>NZ_JBSWTX010000001.1:2500-2407500 GCF_056158765.1 Leisingera sp. ABM4_060 | reverse complement strand
CAGGAGGTTGGCTTAGAAGCAGCCATCCTTTAAAGATAGCGTAACAGCTCACTGGTCTAAATAAGACGTCCTGCGGCGAAGATGTAACGGGGCTCAAGCCATGAGCCGAAGCCGAGGATGCACATAGTGCATGGTAGCAGAGCGTAGTGTGACATAGTCTCATTCCTCCTTAGTATCTTCGGATACATTGGAGGAGAGAGGCTTTCGATGAAGCCGGGGCGTGAGCCATCCGGTGGAGAGATCACTAGCGAGAATGATGACATGAGTAGCGACAAAGAGTGTGAGAGACACTCTCGCCGAAAGTCCAAGGGTTCCTGCTTAAAGCTAATCTGAGCAGGGTAAGCCGGCCCCTAAGCCGAGGCCGAAAGGCGTAGGCGATGGGAACCAGGTTAATATTCCTGGGCCGTGGAGTGGTGACGGATTGTGAAGGTAGTTCGCTCTTATCGGATTGAGCGGGCTGCTGATCAGTCCCTGGAAATAGCCCTCCTGTCAGACCGTACCCTAAACCGACACAGGTGGACTGGTAGAGAATACCAAGGCGCTTGAGAGAACGATGTTGAAGGAACTCGGCAAAATACCTCCGTAAGTTCGCGAGAAGGAGGCCCGGGTTCAAGGCAACTTGGATCCGGGGGCACAAACCAGGGGGTGGCGACTGTTTATTAAAAACACAGGGCTCTGCGAAGCCGCAAGGCGACGTATAGGGTCTGACGCCTGCCCGGTGCCTGAAGGTTAAAAGGAGGGGTGAGAGCTCCGAATTGAAGCCCAGGTAAACGGCGGCCGTAACTATAACGGTCCTAAGGTAGCGAAATTCCTTGTCGGGTAAGTTCCGACCTGCACGAATGGCGTAACGACTTCCCCGCTGTCTCCAACATCGACTCAGCGAAATTGAATTGCCTGTCAAGATGCAGGCTTCCCGCGGTTAGACGGAAAGACCCCGTGCACCTTTACTACAGCTTCGCACTGGCATCAGGATTGTGATGTGCAGGATAGGTGGTAGGCATCGAAACCGGAACGCAAGTCCCGGTGGAGCCTCCCTTGAGATACCACCCTTCGCACTCTTGATGTCTAACCGCGGTCCGTTATCCGGATCCGGGACCCTGCGTGGCGGGTAGTTTGACTGGGGCGGTCGCCTCCTAAAGAGTAACGGAGGCGCGCGAAGGTTGGCTCAGAGCGGTCGGAAATCGCTCGTTGAGTGCAATGGCAGAAGCCAGCCTGACTGCGAGACTGACAAGTCGAGCAGAGACGAAAGTCGGCCATAGTGATCCGGTGGTCCCGCGTGGAAGGGCCATCGCTCAACGGATAAAAGGTACGCCGGGGATAACAGGCTGATACTGCCCAAGAGTCCATATCGACGGCAGTGTTTGGCACCTCGATGTCGGCTCATCTCATCCTGGGGCTGGAGCAGGTCCCAAGGGTACGGCTGTTCGCCGTTTAAAGAGGTACGTGAGCTGGGTTTAGAACGTCGTGAGACAGTTCGGTCCCTATCTGCCGTGGGTGTAGGATACTTGAGAGGAGTTGCCCCTAGTACGAGAGGACCGGGGTGAACGATCCACTGGTGGACCTGTTGTTGCGCCAGCAGCAGTGCAGGGTAGCTATGATCGGACAGGATAACCGCTGAAGGCATCTAAGCGGGAAGCCCCCCTCAAAACAAGGTATCCCTGAGGGCCGTGGAAGACCACCACGCCGATAGGCCGGAGGTGTAAGCGCAGCAATGCGTTCAGCTGACCGGTACTAATCGCCCGATAGGCTTGATTTGATCCAGTAACAGACAGTGTTACTCAAAACCAAACAAGCAAACACATCCCTAACAAACACTTGGACATGTTGATTGTATTGCCTCCTGCATTTGGAAACGTCTTCGTGACATAACTCCTGGGCGGTCTCTCGCGTATTTACTTCGTAAACACGCTGCCGACCGCGAACCGAGAAAATCCAAATGCCGAAGGCATCTGGATTTTTCTCGGTTTGGTGGCTACAGCGCAAGTGAAACACCCGGTCCCTTCCCGAACCCGGAAGTTAAGCACTGCCGCGCCGATGGTACTTGGGCTCAAGCCCTGGGAGAGTAGGTCACCGCCAAACCTAGTAAAATCCAAAAAACTCTAAACAAAAGAACACCTGTCGCGGGATGGAGCAGCCAGGTAGCTCGTCAGGCTCATAACCTGAAGGTCGCAGGTTCAAATCCTGCTCCCGCAACCAACACAATTTCCTCAGAAATATCAAAGGCTTCGGATCTACTGTCCGAAGCCTTCGCCGTGTTCGCCACTTCCGCACCCGACGCCAGCCGCAACAGCCCGGCCAGATCCCCTTCCAGCGTCAAATCCAGGCCGGTGCCCTCCGCGGCAGGCGTCAGCACGATCCGCTCCACCAATGCGCGCAGCGCCTCCTTGGCTTCCTCCATGCCTTCGGTGGAGCCAAGGGTCTGGATCAGCCGCGACACCCGTTCGCGGTAGGCTTCCGCCATCGACGGGTGAAACACCACCGTGTCCGGGGCAGGGGTATGCTCCAGCTCCCGTTCCAGCTGCTGGCGCCGCGTGTCGAGCTCGATCATCCGGTCCTTCACCTGATCTGCGGGAATGCCCGCAATGATCGCATCCACCAGCTTCTGGTGGTCGCGTTTGGCACGGGCGAGCGCCTGTTCCTTTTCCTTGCGGTTTCCGGCGGCTGCCGCCTTCAGCCGGTTGCGCTCGGCAGTGTATTCTTCGCAGAAGATCTGCACCGCGTCCGGATCCATCAGGTGGTTCGCCAGCGCATCCAAAACTCGGGCTTCCAGATCAGCCTGCTTGATCGTGCGTTTGTTGCTGCAGACCGCGGCGCCCTTGTTCCTTGCGGGGGAGCAGCCGAAGCTGTCCTTCGAAATCTTGGCAAAGCCGCCGCCGCAGCAGCCGCAGGCCATTAGCCCGGAGAACAGCGTCTTTGGCCGCCGCCGGTCCCAGACCGGGACATTGGTGCCTGCGGTCTTCAGCGCGCCCTGGCGAGCCCGGACTGCATCCCAGAGATCCTGTTCGACGATCCGCAACTGCGGAACGTCGGTGATCGTCCACTCGCTTTCCGGGTTCAGCCGCGAGATGCGCTTGCCCGTTTGCGGATCCTTCACGTAGCGCAGCCGGTTCCAGACTTGCCGGCCGGTGTAGAGCTCATTGTTCAGGATGCCGGTCCCGCGCTGGCGGTTGCCGTGAATGGTGGAGGCACCCCAGTGGCGGCCGGACGGGGCAGGCACGCCTTCATTATTGAGCGCCTCTGCGATCTTCTTGGGAGACAGACCCCTGGCATAATCCTGGAAGATCCTGCGCACGATCTTGGCCTCTTCCGGGTTGATCTCGCGCTCGCCGCGGATTACGTCGCCATTGCTCGTGAGTTGCGGCTTCATGCGGTATCCGTAAGCTTTGCCGCCTGCGGATTTGCCCTCCAGTGCGCGCCCTTTGAGACCGCGGTGAGTTTTCATCGCGATGTCCTTGAGCTGGAGCGCATTCATCGTCCCCTTCAGCCCGATATGGATCTCCGAAATCAGCCCATCCGCCACGGTCTCGATCGGGAGGCCGTTGAAGCAAAATTCCTGGTAGATGTGGGCAATGTCGGCCTGGTTGCGGCTTAGACGGTCGAGGGCTTCCGAGATAACCACATCGAAGGTGCCGCCGCGCGCATCGCGCAACAGGGCCTGCATGCCGCTGCGCATAAGGCTGGCGCCGGAGATGGCGCGGTCGGAATAGGTGGCCACGACCTCCAGCCCCTGGGCCTTGGCGTAATCGGTGCAGTCTCGGATCTGGGCCTCGACAGAGGCGTCGCGTTGCAGGTCTGTCGAGTAGCGGGCGTAGATGGCTGCTCTGAGCCTGGGCTGGGACATGGCGGTGTTCTCCGGTGGTTTGGTGTTAACCGGGAGTTTTGCCGTCCCGGTGGTCGGTGCGGGCTGCCTCGCGGGCGAGGGCGCGCAGGAGTTCGTGAAGTGACGCGCGGGTGCTGGCGTCCTGCCGGCAGGAGCCGTTTTGCGGGCGGCCGGGTGTTTCCGGCGCCTGCTGGCATTCGGCATGTCTCTTCCGGTCCCGTGCCATTGGCCGAGGTCTCCTGTCTCCGGTGGGCGGTGGCCGCCCGCGTGTGCTGGTGGAGACAGTTTACTGCGCTGGATTGGGTTGGAGCGACCCAGGTTGTTACCCTGCGGAGACGGAAATTGTGGATAAGGGCCTCGAAATACGGAACTTTCCCTCTGCAGAGGGGGCTGGGGAGGGATGCGGGCATAGACCGCCCGGGCGGGGCTTTGGGGCAAAGTATTTCCAGGAGGGAATTATCCGGATTTTGGGTCAACCGGTGCCTGCACCGCGGAAGTTTGCGCAAAAGCCTTGTGCAAATCCGGTGGCGGCGCGGCTTGGTTGGCGGGCGCATCTACTGGTCCTGGACCGGCTCTGGGCCACTTTTGCGCGGCACATCACGCAGCCAGGACCGGACCGCCTTGGCATCGAACTCACGCTCACGCACCAAAGCCGCAGCCATGTCCTGCAACAGCCGCTGATGTGGGTACAGCAATGCACGCGCGTGGTCCTCTGCGTAGTCGAGCTTCTCACGGAGGCGTTTGCGGTCGGGTTCTGCCAGCTGCGCCGGATCCTGCGGTCCGAACCAGCCGTTGCCGAAGGTCCCTAAACCCAGTTCAAAATCCATCGCCAGGACCATCCGCGCAGCCTGTGCCAAATCGGACGTCGCGCCCCCGCCGGCCCCGGCAGAAACAACCCCGAAGATGAGCCGCTCCGCCGCCCGCCCTGCGAGGTGGATATACAGCTGGCATTCAAAGTCTGCCGGCAGACCCGCGTTCGGGGGAACATCCCGCTCAATTGTGCCGCCAGATGGAGACAGGCTGATCCGCGTGATCGTCTCGCCGTAGCTCCACGAGGTGATGGCGTGACCGGCTTCATGAATGGCGATGCGGTAAAGCAGGCCGTGGTTCTCCTCCTGTGCCATGACTTGCAAATGGCGGCGCAGAAGCTGCAGATCGAGCGCGCAGCCGCTGTGCCGGGCCTCACTGCGGGCTGAGCGCACCGCCGCGTCCACGTCGGCAGCGGTTTTGCCAATGCAGTCCCGCGCCAGCTGCTGCAGCGCATCCGCGGGAACTGCGTCCTGCAGCCGCTCAGCAAGGAGGTGTTGCAGCATCGCCATGCTTGGCAGCGGCATCTCGATCTTGATGTCAAACCGCCCGGCTCTCAGCACCGCGGGGTCGATGTGCTGCGGGTGGTTGCAGGCACCAACCACCATGATCCCTTCCTCCAGGCTAATGCGGTCCATCTGCTCCAGGAGACCAGCGATCACCTGCGATCCATATCTGCTGCCGTGGGTGTCGCCGCTGGTGCGCGAGCTGATCGCGTCGACCTCATCGATGAAAAGGATACAGGGCGCATTCTTCCGGGCTTCGTCGAAGCTTTTGCGCATCGCGAGCAGCAGGTTGCCCAAATGGCCGGCGCTTTGCCACTCGGCGCAGCTGGTCTCGACGCAATTGACAGCGGCGCTCCGGCCCATCGCGCGGGCGAGGTGGCTCTTGCCGGTGCCCGGCAGGCCAAAAAGCAGCAAGGAGTGCGGGATCTCATTCCAGGCCACTTCGCCTTCGGCCCAGAGCCGCAGGTCTGCAACCAGTTGCCGGGCGGTGTCATAGGACGGGCCGATGCCGGTGATCTCTCTTGGTGGTGTTCCGGCTTCGGGTTCCGGCGTTGCCGGGGCGGTAAGTGCCTGGGACAGGCGCTGCGCCATCTTCTTCGCTGTGGGCGCACGCAGGGCGAATGAGAGCGCGGCGGTGGAGAGCTCTTGCAACTGGCCGTTCGGGGGCAGCGCGGCGCGGGCGGCGGCTTCATCAATGCGGCCCGTCCGGCTGTGCGTCTGACGCAGCAGGGCGATCAGAAAATCTGCGTCCACTTGCGGCACTGTCAGCTGATGGCAGTGCTCCGTCACCAGCGGCGCCGGCAGCGCCATCTCATCCGGCAAGCAGATCCACAAAGGCTGGCTATGCGCCAGGCCTTTGATGATGAGATCCTGCAGGTCATCAAAGTGCCGCTGCTCAATCTCGTCATCGCGGACGCTGGGGACAGCGAGGGTCACGCGCTGAGGCAGCTGCACCTGGCGTCGGGAATCATAGGCCTGCCAGCCCGGCGGCAGCAGGGCGTGGTTGAGGAAATTTTCCACGCCGGAAAACCCGGGAACTGGAATGTTGCGCAGGATCAGCACGGCGCCCCGGGTAAGCTGCGCGTCTACTGCCGCCGGGGAGCCGAAGGCCGCGGCGATCCGCAGCAGCAGAAGCAGCTTGTCTGCCGGCAGGTCTGTTTCCGGCAGCCATTGGCCTGAATCGTTACATGCGTACGGGTCGGCGCCTTCTTGCTCCAGCGCTTCCCAGAGTTCCGGCGGTAGATGCCGCGCGTCCGGGTGCTCGCTCAGATGCTGCAGCAAAGAATGGGGGTGATCCGGTGCAGGGGGCACAAGGGGCTCCCCGGTGCCAGCACTGTCGTCTGGCGCGTCTTCTTTGAGTGTCTTGCGCCGAGTTTGCTGCAGCTCTCTGTGATAGAGATTATAGCGGCGGGCGCAGTCTTCGGCGAACTGCCACCAATCGGGGCGCGCGGGGGAGTGGTTGGATTGGTTCATGGCAAACCTCCAGTGAACAGGCAAAGAGGATCAGGCGCCTGGCAGAGCCGGGCGTGAAACAGTTCGGAAATTGAAGAGGGGGGCGCTTAGGTGTCTTCTTCCGCTCGGATGGCGTCGAGCATCGCGAAGATCACCTGGGTCGCATCGGCGAAGTAGACCTCGCTTTTGACGCTCAGCTCTTCTGCGTAGAGGTCTGGCGGCGCGACGCTGTCGGGGTGCTCCGCCTTCAGCCGCGCATGCAGGCCTTTTTCAATTTGCACAGCTGTGTGGCCGGAGCTGATGGGAACTGTCCGCAGGACCTGCGCCTCCGTCTCCTTGGTCTTCAGAAGTTGGTGGTAAAGGCGGGAGACGGGATCGCGGCTGTAGCCGAGTTTGATCAGCTTGGCACCTTTGGCGAGTTTAAGCTTCATGACGTAGAGAAAACTTGGCGCACTGCTCCAGCCCTCGCCGCAGTTGCTGCATTGAAACCGGCCAGTCTGCATGTTGGCACGGGCAATCCGCTGAACATGGCCGCAGGCCTGATGCTGGTACAGACGGTAGTTTTGGTTCCTGTTCGGATCCGGTCCAATCAGCTCCCAACCCTGCGCGGAGGCTTCTTCTTGCTCCTTCTGTTGCTGGCAGAGTTCGCAGCGCACGTCGCAGGTCCCGGCGGCACGCTTCATCATCTCAAATTGTCGGCGCAAGTTATGGCCGCAGGGGGCGATATAGTGGGCATAGTGACGGTCTTCCGGATCGCGGCCTGCCCATTCAAGGCCGGCTGCCGTGGCATCGTCCCGCCAGCGCGCTTCAATGCAGTGCGGGCACTGCGGCTGGCTGTTCATAAGAACAAAGATCTTGCTGGCATGTGTCTGTCGGCAGGTGTGGCAGGACAGGAGCAGGTGATAGCGGTCCTTGACCCGCTGCAAGATGCCGAAGCCCTTGGCTTCGGCGGCGGCGCGCCAGTGGGGGTGAATGGTGAGCGGGAAGGCGGCGGACGTGGCGGTTGATGTATGGGTCATTGAGAACTCCGTTTGCGCAAGGCGGGAGAGAGGGCAGGCGCCGCATATGGGGCACCTGCCGGGAAAATCTGGAATTGGGCATGAAGCGGCCGGGCGCAGGCGGGGAGAACCGCCGCGGGCCGGGTCAGGTTATGTCACGGGGGATTGGGGGGATCAGACCGGCGCGAATTCCGGAGCTGTCACTGCCATCTCCACCACGGTGTCGACTTGCCGCGCCGCGCGGTTCAGCGCTTCGCGGACACCGGGATCATCGGTAGTGAAAAGGTCCCGGTGCTCATGCATCAGCTGCTGGAATCGAAGTGCCTCGTCCAGGCTCTCAGATTCGATCAGAAAGTGCAGCAGCATGCTCATGCGCTGCATTGGCAAATCTTCGGCACTGACCACTTGTGCCGTCAGGATGTCGCCGCTGAGTTGAAGACAATCCTGCCACTTGGCTTCGGCGGCCTCTTGGATATCGGTGGACGCGGGATCCCAGGACAGCGCGTGCAACAGATCACGGTCCAATTCGAGGGCTTCGTCCACTGCTTTGGTCAGCGTGTCGAAGGTGCGGGTGATGAAGGTGGGGCTGTCATCTGCGACAGATGCCGGCCACAGGGCTTTTGCCGCGCCGGGGCGCGTGATAACGGGGATGGTAGTCATGCTGGTCTCCATAGCCGAGGTCAGTGTGATTAGGGCGAGGTAAGAGGTTCCAGCTCTTGCCTCGCCTGAACAATGTGCGATAATGCCATCATGATGTCAACATCAAAATGGTAATATCGGAATGGCCCCTCCCAAGAAAGACACAGAAGCGCTAACGCTCAGATTGCCGCGAGAACTCATAAATGCAATCGATGACCGACGTCGTCTCGAACCTGATCTCCCAACCCGTCCGGAAATGATTAGGCGCGCATTGATTGACTGGCTGGATAAAACAAGCTGATCGGCAACAGGCTACGGAAGCGAAACACCCTTCTGCCATTCAAGATTATCGAAAAAGAATAAGTCATCCACGGCCCCCGGCAGGGCGGGTCCAGCAGGCTGCTGGCCGCAGGAAGCTTTTGAAGGCGAAGGCCTGAAACAAGCTGACGAGGAGGGGATCGAAGGGGGTATCCCCCTCGCGAACTGGTAAGTTGCAATTCCGGGGCCCAGCCCATGATTGCAACTTGCCTAGTGAGTACAAGCCTCACAAAAACAAAAATAAGCCTATCGGGATTTTCTTCGTCTTCGCGGAGACTCGGATCAGAGAAGCAGATCCGAGCAGCAAGATGACCCTACAGCCCAAGTTCACCCAAGCCCAGCCCGTAATTCTAAATGAAGCACCGGTTGTGCTGCGATTTGCAGGCTTGTTTCCGCGGGACCTTGGCAAGTTCAAGATGCATGACAAGCGCGGCGGCGGCGACCTGGATCATGTCGACCTGGAGCTGTCGCGGCTGAACCAGGTGCTGGCCGGCGAGCCGGGCTGGCAGCAGCAGATACGCGGCGAAATTGCTGAGATGCGCCGTCACAATCACGAGGAGCATTTGCGTGCCCTCAGAGCCAAATCACGCATGAAGGACGCCAGGAAGCTGGAGGCGGAAGGGCCTGCAGACCCCTGGCGGTCCTGCAGCAGAGGTCCGCTTCGGGAAGGCATCATCACAGTCAACAAAGATTGGCTGGGCGGGGCAGGGCTCTCTGAATGGGATCCGGAACGTGTCTCTGCTTTCCGCAAAACCGCCATGTCGTTCCTCGGTCAAAACTTTCCACATGGTCAGCTGCGCTATGCAAGCGCCCACGTCGATGAGGAGGCTTACCATATCCACTTTGTCGTGGCCGTTTGGACCGAGAAGCCATCCGCCAACCGCGGGCATCAGATCCTGCTGCAGCCATCTGAGAACCCGCTCATCAAAAGCTATGAGCATGCCCAGGATCTTGCCGGAGAGGCCTTCGAGACAATCGGGATCATCAGGGGGGAGCGCCGAGCCGAGGCCCTGCGCCAGGCTCGGGCAGAGGGAAAACCTCTGCCCGAGCGGCGGCAGCATGTGCCGCCATCAAAGTGGCGTGCCGAGGAGCGCCTCAAGGCGCAAGCGGAGAAGAAGCGCATCCTGGGCGATGCTCTGGATGAGGCAAAGGCGGCCGTTGAAAACGGCCGGGACCTGGCCAAGGCCACGGTAAAAAAGTCGCGCAAGCGCGCGGTGAAAGAGGCGCGGGCCCGCAAACAGCGGACCGCGCGGGAAACTGCAAAGATGATCCGCCGCCGCGATGCGGCGGAGGCAGAAGCTGTGCAGAAGGAAAAAGCGGCTGACGCCGCGAATGCTCTGAAAAAGAAAATTGTGGCTGAGGTCGGGGCATTGGAGCCGAGGGTTAAGGGGTATGAGGCAAGGGCGGAAGAAGCTGCAGAAAAGTACCGGGACGAAACGGCAGCGCGAAAGGCCGAAGGGGAAAAACGCGCGCGGATTATCCAAGAAAGGCAACAGGCCGAGCAGGTGCTGAACGCCACGAAGGCAGAGAAATCTGATCTGGCCGCTCAACTGCGGCGGATGGTTCAGCACCGCGGCCAGGAAGAAAAAGCGGCTGCTGAGGCCCGGGCTGCCCGGCTGGCTGAGGAGAAGAGGCTGCAGGAGGCAGAAGAAAAGGTCCGGTTGAAGGCAACGGAGGCAGAGGTCATCACGGATGCCATCGAGACCGGGTTGGATTTGGTTGCTGATGGGGCGGTCTTCTGGCGGGAGGCGTCTGCGGATCAGCAGGCAGGCTTGACTTGGGGCCCGGCCGCCCCGGATACCAAGGGCGAGCGGGATGAAACGCTGAAAGAAATCCGCCCGGCAATGCCGATGGTCACGCGCATTGCTCAACTGGTGGTGCGGACCGTGAAACGCGTCCTCGCCAAGGAACGGCAAAAGCTGAAGAGTGACGCGGATTATGTCCGCGGCCTGCGCCAGAAATGGGAACCGGAAAATGCAGCGCGGCTGTCGAGGATCACGCTCGGTGGGATAGACAGCGGACCGAAATAGGGCCGATTGCTGACTTTTGCTGCGTGAAAAGCCAAGGTTTGCTGTGCCGGACAAACCCGACATTGGAATTTTGGCCTTTGCTGACGCAGCATCCGTTCGCGCACGCAGCGCGCCCATCTTTGCGATGCAGCGCATTTCGTCGAAGCGGTCGTTCGCGGGTGTCGATTTGACCCGAACCGAGACCGCACTTTCGCCGCAGCCCTCGCCGACAATCCAGACGCCGGACAAACCTGACATTGGACTTTTCGCCTTTGCTGGCGCAGCATCCCTTCGCACACGCAGCGCTCCCATCGTTACAGTGCAGCGCGTGTCGTCGAAGCGGTCATTCGCGGGTGTCGATTTGACCCGAACAGAGACCGTGTTTTCGCCGCGAACCTCGCCGGCAATCCAAACTCCGGACGTTGCGGACATAGTAAGGGGAACAGACCCGATACCAGTTCTTGACCTCCTGAGCGGCTTTCTCGTGATTCATTGCAGCCTCTATAGAAGTGATTGCATTCACGACTTCATTCCTTCCGACGCCGCGGATTGCAGGAATGTCGATCGCCGAACCTCAGCCAGAGGAAAACTACCCCATGCTTAAAGCCTGAGAGACCGAAACGACTGGCAAGAGCGCCTTGTCCAGAAACACAGATACATTAGAGCCGGCAGAAGGGAGGTGTACCGACACGCCTGCAATTGCTGTTGCCCCCTGTAAGACCGGGCAGGCCAGCGTCATTATGCCAGGTGTCACCTCTTGCTGAACTAGCGCATATCCCCTTTCGCGGCAGAGAGAGATTTGCTGCATAAGCTCCTCGGTATCAGTGAGAGACCAAGGAGTAAGTGCTTCTAGTCCGTAGGCAGACAGCTGGGTTTCCACGTGTTCGCGGCTCCGGAAGGAAAGAACGCAGCGGCCGCTGGCTGACAAGTGCATCGGCACTTTCTTTCCGGGGAGCGTGTTTTCGAAATTCCCTGAATATCCTGGCAGCCGGTGAACGTAGACCATCGATCCGCCAAGGGGCACCGACAAAGACACATCCAGCCCAAGCTCCTCCCGGAGTTTTACCAGATGCGGCCAGGCTCGGTTTGCAAATTGATTGCGGGATAGGTAGCTGAATAGCAAATCTACAGTTTTAACAGTCGGTCGGTAGCGTTTAGAGCTCGACTCCTTTTCCAGATAACCTGCGGTGACAAGTGTGGCAGTCAGCCTTTGCAACGTCGGGACCGCCAGTTCGGTTTTCCGTGAAAGTTCAGTCAGCGACATAGAGTTTGAACTGGAGGATAAGGCATCTAGAACCCGAAAGCCCCGCTCGACTGAGGTCAAGTATCTCGGATCCTGCGTCGGGTCGTTACCAGTGAGTGTCTGTTCGAGGAGAAGTGTTCTCATGACAGATTGTATGCCCCAATGGCCAGTGCTGCTTTCTTAACCGCTTCCCCCAGAATGTTCCGCTGGCTGGAAGTCTCAAATGCCGAAGCGGGACCTCCCAGAATGACCGCACCGTGAACCTTGCCATCCGCACCGCTCACCGCCGCGCCAACTGATGCCGCGCCGATCAGAACCTCTTCGCTTTGATAGGCGTAGCCGGCAGATTGAGCTTCGCGGATGGCCTCTTCGACAGCGTCCAAACTGGTCAGGGTCATTGGGGTAATCTTCGAGAAAGCGGAACCCGCCAGGATTTTGCTTCGCATCTCTTCCGGCAAGGCAGCAAGAATTGCTCGTCCTGAAGCTGTACTGACCGCCGGCCAGCGTCTTCCGAGAGGGGAGAGATTCAGGAGTTCATCCCGGTTTGGAATGCGGGAAAGGTAAACAATTTCGGTTCCGTCCAGAACTGTCAGGTCAGCCCGTGTGGAATACCTTTCCGACAGATCGATGAGATAAGGAGTGGCGGCTTCCAGAAACCTGTTATTGCGCAGGTAGCCATAGACCGGACGCAGGCAAGACCGGCCGGGAACGTACCTGCTGCCAGCGTTTTCCCGTTCCAGATATCCAAGCGCTTCAAGGGTATAGGCGCTCCTTTGAACGGAGCTCTCCGTTTCCCCAGTCAGTTTTGAGATATCTTTCACAGTCAGCGACCCGGAGGAAGACTGGAATGCTTCGAGAGCGTTCAGAGCTTTCAGCAATGCGTTTGAACTCATTCGTATCCACTCCCTTCTGGTCAAGTGAAGCATAGGTATCGCGACAGGTGCAACAAGGAGGATGGAAAGATTTGTTGACTGCCTTAAAAAAAGAATACAACATTGATTATCGATCATGAAAATCGATATACGATAACTGGGAGGAGCAATGAAAATTCTACTTAAAGCAGCCGCCCTTGGCCTGGCCGTTTTCGCCACTGCAGCGACAGCGGGGGAATGGCCGGAAAAAAACATCAACCTGACCGTCGGCTACGGAGCAGGCGGCACCACGGATTCGACCGCACGGGTCTTGGCTTCGTTGTTGGAAGAGGAGTTGGGCGCAACCGTCACAGTCATCAACAAACCGGGTGGCGGTGGTTCGGTGGCCGCAGGGCTTGGCGCTGCACAAAAGCCAGACGGCTACAACGTCTTCACCTTCACAACTGGGGCTGCGGTTCTGTCGCCCCATACGCAGGAGTTGCCCTATGACACGCTGACGGACTTCACGTTCATCTCGCAGTACGGAGCTTGGAACCTGGGGGTCGTCGTTCCTGCAGACTCTCCCTACCAAACCTTTCAGGACTTGGTGGAGTTCGCCAAAAGCAACCCAGGCGAGATCAGCTACGCGATTGCCGGCACCGGAACACCCCAGCATCTGACCATGGAGCGCCTTGCGGCTGAAGAAGAACTGGATTGGAAAGCCGTGCCCTTCAAGGGTGGCGCCGCTTCCGTCACAGCTCTGCTCGGCGGGCATGTCGATGTTATGGCAGGTGCAACCGAGTGGCTGCCGCAGGTGCAATCCGGCGAGTTCAGGCTCCTTGCCATCATCACTGGCGCGCGCATGGACCAATTCCCCGACGTGCCGACATTGAAGGACCTGGGCTATGACATCGAGGCGCCCTCCATTCTCGGTATCGCAGGCCCCAAGAACCTCCCTGAAGAGGCAGTGCAGCGGCTTGACGCTGCGATCAAAAAGGCAACTGAAAGCGAGGAGCTTCAGTCGATCATCGACAAGCTGGCCATGAAAATGACCTATCGCAACAGTGCTGACTTCGAGCAGAATGTTCGTGAAAACTATGAGATCCAAGGCGAGATCATTCGCGCCGCGGGCCTCGGCAAGTAACGGGCAAATTACTGGCCCGCCAGCTTGACTGGCGGGCCTTCTTGGTTGGGAGGCCAAGATGAACATCTACAAACTGGACATGATTTCAGGAGCGGGCCTGCTGGTACTTGCGCTCGTCCTGTATTACTTCCTGATACCGAATTTCGTTGCGGACAACGGAATAGGCGCCATGTCGCCGCGCTTTTTTCCGAAACTGGGCACGGTGCTGATCGGAGCTGGCGGATGCATTCTGATCGCGGCCTCACTGCGGTCATCTGATAACCCTCGCAAGGCCGAGGCTCCGTCCGCTCTGAACCAGCCGCAAAAACTAAGCCCGCTGCTGTCCGCAGCAGCCATAGCGGGCTTCATCCTCGTATTCCAATGGTTCGGCTACTTCTTCGCAGCGCCACTGCTGATTGCAGCTCTCATGATTGTCTTCGGCTGCAGGAACCTACTGGCAATCCTTCTGCTTCCGGCTGCGGCCACAGCAATTCTTTTTGCAGTGTTCAGCTTTGGTCTGAACCTGCCCCTTCAGTGAGGTCCCGAAATGGCTGCAGATATTCTATCCGCTCTGGAGATGCTTCTGTCGATCCAGAATATGATCGCAATCTTCGCCGGTGTTGCATTCGGTGTATTCATGGGGGCGGTGCCGGGTTTGACAGGCACAATGGGCATTGCGCTGGTCATTCCCTTAACCTACGCATTTGAACCTATTACAGCTTTTGCCCTGCTGCTGGGAACCTACAAAGGCGCCCTGTTCAGCGGTTGCATCCCTGCCATCCTGATAAACACACCAGGCACACCCGCTGCAGCAGCGACTGTTCTTGACGGGTATCCGCTAACGCAGCAAGGGCGAGGCGGCGAGGCAATGGGTATGGCGCTGTGGTCTTCTGTGATCGGCGACGTGATCTCAACAATTGCGCTCATCTTCGGCGCTTTACTGCTCGCCCAGTTGGCGACAAAGTTTGGTCCTGCCGAGTTCTCAACGCTGGTCCTTTTCTCTCTGACAATCGTTGCAGGCGTTTCTGGAGACTCGTTGACCAAAGGCCTGATTGCGGCGGCTTTTGGGTTTATCTTTGGAACTGTCGGGCTGGACCCGATGATGGCCACCCCGCGCTTTACTTTCGGGGAAATCACCATGCTGAACGGTATTTCACTCATGGCGATGCTGATTGGCTTGTTTGCAGTATCAGAGCTGTTCATTCAGGCCGAGGCCCCGCTTTCAGAAGTGAAGAAAGTTGCCGTACCAAAGGCAAAAATCAGCTGGAAAAAGATCCGGGAGAAGCTGCCCACCATCATGCGCGGTTCTGCCATCGGCATTGTTCTTGGCTCCATTCCGGGGCTGGGCGCTACCCCATCTGCGTTTCTTTCATATTCCGAAGCAAAACGGGCGTCGAAAACACCTGAGAAATTCGGCAAGGGCTCGCTAGATGGAGTTGCCGCGGCGGAATCCGCCAACAATGCAACTGCTGGCGGCGCGTTGATCCCATTGATGGCTTTGGGCGTTCCCGGCGACGTTGTCACTGCTGTGTTGCTGGGGGCATTCCTTATTCATGGGCTGGCACCTGGCCCGCAGCTTTTTGCGGAGCACTTGGACCTGGTTTACGCAATTTTCATTGCGTTGCTGATTGCTGCGCTCATGCTGCCGGTGATCGGTCTCGCTGCCATTCGGCTTTTTTCCCGAATTGCCATGATACCGCGGTACGTTCTCTATCCGGTCATTGCCATCCTGTGCCTGCTGGGTGTTTATGGCTTCAATTCGAGCCCGACTGATCTGTGGGTCATGCTTGGTTTCGGAGTTCTTGGCTATGGCATGCGCAAACTCGCGTTCCCCTTGGCACCGATGATGATCGGATTTGTGCTGGAACCAATCGGTGAGCAATCCGTCCGGCAGGCGCTGACGATATCGTCTGGGAACTGGTCGGTGTTCGTGTCGACACCGATCTCCATCCTCTTTCTCGTCCTGACCATTCTGTCTGTTGCATTCATCACGCGAAGAACAATCAATGACCGGAAAGGGGTTCAAGCATGAGCCGGGCAGCGAGCAAGTCACTTCATATCCGCAAACCGGCCGTCACTAGTAAAAACGGGCTGGTTACTTCACAAAACCGAATTGCGTCGGAAATCGGGGCGAATGTTCTGCACCAGGGCGGTAACGCAATTGATGCTGCGATCGCCACATCACTTGCCCTTGGTGTTGTTGAACCATGGATGAGCGGCATCGGCGGCGGCGGTTACATGGTCATCCGGCGCCGGCAAGACGATTGCGCCCAGGTTGTTGACTTTGGAATGCGTGCTCCAGCGGGTTTGCAAACAACGGACTACCCAATCATTGGCGGCAAAGCCAGCGATCTGTTTCCATGGCCCGCGGTCGAGGATGACGCCAATGTCTTTGGCGCGAAGGCTGTGGCCATCCCGGGTCTGGTTGCAGGGCTTGGTGAAGCCCACCGGGAATTCGGCACCGTTCCATGGGCGGATCTGGTCGCCCCGTCGGTAGCAGAAGCCGAGGAAGGGATGCTGGTTGATTGGTATGCGCAGCTGATCATTGCCGGTTCTGCAAAGGGACTGTCGCATTTTCCAGCCTCTAAAGCAGCGTACTTGGATGAAGATGGTTTCCCCAGGGCGTCGGCGTGGACAGCCTTGGGGCAAACCCGCTGTGATCAAAGCGCTCTTGCTGTGACGCTCGCAACTATTGCGGCCCGAGGGCCAGAGGCATTTTACTCAGGCGCACTGGCAAACAAAATTGTTGGAGATCTTCGGGCAGCGGGCGGCCGTCACAGCATTGAAGACTTCAGTGGTTACCGTGCTCAAATCGTGCCGGCATCCGAGTTCGACTATAAAGGTCATAGGATTTTTGGCACCCCGCATATGACAGCGGGCCCGACTTTGGAAAGGGTGCTTCAGCTGCTTTCAGATTGGTCGCCGAAAGGCCCAAAGCCCTTAGCTGAGGACTTTGCAGAATACGACCGGGCAATTCGGATGGCCAATCAAGAGCGGTATGACACAATGGGCGACATTGCCCACGAACCAGCTCCTAGCTGTACGACCCATTTCAATGTTGTCGACAGCGAAGGCACCATAGTGTCGGTTACACAGACACTGCTTTCGATCTTCGGCTCCCGTATGACCTTGCCGAATAGCGGCATTCTGATGAACAACGGGATCATGTGGTTTGATCCAGAGCCAGGCAAACCAAACAGCATTGGACCTGGCAAACGCTGTCTTGCGAATATGTGTCCAACACTGCTGGAGCGCATTGATGGCCAGAGGTTCGGACTTGGTGCAGCTGGTGGCCGGAAAATCATGCCCGCCGTCGCCCAACTTGCATCCTATCTTCTGGATTTCGGAATGGATCCGGAAGAAGCGATCCATGAAGCACGTATTGACGCGAGCCTTGACGGCACCACAATTGCAGACAGCGCTCTGCCGGCCTCTGCCAAGGAAGCTCTAAGCCAGCTTATTCCCTGTATCACCTTTGCCCCGCGCACGTCCTATCCGTACAACTTTGCCTGCCCGTCGATAGCGGGATGGGATGATGCCTCAAGCCACGGAGTGACTGAAGTCATGGCTTATTGGGCCGATACTGTTGCGGCAGGGGGAGAGTAGGCGCGGCAAAGTACCCAGGGGAAGATCAACCTGTCTGGCAGGCGTTTGCTTACCCGGAGAAAGGCCTGATGAATGATTTGCCTTTCTCTATTTGCTCTGAATTGGCGGGCATTGGTTTGAATGCGTCAACGCAATTCCTCTCAAATAACGCCTTTTGTTTTGAGAGTTGCTGATCGCGGCATCAGATTGTTGGGTGAAAACTAATCTGTAAGCGCGCAATAAACCTGATGCTTGAAAGCTTTGCTGAACCTTTAATAACGCTCGGTGGTTCAACAGTTGCTGTTTGCAAAAACGAAGAATGGAATAAATGAGCACTATACTTGACATAAAGGCGCGCGAGATTCTCGACAGCCGGGGTAACCCGACGATTGAGGTCGACGTGATCCTGGAAGACGGCACCATGGGCCGCGCGGCTGTGCCTTCGGGCGCTTCGAGTGGTGCCCATGAGGCGGAAGAATTGCGCGATGGCGACAAGAAGCGCTACGGGGGACAGGGGGTTCTGGAAGCCGTCGCAGTTATTACCGGTGAGATTGCCGATGAACTGCTCTGCTTTGATGTGCTGGATCAATCAGCATTGGATCAATTCCTGATTAGGCTGGACGGAACTGCCCGCAAGAGCCGCCTAGGCGCGAACGCAATTTTAGGAGTTTCTTTGGCGGCTGCCAAGGCAGCAGCTAAAGTAACTAACCAGCCGCTCTACCGCTACATTGGCGGCACCTCCGCCCGCGTGCTGCCGGTTCCGATGATGAACATCATCAACGGCGGCGGGCATGCCGACAATCCGATCGATATCCAGGAATTCATGATCATGCCGGTGACCGCGGACAACATCCGCGAAGCGGTGCGCATGGGTTCCGAAGTGTTCCACACCCTGAAGAAAGAGCTGTCCGCGGCGGGCCTGTCCACCGGTATCGGCGACGAAGGCGGCTTTGCCCCCAATATCGGATCCTCCCGCGAGGCGCTGGATTTCATCCTGAAGTCGATCGAAAAAGCAGGCTACCGCCCTGGTGAAGAGATCTATCTGGCGCTGGATTGCGCGGCGACCGAATACTACAAGGACGGCAAATACGTGCTGGCGGGCGAGGGCAAGACCCTGACCTCGGAAGAAAACGCCGACTATCTGGCGGCGCTGGTCAATGACTATCCGATCATCTCCATCGAAGACGGCATGTCCGAGGACGACTGGGACGGCTGGAAGCTGCTGACCGACAAGATCGGGAATTCCGTGCAGCTGGTGGGCGACGATCTGTTTGTGACCAACCCGGCGCGTCTGGCCGACGGCATTGAGCGCGGCGTCGCCAATTCGATGCTGGTGAAGGTGAACCAGATCGGCTCCCTGACCGAGACCCTGAAGGCGGTCGATATGGCGCACCGCGCCCGCTATACCAACGTGATGTCGCACCGCTCGGGCGAGACCGAGGACGCCACCATTGCCGACCTCGCTGTGGCCACCAACTGCGGCCAGATCAAGACCGGTTCGCTGGCGCGCTCTGACCGGCTGGCCAAGTACAACCAGTTGATCCGCATTGAGGAAGCGCTGGGTGAAGTGGCTGAATACGCAGGAAGATGTGTATTAAAAAATGGCAAATGACTGGCAAATAAACTGCGCACCGCGCATTTTGACACTTTTTTTGCTGGGGTGTCTTTTTGGAAAGTGGGCGACTAGAGTTTTAACTTCTGGTTTCGTGACGGATTGCGAGCCGCTAGGCCCGGCTCTCTAGTGGCAGTGCATTCGTATTTGATGAGCAGCCAAAAGGAAGAGGTGATTATCTTTCAGTTTGACCTGCCCCTCCCATACAATCAGGAATGATGAGATGAGACTTCTTAAGAAATTCGCGGCTTGGAAATCTGCAATTGATAACCTTAGCACCAAAACAAAAATCGTTCTGGTCGCGCTTTTCCCATTGGTGTTGGTATTGGCGGTTGGGGTTCTTTCGGCGATCAACCTGGGGCGAATTGAAAAAGCCACACAGATGGTTTCTGACACGCAGGCAATTCTAAACGAGGCGCAGACGCTGGCAGAGGCCGCCTCTACGATGGAATCTGGACTGCGTGGCTATCTTCTCGCTGGCAGAGACGAGTATCTAATTCCTTTTGAGACCGGGAAGACAAGGGTAGCACAGTCTTTAGAGATCTTGCGGCAGATGGCAGCTGGTGAGGCAAAGATCTTAAGGCATTTATCTGATGCAGAACAGATGCTTGCTGGGTGGCAGAGCGAAGTGGCCGTCAATGCAATAGAACTGCGCCGAGAGATTGGCGATGCCATGACCATGAATGACATGGCCGATGAAGTAAAAAGGGCCAAGAGCAAGGTATACTTTGAAGAGTTTCGTACACTTGTCGGCCAGATGATCGGAATGGAAGAGCTGCTGCTGGTAGATAATCGTAAATCTCTAACATCACGGATCACTGCGGGCTTGTCAGATCCAGGTTTACTCCAAGAGCCATTCCAAGATGTTGAGAGAAACTATCTTGTACTTGGCATGGCAAAAAACCTACTTGCCGCAGCTGTAGACATGGAGACCGGCATGCGCGGGTTTCTTTTGGCGGGAGAAGAGTTTTTCCTCACACCCTTTGTGCAAGGAACCCAGCGGTTCGATGCTGGTATGGATGCTTTCCGGGCCGCGATGCAGGAAGACATTCTAGTTTTGGATCAGTTGAATGGCATTTCCGAAGTAATTGAAAAATGGCGCGGTGAGGTTGCGGCGCCAATGCTGGACTTGCGTCGAGAAATCGGTGACGCGGCCACTATGGATGACATGGCGGATTTTGTGGCAGAGGGGCGCGGCAAGGCCTTTTTTGATAGCTTCCAATCCACTATGGCGAAACTTCGAAATGAAGTTTCTACGGCGATGGCTGCCAACCAAGCTGCCAGCGAAGAGATAGCAGCTCAGACGCGCAAAATGATCCCTGCCGCCATTGTTGCTGCGATAATAATCGGTGCTGCAATGGCGCTGGTGACAGGATCCGGCATCGCTTCGGGCATTCACCGGATTGTAGTATCCATGCGTGGCCTGGCTGAAGGCAACAACGCAGTGGAAATCCGCGGCCAGAAGCGCGGCGACGAAGTTGGAGATATGGCCCGGGCGCTGGAGACGTTTCGCGCCGAACTGGTTCGTATGCAGGAGGCCGAACAGCAGAAGGCCCAAAGCAAAGACGCCGAATTGGCATATGTGGTGCAGCAGCTAAGCGAGCGCCTATCACGTATGGCAAATGGCGATCTAACTATACGCATCACCGAGGCATTCCCGGCGGAATATGAAAATCTGCGCGACGATTTTAACGGCTCGATCGACAACCTGAACACCACAGTGCAGCAAGTGATCGAGGCTTCTTCGAGTATCCGTAACGGCGGGGCGGAAATCAGCCAAGCCTCGGATGATCTGTCGCACCGTACCGAAAGCCAGGCTGCTACCCTGGAGCAGACAGCGGCGGCGATTGATGAGCTTACAGCCAGCGTGAAATCCGCAGCCGAGGGCGCGCGCCGTGTAGAAAATACCGTCCGAGAGGCCCGCCAAGAGGCTGAAAGCAGCGGCGAAGTGGTGCGAAACGCAGTCGCCGCAATGGGTGCAATAGAGGATAGTTCCAGCAAAATCGACCAGATCATTGAGGTGATCGACGATATTTCCTTCCAGACTAACCTACTGGCACTCAACGCTGGTGTAGAGGCCTCCCGTGCTGGTGAGGCCGGCCGCGGCTTCGCGGTGGTAGCCTCAGAGGTGCGGGCACTGGCGCAGCGTTCCTCGGATGCAGCAATGGAGATCAAGACGCTGATTACCGACAGTTCCCGCCAAGTAGATCAGGGTGTCGATCTGGTAGGTCGGGCAGGCGAGGCTCTGCAGTCAATTTCCACCCGTGTCAGCCATATCTCGAAGCTGGTCACCGAAATCGCCGAAGGCGCAGAGGAGCAATCTACCGGCTTGCACGAAATCAACACCGGCGTGACCCAGCTCGATCAGGTGACCCAAAAGAATGCCGCGATGGCGGAAGAAGCCACGGCCGCAGGCCATATGCTGAATTCCAACGCCATCAAGTTGGCAAAACTGGTGGGCCGGTTCAAGGTCGATGGCAATGGTGCTGAGCCCGTGGCCCCGGCAGTGACGGAAGCGGTTGAGACACACTCCTCAGTACATGCTAGTAAGCACTGGGAAATCTAGATTAACCTGTAAGACACGGGACTTGATCTGACATTTCTGCTCTTCTGGAGCGCAAGCATGAAGGACCGCTCCTTCCGCTGCTCTGCGGCGCTGAAATCTGAGCGCTTGTAGCATTTCTGATCTTGCGTGTGCATGCAGCGCGAAATTCGAATTCACAGGTTGGGCTCGAAATCAGATTTCGCCGCTTGCAGTGCGAACCACTGCTCTTGAGATGCTAACGTCCGCGCGCCGCACGATTCGGCCAAAGATCAACGGCTTGCTGGAATATTCCGGCGGCTGGTTCCGTTACCGCTTCAACTTTAGACCTGCTTCATGAGCATTCGGCGGCTCTGAGCCCAATTCGACAGATGCTGCGTTCGGGACGAACGTCAGCGTTGCAAGAAAATCTGACAATTCCATCGGAATTGACGTCAAAGTTCCGGCAACCGCCGCTTTGGCAATTTAATCTGAGCGCGGTCTATTTTGGCGGCATCTTTCAACGGCCATCAGCTGCAAAGCCGCACCAGTTCCGTGGTTGTCCTGTGACCCTCTTGCAAATGTCGATCTTGCTACTTTTTGAAACCATTAATTACCCACGCAGCAGAAAGGCGACGGTCATTCCCAGGCCAACAGCGATGACGATAGCACGCACGGCCTGAACTGGCAGGCGGCGGGCCAGACGCGCACCGGCGTATCCGCCGATTGTGGCCGCAACCATCATCAACGCCGCCTCCTGAATGTAAATGATGCCCGCCAGGGCGAAGGTCGCTACCGAGGCTCCCGACAGGATGAAGGACAGGGCATTCTTCAGCCCGTTCATCAGGTTGATGTCCCGGAATCCCAGGCCAGAGAACAGCGCCAGAAGCACGATCCCGAGACCGCCGTTGAAATAGCCACCGTAGGTGGTCACAGCAAGTGTGGCTGCTGTCCTGCCGAAAGGACCGCTGCCAGGCCTCCCGGGTGGTCATTGCCCGCAGCTGCTTGTCAAAGGCAAATAGCAGTGTGGCGAACAACAACAGCCAGGGGACCACAAAACTGAACACTTCGGAAGGCGTCACCAGCAGCAGCAAAGCACCCGCAATACCACCGGCGATAGACAGGCCCGTCAACGTGAACAGCGCACGGCGGTCATAGCTGCGCAGTTCTTCCTTGAAGCCCGCGGCCCCTGACAGGTAGCCAGGGAAGACGGCAACCGCGCTGGTGGCATTGGCCGGGATCGGCGGCACACCGGTAAAAACCAGCGCCGGAAAGGTCAGAAAACTGCCGCCGCCTGCAATGGCATTCAGGACTCCGGCCAGGAAGGCGGCCGTGAACAGGATGGTCAGATCAAGCATTGCTCACCAGGTAGTCATGCGCGGACAGGGCAAAGATATCAACCAGCGCAGTCAGCTCTTCAAGCAGGATATGTTCATCCGGCGCGCCGAGGTTAAATGCGGTAAGGCCGCAGACCACCGAAGGCACGCCCGCATATCGGTAGAGCCGCGCATCAGAAGCACCGACGCGCATGGTCACGGCAGGTTCCTCACCCAGTACGGCGGCGCAATTGGTTCTGACGGTTTCGATCACTGGATGATCCGGCGCCGTCCAGCTGGGCTCATAGCGGCGGGTGATGTCCAGCGTGACACCTTCGATCTCGTCGCAAATCCTCTGCAGCTCCGCCTCAGCACGTGCCACAGACACACCAACCGGCAGGCGCAGGTCACAGGTGAACTCGGCATGATCCGCCACCAGGTTCGATAACCGCCCGCCGCTGATCGTGCCAAAGGTGATTGTGGCAGCCTTCAACACCCGGGTTTCGCCTTCACCCGAAAGTGCCTCTGATTTCTCGGACCAGCGGTCGATCAGTGGGAGCACATTGTTGCCTTCGCTGCCGGTTGGCAGCTCGCGGATGGATTTGAACGCCTCCATCACGCTGGTCAGCCTTTCAATGGCGCTGTCACCCTTGTGGACATGAGCAGCATGGGTCGACCGCCCTTTTGCTGTGACTTTGGCCCAGATCATCCCTTTTTCTCCGAAGCGCAGCACATGGGGAGAGCCGACATCACCGCTGATCATGGCGTCGCCGCGCGCGTGGGGCACGGTGTCGAGGAGAAACTTGGTACCCAGAACCCCCATGGTTTCCTCATCCCCGGCGAAGGTGCAGACCAGTTCTCCAGGGAAATCCGCACCGGTTTCTGCCAGGCATTTCAGCGCCATGAGGCTGGCGGCGATACCCCCTTTCATATCCGAAATGCCCAGGCCATAGGCCTTGTCGCCAACCACTTCTCCCTCGGGAGAGCGGGTCCATGCGCTGAGATCACCGGCAGGGAAGGTGTCCAAATGCCCGTTGAACACCAGCCGCTTGCCGGGGCGGTTGCCCCGCAACCGCAGCACCAGGTTGTGGATCGGCTCCTCTGAAATGTGCCGTTCTATCTCCACCCCCGGGATCTGTGACGCGATGGCCGTGATCTGATCCGCCATGCCGCGCACGTCGCCTTCGGGCTGGGGACTTTTGATCCGCACCAGGCGCAGGGTGAGGTCCAGGACCTCCTCCCTATGTGTTTCGAGCCAGAACCAGATCCTGTTGCGCAGGTTTGCTTCGGTCAGTTGTACGGCCATGGTCACACTTCCACTGGTTTGGGATTTTTGGTTTTCATTCTGCGCCGCTGCATCAGAACAACGCCCGCATAGGCCAGGAGACCGAAAATATAAATGATCTCCTTGGGCGGACGGCCAGACTGCTCCAGCCCGACGGCTGTCACATAGTCGCCCCAGGTGATGCCGATCTGCTCGGCAGGTGCGTTAAAGGCAACATCGGTCACGCTGGCGCGCCCGTCCGGCTCTGCGGCCAATTCCAAGCCGATCGCCGATGCTATATTCTCCGCTGCCTGCGGGGCGGTGACAGTAAAGAGTTTGTAACGGTCGCCGTATTCGGTCTCGCGTGTCACATAGACACGGATCCTCTGGCCTGCCTCGACGGGCATTGTTCCGTTTACAACCCTCTCAAGCGGCGCATCCGCAAAGGCCGGGCTGAAACGGTCGAGCACGAAATCCGGGCGGAACAGGCTGACCACGACAAACACCAGCAGCACCGCCTCGACCAGCTTGAGGCGCACGAACATCCACAGCAAAGTGAGTGAGGAGAAGGCGAAGATCGCAATCAGCGACACGATAAACACCAGAATGGCGTGCCAAATGCTGTCGACTCCGACCAGCAGCAGTTCAGGGTTGAAGATGAACACCAGAGGCAGAATCGCAGTACGGATCGCGTATTTGAACGACTGCACACCCGTCTTCATTGGGTCAGCACCGGAGATGGCCGAAGCGGCGAAGGCAGCCAGGCACACCGGGGGTGTCGCATCCGCCATTAGTCCGAAGTAGAAGACATAGAGATGCACGGCGATCAGCGGCAGCACCAGGCCCGAGGCATTGCCCAATTCCACCATCACACCGGCCATCAGCGAGGCCACCACGATGTAGTTCGCAGTGGTTGGAAGGCCCATTCCCAGCACGATGCTGACACCAGCCACCAAGCCCAACAGGATGTAGATATTGCCCTGCGACAGCGCTTCGACAATTCCCAGCATGGCGTTGTTCAGCCCGGTGGACGACACGATACCCACGATGATGCCAGCGGCGCCGACGGCAGCTGTCACCGCAGTCATCGACTTTGCGCCTGCCACCAGAGAATAGAAGACAATGATGCCGCCGGACCGGATGCCCTTGGCGATGGACAACCCGTGTTCGCGCGCCAGCACAACCTGCTGCACAACGATGATCCCTGCCATCATCAGGATTGACCAGAACACTGCACTGCCGGGGCTCCAGCGTTCGACAAGCAGAAGGTAAACCAGCATACCGATCGGGATCAGGAAGTACGCACCTTCTTTCAGTGTCTTGCGGATTGCAGGCAAGTCAGCCTTGGGCAAGCCTTCCAAACCCAGCTTTAAGCTTTCCAGATGCGAGATGTAGAACAGCGAGAGATAAGCGATGAAGGCCGGGATCATCGCATGCACGATCACATCGTAATAGGAGATGCCAATGAATTCCGCGATGATGAAGGCCGAGGCACCCATGATCGGCGGCATAATCTGCCCGTTGATCGACGCAGACACCTCAATCGCCCCGGCCTTGTCTCCAGGGAAGCCGGTTTTCTTCATCACCGGAATTGTGAAGGCGCCAGTTGTCACCGTGTTGGCAATGGATGAGCCAGAGATCATTCCAGTCAGACCAGATGCCAGAATGGCCGCCTTGGCAGGCCCGCCGCGGTACTTGCCAACAGCAGCAAAGGACAGGTCCAGGAAGAACTTGCCGGCACCTGCGGTATCCATGAAGGCGCCGAACAGCACAAACAGGAACACGTAGCTGACGGAGACCGCAATCGGGATCCCGAAAATCGCCTCGCTGGTCAGCCAGTTGTAGCCCGTCATCCGAGAGATCGACACGCCGCGGTGGGCGATGATCTCGGGCATGTATGGTCCGAACAGCGAGTAAACCATGAAGATACCGCAGACGATAACCAGAGGCAGCCCCACGCCCCGGCGCGTGGCCTCCAGCAACAGGGCCATGCCCACGGCGGACAGGACGGCCTCGAACGGAACGGAAATGCCCCAAATATCCAGGTCAAGCAGGATGCCCGCACGCAGGACGATACCGTCATAACCCAGCCAGACATACAGCGCACAGGCGGCTGAAATCCCTGCCAGGATCAGGCTGAACCATGCCTTCCCAGCCCGCTCCTGCTCGAACTTGGCAGGAAACAGCAGGAAGCACAGGAACAGGCCAAAAGCCAGGTGAATGCCACGGGCGGGCAGGTCCACGAAAATGCCCCAGCCAAGTGCATAGGGAACCGGGGATGCGATCCACAGCTGGTAAAGGGACCAAAGGGCGGCAACGGTGATGAAGGTTTTGGGCCAAGGGCCGAAGTAGTCGCTGCGTTCGACTTTCAACGCCTCATCAACTGCAGCTTGTTGCAGTGATTTATCAGACATGGTGATTTCCGGGTTGAAGGAAAATTCGGTCTCTGCCTGAACGGCAGAGACCAGCTGTAATCGAGTGGGGAGGAGATCGTTACTCGATCCAGCCTTTCTCGCGGTAGTATCGGGCCGCACCTTCATGCAGCGGTGCGGAATTACCGTTATGGATCATGCTTTTGGGATCCAGATTGGCGAAGGCCGGGTGCAGCGCCCGGAAATCGTCCAGGTTTTCGAACACCGCCCGGACGACCTCGTAGACAAGATCTGCATCGACATTCTCATGCGAGACGATGGTGGCATAGCCGCCAAAGGTGGTCACATCTTCTTTCTGCGAGGAATAGACACCCGCCGGGATGTTTGTTGCCGCATAGAACGGGCGTTCTTCGATCAGCTGCTTTTCCACATCGGTGTTCAGGCTGACGATCTGCGCCCCGCAGCCTTCGGTTGCCACCGCAACGCCCGAGTTCGGAACACCAACAACATAGGTGAATGCATCAATGTTGCCATCGCACAAAGCGTTGGAATGCTCCGATGACGTCATCTCGGTTACCAAGCCGAAATAGTCGCGGCCCGTGCCATAGCGCTCCATGAGAAGCTCGGTGGTGCCGCGCTGCCCGGATCCCGGGTTGCCGATGTTGAGCCGCTTGCCCTTTAAGTCTTCCCAGGATTTGACCCCGGAGTCTGCGGACACGATCAGCTGGAACGGCTCCGGATGCACTGAGAACACGGAGCGGAAGCCAGGATCGTTCACAACTTTTTCGGAGGTGCCGTTCACGGCATAATACTGCCAATCGGATTGCGAGACACCGAACTCGAACTCACCCTGCGAAATCTGGGCCAGGTTATATGTGGACCCGTTTGAGGATGGTGCCGCACAGCGGTAACCATGCTGACGCCCCTGCTTACGTCCTTCGGCCGCTTCTTTGTGGATCATTCGGCAAATTGCGTTGCCGGCTACGAAGTAGACGCCGGTCGGCCCACCGGTTCCGATTGTCACAAACTTTGTTTCCGCCTGTACAGGCTGTGAGACACCAAACGCCGCAAAGGCCGCCAGTGCTGTGGTTGCCAGGAATTTCTTCATTATTCCCTCCCTTGAGTTCTGAACGAATTCACGGGGACAGGGTAAATTTAGCAGGCCATCACTTCTAATAATTTTACTTACATAAACTATAATCACTGATTATAGTAAATCCATGCAAGTACGTGAAATTGAATGTTTTCAAGCAATTATGACCGCAGGCACCATGACACGTGCGGCGGAAATCTTGCGGATTTCACAGCCGGCAGTAAGCAACACCATTGCCACCTTGGAGCACCGGCTGGGTTTCAAGCTGTTCCTGCGCAAGTCCGGCCGTCTGCAGCCCACTCCTGAAGCGCTCATCTTCTATGACGAAGCTCAGCGGGTACTGGAAGCGGTGGGACGCGCCAGCGATGCTGCGCAGCGGCTGCGCCGCGGAGCAGCTGGCCATCTCACCATTTCCGCTTTCCCCGGCATCTCGATTAAGTTCCTACCGAGGCTCATTGGCCAGTTTCAGACCGACCGGCCTGATGTGAAGGTGCGCCTGCTGTCGCGCAGCTCGCATATCGTGATCGATCAGCTGCCCAGCCAGCTGTTCGATATTGCCATTGCGGAAAAACCAGCGGAATTCGCCGGAGTGAACGCCGATGAATTCACTTTCGCTTGCCAATGCCTGCTTCCGCCAGACCATCCGCTGGCTGCACATGAGACCCTGACGCCTGAACTGCTTGATGGCGTCCCATTTGCCGCTCTGTTCCGCGACCACATGACAACCTTTCAAATCGCCCGCGCCTTTTCGGATGCTGGTACACGCTGGAACGTCGTACTGGAGGCACAGTATTTTGCATCAGTTGCAGAATTCGTGAAATCCAGCGGCGGCGTCGCCATCGTCGACCCGGTGAACAGTTCAGGATTTACGGAGGGCTGCATTCTGCGCGAGTTCGCACCGAAAGTGAGCTACCAGATCGGTCTGCTCGTGCCTCAGGATAAACCCCTTTCGAAAGCCGGTGGTGCGTTTCTTTCCCTTCTTCGATCCGAACTGAAACGTGTTGCGGGAAGAGCTGAAGCAGATTAACCGCGTTCAACTTTTTGCGGCTATTGAAGTATAAATGTCAGATGGCGGCTATTTCCGCACCTTTCGGGCTAAAACACCGTGCAGCGAAAAGGTGGTTCGAAACTCGGCGGGATCGAAACGGCTGAACGGCTTGCGTGGATAACTCCTGCATAACAAGACATTTCTGATTTGGTTTCGCACTGATCAGAAGCAGACGTGTGTCCGGCCTGTTTGCGCGGCACACGCAACTACAGAAGCCTCTCCACATTCTAGGTCCAGCAAACCTGCACCGGGGAACCGGCTTTAAGGTCGTCTTTCGCCAGGACACCCGGCAGAAAAGCTATGCCCATTCCTCTTTGACCTTAGCGGGGCACAAAGGCGTTTTCGCCAGGACGCATATCATTGGTGATGCGGTCCCGTACATATTTCGGCACCGTTTTTGAATCCAAATCAATGTTGCCGCAGCCCTTTAGAGCGTTGCGCAGATCAATCTCCTGCCCCAGGAAATTATAGACGACCCGATAACAATGGATATCGCGAACAGAGTCCGTAGCGATCCCCATCGTCAGGCCAGACAAAAACTTAGAGGCTCTCAAGTCCGTCGCATAAACGACGGTTTGCCAGATGCGATCGCCGATCGGGCGTTCTCTTTCATAGATGAAAAGCCGTTCAGCATTGTACAGCGCAACGCCATCATATTTTTTAACAATGGCGGCCCCATCGCTGTCATCGGGAAACCGCTCAATATTTTTTGTCAATATGGCCCCTTTGTGCTCATAAATGGAAATCAAGGAGCGAACCATTTTGTTGGGGTTCGTTCCCATAACGAAATGAGAATAGTAGTACCCGATGAATTTCTCGACCGACCTTCGCGTGGCCGCATCATACTGAAAGCCAGCTGAAAAGTAGTCTTGCGAGGGATGCCGGACCTTTGGCACCGGTGGGCGCACGGCCACGAGTTCGTGGAATTCACCCTTAGCAGGCTGCTGAAGAAGTCGGCTCTCGACGCGGCCTGAGGAACATGATTCACCCTCAGCACAATTTCGGCGGGGGTTGGTGATGCGCGGGACGGACGAAGCGAGCGGATCGCTTTTCAGCTATGTCGATCTGGAAGAGCGCATCCCAGCACGGCACCCTCTCCGCAAGATCAGGCAGGTGGTCAACGACGCGCTGGCCAGTCTGGATGCCGATTTCGAGGCGGTCTACACCGATTTCGGCCGCCCCTCGATCCCGCCGGAACGGCTGATCCGGGCCAGCCTGCTGCAGATCCTGTTCTCAATCCGCTCCGAGCGGCAGTTGATGGAACAGATGCAGTATAATCTGCTGTTCCGCTGGTTCGTGGGCCTCGGGATCGACGATCCGGTATGGGTGCCGACGGTGTTCACCAAGAACCGCGACCGGCTGCTGACGGCCGACATGTCGCGCAAGGTGATGGCGGCTATCCTGGCGCATCGCGAGGTCGCGCCGCTCCTGTCGGACGACCACTTCTCGGTCGATGGCACGCTCATAAAGGCCTGGGCATCGATGAAGAGTTTCCAGCCGAAGTCGGCGGGCACGCCGCCCGGCGATGATAGGCCGGATGACCCGCCCGCGACATCCATTGCCCCTGCCGCACAACCCGCCCAGACCGAACCCGAGACCGCTCCAATGCCCCGCTACAGCCGCCGCACCCGAAATCCCGAGGTCAACTTCAAGGGCGAGAAGCGTTCGAATGCGACCCATGCCTCGGTCACCGACCCGGACGCACGGCTCTATAAGAAATCCCCTGGCACAGGTGCGGTGCTGTGCTTCATGGGGCATGCGCTGATGGAGAACCGGCACGGGCTGGTTGTGCAAGGCGACCTAACCCACGCTGACGGCCGCGCCGAGCGAAAGGCTGCGCTGGACATGCTGCACCGCCACTCCCCCGGATCGACCCGGCGGCTGACCTTGGGAGCCGACAAGGGATACGATGCGGCCGAATTCGTCGCAGATCTCCGCCAGGCCTGCGTCACCCCGCACGTCGCCAGGAAGGCGCGGCATTCAGCAATCGACGGTCGCACAACCCGGCACAAAGGCTATGCCCTGTCCCAGAAGCACCGCAAACGGATCGAGGAGGCGTTTGGCTGGGCCAAGACCGTTGGCGGCATGTCCCAGACCGTCTATCGCGGCGCCGAACGGGTGCAGTCGCGCTTCATCCTGACGCTCGCAGCCGGAAATCTCGCCCGGCTGCCCCGGTTGCTGGCGGAATGAGGCTGGAGGGGGGGACGCAGGCCTGCTTCCAGCCACCCAATCCGGAAGACCGATGAGAGAACTCATTCCACCACGGAGAACAGCGTCCCACTGGCCTGACTAATTCAGCGGCCTGTTAAAGCGGGAAGCCGGGCGCGACGTCGAGGTGATGTGGCTGGATCCGGCAGGAGATCCAGCACCAGCAGGACACGGAACGTGTGCCGAAAGAAGTTTCAGACCACCGGATCTCCCTGACCGGTCCCGGTCCCGAGATCTTGGGCAACTGGAGCAAGGGCATGTATGCGAAGGTCGGCTTCACCTATGACGCAGTTGCGGATGCCTATCGGTGTCCCGCTGGCAAGGCGCGGGCATTTCGATACACGACCGAGGCCGGCGGCCTGTTTAACGGCATGCATGGCTGAATGAGCAGAAATCCTGCCTTGATGGCGCTCCGCGGGCCGGGTGCCGGGCACCTGCATGGCATGATTTTGCCGTGGATGGATGATACCCGTTATCGGATGCGGCGGTTAGGAAGGTTGGCCGGAGGGGTTTGCACCGCTGCAAGGCTTCGCGGACGGCGGCGGCTTTGCGGAAGATGTGGGGACCAGTGATGGGCTGTCTTTGGCGGACCAGGCATATGTCCGCTATTGGCAATTGTGCGGTTCAGATCGAAACGGACTTGCCATGCAGGAAGCTCCCGCACAGGGTTTTCGTTGCGCGTGGCATCAGTGAGCTTCTCCCGCTTCTCTCAACAGACTGTTTCCTTACCCTCAAACCGGCGCGGGAATATCTGATTAATCCGGCGTTTCATGCCTTTATCTTGTCCTGTCTTGTGCTTTACAGGCTGCAGTTCCCTCCCGTAGTAAAATTCAGCCTTGAAAAAGTCTTAAAAAATAATTTACCCCCTTGATTGAGGGCGCATGTGCCTCGCTACTTTTGATTGTTTGAATGGTTTTGCGTTTACCAATTCCGAAAGCTGGTCAACCGGATGAATTTTCATGTGTCTAGATTGCATTGAACGCTCCGCAGCCAATGACTCCGGTAACATAGACGCCGCCAGGATCGTCGAAGTCTCGGACGCGGGTCATGGCACCTGGACCTCTTACCGGATGGCTCCTGGCGACACATTTCAGGGAAATCTTTCAAGCAGCGGTGACCGGGACTGGGTCGCCATCACCCTTACCGAAGGTCAAACCTACACGATTGATCTGTCCGGCTCGGGCAGCGGTATCGGCACGCTGAGCGATCCCTATCTCCGGTTGCACTCTGCCAGTGGAAGCCAAGTTGCCTATAACGACGACAGCGGGCCGGGATTGGATTCCTCCCTGACCTACACTGCTCCCTCATCCGGAACCTTTTACATCAGCGCTGGTGCGTACATTGACCGCAGCACCGGCAGCTATACGATTTCTGTATCTGAGCCGGCGGCACCAGGCACATTGGATGAGTTGGCAGATTACCTAACGCATGGCTATTGGCAGGACAGCGGCCGGTCAGCCAGACGCTTTGACGTTTCGAGTGATAACATCATCACAGTGAACTTGTCCGATCTGACCGAAGATGGCGCCAGGCTGGCCCGCTGGGCCTTGGAAGCCTGGGAGTTGGTGGCCGGGATAGAGTTCTCCGAAACCTCTAGCAGCGCTGATATAACCTTTGATGATGATCGCTCCGGCGCCTATGCGTCGTCCTCGGTGTCCGGGGGCCGTATCCTGTCCTCCGAAATCAACATCAGCACCAGTTGGCTTTCGACCTATGGCACCAGCATCGACAGCTATTCCTTCCAGACCTACATCCACGAAATTGGGCACGCTTTGGGCTTGGGCCATCAGGGCAACTATAATGGCACGGCTACCTACGGCCGCAGCGAGACATTTGCCAACGATAGCTGGCAGATGTCGATCATGTCTTATTTCGATCAGCAAGATAACACCTCTGTCGATGCAAGCCGGGCCTACCTGCTCACCCCGATGATGGCTGACGTCCTGGCAATCCAGAATCTCTATGGCGGGCCGGGTGCCAATAGCGCGACCGCAGGGGATACGACTTGGGGCGGCGGCAGCAATTTGCCCGGCGTACTGGGGGACAACAGCAGGACCGCCCGCCATTTCGAGGGCAGGTCTGTTGCTCTCACCGTTGCTGACCAGGGCGGTACAGATACACTGAATTTTGCGCGTTACTCTGCCAATTCCCGGATCGACTTGCGCGAAGGCCGGCTCTCGGATGTTGGCGGGCTCACCGGCAATGTCGGCATCGCCCGCGGAACTGTTGTGGAGAACCTGATTTCAGGCAGTGGCAAAGACCAGGTCATGGGCAATGCGGCAGGCAACTACATCCGCACTCAAGGCGGCAACGACCGAATTAGTGGCCGGGCCGGAAAAGACACCATACGCAGCGGCTCCGGAGACGACAGGGTTGATGGCAATACCGGAAACGACCACCTTAGCGGTCAAGATGGTAACGATAGTGTTACAGGCGGTGACGGTAACGACAAAATCTTTGGCGGCCAAGGCTTCGACTTGCTGAGCGGAAACCTGGGCAACGACACGCTGCAGGGCGGTTCCGGATCTGACACGCTGACCGGGCACCGCGGCAACGATCACCTCAGTGGCCAGGGGGGCTATGACACTCTGGTTGGCGGAAAAGGCCATGACACGATCTACGGCGGCAAAGGCAACGATGAGGTGACCGGGGGCGACGGCAAAGACAAGCTTTACGGTGCCTATGGTGCGGATACCCTGGACGGCGGTGATAGTGCAGACACCCTGGACGGAGGGGAGGGCGATGACGCTCTCGACGGCGGCAATGGCGAAGACCATCTCTTTGGCGGTGCCCACATGGACACGCTTTACGGGCACCGCGGCAATGATCATCTCAGCGGTCAAGACGACGGCGATATTTTGTTTGGCGGCCGGGGCAGGGATACTGTCTATGGTGGCCAGGGCAACGATGAACTGAAGGGCGGCAGCGGCAGCGACAAACTCTATGGCGGCGATCAATCAGACTCGCTGGACGGCGGTACCGGAAACGACGTGCTAGGTGGAGGTGCCGGTGCGGATCTCTTTATCTTCAAGAAAGGCTTTGCCTCCGATCAGATCGTCGATTTCGGCAACGGTAGTGATACATTGGCGCTGGGCGGCTTCGGGTTTTCTTCCGCAAAAGTGGCCATAGAAAGCCATGCACAAGAAGTTGGAGAGAATGTGGTCTTTGACTTTGGAGGGGGGGATGTTCTGACCCTGCTCGACCTGCAACTTTCAGACTTGACGGGTAATATCAGCGTTATCTGACTGCTGGCACTGCTGGCACTGCTGGTTGCGGAGACAGGGCAACCACGCCAGTTGGCTCTGTGTCACAGGCGGTTTCAATTCCGCAAATCACACTACCAAGCGAGGTTCCGAAACCAAGCTTTACCTGGAAGTATTTGCCATCATCTGGCGGCAGCCAATCCGCGGGGCTTCCGGCGGCCGTGCCTGCTCTGCCTGCGGCCTGTCACGCCAGTTTAAAACTGTTTTCTGCCACTCTGCCTTTGAAGAAACCCCAAGGGCGGAGAGAGGCGTTAAGGAAAATAGGTAACTTTCACTTATTAATTACGGTATACAAGTGAATTCAATTGAATGAATCACCTCTCCCGAACAACCGTGCATGAACAGCACTTGCATTCACGCAAAAAGGGGCGTGACCATGTTCGGTCAGCATGAGGCATTCAAGGCAGTTCTTGGCGTCAGCGGCGCGGACTGCCCAATTCTTGGCAGCAGCATCATCCGTCAGCGGCTGGAGCAAAACGGAGTACAGGTCACCGGCCCGGCGGTCACTGAGGACCACCAGGCGCTGGTTGCGGCAGCCAAGTCAACCGCGGCGGATGCGATCCTGATCTCCTGCAGCTACGGGCAAGGTGAAACGGCCTGCCGCGGCCTGCGGGCGCTGTGCGAGGCAAGCGGGCTGAAGGGGATCACCTTGTATGCGGGCGGTAATTTGATGGCCGCCGATCCGGGCTTTGCAGAGGTGGAGCGGACCTTCCGGGCAATCGGCTTCGACCGGGTATTCCCACCGCTGGTGTCGCTGGCTCTGGTGGCCGAGCAATTGAAAGAGGACATCCGCCGCAAGCGCAGATCCCTGAAGGGACGCATTGCCGGCCCCGCGCGGTTCCCCAATCCGGCTACCCCTGCGGGGCTGAACCTGGCCTTTGCCCATATGTACGGCTGACCTGCGCCGCTGACCGGGGCAGGGGGTTAAAGCGCAAAGGGGCTTCCGGCAAAGAAGCCCTGCATGAACCGTGGCCCCGTGCGGCGCACGAACTCGCGGAACTGCAGCGCCGCCCGGCCCAGCCGGATCCCCCGGGGGTGCAGGATGTACCATTCGCGGTTTTCGGGCATGCCTTCGGCGTCCAGCACGCACAACTTCCCGGCTGCATATTCCAGTGCAATGGTATGGGCTGACAGAAACGCCAGCCCGAGGTCCGCCATCACGGCCTGTTTGATATTGGCGTTGCTGTCCATTTCCTGCGCCCTTGGCAGGCTGAGTTCGGCTTCGGTGAAAAAATGGTCATGCACCATGCGGGTGCCGGATCCTTCCTCCCGCGCCAGAAACCGGTGCGGCACCAGATCCGCCCGGGTAATCCGGCTGGAGCGGGCCAGTGGGTGATCCGGGTGGCTGACCAGCACATAAGGGTGTTTGGCAAAGGCAAAGGCCTCGACTTCGAACCGCCGCGGCGTCCGCCCCATGATGGCCAGATCCACCTGGCGGCTTTCCAGCATATCCAGTACACCCTTGCGGTTGGCGATCTGCATCTCGACCTTGACGCCGGGCCAAGCCGATTGGAAGTCCCGCAACAGCTGCGGCCCGAAATGCCGCGAAGTCGACACCATTGCCACCCGCACGCTGTTGTCGCGAGCCTCTTGTTTGGCACTGATTTCTTCTGCCGCCTGCTGCAAGGTGGCCCGGATGGTTTCGGCAAACGGCTGCAACTGGTGTGCCGCTTCGGTGGACCGGATACTGCGGCCTTCCTTTTCGAACAGCTTCACCCCCAGCGCTTCCCCCAGCTTGCTCATCTGCATTGAGACCGCGGGAGGGGACATGCCCAGATGCTCCGCCGCCTGGACAAAGCTCTGGTGTTCCAGCGCAGAAAGGAAGATTTGCAACTGCCGGATGGTTATGCCGGAGGCGGGTTCGGACATGGCTGGGCGGATCCTCGGAATGCGCGGATTACAGATGTGTGGTCATCTTGTATCCCGGCGCAAAGAACAGTTTGGCCAGCGTCACCGGCTGGCCGCGCAGCCAGGTGATCCGCTCGGCGGTGAACACGGGGTCGCCTGCGGGTGCGTCCAGGAACTCCCCCACAGTCTGATCCGCCTTGGTAGCCATGAAACTCAGCTCCAGATTGGTAAAGGGCACTTTCTGCACCAGCCAGTCGTTGGGGCCGGACTGCGAGAAATCCGCCTCAAGAACCTCGGGAATGCTGTCCGGGATTACCCAGCGGACCTCGTATTGAAAGGGGGCATTGTCCGCATAATGCATGCATCTGACGTGCAGCACCTGCTGGTCCTGCGGCAGGTCGAGGCGGGCCGACAGCCAGGCGGGCGCGGCCTGCAGCTCCCGTTCCACCAGCGCATAGCGGTAGACGGCGCCGGTCCCGGCGATCTCGTCGCGCACCAGCGGGATCGAGAACTGGGCCTTGCGCACCGGCGCATTCAGAACCCGGGTGCCGGCTTTGCGCTTGCGTTCCAGAAATCCTTCCTCGGCCAGTTCCCGCAACGCCCGGTTCACCGTGGTGCGGGTGCTGGAGAATTCTTCGGCCAGTTCGGTTTCGCTTGGCAGCAGGCTGTCCGGCGCCCAGATCCGGGTCTGAATCCGGTCGAGCACGACCTGCTTGATGTCCCGGTAGCTCATGTTCGCGCGCGGCGCCGCCATGCTGTCTCTCATCCTCAATAAAGAATTTTATTGCATTTAAATATACACATAATGCTTCAGCAGGGAAGCCGCATCTGAAACGGACGGGCAGGTGCTGATCGGGCGCCGGTAGGCGCAGACTATTGTATATTTGTGTAGACATTAGTGGGCTTCAAGTTTAATGGACACTTGTGAACAGTTGTGGGCGGAATACAGTAGGCCTTTCCGGCCGTCACCATTTTCCGCCTGAGACGGGAGTTTCAATATGCCGTTTGATCCCTCGGTTGCGCCGGGCCGGCCCCTGCTGGAACCGGTGCTGCTGGATAAGCCGCTTTCCCCGGAACACGTTGTTGCGGTTGCCCGCGGAGCGCAGCTCAAGCTGTCTGAAGCCGCAATTCAGCGCATCCGCTATGCCCGGCAGATCGTCGAGGGTCTGGTGGCAGGCAGCATACGCGGCTATGGCATCAATACTGGCGTCGGGGCGCTGTGCGATGTGATCATCAGTCACGAGGATCAGTCGGCGCTGTCCCGCAACATCCTGTTCAGCCATGCCTGCGGTGTGGGCGAACCGCTGGAGGCCGAAGGGGTGCGGGCCATTATGGCGACGCAGATCAACAACTTCGCGCTGGGCAAGTCCGGCATCTCCTGGCAGGCGGTCGAGACCCTGCTGGCGCTGCTCAACGCGGGGGTGGCACCGGTTGTGCCGTCACGCGGCTCGGTCGGCTATCTGACCCATACCGCCGCCATCGGGCTGGTGCTGATCGGCGCTGGCGAAGCGCTGCAAGGAGACGAGCGGATCTCCGGAGCAGAAGCGTTGCGGCGCCTGGGCCGCCAGCCGCTGGTACTGGGAGCCAAAGAGGGGCTGAGCCTGGTCAACGGCACGGTCTGCGGCACCGGCCTGGCCGCGCTGGCCCATGCAAGGCTGCGCGATCTGGTGGAATGGGGCGATGCGGCCGGCGCTTTTACCTATGAGGTTCTGGCACGGCAAGAAATGACTTTCCACGGCAGCAGACAGACCTTCCGCGACACTTCCGGCGTGCGCGGCACCGCCGAGAACATGCAGCGCTGGCTGGAGGGCATGAATGCCCCGGATGCCGGCAGTTTCAGCACTCAGGATCCGCTCAGCCTGCGGGCCATCCCGCAGGTCCACGGCGCCATCCGTGACGAATTGGACCAGATCGGCGAGATCCTGACCCAGGAGCTGCGCTATGTCTCCGACAACCCCGCCGTGGCCGGCACGCCCGACGCTCCGGAGGTCTACAGCCAGGCCAATGCCGTTGGCGCGTCTGTTGGTTTTGCCGGCGACCGCCTGGCGATGATCGCTGCACAGCTGGGCGCCATTGCCGAACGCAGGGTTGACCGTCTGGTCAACCCGCTGGTCAGCGGCTTGCCCGCCTTTCTGGGGGCCGAAGCCGGGCGCGGCTCAGGTTTTATGATCGCGCAATATACTGCGGCGGGGCTCAAGGGCGAAAACCGGATGCTGGCCTTTCCGGCCTCACTGGCCGGCGGCGTCACCTCAGCGCTGCAGGAGGACATGCTGACCCATGCCACCCCGGCGGCGGAAAAGTCGCTGCGCATCATCCGCAATACAAGAATGATCCTGGCCATTGAACTGTTGTGCGGCGCCCAGGCGCGGGACCTGGCCCGCAAGCCCTGCGGCTCGCAACGCCTGCACGGGATTTACCAGGCGGTCCGGGACGTAGTGCCGCTTTATGCGGACGATCGGCCGTTGAGCCAGGACATGGAGCGTGTCAGCGCAATGCTGTCTGCACGCCAACCCGGTTGCTAGGCCGAAAGTCCATCAGGAAGTAACCCCCCCGGCGCCCAGCGGCACCGGGGGCAGGCAAGATTTGCCCTTCCGTCAGATCAGGTCGTCAAAGGCAACGGTCTGATCGGCAAAGACGAGCAGATCAATGTCCAGCAGCTGGTCGCGGCCCTCGTAGAACCCGTCGGCCCCGCCGCTGGCGGTGTCGGTGACGGTCAGGCGGGTGATGTTTCCGCCCCGGTTGGAGTCGTAATAGGTGTAGCTTTCAAAGCTGTAGTCCTCGTAGTTGCCGTCGAATACGGCCCGGTCCTTGGTTGACACCCCCGAGTTGTTCCAGGCGTGCCCGTACAGCCGGTCATCGCCGAGACCGCCATAAAGCCAGTCCTTGCCGCTGTCGCCATAGAGACTGTCGTCGCCGTCGCCGCCAAAGAGCGTGTCGTGGCCGAACCCTCCGGCGAGCAGGTCGGCGCCGTCCTGGCCGGACAAAGTATCGGTGCCATCGCCGCCATAAAGGCTGTCGTCACCGTTGTTGCCCCGCAGAAGGTCATCGTTGCCATAGCCCAGAATCCGGTCCGCGCCGCCTTTGCCGATCAGCGCATCGGCGCCGTCTGCCCCGCGGATCTCGTCCTGGCTCCTTGACCCGATCTGAATGTCCGCAGCCCGCACGGTGGTGTCCGTGAAGGCGGCGAATGCGTCATCCGGATCCAGGCTATGCGTTGTTCCGCCCTTGCTGATCTCGATTTCGCCGCCGTTGCGGTTGAACTGGAAATTGTCGATCCGGCTGTTGAAATAGGCATAGTCGCTGCGGGCACCGCTGCCGAACAGCTCTTCCGCGGCCAGCTCCTGATCAAAAACCGCCAGATCGCTGATTGTGCCGTCGAAATAGCTGTGGATCTTGTCCGTTCCGCCCGGCGTGTTGCTCCATCCCGAAGCCCCGGCAATCAATGCTTCCTTGTTGCCGGTCCAGTCAAACTCCAGTTTGGTGTCATAGGCAATCCGCGCGCCATTGAGGTAGATTTCCACCCCGCTGCTGCCGAAGTTCAGGCTGAAATCATATTCCTTGCCGGTCTCCACCGCATTGGCAGCGGTGAAGTAATAGGAATCCTCCCGGTCCTGAACGCGCACCGTCAGTTTTCCGGTCTCATCCAGATAGACCGACAGATGCCCGCCCTTGCCATTGCCGGAGGCATCCTTGGACAGCAGCGTCTGATAGCTGGACAGGCTGTCAGCCGTAAAACGGAACGCAATGGTGCCGCTGGACAGCTGCAGCTCTTTGTCATGGCCGAACACATATGCAGAGCGGTCTTCTGCTTCAAAGCTGTGGCTGCCGGTCATTGCAAACACGGGGGGTTCCGCAGTTTCCAGGTCCAGATCCCCGGCGTCTGGCAGGGCGTCTTTAGCGACTTTGATTTTGCCGGTGTTCTCGGAGACGCTCAGCGGGGCGATGGCCTCGTCCAGGCTGGCGATGCTGCTGACGATGCCATAAGCCGGGGCGGCGGTGTGCTCGATGTCCGACTGTTTCACCAGATCGCCGTAGACGGTGATCTTGCCCAGCCGGTCGTCGTTATGGGCGCCGCCGTTGCTGCCCTGGTCGGAGTAGAGCCGGATCACCGAATGGTCCATCACCCCGTCGCCGTTGCGGTCGCCATAAGTGATCGAGGCGATCTCGGTGGTGTGGCCCTCGATCACGATGCGGTCGCCCTCGGCGCGGCTGAAGTCCTGCACCACATCATTGCCGAGAATGTCGACCCAATGGTTGTGCAGCTTGTCGTTCTCGCCCGCCACCCCGTGCCAGTTGATGCTGCCGTCATCGCGGGTGTGCTTCTCGATATAGCGCTTTTTGGCGTTGATAAGGGTCTGGAAATAAAAGATGTCCGCGCCGCTGCCGCCGATCAGCAGGTCGTCCGCCGGCACCGGCTGGTCCGGGTAGAGCTTGCCGTTTGTCAGCTCGTTCAGCGGATCGCCCTCGTCGCGGTCTGGGTCGTACCAGATCGCGCCCTCGCGGCCGTCGGCGCGGCTGATCAAGAGGTCGTTGCCCTTGCCGCCTTTCAGCGTGTCCTCGCCGTGGCCGCCGTCCAGCACATCGGCGCCGTTGCCGCCCAGCAGGGTGTCGTTGCCGTAGCCGCCCTGCAGCACGTCTTCGCCGCCTTCGCCGCTGATCCTGTCATTGCCGCCGCCGCCGTTGATGCCGTCATCGCCGCCGCTGCCGGCCGCCTCATTGTCGCCGCTGCCGCGGCTGATCATGCTGAGGCTGCGGCTGAGGTGGCCGTGATGGCTGACGCCGTAATCCGCCAGGATGTCCAGGAAGGTGTCGCTGGCGCCGTGCAGCTGGCCGAAGGCCGGGGCCAGCTTTTCCATCGCCGCCGCCATTTCTGCAGCCGCTGCGGTGCCGGCTGCCCCGGCCAGCGCGATCTGCGCCTTTTCGTCCAGCTGGCGGTCGAAGATGCGGACATCGCCGATGCTGCCTTTGAACAGCGAATGGGCGTCATCGTCCTGATCGCTGCGCCAGGCCCGCGAGCCGCCGATCACCAGCGCGTTGCTGTTGCCGGCCAGGCCCTGCTTGAACTCAGGCTCCGCCGCCACCAGCGCGCCGTCGAGCCAGATCATCAGCCCGTCTTTGCCGAAGGACAGCGAGATGTGGTAGGTGGTATTGGCCGACAACACCAGATCCGGGACTTTCAGATATTCGGTCTCGCCGCCGCCGGACTGGGTGGCGACCAGGGTGCCGTCCTTGACCCAGAGCGTGAAGTCGCCATTGCCGGCGCCGCTGCCATCCTTGGACACCAGCGCCATGTCGCCCGGCAGGCGGTCCAGCGAAAAACTCAGCGATACCGTCGCCGCCTTCAGCGCAAGGCTGTCCAGATGGCCCGCGTTCAGGTAATCGCCGTCATTCCCGCTCAGCACATGCTGGCCAGGCAGGACAAACACCGGCGCCCGTACGCCAGGCACGGCAAAATCCCCGGCGTCTGGCAGGGCGTCTTTAGCGACTTTGATTTTGCCGGTGTTCTCGGAGACGCTCAGCGGGGCGATGGCCTCGTCCAGGCTGGCGATGCTGCTGACGATGCCATAAGCCGGGGCGGCGGTGTGCTCGATGTCCGACTGTTTCACCAGATCGCCGTAGACGGTGATCTTGCCCAGCCGGTCGTCGTTATGGGCGCCGCCGTTGCTGCCCTGGTCGGAGTAGAGCCGGATCACCGAATGGTCCATCACCCCGTCGCCGTTGCGGTCGCCATAAGTGATCGAGGCGATCTCGGTGGTGTGGCCCTCGATCACGATGCGGTCGCCCTCGGCGCGGCTGAAGTCCTGCACCACATCATTGCCGAGAATGTCGACCCAATGGTCGTGCAGCTTGTCGTTCTCGCCCGCCACCCCGTGCCAGTTGATGCTGCCGTCATCGCGGGTGTGCTTCTCGATATAGCGCTTTTTGGCGTTGATAAGGGTCTGGAAATAAAAGATGTCCGCGCCGCTGCCGCCGATCAGCAGGTCGTCCGCCGGCACCGGCTGGTCCGGGTAGAGCTTGCCGTTTGTCAGCTCGTTCAGCGGATCGCCCTCGTCGCGGTCCGGGTCGTACCAGATCGCGCCCTCGCGGCCGTCGGCGCGGCTGATCAAGAGGTCGTTGCCCTTGCCGCCTTTCAGCGTGTCCTCGCCGTGGCCGCCGTCCAGCACATCGGCGCCGTTGCCGCCCAGCAGGGTGTCGTTGCCGTAGCCGCCCTGCAGCACGTCTTCGCCGCCTTCGCCGCTGATCCTGTCATTGCCGCCGCCGCCGTTGATGCCGTCATCGCCGCCGCTGCCGGCCGCCTCATTGTCGCCGCTGCCGCGGCTGATCATGCTGAGGCTGCGGCTGAGGTGGCCGTGATGGCTGACGCCGTAATCCGCCAGGATGTCCAGGAAGGTGTCGCTGGCGCCGTGCAGCTGGCCGAAGGCCGGGGCCAGCTTTTCCATCGCCGCCGCCATTTCTGCAGCCGCTGCGGTGCCGGCTGCCCCGGCCAGCGCGATCTGCGCCTTTTCGTCCAGCTGGCGGTCGAAGATGCGGACATCGCCGATGCTGCCTTTGAACAGCGAATGGGCGTCATCGTCCTGATCGCTGCGCCAGGCCCGCGAGCCGCCGATCACCAGCGCGTTGCTGTTGCCGGCCAGGCCCTGCTTGAACTCAGGCTCCGCCGCCACCAGCGCGCCGTCGAGCCAGATCATCAGCCCGTCTTTGCCGAAGGACAGCGAGATGTGGTAGGTGGTATTGGCCGACAACACCAGATCCGGGACTTTCAGATATTCGGTCTCGCCGCCGCCGGACTGGGTGGCGACCAGGGTGCCGTCCTTGACCCAGAGCGTGAAGTCGCCATTGCCGGCGCCGCTGCCATCCTTGGACACCAGCGCCATGTCGCCCGGCAGGCGGTCCAGCGAAAAACTCAGCGATACCGTCGCCGCCTTCAGCGCAAGGCTGTTTGTATGGTCAATGCTGAGAATGTCTTCCTGTGCACCTGTCAACTGCCGGGTTTCCAATTGCGAAAACACCGGCTCCGGAAAAGATGTAGCGGCCACGCTTAGGGTCCTCCTTGCTATGGCTTTTGTTCTTGGGAAAGCTACTGCTCGACCACGAGTTTATCGTGGCCACACTTGGGCGATCCAAGTCTTTCCGTGGCGTAAGCGGGATCTTGCGCGTTCCCCCGTAACAAACTGAAATTACGGTTAATGCAGCTGCTGCCAGGCGCTGGCTTTGCGCGGATTGTGTCTGAATTGCGGCGAAATCCGGGCGCTGCGGCCGGAAATGTGCCGGCTGCCGCCGCAAGGCGCGCGATCCTGCGGCGAAAATGTGGCTGGGTGATTTGCCCCGGCCGCAGTCCCGGCCGCGAGCGCAGAAAGGCCGGTGAAGCGGAACCTTCACCGGCCTGAATTCAATGCTTCGGGTTGACGGGAAGCCGTCAGGTTTTGACCCGCCCCTTGGCCAGGGAGTGGTAGATTACACCCCCAAGCACGGCGCCGATCACCCAGCTGTAGCCGGACAGGAAGCCGAGTAACGGCACCCAGACGGTTGCGACCGAGAACACCGCTGCAAGCCCGAAAGCTTTGACCGCTGCTCCGTGCCAGCCATTGCCGTAGTGGTAGATGCCGCTCTCCATGTTATAGAGGTCATCCTCGCGCAGCTGTTCTTTGCGCAGCAGGTAGTAGTCCACGATCATGATGCCAAAGACCGGCGCCAGCGTCGCGCCCAGCGTATTGACAAAGCCGCTGATGCCGAACTGGCTGATGAAGCTGTTCCAGAACCCTCCGATCACCAGGGCAAAGAGCGACGTGATTAGGCCGGCTTTGCGGAAGCTGATCTTCTCAGGCGCCAGGCTGGCGATGCCGTTTACCGCGGGGATGAAATTGGCCACCAGGTTAATACCGACGGTAGCGGCAAAGAAGGTGATTGCCGCGATGATGCCTAGAACAACGCTGTCGGTGCGCTCGACGATCTCGGTCGGGTTGATGATCTCCTCGCCAAAGACCACGGCTGCGCCGCCGGTGGTCAGCAGCGCCAGCGCTGAAAACAGGATCATGTTGAACGGCAGCCCGGCCAGGTTGCCCAGGATCATTGCGGGCTTGTTCTTGGCATAACGCGAGAAGTCGCTGAAGTTGATCATCACGGCCGCGAAATAGGCGACCATGGTGCCGACAATGGCGACAAAGCCCTTGATCTCGGTCCAGACCGTGCCTTCGGGGTTGGCAAAGATGGTGGCGGTGGCCTCAAGCAGCTGCCCGTTCGAACGCTGCCACAGCACCACGACCAGGCCGATCATCACCAGATAGACAAAGGGGCCGGCAATGTTCAGGAAAGTCTCGACCCAGCCCATGCCGCGCCAGAAGATCACGATGTGAAAGCCCCAGACGATCACGAAGGACAGCCAATCGATGCCGGTGAGGCCAAGGATCTCGGCGCCGCCGCTGAGGCCGGTGATTGAGCGGATCAATAGCGCCAGTGCGGTGGAGGCGAAATAGACCTGCACCCCGTACCAGAACACCGCCACCGTCGCCCGCAGCACTGCCGGCAGCTTGGCGCCTTCAGTGCCCAGGCTGGCGCGGGCCAGAACAGGGTAGGGGATGCCGTATTTCTCGCCCGCGGCGCCGGACAGGTTCACCATCCACATCACAAACAGCCCGGCCGCAATCAGCGCGGCAAAGGCGGTCCAGCCGCCGACGCCGTAGGAAATGAACAGCGACGCTACCAGAGAATAGCCGAACAGCGACTGCACGTCATTGGCCCAGATATTGAAGATGGCGAACCAGCCCCAGGTTTTTTCGTCGCTGCCGACGGGGTTCAGCGCATTGCCCTCGGGGTCCATTGTCCCTCCGTGATGCACATGCATTTCATCAGTTGCGGTCATTGTTTCCTCCCTAAAGCCCCTTGGAAGGCATCTGTGAGGCCTGCTGCGGGCGGGCCGCCAACCTGTGCCGAAATTGAGCTTGCACCTAACATGTTACGAGGTATTCTATAAAATAGACTATAAAGAATTTCAGATAGCACCTTAAGGCAAGTGCGTGAAATGACGGCGGGAGAACAGGCAATGAGAAAGGCGCAGGACGTTCAGCTATTGGCGGATCAGGCTCAGGAAGCGCTGTGGGCTGCCCTGCGCAGCGGGGTGCTGCGGGCCGGGCAATTCCTGTCGATGCCGCAACTGGTGACGCTGCTGGACTACCCCCTGGCTGCGGTGCGCGAAGCCGTGAAACAGGCCAGCTCCCAGGGTCTTTTGATCACCCTGCCGAAACGCGGCATCCAGGTGATGGAGGCAAGCCCGGAGATCATCCGCGACTGTCTTGATTTCCGTATGGTGCTGGATCAGGAGGGCGCGCGGCGGCGGGTTGCAGATGGCAGTTATGACGGTCTGGCAGCGCTGAAGGAACGGCACCAGCAGATGCTGGAGGCCGCCCGTGTGAATGCCGGCAGCGATCTGCCGCCGCAGGCTATTCAGGTCGATCTGTCGCTGCATGATTTCCTGGCAGCGGGGCTGGAAAACGCTCAGCTTTCTGCGGCCTATAACGCCAACCGGATGCGCATTGCGATCATCCAGAACGCGCGCCCCTTCCTGCAGGTCCGTATCGTCTCGGCCATGGAAGAGCACCTGGCCGTGATCGAAGCCCTGGAAAGCCGCGATGCCCAGGCCGCAGCCGCAGCGATCCGCCGCCACTGCGATCAGACCCTGCGCTGGTGGGGCGTGGCATGAGGCCTGCCGTTTCCCGCGCTTGACACAGCCGAGACAGGGCTTTTACAAGGCAGTGATGGTTTTCCCCGGGGCCACTTCCGGGGAGATGAAAAGGGAACACGGTGAGGTGTAGCCATCAGGCGCCAATTCCGTGACTGCCCCCGCAACTGTGTGCGGAGAGCAATGCTGCCACAAGCCACTGCCCCAAAGAAGGGCGGGAAGGCGCAGCAAAGCCTCGACCCGCGAGTCAGGAGACCTGCCATCAGATGTTCAACCAACCCGGGGCGGGGCGTCCTGGAAGGAGGCTTCTATGGCACGTGTTTCCTGTGCCCTCATGACTGGCAGCTTCTCTCCGCGCACGCAGATTTGCGAGGCGGACCATGCTGGAATTTCGTGACCACACCATCCTGATCTGCGCCACCTGCAAGGGCGCGGTCGAGGCCAGCCGGCTGCGCGCGGCCCTCTCGGATCGCATCCCCGGGCGCTTTGCGCTGCGGGCCGTTGATTGCATGGCCGGATGCGGCCGGCCGGTGACGGTGGGCTTTCAGGCTGAGGGCAAAGCCCAATACCTCTTTGGCGGCATCCAGTCCCCGGCGGACACAGAAGCGCTGGCCCGCTTTGCGCACCAGTACCTGGCCAGCGAGACCGGCTGGACCAACGCCAGCGAACGCCCGGCCCAGTTGTATGATAAAACTTTGGCCAGGCTGCCGCGGATCAAGGCGGAGGCCGCGCCATGACCCAGCCTTTCCTCAGCGTGCGCGGGCTGGAATATTACGCGCTGAACGGCGATGCCCTTGTCAGCGGTGTCTCCTTCGATCTGGACAAGGGCGCCGTGCTTGCCATTGCCGGCCCGAACGGGGCAGGCAAGTCGACGCTGCTGAACCTCCTGTCCGGGATCGAGCCGCTGGCGCTTGGCGATGTGCTGGTCGGCGGGCAGAGCCTGCGGCAGATGAAGGCTGAGGACCGCGCCCGGCTGATTGCCGTCGTCAGCCAGCAATCCGCGCCTGACGGGCGGCTGCTGCTGCGCGACTATGTGGCGCTGGGCCAGATGCCGCTGGCCAGGGCGCGCTCCGCCGGGCAGGACGCTGATGCTCTGGCCCGCATTCTGGACCTCACCGGCCTTGCCCATAAGGCGGGCAAGCCAATGGCCCAGCTGTCGGGCGGCGAGCGCCAGCGCGCCCATATCGCCCGCGCCCTGGCGCAGGAGCCGGCCCTTCTGATCCTGGATGAACCCACCAACCACCTGGATCCGGATGCCAAGGGGCGGATGCTGTCGCTGGTCGCCTCGCTGGGGGTCACCGTGGTGATGGTGGTGCATGACCTGGTGATGATCCCCGAATTCGCCACTCATGCGGCGCTGATGAAGGCCACCCGCCTCACCGCCTTCGGCCCGGCTGCCGAGGTGCTGACACCGGAAAGCGTGCAGGACACCTTCGGGGTCAGCTACCTGCGCTTGCCCCACGAGGGGCGGATGATCCCCGCCCTCGATATCCGGAAATCCCAAATTCAATTCTGACTGATGGAGACGTGAAATGAAACTGATCTGGACGGCTGCCGTTGCAGCCAGCCTGGCCACCGGCGCCGCCGCCGGGGTGACGGTCGACAACTGCGGCGCACCGCTGGAGTTCGATACTGCACCGGAACGCCTGGTGGTGCATGACATCAACATGTCCGAAATGGCCTTTGCCCTGGGCCTGCAGGACAAAATGGTCGGCCTGACCGGCATCACCGGCTGGTACAAGACCAGCGCCGCGTTCGATGATGCCCGCGGTGATATCCCGGAACTGGCCCCCAAGTACCCAACTGTGGAAAACCTGGTCGCGGCCTCACCCGACCTGTTCTTTGCCGGCTGGTACTACGGCATGAAACCCGGCGGCGAGGTCACCCCCGACACGCTGGAGCCTTTCGGCATCAAGACCATGGTGCTGACCGAAAGCTGCGTGCATCTGGACAAGGAACGCCCGGTAGCCTCCATGGATCTGTTGTTCAACGACGTGCTGCGCCTGGGCCAGGTGATGCATGTCGCGGACAAGGCCGAGGCCCTGGTCTCCGGCTGGCAGCAGCAGCTGGCCACCATCGAAGCCAAGACCGCGGATCAGCACAAGCCCCGCGTCTTCCTGCTGGACGGCCCGGCAGATGCGCCTTTCACCGCGGGTAAATTCGCAATTCCGGATGCAATGATCTCGGCCGCGGGCGGCGAAAGCGTCACCCACGGGCTCGACACCAGCTGGGGCCGCACCTCCTGGGAGGCGGTTGCCGCCGCCAACCCTGAATTCCTGGTGCTGCTGGACTACCAGAACGGCAACGGCGCCGAGGACACCTTCAAGTTCCTGCAGGAGCACCCCGTGATGGCCCATACCGACGCGGTCAAGAACGCCCGCTGGGTCGGCCTGCGCTATGAGGAGCTGACACCGGGGCCGGCAAACATCGCTGCGATCGAAAAGATCGCCAGGGCCATGCACCCGGACCAGTTCTGATATGGGCCGTTTCGGCCTTTCGTTGACATTGGGGGCGGCCGTTCTGGCCGCCCTCCTTCTGCTGTCGGTGCTTTACGGCACCACGGATGTTCCGGTCTCCGAAGTTTTCACCGCAATCGTCTCGGGCCTTGGGTTCAGCGCTGCCGAGCCCGAACCGATGCACCGGATCATCTTTGATCTGCGCCTGCCGCGGGCGCTGTTTGCGGCGCTGATCGGTGCCGGGCTGGGGCTTGTCGGCGTGGTGCTGCAAACGACCACCCGCAACGACCTGGCCGACCCGTTCCTGTTTGGTCTCTCTTCCGGGGCAGCCGCCGGCGCAGTTCTGGTGATCACCGTCACCGGCGACGTGCTGGGGATCTGGACCCTGCCGCTGGCTGCCTTCTGCGGCGGCTTGGTGGCCTCTGCCATCGTGCTGGCACTGGTCCAATCCTTGCGCACCAGCGCTCCTGAGAAACTGATCCTGGCAGGGCTTGCCGTCTCTTTCCTGTTTGCAGCCATCACCAACTACCTGATCTTCTCCGGCGACAACCGTGCGGCCCATTCGGTGATCTTCTGGATGCTGGGCGGCTTGGGCCTTGCCCGCTGGGAAACCCTGCCGCTGGTCGCCGCAGGCCTGGGCCTGATCCTGGCCTATGCGCTGTGGCGCAGCCGCTGGCTGGATGCGCTGCTGGCGGGCGACATCACCGCCGCCAGCCTCGGCGTGCCGGTGAAATCCATGCGCTTCCGCATGTTTCTGGTTGCTGCGCTGTCAACCGCGGCCTTCGTCTCGGTTGCAGGCGTCATCGGCTTTGTCGGCCTGATGGTGCCCCATATCGCCCGCGGCCTGGCCGGTCCTCTGCACCGCCGCCTGCTGCCTTTGGCCGCCTTGACCGGCGCCATCCTGCTCACCGGCTCCGATATCCTCTCCCGCCTCCTGCTCGCCCCGCAGGAGCTGCCGGTGGGCATTGTGACAACCTCTGTCGGCTCTGCCTTCGTCTTCCTGCTGCTCTTGGGAACCCGCAGGCACGGCCGCTGACCGGCAATTCGGCCCTTGAAAATCTGGGCTGGCATTTCGCGACAATATAATTGACATTGTCAATTACTGTGACCGAATCCCGTTTCCGCCTTCACCACTCCCTGGGCTATCAGATCACCATGCTGGCCCGGGTGATCGAACGCCGCTTTGAGCAGCGCATCGCCGGCTACGGCCTCACCCGGCCGATGTGGTGCGTGCTGCTGGCGGCCGGCCTGGAAGGGCTGCATACGCCCTCAGAGATCGCTGCGTTCATCGGCATCGACCGCACCGCCACCTCCCGCACCCTCCGGCTGATGCAGGAGCGCGGTTTCATCCTCCGCAGCAGCGGCACTGGGGACGGGCGCTCGATCCGGGTGGAACTGACTGCAAAAGGCCAGACCTCCCTGGACGCGGTGCTGCCGATGGCGCAGGAAAACGCTGCCCATTTCGAGGCCAAACTTTCCGGGGCCGAGCTGCAAGAGTTGCGCCAGTCTGCCGCCAAGCTGCTGCAGGACGAGCCGCGCTCCGTCCCGAAACTGTAATCTGCAAAGGCCAGACCATGGGTAAACTGTTCTCCTACCGCAACCGGCCGGTGCACCTGGGCCCGTATCCGCTGGAAACCCTCGCCCGGCAGACGGCGCCCGCGGATCTGGACGCCATCCCGCCGCTGCAGCAGACCTCCTTCCGCCGTCCCGGGGCGCCGCTGTCGATCGTCAACGCGATGCGCGACTACCAGGCGATGCTGGATGCCACCCGCGAAGGGCTGGTGAAGAAGGAACGCGGGGCCATACCCGCGGATCCGCAGGACCGCGCCGATCACCTCAAGGCTTTCGGCTACTTCTGCGACGCCTCGATGGCGGGCACCTGTGCTGTGCCGCAATCCGCCTGGCTGCAAGAGCCGCTGGTCAACCCGGACGTGGACACCCTGGCCGAGACCCTGCGCTCCAAGCAGACCCAGACCTTTGCCTCCGGCATCGACGTGGTGCTGGCGAACTTGCGAGAGGCGATGAAGGCGCCTCCGGCCAGCTGCCACCACCACCCGCACGCCCTGGTCTTTGTCTACGAATTCCCCCGCGACCCGGAGGCAGGGGAGGAAGGCACCGAGTGGCTCGCTGATGCCCAGGACCAGCGCGCCTGCCTGCGGGCTGCGGAAACCGTTGTGACGCTTGCCAATTACATCCGCCTGCTGGGCTGGGAAGCCCGCGCCCATACCGGCGCTGCAACCGACGTGCACCTGGGCAAGCTGGCGGTGCAGGCGGGCCTTGCGGCCTATGAGAACGGCAAGCTCACCAACCCGTTCCTTGGCAGCCGCTTCGGCATCGCCGCAATCACCACCACGCTGGAGCTGGCGCTGGACCTGCCGCTGGCACCGGGCCAGGCACCGGGCCTCAAGTACCGCCTGGGTCTCGGCACCCACGCCAAAAGCGCCGCCAGCCGCGACCCCTATGCCAAACGTGCCTTCAAGGACGGCCCGCACCCGTTTGAAACCCTGAAACGCGTGTCTGATCCCACCACCTATATCGACGAGCCCAACGTTGCCCGCGTCCCCAAGCGCGCCGACATGTTTGCCCGCGCGCTGTTCGGCGACATGGGAAAAGGCCCGCAGGAAGCCGCCAAAAACGGCAACTACGTCCGCAAGTCCCCGGCTGCCTTTGCCTTCCGCTCCCCTCTGGCCGCCTTTGTGCTGCTGCAGGACGGCGAAGCCGCGCCGCAGGTCCACCCCTCCACCGCGGATGCTGCCCGCAACGCCGCCAATATCAAGGCCGCGGCTTATTTCCTCGGCTGTGACGCGGTGGGCATCTCGCGCTGCCCGGACTGGGCCTACTACTCGCATGACGCAGGCGGCGAACCGCTGGCTCCGTACCACGAAAACGCCATCAGCATGATCATCGACCAGGGCCATGAAACCATGGAGGGCGCCTCGGGCGACGACTGGATCGCCTGCGCCCAGTCGATGCGCGCCTACCTGCGGTTTTCGCTGCTGGGCGGGGTGATCGCGCAGCAGATCCGCAACCTGGGCTACACCGCCCGGGTGCATTCGGTGATGGACGGCGAGGTGCTGCAGCCGCCCTTGCTGCTCTTGTCGGGTCTGGGCGAGGTTTCCCGCATCGGCGAGGTGATCCTGAACCCCTTCCTCGGCCCCCGGCTGAAGTCCGGCGCGGTGACCACCAACCTGCCGATGACCCACGACAAGCCGGTCGATTTCGGCTTGCAGCGCTTCTGCGAGGCCTGCAACAAATGCGCCCGTGAATGCCCCTCTGGCGCCATCACCGCCGGACCCAAGCTGATGTTCAACGGCTACGAGATCTGGAAATCCGACAGCCAGAAATGCACCACCTACCGGGTCAGCACCCCCGGCGGCGCCATGTGCGGCCGTTGCATGAAGACTTGCCCCTGGAACCTCGAAGGCCTGTTTGCCGAAGCGCCGTTCCGCTGGGCCGCGATGAACCTGCCAGGCAGCGCCAAGGCGCTGGCAAAACTCGATGACGCGCTGGGCAACGGCGAGGTGAATGGCACCAAGAAATGGTGGTGGGACCTCGAGATGGCGGACGAAGGCCCTTATGATCCCACGCCCCATCCGGTAAACGCGCGTGCACTCTCCAAGGATCTGGATCTGAAGTTCAAGGATCAGACCCTGGCAGTCTACCCCGCACCGCTGGCGCCGCCGCCCTATGCCTGGCCCGCAACGATGGACCGCGAGGCCGGGATTGCTGCCTATCAGAACATGATCACCGCACAGGAACACAAACGCCGCCGAGCCGCGGGTCTGCCGCCAGAACATGTCTACACCGCCGGCAAGGGCGGCGCGCCGGTGATGCGGGTGCGCCTGTCGAAGGTTGAGCATTTGACGGATGCGGTCACCAAATATGAGTTCTCCCTGCCGGACGGCGCACCCTTGCCCCCGGCCACGGCAGGTGCCCATATCGACGTGGTGGTGGCGCCGGAGTTCTTCCGGCAATATTCTCTGTCCGGCGATCCTGCAGACCGCTCGAAATACCAGATCGCGGTGCTGCGCGAGGACGCGGGCCGGGGCGGCTCCAAGCTCATGCACCGGATCTTTGAAGAAGGACGGATGCTGTTCATCTCCAAACCCATCAACCACTTTCCGCTGGCTGAAGACGCCGCCAAGACCTACCTCATGGGCGGCGGCATCGGGGTAACGCCGATGATCGCCATGGCCCACCGGCTGCATGCCTTGGGCCGGGATTTCGAATTCCGCTATTCCTGTTCGAAACAGGCAAATGCCGGGTTCCTGGAAGACCTTGGCGCGGTGCCCTGGGCCGCCAAGGTGCATCTGCATTTTTCCGATCAAGGCACCCGCGCGGACCTGAAACAGGTGCTGCGGTACTCCCCCGGAAGCCATGTCTACACCTGCGGGCCGGAGGCCTATATGCAGGCGGTGCTCGAGACTGCGCGGGACAATGGCTTCCCGGAGGAAAACCGCCACATGGAGTATTTCTCAGTCCCCGAACAGCCGGACTATGAAAACCATGCCTTCACCCTGAAGCTTGCCAGGTCCGGCCGTGAGATCCGGGTGCCTGCGGACAAGACCGCAGCAGATGTACTGCAGGAGAGCGGCATCCACGTGGATGTGAAATGCGCAGACGGCATCTGCGGCGTGTGCAAATGCGGGCTGATTTCCGGCACCGCCGAGCACCGCGATTTCGTGCTTTCCAACGCGCAGCGCGAAACGGAAATCATCCTGTGCCAGTCCCGTGCACTGGAGCCGGACGGCGTTCTGGAAATCGACCTTTAGAGCCAGGCGCCGCAATTTTCTTGAACAAGAAAATTGCCAAAAGTTTTGCTGAAAACTTTTGCCCCCGCGGCGGCGTTTGCTCAGAACGGCTGCCGTTCCCCCAGCAGATAGCGGGCCACATCGGTGAAATCAAAGGCCAGCGACACCGTCAGCACCGCGCAAACCGCCAGCATGATGTGCCGGGGCAGGGCGGGCATGTCCGCGCGCTGCCGCTGCCGCCACAGCCAGATCACCAGCGGCGTCCACAGCAGGACATGCGGCAATCCCAGCAGCCGCACATACCCCAGCTGGCCATAGATCCAGTAGACCCCGCCCGCCGCCGCAAGGCTGACCGCCACGGTCACCGCCCCAGCGATGCGGCTGGGCTTCCAGATCAGCAGCGCCAGCGGCAGGATGAAGCCGCCGAAAGACAGCACGTTCAGCCAGATCTGCACCCATTGCGGCTGGGTGGCAATTGCCTCTTCCAGTGTCATGCAGCCAGCCCTCCTGCCGGCACCCTAAGCAAGGGCAGGGCAGCCGGCAAGGCTACAGCGGCGAGCCTTCGCGCATCTTGTCCTGCTCCGACGGGGTCGGCGTGTGGTTGAACACATACGCCGTGCGGCAGGCCTCTTCGCCGCCCAACTCCGCGATCCTGCGGCGCTGATCGGCAAAGGCGCGGGCGTTCACCGCCTCTGGATCGCAGATTGCCTGCAGCCGCCGCTTGCCCTCGGCCAGTGCCGCCTTGATCTCCGGATCGTTCACCCCGTCCATTGCACGGTTGACCAGCTCGTGCGGGTCTGCCTCCAGGTCGAACAGTTGCGGCTCCATGCCGGCGTAGCAGACATATTTCCACCTGCCCCAGCGCACCATGAAGGTACCGGTTTTCGAGCCGCCGTCGTGATATTCGCTAAAGCCGGTCCGGGCTTCATCGTAGGGCGCGCTGGCAATAGAACGCAGGGAGACGCCCGGCAGTTCTGCAGCCTCCGCCACGCCGCAGACCTCGCGGGCAGTGGCGGCAATGTCAGTCAGATTGGTGCAGGTTTCCACCTTATGTCCGGCGGGAACACCCGGGCCGGCCGCAATCATCGGCACCCCGGCCGATTGCTCATACATCACCTGCTTGGTCCAGAATCCCTGATCCCCCATCATGTCGCCATGGTCCGAAACATAGAGGATCACCGTATTCTCCAACTGTCCGCTGGCCTCCAGCGCCGCAATCACCCGGCCCACGCAGTCATCCATGAAAGACGTCAGCCCGTAATACGCCGCCTTGGCCTCGCTCATCTTCTGCTCATCAAAATAGGCATCGTAATTGAAGAACTCTGCGATATTGCGCAACTCCTCATGATCCGGCAGTCCCTCGCCATAGCCTACAGGCAGATCCATCTCTGCCGGGTCATACATGTTGTACCATTCCTCAGGGCAGGTGAGGGGATAGTGCGGGCTCACCAATGAGACAAACGCGGCCCAAGGCCGGTCCTGCCGCTTGGGGTCAGCAAGCCAGGCCTCCGCCGCCTTGGTGATCGCAAGATCATAATCGGTATAGGTGCTGGACCCGGTGCCCACGTCACCCGCCAGTTCCGCCGCCGAGTCATAGGGCGGCGGGTTCTCCCGCAAGAGACCGATCGCCCAGCCGACCCCGCCCACCACATGCATCGGCACGATTTCCTCGGAGAACCCGTTGTCGTCCTCACCCGAACGGAAATGCAGCTTGCCGATCGACACCACCTCGCGGCCGGCATCGCGCAGCGCATGCATCCAGCTCTGCGGCTCCCCGGCATAAGGCGTCGCACTGTCCCAATGGCCGGACTTGTGCACCCAGTCGCCAGTGGCCAGCGCCGCCCGGGTCGGCACGCACATCGGTGAGGGCGTATAGGCCGAGGTGAACATCGTGCCCCGCGCTGCCAGCGCATCCAGGTGCGGCGTCTTCACTATGGGATGGCCGGCACAGCCCATCGCATCCTTGCGGTGCTCGTCGGAAATAATCACCAGAAAATTCGGCTGTTCGCTCATCGGATCCTCCCATCTGGCCGCCTGCGCCACGATGGGCAGGAGGGCAGGCCACACTGTTCTGGAAATCCGCACGGCAATCCAATAGATAAATTTTCCAACTCCCAATAAGAAAACTTATGGTTTGGCATGACAACACCCCTGAAGTGGCTGCATAACTTCGAAGCCGTTGCCCGGCTCGGCAACATGACCCTGGCCGCGCAGGAGGTCGGGTTGACGCAGGCTGCGCTCAGCCAGCAGATGCAGGCGCTGGAAACCCATTTGAAACTGCAGCTGTTCACCCGTGAGCCGCGTGGCATGTCGCTCACCGCCTCCGGCGCCCAGCTCTACAGCGATGTCTCCCCCGGTCTGGAGCAGATCACCAACGCGCTGAAACGCTACCAGCAGCCGCAGGGCAGCCGCCTGCGCGTCCTCTGCAACGCCAGTTTTGCCCTGCGCTGGCTGATCCCCAACTTGCCAAAGTTCCACGCCCTGCATCCGGAGATCCAGGTGGAAACCCGCACCGCGCTCTGGCGGCCCGAACGGCACGGGTTCGACCCGGATGCCGAGATCTACCTGGGCGGCCCGGTGCAGCCGGCCCCGGCCAAGGCCATCGTGCGCTGCGGGCTTGCTGCAGTCCGGGCGCCGCATTGTTCTGACGAGGGGCCGCTGCCGGTGATCCGCATCAGCGGCCAGGACAGCCTGTTCGAGGAATGGCTCAAAACACCCCGCTTTGCGGTCGCATCGATCCGTCAAACCCTCGAAGTGGACAGCGTGCACGCTGCAATCAGCCTGGCCGCCGATGGTCTCGGCTGGACCCTGTGCCCCTCCTTCTTGGTTCGCGAAGAGGTGCGCACGGGACGGCTTCTAGCTATTGATGCCGGGGTGGTGGCGCCCAAGCGGGCCTATTGGCTGCAGCTGAAAGACCGCCCCAGCGCCGCTGCCGAGGCCTTTCGGGATTGGATCTCCGCAGAGGCGGCGCCCCTTCAGAACTGAATGCGCAGAGGCGCAGGCGGCGCAATGAGTATTTTTGGAAAGATGAAAGAGCGGCTTCGTTTCATCTTTCCAAAAATACTCGAAATCCTCCGGCCGGTTGTAAAGGCTGCACTTGAGGCTGGGCTCCTGGGGCCGGTTTCCGCCTTGCAAGCGGGCAGGCGGGCTGCTATCTCCGTTTCGGAAATGTTATGATATAACATAAATGGAGATCTGCATGACGGACAACAGGCTGCCGGTCACGGTGCTGTCGGGCTTTCTCGGGGCTGGCAAGACCACGCTTTTGAACCATGTGCTGAACAACCGCGCGGGCCGCCGGGTGGCGGTGATCGTCAATGACATGAGCGAGGTGAACATCGACGCCGGTCTGGTGCGCGGCGAAACCGAACTGTCGCGCCAGGACGAAAAGCTGGTGGAAATGACCAACGGCTGCATCTGCTGCACCCTGCGCGACGACCTGCTGCAAGAGGTGCGCCGCCTTGCTGCCGAAGGCCGGTTCGACTACCTGCTGATCGAGAGCACCGGCATCGCCGAACCGCTGCCGGTGGCCGCGACCTTTGATTTCCGCGATGCCGAAGGCACAAGCCTTTCAGATGTCGCCCGTCTCGACACCATGGTGACCGTGGTTGACGCGGTGAACCTGCTAAACGACTTCTCCAGTCACAACTTCCTCAGCGACCGCGGTAAAAGCCTGGGCGAGGAGGACGACCGCACCCTGGTTAACCTGCTGACCGATCAGATCGAGTTTTCCAACGTTATCATCCTGAACAAGGTCGATGAAGCCGGACCGGCCAAGACCGAAGCCGCGATGCTGGTCATCAAGTCGCTGAACCCGGATGCCGAGGTGATCCGGACCAATTTCTCCGAGGTGGACGGGGGCCGCATCTTCGACACCGGCCGTTTTGATTTTGACCGGGCCCATGAACACCCCCTCTGGGCCAAGGAACTATACGGCTTCGAGCACCATGTGCCGGAGACCGAGGAATACGGCATCTCCTCCTTCGTTTACCGCGCCAAACGCCCCTTCGACCCGGCCAGGATCCATGCGCTGCTGAACGGCGACCTGCCGGGGGTGATCCGTGCCAAGGGCCATTTCTGGCTGGCCACCCGCCCGGAATGGGCAGCCGAGTTCTCCCTGGCCGGCGCCATCTCCTCGGTCCGCCCGCTGGGCCTGTGGTGGGCAGCGGTGCCCACCGAACGCTGGCCCAGCCACCCGGAAGCCCGGCGCGAGTTCCTGAAAAACTGGGACGAAACCTGGGGCGACCGGCGCCAGGAACTGGTGTTCATCGGCTCCGGCCTGGATGAGGCCGCAACCATCGCCCGCCTGGACGCCTGCCTGGTGCCCGAAGCCGCAGGCGGCTTTGACCCGGCCTGGGCATCGCTTGACGACCCATTCCCAAGCTGGCACCGCAATGGCTGACCGCAGGGCCCGCCGCAACTTGAACTCGCGCCTGAAACGGCGCCGCCGCGCAGGGGATCCAATGCAGGCCTATGACGCCCTGCCGCCGCCCCTGCGGCAGTGGCTCGCTGCCGCCTGCCTGCCCTGGAGCCCGGCCTCGGCGCTCAGGCTCTGGACCAGGGCAGGCGGCCGCAGCGACCCCGATGCCGCCACCGCCCGGCTGGATGCTGCCGAACAGGCGATGCTCAAACGCGACGCAAGGGTCTGGGAGGTGCCTGGATAACCCGGCGCGGCCTGGCCCCGGCTCCCCGCGGCTGCGGACAAAAAACTTGCCATGCAAGGAACCCGTAATACACTGATTTTAAGCTGCAATCATTAGCCGCCCGTTTTCGCTCATTACGTGTTCAAACGGCGTCTTGGAACCGGCTGCAGCCAAATGTGATGTTACCGGGGGCCGTCTGCGCCATGTTTACAGCCGAGTTTTCAGTGGGTGACCTGGAGCCAGAGCTGAAATCCATGTACCTGCTCTGGCATCGCGCTGCAGAGGACGGGGCCTATCCAAGCCTTGCGGATTTCGGCCTGCCAAACGCCGAAAACGCTCCCAACATCCTGTCCGTTTTCGAGATAGAACGCTCCGAGGCCGGCGAGCCGGCGGATTTCAAGGCGCTCTATGCCCGCAGCCGGATCTGCAATACGCTGCGCGACAAATTCGTCGGCACCCGGCTGTCGGAGCATGAGGGCTATGGCCCCGGTTCGATGATCTGGCGCGGCTTTGCCGAGATCGCCGCCAATCCCAGGCCGCTGCTGGTCTCTCTGCCTTATGTCGGCCCGCTGCCCGGCTACCGCAGCACCTCCGAAATCTACCTGCCGCTCTTGGGCGAGCAGGGCACCGCCGATTACGTGCTGGCGGGGGTTGTGCTGCTGGAGCGGGAATATGGCAACGCAGCGTCCGAAGAATAGCCCGTGCGGGAGATGGTTGCGATCCGTATTTACTAAGATTTAACGGCAGGCGGCTTTCCACTCACACGGCCTGTATTGCAGACGCAAAAACCATTGCTTATCGGATGGAGTTCTAACGGTTTTTTTTACTTTTGCAGGTGCAGTGATGAAAGATACGGGCCTTTCAGGCGTCTGGGAAGGTGATCTTCTCGGGTACAAGGCTGCAGGTGAAACCTTCACCCGGCTGGTTAAAACGATTGACGATACCAAGGTTATCTCGATCGAGGCGGGTTATGGCCGCGGTAAAACCTTCTTCCGCAAGCGCTGGGCAAAGCATCTGGAGGCAGAGGGCGAAGTTGTTATCGAGATCGATGCCCATCTTTCCGATCATTCCGGCGATCCGGTGCTGACCTTTATCGGGGCGATGGTCGCGGCGTTGCCTGCCAGTGAAACATCCACCGGCAAGAAACTGGTTGAGAAGAGCCGCGAGTACGGAGGTCTTGCAACTCGCGCATTGCTGCGTGTTGCGCTGCGCCAAGGCGCTGAAGAGATTATTGATGCAGCAACTGGCGAAGCGGTTGACGCGCTTGAAGGCAGTGACAAGGCCTTGCAAGAAGCCACGAAGGAGTTCGGCGACGGGATCTCCAAGGCGGCAGGCGATCTTGTGGTGTCTCAAATCGCCGCTGAACGGTTGCGCAATGACGAACTGCCCGCCCAGCTCAGCGCCTTGCGGGATGCTTTGACGAAGGGCAGGGAAACCAGCCGTGTCGTTGTGGTGGTCGACGAACTGGACCGCTGCCACCCGGACTACGCCATCGCCTTTCTGGAAGCGATGAAGCTGGTGTTTGCGCACAAAGGCTTTGTGTTCTGCCTGATGGTCAACGCGGAGTATCTGGAAGGGCTGGCCGCGCACCGTTTCGGCGAGCTGAAAACGGGCGAGCGCTACCTCGACAAATTTGTGGACATCCGGCTGGCGCTTCCTTTCAGCAAAGAGGTGCGCGCGGTAGCCGTGGAACAGTTGTTTCTGGAGTTGCCGGAGGGAACTCCCTTTGGCGATGGGGCTGAATTCTCTATGGCGCGGACAGCTAAGCTTGCGGGCGAACTCTCACTGAAGACAGATTTGTCGATGCGGCAGATCAAAAGGGTCCGCCTTCGGGTTGAACTGGCTCTACGTTCCTATGCTGACCAACCTTTGGATTATGCCTTGTTGGTTGGCTTAGCCTTTCGGGATGCCGCCGGATTTTCCTACTTGGAAATGGAGAAGCATTTGCCTCGGGCCAAACTGACGCCAGCAGTAGCGGATGGGTTTGTTAAAGGCTTAAATGAGGGGCGTGCAGCTTTTGGCCGCTATGATGCAGCCTCTAGTTTTGTTCACCAGCATTGCCAAGAATTGGAAGACCTCCCAAACGACCGTTACCATCTGCCGGACAGCAACCGACGCCATAGCTGGTCAAAAATCTGCATCTACTTAGGCCCCCGTTACATCCCCGATCACGAAGCGGCTCTGAATGCGCTGCGGCAGTTCGAGGTTGATGCGCCGGACTAGCGCTCTGCCAAGGGCTTTCCCCTTGCGCAACCCAGGGAATCCGCCTATACGCGCGCTGTCAATACAAGGACGGTCAACGTCCGGGTGGCATATCTGAGCAGGGCTGGGGTTCACCTCGGCCCTTTGTGTTTGTTTGATCAGATGTGCTCCGGGCCACGTTCTGTAGGGCGAAACCAAGACCGGCGGAGACAACCGCCCGGCCAGAAAACCGTTAGTAAAGGAAACCTGAGACCTCATGGCTCAAACAACATCGATGGAGGAATTCGAAGCCCTCCTGAACGAAAGCTTCGAAATGGACACCCCGGACGAAGGTTCGGTTGTCAAAGGCAAAGTGCTGGCAATCGAAGCCGGCCAGGCCATCATCGACGTCGGCTACAAAATGGAAGGCCGCGTTGATCTGAAAGAATTCGCAAACCCCGGCGAAGCGCCCGAAATCGCAGTTGGCGACGAAGTCGAGGTTTACCTGCGCGCAGCAGAAAACGCCCGTGGCGAAGCTGTCATCTCCCGCGAGATGGCCCGCCGCGAGGAAGCCTGGGACCGCCTGGAAAAAGCCTACGCAGACGATCAGCGCGTCGAAGGCGCGATCTTCGGCCGCGTCAAAGGCGGCTTCACCGTCGACCTGGGCGGCGCTGTTGCCTTCCTGCCCGGCTCGCAGGTTGACGTCCGCCCCGTGCGCGACGCAGGCCCGCTGATGGGTCTGAAGCAGCCGTTCCAGATCCTGAAGATGGACCGCCGCCGCGGCAACATCGTGGTGTCGCGCCGCGCGATCCTCGAAGAGTCCCGCGCCGAGCAGCGCGCCGAAGTCATCGGCAACCTGTCCGAAGGCCAGGCAGTCGATGGTGTCGTCAAGAACATCACCGAATACGGTGCGTTTGTTGACCTGGGCGGCGTTGACGGCCTGCTGCACGTCACCGACATGGCATGGCGCCGTGTGAACCACCCGTCCGAGATCCTGTCGATCGGCGAAACCGTCAAGGTTCAGGTCATCAAGATCAACAAAGAGACCCACCGCATCAGCCTCGGCATGAAACAGCTGCAGGAAGATCCGTGGGATCTGGTTGGCGCCAAATACCCGCTGTCCTCCGTGCACAAGGGCCGCGTCACCAACATCACCGATTACGGTGCATTTGTTGAGCTGGAGCCGGGCGTCGAAGGCCTGGTCCACGTCTCCGAGATGTCCTGGACCAAGAAAAACGTCCACCCGGGCAAGATCGTCTCCACTTCCCAGGAAGTCGACGTCATGGTTCTGGAAATCGACGGTGCCAAGCGCCGCGTGTCCCTGGGCCTCAAGCAGACCATGCGCAACCCGTGGGAAGTGTTCTCCGAGAACAACCCCGAGGGCACCGAGGTCGAAGGCGAAGTCAAGAACATCACCGAATTCGGTCTGTTCATTGGCCTCGACGGCGACATCGACGGCATGGTTCACCTCTCCGACCTGTCCTGGGACGAGCGTGGCGAAGATGCGATCCAGAACTACCGCAAAGGCGACATGGTTTCGGCCGTTGTCTCCGAAGTGGACGTTGACAAAGAGCGTATCTCGCTGTCGATCAAAGCTCTGGGTGGCGACAAGTTCGCCGAAGCCGTGGGCGGCGTGAAGCGCGGCTCGATCGTGACCGTGAACGTGACTGCGATCGAAGACGGCGGCATCGAAGTGGAATACGAAGGCATGAAGTCCTTCATCCGCCGCTCCGATCTGTCCCGCGACCGTGCCGACCAGCGTCCTGAGCGTTTCTCGGTTGGCGACAAGGTCGACGTGCGCGTCACCAATGTCGACTCCAAGACCCGCCGCCTGGGCCTGTCCATCAAGGCGCGCGAGATCGCGGAAGAGAAAGAAGCAGTGGAACAGTACGGCTCCTCGGACTCCGGCGCATCGCTGGGCGACATCCTGGGCGCCGCACTGAAGTCGGGCGACTGATCGTCCCCGGCCTCACGGCAGAAATGAGAGAGCCCCGCAGGAAACTGCGGGGCTTTTTCTATGGCAGAGGGTCATTCCAGCCTTCCGCCCGGCCGATAGGTCAGGCGCTGCCCTCAGCGTTTCCCAGTTCGGGTATTTCTCAGCAGTATCAGGTCATCATTTCGCCCGCTTTCGGGCGCAGGGTGACGGCAGAGCAATCAACCTGACCGGAGGCTGTCGTGGGAACTTGGAGCGCAGGCAGTTTTGGCAATGATGCCGCGTTGGATTTCGTTGACGAATTGAATGGCTTCGGCGCGCTTGAAGACACTCTGCTGAAGCTTTCCAAGACTACGGGTGAACTGGACGCGGACGCGGCCTGTGTCGCATTGGCGGCCTGCGATCTGCTGGCGGCCTGCATGGGCCGCCCGCCGCAAGACTTGCCGGAAGATCTGCCGGAGCTGCCGGACTGCCAGGCGGACAGCATCCCGGATGGCCTGCCCGGCACAGCCCGGGCGCTTGTTGCCCGCGTTCGCAAGGGCTCAGAGCTTGCCGAGCTTTGGCAGGACGCGGATGATGCCGAGTGGCAGCAAGAACTGGACGGTCTGCTGCTGCGCCTGGATCCGTCCCGTCCCTGGACCGCACCTGTGCCGGAGGTCCAGCCGGAGAAGCCGGATGATTTCATCGGCTATTGCTACATTTGTTATGAAATGGTCACCGAACGGGACGGCCTGCACTTTGAGCACTGGTTCGACAACGGCAGCTCAATCGGCATCTCTCCGCACCGCAATTGCATAGAAGCCCGGGCCGCCGGTCCGGGCCCTTACTGGTTGCCGGACGGCTCTCCGGCCGAAGCCACCAGGCGGCAGTTGCTGTTGGATATGGGCTTGGATTTGGACAATTAGATACAGCGGCTGCGGCAGCCACTGACGCTTTTGCTTTATTTCGGGATACCATCCGCTAAAGTACCCTCCCAAGGGCAGGCCCCGTTTTTTCAGTTCCCCGGCGTCCCCGGATGCCGCATTTCAGTACCCCGTTCCGCCCGCCGGCCAACCGCGACAGGCAATAAGAGAGAGCATTATGGCGACCGAGAAACTCACCATCATCAAGGCGGACGTGAAGAACGAGGTCACCAAGAAGGTGAAGCCCAAGTTCGTGCAGCTCGGCAATATGAATTTCACCGCCACTGTCGAGGTCGACAAGAGCGCCGCCAAGGAACTCGACACTGACGCGCGCTTTGTCGCCAAGCTTTATGACGATGCCACCAAGGAATACAAGAAACTGGTGAACGAATGCAGCCTGCGCGTGAGCCAGGCCAATGACCTCGGCTCGGTGATGCCGCTCTCCGACAAGGAGTGCAAGGAGTTCGACGCCGACATCCAGAAGATCTTTGCCAAATACCAGAAGTCGATCGAGCAGGTCACGAACAAGCATTTCGACAAGTGGAAGCAGGCCAACAAGGACCGCAAGAAATACCGCATCAAGGTGGTCGGCGCGATTGTCCTGGGCAGCGCCGCCGCCATCGGCTCCACCGCCTCGCTGGCGGCGGGCGCGGTCACCGGCGGCGTGTCGATTGCCGCCAGCATCTACGGCATTGCCCAAAGCATCGTCTCAGTCGCCCGCGCGGTGCAAAAGGTGACCTCGGACATCGTCAAGGTCCACGGTCAGCTGGAAAAGGCGCTGAAGGAGCTGGTCTCGGCTTATGAGAAACAGTCCAAGGCCAAGGTGAAGGCCAAGGAGATCGGCAAGGAATTCCTCGCCGACTTCCTGATGATCGAAACCGCAGGCTTCAACCGTGTCGACAAGCACCTGGAGACCTACAAGGCCAAGCTCAAGAACATCGACCTGGAGATCGCGGGCCTCGGCAAGGAGCTGAACAAGCTCTTGGACAAGCAGGGCAAGCTCGACAAGGAGATCGAGAAGAAGCTGGGCAAGATGGCCAAGGACCGCGGCTACAAGAGCAAGAAACTGGACGGGCTGTTCACCGCGATGGAGGCGGCGCGCAAGGAAACCGCCAAGCTGATCAAGAGCATCGAGGCCTATCACGTCTCCATCAAGCCGGCCGAGAAGTTCCGCGATGACGCGCAAAAGGCAGTGGACGCGCTGCGCCACAAGGACCCGGTCTGGACCAAATGGGCAATCTGGATCGGCAGCCTGGGCCTGTCGACCGCAGTGACCAGCATTGCCTCAGGCGGTGAAAACCTGGTCAAGGCCGCCTCGGCCATCGAGCAGGGCTTCAGCGCCATGTCCAAGGAACTGGCCTGACCGGCCGTATTTGCCGGACCGGGGCGGGCGCACCCGCCCCGGTCAGTTCACGATTGTTCCGCTGCACCTTCTGAGGAAGGCCGCAGACGTTCTCAAAAGGTATTGACGGCATGGCATTTGAAACCTGGCTCCTCTTCCTTGCGGTCAGCATCGTTCCGGTGATCAGCCCGGGGCCGGGGGTGCTGTTTGCGATCACCAATGCGCTGCGCTACGGCGTCCGGGTCACCATCCTGGTGGGACTGATCAACGGCGCCGGGATTGCAGCGCTTGGCCTGCTGGTCGGGCTCGGGCTGGGGGCGCTGATGCAGGCCTCAATGCTGGCCTTTCTGGTCCTCAAGCTCGCGGGGGCCGCCTATCTGATCTGGCTGGGCGTCAGGATCTGGCGCGACCGCAATGCGTTTTCGGTCAGCGCAGGCCAAATCACCCAGGCCGCGCCGCTGCGGCGGCTGTCGGCGCAGGCGCTGGCCATTTCCCTGACCAATCCCAAGGCGATGGTCGCCATCGCCGCCTTGTTCCCGCCGTTCCTGGACCCAGGGCAGCCTGCGCTGCAGCAGGTGCTGATCCTGGCCTCCAGCTACGGGGCCTTGTGCGCGCTGAACCACGTGCTGATCGCCTTTTGCGGCAGCTGGCTGCGCGGCTTTCTGCAATCGCCGCCGCGGGTCAGGTGGCTGCGCCGTCTCACCGGCGGGGCGTTTGTCGGTTTCGGCTCGCTGATGGCGCTGGCCGGGCGGCCCTGACGGGCAAATCAACCCGCCGGGCCGTGGGGTGCCGCACCCGCTTGCTGCGCCGCGGCACCTGCTGCGGGTGCGGAAATTCGCCGCGGCGGGCGGGAAACCGGGGCGGGGGGCTTCAATTTCCCTTGCCGGGAGACCAGATTTCTTTCCCCCTTGCGGGAAATTTTCCTATACTCTCAGAATAATAGCTAAAACATGCCGGTTCCCTGGGAGGAAAAAGATCATGATCCGCTCTGAGTTGATTCAGAAGATTGCAGACGAAAACCCGCACCTGTATCAGCGGGATGTGGAGAGGATCGTGAACACGGTGTTCGAGGAAGTGACCGATGCCATGGCCCGCGGCGACCGGGTGGAGCTGCGCGGTTTCGGGGCTTTCTCGGTCAAGAAACGGGACGCGCGCACCGGCCGCAACCCGCGCACCGGCGAGACGGTCGAAGTCGAGGAAAAACATGTGCCGTTCTTCAAGACGGGTAAACTCTTGAGGGACCGCCTGAACGGGAAAGCCTGATGCGTTACATTCGCTACGCGGTTCTTTTTGCCCTGGCCATCGTGCTGGTGTCGGTTTCTCTGGCCAACAGCAGCCTGGTAGAGCTGAAACTGATGCCTGACGCCGTTGCCGAGCTGTTCGGCTTCAACTACGGGATTTCGCTGCCGCTGTTTGCGGTGGTGCTGGGCGGCGTTGGCGCCGGCCTGGTGATCGGTTTCCTGTGGGAATGGCTGCGTGAGCACAAGCACCGCAGCGAGGCGGGCGCCAAGGCGCGCGAAGTGCGCAAGCTGAACCGCGAAGTGACCCGCCTCAAGAAGCAGAAGAACGAAGGCAAGGACGAGGTCCTGGCGCTTCTCGAAGACGCAAGCTGACACCGGAACGGGCCATGAGCGACATTCGCGTCAAGATCTGCGGGCTGCAAACCCCGCAGCATATCGCCGCCGCGGCAGAGGCCGGGGCGGGTTATGCGGGCTTTGTGTTCTTTCCCAAGTCCCCGCGCAATGTCAGCCTCGATCAGGCGGCCGCGCTGGCGGTGGAGGCGCCCATCGGCCTGTGCAAGGTGGCGCTGACAGTGAATGCAACGGATGCGGAGCTGGATGCCGTCACCAGCGCGGTGCCGCTCGACATGCTGCAGCTTCATGGCAAGGAGACGCCAGAGCGGGTGGCCGAAGTGCGCGCCCGCTACGGCCTGCCGGTGATGAAGGCCATCGGCATCGCCGATGCCGTGGATATCCCGCAAATCGCGCTCTACGAGCAGGTGGCGGACCAGCTGCTGATCGACGCCAAACCTCCCAAGGACGCAGACCTGCCCGGCGGCAACGGGCTGGCCTTCGACTGGCGGCTGCTGGCAGGCCGCAAATACTGGCAGAAACCCTGGATGCTGGCCGGCGGGCTGACCCCGGACAACGTTGCCGAAGCTATCCGCATGACCGGCGCCCGCCAGGTTGACGTCTCCTCAGGCGTCGAAAGCGCGCCGGGGCAGAAAGACGCATCATTGATCGAAAGTTTCACCAAGGCAGCCATGGCCGCCCGCGGCTGAGGTCTTGTGCAAAGCCCGGGACATTGCGTGCGTTTCAGATGAAGCAATTGAGTATTTGGAGAAAGATGAAGGGGAGCTTCTCTTTCATCTTTCCAAAAATACTCAAAAACAACGGGGCCGGCTGAGCCGGAGGCCGGCAGTGTTGCGCAACCGGCGCACGCTGCACTCACGGCAATTTAAACCCGGTCTGCCAATATTCCCGTTGATCGCGATCTCCGCCGGGCCTGGCACCCCCGGCACCATTGGAACCGGGCCCCTTGGCAGGGGACGTGCAGAGACAACGTTTAGCACGCAGGCGGATACGCCTGCCCATCTCCGCCTGTTGGCGGCGCCGCCTTCCTTACCTACCCGACGATCAGGACCGGCAGCAGACAGCAGCAAACAGCCAAACCGGCAGGGCAGAGGCCCTGTCCGGCCGCCGCTGCTTGCGCCAAGCCCCCTTTACCAAGGCTCCGCCGCGCTATAGTCATTGCGGGCGCTGCGAAAGTGAGGGAACAACCATGGCCGACGATCTTTTCAACAGCTTCATGAACGGTCCGGACGAACAGGGCCGCTTTGGTATCTTTGGCGGGCGTTTCGTCTCCGAAACCCTGATGCCGCTGATCCTGAGCCTTGAGGAAGAATACAACAAAGCCAAGGACGACCCCTCCTTCTGGGCCGCGATGGACGATCTGTGGAAACACTATGTCGGCCGCCCCAGCCCGCTTTATCATGCTGAGCGCCTGACGGCGGAACTGGGCGGCGCCAAGATCTACATGAAGCGCGATGAGCTCAACCACACCGGCGCGCATAAGGTGAACAACGTGCTGGGCCAGATTCTGCTGGCGCGCCGCATGGGCAAGACCCGCATCATCGCCGAGACCGGCGCCGGCCAGCACGGCGTCGCCACCGCCACCGTCTGTGCCAAGTTCGGGCTGAAATGCGTGGTCTACATGGGCGCGCATGATGTGCAGCGCCAGGCTCCGAACGTGTTCCGCATGCGTCTTCTGGGGGCCGAGGTGATCCCGGTCACTTCCGGCCGCGGCACCCTGAAGGACGCGATGAACGACGCGCTGCGCGACTGGGTCACCAATGTGCGCGACACGTTTTACTGCATCGGCACCGCGGCCGGCCCGCACCCCTATCCGGCGATGGTGCGCGATTTCCAGTCGATCATCGGCAAGGAAACCCGCTGGCAGCTGGCCGAGCAGGAAGGCGAAGGCCGCCTTCCGGACACCGTGATCGCTGCGATCGGCGGCGGCTCCAATGCCATCGGGTTGTTCTACCCGTTCCTGGACGACCCTTCGGTGAAAATCATCGGTGTGGAAGCGGGCGGCAAGGGGGTCGACGACCGGATGCAGCACTGTGCGTCTCTGACCGGCGGCCGCCCAGGCGTGCTGCATGGCAACCGCACCTACCTGCTGCAGGACGGGGACGGCCAGATCCAGGAGGGCTTCTCGATCTCCGCGGGGCTGGATTATCCCGGCATCGGCCCCGAGCATTCCTGGCTGCATGAAACCGGCCGGGCCGAATATGTTTCGATCACCGACAAGGAAGCGCTGGAGGCCTTCCAGCTCAGCTGCCGCACCGAGGGCATCATCCCGGCGCTGGAGCCCTCCCACGCGCTGGCCCATGTGGCGAAGATCGCGCCCAAGCTGCCCAAGGACCACATCATCGTCATGAACATGTGCGGCCGCGGCGACAAGGATGTGTTCACCGTTGCCAAGCACCTGGGCTTTGACATGTCCGACACCGAAGAAGGCCGGACCTTCGAGGAGTGACGCCTCCCCGCTCCGGCAATGCAAAATGACAGTGGCGGCGGGCCCGGCGGGGCGCGCCGCTTTTTCTTATTAATTGATGGAGCGGCGGCTTGCGGGGCGCTGTTTTCCCGGCCTGCGGCGGGCGAAGTACACTTTAGATTATCTTTTCCCGCATATCATTCACCTCAAGCGTGTACTTCTTGAGTTTTACAAGTGTGATCAGTTTCCGGGGTGCCGATGCAGGAAGTCACGGTCCAATCCTTGCAGGAATCCATCGCCCAGCTGCAGGCGGCCGGCGGCCATATGTGGATGATGGTTGCCGCGGCGCTGGTGCTGCTGATGCAGGCCGGTTTTCTGCTGATCGAGGCCGGCATGGTGCGTACCAAGAACAGCATCAACGTCGCGCAAAAGAACATCTCCGACTTCATGGTTTCGATTGGCGTGTTCTACCTGATCGGCTTTGGGCTGATGTTCGGCAGCTCCTGGGGCGGGGTGCTGGGCACCGATGGCTTTGCCTTCTTTGGCCAGGACAGCCGGCATAATCTTTTCTTTGTGCTGCAGGCGGCGTTTGCGGGCACGGCGGCCACCATCATGTCCGGCGCCGTGGCTGAGCGGATGCGCTATTCGGCCTATCTGTTTTCGGCGCTGTTCGTGGTCGCGGTGATCTACCCGGTGAGCGGCCATTGGGTCTGGGGCGGGCTGCTGAACGGCGGCAATCCGGCCTTTCTGGCGGACCGGGGGTTTATCGATTTTGCAGGCTCCACCGTGGTGCATTCGGTGGGCGGCTGGGTGGCGCTGGCGGCGGTCATCGTGCTAGGGGCGCGCCGTGGGAAATTTACGGCCGGCGGCATGCCGAATGAGATTCAGGGGCATAGCTATGTGCTGGCCACCGCAGGGGCTCTGCTGTTGTGGGTGGGCTGGATCGGCTTCAACAGCGCAACCGTGCCGCCGGGCGCGGCGGCCTTTTCCCAGATCATTCTGAAAACGCTGCTGGCGGGGGCCTTTGGTGGTCTCGGCGGTCTCTTGATGGGCCGCGCGCTGGATGACGTGAACATCCCGCGGCGGCCGATCAACGGCAGCCTGGGCGGGCTGGTTGCGGTCTCGGCGGGATGTGAGGTTGTCACCCTTTACGGCGCGCTGCTGACCGGCCTTGCCGCCGGCGTCTGCGTGGTGATTTCGGAAAGCGTGATTGAGCGGCGGTTCAAGCTCGACGACGTGGCGGGGGCGGTTTCTGTGCATGGCGTGTGCGGTGCCTTGGGCACGGTGCTGCTGGCCTTTCTGGCGCTGCCGGGCAGCTTTGCGGCGCCCACGGCCTGGGCGCAGGCGCTGGTGCAGCTGGAAGGGGTGGCGGTGATCTTTGCCTGGGCCTTTGGCGGCAGTTTTCTGTTCTTCAAGCTGCTGGATCGGGCCATTGGCATCCGGGTTCCGCTGCGGGACGAGGTTCTAGGCCTGAACGCAGCCGAACATGGCGCGACGCTGGGAACCGGCACGCTTCAGGCGCAGTTGCAGGCGATGACCGCAAACGGGGGCGGCCTGTCCGGCCGCTTGGATGAGAGCACGGGCGACGAAGCCGCCGAACTTGCTGCGCTGTTCAATCCGTTCATTGCGGAAATGCATGAAATGATGGAAGGAATCCGGGCGCACGCTTGGCAGATGCAACGTTCGTCAGCGGGGTTGCAGCAGCTGTCGGATCAATTCGCGGACCGCGCGGCGGAAACCAGCGCGCTGTCGCAAGAGATGGCGGAAACCCTTGATGGCGCCGCCGGCACGGCCGGAGACTGCTCCGGGCTCGCCACCCAGATTCTCGGCGAGGTTTACCGGCTGAACAGCGGTGCCGAGGGCATGGCAGCCGGGGTCGCCGCCGCCTCCGGGGCCATCAGCGGGCTGGGCGCCGCGCTGCAGGAAAGCACGGGCAATGCCCAGGGGCTGTCCGAAGCCGCCCGCGACGCCGAGCATGCGGCCAGCCTGGTCAAGGGCATTGCCAGCCAGACCGGCAAGCTTGCGGTCGCTGCCATAGCCGCAACCGGCCAGGCCGGGGCCGGGGGGCAGGGTCTCGCGCTGCTTGCAACGCAGATGCAGGCGCTGGCGGAGCACACTGAAACTGCCGCTGCCGGGATCGCGGACCGGGCCCGGCGGCTGCGGGAGCGTGCGGATTCCGGCCCGCCGGTGACAACGCAGATTGCGGGTCTCCTGCAGGCTGTTCAGGACGCTGTCGAAGATCTTGCTGCAACGGTGGGGCAGCCGCCTGAGCCGATGCCGGGACCGGCCGGGATGGCAGCGGCGGGGACCGGGTCCGGCAGTCAATCCGGCCGCCCGCAGCACGGCGCCGGTTTGTCCCAGCGCCTGCAAAACAGCGCCGAAGCCAGTGCCCGGGACGCCGATGCCCTGGCGCAGGAGGCCCTGAACCTGCAAGCGTTGTCACACGCGCTGAGCAGTGCGGTCGGGCGGTATGCTCCGGATGCGGGCCGCGAGGCAGACCTGGACAGCGATTGGCAGGATAAGGCCGCCCGCGCGGCTGGTGAGGACGGGGCAGGGCCGGGCAGGCCGGCACCCGGCCCGCGGCGGGCGGGCTGATCCGGATTGGACTGCCGCGGGCGCCGGCTCAGGCCTCCAGCAGGACGGTCTCGAACCCTTCGAACTGCGGATGGCCCAGGATCGGGCTTTCGCCTTCGCGCTTGCCTGCGTTCTTATGCGCATCGCGGAATTGCTGCGACTTGGTCCAGGCCTCGAAATCCTCGCGGCTGTCCCAGATCACATGGCTGGAATAGAGGCAGTGCTCCTCGGTGGCCGGGCCTTTAAGCAGGCGGAATTCGCGAAAGCCCTTCAGCTCTTTCAGACGGCTTTCGCGTTCTTTCCAGATGGTCTCGAAATCGGCTTCACGGCCCGGGCGGATCTTGAAGCGGTTCATCGCGATAAAGCTCATGTGCGAGCCTCCTTGTCAGTATCGTGAGAGGGGAGGCTGGCGCGCCGGCGAGGGTCCGGAAGCTGGCTTGATGCTGGCATAACGGTAAAGCGGCCCGGGGGCAATGCGCCGGCTCAGGCCGGATCTGCGGCATAGCTTTGCAGAATGCTCAAAGGCACGATCTCCAGTGCCCGCTGGTGGGTGGCTTCCAAGTGCACCTTGGGGGCGCAGCCCTCATCCGCGGCTTGCAGGAAACGCGCGGCACACAAGCACCAGCGGTCGCCAGGCTGCAGGCCGGTAAAGTTGAACTCGGGCCGCGGCGTCGACAGGTCATTGCCGACGTATTTGGAAAACGCCAGGAATTCGGCGGTCATCACCACGCAAACGGTATGGCTGCCGTGGTCCTCGGCGCAGGTGTTGCAGTGGCCGTCGCGGAAAAAGCCGGTCAGCGGCGCCGTGGAGCAAGGCGCCAGCGGGCCGCCCAGAACATTGATGCTGTCGTCTTTTTCCATGGCGGCTGTCCTGAGTGCATTCGGGTGTAATGGTAGTGCGATTGCGCCGGCCGTCCCGGGAAATCCGGTGCCGGTGCCGCCCATGTTCGCGATCCCGCCGCCCGGGTCAATCCCGCAAGAGGCCGAAAAACAACCGCCCGCCAAGCGGATGGCGGGCAGCTGGTGTTCCGGGTGCCTGGAGATCAGGTGTTGAACAGGAAGTGCAGAACGTCGCCGTCCTTGACGATGTAGCTCTTGCCTTCGGCGCGCATCTTGCCGGCTTCCTTGGCGCCCTGCTCGCCATTGCAGGCGATGAAATCGTCATAGGCGATGGTCTCGGCCCGGATGAAGCCCTTCTCGAAATCGCCGTGAATGACGCCTGCCGCCTGCGGTGCCGCGGTGCCGGTGCGGATGGTCCACGCGCGGGCCTCCTTGGGGCCGACGGTGAAATAGGTTTCCAGGTGCAAGAGCTCGTAACCGGCGCGGATCAGCCGGTCCAAACCGGCTTCGGCCAGGCCCATCTCCTCCAGGAACATCTGCGCCTCATCGGCGTCCAGCTGGCTGATCTCTTCCTCGATCTGGGCGGAGATGATCACATGGGCATTGCCCTGCGCCGCAGCCATTTCGGCCACTTTGGCGGAGTGTTCATTGCCCTCGACCGATTCCGACTCGCCGACGTTGCAGACGTAAAGCACCGGCTTGGTGGTCAACAGCTGCAGCATCTTCCAGGCCTTGGCGTCCTCGGCGTCGACCTCGACCAGGCGGGCAGGCTTGCCGTCTTCCAGCATCGCCTGGGCTTCGGCCAGCAGGCGGTCCTGCTGCTGGGCCTCCTTGTCGTTGCCCTTCAGCTTGCGCACCAGGTTGGCGCGTCGCTTTTCGATGCTTTCCAGATCGGCCAGCATCAGCTCGGTCTCGATCACCTCGGCATCGGCGACCGGGTTCACATGGCCGTCCACATGGGTCACGTCGCCGTCTTCGAAACAGCGCAGCACATGGGCAATCGCGTCGGTTTCGCGGATGTTGGCCAGGAACTGGTTGCCCAGGCCTTCGCCCTTGGAGGCGCCCTTGACCAGGCCCGCGATGTCGACGAATGTCATCCGGGTCGGGATGATCTGCTTGGATTGCGCAATTGCCGCCAGCTTGTCCAGGCGGGCGTCCGGCACGCCCACTTCGCCCACGTTGGGCTCGATGGTGCAGAACGGAAAATTGGCCGCCTGCGCCGAGGCGGTTTTGGTTAGCGCGTTGAACAGCGTCGATTTGCCAACATTCGGCAGGCCGACGATTCCCATTTTAAAGCCCATTTCGGCCTCCTGATGCCACTTGGGAGCTGCTTCTAGGCAGCATTGGGCGTGCGCGCAAGCCAAGTATGGCTGGCAAAAGGGCCACAATCGCCCTCTGTGCGGCGCTGCACAGTAAGCCCTCATATTGCTTTTTCGTGAGGAGCCTTGGAAAACCAGCACAAAAAAATATCTTGGTGCAAAATAGATAATTTTGCGAGGGGCTAGAATGAAACACACAGCTTTGCTGGCGGCTGCGGCCTCAGCTGCCTTGGCGATGCCTGCTGCCGCGCAGGAAGTGACCCTGGGCCTGGGCTATTCCGATTATCACCGCGAAACCGCAGAGGACGGGGCGCAGTTTGCTGTCGACTATCTGCACTCTCCGTTCCACGAGAAGGGGCGTCTGTCCACGCGGTTCGGCGCCACACTTGAGGTGCAGGAGACCGGTGACGTGTTTGCCGGCGTCGGCATCAGTGCGGTGATTGATCTGAACAACGACTGGTTTATCGAGAACAGCGTGATGCCGGGCGCCTACCACGAAAGCTCGGCCGGCAATGACCTGGGCTCGGCCTTTGAGATCCGCACCCTGTTTGCGCTCGGCAAGCGGTTTCAGAACGGCCGCGCGGTGTCGCTGGCCTTCAGCCACAAGTCCAACGCCTCGACCGCGGATGAAAACCCGGGCGTGAATTCGCTGACCCTGCGCTGGCACATTCCGCTGGGCGGCTGATCCGGGATTTGAACCGGTTCCGTCCCGGGCCGAGGTGCGGCCCGGGATTGATTTCCCCGGCAACATTCGGCACACCGGGGCGGACATATTTCAAAAGGCCCGCCCATGACCCGTATCGATGCCAAATTCGCCGCCCTGAACGCCGCCGGAAAGAAAGCCTTTGTCACCTATGTGATGGCGGGCGATCCTGACTATGAGACCTCTTTGGAGGTGGTCAAAGGGCTGCCGGGCGCAGGCGTTGACATCATCGAGCTGGGCCTGCCCTTCACCGATCCGATGGCCGACGGGCCGACCATTCAGCTGGCCGGCCAGCGGGCGCTGGACGGCGGCATGACGCTGGAGAAGACGCTGCAGCTGGCATCAGACTTCCGCAAGGAGGACGACAGCACCCCGATCGTGCTGATGGGCTATTACAACCCGATCTACAACCGCGGGGTGGACAAGTTCCTGGAAGACGCCAAGGCCGCGGGCATCGACGGGCTGATCGTGGTCGACCTGCCGCCGGAAGAGGATGACGAACTGTGCATCCCGGCGCAGAAGGCGGGGCTGAACTTTATCCGCCTGGCAACCCCGACCACCGACGATGCGCGGCTGCCGAAGGTGCTGCAGAACACCTCGGGCTTTGTCTATTACGTCTCGATCACCGGTATCACCGGCGCTGCTGAGGCCGAGGCGGGCGACGTTGGCCCCGAGGTGGCCCGCATCAAGGCGGCCACCGATCTGCCGGTCATCGTCGGCTTTGGCATCAACACGCCGGAGAAGGCGCAGAACATCGCCTCGATTTCGGACGGCGCGGTGGTGGGCAGCGCCATCGTCAGCCAGATCGGCGCGGGCAAATCGCCGGCTGAGGTTCTGGGTTTTGTGAAATCGCTGGCGGATGGCGCGCATAAGGGCTGAGCCTCTAGGCAGAAAAGAACGATTGAAGCCGCGCCTCCGGGTGCGGCTTTTTGCGTTTTCAGGGGTGCGGCAACGGCGGCATTGCAGGGGTTGCTCAAAATTGGTAAGGAAACTTTACCAGATTGAAGCGGGAGAGAGTCCGGTGCCGGTGATCACCAATATCAACGACCTGAAGCGCATCTATGAACGCCGCGTGCCGCGCATGTTCTTTGACTATGCCGAAAGCGGCAGCTGGACCGAACAGACCTTCCGCGAGAACACCTCGGACTTCGAGCAGATCCGCCTGCGCCAGCGGGTGGCGGTGGATATGACGGGGCGCAGCACGGCGGCCCAAATGATCGGCCAGGAGGTGGCGATGCCGGTGGCCCTTGCGCCGGTGGGGCTGACGGGGATGCAGCACGCGGACGGCGAGATCAAGGCGGCCCGCGCGGCGGAAAAGTTCGGCGTGCCCTTCACCCTGTCGACCATGTCGATCAACTCGATCGAAGAGGTGGCAGAGGCGACGGATAAACCGTTCTGGTTCCAGCTTTATACCATGCGGGACGAGGATTATATCCGCCGCCTGATCCAGCGCGCCAAGGACGCCAAATGCTCCGCCCTGGTGATCACGCTGGACCTGCAGATCCTGGGGCAGCGGCACAAGGACCTGAAGAACGGCCTGTCGGCGCCGCCCAAGCTGACGCCCAGGACCATTGCCAACCTGATGACCAAATGGGCCTGGGGCATTGAAATGCTGGGGGCCAAGCGGCGCAACTTCGGCAATATCGTGGGGCACGTGCAGGGGGTTTCCGACACCTCGCAGCTGGGCGCCTGGACGGCGGAGCAGTTTGACCCGGCGCTGGACTGGGGCAAGATCGAGAAGCTGATGGAGCTGTGGGGCGGCAAGGTGATCCTGAAGGGGATCCTGGATGCCGAGGATGCCAGGATGGCGGCCAAACTGGGTGCCGACGCCATTGTGGTGTCCAACCACGGCGGGCGGCAGCTGGATGGCGCGCTGAGCTCAATCCGGATGCTGCCGCAGATCATGGATGCGGTGGGCAGCGATGTGGAGGTGCATCTGGACAGCGGCATCCGCTCGGGTCAGGACGTGTTGAAGGCGCTGGCGCTGGGCGCCAAGGGCACGATGATCGGCCGCGCCTTTGTCTATGGGCTGGGCGCGCGCGGCCAAAAGGGCGTCACCGAGGCGCTGGAGGTGATTCGCAAGGAGCTGGACACCACTATGGCGCTGTGCGGCGAGCGCTCGGTTGCCGACCTTGGGCGCCATAATCTGCTGGTGCCGCAGGATTTCGGCGGGCGCTGGCAGGAATAGTGCCTTTGGACCGGCGGGCAGGGGGCTTTGCCCCTTCCCAAAACACGTCAACCGGTCTATAGGCACGGCTTCACGCGGGGTGACAGCCTTGGAGGCACCCCGATAGTCATATTGGAGAATTAAGATGGCAAAAGAAATTCCTGATCTCGTCGCCCAGGAACGTGCGGGGACGGGCAAGGGCGCCGCTCGCGCTGCGCGCCGCGCAGGCATGGTTCCGGGTGTGGTTTACGGTGGCGACGCAGAGCCGCTGGCAATCCAGATCCCGTTCAATGAGCTGCTGAAAAAGCTGAAAGCCGGCCAGTTCAAGTCCACCCTGTGGAACCTGAAAGTGGAAGGCCAGGAAGACGTGCGCGTGATCTGCCGCGACGTTCAGCGCGACGTTGTCAAAGACCTGCCGACCCACCTGGACCTGATGCGCCTGCGCCGCACCTCGAAAATCAACCTGTTCATCCCGGTTGAATTCGTGGGCGAAGAAGCAGCTCCCGGCATCAAGAAGGGCGGCATGCTGACCGTTGTCCGCCCCGAGGTGGAACTGGTTGTGACCGCGGGCGACATCCCGGAGAAGATCACCGTCGACATCACCGGCCTGAACATCGGCGACGTTGTCACCATCTCGTCGATCGAGCTGCCCAAAGGCACCAAGCCGACCATCGACCGCGATTTCGTGATTGCGAACATCGCAGCACCGGCCGGCCTGTCCTCTTCCGATGACGAAGACGGCGAAGGCGAAGAAGGCGAAGCGGAAGCTGCTGAAGCATAAATCCTTGGCCCTTTCGGGTTTGGATGAAACGGGGTTCTTCGGGGCCCCGTTTTTCGTTTGACTTTGCGCCGCTTGGCTGCCCCATTTCCCGTCAGGGCAGGGGAGGCAGCCATGGCGGATTACGGCATTGCCATTGCAGGCGCGGGCGCGGTCGGGATGAGCTGCGCGCTGTGGGCGCAGATGCGCGGCCACCGGGTGCTGCTGCTGGACCCTGAGCCGCCGGGCTCGGGCACCAGCTATGGCAACGCCTGCACGCTCGCGACCTATGCCTGCCTGCCGGTGAATGATCCTTCGGTGCTGCGGTCGCTGCCCAGCCTGATGTTTTCCAAGGACAGCCCGCTGTCGCTGTCTTATGCCCATGCGCTGCGCAACCCCGGTTGGATGCTGTCCTTTCTGGCCAATTGCCGCAGCGGCCCGTCGCGGCGGATTGCCGGGCATCTGACGGATCTGCTGGCCCATGCGGATGCCGGGATCAATCCTCTGATCGAGGCCGCAGGCGCCGGGGACCTGGTGGTGGAGCGCGGCCAGCTGTCGGTCTGGTCCACTGCGCAAGCTGCGGAAGCGGCAACCGCCGGGCTGGAGCGCCGCCGAAGCTTGGGCGTGGCCTGGCGCGAGGTGGTGCCGGACGAGGCTTATGAGATGGAGCCGGGGCTGCACCTGCCGGTGGCGCGGGCGGTGCATTTCCACGCTGCCCGGCACCTGCGTGATCCGCTGGAATTCATCACCCGGATGCACAAGGCCTTCACGGAACTTGGCGGCACCACCCTGCGGGCACCGGTGGAGGAGGTGCGGGCCTCAGGCACGGGCGTTGAGCTGCGGGCCGGCGGTCAGAGCCTGACGGCGGAACGCGCGGTAATTGCCAGCGGCGCATTCTCGAAGCAGATCGCGGGGGCCGGGACCGGGAAGCTGCCGCTGGGCACCGAGCGCGGCTATCACCTGATGTATGACGGCGAGGCGCAGCGGGTGACGCGGCCTGTCGGCTGGGGCGAGGCGGGGTTTTACGCGGTGCCCCACGCCAAGGGGCTGCGGCTGACCGGCACGGTTGAGATTGCGGCACTGGATGCGCCGGCGAACCGCAACCGTCTGGATCACATCGCCCGCAAGGGGGCAGAGATGCTGGGACCGCTGCCAGAGCCCGCCAGCGAGTGGCTGGGGTTCCGCCCGACGATGCCGGACTCGCTGCCGGTGATCGGGCCAAGCCCGCCGTCGGACCGGCTGCTCTATGCCTTTGGCCACCAGCATATCGGCCTGACCCTGGGCGGCATCACCGGGCGGCTGATCACGGACCTGGCCGAGGGGCGGCAGCCTAACCTCGACCTGGCGCCTTTTGCTGCGGACAGGCGCTATGCCTGATCCCGCCTGCCTCTGGATTCCGGCGGGTAAATGGGGCATCACTCAAGGCTACAGAAACGCAAGCGGGCAGATCCCATGAAACTCTTTGTCGGCCTGGGTAATCCCGGCGGAAAGTATGAGCGCAACCGCCATAACATCGGCTTTATGGCGCTGGACCAAATTGCCGGCGATCACGGGTTCAGCCCATGGAAGTCGAAGTTCCAGGCCCTGCTGAGCGAGGGCAATCTGGGCGGTGAAAAGGTGCTGCTGTTGAAGCCGCAGACCTTCATGAACCTCTCCGGCCAGTCGGTGGGCGAAGCGATGCGGTTTTACAAGCTGACGCCTGCGGATGTGGTGGTGCTGCATGACGAGCTGGACCTGGCACCGGGCAAGGCGCGCATGAAGCAGGGCGGCGGCCATGCCGGCCACAACGGCTTGCGCTCGATCCATTCGCATATCGGCGCGGATTACGCCCGGGTGCGGCTGGGCATCGGCCATCCCGGCCACAAGGACGCGGTGGCAGGCTATGTGCTGCGCGACTTTCCCAAGGCGGATGAAGGCTGGCTGGACGACCTGATGCGCGGGATTTCGGACGGGGCGGCGGAGCTGGCCAAGGGCGATGGCGGCAAGTTCATGAACGCAGTAGCCCTGCGGGTGGCGCCGCCGCGCAGCTCGGCCACCAAGCCCAAGGCGGAGACCAAGAAGCCCGCCAAGGAAGAGCCGGCGCCGGACACCCGCTCGGCGATGGAGAAACTGCTCGACAAGTTCAAATAGGCCGGAGGGTTCAGGCAGATGGTGAAACTGATTATCGACACCGATCCGGGTATCGACGATGCGATGGCGATCTTCTATGCCGCCGCGGCGCCGGATATCGAGCTGCTGGGGCTGACCACGATCTTTGGCAATGTGACCACCGAAACCGCAACCCGCAACGCTTTGCGGCTGCTGGAGGCGGCGGAGCTGGAGGTGCCCGTGGCGGCCGGTGCCGCGGCACCGCTGGTGCTGCCGCCCTTCACCCCTTCGGCGCATGTTCATGGGGAGGAGGGTTTTGGATACATCCCGGCGGCAGAGCCGAAGGGCAAGGAGCTGGAGGAAGTGGCTGCGGATTTCCTCTGCCGCATGGCGCGCGAACATAAAGGTGAGCTGGTGGTCTGCCCGATCGGGCCGCTGACCAATATTGCGCTGGCGATGCAGCGGGATCCGGAGTTCATCAGGAATGTGAAATCCATCGTGGTGATGGGCGGCTCGCTGGAGGAGGGCGGCAACATCACCCCGCATGCCGAGGCGAATATCTATCACGACCCGCATGCGGCGGACATTGTCTGCCAGGGCGGGGGCAAGGTGGTCTTTGTCGGCTTGGACGTCACCCACCGCATTCTTTGCTTGCCTGAGGATTTTGCGGCGGTTGCCGCGCAGTCGCCGGAACTGGGCGGCATGCTGCAGGAAATGTCGCATTTCTATATCAAGTTCTACCTCGAAGTTGCGGGCCTCAACGGCTGCTCGCTGCACGATCCGGCGGCGGTGATTGCCTGCACCAACCCGGAGCTGTTCGGGATGCGGGAGGTGCCGCTGCAGGTGTCCTGTGCGGGTGAAACCTCCGGCGCCACACTGGCCGCGCCGGACAGCACCCGGGCGTCGGTCAAGGTCTGCATGACGGTGGAGACGGAGGCGGTGAAGTCGCTGTTTCTCAAGCGTTTGGCGCTGCTGCCCTAAGGCATTGATAACATGCGCCGCCTGGCAGCGGGCCAGGCGGCAGCAGCGGCAAGAAATTTCTGTGGATAACGCATTTTGCCCTTGTTCTTGGTTCCCAAGCGCTGATAGACGGGTCAGCGGAGACGTGGCCGAGTGGTCGAAGGCGCTCCCCTGCTAAGGGAGTAGGCGGGAAACCGTCTCGAGGGTTCGAATCCCTTCGTCTCCGCCATCACATTCACGATGCTGATATGCTCTGACCTGGTGTTAAACACCGGGCTGGAGAGGCGCGGCCGGAGATCCGGTTTTGCAGCGCGGCTGGAAACGCGCGGCTTTTGTGCCTGCTTGAGCGAAGGCGGCCGGGGTGAGTGCGGCCTGAGAGGGGCGGCCCGGGTGGGGAAGGCCAGCCCGGGCGCGTTCCGGCAGCGCTGGCCGGGACGGTTCTGAGAACACATGCGGGCGGATTTGTTAAAGCCGGCCTCAAATGATTCTTCGGATAGTAAGAAACTTCCTGTACCAATTACTGCAGAGCAACCGTGGGTAGACTGCGCGGTACCGGCGCTTTCCCGGCGCACCGGCTGGGGCAGAGCCGTTTTTGCAGTATGGAGAGCTGGAATGGGAACTCCCGTGAGCATCAAATATCCCGTCCTGCTGGCATGTCTGTGCTTCAGCCTGCTTTGCGGCCAGATGGCGGCTGCGCGGATGCTTGTGGTGGGCACGATCAGCGATGAGCCGGTCAAGGAGACCCGGACCTTTCAGCCCTTTGCCGAGCATCTGGCGGCGCAGCTGGCGGAGCAGGGGGTCGCCGGCGGCGGTGTCGTGATTGCCAGGGACATTGGCCATATGGCCGAGCTTCTGCGCAGCGGTGAGGTTGATATCTACGTGGACAGCCCGCTGGTGTCACTGGCCGTTGGCACCCAAAGCGGCAGCCGTCTGGTGGCACGGCAGTGGAAAAGGGGGATCGCCCAGTATCATTCTGTCCTGTTTGCCCGCCGCGACAGCGGCATCCGGTCGTTGCAGGACCTGAAGGGGCGCGTGGTCGCATTCGAGGAGGCCTTCTCGTCCAGCGGGTATTTCCTGCCGCGCCTTGCGATCACTGCGCGCGCAATGCCGCTGGCAGAATTAGGGGGGCCGCGTTCGGAAGGTCCGGAAAACGGCACCGGCTATGTCTTCTCCGGCGGTGACGAAAACACAATCGAATGGGTGCTGCGCGGGCTGGTTGATGCGGGGGCGATGTCTTTGGACAACCTGAACAGGCGGGCGGGCGGCGATATCGGCGAGCTTGAGATCCTGCTGGAAACCGAGGCGATCCCGCGCCACGTGGTCAGCGTGGCACCGGGTATGAGCGAACCGCTGGCCTCTGCGGTGCAGGCGGCGCTGACCGGCATGGATCAGAACGAGTTGGGGCGCGATGTGCTGCAGGATTTTGAAAGGACAACGAAATTTGATGCCATCCCGGAGGGAACCCTTGAACTGCTGGAGCAACTCCAGGCACCGGTCTCTGACCTGATCGGCAGCAACTGAACAGATGCTGTCCAGTCTCAGAACCAAGCTGGTTGCCTATACCGTCTTGATCGTCTTTGCGGTTGCGGGCGCGGAGTTGGCTATTTCGGTGACGCTGGCCCACCGGGCTTCGGTTGCGGCCTTTGAGCGCCATACGATGCAGCTGGCGAAGACCTTGGGCGAGGCGGTGCTGGAGCCGTTGTACATTCTGGATATCCGGCGGCTGCGGCAGCAGGCGGGATCGGTGCTGGCCAGCGAGGGCGCCATGCAGGTGCTGATCCTGGGCGCCAGCACCAGGGTGCTGACCGATGGCACCGACGACAACCCGCTGCGCGGCAAACCCTATTCCGGACCGGCCCTGCGTGCCGCCGTTGCCAGCAAGGAGTGGGTGAGCCTGACCGAGGATGGCGTGATCAAGGTGGCAGGTCCGATCCAGGCAACTGCGGATACCCGGCTCGGCTATGTGGTGATGGCGTTTTCAACGGCCGGGCTGGAGCGCGAGCGGATGGAGAACTTCCGTTGGACGCTGCTGTTTTCCGGCATCTGCGCGCTGCTGGCCTCGCTGGCGGCGGTGGTGATGGCTGGCAGGATCACCCGTCCGGTTCAGCGGCTGACCGGCTTTGCGACCAGTATCAGCAACGGCAGCCGCCGCAGCGTGCCGGATTGCGGCAAAGACGAGATCGGCAAGCTGGCCTTGGCCTTTGGCGAAGTGCTGGAGCATCTGGACCGCAGCAACGCGGAGTTGAAGTCGCTGGCGGACTCGCTGGAGGACAAGGTGAAGGAGCGCACCCGTGCCGCCGAGGCGGGCAACAAGGCCAAGTCCGAGTTTCTGGCCACCATGAGCCATGAGATCCGCACGCCGATGAATGCGGTGCTGGGGATGGCCGCGCTGCTGGAGGAGACCGAGCTGGACGAGGATCAGGCGCTTTATGCGCGCACCATACTGGAGTCCGGCGAGGCGCTGCTGGAAATCATCAATGAGATCCTCGACTTCTCCAAGATCGAAGCCGGGCGGATGGAGTTGCGGCAGGCACCGCTGGACCTGCGGGAGCTGCTGTCCGGCGTGGTCCGCATGCTGGCGCCCAAGGCAGCGGAAAGCCGGGTGGCGCTGGCGCTGGACTATGACCCGGATGTGCCGACGGCGATCCTGGGGGATGACGGGCGGATCCGGCAGATCATTGTCAATCTGGTCGGCAATGCGGTGAAATTCACCGAGGAAGGGTCTGTCTCCGTTCGTGTGGCAGGCCGGGCGGCCGGGGGGCAGGCGATGCTGAGCATCACGGTGGAGGACACCGGGATCGGTATTGCAGAGGAAAAGCTTGCAGGAATTTTCAGCGCGTTCTCCCAGGCTGACAGCGCCACCACACGGGATTTCGGCGGGACCGGGCTGGGGCTGACCATCGCGGCGCGGCTGGCGGGGCTGATGGGCGGAGAGATCAGTGCCTGCTCCGAACTGGGCCGGGGATCGGCCTTTACCTTCAGCTGCAGCTTTGCAACCGCAGAGGATCTGGTCTCGGGGTAGGCCCGGCGCGGCGGCACCGGGCCCGGTTCCAGGTCAGAAACGCAAGGACAGGCAGGACATGCCGCCATCCAGCTTGGCGCAGTCGGTGTTGTCGATCTGGACGATCTCAAAGCCCGCCTTGTCCAGCATTTCAGCCGTGCGCGGGAAGCCGGCGGCCATCAGCACCAGGTTGTTGAAGCGGATGGCATTGGCTGCGGCTTCCTCACCCTCGGGCACATGCAGCACCCGGTAGCCTTCGAAGCAGCCCGAGGCATCCAGGCGTTTGGTCGACAGGATAGTCTCAGCGTCCATCAGCGAGCAGTCGGTCTTGAAGTGCAAGACGCCCTCGGGGGTGAAGACTTCGCTCAAGGCGTGGCCCCATTCGGCGGCGATCTCTGCCAGTTCGGCAACGCCTGCGGCATCGGTGCGGTCTGAGCGGCCGACCAGGATTTCCTTCTCCGTCACCAGGATGTCTCCGCCCTCGATATGGCCCGGGCCTTTGATTTCGCGGACGGTGTCATAGCAAGCGCGCAACGTGGGGGCCATTTCCGCGACTTCCCCCAGGCGCGAGGGCGCGCCGGGGCGCATCAGGATGGCGCCCTGGGGCAGGCAAAGCGCGGTGTCCTCGACAAACTGGGCGTCGGGGAAGGCCTCAAGCGGCTCCAGCTCGATCACCTCGGCGCCGGTGCTGCGCAGGGCAGCGACATAGGCCGTGTGGGCGGCCAGCATGCTGCCGAGGCTGGGGTTGCCAATGTCCTCGGCGCGCAGGCCTGCGGCGATGGTTGCGGCCGGGCGGCGGGTGATGGCGCGGGTGAACTCAAAGGTGGGATTGCGCATGGGTTACTCCTGCTCCGGCGCGGGGCCGGTGATTTCGATTTCCACGATGGAAGGGGCTTTGCGTGCTTGCGCTTCGATCAGTGCAGCGGCGATGGCCTTCGGGTTCTGCGGCACGCGGGTGAAGGGAATGCCGAAGGACTGGGCCGTGGCGGCAAACTCCGGCGGGGTGGGGTCGCAGCCGACCACCTCGACCTCGACGGCCTCCATCGAGCTGGCGATTTCTCCGTAGCCGCGGTTGTTCCACAACACGAAGGTAATGGGCAGGCTTTCGTCCACCGCGGCCATGATCTCGGGCAGCGAGAACTGGGCGCCGCCGTCGCCGGCGATGCAGATCACCGGGGTGTCCGGGGCGGCAATGGCGGCGCCGATGGCGGCGGGGATGCCGTAGCCAAGCGCGCCATAGCCGGTGGCGGCGTTGAACCAGCCGCCGGGGCGGTCGTGGTCGTAATAAAGGTTGCCGGCATAGATCGGCTGGGTGGAGTCGCCCACCATCAGCGCCTGCGGCACCGCTGCGCGCATGGCGTTCAGGACTTCGACCTGGGCGCGGTAATCCGGGCCGATCTCCTCAAACGCAGCGGCGCGGGCCTGTTCGGCGCGGGCGGCGCCTGCGCTTTGGTTGGACTTGCCTGGCAGGGCGGCAAGCAGCCCGGAGACCGCCTCATCCGCGCGGCCCTGGATGGCGAGCGCGGCGCCGTGGCGGGCCAATTGTTCGGCGCAGATGTCGACACGGATCAGATCTTGCATGGCCGCCATGCTGTCGGTGGCGTACATGTTGTAGTCGGTGGGCCCGAGCTCGGTTCCCAGGGCCAGGACGCAATCGGCGTCTTCGATCAGGGTGCGGACGGCCTGCAGGCTGGGGCTGGCCGGGACGGTCAGCGCATGGCCGTGCATCAGCCCGCGGGCGTTGACGGTTTGCACCACCGGCGCGTCGAGCCGTTCGGCCAGGGCTTGCAGATCTGCGCCCCCGGTTTTGGCGCCGCCGCCGGCGAGGATAACCACCTGTTTGGCCGCGGAAAGCCGGTCTGCGGCCTGCGCGATCTGGGCCGCATCCAGCGCCGGTTTTGCGGTGTCTGCTGCGGCCAGGCCGCCGTCTGCTGCGGTGCCTGCCACGTCCAGCGGGATCTGGATGTGGGTGGGGCCGGGGCGGCCTGCGGAGAAGGGGGCAAAGGCGCGGTCCAGCGCGGTGCTCAGCTCCTGCGGCCGGGCGACATGTTCGGACACCAGCGCCACGGTCTTGGCCAGCGCGTGCTGGTCGGGCAGTTCATGCAGGTGGCCGTGGCCCTTGCCGAGGGTGGGACTGGCGTTGACGCCGGAGAGCACCAGCATCGGCACCGAGTTGGCGCGCGCCTGGGCCATCGGGGTCAGCGTGTTGGTGAGGCCGGGGCCGGTAATGACAAAGGCGACGCCGGGCTTGCCGGAGGCCCGGGCATAGCCGTCGGCCATGAAGCCCGCGCCCTGCTCGTGGCGGGGGGTGACATGGCGGATGCCGGAGGCGGCGAGGCCGCGGTAGAGTTCCACGGTGTGGACGCCGGGAATGCCGAAGACGCAGGAGACACCGCGTGCCTTGAGGCCAGAGACCAGCGCCTCACCCACTGTTTGTTTGGTCATGCAACGCTCCGTTTCTTGCGGTTTGCGTGGGCCACGATGCGGTCGAGCGCGGTGGCGAATTTGCTGTCGTCGATGGTGAGCGCGACCCGCACCCAGTCGCGCAGGCTGTCTCCGAATGCGGAGCCGGGCATCACGGAGACGCCGTGCTCCAACAGGTCCCAGGCGTAGGCGTCGCCGTCCATGCCGGTGGCGGCGACATTAACCAGGGCGAACATGCCGGCATCGGGGCGGTGCACGGTCAGCCCGGTCTCGCCATGCAGCCGCTGTTCCAGCAGTGCTGCGCGGGCGGAGAAGCGGGCGGCCATGCCAGCGGCGACGGAGGAACCCTCGCGCACCGCTTTTTCGGTCATGTCGGCGATGAAGGGCTGGTTGCCGAACAGCATGGTTTCCGAGACCGGCAGCAGGGCAGTGCAGAAGTCTGCGGGGCCGACGCACCAGCCGCTGCGGAAACCCGGGGCGGCGTGGGATTTGGAGATTGAGGAGACCGCGATCACCCGGTCCGCCAGGGCCGGGTCGGAGAGCGGCGAGACAAACCCGGCGCCTTCGAACACAAGATGCTCATAGACTTCGTCCGAGATGATCCAGAGATCGTGCTGGATGGCCAACTCGCCGATTTCCCGCAGGTCCTGCGCCGTCAGGATGGCGCCGGTGGGGTTGTGTGGAGTGGTGAGCAGGATGGCGCGGCTCTGCGGAGTGATGCGTTCGGCAATATCGGCGGCCTGCATGCGGAAGCCGGCCTCGGGGCGCAGCGGCACCGGAGCGGGCTCCGCCCCGGCGGCGCGGATCACGCCCTCGTAGGTGGCATACATCGGGTCGCCCACCAGCACCTCGGTGCCTGGCTCGGCGACGCCTTGCATGACGGCATAAAGCGACGTCTGGGTGCCCGGAAAGCAGAGGATGTTTTCCGGCGTGAAGGCGCGGCCGCGGCTGGCGGTGTAGGCCTCGGCCAGGGCGGCGCACAACCCGGCTTCGCCGCGGCCGTTGGAATAGCAGGTGCGGCCCGATTGCAGAGCGTGCGCGGCTGCGTCGAGCAGTTCCTGCGGGGCGGGCACGTCGGGCTCGCCGATGGTCATCTCGACCAGGTCCGCACCAGCCTCGGCCCGTTCGCGCGCCTTCAGGTGCACTTCCCATTTGCCGCCGCCCAATCCGGCCAGACGTTCGGTGATTGCTGTCAGCCTCATCAGGTTTCAGCCTCCTGCGTTAGATCCAATTCAACGATGGCGGCAACGGATTGCCGTCCGATTTCAACCAGTTCGCCGGGCGTAAAAGCATCCGGCAGGGCGCCGCCCTCCAGCCACAGCCCGTCGATCACAGCGTTGCAGGCAATCGCCAGCTGGCGCAGCCGGGCAGGGGGCGCCGGGCGGCCGGCCTCTTCCAGCGCGGCCTTGATCAGGCCCTCAAGCTGGTCGCGGAAATAGGCGTAGGTGCGTTCGTGCGTGGCCTTCATCTGCGCGTCGTTCTGCACCTTGTTCAGAAAGCTGGCCCAGAGCGCCAGCGAGCGCGGGTCGACCACCGGCGGTGTCAGCGAGCCGTCGACAAACGCGCGGAGCCGTCCGCGGGCGGTGCCCTCTGCCGCGCCGGGAGCAAAGGTGTCGTCCGTCATCTGGTTCATGTGGTGCTCGTAGGCGGCGATGATCAGCTCTTCCTTGGAGCTGAAATAGTGGCGGATCAGGCCCTGGGTCACATCGGCGCGTTCGGCGATTCCCCGCACCGTGGCACCGCGCACGCCTTTCTCGGCCACCAGTTCGAGCGTGGCGAGAATCAGCGCTTCCTGCCGGGATTCGGCAAACTCGCGTTTGAATTTTTTGCGCTCCTCGCTCACGTTAGCTCCCTTTTCGCCCGATGAAGAAATTATACACTTGCATAATTACTGGGATCGCGGCTTACTGCAATCGGAAAATTCGAGGTGACGCAACAATGGACACAGCCGCAGCCGCCGCATCAGTTCAGGAGCCGGAAGCGCGCCGGGAGGCGATCCGGGTGGAGGGCTTGCACAAGTCCTTTGGCAATCTGGAGGTGCTGAAAGGCGTGGACCTGACCGCACATCAGGGCGATGTGGTTGCGATCATCGGCGGCTCGGGGTCGGGCAAGTCGACCATGCTGCGCTGCATCAACTTTCTGGAAACACCAAGCTCGGGCAGGATTGTGATCGGCGGCGAGGACGTGGCGATGCGGAGCGACGGCAGCCCGGCCAATCAGAAGCAGATCGAACGTATCCGCACCAAGCTGGCGATGGTGTTTCAGCAGTTCAACCTGTGGACCCACCGGACGCTTTTGGAGAATGTGATCGAGGTGCCGGTGCATGTGCTGAAGGTACCGAAAGCGCAGGCGGTTGAACGCGCCCATGAGCTGCTGAACCGGGTGGGGCTGGGCGGCAAGGAGGATACCTTTCCGGCCTATCTGTCCGGCGGCCAGCAGCAGCGGGCGGCGATTGCGCGCGCTTTGGCTGTGGATCCGTCGGCGATGCTGTTTGATGAGCCGACCTCGGCGCTGGACCCGGAGCTGGTGGGCGAGGTGCTGACGGTGATCCGTGACCTGGCCGCCGAAGGGCGCACCATGCTGCTGGTCACCCACGAAATGAAGTTCGCGCGCGAAGTCGCGAACCATGTTGTCTACCTTTACCAGGGCCGCATCGAAGAGCAGGGACCGCCTGCCGAGGTCTTTGGCAATCCGCAATCAGAACGGCTGAAGCAATTTCTGAGCTCGGTCGGCTGACATACCAAGAACCCAATAAAATCAATAGGGAGAGAACCACATGAAACTGAAAGCATTGCTTGCTGCGGCCACCGCAGCTGCCGCCCTGACTGCTGGCGCCGCTGCCGCGGAACAGGTCAAGATCGGCATCGCCGCCGAGCCCTACCCGCCGTTTTCCTCGCTCGACAGTTCGGGCAACTGGGCCGGCTGGGAGATCGAAGTGATCAATGCGGTCTGCGCCGCGGCGGAGCTGGACTGCGTGATCACGCCGGTGGCCTGGGATGGCATTATTCCGTCGCTGACCGGCCAGCAGATCGACGCCATCATGGCATCGATGTCGATCACCGAGGAGCGGCTGAAGACCATCGACTTCTCGGACGCTTATTACAACACCCCGGCGGTGATCGTGGCGGACAAGTCGATGGATATTGAGGCAACGCCGGACTCGCTGACGGGCAAGATCCTTGGCATTCAGGCCTCGACCACCCACCAGGCCTATGCGCAGGCGCATTTCACCGGCGCTGAACTGAAGGTCTATCAGACCCAGGATGAGGCCAACCAGGATCTGTTTGCGGGCCGCATTGACGCCACCCAGGCGGACAGCATCGCGATGGCGGATTTCGTGAATTCCGACACCGGCAGCTGCTGCGAGATCAAGGGTGCAGTTGCGGACGACCCGGCGATCCTGGGCCGTGGTGTGGGTGCCGGCGTGCGCAAGGGTGACGACACGCTGCGCGAGGCGCTGAACAAGGGTATCGCGGCGATCCTGGCGGATGGCACCCATGAGAAGATCACCGCCAAATACTTCACCACCAGCATCTACTAAGGTGCTGCCGTGACCGGACTGCTTGAATTACTGGGGCTCGGCGCCAGCGCAGAACTGCTGTCGCTGTCGGGCTGGGGAGGCAACCTGCTGCGTGGGCTTGCCAACTCGCTGCAAATTGCCTTTGGCGCCTTTGGGCTGGGGCTGGTGATCGGGCTGTTCGGGGCCTATGGCAAACTGTATGGCGGGAAGGTCACGCGTGATCTTCTCGCCATCTACACCACGGTGATCCGGGCGGTGCCGGAACTGGTGCTGATCCTGATCCTCTATTACGTGGGCAGCGATATCATCAACAAGATCTCTGCCGCGATGGGCGGCGGCCGGGTTGAAATCAACGGTGTTGCGGCCGGCATTTGGGTCTTGGGCGTGGTGCAGGGGGCCTATGCCACCGAAGTGCTGCGCGGTGCCATCAAGGCGGTGCCAGCGGGGCAGATCGAGGCGGCAAAATCCTATGGTATGCCGGCCTTCATGATCATGCGGCGGGTAACGATCCCGGCGATGATGAGCTTTGCGGTGCCGGGTCTGGCGAACCTGTGGCTGATCGCCACCAAGGACACGGCGCTGTTGGCGGTGGTCGGTTTCAATGAACTGACGCTCGAGACCCGCCAGGCGGCAAGCAGCACGCGGGCCTATTTCACCTTCTTCCTGGCGGCCGGGTTCCTGTATCTGATGGTGACCCTGTGCTCTGGCGCGGTTTTTGCCCGGGTCGAGAAATGGGCACGCCGCGGCCAGCCCTCTCTGAAGGGGGGCACGGCATGATCCCCGTGAAAGAACTCATGCAGCCGCACCGCATTGTGATGATGCTGGTCTTTGCTGGCATTGTGATCTGGTGCGCAGTCTCGCTGCGCTGGGACTGGATCCCGAAATACGCGCCCTTGGCGCTGGAGGGGCTGTGGGCCACGGTGTGGATCCTGGCGGTCTCGACCTTCCTTGGGTTTCTGCTGGCGGTGCCGCTGGGTTTGGCGCAGGCGGTGGGGCCCTGGTATCTATCGATCCCTGCGCGCACCTTTTGCACCATCATCCGCGGCACGCCGCTGCTGTTGCAGATCTGGCTGCTCTACTACGGGCTGGGTTCGCTGTTTCCACAGTTCCCCTGGATCCGCTCGTCCGAGTTGTGGCCATACCTGCGCCAGGCCTGGCCCTATGCGGTGCTGGCGCTTACGCTGTCCTATGCGGGCTATGAGGGTGAGGTGATGCGGGGGGCGTTTTCCGGCGTGGCCAAAGGCCAGCTGGAGGCGGCGAAGTCCTTTGGCATGCCGCGTTTCACCATGTTCCGCCGGATCTGGCTGCCGCAGGCGGTGCGCAATGTGCTGCCGACCTTGGGCGGCGAAACCATCTTGCAGCTGAAGGCGACACCGCTGGTGGCGACGATCACGGTGGTGGAGATCTATGCGGTCTCGTCCCGGGTGCGGGCGGATACATTTATCGTCTACGAGCCGCTGTTGCTGCTGGCGCTGGTCTATATGGTGATCGCAGGCGTGATTGCCCTGGTATTCCGGCGGTTTGAGCGAGGTTGAAGCGGCAGTCCGGAAGCTGTCTGGCCCATTGAAAACGGGCCGGAAATTTCAAAAACATCTGACATATATCAAATTGCGGCACGCCGGTTCCCAGTAGTGTCAGCGGCGAATGAAGCAAGAGAATCTTGTAACAGATGCCGCGCACTCCTTTCATACCTGCCGTCTGCGGCGCCGGGCTTTTCCGGCGGCTGGCGGGGCTGTGCGCAATCTTCATGCTGGTCTTGCAGGTGGCATTCCCCGGTGCGGGGCAGGCGGCGGTCGGCGGCGAATGGATCGAGATTTGCGGCGAATTCGGTGCTGTTGAAATCCAGGTTGCCACCGGGGACAGCGAAGACGGGCAGGATTGCCCCAAATGCAGCACTTGCGCATTGTGCGCGGCTGAAAACGGGGCTGGGCCGGCAATCCTTCCTTCCTCCGGCAGCAGCCGGGCGGCGGATTGCGCCGTGCTGCTGCCTGCCGGCACCGCGGTGCCGCCGAATCCGGCGCAATACTGGCATGACGGCCGCGGGCCTCCGCTGGCGGCAAAGATAGAATCCGAACGCGCCTTGCGCGCGTCCGTGGCAGCCACTCAAGAAAGAGGAGAGGCGCCATGGGTCTGACACGCGCCTTCCGGGGCTGGCTGACAGCCCTTGTGATGACTATTGCCGCCCTTTTTGCCGCGGCGGCTGAGGCCGACAGCCTCAACTCATTCCTGACAGAGCTGACCCCTGCCGACCTGGTGCCCGGCGCCGAGGGTTTTGGCCCGGTGCGCAGCGATGTGCCGGTGGCGCCAGTGCTGAAAGGCGGCGAGACCGTCGCCTATGCATTCCTGACCTCTGATTTCGTCGGCACCACTGGATACAGCGGCAAACCGATCCATGTGGTGGCGGCGATTGATACCGAGGCAGTGCTGACCGGCGTGAAGCTGGTCAAGCACTCCGAGCCGATTGTGCTGATTGGCATTCCCAACTCGAAAATGGTCAAGCTGACCGAAGGCTATGCCGGGCTGGACCTGAAGGCCGAGGCGGCGGCGGGCGGCGATGCGCATGACCTCGACATTATCTCGGGCGCGACGGTCACCATCATGGTGATCGACGACAGCCTGGTGCGGGCAGGGATCAAGGTGGCCCGGGCGCTGGGTCTGGGCGGCTTGTCACCGGTGCAGCCGGACGGGCCGAAGCGGGACGTCGACATGGCCCGTGAGGAGGTGCTGGACTGGACCACGCTGGCAGGCGACGGCTCGGTGCGGCGGATGACGCTGGACGTGGGGCAGATCAATGCAGCCTTCGAGGCCACTGGTGACCAACGCGCGATCAAGCGGCCTGAGGCGGGTGAGCCCGGCGATACCTTTATCGACATGCATGTGGCACTGGTCTCGGTGCCCTCGATCGGCAAGTCGCTTCTGGGCGAGGCGGAATACAAGAACCTGCAGACCTGGCTGCAGGAGGGCGAGCAGGCCATCCTGGTGCTGGGGCGCGGCAGCTACAGCTTCAAGGGCTCTGGCTATGTGCGCGGCGGAATCTTTGACCGGATCCAGCTGATCCAGGGCGATGCCTCGGTGCGGTTCTTTGATAAGCAGCACAAGCGGCTGGGCGCGCTGGCCACGGACGATAGCCCCAGCTTCACCGAGATGGATCTGTTCAAGATCCCGGCGGATGCGGAGTTTGATCCGGCGGAGGCGTTCCGTCTACAGCTCTTGGTGCAGCGGGCCGTGGGGGCGCTGGAGCGGTCGTTCCTGACCTTTGACCTGGGCTACACGCTGCCGGAGCAGTATCTGCTGCCCGCTGCGCCTGCGCCCAAGGTGGTGGAGGATGCCACGGATGAGGCGGCTGCCAAGGCGGCGCTGTGGCAGCGGATCTGGAAAGACCGCACTTTTGAGATCGGCGTTTTGGGCGTGATGCTGCTGGTGCTGACGGGGGTGTTCTTCTTCCAGTTCCAGGCGACAGTGAACGCGCGCACCTTCTATTGGTTCCGCATCGGTTATCTGACCGTGACGTTGGTGTTTCTGGGCTGGTACGCCAATGCGCAGCTGAGCGTGGTGAACCTGATGGCGCTTGCTGGCAGTCTGCGCAGCGGCTTCTCCTGGGATGCGTTCCTGCTGGACCCGCTGGTGTTTATCCAATGGTTTGCGGTGGCGGCGGCGCTGCTGTTTTGGGGCCGCGGTGCCTATTGCGGCTGGTTGTGTCCGTTTGGTGCGCTGCAGGAGCTGACCAACAAGATCGCCCGTGCCTTCAAGGTGCCGCAGATCACCCTGCCCTGGGGCCTGCACGAGCGGCTTTGGCCAGCGAAATACATGATTTTCCTCGGGTTGTTCGGATTGTCGATGGTCTCGATCCCGCTGGCGGAAACCTATGCCGAGGTGGAGCCGTTCAAGACTGCAATCATCCTGAAGTTTGTACGCGACTGGCCGTTTGTGATCTTTGCCGCGGTTCTGCTGTTGGCCGGGTTGTTCATCGAACGTTTCTACTGCCGATATTTGTGCCCGCTGGGCGCGGCGCTGGCGATCCCGGCACGGGTGCGGATGTTCGACTGGCTAAAGCGCTACCACGAATGCGGCCACCCCTGCCAGACCTGTGCCAATGAGTGCCCCGTTCAGGCCATTCACCCCACCGGTGAGATCAACCCGAACGAATGCGTGAACTGCCTGCACTGCCAGGTTCTGTACCAATCCGAAACCAAATGCCCGGTTGTGATCAAACAGCTGAAACGCCGGGCCAAAACCGGGAGCCCCGCGCCGGACATCGCTCTGGGCCGGCCCCCGGCAAACCACCCCAACGCGAACAGGACAAAAGTTTCCTGAAGGAGGACGCCATGTCTGATGATCTGAAAAACAAACTGCCAGTCACCCGCCGCGGGCTGCTGGGGGCAACCGCCTCCGGTGCCGTGCTGGCCGCCACTGGTGCGGGTTCCGCGCTGCTGGGCGCCAGGCCTGCGCAGGCTGCGGAAGGCGTCAACCTGGCGCCGGGCGAGCTGGATGAATACTACGGTTTCTGGTCCTCGGGCCAGACCGGCGAGCTGCGCATTCTGGGTGTTCCGTCCATGCGTGAGCTGATGCGGATCCCGGTGTTCAACCGCTGCTCGGCAACCGGCTGGGGCCAGACCAATGAGTCGAAAAAGATCCTGACCGAGGGCCTGCTGCCGGACACCAAGGAATTCCTGGCTGCCAACGGCAAGGAAACCTATGACAACGGCGACCTGCACCACCCGCATATGTCGTTCACCGACGGCACCTATGACGGCCGCTATATCTTTATGAACGACAAGGCCAACACCCGCGTCGCCCGGGTGCGCTGCGACGTGATGAAATGCGACAAGATCATCGAGATCCCCAATGCCAAGGACATCCACGGCCTGCGCCCGCAGAAATTCCCGCGCACCGGCTATGTCTTTGCCAATGGTGAGCACGAGGCGCCGCTGATCAACGACGGCCAGGTCCTGGATGATCCGTCGCAATACGTGAACATCTTCTCCGCCATCGACGGCGACACTATGGAAGTCGCCTGGCAGGTGATCGTCTCGGGCAACCTGGACAACACCGACTGCGACTATCAGGGCAAATACGCCTATTCGACCTCCTACAACTCGGAAATGGGCATGACCCTGGCCGAGATGACCGAGAACGAGCTGGACCATGTCGTTGTCTTCAACATTGCAGCCATTGAAGCCGCCATTGAGGCCGGCGAGTACCAGGAGCTGAACGGCGCCAAGGTGGTGGACGGCCGCAAGGACGCGCCGGGCAAGCTGACCCGCTACATCCCGATCCCGAACTCGCCGCACGGCATCAACACCGCGCCGGATAAAAAACACGTCTGCGTCAACGGCAAGCTGTCGCCGACCGTCTCAGTCATCGACGTCGAGAAGCTGGACGCGCTGTTTGATGCGGATGCCGATCCGCGTTCGGCCATCGTGGCGGAACCGCAGCTGGGCCTTGGCCCGCTCCACACCGCCTTTGACAACCGCGGCTATGCCTATACCACGCTGTTCCTCGACAGCCAGGTGGTGAAATGGGACATCGCCAAGGCGATTGAGGCCTATGCTGGTGCCGATGTGGACCCGATCCTCGACAAGCTGGATGTGCAATATCAGCCGGGCCACAACTCCACCTCGATGGGGGAAACCTCTGAAGCGGACGGCAAGTGGCTGATCTCGATGAACAAGTTCTCCAAGGACCGGTTCCTGAACGTGGGCCCCCTGAAGCCCGAGAACGAGCAGCTGATCGATATCTCCGGCGACAAGATGAAGGTGGTGCATGATGGACCGACCTTTGCAGAACCGCATGACTCGATCATCGTGCACCGCTCCAAGGTGAACCCGGTCAATATCTGGGACCGCAACGACCCGATGTGGGCCGAGGCACGCGCCCAGGCCGAGGCCGATGGGGTCGACCTGGACGACTGGCAGGACACCATCGTGCGCGACGGCAACAAGGTGCGGGTCTATATGTCCAGCCAGGCGCCGAACTTCAGCCTGGAGAAGTTCACCGTCAAACAGGGCGATGAGGTCACCGTCTATGTCACCAACCTGGATGATATCGACGACCTGACCCACGGCTTCTGCCTGTCGAACTTCGGCATCGCGATGGAAGTGGGGCCGATGGCCACTGCCTCTGTCACCTTCATTGCCGAGCGTCCGGGCGTGCATTGGTACTACTGCCAGTGGTTCTGCCACGCGCTGCACATGGAGATGCGCGGCCGGATGCTGGTTGAGCCTCGGAGCGCGTAACCCATGAAACGGCTCCTGCCCATATCCTTGGTTGCGGCTTTGACCTGTCTGGCACCCGCCTGGGCGGCCACTTGGGACGTGCCCAACCGGGCAGGGGCCATCGCTGAAACACTGGCGCAGGCGGCGGATGGCGACACCCTCCGCCTGGCCCCTGGCGATTATGCCGAAACATTGGTGCTGGACCGGCCTGTCACCCTGGACGGGCAAGGCCACGCCACGCTGGACGGGCAGGGCAAGGGGTCGGTGATCACCGTGACCGGGCCGGGCGTGACGGTGCGGGGGCTGACCGTGGTCGGCTCCGGTTCCTCGCACCAGGAGATCGACAGCGGCATCAAGCTGACCAAGACGGCAAAGGCGCCGCAGATCTTGAACAATGTGCTGCTAGGCAACCTTTACGGCGTGGATGTTCACGGCGCCAGGGACAGCCTGGTGCAGGGCAACCGGATTGAGGGCCGCCAGGACCGGCATATGAACGCCCGCGGCAACGGGGTTTACGTCTGGAATGCACCGGGCGCGGTGGTGGATGGCAATCAGATCCGCTTTGGCCGCGACGGGATTTTTGTGAACAGCTCCAAGAAGAATGCGTTTACGAACAATACGTTCCGCGACCTGCGGTTCGCAGTTCACTACATGTATGCCGACAATTCCGAGGTTTCGGGCAATGTCTCGATCGGCAATCACCTGGGCTATGCGGTGATGTTCTCCAAACGGGTCAAGGTGACCGGGAACGTTTCGCTGAATGACCGCGATCATGGGGTGATGCTGAACTATGCCAACCAGGGCGAGGTGCGAGGCAACTATGTGAAGGGCGCCAAGGACAAATGCACCTTCCTCTATAACGCGCACAAGAATGATTTCTCGGGCAACTGGTTCGAGGGCTGCGGTATCGGCATTCACTTCACCGCAGGCAGCGACGGCAACCGGATGGTCGGGAATGCCTTTGTCGGCAACCGGCATCAGGTGAAATTCGTCTCCACCAAATGGGTGGAATGGAGCGAGGAGGGCCAGGGCAATTACTGGTCCGATTTCGCAGGTTTTGACGTGGACGGAGATGGGATCGCCGATGCGCCCTACCGCCCCAACGACAGCATGGACCATGTGCTGTGGACCCAGCCGGCAGCAAAACTGCTGATGGGATCGCCGGCGGTGCAACTGGTGCGCTGGTCGCAATCGGCGTTCCCGGCGCTGCTGCCCGGCGGGGTGATCGACAGCCACCCGCTGATGCGGCCAGAGCGGCCCGGGGCCGCCAGAAAGGTTGAACAGGATGGATAACTCTCCATTGCAGATCCGCGCGCTGGACAAGTTCCGCGGCAAGACGCAGGTGCTGCACGGCATCGACCTGGACATTGCGCCGGGCGAACGGCTGGCGCTGCTGGGCCACAACGGCGCGGGCAAGTCGACGATGATCAAGGCGGTGCTGGGCCTGATCCGGCATGAGGGCGGCAGCATCCGCATTTGCGGCGCAGCGCCCGGCAGTGCCGTGGCGCGGGCCGCCACCGCATTCCTGCCTGAGGCGGTCAGTTTCCACCCGGCGCTGACCGGGCATGAGCAGCTGTCGCTGTTTGCCCGGCTGGCCGGGGAGCGAGCGGACATCGGCGGCCTCTTGGAGCGGGTCGGCCTGGGTGAGGCGATGCATCGCCGCATCGGCGCCTATTCCAAGGGCATGCGGCAGCGGCTGGGTCTGGCACAAGTGCTGCTGGGGCGCCCTAAACTGGCGCTGCTGGATGAACCCACCAGCGGATTGGACCCGATCTCGCGCCAGGATCTTTACGCCATCATCAATGAGCTGGCAGAGCAGGGTGCGGCGGTTCTGATCGCCTCCCACGCGCTGACCGAGGTGGAGGCACGTACTGACCGCATCGCCATCCTGCGCAAGGGGGTGAAGGTGGCCGATGACACGCTGGCGGGGCTGTCGGCGCAGGCCGGGCTGCCGGTCAAGCTGAGGGTGCAGGCGAACGGCGCAGAGGCGGACCGGATTGCGGTGGAGACCGGCGGGCGGCGGATCAACGGCGCCTCGGTCGAGATCCTGTGCCGCCCGCAGGACAAGATGGCGGAATTGCGCAAGATCGCCGCCATGGGCGAGGCGGTGGCTGACATCGACATGGTGCCGCCGCGTCTGGAAGACCTCTATCGCCATTACTCCGGGGAGGACCGCAAATGAGACGTGCCTTTGCCATTGCCCGTGCCGAGATGCTGATCCTGCGCCGCAACCGCTGGCTGTTCATGGCGACGCTGATCATGCTGGCCTTTGCGCTGGCACTGTCCTTTGCCGGATCGGCGCCGACGGGAACGCTGGGGGTGGATATGCTGACGGTCTCCGTGGCTTCGATGACCACTCTGTCGGTCTACCTCGCGCCGCTGCTGGCGCTGATGATGGGGTTCGATGCGGTTGCAGGGGACAGGGACCGCGGCAGTCTTGCGCTGCTGCTGGCCTATCCGGCGGGGCGGGCGGAGATCCTCTTGGGTAAACTGATGGCACATCTGGCGGCCCTGGCGGTGGCCATGTGCATCGGTTTTGGCGCGGCGGGGGCCGTCGCCGCCTGGTTCGGCGGTGCCGGGGCTGAAAGCCTGATGGCGCTGGGGCGGCTGGTGCTAACCTCGATCCTTTTAGGAGCGGTGTTTCTGGTGCTGGGCTATGCGCTGTCGGCACTATCCAGCGGCGCCACCGCTGCGGCGGGGCTGTCGGCGGGCGTGTGGCTGGTGTTTGTGGTGCTCTATGACCTTGGCCTGCTGGGTGCCGTGGTGATGGACAGCGGCGGCGTCTTTACCCAGAAGATTTTCCCCTGGGTGATGGTCGCCAATCCGGCGGATGCGTTCCGCCTTTGGAATGTGGCAGCCTCGGAAAGCGTGGCCTTGTCCAGCGGCATGGCGGGGGCTGCCAGCGCCTTGCCTGCCTGGGCTGCGCCGGTGTCGCTCTTGCTGTGGCCTGTTCTGGGTTTCCTGCTGGCCTGTGCCGCTTTCCGGAAGGTGGAGCCATGAAACGCCTGATACTCGCCGCCGTCTTTGCCGTTGCTGCCTGTCAGGAGGAGGAAGCCAAGGCGCCGCCTTTGCCGGTGGAGCTGACCGAGGTTGCGCTGAGCTACTTTTGCCAGATGAATGTGGCAGAGCACGGCGGCCCCAAGGGGCAGATCCATCTGGAGGGCTTCCCGGCGCCCTTGTTCTTTGCCCAGGTGCGGGACTTGGCAGCTTATGTGAAAAGTCCGGAGCGGGATGCGGAGATCACTGCGATTTATGTCAGCGACATGGGTGCGGCGGCCAGTTGGGCAGATCCCGGCAGCAAGAATTGGATTGCCGCGGAGGGGGCGCATTTTGTGGTGGGATCCAACGTGGCGGGCGGCATGGGGGCGCCGGAAGTGGTGCCTTTTGCCTCGCCGGAGGAAGCCGCGAAGTTTGCTGGGCGCTATGGCGGTGCAGTCACCGCGTTTGAAGGCATCCCTGATGATGCGGTTCTGGGGCCGGTCGACCTTGACCAGCAATTGGAAACACCGTCCTGAACGCGCTGCCGCCTGAAAATGTCAGGCCGGCTCTGGCTGCAGGCGCAGTTCGGCGGCGATGGCGTGCCCTTCCATGCCTTCCATCCTGCTGATGCGCGCGGTGCGCTGGGCGAGCTCGTGCGAGGCGGCGGCGGTGCAGCGCTGCCAGGTGACGGTCTTGGTGAACTTGTGCACCGACAGGCCGCCGGTATAGCGCGCGGCGCCGCTGGTGGGCAGCACGTGGTTGGGACCGGAGCTTTTGTCGCCAAAGGACACCGTGGTTTCCTTGCCCAGGAACAGGGAGCCATAGGCGGTGAGGCGGTTCAGCCACCAGTCAAGGTCCTTTGCCTGTACCTGCAGATGTTCGGGTGCGTAGCGGTCGGCGGTTGCCGCGGCTTCCTCGCGGGTGCCGCAGAGGATCACCTCGGCGCGCTCGTGCCAGGCGCGGTGGGCGGCGGAGAGGTTGGGTTCCGGCAAGGTGTCGATCAGTGCCTGGGCGCGGGCCATGACGCCCTTGGCCAGGCTCTCGCTGGTGGTGACCAGCCAGACGGGGCTGTCGGCGCCATGCTCGGCCTGGCTGACCAGGTCCCAGGCGACGGTTTCGATGTCCGCCGTGTGGTCGGCGATCACCAGTGAATTGGTGGGGCCTGCGAACATGTCGATGCCGACCTTGCCGAACAGCATCCGCTTGGCCTCCGCCACGTAGGAGTTGCCGGGGCCAACCAGGATGTCGGCTGGCTGGGCGCCGAACAGGCCCTGGGCCATGGCGGCAATGCCCTGCACCCCGCCCAGGTTCAGGATCAGGTCGGCACCGCAGAGATCCATGGCATAGATGATGGCATCGGGAATGCCGGTGCCAGGGCGCGTGGGGGAGACGGCGGTGATGTGGGGCACGCCGGCCACCTTGGCGGTGGTGATGGTCATCAGGGCGCTGGCGATATGGCTGTAGCGGCCGCCCGGCACGTAGCAGCCCGCACTGGAGACCGGGATCTGCTTCTGGCCCGCGATCAGACCCGGGATCACCTCGACCTCGCATTCTCCCATGGTGGCCTTCTGCGCCTCGGCAAAGCGGCGGATATTGGCATGGGCGAACTGAATGTCTTCCTTCATCTGATCGGAAACCCGGTTGCAGGCGGCGCGGCGCTGGGCATCGGTCACCACGATCGGACCGGTCCAGCCGTCCAGGGTTTCCGCATAGCGGCGCACGGCATCCTCGCCCTCGCGCTGGATATGGGCGAGCATGACGGCAACGGTGTCGCGGATGCCGCTGTTCTCGGCGGCGGGGCGGGGCTGGGCCTGTTTGAGGTAGGTGATTGCCATGTGGGTCAGCTCATTTCCGTTAGGGGGCCGCCGGATGTGCAAGCACGGGCTCGGCGCGGGTTGCGCCTAAAACAGCGTCCGGCGGGCCGAACGGTCAAGCCGCAGGCCGGTGATTTCGAAAAACACGGATGTTTGTTTCGAATTGCCAAAGCGCGCTGTGCGTCAGCCGCCCTGGGCCGGAAGGGTGCGGAATTCCTCGGCCAGCCAGGGAAAGCGGACGCTGATCGGATCGGTGAAATGGTGGCGCAGGGACTTCTGCAACGCCTCGTGGATCAGCTGTGAGGTCGCGGCCGGATAGACGTTGGTGGTGAACAGCGACACGGTCCGGGCAAAGCTTTTTCCGGGGAAGCGCACCACCTTGACCTTGTCGTGAAAGCGCTGGGCGCGGTGGTAGCTGGCGGCGGTGGTGACGGTCCAGCCGCTGCCCTCGGACACCAGGCCGATGATGGACTGGTTGCACTCCAGCTCGAACCGGTTGGGCAGCGAGATCTTCAGCCGGTTCAGCTGGGTTTCGATTTGTTTGCCAATGGTGTGGTCGCGGGAGTAACGCAGGAAAGGCAGAGATGCGTCGGCCCGGGTCAAGTCCTTGACGTCGCCGGAGAAACCCGACGGTACAACCAGGATGAACGGGTCGCGCATCAGCGGGTATTCGATCAGGTCGGGCAGCAGGCCCGCGGGCCGGGTGGCGACGCCTGCGTCCAGCTTCTGCTCCTGCAGTTTCCCGATGATCTCGTGGCTGGGGCGGGTGTAGTGTCGGAAGCTGCAGCGGGGCAAGGCGGTGGAGAGGAATTGAAACAGCTCGGGGCCGACCTCGTTGTCGAAATCATCCAGCAGAGCCATCCGCAAATCGGTGGCATGCTGCCAGCTTCCGGAGCGGATTTCGGCCTCGCCGCGCTTGAGGGTCATCAGCCCGTCATAGACGTAGCGGGCAAAGACCACCCCCGCGGGCGTCAGCCCCATCGGACGGCGGGTGTGATCCACCAGATCCACCCCCAGGGCGCTTTCCAGGCTGCGCAGGTGGTTGGAGACGGTGCTGATAGACAGCCCGGTTTCTTGTGCCACCTTTTGTATTGACCCGGACTTCGAGATAAGCTGGAACACTTCCAGCCACCGGAGGCTCAGAGATTTCTGCACTGGCGGGCCCTCCCGTTTAGCGTCATCATTCCGTAAAAAACGAAACTAAGTTTTACTTTGCCCGCAAAAGAAACTTTATTCTACTGCGGAATTACTTCCCGGATATGGTTTGGCGTGCAAAAATACTTGTCCGAGGCCTGCACGGAACGGGTCCGGAAATACAGCTGGGAGGAAATCCAACATGATCAAGAAGTATCTGCTTTCAACAGCCTGTGCCGCCGCTGCCGCAATTTCGGCGACCTCTGCGTCTGCGCTGGATGAGATTACGGTGGCCTATTTCCTTGAATGGCCGATGCCCTTCCAGTTTGCCAAGGCCAATGGCACCTATGAGGAAGAGCTGGGCGTCAAGATCAACTGGGTTTCCTTCGACACCGGCACAGCCATGTCGGCAGCGATGGCCTCGGGCGATGTGCAGATTGCGGTCAGCCAGGGCGTGCCGCCGTTTGTTGTGGCGACTTCTGCGGGCCAGGACATCCAGACCGTGGATGTGGCCGTCAGCTATTCCGACAACGACAACTGCGTGGTGGCCGAGGCGCTGGAAATCGACAAGACCAACGCAGGCGAGCTGAACGGCAAGAAAGTTGGCGTGCCGATCGGTACCGCGGCGCATTACGGGTTCTTGTCGCAGATGGCGCATTTCGGTGTTGATGTCGGCTCGATGGAGATCGTCGACATGGCGCCGGCGGACGGCGCAGCGGCCTTTGCCCAAGGCAACCTGGACATGGTCTGCGGCTGGGGTGGCGGCCTGCGGCGGATGCTGGAGCATGGCAACGTGCTGCTGACCGGCGCCGAGAAGGAAGAGCTGGGCATCCTGGTGTTCGACGTAACCAGCGCGCCGGCCGGTTTCATCGCCGAAGAAGGCGAACTGCTGAGCAAGTTCTTGAAAGTGACGGCGGATGCCAACGACATGTGGAACTCCGGCGAGCATAGCGACAAGATGCTGCCGGTGATCGCCAAGGATGCGGGTATGGATGTCGACGAGGCTGCGGCCACGATTGCCACTTTCAGCTTCCCCTCTGCGGATGATCAGCTGACCGAGAAGTGGCTGGGCGGCGGTGCGCAGAACTTCATGAAGGGTGTGGCCGACGTGTTCGTGAATGCGGGCAGCATCGAAGCGGCGCTGGACTCCTATGAAGGTGCCGTTGACAGCGGGCCGCTGGCAGCCGCTCAGAACTGAGCTGCAACTCCTTGATTTTGTGAACGGCCCGGATCCCGGGCCGTTTGCATCCGCGGTTCACGGGCCCGCCTGCCTGCGCAAGCGCGCATGGCAAGAGGCCTGAGCAAGAAAAGGGGGAGAGATGTCGGGACTGGACATCAAGAGTGTCTCCATGCGTTTCGATCTGCCCAACGGCAGCTCGGTCCAGGCGCTGAAAGACGTTTCACTGAATTTGAAAGCGGGCGAGCTGATGTCGGTGCTGGGGCCTTCGGGCTGCGGCAAGACCACGCTGCTGAACATCCTGGCCGGGTTCCTGGCACCAACTGAGGGCGCGGTAGAGCTGAACGGCCATGTGGTTGAAGGACCGGATGCCGAACGCGGCATGGTGTTCCAGAAGGGCGCCTTGTTCGAATGGATGAACGTGCGCGACAACGTGGAATTCGGCCCCCGGATGAAGGGGATGGCCAAGGCAGAGCGCGAGAAGATCTCAGACCGCTTGCTGGATATTGTCGGGCTGCAGGACTTCAAGGAAAAGGCGGTCTATGAGCTGTCGGGCGGCATGCAGCAGCGCGTGGCGCTGGCGCGCTGCCTGGCCAATGAGCCGGATGTGATTCTGATGGACGAACCGCTGGGCGCGCTGGACGCGCTGACGCGGGAGAAGATGCAGGGTCTGGTGCTGAAGCTTTGGAAGGAGACCGGCAAGACCATCATCCTGATCACCCACTCGGTGGAGGAAGCGCTGCTGCTGGGCGAGCGGCTGATCGTGATGGCGCCGCGCCCCGGGCGTATTCACCGCGAATACAACCTGCCTTTTGCCGAGCGCGGCGTGAATGCCGACCTGCGCGACGTCAAGAAGTCCGAAGGCTTTGCCGAGACCCGGGATGAGATCCTCTCGATGATCTGGGAGATGGAAGAGGAAATCATGGGCCGGACGGAGCAGGTGGCATGACGGTTCTCATCTTCTACCTCGCGCTGTTTGCCGGCGCCTTCTTCCTGGTGCATCTGATCCGCCGCGGCATGCAGTCCCGGCAGGATTTCACCAGCCTGAAAACCGTGACCTTCGGCGATGAAAGCGCAGTGACGCCGGACCGGGCGGCGTCGATCATTTCGGTGCTGGTGATCTTTATCATCTGGGGGGCGTTTACCGGCTCCAAGCTGATCCCGATCCACGTGCCGGGGCCGTTTACCGGTGAGACCAGCTTTATCTACACGCTGGAAAACGCCGAGGGCGCGACGGACGATGCTGAGGTGACCGTGCGGGTGTTCGGCTTTGGCGAGGACGTTGAGAAGTTCGAGGTCGAGGCCGGCGGTGGTTTCGCCAGCAATGACGCGCTGGCGGCGCAGGCCGGGCGGTCAACCACGCTGCTGTTTGACAAGAACGACGAGGCCAAGCGCAAGGCGGGCGCCAAGATCGTTGCCATCAATGGCGAGGCCATCGGCGCAGATGGCGCGGTGGATACCGGCGACGGCACCGTGACGCTGACCGGCAAGGGTGCGATCAGCTTTACCCCGCATCAGGGCATGCAGATGAACCCGATCTGGCTGCCGGCACCCGAAACCGTGGTGGCGCGGTTTTTCGAGATCGCCTCGGACGGCTATCAGAACTTCTCGCTGTGGCAGCACCTGGGCTGGTCGCTTACGCGGGTGATTGCGGGCTTTGTGACTGGGGCAATTGTCGGCATTCCGCTGGGTTATGCCATGGGCCTTTCCGGCTGGTTCCGCGGCTGGTTCGACCCGATTGTCGAGTTCATGCGGCCGGTGCCGCCTCTGGCGCTGATCCCGCTGGTGATCATCTGGTTCGGCATCTGGGAGACCGGGAAGATCGTGCTCTTGTTCCTGGCCGCCCTCTGGATCATGACAATTGCGGCGCGGGCCGGGGTTTCCGGGGTGAACATCTCGAAAATCCACGCGGCTTATTCGCTGGGCGCCTCCAAATGGCAGATCATGCGGCATGTGATCGTGCCGAACTCGCTGCCGGAAATCTTTACCGGCGCGCGGGTTGCCATGGGTGTTTGCTGGGGCACGGTTGTGGCGGCCGAACTGGTTGCCGCGCAGAAGGGGGCGGGCATGATGATCATCGCCGCGTCCAAGTTCCAGCTGACCGACATTGTGATCATGGGCATCGTGCTGATCGGCATCATCGGCTATGGCATCGACATCCTGATGCGCAAGGCCGAGAACTGGCTGGTGCCGTGGAAGGGCCGCAGCTGATTTGAGGCTGAGCCTATGCAAGGAAGACGCCCGGGAGTTACCTCGGGCGTTTTGCTTTTGCTGGCATTCGCTTGAAGTTCCTAGGGCCGCAGAGACCCGCGGGGTGGCGCAATCGCGCCGCCCCATGGGGGCGGGTCGGCGCGGCCCGGCTTTAAGCCGGGCGGTGCCTCAGCCTCGAAGCAGTTCGAATTCAGGGTCGTAAGGGGAGGGGGCGATGACCTTTGCCGCAACCATACCTCCGCAGAGGTCGAGCTGCATGGTGCTGCCTTCCACAGCCAGCTCCGGTTCGACAAAGGCATAGGCCAGGTTCATCCCCACCCGGTGCCCCCAGTCGCCGGAGGTCACGGTGCCCACGACCTTGTTCCCTTGCATCAGCGAGGCGCCGCCATGGGCGGGGGCGTGGCTGGCATCGACCTGCAGGGTGACCAGCTTTTTGCGGGCGCCTTCGGACTGGCGCTTCAGCAGGGCCTCGCGGCCAATGAAATCGCCTTTGTCCAGTTTGACGAAACGCTCCAGCCCGGTCTCGAACGGGTCGAATTCGGTGATCAGATCGGCTTTCCAATGCAGGAAGCCTTTCTCCATCCGCATCGATTCCACCGCGCGGGCGCCGAAGAGTTTGAGGTCGTATTCCTCCCCCGCCTGCCGTAGCGCCAGATAGGCAGCATAGAGCGAGGCATTGGGGACGTGGATTTCATAGGCCAGCTCGCCGGAGAAGTTGACGCCCATCACGGTGGCGGGGGCAAAACCGATGAAGCATTCACGCACCGACAGCCAGGGGAAGGCATCACGCGACCAGTCGCCCCGGGCGCAGGCCGAGAGCACGCCCCGCGCCCGGGGGCCGGCCAGGACCAGGATGGTCTGTTCATTGGTGAGGGAACGGATCTGCACGTCCTCATCCGGGCGGATGTGCTGGGTGAGCCAGTCCATGTCATGGAACTCGCTGGCGGCGGCGGAGCCGTACCAGACGCGTTCGGGCCCGCGGTCGGAGGCGGGGAGGTTGGCGACGGTGGCCTCGCCCTTGACCCTGCCGTGGTGGTTCAAGAGGTATCCGAGCCCGACACGGCCCGCGCGTTTGGTGACGGTGCCGCAGAACATGCGGTCGAGGAAGCTGTGCCGGTCCGCGCCGGTGATCTCGAAGCGGTTGAACCCGTTGACCTCGGCCAGGCCAACGTTGTCTTGCACGTTCTTCACTTCGGTCGCGACCACGTCGAAGGCTTCATCGAAGTTGAAGCTGAGCGAGGGATGGAAGTCCGGGGAGGGCTTGATGTAGTCGACCCGTTCCCAGCCGTTCACCACGGTGAACTCGGCGCCCTCGGCGGCCATCACGGGGGTGAGCGGCGTGGTCTTGGCCGGGCGGCCGGCCGGGCGGTGCTCATGCGGGAAGTGGAAGCGGAACTCGTTCTGGTAGTCCTCGATCGCCTTCAGCGCGGTCAATTCCACATTGGTGTGGCCCGTGAAACGGCGCGGGTCGAGGCACCAGGTGTCATAGCAGGCCTCGCCATGCACGATCATCTGCGCAAGCAGCCAGCCGTGGCCGCCGCCTTCGCCCAAACCCGCGCGCAGGCCGATGGCGCAGAAGGCGTTGCGTTTGCCTGGGATCGGGCCGATCAGCGGCGCGCCGTCGATGGTATAGGTGATAGGACCGTTCACGATGGAGCGGATGCCGGTCTCGCGCAATGCAGGCATCCGCTCGAACGCGCCCTCCAGCACGTCCATCACCCGCTCCAGATCGTCAGGGCAGAGCGCGTTCACAAAGTTCGGATCGATCCCGTCCATGCCCCAGGTCTTGCAGTCCTGCTCGTAGAAGCCGATCAGCAGGCCGTTCTTTTCCTGGCGGCAGTAGTAGTCCGAGATCGGGCAGCGGATCAGCGGCATCCGGTGGCCTGCTTCGACAATGCCGGGGATGTCCTCGGTCAGGAAATACTGGTGCTCCATCGAGGCGACGGGGTGGTGGACTCCCATCATCGCACCGACCTCGTTCACCCGGTAGCCGCAGGCGTTTACGACGATGTCGCAGTCGATATCGCCGTGTTCCGTGTGCACTGTCCAGGTGTCGTCCTTGTGCTGGGTGAGGGCGGTCACCGGCGTGTTGCGGTAAACCTCGGCGCCAGCCTTGCGCGCGTGGTAGGCCAGCGCCTGGCACAGTTGCGCCGGGTCGATATCGCCATCCAGCGGGTCCCATAGGCCCCCAATCAGGTTGTCGGTGGAGATCAGCGGGTGGCGGCGGGCGCATTCCGCCGCGTCGATCACTTCGAAATGCACATCCATGCCGCGCGCCATCGAGGCGAAATGGCGGTAGCCCTGCATCTGCGCCTCGGTATTGGCCATACGGATGCCGCCGTCGCCGTGGTGGTAGTTGATCGGGTATTCCGGGTCTTCGGCCAGCTTTTTGTACAGGTTGATCGAGTGGGTTTTCAGCCCGACCATGGTCTGGTTCATGCCGAAGTTGGTCACCTGCGCTGCCGAATGCCAGGTAGTGCCGCTGGTCAGCTCATTGCGTTCGACCAGGACGACGTCGCTCCAGCCTTCCTGGGTGAGGTGGTAGAGGGTGGAGCAGCCGGCGATGCCGCCGCCGATCACAACAACCTTGGTGCGCGATTTCATAGAGTGTGCCTCCGGACAGATTTGCCGTGACTAAGCGCCTTGGCGGCAGGGGCTGCAATGCGGGCAGGCCTTATTCTCAGAAATTCGAAAACGTATTTCAATGAATTGCGAGGATAGCGGCTGCGATTGCCAGCCAGAGGCTGCGGCGGAAAGAGTTGGGGCAAGAATTGCCGCGGGAGGCCGTGATATGTCAGTGCAGCGAGCAAAGAGAGGCGGCCGCCGGGAACGGCTGGCGCAGCGGGCAGCGAAGCCTGCGCTGGATCCTTGCCCGCCGGGGCAGATCGGCGGCGCTTACAAGCCGCTGACAGAAGTGGAGTGCGAGCGGATTTATTCCACCGCGCTGGATCTGCTGGCCAAGCTGGGCATGGGTGAAGTGCCGCCGCGGCTGCATGAGGATCTGCTGAAGGCAGGCGCACAAGACAATGGCGCGGGGCGGCTGCTGTTTCCGCCGCCGCTGGTGGAGCAGGTGATTGACCAGGCGGCCAAGACCTTTGTGCTGCACGGGCGGGACGAGAGCCGCTCCATCACCGTGGGCGGCAATGCGGTGCATTTCGGCACCGGTGGCGCGGCGGTGCAGACGCTGGATATCGCAAGCGGTCTTTACCGGCCCTCGACTCTGGAGGACTTGCACGACTTTACCCGGCTGCAGGATACACTGGCCAATGTCAGCTGGTTCACCCGCTGCTGCGTGGCAACCGATGTGCCGGACAATTTCGATCTGGACGTGAACACGGTCTATGCGCTGCTGAAGAACACCACCAAGCCGGTGGCAACCTCCTTCACCCTGGCTGAGCATGTGGCGCCGATTGTGGAGATGCTGGATATCGCCGCGGGCGGGCCGGGAGAGTTCTCCAAGCGGCCTTTCGTCAAGGCGCATATCAGCCCGGTGATCTCACCCATGCGCTATGGCGAGGATGCGGTGGAAGTTGTCTATGAGTGCATCAAGCACAACATCCCGATGTCCTGCATCACCGCGGCGCAGGCAGGCGCAACAGCACCGGCGACGCTGGCGGGGTTCCTGGCGCAGTCGCTGGCCGAGACCCTGGCCAGCCTGGTGATGGTGCATGCAATCCAGCCGGGCTTTCCGATGGTGTTTTCCAACTGGCCGCTGGTCATTGACCTGCGCACCGGCGCTTTTTCCGGCGGCAGCGGCGAGACGGCTGTGCTGAATGCGGCTTCGGCGCAGCTGTCGAACTGGCTGGGGATGCCCTCGGGCGTGGCCTGCTCAATGACCGACGCCAAAGCGATTGATGCGCAGTACGGGATGGAGAAGGGGCTGACGTCGCTGGCGGCGGCGCTGGCAGGGGGGAACCTGATCTATGAAAGCTCGGGCATGACCGCGTCTCTGCTGGGGGCGAGTTTCGAGGGGTTTGTGCTGGATGACGAGATGCACTCGCACACCTACCGGGCGTTGCGCGGGATTGAGGTGAGTGAGGAGAACCTCGGGTTCGAAGCGATTTGCGAGGCGGTGCTGGGCGAGGGGCACTTCCTGGGCGGGCAGCATACCTATGCGGCGATGGAGCGGGATTATTTCTATCCCGCCTTGGCTGACAGGGACGAGCCGCGCACATGGGCCGAGAAAGGCGCGCTGGATGCCTGGGCGCAGGCTCGTGCCAAGGCGCAGGAGATCTTGCGGACCCACCGTCCCGAGTATCTGACGGCAGAGCAGGACCGGGAGATCCGGGCGCGGTTCAAGATCCTATAGGGCACCTGTTGTTCAGGAAATCAGTTTGAAACTGTCTGCCAGCCAGGGCGTGCTCTGGTGGAACGGCTTGATCGCGTGGTCGGTGATCAGGTTGCGCATCCGGCTGTCCACCAGATCGAGGATCGAGCGGGAGCAGTCCGGGGTGGAGACAATCGCCAGCGTGCGCGAGAAGCTTTTGCCAGGGAAGGCGACCATCTTGAGCTTGGGCTGAAACCGCTTGGCGCGGGAAAACAGGAGCGGCGTGGTAATGGTCCAGCCGGCGCCTGCGGCGACCATCGCCATCAGCGTCTGATTGCTGGCGCATTCAAACCGGTGCGGCAGCGACAGCCCCATGCGGCGCAGCTGCAATTCGATCTGCCGGGCGATGATCAGGCTGCCGGAGAACCGCAGGAAGGGCAGTTTGCTTTTGCCTTCGATGACCTCCTGCAGCAGGTGTTCTCCGGCCTTGGGCAGCACCACGACAAATGGGTCGCGCAACAGCGGCGCGTCTTGCAGGTCGCGCAGGCGCTCGGCCGGAGTGGTGGTGATGCCAAGGTCCAGTTGCCTGTCGCGCAGCATGGCCAGGATCGCGTGGCTGGAATCGGTGTGATACATAAAATCGCAGCGCGGCATGCTGGAGGACAGGAACACCGCCAGCTCCGGCATGATGTCGCTGTCGAAATCCTCGATGGTGCCAAGCCGCAGGTAGCTGGCTTCGGAGATATTGCCGGCTGAGGCTTCCGCCTTGGCCTTGCGGATCGCATGCAGCGCATCATCGATATTGCGCAGGAAGACCTGGCCCTTGGGGGTCAGCACCATTGGGCGGCGGCTGTGGTTGAACAGCTCCACGCCCAGGTGATCCTCAAGATTGCGCAAATGGTGCGAGATGGTGCTGACCGACAGGCCGGTCTCCTCGGCGACGTCCTGCAGCGAGCCCTTGCGGGCGGTAATCTGAAACAGTTCCAGCCCCTTGAGGCTCAGGTCTTTGCGGGCGGTTTGGCTTGGCATGGCGCATCTCTTCCACAGACAAGGGGCTGCGTCATGAGGTTTCGCAAAAATTCTGAATAATGATAGCAAAAACTTGGAGCAGTGCGTTCTGTGTCTGCTGCTGTCGCGAAATGTGGAAGCGTTCCCTCCCATGACAACCTGCCGGGCCGCGGTGCCCCGCCAGCTGTTTCAGGGAGATCAGAATGAAAAGACTGCTGTTATCATCCGCATGCGCCTTGGGCTTTGCGGTGCCTGCCTGGGCCGAAGGCTGCGGCGAGGTGACCATCACGCAGATGGACTGGGCCTCGGCCAATTTGGTGACCTCGGTGTCGAAGTTTCTGATGGAGCAGGGATACGGCTGCAAGGTGACCACGGTGCCGTCCTCGACGCCGACTGCGCTGACCTCGGTGGCAGAGACCGGCACGCCGGATGTGCTGACCGAGCTATGGGTCAACACTGCGCCGGCCTATGCCGAGCTGGTCGCAGAGGGCAAGCTGGTGGAACTGGCCGACGTGCTGTCCGACGGCGGTGTCGAGGGCTGGTGGGTGCCGCAGTATGTGGTGGATGCCAACCCCGAAGCGGCAACGCTGGACGGGATCCTGGCCAATCCGGCGCTGGTTGGCGGCCGGTTCGACAACTGCCCGGACGGCTGGGGCTGCCGCACGGTCAATGACAATATGAACAAGGTGATTGGCCTGGAAGGCAAGGGCATCGAGGTGTTCAACCACGGCTCGGGCGAGACCCTGGCCACCGCGCTGGCCTCTGCCTATGCGGATGAAAAGCCCTGGTTCGGCTTCTACTGGGCGCCGACAGCGGTGCTGGGCAAATATCCGATGGTGCTGGTCGACATGGGCGGGCACGACGCGGAGACCCACACCTGCAACGGCGACAAGGACTGCGCCGCGCCCGGAGTTTCGGCCTATCCCAGCGCGGCGGTGAAGACCGCGGCCACCGCCAGCTTCCAGGAGCGCGAGCCGGAGATTGCTGAACTGATGTCCAAGGTCACGTTCACCAATGCGCAGATGAACGGGATCCTGGCCTGGATGGAGGACAACAACGCCTCGGCCGAGGAGGGGGCGGTGTATTTCCTGACCACCCACAAGGACGTCTGGCCCGCTTGGCTGAGCGACGGCGCGCGGGAAAACGTCTCGGCGCTGCTGAAGTAATTTGACCTCTGGAGAGGCCCTGCTGCGGCGGGGCCTTTTGCAGACGACGGAACGGGCACGGCAGTAATGGCATTTTACGACACCGCAATTGACCGGCTGGGGCTGCGCAGCTGGTGCGACGACGGCGCTGCCGATACACCGATGAGCATGGCGCAGCTGCTGGCCCAGGCAAATGGCAGCGCCGAGAAGGGTGAGGCGCTGCCGTTTCCGTCGCTGGACACTTTGCACGAGGCTTGCGGCGCGATCCCTCAGACCCGGGACATGACCGCAGGTGTCGAAGCGGCCTTCCTGGCGGTGAAGGACGGGCTGAAATTCGTTCTGGATCCGCTGACCCAGCCGTTGTCCTGGCTGCTGGAGGCCGCACTTTATGTCTTTGCCGCGGTGCCATGGTGGGTGCTGATCCCCTTGCTGATATGGGCCACCTGGGCCGCGACCCGGCGCCGGGCGGTGACCGGGTTCGTCGCGGTGGTATTCCTGTTCTTCGGGCTGATCGACCATCTGGATGTGGCGTTGCAAACGCTGTCGATCATCTTTGTCTGCACCGGATTGTGCGTGTTGTTCGGAGTGCCCATCGGCATCCTGATGTCCCGCTCCGACCGCACGCAAAGGGTGATGCTGCCGGTTTTGGACATGCTGCAGACCCTTCCCAGTTTTGTCTATCTGATCCCGTTGATCTTTCTGTTCTCGGTGACCGAGCCGAAGCTCTACGGTATTGCCATCATCCTTTATGCCATCGTGCCGGTGATCCGTCTGACCGATCTGGGCATCCGCCTGGTAGACCGTGATGTGATCGAGGCAGCTGATGCCTTTGGCATGTCCGAGCGGCAGAAACTGTTCGGGGTGCAGCTGCCGCTGGCGCTGCCCAACATTATGGCCGGGGTGAACCAGACCATCATGATGAGCCTGGCAATGGTGGTCATTGCCTCGCTGGTCTCAGCGCCGGGGCTGGGCGTTCTGGTCTTGCGCGGCATCCGCAATCTGGAGCTGGGCGTCGGTCTGGTCGCGGGCTTTGGCATCGTGTTGCTGGCGGTGGTGCTGGACCGCTGCTCCAAGGCGGCGCTGCAACGCATCGACCCAGCTTGCAAGAGCCAATAGGAGCCGGCGATGAGCACACCCAAGATCAGCATACGCAATCTCTACAAGATCTTTGGCGCCCGGCCTTCTGAGGTGCTGCCGCTGGTGCGCGAGCAGGGCCTGGGCAAGACGGCGCTCTTGGAGCAGCATCAGCATGTGCTGGGGCTGCAGGACATCAGCATCGACATGCAGGCGGGCGGGATCACGGTGATCATGGGGCTGTCGGGCTCTGGCAAATCGACCCTGATCCGGCACCTGAACCGGCTCATCGAGCCCACCGCCGGAGAGATCCTGCTGGACGGGCGGGACGTGATGGCGATGGGCGCGGCAGAGCTGCAGGCCTTGCGCCAGAACGCCATGTCGATGGTGTTTCAGAAATTCGCCCTGCTGCCGCACAAGACAGTGCTGGAGAACGCCGCAACCGCCTTGAAAATCCGAAGGCTTCAGCGGGAGGCCTGCGAGGCGGAAGCCCGCAGGTGGCTGGCCCGGGTCGGGCTCGAGGGCTTTGAGAGCCGCTACCCCAGCCAGCTCTCGGGCGGCATGCAGCAGCGCGTCGGGATTGCCCGGGCATTGGCGGCAGACAGCGACATCCTTTTGATGGACGAGGCGTTCTCGGCCCTGGACCCGCTGATCCGCACCGACATGCAGGATTTGCTGCTGGAGTTGCAGACGGAACTGCACAAAACCATCGTCTTTATCACCCACGACCTGGATGAGGCGCTGAAGCTGGCGGATCACCTGGTGATCCTGAAGGACGGCGCCGTGGTGCAGCAAGGCGCACCGCAGCATATCGTGATGACCCCGGCCGATCCCTACATCGAGGCTTTTGTCGGCGACATCAACCGTGCGCGGGTGCTGCGCGCAGGCACCATCGCACGGCAGGATACGCTTGCGAGCCCGGCGACTGGCGAGGTGGACTGGAACGATCCTCTGGAGGTGGTGATCGAGCGGGTGAATGGCCGCCCTGACGCCATCATTTCGGTGACCTGTGAGGGTCGGCCCGCAGGGGTCATCGGTGCACAAGACCTGCTGGCAGCGCTGCTGCCGTACCGCTCCACCCCGGCCGCTGCAGAGAACGCTGCACGCGCCTCCTGACGGCTCTGCACTGCTCTTTGCAGGCGGCAAATCCGGCATCTACCAGTCTTTTCAAATGGCTGCGGACCACCATGCACCAGCCGCGGGAAATTGTGTTTCCCTGGCGGAAACTTTGAGGCTCTCTGCCCGGAACCCGCGGCAGGGACGTTGACGCCTTGCTCTGACGGGCGCACACTGCAGCCACAGCGATGGTTTTCAAAGCACGAGCAAAATTTGCGGATAGTCTTACCTTCTGCCGGAACTGGCACCATGTTGCACAGAATGGCGGGCAATCTGGCCTTATCAATTTTTGAAACTGTCACTGTAGGAGACCGGGAAGCATCCGCAAGGTTTCACAGTTGGAACAACAAGAACAACAAATCACAGTCCAAAGGGAGATAATTACAAATGACTGTAAAGACGAACGTTTCGCGCCGCACGCTGCTGAAGAGCGCCGGTGCTGCTGCGCTGGCGGCGCCGCTTTATTCGAAAGGCGCGCTGGCGTCTTCGGGCGAGATCAACATCCTGATGTGGTCGGACTACCTGCCGCCGGAGTTCATTTCCGGGTTTGAAGCCAAGACCGGGATCAAGGTGAATTACACCGGCATCGGCTCGAACGAGGAAATCATCAACAAGATGAAGGCCACCAAGGGCCAGGGCTTCGACATCGTGTCGCCGACCAACAACCGCTCGCTGCAGTGGGGGCCGCTGGAGCTGCTGAAGCCCTTTGACATGAACAAGGTCAACATCGACGCGGTGAACCCGGCGATGGCGAAGATCGGCACCGATGCCTGGAACTTTGAAGGCGCGGGCGTTCATTGGCTGCCGCATATCTGGGGTACTGAGGGCATCGCCTACAGGACCGACAAATGGCTGCCGGCAGGCGATGCGCCGTCTTATGGCGATGTCTGGTCGGAGGAGAACGCAGGCAAGACCATGGGCCGGGCGCATTCGATGATGCTGGGCGCAGGCCTTTACATGGAAGCCTCGGGCGAGATGGAGCCGGGCTCGATCTGGGCCGCCTATGACGACGAGGAAACCATGCGCAAGGTCTGGGGCCAGGTCACCGATTGGTGTGTGGCGCGCAAGAACCGGATCAAGCTGATCTGGAACGATGCGGACACCCAGAAAAACGGCCTACTGAATGAAGGCGTTGTGGTCGGCCAGACCTGGGACGGCCCGCCGCTGGCGCTGAAGTCCGCAGGCGAGCCGGTGCACTACCAGGCGCCGGTCGAAGGCGCGATGGCCTGGGTCGACGGCATCTCCATGCCCGTGGGCGCGCAGAATGAAGAGCAGGTTTACGCCTTCATTTCCTACGCTTACGAGCAGGAGCCAGCGGGCAAGGCGATCGACAGCCACGGCTATAACTCGCCGGTTCTGGGGGCGGATGGCTTCTCAGGCGATGTCTACAAGAAGAACTTTGCCGAAGCCTATCCTGGCAGCTCGCTGGCCAATCTGAACCCCTGGCCGGCCGAGGCGCCCTGGTATGCGGATGTGCGGACCGAGTTTGTCAACAAGTTCAAGAGCGCCTGATCTGAGCGTTTGAACAAAACCGGCCCCCGGCGGATCTTCCGGGGGCCGGCCGCGTATTTGCGGCGCAATCATAAAAGAACGGAAAACAGGAAGCAGGCCTTGCGGGGCCGGCGCGCGGCGCCGGATTGGGGACCTGTGCCCTGGGGAGAAGCCAAATGAGTGCTGGGGTCGGCGTTGATCTCGAGAATCTGTGGATCCGCTTTGGCGATTTTGTCGCCGTGCGCGATGCCAATGTGAATATCAACGGAGGGGACTTCTTCTCCTTCCTGGGGCCGTCGGGCTGCGGCAAGACCACCATCCTGCGCGCCGTCTCCGGCTTTCTGGAGCCGAGCGGCGGCAAGGTGCTGATCGGCGGCAACGACATGAAAGGCATCGGGCCGAACAAGCGCCCGACGGCGCTGATCTTCCAGAACCTGGCGCTGTTTCCGCTGATGAAGATCTGGGAAAACATCACCTTCTCGATGGAGATCAAGGGCGCCAGCGCCAAGGAACGCCGCAAGCGCGCCGATGAGCTGTTGGACATGATCGCGCTGCCCGGCCAGGGCGACAAGCTGCCGAGCGAGCTGTCGGGCGGCCAGCGCCAGCGGGTGGCCATCGCGCGGGCGCTTTGCGCCGAGCCGGATGTGCTGCTCTTGGATGAGCCGCTGTCGGCGCTGGATCTGAAGCTGCGCCAGCACATGCGCACCGAGCTCAGGGAGATCCAGCAGCGGGTCGGCATCACCTTCATCTACATCACCCACGACCAGGGCGAGGCGCTGACCATGTCCGACAATATCGCGGTGATGAAGGCGGGCGTGATTGACCAGATCGCCGATGGCAAGACCATCTACAACGATCCCTCCACCGCCTTTGCCGCCTCTTTTGTCGGCGAAAACAATGTCTTCCGCGGCCGTGTCAAGCGCGTCATGGGCAATGAGGCGCTGATCGCCACCAACCGCTCAGGGGAGCTGGTGGCGCGGATCTCCTCCGCCAACCAGGGCCGCATGAAAGAAGGCGACGAGGCGATGATGTTCATCCGGCCCGAGGCTTTTGCGCTGGCGCCCCAGGGGGCCTCCGGCGATCATTTCGTGACCGCACGCGTCAACCACGAGGAGTTCGAGGGCAATGTCTTCAACATCTTCATGGAAGGCGAGGGCGGCAAGGAGCTGAAGGTTTCCATCCCCAATCTGGGCCAGTCGTTCGAGGACCACACCGGCCAGACCATCACCCTGGAATATGCGGCGGACAATGCCGTCATCGTGCCGGCCGGTGAGCTGGCCGCGGAATGAGGGAGGCCACGCCATGCCAAGCTTCCTGAGGGAGTTCTTCAAACGCAACGGCACCGGCATGGGCAGCCTGATGCTGGGGCTGGTCCTCTTTTGGACCATCGGCCTCATCATCCTGCCGCAGCTGTCGATGCTCGACTTTTCCTTCCGTCCCAACCTGCCGCCGCCGGAGATCGGCGGCCCCAAGGACGTCTATACGCTGGAGAATTACAAATACCTGATCTACGGCCCCGAAGGCGGCAGCCAGGACTATAACGCGGTCGACCTCAAGGTGTTCTTCCGCACCCTGGTGGCGGCGGTCTGCGTCACCCTCTTCAACCTGATCCTGTGCTATCCGATCGCCTATTACCTGGCCCAGACCAAGGGCAATCACATCCGCATCTTCGCGCTGATGCTGATCATCCCCTACTGGATCAACGAGATCCTGCGCGCCTTCGCCTTGCGGATCATCTTCGGCGAGACCGGGGTGCTCAATAACATGTTTGTCGGCCTTGGCATCTTCGACACGCCCTTTGACTTCATCCGCAATGACATCGCGCTGTATGCGGGCCTGGGCTATGCCTACATCCTCTTGATGATCTTCCCGATCTACAATGTGATCGAGAGCCTGGACCGCAACCAGATCGAGGCGGCGCGCGACATGGGCGCGAGCTGGGCCAAGATCCACCAGCGGGTGGTCATTCCCTACGCCAAGCCGGGGATCTCCTCGGGCTGCACCATGGTGTTCATGCTGTCGGCAGGCGCGCTGGCGGCGCCGCAGATCCTCGGCGGTCCGTCCTCCCTGTGGTTCACCCAGCTGATCTATCAGCAGTTCAATGACAACTCCGACTGGCCGCAGGGCGCAGCCTATGCGGTGGTGCTGCTGGTCACCTGTATCCTCTTGGTTCTGGCGGTGATGCGCCTGTTCAAAGTGAACATGGGGGATATCGGCAAATGAAGAACTTCTCCTTTATGCGCGTAAGCCTCTGGGTCTACCTGGCAATCTTCTTTGCCTACCTCCTGGGGCCGCTGGTGATCATGTCGGCGACCGCCTTCAACTCGCCGTCGTTCCCGCGGATGACCCCCTGGGAGTGCCTGACGTTCGAGTGGTTCTCGGCCCTGTTCCGGGACGAGCGGATCCTGAACGGCATCTGGAACTCGATCCTGGTGGGGGCGGGCACGGTGGTGCTGTCGGTGGCGATGGGCCTCGCGGGCGCCTTGATGCTGACCCAGATCTGGCCCAGGCTGCGCGCCACCTATTACACCATCATCATCGCGCCGATCCTCATTCCCGGCGTGGTGCTGGGGATCTCGACCCTGGTGTTCTGGGACCGGATCAACCGGCTGCTGGGGCTGGGGGCGGACAGCTGGCTGTCCAATGGTTTGTTCCTGACCATCATCGGCCAGTCCACCTTCATCGCCAGCTATTGCATGCTGGTGCTGGTGGCCCGCCTGCAGCGCTATGACATTGCGCTGACCGAGGCGGCGCTGGATCTGGGCGCCACCCATGCCCAGGCCTTCCGCAAGGTGCTGCTGCCGTTCATGCGGCCTGCCATTGCCTCCGCCGCGGTGCTGGCGTTTCTCGCAAGCTTTGAGAACTACAACACCACCACCTTCACCTTCGGCGAATACCCGACGCTGACCATCGAGCTGGCGCAGAAGGTGCGCTACGGCATCACCCCTGCGATCTCGGCCCTGGCCTTCATCATCGTGGTGCTGACGGTGTTTGCCGCCCTTGCCAACGAGGCCTCGATCCGCCGCAAGGAGCTGGTTGCGGCGGCGCGCAAGAAGGCGACGGTGGAAGAGCTGGAAAGCGGCAAGCTGCGGCTGCCCGGTTTCCTCAGCTCCAACGCCGCGGCGGTGGCGCTGGTGGTGGTGGCCTGCGCCACGGTTGCGGTGGTCGGCACCGCCTCGGTCTACAGCCCGCAGCAATGCATTGCGGATGTCCAGGAGCAAAAGCGCCTGGAGACCGAAGAGCGCATCCAGGAGCTCCGCCGCCAGCGCGAAGAGCGCCGCCTGCAGCAGCAAGAGCAGCAGGGCGAGGCCACACCGCAGGCCACCCAGCCCGCAGGCAACAACTCCGGCTTCGGCGGCGTCTTCAACCCCGGCAACCTGTCTGGTGAAGAGGATGATGGCGCTGAGGCGGAGCAGCAGCCTCAGGACAGCAGTCAGGGCAGCAGCTCCGGCTTCGGCAACGTTTTCGATCCCGGCACCCTGTCAGGAGACGGGGAGGAAGGGTCAGGAAACTGATATCCAAGCAAAAAACAGCAAAGGCGGCCAAACGGCCGCCTTGTTCGTTAGATGTGACTGAACCCTTGTCAGGCGGGGGACGCTGCCAGATTCCGGTCAGCGTAATATTGTTTGCGGAAAGCCTGCGGGCTGGTCTTGTATTCCCGCTTGAACCACTCGGTCAGATTGCTGCGTGAGCCGAAACCGGTGGCGGCAACAATTTCGGCCAGCGGCAGAGTAGTGTGCAGCAAGAGCTGGCGCGCCTTTTCGATGCGCAGCTTGCGGTAGGCGGTCAGCGGGCTGGTGCGGGCTTTCTGCTGAAACCGGCGCTCCAGCTTGCGGGGGGAGACGCCGGCCTGCTGGGCGATGTCGCGGATCAAGAGCGGCTCTTCGATGTTGCGCTGCATCAGATCGAGGATCTTGACCACCAGCGCGTCGCCCCCTGCGGCCTGGCGCAATTGCAGCGAGACCTTGGATTGCTCCGCTGCAGGACCCAGGGCGAGGCCGAGGTAGTCGCAAACCGCATCGGCGATGAAGGGGCCGCGGTCGCTGCGCAGGAAATCCACCAGCAGGCGCAAGGCGGCAAAGCTGCTGATCGCTGTGCTGATGCGGCCGGAGGCGGTGGTCAGCGTGCCGGCGGGCGCGCAGGCGAGCTGCTCTTCCTGAGCGGCAGCGGTGAAATTGGAATGGACAGCGGTCTCAAACTCGGCCTGCAGGCCGGTTTCGGGCAGCAGGAAGATGGCGCTGCCGGCAAACAGGCAGCGCGGCGCCTGGCGGCAGATCCGTTGCAGGCTGGCTTTCTCGCCCGCATTGGGCGTCCAGCGGCTGGCGATGCCGCCGAGGAAAATCACGGTATGGGGTTTCCAGCTTGCGGGCGCTGTGCGCATCGTCGAGGCCAGGTTGCGCACGCCGATACGGTAGCCGCTGTCGGGAAACAGGTCATTGGCGGCGCGGAACACATCGCAGATCATCTGGGCCGAGGCGGGCGGTTCGGTCTGCGGCAGGATGACTTCAACATCATGAAAGCGGGCTTGTGCCGCGCTGTCAGCGGATTGCTGGGTAGCTGGCACGGTCAGCGGTTCGAGACGGGACATCATTCTCTCCTCTGAGCGGGTCATGCGGGGGCGCCGCGCGGGGCGGCGGAGGTGCCCCGCCGGAAAACCCGGCGGGGCGGGAGGCCTGAAGGATCAGGCCTCGTTTTCTTCGTAGTCCGACATCGGCGGGCAGGTGCAGATCAGGTGACGGTCGCCATAGGCGTTGTCGACCCGGTTCACGGCCGGCCAGTATTTGTCGACGCCGAGGTTGCCCGGCGGGAAGCAGGCCTGCTCGCGGCTGTAGGGACGGTCCCATTCACCCACCAGGTCGCGCACCGTGTGCGGTGCGTGCTTGAGCGGGTTGTTTTCTGCGTCGATCTTGCCGTCGATCACGTCCTGGGCCTCCTGCCGGATCGACAGCATAGCATCGCAGAAGCGGTCCAGCTCGTCCTTGGGCTCGGATTCGGTCGGCTCCACCATCAGCGTGCCGGCCACCGGCCAGGACATGGTCGGGGCGTGGAAGCCCGAGTCGACCAGGCGCTTGGCGATGTCGTCAACGGTGACGTTGCCTTCATCGGCCAGCGGGCGGGTGTCCAGGATGCACTCATGCGCCACACGGCCCGTTTTCGAAGTGTAGAGGATCTTGTAGCCGTCCTTCAGGCGCGCCGCGATGTAGTTGGCGTTCAGGATCGCAACCTTGGTTGCCTGGGTCAGGCCGGAGCCTCCCATCAGCAGGCAGTAGGCCCAGGAAACCGGCAGGATCGAGGGCGAGCCGAACGGAGCCGCCGAAACCGGGCCTACGGCGGTGCCGTATTCCGGGTGGCCAGGCAGGTGTTCAGCCAGGTGCGCCTTGACGCCGATCGGACCCATGCCGGGGCCGCCGCCGCCATGCGGAATGCAGAAGGTCTTGTGCAGGTTCAGGTGCGAGACGTCGCCGCCGATCTTGCCCGGCTGGGCGAGGCCCACCATGGCGTTCATGTTGGCGCCGTCGATATAGACCTGGCCGCCGTGATCATGAGTGATCTGGCAGACTTCCTGCACAGTTTCCTCGAACACGCCGTGGGTCGACGGGTAGGTGATCATGCAAGCCGCGAGGTTGTCGCTGTGCTGCTCGGCCTTGGCGCGGAAGTCGGCGACGTCGATGTTGCCGCTGTCATCCGATTTCACCGGAACAACCTTGTAGCCCACCATCTGCGCCGACGCCGGGTTGGTGCCGTGTGCAGAGGTCGGGATCAGGCAGATGTTGCGGTGCGCGTCGCCGCGCGATGCATGGTAGTTGCGGATCGTCAGCAGGCCCGCGTATTCGCCCTGGGCGCCGGAGTTCGGCTGCTGGGAGATCGCGTCATAGCCGGTGATCTGGCAAAGCTTGTCGTTCAGATCGTCGATCATCTGGTGGTAGCCCTGCGCCTGGTCTTCCGGGCAGAAGGGGTGCAGGTTGCCGAATTCCGGCCAGGTGACCGGGATCATTTCGATGGTCGCGTTCAGCTTCATGGTGCACGACCCCAGCGGGATCATTGCACGGTCCAGCGCCAGGTCGCGGTCGGCCAGACGGCGCATATAGCGGGTGATTTCTGCCTCGGCCCGGTTCTTGTGGAAGATCGGGTGGGTCAGATACTCGCTTTCACGCAGCGCATAGTCGGGCAGGCGGTAGGCTCGGTTGGCAACGCTGTCGTCTTTCTTGTCGATGCCAAAGGCACCCCAGACGGCTTCGATGGTTTCCGGGCGGGTCTGCTCGTCCAGTGAGATGCCGACATGGGCTTCGCCGATCTTGCGCAGGTTGACGCCGCGGGCAACTGCTGCCTCCATGACGGTCTTCTGCAGCGGGCCGACTTCAACAGTAATGGTGTCGAAGAAGACGTCCGGCTGCACCTTGAAGCCGTGCTCTTCCAGCCCAGCAGCCAGGCGCGAGGTCTTGCGGTGCACCGACTGGGCAATTGCCTTGATGCCGTCGGGGCCGTGATAAACAGCGTACATCGACGCGATCACGGCCAGCAGCGCCTGTGCGGTACAGACGTTGGAGTTGGCTTTTTCGCGGCGGATGTGCTGTTCGCGGGTCTGCAGCGCGAGGCGGTAAGCCTTGTTGCCGCGGGCGTCGACGGACACACCGATGATCCGGCCGGGCATGGCGCGCTTCAGCTTGTCGGTGGTCGCCATATAGGCCGCGTGCGGGCCGCCATAGCCCATCGGAACGCCAAAGCGCTGGGTGGAGCCGATGGCAATATCCGCACCCATCTCGCCGGGCGACTTCAGCAGGGCCAGCGCCAGGATGTCAGCGGCGACAACGGCGATGCCCTTGTGCTCGTGGATGGCTTCGATTTCCTTGGTGAAATCGCGCACATGGCCGTAGGTGCCAGGGTACTGGAAGATGGCGCCAAAGACGGCACCCGGATCCAGATCATCCGGATCGGCAACCACAACGTCGATGCCCAGGGGCTCGGCACGGGTCTGGATCACCGCAATGGTCTGCGGGTGGCAGTTTTTGTCGACGAAGAAAGCGGCGTTGTTGGCCTTGGACCGCGAGCCGCGGTGCGCCATCGACATGGCTTCGGCCGCAGCAGTGGCTTCGTCCAGAAGGGAGGCGTTGGCGATGTCCAGGCCGGTCAGGTCGCTGACCATGGTCTGGTAGTTCAGCAGCGCTTCAAGACGGCCCTGAGAGATTTCCGGCTGATACGGGGTATAGGCGGTGTACCAGGCGGGGTTTTCCAGGATGTTGCGCAGGATCGGCGCCGGGGTGGTGGTGCCATAGTAGCCCTGACCGATCAGCGAGGTCAGAACCTTGTTCTTGGACGCCACTTCTTTCATGTGGAAGAGAGCGTCGCGCTCGGTCATTGCCGGGCCCCAGTCCAGCGCCTCTTTCTGGCGGATGGCGGGCGGCACGGTGGCGTCGATCAGCTCGTCCAGAGTTTTGAAGCCGATCACCTGCAGCATTCCTGCCATCTCCTGCGGAGACGGGCCGATGTGGCGCCGGTTGGCGAAGTCATAGGCTTCGTAATCGGTAAGTTTGAAGGCCATTTACAAGCGCTCCTGTTTGAAGGTCACGCCCGGCCGGAAGTGCGGGAGCCTCCGGCGGGGATATTTTTAGCCAGATGAAGTGCGGATCCGGGCAGCGTGCGGCGGATCCGCAGGAGGTTTAGCCGATCAGGGCTTTGTAGCCGTCCAGGTCCATCAGATCGTCCAGCTGGGAGGCGTCTGCGATCTTGATCTTGTAAATCCAGGCGTCGCCTTCCGGGCTTTCGTTCAGGGCGCCGGGGTTGTCGGCCAGGGCCTCATTTGCCTCGATCACTTCGCCGTCCAGCGGCGCGTAGATTTCTGAGGCTGCTTTCACCAACTCGATGACGCCGATCTCGCCGCCTTTTTCGAACTCGTCGCCGGCTTCGCGCTGCTCGACGAAGACAACTTCGCCCAGCTGGTCGGCGGCGTGCTGGGTAATCCCCAGGGTGGCGGTGTCGCCTTCAACGGTGATCCACTCGTGGTCTTCGGAGTAATAGGTGGCCATTTTGACTCTCCTGATGATGTCTTAGCGTTTGTAGTTCTGGGTGACGAAGGGCAGAGCGACGATCTCAGCCGGCTGCGCCTTGCCGCGGATGATGAGGTTCACTTTTTCGCCCGGCTCGCCGTGGCCTGCCGAGACATAGCCCATGGCGACGGGGCCGCCGACGGTCGGTCCGAAGCTTCCCGAGGTAATCGCGCCAATAGTATTGCCTTCGGCGCATTGGATTTCCACACCCTGGCGGGCCGGGGCGCGGCCTTCGGGCTTGATGCCGACCAGTTTCTTGGCGGCACCTTCGGCCAGTTCCTTCTGGACGCGGGCGGCACCGGGGAAGCCGCCTTCTTCCTTGCGGCGCTTCTGGATTGCCCAGGAGAGCGACGCCTCGATCGGCGAGGTCGACTGGTCGATGTCGTTGCCATAGAGGCAGAGGCCGGCCTCCAGCCGCAGGCTGTCGCGGGCGCCGAGGCCTGCGGGCGCGCAGTCGTCATGGGCCAGGAACAGTTTGGACACACGGATCGCGTCCGCTTCCGGGATCGAGATTTCGTAGCCGTCTTCGCCGGTGTAGCCGAGGCGCGAGATGCGGCATTCGACGCCGCCGATGTCTGCCAGGGTGGTTTCCATGAATTTCAGCTCACGGGCAGCGGGGCACAGCTCGCCCACCACGTCCTCGGCCTTGGGGCCCTGCACGGCAACCAGCGCGCGGTCGAAGATCTCGGTCACTTCGACGCCGTCCAGGTTCGCCTGCATGTGCGGGATGTCCTGGTGGCGCAGCGCGGCGTTCACCACCACGAAATAGTGGTCGCCTGCGTTGGAGACGATCAGGTCGTCCATGATGCCGCCGTCCTCATTGGTGAAGAAGCCGTAGCGCGCCTTGCCCACTTTCAGGGTGGCATAGGCCTGCGGGCAGAGCGTTTCCAGCTTCTCGCCCACGTTGTCGCCGCGCAGGATCACCTGGCCCATGTGGGAGACGTCAAACAGCGCGGCCTTCTCGCGGCACTGCTTGTGCTCGCCCATGATGCCCATGGGATATTGCACCGGCATTTCCCAGCCGGCGAAATCGACCATTTTGCCGCCAAGCTCGACGTGCAGGTCATAAAGCGGGGTGCGTTTGGGTGCGTCGGTCATCCTGTGCAGCCTTTGAATTGGAATGGGTTTGGGAGGGGAGGGCGCGGGAAACGCGCCCTCCGCGGGAGTTATTCAGCGGCGGTGCCAGCTTCTTCCGATTTGCCGCCAGTGGCAAAGAACTCTTTCGTCACTTTGAAGACGATCGGGCTCAGCAGGGCCAGGGCGATCAGGTTCGGGATGGCCATCATCGCGTTCAGCGTATCCGCCAGCAGCCAGATGAAGCCGAGGTCGGCGGTGGCACCGAAGTAGATCGCAACGATCCACAGGATGCGGTAGCCGATCAGCACCTTGGCACCCAGCAGGTAGCCGACGCATTTCTCACCATAGTAGGACCAGCCCAGGATGGTGGTGAAGGCGAAGATCGACAGCGCGATGGCGATCAGGTAGCCGCCGAAGCCGGGCAGCGAGGTCTCGAACGCGAGCGAGGTCAGCGCCGCACCGGATTCACCCGAGGTCCAGGCGCCGGAAGCGATGATTGCCAGGCCGGTGATCGAGCACACGATGATGGTGTCGATGAAGGTGCCCAGCATCGCGATCAGGCCCTGGTTGACCGGACCCTTGGTCTCGGCTGCTGCGTGCGCGATCGGAGCGGAACCCAAGCCCGCTTCGTTCGAGAACACGCCGCGGGCCACACCAAAGCGGATCGCTGCCCAGACTGCCGCGCCGGCAAAACCGCCTTCGGCTGCCGAGGGGGTGAAGGCATGGGTGAACACCAGGCCGATTGCGGTGCCGATGGCATCGGCATTGATAACCAGAACAATCAGGCCGGCGATGATGTAGCTGACCGCCATGAACGGAACCAGCTTACCAGCCACCGCACCGATGCGCGTGATGCCGCCCAGGATCACGGCGCCGGTCAGAACCATCAGGACAATACCGGTGACCGAGGGGTTGAAGCCGAAGTTGGTTTCCAGAACCTGCGCCACGCCGTTTGCCTGCACACCGTTGCCGATGCCGAAGGCTGCGATTGCGCCGAACAGGGCAAAGGCAACGCCCAGCCAGGCCCATTTTGCGCCGAGGCCGTTCTTGATGTAGTACATCGGGCCGCCGACATAGTTGCCTTGTTCGTCACGCTCGCGGAACTTCACGGCGCAGACGGCTTCGGAGTATTTGGTGGCCATGCCGACCAGCGCGGTCATCCACATCCAGAACAGCGCACCAGGGCCGCCGAGGAAGACCGCGGTGGCCACACCTGCGATGTTCCCGGTGCCGATGGTGGCCGACAGAGCCGTCATCAGCGCGTTGAAGGGGCTGATCTGGCCTTCGCCCTGGCCTTCACGGCCCTTGAACAGCAGGCCGAAGCCCACGCCCAGTTTCATAATCGGCATGAACTTCAGGCCGACCTGCAGGAAAAAGCCGACACCAAGTATCATGATGAGCATGGGTACGCCCCACACGATACCATTTAGCCAGCCTACTGCTGTATTTAACGCTTCCATGGGTCTCCTCCCGCTTGCGTTAAGGTTAAATGCCCTTTGCCAAGGCCATCTGACGGGCCTCTTTCAGGGCGGCAAAATCTTCATCCGCGTGGAACGATGAACGGGTCAGCGGCGTCGCCGACACGTGCAGGAACCCTTTTGCGCGGGCGATCTGTTCCAACTGCTCGAATTCTTCCGGCGACCAGAAGCGGTCGATCGGGTGATGTTTGGGGGTGGGCTGCAGGTATTGGCCCACGGTCAGGAAATCGACTTGTGCGGCGCGCAGGTCGTCCATCACCTGGCGCACATCGTCGAGGGACTCGCCCAGGCCGACCATGATGCCGGACTTGGTGAACAGCTGCGGGTTGGCGCGCTTGGCGTCGTCCAGCAGCCGCAGCGAGGTGTAGTAGCGGGCGCCGGGACGCACACGCGGGTAAAGCCGCGGCACGGTCTCCAGGTTGTGGTTGAAAACGTCCGGTGCGGCCTCGAATACCGCATCAGCGGCTGCGCCCTTGCCAAGGAAATCCGGGGTCAGCACCTCAATGGTGGTGCCGGGGTTCTGATGGCGGGTGGCGCGGATGGTCTGGGCGATGTGCTCAGCGCCGCCGTCTTCCAGATCATCCCGGTCCACGCTCGTGATCACCACATGCCGCAGGCCAAGTTTCTTGACCGCCGCCGCAACCCGGCCCGGTTCAAAAGCGTCCAGCGTGTCCGGCCTGCCGGTGGTCACGTTGCAGAAGGAACAGCCGCGGGTGCAGACCTCGCCCATGATCATCATGGTGGCGTGGCGTTTGGACCAGCATTCGCCGATGTTGGGGCAGGCGGCCTCTTCGCAGACGGTGGCCAGATCATGCTCCCGCATCAGCTTGCGGGTTTCATAATACTCGGCGCTTTCGATCTTCTTCTTGCGGATCCACCGCGGTTTGCGCGGGATGGCGCTGTCGGCCTTGTGGGCCTTTTCCGGGTGGCGGGGTCTTAGCTGGATCGTCATCTGGCAGCTCCCTCCAGATCAGGCGTGGATGGCACGGCCAAGCGCATCGAGGCAGGCTTCTTTCACCGCCTCACCCATCGCAGGGTGCGCGTGGCAGGTCCGTGCAACCTCCTCGATAGTAGCACCTTTTGTCATCGCGAGCACCAATTCTGCAATTAAATCACCGCCATGCGCGCCGCAGATATGGGCGCCGAGGATTTTGCCCTCGGGGCTGGCCAGCACTTTGACAGCGCCGTCGGTCTCGCCAATCGAACGGGCACGGGAGTTGGCCATGAAGGCAAACTTGCCAGAGATGTAGTCGGTGCCCGCCTCTTTCAGCGCTTCTTCGGTCTGACCCACCGAGGCGACCTCGGGGTCGGTGTAGACCACGCCGGGCACGGTGTTGTAATCCACATGGCCGTGCTCGCCGGCCATGATTTCCACGCAGGCGACGCCGTCCTCTTCGGCTTTGTGCGCCAGCATCGGACCGGGCACGCAGTCGCCGATGGCAAAGATGCCGGGGATGGAGGTCTGGAAGGTTTCATCCACTTCGATGAAGCCGCGGGCGTTGATGGAGACGCCGAGCTCTTCCAGGCCCAGGCCTTTCGTCACCGGGCGGCGGCCGATGGCGACCAGCACCTTGTCGGCTTCGATCTGCTCTTCCTTGTCCTTGCCGACCCGGTCGAGGGTCAGGGTCAAACCGTTCTCGCCTTTTTCAATGGTCTTCAGCGCGCGGCCCAGCTGGAACTTCAGCCCGCGCTTGCTGAGCGCCCGCTGAGACAGCTTGGCGATTTCGCCATCGATGCCGGGCAGGATGCGGTCGAGGTATTCCACAACCGTCACCTTGGAGCCGAGGCGTGACCAGACCTGACCAAGTTCAAGCCCGATCACGCCCGCGCCGATCACCACCAGATGCTCTGGCGCGGCTTCTAGAGCCAGCGCACCGGTGCTGCTCAGCACGTCCACCTCGTCGGTCTCCACGCCGGGGAGGAGGCTGGGTTCCGAACCGGTGGCGATGAGGATGTTCTTTGCAGTGTAAATGTCGCCGCCCACCTGCACCTGGCCGGGGGCCGGGATGCTGGCCCAGCCTTCGATGTGGTCGACGCCGTTCTTCTTGAACAGGAAGGCGATGCCCTTGGTCAGGTCGCCGACAATCTTGTCCTTGCGCGCCATCATTGCGCCTAGGTCCAGGCTGACCTCCCCGGCCGAAATGCCATGCGAGGAGAGATGGGAGAGTTCGGCATATTTGCCCGAGGAGGTCAGCAGGGCCTTGGAGGGGATGCAGCCAACGTTGAGGCAGGTGCCGCCCAAAGAGCCGCGGCCTTCGACGCAAGCCACCTTCAGGCCCAGCTGCGCAGCCCGGATTGCTGCGACATAACCGCCCGGCCCGGCCCCAATCACGATCAGATCATAAGCGCTCATTTGGTTTCTCCTCCGAAATGCGGTCCAGGACCGGCACGTATGCTGCCGTATACGACGTTGCGTCTCCTATAGGAAACTTTTTCCCTCTTGCAAACAAAAAGTACTGTGATGGAAATTTTGACCCGCAGATGTATCAAAGCTAAGCTGTTTGCAGCACAGGAGAATTCACGCAAATGGAACCAATTCCCTCAGAGGAAACAGGGCTGGGTCCCGAGGCCATGGAGGCTCCGGACGGCGAAATCCTTGGAAAAATGATTCGCGACGCCCGCAAGGAAAAGGGGCTGACGCTGGAGGAAGCGGCCCGCGCCGCGGCTATCGGCCGGTCCACATTGTCGAAGATCGAGAACAACCAGACCCGCCCCAGTTTCGAGATCATCCGCCGCCTGATGCAGACGCTGGAGCTGGAAACGCCGCAGCTGTTTGTGCAGTCGGGGCAAAGCGGTGTGACCGGGCGCCGCGACTTCACCCGCACGGGGCTGGGCGAACACAAGGAAACCTCGACCTATGATCATGAACTTTTGTGCAGTGAGCTGACCAGCAAGCGCATGGTGCCCTATATCAGCACCATTAAGGCCCGCGATGTGACCGAGTTCGACAATTGGGTCCGGCACCGCGGCGAGGAGTTCATGTTTGTCTTGAGCGGCGAGTTGATCCTTTATACTGAGCACTACCGGCCTTTGCGCATGGGTCCGGGAGATTCTGTCTATTATGACAGCGGTATGGGGCATGGCTGCGTGTCGGTCAGCGAGGAAGACGCCAGGGTGCTGTGGGTCTCGCTGGAGGTGTGACTGCATTGCCGGCTGCCTGAATTTCCGGCTCGGCCCGCTTTTCTGCCCGTCCAGGTTCCAATAGACCTGTGGCAAAGGAGGCCTGCGCAATGAATCTGGATCCGGTTGATATCTCCAAAGCGGCTTCGGCCTCTGCCGCCGTGTTTGAGGCTCTGCGCCACGCAATTATTGACGGGCGGCTGGAGGAGGGCGCGCCGCTCCGGCAGGAGGAGATTGCGCGCCGTTTCAACACCAGCCGTATTCCGGTGCGCGAGGCAATCTCGCGGCTGGAGGAATATGGGCTGGTCAAAACCCAGCGGTTCAAGGGCGCGGTGGTAGCCGGGCTATCGGCGGATGAGGCGGCAGAGATCTTCGACTTCCGCGCGCTGCTGGAGCCGGAGATCATCCGTGATGCGGTGCCGCGGATGGGGCAGGAGCTGCTGGCGCAGGCGCGGCAGAACTGCGAGGCCTTTGCCGGCTGCAAGAACCCGATGGAATGGGGCGTCCTGAACCGGGAGTTTCATGGTGCGCTTTACAGTGCCAGCGTGCTGAGTTTCCACCGCGAGGCAGCGCGCGGGGCGATGGACCGCATCGACCGCTATATCCGGGCGCAGCTGGTGATGAGCGACGGCATGGCGCGGGCCGAGCGTGAGCATCTGGAAATCCTGGCGGCCTGCGAAGAGGGCGATGCCCGCCGGGCTGCGGAACTGACACGGGCGCATGTGCTGGAAGCAAAGGCCTCGCTGCTGGCGCATTTTCCGGTGCTGACCCGGACCTGACCAGCCCGGTCAGGCAGCCGAAGCCGGGGATGCCTGCGCCAGCAGCCAATCGCAAATGGCGCTGGTGATACCCTCGTTCGGGCCGCTTTCAGGCCGGACCAGGTAATAGGCGCGGTTTTCGCTGACGGTTGTGTCGAACAGCTGCACCAGAACCCCGCTTTCCAGATCAGTGTCGATCAGCGGAATCCATCCCATCACGATGCCTTGCCCGGCCGCAGCGGCTTGCAGCACCACATTGGTGTCTTCGATGACCGGGCCAGGCAGGGGGCCGGTCAGGCTGACACCGGCCTCCATGAACCAGGCACTCCAGCCCAACGTATCGCGCTGGTGGATCAACGGATAGATCTTGAGGTCCGCGGGCGACTGCGGCTGCCCCAACCGCTGAAGCAGCGCAGGGCTGGCCACCGGGGCGGACAGAACGCTGACCAGCGGCTCTGAGATCATGCCCGGAAAGCGGCCGTCGCCCCATGTGATGAAGATATCGGCATCCACATTCTGTGGCGACACCAGCAAAGGCGTCTGCACCAGTTTCAGCTCCACATCCGGGAAGGCAGTACAGAAATCAGCAAAGCGCGGCAGCAGCCAGCGGGTCGCAAAGCTGGGGCCGAGTGCGATACGGACCGTGGTTTTTTCCGGCCAGCGGGCCACGGAATTCACGGTGGCTTCCAGGATCCGGAACGCCTTGGAGGCACCATCCGCCAGCCGCGCACCCTCGTCTGTCAGATGCACTTGGCGGCCGTCCCGGGTGAACAGCTGAATGTTCAGATAGGCCTCAAGCCCGCGGATGTGGTGGCTGACGGCGGTGGGCGACACGCCGATTGCCTCAGCCGCCGCCCGGAAGCTGCCAAGGCGGGCTGCGGCTTCGAATGCGCGCAAGGCGGGGAGGGAAGGTAGATTGGCCATGCGGAAGTTAAATGAGTTTTTCTCATCAGCAGCAAGAGAAACTTGTTTTTGTGCAACAGGCCGCCCCTGCGTAGCCTTCGCGCAAAGGAAGTCCGTCAGGGGAACACAATGGCTGCCAGATCACGCCGCCGCGGCAGGGAAGCCCGGATCGAAGCCGAGAGCGCACCGGCAGAGGACAACCCGCCGGTTTGGGGCGGTATCGAGGGCGGACGTTTTCGGCCCCTGAGCGATGCGGATGAGGTTGAGGTCAACGAGGCGGTTCTGTCGCTGCTGGAAACGCTTGGGCTGAGCCAGGCAACGCCCTCGATGATCGAAAGGGTCTGCGCGGCGGGCGGCAGCTACACGCAAGACAAGCGCCTGCTGTTTCCGCGCGATCTGGTTCTGAAAACCGTGGAGGCAGCCCGCCGCGACGTGGTGCTTTACGGCCAGGACCCGCGCCATGATCTGGACCTGTCCGGCACGCGGGTGCACATGAGCTCGGGAGGCGGGGCGCCCGGGGTGTTTGACATCGAGGACGGGCGCTACCGGGACGGCACGCTGCAGGACCTCTATGACGCCGCGCGCATCTGCGACGCGATGGAGAATATTCACCATTTCAGCCGCTCGGTGGTTGCCCGCGACATCGAAAACGTGGCGGATATGGACCTGAACACCGCCTATGCCTGCCTGATGGGCACCTCCAAGCATGTGTCGGTGTCGGTCTCCGAGCCTGAGAACGTGCAGCAGCTGGCGGAGATGTGCTATGCGCTGGCCGGGTCCGAAGAAGCCTTTCGCGCGCGCCCCTTCCTGACGGTGATGGTCTGCCACGTGGTGCCGCCGATGCGTTTCGCCGAGGAGGCGCTGGACACGCTGGAGGCTGCGGTTCTGGCAGGCTTTCCGGTGCAGCTGATTTCGGCGGGCCAGGCCGGTGCCACCAGCCCCGCGACCATTGCAGGGTCGCTGGTGCAGGCGGTGGCTGAAACGATTGCGGGCCTTGTGTTTGCCCGGCTGGTTGACCCGAATGTGGCGGCAATCTATGGCGCCAAGCCGCTGATTGCCGATCTGCGCACCGGTTCCATGTGCGCAGGCGGCGGCGAGCAGGCGATCCTGATGGCCGCTGCAGCGCAGATGGGGAGGTTCTACAACCTGCCGGTCACCTCGATTGCCGGCATCACCGACTCCAAGACGCTGGATGCGCAATACGGCAGCGAAAAGAACCTGGCGGTGTCTTCCGCGGCCCATGCCGGCTCCAACCTGATCACCCAGGCCTGCGGCATGCAGGCGAGCCTCTTGGGCGTGTCGCTGGAGGCCTATGTGGTCGACAACGACATGATCGGCAATATCCTGCGAACTCTGCGCGGGGTGGAGGTGAACGCCGAGAACATCGGCGCTGAGGTGATTGCCGAGGTTTGCCGCGGCGAGGGGCATTATCTGGGCCACCGCCACACCTTCAGCCGGATGAAGTCGGACTACTTCTACCCGCACTTCGGCGACCGCCAAACCCCGCGGGAGTGGGAGGAACAGGGTTCGCGCCCGATCGGCGACGTGGCCAAGGACAAGGCGCGGGAGCTGCTGGCTGGTCACTTCCCTGACCACATCGCGGACAGCAAGGACCTGGAACTGCGCGAGCGCTTCAACATCTGCCTGTCGCGCCGGCAGATCGGGCGGGCGTGATGCAGGATCATCCGCTTTACCCCCGGCAGTTGGACCTTATCCCGCATTGCTGGATTGATGGTGCGGGCCAGGCCGGATCGGGTGCCGCACGCAGCTTGATTGACCCGGCGCTGGGGGAGAGTTTTGCCGAGGTTTCGGACGCGGACACCGGTCAGGTGGAGCAAGCCGTCGCCAGCGCAAAGGCAGCGCTGCCGCGCTGGGCGGATACACCTCCGTCAGACCGGGCTGGGGTTCTGTTCCGGCTGGCAGAGCTGCTGGAGAAACATGCTGACCGGCTGGCTGCCGTCGAGAGCCTGAACGCAGGTAAACCCATCAGCCAGGCAAAACGCGACGTCGGCCGGGCGGCGGACTACTTCCGTTTCTATGCCGGCGCCTGTGACAAGCTGAATGGAGAGACCATCCCGCTGGGCCCGGACCAGACCGCCTTTACTGTGCTGGAGCCGGTGGGGGTGACGGCGCATATCCTGCCATGGAATTACCCGGTCTCGACCCTTGCGCGCGGGGCGGCTCCGGCTTTGGCTGCAGGTGCCACAGTCGTCGCCAAACCATCAGAGCTGACGCCGCTTTCCACAATCCTGACCGCTGAGCTGGCCACTGAGGCGGAGCTGCCCGCCGGGGTGTTCAACGTTGTAACCGGCGCAGGCGACATCGGTGAGGCACTGGCCAGCCACAAGGATGTGGCGCATGTGACCTTCACCGGCTCCACCGCGACCGGGCGCAAGATCCTGCAATCCGCTTCTAAGCCCGTTGCCGGCACCACGCTGGAGCTGGGCGGAAAATCCCCGGTGGTTGTTCTGGCGGATGCGGACCTGGAGGCCGCAGCCGCAGGCGTGGCTCGTGGAATATTCTTCAACGCAGGCCAGGTCTGCGCGGCCGGCGCGCGGCTGATTTGCGAGGCCCCGGTGCATGACGTGCTGGTCGAAAAGGTGGCTGCCAAGGCCAAGGCAATGACTATCGGCCATGGGCTGGATGACCCAGACCTGGGGCCGTTGATCTCGGCAGGTCAGCTGGAACGGGTGCAGGGTTTTGTCGACCGTGCCAATGCGGAAGGCTTGACTTGCGTCACCGGCGGGCGGCGGAGTTTCCCGGAAAAGTTGTCGGCTGGCAATTTTTTCGCCCCCACCATCTTTGCCGATGTCCCAGCAGAGGCCGAAATTGCTCAGCAGGAGGTCTTTGGCCCGGTGCTGGTGACGCAGACCTGCCAGTCGCCTGAGGAAGCCCTGGAGCTGGCAAACGGCACGGCCTTTGGCCTCGTCGCCGGGATCTACACCGCGGATACCACCCAGGCTATGCGCTTTGCCCGCAGGGCGGAGGCCGGGCAGGTGTTTGTGAACGGCTTTCTCAAGGGCGGCGATACCCTTCCCTTCGGCGGCGTCAAGGAAAGCGGCATTGGGCGCGAGAAAGGCCTTGCGGGCCTCAGCGCCTATTGCGCCATCAAATCCATCGTTTTGAACCACTAGGAGCGGGCATGAACACCAGCCAATCCCTCGCTGAACGCGCAGGCCGTGTCATGCCGGGCGGGGTCAGCCACGAGCTGCGCTACAAAACCCCGCATCCGGTCTACTTCACCCGCGCCAAGGGCGCCGAGAAATGGGACGCGGACGGCAAGCGCTATATCGACTTCAAGCTGGGCGCCGCCAGCCAGATCCTGGGCCATGCCCATCCCGAGGTGGCCGGGGCCGTCGCCGCTCAGATGCAGCAGATGCCCTATACCGGCGACTGCCACCCGCTGGAGGTGGAATGGGCGGAATGGCTGAACCGCCTGTTCCCATCGGCGGAACGGGTGCGCTTCACCGGATCCGGCACCGAGTCCACAATGCTGGCGTTGCGGCTGGGCCGGGCGTATTCAGGCCGGGACAAGGTGCTGCGCATTGATGGCCATTTCCATGGCTGGCACGACATGCTGATCAAAGGCGCCAAACCCGGCGCCAATACCGCGCCTTCGCTAGGGGTGCCGCAGGCGGTCAGCGATCTGACCATTGTGGCGCCGCCGGATCTGGAGGCCATCGCCGCATTGTTGGACAGCGATGCGCAGATCGGCACGGTGTTTGTCGAGGCCTCGGGCGCCAACTACGGCTCGGTGCCGCTGCCCGAGGGTTTCCTGCAGGGGATCCGCGCCCTGGCCGATCAAAGCGGCCATGTGCTGATCTTTGATGAGGTGATCACCGGCCTGCGCTGGTCGCCCGGCGGACGCCAGGCCCGCGATGGCGTGGTGCCGGACCTGACCACGCTTGCCAAGGTTGTGACGGGCGGCCTGCCCGGCGGCGCCGTGGTTGGAAAGGCCGGGATCATGGACCTGCTGAGCCCGGGCGAGACCCGCGACGGCCTGTCGCCTCCGGTCAGCCACAAGGGCACTTTCAACGCAGCCCCGATGGTGGCGGCAGGCGCCATCAAAGCGATGGAGATCCTCTCTACCGGGGAGGTTCAGACCCATGCCGATGCCATGGCGGCGCGGCTGCGCGACGGTTTCAACGCCGTGTTCCGCGAACAGGACGTGCAGGCGCTGGCCTATGGCGACAGCTCCACCTGCCACATCTATTTCGGCGGCACCTCGATTGACGGGCTGGACGCCGCCGCCATCCGCAAGACCCCGCCCGCCATCGTCAAGGGTCTGCGCGACGGGATGCTGGAGCGGGGGGTGGACTTCATGTCCTTCACCTCCTGCGTCACCGGCCTGCCGCATACCCCCGATCTGATCGACGAGGCCGTGGAACATTTCCGCGGCACGATTTCCGCGCTCATCCGTGACGGAGTACTTCAATGAGCCTCCCTTCCCACGCCCGCACCGTCATCATCGGCGGCGGCGTCATCGGCTGTTCCATCGCCTACCACCTGGCCCGCGAAGGGCGGAAGGATATCGTGGTGCTGGAACGCTCCAAGCTGACCTCCGGCACCACCTGGCACGCCGCCGGTCTGGTGCGCCGCCTGCGGCCCTCGGCGACGCTGACCAAGCTGATCAACTACTCGATCGACCTTTATGGCGAGCTGGAAGTGGAAACCGGCCAGGCCACCGGATGGACCCAGACCGGCTCCCTGACGCTGGCCACCAATCAGGACCGGCTGACCAACATCAAACGCCAGGTCAGCTTGGGCCGTGCCTTCGGGCTGGAGGCCGAGGTGGTGGATGCCAAACGTGCCAAGGAGCTGTGGCCGCTGATCGAAACCGATGATGTGATCGGTGCGGTCTGGTCGCCTGCGGACGGCCGTGTGAATCCCTCTGACGTTGCGCTGGCACTGTCCAAGGGCGCACGGGCGCGTGGTGTGCAGATATTTGAGGATACCGCCGTCACCGGCCTGCAGAAGAAAGGCGGGCGGATCTCTGGCGTCGAGGTCGGCGATCATCTGATCGAGGCCGATGAGGTGGTTATCGCCTGCGGCCTCTGGTCCCGCGAGGTGGCCGCCATGGCGGGCGCTCATATGCCGCTGTACGCCTGCGAGCATTTCTACATCCTGACCAAACCTTTGGAGGAGGTGCAGGCGTTGGGCAAGGGCGCGCATCTGCCGACGCTGAACGACCAAGATGCCTTCCTCTATGCCCGCGACGATGTCGAGGGGCTGCTGGTCGGCTGTTTCGAACCGCACGCCAAGGGCCTGCCCCTGGACCGGCTGCCCAAGGATTTCTCGTTTGATCTGCTGGACGAGGACTGGGACCACTTCATGCCGATGATGGAAAACGCGCTGCGGCGCATCCCGGCACTAGAAAAGGCCGAGGTGCGGATGCTGCTCAATGGCCCCGAAAGCTTCACCCTCGACAGTCAGTTCATGCTGGGTGAAAGCCCCGAGGTGCCGGGGCTGTTCCTGATGGGCGGCATGAACTCCACCGGCATCGCGCTGGCCGGCGGCGCGGGCAAGGCGATGGCGGAATGGATCATCGCCGGTGAGCCGACGATGGAGCTGAACGAGGCCGACATCCGCCGCTTCAGCCCGGAAATGAACGTACTTGGCGCGCTGGAGGCCCGCATTCCCGAGGTGCTGGGCCGCCATTACGACAACCCGTTCCCGGGACGCTCGATGGAGACCGCACGGGGCCAGCGCCGCTCGCCCATCCATGCTGGCCTGGTGGCCGCAGGCGCACGCTTTGAGTCCCGCGGCGGCTGGGAGCGTGCGGTGCATTTCGGCGGTGAAGACGCGCATCTGCCTCTGACCTTCGGCGCGCCGGCCTGGCGTGAACAGGTCGGCAAAGAGGTGCAGGCCTGCCGCACCGGCGCCGCGATCCTGGACCAAAGTGCCTTTGGCAAGATCATGGTGCAGGGGCCGGATGCCTGTGCTTTCCTCAACCACCTCTGCGCGGCGCAGATGGACATACCCGAGGGCCGCATCGCCTATACTCAGATCCTGAACCGCAAGGGCGGGGTGGAAAGCGACATCACTGTGCAGCGCCACGGGCCGGACAGCTATCTGATGATCGTCGGCGCCGGCGAAGTGGTGCGGGACTTGAAGCGGATGCGCGAGACCAAAGGCGCGTTTCTCGTGGAATTCACCGATGTGACCAGCGGTTATGCGATCATCGGCCTCGCTGGGGGCAAGGCGCGCGAGGTGCTGCAAGCCACCTCGAACAGCCTGGTGCCGGACCTGAAACGCTTTCAGTTTGGCCCCGTGGAGATCGGCCTGGCGCGCGGCTGGGCCGGGCGCCTCAGCTTCACCGGCGAGGAGGGCTATGAGCTCTACATCCCCGCCGACATGGCGATGGCCGCCTATGAGGCGCTTGTTGCGGCAGGTGCCACCCATGCCGGACTGTTTGCCAGCGGCTCGCTCAGGATCGAAAGCGGTTTCCGGGCCTTTGGCCATGAGCTGTCGCCGGGAACAACGCCGCAGGAAGCCGGGCTGGGTGCTTTCTGCGCTTTCGGCACCGGTTTCGTGGGCGAAGAAGCCTTGAAGGATCACCTTCCGGTACGCCGCATCGTCTCGATCCTGTTTGACGACCCGGAGGCGATGCCGATCCATGACGAGCCGGTTTATTTCGGCGGCAATGTCGCGGGGCAGATCACCTCTGCGGCCTGGAGTTACCGTTATGGGCGCTCGGTTGCACTGGCGATGATTGACCTTCCGTCCGGTGGTACCGTCGGACAGCCCCCGGCGCTTCTTGAAGGGGGCGTTGTCCCCGGCTTCGAAGTCGAAATCGCCTGCACCCGTTATGGCGCCAAGGCGTCACTGAAATCCGCCAAAGAGGCGTTTGCACATGACTGACATCCCCCGCAGCACGCAGGTCGCCATCATTGGCGGCGGCATTATGGGCGTGGCCGCCCAATTCCAGTTGGCGGAGAACGGCTGGACCGACACCATCCTGTTTGAGAAGGCGGAGCTGACCTCCGGTTCCACCTGGCACGCGGCGGGCCAGATCGCCCATGCAGTGGGCAGCCGCTTGGCGGGCTGGATCAACAAGACTTCGATCGAGACTTATAAGAGGGTCGAAAAGGAAACCGGCCAGAGCATCGGCTGGCATGAGGTCGGCGGTTTCCGGATCGCGACCACCGATGACGAAGTCGACTGGATGAAGTCGATCATGGGCGTCGGCAAGCTCTTGGACCTGCCGATGGAGCTGGTTGGCCCGGAAGAGGTGGCCCGCGTGAATCCCTTCTACAAGGTGGATGACGTCAAGGCGGCGGTGCAGACCTTTGAGGACGGCCATATCGACCCGTCTTCAGTGACAATGGCGCTGGCCGCCGCCACCCGGGCGCGGGGGGCGAAGATCGAACGGCGCAATCAGGTGCTGGGCGCCTCGCGCAAGGGCGATATGTGGCTGCTGCGCACGGAAAAAGGCGATGTGCTGGCCGAACATGTGGTGATTGCCGCGGGCTCCTACGCCAACCAGGTCGGTGAATGGTTCGGGCTGAAAATCCCTTCGGTCTCCTGCCTGCATCATTATCTGGTCACCGACACTGTGCCCGAGTTCCTGGACCGCCCCGAACTGCCGGTAATGCGCGACAACGCCTATGGCGGCTACATCCGGCAGGAGCAGAAATCCGGCCTGATCGGCATTTACGAGGGCCATGTCTGCCCCACGGTTTGGACCATGCCGCAAGGCGCGCCCTGGGCCGCGGAGAATGAGCTGTTCGAGGCGGACTACGACTCTATCGGCGACTTCCTGATGGTGGCGTTTGACAAGATGCCGGTGCTGGCGGAGCTCGGCATCAAACGGGTGGTACGCGGCGCCATCACCCACACGCCGGATGGCGGTATGCTGGTGGGGCCGTCGGGGGCGCCCAATGTCTGGCTGTCCTGCGGCTCCTCCATCGGCCTTGCCTGGGGCGGGGGTGCGGGCAAGGTGCTGGCCGACTGGATGGTACATGGCGAAACCCCGATCAACACCCGCGGAATGGACCCGCGACGCTATGGCAATTTCTCCACCGATCATTTCATCGTCGAGCGCACCAAGGACGAGTTCATGCGGCGGCATGATACTCCGTGTCCAGGCAAACAGTTCGAGAGCCTGCGGCCGCTGAACCGCCACCCGCTTTATGACCGGCTGGCCGCCAAGGGTGCGGTGTTCGGCGAAGTGGCTGGCTGGGAACGCCCGCGCTATTTCGGCGAGGTTGGCGAAGTAGAGCAGATCGGCTGGGGCCACCAGCCCTGGCACGCCAACGCCATGGCCGAGGCCAAGGCGACGCGTGAAGCGGCAGGTGTCATCGACCTCTGCGCCTTTGCCCAGTTCGAGATCACCGGCAAGGACGCAGGCAAGCTGCTGGACCGGCTGTCGGCCAACAAGATCCCGGCCAAAGACGGCCGGATGAGCCTGAACCACCTGCTGACTGAGAAAGGCCGGTTTGAAACCGAGATCACCATCTGGCGCATCGCTGAGGATCGCTATTTCACCGGCTCGCCCATTGCCCGCTGCAACCCGGATTTCGGCTGGATCAAATCGCACATCCGTGACGGCGAAGACGTGCAGATGGTCAATCGCACCCACGATTGTGGCATGCTGGCGCTCTCCGGCCCGGCCTCGCGCCGGATTATGGCAGAGCTGACGGACACGGACCTGTCGAACAATGCGTTCCCCTGGCTGTCAGGACAGGAAATCACAGTGGCGGGCATTCCTTGCTACGCCCTGCGCGTTTCCTTCGTCGGCGAACTTGGCTGGGAGCTGCACGCGCCGCTGGACCGTATGGGCGAACTCTACGACGCGCTGTTTGCCGCCGGGGATAAACACGGTTTGACCGATCTGGGCTCTTATGCCTTCAACGGGATGCGGATGGAAAAGGCCTTCCGGGCCTCTGGCGAGCTGACCACCGATGTGGGGCCGCTGGACGTGGGGCTGGAACGTTTTGTGGCCGCCGAAGGCCGCGAATTTCAGGGCAAGGACGCCCTGCTGGCACGCGATCCGGAGTGGGAGCTGTTTTATGCCGAGCTTCACGCGGACGGGATCGACATCCACGGCGGCGAGCCGGTGCTGCTGGATGGCCAGCCTGTAGGTCTGACCACCTCGGGCGGCTACGGCTACACTGTCGGCAAGTCGCTGGGCTGGCTGTTTGTCCGCAAGGGCACGCCGCAAGAGGGCCTGTCCGTTCAGATCCTGAACCGTGAAATTCCCGTGACCGTCCACCCGGACGCCATCTTTGACCCGCAGAACCTGCGGCCCCGATCCGAGGATTAAGACATGACCACAATCAACGGCGGCGAGGCCGTCTACCGTGTGCTGCAAGCCAATGGCATCGACACTGTGTTCGGCCTCTTGGGCGGTTCGATGCTGGAACTTTACGACGCGATGTATGAGGGCGGCGAAATCGCCTATGTCGGCGCCCGGGATGAGCGCGCGGCGGGCCATATGGCCGATGCCTGGGCGCGGATGACGGGGAAGCCCGGCGTGGTGCTGGGGGCGCAGGCAGGTCCCGGGGTCGTCAATATCGTGACCGCCGTGGCCGAGGCGCAGCTGGCCTATTCGCCGCTGGTGGTGATTGCCGGCGCGATCACCCGGGCCGACCAGTGCAAGGACACCTTTCAGGAAGTTGACCAGGTGGCCCTGTTTGCACCGATCTCGAAACGCTCGGTCATGGTCACCGATCCCGCGCGCCTGGCACCGATGCTGGAGGACGCGATCCGGCTGGCAAACTCGGGCCGCCGCGGGCCGGTGGTGCTGCACGTGCCGCGCGACCTGTTCGCCGACGAAGTGCCCGCCATCGACCCCAAGCCAGTGAACATCGCCCGCCCGGGACCTGCGGCGCCGGAAGACATCAGCGCCATCGCAACCCTGCTGTCGAACGCACAGCGCCCGGTGATCTTTGCGGGCGGCGGTTTCAAATGGGGCAGGGGGCGTGAGGCGCTCACCACTCTGGCCGAAACGCTCGAGGTGCCGGTGGTAGCCTCGACAGGCCATGCCGACGTGATGCGCCATGGGCATCCGTGGTTTGCAGGCCAGGCCGGCCCGCGCGGCAACCGGGTGGCCAGCCGTCTGACCAAGGAAGCGGACGTGATGGTGGTGCTGGGCGCGCGGCTGGGCTTCAATTCGACGTTCCACAGCAACGACTATGTTGGGGCCGATACCCTCATCGCCCATGTGGACATCGACGGCTCCGCCGTGGGCCGCTACTTCCCGGCCGAGATTGCCGTGCAGGCCGATGCAAGGCTGACGGCCGAGGCGCTGTCCACGGCGGCGTCGAAACCGGCGGCGGATGCGTGGCGCGCGAGCTTCAAGGCAGACATGGAGAGCCTTGCTGCGGAACGCGCGGAGGAAGCGCAGATCGCCACCCTGCCGATGCACCCGCGCCGGGCGCTGGGCGAAATCCGCGCGGCACTTCCGGAAAACGCTATCGTCACCCTGGACACCGGCAACACTTGCCTGCAGGCCGCCGACCGGCTGGCGCATTATGAGCCCCTCAGCCTGATTACGCCTTTGGATTTCGGCCTGGTCGGCTTTGGCCTGGCCGCTGCCATCGGCGCCAAGGCCGCAGCGCGGGAGCGCCCGGTGGTGGCAATTATGGGCGACGGCGCTGTCGGCTACACCATGATCGAGATCCAGACCGCCATTCAGCATAAGCTGCCGGTGGTGATCGTGGTCTTGGACAACGAGGCTTGGGGCGCCGAGAAGGCCTATCAGCAGGAGTTCTACGGTGGCCGCCTGCTGGGGGCTGAGATCACCTCGCCGCGCTATGACAAGTTTGCGGAACTCTGCGGCGGCAAGGGCATCTGGGTTGATGGCCCCGGTGAAATGGGGCCGGCGCTGAAGGCAGCTCTTGCCAGCGGGGAAACCACCATCATCCAGGGTAAAATCGACCCCGGCGCGCTGATGACCCTTCGCAAGGACCTGTTCAAGGCGCCAAAGTAATCCAGATGATGAGCAATCCCGATATCGTTGTGGTGGGCGGCGGCAATGCCGCCCTTTGCGCTGCGATCACCGCGGCGGAGGCCGGCAAGCGCGTTCTGATGCTGGAGGCCGCGCCCAAGCCCTACCGCGGCGGCAATTCCCGCCACACCCGCAACTTCCGCTGCATGCATGACGGTCCCTTGTCGGTGCTGACCGGCACCTACGGCGAAGACGAGTATTACAATGACCTGCTTCTGGTGACGAAGGGGAAGACCGACGAGCACCTGGCCCGCATGGCGATCCGCGGCAGCCAGGAAAGCCAGCCCTGGATGGAGGCGCACGGGGTGCGGTTCCAACCCTCGCTGTCGGGCACATTGTCGCTGAGCCGCACCAACGCTTTCTTCCTTGGCGGCGGCAAGGCGCTGGTCAACGCCTATTACCGCACCGCGGAGGCTTTGGGGGTTGAGGTGCTCTATGAGGCGCCAGTCACCCATATCGAACTGGACGGCAAACGGATCACAAGGATCGACTTCACCCATGGCGGCGCACTCCACAGCCTCAGCCCGCCTGCGGTGGTGGTGGCTTCCGGTGGTTTCCAGGGCAATATCGAGCGGCTGGTTGAGGCCTGGGGACCGGAGGCGGAGAACTTCCTGATCCGCGGCACGCCTTACAACCGTGGCGACGTGCTGTTTGATCTGCTGGGGCAGGGGGTGCAGTCCATTGGCGACCCAACCCAGTGCCACGCGGTGGCCATCGACGGCCGCGCACCGAAATTCGACGGCGGCATTGTCACCCGGCTCGACTGCGTGCCGTTTTCGGTGGTGGTGAACCGGGACAGCAAACGGTTTTACAACGAGGGCGAGGACGTCTGGCCCAAGCGCTATGCGATCTGGGGACGGCTGGTGGCCGCTGAACCCGAGCAGGTGGCCTATTCGATCATTGATGCGAAATCCAAGGACCTGTTCATGCCCTCGGTGTTCCCGCCGGTCACCGCGGAAACGATCCCGGAGCTGGCGGGCAAGCTGGGGCTGGATCCGCAGAAGCTCACTGAAACCATCGAGGCCTTCAACGCCGCCTGCCGCCCCGGCACCTTCCACCCGACTGAGCTGGACAGTCTGGCGACCGAGGGCCTGACCCCGCCCAAGACCAACTGGGCCCGTCCGATCACCGAACCGCCGTTCTACGGCTACTCGCTGCGCCCCGGTGTGACCTTTACCTATCTTGGATTCAAGGTGGACGAGACCGCCCAGGTGCAAGGTTCGGATGGTCCGGTGGAAAACCTCTGGGCTGCGGGCGAGACCATGGCCGGGTCGATCCTGGGCCAGGGTTATCTGGCCGGCTTCGGCATGACCATCGGCACCGTGTTTGGCCGTATCGCGGGCCGGGAGGCCGCTCAAAATGTTTGATCAAAGCCAAATGGATAGCAAGCCGTCCACCCGTATCGACGAAGCCCGCCGCCAGATCGAGATCTGCAATGCTTGCCGCTATTGCGAGGGTTACTGTTCGGTCTTCCCGGCGATCATGCGTCAGCGCAGCTTTGCTGACGCCGATATCACCCAATTCGCCAACCTCTGCCACAACTGCCGCGGCTGCTATTACGCCTGCCAATACACCGAGCCGCATGAGTTCGATCTGAATTTGCCAGGCATCCTGGCCGAAGTGCGCACCGACAGCTGGGAGCGTTTTGCCTGGCCCGGCCCCTTGGCCCGTCTGTTCCAGCGCAGCGGCACCGCGCTGGCCTTTGCACTGGTGCTGGGGTTTGCAGCGATGTTCTGGGCGGCGCAGGCATTACGCTCCGAAAGCGGAGAGGGCTTTTACGCAGTGATGAGCCACGGGCTGATGGTCTCAATCTTTTTGCCGGCGTTTGTGCTGCCGCTCTTGGCGCTGTTTGCCTCCCTGCGCGGTTATTGGCGCAATGTGGGGGGCGGGCAAATCCGCCTCTCCCATATCCGCCACGCCTTGGGCCGAGCAGCGCGGATGAAAGACCTGTCTGGCGGCCAGGGGCAAGGCTGCAACTTCGAGGATGAGGACCGTTTCTCCAACGCCCGCCGTTTGGCCCATCAGGCGGTGATGTTGGGTTTTCTGATGTGCTTTGGCGCGACGGCTTCAGGCACCGTCATGCATTATGTGTTCAACTGGCCTGCGCCCTATGGGCTGTTCAGCCTGCCCAAGCTGCTGGGGGTCCCGGGCGGTATTCTGCTTTTTCTGGGGTGCATCGAACTGGCCCGGCTCAAGCTGAAGGCTGATCCGGACTTGGGGGCCAAGCAGATGCAGTCCGGGGAAATGGGGTTTATCCTGCTTTTGGGCTTCGTGTCCCTCAGCGGCTTGCTGCTCTACGCCGCCACGGGGACGGGCTCAGTTGCGGTTCTGCTGCCGTTGCATCTGGGTGCGGTACTGACCTTCTTCCTGCTGACGCCCTATACCAAGATGGCGCATGGTTTCTTCCGCCTCGCTGCATTGCTCAGGGACGCAGCAGACAAGAGGTGAGAGCCTATGGATGTGATATTCAGGCGCCAGGCAGCGTTCTGGCGCCTTTCGTTTTGCGTAGAGGCTTCCCTGTCTTTGCCTGAATTGTTTTCACGAAACAGAGAAAACTTCGAGATTGATGTTCAGTCAAGATGCTTGTGAAATCGCGGCGAAGACGTCTTTTGGAGGCAAATATGAACGCCGATGCGAACCGCTCAATCGAGCAGGACAAAGCCCACCACGTGCACCCGCAGTCGAACCTGCGCCAGCATGCAGAGAACGGGCCCACCATGATCACCCACGGCAAGGGTGTATTCATTTATGACAGCGAGGGCCGCGAGATTATCGACGGGTTTTCGGGTCTGGGCTGCGTGTCGCTGGGCTATCACAACGAACGCCTGGCCAATGCGGCGATGCGGCAGATGAACACGCTGCCATTTGCGCCGACCTTCTACAACCGCTCGCACCCCAAGGTGGCAGAGCTGGGCGAACGGCTGACGGCGATGGCGCCGAACGGCATGACCCGGGCGATGTTCCAGTGCTCGGGCTCGGAAGCCAACGACACCGCGATCAAGCTGTTGTGGTACACCAACACCGCGCGCGGCGAGCCGCAGCGGCGCAAGATCATCGGCCGGGTGCGCGGCTATCACGGAAACACCGTGGCGACGGTGTCCTTGTCGGGCCAGCCGCACATGCACGCGAAGTTCGGCCTGCCGCTGCCGGAGTTCAAACACACCGAGCTGCCGAACTACTACCGCTTCCACATCGACGGCGAGAGCGAAGAAGAGTTCTCGGCGCGGATGGCGGCCAGGTTCGAGGAGCTGATCCTGTCGGAGGGCCCGGAGACGATTGCGGCGTTTTTTGCCGAGCCTGCGATCTCGGGCGGCGGCGCGCTGATGCCGCCGGAGGGCTACTGGGAGCAGATGCAGGCGGTGCTGCGCAAGTACGACATCAAGCTGCTGGCCGACGAAGTGGTCTGCGGCTTCGGGCGCACCGGCAATATGTGGGGCTCGGAAACCTGGGGCATGAAGCCCGACATGGTGACCTGCGCCAAGGCGCTGTCGGCGGCCTTCTTCCCGGTCTCGGCGCTGATGTTCAAGGATGATATGTATGCCGATATGATGAAGAACTCGGATGAGGTCGGTGTCTTCGGCCATGGCTACACCTACGCGGGCCATCCGGTCGGCGCTGCCGTCAGCTTGGAAGCGCTGGACATCTATGACGAGATCGATCTGGTCGGCCATGTGCGTAAGGTGAGCGACCGGTTCCTCAGCCGCTGCCATGCGATGGCGGATCATCCCCTGGTCGCGGAGGTCCGCGGCGTCGGGTTGTTCTGCGGCTTTGAGCTGATGAAGGATGCGAGTGCGCGGGAGCCGTTCGACCCATCCTGGAAGGTGGGCGAATTGGTGCAGAACTTTGCCCATGACCGCGGGTTGTACCTGCGGGCGATCGGCGACCGGATGAGCTTCATGCCGCCGCTGATCATCAATGAGGATGAAATCGACATTGCCACCGAGCGGTTCAAGGGCGCGCTGGATGACGCCTGGGCCGTGGTCAAGGCGAAGATGTGAGGGAGGCGGAAATGGCGGAACTGCTGCAACCAAAGCTGCCCGGGGCGGGGCTGGCCGGGAGCTATATCAACGGCGCCTGGCACTGGCCTGAAAGCGGTGAAACGCTGGCGGTCGAGAACCCCTCCCGCCGCGCGGCTATCTGCGAGGTCGGACGCGGCACGGCACGCGAGGTTGATTTGGCTGCCCGTGCCGCCCGTGCCGCTCTGCCGGCCTGGCGCTCCCTGGCGGCTGCCGAACGCGGCAAGCTGCTCGCGGAACTCGGCCGCCGGCTGGAGGAGAATGCCGAGGAGGTGGCCCGGGTGCTGGCGGCCGAGAGCGGCAATGCGATCAAGACCCAGTCGCGCGGCGAGGCGATGGGCGCGGCGGGCGTGTTGAAATACTACGGCGGCGTGGCGGTGGAGCAGAAGGGCGAGACCCTGCCGCTGGGGCCGGGCCTGCTGAGCTATTCCACCCGTGAGCCGCATGGGGTTGTGGGCGCGATCATCCCCTGGAACTCGCCGCTTCAGCTCGGCGCGGTGAAAATCTCCATGGCGCTCGCCACCGGCAACTGCCTGGTGCTGAAACCCGCCGAGGATGCGCCGCTGGCGATCCTGAAGCTGGCCGAGCTGGCGGACGGGCTGTTCCCGCCGGGTGTGTTCAACGTGGTGACAGGGTTGGGCGAAGAGGCCGGCGCCGCGCTGGCCAGCCATCCCGGCATCGACAAGGTTTCTTTCACCGGCTCGTCGGAAGTGGGCAAGCTGATCGGCAAGGCCACTGCCGACCGCATCGCCAAGCTGACGCTGGAGCTGGGCGGCAAGTCCCCCACGATTGTATTCCCCGATGCCATCGAGAACGGCCGCTTGGAAACCACCGCGCAGCAGGTCGCCAATGCCATGCGCTTTGCCCGCCAGGGGCAGAGCTGCACCGCAGGCTCCCGCCTGTTTGTGCACAAGGACATTTGGGACATGCTGATGCCCAAGGTTGCGGAGAAATCCGCGGCCTTGAAAGTGGGCGATGCGCTGGACCCGGATGTGGATATGGGCGCGGTTGTGAACGCAGAGCGCTACGGCGAGATCCGCGGCTTTGTGGCGGAGGCCGAGGAGCATGGAGCCGAATTCCTGATCGGCGAAACCCCAGCGGAGGATCCGGAAGGCTTCTGCCCCAACCCGACCATTATCACCGGCGTGGACAACAGCTGGCGGATCGCCCGCGAAGAGGTGTTCGGCCCGGTCATGGTGGCGATCCCGTTTGAGACCGAGGCGGAAGCGATCGAAATGGCCAACGACACCCACTACGGGCTGGCGGCCTTCCTCTTTACCCATGATGTCAGCCGGATCACCCGCCTGACGCGTGCCATCGATGCGGGCTGGATCCAGGTGAACCAGGGCGGCGGCCAGATCCCCGGCATGTCCTATGGCGGCACCAAACAGTCGGGCATGGGCAGCGAATACTCGATCGAGGGCGCGCTGGAGGCCTATACTTACCGCAAGTGCGTCACCATCAACATCGAGGCGGATGCATGAGCGTTGACCGGTTCGGCAATGTAATCGACCCGGGCGTGGGCTATGCCCGGGGGTCTCTGCTGGCAGGCTCGGCTGATGAAGTGCGCAGGCTGGCCCAGGCGGGCCGGGTCGCGGCGGGTTTTGTTGAACGCGAAGGGATCGAAAAGATCGCCATCTGCACCGGCAACCTGCGGTTCTATCCCGCCACGCCCGCAGATCTCCCGGAACTCTGCGAGGAATGGGTCGGGCCCGGCCTTTACGGCGAGGAGCTGCGGCAGGCGGCGATTGACCATATGGGCGGCAGCGGCAGTGAGGCGGCCGCGGTGGTGAACCGCACCAGTGCGGGCATCGTCGCCACTGTTCTGGCCCATGCAGGCGGCAAGCCGGTGCTGTCGCTGGTGCCTGAAGGCGACCGCAGCCATGCCTCGGTGACGCGCGGCGCCAGGCTGGCCAATGTGGCGGTGAAGGAAGTTCATGATCTTGCGGGTGTCGAACAGGCGCTGGCGGCGGAGGCGCCATCGCTGATGGTGATCACGCCGGTCACCTCCGAGCTGGCGATGCTGCCTGACGACCTGATCCGCGCGGCTGCGGCGGCAGGCAAGACGGCGGGCTGCGTGGTGTTCATGGATGATGCCTATGGCGCCAGGTTCCGGCCAGTCCTGCATGGCGGCGGCGCGTCGCTTTCGTTCGGGGCCGATCTGGTGATCACCAATGCCGACAAAGCGGGGCTTTCGGGGCCGCGCGCCGGGGTTCTTTGCGGCGACCCGGCAGCACTGGTGCCGGTGCAGGCCAAGGCCAGCGAACTGGGGATGGAGGCGCGGGCGCCGGTGGCTGTGGGCGCCATGCGCAGCCTGCAGGGGTTTACTCCGGACCTGCTGATCCAGGAAGCGCAGGACGGCCAGGACCTGGCTGCGGCGCTGGAAACGGCATTGGGCACAGAGCGGGTGAGCCGCTCGGCGCTGGGGCCGAAGATCGGCGAAGAAGACGCGATGGAGATCGTGCTGGAGATGGCGGGCAAGCCCTCTGCCGCGCGGGTGCCTGCCGAGGTCACCGCCGCCGCGGGCATGCTGATGCTGGGCGCGAAGGGTATTGTCACCGTCAACACCCATGGCCAGCCCGGCGGGCGGGTCTCGATCCGGCTGAAGCCGACCTCTGGCGCTGTGGCGCGGGCAGGCGGGGCTGCGGCGGTGGCAGAATGCCTGGTTGCGGCGCTGAAGGAGGTTGCGGCGCATCTGGACGATGCGGATTGGTTTGCAGACCTGCTGTTCGGGGAGGGGTAAGTGCAGGTTTTGAGGATAGCCAACACCCGGCTGCAGGCCGGGCTGCGCCGTTCCGCCCCCGTCAAACCGAAGGTTTGCCTCCGGCAAAACGGACGGCGCATCTGCGCCATTCCGCGGGACGGCGCAACCCTCCGAGCCAATCAAGATGGGAAGACGTGAATGGCAAACCAAGATCTGATCACCCGGCTCGACAACCGGCTGGACCAGCTGGTGAATATCGACATGGGCGAGCGCGGCGTTGAACACCTGTTCGAAGCAGCCCGCGCGCTGGAAGGCGGTTCCCTTGTGGGCGCTGCCGCCGATGCGCTGATGGCGGTGCCCGAAGGCGGCACCGTGGTGCTGACCACCGGCTCGGTGTCGCGGGCCTGGATCACTCCGGAGCTGGGCGAGAATGACGGACCCTCCGGCGCGGCGGCGATTGCCCGGGCACTGGTGCTGGCGCGCAATGCCACCTGTGTGATGCTGTGCGAGGAAACCCTGCTGCCCGCGATCCGCAACACCTGCCAGGCGGCGGGGCTGTTCCCGGTCTCGCTGGAGCAGGCAGTGGTTGCGCGCGCGGACAAGAGCCTCGCCACCATCGCCATGCTGCCTTATGCCACCGAGGACGAAGCAGGCCAGGTGCAGGCCGTCCAGATGCTGGACGATCTGGAACCCGACCTCTTGTTTTCGACGGAGCGGGTGGGGCGCAATGAATACGGCGTCTACCACTCGATGAAGGGCATCGACTACGGCATGGGCCGGGCGCGGGTGGATATTCTGTTCGACGAAGCCTTGGTCCGGGGCATCCCGGTGGTGGCGGTCGGCGATGGCGGCAATGAGATCGGCATGGGCAAGGTGTCGGACCATGTGAAGGCGCATGTGCCCTATGGCGATACCTGCCAATGCGGCTGCGGCGGCGGCATCGGTGCGGTCACCTCATGTGATGTGCTGGTCACCGCCGCCTGCTCCAACTGGGGCTGCACCGCGATTTCGGCGGCCTTGGCCGTGCGCGCGGGCGATGCCAAGCTGCTGCACCCCCCCGAACGCGAGGCCCTGCTCTTGGACACCATGGTGGCCAATGGCCTCATCAACTCCACCCATGGGATCGTCGATGACAGCGTCGACGGCTTCCCCCGGCAAAGCCATCTTGCGGTGGCCGAGCTGTGCCGTACTATCGTGAGCCGCGCGCTCTGACCTCTGACAGGATTTCAACAACATGATCCAGGACAACCCCGCCCTCATCAAGGCCATCCGCAGCCGCTTTGCCCATGTGGACAGCTGCCCGTTCCAGGGCGAGCGTATCTTCTTTGAAAACGCCGGCGGCGCGCTGACGCTGAAATCAGTAGTGGAGACCTCGGCCTTCTATGCTGCGATCCCCGACAATCCGGGCCGCATCAACCCGGCCGGCCAGGGCACGCAAGGCAAGATCAACAAGGCCAAGGAAGACATGACCGTCTTCATGAACGCCACTTCGGGCCAGTTTTTTGCCGGCGAAAGCGGCACCGAACTGCTGTTCCGGATGATCCGCACCGCCTGTGTGAACGCCCCCAAAGGCGCCAAGGTGATAGGCTCCTCGATCGAGCACCCGGCCACCCGCAGCGCCGCCCGCCGCTGGGCGGAAATTGCCGGACTGGATTATGTGAACGTCGCTCACAATAACGAAACCGGCCTGGTCACCGCCGAAGATTACACGGCGCTGATGACGCCGGATGTGGCGGTGGCGACTATCCTGCATGCCTCGCCGGTGACCGGCATGGGTATGGATGTGGCGGCGATTTCCAAGGCGATCCGCGCGGTGGCGCCGGACTGCCTGATCATCGTCGACGGCATCCAGCACGCCGCCCACGGGCAGCTGGATTTGGCGGCTTATGATGTCGATGGCTATGCGGTGTCGCCCTACAAGGTGTTTTCGCGCCACGGCTACGGCATTGGCTGGATCTCGGACCGCCTGACGGCGCTGCCGCACGACATGCTGATCGGCGCCCCGGCCAATGGCTGGGAGTTCGGCACCCGCGACACCGGCTCTTACGCCACCCTGTCGGATGTGGTCGGCTACTTCGAATGGCTTGGCGGCGAGGTGTCTTCCGAGACCAGCCGCCGTGGTAGGATCGAGGCCGCCGGCCGCGCCATCCACGCCTATGAGACCCATCTGACCAATGCCGCCATCAACGGCACTGGCAACCTGCCGGGACTGCGCGACATGGCGCATGTCACCATCTTGGCCGGTGCTGACAACCCGGCGCGCGAAGGCCTGGTGTCGATCGTGGTCGACGGTACCGCCTCGGAAGAGGTGGTGGAGATCCTCAATGCTCAAGGCATCCGCACCCACACCCGCAAGGCGGATCACTATTCCGGCAATGTTTTGGACCCGCTGGGGCTGCCGGATTGCATCCGCATCTCCTTCTGCCACTACAACACCGAAGCAGAAATCGCCAAGATGCTGGCGGCAGTGAAGGAGCTGGGCAAGGACGGGTAATCCGGCCCAGAAAAAGTCTTTGGAATTAGGGCGCGGCCAGTATGGCTGCGTCCTAATTTTGTCCGCTGTGCCGGGCTTCCAGCGGATCAAGCATTTGTTGGTATTCCGCAGAAATTCTTGCAGGCCCCGCGCTTCGCACTTGCCCATACTTGCAGCAGACAGATCAGTGAGGACGGCATGGCAAAGCAGAACCTGATTGCGGGTCAGTGGACCGGCTCCGGGACGTATTCGGACAACCTGAACCCGGCCAATCCGGATGATGTGGTTGGGCAATTCGCCCGGGGCGATGCTGAGGCGGCGGGTCAGGCTGTGGCCGCCGCGGCAGAGGCGTTCCCGGCATGGGCGGCCGCTTCTCCTCAGGTCCGGGCGGATGTCTTGGACCGGGCAGGCAATATCATTCTGTCCCGTTGCGCCGAATTGGGACGCATCCTGGCGCGGGAGGAGGGCAAGACGCTAGGCGAAGCTACGGGCGAGGCCACGCGCGCGGGCCAGCTGTTCAAATTCTATGCCGGCGAGTCGCTGCGGCTGACGGGCGATGCTATCGACTCGATCCGGCCCGGGGTGGACGTCGAGGTGCGGCGGGAACCGCTGGGGGTGGTTGGCCTGATCACGCCCTGGAATTTTCCGATTGCCATTCCCGCCTGGAAAGCGGCGCCAGCGCTGGCCTTTGGCAATACGGTGGTGATGAAGCCGGCAGAGCTGGCACCGGCTTCGGCCCATCTGTTGGCGGAAATCCTGGTGGAAGCAGGCTGCCCGCCGGGCGTGTTCAACCTGGTGATGGGGCCGGGAGCCGTGATTGGATCAGCGCTGGTGGAGCATCCGGATGTGGCGGCAATATCCTTTACCGGCTCCGAAAGCGTTGGTCAGCGTATTGCCGAAGGCTGCGCACGCAGCCGCAAGAAACTGCAGATGGAGATGGGCGGCAAGAACCCGATGGTGGTGATGGCGGATGCCGATCTGGACGTGGCGGTGCGGGCCTGCATCAACGGGGCGTTCTTTTCGACCGGGCAGCGGTGCACTGCCGCGTCGCGGCTGATTGTCGAAGAGGGCATTCACGATGTCTTTGTTGAGCGGATGCAGCAGGCGATGGGCGAGCTGGTCCTGGGCGACCCGCTGGAAGCGGAAACGCAGATCGGGCCGGTGGCTTCGGAAAACCAACTGCGCGGTAACCTGGGTTACGTCGACCTGGCCCGCCGGGAAGGCGCAGAAGTGATTGGCGGTGAGCAGCTGGACCGGGCGGGTTTCTTCCAGGCTCCGGCGCTGTTTCTCAACGCCTCTAATGACATGCGGATCAGCCGGGAGGAGATCTTTGGCCCCTGCGCCAGTGTGATCAAGGCGCAGGATTTCGATCATGCGGTCGCGCTGGCCAATGATACGGACTTCGGTCTCAGCTCCGGTATCTGCACCACGTCACTGCGCCACGCGCGGGAGTTCAAGCGGCGTTCGGCGGCGGGCATGGTGATGGTGAACCTGCCAACCGCTGGTGTGGATTACCATGTGCCCTTTGGCGGGCGCAAAGGTTCCTCCGTGGGATCGCGTGAGCAGGGGTGTTACGCGGCTGAGTTCTACACGTCGGTCAAAACCGCCTATACGTTTGCGGGCTAGGCCATGGCGCTCACGGACGAACTCGCAGCGCTGCTGGGGCCTAAGGGCTGGTTGACAGAGGATCTGCAAGGCTGGCAGACAGACTGGCTGAAGATGCAGTCGCATACACCCCTGGGCGTTGCGCGGCCTGAGAACACCTGGCAGGTGGCAGCCGTGATGCGGCTGGCTCACGCCGCGAGTGTGCCGGTGACGCCGCAGGGGGGCAATACCAGCCTCTGTGCCGGGGCGGTGCCGGGCGCGGCGGGGCATATCATCCTGTCGCTCACGCGGATGAACCGGATCGGCCCTGTAGACCCCTTGGCCTTTGCCGTCACGGTGGAGGCGGGCGCGGTGCTGGCCTCGGTGCATGCGGCGGTGGCAGAAGCTGATCTGGTCTTCCCGATGCATCTAGGTGCCGAAGGCAGCGCGCAAGTCGGCGGGCTGATTGCCACCAATGCCGGCGGCAGCCATGCGCTGCGTTATGGTATGATGCAGGATCTGGTGCTTGGGCTGGAAGTTGTGCTGCCCGATGGCCGGATCTGGAATGGGCTGCGGCCGCTGATCAAGGACAACGCCGGCTATCAGCTGCGCCGCCTTTTCTGCGGCTCCGAGGGCACGCTGGGCGTGGTCACCCGCGCCGCACTTCGACTGTTCCCGGCGCCGGTGTCGCGGGCAACCGCGCTGCTGGCTGTGGCGGACTTCGAAACCCTCGTCCAACTGGGGGCGCAGCTGCGTCAGGAGCTGGGTGAGTTCGTGTCGGCGTTGGAGTTCTTCAGCGAGACCGGGCTGGAGCTGGCACTGCGCCATGTTTCAGGGGAGGAGTATCCTCTGGACATCCGCGGCGGAGCCTATGTTCTGGTGGAGCTTTCCACGGCGGCGCGTGTTGTTGATCTGGGAGCGATGCTGGAAACTGCGCTGGGGGAGGCGTTCGAAGCCGGGCTGATCCTGGATGGGGCAGTGGCTGCGAATGACGCGCAGCGCGCAGCGATGTGGCGTCTGCGCGAGGAGATGCCAGAAGGCCAGCGGCTGGAGGGCGCGCAAATCAAGCATGACATCGCGGTGCCAGTGGCCGGGCTGGGGGATTTCATATCCCGCATGGCGCCGCGGTTGGACGCGATTCTGCCGGGGGTGCGGATCAACCCTTTCGGGCATCTGGGCGACGGCAACATCCACTATAACCTGAGCCCGCCGGAAGGGGTGCAGGATTTTGGCGGCGCCAAAGCTGCGCTTTCGCAACGGATCTACCAGGAAGCCGAAGCCGCAGGCGGCAGTTTTGCGGCGGAACACGGGCTGGGGCGTTCGAAAATTTCCCATGCGGATCAATTGCGAAGCCCTGAGGAGCGCGAGCTGATGCAGCGTTTGAAACAGGCGGTGGACCCGCAGGGGCAGCTCAATCCCGGCGTGCTGACCGCTCCCCGGGACCCGCAAGAATAACTTACCAAAGCGCGGGATTTCTTGCTGTTTCGGCAGGCGTATCTGCGGCCAGAGTTTTGCCAGGCCGGGGCAGGGGCGCTGCCAGCCCGGCGAGGGGACCCCAAGGGAGGAAACAACATGTCCTTTATGACCAATATGAAGACTTTTGCCGCCGCCGCGGCGCTGGCCGTTGCCGGGCTGGTGCAGCCGGCGGGCGCGCAGGACAAGGAAAACCTGTGGGCCGACGTGCAGGAACGCGGCACCCTGCGCGTGGGCGTGGCCGAAGCGCCGCCGCTTTTGGTGCGCGACCCCAAGACCGGCGACTGGTCGGGTTACTTTCTGGACGTGATGAACGGTTTTGCCAGCTCCATCGACGTTGAGGTCGAGGTGGTCGAGACCACTTGGGGCAACATGGTTGCGGGCCTGCAGGCGGGCAAATGGGACATTTCCTCAGCGCTGAACCGCAAGCCGCAGCGGGCGCTGGCGGTGAATTACTCAATGCCGATCTGGAGCTATGAGATCGGCCTTCTGTACGACACCCGCAACCCCAAGATCAGCGCGGACATGACCTCTCTGGCGGATTTCGACAAGGAAGGCATCACCATCGCGGTGATGCAGGGCGCCGCGGGCGACCTGTCGATCACCCCGCAGGTGCAACACGCCAAGATCATCCGCCTGGACGGCGCCAATGAGGGCCGCCTGGCGATCATCTCCAAGCGCGCGGATGTCTTTGCCACCGACAGCGACATCCATCGTATTACCATCCTGCAGAACCCGGACTGGGCCGCGCAGGTGCTGCCGCAGCCGGCCATTGCCAAGCAGGGCATCGCCTTTGGCCTGCGCAAATCGGTGCCGCTGGAGGACGTGCAAGTGCTCGACATCTACCTGGAGGAGCAGGTCGCAACCGGCAATGTGCAGCGCCTTTATGACGCTGCGGTCGAGGCCATGACCGCAGAGTAACCCCGGCTTTATGTGCCGCCCCGGCTGATTCCGGGGCGGCATTCACAAGCCGGGACGAACAGGGGAGGGCCCGATGGCCTTTGTGGAGATTGACGGGCTGGTCAAACGCTATGGATCGCTTTCGATCTTTGAAGGCTTTGATCTGGATATGGAAAACGCCGACCGGCTGGTGCTGATCGGCCCTTCGGGCTGCGGCAAATCTACCCTGTTGCGCTGCATGATGGGGCTGGAGGACATCGCGGGCGGCACCATCCGCCTAGGCGGCGATGCCTATATCCAGGGCGCCGGCGACGGCCGGATGACGCTGGACAAGCGGGTGCAGAAGGACGTCGGGATGGTGTTCCAGCACTATACCCTGTTCCCGCATCTGTCAGTGCTCGGCAACTTGTGCCTGGCACCGGTGCGGTCGCGCGGGGTGAAGAAGTCTGAAGCGCGCGACAAGGCAATGGGCCTGCTGGAGCGTTTCGGCCTGGCGGACCGTGCAAATTTTTATCCCAGCCAGCTGTCCGGCGGCCAAAAGCAGCGCGTCGCCATCGCCCGCGCCTTGATGCTGGACCCCAAGCTGATGCTGTTTGATGAGGTGACTTCGGCACTGGACCCGGAACTGGTGGTCGAGGTGGAGAACACCATGATGGAGCTGGCCGAGGCCGGCATGCCGATGATGATCGTCACCCACGACATGCATTTTGCCCGCAGCATCGCCACCAAAGTGGTGTTCCAGGAGCGCGGCAAGGTGATTGAGGCCGCCGCGCCCGATGACCTGTTCGGCAACCCCCAAGAGGAGCGCACCAGGGATTTCCTGCGCAACGTGCTGCATATCGAGGGCTGAGGGGATGAGTTACGAATTCGACTGGTTCTACGTCAAAAAGGGCCTCCCGCAGCTAATCGAGGGCCTGTGGCTGACGCTGGAACTGACGCTCTGGGCCAATGCGATTGGCCTGGTGCTGGGCTTTATCGTCGCCATCGGCATGCTGTCCAAGGTCAGGGCCATCGTCTGGCCGCTGACCGCCTATATCGAGTTCTTTCGCTGTACGCCCGCGCTGATCCAGCTGGTCTGGTTCTTCTTCTGCATTCCGATCCTGTTCAACGTCTGGTGGAGTGCCGAGTTCATGGGCATCCTGGCGCTTGGACTGAACCTCGCGGCCTTCAACGCCGAGGCCTACCGGGCTGCTATCCAGGCTATCCCGCATGCCCATACTGACGCCAGCACCGCGCTGGGGCTGAATGTGCTGCAGCGCATCATCCATGTGATCCTGCCGCAGGCGCTGATCCTGGCGCTGCCGGTCTTGATCACCAATGGCATTGGCATCTTCCAGCAGTCGGCACTGGTGGCGCTGATCTCGGTCGAGGATCTGATGTACCAGGGCCGCTACATCTCGACCCAGACCTTCCGCCCGATTGAAACGCTGACCACCGTGGCGCTGATCTATTTCGCGGTGTCCTTCCCGGTGTCGCAGGCTGTCACCCTGATCGAGCGGCGCACCAAGCGCCTGCTGGCGAACTGAGGAGGCTGCTATGGACTTTGATTTCTCCTTCCTTTGGGAATACTCCGGCGTCCTTTGGCGCGGTCTGCTGACCACTCTGCAATTTGTCGGCATTGCCGTGGTGCTGGGGCTGGTCTGGGGCTTTGTCCTCAGCATGGGGCGCACATCTGCCAACAAAGGGATCTACTGGCTGACGACCCTGTATGTGGAGTTCTTCCGCGGCACCCCGGTGCTGGTGCAGCTGTTCTGGATCTTCTTCTGCCTGCCCTTGTTCCTGGGTGTCGAGATGAGCGGGTTCACCTCGGCGGTGATTGCCTTGTCGCTGTACAGCGGGGCGATAACGTCGGAGAGCTTTCGGGCGGCGCTGAAATCCATTGAGGCCAGCCAGTTCGACGCCTGCACGGCGCTGGGTCTGCCGCAGGGCGTGCAGACGGTGTTTGTCATCCTGCCGCAAGCAGTGCTGCGGGCAATCCCGAACCTGCTGTCCAACGTGGTGTCGCTGTTCAAGGAAAGCGCGTTGGTGTCGGCGGTGGGCATGGCGGACCTGATGTATGTCGGCCAGAATATCGCCAATAACGTCGCCCGGCCCATCGAGATCCTGACCGCGATTGCGCTGATCTATTTCGCCATCGGCTTCCCGCTGACCCGCGCGGTCAGCCTGGTCGAGGGCCGCCTTTTGAAGGTTGTGAAAGCATGACACAGAAGCCCCTTGCCCTCGTCACCGGCGCCACCAGCGGCATTGGCAAGGCGATTACCTTCGCTCTGGCCGAAGCCGGGCATGAGGTCATCGCCCTTGGCCGCAGTGCCGCCACGCTGGAAAAGATGCAAAGCACCGCAGGCGTGCGCCCCTTGGCGCTGGATCTGACCGACCGCGAGGCGCTGGCCACGGCGCTGGACGGCGAAGAGATTGATGTGCTGGTCAACAATGCGGGCATCATCCCCCCGGTCGTGGGGTTCGCCGATATGGCGCAGTCCGACATCGACGCGACGCTGGAAGTGAATCTGAGCGCCGCCATCGCCGTCACCCGGCTGGTGCTGCCGGGGATGATGGCACGCAAGCGCGGGCATTTGTTCTTTACCGGCTCCACCGCCGGCCAGGCGCCGTTTCCCAACATGGCGGTCTATGGCGCCTCCAAGGCGGCGATCTCCAGCTTTGCCGCCGCGCTGCGCTGCGATCTGTCCGGATCAGGCGTGCGGGTGACAGAGATCGTCGCGGGCCGGGTCGAAACCGCGCTCTACCGCGATGTGCTGAGCGATCAGGCACGCGGGGACATGTATCAGGCCTTTGACGCGGTACAGCCCGGGGACGTGGCCGCGATGCTGCTGTCAGTGCTGCAGATGCCTGCGCATGTCGACGTGACCCGCTTTGATATTCTGCCTACCGCCCAGTTTGTCGGCGGCGGGGGCTTTGCCAAAAAGGAAGACTGAAATGGACGGATTGTCTGTTGTGATCGTCGGCGGCGGCGCCGGGCTGGGCCTGCTGCTGGCGGAAATGGCGGTAGAGGGCGGGGCAGCCAGCCTTGGCATCATCGACATCGATGCAGAAGCTGCCGAAGCGGCGCTGGCTCCCGCCAAGGCCGCGGGGCTGAAAACGGCCTTTGCGGCCTGCGATATCCGCACTTCGGACGCGGCCCACGCCGCATTTGCGCAAGTTTCTGAAGGCCTGGGCCAGGTCGACACCGTGATCAACTCCGCCGCGATCTATCCGCGCAAACCGATGCTTGAGATCACCGACGCCGACTGGGACGCCTCTAACGCGGTCAACATCAAGGGCACCTTCCACATGTGCGTTGCCGCCATCAAGCAGTTCCGCGCACAGGAAACTGACGGCGTGGTCAAGGGGCGGATCGTCAACATCACCTCGGTCGACGCCTTCAAGGCGCACCCGCAGAACGCCCATTACGCCGCCACCAAGGCAGCAGTGGTCAGCCTGACCAAGAGCTTCGCGCATGAGGTCGCGCCGGATAACATCCTGGTGAACTCGGTGGCACCGGCGGGCATGGCCACGGAAAAGGCGCGCGAGGCCGGGTTCCTCGGCGAACTGGCCGCCGCCAGCCCGCTGGGCCGCGGTGGCGAGCCGCGCGAGATGGCGGAATGGGTGATGATGGCGGGCGGCCCGAAAAACACTTACATGACCGGCGAGAACATCATCGTCTCCGGCGGCTATATCTACGCGTAAGGGGCAGCAGATGATCTACAAATCACGGCTGAAAAGCCAGAGCTGGTCAGGTGAGACCATCGGTATCCTGGTGCTCGACTGCTACTACCCCTTCCTGCCGGGCAATGTCGCCAACGCCACCACCTATGACTTCCCGGTCCGCTATGCGGTGGTCGAGGGCGCCACCGCCGACCGGCTGCTCTATCAGGCCGACCCGACACTGATCGAGCCTTTCATTGCGGCCGCCCGCAAGCTGCAGGACGAGGGTGTGAAGGCAATCACCGGCGCTTGCGGCTTCATGGCGCTGTTCCAGAAAGAGATCGCGGCAGCAGTGGACATCCCGGTCTTTGCCTCCTCGCTGCTGCAGGTGCCCTTTGTGCATCAGATCACCGGCAAGCGGGTGGGTATCATTACTGCGGACAGCACCTGCCTTAAACCTGCGCATTTCTCCGGCACCGGCATCTCCGAAGACATCCCGCTTGCCATTGGGGGCATGGAGAGCAAGGAAGCCTTCATGCAGGGCATCATCGCCAATATCGGCGAGCTGGATGACGATGGCATCCGCAAGGGCGTGGTCGAGGTGGCGCAGCAGCTGCAGGCAGAGCATGACGATCTGGGCGCGATCCTGCTCGAATGCTCGGACCTGCCGCCATATGCCCATGCGGTGCAGGCGGCTACCGGCCTGCCGGTCTTCGATTTCATCACCATGATCAACTACGTGCACGAAACCCTTGCACGCAAACCCTACTATGGCGTGATCTAGCCAGAGGTGCAGAATTTCTTGGCCTTGGCAAGATTTTCTGCACCGACACATGCGCCCCGGGCGGCTAGCCTCAATCAAGAAACCGACATTGCGACAGGTCCGAACATGCAACAGAGAAACGGCGGCCAGCTGCTGGTAGAGTGCCTCAAGGCTTTGGGCGCGACCCAAAGCTTCGGCGTCCCGGGCGAGAGCTACCTGGCGGTGCTGGACGCGCTGCACGACACCCGCGGGCAACTGGATTTCACCCTGTGCCGCAACGAGGGCGGCGCCTCTTTCATGGCCGCCGCCTATGGCAAGCTGACCGGCTCCCCCGGCATCTGTTTTGTCACCCGCGGGCCGGGTGCCACCAATGCCTCGATCGGGGTGCATACGGCGATGCAGGACAGCGCGCCGATGATCCTGTTCGTGGGCCAGGTCGGCACAGACATGAAGGGCCGCGAGGCGTTTCAGGAGATCGATTACCGCGCGGCCTTCGGCACCGTTGCCAAATGGGCCGCCGAGATCGACGATGCAAACCGCATTCCCGAAATCCTGATGCGCGCCTGGACCACTGCCGTCTCGGGCCGCCCGGGCCCGGTGGTTGTGGCGCTGCCAGAGGACATGCTGACCGATACCACGGCCGTGCCTGCTCTCACCGGCCCGGTATCCGTGTTTGAGGCCGCCCCTGCGCCTGACGCGGCGGGGGCGGTTCTCGATGCGCTGGCTGCTGCGGAGCGGCCGCTGATCCTGATGGGCGGCGGCGGCTGGACTGCCGAAGGCAGCCAAGCGCTGCAAGGCTTTGCCGAAGCCTCGGACATCCCAGTGCTGGCAGCGTTCCGCTATCAGGATCTCTATGACAACCACAGCGCCACCTATGCAGGCGACGCCGGTGTAGGCATGACAGCCGCCACCAAGGCGCTGATAAAAGACGCCGATGTGATCCTGGCCATCAATGTGCGCTTTGGCGAGATGACGACGGATGGCTTCACCCTGCTGAAGGTGCCGGTCCCGGTGCAAAAACTGATCCACGTCCATGCCTCCGACCGCGAGCTGGGCAAGGTCTATCAGCCTGATCTGGCCATTCACGCAGGCCCCAACGCCTTTACCGCCGCCCTGGCAGGGCAAAGCGTTTCCGGCCCCTGGGCTGATTGGCGGGCCAAGGCGCGGGCCGATTACGAGGCGGCGTTTGACCTGCCGGACCTGCCCAGCCCGGTGGATATGGGCAAGGTCACGGAATACCTGCGCGAACGCCTGCCGGACAACGCGGTGCTGACCAATGGCGCCGGCAATTTCACTGTCTGGCCCAACAAGTTCTTCAAATTTGGCCCCGGCCAGCGCCTGCTGGCACCGCAGTCGGGCGCCATGGGGTACGGTCTGCCTGCGGCCATCGCCGCCAAGGCCGCCTGCCCGGAGCGCACCGTCGTCTGCTTTGCCGGTGACGGTGACTTCCAGATGAACTGCCAGGAACTGGGCACCGCCATGCAGGCAGGCGCGCAGCCGATCGTGCTGATCCTGAACAACGGCGTCTACGGCACCATCCGCATGCATCAGGAAAAGACCTATCCCGAACGCGTCTCCGGCACCTCGCTGGAGAACCCCGATTTTGTGATGCTGGCCAAATCCTATGGCTATCACGCCGAACTGGTGGAAAGGACCGGAGATTTTGCCGCTGCTTTCGAGCGCGCGATGGCGTCGGAGACCGGTGCGGTGCTGGAACTGGTGATCTCGCCCGAGGCACTGACACCGCGCCAGACCCTCAGCCAGATGCGCGCCGCCGCCAAGGGAGAGCAAGCATGAGCCAGCAGGACATCCGCCTTGGTGCTGATATCGGCGGCACCTTCACAGACATCGCGCTGGATATGCGCGGCGAGATTTTCTCGACCAAAGTGCTGACTAACTACACCGCGCCCGAGCAGGCCATTCTGGACGGTATCACCATTGTCACCGAAAAGGCAGGTATCGGGTTTGCCGATCTGGATATCATCATCCACGGCACCACTCTGGCCACCAACGCGCTGATCGAACGGCGCGGCGCCAAGACGGCACTGGTCACCACCGAAGGTTTCCGGGACGTGATCGAGATGCGGACCGAGAACCGGTTCGAGCAGTATGATCTGAACCTGAAGCTGCCGGCACCCTTGATCCCGCGCCAGGACCGTTTCCCTGTCAGAGGCCGGATCGACGCCCAAGGCAACGAATTGCAAGCGCTGGACGAGGCCCGGCTGAAAGAACTGGCTGAGGAAATCCGCGCAGGGGGGTTCGGGGCAGTGGCTATCGGCTTTATCCATTCTTACCAGAACCCGGAGCATGAAGAGCGCGCCCGCGAAATCCTGGCGGCGAAACTGCCCGGCCTGCCGATCTCGATTTCAGCCGAGGTCAGCCCGCAGATGCGCGAGTTTGAGCGCTTCAATACCGTCTGCGCCAACGCCTATGTCCGTCCGCAGATGGAGGATTACCTGACCCGGCTGCAATCCCGCTTGAAAGAGCAGGGCGCCGGTTGCCCGGTCTTCATGATCCACTCCGGCGGCGGGCTGATCTCGGTGGAGACCGCCATCGAATTCCCGGTGCGGCTGGTGGAGAGCGGCCCTGCTGGTGGTGCGATCTTTGCCGCCGATGTGGCAGCGCGGTTCGGGCTGGAAAAGGTTGTCAGCTACGACATGGGCGGCACCACCGCCAAGATCTGCCTGATCGAGGATTACGAGCCGCAGACCGCCCGCACCTTCGAGGTCGCCCGCACCTACCGGTTCTGCAAGGGTTCCGGCATGCCGATTTCGATCCCGGTGATCGAGATGATCGAGATCGGGGCAGGCGGCGGCTCTATCGCTTGGGTCGATGCCATGGGCCGCATTCAGACGGGGCCGGAAAGTGCGGCGTCGGAACCCGGGCCCGCCTGTTACCAGCGCGGCGGTGAACGGCCGGCAATTACCGATGCCGACGTGATGCTGGGCAAGATCGACCCGGACAATTTTGCCGGCGGTGCGATCCAACTTTCCAAGGATGCCTCTGCCACTGCGATTGCCAGGGATGTTGGCGATAAACTGTCGCTTGAGCCGCTAGAAGCCGCCTTTGGCATCTGCGAGGTGGTGGACGAGAACATGGCCAACGCCGCCCGCGTGCATGCGGTGGAGAACGGCAAGAACATTTCGGACAACGTGATGATCGCCTTTGGCGGTGCGGCGCCGCTGCATGCCGCACGGCTGTGCGAAAAGCTGGGCGTGGACCAATGCCTGATTCCGCCGGGGGCCGGCGTGGGCTCCGCCATCGGCTTCCTCAAGGCGCCGTTTGGCTATGAGGCGCTGGCCTCGCGCCTGGTACGCCTTTCGGAATTCGATGTGGACGCAGTGAACGTCATGCTGGCAGAGCTGTGCGAGACCGCCGAGGGTTTTGTCCGCGCGGGCACCGATGGGGCCATCAAGCGCGAGGTGATCGCCTTCATGCGTTACCAGGGGCAGGGCTGGGAAATCCCGGTGGCGATCCCGAACCGGGCGCTGACCGGCGATGACGTGACTCTGATCCGCGAGCGGTTCCGCGAAAATTATGCCCGTTTCTTTGGCCGTGCAATTGATGGGTTGGACGGGTTGGAGATTGAGATCGTGACCTGGTCGATGAAAGCCAGCGACGAGCGTCCTGCACCAGCCCCGCAAGACCTGTTGTCTGGCGGAAAAACCGCGAACACCGGCAGCACCCGGGCGGTGTTCGATCCTTCTTCGAACGGGATGCTGGACAGCCGCATTGTTGACCGCAGCACGCTTAACCCAGGCACCCGTGTGACCGGCCCGGCAGTGATTGTGGAACGCGAAACCTCCACCGTTGTCACAGCGCTCTTTGAAGCGGTGATGCAGGGCGACGGCACCATCCTTTTGACCCGGAAGGAGGGTTAAACCATGGCAGGACTTTCAGAAATCCGCATGCAGGTGATGTGGAACCGGCTGATCTCGGTGGTTGAGGAACAAGCGCTGACGTTGCTGCGCACGGCCTTCTCCACCTCGGTCCGCGAGGCGGGCGATCTGTCGGCCGGTGTCTTCAACCCCGAAGGGCTGATGCTGGCGCAGGCGGTGACCGGCACCCCTGGCCACGTCAACACCATGGCCGAGGCGGTGCTGCACTTCCTGGCTGAAATCCCGCGCGAGGAGATGTTCGAGGGCGACTGCTATGTGACCAACGACCCGTGGAAGGGCACCGGCCACCTGCACAACATCACCATGGTCGCGCCCTCCTTCAAGGACGGCAAGCTGGTCGCCTTTTTCGCCTGCACGGCCCATGTGGTGGACGTCGGCGGGCGCGGCTTTGGCGCGGATGGCAAGTCGGTCTATGAGGAAGGCATCCTGATCCCGATCATGAAATTCGCGGATCAGGGCAAGGTGAACCGGGACTTGATCAACATCCTGCGCAACAACGTGCGCGAACCCAACCAGGTGGTGGGTGATTTCTATTCGCTGGCGGCCTGCAACGAGGTCGGCCACCGCCGCCTGATCGACATGATGGCAGAGACCGGCATGGACAGTCTGGATGAACTGGGGGCGTTCATCTTCTCGCGCTCCCGTGCGGCTACTCTGGAGCGTATCGCGGGTTTGCCCAAGGGCTGCTGGCAGAATGGCATGACCGTCGACGGATATGACGAACCGGTGAAACTTGCCACAACCCTGTCAGTCAAGGACGGCGAGGTGAATGTGGATTTCACCGGCACGGACGGGATCAGCAAATGGGGCATCAACTGCCCGCTGATCTATTCCAAGGCTTATGCCTGCTATGCCGTGAAATGCGTTGTGGCACCGGATATCCCGAACAATTCTGCGTCGTTGGAGCCGTTCACGGTGACCTCGCCGGTCAACATTCTGAACGCCGCACGTCCTGCACCGGTCAGCCTGCGCCATGTGATGGGCCATATGGTGCCGGATCTGGTGTTGGGTGCCTTGGCCAAGGCGCTGCCGGGCCAGATCATGGCCGAAGGTGCCGCTGCGCTGTGGAACATCCATATCTCTGCCCGTCCCGCAATGGGGCAGGAGGGACACCGCGCCGAGGTTCTGATGTTCAACTCTGGCGGCACCGGCGCGCGGCCGGGGCTGGACGGTCTGGCAGCCACCGCGTTCCCCTCGGGCGTGCACACGATGCCGATCGAGGCCACCGAACACACCGGCCCCATAGTGGTCTGGCGCAAGGAGCTGCGCCCGGACAGCGGCGGCGAAGGCCGCTTGCGCGGCGGCCTTGGCCAGGTGATCGAGATTGCGCCTGCCGAAGGCCATGAGTTCGACTTTTCCGCAATGTTCGACCGGGTGAACCACCCGGCCCGGGGCCGCGACGGCGGCGGTGAGGGCGCGCCCGGTGTGGTGGCGCTGGACGACGGCACGCAGCTGCGCCCCAAGGGCTGGCAGCATGTGCCCGCCGGTAAACGATTGATTCTAAAGGCCCCCGGAGGCGGCGGCTTTGGCCCGGCTGAAGAGCGCAGTGACGAAGACTGCGCCGCCGACCTGCTGGCCGGATATGTGACGGAAGACAAATGACCATGCTGGCAAAACGTATGTCTGTAGTGAAGCCCTCGCCCTCGATGGCGGTCAGCCAAGCGGCCAGGGCGCTGGCGGCGCAAGGGGTCGAAGTTGCCGATCTCGGTCTCGGCGAGCCCGATTTCAACACGCCGGATCACATCATTGCGGCAGCCCACACTGCGGCGATGGAGGGCGACACCCGCTACACGGCCACCGGCGGCGCGCCTGCCACCAAGCAGGCCGTGATCGAAAAATTCCGCCGCGAAAACGGACTCGAATTCGCGCCGGATGAAATCGTCGTCGCCAATGGTGCCAAGCAGATCATCTTCAACGCGTTGATGGCAACGCTGGAGGAGGGCGACGAGGTGATCCTGGCCGCGCCTTATTTCGTCTCCTACCCGGACATGGCGCTGATGCTCGGCGGCACGCCCGTTGTGGTCGAATGCACCCGCGCCGATGGCTTCAAGCTGACGCCTGAGGCGCTGCGGGCCGCGATCACACCCAGGTCGAAATGGCTGATCCTGAACATGCCCGGCAACCCCTCCGGGGCGGTCTATTCCGAAGGTGAACTGCAGGCGCTTGGCGCAGTCCTGGCCGATCACCCAAACCTGCTGATCCTGTCGGACGAGATTTATGAGCACATCCTGTTCGACGGGCTGCAGTTCACCTCCTTCGGCAAGGCCTGCCCCGGGCTGCGTGACCGCACGCTGATCGTCAATGGCGTCTCCAAAGCCTATGCGATGACCGGCTGGCGGATTGGCTACGGGGCCGGGCCGACCGGGCTGATCAAGGGCATGACCACGGTGCAAAGCCAGTCCACCACCAATGCCGGTTCCATTGCACAGGCGGCCACGGTGGCCGCGCTGACCGGGCCGCAGGATGAGGTCGCCCGCTTCCAGGAAGCCTTCGAACGCCGCCGTGATCTGGTGGTGGAAGGCATCAACGCCATTGACGGCCTGGTGCTGGACGCGCCGCAAGGAGCGTTCTATGCCTATATCGACTGTTCGGGCATCATGGGTAAAACCGCACCCGATGGCACGGTGCTGGAGACCGATCCGCAGGTGACGAAATACCTGCTGGATGAGGCCCGTGTCGCGGCGGTACCTGGCGCTGCCTACGGGCTGTCACCCTTCTTCCGTCTTTCCACCGCCACAGCTGATGAAGTGCTCCTGGCAGCCATTGCCCGTATCCGTGACGCCGTCGGGCGTCTGCGCTGAGGAAAACACCATGACTCAATTCAACCGTATTCTGATTACCGGCGCTGCCGGCCGCCTGGGCTCCGAGCTGCGCAAAGGGCTGGCGCATCTGGCCGAGCATGTGCGCATCTCTGACCGTGTCGAAATGGCGGATGTGCAGAGCCATGAAGAAGCCGTGGTCTGCGAGCTGGGCGATTACGAGGCTGTCATGGCGCTGACCAAGGACGTCGACGCCATCGTGCATTTCGGCGGTGCGCCGCTGGAGGTGGAATTCGAAACCATCCTCGACAGCAACATCCGCGGCTCCTACCACATTTACGAAGGCGCCCGGAAGCATGGTGCCAAGCGGGTGATCTATGCGTCCTCGGTCCACGCCATAGGCTATCACGAAATGGAAGCGCATATCGACGCCGACAGCCCAGTGCGCCCCGACAGCCTGTATGGCGTCTCGAAGAATTTTGTCGAAAGCCTGTCGCGCCTTTACTGGGACAAATTCGGAATCGAAAGCCTGTGCCTGCGCATCTTCTCTTCTTTCCCGGAGCCTGCCGACCGGCGGATGCTGTGGAGCTGGCTGTCGTTTCGTGACTGTGTGCAATATGTCGAACGTGGCCTGACCGCGCCGCGGCTGGGGCACACCATCGGCCACGGCCTCTCGGACAACCGCCTGAAGGTGGTGGATGACAGCAAGGCGGGCCACATCGGCTATCACCCGCAGGACAGCGCCGACCCCTTCCGCGAAGCGATGGAGGCGAAAACAGAAATTCCCAACCCGAACGCCCCCGGCGTCAAATACATCGGCGGCTGGTTCTGCGAGCTGGGCCACCCGGCAGACGAGGCAAAGTGATGCGTGACTCTTATGACGTGGTGATCATCGGCGGTGCGGTGATCGGTTCGGCGGTGGCTTATTTCCTGACCGCAAACCCGGATTTCAACGGCTCGGTGCTGATCATCGAGCGCGACCCGACATTTGCCCAGGCCTCGACCTCGCTCAGTTCCTCCTCGATCCGAAATCAGTTCTCCAACCCGGTGAACGTCAGGATCGGCCAGTTCGGAACTGAGTTCATCCGCAATTTCGCCGAAGCCATGGAAGTGGACGGCGACAAGCCTGACCTGGGCTTTCACGAGGGCGGATATCTGTTCCTGGCGTCGACGGACGAGCAGGTGCAGATCCTGCGCGAAAACCACGCGGTGCAGAAATCCCTCGGCGCTGACGTGGTATTGTGGGAACCGGACCAGATCAAACAGGCCTTCCCGCACCTGCGGGTGGATGATCTGCAACTGGCCAGCTATGGCCAGTCGGGGGAGGGCTGGTTTTCCAACACCGGGCTGATGAACGGCTTCCGCAAAAAGGCGCGCGCCCAGGGCGTTGACTACCTGATTGACGAGGTGACAGGCATCACCCGCGAAGGGGACCGCATCACCGGCGTTACCCTGAAATCCGGCCAGACCATTGCCTGCGGCACCCTGGTCAATGCCTCCGGCCCACGTGCGGCACAGACTGCAGCGATGGCGGGGCTCACGATCCCGGTCGAGCCGCGCAAACGCTCGCTATTTGTGTTTGACTGCGCCAAAACGCCCGAAGGCACCGCCAATGTGAACAACGGCCGGCTGCCGCTGATGATCGACCCTTCCGGCAGTTTCTGCCGCCCGGAAGGCAAGTATTTCCTCTCCGGCACCGTTCCGTCCGAGGATCCGGCGGTGGATTGGGACGACTTCGAGCCGCGCCACGAGGAGTTCGAGCGGATCTGGATGGACCTGGCCGGGCGCTCGCAGGCGTTTGAGGCGATCAAGCTGGTGAATTTCTGGGCCGGACACTATGCTTTTAACACGCTGGACCACAACGTGATCGCCGGGCCCCATAACGAGGTGGAGAACTTCATCTTTGCCAACGGCTTCTCCGGCCACGGGCTGCAGCAGTCGCCGGCAGTCGGGCGCGGGGTGGCGGAATGGATCGCCTATGGCGAGTTCCGCGCGCTCGACCTGAGCGAAATCGGCTATGATCGGGTTGTCAGGAATGAGCCTTTCCTGGAAAAGGCCGTGATTTGAATAACATACCTATGGTGTCATGACCCAAAGCCGCCTCAAACTGCCGCCGCTGAACGCGCTTAAGGCGTTCCATGCGGCGGCGCGCCACAGTTCGATCCGCAGCGCCGCGGACGAGCTTTTGGTGACGCCGCAGGCGGTGAGTCAGCAAATCAAGCTGCTGGAAGACACTCTGCAGGTCACCCTGTTCGAACGCCGCGGCCGCTCGATCGAGCCGACAGAGGCCGCGATCCTGCTGGCCCGCTATGTCGAGGCCGGGTTTGAAGAACTTGCCGAAGGCGTGCGCCGGGTTACCAACCGCAAGTACAAGGACCGGATCACCCTGAACGTCTCGCCCTATTTCGCCACCCGCTATCTGCTGCCTCGGTTGGAGATGTTCCGCGAGTTCGTGCCTCAAAGCGATCTACGGATGACGACCATGGTCGACACGCCGGAATTTACCCGCGACGACATCGATGTGGCGGTGCAATGGGGGTACGGCGGCTGGGGTGATTTGGACACGACGCTGCTGCTCAAGGATCACAAGCTGATCTGCTGCACGCAAGAGGTCGCAGCGCGGATCAAGACGCCGGCAGACCTGCTGAACGAAACGCTGCTGCATCCAGTGCTGCAGAATTCGCTGTGGCAGGATATTCTGCACTTCTTTGGGCTGGATGCGGCCGGGGATTCCTCGGAAATCGCCTTTCATGACGCCGCGACTATGCGCCGGGCAACGCTTTCGGGGATGGGGGTGGGCCTGATCTCGCGCGCCGATGCCGAACGCGATATCCGCGCGGGCGATCTTGTGGCGCCGCTCGGAACAGATACCTTGCTGGCCATGCCGCCAGAGCAGATCCCCGGGTTTTACCTGGTGCTGCCGCGGGCGCACCGGCGGGTCAGCGGCGTCGGCAACTTCTGTGATTGGGTCACGGGCCAGAACTGGGAGGAGACACCCGCATGAGTGATGGGATCGCAACCGCTGTCACTGGTGCAGCTTCCGGCATAGGTGCTGCGCTGGCGCTTCGTCTGGCCCGGCCGGGAGCACGCCTGACTTTGCACACCCGCCGCTCTGCAGCCCGGTTGCAGGCGGTGGCGGACCAGGCCCGGGGCATGGGGGCGGAAGTTGAGACCGTCTTGGGAGACCTGGCCGAAGCCGGTACGGGCAGGGCCGTGGTGCAGGCACATCAGGAACGGTTCGGCGCTCTGGATGCTCTAGTGGCCAACGCTGGGTTTCCGCTTCTGGTTCCTTTCGAAGACATGGCGCCGGCTGACATCGCCTATGGCTTTCAGGGCAATAGCCAGAGCTTTTTCGAGCTCGTGCAGGCGGCGCAGCCGATGCTGGCGGCCTCCTGCCGGGGACGGGTTGTGGGTGTCAGCAGTTTCACCGCACATGTCTTTCGTACCGACATGCCGCAGTTTCCTGCATCAGCCGCATCCAAAGGCGCGGTGGAGGTTGCGGTACGCAGCCTGTCGCTGGTGCTGGCCAGGGACAGGATCACCGTGAACTGTGTGGTTCCGGGCTATATCCGCAAGGATACAGGCACCGCAGACGGTCTAGAGGCCGAAACCCTGCGGCAGATCGAAACCCGTATCCCGCTGGCCCGGCTGGGTGACCCGGAAGAGGTGGCCGGCACCATCGCCTTTCTTCTGAGCAAAGATGCCTCTTATGTGACTGGCCAGATTATCCACGTGAACGGTGGTCTGATTTGAAGCGAAGCCAATTGCATCCCGGATGCCTTGATTCCAAAGGAACTGGACTTGCCGGGCACTTTGTGTGTTTGCAGCAATGCTATGGGCATCACCCGATCTGCCGGAGCCGGCAAGCTACAAGCTGACAGAAGCCGGTTTTCAGCACGGCTTGCCTGGGGGCCAGGGCTGCCGTCAAGTCAAACCGCAGGCAGTGCCGTCACGGGAAAGACCGGCGCAGGGATTTTTCACTCTGCAATTCGAAACGGCCGGCCGGGAAAACAGCATAGAACACCTTGCCCTGTTCAGAAGTCCTCCCATTTGACCAGGCCATCTGTGCCCGTGGCAGCGGGCTGGGCCGGGCCGCTGTCAGCCGGGGGTGTTTCGCCATCCTCCCAAGTCCCGCTCATGTCCTTCTGCACCTCGGCGGCTTGAAGGGGGGGCGGAGCTGAGGGCTTGGAGCCGGCGGCGCCAGGCTGATCGCTGATCGTGAAGTGGGCCACCAGCTCCGCAAGCTTGCTTGCATCAGAGTTCAGCATATGCCCGGCGGCAGTGGCCTGCTCTACCATGGCGGCATTCTGCTGAGTCACCTGATCCAGCTGCGTCACCCCGCAATTGATCTCGTTGAGGCCGGTGGACTGCTTTACGGCCCCCTGGGCTATCCCGGAGACCAGCTGCGAGATGTGGGTCACCCGTGCCACGATGCTTTGCAGCGCTTCGCCCGCCTTGCCAACAAGATCGACACCGCGGTCAACCTGCTGAGAGCTTTCGCTGATCAGCGCCTGGATTTCCATCGCGGCATCGGAGGAGCGCTGCGCCAGCGCCCGCACCTCGGCTGCAACAACTGCAAAGCCCTTGCCGGATTCGCCAGCCCGTGCCGCCTCGACACCGGCATTCAGCGCCAGGAGGTTGGTTTGGAAGGCAATATCGTCAATCACCCCGATAATCTTGCCGATGTGGGTCGAGCTCTGCTCAATCTCGGTCATTGCCGCCATCGCGTTTTGCACCACGGTGTCGCTGGACTGCGCCTCGACACGGGCCTCTTCCATTGTGGCCTCGACGCTGCGGGCCCCTTCGGCGGCCTCGGTGACCGAGGCTGTCAGCTCATCCAGCGCCGCAGCGGTCTGTTCCAGCGTTGCCGCTTGGCTTTCGGTGCGGTGCGACAGATCATCCGAGGCCTGGCTGATTTCAGCGGCGCCATTGCGGATACTGCCGGCCGCGACGACAACCTGATGCACGGTCTCATTCAGGGTCTCCAGAGTCAGGTTGTAGTCATGGCGCAGCTGTTCGTGATCCCTGGGGAAGGCTTCGCTGATTGGCTGCGAGAAGTCCCCGGCCGACAGGCGCACCAGGCCGGCGCTCAGGCTTTCGACCACGAACTGCTGTTCCCGCTGCAATTCGTTGCGGCGTTCTTCCGCCCGGCGGGCCTGTTTCAGGTCGGCTTGCATCGACACCAATGTCTTGCCGATCTTGCCGATTTCATCCCGCCGCGAAGCGGCTTCGATACTGGTGTCCAGGTTGCCGGAGGAGACCGCCTCCATATGTTCGCAAATGCGGTTGATCGGCCGTGTTACCGAGCAGGCAAACAGCCAGCCGAGGAAAGAGATTGCGGTGGCACAGGACAACGAAACCAGCAGCATCACCTGCCGCTGCCGGGCGGCAGGGGCCAGGATGCCTGCGCGGCTGCGTTCGGCGACCACAGCCCATTGAATACCCTTGAAATTGAGCGGACCGGTTACGGCGGCAACGGTGCGGCCGTCCTCCTTTTCGACTTCGGGGTGGAACAAGACAGTCTGGGGGCCATCAGGGCCAGCGCTTGCCCCGGCCTCCAAGCCGCCGGAAAAGGCGGACTCGATATACGGCAGGTGCGGGAGTTCTTCCAGCACTTCGTGGCCGCCATCCAGGCGCGACGGTGTACGGGCCTTGAAGTCCTTTCCGATCAGGTAGACATCAAGGGTCGCCAGGTCGCCATCAAAGTTTGTGGTGATCCGGGCGATCTCGTCAATCGGGATTTGTACCGCAAAAACACCGGCAAACCGGCCGTTTTCATCCAGGATGCGGGTGGCGGCAAAGGCCGCCGGTGCATCCGCGCTGGGCGCATAGCTCTCGATGTCCGAGAAATAGACCCGCTCAGCTACGCCGGCGGCGGCCAGCCGAAACACCTTGGCCAAACCGGTCTCGCGGTAGGGGCCGGATACCATGTTGCTGGCATAGTCGCTTTCCTTGGTGACCGAGAAGATCACATCACCGGCAGGGCTGATCAGGAAAATGTCGTAAAACCCCATGCGTGTCATGACCTTCTCAAACGCTGAATGGCTGCGCTCGAAATGCAGGTCATAGGGCGATGCCGCCGAGGCAAACATCGACAGGTTCTGGACGTCCGACTGCCCGGCACCTCCCCGTGTTGACCAAGTGATACCGAGATCCTGCATGGCCTTGGTGGTGGAAGGGACTGAGGCAATAGTCAGAATGGCCGCGTCGATGCTTTTCAGGTAGGATTGCAGCGCCAGTTCCCGGTCGCGCACCATCGATTGCATGAAGACTTCGGAGTCATGGAGTACGCCGCGCCGGAAATAGTTCGTGCTGAGGGCGATCAGAATAACGGTAAGCGTCAGCGTGGTCCCGACGATCAGCAGCGGCAGCTTGTGGGCGAGTTTCAGCGATTTGAACACGGTTAACCTAACCTCCTGCGAAGAGGCATCCGTGCGCGGACGCCTCAGGCATGCGCTGTGCGCGCAAGTCCCGATTTATACAACGTTAGATGGATTTTTGATCAGTTAACACACTTGGTATTTTGTGATGGATTTTTGATTTATTTGCATAGCAACTTGCTGTGCGCGGCTTCGGACCAAGAGATTGCGGGGGCGGCGCAGGGCAGGGGCAAAGGCGGGCTGTTAACTATTTGGGCACGGAAGCATGCCTTGCCATCGGCCGTTTTCGAAAGGCATGTGCGTGCCGCGGCCAGCCGCGGGGGGCAGAAAAACAGGTGCCGAATCGTCGCCAGCTTTCGCTCACAGGGAGAAAAAATGGCTTCGTTGCAGGAAAATCCCCAGCAGACCGGCCTGTTTTCGAAAAAAATACTCAGGTTGTTCGGGTTTCCCTAGCATTGACGGGTCATTTTTTGCCATGGTTAAGCATCAATAACCGGGGGGTTAGAGAATTGTTAACGCTGCCACAATCTGTCCATAAATTCGTCTCCGCCTTGCAATATTGGGCCTCATTCCAGCCGCACGCCTGAATAACGATGCCTTTGTGGGAAGCTGGAGTGAGTAATGAGACTTCTTATTGCTGCGATTGCGGCATGCCTGTCCCTGGGCATGCCCATTGGCGCGGCCGCGGATGACACGCGGTCAGGCGTCAGGTCGATTGAAGGGTGGGAGGCCGTTGGACGGCTGAACATAAATAACAGGAACATGTGCACGGGGGCGTTGGTCGCACCTGATTTGGTGCTGACGGCGGCGCACTGTCTGTTTGATCCGCGAACCGGCGGCCGGGTTGACCCGGCCACAATCTGGTTTGAAGCGGGGCTGTCCGGCCGCCGGGCCGTGGCCTTGCGGCAGGTTGTGCGGGCGGTGATGCATCCGCAGTACAGCTACCGCCCGGCGGGTGCGCATCAGATCGGCAATGATCTGGCGGTGCTGAAGCTGGACCGGCCGATCAGCGGCAGCCAGATCCAGCCGCTGGCGATGTCGAGCGGTGCCGAGCGCGGGGACGTTCTGGGGGTGCTGTCCTATACACGCCGCCATGCCACACGCCAGCGCCTGAAGGAGTCCTGCAGCGTTCTGGCGCGCCAAAGCCGGACCCTGGTGATGTCCTGCCTGGTGGATTTCGGCGCCTCGGGCTCGCCGGTGCTGGAACTGCGTCCCGGCCAGCCGCCGCGGCTGGTGTCGGTGATCTCTGCCAAGGCGGCGATGGGCAACCGGCGGGTGTCGATCGGAACGGCCCTGGATGCGTCGCTGCGGGACCTGATGCGGCGGGCCGGCTGAACCTTCTGCCTTCCTCGCCCGGGACCGGCAGTATCAGGGCTCGCGCAGGGCTTCCCGCGACTTGTAGAGCGGTTTCAGCAGGTATTGCAGAACGGTTTTGGCACCGGTCTGCAGTTCTGCCGTGGCGCGCATGCCCGGGCGGATCTCGATGGCCTGCTGGCGCTCGGTGAAGCCGGATTTGTCGACCCGCACCGTCACCCGGTAATAGGGCTCGGCGCGCGGGTTGCGCTCATCCTCGAATGTGTCTGCGGAGACAAAATCCACCTTGCCGCGCAGCGAGCCGTAGATGGTGTAGTCATAGGCCGAGAGCTTGATGGTGGCGTCCTGGCCGGGCTGCACGCTGGCGATATCCTCGGGCTTGACCTGCGCCTCGACAAACAGCTCCTCGCCCAGCGGGATGATTTCCAGAATCTCCTCGCCCGGGCGGATCACGCCGCCGATGGTGGTGACCGCCAGGCTGTTGACGATGCCGGCCATGGGGGAGGTGATGATGGTGCGGTTCAGCTGGTCCACCGCCAGCCGCTGCTCCTGGCGCAGGGTGGTCAGCTCGCGCAGGGTCTGGGAGTATTCCTCGGCCTGCTCCAGCTCTGCCTGGGTGCCGATCTCATTGTATTTGGCCCGCGCGTCTGTGGCGGCGTTGCGGGCTTTGTTCACCTCGATCAGTGCCACGATCTTCTGCTTGTAGAGCCGCTCCATGTTGGCCAGTTCCGCGTTCAGCTGGTTCATGATCTGGCGGGCGCTGTCGCGGCGGCTGCTGAAGTCGGTCTGGCGGGCGGTCAGCAGGCCGCGTTCCGAGGCCAGAATACCGGGGGATCGCTGGGCCAGCATGTCCGGCACGGTGAACTCAAACGCGCCTTTCATCTGTGCTTCCAGCCGGTGTCGCTTGATCTCCAGCGCGTCGATCTGGTTCTGCAGTTCATCGGCTGCGGTGCGGAATTTGGTATCCTGCAGCTTGGCCAGCACCTGGCCGGCCGAGACTACATCGCCCTGGCGCACATGCAGTTCGGCCAGGATGCCGCCTTCGAGGTTCTGCACGATCTGGGCGCGGGAGGAGGAGACAACCTGACCTTCGCCACGCACGATTTCGTCGATGGAGGCAAAGGCGGCCCAGATCAGAAAGGTCAGCACCGCGGCCAGCGCCAGATAGATGATGCGGCTGGCGCTGCGCGGTGTTTCGGCGGTGCCGTAGGGGTCGTGAAGGGCCATGCTCACTTGCCTTCCCCTGCGGCCAGATGCGCCAGAACCTGATCGCGGGGGCCGTCCACCACCATCCGGCCCGATTGCAGGATCAGTGTGCGGTCGGTCAGCGACAGGATCGGCATTCTGTGGGTGGCTATCACCGCGGTGCGGCCCTCCAGCCAGCTTTCCAGGCGGCTGACCAGGGTGCGTTCCAGCGTCTGGTCCAAAGCCGCGGTGGGTTCATCCAGCAGCACAACCGAGGGGTTCTGCAGCCACAGCCGCGCCCAGCCGATCGACTGGCGCTGGCCGATCGACAGGCCATGGCCGCCGTCGCTGATCTCAAGATCCAGACCCTTGTGGTGGCTGCGCACGTGCGGCCCCAAACCTGCGAACTCCAGCGCCTCCATCAGCCGCTCGTCGTCGCGTTCCAGCTGGTTGAGGTTCAGGTTGTCGCGCAGGGTGCCGGCAAACAGCCGTACGTCCTGGCTGAGGTACCCGATGCCTGCGCGCAGATCGCGCGGGTCGATCTGGGCCATGTCGGTGCCGTCCAGCATGATGCGGCCGCGGTCGGGGGCGTAAAGGCCGGACAGCAGCTTCAGCAGGGTCGATTTGCCCGAGCCGTTCACGCCCAGCACCGCAACCTTTTGACCCGGAGTGATGGCGACGCCCTGCACGTCCACGGTCGGTGCGGCGTCATCGTCATAGCGGAACATGATCTCGCGCAGCTCGAACCGGCCTTCCAGCTTCTGGCGACGCAGATAGGTGCGTTCCTGTTCCTTTTCCTGCGGTGCCTGGGCGATGGCATCCAGCCCCTCCAGTGCTGCCTTGACGTTGCTCCAGCGTGCCAGCGTTGCGGCAAATTGGGTCAACGGCGCCAGGGTGCGGCTGGTCAGGATACCGGTGGCAATGATGGTGCCGACGGTGAATTCACCGGCAAAAACCAAGAGCGTGCCCAGAACAACGGCGGTGATATAAGTGGCTTGCTGCACACCCTGCGACCAGTAGGTGAGGGCGCTCGACAGCCTGCGCTGCTCGGTAGCGGAATGCGACGACAGCGTGTTCAGCTCATCCCATAGCCGCAGCACGCGTTCTTCACCGCGCTGCGTCTTCACGGTGTCGAGCTCGGTCACCACCTCATGCAGCAGGCGTCCGGCCTTGGCGTTTGCGCCTTGGGTCTGGCGCGTCAGGCCAATCATCTTCTTCTGCATGAAATAGGCAGGCAGCAGCATCAGGATGCCGCCGGCCACAATCACCCAGACCACGGGACCGGCAATGGAAGCAACCAGAAGCAGGAAGACGGCGATAAAAGGAATGTCGGCGAGGGTCGAAATGGTCGAGGAGGTAAAGAACTCCCGCACCGAGCTGAAATCGCGCATCGCGGCAAACAGGCCGGAGGGCGGAAGCGGTTTCTTGTCGGACCGCATACCAATCAGGCGGCGCATCAGGTTGTGCTGCACCGACAGCTCGATCTGACGGCCGGCTGCATCGGTCAGACGGGCGCGGGCCAGTTTCAGCATCGCCTCCAGCGCAATCGCCAGAAAGGCGCCAACAGCCAGCACCCACAGCGTGGCATGCGACTGATGCGGCACCACCCGGTCATAGACCTGTAGGCTGAACAGCGCCACCGAAACCGCCAGGATATTGGCGACCAGCGAGCCCAGCATGATTTCGCCCACCTGGCGGCGGTACCTGGGAAATTCGCTCCAGAACCAGTGGCCCGGATCGATCTGAGGCGTGTGTTTCGCCGCCATCTGCTTGAGCGAAGGGCGGGCCGATAGCACGGTGCCAGTGAAATAGGGGCTGAACTCTTCCAAAGGCACCTCGGTGCGGTTATCCGCGCAAGAGGTGTCATAGATTGTCAGAACATCCTCAGCCTGGCTCAGCACCAGCACGCATTGACCGCCGGACATCACCGCAAGGGCCGGCCAGAGCGCCGGGTTCAAGCTCTGTTTCTCCAGGATCTTCGGCTGCAGCCCAGCGGTTTGCACCGCCTTGGCCAGCGAATGCAGCGACAAATCACCCGGAGTTTCGCTCCACAGGAAAGCAGCTATGTCGCTGACAGGCACCTCGCTGCCCTTCAAGGCTGTCAAGGTCGCGATCAGGCTGGCGCGGTGCTGAATGCGTGCCGCGGCGCCTTCCAGCAGCGAGCCGACCTCGGGCTGTGCCTCTTGCGGCTTTGGCTTTGCCTCAGGCATGGGCTGCGGCGGCACCTGCGGGGCAGGGGAGGGGGCGTTGGCCGCAGGCTTCGTTTCGGGCACGGCCGCGGGGCTGCCGGAAGTGGGCACAGCCCGCAGCACCGGTTTTTTGCCGGCGGCGGGCTTGGGACGGGGCGGGGTTTGTGTGGTGTCGGTCAAATCTTGTCCCCATCGGCCAGAAGCCCCAGGTCGCGCGCCAGCTGCAACTGGATCAGCACCACCTCGTATTTTGCGTCGATATAGGCCTGTTCGCGGCGCACCAGCTCCTCATACACCTGGATCACTTCCATCACCGGGCGCTGGCCGGCCTCGAATTGTTTCTCGAACAGGCGGTAGGTTTCACGGCTGCGCACGACCAGCGCGGCGGTTTCGCCTTCCTGGCGCCGGTAGGAGGCGATTTGCTGAACCTGGCGGCTGTAGGTGCGCCGCGCCGCCTCCTCGGCCTCGCCGATCTGGCGGGTTGCGGCCTCCTTGGAGGCCTCAAGCGCTTGCAAGGAGGCAGGGGTGCCCAGGCCCAGCGGCTGGCCGGTGTCAAGCGTCACCCCGGAGCCGGAGCCGTCTGTTGTCAGGTTGTGGGCGACCGAGACTTGCGGCAGCAGGCCGGCGCGGCCGGATTTGGCCTGCGCGATGATGCGGTCCGCTTCGGCACTGGCCTTAAGCACCGACAGGAACCGCGCCTGCTCTGGCGGGGTGCCGATTTCCAGATGCGAAGGTTTCTGGGGAAAGGCCTGGCCGGTCATCGCCTGCAATTCGGCACGCGCGGTGGCGGCGGCGTCCTGTGCTGTGGCGGTAGCGGTGCGGATGCCGCTGATCTTGCTGTCCACCACGTTGAGATCGGCGCGGTCGGATACACCGCCGTCCACCCGGCCCTGCACAATGCGGCGGAACTCCTGCATCCTTTGCAGCGCGCGCCGGCCATAGGCCGCTTTCTCATCCCCGCGCAGGGCCGCGGCATAGAGGCCCACCGCGGTTTCAACCCGTGTGTTCATGTCCTCGGACAGGTTGACGGCAGCGACTTCGACGTCGGCGGCTGCAAATTCACGCTCGGCCTTGCGGCGGCCGTTGTCAAAGAACACCTGCTCGATCAGCAGCCCGGCCACAAGGTCGCCCAGGTCGGTCAGGCTGACCGAGGGGCCGAGTGTGGGCAGCCAGTTTTTGGAAGCCGCCTCAGCACGCAGCTTGGCGCTGATCAGCTCCGCTTCGGCGGCGCGGGAAGAGGCGGAAATGGCAGCTTCGGCCACCTGGCCATAGGCGCTGTCAGGGGTCAGCAGCGAACGGCGCTGCATCAGATCTTGGATCACTTCTGACGTGTTTTCGCCGGACTGCGCGAAATTGCTGCGGGGGGGTGTGTCCGCGGCGCTTACCGTGCCGCTGAACGGCATCATCTGGGCGCAGGCCGACAGGCTGCACATCACTGCGATGGCGCAAAGAAAGCGTCCCGGTTGCATCCTGCCCCTTGCCCTTTTGTTTAAGGCTTTTCAAAGTTTTGGGCCCGGCGGCACGCGGCTGCCGGGCCAATCGGTCAGATCACGGTGTTGACGTCTTCGTCGACGATCAGCGTAGTGCCGTCATCACCGATGGTATAGACGTTGTAGGTCTCGCCATCGATGGTTTCGGTGCCATCTGCGGTCGCCCCGGAAAGGGTCAGTTTATCGTCTGAGTCACCGTGTACGATCAGCGTGTTGTCATTGTCCGACAGTGCGTTGATGTCCGCTTCGGTCAGGGTCAGATCGACATTGTCCGCATGCACCAGGTTCAATTCGTCGATATTGAACTGCGACAGGCCCGCGTGGCCCAGCACGGAGGCATCGGCGCCGTCCTCGAGCACCACCATGTTGCCGGAGCTGTTGCCCGCGCTGTCCACCCGGTTGACCACCAGATGCGAGCCGTCCGGCACGTCGGAGTCGAAGTTGAACAGGGTATTGCCGCCGCCCAGGTCTGTTTCAGTGCCGGATACATCGGACACGGCGCCGGCACTTGTCAGCTCATGCACGGTGTCGCTGCTCTCGTAGTCGTCGCTGAAGAACCCGCTGACACCGGTGCCGGTGCTGATCACGCTGCCGATGTTGGGCGCGTCATACTCTGTATCGACGCTGAAGGTTTCGGTCAGGGTGTCGGTATTTCCGGCGGCGTCAGTCGCCTCGATTTCCGCCGTGGCAGTATAGGTGCCGTCGCGCAGGTCATCCGTCGCGAACGTTGCGCTCCAGTTGCCGTCGCCGTCCACGGTTGCGGTGCGGGTGACGCCCTGAATGGTGACCTTGACCGCAGAGCCGGGCTCTACAGTGCCGGTCATGGTGAGGCCTGCGGCCCGCTCTGCCAAGTTCACCGCGTCATCATCAGTGACACTGTTGGAAGTGAAGGGGGAAACCTCAGTGTCGATCGCCAGCGTGTCGCTGATTTCTGCAGTATTGCCGGCCGCATCGGTGGCGGTGACCACAACATCCGCGTCATAGCTGCCCTGTGGAATGTCGCCGGCTGCAAAATCCACACTCCAATTGCCGGAGGCGTCTACGGTTGCTGTTTCCGTGGCACTGCCCAGTTGCACCACCACAGTGGAGCCGGGCTCGACGGTGCCGGTCAAGGTCACCCCGTCGCTGCGCTCGGTTTCGTTGACGATATCGTCGCCCTCGACGCCTGAGTTGAGCGTGATCGGGTCGACCAGGGTGTCCACGTGCAGGTCTGCGGCCGCAGTTGCGGTATTGCCCGCTGCGTCCGTCGAGGTCACGCTGACCGTGGTGTCGTATTCGCCTGCTGGCAGCGATCCGGCCTCGAAAGTGGCCGCCCAATTGCCATCTGAATCCACCGTCGCGTTGCGGGTCACCCCTTCGACCGTCACGGCGACCGAGGCGCCTGCTTCGCCGGTGCCGGTCAGGGTCAGCCCGGCAGCTGCTTCAGTGCTGTTGACGGTGTCGTCGCCGCCTGCCTGGCCTGAATCGATTGTCACATCGGTTTCAGTGTCGACACGCAGGGTGCCGTTCACGGTGTCGGTGTTGCCGTTGGCATCAGTCGCGGTGACGCTGACCGCGGCGTCATACTCACCGGAGGCAATTTCCGACGCTGCATAATCCACGCTCCAGGTGCCATCTGCTGCAGCGGTGACCGACCGGGTGATGCCCTGGAAGGTCACCTCAACCGAAGCGCCGGCATCGGCGGTGCCTGTCAGCGTGATGCCGGCTGCGGCTTCTGCGGCGCTGACCAGGTCGTCGCCGCCGGCCTGGCCGCTGTCGATGGCAGCATTCACGGTGGTGTCGACGCGGACAGTGCTGGTCTCGACCGTTGTATTGCCATGGGCGTCGGCGCTGGTGATGGTCACCTCTAAGTCATAGTCGCCGCCGGTAATCTCGCTGGCGGCATAGCTGACCGACCAGGTGCCGTCCGCGGCCACGGTGGTGCTGCGGGTGATGCCCTGGAATTCGACTTCGATCGAGGCGCCGGCTTCACCGGTGCCGCTGAGGGTCACCCCGTCCGAGGCCTCGGATGCGTTGATCACATCGTCGCCTTCCACGATGTCCAGCGCGACGGGCGGCGCAACGGTGTCCACTGCCAGCAGGTCAGTGGTCGTCGCGCTGTTGCCGAAGTCATCGGTTGTGGTGATGGTGATCTCTGTCTGGTACTCGCCTTCGGAGATCTGATCAGACGTGAAAGTGACCGACCAGGTGCCGTCCTCTGCCACGGTAGTTGTCTGCGTCGCGCCCGCAATCGTCAGGGACACGGTCGCCCCTGGTTCGCCAGTGCCCGCGATCACCGGGCCGGCCGCTTGTTCCTCGCCGTTGACGGTGTCGCCGGTGGAGACCGCACCGCTGGTGATCTCGGCTTCCGGCGGCGTGGTGTCGATTACGACCCCGGGGCCGTCCAGGTCAAATTCTTCGCCGTCCGGGTCGACGACATGCACAGTCGAGTCATAGTCGCCATCTGGCGGCAGGTCATCGACCGGGAAGGTCACACCCCAGGTGCCGTCATCCGAAACGGTGGTGGTTTGTGTCGAGGTGCCGACAGTCACGGTGACTTCGGATCCGGGCGCCCCGGTGCCGGTGATTTCAACCGGGTCCGTCGTAGATCCGGAAACCGGATAGGATGCATCCGGGTTGTCAACTGTCGGGACGACGCTGCCGTCGCCGTCCCCGCCCCCGTCACTGCCGCCTCCGGCGATGACTGCGGCGCCAACAACCCCGGCTGCCGCCGCGCCTGCGCCCAGTCCGCCGAACAGCGGTGCAGCCAGCGGCGCCACAACCGGTTCGATCCGGTCGACGTCGAGGAACACCATTTCGTCGTAGGCGCTCCATTTGCCGGCCAGATCCAGCGGTTCGTAAGTGGCAAACAGCATGCCGCTGGATTTGTCTTCCAGCACCACTTCGATGAACTCGCCTTCCTGGCTGAGAAACAGGTTCTTGGCGCCCGCTGCGTCGTAGGAATAGAAGTTCTCCAGCACCAGCTCCTGGCCATTGGCCAGAGTGATGTGCAAATCACCGCCGTGCCGGGCGTAGCTTTCGACATCCGCAGGGCTGAGGTTCAGTGACAGGTCTTTGGCATGTGCGGCATCAATGCGCGCCGGTGTACCCTCGGAAAAACTCCCATGCTGCGTGGTGCCCGCCATATTGCGGGTAATATATGCGACCGTGCTCATTATGTTACCGCTCATCTGTTCGCGGCGCGGCCTGAAATTGGCTGCGCTGCGTGGTTCCGTTGCCTGTTTTTTGCCCAGCGGCCGTCTTTTGCGGCCATTTTGAGGCCATACTGTGACGATTTTTTCCGCCCTGTCCAGAGCGCTGCGGCAGCCTGCCTGGCAAATTGGCCGGAAACCGTGTCCTGGCTGCCGCAGATTTTTTTAGCTGTTTCACGCGGCTGTGATGGTCCGGCCTGCCTCCGGCTGGAGTTGGTGCATTGCATCTGCCGGCCAAGTGCGCAGGGGCGGCGGCGGATCTTCGGCCGGTTCGGGGACATGTGGATGAAGGTGTTAGCGGACAGGCAACCTTCGGCGGCAGAGGGGAATGAAAAGGTTGAAACGCCGCAGTGCAGAAGGGGCATGCTGCGGTGCAGATCGCCGCGATGTGATAAGAATTTCGCACAAAAGTTTCTGGCAATTAATTAAAAGTACACCACTTTCAGATAGGAAGAAGTTCGTAATTGGTGTAAGCTCGAAAGTAAGTAACACAACGCCGATAGCCCTGGACTCCGGGCGCAGGCCGCCGCCAAGAGCGGCCAGCCGGACGTATGACGCCAGCAGCGGCGCCGAGCAGAAATCAGAACTCAACACTGACGCGGACACCTATGCCCACGTGCTGGGCACTGTCTGTCCGTGCGCGAACTTAAAACGCCAGGAGGAACGGCGCCAAGTAAACCAGGAGGCTTGATCCACTATGAAAGACATTGCCGAACTTTTTGCAGAGCAGTACGGCGAGACGCGCGAGCAGGAGATGCCGCTGCAGGACTATCTGAATGCCTGCCGTGACGATCCCAGCCTGTACGCAAACGTCGCCGAGAGGATGCTGAAGGCAATTGGCGAAGAGGAGCTGGTAGACACGTCCAAGGACGCGCGGCTCGGGCCAATCTTTCAGAACCGCACGATCAAGCGCTACAGCGCCTTCCACGATTTCTTTGGCATGGAAGACACGATCGAGCGGATCGTCGGCTACTTCCGCCACGCCGCGCAGGGATTGGAGGAGCGCAAGCAGATCCTCTATCTGCTGGGGCCGGTCGGGGGCGGCAAGTCCTCGCTGGCGGAGCGGCTGAAGCGCCTGGTCGAGGATCAGCCGATTTACGTGCTGAAGGCAGGCGACCAGATCTCGCCGATTTTCGAAAGCCCCTTGGGCCTGTTCGACCCGGTCCGCATGGGCAAGGTGCTGGAAGAGGAATACGGCATTGCCCAGCACCGGCTGCCGGGGCTGATGTCGCCCTGGGCGGTTCAGCGCCTGGATGAATTCGATGGCGATATCAACAAGTTCTCGGTTGTGCGCCTGTACCCGTCGCGGCTGCGCCGGATCTGTGTCTCCAAGGTGGAGCCGGGCGACGAGAACAATCAGGACATCTCGACCCTGGTCGGCAAGGTCGACATCCGCCAGCTGGAGCATTTCAGCCAGGACAACCCGGATGCCTACAGCTTCTCCGGCGGTCTGAACCGCTCGACCCAGGGCATCCTGGAATTTGTCGAGATGTTCAAGGCGCCGATCAAGATGCTGCATCCGCTGCTGACGGCGACCCAGGAAGGCAACTACATGGGCACCGAAAGCTTTGGTGCGATCCCGTTCAACGGCCTGATCCTGGCGCATTCCAACGAAAGCGAATGGCAAAGCTTCAAGAACAACAAGAACAACGAGGCCTTCATTGACCGGGTGTCGATCGTCAAGGTGCCGTACTGCCTGCGGGTCTCCGATGAATCGCAGATCTACGACAAGCTGATCGAGAACAGCGAACTGCGCAATGCCCCTTGCGCGCCGGAGACACTGAAGATCCTCAGCCGCTTCTCGGTGCTGACCCGCCTGAAGCCGCATGAGAATTCGAACCTCTACTCAAAGATGCGCGTCTACGATGGGGAAAGCCTGAAGGATACCGATCCCAAGGCAAAGACGGTGCAGGAATACCAGGACCGCGCCGGCGTCGACGAGGGCATGAACGGCATCTCCACCCGCTTTGCCTTCAAAGTGCTGTCGACCACTTTCAACTTCGACACCGACGAGGTGGCGGCGGATCCGGTGCATCTGATGTATGTGCTGGAACAGATGATCAAGCGCGAGCAGTTCCCGCAGGAGACCGAACAGAAGTACCTCGAGTTCATCAAGACTGAACTGGCTCCGCGTTATGAGGAGTTCATCGGCAACGAGATCCAGAAGGCGTACCTCGAAAGCTATACCGAGTACGGCCAGAACGTCTTTGACCGGTATATCTCCTATGCCGACGCCTGGATTGAGGAGCAGGACTACAAGGACCCGGACACCGGCCAGCTTTATAACCGCGAGGTGCTGGATGCCGAGCTTTCCAAGATTGAAAAGCCGGTCGGCATCGCCAATCCCAAGGACTTCCGCAACGAGGTTGTGAAATTTGCCCTGCGCCACCGTGCGAACACCGGCAAGAACCCGGCCTGGAACTCCTACGAGAAGCTGCGCGATGTGATCGAGAAGCACATGTTCAGCCAGGTCGAGGAACTGCTGCCGGTGATCTCCTTCGGGTCCAAGAAGGACAGCAAGACCGAAGGCAAGCACCAGGAGTTCGTCGAGCGGATGCGCGGCCACGGCTATACCGACCGCCAGGTGCGGCGTCTGGTCGAATGGTACATGCGCGTCAACAAGGCGGGCTAAAGAGGAGCGCTGTGCAACATGCATCATTTCATCGACAGGCGCGCCAATCCGAAGGGCAAAAGCCTCGGGAACCGGCAACGGTTCCTGCGGCGGGCCCGGGAGAATATTAAGGAGCGCGTCGATCAGTCGGTCCGGGGGAAGTCGATCCAAAGCGGCAGCGGCGTTCCGGACGAAGGCGAAAAGGTCACCATACCTTCAAAAGGATTGAAAGAGCCGCGGTTCTTTCACTCCTCCAAGGGCGGCACCCGCCGCCATGTGCTCCCCGGCAACAAGGATTTTGTTGTCGGCGACACCATCAAGCGGCCGCAGGGCGGCGCAGGAGAAGGCGGCCGCAAGGCCTCTGAGGACGGGGATGGCGAGGACGAGTTTTCCTTCACCCTGACTCAGGAGGAATACCTGGAGATCCTGTTCGAGGGGCTGGAGCTGCCGGATCTGGTGGAAAAGGCCACGGTGGAGACCGAAACCATCGGCACCCGCCGGGCCGGGCTCACCACCGCGGGCACGCCCAACAACCTCAACTTGGTGCGCACCATGCGCAACTCGCTGGGACGCCGCATTGCGCTGCAGCGACCCACGACAAAAACGCAGAAGGACCTGGAAGAGCAAATCGCCGAGCTGGAGGCGCTGGATGAACGCACCGCGCCGCAGGAGGCCTTCCTGGAGGAGCTGAAAAAGCGTCTCGAAGGCATCATCCGCAAGCGCAAGGTGGTTGGCTACATCGACCCGCTGGATCTGCGCTACGACACCTTTGTGCCCGAGAAGATCCGCAATTCCCGCGCGGTGGTCTTCTGCCTGATGGATGTCTCCGGCTCCATGCAGGAACGGGAAAAGGATCTGGCGAAACGCTTCTTCCTGCTGCTGCATCTGTTCCTGGAACGCTGCTACGAGCACACCGAACTGGTGTTCGTGCGCCACACCCACCACGCCCAGGAAGTGGACGAGGAGACCTTTTTCTACGCCCGCGAAACCGGCGGCACCATCGTGTCCACCGCGCTGGAAAAGATGAAGGAAATCATCGAGGAGCGCTATCCGCCGGATGAGTGGAACATCTACGGCGCCCAGGCCTCGGATGGTGAAAACTTCGGCAATGACTCGGTCAGGTGCAAAAATCTGCTGCTGAACGATCTGCTGCCGGTCAGCCAGTTCTACGCCTATGTGGAGATCGTGGATGAGGCAGCGGAAATGCTGCTGAACAACCCGGAAGCAGGCGAAGACCTGTGGCAGAACTACCGCGAGGTGAAAGAGCAGGCGCAGCATTTCGAGATGCAGCGGGTATCGCAGCCCGGCCATATCTATCCGATCTTCCGGGAGTTCTTCCTTCCTAAGGTGAAAGGGGCGCAGAATGCAGGCAGCTGAAAAGGCGCGTGAGCCGCTGTTCGACGGGCCGGAATGGACCTTTGAGCTGATGGAAACAGCGCGCGACGCGATCGAGGAGATCGCGCTGGGCGACCTTGGTCTGGATGTTTATCCCAACCAGATCGAAATCATCTCGGCCGAGCAGATGCTGGATGCCTATTCCTGCGTTGGCCTGCCGCTGATGTACCAGCACTGGTCCTTTGGCAAGCATTTTGCCCGGGACGAGGCGCTCTACCGCACCGGCCGCCAGGGCCTGGCCTATGAGATCGTCATCAACTCCAACCCCTGCATTAGCTACAACATGGAAGAAAATACCATGGCAATGCAGACCCTGGTGATGGCGCATGCGGCCTTTGGCCATAACCACTTCTTCAAGAACAACTATCTGTTCCAGCAATGGACCGACGCGGCGGGCATTCACGACTATCTCGCCTTTGCCAAAAACTACATCGCCGCCTGCGAAGAGCGCTACGGCCTCAGCGCGGTGGAGGAGGTGCTGGACGCCGCCCATGCGATGCAGTCCCAGGGGGTGTTCCGCTACGGCCGCCCGCCCAAGCCAACCACCGAAGAACTGGTGGCGATGCAGAAGGTGCGCGAAGGCTATGAGAGCGGTCAGAGCGTGCTGGATATCTGGACTGACTCGACGCTAGGCCGGGATAAGCTGGAAGAGGTCGAAGACGCCTCCTACAGCGCGCGCCGCAAGATGATGAACCTGCCGCAGGAAAACATCCTCTATTTCCTGGAGAAACACAGCCCGGTTCTGGATGCCTGGCAATGCGAGCTTCTGCGCATTGTGCGGATGCTGGCGCAGTATCTCTATCCGCAGAAACAGACCAAGGTGATGAACGAGGGCTGCGCGACCTTTGTGCACTATTACATCATCAACAAGCTGTATGAGCAGGGCCAGATCACCCAGGGCGCCTATATGGAGATGATGCACAGCCACACCAATGTGGTTCTGCAGCCGGAGTATGACGATCCGCGGTTCTCCGGCATCAACCCTTACGCGCTGGGTTTTGCGATGATGAAGGACATCCGCCGCATCTGCCAGGATCCGACGGATGAGGACCGCGAATGGTTCCCGGACTTCGCCGGCGATCCGGATTGGCGCAAGGTGATGCGCGAAGCCTGGGCGAACTATCGCGACGAAAGCTTTATCCAGCAGTTCCTGTCGCCGAACCTGATCCGCAAGTTCAAGCTGTTCACCCTGACCAACGACGCCGATCTGCCCAATCTGGTGGTGAGCCAGATCCACAACCGGGCAGGTTACAAAGCGATCCGCCGCGACCTGGCCAAGCAATACGACCTGGCCTATCTGGAGCCGGATATTCAGGTGACCGATGCCGACCTGCGCGGTGACCGGGAGCTGAAGCTGACCCACACAGTGCGCGATGGCATCCATCTGGACGAGGAGGATCAGGAGGAGGTGCTGAAACACCTGCGCTGCCTCTGGGGCTATGGCGTCAGCCTGGATGCGGTGGAGGCTGCCAGCGAAAGCTGATCGCCCGGCCGGCGGTGCGGCGTGCAGGCTTCCAAAGAAAAACGCAGGCTCCAGGGCCTGCGTTTCTTTTCTTTAGCTTGTAAAGTCTTCAGAACTCGACAACCGCCCGGATCGACTTGCCTTCGTGCATCAGATCGAAGCCTTCGTTGATCTGGTCCAGAGTCAGCTTGTGGGTGATCATCGGGTCGATCTCAATCTTGCCGTCCATGTACCAATCCACGATCTTCGGCACATCAGTGCGGCCCGAGGCGCCGCCGAATGCGGTGCCGCGCCAGGAGCGGCCGGTCACCAGCTGGAACGGGCGGGTGGAGATCTCGGCCCCCGCCGGCGCCACGCCGATGATGATTGATTCACCCCAGCCTTTGTGCGCGCATTCCAGCGCGGTGCGCATCACATTGACATTGCCTGTGGCGTCAAAGGTGTAATCCGCGCCGCCGCCAGTGAGTTCCACCAGATGCGCCACCAGATCACCCTCGACCTCGGCCGGGTTGACGAAATCGGTCATGCCGAAATGCGTGGCCATTTCCACCTTGCCCGGGTTCAGGTCGACACCGACGATCTGGTCAGCACCGGCCATCCGCAGGCCCTGAATGACGTTGAGGCCGATGCCGCCGAGGCCGAAGACCACTGCGCGGCTGCCGATTTCCACCTTGGCGGTGTTGATCACTGCGCCGATGCCGGTGGTGACGCCGCAGCCGATGTAGCAAACCTTGTCGAAAGGCGCGTCCTCACGGATTTTCGCCAGCGCGATTTCCGGCACCACGGTGTGGTTGGCAAAGGTCGAGCAGCCCATGTAGTGGTGGATCGGGGTGCCATCCTGCATCGAAAACCGGGTGGTGCCGTCGGGCAGCAGGCCGGCGCCTTGGGTCGAGCGGATCGCCTGGCACAGGTTGGTCTTGGGGTTGAGGCAGTACTCGCACTCACGGCATTCCGGGGTGTAGAGCGGGATCACGTGGTCGCCGGGTTTCAGCGAGGTCACGCCTTCGCCGACCTCGATTACGACGCCTGCGCCCTCATGGCCCAGGATCGCCGGGAAGATACCCTCCGGGTCGTCGCCGGAGCGGGTGAATTCGTCGGTGTGGCACAAGCCGGTCGCCTTGATTTCCACCAGAACCTCGCCCGCCTTGGGGCCTTCCAGGTTCACTTCCATGATTTCCAGCGGCTTGCCAGGAGCCACGGCGACGGCGGCACGGGTCTTGATCATCGGTTGGTCCTTCGTCTTCTAACTTCGGGGCCGGGCCGCGCAGGGCGGAACCGGGGTGAATTTTTTGCGATGAGCGATGCAATATCTGTTTGCCTGACCAAGCGTTACATTTGCGGTCTGGCGCGTGCAAGCATTGCATGGCCACCCTATCAGCGCAGGTCCTCAATACTTTGCCTCAAATGCGACCGCAGACATGCTGTCCGCGCCACGCGGCGGTGAACAAAAGCACCGCTGTTCCAGAAACTTGACCGTAAGCTTCCTGTTTTTGGAAGGAAGCTTGCCGAAGTGCCTTGACCTTCCTCTGACTGGAACCCTCATATAGGCAGGCATAGGACCCAAATCAGCGGATATCCCATGTCGGACCACACCCGGATTTCATTGCGTATCACCGGTCTCAGCTGTGCAGGCTGTGCCGGGCGGGCAGAGCGTGCCCTGGCCGGGGTGGAAGGGGTGTCCTCGGCCTCGGTGAACCTGGCCAATGCCACAGGGCAGGTGGCGGCGGCCGGGGATGTGCCGCTTTCGGATCTGACCGGCGCTTTGGCGGCGGCGGGGTATCCGGCGGCGGAATCGCAGGCGGTGCTGACGGTCGGGGGGCTGAGCTGTGCGTCCTGTGTTGGCCGGGTTGAGCAGGCGCTGCTGGCAGTGCCGGGGGTGCTGTCGGCCAGTGTGAACCTGGCGAATGAAACCGCGCAGGTCAGCTACCTGACTGGTGCCGCGCGGGCTGCAGATCTGGCCCGGGCTGCTACCGAGGCGGGGTATCCCGCCCGCCTCAGTGGTGCGGCGGCGGATGAAGCAGAGCAGGCGGACCGGCGCAAGGCGGAGGAGATCACCGCCCTGAGGCGGCAGGTGCTGCTGGCTGCACTGCTGACGCTGCCGGTGTTTCTGATCGAGATGGGCGGCCACATGATCCCGGCGCTGCACCATTGGGTCGCGGCCAATATCGGTCTGCAGAACAGTCACTTGCTGCAATTCACCCTGGCCACTGCTGTGCTGGCCGGGCCAGGGCGGCAGTTCTATTCCAAGGGTTTTCCTGCGCTGCTGCGAGGTGCTCCGGACATGAATGCGCTGGTGGCGCTGGGCACTGCGGCAGCCTACGGGTTCTCGGTGCTCTCGGTCTTTGCGCCAGGGCTGCTGCCTGCGGGCACCGCCAATGTCTATTTCGAGGCCGCGGCAGTGATCGTGGTGCTGATCCTCACGGGGCGCTTTCTGGAAGCCCGCGCCAAGGGCCGCACCGGTGCCGCGATCCGCAAGCTGGCGGGATTGCAGCCCAAGACAGCGCTGGTGGTCAGCGGCGGCGACGCGGTGGACATGCCGGTGGAAGAGATCGGCGCCGGAGACCTGATCCGCAGCCGCCCGGGGGAACGGATAGCAGTGGATGGCGAGGTGATCTCCGGCAGCTCCTATGTTGACGAGAGCATGATCTCCGGCGAGCCGCTGCCGGTGGCCAAGTCCCGCGGCGACGGCGTCACGGCGGGCACGGTCAACGGCAACGGTGTGCTGGACTACCGGGCCATCCGGGTCGGGCGCAATACGGTGCTGGCGCAGATCATCCAAATGGTGGAGCAGGCACAGGGGGCCAAGCTGCCGGTGCAGGGGCTGGTGGACCGGATCACGCTGTGGTTCGTGCCAGCTGTCATGGCGGTTGCCGCACTCACGGTGCTGGCCTGGCTGGTCTTCGGCCCGGCGCCCGCGCTGCCGCTGGCATTGGTGGCCGGGGTCTCGGTGCTGATCATCGCCTGCCCCTGCGCGATGGGGCTGGCCACGCCGACCTCGATCATGGTTGGGATCGGGCGGGCGGCGCAAATGGGTGTTCTGTTCCGCAAGGGTGACGCGCTGCAGCACTTGCAGAAGGTGCAGGTGGTGGCGCTCGACAAGACCGGCACGCTGACCGAAGGCCGCCCGGTGCTGACCGAATTGATCTGTGCGGACGGCTTCAGCCGCGAGGAGGTGCTGCGCCTGTCCGGGGCAGCGGAAGCCTCCTCCGAACACCCTATCGCGCAAGCAATTGCGGCTGCGGCAGGCAGAAGCCTGCCCAAGGCAGATGCATTCGAGGCTATTCCCGGTTACGGCCTGCGCGCTGAGGTGGAAGGGCAAGAGGTTCTGGCCGGCGCGGCCCGGCTGATGGCGCGCGAGGGCATTGCCTTGGGCGGTCTGGAGGCAGAAGGGCAGCGGCTGGCGCAGCGTGGTGAGACGCCGCTGTTTGTGGCCATTGCCGGCCGGGCGGCGGCGGCGCTGGCGGTGGCGGATCCAATCAAGCCGGGCACCCCCGCGGCCATCAGGGCCTTCCACGAGCAGGGGCTTAAGGTGGCGATGATCACCGGCGATGCCACCGCCACGGCGCAGGCGATTGCCGCGCGGCTGGGGATCGACGCGGTCAAGGCGGAATGCCTGCCTGCGGATAAGGTAAGGGCGCTGCAGGAACTGCAGGCGGATCATGGCACGCTGGCCTTTGTCGGCGACGGCATCAATGATGCGCCTGCGCTGGCGGCGGCGGATGCCGGGATTGCCATCGGCACCGGCACCGATGTGGCGATCGAGGCAGCCGATGTGGTGCTGGTCTCGGGCGATCTGCGCGGCGTGGTGAGTGCACTGACCGTCAGCCGCGCCGCCATGCGCAACATCCGCCAGAACCTGGGCTGGGCCTTTGGCTACAACGTTCTGCTGGTGCCGGTGGCGGCAGGCGTTCTGTACCCCTTCGGCGGGCCGCTCTTGTCGCCTGCGCTGGCGGCAGGCGCCATGGCGCTGTCGAGCGTCTTTGTGCTGGCCAACGCCCTGCGCTTGCGCCGGCTGAAACCGGCCATAGATGAGGAGGGGGCCGGGAAGATCCCTGAAGCAGGTTCCAAGCAGGAGGCAAGCGCATGAATATCGGTGATGTGGCCAGCCGCTCAGGCCTTCCGGCCAAGACCATCCGCTATTACGAGGACATCGGCCTGATCAAGCCGCACCGCAGTGCCAACGGCTACCGCTGCTTTGCCGAAACCGATCTGCACAAGCTGGCATTTTTGGGCCGGGCCCGGGCGCTGGGCTTCACCATCGAGGACTGCCGCACGCTGATGGCGCTGTATGAGGACGAAAGCCGCGCCAGCGCCGATGTGAAACGGCTGGCGCAGAAGCATCTGGCCAAGATCGAGGCCAAGATCGCCGACCTGCAGGCGATGCGGGGCACCTTGGGCGAGCTGGTCAAAGGCTGCGCAGGCGACAGCCGCCCGGACTGCCCGATTCTCAAGGATCTCTCCGGCGAGGGATAGCGCGCGCCGCCGCTTCACGTGAGGGTGCAGAAGGTTTGAGGGAAGCGCGTGGAGCGCTGAGGCTCACCTTAGCCCAAGCAGTGCAGGCAATTGCCACATGGCACCAAAGGGCTGGGCGCCGAACAGGCGGCCGGACGGCAGCGTGCCTGCACCGGAGTAGGCAAAACAGGCCATGCCTGCCGCCTGCGCCGCTTCCAGACCGCTGGGGCTGTCCTCGATCACCGTGCAGCGCGCGGGCGGGATGCCGTGCAGCGAAGCCGCGTACAGGAACACATCCGGCGCCGGTTTGCTGCGGCCCACCTCATAGGCGGAATAGATGAGGCCTTCAAAGAACGGCAGCAGACCGGTGTGCGACAGGGTGAATTCGATCTTGCCGCGCAACCCGTTGGAGGCCGCGCAGAACGGAATGCCGGATTGAACCAGCACCTGCAGCACTTCCCGCACGCCGTCGATTGCCTGGCAGTCGCGTTCAAGCTCCACCATCGCCTGATCATAGAACGCATCCGGCCAGTCCGCCGGGACCGCCAGCCCGTTCTCCATCAAATAGGCTTCCACGTCACCCTTGCTCTTGCCGATGAATTGCGCGCAGCAATCGGCATGGGTCAGGGCAGCACCTGCCGACAGCAGGTAGCGGTGCAGGACACGCAGGAAGATCGGCTCGGAATCCACCAGGACGCCGTCGCAATCGAAAATGACCAGACCGGGTTGGGGTGTGGAAACAGGCATGGCGCGCCACCCCTGGTTGTGAATGTGTGCAATCTAGCTGTCTGAGATTGCAGTGCAAGCGGCTTGCGCAGGTTTCCTATGCCGGCCGCAGCTCCAGGATTTCGCGGGCCTGCTGCCAGGTGGCGACGGGGCGTTCGTATTTTTCACACAGCTCTGCGGCACGTTTTACCAGCGCCGCGTTGGACGGCGCCAGGGTCCCGCGGTCCAGCCGCATGTTGTCCTCCAGCCCGGTACGGGTGTGGCCGCCCGCGGCGATGGACCATTCGTTGACCAGGATTTGCCCGGGCCCGACCCCGGCGCCGCACCACTGGGCCTCCGGCGCCAGCCGCCGCATGGTCTTGACGTAGTAATCAAACACATCCTTATCGACCGGCATCGCGTTCTTCACCCCCATCACGAATTGCACATAGAGGGTTCCAGGTATGCGCCCCTCGCGGTTCATCTTCACCGCTTGGTGGATGTGCGAGAGGTCAAAGGCCTCAATCTCGGGCTTGACCTCATAAGTGCGCATTTCTGAGGCCAGCCAGTCCACCAGATCAGGCGAATTCTCATAAACCCGGGTCGGGAAGTTGTTGGAGCCCACCGACAGCGAGGCCATGTCGGGGCGCAGAGGCAGCATGCCGCCGCGTTCATGTCCGGCGCCGGAGCGGCCGCCGGTTGACAGCTGCACGATCATGCCGGGGCAATGATTTTGCAGGCCTTCCATCAGGCGGGCGAACTTCTCCGGGTCCGAGGTCGGCGTCTGGTCGTCATTGCGCACATGGCAATGGGCGATGGAGGCGCCGGCCTCAAAGGCTTCCTGCGTGCTTTCGATCTGTTCGGCGATGGTGACCGGCACCGCCGGGTTGTTGGCCTTGGTCGGCACCGAGCCGGTGATGGCGACGCAGATGATACAGGGTTTGCTCATGGCCTTTCCCCTTAAATGTCAAAGAAAACGGTTTCACCTTCGCCCTGCAGGCGTATGTCAAAGCGGTAAACAGTCAGGCCGTCCCGTTCGCCGCGCCGAGCGATCAGGGTCTGGCGGCGGCTTTCCCATTCGATCAGGTTGATCACTGGGTCTGCGGCATTTGCCTCGGCCTCATCCTCGAAATAGAGACGGGTGTTCAGGCCCACATTGATGCCGCGGGCCACGATCCACAGGTTGATATGCGGCGCCATCATCCGGCCGTTGCGCCCCATCACTGCTCCGGGCTTCACGGTGTCAAATCCCCATTCTCCACTCTCGAAATCGGTGATCACCCGGCCCCAGCCGCGGAAACCCTCCTCGACGCCGCCGGAATGTTCTGGGTGCGGATAGACGCCGTCCGCATTGGCTTGCCAGGCCTCCAGCAATACGTCCTTCACCGGTGCGCCGGTGCCATCCAGCACCACGCCCTCGACGCGGATGCGCTCACCGGCCGCATTGGGGCCTGCGATGTCCCAGCCAAGCTCCCGTTCGTAGATCTCGAACCCCGCCGCACCGGGAGCGAGGCCGATGTGCACATAAGGTCCCGCGGTTTGCGACGGCGTTTCCTTCAGGTAATCCAGCCTTTGCGTCATCAGTTCCCCTCCAGCCGGTTTTCGAACAGGGTCGAGCGCCGCCCGCGCAGCACGATGTCAAACCTGTAGGCGATGGTGTCGAGCGGGATCGTTGCGTTCATGTCCATCCGGGCAATCAGCATATCGACAGCCTCGGGGTCGGGAATGGTGTTCACGATCGGGCAGCGGGCGATCAGCGGATCGCCCTCGAAATAGAGCTGGGTGATCAGCCGCTGGGCAAAGCCGGAGCCGAAGACCGAGATGTGGATATGTGCGGGGCGCCAGTCGTTCACCCAGTTGCGCCAGGGATAGGCGCCGGGTTTCACGGTGCGGAAATGGTAGCAGCCGTTTTCATCTGTCAGGACCCGCCCGCAGCCGCCGAAATTCGGGTCCAGCGCGCCGAGGTAGGTGTCCTTCTTGTGCCGGTAGCGGCCCGAGGCATTGGCCTGCCAGATCTCCACCAGGGTATCCGGCACGGCCCGCGCGTTTTCGTCCAGCACCCGGCCATGCACGATGATCCGCTCGCCGATCGGGCTTTCGCCGGGTTTTGCAAAATTGCGCAGCAGGTCGTTGTCGCCGGGATTGATGTCATTGTGGCCGAACACCGGCCCGGTGATCTCGCTGGCGGTGTTCTCCAGGCTGATCAGCGGCAGCCGGGGCGACCGGGTCACCGAGGTCTTGTAGTCCTGCGACAGGGCGGGCGGGTGCCAGCGCCGGTCGCGCTGATAGAATTCACCGGGTTTCGGCATCTGGGTACTCCTCAGTCGGCGGCTTTTGCGGCCTCCATTTCCGCATAGGTCTGCTTGGCCAGCTTCAGTGCGCGGTTGGCCCGCGGCACCCCGGCGTAGATTGCCACATGCTGGAAGGCCTCCAGCACATCGTCGCGGCTGGCACCGGTGCGGGCGGTGGCACGGATATGCATCGGGATCTCGTCAAAATTGCCGGTCGCGGCCAGCAGCGCCAGCGTCAGCATCGAGCGTTCGCGCAGGCTGATCCGGTCTGACGCCCAGACAGTGCCCCAGGCTGTTTCGGTGATCAGCTCCTGAAATGGCTGGTCCAGCGCCGTCATGGCGGCCTCGGCGCGGTCCACATGGCTGTGCCCCAGCACTTGCCGCCGCACCGTCATGCCGCGGCTGTAACGGTCCTGCGTCATCTTGCTCTCCCTTGGCTGCGGGGAGTATCGCATACCGGGACTGGTCTGTATAATTCTGAAAACGGCATGAAATCATAATCACTTTGATATGCGGCTATCGTCATCATTGAAACTCCGCCATCTTGAGGTCTTTGTCGAAGTGGCCCGCAAGATGAGCGTCACCCAGGCTGCCGAGGCGCTGGGCATGACCCAGCCTGCGGTCACACGCAGCCTGCGCGAACTGGAGGAAGTCTGCGGCAAGCCCCTGGTCGAAAAACACGGCCGCGGCATCCGCCTCAGCACCTATGGCGAGCTGTTCCGGGAGCACGCGGGGCGCAGCCTGGCCCTGGCGCGCGACGGCGTGGCGCTGTTGCAGGGAATGGGCGAGGCCGACGGGCCGTTGGTTTCCATCGGGGCGCTGCCCACGGTGGCTGCCGATCTGGTGCCGGACACGCTGGCGCAGTTGCGCGCGGGCGGCGCACCGGGGCGGTTCATGGTCCGGACCGGCGAGAATCAGTACCTGGCCGACCAGCTGCGCCGCGGCAGTCTGGACGTTGTGGTGGGCAGGCTGCCCGCACCGGAAACCATGGCCGGCGTGGAATTCGACCCGCTGTTCCGCGAACGGGTGGTGGCCGTTGTTGCGCAGGATCACCCCTTGGCCGGTGCCGTCCATGTTCCTCCAGCTGCTTTTGACAGCTATCCGGTGCTGATGCCTTCGGAAGGGTCGATCATCCGCCCCTTTGTTGAACGGATGTTCCTGGAGCAGGGGCTGGTGACGCCGCGCTTCCCGGTCGAGACCGTCTCCGCTGTCCTGGGACGGCGTTTTGTGCTGTCGCACCGGGCTATCTGGTTCATCAGCCAGGGTGTTGTCCGGCCAGAGCTGGAGGCGGGCAGCATGGCCGCGCTGCCGTTGAATACGGATAGCACGCTGGGCGCGGTGGGGCTTTGCGTCCGGCGCGGGCACCAGCTCTCGGCTGCTGCGCATCGGTTCTGCTCTGCCCTGCGCCGCACCTGCGCGGCGCAGGGGCTGGCTAGATAGCTTCACACAATATTTTTTGCCCGCCTGCGTCAACGCGGAGTGTTTCAGTTGCTGCGGTATCTTCATATAATTCAATAAACAGTATGTATGCATTTGACGGGCGGTAACGCAAAGGGAGATGTCATGGCATTGACCAGACGGGATTTTGGCCTGGCGGCCGCAGCGGCGCTGGCATCGGCGGCATCGGCGGGCGGGGCTTCCGCGGGGATCGAACTGGGCGGCAAGCGGATTGAAACGGTTTCTGACGGTACGCTGACCCTGCCGCGTGAATTCGTTTTCGGCGGGCTGGACCCGGAGGTGCTCGAGCCGCTGCTGCAGCAGTATGGCGTGGCACCCGGGCCGCTGCAGCCGGAGATCAACGTCACCTTGCTGCGGGACGAGGGCAGGGTGGTGCTGTTCGATGCGGGGTCTGGGACAGGGTTTCAGGACAGTGCGGGCAGGCTGCCTTCGGCATTGGAGACCCTCGGAATTGCGCCTGAAGATGTGACCCACGTGGTCTTTACGCATTGCCATCCAGATCATCTCTGGGGGGTGCTGGATGATTTTGAGGACCTGCTGTTTCCAGAAGCAGTGCACATGATGGGCCAGGCAGAGTGGGACTACTGGTCCGACCCGGAAACGGCAACGCGCATCGGCAGCGGCCGGGCCGCGATGGCGGTTGGCGCCCGCCGCCGTCTCGAGGGTCTGGCGGACCGGGTGCAGCTGTTTGCGGATGGTGCCGAAATCCTGCCCGGTGTCGCGGCCCGCGCTACACCTGGCCATTCTCCGGGCCATATGTCGTATGAGATCCGCGGTGGCGGCAATAGCGTGATGATCCTGGGCGATGCCGTCGGTAACCATCACGTCAGCTTTGCCGAACCGTCCTGGCCGGTAGGCAGCGATCAGGACCCGCAAGCGGCGGCGGCAGCCCGGACACGGCTGCTGGATCAGCTTGCCGCCGAGCAGATGCAGATGGTCGGCTATCACCTGCCGGGAGGCGGCGTGGGGCGGGCCGAACGCACCGGCAGCGGTTACCGCTTTGTGCAGGATTAATGGGTCCTGACTCCAGTGAACAGCCAGTGGTTTGGAACCAAGAGGTTTACAATATGCACGCTGAGCGTGCGTTAGCCGCTCGTCCGGTTCCGTGGCGCAAATTTTCTAGAAGAGATTGCGGTTAAGGCGGAATAGCTGCGCGGTATGCCCTTCCTCTGTTGTGTTACGCAAAATTAACTATACTGTATTTGAATAAATTTACATCCAATGGTTGTTGTCGGCGCACCGCAGGGATCAAGAGCAGCTTGCGTACAATCTTAAGTTGCAAAATAGATTGCAGTAATGCAATATGATGGTGCTTTAATCTCGGGTGCAGCAAGCGTTAAGTGGGGTTAACAGATGACTGTTTTTCTTAAGATTTGCCGGTTCGGTGCTTTTGGGGTCTTTCATGCTGACGGAACCAGCGTGCAGCTGGGTGCCAAACATCAGGCACTGATGGCGCTGTTGTCCACAGCGGATGGCGGGATCCGCACGCGGGCGTTTCTGGAGAAAACCCTGTGGTGCCTGGCGCAGCCGGAACAGGCCAAGGCCAGCCTGCGCACGGCGCTGTCGACGCTGCGGCGGCATCTGGGGCCGGATGCGGCCAAGCTGTTGTTTGCCAACCGTGAGCGGGTCATTCTCGACCTGACCCGGGTGGAACTGGACAGCTGCATGGCCAATGCGGAGTTCATGGAGGGTTTCGAGCTGCCGCATGAAACCGTCTTTAACGCCTGGCTGGGCGACACCCGGGCGGAATATGCCCGGGGCACCGCCAGCCCGGCGCCGCATGCCGGGTTGCCGCCGGGCCGCATTATTCTGGACCGGCTGCTGCCTTCGATTGCGGTCCTGCCATTTGTGCATCGGTCGCCGGGGCAGACCGCGGCCCCGCTCGGTTCGCTGATGTCCGAAGAGCTGTCGCGCCACCTTTCTCGCAGCTGGGCGTTTTCTGTCACCTCCTACCTTGCCTCGCGCCAGTTTGACCCGGAAACCGTGCGCCCGGCTGAAGTGTCTTCGGTGGCTGGGGTCGATTACCTGGTGTCAGGCACCATCACCGGCGACGGCAGCCGTTTCCGGACCGAAATCGATCTGCATGATGCGGTCCGGGAGAAGGTGATTTGGTCGCGCAGCTTTGAAGGCACAAAGAGCAGTCTGATGGAAGGGCGCAGCGCCGTGCTTCGCAACGCGACCCTGCAGATCGGTCAAAGCGCGGCCGGGGAGGCGGTCCGGTTGGCTGGTTTCAAACCCTTGGCGACGCTGGAAAACCATACGCTGCTGATGGCGGCGATCTCCCTGATGCAGGAGATGGAGGCGCAGAAATTCCAGCAGGCGCATGAAATCCTGTCGCATCTTCTGGAGCGGGAGCCGAAACATGCGCTGCCGCTGACCTGGATGGGGTTCTGGCACGTGATGCGGGTCGAAAAAGGCCTGTCGCCGAACCGGGAGGAGGACAGCCGCCTGGCCAGCCGGATGGCCGATGCCGCGATTGAAGCGGCGCCGGGGTTTTCACTGGCGCACACGCTCAAAGGTGTCATTTCCAGCCATTTGACATTCCGCTTCGATCTGGCTCAGGACGCCTATGACCTGGCCTTGCGCGACAATCCCAACGAGGCGCTGGCGCTGCTGCTGAAAGGCGCGACGCTGGCTTATCAGGACATGCCGGACGAGGCGGTGCAGATGACCGACGCGGCGCGGCGGCTGACCCCCTTGGGTCCGCAGCGCTATTATTTCGACGCGATTTCGGCGCTGGCGAACCTGTCAGCCCGCAACTTTGGCCGGGCGATTGAACTGGCCGACCGTTCGCTGGAAGCCAAGCGGGCGTTCCCGGTGCCGCTGCGTTCCAAGGCAATTGCATTGCAGATGTCAGGCCGGGGCGACGAAGCCCGCACCACAGTGCAAAAGCTGCTTGAGGCAGCACCGGAATTCTGCCTGTCGCAGTTCCAGCGCGACAATCCGGCAGCTATGAGCCCCGCCGGGCAGGAGTGGGCCTCCGCCTTGCGGCAGGCCGGGGTGCCGGAATAGCAAACCAGGCTGCAACGGCCCGTCTTGGCGGGTGACGCCGGGTAATATGTGCCTTGAATACACCTTCTGTGTCAGAGTGCTGGACAGGAAGAATTGGAAAGCATGTTACCCGCCGCCGCGGGCCGGCGGCTGAAAGGGCAGGCTTGGCCTGCATCGGCCTTTGGGGGGCAGAGTGACTGACAATCTGGATTTTGAGCGCAGGTTTTCGGAGTACGGCCAGGGCGTGCGGCCCGAGGAGCGGACACAGGAGATTCTCGATGTGGTTGAGGACTTCATGCACCGCTGGGGGTATTCGGTACGCAACCTGATCGGTGCCGAACTGACTGTCGAGCATCTGGGCAGCGGGCCGGCAGAGGTGCCGGACCTGATCTTCCGCATGGCGGCGCTGGACTATTTCGAGATTGTCATCCGCGGCAGCAGCGGCATCGTCAGCTATGGCGGCTGGCTCACTGGCACCTTGCCGGTCTCGGTTTCGGGTGAGCAGGTAAACGGCCGCCCGGTGCTGCTGACCACCAGCCGTGACGGCGGGCGGATCCGCCATGTTTTCGACCCTCTGACCGGGTACCGTCCGGATTCCGAGGCCGTCAACTTGCCGCTGCATGCGGCGCGGCGCCTGTCCGGCTCAGCCTGAGAACTCGGCGCGGCCGGGCGCCGCGGCGGTTCGCTAAAATCCGAACAACTTTCTGCCGGCTCCTTATCGTTTTTTTACGCTCTTGCGCCTTTCCTGTCCGGGAGAAGCGGGCGGCGGCGCAGCTGCAGTCCCGCGTTATTGATTGCCCGGGCTGTCTCTGACGGCAGCAGGGGCCGGCCGCTGCGCCGGCACCCTGATCATTGCGGGCGCAAACTAAGGGCGGAAGCCTTGGGTGAGACAATGACTGCACAGAATGACGTTCCCGCAAAACGCAAATTCCGGCTGTTTTCCAGCATCGGCGCCAAGATGACGCTGATCTTGATGGCAATGGGGGCGGCGTCAGCAGTTGGCGGAATTCTGGTCACTCTGGTCTTTACGCAAACCGGCCGCCAGATGGAGGTGCTGACCGGCGAAAAAGTGCCGCAGCTGGAGCTGAGCAGCCAGCTGGTCACTGCGGCGGCCCGGGCCAAGAACGCAATGATCGGCGTGCTGCAGGCCGGCAATGAGCAGACACTGTTGGAGGCCGAGCAAGAGGCCTCGGCCGTCGTCGCCAGTATTGATGAAACCGTCGCCGGGCTGCCTGCCAAGGAACAGGAAATGTTCGCACCGGCCGCTGCCGCCGCGTCCGAGCGGTTGAGCAGCCTGGTCGCAGCCCGCAAGGGGGCTTTCCGCAACCAGGCCTGGATCGATACCCAGACTGCCAATCTCCAGACCCTGAGCCAGGCAGTGCAAGTCAAGCTGGTGCAGGTGGCCTCCGAAGCCAGCGACGGCCTGATGACCGGCGGCGAAGAGACCATTGGCCAAGTCGATACGGTTCTGAACAATCTTGTCGAGCAGCAATTCGGCAGCTTGCAGGCCCTGCTTGAGGCGCGGGCGGACATCAGCGTGCTGTCCGGTGCCGCGCTGGCGCTGGGTCATGTGCGCGATGTGCCCACCAAACGGGCGCTCAAGAAAATGGCAAACGATGCCCTGAAACGGCTGGAGCCGGTGATGGGCAAGCTCGAAGACCTGGGTCTGGACGCGTTCCGCGCCAAGAAGGTGCGCGAAGGCGTGGAGCTGTTCCGCTACACCCTGTCCGCCAGCCGCAAGGAACTGAAGGACAGCCGCAATGAAGTGCTGTCCGCCCGCAATGCCAGTGTCCGGCCGTTGACACAGGCGATGGACCGGATGGTGTTCACCCTCTCGATTGCGGCCACCCAAGCCAGCGCTGACAATCGTACCGCCATTCAGGGGCTGCTCGACAATCAGGTCGGGGTGCTGCAGCGCCTGCTGGAAATCAACGGCTGGACCAGCGCCTTCCAGGTCGCCGCGCTGGACATGGCAGCCGCACGTGATGCGGCGGCGGTGCAGGCTGCAGCAGAGCCGCTGCAGGCGGCCGCTGCGGCATTGCAGGGCTACACCGGTTTCCTGGACGGTGTTTTCGCGCAGGAACTGGAGGGGATGGTGGCGCTTGCAGACCCCAGCCAGGGGCTGCCGGTATTCAAAACCGCTTCGCTGGAGGCCGCCGCAGCGGCGTCGGCAGCATCGCAGGCGACGGTGGAGGCGGTGCTTGAATTTGCCCGCCGCGCCACTGGTCTGGGGGCCGCCAGCAAGCAGGAGATCACTGCCATCGCAGGCGGGCTGGCCAGCGACGTGAAGGCGGCGCAGCAGCAGTTGCAGATCCTGATGGCGGTGGCGGTGGGCGTCTTCCTGGCAGCCTTGATTCTGACCCGTATCCTCATCCTGCGCCCGCTGGCTGACATCAGTGGCACAACTGAGCGGCTGGCCGCTGGCAACCTGCGCCCGGTCTCCGGGTATGAACGGGCCAGCGACGAGATATACCGCATTGCAGCGGCGCTGTCGGTATTCCGTGACGGGCTGGTGGAGAAAGGCGAGGTGGAAGCCGCCGCAGAAGCAGAGCGGGATGCCCGGCTGGCCGAACAGGCCGAGGCCGTGACCGCCATCGGCCAGGGGCTGGAGCGCCTGTCGCAGGGCGATCTGACAATCCGGATCCGCACTGAAATGGGCGAGGGCTATGCCAAGCTGCGCGACGATTTCAATGCTGCACTGGAAAAGCTCGAAGCCTCCGTGCGCAGCCTCAGCGCCAGCGGCCAGTCGATCGCAGGCGGCACAACAGAGATTTCAGCGGCGTCGCACGATCTGTCCGAACGCTCCGAGCGCACGGCGCAGACCCTTGCAGGCACCGCAGCGGCGGTGAACCAGCTGTCGGTCTCCATCACCGGCACCGCCCAGGCCTCGGGTGAAGCGGCCGCCTCGGTTGAGACGGCCCGCAGGAACGCCGGCGACAGCATTGATGTGGTGAAGCGCACCTATGGCGCGATGGAGGCGATCAAGGACAGTTCCGAAAAGATCTCCCGGATCATCGGAATGATCGAAGCAATTGCCCAGCAGACCAACCTCCTGGCTCTGAACGCCGGCGTCGAGGCGGCGCGCGCGGGCACGGTGGGCAAGGGCTTTGCAGTGGTGGCCTCCGAAGTGCGCACCCTCGCGCACCGCTCCAAGGAAGCCGCAACCGAAATTGCTGCGCTGGTCGACGAAGCGGGTGAAAACGTCGAACTCGGCGCCGAACTTGTCGGTCAGACGCAGGCGGCGATCAGCGAGATTTCCGCATCTGTGGCCAGCGCCGCGGATCTGATGAAAAACATCTCCGAGGCCTCTTCGGAGCAATCCGGCAGCCTGCAGGAGATCAATTCGGCGATGGCCAGCCTGGATGATGCGACCACGCGCAATGCGGCCCTGTTCGAGGAGGTCACCTCCTCCAGCCTTGGCCTGTCGAAAGAAGCGCAGGCGATGGCGGGGGCCATTGGCGCGTTCCGCACAAATGAAGCGGCAGCGGAGCCTGAACAGGCGGTTGCTGATACTCCCCGGCCGTTGGCCGTGTAACGCCGGCCCGTCCCGAAAAGGGCGGGGGCGAGCAGATCAAGGTCCGGCTGCCGGGGCCTTCCCTGCGGCTGGCCAGCCTTCTCCGGGCCGCCGTTCAGCCGGGCGCATTGCGCCTGTCCGGTGTTTGCAGCCCTGATGCCGGCTAAGGGCGGAAACTTGCGCTGAAAACAAAAAACAACGGGTGCCTTAGCGCTGCAAAGGTGCAGCAGCGGCCCATTCCCCCGCACCTGCCGGCATGTTCTGGAAGCACACGTTTCATGCTACACTAGGCCCCATAAGTGCTCTCAGCATCTGCAGATGCATGTCCAGGCAGTGGAGGAGACGTTCCATGAAAGGTGACAACAAGGTTCTCGAGTATCTGAACAAGGCTCTCAAGCATGAACTGACGGCTGTGAGCCAGTATTGGCTGCACTACCGGCTGCAGGACGACTGGGGGCTGGGCAGCATGGCCAAGAAAAGCCGCGAGGAATCCATCGAGGAAATGGAGCATGCGGATAAGCTGATTGAACGGATCATCATGCTGGAAGGCCACCCCAACCTGCAGAAGCTGGATCCGCTGCGGATCGGGGAGACTCCCAAGGAAACCCTGGAATGCGATCTGGCGGCGGAACAGGATGCGCGCGCGCTCTACAAGGAAGCACGCGATGTTTGCAAAAACGCGGGCGATTATGTCTCGATGGGGCTGTTCGAGACGCTGTTGGCAGATGAGGAAGGCCATATCGACTTCCTCGAAACGCAGCTGGATCTGCTGGGGAGCATTGGCGAAGAGCGGTACGCTCAGCTGAATGCGACCAAGATGGAAGACGCGGACTGAGGGACTCCCGGCGGCGGCTGAAAAGGCCGCCCCCGCAAAAAAGACGGCCAATACTTGAAAGCATTGATTGATCCGGTGCCTGCCTGGCACAGAGACGTGACCGGCAAGGAACCGGTTTGGGGCGAGGCTTTTCGCCGTTCCGGCGCCTATTGGAAACTCATGGGGATTTCAAAGGTGCTTTGGGTTACCTGCAGTTTCTTGGGAGCCTTAGGGAACTTCCCTGCACGGGCGACGGCATTCAGTGCCGCCTGATCAAAGGCTGCGTTTCCAGAGGAATGGACAATCCGATAGCTTACTAGCTGCCCATTGCGCGCCACTGTCAGCCGGACGACGGATCTGCCGGAGCCGTCCACGCCTGCCGGGCGGCGTTTGCGGTGTTCCACGCGTGCGCGGATTTTGTTGCCCCAGATGTTTCGCAGCTTGGCCTGGCGGCCGGCATCTGCTGTGGCAGTTTGCGATCCGCCTGCCTGGCCTGCTTGGGTGTTCCCACCCGATCCCGCCGCCTGCTGCGCAGCCTGGCCCGCAGAGGTCTGTTCGGCTTTGCGGGTCTGGGGCTGTTCGGGCGCCGGTTTTGGATCCGGCTTGGCCTGCGGTTGCTGCGGCTCAGGTTCGCGGGCTGGTCTCTGCGCTGGCTCAGGCTCGGATCCCGGCTCAGGCTCCGGTTCGGGTTCCGGCGGGGGGGGCGGGGCAGTATCCACCTCCAGCGTTTCGGCCTCTTCGGGTTTGACCAGCGCGGTTTGCACGGCCGCCTGCGGTGCCTGGGCAAGTTCGATCTCCGGCATGACAGGCACATGAGCCTCCGGCAGCGGTTCGGGGAGACCGGTTTCGATCTGCGGCTTGATTTGCGGCGGGCGTTCCCAGGCTTTGACCATTGCCGCCATCGTGGCGTCAGCGGCCTGAATCGATACCATGGCATCGCCTCCGGCTCCGCTCGAGCGCACACCGGACTCCGGCGCCTTCGCAAAGAGTGCCACGTGAATCAGTGCAGCGATGACGGCAAAAACGGTGAATTCGGCAGCACGCTTCATGGCTCGCGCACAACCAATTCCACCCTGCCAAGCCCGGCAGCGGCAAGCTGGCGCAGGATGCGGGCCAATGTCTTGGCTTCCAACTGGGCGTCCGCACGCAATTGCACCGTGGCGCCGGCCCCGCCCGCCGTGGCAAGGCGCGCGACTGCGGCCTCGCCTTCGGCGCCGTCAAAATGCATCCGGCCTTCGGCATCAATGAACAGCATAGGTTCGGCTTCCGGCTCTGTTTCAAGCGCAGCGTCCGGCGGAGTCACTTCAAACGGTTCTGGTTGCGACAGCCGCGACGTCATCAGAAAGAAGATCAGCAGCAGGAACACTACATTGATCATCGGCACGATGGATTCGCCGCGCGGGCGGCGGGGCGGTTCGGTCAGATCCACGAGCGACTCCTCATTCCACCAGCACAAAACTGGTAAAGCCTGCCTTCCGCAGCAGCGCGGTCACATCTGTAATCCGCTGCAGATCAGCCCCGCCGCGGCCGCGTAACACTAGCATGTCTTCGGGCGTTGCCATCAGCGGCGCCAGCGCCTGGGTCAGGTTGCTGTCCGCCACCGGCACACCGTTCACATCAAGATTGCCCGGGCCGATACCGATCAGCCGCGGCGGGCCGTTATAGGTGCCGCCTTGGCTTGCCAACGGCAGTTGCAGCACCGCGTCTGAGCCAAAACGTGAGGCCAGCATGAAGAAGACCAGCAGCAAGAACACCACGTCGATCATCGGCGTGAGGCTCGGCTTGCGTCTGGGCTTCGGGGCTTGGGTAAACTCCATGCGTTTACTCGGCGGCCAGCTTCAGCTGCTGCGGCACATGAGCGACAAAGATGCGGGTGGCGCTGTCTTCGATATCCCGGCGGATGCGGCCGATCACCGCTTCGAACCAGGTCAGCGCCGCCGAAGCGGGGATCGCCACAGCCATGCCCGCTGCAGTGGTCAGCAGCGCCTCCCAAATACCACCCGCCAGCAGTGCGGGGTCAGCCTTGGAGCCGGCTGCTTGCAAAGCCTGGAAGGCAGCGATCATGCCCAGAACAGTGCCCAGAAGACCCAGCAGAGGCGCAATGGTTGCAATCAGTTCCAGCGCGCCTAGGCCGGTGGCAGCACTGGCCAGATGCAGCTTGGCCACACGCGCGGTCTCCTCGCGGGCGCGGTCCTCGGGCATGCTTGTGACTGCGGTGAGTGCGGTTGCGACGACTTTCGAGCGGATGCCTGCACGGCCATCGACGATCGCAAGGGCGGCGGCGGTATCGTTCTGCTCATAGGCGGCAACAGCCTTGCCCGCCTTGCCGTGCGACCAGGCGCCAATCAGCGCCAGACGCCAGATCTTCCAGAGGATCAGCGCCATGGTGATCACCGACAACGCTGCGATCGCCCAGATCGACGGGCCGCCGTCCTTAAGGAACTCCATGGCTTTGCCCGAAGCATCGCCGGCCATCTGCGTCAGCTCGTCCTGCCGGGGGGGCGGCCCCGCTGCGGGCGTGTCCTCGGCGACCGCATTAGTTTCAGCGCTGCCGCTGGCTGGGGCAATTTCCGCGTCCTGCAGGGCGCCGGTGCTTGCAGCGCCATCCCCGGCAGCAGGATCCGCAGCCGGGACGGCAGCCTCTGCTTTTGGGGAACCGCCCGCTGCAGCAGGTACGGCAGGCGCGCTCAGAACGGCAGCGGGTGTTTCGGCCTGAGGCACATCTGCAGCCGGAGCTTCCAGCGTCAGGGCAGGCACCGGAGCAGCGGGTGTTTCCTGTGCAGCAGCCAGGTGTGCCGTCAAAAGGAGAGCAGCAGCGGCTGCGGGAAAACGAAAGATCATAGGTTGCTCCAACACACTTCCGGACGGTGGTCTCCAGTCCCCGTTGAGGAGCGTACGGGCGTCCCGGGCATCAGATTCTGTGCGGTCAGCCTGTGCTTCACGGAGCTCACTCCAGCCGTTTGCGCCTTGGATTGCCTGGCGCCGGGATTTCAGTGAAATAGCTGGGCTGCCGCGGCGAAATACCGGGTACTGCCTTGCTTATTGCGTTATCGGAAAACGCAGAAGAACGCGTAAGAAGCCGTACTCGTTTTGTCAAGAAATCAGGCCGCGGTCCGGTTTGCCGGCAATACCCGCTGCACCGGACTGGCCGGATGGCTTACTGCGGAGCGGCATCTTCAGAGCGCCAGACCATCGCTTCAAACGCTTCGCGGAAGGCAAAGCGTTTTAGGTGGCTGTCAATGATTTGGCGTGCATGTTCAATGCCTTCCTGATCCTGGGCGGTAACGTCGGCGGTCAGCGCCTGATCCGTTGCGCGCAAAGTCGCCGGCCCCATGCCCAGTGCCACGGTGCCATGGCCGTCACCTTGCTGAACGTCTACCTTATGCGCAAAATGCTTGCACAGCTGCTGCAGGTATTTTTCCGCGTTAGGGGTTTCAAACCGGCCAGAATCAGAGAACATCCGTTCAAATCCTTACTGTTTTACTAAGTTTCCTGGACTGTACTTCATCGTCAGGCTGCTGCAACTAAAAACCCGCATTCTTTTCGAGGGAATCGGTTCATGCTGATTTTTGCTGAACTCGCCATTTACCGTACTGACAAAAGAACGCGGGCAGCCTAAAACGGCCGGGCTGCGGTGCAGGCATTTTTCGCAATCATTGAGGGCAACACCGGGAACTCCGGACTGCTGCTGGCGGAAGACAGCGACCCACATCTCATGCGGTTTCCATACAAACCTTGAGAGGGTCCTTTATGTTCCGGGCTTTTGAAAACCTTGTCGATCCCTTCGCCTCTGCCCAGTCCGCACCGCCGCGCGCAACGCTTTGGGCCTATCTGAGGCAGCAGCTGGCTCCTTACCGGAAATGGCTGCCGCTGATGTTTGCCACCGGTGTCCTGACCGCGCTGATGGAAAGCGGGCTGATCTTCTATTCCGGCCGGGTTGTCGACTTGATGGCGGGCACCGGCGCGCAGGCGTTCTGGGCAGAGCATGGCACGGAAATGCTTTTGGCGCTGTTTTGTGTGCTGGTTTTGCGGCCTGCACTGGTTGGCCTGAACCACCTGCTGCTGGAACAGACAATGTCGTCGAACATGCAGGAACAGGTGCGCTGGCAGGCGCATAAACATCTGCTGGGGCAGTCGGTCGGGTTTTTCCAGACCGATTTCGCCGGGCGGCTGAGCAACCGGGTCATGCAAATGGGGCCCGCGGTTCAGGACAGCATGCATATGATCTTCGAGGCGATCCTGTTCGCGGCAACCTACATGATCGGTGCGGTTGTGGTGCTGTCCCAAATCGACTGGCGGCTTGCGGTGCCGCTGGTGCTGTGGGTTGGGATCTATGTGGTCTACGTGCGCCACATTGCCCTGAATGTGGCTGCAACGGCAGAAAAATGGTCGGATGCACGGTCCAATGCGACTGGCCGGATCGTGGATGCCTATGGCAATATCGAAACCGTCAAGCTGTTTGCCCAGGATAAACAGGAGCAGCGTTACGCCTTGTCTGCGCTGCGCCGCCTGCGCACCCGCTACCAGCGCTTTATGCGGATGATGACCAAGCTTGCCTTTGGCAGCATTGCGATCAACGGGGTTTTGATCCTGATTGTGGTTGCACCGGCGATCTGGCTTTGGATGCGCGGTGCCGTCAGCGTGGGCGAAGTGGCTGCAGCCTCAGCGCTGACCATCCGCCTGAACGGCATGAGCGGCTGGATCCTCTGGGTCACCATCCGCTTGTTCGAAAACATGGGTGTGATCCGGGAAGGGCTGCGGTCTCTATCTCCTGTGCATGGCATCACCGATGCCGCGGATGCGCCGGAGCTTCAGATCAGCAAAGCCGAGGTCCGGGTCGAAAGCCTGACCCATCATTACGGCAATGAGCGCGGCGGGCTAAATAATATCGACCTGCACATTCCGGCCGGCCAGCGGGTTGGCATCGCCGGGCCGTCAGGCGCAGGCAAGTCGACGCTGATCAACCTGCTGCTGCGGTTCCGCGACCCGGAGAGCGGGCGTATTCTGATTGACGGGCAGCCAATCCAGTCCGTGACACAGGACAGTCTGCGCCGCCAAGTCGGGGTGGTGACGCAGAACACATCGCTGATCCACCGGTCGGTGCGGGCGAATATCCTCTATGGCAATCCCAGGGCCAGCGAAGCGGACATGATTGCCGCCGCAAAGCGGGCTGAGGCGCACGACTTCATCATGGGGCTGCGCGATCACGAGGGACGCACCGGGTATGATGCTCATGTCGGGGAGCGCGGAGTCACGCTGTCAGGCGGGCAGCGCCAGCGGATTGCCATTGCGCGTGTTGTGCTGAAAGACGCGCCGATCCTCGTTTTGGACGAGGCCACCTCAGCCCTGGATAGCGCGGTGGAGGCGGAGATCCAGAAAACGCTGATGGATGTGATGCAGGGCAAGACGGTGATTGCAATTGCTCACCGGTTGTCGACCATCGCACAGATGGACCGGATTGTGGTGCTGAAGGACGGAGAGATCGCCGAAGACGGCACCCATCAGAGCTTGCTGGCAGGGCAGGGAGTCTATGCGGATCTGTGGAACCGCCAGGCCGGGGAGCTTCACACCGCTGCCTGATGCCGGCGGCGAAACGGGTCAAAAAATGCCGGTGCGCCTTCAGGCGCACCGGCATTTTCTTTGCTGCCTGGTTTCCTAGGGCTATAGGGTGGCGGCTGTTTCACGCTCGGCAGGCTGCACAATGGCACGGATTTGGGCGAAATCGCCTTGCAGGGTCTGGAACACCGAGTCTCCGAACCATTCCAGCGAGGCTTCGCACTCCGGTTCCGCCGCCAGGGAGCGCAGGAAATCGCCATAATCGTAGGCGCCGGAGAACAGCGGCACCATGCCGTCGCGGCTGCCTGCGGCGCTGTAGACATTGCCGGGGGCAAAGACTGGCAGCAGGCTGCGGTCCGACACGTTCTTCAGATGGTAGTGGGCAATCCGCGGCAGCAGGATACGCCGGGCCTCCACCGGATCGTCGCCGCCCTCCCAGACATGAAGCGCATCGAAGTTGATGGCCAGCGCATCATGGCTGGTGGCATCGATCAGATCGCAGGTGGAGGCCAAGGTGTCCGCCAGAGTGCCGGGATGGGTTTCGGCCAGCAAAAGCAAGCCGTGGTCTGCCGCGATGATACAGGCTTCGCGCAGGGCGAACACCGTCTGCCGCCGCTCGTCTGGTGTGATGGCAGCGCTGCCCTTCATGCCGGCGAAGGTCCGTATTTTGCCAGCGCCCCAGGTCCTGGCCAGCGCGCATAGCGCCAAAGTGCGGGTCTTCAGCAGGTCCGGGTCATGCAGTGGCAGGTAGTCGCTGATCATTGGGATCGAAAGCCCTTGCGCTGCCATCCATTGCGCATTGTGGATGGCCAGGGATGATTGGTTGCGCGCGTGCACACCCCATAATTCGATTCCCTGGAAACCGTTGTCGCGGGCCCAGAAGGCGATGTCCTTGAGGTCGATCAGCTGATGGCGGAAGGAGATGGTGCAAAGGGAGATCTTCATGCCGGCTCCTCCTGAAGCTGGCCGTGGTCCTCCGGACTTGCGGCCTCGGCGGGCAGGGTAATTGCGCACCAGGTGTCGAACTGCGTTTTGAGCGCGGATTTGATGGTGAATTCCAGCAAGTCCAGAGCGTCCAGCGCCGCAAACAGATCGGGGATCAGGGAGCGGTCCCGGGTATGTGCGATCCGGGCAGCCAGATAATGCAGGCTGCGGAAACCGCTGCACAGGGCTTCGACGCGATCGCATTCGGCGTCGAAGTCCTCGAACGGCGTGCCCAGCTCGCGCCAGAGAAAAGCAAAAGCATGTTCATAGGCGTATTTGCGCAGCGACAAAATCGGCAGCTCGCGCAACGCGGCGTTCAAATCTGCAAGCGCGAGCGGCCTTTCTGGCAGGCAATGGTAGTCGAAAATTCCGCGCAAAGCTTCGGTCAGGACATTCTCGTCCAGCCGCATGGTCGCGTCAAAATAGGCCTTCAGATCCTGTGGACGCGGCGGCCGGGCATCCGCGCTGTTCACGATGTACCCCCCCGCCACGGCCGGCTGCGCCATCGCGTTCAGGATAGCCTCGCGCGGCAGGTCGCCCCGCCAGCGGTAGTCCGGGTCAAAGAGATGCCAGGTACCGGGATCTTCGGTCGGTTCGATGATGACGAAATGCGGAAACGGGTTCTGATTAAATTTCCTCTCGCGCTCCGGCAGATGGCACATGTCAAGTACAACGACCAACTGATCATCTTGCGACTTCGTGTTCAGCAGCTGTTCAAAACAAGCAAGGTTTTCTGCCTTGGGCTTGCTGTGGTCGTACCATTCCCGCACCGGGATATTGTACAGCCGCTCTACCCATTCGGCATAGAGATCATGTGAGATGTCCTCGCTGTGATACGACAGCCCGTAATCCGAGGTCACGGCAAAACTGCTGTCCCAGGTGCCAAAATAGAAGGGGCGGAAATTGAGCGTCTCATGCCGCCGGATTGCGGCACACAGGCAGCTGACAAAGCAATGCACGGTGATTTCGCTGGGCGCTTCGCCGGCATCAGAGGCGGTTTCCCTTGCCAGCGTTTCGCCCAGCAGCAGGCGGACAAGACTGTCCACAGTTGCAAAATCATCCTTGCTGAACTCGCGGTCGGGGACTTCGATGCCATGATCTGTTTCCAGATGCAGCATCAGGTTGATCATGATCACAGAGTCCAGATGCAGTTCATCGTTCAGCGAAGCCCCGGGGCCAAACAGCGCCATATGCTTGTTCTCCAGCGGCCCTTCCAGGGTTGCGCGGATAGCTTCCAGAATTGTTTCATAGGTCATGCGGTCACCAGGTCTATGGCCAGGTCTATGGATTGTGCGCCGTATTGCGCCGCGATGTCGCGGCGGCTGATCTTGCCGTTTTCCTGCCGGGGCAGGGCGGGTAGGCATTTGATGATCTTTGGATGCTGGTAGCTGGCGAGCCGCTCCTGGCAAGCCTTGCGCACGTTCTCTTCTGTCACGCTGCTGGCAGCATAGAGCAGGCCAACGCGCGAGCCCGAGTGCGGGTCCTCGACCCGGAACGCCACGGCATCCTGCACTCCTGGCAGGGACAGAACTGCCCTTTCGACGTCCTGCGGATAGACGCTCATGCCGGCGACGTTGATCATGTCATCAGCGCGGGCAGAAAAGACCAGCATGCCGTCCGTGTTCAGATACCCGAGGTCACCGGTGTCGATTTCCCGGCCGCCCGCGAGGACACGTACCGCACCGGGTGTGCCGTCCTGGCCGGCCGCCAGTTGGATGTGGGGCAGCGGGCGGCCAACCTCATACGGGCTTTGCAGATCCTGGTTGATGGCAATGCAGCCAGCCTCGGAACAGCCGTACTGCTGGAAGAAATGCGTGGTGCGGGCGCGGATGGTATCGAACCAACTCTCCGGCAGAACGGTGCCTGACGTGACAGCCGCGTGCAGTTTCTCCTCCTCGGGCAGCAGCCTGGCGATGGTGTGCAGCATTGCAGGCGAAGTATAAAGCACCGGGCGTTCAACCTCGCGCAGGCGGCGCAGGATGTACTTTGGGTTCACGCCGTCAATGATGACCGGCACATGCCCGCGGTGCCGGGCCACCATGACGCCGGGAATAAGGCCGTAAGAATGGGTGACCGGGCAGGCGATCACTGGCGTCATGTCCGCGCTGCCGGTGAAGAACGCCGCATAGTGTTCGACTTCCTTCGCGATATCCTCCCACGTGCGGGTGATCACCTTGGCAGCTCCGGTAGTGCCCGAGCTCATCTGCACCAGAACGCCGCCGCGTGCCGTCGCGGCGCCGGTTTGCGGGATGGTTTCCTGCCGTAGCCCATCGGTCAGCAGTATGTCGCAGCCCGCCGTTTCGGCCATGCGGCGCGCGGTTTCCGCTGGCAGATCGGCATGTATTGGGAACACACCTGCATTCCGGCTGCGCAAATAAAGCAGCGTGGACAGAACTGTGCCGGTGTTGCGCATGTGGATGGCATAGCGGTGCCCCTGGCAATCGGACAGGACACGCTGCAGCCGGGCTGTCAGGGCATTGGGGTCGATGGTGGTGTCATTCAGCACAAACATTTTTAGCAATCCTTTGCTGTGGCCAAGGAGTTAACGATCAAATGGCGGTAAGAGGAGCGCCCCGGCTTGATCTTCCGGGTTATGAGGCTTTCGGCATGAATGAGGGGCGCGAACGGGCTGAACGCCGCCTGGCGCTCTTGCAGCCCGTGTTCCGCGCCATACCTGTCCAGCCGGCCGCGCACCCGTTGCCAGAATTCCGCTTCAGAGAACCCATAACGCCGCTGCAGCAGGTCCGAGAGGTCAGAGAGGTTGAATACAAACAGCGTATCCATGACCAACTCACGCAAGCCGTCGGCGGTGGACAGTTTGTGATACGCATCCAGCGGCGCATCGGCATAAACAGGATCCAGTGCGGCCAGATCCGGGCACAGCTCAGGTCGCGACAGCAGCGGTTCGAAATACTCCACACCATCATGAAAATCGCGCGCGATGACCCCCATGGGCCAGCCGTTTTCATGGTGCAGGATCAGGTTTTGGCCATGCGCCTCCAGTCCGATGCCGTGGGCAACCATCAGATGCCAGACCGGCAGTACAGCCACTTCCACTAGTTGAGCAACCCAGGTTTCCAGCCCGTGGCGTTCGATCCAGGGCGCAATCAAAGGGGCGCCATCGGGTTCGGTCAGCGCAAGGGCGTTGAACGGCATCATCTGGTCGCCGGGCAGGCCCAGTGACTCGGGGCTTTGCCGCCAGATCGCTGCCAGATGCCCATCCAGCGGGGTGCCGCGTCCGGCGATGATGCCCGCGTATTCCGGCAGTAGGGTCAGCGGAAAATGGGTTTCGAACAGCGGATCGCTGGCGAGAACATCTGCCAGCCATTTTGAGATCGCGGGCGCAACCGTGACCGTTGCCGGGATTATCGTGCGCAATGATGATGTATTGCGCATGGCCATGGCGGTTTTGACATGCGCGCGCATCGGGGCATCGGCGTTCATCAAGGTTCGTACCGATTGCGTAGCGCAGTAGCTATCCCCGACCGGGCCGATTTCTACGGCTTGGCCCGAGGCACGCCATTCCTGAAGCAGCGGGTTATCCTGCAATTTTGCCCACTGCCAGGGATGCAACGGCAAAAGGCGGAAGTCCTGAACCGGCAGTCCCCGCTGTTCAGCCAAAGCCGTGATGCGTGCCCACTCGCGGTTGCCGAGCTCCTCTTGCCAGAAGCCATCATGGGGCAGGGACTGCTGCACCAGAGTATGGTGAAACAGGACCCCGGTCAGGCGGAAGGCCCGGCCTGCCTCGGGGCCAAAGCGCAGGTGATCATCATCGCTGAATCCGCTCCTTGCCTTGAAGCACGGGTGGTAGGGGTGGCCCTCGTGCAGGGCGGCTTCCAGCTCCGAGACCGTCAAATGATGACGCCGGGCTTTTGCGGGGACATGCAGCGCGTTCAGATCACTCAGATGCTTTGTATGCAACAAGTCAATTCTGAGGACGTCCATGGCAGGTGACGGGCCGGCAACCGCGCTCAGGACGCAATCAATGCCTGCCGGGTGCCATCCGGCACTGGTACGGGTTTCAATAGTGTTTTCCTGCAGCCGGTAGCGGCCAAAAGCCCCGCGGCGCCCGCGGGCCCGGAACTGGCTGCTGCCGAAACGCCAGCTCACAGCTGAACCGCGTTCGATCAGCAGGGACGTTGCCTGGCCTTCGCTCAGCAGCGCCTCGCACAGCTGCCGCTGCACACGCGCGCCGGTGCCGTCAAAGGTCTTTTCATGCAGGGACATCGGCAAGTTCCTTGGCGGGATGCGTTTGTGCGGCCGCAATGGGGTTGCGGATGTCCAGAAAGAGGCCTTCCTGGGTGTCGGTTTCGAGTTCGTCCAGGTCATGCACCCGGGTGAGGAGATTGGCCTTGGCGGCGAGCTTGGGTGCGGTAAGCAGGTAGTCTGCAAATCCGGCTGCCGCGCCGCTGAAACGCTGCGCAGCGGCTTCCAGGCGACGGCGCAAGTGTTGCAGCAGTTCGGCCTCACTCACCATCCCGTCACGCCCAAACCGCCGGATCACCGCGAAAACCTGGTTTACAATCAAGTAGTAGGCCAGCCGTTCATTGATATGCTCACGGGGAAAAACAAGAGCGGGCAAACCGCGCAGCCCAGGCTCCAGGGCGCTGAGCCTGGGAAAGGCGTCACGGGTGATGAAATACCCTTGATTGTCGCGGTAGAAGGCGCGCGTTGGCAGGCCCGAGCTGAGATCAAGCAAGCCATTCTGCTGATGCGCCTCTAATGCGATGCCATGCTGATCGTAGAGATCCAGGATAGGATCCAGCATGCAGCCGAGATAGGCGTCAAACCAGATGCGGGCCGTTTCGGTGTGGCTTTGGCCGCGCGCCGCCGCAAGACGCCGGACGATGCTAGTCAGCAGCGCAGTGCGGCCGGGCAAAGGATCCGCTGTCAGGGCCGCAAGGTTGTATATCCCCCTGCCTCTGCTTCCCATGAAGGGGTTCTCGCGGAATATCACCTCAAACCCGCTTTCCCGGCGGCCCGGCATATCCAGGGTAAGATAGGCCGGATCGCCGATGATCTGGAAGTTTGAACTGGCTTGTCCGAACTCCAGCTTTTGCTGCAAGCGGGCCATCGCGGCACCGACGTCCAATTCGTTGCGCAATGTCACGCGCAGGGAATTTGTAAGCCGGACCGGGATAGAGAATTTGAGCATCCAAGGGCAATCCTCGGAAAACAGCGTGCGCACCGATGACGTTGCTGAGAAGGGGCATCCGGCCTCACCCAGATCACGCAGCTTGCCGGCGGCCATAAGCGCCTGCACCGCTGGATCGAAGCGCATCGCCTGCGCTTGCAGCGGGTGCGCCGGGATCAGCATTTCGTGGCTGTTCAGTTGAAACCGCCCCGCTATTCCGGGAATTTGCATGACCATCTCTTCAACGGATGCCTCCGCGGACCCGTGCGATAGAATGTTCTTGTCGGCGGCAAAGAAGGTAAGCTGGAAACACCCCGCGTATTCAGGCGCATAGGCCTGCTGCTGCCAGTCCGTCAGCCCGTCCCTGCTTTTGGGTGTCGGATGCAGCCAGTGCCCGTAGGACAGTGCCTGCTCTGCCGCAAGGAAAGTGGCGGGTTCAGAAGCTTGTGCATTGCGGCGCAGGATCTTTTCGATCTGCGCGTTGCTGTTGAAGATCCCCCGCATGAATTCCGGCAGCTTGCCCGCAGTTTCGGCGCGGGTCCTGGCAAAGCATTCCTGCGCGAGCAGGCTGATAACCTGCACCGCTGGTGCAAGCCGCCACTTGCCAGAAGACGCAAACCGGATCCGGGCCGGGCCGAAATGATGCGGCCCGGTCTGGGAATGGTATTCCACCCTTACGCGAAGAAGGGCTGAAATGTGCGAAAGCGGTATTTCGGCTTCTCTTTCATCACCGGAATTTAATGTGCCCGGAGCGATTTCGCGGAGAAACCCGTTCAAAAGTGCCTGCAAAGTAGCCGCTTCAGCGCTTCTTTGTGCCTGGCAAACCTGTTGAATGCTCATTTTCGGCATCCAGGTTGCAAATTGTGAATGTGGAGGGTTTTCAGCATTGCCCAAGGTTTTCCCGCAGCCGCGCCCGATTGCTTCCGAATACAGGGATCAGGCCTGAAATTCAGAACGCGAGGGCAGATTTCAAAGAAAACTAGCGGGGTGGCTGGCGGCTAAGCGGTCCAATTCCTGATCCGCTTTGGCACAATATCATGTCTCGTGATTAGTTGATTCTTACGAGAGTTGAAAGAGGGCTTTGCAATCCTGGGAACTTTTCCGCCAGTTGCGGGCCTAAAAGGCCGGGCCGGGAGCGCCCGGGGAAAGCGCTCCCGGATTTGGCTCAGAACTTCACGGTTGCAACAACCGAGACTGTTCTGCCTGGTTCCTTGAGGGTGTTGAACCCAGGATAGTCGCCGCCATAGGTGGCACGGTCAGCATACTGGCGGTCAAACAGGTTTTTGACTTCAGCGCGAATGGTCACGTTCTTGGCCGACGGCGGGGTGTATTCCGCAAAGATATTGACAACTTCATACCCTTCCAGCTCTGCAACCGGATCCGCCTCGTTTGCATCGTGGCTGTAGTCCAGCGCCGCGTCCACATTGCCCCCGATCAGCAAGTTGTACTGAGGCAGTTCCTGCTGGAGTTCCAGCGCCAGGACAGTGCCCAGCGGCGCACCATAGTCGAGCACATAGAAGCTGGAGGCCTTGGCGCCGTTCACGTAGTTCTGCGAGTGGTTGGCGGTAAAGCGTGCAAAACCGCTGTCCCAATCATAGGTCGCGCCGATATTGAAACCGCGTGCCCTGAAATCGATATGGCTCGCCTCGTATCTGCCGCCCGTTGAGTTGTAGGAAGACACGCGCGCATTGTCGATTTCAGTCTGGAACCATTCGGCGCCCAGGCTCCAGTTGCCTGAGTTCCAGTCCGCACCAACGACGATGTTCTGGCCGCGCGAGGGATCGGTCAGCCCGCTGTAATCCCAAGCGTCGCCATAAAGGTAGTTGTCTTCAAGAATGATGCCGCCAAACACGTTTGAGTAGGCCCCGCGCAGAGTGAAGGCATCCGTCACATCGTAGGTCAGCGACAGGTTGCCGCTTACTCCGTTGGGCGAGTAGTTGTCCCCGTTGCGGCTGGTAAAGTCCTGCCAATCCGCCCGCAGGCCGGTCGAGACTTTGAAACGTTCGCTGGGTTCAAGCCGCGCTTGGGCGAAAATGCCAATGTTGTCGCTTTCCTCGGTTCTGGTGCCGGTAATCCAGCTGGCCTGGTAATCGTTTTGCTTGCGCTGAAAATCCACACCTGCGGTGATGGTGCTGCCGCCGCCCAAATCAAATTTGTTCTGAGCTGTGAAGGAGAGGGTGCTCGAGTCAGCATCATCACCGAACGGAACCGGCGTTTTGACGACGGTTTCGGAAAAGCCCAGCACAACAGACGGGTTCCACAGGCCGGTACCCAGCGTGTTTTCATAGCGCAGCGAAGCAATCCGGCGGCGGGTGTCATAGACCCGCAGGTCCGGGAAGGGGCCGCGTGCGGGGCGGTAACCGAAGTTGGCGCGCGCATTGCGAAGCCCGTCGTCCACCATTTCCTGTGCAGAGAATTCGACCCGGTGGCCCTCGGCGCTCTCATAACCCAGCTTCAGCAGGTGGGAGCGCAAGTCAGCCGCCGTGCCCGGCACTTCATCACCGTTTCCGTCTTCGTAATTCTCGCCAGTTGCGCGGCGGGAGTAGGCCAGTGCCTCAAAGCCATTGCTGCGGCCGGCGACGGTCAGTGCCCCCTGAACGGTGCTGCCGTTGGCGTCATAGCCGATGCGCGCTTTGCCGCCCGCGTTTTCACCGTCTTCCAGAATATCAGCCGCATCAACGGTTTCCATCACAACCCGGCCGGCGACTGCACCTGGACCCGCATCCGCGGGCGCTACGCCGGGGTCGACCCGCACAGCCTTCATCAGGCCCGGGTCGAATGCATTGGCGCTGGCGTGGTGGAACACGCGGTTGTTCTGCGACACGCCATCCACCTGGATCGCCAGGTTGAGCATGTCGACACCGTTGACATAGATCTTCTGGGCAACAGGAATCGCCCCGCCTACGGAGACCGATGCGATGCCTGCGAACAGATCCTTGAGATCGCCCAAAGCGGCCCGTTCGATTTCCGCGTCGGCAACATAAACAGAAGTGGCGCGGTCAGCTTCTTCGCCGTAGGGATCACGAGCTTTGACGATAATGGGGTCCAGCGACAGCACATCATCTTCCTCTGCGAAGGCGGCCGGCGCGGAAATAAACGTCAAGGCTGTGGTGCACAGCAGCCCTGACAGGCGGATTTTGGATTTTTGTGCCATGGTTAACCCGTAATAGTGAGAGCTGTTAGCTTGGGTTAATGCCTGGCTTGCCTTGCAAAAGGCCTGGGTCTCATATTCACCTGTTTGTTATTTTGCAAGCAGTTGCGGCTGAATTATTTTGCTACAGGTTTTGCGATGCATTTTTACACATGTTCTACTTGCACTTCAGAGGGCGTTTTTACGGTGCGCGCTCCGGCCGGGCCCGCGAAGGCGGCCAGTTATTGAAATTCCCGAAGCTGAATTATTCACTCGGGGCAAAGGACATCAGGGCGTAAACAATCTGAGCGGTGGTGAAATTGGAAACGCGGCTATCCCCGTTCGGAGCCAGCTCAACAATGTCGCAACCGGCCATTCTGCGGTTTTTGAGGGCGGATTTGATGAGGTTGAGAGCCTGATAATACCCCAGCCCGCCCGGAACCGGCGTGCCGGTGGCCGGTAGAATAGCGGGGTCCAGCCCGTCCACATCAAAGCTGACATAAATGTCGCGCGGGAAGTCTGCGGGCAGTTCAACGCTTTGAATATTCTCTGTGACCAGCAGTTCGGCATCCAGATGGAATACGCTGCAGGTCTCGCGGCGCGCCACTTCCTCCGCGCACAGCGCACGGACACCGAACTGCGCCAGCGGCAGGCCGTCTTCCCCGGTCAGCAATTGCATGACAGAGGCGTGCGAATGCGGCTCTCCCTGATAGGCCTTGCGAAGGTCTGCATGGGCGTCGATTTGCACGATGCCGACCGGGCGGCCCAATCCGCGCACCACGCCGCGCACGGCGCCGCAGGTCAGCGAATGCTCCCCTCCCAGGGTAACCGGAATGGAACCAGCTCGGACGGCAGCTTCTGTCCGTGCGGCAATATCCTCCATGACCCGCGGCAGCGGTGCCCCGCAGCCGACGGGCTGTTCCGTGTATATCCCCCTCGTACAGGGCTCGGCACCGGCGAACAGGCGTTCCAGTTCAGTACTGGCGTCCAGAATTGCATCGGGTCCGCCTGCGGCACCCCCGCCATAAGAAACGGTCCGCTCCAGCGGTACGGGGATGACGCGGAACCGCGCGGTTCCCGGGTCGCGCTCCGCGGCGCTCAGCTCGCCTTCGAGAAAACAGGTCATGACAGGCGGCTCTTGAAGTCGTCATAAGACGGGCTGCGCAACAGGCGCAGCGCATCGGTTCCGGAATGCCACAGCGCGATTGCGGGCAGGGGAACGCCGTTGAAGGTATTGGTTTTGACCATCGAATAATGCGCCTGATCCAGAAAGGCGAACCGGTCGCCAGGCTTGGGCGCAACGGCGAAGCCGTAATCGCCGATCACATCACCGGCCAAGCAGGACGGCCCGCCCAGGCGGTAGACGGGTGCGCCTTCGGTTTCCCCAAGCAATTCAGGACGGTAAGGTGCCTCCAGCACGTCTGGCATATGGCAGGTCGCGGAAACATCGGTAATGGCCAGCGGCATGCCGTTCTCGGCCACATCCAGGATTTCACCGACAAGGATGCCCGCATGCAATGCGCAGGCCTCGCCCGGCTCCAGATAGACCTCCGCATCGAAACGCGACCGCACCGCCCTGACAAAGGCGATCAGCCCTTCGCAGTCATAGCCCGGCTGCGTTATGTGATGCCCGCCGCCAAGGTTGATCCATTTGAGGCGCGGCAGGAGGCTGGCAATCCTTGGTTCCAGCGCGGCCCAGGTGCGCTTCAGCGGCTCGAAGCCTTGTTCGCACAAGGTGTGCATATGCAGCCCCTCTACGCCCTCCCAGTCCTCATCCAAAAGCTTGGAAACCGGCACGCCGAGACGCGAACAGCGCGCAGCCGGGTCGTATTTCCCGGTCCAGCCCTCGGAATGCTCCGGGTTCACGCGCAGGCCGATGCTGACGGTCTCTCCAGCTTTCCGGGCATCAGCGATCAAAGGCGCAAAGCGCCGGTGCTGGGCGGGTGAGTTGAAGATCACATGGTCCGACAGCTTCAGGATATCCGGCAGTTCCGCCGCCTTGAAACCCGCGCAGTAGGTTGTGACCACGCCGCCAAAATGCTCGCGGCCGAGCCGCGCCTCATAAAGGCCGGAGGCGCAGGTTCCTGCAAGATGCTGCCGCACCAGCGATGCAACGCAAGGCATGGAAAATGCCTTTAAAGCTAGAAGGATACGGGCACCAGATGCCTCTGCTACCTGGTTCAGAATGCTCAGGTTGCGTTCAATCGCAACTTCGTCAACGACAAAGCAGGGGGAGGGCACGCGGTGCAGCCCGAACCGCGCAAAGGCCTCCCGCGAGAGCGCTTTGGTGTCCATATCCATTGTCCTTTCCTGATCAGAACTCAGGATGGCTGCCGAGTTCAGCAACCTGCCAGGGCAGGCCTTCGGTATTGAGCATTTCCATGAAGGCGTCCGGGTCCAGCTGCTCCGTGTTCCAGACACCCGGCGCCCGCCAGATCCCCTGCATCACCATGGCTGCGCCGATCATCGCAGGCACGCCGGTGGTATAGGCCACGGCCTGGCTGCCGACCTCGGCATAGCATTCCTCGTGGTCGCAGATGTTGTAGATGTAGTAGGTCTTCTCACCCTCGGCGGTGGGGCCGGTGATGATATCGCCAATGCAGGTCTTGCCCTTGGTCAGTTTCCCCAGTTCGCTGGGATCGGGCAGCACGGTTTTCAGGAATTGCAGCGGGATGATGTCCTGGCCGTTGTGCACAACCGGATTGATGCCGGTCATGCCGACGTTCTGCAGCACCGTCACGTGGTTGATATAGGCATCGCCAAAGGTCATCCAGAACCGCGCACGCTCAATCTCTGTAAAGTGGGTGGAGAGGCTTTCCAGCTCCTCGTGATACATCAGGTACATGTTCTTCTTCCCCACCTCCGGGAAGTCGAACGCGTGCTTCCGCGTCATCGCCGGGGTTTCGACCCATGCACCGTTTTCCCAGTGGCGCGCGGGTGCGGTCACTTCGCGGATGTTGATTTCAGGGTTAAAGTTGGTGGCAAAGGGTTTGCCGTTATCCCCGCCGTTGCAGTCCAGGATATCGATCAGCCGGATTCCGTCCAGCTTGTGTTTGCGGATCCAGGCGGCAAAGATCGAGGTCACGCCCGGATCGAACCCGGCTCCGAGGATGGCGGTCAGCCCGGCCGCCTGGAAGCGCTCCTGGTAGGCCCACTGCCATTTGTATTCGAATTTCGCCTTATCTTCGGGCTCGTAGTTTGCGGTGTCGAGATAGTGAATGCCGGCTTCGAGACAGGCATCCATCAGCACCAGGTCCTGATAGGGCAGGGCCAGGTTCACCAGCAGCTGCGCGCCGGTTTCGCGGATCAGGGCGACGGTATCCTCGACCTTCATCGCATCCAGTTGCGCAGTGCGGATAACGGTGCCGTTGCGTTTTTCTACTGCGGCAGCAATCTCCTCGCACTTGGATATGGTGCGGCTGGCCAGGGTGATCTCTTTGAAGATCTCCGGATGCATTGCCATTTTGGCCACGGTGACAGCCCCGACGCCGCCGGCGCCGACAACAAGAACTCTTTCCATCTATTCTTTCCTCATTGCTGTGAGAGGCTCGCGCGCTGGCTGGCTCATTCAAAGTAAGTGCTGCCTGACAGCGCATCCTTGTAGGCGGCAATCATCTGGCGGCGTTCTCCGGCATCAGCCGTGCCGGCGGCCAGGGACTGTTCAACCCGCTTGCGGAAGGCGTCCAGGCAGTCACGCGGATCGTATTCGACGCAGGCCAGCACCTCGGCGATGCTGTCGGCCTCGGTCTCATGCTCGATGGCAAAACCGCCCTGGCCGTCCAGTGAAACCGTCACGACGTTGGCATCGCCGAACAGGTTGTGCAGGTCGCCCAGGGTTTCCTGGTAAGCACCGACAAAGAACACCCCGATGTAATAGGGCTTGCCAGGGCGCAGATCATGGACGGGCAGGGCGCTGGCGGTGCCGTCCGCCAGAATGAACTGATTGATCTTGCCGTCGCTGTCACAGGTGATGTCGCTGAAAACAGCCTGCCGCAGCGGCGCCTCGTTCAGCCGCTGCAGCGGCATGATGGGGTGCAGCTGATCAATTGCCCAGACATCCGGAAGCGATTGGAAAAGTGAGAAATTTCCGTGGTACTGATCGATGAACGGGTCAAGGGCACCGGCGGTTTGAGCCGCCGGTCCGATTTCATGTGCCGCAGCCTTGAAGCGCCCGGCAAGATACAGAAACCCCTGTTCCGCCCGCGCCAGCTGCTGCAGGCCGATCTGCCCGCGCCTGAACAGCCCCCGCAGCTCGTCCCGGTAATAGACAGCATCGTTCAGCGCTTCCTGAAACCGCGGCCCGCCGATATAGGCCTCAACAGCCATCAGGTCCCCCAGAAGGTGGTGATCCTCTTCCGGCAGCGGCGGTTTCGCGATGGCGTCATAGAGCGTGGCCCCCAGCACATCGAAGATGAAAATCGACGAATGCGCAGCGACAAAGCGGCCGCTTTCGGTGACCACGGCGGGATGCGCCAGCCCGGCCTCATCCATGGCATAGCGCAGGGTTTCGGCGATATTGGCGCAATATTCGCCAAGTGTGTAATTCACCGAATTGTCGCTTGCCCGGCGCTCGCCGGTATAGTCGACGCCCAATCCGCCTCCGAGGTCGATATGGGTCAGCGGGGCACCCAGCGATACCAGCCCGGCGTAGAACCGGCAGGCTTCGGCAGCGGCGCGGCGTATGTCGATGATATCGGGGACCTGAGACCCAAGATGGCTGTGCTGCAGGACCAGGCAGTCGATGAACCCGGTCTGCTGCAGCCGGTCCATCAGACGCACCAGTTCCTGGGCGCCAAGGCCAAAAGCAGAGCGGTCGCCGGACGAATCCTGCCACTTGCCTGAGACGCGCTCGGTCAGTTTGACCCGGACGCCCAGCAGCGGCCGGATGCCGAGCGATTGGGATACACGGTGAATGATCCCGAACTCGTCCAGGCTCTCGATCACGATGACAGTGTTGAAGCCAAGTTTGCGGGACAGGATGGCAAGGCGGATAAAGGCTTCATCCTTGGAGCCGTTGCAGATCAGCAGGGCATCCGGCGGCAGCGGCTGCGACAGCGCAATCAGCAATTCGGGTTTTGACCCGGCCTCCAGCCCGTATTGATAGGCCTGCCCAGCAGCCACCAGCCGGCTGACGACCTCTGCCTGCTGGTTCACCTTGATCGGAAATACACCCCGGTAACTGCCCCGGTAGCCTGCACTCTGGAACGCCGCGCAGAAAGTGTCGTTCAACTGCTGCAGAGCGTCATCCAGAAAGGGCTGAACCCGCAGCAGAACCGGCGCGGAAATCCCGCGCTGGGTCAGCGCTTGCATGACATCGGGCAGGGCGGTGGGAACCGCCTGCGGATCTTGCGGCGGGCAAAGTGCAACCGCGCCGTCAGCGGTGACCTCCAGCAGCCCGCCGCTCCATGCGTTCAACCCGTAGAGGGCGCCATAATGGCCCGTTTCCGCCGTCATCCGGCGCACCGGCCGGCCGGTGTGCGCCACGCGCTAAGGGGAAAATACTGCGGAAGCATCACAGGGTCCTTCTTGCCAGGGTTTCAGGCTGGGAAGTGCGTTTCCGAAACTGCAGGTGTTGCCGTTTCAGACGCAGGACCGTGCGATCGCCGATTGATTACCTTCCGTCAAATTCAACATCAAGTGTGTTTCTTGCTTCAGCGCGCAAATCTGCCGAAGTCCTCCGCTGCGGTCCGGCTGCCGCCTGCTGCCGCCGCTTGTGATCCGCTCCGGCGGCAGCACATACCGGAAATTCCGCCCGCACATCTGGACTTTCTCAACAGGCCCAAGTAGGTACTCCCCGATTTTGAGCGAGCCTGATTTGCCAGCCGATTTCCCTCACAGCAGGATCGAAAATGGCATATCGGAAGCTAATGAACTCGGCCGTTCTGGCTGTATCCCTCCTGGCCGGCTCCGCCAGTGCTCAGGACATCACGGTCAGCACCGCGCAGGGCGAGGCCAAGCTGTCCGGAATACCCCGGAAGATTGTTGTTCTGGATGTTGCAGCAGCAGACACGCTGGATGCTCTGAACGTGCCGATCGCCGCCGTGCCCGCAAAGCTCTACGTCGATTACCTGGCCCATGTTCAGGAGCAGGCTGTGTCCGTGGGTTCGTTGTTTGAACCGGATTTCGAGGCGATTGCCGAACTGGGGCCGGACCTGATCATCGCGGGCGGCCGGTCTTCCAGGCAGGTTGCCCCGTTGTCGGAAATCGCTCCGGCCCTGGATATGTCGATCTGGGGCGGCGATCATGTTGCCACATCGCTGGCGCGGCTGCAGACCTATGGCCGGATGACCGGGCAGGAGGCTGAAGCAGCACAGTTGGAAGCGGATTTCAACGCCAAGCTGGAACAAGCCAAAGCGGCCATAGCTGGCCGCGGTACAGCGCTGATCGTGATGACAAACGGCCCCAAAATCTCCGCCTACGGGGCGGAATCACGGTTCGGCTGGCTGCACAAGGCGCTGGATTTGCCTGAGGCGGTCGAAAGCGTCGATGCCCAGACCCATGGCGAGGCGATCTCGTTCGAGTTCATTGCCGAGGCTGATCCTGACTGGCTGATCATCGTCGACCGGGCAACTGCCATTGGCCAGGATAACCAATCTGCAAAGGCCACGCTGGACAATGCCTTGGTTGCCGGAACAACGGCCTGGCGCAAGGGTCAGGTCATCTATCTGACTTCTGCCAATGTCTATGTCGCCGGCGGCGGCATCCAGTCGATGAACGGGACGCTGGACGAAATTCTTGCGGGGTTCAATGCCGGTGGTTGAGTCCCGCGGGGCCGGCAAGCGCAGTGCAACAGTGCGGAAGGCCCTTGTTCTGACAGGGTTCCTGTTGTGCCTGCTGACCTGCCTAAGCTTTTTCGTGGGGGTCAACCGGATCACCATTGCCGCCGTTCTGGATGATCCCCAGGCACTGCAGGTGCTGATCATCAGCCGCATTCCGCGGACAGCCGCGGTGCTATTGACCGGCGCCGCCCTGGCGGTTGCGGGGGTGATCATGCAGCTCTTGGTGCGCAACAAATTCGTCGAGCCGGGCACCACTGGCACAAACGAGGCAGCTATGCTGGGTATGCTGGCCGTGACGCTGCTGGCCCCCTCACTTTCCATTTTCGCCAAGATGCTGTTTGCCTCGGCCGGAGCACTGGCCGGCACTGCGGTCTTCATGCTGCTGGCCCAAAGGATACCGCCGGAGCGGCCTTTGCTGATCCCGCTGGCTGGCCTGATCTACGGCGGTATCCTGACCGCCGCCGCCACCTTTGTCGCCTTTCAAACGGACCTGCTGCAATATCTGGGCATCTGGATGAGCGGCGAGTTTTCCGGCGTGCTAGCCGGGCGCTACGAAATGCTCTGGCTGGCTGGCGGGCTGGCACTGCTGTCCTATTTTGCAGCGGATCAATTCACCATTGCCGGGCTGGGCAGGCATGTGAGCCTCAATCTCGGCCTGCGCTACGGGCAGGTGCTTGCCTTTGGTGTTTTCACCGTGTCGCTGGTGTCCGCGCTGGTTGTGGTGACCGTTGGCATGCTGCCTTTCGTCGGCCTCGCCGTGCCCAACTTGGTGTCGCGCATCATGGGCGACAACCTGCGTGAAAGCCTGCCGGTTGTCGCGGCCGCTGGAGCCGGGCTGCTGCTGCTGTGCGACATTCTCGGCAGGGTGCTGCGCTATCCGTATGAAATCCCGGCAGGCACCGTTTTCGGCATCTTTGGCGCTGCCCTGTTTCTGTTCATACTGCTTGGGCGCCGGCCGCATGCCTGACAAGCGGATCCTTGCAATCGCCTGCGTGCTGGCTGCGGCAGGCGCGCTGTTCCTGTTCTGGGGCCTGCGCGGCCCAACGGTGTATGTATTGCAACTGCGGGGGGTGAAACTGGCAGGGCTGATGTGCGTTGGCGCATCGGCCGGGGTTGCGACGGTGCTGTTTCAAACCGTAAGCCACAACCGCATCCTGACCCCGTCAATCATGGGGTTTGATGCCCTGTTCCTGCTGCTGCAGACCGGGTTGGTGTTTGTGCTGGGGGCCGCCGGGCGCAGCCAGATCACCGGTCTGGCCGGCTTCTTTCTGGATGCAACGGTGATGATGGCGGCAGCGGTGGCGCTGTTCACAACCCTTTTGAGCCGCACCCGCCGCGATATTCAGCTGATGATCCTGACCGGCGTTGTCATCGGCCTGATGTTCCGCACAATCACCAGTTTTATCCAGCGGCTGATGGAGCCATCCGAGTTTACCATCGTTCAGGCGCGGATGTTCGCACAGTTCGGCAGCATTGACCGCGACGCTCTGCTGGCGGCTTCTGTGCTGATGGGGGCCGCCTTCCTGTGGCTGGCCCGCAACCACGCGGTCCTGGACGTGGCCGCATTGGGCCGCGAGCAGGCGCGCAGCTTGGGTGTGGGATACGACCGGCTGCAGATGCGGCTGCTGTGCATCGTCGCCGCGCTGGTCTCTGTTTCGACTGCGCTTGCGGGGCCGCTGGCCTTTCTGGGGCTGCTGGTGGCCAGCCTGGCGCACAGTCTGATGCGGACCCACCGCCACGCGCTGCTGCTGCCCGCTGCGGCGTTGATTGCTGCCACCGTGCTGGTGGCGGGGCAGGTGATCTTTGAACGGTTTCTGCGGCTCGAATCCAGTCTCGCCGTCGTTATAGAATTCTGCGGCGGGCTGCTCTTTATCTTCTTGCTGGTGAAAGGAAAAATCCGGTGATTGAAGTAACGGGACTGACCTGCGCCATCGCAGGAAAGCCGATAATAAAAGGGATTGATACCGTGCTGCCCGCGGGCCGGATCACTGCTTTGATCGGCCCGAACGGCGCGGGCAAGTCGACCCTGCTGCAGCTGATCGCGCAGCAGCTGACGGCCGGCAGCGGCAGGATCAGTCTGGACGGTATGGATGCCGCACAGGCCAGCCCCAAGCATCTTGCAAAGAAGATGGCGGTTGTGGCCCAGCATCTGAATGTTGCCAGCCGGGTCCGCGTCCGCGACCTGGTCGGCTTCGGCCGCTGGCCGCACAGCCAGGGAAGGCTGACCGCCGCTGACCGGAAAGCCATTGAAAATGCGCTGGACCTGTTCGATCTTGCCCCCCTGCAGCAGCGTTTCCTGGATGAGCTGTCGGGCGGTCAGCGGCAGCGCGCCTTCATCGCCATGGCCTATGCCCAGGACACCAGCTGGCTGCTGCTGGATGAACCTCTCAACAATCTGGATCTGCACCACGCGCGCAACCTGATGTCGCAACTGCGCAAACTGGCAGAGGAACACGGCAAAAGCATTGTGATTGTCCTGCATGATCTGAACTATGCGATCAGCTGGGCAGACCATGTGGTGGCGCTTCGGGATGGCTGCGTCGCCTTTGAAGGACCGGTACAGGAGGTCGCAACCGCGCCGAAACTGAGCGCGCTTTATCAGACGCCGGTAGCGATTTCCCAGGTCCAGGGGCAGCCTTTTGCGCAGTATCACCGTTAAAAGCATCAAACAGATCAAGGCGAGGGGAGCGCTCCAATTAGGTCTGCCGGGAGCTCTTTGGGGAAGGCCCTGAACAGTTCGCTTCCTTGGTGTCCGTTGTCAGGGATTTTGGGACAGATTGCGGCGTGATCTAAGAGAGGGTCTGGCTCATCTGGTGGTCTGATTATGCTGCGGATTTGCGGTGAAGCAAGCGCCGCGTTTCGATGGTCTTTCGTTTGATCCTTTCTCGTTGTTTTAGAATGGCTTGCCCTCGCCCGAAGTAGACGTCAGCGGGTGTCAGGTTCAGCAGGCTCTCGTGATAACGGTGGTGATTGTAGTGCTCGACGAAGGTGCCGATCTTCTGCCTGAGGTCGCCCGGTAGGTAGTAGTTTTCCAGCAGGACGCGGTTCTTCAAGGTCTGGTGCCACCGCTCGATCTTGCCCTGGGTTTGCGGGTGATATGGCGCACCGCGAACGTGATGCATCTGCTGATCTTCCAGCCAGTCAGCCAACTCGCCAGAGATGTAGCTGGAACCGTTGTCTGATAGCAGCCGTGGCTTGTGCAGAACCTTCGCCTGGTTGCAGCCCGAGGCTTGCAGCGCCAGATCCAGGGTGTCGGTCACGTCGCCCGTCTTCATCGTCGTGCAGAGCTTCCAAGCGATGATGTAGCGGCTGTAATCGTCCAGGATCGTGGATAGGTAGAACCAACCCCAACCGATGACCTTGAGATAGGTGAAGTCAGTCTGCCACAGCTGGTTGGGACGCGTTGTCTTGTCCTGGAACTCGTCTGCCGCCGACAGAACCACGTAAGCCGGGCTGGTGATCAAATCATAGGACTTGAGGATGCGATAGACCGAAGCCTCTGACACAAAATACTTTTCCGTGTCAGTGAAGCGCACGGCCAATTCGCGCGGCGACAGTTCGCTTTCCTTCAGGGCCAGGTCCTTGATCCTCTCCCGGACCGCCTCGGGAATGCGGTTCCAGACCCGTGGCGGCCTGGGGCGGCGGTCCTCAAGCGCCTCAGGGCCGCCAGACAGATACCGGTCATACCAGCGGTAGAAGGTCGCTCTGGGGATGCCCAGTTTGTCCAGCGTGCGTTTGGTTGGCAAATGCGATCCTTCCACCAGCCGGATGATCTCCAGCTTCTCGGATGCGGGGTACCTCATTCGCCATCGCCCCCATCCCCGAGTATGCTTTTTTTCAGAAGGCGCAGTTCCAATGCCTGCTCGGCAACGACCTCTTTAAGATCGCGCGCCTCACTTCGCAGATCCTTGACCTCGCTCGACGTCGCTGCACGCGCCGTGTCGCCCGCCAGGCGCTTCTTCCCAGCCTCGAGGAATTCCTTGGACCAACTGTAATAGAGGCTCTGAGCAATGCCCTCGCGGCGGCACAGCTCAGCAATACTGTCCTCGCCCTTCAGGCCGTCCAGAACGATCCTGATCTTCTCTTCCGCTGAATACTGCTTGCGGGTGGCCCGGCGGATATCCTTGACGACCCTCTCGCCGTGGCTCTGCTTGGTTCCGGGTTTCTGTCTCATCTCCACTCCTTGGCGGTTACGATGTGCCAGAAACCCTCTCTTATCAAATCAGCCTAAACTGTCCCATTGGCGCTGACGTCAGACAGTTTCTTGTGTGAGAGGCCGATGGCTGGGGTGGTAGGATTCGAACCTACGGTACACGGTACCAAAAACCGCTGCCTTACCACTTGGCTACACCCCATCGGTGAGGCGCTGTCTAAAGTTTGTTGCGGAGGGGTGCAAGAGGGTTTTTGAAAAAAAATGCAGTTCTTTTCTGGGCCCTGTGAAAAATCCTGCCAGGGTCGTGGCGCAGGGTCCGGATCAGGAGTGTCCAGTGGCGGAAAAGAGGAATGAAATGAGAGGTTTGACTGGCGGATACCTGTCCAGATTTCCCGCACTTGCAGGGCTCTGAAAGACGTTCTGCCCCGGCCCGGTTGAACCGGCCGGGGCAGGGGGCAAGGGTTGGTGGAGCCCTCCGCCAAGCGGGGCGGAAAGCGGCAGGTTCAGGAGCCCCAGATCGCCTGATGGGCTTCCTCGCCGCTTTCAAAGATATGCGGTTGCACACTGCGGCTGGCCAGCTCGCCCTGCATCTTCAGGCGCATGAAGGCGCTGGTGGTGTAATGGGCAATCAACTCGCTGCTGGCTTCCAGCAATTGACCAACCGCAGCCGCGTAACCGTCCTGCAGATCTTCGGCGATGCGGAAGCCGTTCTGGTTGATCACCATGCTCACGCCTGAGCCGCTCTTGGCAAAGGCCTCCTGCAGAACCCGGTGCAGGTCGTCAATGTCGCGCTTCTTCTTGACGCTCCAGCCTTCCAGGTTGAGGAACATGGTGTGGCGGGCGGCGTCATAGGTGACACGCTCCGACAGGTTGAGGTTCAGCAGATCATTCATCAGCCCCATCGGCTCGTCCCGGAAGATGCGCGGGTCCATCTGGGTGACATTCTCGATGACCGGCTTGAACTCCATCTGGTCCAGGATGTCGCGCTGCAGGTCGATGCCCGGCGCGATTTCGATCAGCTCCAGCCCCTTGTGGGTCAGCTGCAGCACGCAGCGCTCGGTGACATACAGCACCGGCTGCGAGCGTTTCGAGGCGTAAGGCCCGGAGAAGGTGATCTGTTCGATCAGGCGGACGAACTTTTTGTTGCGGCCCTCCTGAACGATACGCAACTGGCCGTCTTCGACCGCGACCTTCAGCCCGCCCGCGGTGAAAGTGCCGGCAAAGACCACCGCGCGGGAGTTTTGCGAGATGTTGATGAAGCCGCCGCAGCCATTGAGGCGGCCGCCGAAGCGGGAGGCGTTGACGCTGCCCTCGGCGTCGCATTCGGCCATGCCGAGGCAGGTGAGGTCGAGGCCGCCGCCGTCGTAGAAGTCAAACATCTGGTTCTGGTCGATCACCGCGTCCGCATTGGCCGAGGAGCCGAAGCTGGAGCCGCCCGCCAGCACGCCGCCAACCGCGCCGGCCTCGGTGGTGAGGGTGATATAGGGGGTGGCCTTTTCCTCGTTGGCAACCGCAGCCACACCATCCGGGGCGCCAACGCCGAGGTTTACCGCGCCGTTGGGCGGCAGTTCGAACGCCGCGCGGCGGGCGATGATCTTGCGCTGATCCAGCGGCATCTTGGCGATGCCCTCGACCGGGACGCGGATTTCACCTGACAGCGCCGGGTTGTGCTGCACACCATAGTTCATCCGGTGCATTTCCGGGTCATCAGCAACGCAGACACAGTCCACCAGCAGGCCGGGGATCTTCACATCCTTGGGCTTGATCGAGCCGTCCTCGACGATGCGCTCCACCTGGGCAATGACAATGCCGCCATTGTTATGGGCAGCCATCGCCTGGGCCAGGCAATCGAGCGTCAGCGCCTCGCGCTCCATGCTGATGTTGCCGGAACGGTCGGCGCTGGTGCCGCGGATCAGGGCAACGTCGATCTTGGTAGCCTTGTAGAACAGCCATTCCTCGCCCTCGACCTCGTGGTAACGGACGATATCCTCCTGGGTTTTCTTGTTGACCTTGCCGCCGCCGTGGCGCGGGTCGACATAGGTGTGCAGGCCGACCTTGGAGAACAGCCCGGGCTGGCCTGCGGCGCAGGCGCGGTAGAGCTGCGAGATCACCCCCTGTGGCAGGTTGTAGCCGCAGATCTTTTCCTCCTGCGCCGCCTGCGCCACCTTGGGCATGCGGCCGAAGTTGCCCGCGATCACCCGGCGCAGCAACCCGTCGTGATGCAGCCGCCCGGTGCCCAGGCCTTTGCTGTCGCCTGCGCCTGCGCACATGATCAGCGTGAGGTCGCGCGGCGCGCCTTCCTCAAGGAAGCGTTTCTCCAGGGCCGCGTGCAGCAATTCCGGAATGCAGCTCTGCACGAATCCGGTGGTGGTCACGACATCCCCGTCCCGGATCAGCGCCATTGCCTGTTCGGTGGTGGTTGTCTTGTCTTTCATAGCGGCGCGTCCTCCCCGATGCCTGTCGCCTTCCGCTGGGGCCTCGCAGGCTCACGGAAATCTGATCGGGCATACTAGGGGGCGGTGGTGCAACGGCAGACACCGGATTCCGTCAGCCGGTGGCGGAGTTGCGACATCACCCCGGCCGGGCAAGGGAGAAGTTTCCGATCGGCGGCTGCATGTTCCTGATGAAGCGCCCAGGCCGGACCCCGCCGTGACAGGCAGCGCCCAGGCCAGGGTCAGAACAGGCTGTCGCCAGAGTCCTGCCATTCTTTCAGGGTGACGTTTTCCAGCACAACCGACCATCCGGCCCCGTCGGACACCTTCAGCTGACCGTCCTCTTCGGTCACTTGCAGCGACTCTTCGGAGGTGCCCAGAACCTTGATCCAATCCAGGCCAAGCTCGAAATCGGTGATCGTGTCGTTGCCGTGCGCCGCGCTCCGGAACACAAAGCAATCGCTGCCGGCACCACCTGTCAGCAGGTCGTCATCCTTGCCGCCGGTCAGCGTATCGCCGTGCTTGCCGCCGTCCAGGGTGTCGTTGCCCCGGTTGCCGTGCAGGTTGTCATGGCCGCGGCCCCCAACCAGTTCGTCGCCGCCCCGGTTGCCGCGCAGATGGTCCCTGTTGGCATCGCCCATCAGGATGTCGTAGCCATATCCGCCGCTCAGGTAATCGTGGCCGCCGCCGCCGCTCAGGTAATCGTGGCCGCTGCCGCCATCCAGGCAGTCGGCGCCGCGGTTGCCGTAAAGGCTGTCATTGCCGCTGCCGCCCTGCAGGTCGTCGCAGGCGCCGAACCCGTAAAGCATGTCATCGCCGTCGCGGCCATGCAGGAAGTCCCGCAGGGAATCCCCCTTCAGCTCATCATCGCCCAGGGTGCCGATGATCCGGTCCATGCCGCCAAAGATGTCTTTCTGGATCATCTCGATATCGGTGTTGCGCAGGATGATGTCGGACAGTTTCGTGTCCCAGAGCTCTCGCATTTCCCAGGCCGGGATGCCGTCGCGCCCCTCGCTCCAGAAGGGATCGCCATCGCGCAGCCGGGTGAACTGATCCACCATCACCGTGGTGAAGGTCTCCCCCAGCATGCCGTGTCCATAGGCATCCTCGGCCAGGCCGCCGATCCAGGCATCCACCTTGCCAGTGCTGCCATAGGCCTCTTTCAGCTTGGCGGCCAGATCCGCGTCCGAGGTTATGTCGGCAAAGCTCTTGGCCCGGGCAAGGCCAAGCGCCTCGCGCAGGTCATTGTAGCTGGCAACACCCAGATCGCGGCCGCGCTGGATGTTCAGCGCTGCCAGGTCAAACCCTCCGGCCCCGGGCGGGCCGAACAGGAAGGAGCGCACGTCTTCCACCACCTTGGTGTCGATTGCCTCGGCAGTTTGCGAGGCGGCCCCGCGCATGACATCTTCGATCATGCCGTCTTCTTTCATCAGCTCCGGCTTGAAGAACGCATCCCGCAGTGCCAGCGGGTCGTATCGGGTGCCGTCTTCGCCAACCATCTGCAGATTTGCCGACAGCAGCGTGTGCCCCAGCCGGAAGACCACCGTCGAAAACTCGATGGCGATGCCCGGGTTCACCTGCGCGTCATAGCCCTGGTAGCCGCTCATGGCGTCGTCGCAGATCAGATAGGGCAGAAACTCCTTGTAGGTGACCGCCTGCACCAGCGCCTCGACCCGGGCGCGGGCCGCCTCGAACAGCTGATCGTCGCTCAGACAGGGGTCGCGTTCGGACAGCTCGTCCACCAGCCGGTTGTGCTCGCGGGTGAAAATCGTGTGCATCGAAGACAAGGCCACATTTTCAGCCGCCCGCACGTCGCCGGTCAGGAAGCCGTCGCCGTCCCGGTACAGATGGCCGTCTTCGGTCAGCTTCAGCTTGCCGCCGTCGTCCCGCATGCCATAGAGCGTCTCCGCATCCGAGCCATAGATCATCGACGCATCGATATAGGCGGTGATCTCATTGGTGTATTCGCCATAGTGCTGGTCCACCCGGGTAAACGGGATCACCGCATCGCCGGTGCCATAGGGGTCGAAATAGGGGTCGCCCTCCGGTACCGGGATATCCGCGCTTGTGCTGTGCCCGGCACTGGTCAGCGACAGGTCGTGGTCCAGGAACTGGCCCCAGATCCACAGGAAATCCGAAGCGCATTCGGCATTGTGCGTCTTGCCGTGCTGCACCGACACGATGTTGGAGATTTCGCGGGCGCCGGGCCGGTCCGCGCCGGACATCTCGCCGCCCGGCCCCAGATCGCTTGGGGCCAGGTTCAAAAGCCCGGTGCCGGTTGCGCCCCAGTCAGGATTATCAGGATGTGCGGAATAGCCATCGGCGGGGCGCGCGGCCCCGATCTGCAATTTGGACATGTGATCCCCCAATCACTCTTTACTCTTTACTTTCACCGAAAATGCCATTGCGCGCGGCCCGCAGGTCCCCTCTGCTGCCAGCGCGGGGCAAACGCCCAATACCTCCCGGAAATGCAACCCCGCCGGGACTCAGGCGTGCAGCCAGTATATCACGGATTTGTGTCAAACTGTGTGTTTTTGTGAGAACCGGGCCGGGCAGGCGCGCGCGCTGCCGCCCGTCAGGCCCGCCGTGCCCGTGCCTCCGGGCCGTCTGCGGAGCCGCGGCCTGTCCATTTGGCGATCTCATCCAGCAGCTGCTGTTTGCGGACCGGTTTGGACAGGAAACCACCCATGCCCGCCGCCCGGCAGGCTGCCTCATCCGTGCTCAGCACATTGGCCGTCAGCGCCAGGATCGGGCAGGGTGCGCGGCCGGCCTCCAGCTCCCAGGCCCGCAAGCGCCGGGTCGCCTCCAGCCCGTCCATCACCGGCATCGACATATCCATCAGCACCAGGTCGAAGCGCTGCGCGGCAAAGGTGTCCACGGCCTCCTGGCCGTTGCTGCAAAAGGTCATCCGGATCCCCGAAGGGGCCAGCATCTTTTTCAGCACCAGCTGGTTGGTGCGGTTGTCCTCAGCCACCAGCAGCCGCAGATGGCTGAAATCCCCGGGCTGCCGCCCTGCATCCAGGGGCTCGGCGGCCGGTTGGGATCCCGCAGGGCCGGCCCCGGCGCTCAGGGCCTCCTGCAGGGTGCGCAGCAGGATCCTGTTGCGGGCGGGCTTCATCAGCACGCGCACGGTTTCGCAGTCTTTCAGCCCCTGGAAACCCGAAATCGCCTGGCTGCCGGCGCAAAACACAATCGGCAGCTCGCGGCAGCCCGGCAGGCTGTGGATGCCGCGGCACAAATCGCTGGCCTGCTGCGGCGGCAGGCTGTTTTCCACCAGCACCAGATCCGGTTTGCGGCCTTCCGCGGCCAGGGCCGCCAGCTGCTCCAGCAGCTCTTCCGGGCTGGACATGGCAGCGGCGTCTGCCCCCCAATAGGCCAGCTGCCGCCGCCGCACGGCACGGGAAAACGCCAGATCCGCTGCGACCGCCACCCGGCTGCCGGCCAGCGGCCGGGTTGGGGACGGCGCCGGAGCGGCTACCGGCAGCGCCAGGCAGACCGTAAAGCAGGAGCCCTTGCCGGGCTCGGACACCGCGTCGATGCGGCCGCCCATGGCCCTGGCCAGCCGTGAAGAGATCGCCAGCCCCAGCCCGGTGCCCTCAAAGCGCCGGGCGGTGCTGCTTTCCACCTGCTCAAAGGCGTGGAAAATCTGGCCGATGGAGTCTTCGGGGATGCCGACTCCGGTGTCGCGCACATCGATGCACAGCGGAATGGCATGGGTGGCATCGTAGTTCAGGGTGATGCTGACATGGCCTTTCAGGGTGAATTTGACGGCATTGCCGACCAGGTTCATCAGGACCTGCCGCACCCGCCCGCTGTCACCGGTAAAGATGGCCGGGGTGCTTTCCGGAATATCGATGCAAATCTCCACCCCCTTGGCGGTGGCGCTGGGCGACATCAGCGTGGCCACATCATAGATCACGTCGCGCAGGTTGAAGGGCTGCTCCAGCATCTGCGCCTTGCCGGCCTCCAGCTTGGAAAAGTCGAGGATGTCGTTGACGATCCGCAGCAGCGCCTCGGAAGACGCCAGGATGGTGCCGGTGCAGGATTTCTGCTCAGGCGTCAGATCGGTTTCGTTCAGCACTTCCGCCATCCCCAGCACCCCGTTGATCGGCGTGCGGATCTCATGGCTCATGGTGGCCAGAAAACGGGATTTGGTCTCCGTCGCGGCTTCGGCCCGGGTTTTCTCCTGCTGCAGCCGTTCGGCAATGCGCTTCTTCTCCTGCAGGCTGGCGTCGAGCGTGTCGAGCGCGGTAAACACCGCGGCAATCTCGCCGCCATCCCGGGAGCTGCCATCCAGCTCCTGGCTGGCCAGCCGCCGCAGCTTGGCAGCCGCGGCCTGCATCGCGGCTGAAATCGCGTGCGCCTTGCGCATGGCAAAGATCAATGCCGCGGCCATGATCAGCGCGGTGCCGGTCAGCCCGAGCACGAAAATGCGCGACAGGGTCTTGTTCGCCGCCTCCACCGCCTGATCCGCATGCACCGCCGCCAGCGCGCTTACCATGCCGGCCTGCTTAGTGACGGCCTCGCTGCTCATCATCAGGGCGCTGAGGGTCGGGATCTCAGGCGCGGACTTGATGCCCAGCAGCACCACCGCCATCGCGCACCATTCTGCCAGAGCATCGTTCAGCGCCTCCGCTTCCCTGCGCAGCGGTGCAGGCAGCGGCAGCTCCAGCAGGGCGCCGAGATCGCGGTTGATATCCTGCAGATAGGCCTGGAACCGGCCCGCCACTTCTTTCTGAGGGATCAGCCGGGTCATGGCAATCACCTCCTGGGCATAGGTCTCGGCGGCAATGATGCCGGTGCCGACGCTGCTGGCGCGGCGGGTGACCTCCAGCGAGGCTTCCAGCACCGCGTCTTTGCGGCTGGAGGCATACATCGCCATGCTGCCCACCAGCAGCGACGCAAGCAGCGCAGCCACCGCGATGACCAGAACCGGCAGGACTATGGACCGTTTGATATTCATGGCAGAAAGCTCTCAGCAGTGCGCATCAGTTGGCCGGCAGGATAGGGGTTGGCACATTGGTTTCATTGTCCGTCAGCGTCTCAAGAAAGGCGATCAGGTCCGATATCTCCTCTTCGGTGACGGGGAAACCCTCGATATCCGCCTGCCGGCCGATGTGCGCGGCGCCGCCGCTGGCGTAATGGCGGATGACGGTGCGCAGCGAGGGCTGCGAACCGTCATGCATGTAAGGCGCGCGCAGGGCAATGTTGCGCAGCCCCGGGGTCTTGAAGCGGAAATTCTCGGCCGGATCCTGCGGTGCCACCCCGCCGCGGCCGGGATCGCTGGTCTGCAGCCCGATGTCATGCAGCTGATTGTCGGTGAACATCCAGCCGGAATGGCAGGCGGTGCAGCCCGCCTTGCCGGTGAACAGCGCAAAGCCGCGTTTGGCAGCTTCCGGCAGGGCACCGGCCTCGCCCTCCACCCAGCGGTCAAAGACGGCCACGCCGCTGACGATAGTGCGCTGATAGGTGGCCAGCGCGGTCAGGATGGTGTCCTTGCGGATACCGCGGCCGGGAAACAGCCGTTCGAACCAGGCCTTGTAGTCGCTGACTGCCGACAGCCGCGCCACGATGCCGTCAAAGGTTGCGTTCATCTCGTCCGGCGCGGTGATCGGCCCGACCGCCTGTTCCTCCAGGCTGTCCGCGCGCCCGTCCCAGAACAGCGGTGTGATCCAGGCGGCATTCAGGATCGTCGGCGCATGGCGGCGCACCTGCGCATTGGCGGCACCGATTGCTTTGGGCACCGGGGTTTCCCAGCCGAAAGAGGGGTTGTGGCAGCTGGAGCAGCTGATGTTCTGCCCGCCCGACAGCCGCGGGTCGAAGAACAGCATCTTGCCCAGAGTGGCAACCTCCCGGCTGTAGGGGGCCGACGGCGGGAACGGAATGGTTGCGGGGCGGCGGAACGCCTCCAGCCCGGCGGGTTGCGCCAGGCTCTGGACAGCCCACAGCAGCAGTGCCGCAAATGCGGCAGCAGCAGCTTTCCACTGCATCCGGGATCTCCTCTTACCTTCCAGTGCCTAATTACCTGGAATGGCATTCTCTGAGAAGGCCGTTAAGATTTGGATTACGCGGGCGGAGGGGTTCCGCGGCCGGGCCTTGCTGCCGCATCCGGCGCGCCGGAGGCCCGCTTGGGTCCCAGCCGCGGGGTGACCAGCCAGGGGCCGACCCGCAGCGCCACCAGTGCAAACCCCGCGGTCCACAAGACCGCCGACAGGGTAATGCCGTCCCAGCCCGCGGCCAGGGACGCGGTCCCGGCAGCGCGCAGCACCGCGGCGCCCAGCACCAGCGCAAAGGCGGCGGTCAGCACAGGCCCCGCCACCAGCGCCCGGCCGCTGTGCCCCATGGCGGCACGCACCATCACTGCCAAGGTCATGCCGCCAACCGCACCGATGCCCAGGAAATGCACCGCCGCCGCGGGCGCCACCAATCCAAACGGCACCGCCCCGGCCGCAAGCAGGCCCGCAGGCACCATCGCAAAGGCCGCATGCAGCATGAACAGGAGCGGCTCCCGGATCGCGGCCAGACCGCGCCAGCGCGCCAGGCGCAGGGCCTGCAGCAGCCCGGCCGCCAGCAGCAGCGCGCCGGTGAGGGCCGCCCACGGCGCCAGCACCCAGGCCAGCAGCGCCGCGGCGCCCGCCGCCAGGCTGGCGGCATCAAACCGGCCAAACGGCGCGGGCATCCGCGAAACCGCCTGTTTTGCCAGCCAGTTGCGGGTGAAGCTGGGCACGATCCGCCCGCCGATCAGCAGGATCAGAAAGATCAGCATCGCAAGACCCAGGCGCCGCGACACATCCGCAACGCCTTCGGTCATGGCTTCGATATGGAACAGGGCATTGGCCAGCCCCAGCAGCACGACCGGCACCAGGACCTTGAGGTTGCGCCAGTTTTCACCAGCGATGATCTCCCGCGCGATCATCACTGCGACGGCGGCCAGAAAACTGCAATCCGCCGCCAGCACACCAAGCGGCGGCAGCCCCAGCCAGCCCGCCAGGGCGAAACGCCCCAGCAGCCACAGGCCCAGCAGCGCCGCCAGCGGCCAGCCGCGCGCCGGCATCCGCCCGGTCCAGTTCGGCACCGCGGTGAACAGGAACCCGGCCACCACCGCGGCGCCATAGCCAAAGATCATCTCGTGGCTGTGCCAGTCAGTTGCCAGGAACGGCCCGCTGTACTCCAGCTCTCCCTGCCAGATCAGCAGCCAAAGCGGCACCGCCAGCAAGGCAAAAAGGCAGGCCGCCAGAAAGAACGGCCTGAAGCCGAAGGACAGGAAGGCTGGGCCGTCGTAGTTTTGTCGCGCGCTCATGTTCGTCTCCGCCGTGCCCAGGCTGCGGCAGGCGGCCCGGCACCGGTTCAAGTGTCGTCATGCACAGCGTTATGCGGCATCCGCGGGCGGCGGACCTTGAGCTTCCTCAACATCGCCGCGCTTTTGTCCGCGGCGCAGCGCAGGCCGGCAGCCGGGCGGGCAGCACCGGAATGGGGCAGCTGACGGAAAAAGGCCCCGCACAAGCAGGGCCCAGGAACCATTTAACATCGGGCGGGACAAGAGGTGGCAAGGCGGCCCGGTGTTCGGGGGGAGCCGCCTTGCCGCGGCATCAGCCGGCCGTTGCCAGAAGGCCGGCTTCCGCCGCTGCCTGCACCTCGGCCAGATCCGCTTCGCCATCGGCATTGGCGTCGATGGTGGCAAAGGTTTCTGCGGTCAGATCCGGGAACGCGGCCTGCAGCTCTTCCAGCGAATAGGTGCCATTGCCGTCAGCATCGGCCTCGGTGATGGATTCCATCGCGGCCAGCGGCGAAGCGGCCAGAGCAGCAAAAGCGGCGGCGGTCAGCGCGAATTTTTTCATGTGAGACACTCCGTTCATGTGTTTGTTTCTTCCTGCGGCCACGGTGTTCCGTGTGCCGTGGCCTAGAGCTAGGACCTGCGCCGGCCCGCCGCTATCCCTTTGCAGCCAAGCGGCAATTTCCGGCGCTGCCCTGCCGGAACCGGGCGCCCGGCTCGGCATTTTGCCGCCCTGCGGGACGGCTGGTCCTTTCTCCGCTCAAGGGTCGGCGCCTATCCCGCAAGTTTCTGCCGGGGCGGGGGAAATCCGCACTGCGCCCCTTGTGCCAGGCCGCCTGCGCCCAGCAGGCCTGCACTTTCTGCGCCGCCCGCGTGGACAAGGCGCAATTGCCATCTAGGTTGCAAAGAGGTGTGTATAGGTGTGCGGCGGGTGTTGTGGCTGCGAGAATAGAAATTGTAACGGATCCCGAAGCGCTGGCGGCGCTGCAGCCTGCCTGGGCAGAGCTGCACCGCGCCTCCGGCGGCGGACCGTTTTCCTCGATGGACTGGATTCAGGCCTGGACCGCGGGTTTCGGCAACGGCGCCCACCCGCGGATCGGCTGCGTGTGGCGCGACGGGCAACTGGCGGCGGCGCTGCCGATGGGCGTCAGCCGGGCCCCCCTGTGGAAGGGCGGCCCCCGGCTGCGCAGGCTGTCGATGCTGTGCAGCGACCGGGCCGGGTTTCATGACGTGCTGGCAGCCCCGGGCCATGGCCAGGACGCTGCCGCGCTGATGCAAAGCCTGCTTGCGGCCCGTGACTGGCACCTGGCGGATCTGACCCCGATGCGGGCGGCGGGCGCCTATGGCCGGATCTGCGCCGCCACCGCCCAGGGGCGTCTGCGCAACCGCCAGCGCGGCGAAATCCGCGCCGGCGTCTGCCGCCACGACGACGGCTGGGAGGCCTGCCTGTCCCGCCGCAGCCGCGACTTCCGCAAATCCCTGCGCTCCGGCCGCCGGGCGCTGGCCAAGACTGATTTCCAGCTGCTGACCGCCACCGAACCGGGAGAGGCCGCAGACCGCATAATCGACGGCGCGCTGACCGTCTCTGCCCGCACCTGGAAGGCGCGCTTGGGCACCGACATCGGCACCGACGCCGGCACCCGCCAATTCTTTCAGACCTTGTGGCGGAACATGTCCGCCAGCGGCACCATGGCGGTGCATCTGCTGGTGATCGATGGCGTTGAGGCCGCCAGCTGCATCTGCCTGGAGGCGGGGGATACCTCCTATGGGCTGATTCTCGATTTCGACGAAAGCTTCCGCAAGATCTCGCCCGGGCGGATCATGGCTGCTACCTGCATTGAGACCGCGGCCGCCCGCGGCCTGCACTACACCAACATGCTGCGCTCGACGCCGTTCCTGGACCGGCTGGCGGATGATTTCGAAAGCTTCCAGCGCCTGCGCATCTGCCGCCGCTACGGCTACGCCGATCTGCTGCTGACCGCACAGGCGCTGCTGCGGCCGGTCGGGGCCAGGGCGCGCAAACTGAAACAGCTGCGCACGCGCAAACGGTCGGCCTATGTCAGCTGACCGGCAGGGAAGGGGAAAGACATGATCTGGGGAAACAACCGGGCACTGCACATGGCACGCAAGGCGGCGGGACTGGCCGTATTTCTCTGCGGTGCGGCCCTGCCTGCAGCGGCAAGCGAACTGGTGCTGGGGCCGGGCGATGAAATCAGCGTCTCGGTGCTGAACCGCGAGGATCTCAGCCGCACCTACAAGCTGCGCCAGAACGGCCATGTCTCGCTGCATCTGGCCGGCGAAGTCCGCGCCGAAGGCCTGACCGCCGCCCAGCTTGAACTCTGGCTCGAAGAGCAGCTGACCGAACGCACCGGCCTGCCGGCCTCGGTGGCGGTCAGCGTGTCCTCCTGGCGGCCTGTCTACGCGCTTGGCGATGTGGTGACCCCGGGTGAAATCGACTTCCGCGACGGGCTGACCGTCGGGCGCATCCTGGCGGTTTCCGGCGGCCTGTACCCGCGCGAAAGCGAAAGCGCCTCCAGCCAGCTTGACATCCGCATCGCCGACGAGCAGGCCCGCATCACCGTGCGCCGCTCCACCCTGGTCGAACTGCATTCCCGGCGGCTGCGGCTGCTGGCCGAAGAATCCGGCGCGGTGGAGATTGCACCGGATGCCCAGTTCGCGGCTCTGGCGGGCCCGGAATCCGACCAGCTGATGCGCGAGCAGATGGACATCCTGCGCAGCCGCCTCGACCGCGCCCAGGTGCGCGCCTCTTCGGCTCAGGCACAGGCGGCCCTGGCCGATCAGGAGGCCCAGGCGCTGGGCCGGCAGCAGGCCATCCTGCGCGAGCAGATCGAAACCAGCGCCAAGGCACTGGCCGATCTCGAGGGGCTGCTGGACCGCGGCCTGACCAGCACCGAACGGGTGCGCCAGCTGCGCACCATCTACAATGACGAGAACATCGAACTGATGCTGGCCGCCAGCTATGAAGCCCGCGCCCGCCAGAGCGAGGCCAGCCTGCTGTCCTCGATCGAGGACGCCTACCGGGTCCGCCGTGAGGAAATTGCCACCGAACTGTCCACCGTCATGACCAGCATCCGCGCCGAGGAGTCCGAGATCGAAGCCTCGCGCGAGCTGATCCGGGCGCTGTCGGCGGCGCTGGGCGAGGTGCCCGCGACCGGCCCGCTGCTGCCCGCCGAATACCGCATCCGCCGCAACACCCGCGCAGGCGAGGAAATCCTGCCGGCGGCGCTGGAAACCCGGGTGTTGCCCGGTGACCTGGTGGAGGTCCGCCGCGGCGGATTTGTGGAGCTGGAGCCCGGTTAAACACCCCGGAACGCATTAGGCCGTAGTTCCGCCGGGGTCACCGGCTGCGCGCAGTTGCGCTGCCGTCAGGGTCCGGGGCTGCTGCATCGGCTGGCGCCAGCAGCCCGCTGGCCAGGTTTTCAAACGCCCGCACCGCCGCCGCCGCCAGGTAAGGATCTGCCGCACGCCGTGCCTCCGCCTGACCTTGCCCGCCTCCCGGGCGGCTCAGCGCGTCCCGAATTGCCGCGGACAGGGCCTGCACATTGCCAGGCTCCACCAGCACCCCGAGCCTGCCGCCCTGCAGGATCGCTTCCGGCCCCAGGCAGCGGCTGGCAATCAGCGGCGTGCCTGCGGCCAGGGCCTCTACCGCCACATTGCCGAACCCCTCCCGCAAGGAGGGCAGCACCGCCAGCTCCGCCCGCGCGAAATCCCGCAGCAGATTGCCGGAATACCCCATCAGATGCACCCGCTCCGCTGCCCCCAGCTGCCGGGCAAGCTGCTCCAGCGCGCCCCGTTCCGGCCCTGAGCCGAAAATCAGCAGCTCGGCCTGCGGGTGGGTTTCCAGAACCTCGGCAAAGGCGCGGATCAGCACATCATGGCCCTTGTCCTTGATCAGCCGCCCCGCGGCCGCGATCCGGCCCGGCAGCCGTTCCGGCGGATCCGCCAGCAGCGCCGCCAGCTCCGCGCCGTCCAGCACCGGATTGGGCAGGCAGGCCAGCGGCGGTCCCGGCAGGTTCAGCGCGTTCCGCCAGCCGTCTCCGATCGCCTGCAACGGCACCGCCAACCGGTCCGCCCGCGGATACAGCATCCGGATCAGCCGCCGCCGCAGGCGCGGGTGGCGCGCCTTGGCCAGATATTTCTCTGCCGTGGTATGCTCCGAGATCACCAGCCTGGGCCGCCGCCGGGGCGGCAGCAGCAGCACCGCCAGCGCCGCCGACAGGTTCATCGCATTGGTGCCGCTGTACAGCAGATGCACCCGGTGCCGCCGCAGCAGCCGCGCCAGCGCCCAGGCCCGCGGCACCATGCCCTTGCCGCCGCAGCCCAGCACCGGAATATCTTCCGGCAAGCCTTGCAGCAGCTCGCCTTCGCAGCGGTTCAGGATCAGCAGCGGCGCCCAGCGGCTGCGGTCCAGATGGGTCAGCAGCGCACGCACCACCACCTCGATCCCGCCCGCCTTCAGATGCGGCAGGGCAAAGGCGATCCGCTGCGGCTGGCTGTCTGGCATGCTGCTTTCCCTGATCCCTTCGATCCTCACAGTACCCGCAGCAGCACGGGCTGCAAATTTCCGGGCCGGGCAGCGCCGCCGCCCTATATCATTCAGAAGTGTTGAGTTGAGAGTAGGTCTGCCATGAACATGCTCAAGTGCATCCCGCCGTTGCCGGCGCTTTTCCTTTTCGCTGCTTTCGCCGCAATGGCTCCGCAGCCTGCAGCAGCCGAAAGCGATGCCTGCACTCCGGACAGCCGCCACTGGGTGTTCGAGGCGGCAGAGAAGAACGGCGGCTTTGCCTTTGTGCAGCTGCAGCGGGGCGAGGCCGCCCAGGTGCAGGACCCGCTTCAGCCGGGCAACCGGGTGGCGCATCTGGTGGCGGGCCCCAAGAAACGGGGCAAAGTGGGCAAGGCCGATTATGTGCACCGCTTCGATCCCTTGCCCGCGGGCACCGTGATTTCAATGCAGGCCCGGATGTATTTCCCGCCCGAAACCCCGCTCAACAGCGTCATCCTGATGGATTTGGAATGCGCCTCCTGCGGGCTCGACACCAATCCCGGCATCCGTCTTTACCTGCGCAAGGGCCTGCTCAGGGTGGACCGCCGCAAAATCGGCATCAAGCAGCCGTTCTTCTCCACCGTGCCGCGGCTGCTGCAGTCCGGGATCTGGCACCAGATCACCTGGCAGGTCACGCTTGGCAAAGGCGATGAGGGGCACTCGCTGGTGATGTTGGACGGCGAGGTGATCAGCGATGCCCGCGGCACCACGATGCTGACGCAGGAGGTCGTCTCGCAGCACACCGACATTACGGTGCAGGAACAGGTCGACCGCTTCCAGGTCGGGCTCACCGCCAACTCCAACAAGCAGGCTGCGGGTATGTTCCTGGACGATGTCCGCTTCTGCCTGCTTTGACCTGCGCCGCAATAAACCTCCGGGCCGGCTGGCTGTTCCGCAATCTCTTCACGCAACCGCTTGATGAAGGGCCGCGCAGATCCGCTGCATGTCCGCAAGCCCCAGCCCGGCATGCACCGGCAGCCGCAGCACTGAGCGTTTCAGCTCCTGCGCCTCGGGATGCTCCGACAAATCCACCGCCGGATGGAACTGCCGCCAGAACCGTACAGATTGGATGCCCGCCGCTTGCAAGCGGTGATGCACCCGGCCGGCATCCGGCGTGAACAGCGGAAAGAATGCGGGGCAGGCGCCTGCGGGCAATTCCGGCAGCAAGGGGCGCATTCCCGCCCGCCGCGGCACGCCTGCCTGCAGTTCCAGATAGTTGCGCCGGTGTGCGGCACTGACGGCGGCAGCATCGGTGCCGCGCAGCAGCAGCCGGGTCAGCACGGACATCCGTCCGCCCATATCTGATGGCGCAATTCCGGCCCGGCTGTGCCAGCCTTCGGGCTGCCGCGGGCCAGGGCCGGCTGCGGCCACGGGCGCTGCCGCGGGCAGGCTCCGCCGCATCACCCCTTTGAAACCGGCCAGCACCGCCCGCAGCGGCGGTCGCTGCAGCCGCGCCAGCGCCCCGGGATCAGGACTGCGCAGCCATAGCGCGCCGCCATCAGGCAGCGGCAGCGTCTTGACCAGGCTGAACACCGCCATATCGCCCCGGCTGCCCAGCGGCACGCTGTCCGGAGTGCGGGAAAACAGCCCCAGCGCCACATCCTCGATCAGCAGTGCGCCATGCGCCCGGGCCAGCTCCTGCAGCGCCTCAACCGGCTGGCCATAGCCGAAATAGTGGATCGCATAGACTGCCGCGATGCGGCCCCCGGCCAATTGCCGCGCCACATCCTCCAGATCCGCGGTCAGGTCCGGGTTCAGCCGGTAGAGCGCCACCCGCAGCCCGGCTGCCAGCACCGCATCAGCCTCAGAGCCGCAGTGCCAGGCCGGCAACAGCACTGCCGCGCCTTTGGGCAGCCCCAGCGCCCGCAGCCCCTCGCGGATGGCAAAGCGGCCGTTGCGGGTCAGGTGGGTGGCGGCATTGTCGAACGGAAACGGCAGCGCCGCGCCGGGCAGCCGCAGCCGCAATGGCGGCGACTTCCGGATCAAGGCGGCAGCACTCATGCGGTGCCCCGCCGCAGCGCCTTGCGCAGCACACCGCGAACGCGGGCCAGCTCCGGCACCTTCAGCACCGTTGCCACTGCCGCAAAGGCCAGCCCGCCGCAGGCCGCCGACAGAACCGCGACCGACAGCACTTCCAGCCGCCCGGCCAGCTCGCGCGCGGCCGCCGCCTGCACCATCCAGACCGCCGCCGCCGCCCCGGCAGAGGCCAGCGCCATGGCCGCAAACGGTCCCGCCTCGCGCAGCCGCACCGGGGCGCCGATGGCCTGCACCAGCCGCAGGTAGAGAACGATCAGCAGCGCCGACATCGCCGCCAGCGAGGCCAGCGGCACCGCCAGCACGCCCAGGACCGGCAGCAGCAGCCAGTTCAATCCCACCCGCACCGCCAGCGACACCGCAATACCGGTGAAGATGATCTTCAGATGCGGTGCCCCGGGGTCGGCAAACAGGGCAGAGGCCAGCGTCCCCAAGAGCGCATTCACCACCAGCAGCGGCGCCAGCAGCGCAATGATGCTGGCGGTTTGCTGCACCGCCCAGGGTTCAAAGGCGCCATGCCCCAGCAGCACCGAGACCGCCGGGCGGTTCAGCATGAACAGCGCCACCGCGGCGGGCATCACAAACAGCAAAGTCGCCCGCATCGCATCCTGCACGCTCTTGCGGAAGGCATCCTGGCGGCCGCGGGCCAGGTGGCTGGCAAACTCGGTGTAATAGACAATGATCACGCTGCTGGTCACCACACCCGGCGCCATATTGGTCATCCGCTGGGCAAACTCCAGCGTGGCGACACTGCCTGCCCCGGTGAGCGAGGCCATCGCCATGTCGATCCAGCCGGCGCCGAACAGGTGAAACTGCGCCAGCAGCATGGCCCAGATCCGGCTGCGCGAATAGGGCAGCTGACTGCCGCTGCTGTCCGGCTGCGGCCTCCAGTCCTGCGCCAGCGCCCGGCGGATGCAGACCGCAAAGAAACAGGCCATCGCCACGGTTCCGGCAGCAATCGCCAGCGCCACCGCGCCCAGCCCGAAGGCAAAGACCGGCACCAGCGCCAGCGCCGCTGCGGCGCAGGCCCGCGGCAGCAGCCGCGCAATCACCGGCAGCCGGAACAGCCGCAGCGCATTCAGCACCGCTCCGGCCAGCGCCGTGGCCGCCGACAGCGGCAGCACCGCCAGCAGGATCCGCAGGTACACCGTGGCACTGGCATGCTGCTCTAGGCTGAAACCGGGCGCCAGCAGCCGGGTGAGCGCGGGGGCAAAAACAAAAGCGGCGGCGCAGAGCACCGCCGCCGCCAGCAGGATCTGCCAGCTGCGTTTGCGCAGGTGCCTGGCCAGCACCTGCAGCCCCTCGGTTTCGGCCATCCGCACCATCGGCGGCACCTGCAGGAACTGCAGGGTCCGCTCCAGTCCGGCGGCAATGTTCGAGACCACGCGGCGGGCCAGGAAAAACGCATCCGACGACGCTCCGGCACCAAAAAGATTGGCAATTGCCAGCGCAATTGCCAGGCTTAGCGCCATTCCGATGGATTTCCAGAACGTCACCGAAATAATGCTGCGCAGGGTTCCATTCTGTTTCATGCGCAGCGCTTTCCGGCGTCCTCAAAAATCTGCTCCAGCTATTCAGTTTAGCGCCCTTCTCCGGGGCGGCCATTAAAATGTTTTATTTTTTCCAAAGCGTGCCCGAGCGGCCATGGGCAAGAGGATGGAGAATTTTATGTTTTATTGAATTTCAAAGACTTGACGGGTGGTAACCCCTTCGGCGTATGCCGCTTGGCCAATTGACACGAATCACCCTGTTCCGTTCCATCGTATGCGGGGGATGACGCAGCTGCTGCCGGGCTATTGTTGAAAGCGCGGTGAATTAGCCTGCGAAATACATTCGTACATACTGGGAATTGTATAGGGGGATACAATGAACCGGGTTTTTGTTCGCGGCTCAGCCGGGGGGGCTGATGGCGCGAAATCTATAAATGGCGAAAGATCTGTACCGTCCAGGCCGGCTGTTTCAGCGGCCAGGCCGCATGGGAGAGCGAACGAGGGACCGCAGGACAGGCCGCAGAGCCGCCCAGGCACCGGGGACAGAACCGGGGACAGACCGGAAACAGCAAACAGGCCGGAGACCGGAGCCGGGCGCGCCGCCGCGCCGCGCGGGCTGCTGAGCGGTGCCGAGCTGCGCACCGGCTACGCGCCGGGCAATCCGCTGTTCGACGCCATTCTCAACCGCGGCCTGGCGCTTGTGCTGCTGCCGCTGGTCAGCCCGCTGATGCTGCTGATCATCCTGCTGCAGAAGGCGCTGGTGCGGGGGCCGGTGTTCTATGCCGGGCCGCGGCTGGGCAAGGACCGCAAGGAGTTCAACATCCTCAAGTTCCGCACCCTCAGCTTCAAGGCAGGCACCGTCACCCGCGACCGCACCCTGCCGCGCCGCTCGATGACGGAGACCCGCATGGGCATCTACCTGCGCCGTTCGCGGCTGGATGAGCTGCCGCAGCTGATCAACATCCTGCGCGGCGACATGGTGTTCTTCGGGCCGCGCCCGATCCGCCCGGAAATCGAAGATGTCTACCGCAAGGAGGCGCCGGGCTATGAGGAGCGTTTCCGCATCCGCCCCGGGCTGGTCGGCTTTGCCCAGGCGCTGATGACCCATGAAACCCCCAAGGCCCTGCGCGCCCGCTTCAACCGCATGTGCTGCCGCACGCCGATCCGCTATGGCGCCGCAGTCAGCTTTCTCGCCTATGTCGGCTTCTGCGTCCTGCGCAAGTCCATCCGCCTTGCCGTCTGCGGCCTCACCGCCCAGTTCCGGCCGCTGGCCGAACACCGGTGGCTGCGGGCCGGTTTCAACTGCCCGCCGGACAGCCGGGTCGAGCTTGACGAAGGCAACAGCACCCATATCGGCGCCATCTGCGGCATCTCCGACGAAGTGCTGCAGTTCGTCTCGACCCGCCCGTTCCCGCAGGGCGAGCACTTCGTGATGCTGACCCGCAAGCGCCGCTCCGGCCGGGTCTGCCGCCTCAAGGTGCGGGCCAGGATCGAACACAGCGAACCGGTGGGCATCGGGCAAAGCGGCTTTGCCAATTTCGCCACCTATTCGACCACCTCCCTCGCGTCCCGGCATTTCGTCGAGAGGTACCTGCTGCAGTCTTCGGTGATTTCCTCATGACCTGGCAGGGGCGGCAGCGGGGGGCAGCCGCCCGTGCTGGATCCGAAGGGCGCAAACCGGCGCATCCTGCACCGCGGGCCTTGCAGCCCCGCGCCCTGGGGAGGATGCGGCCATGACCGCGCATTACCGGCAGCTTCTGGGGTATTACCGGGTAATGATCCTGGTGGCGTTCGTTGCGCTGGTGGGCGGCACTGCGGGGCTCAGCACCTTCTTCCTGCATGTGGCGCCGATCTATTCCAGCTCCGCCAAGGTTTCGCTGCTGCCGACCCAGACAGAGCTCGCCTACAGCCAGACCTTTGTGCGCTCCACCACCATCAACCCGGCCAATCTGCTGACCCAGACCCATGTCGAATACCTGCTCAGCCGCGAGATCTCCGCCAAGACGGTGGACCGGCTGCGGCAGGAAATGCCGCGCGGCCCCGCCTCTGCCCAGCAGGACACCGGCGCGCCGCCCAGCCTGACGGAGCAGATCGCCCAGCGGTTCCACAGCTTCCGGCGCAATTTCCGGCGTATCTACAACACCATGAACTCCGGCAAGCATGTGCCGCTGGACCCGCTGACCGATGCGGTGCTGTCGCTGCAGGACTCCATCGAGGTCGAGATGGTCGAGGGCACCTACATCATGGAGATCAAGGTGAGCCGGGACCGGCCGGCCGTCGCTGCGCTGGCCGCCAACCTGCTGGCAGAGGAATATGTCGCCCATCTGCGGGCCCAGGCCGATGCCGCCTCGCGCCAGCTGGAGGCCGTCCTGCGCCAGGAAATCGCCAAGGGCGACGGCAACTTCACTGAGCTTGAGGACCAGATCAACGCGCTGCGGCTGGCCCGCGCCAACAACTTCGCCATGCTGCGGGTGATCGATCCGGCGGTGGTGCCGATCTATCCCAGTTTCCCCAAGGTGATTGTCTTCACGGTGTTTTCCATTGTTGGCTGGGTGATGATCTCGGCCTTTCTGGTGATCAGCGCCGACACGTTCTCCAGCACCATCAAGACCGAAAGCGACCTGCAGCGGCTGTTCGGGCCGCGGGCGCTGGGCACCGTTCCGCTGCGGCGGCCCAGGCGGGCCAAGCTTGCGCAGCTGGCCAAAGCGATGAACCTGCAATGCAACGCAATGCCCTGCCAGGGCGCCGTCACGGCGCTGGGCAGCGATGAGGAGTCCCGCCGCCTGACCGCGGTGATCGAGGTGGCGATGCGCCGCCTCAAGGGCTGGCAGAAGCTCAAGGTGCGGCGCCTCGAAGGGACCGGAGCCGCGGCGCAGGACCAGGCCGGCAGCGCCGCGCTGCAGGCCGTCCCCGCAGGCGGCAGCAGCCGCCCGGTGATCCAGCTCGGCCGCCCGCTGGCGGGACGCGCCGGGGCGGCGCCGAGCAATGGCGTCAAGGTGACCGATCTGGGCGGTGCCGGCGAAAGCTTCTCGATGAGCAAGGCCTGCGGCTTCAACTGGGTGGTGATCGGCATCCGCCCGGGCGCTGTCACCGAAGAGGCGCTGCAGGGCACCGCGGCGCGGCTGCGCGAGCAGGGGGTGGAGAATGTTTTTGGCGTGTTTCTGAAAGGCTGACAGGAGGTTACCGGGGCGTGCGGCTGCACAAGACATCCTTAACCAGCCTCAGTCCGGCGGCGCGCAGGGGGCGCGGCTGCGGGCCTGGCCAATCCGGGCGCAAGGCGGAACGGCGCCGGGCGCTGCTGCTCTGGGCTGCCGGCAGCGCCGCGGTCCTGCTGTTTTGGCTGGCTGTCCCCGCGGGGACATGGCCGCGCTGGTGCGGCCTGCCGGCACTGGCAGCCTGGCTGTGGATCGCCGACGGCTGGATGCGGCGGCCGGGCGGCGTGCCCTGCCTGACCTGGCACAGCGTCAGCGCCGATGCCTCCTGGCTGCCCTGGGCCTCGGAGACCTCGGTGCGGCCGGAAACCCTGGACCGCCAGCTGGCGCTGCTGCGGCAGATGGGATGCAGCGTCATGGACAGCCGCGAGTTCATCCGCCGCCGCCGCGCCGGCGCGCCGGTCCCGGCGGGGACGGTGCTGCTGCACTTCGATGACGGCTATCTCGACAATTGGGTTGCGGCGGCGCCGGTCCTGCGCCGCCACGGCATGTGCGCCACTCTGTTTGTCTCGCTGGAATTCGCCGCCCCGGAGCGCCCCGCACCGCAAAGCCTGGACGACACGCCGCGGCCATCCCGCTGGGACGGCTACCTCAGCTGGGGCGAGATCCGGGCGCTGGACCGGCCCGGGCCGGACAAGGTGTTTGATGTGCAGCCGCATGGGATCGACCACATCCGGGTGCCGGTCGGCCCGCGCGCGGTCGGCCGCCTCACCCGCGGCAACTGGAAACGCCATGCCTGGATGCAATGGGCCGCCATGCGCGGCAGCAAGCACGACTGGTACCAAGCCGAAAAACCGCCCGCTGTCCCCGCGGGGACAGCCATCCCGGAAAGCGACGCGGCGCTGGCCGCGCCGGCCTTCACCGAAGGGCGGCTTGAGAGCGAGGCGGAATACGCAGCCCGCGTCCGTGCCGAACTGGCCCGCTGCCGGACCGAGTTCAAGGCCCGCCTGGGCAAGGTGCCGGAGCTGTTCTGCTGGCCGCAGAACCGGACCTCGGGCCTGGCCCGCCGGATCGCTGTGGAAGAAGGCTACACCGCCACCACCGCCGGCCGGGGCAGCAACCGCGCAGGCGAGGACCCGTCGGTGATCAGCCGGGTGCATGCGGGCGAGAACGCCGCGGGGTTCCGCAGCGCGCGGCTGGATGCCTGGCACTTCCGCGCCACCGTGCGCTGTTTCCAGGGCAACCACTACTGGTATCTGCTGATCCTGGCCGCGGGGCTGAGCAAGGCGTTGCACAAACGCCTGAAACGGCGCCCGCTGCGCAGGCAACAGCGCCGGGGGGCGCGGGCGGCATGATCTGGCGGCTGACCGGATACCTGCTGCTGACCGGCACCCTTGGCTTTCTGGCCTTGCTGCTGATTGCCTTCTCGCTGGTCTCGATGAAAATGGGCGCGGCCTTGGTGCCGGGCCTCGCCGTGGGCGGGCTGGTCACCCTCAACCCCTTTGCGGCGCTGATGCTGCTGGTCACCTTTGCCCATCTCGACGCGCTCGCCAGCATCCTGTCCAACGCGCTGCCGCTCTCGGCCTTCAAGCTGCTGACTGTGGCGGCGCTGGGCGGGCTGATGCTGCAAGGCTACCGCAAACCGCGGCACCTGCGGCTGGGGCCGCGCAGCCGCACCAAGTCGCTGGTGATGCTGTTCCTGCTTTGGCTGGGGATTTCCTTTCTCACCTGCGAATACCCCACGGAGGGCAAGGACCACGTGATCGGCTTCGCCAGCGTGATTGTGCTGTTTTTCCTGATTGTGGCGCTGGCCGACACCCCGCGCCGCCTGCGCTGCCTGATCTGGATCCTTGTCGGCACCGGGCTGGTCTCGGGGCTGTTTGTGCTGGCCGAAAGCTTCCTGGGGGTGCGGCTGGTGGCCACCGAGGAAGCCGCCACCAGCGCCCAGTTCGAGGGCCAGGCCCGCAGCGCCGGCGCCTCCAATTACAACCCGACGACGGCGGCGCATATGCTGCTGTGCACCGTCGTGGTTGCCGCCGTTTTATTCTTTGAACACAAACCCTTGCGCTGGTTCAGCGGGGCTGTGGTGCTGGTCGGCACCGCCGGGCTGGTGCTTACGCTGGCGCGTTCGGCAGCAATTGCCTTTGCGCTGATTGCGCTGGTCTATATGTGGCAGAACCGCGGGCACCGGATGTTCCCGCTGCTGCTGATGGCAATGGCCGCCGCCGGCGCCGCTGCGCTGCCCTTTGTGCCGGAAGTCTACTGGGAGCGGATGGGCACGATGTTTGAACAGGGCTCTGACCGGACCCTGCTGCGGCGGTTCTCCTACAACCTGATCGGCCTGCAGCTGTTGTGGGAGAACCCGGTGTTCGGCGTCGGTCCCGGCAACTATCCGCAATTCTATGCGGGCGATGAATTCCGCTGGTATCCGGGGCGCGAGCCTGCGCCGCGGCAGTTGCACAACAGCTATCTGGAGGTCGCCGCCGAACTGGGGCTGATCGGCCTGGCCCTGTTCCTGGGCGTGATGCTCAGCGCCCTGAACGCGGCAGTTCAGGCCGCCCGGGCGGGCATTCCGGGGCTGTCGGTTTTTGCCAGGGCGCTGGCCTATGGCTTCGCCGCTTTTTTGATCGCATCGCTGTTCATGCCCAACGAGGACACTAAATTCATGTGGATCCTGCCTGCGCTTTGTGTGGCGGCACGGCATCTGAGCCTTGGGGAAGGCACCGGCAGCGGCACAGCAGACACGGGCCACGAGGGGCATGGCCAAGAGGGGCATAGCCAGGAGGGACCTGGCCAAGCGGCGCCAGAGGCCCCGGGCCGGGCAGGCAGCAGGGATGGGGGGATCTGACATGCGGCTGGCGGTGATCGTCACGGAATATCCGAAATTCACCGAAACATTCATCCTGCGGGATGTGATGAAATTCATCGAGTTCGGCGCCGAGGTGCGGCTGTACCACCTGGCGCCCTACAACACCTCGGAAGTGCTGCATGACTTTGCCAAGCCGACCAAGGCCATCGCGCGCCATGTCGGGCTGGTCAGCCCGCGTACCCTGGCCAGCTTCGGCGCCCGGCTGGGCAGCATGGCGGGGCCGCTGGCGCTGATCGGGGCGCAGCAGGGCGGCAAGCCGGGGCTGGCGGGAAAATCCGCGGTGGTCTCGGTTGCGGCCAGCGCCATCGCCCGCGAGCTGGCGGAGTGGGGTGCCGACCATGTGCACGCGGAGTTCGCAGGCCATCCGGCCACTGCCGCCTGGGTGATCCACCGGCTGACCGGCATCCCCTATTCGGTGAGCTGCCGGGCGCATGACATTTTCCGCACCCAGCGGCTGCTGGCCGAAAAGCTGGGCGAGGCGTCGTTTGTGCGCACCATCAGCAATTACGGCCGCGATTTCCTGGCCAGCCACGTGCGCGGCCTGCGCGCGGACGAGATCCAGGTGATCCATTCCAGCGTTGATGTGGAGGCCATTCCGCAGCTTGGTCCGCCGCCGCAGAAAGGGCCGTTCCATGTGGTTTATGTGGGCTCCCTGCAGGTGCGCAAGGGGGTCGACCTTCTACTGCGGGCGCTGGCGGCGCTGGAGATTCCGGACTGGTGCTGCTCGCTGGCGGGCGACGGGCCCGAGCGCGCGGCACTGGAGGCGCTGGCGGCAGAGCTGGGGCTGGGGGAGCGGGTATCCTTCCTCGGCAAACAGGATTTTGCGGCCGTGAGCCGGCTCTATGAAAGCGCCAATGTGATTGCGGCGCCGTCGGTGATCGGCCCCTCGGGGCGTACCGAAGGCATCCCGAATGTGGCGATCGAGGGGCTGGCGTTCCAGCGGCCGGTGATCTCGACCAATGTGTCCGGCATCCCCGAACTGATCCGCCCCGGCCAGACCGGTTTCCTGATCGAGCCGGGCTCGGTTCCCGAGCTGCTTTACGCGCTGGAGGCCGTGCATGCGGATCCCGGCGGCGCCTACGCTATTGCCCGGCAGGGGCGGGCGCTGGTGGAGGAGGAGTTCTCGCTTCAGATCAATGCGCAGCGGCAGTTCAACCTGTTCCGGGCGTTTTCGGCAGCCGCGATGGGGAGGGCGGCGGAATGATCCTGCTGTTCTGGGTTTGCGCCGGGCTGATTGCCTTTTCGCTGCTTGGCTACGGGGGGCTGTGGTTCTTGCTGGCGGCTGTGGCCGGGCGCCGGGCGCCGCTGCCGCCAGAGCAGCCGGTGCGGGCCACCGTGCTGATTGCCGCGCGCAACGAAGAAGCCGCGATCCGCGCCAAGCTGGAAACCATTCTGGCGCAGGACTGCGGGCCGCATTGGGTAGATGTGCTGGTGGTCTCTGACGGCTCCGAAGACGGGACGCTGGCGCAGGCGCTGTCGCTGAACAGCCCGCGGATCCGCGCCTTTCAGACGCCGGGGCACGGCGGCAAGGCGCAGGCGCTGACAGCAGGGCTGGCACGGATCGAGTCGGATGTGGTGATTTTCTCGGATGCCAACAGCATGCTGGCGCCAGGCGCCTTGCGGCATCTGCTGGCGCCTTTTGCCGCGCCGGAAACCGGCGGCGTTTGCGGGCGGCTGCAGCCGCAGCGCAAGAGCGGCCGCGGCGGCTGGCTGGCGCGGGCGGAGCGGCTGTTCTGGTCTTATGATTTAAGCCTCAAGGCGGCGGAACACCGGCTGGGCGGCGCGGTCTCGGCGCAGGGCACGCTCTATGCGATGCGGCGCGATCTGGTGCCGGGGCGGGTGCCTGGTGACGTCGCGGATGATTTTTATATCTCGGTGCAGGCCCCGGCGCAGCATTGCCGCCTGGTGTTTGAGCCGCGCGCGGTGGCGCAGGAGGCGGTCACCAGCCACACCGGGGATGAGTTCATGCGGCGGGTGCGCTCGACCGAGCGCGGCTGGCGCGGTCTGATGCGGATGCGGCGGCTGATGAACCCCGGCCGCTACGGGCTGTATGCGCTGCAGCTGATGTTCCACAAGGGCTTGCGGCGGCTGGTGGCCTTCCTGCTGCCGGTGCTGCTGCTGCTGAGCCTGGCGGCGGCGGCAGAGCGGGGCGGCATCTATACCGCGGCGCTGCTGGCGCAGCTGGCCGTTTATGGCATCGGCGCCGGTTCGCTGCTGCTGCCGCCGCTGGCCCGGCTGCCGGGGTCGGGGCTGTGCCGGTTCTTCGTGATGGGCCATGCAGCGATGGGCTTTGGCATCCTGCGGGCGATGGCCGGAGTGCGCAGCGTGCGCTGGGCGCCGGCCCGGAGGATGGCGGATGAATAGCTGCGCGGCCATCCAAAGTGCGCCCAAGGCGGCGCTGGAGGTCCGGGTGCTGACCAGCTGGGCGGACCTGGCCGCGCGCGAGGCGCAGTGGCGCGCGATGCATGACAGCTGCCGCGGGCGGCTCTATTCCTCCTTCGACTGGCTGGCGGCGCAGCAGGCGGGTTTCGGGGTGCCGGGGCGGCTGCGGGTTTTCACCGTCTGGCGCGGTGCGGATATGGTGGCGGCGGCGCCGATGTGCCTGATGCGCAAGCGGTTCAGCAAGCTGCTGCCGCTTTACCGGCCGCGGGTCCTGTCCGGCTGGGTTTGCAGCTACACCGGCTTTTTCGAGTTTCTGGCCACCAGCCGCGACACTCTGCGGGCGCTGCTGGATGCGGTCTGCCGCGCAGCACCCCGGGGCGGGATCGAGCTGCCTGCCTTCCGGCTTTGCACCCGTGATGCCTTTACCACCCGCTGCCTGCGGCTGGGCGGACTGGACCTGTGGCAGGACCAAGAACAGGGCGCCTCGATTGCCGAGAACCTGTGTGATTGGGACAGCTATTGCCAGACCCGCAGCCGGTCGTTCCGCAAGAAGGTCCGCGTCAGCAAGCGCGAATTGCAGCGGGCAGGTGCCGAGGTTGAGGCGTTCCAGGCGGCGGCCGCGGTGCCGGTGCAGCGGATGCTGGCCCTGTCCGGGCGCTCCTGGAAGCAGCGGACCGGGACCGGGATCGCGGCCCTGCGCGGCGGCGACATCTTCCTGAGAGAGCTGTGGACGCGGTTTGCCGCCCGGGACAATGGCAGCCTGGTGCTGATCCGGGCCGGCGGGGCCGACATTGCCTCCTTCTGCGCGGTGCGCTGCCAGGACACCTGGTACAGCGTGTTCTCCGAGTTTGACGAAGCCCATGCCGGCCTGGCTCCGGGCCGGGCCAGCCTGTATCAGGGTCTGCAGCAGCTGATTGCGCGGGGGCGGCCGGCGCGGTGGAATTCGGCCGCCGGACGCATTTCCTGAAAGATTTCGAAACCGGGTCATTCCGGGTCCGGCGCTTGCGCGGGGTGCCGCGGGGCAGCGGCGCCTTTTGGCTGCTCAAGCTGGAGGATGAGCTGCGCATGCTGACCGGTCTGCGGGGCATGCTGCCGCGCAAGACGCTGCGCCGGGCGGATGTAACGCATCAGGGAGACGGGGAGGCATGACCATGCTGCACAAGCTGCATTGCGACACCTCCGGCCTGCGGGTCCGGGTGCACGGCAGCCTGACGCCCAAGTCAGAGCGGCGGCTGCGGGACTTTCTGGAAAACTGCCCGTCAGCCAGCTGGCTGCAATGCCCTGAATTCACCCGGCGCTGCCCGCCGCCGGGCCGCCACCGCTATGTGATGCTGAGCGCAACGGAACGCCATGGCCGGGTGGAGGGTTTCGGCCTGGCCCGGCTGTCGCGGCTGATGCCCGGGCGTTACCTGGCCAGCTTCCGCCGCGGCCCGGTGACCCGCTCGCCTGGGGATCTGGCGCGGATCCTGCCCGGATTTGCGGCGCGGCTGCGGCAGATGGGCTGCTGCTCAATGCAGTTGAACCCGCGATGGAGCGGCGCCGGGGAGGTGGCGGAGGTCACCGGCATCCTGCAGAAGGCCGGGGCCCGGCAGCTGCCTGCCGGCGAGCAATCGCTGCATGCGGCGACGGCGCTGGTCAGCCTGCGCGGCAGCCCGGACGAGCTGATGGGGCGGCTGAAACAGCGCTGCCGGCGGCAGATTCGCAAGGCGGCCAAGGCGGGGCTGGAGGTGCGCCCGGCCGCAACCGAGGCACAGGCGCAGGCCTTTGGCGCCTTGATGCGGGAGTTTTTCAAGGCCCGCGGCCTGGGGCTGGAATTGGTGCCGCCAGTGGAGCGGCAATGGGCCATGACCCGCGAGCGCGGCGCCTTTCTGCTGGCCTGGCAGCAGGACCGGCTGATGGGCGGCCATGTGATGATCGGCGACGGCGACCGGGCGTTCTGGCTGGTGCTGGCCCGGGCCGAAGGGCAGCGGGCGGCGGCCCCGGCCGGGTATCCGCTGGTCTGGGAGGCGCTGAAACTGGCGCAAGCGCAGGGGTTTGCCGCCTATGACATGGCCGGAGCGCCAGCGGACGCGGATGCGGCCGGCGCCGGGGCCCGCAACCGGGATCAGTTCAAATCGGCCTTCAATCCGGATGTGACACCGCTGGTGCCGGCCCATGTGCTGCCGCTGCGCCAGCCGGATCATGCGGTGCTGTTCAGCCTGCGCCAGCAGGCGCGCAGCCTGCGCACGGCCTGGAGGCAGCGATGACAGCGCACCCGCCCGTTCCGGTGTTCGTGCTGGGGCTGCAGCGCAGCGGCACCACGCTGGCGGCCAATCTGCTGGCAGCGCAGCCGGGCGTCGCCGCTGTGGCGGCCAGGCATCACCAGGGGGTGCATGAGAGCGTGTTCTTCTCGCATTTCGCACCCTCGCTGGAGCCCTGGCCCGGCCCCGGCTTCCGCGCCGCAGCAGCCCGGAGCTTTTTGCAGAGCGAATATTATCAACTCAGCGGCCTGGGCCTTGAATGGGGCAGGCAGGCCGCCGAGGCCGCCGCTGCCCCGGCGGCGCTGTTTTGCAGCATGATGGAGGCGCTGGCGCGGCGGCAGGATGCGGCTGCCTGGGTCGAGAAATCTCCGCATCACACGTTGCTGGCGGCCGGGATTGCTGCGCAGGTGCCAGAAGCGCGGTTCCTGTGCGTGATGCGTGAAACCCGCGGTTTCCTGCGGTCGCGGCTGTGGTCCTATGGCCGCCAGCCGCCGCCCTATCCGAGGCGCGCGGCGCTGGTGGCGCGGGCCTGCGCCTCCAATGTGTTCCACCGCCGCTATATGCGCAGCCTGCCCGGGATCCTGGGCCGGGACCGGGTGTTTCTGACCGATTTCGAAACCCTGCGCGCGGCACCGGGCACCGCGCTGGCGCCGCTGCTGGCTGAGATCGGCCTGAAACCGGGACGGCTGCGGGCGCCGGACTATGCGGCGAACTCCAGCTTTGCCAGCCCGGGCCAGCGGCGCCGGGCGCTGACCCGGCTCGATTGCGCGCTGGCGCAGGCGGCGGAGCAGGCGGCAGAAGCGGTGCCGCAGGTGCTTCTGCAGCGCATGCAGCGCCATCTGGCCCGGCGCCGCCCGCGCGCCTTTCCGCATTGGGTATGGGCCGGGGAGGCCGGCGCCCCGGCGGCCCGCTGCCGATTGAACCAGCCGGATTGAGAGGCCGCCGATGAAACACCCTTTGAGAGTGGAAATTGCCGGCAGCCCCGAAGAGCTGGAAGCGCTGGAGCGGCAATTGGAGCTGCTGGCCAAATCCTGCGGTGCCGGGGCGTTTGACCGGCCCGGGTTTTTCCTGCCCTGGGTGCGGGCTGCGGCCGCCACCGGCCAGCGGCCTGCTTGCCTCTGCCTGTTCCGCGGCAGCGAATTGACCGGGTTCCTGCCGGTTTTCTTCCGCTGCGACCGCAAGGCCTTGCTGGCGCAGCGGGGCCGGTTTCCGGAGTTTGGCTCCTCGCCGTCCTTCGATTTGCTGCTGGCGCCCTCGGAGGATGAACGCGAGGCCTGCGCGCTGCTGGCGCAGGCGCTTGACCGGCAGACCTGGCTGGATCTGACCTTTGCCAGCCTGCCGGAAGGCAACCGCCTGGCGCGCTGCCTGCCGCAGGTGTTCCAGCAGCGGGGGCTTCAGGTGCGCAGCCGGCCCGGACAAAGCTACTACATGGTCGACGGCTTCAAGGACAGCGCAACCTATCTGGCGCAGATGAAAGGCCGCAACCGGCGCAACTGGAAACGCAAGGAACGCCACCTGCGCGAGGCCTGCGACATCCACCATTTCACCCATGAGAACGACTATGAGGCTTGCCTGCCGATGATGCGGGAGGTGCTGGAAAACAGCTGGAAGTTCGATGGCCGGATGCGCAACATCGGCCTGCCGCTATACGAAGACCAGATACGGGGCACGGCCCGGGACGGGACGCTGGGGATCTGGTTTTCCTGCCTGAAGGGCAAGCCGATGGCCTTTGCCTATGAGCTGGTCGATCCGGGCGGCCATCACGGGTATTTCATGGCCTATAACCCGGATTTCGCCGCATTCGGTGCCGGTGGCGCCTTGGCATTCATGGCGATCCTGAACTGTCTGGAAAGCGGTCATTCCAGATATGATTTCTGGGCGACGCGGGGGCATTTGAGCCAATTGGCAACCTGCAGCCGCACAACCACGGTCCTGGAAGTCCGCCGCACCGGCGTGCTGCCCCGCCTGCGGCTGGCGGCGGCAGAGCAGATCCGGGCGGCGCGGCATAGGCTGAAGGCGGAAAATCCCCGCCCGCGTGCCTGAGCCGCGGACGGGGATGTGCTTGTGTCCGGCCCGGCGCATCCGGGCCGGTCCGGTCTGACAGAGGGATCAGCCCAGGATGAAGTCGCTGGAGGACAGCTCGGCGTAAGTGATCCCTTCCAGCAGCAGCGAGTCGGCGCCGTGGGTGATCAGCACGCCATTATCGCCGTCCTGCTGGACCCGCAGCGCGCCCAGTTCCGATGCATCGAATTCCAGCATCACCTTGTCGGTGCCCGCAATGAAGTCGGCTGCAACGTCGCCGCCGCTGCCGGCGCCAAACACGAAGATGTCCTTTTCCAGGCCGCCATACAGTTTGTCGTCGCCCTTGCCGCCCTTGAGCGTGTCTTCGCCCTTGCCGCCCTTGAGCGTGTCCTTGCCGGAACTGCCGTACAGCTTGTCATCGCCGAGGCCGCCCTTGAGCGTGTCATAGCCCTTGCCGCCGTTGAGCGTGTCGTTGCCGACGTTGCCGTACAGCTCATCCTTGTTGACGCCGCCGTACAGGGTGTCGTCGTTCTGGCCGCCGCGCAGGGTGTCATTGCCGTCGCCGCCGCGCAGCACGTCGTCGTTGTTGTTGCCTTTCAGGCTGTCGTTGCCGCCAAAGCCCTGGATGTCGTCCTTGGTGCCGTTGCCCGACAGAACATCCGCACCGTCGGTGCCGGTAATCTCGTTCATGCCGTTGCCGCCGCCGGGGGCCGGGTCGACCGGATCGGGATCAACCGGATCAGGATCGACCGGATCGGGATCGGGATCGACCGGCGGCTGGTTGGGGTCGATCTCGTTCACATAGACCGGGTTGGCCTCGGTGCCGGTGCGGTAGATCTCTTCGGCGAACTGCAGCGAGTCCAGCGGGTCCAGACGGTAATAGCTGTCGTTGGCGGTGCCAGGCAGATCGGTGCTCACCTCGATGTTGCGCACTGCCAGTGCGGCGTCATAGTCGTTGACGTTGGCGGTCAGGCCGACCTGCACCGTGTCGATCCAGGAGTTCGACGAGGTGGTATCGACGGTCTGGCCGTTTTCATCAACAACCTTCTTGCCGTCCAGGTACAGTTTCACTTCACCGTCGTTGCCGCGGCCCGGGCGCAGTTCCACCTTCAGCGAGTACCAGCGGCCGGTCTCCAGCTCGTCCATGTCGGCCGGCCACAGTTCCTTGATGCCGATCTTGCCGCGCTCAACGCGGATGATGCCGTCGCGGACCTGGATGCGGACACCGGGGTTGAAGCCGCTGCTGGCGGCTTTGCTTTCGATGTCGGCCAGGTAGATGTGGCTGGTGGGCATCCCGTCGGGGATCATGAAGTCGAACTCAGCGGTGACCACGCCGGAATTGTCGGTGGTGTTGATCGCGGTGCTGTAGGTCGATTTGCCGACTTTGGAACCTGCGGAGCCTGCCCGCATCAGGGTGACATTGCCGTCGTCGGAGATGTCGATCCGGCCATCTTGCAGCTGGATGAGCGTCTCTGCGTCGACGCGTTTGTAGTCGGTCTGGTACATGCCTGTTACCTCATACTTTGCACATTGCACTGTTGCGCTTCTTGTGGACTTGAGACGTGCCCGAAAGAAAGCCGCCGGAGCGGCCGGTTCCGGCGGCACAGCGGGAACCTGCCAAGCGGCAGCGGCAGAGTTGGTGAAATTTTGCTGAAAATTCCCCTCAAACCGGCAACTGAAGCGGATCAGCGTCAGGATATGCCGTATTAAGGTTGAATTTTCCGCCTTCAAGAATGCCTTAAAGGTGCCATTCTTGTCGGCGGTTTCCGGCCAGCCCCCTGCAGCAGCCGGGCAAGGCAGGAGAACAAAGCGGGAAACACGGCCGCAGCCCGCTCCGACTTAGGCCGGCGGAGGGGGCAAGGCGTCTTGCCGGGGGCGTCAAAGTTACTGGCTGGGGACAGCGAATCCGCCGTTCAGGGCGCTGACCGCGAGCTCAGGCGTGCTGTTGCGGCTGGCCATGCGCTCCAGGTTGACGATGGTCGAGAGCATGATGCGGTCATGGCTCCAGTCGCCGGGGCGCTGCAGCAGCATGGCGGTGGCCAGCACCAGACCGGCCATCAGACCCGCGACCAGCGCCCAGCCCAGCGGGCTCTGAACCTGCGGCTGCGGTGCGGTGACGGCCAGGATGCGCCGCTGCAGCGAGACGCCGCGGCGGGTCTCGCGCCGGTCGACCAGCGCCACCGCCGGGCTGCGTCGGGTGAACAGAGCGGGGCCGCGGGCGGCAAGGGCGCAGGCGCGGATCAGGCATTCGCAATAGGCCCGCACATCAAAGGCAGGCCGCGCCATCAGCGCCTGGTCGCAGGCAAACTCCCGCAACAGCCGCACTTCGCGGCGCCACAGGTAAAAGGCGGGGTTCCAGAACAGGAGCGGGCGCAGCATCTCCAGCAGAAACTCGCATTCGATGTCGCGCTGGCGGAAATGCTGCAGCTCATGGGCCACCGTCAGCCGCAGGTCGCGCGGGTCGTGCAGCAGGGCTGCGGGCAGAACCACATAGCGGCGGAAGACCCCGCGGGTGGAATAGGCCACCCGGATGCTGTCCGAGACCATCAGCTGCACCCGGCCGATGCGCTTCCAGGTGAAGGCGGCGGCCAGGTTCTGGCGCAGGCGGAACACGGAAACCGCCACATGCGCGAGGCAGACCGCGGCACAGGCGGTAAAGCCTGCGGCGAGGGCCTGGGCCCACAGCGGCTGCAGCGTGGTGAGCCCGCGCACCGCATCCTCGCGCAGGCCGAGCAGGGTTTCAAACTCGCCCGCGCTCATGCTGACGTTGCCTTGCAGATACTGCGAGACCAGCATGTCGGAGAAATTCGGCGGATGGGCGATGACGAAATGGGTGAAGGCCAGGATCAGCGCCGGACAGATGGCCAGAAGAACCGTCATCCCGTTCAAGAGCCGCAACTGCGGCTGGTAGGCGCGGCCCAGCCTGCTGCGCGCCAGGGCCTTGCGCGCGCCGATCCACAGGGCGGCGCCGGCCAGCAGCAGGATATTCAGATCGATATAGGCATTCAGCAGAACATCAGTTGGCATTGTCCCCCAGCCTTTCCTCCAAGAGCGCCCGCATCTCCTCGAGCATCTCGTCGGTCACATCCTCATCATCGACCAGCCGGGCGACCAAAGCCGCCGGCGCACCGTTGAAGAGCTTGCTCGAAAGGTTTTTCAGAGATGTTTTCTGATACTCTGCCTTGGGAACAGCGGGGCGGTAGACCAAGGAGCGGTCCTTGCGCTCGCTGGTGAGAAAGCCCTTCTGCTCCATGATCTTGAGAACCGTGGCCACCGAGGTATAGGCGCGTTCCTGTGCCTTGTTCAGCTCGGCCAGGATATCGCGCACGGTGCCGCCGCCGAGGTCCCAGACCACGGTCATGAATTCCAGCTCCACTTCGGTCAGCAGAGAAGTGTCCTGTTTCTTGCGCATGGGATCGGCAGTCCGGCTCATGTGATCGTTCCAGTCATGCTAGGGGATGGGAGGGCATGTGAAAACTATTTTTTTAGGAGACGTGCGGCGGCGGCGCTGCTGTTGCCAAAATGTGCGCTGCCGCGCGAGTTTATTCAGCAAGTTGCAAGGTGATGGGCCGGTCTTTGAGACAGTGACAGGCGCACCCGTTGGTCGTTTTGGCTGAGAAGGCCTTGAAGGGCAGGTGTGCCTTCAAGGCCCGGCTCAATTGTGTTTTTCTTTGCGCGTCAAGGGCAAGCCGCTGCGCGGGGCCTGCGGCCCCCTTGACCCGCAGGGGCAGCGCCAAACATGACCCGCAGGGGCAGTGCCAAACATGACCCGCAGGGGCAGCGCCAAACATGGCCCGGTCCGCCGGCGTCAGACCTTCCAGAAGCAGAAGATGCCCCATGCAATCGACAGCCCCAGCGGCCACCAAAGCGGCATCCCCACCAGGCCCAGCCAGGCCAGGAAGATGTAGGAGGTGCCCAACAGGCTGATGAACAGCCGGTCGCCGCGGGTGGTGGTGAGGCCCAGCACGCCTTTGCGCGCGGCCCCGCCGGGGTGGCGGATCTCGGCGATGATCAGCACGCCGATGGCGCTGAAGATGCCGATGAACAACAGCGCTGTGGGCCAGGTCCAGGCCATCCATGAAAGCATTTAAACCCTCCCCATCGCGAAACCCTTCGCGATGTAGTTGCGGACGAACCAGATCACGATGGCGCCCGGAATGATTGTCAGTGTGCCGGCCGCTGCCAAGAGCCCCAGTTCGTAGCCCGCGCTGGAGGCGGTCTTGGTCATGGTGGCGGCAATCGGCTTGGCGGCGACGGCGGTGAGGGTCTTGGCCAGCAAGAGCTCCACCCAGGAGAACATGAAGCAGAAGAACGCTGCCACACCCACGCCCGCCTTGATCGACGGCACAAAGATCGTCGCAAAGAAGCGCGGGAAGGAATAGCCGTCAACGAATGCGGTTTCGTCCAGCTCCTTGGGCACGCCGCCCATGAAACCCTCAAGGATCCACACCGCCAGCGGGATATTGAACAGGCAATGGGCCAGGGCCACGGCCAGATGGGTATCAAACAGTTCCACAGCGGAATAAAGCTGGAAGAACGGCAGCGCGAAGACGGCAGCCGGCGCCATCCGGTTGGTCAAGAGCCAGAAGAACAGCTGCTTGTCGCCGAGGAACCGGTAACGGCTGAAGGCATAGGCCGCGGGCAGGGCAACGGCGATGGAGATCACCGTGTTGATCGACACGTAAAGGATCGAGTTGATGTAGCCCCAGTACCAGCTGGGATCGGTGAAAATAGTCTTGTAATTGTCCAGGGTGAAGGTCTGCGGGAACAGCGAGAAGCCCGACAGGATTTCGTTCGTCGTCTTGAAGCTCATCGCCACCAGCCAGTAGATCGGCAGCATCAGGAACAGGATATAGACGATGGGGACGATAGATCGTTTCTGCATCGTGATCCCTCCCTTAGTTCAGGTCGTCTTTGGTCATCAGCGTGTAGAACAGCCAGCTGACCAACAGAGTGATTGCGAAATAGATGAGCGACATGGCCGCAGCGGGGCCGAGGTCGAACTGGCCAAGCGCGATTTTCACCAGGTCGATCGACAGCAGCGTGGTGGAGTTGCCGGGGCCGCCGCCGGTCAGCACGAACGGCTCGGTGTAGATGTTGAAGCTGTCCATGAAGCGCAGCAGGATGGCGATGGTCAGCACCGTCTTCATCTTCGGCAGTTGGATGAACCGGAACACCGCCCAATTGGAGGCGCCGTCGATCTTGGCTGCTTGGTAATAGGCGTCGGGGATCGACACCAGGCCGGCATAGCTCAGCAGCACCACCAGCGAGGTCCAGTGCCACACATCCATGGTGACGATGGTCACCCAGGCCGCAACCGGGTCCTGCGTCATGTCATAGCTGATGCCCAGCACATGGTTCAGGAAGTACCCCAAAAGGCCGATGTCGGGCAGGGTGAAGATGTTCCACATCGCGCCCACCACATTCCACGGGATCAGCATCGGCAAGGCCATCAGCACCAGGCACACCGGCACCCAGAAGCCCTTGCGGGGCATCGACAGCGCAATGGCGATGCCCAGCGGCACCTCGATGATCAGGATCAGGAAGGTGAACATGAACTGCCGCCCAAGCGCTGCGTGGAAGCGGTCAGAACGCAGGATCTGCTGGAACCAGTCCAGGCCCTGCCAGAAGAACACGTTGTCGCCAAAGGTCTCCTGCACCGAATAGTTGACCACCGTCATCATCGGAATGAGCGCGTTGAAGGCGACCAGCAGCAGCACCGGCAGCACAAAGAACCAGGCTTTCTGGTTTTCGGTTTTCATCAGGCCGCTCCTTGTTCGTCTGCAGCGGGGGAGGTGGCGATCCAGCCATCCACGTAAAGCCGGGTCATGTCCTGGCGGAAAGCCAGATGCACGGAACTGCCTTTGTCTGGTGCATTGCCTTCGGTCACGGCGTTGATGCGGCAGCCGCCGGCCTCGCATTCCACAACCGTGTGGCGGCCAACGTCCGAGACCTTGGTGACCGTAGCGGGCAGACCGCGGTCTGCCAGCGCGACGAACTCCGGGCGGATGCCAATTTCGGTTTGACCGTCAGCCTCGCCCTGAATGGGGCCTTCCAGCGGGATCGCCTGACCGGCAAAGACGGCGGCGCCGTTTTGCACGCTGCAAGGCAGGATGTTCATGCCGGGCGAGCCGATGAAATGGCCGACAAAGGTATGCGCGGGGCGTTCGAACAGCTCGACCGGCGTGCCGATCTGCACAACTTCGCCCAGTTGCATCACCACCACCTGATCGGCAAAGGTCAGCGCTTCGGTCTGGTCGTGGGTGACGTAGATCATCGTCGCCTTCACCCGCTGGTGCAGCTCCTTCAGCTTGGAGCGCAGCTTCCACTTCAGATGCGGGTCGATCACCGTGAGCGGCTCGTCGAACATCACCACGTTCACATCCTCGCGCACCAGGCCGCGGCCCATGGAGATCTTCTGTTTATTGTCCGGTGACAGGCCTGCTGCCTTCTGGTCCAGCATCTCCGTGACTTCGAGCATTTCGGCAATTGCCATCACACGCTGGTGCACGGTGGCCTCATCCCGGCCGCGGTTGCGCAGGGGGAAGGCCAGGTTGTCGTAAACCGTCATGGTGTCGTAGATCACCGGGAACTGGAACACCTGGGCGATGTTGCGCTGGTCCGGGGGCAGGGCGGTCACGTCCTGGCCGTCGAACAGGATCTGGCCTTCTGACGGGACCAGCAGTCCCGAGATGATATTGAGCAAGGTGGATTTGCCGCAACCCGAGGGGCCGAGCAGCGCATAGGCGCCGCCGTCGGTCCAGTCGAGGTCGATTTCCTTCAGCGCGTAGTCCGAGGCGGACTTAGGGCTGGAAAAATAGCTGTGGCGCAGTTTGGAGAGTGTTATTTTAGCCATTGATGCCTCACGCCGCGCGGCTGCCGTCGGGGGCAAAGAAATAGGCCTGCGCAGGGTCCATGTAGAAATCGTGCAGCTCACCCACCCGGTAGGGGTGGACGCCGTGGGCGAGGGAGACCCAGCTGCCGGAACCCATGTCGAAATGGGCAGAGCTTTCAGAGCCGGAAAGCTCGGTCACCTGCACCTGGCCTGACAGCTGCACATGGGCGCCGTTGCGCGCGACCGGCAGCACGTGGTGCGGGCGGATGGCGATGGTATAGGGGCCGTCGCTGAGGTTCGCGGCGTCGCCGCTCAGCTCCCAGGTGACACCTGCGCCAAGGCGCGCGGTGCTGCCCTGCTTGGTGATCTCGGCGGTGTTGATCGGAGGGTCGGAGAACACCCGCGCCGCGTCGACATTGCCGGGGTTGCGGTAAATCTCGGCGGTGGGGCCGAACTGGGTCACCCGCCCGTCGCGCATCAGCGCGGTCCTGCCGCCCAGGAGCAGCGCCTCCTCCGGTTCCGAGGTGGCGTAGACCACCACCGCGCCGCGGCCGGCAAACAGTTCGGGCAACTGGTCGCGCAGTTCCTCGCGCAGCTTGTAGTCGAGGTTGGCGAGCGGCTCATCCAGGAACACCGCGCGGCTTTCCTTGGCGATTGCACGGGCCAGGGCGCAGCGCTGCTGCTGGCCGCCGGACAGCTCATGCGGGCGGCGGTGCAGCATCGGCTTCAACTGCAGGATTTCTGCGGCTTCCTCGACCCGGCCGGCAATTTCCGACTTGGCCATGCCTGCCACTTTCAGCGGCGAGGCGATGTTTTCGAACACCGTCATATGCGGGTAGTTGATGAAGAACTGATGCACCAGGCTGATGTTGCGTTTCTGGGTGCTGAGACGGCTGACATCCTCGCCATCCATCAGCACCTGGCCGCTGGCCATCGGGTCGAGGCCCGCCATCAGTTTGATAAGGGACGTCTTGCCTGAGCCAGTGGCGCCCAGCAGGACATTAAAGTGACCGGGTTCCAGCAGCAGCGAGGCTTCCTTGATGTGCTGAATGGCGCCGACGCGCTTGGTCACGTCTTTGAGTTCGAGTGCCATCTTGCTTTGACTTTCCGGCAGGCGGCCTGTTTGCGCACCGGCATCCGGCGCGCGCGGTCTTTTGGGGAAGAAGGCCCCGGAAGACGGGAAAGGGTCTCCGGGGCCTGGTTCAGCCCGGCCGGGCGATGGGGAGCCTGGCCGGACCGGGAGGAGTTCCTTACTGCGTTGCCCAGCGGGCGACCAGCTCGTCATAGTTGACGGTCTGGCCCGCAGGCTTCTCGTTCTCCAGCGGCGGCTTGGCGCCGCCATTGGCGTACCACCACTCCGCGTCCTTCTCCTCGTTCAGGCGCGGGCCGCAGCCGCCATAGACATTCGCCTGCTCGTCCGCGCGCTGCATCCGGGCCATGGTGATGTCCATTTCCTCAGCCAGGCGGTCCATCGCTTCCTGCGGGGTGAAGGCGCCCGAGTTCACGTCGCCGATCTGCTGCCACCAGATCTGCGCCAGCTTCGGATAATCCGGCACGTTCACGCCGGTCGGCGACCAGGCCACACGGTCCGGCGAGCGGTAGAACTCGACCAGGCCGCCCAGCTTGGGTGCGCGCTCGGTGAAGCTTGCGTGGTTGATCGAGCTATCGCGGATGAAGGTCAGGCCCACGTGGGATTTCTTCACGTCCACGGTCTTGGAGACCACGAACTGGGCATAGAGCCAAGCTGCCTGCGCCCGGTCCACCGGCGTGGACTTCAGGAAAGTCCAGGACCCCACGTCCTGATAGCCAACCTTCTGGCCTTTTTCCCAATAGGGACCATGCGGGCTCGGCGCCATCCGCCACAGCGGGGTGCCGCTGGCGTCAACGGTGTTGTTGCCTTCGGACTGCGGCTTGACCATGTCGGCAGTGAACGCAGTGTACCAGAAGATCTGCTGCGCCACATTGCCCTGCGCCAGTGCCGGCAGCGACTGGTAGAAGTCATAAGACGCCGCACCCGGAGGCGCGTATTTGCGCAGCCATTCGTCCCACTTGCGGATCGCATAGACCGCCGCCGGGCCGTTGGCAGCACCGCCGCGGGTCACGCTGGCACCCTGCGGGTTGCAGGTCCCTGCATCCATGCGGATGCCCCATTCGTCGATCGGCACGCCGTTCGGCTCACCCTTGGAACCGGCGCCCGCCATCGACAGCCAGGCATCAGTCATCCGCCAGCCCAGGTCAGGCGCGCGCTTGCCGTAATCCATGTGGCCATAGATCGCGGTGCCGTCGATTTCCTTCACCTGCTCGCTGAAGAACTCAGCGATGTCTTCATAGGCAGACCAGTTGACCGGCACGCCCAGCTCATAGCCGTATTTCTCTTTGAAGGCCGCCTTCAGGTCCTCGCGATCAAACCAGTCCTTGCGGAACCAGTAGAGGTTGGCGAACTGCTGGTCGGGCAGCTGATAGAGATCGCCATCCGGGCCGGTGGTGAACTGGGTGCCCATGAAGTCGCCCAGGTCCAGGCCGGGGTTGGTCACGTCCTTGAACTCGCCCGCCATCATGTCGGTCAGGTTATAAGCCAGCTGCAGGCGCGAATGGGTGCCGATCAGGTCGGAGTCATTGACGTAGCCGTCATAGAGGTTCCGCTTGGTCTGCATCTGGGTCTGCACGGCCTGAACGACCTCGCCCTCGCCGAGGATCTGGTGGTTCACCTTGATGCCGGTGATTTCCTCAAACGCCTTGGTCAGCACTTCGGACTCATAGCTGTGCGTCGGAATACCCTCCGATAGCACGTTGATTTCCATGCCCTTGTAAGGCTCGGCCGCCTTGATGAACCACTGCATTTCTGCCAGCTGCTCATCCTTGGTCAGCACCGACGGCTGAAACTCTTCATCAATCCATTTTCTGGCGGCCGTCTCATCGGCATACGCCATCGATCCCGCAACCACGGCGCAAACGGCGGCTGCGGACAAAAGATACTTGCGCATCTTTTCCTCCCTGAAAGTCTATTAAGGCCAGCTGTGCATTGGCTGCATCTGACTGGCATAGAGCTTTCATAGGTTGGAAGTTGTTGTCAAACTAATTTTTTAGTAATCGTTAGTTGTTTGAAATTGAACGGTAAAATTAAGCTTCGCGAGGTGTGGGTTCGCCTCGTTCTGATTGCCGCATTGCAGCATCAGCAGGTGTGACGCAACGGTATTTTCCGCCTCTGCGGCCCCGCAAAAAACGGTCGCCGCGCCTGCGCTTTGCGGATAAGGAGGCGGGCATGACAGCTGAAAACACATTCGAGATCTTCCTGACCGCCGCACCGGGCCTGGAGCAGGCGCTGTTGGCTGAGGTCAAAAAGCTTGGCTTTGCCGCGCCCAAGGCAGTGCCCGGCGGGGTGACGGTGCAGGGCAATTGGCGGGAGGTCTGGCGCGCCAATCTCTCTTTGCGCGGTGCGGCCCGGGTGCTGGCCCGGATCGGCGAATTCCGCGCCTTCCACCTGGCCCAGCTCGACAAGCGGTCGCGCAAGTTCCCCTGGGGCGACGTGCTGCGCCCGGATGTGCCGGTGAAGGTCGAGGTTGCCACCAACAAAAAATCCAAGATCTACCACGCCGGCGCCGCCGCCCAGCGGGTGGAAAAGGCGATTGCCGAGACCCTCGGCGCGCCGGTCACCAAGGACGCGGAGCTGACGGTAAAGCTCCGGATCGAGGACAACCTCTGCGTCTTCAGCGTCGACACCTCGGGCGAAGGGCTGCACAAGCGCGGTCATAAATCCGCCGTCGGCAAGGCCCCGATGCGCGAAAACCTGGCGGCTCTGTTTCTGCGCGAATGCGGCTATGACGGGGCTGAGCCGGTGGTCGACCCGATGTGCGGCTCCGGCACCTTCGTTATCGAGGCCGCCGAGATCGCCAGGCGGCTGCTGCCCGGCCGCAGCCGCAGCTTTGCCTTTGAACAACTGGCCACTTTTGACGCCGCCGCCTGGGAAGAGCTGAAACAGCAGGGCGCAGCGCAGGAGACTGATCTGCTGTTCCACGGCTCCGATCGCAATGCCGGTGCGGTGGAAATGTCCGCCGCCAATGCAGACCGCGCCGGCGTGGCGGAGTGTACCCGGTTTGCCCAGGCGGCGGTCAGCGATTTGCAGCGCCCCGACGGCCCGCCCGGTCTGGTGATCGTCAACCCGCCCTACGGAGCCCGGATCGGCAACAAGAAACTGCTCTACGCCCTCTACGGCGCCTTGGGACAGGTGCTGATGGAGCGGTTCTCTGGCTGGCGCGTGGGCATCGTCACCTCGGAAACCTCTCTGGCCAAGGCGACCAGCTTGCCGTTCCTGCCCTTTGGCGCGCCGGTGGCCCATGGAGGGCTGAAAATCCGCCTGTTCAAAACGGATCCGCTGCCCTGAGACAGCGGACCAGCTTTCACTCAGCAGGCACCAATTCGGGCGCCGCGGCCGCTTCCTGACATCCGGCAGCGCTCATCTGAAGATGACAGTGGATGACATGCCCGTTCGCCAGTTCCTGCGCGGGCGGCACCTCTCTATCGCAGATCGATCCGATCCGCTTGGCGCAGCGGCGCTGGAACGGGCAGCCGGTGGCAGGCGGGGCCTTTTCACTCATGTCATTGGCCAGAAGGGCTGGGGCGGCGTCCGGATCCGGCTCCAGCACCGCCCCCATCAGCGTCTGGGTATAGGGGTGATAGGGCGGCGCATAGACCTGCTCCGCCGGACCGATCTCGCAGATCCGCCCTTGGTACAGCACTGCCACCCGGTCCGAGACAGCCCGCACCACCGCCAGATCGTGGCTGACAAAGATATAGGACGATCCGTTTTCCTTTTGCAGCCGCGTCAGCAGCGCCAGCGCCGCCGCTTGCACCGAGACATCCAGCGCGCTGGTCACCTCATCGCAGAGCGTGACCTCCGGATTGGCGGCAAAGGCCCGGGCAACGCCCACACGCTGCTTCTCGCCGCCTGACAACTGTCCAGGAAAGCGGGACATATAGCGCGCAGGCAAGCGCACGGCCTCCAACAGCGCCTCGGCCCGCGCCTGCGCCTCCGCCCCCTTGAGACCAAAGTACAACCGCAGCGGCGCCATCAGGATCTCGCCGATGCTCTGACGCGGGTTCAGCGACGCGTCGGCGTTCTGAAAGATCATCTGCACCCGGCGCAGGGTCTCGCGGTCGCGGCCTGCCACCGGCGCATTGAGGCTCTCACCATCACCCAAAGTCACCGCCCCCTTGCGGGTGCCCGCCAGCCCTGCAATGGCCCGCAGGATGGTGGATTTGCCGGAGCCGGACTCCCCCACCAGCCCTAGAGTTTCGCCTTTCTTCAGTGTGAATTCAGCGCGGTCCACGGTCGGCGCGGGCTCCGGCTTCTTCAGCCAGCGCTCCAAGAGACCCGGCTTGTGATAGCTGATCGCCACCTCCCGCAGTTCCAGCGCGCGCACCTCCTGCACCTGCGGTTCACGAACCGTACTGACGTGCTCCGGCGCAGGTTCACCAGCAAAAGGGCAGCGCACAAGGGCGCGGCCGCGGCGCTCCAGCATGGGCACGCCATCCAAGCACGCGGGCCGCATCTGCGGGCAGCGGCCGGCAAAGGCGCAAGCCGTCAGCTCCGAGCCCACCGCAGGCGGCACACCCGGCATCGAGGCTGGAATGCCCGGCGCCCCCAGCCGCGGGATCGAGGCCAAGAGCCCGCGGGTATAGGGATGGTCTGGCGCCCGCAGCACGTCGCGCGTCGGGCCTTCCTCCACCAGCATGCCCGCATACATCACCGCCACCCGGTCTGCGACGCGGGCAATCACGCCGAGGTTGTGGCTCACATAGATCATCGCCACCCCCAGCTCCTTGGCAAGCGCGCGCAGGAACTCCAGGATATGCGCCTGGGTGGTCACATCCAGCCCGGTGGTCGGCTCATCCAAGAGCAGCGCTTTGGCATTGCCCGCCAGCGCCATCGCCACCGCGGCGCGCTGCTGCTGGCCGCCCGACAGCTCATGCGGATAGCGTTCGGCAATGTCTTCGGGGCTGGGCAGGCGCACCCGTTCCAGCAGCTCCAGCACCTTGGCGCGGCGCCCCCCGATCCCCAGCGCGGTGTGCAGCCGCAGCGCCTCGCCAATCTGCTGGCCGATCTTCAGCGTCGGTGTCAGCGCCTGGCCCGCGTTCTGCGGGATCAGCGCAATCGAGGAGCCGCGCAGGCGTGCCCGCTGCTTTTCCGGCAAGGCAAACATGTCGTTGCCGTCAAACACCGCCCGGCCGCGGAACACCGACAGGCCGGGTTTCAGATAGCCCATCATCGCCAGCGCCACGGTGGACTTGCCAGAGCCGCTTTCACCGACGATGCCCAGCGTCTCGCCCGGCGCCAGCTCCAGCGACAGCCCGCGCAGGATCGGGGCCTGGCGGCCGTCCTTGGCGGTGAACCCCAGGGACAGGTCTTCGATCTTGATCAATGGTTCAGCCATGACATTCCCCTCACACGGCAACTGCGGTTGCACGGTCCAGACCCAGGGCCTTGCCCGCGGCGTCCGCCAGCAGGTTGATCCCGATAATCAGCGAGCTCAGCGCCACACAGGGCCAGAACACGCCCCAGGGTGCGGTCGACAGCAGCCCGCGCTCCTGCGCCACCATCAGGCCCCAGTCCGGTGTTGGCGGGGTGGCGCCAAAGCCCAGGAACGACAGCGAGGAGAACGCCAGCAGCATCCAGCTCCAGCGCATCGCGCCCTCGACCAGCAGGATGTCGGAGAGGTTCGGGAACATCTCGCGCGTCAGGATCACCCGCAGTGTCTCGCCGCGCGCCTTGGCGGCGGTGACAAAATCCCGCGCTGCCACCTGCATCGCAGCCCCCCGCACCACGCGCAGCACCGCCACGCCATAGAAAAAGCCCAGCGTCGGAATGATGGTCAGCGGCCCGGCGCCGCCGATTGAGATGATGAGCAACAGGAACAGCAGCCACGGCATCGACAGAAAGGCATCCACGATGCGCATGGAATACTCGTCCATCCGCCCGCCAACGGTGCCAAAGAAGATACCGGCAAAGCCGCCCCAGAGGGTGGCAATCACCGCCGCGGTGAAGGTGACCGCAATGGCGAGCCGCCCGCCGTAAACCACACGGCTGAACACGTCGCGGCCCAGCGTGTCGGTGCCCATCCAGTGGGTCGCGTTGGGCGCCAGCAGGACCGCGTCGGCGTTCTGCGCGGTTGGATCAAATGGCGCAATCCAAGGGGCCAGCAGTGCCACCGCCAGATGAAACAATGTCAGCCCAAGGCCAAGCGCGCCGGAAGGTTTCGACGCAATAGAGCAAAGCAGTTTCAGCATATCAGTGCCCTTTCCGGCGCAGGCGCGGGTCCAGGGCAAGCGCGGCAAGATCCGCCGCGAGGTTCACCCCCACATAGATGACGGAAAAGATCAGCGCGATGGCCTGCACCAGCGGCAGGTCGCGGTCGTGGATCGCCTGGATCATCAGCGTGCCAAGGCCCGGGTAGTTAAAGACTTTCTCGACCACCACAACGCCGGCCAGCAGCCAGGCAATGGTCAGCGCAATCACATTCAGCGCCGGGATCATCGCATTCGGCACCACGTGTTTCCAGATGATCTGCCGCTCCGGCACGCCCTTCAGCCGCGCCATCTGCACATAGTCCGAGGCCATCGCATCAATCACCGAGGCCCGCATCATCCGCATGATATGTGCGATCAGTACCGCGCTCAGCACAATCACCGGCAGGACAATGTTCGGCAGCATCTGCATGAAGCCTGCACCAGGCGAGACAATCGTCACCGCGGGGAACCACTGCAGCGAGATGGCAAAGACATAGATCAGCGCAGTGGCCGTCACGAACTCAGGGATTGTCATCGCCAGCATTGCAGCGCCAGACAACGACAGGTCCAAAGGCCTGTCCCGCCTGACCCCGGCAGCGATGCCCAGGAAGATAGCGAAGGGAATGGCCAAGAGCGCCGCCAGCCCGCCCAGCAGGGCAGTGTTGCGGAAGCGTTCCCAGATCAGCTCATTGATCGGTTTGCGCTTCTTCAGCGAGTAGCCGAAATCGCCCTGCGCGGCGCCCAGGGCCCAATCGCCGTAGCGGGCCAGGGCAGACCGGTCCAGCCCCTGCTGTTCGATGCAGCGCTCCAGCCGCGGGCCCTGGGCAAACCGCTGCAGGAAAGAGGTGCAGACATTGCCGGGCAGCGCCTCGACAGCAGCAAACATGACAATCGACACAAAGCCGATGGTGAAGGCCGCAAAGCCAAAGCGGCGCAGGATCAGGGATGGCATTGGCTGGCCCTTTCGGGAAAAGGAAGGGGTGCGGCCTGCAGATCGTGGGGAAGGCCGCGCCAGTTTGAAGGGGGAGACACCCCTTTGATTATCGATCAGGAGCCGGAGCCTGCCTTCACGACATCCTCATAGCGGATCGAGAAATCCTCGACGGCTTCGATGCCTGACAGTTTGGAGCTGAAGGCGCGGACGGTGTTCAGGTGGACCGGAATGAAGGACCCGCCGTTCTCCCACAGCTCTTTCTGCAACTCGCCATACAGCGCCTTACGCGTGTCAAAGTCCAGCTCGGCGCGGGCGGCGTCCAGCTTGGCGTCGAACTCGCCGCTGTTCCACGCGGTCTCATTCCAGGCTGCGGTGGACCGGTAGGCCTCGTTCAGGATCTGGTCTGCGGGCCGTTGCGACCAGCCGGTGGCAAAGAAAGGTTCTTTCATCCACACATCGCCCCAATAGCCATCGGACGGCGCCGGAACCAGCTCGATCGCGATGCCCGCGTCCTTGGCCTGGTTCTGCAGAACCTCGGCCATCTTCACCGCCCCTTCCGAGATGTCGGAGACAAACAGTTCAACCGTCAGCCCATCCGCATAACCGGCCTCGGCCAGCAGCGCGCGGGCGCCCTCGATGTCGCGGGCGCAGTCGATCTCTGCGCGGTACTGGTCGCCGGACCAGACCGGGTGGTCGCAGGAGGTGATATAGCCGTCCTTGCCGTAAACCAGCTTGCCCAGGGCGTCACGGTCCGCCGACATGCGGATCGCCTTGCGCACACGCGGGTCGTTGAAGGGCGCTTCTTGCGTATTCATCACCAGGCCAACCCAACGGCCGGTCGGAACCGACTGCACGGTGAAACCCGGGTTGTTTGCAAACAGCGGAACCTGCTCGGCCGACAGCGCATAGACAAAGTCGATCTGGCCTGCCTGCAGCGCGGCAACACGGGCGTCCTGGTCGGCAATCGCGATCAGCTCCATGTTCCCGGTGCCAACGGTGCCGCCATAGTAGTTGTCGAACCGCTTCAGCGTTGTGGTGCCCAGCGGGTCATAATCCACCAGCTGAAACGGGCCGGTGCCGATACCGCTTTCACACAGCGCATCCAGATCGCCCCCGCAGGTCTCGGCGTCGAGCATCTTGATGCGGTAATCCATCACCAGCAGCGGGAAGTCGGCGTGAGTTTGCTTCAGCACCACTTTGGCAGTCAGCTCGTCCACCACTTCAACGCGGTCGATCACCGCCATTACACCCTTGGTCGGGCTGTCGATGGTCTCCGACTGGGTGCGCATCAGCGAGAACGCGACGTCCCCGGCGGTGAAGGCATTGCCGTTGTGGAAGGTCACGCCCGGGCGCAGCTTGAACGTCCACTCCTTGGCATCCGGGGTGGCGGACCATTCCAGCGCCAGATCGGCAGCGGGACGGCCGTCCGCGCCCTGGCGGACCAGGCGGGAGTACACATTCTGGATCGCTTCATAAAAGCGCTGCGGTGAAATCGGGTCGATTGATTCCGAACCGCCATAGCCCAGTTCATGCGGGATGCGCAGGGTTTCGGCGGTGGCGGCAGAGCTGGCCATGGCGATGGCAGCGGTAAGCAAAAGCGGCTTTTTCATGGGTCTACCTCGGGGCGTTGCCCGCTGGAAATTGTGGAGGCGTGAGTGCCTGCCGCAGGGAATTGCTGGCGCCGGTGACAGATTTGTGACGGGGCAGGGGGGCTTCAGGCGCCCTTTCGGCAAGCCGCGCCCCAGGCCCCTTGTTTTCAAGGCGCTGCGGCGGGCTGCGCCGCTAAGGCTTTCAGAAAATTCACAAAAGCTTCACACACTCCCCCTGTCAAAACAGGGTTTGGCTCGGGTATTTTCATCGCCAGATGCGAAAAATTTAATGGGATAGCCCGCGGTGTGGAGCGACTCGAACCTCAATCTCTCGTGGCTCGCGGCCTTTGACGCCGCCGCCCGGCACCGGAATTTCACCAAGGCGGCGGAAGAGCTGCAGCTGACACAAGGCGCGGTCTCGATCCAGATCCGCAAGCTGGAGCAGGCACTGGATGCCGCCCTGTTCGAACGCCGCGGCCGCCATGTGGTGCTGACGGACGAAGGCTTGGCCTACCACCCGCATGTGGCCGACGCGCTGCAGTCGCTGTCGGTCTCTACCTCGCGGCTGTTCACCGCCTCCCGCCGCAATGTGGTCAGCATCGGGTGCTACTCCCCCACATTCGCCAGCCTCTGGCTGCTGCCGCGGCTGCGGCGGCTGATGGCGGACATTCCGGAAGCTGAGATCAGCCTCACCATCGACTATCAGGCCAGCGGCAGCCGGGCGGCCCGCGATGACCTTGTCTTTACTTATGAACAGGCCGCCACCTCCACCTTCCTGCCGCTGGTGCGCGAAAGCCTGCAAGCGGTCTGCGCGCCGTCTTACCTTGCTGCGCACGGTGAAAACTGGGGCCGCGGCGTGCTGATCGAGACCGCAGGCCCGCGCGGCACCTGGCCCGCCTGGCGCGCCGCCACCGGCGGCCGGGTGCCACTGGACGGGCGGATGCTGCAGGTGAATTCGATGGCCGCCGCCCTTGATCTGGCACGCGCAGGGGCCGGCGCTGCGCTGGTGGCGCATCCCTTTGCCAACGCGGCGATCAAGTCAGGCGCTCTGCTGGAAATCCAGCCCGGCAAACGAATGCCTGGCAAGTTCCACGGGCTTCAGGCGATTGATCTGGAGGCCGCGCGCCCGCTCACCAAACGGGTGGCGGCCTGGCTGCTGCAAGAGGCAGGCCAGCATGTGCCGGATTACCTGCATTAAAGACAAAAAGAGGGCACCGGCAGGCGCCCTCCCTGGTGTTTACGGAACCGCAGAGGCTCAGGCGTAATCGTACATGCCGCCCGAGCCGCCGCTGGCACCGGTGCCGGGCATGGTGCCGCCCACCGGCTGGTTCATCAGCGCCATGATGTCCTCGGTGCCGGGCTCGCTGCTGCCGCTGAACTGGCCCGCAAGATTGGCGTCATACCAGTTGCTCAGCCCATCTCCGCTCACCCCGCCATTGGCATAGCCGGTACCGGTGCTGGCTGCCGCCGCCGGGTCATAGCCGCCCTCCAGCACCTCTTGCGAGCCGTCCGGGTTGCTGATCACCAGCGACATGCTGCTGAGGTCGATGTCCTCCAGCGACAGCCCGGCATCGGACCACAGGGTAAAGTTGGCATTGGTCACGGTGCCCTCGGTGCTGTCCGGCACCTGGCCGAATTGCACCTTGGCGTCAAAGTTCTCCGGCACCGTGGCGCCATCGTCCAGCTGGTTGACCGCATTGGCGCTGGCCTCGTGGCCAGTGACCGGCAGCGCGTTCTCATCCGGAAAGAAGTTCAGCCCGTCGAGCTTGGCTTCATTTGCGAAGTTGAAGAACACCCCGTCGATATCCGCGACCTCACCGTCAAAGGAGGTGGGCTCCAGCTTGATGAACAGCTGGTTCTCCGGCGTCTGCAGCACTTCGACAGTCACGCTTGGGTCGCCATTGCCGCCGATCTCGAAGAAGACCGAGGTCTTGCCGTCACCACCGCCATTGCCGTCACCGCCGGATCCCTTGGTTCCACCGGTCCCTTTGGTTCCACCGCTTCCCTTGGTGCCGCCGGTGCCAGAGCCACCAGTGCCGGAGCCCCGGGTGCCGCTGCCGCAGCCATGGCTTCCGCCGGACCCGCCCGACCCGCGGGTGCCGCCTGATCCCCCCGAACCGCGGGTGCCGCCGGAGCCGTCGTTCCAGTCATCCTCCTCGCGGTACCACCAATGTTTCTTGCCGTAATGGCCTTTGCCGCCACAGCCCCTGGTGCCGCCGGACCCCTTGGTGCCGCCGGACCCCTTGGTGCCGCCGGACCCCTTGGTGCCGCCGGACCCTTTGGTGCCACCGGACCCTTTGGTGCCACCGGACCCCTTGGTTCCACCGGACCCCTTGGTGCCACCGGACCCTTTGGTGCCACCGGACCCCTTGGTTCCACCGGACCCCTTGGTGCCGCCGGACCCTTTGGTGCCGCCGGACCCTTTGGTTCCACCGGACCCCTTGGTGCCGCCGGACCCTTTGGTTCCATCGGATCCCTTGGTGCCGCCGGACCCTTTGGTTCCATCGGATCCCTTGGTGCCATCAGACCCTCTGGTTCCGTCAGACCCCTTGGTGCTGCCGGTTCCGTCTTCATCCTCGTCGCGGTTCTTCTGCCAGGACTTATAGCCCTTGCCCTTCCAGCCATAGCGGTCGGACAGGTTGCCGTCATACCAGCGGCTGAAATTGCCGCCTTGCACGCCGCCGTTGTAATAGCTGTTGCCGCCGCAAGCCTGCTTGCCTGCCCAGGACGAGCGACCGCCCCCCCAGCCCCATGAATAATGTCCCCGGCCCATTTCCTACCCCCCAGGCAAAACCTTGAATCACATTTGCACCGCGGCTTTCGGCAGGCCGCAGGCGCGCATTGGACGAGGGTAGGAAAGCGGGCAGGAAGGGCCAAATTTTCGGCGCATTTTAGCCAAATTACCGGTTTCAGCGCGCGCCGAAGGAAACAATCCGGCGGAGCCTTTCGGAATTGTGCCGGGTTTCCGTCCAATGGCTGCGGCAGGCATAGGCAACCGGGGCGCGAATCGGGGGTCGGCCCTTTGGAATTGCCCCAATCTGTCCCGAAAAACGCCCTCTTTACCCGCTAAAGGGTTAAGCGATCAGGGGTGCGCCGCGCCGTTTTTCGCGTGGCGGGTTGGGAAAGGGCACAGGGTATGGCTGACGGCAAATTCGATGACCGCACCGCGTATATCGCGGGCGCGGCCTGGGAAGTTCTCGGCGAGGAGCCGGTGGAGATCACCGCCCCGGGCGGCAAGTCGCGCTCCTCGCTGCGGCTGCATTTCAAGGACCGCACCGTCATCGCCACCCTGCGCGCCAATTTCCGCCGCACCCATCTGGAGGCCTTTGTGCTGGAGCAGCTGGCGCCCCATTGCGACGACATCCCCAAGGTGCTGGGGGTGCATAATGACGTGCTGTTCCAGTCCGACACCGGTGCGACCCGGCTGAGCGAGGAGATCATCGAGCACGAGGAGGGCGACCAGCTGGAGCTGGCCGCCGAGGCCTGCGCCGCGATCTTCCGCATCCAGGCCGCCGCCCGCAAGACAGAGCTGCATACGGTGCTTCCGCATCTGGGGGCCAACCGCAGCTGGATCCGCAACTTCGTCAGCTCGGTGGAGGCGCTGGAGGCTTATTCCATGGGCATCCCGGAGGCTTTCGATTACCCGGCGGTGGCGGAATACATGGAACATCCCGGCGTGCAGTTCCTCAAATGGGACTGCCGCTCCGGCAATGCGGCGATCGGCGAGGACGGCTTTGTCCGCTGGTTCGATTTCGAATATGCCGGCCTGCGCCACGGCGCCGAGGATTTCGCCTGGCTGATCGGGGATGAAACCTGGCCCATCGCACCCGGCAAGATGGCCGACGTGATGATCGAGACCTTCGATCCGGGCTGCGGCCATGAGATCGGCGCTTACCTGGAGTATCTCTCGGCCTATACCGCGCTGCATTGCGTGCAGCGGCTGGAGCTGATCCAGAAAGAAGTGAAGAGCCGCGGCTGGCTGACCCAGGAAAAGGTGCGCAAATTCGACGATGCCGGGGTGCATCCGGAGTTTGCCGCCCAGCTCTGCCGCACCGGTGCGTATTATGCGGCGCAGTCCCGGCTCACTGCGCCGCTCAGCCGCAATTTCGAGGCCGCGGGCAAGGCCTTCACGGCGATGTCCGAGAGCTGAGCCTCTTTCTCCCCGATGTGACGTGCGGTCCGGGTTTCTTGCAGGAAGCCCGGGCCGTTATGCTTTTGCAGCACGTGAGAAGGGGGAAACCATGCAGCAGGCCGAAGATTTCCGCGCCGAAAGCCGCGCCTTGGCGGCAATCCTGGAGGACCTGCCAGAGGCCGAGTTCCGCCAGCCGACCCAGTTCAAGGGCTGGACCATCGATCATGTGCTGGGCCATTTGCATCTGTTCAACGCTGCGGCCGGGGCATCGCTGCAGGGGGAGGAGGCCTTTGCGGCTTTCATCGCGCCGGTCCTGAGGGACATGCAGGCCGGCAAACCCATCCTGGACTGCCAGTTCCCCTGGCTGAACGGGCTGTCGGGCCGGGCCTTGTTCGGCGCGTGGAAAGCGGGGGCCGAGGCCTGCGCTGATGCCTTTGCCGGCGCCGACCCCAAGGCGCGGCTGAAATGGGTCGGCCCGGACATGAGCGCGCTGAGTTCGGTGACGGCGCGGCAGATGGAGACCTGGGCGCATGGCCAGGAGGTGTTCGATCTTCTGGGGCAGGAGCGGCAGGAGCTCGACCGCATCCGCAACATCGCGCATTTGGGGGTGGCGACCTATGGCTGGAGTTTCCGGAACCGCGGGCTGCAGGTGCCGGAGCCTGCACCCCATGTGCAGCTGACCGGGCCGTCCGGCGCCGTTTGGGAATGGAATGCACCGCAAGCGGACAATTTCGTCAAAGGCACGGCGGTGGAATTCGCCCAGGTGGCGGCTCAGGTGCGCAGTCTTGAAGACACCGGGCTGCGGCTTGCGGGCGCCACCGCCCAAAGCTGGATGCGCATCGCCCAGTGCTTTGCCGGCCCGCCCGAAGACCCGCCCGGCAAAGGCGTGCGTTTCAAGACGGAGCCGTCACGCAGCTGACGGAGCAGGGACGCACTCCCGCCCGGCTTCACCCTTCCTGGCGGAAGGCCTCAGCCCGTTGGGCGTAGCGCCGCGCTCTGCGCGGCGCTACGCCCAAGGCTGCCAAGGGGGCTCGGCACCGCCGGGGCAGCTGCAGGCGCGGGAGAGCCCGGTTTCCTTGCAAGGGGCTTGCCTGCCAGTCAGGGCGGCGGACCGGGTTTTGGCAAAGCCTCGCAGGTTCAGCCGCCGCCCCTTGCGCCGGCCAGGCCTGCCACTGCCATCCGGCCGGGATCGGTCAGGGTGACCGGCAGGCCCTGTGCCTCCAGCGCAGCGGCGTAAAGGGGCTGCAGCGTTTCACCGGCGATCAGCGCCAGGTTCTGGCCCAGCCAATAGGGCCGGGCTGCCGCCAGTTCGGCCCCCAGGAACAAGCCCCAAAGCCGCCCCAGCGCGCTGTCGGCGCTGATCTGCCCCAGCTCTGCCGCCGCCTGCACCTCTGCCAGCCGGGCTGCCAGCAGTTGCGGCTTGGCGAGGCCATCATCCACCGCCGCTGCCAGCGCCGCCCTGTCCCAGGCCCCGGCCGCCTCCAGCCCGATGCCCTGCGCTGCGCCGCGCGCCAGCCGCCCGGTCAGGCTGCTTTGAAAACTCACCGCCTCGCGGGCGCTCACCTGCACCCAATGGGTCACCTCCCCGGCCAGGCAGACCACTCCGTCCCATTCGGGGTTCAGCCGCAGGAACCCGGCCAGCCGGGCCACCGCACCGCGCATCACCGCGCAAGGCGCGCCCTGGCCTAAGGCGGGCAGGGCCTGCACCGCCAGATCCTCCAGGCGCAGTTCCGCCAGCGGCAGTTCCGCCAGCGGCACCGGCACCGGCTGCAGCGGCGCCCAGGGGCTGCCGCCCAGCACCACCGGGCAGGCCCCGCCCGCCAGGACCTGCCGCAGCCCGTCCGCCACGGCGGCCGGCGCGCTGCTCTGCAGATGCAGCACCCGGGCGGGGCCGGGCGTGCCATCGCGCACCTCCCAGGCGGTCAGCGTGTTTTCATCCTGATTGGCGGCCAGCCAGGCGCCGCTGCGGGGAAAGGCCATGGTGTCCTCGCGTCCTCTGCCATCTCGTCTGCGGTGGTTATGGCGGTGATTCCCATGCCCGGCAAGACGCCGCCCCATCCCTTCGTACAGGTGCAAATACCCGTTAGGAGAAGGCCGGCGCCGCAGGTATGCCCGTCATAGGCTAAAGTGCCCGGGATTTAAGCAAAAGACCGCCCGGGCAGGCCTGCGCCCGGGCCCATAAATCCGGTAACATATGGACACTTCCAGACCCGGGGCGGCACCGCGCTCCGCCGGTCCGGACCGCAGCAGAAAGGCTGCACCGCACCCGGAAGGCACGCCTCCAAGGCGTGCGCCGGGGCAGGCGGCAGGATGCGGCAGACAGCCTTCTGCCCCGCCGCGCCGTGCCCTGTCCCTGTGCCGGACAACCGCGAAGACAGCAAGGAATACTGACAAACCCCGCAACCCGCAAACCGCCAGGAGGCACCCGTTAATGCCAGAGACCCCGCCGCCCCAATACGCGTTTTCCGCCCAGCTGGCCGCCCGCCGGCTGCTGGAGCAGGGCCACACGCCCGCCGCTGTGTTCGCCGGAACCGGGTTGAGCCAGTCTCTGCTGGACCAGGAAGATCCAACCGCTCCCTTTACCGCGGTCGCCGGGTTCTTCTCCCACGCGGCGGAGCTGTCCGGTGATCCGCTGTTCGGCTTCCGCCTCGGCTGCGGCAGCGACCTGCGCCATGCCGGGCTGCTGGGCTACATTGCCTGCAGCTCGCCTTCGGTGGGCTGCTTCCTGCGCAACACCGCCCGCTATGCCGCGGTGATGAGCGATGCCTGGCAGCTCGATACCTCCCGGCTTGCCTCGCATGGCGAATGCGCCTGGGACTGCAAGGATCCGGCCGCCGGGCAGGCGCAACAGTATACCGAATTCCTGGCGGCCGCTTTCTTTGCCGCCCTGCGCGAGGCGGCACCGCTTCGCATCGAACCGCGCGAGGCGGCCTTCATCCATCCGCGCAGCACCGGCACCGCAGAGATCGAAGCCTATTTCGGCTGCCCGGTGCAATTCGGCGCCCCGCGCAGCCGGATGGTCTTCAAACCGGAAGACCTGGAGCTGCCGCTGGCCAGCGCCGACCGGCGGCTCCTGCGGCTCCTGCGCGCCTATGGCGACCGGTTGCTTGGCGGGCAGGCCAGGCAAGGCAGCGGCCTTGCAGCCCAGGTCGGGGAGGCGGTCTCTGCCCGGCTGTCGGACGGGTCGGCGTCGCTGGGCAATGTGGCCGCGGACCTGGGCATGAGCCCGCGCACCCTGTCGCGCAGGCTGGCTCAGGCGGGCACCAGCTACTTCGCTATTTTGGAGGAGTTGCGCAAAGCCCTGGCAATCCGCTATCTACGGGAGAGCGAATTGGCGCTGGCTGAGGTCGCCTATCTGCTTGGCTATTCCGGGTTGAGCAGCTTCAGCGAGGCCTTCCGGCGCTGGACCGGCCAAAGCCCCGGTCAATTCCGGGGGCGCTGAGGAGGAAAGCGGACGCTGGCCGGCTTGCATCCGGTGCTGCGCCTTTCTGATTCTGCTGCCTTTTGCACGTCATGCGGACAATTGCCGCCAATTTCCCCGATTGTTTCCCTGGCGCTGCTGTAAATCTTGCTGTTTCAGAAGTTTGACCGGGTTTTTTCACAATTTGCGCGCATTTGCCTAAAATTGCCCTAATTAGGGTTGGGTGCAGTTATGCACTGCCGCTGGAATTGGAGCGGCAACGGAAAAAACCGGCGCGGGCGCGTGGGGGCGCGCCCCGTTTTGAAGCTGAAAATCAGTGATGGCAGTCCGCGGCCGATAGCCGCCGGAACGCCCGGTATAAGTGTGAACAGCCAGTCCCGGGGGGGACAGCTGTCCGGCTGTTTTGCGGCCGGAAGAGCGGGGGTATTGGAATGAAAGACATGGTTCCCGGCGGGGCGGGGCTGTCTTTTGTGCAGGTTGAGGTTCAGGGCAGGCGGCCGGCCGAGGCTGCTAATCCCGTGCAGCCTATGCGCATGCAGCCGGCGAATATGAATGCGGCCTTGCAAAACCTGGCCCAGGCCGGGCAGGCCGGGCGGCAGGCTGCTGCCGGCAGCTATGCCTCCGCGGGCAAGAGGCTGCTGGACGTGGCCCTGGTGCTGCTGAGCCTGCCGCTGGTGCTGCCGGTGATCGCCCTTTGCGCCGCGGCGCTGTGGCTCGAAGGCGGCCGGCCCTTCTACACCCAGGCGCGCCTGGGCCGCGGCGGGCGCGCCTTCCGCATCCTCAAGCTGCGCACCATGGTGCGCGATGCCGACGCGCTGCTGCAGCATTATCTGGACAGCGACCCGGAGCTGCGCCGCGAATGGGACGAGACCCAGAAGCTGAAGAACGATCCGCGCATCACCCGGGTCGGGCGCGTCTTGCGCGCCACGTCGCTGGATGAGCTGCCGCAGCTGTGGAACGTGCTTAGGGGCGACATGAGCCTGGTCGGGCCGCGGCCGATGATGCCCGGGCAGCTGCCGCTCTATGGCGATGCGCGGGCCTATTTTGCGCTGCGCCCCGGGATCACCGGCCTCTGGCAGGTGTCGGTCCGCAACGAGGACGGCTTTGGCAGCCGGGTGCGGGCAGATATCGAGTATCAGCGGGGGCTGTCGCTGGGCCTCGACCTCGGCCTGATCTGGCGCACCGTTGGCGTGGTGCTGAAGGGGACGGGATATTAACCTCTGTCTGATCCGCTGCAGGCCCGCCGCCCGGCGCCTGCTGCCGTTCAGCCAGCCATTGCGGGGAACGCGGTTGTGAAGCATTTTGCAGTATCAGGGGCGATTGCCGCCAGCCCGGCGCATGGCCTGCAACAGGGAGAAGACACCGGCATGAGCGAGCAGGGCTTCAAGCGCTTCCGCCGCCGCCGCGCCGCCCCGGCGGCAATGGCGCCCGCGGCGGAGCCCTCCGCCGGCAGGCCGCTGGCCGCGGCTGCCGCGCAGCTGCCCGCAACCCTGCCCGAACCCTGGGACCGGATCCGCCAACTGCCCTTTGACACCGCGGCGCAGGCAAAGGCCGGCCTGCCGCTGGTCAGCCGCTTCCGCCGCGACCCCGCGGCCAAGTCCTTTGACCTCCTGCGCACCCGGCTTCTTCACACGCTGAAGGACCGCGGCTGGAAGCGGGTGGCAGTGACCGCGCCTTCGGCAGGCTGCGGCACCACGTTTTCGGCGGTCAATCTGGCCCTCAGCCTGGCCCGGGTGCCGGGCAGCCGCACCGTCCTGATGGACATGAATTTCCGCCGCCCCGGCGTGGCCCGGGCACTTGGCATGCAGCCCCATGGCGATCTTGCGCGGTTTCTCTCCGGCGCGGTGCAGATGGAAGACCAGCTGCTGCGCCCCATGCCTTCGCTGGCGGTTGGCCTCAATGGCACTGCGGATCAGGACGCGGCCGAGCTGCTGCATGGCCGCGGCTGTACCGCCGCGCTGGACGACTTGATGCTGCGCAGCGCGGCAGACACTGCCATCTTCGACCTGCCGCCGGTGCTGGAGCATGATGACACCGCCGCCTTCCTGCCGCAGGTGGACGCGGTTCTGCTGATCTCGGACGGCACCGCCACCACCGCCGCCCAGCTGGCCGCCTGCGAGAAGATGCTGGCCGGCCACACCCAGCTTTTGGGTGTGGTGCTGAACCGCGCCCGCCGCGCTGACAGCCCGCTGAGCTAGCAAAAGGCGCCATAGTTTTGCCCGGTTGCTATGGTCAAAATCCGGGCAGCGGATTGGAAACGGCAACCGGACGGGCAATGGCCGGGGCAAGAGAGCAGACAGATGGGTCCTATCTATTCACTGGGCGATTTCCTGGACATGGTGCGGCGCAGGCTGTTCACCATCTTCTGCGTGTTTGCCCTCGGCTGCCTGGCCTCGCTGTGGTTCGCGGCCAGCCAGAGCCATGAATACGAAACCGCCGAGGTGCTGCAGATCACCCAGCCGCAGATCGCCGGCGAACTTGCGAAATCCACTGTCGAGGGCTCCTCCGCCCGCCGCATGCAGCTGATCGAACAGCGCCTGATGGCGCGCGGCACAGTGCTGGAAATCATCGAAAAATTCAGCCTCTACGCCGATATGGAAGCGCTCACCGAGCTGCAAAAGGTGGTGCTCCTGCGCGAGTTTGTGCGGATCACAGGCGTCGCCGCTGCCCGCGAAGGCTTTGCCGATGACGGCACCATCTCGGTGCTGACCATCACCGCCCGCATGCCCACCGCCGAACAGGCGCAGCAGGTGGCCCGCGAGTTTGGCCGCCGCACCATCGAGCTCAGCACCGCCACCCGCATCGACCAGGCCCGCGAGACCCTCAGCTTCTTTGCCGAAAAGGAGGCCGCGCTGGCCGATCAGGTCGCCGCGCTCGAGGATGAGATCGCCGCCTACCGCAACGCCAATGACGTGACCCTGCCCGGCACCATCGAATTCCGCCGTGCCGAGATTGCGGCGATGAACGAGGGCCTCTTGGAGATCGCCCGCGAGCGTATCGAGATCCGCCGCGCCGCCGACCAGGCCCAGGCCACCGAACGCCCCGCCACCGCCCGCCGCCTGCAAGCCGAGGCCGCGCAGCAGCTGGCCACCCTGGACGCCCAGCAGGCACTGCTGAGCGCGCGCAAGGCAGAGCTGGAGGCCTCGCTGCAGACCACCCCCGAGGTCGAGCGCCAGCTGGGTGCCTATGACCGCCGCCTGGCGCAGTTGCAGGGCGAGCTTGGCCAGATGACCGCCCGGCGCAACGAGGCAGAGGTGGGTTTCCGCCTGGAAACCTCCCGCCAGGCCGAGCGGCTGACCGTGCTCGAACCGGCGCCCCTGCCGGACTACCCGGTGACCGGCGCCCGCAAGACCAAGGCGCTGATGGGCGCTGCCGCCAGCCTGATCCTGGCGCTGCTGGCCGCCTTCCTGCTGGAACTGCGCCGCCCGGTGCTGCGCACCGCCGCGCAGATGGAGCGCGAAACCGGGCTGATGCCGGTGGTCTCAATCCCGGTGATGGACACAAGGACACGCCGCGGCTGGTTCCGGCGCAAGACTTAGCAAATAGATCCCTTCGCCTTCCGGCAGGGGGGCAGCCCAATGCGGTCTGATTGCAAGACGTGCTCAGGGGCCGCTGAGGGCAGCTGTCATCTCTGCGATCTCCGCCCAATGCCAGCTCAGCGCCGCACCGCCCGCCAGCAGTGTCAGCAGCGCATAAGCGCCATCATGCAGCGGGTCCCAGACGTGATGTTTGCGGGCCAGCCGCACCAGCACCGGATAGGCCGCCAGCATCGCCAGCCCCAGCGCCGCAATGCCGCCCGCGAGGCCAAACCAGGCCACCCCGCCCAGGAACAGGCCCGTCTGCAGGCAGGCCCGCGCGGCGGAGAACACAAAGAAGCCGCGGCTGTCGCCCGCTGCCAGCGCCGCCTGGTCATAGGTCATGGTGATCACCGCCGGCGCCAGCGCCAGCGCAATCAGCACGATCATCGGCCCGGCCAGGACATAGCGGTCGTCATACAGGATCTGCACCAGCCAGGGCCCCATCCAGGCCATCATCAGCAGCATTGCCAGAATGCCCGCGGTCAGCCCGGCGCGCAGCTGCCGCTGCCGCTGCAGGTTCTCTGGCGCTGCCCGTGCGGGCTTGTCGCGGTAGACCGGTATCATCAGCCGCTGGTTCACCGCATGGCCCAGCAGCATCGGAAAGCTCGCCAGGAAATAGCCAATGTTGTAGATGCCCAGCACCTCCAGCGGGACAAATTTCCCCAGGATCGCCCGGTCGCCCTGCGAAGTCAGGAACCAGAAGGCGGTGGACAGGAAAATCCACTTGCCGAAATGGATCAGCTCGCCTGCCGCCGCCTTCTCCCAGCGGAAGCGGTTCACGGCACCCGGCAGGCCATAGTGGCACAAGGCCAGCTTGGCCGCCGCCTGGATCACCCCGCCCAGCACCAGCGCGATCACCGACTGGGTGACCAGCGCCAGCGCAATCATCGCCGCCAGCCCGATCATCTGGCCGCCCAGATCCAGCGCCGTGACACGGCCCGCCAGCAAATGCCGGTGCGCGGTCTCGATCCGGGTCGGGTTGAAGCCCGCAATCGCCAGCCCGGCGCCGGCAATGGGCAGGTACAGCAGCAGCTCCGGCGCGCCATAAAACGCCGCCGCAGGCCAGGCCAGCAGCGCCGTTGCCGCCCACAACCCAAAGCCGCGGATCACCTGGATGGTCCAGGCGGTATCCAGAAAATCGGGATCGTCACCGCGCCGGTTCTGGGCAATCGACGGTCCGATGCCAACATCCGAGAACAGCGACAGCCCCACCGTCACCACCGTGACCAGCGCCATCAGGCCAAAGGCCTCGGGGAACAGGATCCGGGTCAGGATCAGGTTCGAGGCCAGCCGCAAGGCCTGGCTGCCGCCATAGCCCAGCATCAGCCAGGAGGCCGAGCGCAGCACCCGCGCCATCATCCCCTGGCCTGCAAATAGCGATGCAACCCGCTGCATGTCCCTCTCTGCCCCCCATGCTCTGACCAAAGGCTAGGGGCGCGGCGCGGGGGCGTCAATCACAGCGGGCCGCGGGGCAGGGGATTGCGGCCAAAAGCCTGAATTTAACTGACAATCCTGTGCTCTGTGCCGCATTCTCCACGGCTGCGAGACAAGCGGCGCAGGGTGCTGGGCAAGCCGCGGTTCCGCCGCTAACCTGCCGCCAGCCCTTGCCTTTGCCCGGAACCTGCACCGTTGAAAACCGCCTATGTCCTGAACACCTACCCGCAGCCCTCGCACAGCTTCATCCGCCGCGAGCTGCTGGCGCTGGAGGCCCAAGGCCTGGAGATCACCCGCCTTGCAATGCGCCCATCAGAGGCGGCCCTGGTGGACCCCGGCGACCAGGCCGAGGCGGCGCGCACCGAATATGTGCTGCAGGCCGGGTCCCTGCGGCTGCTGGCGGCCCTGGCGTGCGAAACCGCATCGCCAGGCCGGTTTGCGCACGCCTTGCGGCTGGCGCTGAAACTGGCCCGCGCCTCGGACAAGGGTGTCCTGCGGCACTTGATCTACCTGGGCGAGGCGGCCCATGTGAAACAGCGCTGCGCGGCGGAGGGCGTCCAGCATATGCATGCGCATTTCGGCACCAACTCCGCAGCGGTGGCGATGCTGGCGCATGTGCTGGGCGGCCCGGGCTATAGTTTCACCGTGCACGGCCCGGAGGAGTTCGACGCGCCCCACGCGCTGTCGCTGGGCGGGAAGATCAGCCGGGCGCGCTTCACTGTGGCGGTCAGCAGTTTCGGCAAGAGCCAGCTCAGCCGCTGGGCCGCCTTTGGCAAATGGGACAGCTTGAAAGTGGTGCACTGCGGCATCGAGCCCGCCCGGTTCGCGGATCCTGCGCCGCTGCCGGACGGCCCGCTGCGGCTGGCGGCCATCGGGCGCTTTGCCGAACAGAAGGGCCAGATGGTGCTGATCCGGGCCATGGCGCAGCTGGTGCGCGGCCTGCCGGACCTGCATCTGTCGCTGATCGGGGACGGCGAAATGCGCCCGGAGCTGGAGGCCGCGATCCGGGCGCTCGGGCTGGAGCAGAACATCACCCTGACCGGCTGGCTTGCCGAAGACGGGGTGCGGCAGGAGCTGGCCCGCGCCCATGCGCTGGTGATGCCGTCCTTTGCCGAAGGCCTGCCGATGGTGGTGATGGAGGCGATGGCAGCCGCCCGCCCGGTGATAGCCACCTATATTGCCGGCACGCCGGAACTGGTGGTGCCGGGGCAAACCGGCTGGCTGGTGCCGGCTGGCGATGAGGCTGCGCTGGCCGGGGCAGTGCGGGCGCTGGCAGCGGCCTCCAGGCAGGACTTGCAGGCAATGGGGCAGGCCGGACGGGCGCGGGTGCTGGCGCGGCACGACAGCGCCGCAGAGGCTGCAAAACTCGCGGCGCATTTCCGCGAAGCTATCCGTCAGTAGCATCAGGTGCTCTCCCGCCCGTCGCCGGTGCATTTGAAAATGCACCGCTCCCGTTGGGCCAGGCTCAGCGCCTTTGGCGCTGAGCCTGGCCCAAGGCCGCCAAGGGTGGCCTGGCGCAGCCAGGGCCTCCTGCGGGCGCGGGAGCGCCCCGGCCGCCGTAAAGCGGCGTCAGCGGCCGCGGGTCCAGCGGGTGCGGGAGGCAAAGAGCGGCGTTTTCACCGCCAGAGTAACAAGCGCGTAAACCAGAAACCCCGCCGGGTCCGCCAGCAGCAGCCTCAGCGGCGACGGGCCGCCCTGCGCCGCGCCGCCGCCGTTGGCCAGCAGATGCGGATAGCGGGCCGCGACCTCGGCCACTCCCGCATTCTGCCGCCGCCGCACCCGCACCAGGTTGCGGAACCCCTCGACCATTGGCCAGCTATAGCCCGCCGGGACCTGCACCCGCTCCTCCGGGGCAAAGCTCAGCCGCGCAAATGTGTCGTCGGAAATGATATCCGGCCAGTCTCCCCAGCGGGCGCGCCCCGCGCGGGTCATGGCAAAGACGCCAAATCCGGGTGCCACGCTGTTGAAAAACGGCAACCGCGCCCACAGCCGCGCATAGGCCCGGGTGACCGTGCTGCGGGGGGGCGCCACTGCCGGGCGGCCGCCGGCATAGCGCGGCGCACCATCGGCCAGAGCTGCCGCCAGCTGCGGGATCAGCGCCGGGCTGACTGTAACATCTGCGTCCAGATAGATCAGGATACCGCCGCTTGCCGCCGCATCGCCTGCGTTCAAAGCGCCAAGCTTGCCGCCCTTGGGCAGCTCCAGCACCCGTAGCACCCAGCCCGCAGGCGCTTCCAAGCCCCGCGCCAAGGCCGCCGTTTCATCCGAACAGCCATTGGCCAGCACCAGAACCTCGCCCGCCATCCCCGCGGGCAGCGGATCGGAAGCAAACACCGCGGCAAGGCACGCCCCGATATAGGCGGCCTCGTTATGGGCCGGGATCAGCACCGACACCCGCAGGCTCATTTTACCATCTCCAGCGCGTCCCAGCGCGGGTTCGTGTCGCTAAGACTGCGCAAAGCGCCCCAGCTGCCCCATTTGCCGGGCACCCCCACATCGGCGTAGGCGGTGAACAGCGACCCGCCAAGCGCCCGCCAGCCCGCCAGCAGTTCGCGGTAGAGCGCGCCCATTTCGGGGGTGTAGTTGAAATGGGTAAAAAACCCGGTGAGCGCGTCATCTTCCACCATCGGGCCGATCCCCACCACATGGCTGCCGCCCTCATACATGATCAGCGCCAGCCCGTGTTTCCGCGCGACATCCGCATGATAGGGCAGCACCCGGCCCAAAAGATCCGCCAGCGTGTCGGCGGGATCTCCCGAAATCAGCCCGTCGCGCAGCTCCGCGCCTGCCTGGGCCGAGGCCGCATCATACCGGTGCCGCTTGGCAAATGCCGCTGCCGCAGCGCCCGTCAGCCCGCGCTCCGCCGCCACCGCCCGGGCCTGCTCCCGGCTGTCCGCGATCCAGGCACGGACCTGCCCGGCGCGCTCCCTGAGGCCCAGAATGCCGCCAAAGTAACCAGTCACCGCATAGGCGTCGAAATAGGCGGCAGGCGCCAGCCGCTCGGCCCGCTCTGCTTTCCACAAGGGCGCGCTCAGCACCTGCTCCTCCAGCCCCAGCCAGCCGGTCTGCGAGGAGATCACCCGCACCAGCCGCCCGCTGTCTTCACCGAACACCTGCGTCCAGATCTGCGCCACTTCCGCCGCCCGGCCGCCATAGAACTGCATCCAAAGGCCCTCGCCGCCCCAGCGCGCCTGCGCCTGGGCATCGGCCCAGGCAGCCTGCTGGAACTGCCAGTTCCAGACCTCGTTCGAATACTCCACATAGGCGCGCAGGTCTTCGTCCAGCCCCTGTTCCGCCAGCCGGGCAAAGTTGCGCACATAGGTATCATCCGCCATATGCGGCATGGTAAACCAGGGATCCGCGCCCAGGGTATTGGCCAGCGCCAGCATCACCTCCGCCGGCACGCCCTTCAGCGCCCAGGTGTAATCCTGCGGCAGCGGCCGGTCCTCCCAGCCGGTCTGGTTTGAGTCATTGGTGGCCATCCAGTCCATGAACCGCAGCGCCGCAAACCCGTCCAGCCGGTCCAGCCACAGCGGGTTGAACAGCGCGCCCCGGGCAAAGGCCTCCAGATGCTCTTCTTTGACCACTGAGATGTTGCGCACATAGTCGCCGTCCCGGCCGGTGCGCTGGATGCGGATTTCGACCGGCCCGGGACCGGGGGTGTAATCAAACCGCACCTCGCCCTTGCCATAGCGCACGTTTTCCGCCCGGCCCGAGACCTCGACAATGCCCTGACCCTCGAACCGCAGCACATAGCGGCCGGCAAGAGACACGGCGCGCTCCGGCAGGTCGGTCAGGATCACCGTGCCGATCGAGCCAAGCTCCGGCGGGATTGCGGTGGGCCAGCCGTCCGGGTCCAGATAGCCGGCCGCCAGCAGATCGCCATGATCCGCACCGCCCCAGCGGCGGGGCAGGTGGCCGATCCAGGGCCGCGCGGTCTTGAAATGATCCAGGAACGGCGCCTGGGTGCTCCAGTCAGCGATGCTTGCAAGGTTGATGGCGATGGGCTGGCGGGCAGGGCTGATCTCCAGCGGCGCCTCCTCGGCCTGCACCGCGTTGAGCACCGGCAGCACGGCCTCGCCCGGCAGCGCCCCTGGCTCCGGCGGCAGTGCAGCGGTTTGCACAGAGCCGCCCCGCGCCGCCGCCCAGGCGATGTCCTGCAGCCGCGCCGCCAGCTCCGGCGAGGGCGCCGCATAGGGCTTGCCCCAGCGGTCCGCCAGCCGGTGCGGCAGGCCGGCAGGGTGTTTGCCGGTCAGCACCGCATATTGCAGCAGCGCCAGAAAATAGAAGCCGGTGGCATTGGGGTGGATATCATCGGCAAAGACATCGCGGATACCGCTCAGCCCCGGCATGGTGCCCGCCCGGATCGCATCGTCCAGCCGCGCCATTGCCTGACCCGCGGGCAGCAGTTTCACATCGCCGCCGGTGGCGGCACTGGCCGCATCCGCCACCATCTGCCAGCGCGGCAGATCCTGCTCCAGCCGCGCCCGCCACGGCATATCCGCGCCGTCGTCAAAGGGCACTTCGGCCCCGGTGCCGCTGTTCAGGCTGTGCCAGGTTTCCTGCAGGTAGAAATCCACATCGGGGTTTGCCGCCCGCGCCAGCTCATAATACCGGGTGACGGCCCCTTCGGTATCGCTCCACTTCAGATGGTTGGCCAGAGGCACCGCCTCGGTCACGATCACCGCGCTGGCCGGCTGGCGCAGCCTTTCACGTAAATCAACGCCCTCGGCGCTGCCGCTGTGCTGCCAGTTATAACTCAGCGGCGCGCCGTTGATGATCTGCGCCTCGACCACGGCCTCGCCGCGCGCATCCAAAAGCTGCTCCAGCATCGCCGGGTTGTCATGCCCCATGAGCGAGTGCCCGATCATCACAACCGACGTGATCAATGCCTCCAGGTTCATCGTGCCCCCCCAGCTGCAACCCCGGTGCGGGGCAGGGCGCGCACCACGTCCCAGACGATCTGCTGCACCTTGGCGGCTCCCTCGGCGCTGACTGCCTCCGCCGGGCTGCCATCCCGGCGGGCCAGCTGGTGCGGCAGGCCCAGGGGCGCGCGCTGATACAGCACCGTGTAATGGGTCAGCGCCACAATGTAGGCACCCAGATCGTTGACATGAATGCCGTCCAGTTCGCCTTCGGGGGTGCGGGCAAACAGCGATTCACGTGAAGCCAGCCCGGGGACCTCTCCGGCCTCAGCGGCCCGCGCCACTGCCGCCAGCACCTGGCCGCCGGGGATCAGATAGACCGGCTGGCCGGGGTTGCGGCGGCTGTCCGGCCCCAGCAGCTTGCGGGTCCAGAGAGTTTCCAGATCGCCGTCAATGCGTTCCAGCCAGCCGTCCGCATCCTCCAGGCGGTGCCAGGTCTCATACAGGTAAAGCCGCGGCGCAGGCGAGGCGCTCCGCGCCAGATCCGCCCATTTCCCCAGATACCTGGCCCCGTCGAAATACCTCAGGGCATCGCGCAGCTCGACCATTTCGGTCAGCACCACCGCGCCGTATTTGCCCGAGCCGACCGCCGCCTTGGCGTCCCGGTAGGCAGGCGGCTTATTGGCGGTCTCAAAGTCGAGGATATTTTCCTCTGGCTCCCAATGCGCCCGCAAAGACGTGCCGGAGCCCAGCTGGCTGTTATAGCCATGCCCCTGCGGCGCCAGCTGCGCCAGCATGTGCGGCATGTCCGGCCCGACCAGCGAATGGCCCAGGTGAAACACCTGCAACGGCCCCTCGGGCGGCGCCAGCGGCGGCGGTATGGGCACCGTGCGGCTGCGGGTGGCAAACACCATCAGCCCGGCCAGGGCCGCCACGCCCGCCGCGGCCAGAAACCCCCGCCGCCCCATCATCCGCGCCCCCGGATTTCCGCCGCGGTCATGATCAGCCCGGCACCAATGGCAAAGCGTCCCGCAACCGCCTCGCCGCGCGCAAACGGCGGCCGGTCGGCGGTAAAGAAGGCCTGAAAGGCACCCGCGGCCAGATCGAACTCCAGCTCCATCCCGTCAAACCCGTAAAACGCCCGGCTCAAGCTGTACTGCGCCTTATAGGCCGCCTCCTTGGCGGAAAAGATCACCTTGGCCATCTGCCCCGGATTGTCCTGGCCCTGCAGCCAGGCCTGCTCGCGCGCTGAGCAGATCGCGGGCTGCAGCTCTGCCTTCAGCGGCGTGTCTTCCTCGACATCAATCCCCAGCCCCTGCACGGCGCCGGACCTGGCCACCACCGCCATGGCGCAGCTTTTGGTATGGGTGATCGAGCCCACCAGCCCCGCGGGCCAGATGGGTGCCCGGTCGCTGCCCGCAAGCACCGGTTCCGGCTTCCAGCCCAGCTGCCGCATCGCCTGCCGGACCGAGTCCCGGCCCGCCGCAAACTCCTTGCGCCGCTTGGCCACCGCATTGGGCGACAAGGCGGCGGCTTCCTCCGGGTAGGGCGCGGGCGGGTTGCCCAGCGGGTCCGCCCCGGCCAAGGCCACGTCAGAGGCAAAAAGCGGCCGGACCAGTGCCAGCCGCTCTGCAAGTTTGCTGTTGATCCCTGTCATCCGGCCCTTGCCCTGCGGTTTGCCCGCATCGCGCGGCGCTTCGACATGGTGCCGGCGCGGTCCGGAGCTGCGGTCTCTTGCGGCTGTTCTTCCGCATTTGCCGGGGTGCCCGCAAGCCCCTCGATATGCGCCGCCAGCCCCGCCAGCGTCGGGAAGCGGAAAATATCGGTGATCGACAGTTTTGCCGTGCCCAGCGCGTCCTTCAGCTCCCGGTGCGCCTGAACCGCCAGCAGCGAATGGCCGCCAAGGGCAAAGAAATTGTCCTGCGCCCCGATGCCGCTGACACCAAGGATCCGGCTCCAGACCGTGGCGATTTTCGCCTGCGCACCATCGTCCAAGGCTGCCGACGGAGCAGTCTCCGCCCGGCCGGGCAGCGGATCGGGCAGCGCCTTGCGGTCGATTTTCTTGTTTGGCGTCAGCGGGAAAGCCTCCAGCGTGACGATATGGGCCGGCACCATCACCTCCGCCAGCCTGCCCGCCAGCGACTGTCTCAAAGCTTCCGCAGAGACCGGCGCCGAGGTTGTGATATAGCCCGCCAGCTGCTCTGCACCTGCCGCGCCGCGCGGCACCGCAACCGCACCGGTCACACCGGGGAAGGCAGCCATGGCGGCCTCGATCTCGCCCAGCTCGATCCGCTGGCCGCGGATCTTCACCTGATGGTCGCTGCGCCCCAGGAAGGCCAGGGTTCCGCCGGCCGTCCAGCGCACCAGGTCGCCGGTGCGGTAGAGGGGCGTTGCCGCGAACGCTGCCTTAACAAACCGTTCAGAGGTCAGCGCCTCACGCTGCCAGTAACCTGCCGTGACCCCGGCTCCGCCGATGTACAATTCCCCGGGCGTCCCCGCGGGGACAGGTGCTTGGTTTTCATCCAGCACGTAGACTTGAGTATTGGCAACCGGCGTGCCAATCCCGGCTGTCCCCGCGGGGACAGCGGAGATTTTCTCCACCGTCGACCAGATCGTGGTCTCGGTCGGCCCGTACATGTTATGAATTTCAGCGCCCGTCGCCCCCTGCAAGGCTTGCACCAGATCCCCCGGCAGCGCCTCACCGCCCACCAGCAGATGCTGCAGGTGGCCCAGGCAGGCGCTGGCGTCGTTGTCGCTTGCAATCATCCGCGCCATCGACGGGGTGCATTGCATGTGGCTGACCCCATGGCGCACGATCTGTGCTGCCAGCGAAAAGTCATCCGCCGCCAGCTCCTGCGGCGCGTTGGACAGCCGCAGCACTTCGGCCAGCGGTTTCAGTCCTTCCAGCACCACATCCGGCGCGATGCCATAGTCAATCAGACAGGCTATCTCATCGACGCCTATGCGCTTCAGCTGCTCGACCCGCTGGCACGCGTCCCCGATGGTACCGAACAATCCGGAGTCCTCAAAGTAGCGCTCAAACGCAAAGTCGAGGATCGCCTCCAGCTCCTCTTCCGACAGCGCGCCAAGGTCCATCTCAAACGGGTTCTTCACGCCTTCCGGTTTCTTGAACGCGGGGAAGGCCCAGGCATACTGCTTGATCAGCCCGGCGGCCGAGCGCAGGTAGTCCTTCATCGGCTCCCGCGCCACCCGGCGGGCTTCCTCGCGGGTTCCGGCCAGATAGCTGTGCAGCATCAGTGTGACCTTGAAATCCGCGGGGTCATGGCCGGCGTTGCGCAATGCGTCGTGGTAGATGCGGATCTTGCCGGCAACCTCGTCAATGCTCTGGCCCAAAAGATGGGTCAGCACATTTGCCCCGATCGCACCTGCCTCGCGCCAGGTCTCCGGGTTGCCCGCGGTGGTGACCCAGACCGGCAGCTCCCTGGAGACCGGGCGCGGCTGGGTGATCACAGCATGTTCGCTGCCGTCCCCGCGGGGAAAACCCACCTCCTCGCCGCGCCACAGCTTGCGCACGGTTTCAATGCTTTCGAACAGTGCAGGCTTGTTGGCGGGCGGCGTGTTCTCGGGGCGCAGGATGAAATCGTCCGGCTGCCAGCCCGAGGCAAAACCAATGCCCGCCCGCCCGGCGGTCAGGTTGTCGATCACCGCCCATTCCTCGGCAATCCGCGCGCTGTGGTGCAAGGGCGCGACGCAAGACCCCGCCCGCACACCGATGTTCCGCGTCACCGCGGCGACAGCGGCGCCGGTGACCGAGGGGTTTGGATAAGGCCCGCCAAAGGCGTGGAAATGCCGCTCCGGCGTCCAGACCGCGTTGAAGCCGTGCTGGTCGGCGAATTTGGCGCCCTCCAGCAGCAGATGGTATTTCTGCGGCCCCGGCCCGTCGTCATTGCCCCAGTAGAACAGGTTGAAATCCATCTTCCTGTCCGACAGCGCCACCGGCCCCTTGGACAGCTCCAGCCGGCTTTCGTCGCTGGACAGAACCAGCTTCAGCCCGCGCGAAAGGGTCCAGAACAGTTCCAGCACCGAGATGTCAAAGCTGAGGCTGGTCACCGCCAGCCAGCTGTCTCCCGGCTGATGCGGGATGCGGGCGTCCATGCCGGTGAAGAAGTTCGAGACATTGGCGTGGGTGACCATCACCCCCTTGGGCAGGCCGGTGGAGCCGGAGGTGTAGATCAGATAGGCCAGATCGCTGCCAGTAGCGCCCCCGTCAATGTTTGCGGCGCCTGTCCCCGCGGGGACAGTTTCAATTTCCAGCACCTGTGCGTCTGAGGCCGGCAGGCTGCCGGCCAGCGCGGCTTGGGTCACGATCACCTGCGCCCGGGCATCGCTGATGTAATGTGCGATGCGGTCGGCGGGGTAGGCGGGGTCGAGCGGCACATAGGCGCCGCCGGCCTTCATGACGCCAAGCGCAGCAAAGACCAGCTCCGGCGCGCGGCGGATATGGATGCCCACATGGCTGCCGGGTTTTACGCCCATGTCACGCAGCCGTGCAGCCACAGCATTGGCACGGGCGTTGGCCTCTGCGTAGGTAAAGCTCTGGTCTTCGAACTCCAGCGCCACAGCCTCCGGAGTTCTGGCAGCCTGGGCCTCGAACGCGGCGTGGATCGTCAGGTCTGCGGGGTAGTCCGCAGCGGTCTGGTTCCAGTCCTGCAGCAGCATCTTGCGTTCCGCATCGGGCAGGATGGGCAAGGCGGAGACCCTTTGGCCCGGGTCGCCGGCGATGGCGCCCAGCACCAGCTCCAGCCGCGCGGCAAGCAGGCCGGCGGCCGCTTCGTCAAGCTTGGACGTGTCCGTGTGCAGGACCACTGCGCTGCCGGTGCAGCCGGCGGTTGCGGCGCAGCCCTCTACCGGTTCGCCCTTGCCCAGGGACAGGCCGATGGCGGGTTGCGATTGTGCGGCGATCTCCGGCGCGCGCGCCAGCAGGTCCTCGGCAAAGCCGCCGTATTTCCGCGCATTTCCAATGCCCTGCGCAGTGCGTTCACACAGGCTGGCCACGGTTTCGTCCCGCCGGGCCTGCAACGGCACCCAGGAGGAGATCAGCCCCGGAACCGCAGTCATGCTGCCAGCGGACAGGGCCACATCGGCGGCCGCCTCGCCGCTGCAAAGCAACGCCCAGGCCAGCACCCCGGCTGCCGCCTGCGCTTCGCTGAGGCCTGCGGGGAGGGTGATCTCCCGGCGGGCAAAACCCGTGCAGCCGGTGCTGGACGCCAGCGGCATCTGAACCGGTTGCATCGCAGCAAGCGCCTTGCGCCAATGGCTTTCGCCGCCCTGTGCCGCGGCCATTTGCCCGGTGAGGGTTCTGGCGGCGGCATCAGACAGGGCGGGCAGCACGTCACCCGTCTTGAAGAGGCCGGAGACATCCGCCGGTTTGCCCGCAGAGGTGGTCAGGCGCGACAGCGTCAGCGCGCCGTCGCCGGTGGCAACTGTCACGCTGTCTTTGCGGACGTCCAGCACCGCGCCCGGGGCGCCGGAGCCCTCTGCAATGCCTGCTGCGCCGGCAAGCACCACTGCCTCGCCGGCCCGCAGCTTGGCCGCGCACATCGGGTTCCAGTAACCGCCGGTGTCCAGGGCGCGCACCAGCCGGGCCAGTTCAGCGGCGGGGCGGGTGAAATCCAGCAAGCCCCCGGCGGCGGGGCGGTCGGATTTGGCGAAAACGCGGCGCTGCGACAGGTCCTGCGGCTGGCGGTGCAAATCGCCGCTTTCCAGTTGCGCCATCACCTCGCCAAAGCTGTCCATTGCCGCGGCGTAGCATTTGGAGTTGAGGCTGAAGGCGGTCTCATCCCCGGCCACATCAAACAGGCGCTGGGCGAGGATGTCGCCCTCGTCGACGCCGCTGGTCATCAGGTGCCAGGTGATGCCGTGCTGCGGTTCGCCGTTGATCAGCGCCCAGTTCGGCGTGTTGAGGCCCGCATAATGGGGCAGCGGGCCGTCGTGGAAGTTCACCGCGCCCTTGGCGGCGCGCGCCAGCACCTCCTGCGGGATCACGGTGAGGTTGGCAATCGACAGCAGCCAGTCAAAACCCGCGGTCAGATCACGCTGATTTTCCAGCACCGTCAGCCCCTTGTCCTCGGCCCAGCTGCGGATATCGGCGTCCTGCGTCACCACCGCGCTGATGCTGTGGCCGCGCGCCAGCAACGCCTCGGCGCAGCCGATCAAGAGGGATTCACTCCCAATCAGGGCACAGGAAAAAGAGGTCATTTCTGCTCCTTTGCAAGCGGAGAGAGGGGGCGCGTTTCCGAAGGTGTCTTGCGGCCCAGGCCGCAGGTGGCGCGCAGCCCGTGCAGGATCAGGTCGGACAGGAAATGCGGCGGGTCTGCCTGAGGCTTGTCCGAGATCAGGCGGCGCAGCCCGTAGATCAGGCTGCCGGTGACGCGGGCCAGGGTGGCGAGCGCGGCGCCGGTGTAGCCGTGGTGTTTCACGAAGTAATGCCGCCGCGAGTCGAACCAGTACTGCGGGGTGCGGCGCCAGCCCTTCATGCCGGTGGAGGCGGAGCCCACATGGGCGACTTCGCTTTGCGGCACATAGTGGGTGCGCCAGCCCGCGTGGGCGGCGCGGCGGCAGAGGTCGGTTTCCTCGAAATAGAGAAAGAAGCGCTCGTCAAAGCCGCCGGTTTCCTCGATCACCTCGCGGCGGATCATCAGGCTGGCGCCGGCGGTCCAGTCGACCTGAACCTCTTCCCGGGGCATCTCCATCGCGACGACCCAGGGCTTCAGCAGCCGGGTGAAGATGCCGGTGCGCACGGCGGCCTCGAACTCGCCCGCGGCGGAGGGGAAGCGGAAGGCGGTGCGGTGCGGCACCCAGTCTGTGCCGCGCACATATGAACCCGCGAGGCCCGCGCCGGGGCGTTCCAGCAGGAAGTCGCGCAGGGTGCGGATGGCGTCGCCCTGCACAAAGGCGTCGGAGTTGAGGAGATAGTAGAACTCCGGCGCGCTGCCGTCTGCGAGGCCGGCTTGCATGCCAATGTTCATGCCGGCGCCAAAGCCGCCGTTGACGGGGGAGCGCAGCAGCCGCAGGCGGGTGCCGTCCAGCCAGCCGCGGTCCTGCGCGCCTTGCTGCAGCCGTTCCCAGGACTCATCGCCTGAGCCGTTTTCGACGATAAGGATCTCGCCGGGCAGGTCCTCCATGCCGCGCAGGGCGGCCTCGGCGGCCTCAAGGGTCATGTCCGGGGTGCGGTAGTTCAGGATGATGGTCAGGACGCGCTGCATTTTCCTACTCCGCCGCCTTGAGGGCAGGGGGCGCGGGACGGGCGGCTGCATCGGCAGTGTCCAGAAGCTGTTTCAGCTGCCCGGCCAGCACCGCCACATTGGGCACCAGCACCATGCTGTCGTGATCGCCCGGCACCTCAAAGACCTCGGTCCGGGGCGCCCATTTGCGCCAGTCGTTGTCATCAAACACATATTCGCGCGCGGTGCTGACCCATTGGCCGCCGGACACGCTCCAGCGCCGGTCGAGCGGCGGGCGGAACAGGCTTAGCGGGCCGTTCCAGGTTTCGGTATCATAGGCGGCGAGCGCGGTGCGGAAGGCGGTTTCCATCTTTGTGTTGTCAAAACCGGCAGCGGCGGGCGCGGGCTGCGGTGCCTTGCGGCGTCCGACTTCCCAGGCGATGCGGTTTCTGGCCCATTCGCCGAGGTAGCGCGGCCCCTTGCTGCGCAGTTCCGCCAGTTTGATCAGCAGCTTGTCGCGGCGGCTGAGAGCCGGGCGCAGCGGCAGCGGGGTGTCCAGCAGGATCAGCGCGGCGGTCTCTTCGCCCGCGGTATTCAGCTGCTGCGCCATTTCATAAGCGGTGATGCCGCCGCCGGAAAAGCCGCCCAGCAGATAGGGGCCATGGGGCTGCACCTGGCGGATTTCCAGCAGACAGTCGCGGGCGGCCTCCACCAGCGAGGTATGCGGCGCCGCATCGCCGGTGAGCCCCCTGGCCTGCAGGCCATAGACCGGGCGGTCCTTGCCGACCAGCAGCGCCAGGTGGCGCAGGTTCAGCACATTGCCGAACATGCCCGCGACCAGGAAGAAGGGCCGCCGCCCGGTGCCGTCGCCCGGGTGCAGCTGCACCAGATGGGTGTAGTGCGGTTTGTTGTCCTGTGCTTGCGGGGCATCCCCGGGTTCGGCTGCCACGCCGCCGCCGCTGCGCTCGATGATGCGTTCGGCCAGGGCGGCAACGCTGGGGGCTTCAAACAGCACCGACATCGGGAATTCCACGCCAAAGCTGCGTTTGACCTGGGCAAACAGGCGGACGGCAATCAACGAGTGGCCGCCGAGGTCAAAGAAACTGTCCTCGATGCCAACCTGGCTGACGCCGAGGAGGGAGGCAAAGAGTTTGGCCAGGCCTTCTTCCACCGGGTTGCGCGGGGCGATGTAGTCGGTGTCGAGCTGTGGCCGGTCGAAGGTCTGGGCCTCGCCTGCTGCCGGAGCCGCGGTCTGGGCCGCTTGGGTGATCAGGGCGGGCAGCTCGAGCGAGGAGACCACCACCTGCGGCAGGCCGGCGGCCAGGGCGCGGGACAGGGCTTCGCCGCCGTCTTCGGCCTTGATGCCGTTTGCGATGTTGAGCTGCAGGCGCTGCTCTTCCGGCGACAGCGGCTGCGCGGTGCGGGCCGGTTCCAGCCCCAGCTGTGCGGCGGTGGCGTCGGGGCCCTCCGGGACGGCCGAGGCGTCAAACCCGTCTGCCAGGCGCTGCATCCGGAAGCTTTCGATCTCTGCCAGAACGGTGCCGTCCGGATCGGTCAGGGTGATGTCAAATGCGGCAGAGCTGCCATCCGGGGTGCCGGACAGGCGCACATGGCTGCAGATTTGCGGAGTGAGCGGGGCAAAGATGCGGATGGTGCCGTAGGACACCGGCACCCAGAGCGCCTTGCCCTCATAGCCGGGGATCAGCTGCATCGCCCAGCCGGTGGCCAGATCCATCAGCCCGGGATGCAGCAAGGTGCCGTCCTGCGCCGCGGCTTCGGGGAGGGAAAGATGTGCCAGCCCCTCGCCGCTGCCCAGGCACATGCGGTCCAGCACATGCCAGCGGGGGCCGAAAGCCAGATGCGCCTCCTGCGGGGAACGCAGGCGGCCGCTGATTGGCGCCTGCTGTTCCGAACAGCGAGAGGAAATCATCTGGAGGTTTAGTGCGGCGGGGCGTTCTGCCGCCGCCGCTGTGACCAGTATTGCTTGACTGATTAAACGGTAACCTTTTGTACATGCCGAGTAAACAAAGAGTTCATAACCATTTTCATTAGCTTCTAGACGAACCAGAATGGTCTGCGGTTTTCCGTCTTCCACAACCAATGGGCGCAGAAAGTAGAGGCCGCGGATTTCAAACGGGCCGGTAGCGCCAATAGCGGCCAGCGCCTCGGCGGCGATCTCGATATAGCCGGTGCCGGGCACCAGGGCGGTGCCGTCCTTGGTCCGGTGCTCATCCAGCAGCCAGTCGGCGGTGCTGAACTGCGGCGTGAAGATGGGGTTGCCGCCGGCATCAAAGGCGCGCTGTTGCAGCAGCGGCTGCGGGCAGGGTTCGGGCGTGCTGGCGCCTGCGGCGCTGTTGCGGGTGGCCATGGCGTCGGCGGCCATGCCAGTGTCTGCCCAGACGCCCCAGTCCACCGCAATGACGCGGGTCTGCCCGCCGGCGCGGTGTTTGGCCCAGGCGTTCAGGAACTCATTGGCGGCGATGTAGTCCGCCTGGCCTGCGGGGCGGGTCACGGTGGACGAAGACGAAAACAGCACCATCAGCTCCAGGCTGCCGTCCGGGAACACGGTGTCGAGCGCGCGCAGCCCGCTGACCTTGGGGGCCAGCACCTGGGCGATCTGGTCCTCGCCCTTGGCCAGCAGCGGGCCGTCACTGATGACGCCGGCGCCGTGGATCACACCGGTGAGGGGGCCGTGTTCTGCCTCGGCCTGTTCGCGGGCGGCTTGCAATTCGCCGCTGTTGCAGACGTCGGCGGCCAGCGGCAGCACCTGGCCGCCGGCGGCGTCCTCCAGCGCCAGCACTGCGCGGATGCGCCGGGCGGTGCGGTTGGCGGGGCTGTGGCTGGCGAGGTGGCGCTCCCAAGCGCCGCGCGGCGGCAGGCCGTCGCGGGAGATCAGCGAGATTTTGGCACTGTGCTCGCGCATCAGGTAGCCGGCGATGGTGAGGCCAATGCCGCCGTAACCGCCGGTGATCAGGTAGTGGCCGCCCTGCTTGAACACCGGCGTTTCCGGTTCGGGCAAGGGCTGCGGGCGCCAGGTGAGTTTAAACCGTTTCCCGCCGCGCCAGGCGGCGGAGGTATTGGCCGGTTCCGCCATCAGCTCTTCCAGCAGGCGCGGGGTGATGTCCGTGTCCGCCGGGGTGCGGCGGGCAAAGAGACCCTGCGGGGCTTGCGGCAGCTCGATGTCGACGGTGGCGCAGCTGAGGCCCGGCAGCTCGCGCGGGATGACGCCGGCGGGGCCTGCGATCATTGCCTTTTCGGGATAGGGCAGGGGTTCATCACGGACCTGGGCGGCGCCGGTGGTGAAGACGGTGATATGGGCCCGGCCGGGCAGATCGGCATTGCCCAGCTCCTGCGCCAGCGCGGTGAGGGCGTGGAAGCCCATCTCGAGGTTGCGGTCAAAGAAGGAGGCGCCGGGGCGGAATGTTTCCCCCTCTGTCACCAGCCAGAAATGGGCGATACGGTCCGGCAGCAGACCGGCGTCCGCCAGGTCCGCCAGCAGCGCGCCATAGGCGGGGCGGCCCTGCTCGGGCGGCAGGATGTATTCGGAGGGTGAGAGCTGCGCATAGGTGTCGCCTGCGCGCACGCGGGCGACGCTGTGGCCTGCGGCCTGCAGGCGCTCAGCGGTGCGGGCGGCGTGGCCGGCCTCATCCTCGAAGATCAGCCAGCTATGCGGTTCCTGGTCCAGTTCGTGTTCAACGTCCAGGCTGCAATCGGCCAGCCGGGGCCGCCAGGCCGGACGGTAGCCCCAATCCTTGAGGTCTTCGTGGCGTTCGGGTGCGGCCTCTTCCTCCACCGCCGGTTTGCCCGGCTCGATGAAATAGCGGCTGCGCTGGAAGGCGTAGCCCGGCAAGGGCAGGCGGTTGCGGCGCGCCTCGCCCCAGATCTGCGGCCAGTCGGCCTCCACCCCGCAGGCCCAGAGCCGGCCGATGACGCCGAAGAAATAGCTGTCGTCCATCACCTGCTGGTCAGGGTGGCGCAAGCTGCTGAGCACCTGGCCCGTCTGCACGCGAGGCGACATTTGCGCCAGCGCGCTGAGGGCCTTGCCGGGGCCAACCTCCAAGAACACCCGGTTCGGGGTTTTGGCAAGGGTTTCGATGCAGTCGGCATAGCGCACGGTATTGCGCAGCTGGCCCACCCAGTACTCGGCGCTGGTGGCCTGGTCTGCGGTCAGCAGGGTGCCGGTGCGGTTGGAGATCACCGGCAGCTTGGGTGCCGCCAGTGTCAGCGAGCGGAGGAAACCGCCGTATTCTTGCAGGATGCCGTCCAGCATCCGCGAATGCGCGGCGATGTCGATGGGGATGCGCTGGTGTTCCACCTCGCGTGCGGTGAGCTCTGCCGAGAGGCGGTCCAGCGCCTCTTGCGGGCCGGAGACGGCGGTGAGCGAGGGGGCGTTGACGCTGGCAATGTCGAGATCGTCCCCGATGATGGCCTCAACCTCGGTCAGGGGCAGGGCGATGGAGAGCATCCCGCCGGCGGGCACGGTGTCGAACAGGCGGCCGCGCAGCAGCACCAGGCCGATACAGTCCTCGAAGGACATCACGCCGGCCAGGCAGGCGGCGGTGTTCTCGCCCATGGAGTGGCCGACCAGCGCGGCGGGCTTCACGCCCCAGCTGATCCACAGCTGCGCCAGCGCGTATTCCACAATCATGATCAGCGGCAGCTGCACCGAGGGCTGCTGAAGCTTGGCGTTGGCGGCGTCCTCTTCCCCGTCTTCGGGCAGCCAGATGGCGCGGATGTCGTAGTCGAGGCTTTGCTGCAGGTGATCCAGCCCGCGGTCCATCCAGTCGGCAAAGACCGGTTCGGTCTCATAAAGGTCGCGCGCCATGCCGGCATATTGCGCGCCGCCGCCGGGGAACATGAAGACGACCTCAGGGCTGTCGCCCAAGCGGTCATGGGTAAAGACTTTGCGGGGGTCGTTTTCTTCAATGAGCTGGGCGGCTTCGGATGCGGATTTTGCCACCAGCACCCGGCGTTTGGCAAAGCCGCGGCGGCCTTCCTTCAGCGTAAAGGCCACGTCGGCCAGATCGGCCTCCGGGTTGGCCTTTAGATACTCCGCTAGTCCTCGCGTATTGGCGTCCAGCGCCGCCTTGGACTGGCCGGAGACGCAGAGGATCTGGAACGGGAAATCGCTTTCTTCCGAAGGCGCGCGTTCGGGGGCTTCTTCCAGGATTACATGGGCATTGGTGCCGCCGACGCCCAGCGAGTTGATGCCGGCGCGGCGCGGCCCCTTGTGCGGGGTCCAGGGGGTGAGGGCGGCGTTCACGCGGAACGGCGAGGTCTCGAAATCAATCGCCGGGTTCGGCGCCTCGTAACCCAGCGAGGGCGGAATTTCCCTGTGATGCAGCGCCAGCGCGGTCTTGGTCAGGCTGGCGACGCCGGCGGCGGTGTCCAGATGGCCGATGTTGGTCTTGACCGAACCGATGCGGCAGAAGCCTGTGTCCTGCGTCGTGGCGCGGTAGGCGTCAGTGAGGGCGGTGACCTCGATCGGGTCGCCCAGATAGGTGCCGGTGCCGTGGCATTCCACATAGTCGATGGTGTCCGCCGGGGTGCCCGCGGCTGTCAGCGCCTGTTGCACCGCTGCCGATTGGCCGCCGACCGAAGGCGCCAGATAGCCCGCCTTGTCCGCGCCGTCATTGTTGATGGCAGAGCCCTTGATCACCGCCCAGATGTGGTCGCCATCGGCAATCGCATCCTCCAAGCGGCGCAGCGCCACGGCGCCGGCGCCGGAGCCGAAGACGGTGCCCTGAGCCCTATGGTCGAAGGCGTGGCAATGGCCGTCCGGCGACAGGATCTCGTTTTCCTTGTAGAGATAGCCGCGGCCTTGCGGCAGCTCGATGGTGACACCGCCCGCCAAGGCCATATCGCACTCGCCTTCGCGCAGGGCTTTACAGGCGTAATGCACCGCCACCAGCGAGGTGGAGCAGGCGGTCTGCACATTGACCGAAGGCCCGTGCAGGTCAAACACATGGCTCACACGGGTCGACAGGAAGTCCTTGTCATTGCCGGTATGGCGCAAGAGGAACATGCCGACGTCATCGACCAGCGCCGGGTTCGAGCAGATGTTGAAATAGAAATAGCTGCCCATGCCGCAGCCGGCATAAACACCGACGGGGCCATTGATGGTTTCGGGCGGGTGGCCCGCGTTTTCCATCGCGCCCCAGGCCACTTCCAGAAACTTGCGGTGCTGCGGGTCGAGGATGGCGGCTTCCTTGGGGCTGAAGCCGAAGAACTCGGCGTCGAATTCGTCAAACCCCTGCAAGCGGGCGGAGGCGGGAACGTAGTTCGGGTCGGCCAGGGCTGAGGCCCGCTCGCCATTGGCCAGCAACGTGTCCCGGTCCAGCACCTCGATCAATTCGATGCCGCCGCGCAGGTTCTGCCAGAAAGCCTCGGCCGAGCCTGCGCCCGGCACTGCCACCGACAGCCCGACAATCGCGACATCTCCGCCCGTAGCCCTGCCGGCAGCGCCCCCCGCCGCGGGTTTTCCATCCTGCATCGTCATTACCTGACTCACTGGCCCTTCAGAAACGGCCCGGCGCACTGGGGAAGGCCCGCGTTTTACTGGCCTGCCTGCTGCCCGCCGGACGGGTTGTTATCAAAGCCGGGTTTCTCTCCGGCTGGTCGTCCGCACTGTCTTGCAAGATCCCCATCCGCAAGGGCAGGCGCGGGTCGTTCCTTATATTTTCTTCAATCCATAGGGCGTGCCTGTGGACGCATTGTGTCGAATTCGGCCGGAAAAGCGGAAAGATTGCGGCATCACAGGATACTGCGCCGCCCGGCCCCGGCGGTGTCAGGCGCCAAGGCCTGCGCACCGCCAAATAGCGCGGGTTTGCGTTTAAACAAGCCGGGGTAGAGCAGCCGCTCGGCATAGCCCAGCACCGAACCGGCGCACATCCAGGTGATCGGGATCAGCGTCGCGTTCAGCAGCATGTCCACCAGCGTCGCCGCCAGGATCAGCGCAATCGGCGCCGCATAGGGCGAAACGCTGCCTGCGGGCAGCCGCCGCGCGGCGCGGGCGAGCAGGAACAGCGGCAGTGCCAGGAGGCCCATTTCAGCGATATAGCCAAGCCAGCCGAAAGTGCCAAAGACGATGATCCAGCGGCCGTCCGGGATCGACAGGATCTGGCCGGTCTCGGCGTGGCGCACCAGGTTGCGGCCCCAGCCGCCCCAGCCGAACCAGGTCTTCTCGGCAGCGCGCGCCAAGAGCTGCGCCTCGTTGTCAAAGCGGTAGTTCAGCGACTGCGCCCGCTCGGCGCTGATTGCCTCGGCCTGGGCCACCAGCGCCTCGGTCGGCACCAGCCCGGTGTTGCGCAGCACCGGATAGGCCACCGCGATCACTCCCAGGACCAGCGCAACCCGCAGCTGCCAGCGCAAGGGGGCCAGCGCCACCACCGGCGTGAAAGCCAGCGCATAGGCCAGCGAGGCCAGGCTTTTGCACAGTACCAGAACGATGAAGAGATACCCTGCGGCCAGGGCCAGGCGCAGCCGGTCTTTGCGCTGCGAGGCGCGGGCCAGGGCGGCGGCAGCCAGCACGGCTGACATCATGAAAAACGCCAGCCACAGCGCATGCGGCAGGAACACGATGGGGCGGAAGCCGCCCTGGCGGATCATCTGGCTGAAATCATGCTGGAAGAAGCCGTAGACCCAGACATTGATCTGCGGGCTGAGCCGGATCTCGATCAGCGACGGGATGGTATAGGCGAGCCCCCCGAGCATCAGCGCCAGGAGCAGTTCGCGCTGCGCCTCCGGCGTCGACAGGTAGCGGCGTGCCAGCAGGAACGGCATCAGCACGATCACCTGGTTGATCACCACAGAGCCAAGGTCGCGCCACCGGAGGCCGGGCAGCTGATCGGTCAGGAAGATGATCGGATCCGAGTTGGCGATCTTGCGGAACTGGATCGGCTCGCTGTTGGTCAGCACGGTGGGGATGACGCCAAAGACAAAAAGCACCGCCAGCGCCCGGGCCGCGGGATGCCGCGGCAGCAGCGGTACCGGTTTGCGCAAGAGAACGGCGCAGAGCAGGAAGGCCATCACCGAGGGGATGGCAAACTTATCCATGTCCGGGACCAGCGGCAGGTCGAACTCGGCCAGCGGCGGCAGCAGCAGGTAGCCGGCGATAAGGCACCACAAGAGCGCCCGCTCCAGCGGCAGGCGCCGGAACAGGATCAGGCTGGCCAGCGGCCAGGCCAGCAGCATCAGATAGGCCAAGGCATTGGGCAAAGGCCGGTTTCCCCCTCGTGTCCCTTCAATTCCCTGTAATTGTGTCAAAGTTTACCCGTTGCGGCCGCTGCTGTCCCGTGGATTTGCAAAAGGAGGTAAATGGCTTGCAGCTTTGCCACGCCTTGGGTGCGGCCATGGCAGCGGTGCTGGCCAGCCGGCAGCGCCAGCGCTATGAGAAAGCGGCGTGAGGGATGGAGGCAGCAGTGTTTTTCGAATTTCAGGGCCGCCGGGTTGCGGTGAACATGCCCGCCCGGGCCGGGCTGGAAGCGGAGATCCGGGCCCGCTTTGCCGCCCGCCGGGGGTTTGCGTTGGCCACGGTCAACCTGGACCATCTGGTCAAGATGGCAGACAGCCCGGAATTCCTGTCCGCCTATCAGGCCCAGGACCTGGTGGTGGCGGACGGCCGCCCGATCGTCTGGCTGTCGCGGCTGGCGCGCCGCCCGGTGGAGCTGATGCCGGGTTCCGACATGGTGCTGCCGCTGTGCCGGCTGGCGGCTGAGGCCGGGGTGCCGGTAGCCCTGGCTGGCAGCACGGAGGCGGCGCTGCAGGATGCGCGGCAGGCGCTGATGGCGCAGGTGCCGGGGCTGCAGATCGCCTGGGTGCATGCGCCGTCCGGCCGCTTTGACCCCGACGGCGCGGAGGCGGATCAGATCCTGCACCGGCTGGATGAAACCGGCGTTGGCCTCTGCTTCCTGGCGCTGGGCGCGCCCAAGCAGGAACGCCTGGCGCAGCGCGGCCGCCGCCTGGCGCCGGGCTGCGGCTTTGCCTCGGTCGGCGCGGGGCTGGATTTCCTCGGCGGCCACCAGAAGCGGGCGCCGGCCTGGGTGCGGGCAATTGCCATGGAATGGCTGTGGCGGGCGCTCTCCAGCCCCGCGCGGCTGCTGCCGCGCTACGCCAAATGCCTGGCAATCCTGCCCGGGCAGTGTCTCAGAGCCTGGCGCATCCGGGCGCGCTGACCTCTGGCGGGAGCACTGTTCCGAAGCCGGGGGTGCGAGGCTCTGCCTCGCGCTCCGGGATATTTCCGGCCAGAAGAAGGGCGGATCCATTCTTCATCTGACCCCAAATATCCTGGGGTGAATTGGCCGTCAGGCCAAGAGGGGCAACGCCCCTGCGCCGCGCGCCCGCGCGGCGCCCGGCCCAACTGGCGGAGGCTGCCCGCAGGGCGGCTGAGGCCGGGCGGGAGCGCTACTTGTACTCCAGAAGGCCCCGGGCCTTGCCGCGCCTGCGGTTCCAGTAGAATTCCAGCGCGCCGGCGGCTTCGGCAAATTTTCCGAGCACCGTGAACAGGGCGCGTTCTGCTCCCATCCGCCGGGACAGGCGGCCAGCCTGGGCCGGGTATACAAGGGCGGCCAGCAGGAAAAGCGGTTCCACCAGCGCCGCCAGCCCGATGGCAGCAGGCAGCGCGGCGCCCCAAAGCAAGGCGCGGCGGGTCTCTGCCACCCAGTGGCGCTCCGGGCCTGACCCGTGCAGGGCGGCGCCTTCGGCAAAGGCATGGCCCGCGCGGCGGCTGCGCTGCCACCATTGGCTGAAACGCAGCATCTGCGCGTCATGCAGCGTCATCTCCGCGTCCAGCCGCCAGATTTGCCAGCCCCTGCGCCGCAGCCGCAGGCACAGTTCCGGCTCTTCGCCGGCAATCAGGCTCTCGCGGTAGCCGCCCGCCGCCCGCACCGCGGCAACACGCATCAGCGCATCACCGCCGCAGGCCAGAGCCTCGCCCAGAGGCGTGTCCCATTCCGCGTCGCACAGGCGGTTGTAGACTGAGGCCCCGGGAAACCGCTCCCGCCGGCGCCCGCAGGCCACTGCGGCCTTGGGATGGCTGTGAAGATAGGCGGCTGCGGTGGCAACCCAGTCCGGGTCCGCCTCGCAATCGCCATCCACGAATTGCACGTATTCGAGACCGGCATCCAGCACCGCCAGCCCGGCATTGCGGGCGCGGGCGGCGGTAAAGGGCTGCGACAGGTCGAGATCCACCACTTGCGCGCCCAGTTCCCGGGCTGCTGCGGCCGACCCGTCGCTGGAGCCGCTGTCCACATAGACCAGCTGCTGCACCTGGCCCTGCAGGGACTGCAGGCAGCGGATCAGCCGCGCGCCTTCGTTGCGGCCGATCACCACAGCGCCGGCCTTTGGAACACGCACAGGGGCGGTCACTGGCTGCCCCCGGCCAGATAGGCAGAGTAGGCGGGGGCGCGGCGCAGGAAGCCCAATTGCTGGAGGTCCCCGATACCGGCGGTCTCCAGCGCGTCTTCGGACCAGAGGCTCAGCTCCGGCTGCGCCTGCATCGCCGCCGAGCGCAGCCGGTCTTCGCCATGCTCCGAGACGGCCTCTGCCTGAATTTGCAGGTCGCGGGCCAGGCTGTTGCCGGCAAACTTGTAGTGGCGGATCAGCCCTTCGGCATCGGCCACCCGCACGCCCGCGGAGGCATGCGGATGCACCGCCGCCTGCACGCCCGGCCCGTTGAACACCAAAGGGTGCTTGCTGAGGCAGCAGGCCTCGCCAAAGACCTTGCCGCGCACGCCGCCGAACAGCATCCGCGCGCCGCCCGGCGGCGGGGCGTTCTGGCGCAGCCAGTAGGCGAAGCCAGTGTCATCGGACATGTAGTCCACTGCCCGCAGCGCGCTGACATCCGAGTACCGGAAACTGTCCACCGCTGCGGCGTAGGGCAGCCCTCCGGCGGCGGCCAGCGGTCCCTTGGGGAACATCTCCAGCATCTGTGCCTGCATCGCGGTATAGCCCGCCTGCGCCAGATAGGCGGTCAGCCCTTCCAGGCCCGCGGCGGTGCGGCCCTCAAAGTCGAACAGCTCATCCATATCGGCAAACAGGCACCAGCGGTCCCGGCCGTACCGGCGGGCGGCATAGGCGCGGAACGTGTTTTCAAACTGCAGCCAGGGCAGGGTTGAGCGCAGGATGGCGGTGCCAGGCTCCTGCCGGATGCGCTCCACCGTGCCATCCGATGAGCCGTTGTCGAAGAACACGAAGGAGGAGACCCCCAGCCGCCGGTAGTGCTCGAAAAACACATCGAGGTAGTATGCCCCGTTGCGCACCAGTGCGATCAGAACCACCTCCTGCGGCGCGGCAAAGCGGCGGACCGGCCCGTGCAGATGCCGCAGCGAGGCGCGGAACCGCGCGCTGTGCAGGATGGCTTGCGCCTTCCGCCTGCTGCGCTCTGCCAGCCTTTGCCCCATGGATGCCTGCACGCTTGCCCCTGATTTGCGCCTGCCGGAAAATCCCTGTCAAATTGCAGGGTTCCATGGCAGGCTGCAAGCTCCGGGATGCGGCTCAATTGCAAATGCGGCGGGAATGCTGCAGTCTCGAAACCGGGGAGACCATCGGAAAGGAACGCGGAATATGGCGGCTGAGCTGACTGTTCTGGCGGGAGATGTGGGCGGCAGCCGGACCCGGCTGGCGCTGGCAGCGCCCGGCATCGGGGTCACCGCGATGCAGAGTTTTTCCAACGACAGTTTCGACAGTCTGCTGGATGTGCTGCAAGCCTATTGCGCCCAGCCCGGCCTGCCGCCGCTGCACGGCGCCTGCCTGGCGGTGGCGGGGCCGGTCCGGGGCGGGGCGTTCCAGCTCAGCAACCGCAACTGGCGCGGCGAGGCCAGCGGCATTGCCGCGGCGCTGGGGCTGGCGGACGCGGGCAGGGTAAAGCTGGTCAACGACCTGGCAGCGCTGTGCCATGCGTTGCCTGTTTTGATCCCGGGGCAGCTGTCCAGCCTGCGCCCCGGCCGGCAAGGCGGCGGCCAGGCGCTGGTGGCGGGCATCGGCACCGGCTTCAATGTCTCAGCTTCGCTGAACGGGACCGCGCTGGAGGCGGAACTGGGCCACGCGGGGCTGCCGCAGCTGCTGTGCCGCCGCCTGCAGGTGCTGCTGGAGCACGCGCCGGATGAGTTCGCCAGTATCGAGGCGCTGTTCTCCGGCGCCGGGCTGGTACGGTTCCACCAGGCGCTGACCGGCACCGCGGCCAGCAGCGCCGAAGGGATCGAGGCGGCGTTTCTGGCGGACCCGGCCGCGCCGGAAGCACGGACCGTGCGCGAATGGGCGCATCTGCTGGGCCTGCTGGCGCGGGAGCTGACGGCAGCCTATATGCCGGGGCAGGGGCTGTTCTTTGCCGGCAGCGTGGCGCGCGGCATTCTGAACACGCCCGCGCGCGAGAACTTTCTGCAAAGCTACACCGCGCCCGGCGGGCGGCTGGGCGAGGTCTGCGCCGAGGTGCCGCTGTGGCTGATCACCGATGATGCCGCCGGGGTGAGCGGCGCTGCGCAGGTGGCTTTGGCCGCAGCTGGGGCGGCTGGGGGCGCACCGGAATCCGGCGCGGGAAACGGCTTTGGACCGCGGGCGGCTGTCAGTAGTCGCGTTTGAAGAACAGGCCGAAGCCGGTCTCGCCTTCGCTGTCCACCGTGCCCTGCACTGTCAGGCTGTCCGTCACATCCAGATTGAGGCTCAGCTCGCTGTCGCCACGGGTGTTGACGTTGAAATCGGTATAGACGTTCTCGGCCACGTAGCCGCCCAGCCCCAGCTGGCCGGCACCCAGATTGTCAGCACCAATATCGACATCCGAGGCGCCGGTGGCGCTCCTCACCCGTTCCTGGGCACCGCCGCCGCGGCCGCTGAGGGTCAGCGCCGAGCCCGCCAGCCGGGCCAGTGCCAGCGGCGAGATATCCTGGATATTGTCGCCGAACAGCAGCAGCGCCAGCGCCTCCTCGGAGGGGCGCGGCGGGTCCGAAGTCACCTTGATCTCGGGTGCGTCGACCCGGCCGGAGATTTCCAGCGTCGCGGTGCCCTGATCGGTGGCGGCGGAGGATTTGAACGCGAGGTAGGGTTTCAGATCGCCCAGCAGAGTAATGCGGCCCTCGTCCAGCTCCAGCCGCCGGCCGAGGATGTCAAAGGTGCCGCGGATCAGGCTGATCTGGCCCGAGGGCGACAGCCGCGCGGTGGTGCCGCGCAGGCGGATCTCGCCGCCGAGTTCGGAGCGCAAACCGCGGCCGCGGGCAAAGATCCGCGAGGGGGCGCTGATCAGGATGTCCAACTCGGTCTTGCCGGAGCCGCCGGCGCCGCTGCTGCCGCCAGTCAGGCCCGCGCGGGCCAGGGTCCGGCGCACATCCGCCGGCGCGCCCACATGGCGGATCGGCGGGATCGGCGCGGCCGAGACCGAGCCGCCGGCGGTGTTCAGGTTGATATTGGTCTCGCCCACATCGATGCGGCCGGTGATCCGGTTGCTGCCCGCCATGGCGCCGGACATCGTGAGCGACCCGTTCAGCAGGGTTTCATAAGACAGGTGGTCGCTCACCACCACATCGCCGATGGCGATCTGCAGATTGCCGTTGAAAGGCGGCAGCAGCCCCACCGGGCCGCTGATCCGCACCGTGCCGCCGTCGCGCGGGCGTGCGTCGATCTGCAACCGGGCGCTGGAGCGGGCAATGGAAACCGTGGCGTTGATGCCGTCCACCCGCTGCGCCGCCGCCGGAATGGCCAGCGAGGCGCCGGGGACCGAGATGGTGCCGCTGAGCGCCTCCAGCCCCGGCGCGCCTTTCAGTGCCAGATCGAAACTGGCAGGCCCCTGCAATAGGTTGGGAGAGATGAAGGGGTTTACCCCTTCCAGCCGCAGCATGCCCTTGGCGGTCACGTCGGCTGTGCCGTCTGCCTCGTTCCAGCTGCCCGCAACCCGGCTGTCGATACCGGCGGGGCCGCTGGCGGTGCTGTCCACCGTCCAGGTGCCATCGCGGCGGCTGGCATTGCCCTTGGCGGTCAGCCGGCCCGGCAGGTCGGGCACCAGCCGCTGCAACTGTTCCAGCACCGCATCAAACCGCAGATCGGCGCTGCCGTCGCCCTCGGCAAAGCTGCCTTCGAAGCCGGCGGCAGATCCTGTGGGCCCTGCCACCGCGGCCGAGAACTGCCAGTCTCCGTTGCGGCGCCTGGCGGTGCCATCGGCGCTCAGCTTGCCCGGAAGCTGCGGCACAAAGCGCTCCAGCTCATGCAGCGCGGCGGCGAAATTGAAATCGGCGTCGCCCTCCAGCGTGACCGAACCGTCCAGCCTGGCGCCGGAGCTGTGCGGGCCGGTCAGCTCCGCCACACCGCTGAGCCGGTTGCCGTTGCGGGTGAGGGTGGTGGCCAGCGCCAGCGTGCCGGGGTTCTGCGGCACCAGCACCTCCAGTTTCCTGAGTTCGGCAGTGATCTCCATCCGCCCGGCATCGCTGTTCAGGCTGCCGGCCGCAGTGGCGGCGATGGCACTGCCTGCAAGGTCGAAGTGGTCGATGGCGATGCCGGTCTCGTCCCGCGCGGCCTTGAGCTGCAGGGTGGTGGTGCCCGCCAGCAGCGCATCCGCCTGGCTGATGCCGGCAGAGAGGTCCCGGGCGATGACTTCCAGGTCAGTGGCAAAGGCGCCGGAGAGCGGCGTGAAGGTGCCCTTGACCGTGCCGCGCACCGCCCCGCCCAACGGACGGGCGGCCAGATCCGAAAAACGGGAGAGATCCGCAGCGCCCGCAGCCAGGTCCGCGGTCACTTTCAACCCGCTTTCCAAACCGTCCAGCGCCACATCGCCGCTGGCCTGATAATCGCTGCCGCTGAGTTCCATACCGGTGATCCGCAGCGCGCCGGGGCCTTTGGTGCTGAGGGTGCCCTCAAAGCGGATGTCATCCCCGGTGGCCTTGGCCAGCGCCGGGTCGCGGGGCTGGAAATTGCTGAGGCCGGCACTCAGGCGGCCCTCCAGCGCAAAGCCGCTGCTCTGGTCCAGGGTGCCGCGGCCTGCAATCTCGGCCTGGCCGATCAGGGCGCCCGGGTGGCTCAGCTGGTTCAGGAGGCCGTCCAGGGTCCAGCCGCCTTCGGAGGTTTTGGTGAGCTGCAAATCCGCTGCCGCCAGCGTGGTCTGGCCGCCTGCAACCGGCAGGGTGACGGCGGCCAGGCCTTCGGGCGGAGTGATGGCGGTTTTCAGGTTGGCAGTGTCCAGCTTGCCGCCTGCATCCAGCGAGGCTGCACCGGTCACCTGCAGCGCGCTGGTGCGCAGGACCAGCGTGTTCAGATCTACCGCGCCGCTGCCCGTGCGGGTGCCCTTGACGTTTAGGCGCAGGCCGGGGCCGAAGAAGGGCCGGTGCACCGGCGGCAGCAGCGGGTCGATATTGCCGCCAAGGTCAGCGGAGAAGGTGATGCTGCGCGGGGTGTCCGGTGCGGCATCCGCGGGCAGGGGAACGGCAGCCAGCACCACCTGGCCCGCGAGCCGTTCGGTGCCATTGGTGCCAAAGCTGATGCCGGCAGTGAAATCGCTGACCGGGCCTTCGCCCTTGGCGGTCAGCAGCAGGTCGGGGCGGCCCGGCAGGTCCAGGCTGCGGGAGATCAAGCCGCCCGGAGCCTCTTGCAGCGCCAGGTCCAGGGTGATCTGCTGCGTTTCATTGGCATAACTTGCGTCTAGCCGCAGGTGGTCGCCCGGCTTGTCCAGCCGGGCGGCGTCCAGCCTGGTGTCCAGTGCGCCGTCGGCCAGTTTCAGCGATCCCTCGACGGCGAGGCTGGCGGCCGTGCCCGCCAGGGCCTCGCCCAATTCGATCCGGGCGGCCCTGATCTGGCCGAGCTCGATCGAGACCGGCAGGTCCGGCAGCGCAAAGGGGGCGGCCTCGGGTGCGGGCAGCTCCGGGTCCTGCGGCACCGGTTCCGGCGCGCGCTCGACCGCGATGCGCTCGGCGGACAGCTGGTTGACCGAGAAGCGGCCGCGCAGCAGTTCCAGCCGGTTCCAGTCCAGCTCGGCGCCTTCGATGGTCAGCCAGATGCCGCCCGCATCGGCCACGGTGATCTTTTCGATACTGGCCTGAGAGGAAAACGCGCCCTCGAGCCCGGTGACGGTGATATAGCGGCTGTCGCCGGACAGCGTGTCCTCCAGGAAATCGACCAGCAGGCCGCCGCTTTCCTCGGCGCTGTCCTGCGCCAGTGCGGGGGTGAGGGCCAGGCCAAGGGCCAGACCATAGGCGAGGGAGTGTTTCAAAACGCCTGTCCTATGCCGATGTAGAATTGCAGCCCGTCCTCGGACCCGCCGTCAACGGGGTAGGCGAGGTCGAGCCGGAGCGGGCCGATGCCGGCCACATCATAACGCAGGCCCAGGCCTGCGCCAGCATGGCGGGCTGAGGAGCCGGAGACAAAGCTGTCCGCATCGACCAAGCCGATGTCATAGAAACCGACCAGCGAGATCTTGTCGGTGACCTTGCCGCGCAGCTCGCCCGACAGCGCCAGGAAACTGCGCCCGCCCGCGGTGCCGCCGCCCACTGGCACGCCCAGCGACTGGAACTCATGCCCGCGCACCGATCCGGCGCCGCCGGAGAAGAACAGCAGCGTCGGGGACACATCGCTGAGCGACGGGCCGATGACCGAGCCCAGCTGCAGCCGGCCCGCCAGCACGATCCGGTCCTCCGCCCCCAGCCCGTAATAGGCGCGCCCGTCGCCTTTCAGCTGCAGGCCGGATGTATTGCCGTCAATGCCGATGAAAGGAGTGGCGCCGGCCTGAAGGAAATAGCCGTTGGCCGGGTTCACCCGGCTGTCGCGGGCGTCATATTCGGCGCGGATGCGGCCCGCCAGGTATTTGAACCGGCGCTTGCCGAACACATCCGTTGCCAGGGTGGAAGAGACGCCCAAAGCGGCCTCGGCAAAGAAAATGTCCGAGAAGGTGCGCCGGGCACCGATGGCGCCAAGCACCTGGGTGGCGGTGTAATGCTCCTCGTCCAGCCGTTCGGCCTCGGCGAGGTAGAAGATCAGGTCATCCGGCCCCAGCGCTGCGGGGCGGTCCAGCCGCACCGCGATGCGGCCGTCAATGTCGTTGCTGCTGCCGATGCCGCTGAGGCGGGCTTCGATGCGCAGTTTCTCGGCGGCGCCGAACAGGTTGCGGTGCATCCAGCTGCCCGACAGCTCGATCCCGTCCGAAGAGCTGATTTCGGCGCCGAAGGTCAGGCGGCGCGGCGGCAGGTCTTCGACCTGGGCGGTGAAATCCAGGGTGCCGTCCGGGTTGGGCTGTTCCGCCTCGCTGAGGACCACGGTCGAAAACGTGCCGGTGCGGCGCAGCCGGGTGGCGGATTTGGCGGCCAGATCGGGGTGGAATTCCTCGCCCGCCGGGAAGCCCGCGATGCGGCGGATGGCGTCTTCGCGCACCGTGGTTTCGCCGGTGACCTGCATCCGGCCAAAGCGCAGCCGCGGCCCTGGCGCCAGCCGCAGCCGGGCGTCCAGCCGGGCCTGCACATGGCTGGCGGTGATGTTCTGCTCTGCCACTGTGGCCTTGGCGTGGCCCGCGCGGCGCCAGGCCTTGACGCCGGCAATCGCGGCATCGCGGATCACACCGGTGCCGGCCGCGGCCTGGGGCAAAGCCCTCGGGGATCTTCACCTCGCTGTTTTGCGGGAAAGGCGCCAGCTCTGCCGCGCCAAAGGCAAAGCGCGGTCCGGGCTGAACAGTGATCTCGACCCTGGAAACCGATTTGGGCGGGTTCAGCGGCTGGATCCGCGCCGCCTCGCGCCCGTCGAGACGGATGTTCACCACCGGCGAGAAATGACCGGCGTCATACAGCACCTGCACCAGCGTGCGGTAATCCGACAGCGCGGCCGCCAGCAGCTCCTGCACGTTGGTCTCGCCGCTGGCCGCGACTGAGGCAGAAGCGCCGCGCAGCCGTTCTGCCAGCGCGTCACCGGCGCCGGGCGCTTGCAGCACGGTCTCGGCGCCAAAGGCAGCGGGCGGCAGCAGGGTCAGGAGGCTGAAGGCAGCGGCGCGCGCCATTTGGCGCGGGCGGTAGGGAAAATTCATGTCTGCTCCCGGACGCGGGCGTAATAATCCGGCCTGGCCCGGCGGGGCAGCAGGCGCCGTGGGCAAGCCTAGCACGGGAATTTTGCGGGATGGAACCGGCAAAGCGGCAGCTTTCCGCCAAGATCCTGCCCGGGCACCGCAGCGGCGGATTGCCGCGCACGGCGCCCCCGCCGCCAGGCAGGCGGCGCAGCTGGGCGCAATTCAGCCGGTTTGGCGCCAGCGCGGAACAAATGGCGGCAAATATGATTTGGCAAGCGGAAGGGAAAATGTACTATCCAGTTCAGCTCCGGCAGCCAAAACTGCCGGAGCTGGCACTGATTAACAAAGCTACATTGGGTTAACGTCAGGCGCAGCCACCACTCACATGAAGCCAAGCCTGGCGGGAATGATACCACGCAGAATATTACTGTCTATATAATTGTCAGTTTGATAATTTTGCGTGGTATCATTTTTAGTAAGTGAAACGGATTGCGGTTAAGCGGGGACAGGGTTTGGACAGGCTGAAATCGATATTCGAACTGCGGGACATGCTGTTTCAAATGGAGCGCGACATCGGCCTGGACCGGCTCAGCCCGGTTGAGCGGGACGTGCTTTTGGCGGCCCATGCGCTGACCGAAAGCCCGGGCGCACCGGTGCAATCCGATCAGATCCGCAGCCACCGCCTGGTGCGGGGGATTGCCCAGGCGACCTATCACCGGTCGCTGAAGTCGCTGCTGGAAATGGGGGTGCTGGAGCGGGCCGGCGGCACCAGGGCCAAGCATTACGTGGTCCGTTTCGACCCAGCAGCGCCCTGACGCCAGCCCCCCTATTTGCTACAACATATGGTTGCGGCGCCCGTGTGCTGCGACTACACCGGGTATATGATAAATGTTTCCCTGGTCCTGTCCCGGCTGCAGGTTTTTACCGTTATCACCGCCGTCTATATCATCTGCCACGGGCTGACCGCCTGGGGTGTGACACCGGTGCAAAAGCTGTTCCTGCCCGAACTCACCGTCTTTGCCAGCCTGGCCTACCTGCCGCATGGGGTGCGGGTGCTCAGCGTCTGGCTGTTCGGCTGGAAGGCGGTGCTGCCGCTGGCTGCTGGCGCCTTTCTGTCGGAGCTGATGTTCACCTCTGCCGGCATCCGCCAGCTGATGCAGCCGGTGCTGCTGGAATCGATTGCGGTGGGGGCCATGTCGGCGCTGGCCGCCTTTGGGCTGCTGCGGCTGCTGGGGCGTCCGCTGAGTGCCGGGCAGGCGCGGCGGGTGGATTGGAAATGGCTGCTGGCAGCAGGCGCTGTTGCCTCCGTGATCAACTCCATCGGCCAGTCGCTGGTGTTTTCCGGGCTGATCTTCCCGGGCGACCAGCTGCCGGTGATGGCCATCTATGCCGCGGGCGATCTCATCGGCCTGGCGGTCTGCATGGTGGCGCTGATGCTGATGTTCCGCTGGCTGCGCCTGTCCGGGCAGGGGCGCCAGAAGCAGAAATAGCAAAGCCCGCCAGCGGCGGGCCTGCCAGGGAAACCGGGGGCAAAGCCCGGGATCAGCCGGCCATCAGCCGCGCTACATCCAGCATCCGCGCCGAAAAGCCCCATTCATTGTCGTACCAGCCAAAGACCCGCACCTGGGCATCGCCTGCCATGCGGGTCTCGGGGCCGGCGATCACCAGCAACTCGGGCCGCGACCGCAGATCCGACGACACCAGCGGCATATCGGTCCAGCCCAGCACTTGGGAGGCGGCAACCCCCTCGCGCAGGGCGGCGGTGAATTCCGCTTCGCTCATCGGCGTCTTCAGATGCGCCACCAGATCCACTGCCGAGACGCTGGCGGTCGGCACCCGCACCGCGGCGCCGCTGACCCGGCCTTTCAGATGCGGCAGCACCTCGTCGATCAGATGCATGGCGGAGGTGGTGGTCGGCACCATCGACTGGGCACCCCCGCGCGAGCGGGCAAAATCGCCGCGCGGCGCATCCACCATCGGCTGCGAGTTGGTGTAGCAGTGGATCGTTGTCATATGCGCGGTGTCGATGCCGGCGATGCCGTCCAGCAGCTTGACCAGCGGCGTGAGGCCATTGGTGGTGCAGGAGGCGTTGGAGACGATGCGGGCGTCGCCCAGCTGTTCTTCGTTGGCGCCCAGCACCACCGTCAGCTCGGCGGCCGGGGAGGGGCCGGAGATCAGCACCTTGCCGGCACCTGCCTTGATGCCGCGTTCCGCCACATCCGAGGTGCGGGCGATGCCGGTGCATTCCAGCACCAGATCGACGCCGCTGAGGTCCACTTTGGTCAGGTCGGGCTCATGGCTGACGGGGATGGTGCGGCCCATCACCTGCAGCGCATCGCCGCCGTGCTCCACCGGATGGGCAAAGGGGCCGAACGTGCTGTCGTACTGGAACAGATAGGCGCACATGTCCAAGGGTGCGATATCATTGATCCGCACCACTTCGATGCCGTCTCCGCGCGATGTGGTCAGAATCTGGCGCAGGATGGCGCGGCCAATGCGGCCGAATCCGTTGATAGCAAGTTTCATGGGCAATCTATGGCAGGCGCGCCGGGGCGGCTCAATCCGTGCGCCCGGGAAAATGATCACATTTCACGGGGAGGATGTTTCAGAAAAATCCGTAAAACCGGAGAACCGTCAGAGGCCCCCCTATTTGCGGCAGATCATCTGGGCGTAATAGGTGCCCGAGATGGTGCGCACCATGGTGTCCAGGTTGACGCTGCAGCCAGTGGCCGCGCGCATGGCCCTGACCGCCTGGCGTGCTGTCAGCACCGCGGGCGGCCGGAACGGCAGGTGCTCCAGGTTCAGCCGGGTGGCGCTGTAGCGGCCGGCAATGTCCTCCACCGGTGCCACCAGCCAGTCGCGGCCCAGCACGGTCACCTGTTTGCCTTCCACGCCCTTGGCCAGGGCCGGGACGGCGGGGATGGCGGCGAGAGCGGCGGCGAGGGCGGCCGCCAGGGCAGTCTGTTTCATCATCGAAAGGCTCCTGCGGAAATCTCTGCCTTCAGCCTAGCGCCGGGCCGGGGCATTGCAAGGCAGGGTTTTCCGCAAAACACGTCAAAGATGATCTACCGCCTCGGCCTGGCGCAGCTCGGCGGCGCACAGCTGCAACCCGCGCAGCAGCCGTTCGGCATCGGCCTCGGGGGCCAGCCCGCGCGGCGCGGAGCTGCCCACCACCACCGGCGTGCTGCCCGGGCGGGAGACCGGCACCGCATAGCCGGTGATGCCCGCCTCAAACTCGCTGCCGGTGATGCAATAGCCCTGCGCGCGGGCCTGGGCCGCCCGTTCGAGAATGGCGGCGGGGTCTTGCAGCGACTGCTCGGTGTGGCGGGGCAGGTCTTCTGCCGCCAGCAAGGCGGCGGCGTCCTCGGGCGGCAGCCCGGCCAGCAGCATCCGCCCCAGGCTGGTGTGGGCCAAGGGGATATGCGAGCCGGCGGTGAAGCCATAGGTGATATGGCCATGCTCGACGGTGGATTGCGCCAGCAAGAGCACCCGGTTCTGGTCCAGCATCGCCAGGGTCACCTCGACCTCCAGCTGCCGCGCATGGCGGTTCAGGACGGGTTGCACCTTGCGGCCGAACTGGTTGGCCTGCAGGAACCCGCCCGCCAGTGCCAGCACCCGCGGGGTCAGCGACAGCATCCGCCCGTCCTGGCGCAGGTAGCCTGCCTGCACCAGTGTCAGCGCCCCCCGGCGGGCGGTGGCGCGGTCCTGGCCGCTGCGCCTTGCGATCTCGGCCAGGGTCATGCTGGGGGTGGCGGCGTCAAACACCGCCAGCACCGCCAGCCCCTTGGCAAAGCTTGAAGAAATATTCCTGTCCTGCTCCGAAACCGTCATCTGCTGCCTGCTGTCACTTGAAATTGCTGCCGCGCGGATTGGCGGCTATTGTGCGAATGCTGCACACAATGTGCGCTTGCTGAACGCTGTCAAGGCGCAAATCCGGCACTGTTAGGGGAATGCGCAGCCAGATGCGGCAAATGCCGCTGCCACGCTGGACGCGGGGGGCATTTGTGGTGCAATTTCAAACCGCTCGCTATCCAAGAGGCCGCCCATGGCGCAAGATTTCACATCCGGCAAACTGGCCCGTCTGGGGCTGCTGACTCCTGAGGATTGCCGCAAGGCCGCCGAGATCGCCGCCCGCGCGCAATTCGACGGGATCGAGACGGTGCGCGTGCTGTTCCCCGATCAGCACGGGCTGCTGCGCGGCAAGACGGTGATGGCAGAGGCTTTTGCCAGCATCTTTGAGCGCGGGTTGAACGTGCCCGCGACATTGTTGCTGAAAGACACCTCCCACCGCACCGCCTTTCCGGTCTGGGAGGGCGGCAGCGGGCTGGCGGGGCCGATGCAGGGGGCGGGCGACGTGCTGCTGGTGCCGCGCCCTGACACCTACCGGGCGCTGCCCTGGTCCGGCCATTCTGCCTGGATCTTCTGCGAGCCGGTCTATCAGGACGGGCGGGCGATCCCCTTTGCCTCCGGCACTGTGCTGCAACGGCAGGTGGCGCGGCTGGCCGCGCAGGGGATGGCGGCGACCTTCGGACTGGAGGTCGAGTTCCACATCTTCGAGCTGGCGGACAAATCCGCCGCGCATGAACAGGCCGGCCGCCCCGGCGCGCCGGTGCAGACCCGCAACCTGATGCAGGGGTATCAGTATCTGACCGAAACCCGCTATGGCGAGGTGGAGGGGGTGCTGGACCTGCTGCGCCGCAATGCTCAGAAACTGGGGCTGCCGGTGCGCTCGGTCGAGATCGAGATGGGCCCCAGCCAGGTCGAGTTCACCTTTGCCCCCGATGGCGCCATGGCGCAGGCCGATGCGATGGTGATGTTCCGCACCATGGTCAAGGAGGTCTGCGCCCGCAATGGGCTGCACGCCAGCTTCATGGCCAAGCCGCGGCTGGATAACGCCATGGCCAACGGCTGGCATGTGCATCAATCGCTGCAGGATCTGGCCACGGGGCGCAACCTGTTCATGCCGGAAACGGCAGGGATGCTGACGCCGCCCGCCAGTGCCTGGATGGCGGGGCTGCTGAAACACGCCGCAGAGACCTCGCTGCTGATTGCGCCGACGGTGAACAGCTACAAGCGCTATCTGCCCTATCAGCTGGCGCCGAACCGGATCGGCTGGGGCGAGGACAACCGCGGCGCCATGCTGCGGGCGCTGATGCATCCCCTTGACCCCGCCAGCCGGATCGAGAACCGGGCCCCGGACAGTTCCGCCAACCCGTATTACGCGCTGGCGGCGCAGATCATCGCAGGCTCGGCAGGCCTCGCCGAAGGGCTGGAAGCGCCGCGGCCCACGCTGTCGCCCTACAGCGAGGACAGTGAAAAACTGCCGCGCTCGCTGGGCCAGGCGCTGGCGGCCTTTGCAGGTTCCGCCCTGTGCCGCGAGGCGCTGGGCGAAGACGCGGCGGCCTATTTGCACCATCTCAAGCGGTTCGAATGGGAGCGTTATCTGGACACCGTCAGCGAATGGGAGCAAGCGGAGTATTTCAACCTGTTCTGAGCCTCCGCGGGGCGGGCAGGGGCTGCAAAAAACTTGCCGGAAGCGGGAATTGCCGTCTTGATCGGGGGCGGAGGCCGTTGCTAGCGTATGCCCGCGTATGCAGAGGGCGGCGCGCTGCGCCTCTGTTTCCTGCGGCGCCACTCCGGCGGCCAAGACACTTATCAAACCTGTGATTTTCTAAGGGAAAACAGAAACATGAAATACACCGAGGAACACGAGTGGCTGCTGCCCGAAGGCGATCTGATCACTGTCGGCATCACCGCCCACGCCGCCGAGCAGCTGGGTGAGGTGGTCTATGTCGAGCTGCCGGAGCCGGGCACCGAAGTGTCCAAGGATGACGAGATCGTGGTGATTGAATCCGTGAAGGCCGCCTCGGACATCCTGGCGCCGCTGGACGGCGAGGTGGTCGAGGTGAACGAAGCCCTGGCCGATGATCCCGGCAAGGTGAACGAGGACCCCGAAGGCGGCGCCTGGTTCTTCAAGCTGAAGCCGTCGGATCTGTCGCCGATGGACGATTACATGGATGAGGCCGGCTGACAAGGATTTCATCGGCTGATCCTGTTGCCCGTGCAGGAATCCGGCTTTTCCCAAAGGAAAAGCCGGTGCCTCCGGCGGGGATATTTTTTGGCCAGAAGAAGCAGGGGCGCTCTGCCGCAGGCCCCGTCAGTAGCCGCGCTGGCGGTCGACCTCGTGCAACAGTGCCTCGTCCGCCTGAAGGCGGCGGTAGTTTTCCACCACATCCTTCATCGCATCGCCCAGGTGCCAGCCCGAGACATGCGGGGTGATGGTGACGCCCGGATGGGTCCAGAGCGGGCTCTCTGCAGGAAGCGGCTCCTGGCTGGTCACATCCAGCACAGCGCGGCCCGGGGTGCCCTTGTCCAGGGCGGTGATGAGAGCGGCCTCGTCAATCAGGTCGCCGCGGCCGGCGTTGATCAGCACCGCACCGGGCTTCATCGCCGCCAGCGTTTCCGCATTCATCAAATGGCGGGTGGCCGGGGTTGAGGGCAGGATGGCGCAGACATAGTCGCATTCGCCCAGCATCTGCAGCAGCGCGGCCTCTCCGTGGCGGCAGTCAACACCTTCGATCTCCTTGGGCGAGCGGCTCCAGCCCAGCACCCGGAACCGCAGGTCCCGCATCAGCCTTGCCGTCATGCCGCCGATATGGCCGAGGCCGAGCACGCCGACGGTGGTGTGTGTTGGGCGTTTCGGTGCCAGCGGCTCCCAGGCGCTGCGTTTTTGCGAGGCCTCGTGCCGGGCCATGTTGCGCTGGCCGTGCAGCACGTAAGACAGGCAGTATTCCGCGATCTCATGCGCCGGCTCGTTTGGCTTCAGCCGGGTGACGCGCACATGCGGCGGCAGGCTGGGGTGGGCGACGATGCTGTCGACGCCCGCGCCCAGTTTCTGCACCAGCTGCAGGTTCGGCAGCTGTTCCGGCAGCCCGTCTTGCAGCACGGTGGTGGCCAGCATGGTGACCGCTGCCAGATCGCCGGGTTCGCTTGACGGGCGGATGTCCAGTTCCGGTGCCAGCGCCTGCAGCTCTGCTGCCAGTTCCTCATCCGTGTACCAGTTGCCGAATCCGGCGTTGACCAGAAGCGCCATGCTGCTTTCTCCCTCAGTTGGCCTGTATCCGGCGGACTTAGCCACGGCTGCCGCCGCCGTGTAAAGCCGGGAATTGCGGCAGGCCGGTGCACAGGCGGTGTACAGGCGGTGCACGCAATGCACCTGGCCGGTTGCGGGGGTCAGGCGAAGGGATCGCCGGGGTAGCCGACCCGCGCCAGATAGAGCCCGTGCCCGGGGCAGACCGGCCCGCAGGCGGCGCGGTCGCGGGCCTCCAGCGCGGCCTTCACATCAGCGGGGGCCCAGGCGCCGGCGCCCACCCGCTCCAGGGTGCCGACAAAGCTGCGCACCTGGTTGTGCAGGAAGCTGCGGGCGCGCACGTGGAAATGGATCTCCGGCCCGGAGAAGCCCTGCACCCGCTCCACCCGCAGTTCGTCCAGCGTCTTGACCGGGCTCGCCGCCTGGCAGATCGAAGAACGGAAGGTGGTGAAATCATGGTTGCCAATCAGATAGTTGGCCGCTTCCTGCATGGCGTCCGCGTCCAAATCATGGTTCAGCTGCCAGACCTGGCCCGCGTCATGGGTGGCCGGCGCGCGGCGGATCAGGATGCGGAACAGATACTGCCGCTCCACCGCCGAGAACCGCGCGTGCCAGTCATCGTCGACACGGGCGCAATCCACGATCGCCACAGGATCGGGTTTCAGGTGATAATTCAGCGCCTCCGACAGGCGGAACGGGTCCCAGTCCTTGGCCATGTCGCAATGCGCCACCTGGCCCAGCCCGTGCACGCCGGTGTCGGTGCGTCCGGCGGCGGCTATGGTGTGCTCGCCCGGCTCCAGCTTCGCCAGCGCAGCCTCGATCGCACCCTGCACCGAGGGCAGGTCCTTCTGCCTTTGCCAGCCGGCAAAAGGCTTCCCGTGGTATTCGACTTTCAAAGCAAAACGCGGCATGGGCGGCCAAGTAGCAATGCAACAGCGGCGGGGCAAGTCCCTGTCGCGCTCTGGTAACCCGCAGGCGTGCTGCCTATCTTGCAGTCAGCAAGAACAGAGCAGGATCAGGGCCTTGGTGTTAACCTCCCTTGCAGACGGGGTGATGAGCAGCGTGGAGAGCGCCGCCAGCGGTGTTTCGGCGGCGCTGTTCGACCGGCCGTTGCGGCTGGGGGTTACCGGGCTGGCGCGCTCCGGCAAGACGGTGTTCATCACCTCGCTGGTGGCCAACCTGCTGGACCGGGACCGGATGCTGCAGCTCAATGCCGCGCGTGAGGGGCGGATCGAGGCCGCCTTTTTGCAGCCGCAGCCGGACGACACCGTGCCGCGCTTTGACTATGAAAACCACGTTGCGGCGCTGACCGGGCCGTCACCCCATTGGCCTGACAGCACACGGGCGGTGTCGGAGCTGCGTCTCAGTCTGAAGGTGCGGCCCGCCGGCCTGCTGTCGGGCTGGCAGGGGCCGCGCACCCTGCATCTGGATATCGTCGACTATCCGGGCGAATGGCTGCTGGACCTGGCGCTCTTGGATAAATCTTATGCGGAGTGGTCGCAGGATGTGCTTGCCCGTATTGCAAACCGTCCGCAGGCCCAGGCTTTTCTGGCGGCAAATGCCCAGGCGGTCCCTGCGGAGACGCATGACGAGCCGCAGGCCCTGGCCCTGGCGGCGGGGTTCACCAAATACCTGAATGCGGCCCGCGCGGCCGGTTTTTACGATTGCACCCCAGGCCGCTTCCTGCTGCCTGGCGATCTGGCAGGCTCGCCGGCGCTGACCTTTGCCCCTTTGCCCCCCGGCCCCGGCGCGCCGCGTGGCAGCCTCTGGCGTGAGATGGAGCGGCGTTTTGAGGCCTATAAGTCCAAGGTTGTGAAACCCTTTTTCCGTGATCATTTCGCCCGTATCGACCGCCAGGTGGTGCTGGTCGATGCGCTTTCGGCGATCCATTCCGGCCCGCAGGCGGTGGAGGATCTGCGCCACGCGATGGCGGACATCCTCAGCGCCTTCAAGCCGGGTCGGAACCATTTCCTGACCAGGCTTCTGGGCGGCAAGCGGGTGGAGAAAATCCTCTTTGCCGCCACCAAGGCCGATCATTTGCACCACGTCCAGCACGAGGCGATGACCGCCATCATCGAGGCGCTGACCCGCGAAGCACAGGACCGCGCCCGCTTTGCCGGAGCGGAGACGGCGGCGCTGGCCATGGCCTCGCTGCGCACCACCACCGAGGAGATGCGCGCCCACAACGGCCAGGACCTGCCCTGCGTGCGCGGCACCCTCTTGGACAGCGGCAAGCAGGCGGCCTTTTATCCTGGTGCTTTGCCGGAGGATCCGGCACAGCTGCTCACCCCGGCGCGGCAAGGGGCGGAGGCTTGGCTGGAGGGCGGCTACCAGACGATGGCCTTTGCGCCTGCGCCGCTTACCCTGAAACACGGCAGCGGCCCGCCGCATATCCGCCTCGACCGCGCCGCCGAATTCCTGATCGGAGATGCCCTGTGACCTTCTCCCTGCGCCCCGCCAACCCGCTCGACGCCGGGGCCGTGGGCGATATTCTGTACCGCTTTCAGCAGGATACCGAGTGGATGCCCAAGCTTTATACTGCCGCTGAAGTGATCTTTTTCTGCGGCATGATGATTGACCGCGGCTGGGTGACCGTGGCTGAGCGGAACGGGCGCATCCAGGGCTTTCTGGCGCGCAAGGAAGAAGAGGTCTGCTCTCTCTACCTGGCGCCGGAAGCCCGCGGCCAGAGGGCAGGGCGGGCGCTTCTGGACGCGGCCAAGGCTGCTACGCCGCGGCTCACCCTCAATACGTTTGAGGCCAATATCCGCGCCCAGCGGTTCTACCGGCGCGAAGGCTTTGCCGAGACCGGACGCGGTGACGGCTCAAACAACGAGGAGGGCCTGCCGGATATCACCTATGAGTGGCGTGCAGCACAGGAGGCTGCGGCGTGAGCAAGAAGCCTGTCCTGTTCGACCTGGAAGAGGAGGCCGCACCGCCGCCGGTGGCCGAGGCGCCGCCGGTGCCCGAGGTGCCTGTTCCGGCAGAACGCCCCGCGGCGATGGAGCAGGCGGCGCGTCTGGCCGCCCGCAGGCCGTCGCGGCTGACCCGCTGGTTCTGGGCGCTGCTGGCGGCGGTTGCCGGCGCCATGGCCTCGGTCGCGGCCTGGGATTTTGCAACCGGGCTGATCACCCGGTTCCCGGTTCTGGGCTGGGCAGTGAGCGCAGGCCTGGCGGCATTGGCGCTGATGGCGCTGCTGATGGCCCTGCGCGAGCTGGCGGCGCTGGCGCGGCTGCGCCGGGTTGATGCGCTGCGCCATGCGGCGGGGGAATGCCGGGATCTGGAGGAGGCCCGCCGTTTCGCTGCCCGGCTGGAAGCCTTTTACGCCGGCCGCGAGGATCTCACCTGGAACCAGGCCCGTCTGGCGGAGCTGAAGGCTGAGGTGATGGATGGCGATGCCCTCCTGCGGCTGGCAGAGGAAGAGCTGCTGGTGCCGCTCGATGCCCTCGCCTTGCGCGAGGTCGAGGCCGCGGCCCGGCAGGTTGCCACGGTGACCGCATTGGTGCCGATGGCGCTGGCGGATGTGCTGACGGCGCTGGTCTCCAGCTTGCGGATGATCCGCCGGGTGGCAGGCATCTATGGCGGCCGCCCCGGGGTCTTCAGCTCCTGGCGCCTCACCCGCGCGGTGCTGGCGCATCTTGCCGCCACCGGCGCCGTCGCCGCAGGCGATGACCTGCTGGAGCCGGTGCTGGGCGGTTCGGTGCTGTCGAAACTCTCCCGCCGGTTTGGCGAGGGGCTGGTCAACGGCGCCCTGTCGGCGCGGGTGGGGATTGCCGCCATGGAGGTCTGCCGCCCGATGCCGTTCTCCGAAGGGCGCAAGCCCAGCACCCGCAAGGTGGTGCAGCGGGCGCTGGCCGGGCTGTTCTCAAAGGCGCCCTGAAGGGGGGCGCCAGGCTCATGCGCAGCATGAGCCCTGCCCAAGCCTGCTGCGGCTGTCCGGCGCAGCCGGACAGCGGCCAGGCGCGGGAGCGCTCCGCTGCGCGGGATCAGAACAGTTTCGGCGGCTGGTCCTTGGGCTGGCGCATCGCAACGACACCAGTGCGGAAGCCCTCGCCAATGCGGTCCGCCAAGGCACCCCATTGCAGCGCGGTCTTTTCTGGCAGCTCGGCGCGCAGCACCTCGTGGAACAGTCCCAGCCAGACCGGAAAATGCTCCGCCTTCACGTCCGGGCGGCTGACATGAACCCGCATCGGATTGCCGTTATAGCTCTTCTCCCGCAGGATCGCGTTGCGCCAGAAGCTGGCGATTTTCTCCTCATGCTCCGGCCAGTCCGTGACATGGGCGGCAAAGACCGGCCCCAGCACGTCATGGCTGCGCACCCGCGCGTAGAAGACGGTAACCACCCGCGAGATGTCTGCGGCGGTGATTTCGAACCGCGCCAGCGGATTTGCGGTGTCTGCCTGGGTCATCGGGAACTCCGGTCTGATGCGCCGGTCGGTTAGATAAGCGGAAGCGGCGGTAAGGAAAAGAGCCCGGGCGCATCTGCCGCAGCGCGGCTTGGCATCTCGCTGCTGGAACCGGCGCGCAATGCCGTTATGGTGGGCGGGAGGTTTGCTAAAAGGCATTGATTTATGGCGCAGAAATCCGGCCGGGTCGTGGTGCTGGGAGGCTATGGGTTCATCGGGGCAGAAGTGGTGCGGGCGCTGCGGGCAGAAGGGTTCCGTGTGCCCGCTTTGGGCCGCAGCCCGAAGCAGGCCGCGCAGGTGCTGCCTGGGGTGCCCTTTGCGCAGGCGGATCTGCGGCAATTGAACAGGGCGGCGGATTGGACACCGCTGCTGAGCGGTGCGGATGCCGTTGTCAACTGCGCGGGCATACTGCAGGACATGGCACCAGGAGAGCTGGAGGCGGTGCATCACACGGCCATTGCCGCGCTTGGCGAGGCCTGCGCGGAACCGGGTGTCCGGGTGGTTCAGCTCTCGGCTGCCGGCGCCGGAGACAGGGCCGCGACGGAATTCATGCGCAGCAAGGGACGCGGAGATGCGGCCTTACTGGCATCCGGGGCGCAGGCGCATATCCTGCGGCCCGGGCTGGTGACCGGGCAGAGTGCCTTTGGCGGCACCCGGCTGTTGCGGATGCTGGCGGCGGTGCCGCTGGTTCAGCCGGTGGCGCTGGCAGACGCACCGGTGCAATGCGTTGGAATGGACGATGTGGCCCAGGCGGTCGTGGCTGCGGTCCGGCAGGACCTGCCGCCCGGTATTTACGATCTGGTGGAAGATCAGCCGCAGACCTTGGAGCAGGTCCTCACCGCCACCCGCAACTGGCTGGGCTTTGCTCCGCCCAAAACGATGCTGCGCTTCCCCGGGTTCCTGCTGCCTGCAGTGACGGCTTGTGCTGATGGGTTGGGGCGGCTGGGCTGGCGGTCTCCCTTGCGGTCCACGGCGGTAGCCGAGATCCGCTCCGGTGTCCAAGGCGATCCGGAGCCTTACCGCCAGGCCGCGGGGCAAGGGCTGGCACCGCTGCCAGAAATTCTGCGTGCGCTGCCGTCAGGGAGGGAGCAGCGGCTGGATGCCCGCATGGCCCTGCTGATGCCCTTTGCTGTTGGGGTGCTGAGCCTGTTCTGGCTGGCCTCCGGCATGATTGGCCTCTGGCAATTGGAGGCCGCTGCCCATGTGCTGGCCGGCCAGGGCTGGGATGGTTTCATCGCAAAGGCCAGCGTGGTGTTCTGGTCGTTTGCAGACATCGCCTTGGGGGCGGCAATCCTATGGCGCCCTTGGGCGGCACGCGCCTGCCTCGGCATGGCAACGGTGTCGCTGATCTATCTGATAGCCGCCAGCCTGGTTGCGCCGCAGATGTGGGCGGATCCGCTGGGGCCGCTGGTCAAGGTGCTGCCGGGGCTGCTGCTGGCGCTGATCACCCATCAATTGCTGCAGGAGCGCTGTGATGGACCTGGACCTGATCTTGCGCTGGCTGCATGTGACCGGCGCCTGCGTGCTGCTGGGCACTGGCGCAGGGATTGCCTTTTTCATGCTGATGGCGCACCGCACCCGCGATGCGTTTCTGATTGCCCATACCGCAAGCGTGGTGGTGCTGGCGGATCTTCTGTTCACGACTACAGCGGTGGTCGTGCAGCCCATCACCGGCGGGCTTTTGGCCTGGCGGCTGGGCTGGCCGCTGAGCGAAGGCTGGCTGGCGCTGTCGCTGATCCTCTATGTGCTGACCGGTGCTTTCTGGCTGCCGGTGGTCTGGATCCAGCTGCGCCTGCGCGACCTGGCGCGGGCGGCAGCAGAATCGGGCAAAGCACTTCCCGCCCGCTATCACCGCTTGTTTGCGGTCTGGTTTGCCTGCGGTTTCCCAGCCTTCGCCGCGGTGCTGGCCATTGTCTGGCTGATGCTGGCACGACCGGATCTCGGGATATGGCTGGTGCGCTAGCGGGCCCTTCTGCGAAATGCCCCGCATCTGCCGCTTTACCCTCTGGCTGCTCCGGCCTATAAGGCCATTCATGTCCCACTTCGAGGCCATCATTATTCGAATTATATCCCCGGCGCTCTGAAACCATTGAGCCGCCGGGCAAAGGCGCTTGAGCCATCGCGCCGAACCGAATATCCCCATTTCCGACCTTGATCATCCGAAGGACGCAGCACATGTGCGCCGACACGCCTCAGACGCCTGACTATAAAGACACCCTGAACCTGCCCAAAACCGCTTTCCCGATGCGCGCGGGCCTGCCCAAGCGCGAGCCCGGCTGGCTGGAGCGCTGGGCGCAGATCGGCGTCTATGACAAGCTGCGCGAGAAAGCCGCCGCGGCCAAGGGCGGCGACGCGGAGCGCAAGCCTTTCACCCTGCATGACGGCCCTCCTTACGCCAACGGCCACCTGCACATCGGCCACGCGCTGAACAAGACCATCAAGGACATGATCGTCCGCTCGCATCAGATGATGGGCTTTGACAGCCGTTACGTGCCGGGCTGGGACTGCCACGGCCTGCCGATCGAGTGGAAGATCGAGGAGCAGTACCGCAAGAAGGGCAAGAACAAGGATGCGGTGCCGGTTGTGGAATTCCGCCAGGAATGCCGCGCCTTTGCTGACAGCTGGGTCGACATCCAGCGCGAGGAGTTCAAGCGTCTGGGCATCACCGGCAATTGGGATGACCCGTATCTGACCATGAACTACCACGCCGAGGCGGTCATCGCAGACGAGTTCATGAAATTCCTGATGAACGGCACGCTGTATCAGGGCTCCAAGCCGGTGATGTGGTCGCCGGTCGAGAAAACCGCGCTGGCCGAGGCCGAGGTGGAGTATCACGACAAGGAAAGCTTCACCATCTGGGTGAAATTCAAGGTGGCCGCGTCTGATCCAGAAAAGCTGGGTGCAATTGTTGTCGCGGGCGACGATTTGCATGAGCAGTGGAAAGAGGAAAAAGCGCGCCTCACCAGTGCGGCGGCAGAACTGGTCGGATCCAATGTTGTGATCTGGACCACCACACCGTGGACCATGCCGTCGAACAAGGCAGTGGTGTATGGCGAAGAGATTGACTATGGCCTCTATGAAGTTACCGGCACTCCGGAGGAGTGCTGGACCGCTGTAGGCGAGAAGTACATTCTGGCCGACAATCTCGCGGCGGATGTTTTTAAGCGAGCACGTCTGGGCGAAGATCAATATCGCAAGGTTCGGCAAGTCACCGAGAAGGAACTTCGTACTCTTTCCCTGACCCACCCGCTGGCTGGCGCCGAGGGTGGCAATGGCGAATGGGACGATATCCGCGATTTCCGCGCCGCCGGTTTCGTGACCGACACCGAAGGCACCGGCTTTGTGCACTGTGCTCCGTCCCACGGTATGGAGGAATTCGAGCTCTACCGCGACCTGAACATGCTGGAGCAGGTCATCACCTACAACGTGATGGACGACGGCTCCTTCCGCGCCGATCTGCCGTTCTTTGGCGGCAAGTTCATCCTGTCGCGCAAAGGCGGCGAGGGCGATGCCAACAAGGCGGTGATCGACAAGCTGGTTGAGGTCGGCGGCCTCTTGGCACGCGGCAAGATCAAGCACAGCTACCCGCATTCCTGGCGCTCCAAGGCGCCGATCATCTACCGCAACACGCCGCAGTGGTTTGCCTCCGTTGACCGCAAGATGGACGACGGCATGGGCGAGATGGGCGACACCATCCGCACCCGCGCGCTGCGCTCCATCGACGAGCTGGTGAAATGGTGGCCGCAGACTGGGCGCAACCGCCTGTTCTCGATGATCGAAAGCCGCCCGGACTGGGTGCTGTCGCGTCAGCGCGCCTGGGGCGTGCCGCTGACCTGCTTCACCAAGAAGGGCGCGCTGCCGACCGATGCGGACTTCCTGTTGCGCAATGAAGAGGTGAACAAGCGTGTCGTAGCCGAGTTCGAGGCGCACGGTGCCGACGTCTGGTACACCGAGGGTTTCAAGGCCAAGGTGCTGGGCGGCATTGTCGATGCGGACGCCTATGACCAGGTGTTCGACGTGCTGGATGTGTGGTTTGACTCCGGCTCGACCCATGCCTTTGTGCTGCGCGACCGCGAGGACGGCACCGAGGACGGCATTGCGGACGTCTATATGGAAGGCACCGACCAGCACCGGGGTTGGTTCCACTCCTCGCTGCTGCAGGCCTGCGGCACCAAGGGGCGGGCGCCCTACCGCAATGTGGTGACCCACGGTTTCACGCTGGACGAGAAGGGCATGAAGATGTCCAAGTCGCTCGGCAATACCATCGTGCCGGACGAGGTCGTCAAGCAGTACGGCGCCGACATCCTGCGCCTGTGGGTGGCCCAGACCGACTACACCGCCGACCAGCGGATCGGACCGGAGATCCTGAAAGGCACCGCCGACAGCTACCGCCGCCTGCGCAACACCATGCGCTTCCTGTTGGGTTCCTTGGGGGATTTCACCGAAGACCAGCGGGTGGAGCCTGCGGATATGCCGGAGCTGGAGCAGTGGGTGCTGCACCGTCTGGCAGAGCTGGATCACAAGGTGCGCACCGGCTATCAGACCTTTGATTTCCAGGGTGTGTTCTCGGCGGTCTTCAACTTTGCCACCGTGGACCTGTCGGCCTTCTACTTCGACATCCGCAAGGACGCGCTCTACTGCGACGGTGACACGCTGAACGCCCGTGCGGCGCGCACCGTGCTGGACATCCTGTTCCACCGCCTGACCACCTGGCTGGCGCCGGTCCTGGTCTTCACCATGGAAGAGGTCTGGCTGGAGAAATACCCGGGCGAGGGCTCTTCGGTGCATCTGCAGGACATCCCCAACACGCCGGCCGACTGGCTGAACGAACCGCTGGCTGCCAAATGGTCGAAGATCCGCCAGGCCCGCCGGGTGGTGACGGCGGCGCTGGAGGTGCAGCGCACCGACAAGGTGATCGGCGCCTCGCTGGAGGCCGCTCCGGTGGTGCATGTGCGTGACGGCGAAGCGCTGGAGGCGCTGAAGTCGGTGAACTTTGCCGATGTCTGCATCACCTCGGACATCCTGCTGACCGGCGACCCGGCGCCTGCCGAAGCCTTCCGCATGCCGGAGGTGGATGGCGTTTCCGTCGTGTTCGAAAAGGCGGAGGGCGGCAAGTGCCAGCGCTGCTGGAAGATCCTGCCGGATGTGGGAAACCACAACCACGAGGGTGTATGCAGCCGCTGCGACAGCGCCCTGGCATAACCTGCCTTCTTCAGCTTTAAAGTGTTTGCGACGCCCGGCCTCATCGCCGGGCGTTGTTGTTTTGCGCTATTGTTACGGTATTTCCTGCACTTTTTCCGGGTGTGGCCTTGTGTCAGCCCTATTTAGATTCCTCTAGATGTTGACCGGTTTTCCACAAGTGGTTAAAAAATTGTTAATTCCATGAAGATATTCAGCCGTGAGTTCGAAACATGGCATGGAGCAGGGGGGCAGTTTTCAATGCTGAAGCTGAAAGCGGACGCGCAACCGGCGGATGAGCCGGGGAAGACGCGCGGCACGGCAGTCCGGATTGAAGGGGTATCGGCGCCGAAGAACATGAAAATCGGGCTGGTTGCCAGCAGCGCCGGGCAGGACGCTGACGCGGATGCCGCGGGCGGTCAGGCCAGGGCGGCGCCGGCGGAAGCGGAACCCGCCAAATCCGCATCTGGCAAGCCGCAATCTGCCGCCGGGAAACCTGCTGCGGTCAAAGACGCCAAGCCTGGCAAGCCCGCCCTGGCCCCCAAGCAGCCCGCAGCGGGGCAAAAGCCGGCCGCGGCAGGGCGCTTTGCTGCTGCCCGGAAGGCGGCAAAACCGGCCGCTTCGTCGGAGAGCCGCACATCCCTGCCAGAGCCGCAGCCCTTTGCGCCGGCCCAGGCCGAAACCAGCAGCGCGCTGCCAAAGCTGGGCCTGGCCGCGGCAGGTCTGGCGGCGGCGTCGGCCATGCTGTTGTTTTTCCAGTTCGGCGGCGGCACCGCTGAGGAGGAGGCTGCTGCTGCAACCCCGCAGGCGGAGGCCGCAGAAACCGCGCCTGCCGGCGCCCTGCTGCCCGCTGGGGCGGCGCAGGCAGCAGCGCAGGAACCGGCGGATGCCAGCGGCGAAGACGCATTGGTGGCCCGTATCACTGCCGGAACGCTGGCGGCGTTGCGCAACAAGCAGGCCGAGCCGGAGGCCGCGGCCCTGCCGCCCGCCGCACCGGCCGAGGGCACTGCGCTGTTCAAGATGGTGATGGCCGCCGCCGCCCAGGGGCAGTCGGAGGCCTATATCGACCAGCTGGTGAACGGCGCCTATGAGCGCCAGGAGATCACCGTGCCCGCCAGCCTGATCGGCGCGGACGGGCGCGTCGACACGGCAACGCTGCTGACGCTGTTTGTCGGCAACTGACCTTTAAAATCTGCTCCGGCGGCAGCGCCGGAGGCGCACCCGGCGCTTGCAGCCATGCGCAGCCGCATGCGGCGCCGGGCAAAATCAATCAACAAGATGAACGGGCGCCGCAGGCCGGAACAGGCTGCGGTGCAAAAGACTTCCGGGGGGACTATGAAGAAGACCATCGCTGCCGCTGCCATGAGCCTGTTCGGCCTTGCAGCCACATCTGCCGCTGCCGAAACCTGCGGCGGGTTCTATACCGTGCAATCCGGCGACAGCCTGTCGGTGATTGCTGACAAACTGTACAAAGATGCGGGCAAGTGGAGCGCCATCCATAACCGCAACATCGACAAGATCGGTCCCAAGCCGAACGCCATCCGCGTCGGCATGAAACTGTCGCTGGCCTGCCTCGAGGGCCTGCCCCTGGGGCTGCCGGGCGGCAAGGAAATCTCTGCCTCCGCCCCGGTCGCGGCGGTGCCGGTCAAGGTGCAGCCGGGCAATGCCGCGGTGCGCAAGCGGATCAACTTGCTGACCGGCGATGACTTTGCCCCCTTCACTGCCAAGGCGGCGCATAACGGCGGCCTGCTGAACGAGGTGGTCGACGCAGCAATGGGCGAAGCGGCCCCCAAGGAAGGCTACTCGATCCATTGGGTCAACGACTGGTCGGCACATCTGGAGCCGCTCTTGTCCAATGCGCTGCTGGACCTCGGTTTCCCCTGGTACAAGCCGGACTGCGCCGCGGATCCGGACAATTTCCGCTGCGCCAACTTCCACTTCTCCGAGCCGATGTTCGAGATGCTGATCCTGCTGTTCGCGGACAGCTCCAAACCGTTTCAATTTGCCCAGGACACGGATATCGAGGGCAAGACCCTGTGCCGCCCGGCCGGTTACTTCACCCATGACCTGGATGAAAACGGCCGCAACTGGCTGCAGGACGGCAAGATCACCCTGAAGCAGCCGGACAGCGTCAAGGACTGCTTTGACATGGTGCTGGAAGGCGGGGCCGACGCGGTGGCGCTGAACGAATTCACCGGCCGCACCGCGATCAAGGACCATGGGCTGGAGGAGCAAATCACCATTCTGCCGCAGCCGCTGTCGGTCGCAGGCCTGCATGTGGTGGTGCACAAGTCGCACCCGCAGGCAGAACAGATGCTGACCATGATCAATGGCGGCCTGCGCGGCATCCAGGAGGATGGCAGCTATCAGGCGATTATCGAAGATCATATGGCCAGGATCTGGGCCGGCTTCTGAGGAGGATAGTCCATGAAACGGTTCTTTTCACGGATCCTGCAGCTGGCGGCGGCGCTGAGTTTTGCCCCTGCCGCGGCCTGGGCGATCTGCGATGTCGACTATGTGGCCCAGCCCGGCGACACGCTGTTCACAATCGCCGAGATCCACTATGGCGACCGCGAACGCTGGACGCTGGTCTATTACCGCAACCAGAAACTGCTGGCGGGCGCCACGGTGCTGCCGGGCCGCAAGCTGTTTATCCCCTGCATCACCGGGGCGACGGCGCCGGACGCCACGCCGCTGCGCCAGGAAAAGGCAGAGCTGACCCTGCTCACCGGCAGCGGCTATGCGCCGTTCACCGACCGCAGCCTGCCGGGGCAGGGGATGGTGACCGAGCTGGTCAACGCGGCGCTGGAACTGGCACCCTCGCCGGTCAGCTATTCGGTGAGCTGGGAGGATGATTGGTCCCAGCATCTGTTCCCGATGCTGGACAAAAAGGAATTCGACATGGGCTTTCCTTGGCTGAAGCCCGATTGCGCGGCCGAGCCGGGCAACGAGCGCTGTGTGAATTTCCACTTCTCCGAGCCGGTGATGACCATGCCGATCATGCTGTTCGTGCGGGCGGACAGCGGATTTGCCTATGATGCGGATTCAGATGTCGAAGGCCGCACCCTGTGCCGCCCGGCGGGTTATTTCACCCATGACCTGAACCGCGCCGGCCGCCGCTGGCTGGAGGACGGCAAGATCACCCTGGTGCAGCCGGAAACCCCGGGCGATTGTTTCCGCATGGTGGCCGAGGGGCAGGTGGACGCCGCCGCGGTCAACCTGTTCCTGGGCGCCAACACCATCGTTCAGGAGGATCTGCGCGACACGGTTGTGCCGCTGGAAAAACCGCTGTCGGAGGAGGGGCTGCATGTGGTGATCTCCAAGCGCCACTGGCGCGGCACCACCCATCTCTACCGGATCAACGCGGGCCTGCAGAAGCTGCGCGGCAGCGGCCGGTTTGAGGAGATCATGTCGCGCCACCTGGAGCTGTTCTGGGCGCAGCTGCAATAGCGGCTGTTCCCGGCCCGCGGGATCAATAGGCCTTGCGGGCCGCCAGGTAATTGGCTTCTGCGGCCAGAACGCTGGCAGGTTTCGGCCCGGCCTGGCAGCCATTGGCCAGATCCATGTAATAGGCCGCCATGTCGAGGCCGTTCATCTGCTTCAGGTTCAGCGCCTCGGTACGGGCGGCTTCGCGGGCCGGGCCGATATACTGCGGGGTCAGCGCGTCCGGGCGTTCGCCGCTCAGCGCCTGGTCGCGCGCCACGCTGCGGGCGTGGCCCTGGGCAACGCCATCGGCCAGCGGTACATCCGCCGGCTGGCCGCCGGCTTCGGCAATGGCGGGCTGGCGCTGGTAGGCGTCCTGCATCTGTTTCATGCTATTGTACAGGCTGGCGGTGCTGGAGACTGCAGACAGCATTTGATTACCCTTAGTTCCGTTCTTGAAACTCACTTTATTCTAATTTGATGCAATACGGTGAGGTTTCCTTAGGACTGGTTAACGAAGTGTTAACAGCACAGAGCCCGCTTGCATCCCGCGGCGGCACACAGGACAGTGGCAGTCAGCCATGCGGAGGGCAGCAGCGTGATATCAGCCAGTCTTGAAACCCCGGTCGGCGCGCTCAGCGTGACGGAACGCGATGGCGCCATCGTGCGGCTCTCCTGGTCGGCAGAGGCCACCGGGCACACGGTGCTGCTGGCGCGGGCGCTGGCGCAGCTGCGGGCCTATTTTGCCGGCGAGCTGACCGTTTTCGACCTGCCCTTGCAGGTGGAGGGCTCTGATTTCCAGCGCGCGGTCTGCGATGCGATGCTGGCCATTCCGTTTGGCGAAACCCGCACCTACGGCGATATCGCCAAGGATCTCAAGGCGCCGCCGCAGCCGGTGGGCAACGCCTGCGGCGGCAATCCGGTCCCGGTGATCATTCCCTGCCACCGGGTGCTGAGCGCCACCGGCCTCGGCGGCTTCTCGGGCCAGGGCGGGGTGGAAACCAAAGTGGCGCTGCTGAAGCACGAAGGCGCCGCCAGCCTGCTGATCTGAACCGCCGGCCGGATGCGCCCTTTGCGCTTCTTTCTGGTTGAAAATACTCCGGGGTGAATGCGTCCCGGCAGGGGCGCAGAGGGGCAGCGCCCCTTCATCCTCAAACGGTGGAGGACTTGCGCCGCCGCTCGGGCACGATTTGCTGGGCAATGCCGACAAACAGCAGGTAGACGGAGGTCACCACCAGCCCCCAATGGGCCCAGCTGGCCGGGTGGAAATCAACCCAGGCCGCCCAGCCGGCAAAAAAGGTCCAGGCCAGGGCCATCGGCAAGGAGATCTTGCGCCATCGCTCTGTGCGCACCGGGTGGATGAACTTCAGCGGCAGGAACATGGCAATCGCCAGCAGCGTCACCAGCACCAGGCTGGTCCAGTGGCTGGGCTCCAGCGCAAAGATCACCAGCACCAGCATGTTCCAGCAGCCGGGAAAGCCGGAAAAGGAATTGTCCTTGGTCTTCATCCTGGTGTCGGCAAAATACATCGCGCTGCCAAAGGTGATCACGATGATCGCAAACCAGCCGGTCCAGCCGGCCATCAGCCCCGATTGGAACAGGGCAAAGGCCGGGATGAAGACATAGGTGAGATAGTCGATGATCAGATCCAGCAGCACACCGTCGAATTCCGGCGAGTAGCGCTTGACGTGGTAATGCCGCGCCAGCGGGCCGTCGACGCCGTCCACGGCAAAGGCAACCACCAGCCAGACAAACATCAGGCTCCATTTGCCTTCGGCAGCAGCCAGCATCGCCAGCATGGCAAACACGGCTCCGGTTGCGGTCAGCAGGTGAACGGAAAGGGCACGGATCTGAGGTGTCATGCCTCTCTGATGGCGAATTTGCCCCGGAGCCGCAAGCGCTCAATGCTGGGTTGGGCGGAATTCCGTACCTGCGGCAAACTGAATGCGGGCCATGCGGCGGCCATGCGGGGCAGGATCTGAGATGCCGGGGGCGGAAAACGGAGCCCGTGCCGGAAGATCGTCAATCCGCGCATAAGGCACGCTGCCCGGCGGCGGGGCAGGGGCCGCGGGGGCGCCATCGGCAAACAGGGCAGCAAAACCAGGAATGGTCATGGCAGAAATCCTTTCTGGATCGGTTTCTGCCATCTGGCCCGCCCGGGCTTAACAGGGCCTTTCCCGGCAGCGCCGAAATGCGTTGCATTTTAAGGAAACCGGCCCGCGACAGCGGGTTCAGCTGCAGCAGCTGCCGCTTTCCTGCACCGGCGGGCAGGGCACGCTGCCATAGGAGCAGAAAACGCAGCAATCCCCGGATTGCGGCCGCAAAACCCTGCGGCAGGTGCGGCATTCGTAGAACCATTGGCAGGCATCCTGCGGCATTGCCTCCGCCGCCGCATATCCGCAGGCGGGGCAGGTCAGCACGCTGGTCAGGATCACTTTGGCTGCACACATCGCAAGGTCTCCCTGCCGCCATCACAGGCCAATCAGGCCTGCCAGGTCAAATCACGCTTTGGGGTGGGCCCGGTTGTAGACCTCCATCAGATGGGTGGTGTCCACCGCCGTATAGGCCTGGGTGGTGGAGAGGGAGGCATGGCCGAGAAGCTCCTGGATGGCGCGCAGGTCGCCGCCTGCCTCCAGCAGATGGGTGGCAAAGCTGTGGCGCAGCGCATGCGGGGTCGCGGTGGCGGGCAGGCCAAGCTGGGCCCGGGTCCTGGCCATCACGCCTTGGATCTGGCGCGGGTTCAGCGCACCGCCGCGCACGCCGCGGAACAGCGGCGCGTCTGCCTCCTGAGGATGCGGGCACAGCTCCAGGTAACGGTCCACCGCATCACGGGCTGCGGGCAGCACCGGCACCACCCGTTCTTTCCTGCCCTTGCCCAGAATGCGCAGCACCGGCGGCAGCGGCGCGTCGCGGCCCTTCAGCCCCAATGCCTCGGAAATCCTGAGCCCGCAGCCGTAAAGCAGTGTCACAACAGCGGTGTCCCGGGCTGCGACCCAATCCTGCTGCGATTGCAGCTCCACCGTTTCCAGCACGGCCTTGGCAGCCTCCGGTGCCAGCGGCCGGGGCAGTTTCTTCTGGAACTTCGGCGCCCGCGCCAGCAGGACAGCAGCGGGTTCGAACCCTTCGCGCTCTGCCAGCCAGCGGTAGAAATTCTTGACCGCCGACAGCTTGCGCGCCAGCGACCGGGCACCGGTGCCGGAGTTGCGCTCGGATGCCATCCAGGCGCGCATGTCGGCGGTGGTGATTTTCGCCAGCGCGCCAAACCCCTGCGGGCCGCCGGTGTGGGCGGTCATGAAGGCCAGGAAGGCGGTGACGTCGCCGCGGTAGGCGGTGAGGGTGTTTTCCGAGGCATCCTCCAGCCCGCCGAGCCGCTGCAGCCAGAGCTGCAGCGCATCGCGGCAGGCGGGGGAGATCATCATCATGACAGCCAGCAGCGCATCGAGCGTTCGAAGACGCCGGCAAAGAAGGTCAGCAGATCGGTGCCCTGCATCGGCGAGAACTGATGCGGATCCTCCGAGCCCATGACCAGCATGCCGGGCAGGCGGCCGTCGCCGAGGTCCAGCATCAGGCAGGCCTCCGAGCGGATCCACTCGGCCTTGCCGCCGTAAAGGCGGGGGCTGCCGCCCTGGGTCTGCCGCAGCGTGACAGGGCGCCCGACGCCGGACTGGCCGGCGTAGCTGCTGGTGAAACCGGGGCCGGCCAGTTTCAGCGCGCCGGACTTGCGCTCCACGTCGGCGCCGCCGGGCTGGGCGGTTTCCAGCACCAGGGTCAAGGCGTTCACGCGCAGGATCTCCGGCATGTCCGTTTCCAGGCAGGCGAGGAATGTGTTGAAATCCTGCGGTTCCATCAGCCGCAACACGGCCCGGTGGATCAGGTTGGTGCCGGCCAGATTGTCATAAGCCGCGGCAATCACCGAGCGGTGGGTGTCTTCCAGCCGGTCGAGCCGGGCCGCCATCCGCTCCATCGCGATACCGCGCAGGTCGACCACGTTGGAGCCCATGGCGCGTTCGTTGGCGGCCACCAGTGCGTTCATCAGATGCTGGTCTTCCAGCACGGCGTCGGGTTTGGCGAGGATGGCCTCGCGCAGCTGGCTTTCCAAAGTGGCGGAACTGCTCATGTGTCGAAACTCTTGCGGATAGGGACCTCTGGCGGGTTTGCACCGTGTATAACACGGGATTTGCGCAATGCTGCGGAAAAATGCAGCCCGGCCGGGATTCGTGCCGTGGTGGCGCTCCCGCCCGCCGCCGGTGCATTGGCATGCCCCGCGCCCGTTGGGCCGGGCGCCGGGCCAGTGCCCGGCGCCGCGGCGTGAAACGCCGCAGCAGCGCGCCGCAGGCGCGCTGCCGGGCCCAAGCCGCCTGTGCGGCCCGGCGGCAGCCGGGGAGGGCAGCGGCGCGGGAGGGCTTGGGGGATTGCAATGGGCCCCGGCACAGAAAAAGGCGCTCCGGGATGGAGCGCCTTTCACGGGTTTGTCCAGCCGGAAGGGATCAGAGGATCTTGATCTCAGCCGCCTTGATGTCGGCCAGGAAGGCGTCCAGGCCCTTGTCGGTCAGCGGGTGGTTCACCATCGCCTTGATCACCGCGGGCGGTGCGGTGATCACATCGGCGCCGATGCGGGCAAACTCCAGCACGTGGTTCACCGAGCGGATCGAGGCGGCCAGGATCTGGGTCTCAAACCCGTAGTTGTCATAGATGGTGCGGATGTCTTCGATCAGCTCCATGCCGTCCAGGTTGATGTCATCCAGACGGCCGATGAACGGCGAGATGAACGTCGCACCCGCCTTGGCGGCCAGCAGCGCCTGGTTGGCGGAGAAGCACAGGGTCACATTCACCATGTGGCCATCGTCTGTCAGGGTTTTGCAGGCCTTCAGGCCATCCCAGGTCAGCGGCACTTTCACCGCGATGTTTTCGGCGATCTCCACCAGCTTGCGGCCTTCGGCGATCATGGTCTCCGCATCGGTCGCGGTTACTTCCGCCGACACCGGACCGTCGACCAGATCGCAGATCTCCTTGGTCACTTCGATGATGTCGCGGCCGGACTTCTTGATCAGCGAGGGGTTGGTGGTGACACCGTCCACCATGCCCAGATCGTTCAGCTCGGCAATGGCGCCGATCTCGGCAGTATCTACGAAGAATTTCATGGGGCAGTCCTTTGGATGGGTTGGCCTCGGTCGCTTCTGCCTTTACCTCATGGGATTACGGGCGGCAACATGGGGCTCAGCATGAGCGGGCAGGAGTTCTTTCAGGCAGGCGAGCGGGTCGGGGTTCTGACCACGCAACCCCTTGACCGGCTTCTGGATTACCGCGCGCCGGAGGGCGGCTGTTTCCTCGGCGCCTATGTCGAGGTGCCGCTGGGCCCGCGCAAGGTGCTGGGCGTGGTCTGGGGGCCGGGTGCCGGGGACTTCGATTCGGCCAAGCTGCGCGCGGTGATCCGGGTGCTGGACGTGGCGCCGATGCGGGGTGAGATGCGCCAGTTCCTCGGAAAAGCCGCCGACTACACCCTGACCCCGATGCCGGCGATGCTGCGGCTGGCGACCCGGGCGCCGGGCCTGAGCGATCCGCCCTCGATGCGCAAGATCCTTCGCCGCGGCGAGGGCGTGCCGGACCGGATGACCGATGCGCGCACCCGGGTGCTGGAGGTGCTGGAGGAGTTCGGCGGCCTCGCTTTCACACCCAAGGAACTGGCGGATATGGCCGATGTGACGCCCTCTGTGGTCAAGGGGCTGGTCAAGCAGGGCGCCCTGCGCGAGGAGGAAGCCCCCCGCGACACGCCCTATCCGCATCTGGACCCGGAACTGCCCTCCAAGCAGCTGACCGAGGACCAGGCCAAGGCCGCCGCCGCGTTGGCCGAAGGTGTGCACAGCGGGCGCTACGGCACCACGCTGCTGAAGGGCGTCACCGGTTCCGGTAAGACGGAAGTTTATCTGGAAGCGGTCGCTGCCGCCCTGCGCGCCGGGCGGCAGGCGCTGGTGCTGCTGCCTGAAATCGCCCTGACCGCCGAATTCCTGACCCGCGTCGAGGCGCGCTTTGGCGCCAAACCGGCGGAATGGCATTCCGGTGCCACCATGACCGAACGCCGCCGGGTCTGGAAAATGGTCGGGCAAGGCGCGGCACAGCTGGTGATCGGTGCCCGTTCCGCGCTGTTCCTGCCGTTCCGCGACCTGGGCCTGATCATCGTCGATGAGGAGCACGACACCTCCTACAAGCAAGAGGACGGGGTTCTGTATAACGCCCGCGACATGGCGGTGCTGCGCGCGGCGATGTGTTCGGCACAGGTGGTGCTGGCCTCGGCCACGCCGTCGCTGGAGACTTGGGCCAATGCCGAGGCCGGCAAGTACAAGCGGCTGAACCTGACCTCGCGTTTCGGCGCCTCGGTGCTGCCGGAGATGCGCAGTATCGACATGCGCTCCGAGGACCTGCTGCCCTCGACCTGGATTTCGCCCACGCTGAAACAGGCGATGAAACTGCGGATGGAGCGCGGCGAGCAGTCGCTGCTGTTCCTCAACCGCCGCGGCTTTGCTCCGGTCACCATCTGCCGCGCCTGCGGCGCGCAGGTGGCTTGCGACCATTGCGACGCGCGGATGGTCGAGCACCGGTTTATGAAGCGGCTGATGTGCCATCAGTGCGGCGAAACCAAACCGGTGCCGGAGGCCTGCCCCTCCTGCGAGGTGGAGGGCAAGATGGCCCCGGTCGGCCCCGGCATCGAGCGGTTGGCGGAGGAAGCCACAGCGCTGTTCCCCGAGGCGCGTATCGCGGTGCTCAGTTCCGACCTGTTCGGCTCCGCCCGCGCGCTGAAGCAGCGGATCGAGGAAATCGCCGCGGGCGAGGCCGACATCATCCTTGGCACCCAGCTGGTCGCCAAGGGCCACAACTTCCCGCTCTTGACGCTGGTGGGGGTGATTGATGCCGACCTTGGCCTGCAAGGCTCGGACCTGCGCGCAGCAGAGCGGACCTTTCAATTGATGCGCCAGGTGGCGGGCCGGGCGGGCCGCGCAGAACGCCCGGGCGAGGCGCTGATGCAAACCTTCCAGCCGGAGCACCCGGTGATCCGCGCGATCCTGTCGGGGGATGAGGAAAGCTTCTGGAAGGCTGAAGCCGCTGAGCGCCAGGCGGCTGGCGTGCCGCCCTATGGCCGGATGGCGGGGGTTATCCTGTCGGGGCCGGATCTTGCAGCGGTGTTTGATCTGGGCAACGCGATGGCCCGAAACGACGGGCCCCTGCGCCAGATCGGCGCCCAGCTGTTCGGGCCCGCGCCTGCGCCGATTGCCCGCGTCCGCGGCCGTCACCGGGTGCGGCTGCTGGTCAAGGCGCCTAAGGGGGTGCCGCTGCAGGATGCCATCGCCCGCTGGACCGCGCCGTTGCGTCTGAAGGGGGATTTGCGGCTGAGCATTGATATTGATCCGCAGAGCTTTTTCTGAGGCTAGGGTGGCAGGGGGGCGCTGCCCCCGGCCCTTGCGGGCCTCCCCCGGGATATTTGAAGCCAGAAGAAGAGAGGATCCATTATTCTTCTGGCTTCAAATATCCCGGAGCGCGAGGCAGAGCCTCGCATCGGATACCGGCTCAGGCCGCTGCGGATTCGGCCGGAGCGCGGGTCAGGGTGCTGGTGGCCACGGCGCCGGTCCACATGCAGAACAGTGCCGCCCAGGCGGTGCCGGCAAAAATAGAGCCGCCTGTAACACCTGCCCCGATAGCGCAGCCGCCTGCCAGCATGCCGCCAAAACCCATCAGCGCCGCCCCGATCATCGCTTTGCGCATTGTTGCGGCATCATCAAAGGCCTGCAGCTTCATCTCCCCGGCCAGCGCGGCAGCCAGCATCGCGCCGATGAACACTCCGGGCACCAGTCCGATGTCGAATTCCAGCACCGCATTTCTGTCCAGGAAGAACATCAGCGTATGCGCCGAGGGCCCGGTGAATGTCGCGCTTTCGATTTGCACCGGGTCAAAGGCCACCTGGCTCAGTGCATAGGTCAGCACCCAGCCGAGCGCCACTGCAAAGCCGACGCCGGAGGCAAACATCAGCCGCGCCGCGCCGATCCGGTTGCGCTGCGCCAGCACCAGGGCCAGCGCTGCTGTGCCCATACCCAGCACCAGCCCGCCGGTTTGCGGCAGGCCGAGGGCGGCCAGCAGGTCCAGGTTGCGGCCGCCTTCGGTGATCCACAATCGAGCCAGCGAGTCCCGGGCCGGCGACAACAGGCCAGAGAGGCTCATCTGCGCCACCACTGCGAAGATCAGTCCGGACACCACCGAGCGCAGATTGCCGGTGGCCGCCAGCACCAAAAGCCGCCCCGAGCAGCCGCGTGCCAGCACCATGCCGCAGCCGAACATCAGCCCGCCGAGGATGGCGCCGGACCAGCTGCCGGGCACCGCCATCATCCGGGCATCGGCGCTTTCCATCAGCCCCAAGAGCTGCGCTGCCTGTACCCAGACCACGGCAGTGGAGAAGGTCAGCAGCCAAACTGCCACCTTGTCCCCCAGCCGGCCGCTGGCGAATTCCACCGTGGCCGCCCGCAGGCAAAAGCGGGACCGCTGCGCCGCAACGCCAAAGACAATGCCGGTCGAAAGGCCCAGCAGCGCCGCTGCGGGCGCTTCGCCGGTCTGCTCGATCAGGGGAACCAGATCCATCACACACCTCCAAATTCACTAAATTGCATATGTGATTTCGAGGGGAGCCGTCTTGATACAGATCAGAGACGGGCGGCGTGCCGTTTTCTGCGCGCTGATGCGAGGGTTGGTGTGCAGGCCGTCTTTGCCCTCGCCAAAGGCTCCGGACAGGCGTACATCCAGGGCATGTTTAAACCGATGCCCCTGCATGAGGCGCAAGGCCTCCCGTTCTGGCGCCGCCCCGTGACGCTCTTGTTCCTGATGGCGCTGGCGATGCCGATAGCCTTCAACGCCTGGAGCGCGCTGCTCAACAACTTCGTGATCGAGGCGGCGCAGTTTGATGGCGCCGATATCGGCCTGCTGCATACGGTGCGCGAGATCCCGGGCTTCCTGGCGGTCGGCGTGATCGCCGTCATCCTGTTCATCCGCGAGCAGGTGCTGGGTCTGATCTCGCTGATGCTGCTGGGGGTGGCCACCGCCGTCACCGCCTGGTTCCCAAGCTTGGGCGGGCTCCTGATGGTGACGCTGCTCAGCTCGATCGGGTTTCATTACTACGAGACGGTGAACCAGTCGCTGCAGCTGCAATGGCTCAGCAAGGAGAAGGCGCCGCAGACGCTGGGCTGGCTGGTGGCGGCAGGCTCTGCTGCGACGCTGGTGGTCTATGGCCTCATCGTGCTGACCTGGGACCGGTTCGATCTGGCCTATAATACCGTGTTTCTGGCGGCTGGCGGGGGAACGGCGCTGATTGCGCTGATTGCGCTCTTTGCCTATCCGCAGTTTGACGCACCGCACCCGCAGACCAAGAAACTGATCCTGCGCAAACGCTACTGGCTCTATTACGCGCTGCAGTTCATGGCCGGCGCACGGCGGCAGATCTTTGTGGTCTTTGCCGGCTTCATGATGGTCGAGAAATTCGGGTTTGACGTGCATGAGCTGACCGGGCTCTACCTGATCAACCTGGTGATCAACATGACCGTGGCACCGATGCTGGGCAAGGCAGTGGCGGTCTTTGGCGAGCGGCGCACGCTGATCTTTGAATATGCAGGTCTGGCGATTGTCTTTGCGGCCTACGGCGGCATCTACTGGTTCGGCTGGGGCGTGGTGATTGCTGCGGTTCTTTATGTGGTGGACCACGTGCTGTTTGCCCTGGCGCTGGCGCTCAAGACCTATTTCCAGAAGATCGCCGATCCGGGCGACATTGCCCCCACGGCGGCGGTGGCCTTTACCATCAATCATATCGCGGCAGTATTCCTGCCGGTGCTGCTGGGCCTGCTGTGGGTCTATGAGCCGGGCCTGGTCTTTGCCCTGGCGGCTGCAATGGCGCTGATCTCGCTGGCACTGTCGCTCCTGATCCCGCGCCATCCTGAGCCTGGCAACGAGACGATCTTCAGCAAATACGCAAGCCCGGCGCCGGCCGGGTGACCCTGCAGCCCCGTGGCGCCAGCCGCGGGGCGTGCGCCCGCGCACACTGTGAGCGCGGGCGCTGCCTGGCCCAGGGCCAGGCTCTGGGCGCTTGACGCGGGGCGCGTGTCAGCCTAGGCGCTTGCCAACAGTTTCAGGAGCGACGCCATGCCCACATACACCGCCCTCACCACCCTCACCGGAAAAGCCCAGGCCGAGGCGCTGGGTGAAGCGATGGAGCGGCTGATCCCGGAACCCACCGGTGTTGGCGTCTTCGAGATGGAGGACGGCTCCGGCCTGTGGGAAGTGGGCGGCTATTTCACCGAGGCACCGGATGAAGCGGGTCTTGCGCTGCTGGAAGCCATGCATGGCGCCAAACCTTTCGTGGTCTCGGAAGTGCCGGAAACCGATTGGGTGGCGCATGTGCGCCGTGAGCTGGCGCCGGTGGAAGCGGGACGTTTCTTCGTCTACGGCTCCCATGACGCGGACAAACTGCCGGAGGGACGCATCCCGCTGCTGATTGAGGCGGCGATGGCCTTTGGCACCGGCCACCACGGCACCACGCTCGGCTGCCTCAAGGCGCTGGACCACTTGCTAGACCAGGGCTTCCGTGGCGAAAAAGTGGCAGACATCGGTTGCGGCACCGCGGTGCTGGCCATGGCCGCCGCACGGGTCTGGGACGGCACCATCATGGCCAGCGACATCGACGAAGTGGCGGTGGAAGTGGCGGAGGCAAATCTCAAGGCCAACGGCATGGAAGGCCAGGTTGCCTGCCTGGAGGCCGCCGGTTTTGACAATCCGGAGTTGCAGGCGCAGGCGCCCTTTGATCTCATCTTTGCCAATATTCTGAAGGGCCCTCTGGTGGCTCTAGCCCCGGATGTGGCCGCGAATCTGCGCCCCGGCGGCTATGCAATTCTCTCTGGCATCCTGAATGAGCAGGCAGACAACGTGGTCAGCGTTTATGCACAGAACGGCATCAATTTGGACCGCCGGGACGAAATTGGTGAATGGACAACGTTACTTCTCCGTAAAGCGGGCTGATTGAAACAAGTTTGCCGCTAATTTGAGGGGTTTGCCCCATTTTTGCCCCATTTCGAGCCAATGATGGGCCATCCGCTGGTGGGGGCCAGTTCGGAGGCTCGTAATGGGCGAACATCGTGATCAGTTCCAGGCGCGTTTGAAGCAAATCAACCGCAAGCATGAAGCCATGTCCGGAGGCTATTCGGCAAAACTGCGGCCCGACGGGCTGCTGGTGGTCAAGCCGCGCCGGGTGCAGTCCCGGATCTCCGGGCGCTCGGTTGTGTTCTTCGTGGCGGCATTTCTTCTGTTCAAGGGCTTCCTGATGGCGGCGCTTGGCTTTGGCAGCTATGACGAACGGGTCAGGTCCCTGGCGCAGGGCAGCGCGGTGGAGCGCGCCGGCGCCTTTGTGATGCAGGCCGATCCGCTGTCCGTCTTTATCGCGCAGAAAATCGGGCCGGTGCTGCGGTGACCGGAAAGACCGGGCTGACAGGAGATCTGACAGGACATTCAGGCTGACGGGGAAACCAGCCGCTGGGGGGCTGAAAAGGCCGCGGGCATCCAGCCTGCGGCCTTTTTCATTCCGGGCAGCGGTGCATTGCCTGCCAGCAACAAAAAACGCCGCGGCCTTTTCAGGTCCGCGGCGTTTCCTATTCGCCCCGAGGGAGGAGGAGGGGCGGAAACAGGTGTCTCAGAAGACGGATTTGCCTTTGGCAACGTTGTCGATGTCGCCGCGCGACATGCCGATGTCGGCCAGTTCGCGGTCGCTCAGACCGGACAGGGCGTTGCGGGTTGCGCGCTCGTCATTCCAAGCGGCAAAAGCGCCTGCTGCGGTGGACAGCAGAGCTCCGAAACGGCCAAACAGGCCGGTGGAACCATAAGTGGTGCGGGTGGTGTCAAATGCGGCCATATCCTTGTCCTCTGATTAGGTGTTAGCTTGCGTTCGCGTCGTTGCGATGGACCGCATCTAGGGCCGAACAATTTCCGCAGCAAGGCCTGAAATTGCATGTGTCATATGCGCTCTGTGCATAGCTTTGAGCCTTAAAAACAAGGGGTAAACGCCCGGTTGCCAAAATGTGGCGAAAATGTCGGTGCCGCATCTGCAGAGGGTCGGATTCAGACCTCGCAGGGGCGGGTCTGCAATTGCCGGGTGAGGGAAAGCAATTGGACATGTTCGCGTTTTGTGCTAATTGTGGGCAAAATAATTTCGAAACGACGGGCAGGGGCCGGGCAGAACATGCGGATTTTGGGAATTGATCCGGGGTTGCGGAACCTCGGATGGGGCGTGATCGAATCGCGCGGCACCCGGCTGAGCCATGTTGCCAACGGCGTCTGCACCTCTGATGGCGATGATCTGGGCGAGCGTCTGTTGTCGCTGCACAATCAGGTCACCGAGATCATAGAAGACTATGCGCCGGATCAGGCGGCGATCGAACAGACCTTCGTGAACAAGGACGGGGCGGGCACGCTGAAACTGGGCCAGGCGCGCGGCGTGGCGCTGCTGACGCTGGCCAAGGCCGGGCTGGTGGTGGGCGAATATGCTCCGAACCGGGTCAAGAAGACGGTGGTGGGGGTCGGCCACGCCGAGAAGGAGCAGGTCATGCATATGGTCAAGCTGCAGCTGCCTGGCTGCCTGCCGAAAAACGCCGATGCTGCGGATGCGCTGGCGATTGCCATCTGCCACGCCTATTACGGCGGCACGCAGCAGCGGCAGCTGAAGGAGAAACGCGCATGATCGGCAAGCTGACGGGACGGCTGGATTACCGGGCGCAGGACCACGTGCTGATTGACGTGCGCGGCGTCGGTTACATCGTCTATTGCTCCGACCGGACCATGGCGGCGCTGCCGGGCACGGGCGAGGCCATCGCGCTCTATACTGACATGGTGGTGCGCGAAGACCTGATGCAGCTTTACGGCTTCACCTCGCTGGTCGAAAAGGAATGGCACCGGTTGCTGACTTCGGTGCAGGGGGTGGGGGCCAAGGTCTCGCTGGCCATCCTCGGCGCGCTGGGGCCGGACGGGGTAAGCCGGGCGATTGCCCTGGGCGACTGGGCCTCGGTCAAGGCGGCCAAGGGGGTCGGCCCCAAGACCGCGCAGCGGATTGTGCTGGACCTCAAGGACAAGGCGCCGGGCGTGATGGCTATGGGCGGCACCGTTGTTGATGCGATGGACGGCCCGGGTCTGCAGGTGATCGAGGATGCAGATCCCGCGCCTGCTGCCAAACCGGCCCGCAAGGCGCCGCCAAAGAAGCCCTCCGGGGCAGCGGCGGCTTCTGCCGGGGCGCTGTCGGCCTTGGGCAACCTGGGCTATGGTCCGTCGGATGCCGCTGCCGCAGTGGCTGAGGCTGCGGCCACCTATCCGGATGCGGATGAAGCAGAGCTGATCCGCGCCGCGCTGCGCTTGCTGGCGCCGAAGGGGTGATGATGTTGATGACTAAGCGAATAGGGCAGCGTCCGGCCGCGGGCGGAAAGCGAAGCGCCCGCCCGGGGGGGCGGACGGGCGCTGCCCGGCCTATCGGCCTGGCGGTTCATTTGAATGAGATCCTGGAGCGGAGTATTGCCTATGATTGATGCCGACCCCGCCCTGCGCCCCGACCCGCTGCCGGAAGATAACGACCGCGCCTTGCGTCCGCAGGGGCTTGGCGAGTTCATCGGCCAGGCCGAAGCCCGCGCCAACCTGCGGGTCTTCATCGAAAGCGCCCGGCGCCGCGGCGAGGCGATGGACCACACGCTGTTTCATGGGCCCCCGGGCCTCGGCAAGACCACGCTGGCCCAGATCGTCGCGCGCGAACTGGGGGTGAACTTCCGCATGACCTCCGGCCCCGTTCTGGCCAAGGCGGGCGACCTGGCAGCGATCCTCACCAACCTGGAAGCCCGCGACGTGCTGTTCATCGACGAGATCCACCGGCTGAACCCGGCGGTGGAGGAGGTGCTCTATCCGGCGATGGAGGATTTCGAGCTGGACCTGGTGATCGGCGAAGGCCCGGCCGCCCGCACCGTGCGGATCGAGCTGCAGCCCTTCACGCTTGTCGGCGCCACCACCCGCATGGGCCTCTTGACCACGCCCTTGCGCGACCGGTTCGGCATCCCGACCCGGCTGCAATTCTACACCATCGACGAGCTGTTTGAGATCGTCAGCCGCAACGCCCGCAAGCTGGGCGCGCCGGCAGATGACGCCGGCGCCCGCGAGATCGCGCGGCGCGCCCGCGGGACCCCCAGGATCGCCGGGCGGCTCTTGCGCCGCGTGGTGGACTTTGCGGTTGTGGAGGGCGATGGAACCATCACCCGGGAACTGGCCGATGGCGCCTTGACGCGGCTGGGGGTGGATCAGCTGGGTCTGGACGGAGCCGACCGGCGGTATCTGACGCTGATTGCCGAAAACTACGGCGGCGGGCCGGTGGGGATCGAGACGATCTCGGCGGCCTTGTCGGAAAGCCGGGATGCGCTGGAGGAGGTGATCGAGCCCTATCTGCTGCAGCAGGGGCTGATCCAGCGCACGCCGCGCGGCCGGATGCTGGCGCAGAAGGCCTGGACGCACCTGGGCATGGCGCCGCCGCGGTCGCAGAATGACCTGTTCGGGTGAAGGCTGGAGGCGGGATGGAGGCCGGAGCGCGCAGCGATAGTATTGCCGGGCTGACGGAACTGGCGCGGCTGGTTGCGGACGCTTATGCCGAGCGGTTCGGCATTGCCCGCGATCCGGCGTGGTATCTTGGCAAGATGACCGAAGAACTGGGCGAAGTGGCCTCTGCGTATCTCAAACTTGCCGGCCAGGGCCGGGGTGAGGCAGCGCGCCGGGACTTGGAAGATGAGGTCGCGGATCTTCTGGGATTTCTGCTGCTGTTTGCGGAGTGGCAGGGGATCGATCCGGCACAGGCTCTGCGGCGCAAGTGGGGCGGCTATCTGCCGCCCTCTGCCTGAATTTCCAGGCGGGTCTCTCGCCCGTCGCGGCGGCATCCAAGATGCCTTGCTCCCGTTGGGCCAGGCGCCGCGCTGGCGCGCGGCGTGCCTCCGGCGGGGATACGTGAGGCAAGAGGAGACAGCTGTCAGCGGCAAATGAGCAGACCGGAGCTTTCCGCTGTTTCCCGGCTGGTCCGGCGGCGGCCGTCCGGTGCACGTGCAGCCAGCGCTACCGCGCCGCGCCAGCGGCGCCGGGCCCAAAGCCGCCAAGAGGGCTGGCGCAGCCAGGCATCTGCGGGTGCGGGAGCTTTCCCGCCCTCTTGCTACCGTGCGCGCCAGGCGGCATAGACGGGGCAGCACCAAGGAGACGCCGATGACCGCCCAGTTGCCAGACCTGACGCCGGAACAGATTGAAGCCCTGTTCACCCGCCATGACGGCTCTTATGCCTTTGCCCGCTGGGGGCGGCCGGTGGCGCCGATCGTGTTCGGCGTTCAGGACGAGACCCTGAAGACCGTCAAGGGCGCCTTGGAGGCGGTGATGACCTTGGCGGGCCATCAGATGGCCGAGACGGATCCGGAGCTGGGCTCGAATCTGATGTTCTTCTTTTTCCTGGACTGGGAGGAGCTGCTGGCAGTGCCGGATCTGGACCGGCTGATCCCGGGGCTGCAACTGCTGGTCGGGCGGCTGAAAGAGGCGGATGCCAGCCAGTACCGCGCCTTCCGCTTTGACGATCAGGGCGCGATCCAGGCGGCGTTTGTGTTCCTGCGGATGAAGGGCGCCCTGGCGCAGATGCCGGCCGAGACTCTGGCGCTGACCCAGGCGGTGCAGGTGGCGCTGATGTGGGGCGACGGGGCTTTTGCTGACACTTCGCCGCTGGCGGTGATACCTGAGACCGGCGCCACCATTTTGCGGCCGGAGATCGCCGGGGTGATCGCTGCGGCCTATGACCGGATGATGCCGGTGGCGGCAGAGGACAAATCCCACGCGCTGCGCCTGTTTGCGCGGCTGCAGGCGCCGGCGGCGGAACCGCCGCAGAGCTGATGCGCGCCTTTGTGGGCCTGCCGCTGCCGGATGCCGCTCTGGATGCGCTGGAGCGGGTGCAGGAAGGGCTGCGTGCCGGGCGGCTGGTGCCTGCAGACAACATGCACCTGACGCTGGCGTTTCTGGATGATCAGCCGGAGGCCGTCCTTCAGGCGTTGCATCAGACGCTGTCAGAGATCAGTCTGCCGCCTGTGCCGCTGGCGTTCCGCGGGCTGGAAACCTTTGGCGGCAAGCTGCCGCGGGTGCTGGCGGCCGAGGTGCAGAAGGCGCCGGAATTGACCCATCTGCGTGATCGTGTCCGCAGCGCTTGCCGTCACGCCGGGATCGATTTGTCCCGCGAACGGTTCCGGCCGCATGTCACGCTGGCACGCTTTCCCCGTCACTTGGAGGCGGGGCAGGTGGAGAAGATCGCAGGTTTCCTGAGTGATGCGGCGGGGTTCCGGCTGGATTGCGAGGTCGAGGCGTTTGCGCTGTTCCAGTCGACGCTGGCACCGGAGGGCGCGCGCTATGATGTGCTGGCGGAGTATCCGCTGGCGGCGGCGGTGTAGCGCGTGCGAATGGCCGGCTGCGGGGCGGCGGGGGGATTGCCTGCCCTGCGGGTTGTTGAAGCTGCGTCCGCTGCGCTCTAGGGTGCAGCGGTGAGCGCGAGGAGCAGGCAATGAACCACCAATTCCCCGTCCGGGTTTACTACGAAGACACCGACATGGGCGGGATCGTCTATCACGCCAACTACCTGCGTTTCATTGAGCGCGCCCGCAGCGACTGGGTGCGCGGCATTGGCGTTGATCAGAATGCCATGCGCGCGGCCGGGCGGATCTATGTGGTGCGCCGGATCGAGGCGGACTACCTGGCGCCCGCCAAATTCGACGAGGAGCTGCTGGTCTCCACCACGCTGGACAGCGTGACGCCTGCGCGGATGGTGTTGAATCAGGAGGTCTCGCGCGCAGGCAAGCCGCTGTTCCGGGCCCAGGTCACCATTGTCTGCATCACCACCGGCGGCAAACCGGCCCGGCTTCCGGCAGAGATTCGCGCACTGGGGTCACAATCGGCGTGAGCCCGCCTGTTTTATTGGCCTTTCCTTTTGTTCTGCGCTAGCTTTGCCGCAAATAAGGCCGGAAAAACGGCCGGGACATCGAAGAGCAGGCGAATGGAAGCAGAAACTCTGGCGCTGGCGCAGGAGATTGATTTCTCCATGTGGGGCCTTTTCGCGCGGGCCACCGTAACCGTGAAACTGGTGATGCTGATGCTGATCGGGGCCTCGGTCTGGTCCTGGGGCATCATCATTCAGAAGATGATCAACTATCGCCGGGCGCGGGGCGAGGCGGATGCGTTTGACCGCGCCTTCTGGTCCGGCAACCCGCTGGATGAGCTGTTTGACCAGCTGGGGGCGGAGCCGCCCGGCCAGGCGGCACGGATTTTCTCTGCGGGCATGACCGAATGGCGGCGCAGCCACCGCAGCGACGGCGGGCTGATCCCGGGTGCGCAAGCGCGCATCGACCGGTCGATGGATGTGGCCATCGCCAAGGAAACGGAAGGGCTGCAAAGCGGGCTGTCGGTGCTGGCCACCGTCGGCTCGACCGCGCCATTTGTCGGCTTGTTCGGCACCGTCTGGGGCATCATGACCGCCTTCATCGAGATCGCGGAACAGCAGAACACCAACCTCGCCGTGGTGGCTCCGGGCATTGCCGAAGCGCTGATGGCGACCGGCCTGGGCCTGCTGGCGGCAATCCCGGCAGTTGTCTTTTACAACAAGCTGAGCGCGGACAGCGACCGTATCATCGGCGGCTACGAGGCCTTTGCCGATGAGTTCGCCACCATTCTCAGCCGCCAGCTGGACGCCTGAGCCATGGGGGCCGCAGTCCAGCAGCCGCAAGGCGGCGGCAACCGCCGCCGGGGACGCCGCCGCCGCGGCGGGCGTCCGATGTCGGAAATCAACGTGACGCCCTTTGTGGATGTGATGCTGGTGCTGCTGATCATCTTCATGGTGGCGGCACCCCTGATGACAGTTGGCGTGCCGGTGGAGCTGCCCAAGACGGCTGCCGGCGCCTTGCCCGGCGATGATGAGGAGCCGCTTACCGTGACCATGACCGCGGCAGGCGGGGTGGAAATCCAGACCACGCCGGTGGCCCGTGACGAGCTGGTGCCCCGGCTGCAGGCCATCGCAGCCGAGCGGTCCTCGGACCGGGTGTTTCTGCGGGCGGACGGCAAGATTGCCTATTCGCAAGTGATGCAGGTGATGGGTGCGCTCAATGCCGGCGGCTTCTCCAACGTGGGGCTGGTGACCGATACCGGCGGCCCGGCGCTGAACGGGCAGCCGTCCGAGGGCACGGGGCAGTAGGCGGGGACGCACAGGGTGCAGACCGGAACCAAGATTTCGCTGGCGGGACACGGGCTCTTGATGGGCTGGGTGGTCTTTGGCGCCTGGTTCCCGTCCGAACCGCTGCCCTTTGAGGTGCAGCAGGTGGCGCTGATTTCGGCGGAGCAGTTCGAAAAGCTGAGCCAGCAGCGCCAGGCGCCGCTGGTCGCGCCCGAGCCTGCGCCGCTGAATGAGCCGGAGGCAGTGCAGCCCGCGCCGGAGCCTGCGCCGCAGCCCGACCCCGAGCCCGAGGTCGCACAGCCCGAACAGGTGGCGCCGGCAGAGCCGGACCCGCAAGTGGCGGCGCTGCCGGAGCCGCAGCCCGAACCGGAGGTGCCGGTTGAGCTGCCGTCCGCGGTGGAAGAACCTGAAGTGCCTTCGCTGGTGCCGCAGGTGGCCCCGGAGGCGCAGCAGCGACCGTCGGACCGGGTGGCCCCGGTGCCGGTGGCGCGGCCGGAGCCGGACACGGCGGTGGCCGAGATCGAGCAGCCTGAGGTCGCACCTGAGGAAGGTGCCGAGACCGAGCAGGAGGTGCAGGAGGCCACTGCGCCCGAAGAGGCCAGCGACCGGATTGTGACCGAAGAGAACGAGGGCGAAGAGCTGGTTGCCTCGGCAGCCCCTGCGGCCTCGCTGCGGCCCAGAACCCGCCCCGCGCGGCCTCAGCCGCAGCCGGAAGAGGTTGTGGAGGCGGCGCAGCCCGCCGAGCCGGAGCAGCCTGCGGAAGAACCGCCGTCAGATACGCCGTCCGCCGTCGAAGACGCGCTGGCCGAGGCGCTGGCGGGCGGTGCGGATGCGGAGGCGCCGGAACCCTCCGGCCCGCCGCTGACATTGGGTGAGAAGGATGCCCTGCGGGTGGCGGTCTCGCAGTGCTGGAATGTGGGTTCGCTGTCGACGGATGCGTTGAATACAACCGTAGTTGTAGGCGTGTCGCTGAGTGAGGACGGCAAGCCGGATGGCGGTTCGATCCGGATGCTGTCCAGCACTGGCGGGTCGGTCACGGCGGCAAAACAGGCTTATGAGGCCGCACGGCGGGCGATTATCCGCTGCGGCAGCAGGGGTTTCAAACTTCCCCCTGAAAAATACGCGCAATGGCGCGATATTGAGATGACATTCAATCCGGAAAGGATGCGGATCAAATGAGGAATTTCCTGGCAGCTCTCCTGTTCGGGGCTTCGGCGCTGGCCGGAGCGGGCGCCGCGGCGGCGCAGAACGGCCCGCTGCGCATTGAAATCGACCAGGGTGTGATCGAGCCGCTGCCCTACGCGGTGCCGGATTTCATCCCCGAGACCTCTGCCGCATCAGAGGTCGCGAGGCAGATTGCCCGGGTGATTGCATCGGATCTGAGCGGCACAGGCCTGTTCCGGGAAGTGCCCGCCAGCGCCCATATCTCCAAGGTGACGGGCTTCGACAACCCGGTGAAATACGCCGACTGGAAAGCGGTCAACGCCCAGGCGCTGATCACCGGTGCAGTCAGCGTCAACGGCAGCCGGCTGACGGTGCGCTTCCGCGGCTATGATGTCTTTGCCGAAAACGAGCTGGGCACCGGGCTGCAGTTCACCGGCACCACCGATGGCTGGCGGCGGATGGCGCATAAGGTGTCGGATGCGATCTACAGCCGGATCACCGGCGAGAGCGGCTATTTCGACAGCCGGGTGGTCTATGTCTCCGAAAGCGGCCCCAAGAACGACCGTCGCAAGCGGCTGGCGATCATGGATTACGATGGCGCCAATGTGCAGTATCTGACCAACAGTGCCGCCATCGTGCTGGCGCCGCGGTTCTCGCCCACCGGCGACCGGGTGCTTTATACCAGCTATGAAAGCGGCTTTCCGCAGATCCATGTGCTGGATGTGGGCAAGGTGCAGCGCAAGATCCTGTCGAGCGGTGACGGCATCATGAGCTTTGCGCCGCGGTTTGCCCCGGACGGGCGCACCGTGGTCTATTCGCAGACCCAGGGCGGCAATACCGATCTCTATTCGATGGACATCGCCACCGGCGCCAAGACGCGGCTGACCTCGGCGCCCTCGATCGAGACGGCGCCGTCGTTCTCGCCCGATGGTGCGCAAATCGTGTTTGAAAGCGACCGCTCCGGCAGCCAGCAGCTGTATGTGATGCCCGTGGGCGGCGGCGAGGCGCGGCGGATCAGTTTTGGCAAGGGGCGTTACGGCACGCCCGTCTGGTCGCCGCGCGGCGACATGATTGCCTTTACCAAGCAGAACAAGGGCCGGTTCCACATCGGCGTGATGCGCACCGACGGCAGCGAGGAGCGGCTGCTGACCGCCTCTTTCCTGGATGAGGGGCCGACCTGGGCCCCCAACGGAAGGGTGATCATGTTCACCCGTGAAAGCCAGGGCAGCACCGGCCGGGCGCTGCTCTATTCGGTGGACATCACCGGCCGCAATCTGAAGCCGGTCAAGACCCCGGACGGGGCCTCAGACCCGGCCTGGTCGCCGCTGCAGCAGTAAAAGGCCCGTTAAGGCGGGGATACCTGCATAGAACCGGACCCGGTCATGTGGTAATTTCGGGTCAAGAAACAAGAATGGGATAGGCAGACGAGATGAGCGGTTTGAAATTGGCAATGGCGGCAGTGGCCGTGCTGGGGCTGTCGGCGTGCGGCAGCAACCCGTGGAATGACGATCTGAACGGCGGTGCCGGGGCAGGCGGCGCAGGCGCCGGGGCAGGGGCCCTGGATCCGGCCAGCCCGGCCTATTTCCAGCAGACCGTGGGCGACCGGGTGCTGTTTGCGGTGGATCAGTCGAACCTGTCGCCTGCTGCTCAGTCAACATTGCAGGGCCAGGCGCGCTGGCTGGCGCAGAATGCGGATTACGTGGTCACCATAGAAGGCCATGCCGATGAACAGGGCACCCGCGAATACAACCTCGGCCTGGGGGCGAAACGCGCCAATGCGGCCCGGGAATACCTGATTTCCCAAGGGATTGCGGGCAGCCGCATCAAGGTGGTGAGCTTTGGCAAGGAACGCCCGCTGGAGATCTGCTCGGACGAGACCTGCTATTCCAAGAACCGCCGCGCGGTCACCGTGCTGGCCGGCGGTCTGACGGGGTAACGCCATGAAACGCCTGCGCACCGCCCTTCTGGCTTCTGTCCTGCTGCTGCCGCTGCCGCTGGCGGCGCAGGACCAGCAGACATTGGCGGATATCCGTCAGGAACTGACCGTCCTGCATGTCGAGATCCAGCGCCTCAAGCGGGAGCTGTCGACCACCGGCGCACCTTCGGCCGATGCGTCGGGCAACACGGTGCTGGACCGGGTCGGCGCGATCGAGACTGAGCTTCAGCGGCTGACCTTGCAGACCGAGGAACTGGGCCACCGGATCGACCGGATCGTGACCGACGGGACCAACCGGATCGGCGATCTGGAGTTCCGCCTGGTGGAGCTGGAGGGTGGTGACATTGGCGCTCTGGGCGAAACCACGACGCTGGGCGGCGGTGAACTGCCCGAGGCGGGGGCAGTCATTGGCGAAACCGGCGGCGGTTTGACCGGCGGGGCAACCGGCGGGCAAGCGGACACCGGCGGCGAGCTGGCAATCGGCGAGCAGGCGGATTTCGAGGCTGCCGAGAAACTGCTGACAGAAGGGCTCTATCAGGACGCAGCTGAGAAGTTTGCGGCGTTCAACCAGGCCTATCCGGGCAGCCCGCTGGCCTCGCAAGCCGAGTTCAGCCGGGGCAAGGCGCTGGACGGGCTGGGCGACACCCGCGAAGCGGCGCGGGCTTACCTGGCGGCCTTTACCGGCAATTCGTCCGGCCCGGTTGCGCCCAAGGCGCTGTTTGAACTGGGGGCGGCCTTGGGGCGGCTGGGGCAGACCGATCAGGCCTGTGTAACGCTTTCGGAGGTTGGAGTGCGCTTCCCCGGTGCCGGCCCGGAGACGGAGGCCAGGGCCGAAATGGCCAAGCTGGGCTGTTCTTGACACCCGCACAGCGCGATATCAAGGCGCTGGTGTGCAAGCAGTTCCGCGCGGCACTGCCAGATAAAGTGGGCATAGCCCTGTCCGGCGGCGGCGATTCGATGGCGCTGCTGCATCTGCTGCATGAGTGTTTCGGCACTGAGGTGCAGCTGCAGGCGGCGACCGTGGATCATGGCCTGCGGCCGGAAGCCGCGGAAGAGGCCAGGGCTGCGGCCGCGGCGGCAGCCCGGCTGGGCGTTGGCCACGAAGTGCTCAAATGGGAGATCGGACCGCGCGAAGGCAACCTGCAGAATCAGGCCCGCGAGGCGCGCTACGGCTTGCTGACCGCCTGGGCGCGGCGCCACGAAATCCCGGTGCTGGCGCTTGGTCATACTGCCGACGATCAGGCAGAGACGGTGCTGATGCGGATGGCGCGGTCCTCGGGCGTGACCGGGTTGTCCGGCATGGCGGAGCGCCGCACCCACAATGGTGTGACGCTGCTGCGGCCGCTGCTGGAGGTGACCCGGGCCGAGCTGCGGCACTACCTGGAAAGCCGGGGTGTCGGCTGGGCCGAGGATCCCAGCAACGAGGACCGCAGATTCGAGCGGGTGCGGATGCGCCGGGCGCTGCAGGAACTGGCGCCCCTGGGGCTGACACCGGAGGTGTTTGCCAGGGTCGCCAGCAATATGACCAAGGCCCGCGAGGCGCTGGACTGGTATTCGTTTCTGGCCGCCCGCGACCTGGCCCATGTGCAGGCGGGCGCGGTGGTTCTGTGCCAGCGGAAATTCCGGACCCTGCCCAGCGAAATCGGCCACCGGCTGCTGGTGCGGGCCTTCCAATGGATTTCCGGCGCCCAATATCCGCCGCGCCGGGTGCCGATGGAAAAAGCGGTTCTGGCGGCGCGCACTGGCGGCTCTGTCACTTTGGCCGGCTGCCGGCTGCTGACAACAACCAAACAGATCTGGGTCTGCCGCGAATACAAGGCGGTCTGCTGCGAAGCCGCCTTGCCGGGGCAGGTCTGGGATAGACGCTGGAAGTTTTTTGGCGGTGACGCAAAGGGTTGCGAGGTGCGGGCCCTGGGCCGACATGGCCTGTTGTCCTGCCCGGACTGGCGTGATTCCGGGGTGCCGGGCCCGGTTCTGGAGGCCACGCCGGCCCTGTGGCGCGGCACCGAACTTCTGGCCGCACCGGCTGCCGGATTGGCCAATGGATGGTCGACGGAAACGGCGGGAAGCGAAGAAGAGTTCTTTGCATCCCTTTTATCGCATTGAACCTGCCCGAATGATCCTTATTTTAAGCACAACGCAGGCGGCCGGCGCGGCCCGCCTCATTGATAGGGAGAGCTTTCCTTGGGCAACGCACGCAATATCGCCTTTTGGGTTGTTCTGTTTCTGCTGATTCTGGCGCTGTTCAATCTGTTCAGCGGCTCTGGCAGCACGATGCAGAGCCGCGAAAAGGTATTTTCTGACTTCGTGAGCTCGGTCGAGGCCGGCAAGGTCAGCACCGTGACACTGGATGGCGAGCAGGTCCGCTACACCACCACCGACGGTCAGAGCTATGTCACCATCAAGCCGGGCGACGCCGAAGTCACTGCGCTGCTGATCGAGAACGACATTCCGGTGCGGGCAGAGAAACAGCAGCAGTCGGGCTTCCAGTCCTTCCTGATCACCCTGCTGCCCTTCCTGCTGCTGATCGGTGTCTGGATCTATTTCATGAACCGGATGCAGGGCGGCGGCAAAGGCGGCGCCATGGGATTCGGAAAATCCAAGGCCAAGATGCTGACCGAGAAGCACGGCCGTGTCACTTTTGACGACGTGGCGGGCATTGATGAGGCGAAGGAAGAGCTGGAAGAAATCGTCGAATTCCTGCGCAACCCGCAGAAATTCTCGCGCCTTGGCGGCAAGATCCCCAAGGGCGCGCTGCTGGTCGGCCCTCCGGGCACCGGTAAGACGCTGCTGGCGCGTGCGATTGCAGGCGAGGCCGGGGTGCCGTTCTTCACCATCTCGGGCTCCGACTTTGTCGAGATGTTCGTGGGTGTCGGTGCCAGCCGTGTCCGTGACATGTTCGAACAGGCCAAGAAAAACGCGCCCTGCATCGTCTTCATCGACGAAATCGACGCTGTCGGCCGCCACCGCGGCGCCGGTTATGGCGGCGGCAACGATGAGCGCGAGCAGACCCTGAACCAGCTGCTGGTGGAGATGGACGGCTTTGAGGCCAACGAGGGTGTCATCATCCTGGCGGCCACCAACCGCAAGGACGTGCTGGACCCGGCACTGCTGCGCCCCGGCCGTTTCGACCGCAACGTGACCGTCGGCAACCCCGACATCAAAGGCCGCGAAAAGATCCTTGGCGTGCACGCCCGCAAGACCCCGCTGGGGCCCGACGTGGACCTGCGCATCATCGCCCGCGGCACGCCCGGTTTCTCGGGGGCGGATTTGGCCAACCTGGTCAATGAGGCGGCGCTGATGGCCGCGCGTGTCGGCCGCCGCTTTGTCACCATGGAAGATTTCGAATCGGCCAAGGACAAGGTGATGATGGGGGCCGAGCGCCGCTCGATGGTGCTGACCCAGGACCAGAAGGAAAAGACCGCCTACCACGAAGCAGGCCACGCGGTTGTCGGCCTGGTGCTGCCGGAATGCGATCCGGTCTACAAGGCCACGATCATCCCCCGCGGCGGCGCGCTGGGCATGGTGGTGTCGCTGCCGGAAATGGACCGGCTGAACTGGCACCGCGACGAATGCCAGCAGAAGCTGGCTATGACCATGGCGGGCAAGGCTGCGGAAGTGATCAAATACGGTGAAGATCATGTCTCCAACGGTCCCGCTGGCGACATCCAGCAGGCCAGCCAGCTGGCCCGTGCCATGGTGATGCGCTGGGGCATGTCGGACAAGGTCGGCAACATCGACTATGCCGAAGCGCATGAGGGCTACTCGGGCAACACCGCCGGTTTCTCGGTTTCGGCCCATACCAAGGAGCTGATCGAGGAAGAGGTCAAAGGCTTCATCCAGGAAGGCTATGACCGTGCCCACCAGATCCTGACAGAGCATCACGAGGAGTGGGAGCGCCTGGCGCAGGGCCTGCTGGAGTACGAGACGCTGACCGGCGACGAGATCAAGCGTGTCATGAACGGCGAGCCGCCGCAGGCGGGTGACGATGAGGACGGCAACGAGGACCAGGGCAATGCCTCGGTCACGGCAATCCCGAAGGCCAAGCCGAAGAAGTCCCCGCCGGAAGGCGGCATGGAGCCTGAGCCGACGGCCTGAAACCATATCTGAGAGACCTGAAACGCCCTGGGAAACCGGGGCGTTTCGTGTTTCAGGGGGGCGGGGGCCGCGGCGGGCAGCGCTGCTGCCCGCCGCGGCCCCCGCCCGGATCGGATCGCCTTGCGATCCGATCCGCAGGCGCGGTGCGCCTGCGATGCCCCTGCTGGCCAGGGTGTTTCCTCCGCTTGCCGGTTTCCGCTGGCACCCGGGACGAAAGCGTGTACCGTCCTTTTTGCCGTGACTGAGGACAGCAGGGAGGACGGTCATGCCGGTATTGCGCGACAGCGGTTTCAAGGGCGAGATAACGTGGCTGGGCCATGTCCCGGCAGGGAGCGGGCTGCAGTCTGTGCCGTCGGACTGTCTGCAGCTGGGCTTCGGCGGCATCGCGGGGGAGCGCCATGTGGGCGAAAACCGCGCATCTTGCGTGCGGGTGCGCAATCTCTATCCGGAGGGCACCGAAATCCGCAACGTGCGCCAGATCACCATCCTGTCGGAAGAGGAACTGGCTCGGATTGCCGCGGACATGGATATGGAGCGGATCGACCCGGTGCATCTGGGGGCCACCATTGTTCTGCGGGGCATTCCGGACTTTACCTTTGTGCCGCCGTCCTCGCGGCTGCAGGGGCCGGACGGAGTGACCCTCACGGTGGATATGGAGAACCGCCCCTGTGTTCTGCCGGGGCGCGAGATCGAAAAGGACCACTCCGGCCTTGGCGCCCGCTTTAAGCCCGCAGCGCAGAACCGCCGGGGAATCACTGCCTGGGTGGAACGGCCCGGCGCGCTGTTGCTGGGGGAAAAATTGTCTCTCTTTGTTCCGGATCAACGTTCCTGGAAGCCATGAATTCCCTTCTGCAGGGAAATGAGTTTCCTTTAAGGGGCTGGCGGGAAACACCGGAGGGGCTCTGCGCCGCTTCGGGGCAGGATAATGTCGGAAATCACGCGCGTGTTTTGCCGCGGATTGGCTAAATCTACCGCCAACCCGGCATTCTGTGCCGGCGATTGTATGCAAACTCAGCAGGAATCTTGCCATGAGCTACAAGAGTGACATTGAGATTGCGCGTGAAGCGCAGAAGAAGCCGATCCAGGAGATTGGTGCGAAGATCGGGATTTCGAATGACGATCTGCTGCCCTACGGCCACGACAAGGCGAAGGTGAGCCAGGCGTTCATCAACTCCGTTCAGGACAAGGAAGACGGCAAGCTGATCCTGGTGACCGCGATCAACCCGACGCCGGCGGGCGAAGGCAAGACCACCACCACCGTGGGCCTGGGCGACGGTCTGAACCGGATCGGCAAGAACGCGATGATCTGTATCCGTGAGGCATCGCTCGGCCCGAACTTCGGCATGAAGGGCGGCGCTGCAGGCGGCGGCTATGCACAGGTCGTGCCGATGGAGGAGATGAACCTCCACTTCACCGGCGACTTCCACGCCATCACCTCGGCCCACTCGCTGCTGTCGGCAATGATCGACAACCACATCTACTGGGGCAATGAGTGCGACATCGACACCCGCCGCGTCGCCTGGCGCCGGGTTGTGGACATGAACGACCGCGCCCTGCGCACCATCACCGCCTCGCTGGGCGGCGTCTCCAACGGCTTCCCGCGCGAAGCCGGCTTTGACATCACCGTGGCCTCGGAAGTCATGGCGATCCTGTGCCTGGCGAACGACCTCAAGGACCTGGAAAAGCGCCTGGGCGACATCATCGTGGCCTACCGCCGCGACAAGACCCCGGTCTACTGCCGCGACATCAAGGCAGAAGGCGCCATGACCGTTCTGCTGAAGGACGCAATGCAGCCGAACCTGGTGCAGACCCTGGAAAACAACCCGGCCTTCGTGCACGGCGGCCCGTTCGCCAACATCGCGCACGGCTGCAACTCGGTGATCGCCACCAAGACCGCGCTGAAAGTGGCTGACTATGTCGTGACCGAAGCGGGCTTCGGCGCTGACCTCGGTGCCGAGAAGTTCATGAACATCAAATGCCGCAAGGCAGGCATCGCACCCTCCGCGGTTGTGCTGGTGGCCACCGTGCGCGCGATGAAGATGAACGGCGGCGTGGCCAAGGCGGATCTCGGTGCCGAGAACGTCGACGCGGTGAACTCGGGCTGTGCCAACCTCGGCCGCCACATCGAGAACGTCAAATCCTTCGGCGTGCCGGTTGTGGTTGCGATCAACCACTTCGTGACCGACACCGATGCCGAAGTGCAGGCGGTGAAGGACTATTGCGCCAGCCACGGTGTCGAAGCAGTGCTGTCGCGCCACTGGGAGCTGGGCTCGGAAGGCTCTGCGCCGCTGGCCGAGAAAGTTGTCGAGATCGTCGATGCCGGCACCGCCAACTTCGCGCCGATCTACCCGGACGACATGCCGCTGTTCGAGAAGATCGAAACCATCGCCAAGCGCATCTACCGCGCCGACGAGGTGCTGGCGGACAACAAGATCCGCAACCAGCTGAAGGAATGGGAAGACGCGGGCTACGGCAACCTGCCGGTCTGCATGGCGAAGACCCAGTACTCCTTCTCGACCGATCCGAGCTTGCGCGGTGCGCCCACCGGCCATTCGGTGCCGGTGCGGGAAGTCCGCCTGTCTGCAGGCGCCGGCTTCATCGTTGCGGTCTGCGGCGAGATCATGACCATGCCGGGCCTGCCGCGCAAACCGGCGGCGGAAACCATCCGCCTGAACGAGGACGGCCAGATCGAAGGCTTGTTCTAAGACGCAAAATGCGCTTTTTGCGGCCCGGGGGAGCACCCCGGGCCGCAAGAGTTTCAAGCGCAATCCGAAAAGTGGGAACCGGTTTTCGGAATCAATTGCGCGCCCGCCAAAAATGGTCAGAACCTCACATGGCCCAAAGCAATGAAAGCCGAGGTTCTGACGCATGAGCACAGAAACACCGCCGCAGGACTGCCAGTCGATGGCAGAGGTGCGGGCCCAGATTGACCGGCTCGACCGGGACCTGATCGCCCTGCTGGCCGTCCGCGCCGGCTATATCGACCGGGCCACCGAACTGAAGCAGCTCAATGGCTGGCCGGCGCGGATCCCTAGCCGGGTTGAGGAAGTGGTCATGAATGCCCGCGCCGCCGCGCAAGGGGAGGGGCTGGACCCCGATCTGATCGAAGACCTGTGGCGGCAGCTGGTGGACTGGTCGATTGCCCGCGAGGCGCGGGTGATCCGCGAAGAATAGGCAGGCTTCCGGCCTGCGGCAAAAAGGAAGAGATCAAATGGCAGCAACTCTGATTGACGGCAAGGCCTTTGCGGCCAAGGTGCGCGGCCAGGTGGCCGAGCATGTGGCGCGGCTGAAAGAGGAAAACGGCATCACCCCCGGCCTGGCGGTGGTTCTGGTCGGCGAGGACCCGGCGTCGCAAGTGTACGTGCGCTCCAAGGGCAAGCAGACCGTCGAGGTCGGCATGAACTCCTATGAGCACAAGCTGGAGGCGGACACCTCGGAAGCCGACCTGCTGGCGCTGATCGACCAGCTGAACAACGACGCATCCGTCCATGGCATCCTGGTGCAGCTGCCGCTGCCGAAACACCTGGACGAGGATCTGGTGATCAACTCGATCGCGCCGGAGAAGGACGTGGACGGCTTCCACATCTCCAACGTCGGCCTTCTGGGAACGGGGCAGAAATCGATGGTGCCCTGCACGCCGCTGGGCTGCCTGATGATGCTGCGCGACCACCACGGGAGCCTCTCCGGCATGGATGCGGTTGTGATCGGCCGCTCCAACATCGTCGGCAAGCCGATGGCGCAGCTCCTCTTGGGCGACAGCTGCACCGTGACCATCGCGCACAGCCGCACCAAGGACCTGCCCGAAGTGGTGCGCCGCGCCGACATCGTGGTGGCGGCGGTGGGCCGTCCGGAGATGGTGCCGGGCGACTGGATCAAGGAAGGCGCCACGGTGATTGACGTGGGCATCAACCGCATTGAGCGCGACGGCAAGAACGTGCTGGTCGGCGACGTCGACTTCGCTTCCGCGGCGGAACGCGCCGGCGCCATCACCCCGGTCCCCGGCGGCGTCGGCCCGATGACCATCGCTTGCCTTCTGGCCAACACCGTCACCGCCTGCTGCCGCGCCAACAACCTGGCCGAGCCCGAAGGCCTCACCGCCTGAAGCGCAGAACGCTGAGCTTCGAACAGATTTGCTCCCGCCGGGCGGCCCCGGCGGGAGTATTTTTTTGGAAAGATGAAATGAGGGGCGTTTAAGCGGAGACAGGCACCATGGTGCCTTGCAGGAGGGCAACCAGCTTTCCCTCTTCGCCCGTCACCGCATGGACCTCTGCCGTGACGATCACCAGGCGCCGGCCGGGCTTGATCACCTTGCCGGTGGCCCGCAGATAGTCCCCTGCACCAGGGGCCAGCAGGTTGATCTTCATTTCCGCTGTCATCACTTCGCTGTCCTCCGGCATCATTGTGAGCGCCGCGTAGCCCGCCGCGGTGTCGCCGATGGCAAAGCTGAGCGCGGCATGGGCCACATCGTGCTGCTGGCGGCTGCCGGGCAGAATAGGGGCGGTGATCACCACTTCGCCCGGCGCGACACTGGCGATTTCCGCACCCAGGGTCTGCATCATGCTTTGTTTGGCGAAACTGCTGCGGATGCGGTTGTCCATCACATCTGTCCTTCTGCTGTTGAATGCCAGCATAGTGAAGGCATGGCCGCCATGGGCCTGTGACGCTGCGCCACTTAGCGGGGCATTGGCACCGGCAGCACCTGCGGGCCGGTCAGGATGGCCAGCGCGTCAGGTGCCATCAGCGCGGTGAGCGCGGAGTTGGTGCTGCGCAAGCCGCCTGTGTAGGTGCCGAAGGCAGGCAGGATCAGCCGGGACCTGTCCAGCAGGAAACAGGGGCGGGAAGTGCTGCGCATGCGCGCCTTGGGGTGGTAGTGGCCGGAGACCTCTGCTGTTGCCGCAGGATCGGCGATATGGCGGAAGGTGAGGGAGGGAAGATGCAGCTCTGCCATCTGCTCGCCGCCCAGATCCGCAGGCACGGGATCGTGGTTGCCGGTGATCCAGATCCAGCGTCGGTTCCGCATCAGCGCGGCCAGCTGGGAATGCTCGGCATCCGGCAAGGCCTGCGAGGCGGCGTCATCGTCGAAACTGTCGCCAAGGCAGACCACCGTGTCCGGCTGCAGGGCAGACACGAGTTCGGCGAGGCGGACAAGCGTGTCCCGCGTCTCATAAGGCGGCAAGGCGGTTCCGCCGCGCCGGATGTGGCGCTCGGATTTGCCCAAGTGCAGGTCAGAGACGCAGAGCAGGCGCTCTGCGGTCCACCAGAGCGCACCGGAGCCAAGAGCTGTGAGGCGAGCGCCTGCGAGAGTGAAGTCATATCCGGCCATGGCTTGGGTTTATCTGTCACAGCCGGGCTGGCAAGGGCTATTGCGGCAGATTGTCCAGCCCGGATCGCTGCATCAGCGCCGCGGCCTCCTGCTGCAGCAGTTTCTCCTCTGCCGCACCTTTGACCGGGACTTTGCCAACTTCCAGCAGCAAGGGGGCAGCGAGGGGGGAAATACGCTCCAGCCGGCGGAGCGTGATGTGGCCGCCGATCCGCTCCAGCATCTCGTCGATGCGGCCGAAGTCGACCAGCCCGCGCAGGGCTTCCTCGCGGGTGATGCCTATCAGCAGGTGATCAGGGTCGTACTTGCGCAGCGTGTCATAAAGGATATCGGAGGAGAACGTCGCCTGCCGCCCGTTCTTGCGTGCGCCCGGCGTGTTGCGTTCAATGAGGCCCGCGATGGTGGCCGCACCGCGGAAGGCGCGTTTCATCACCGCATTGCCGGCCAGCCAGCCCTCCAGCCCGTCATGCAGGGCATCCGGGTCGAACAGGGGCGCGGGGTCGGTGACCTCTTGCAGACCCCAGATCAGGGTGGCGTAATCGGTGGCAACAAAGCCCAAGGGGTCAAGGTCCAGTTCCTCCATCCGTTTGGTCAGCAAGAGGCCCAGGGTCTGCTGGGCGTTGCGGCCGGCAAAGCCGTAGATGCATATGTGTTCGCGGCTGTTATGCGGGAAGCTCTCGATCAGAAGGGACCCTGAGCGGGGAAGTTCGGAAACTTCGCGCTGCAGCGCCAGCCAATCCGCCGTATGGCGGGGCAGGGCAGGCCAGCTGTCCTGTTTGAACATCTCCAGAATGCGGGCGCTGAGCTGGGTGGAGGTGGCGAATTTGGTGCCGGAGAATACTGCGATCTTGGGCTTCTTGCCGGGGTTGCGGGTGACCTCAACGGTCATTTCGCGCAGGCCTTCATAGCGCACGGTCTGGCCGCCGATCAGGAAGGTGTCGCCAGGGGTGAGGGTGGCGGCAAAGGCTTCCTCCACCTCGCCCAATGGTTTGCCGCCGCGGCTGCGCTTCAGGCGGACCTTGATCAGGTCGGCGTCCTGGATGGTGCCAAGGTTCATGCGGATGCGCTGTGCGGCGCGCGGGTCGCGCAGCTGCCACTTTCCATCCGGGCGTTGCAGCAGCCGCTGCCACTGATCATAAGCTTTCAGCGCATAGCCGCCGGTGGCGCAGAACTCGAGACAGGCATCAAACGCGGCGCGGGTCAGGGTGGCGTAGGCACCGGCCCGTGTCATCTCCGCATAAAGGTCATCCGAGTCAAAGGGGCCGGCGCAGGCGGCAATCAGAATGTGCTGGCACAAAACATCCCGGGGGCCTGCGCTGCGCGGATCACCATCCAGATCGCCTGCGCGCACGGCTTCCAGGGCGGCGCGGCATTCGACCACCTCGAACCGGTTGGCAGGCACCAAGAGCGCCTTGGACGGGGCGTTGTAGCGGTGGTTGGCGCGGCCGATGCGCTGGACCAGGCGTTTCACGTTTTTCGGCGCGCCGATCTGGATCACCAGATCCACGTCGCCCCAGTCTATGCCGAGGTCCAGTGAACCGGTGCAGACGATGGCGCGCAGCTCTCCCCGGACCATCGCCGCCTCGACCCGTTCCCGCTGGACCCGGTCAAGCGAGCCGTGGTGGATGCCGATGGGTAAGGCCCCCGCGTTGGCGAGCCAGAGATTGCGGAAGAAGATCTCTGCCTGGGCGCGGGTGTTGTGGAAGATCAGCGTGGTCTTGTGCGCCTTGATCTGCTCCATCACTGCCGGGATCGCATAGGCCGCGCCGCCGCCGGCCCAAGGTGGAGCCTCTTCTGTCTCCAGCATCCGGATGTCCGGCGCCGGGCCGGGGTCGGCCAGCACGATACCGCAGGGGTCCGGGTGGCGGGCCAGGTAGCCGGCGATGGCCTGCGGGTCGTCCACCGTGGCCGACAGCCCCACCCGGCGCAGATCCGGGCACAGCGTCTGCAGCCGCGCCAGCGCCAGCATCAGCTGGTCGCCGCGCTTGCTTTCGGCGAGGGCGTGGATCTCGTCCACCACCACCCGTTTCAGCCCTTTGAAGGTCCGGGCGGCGTCCTCGTAGGAGGTGAGCAGCGCCAGGCTTTCCGGCGTCGTCAGCAGGATATGCGGCGGGTCGGCGCGCTGGCGCCTCTTGCGGGAGGCGGGCGTGTCGCCGGTGCGGTCGTCGATGCGCACGGGCAGGCCCATTTCTTCAACCGGCGTGCGCAGGTTGCGCTTGATGTCCGCAGCCAGCGCCTTGAGCGGCGAGACATAGAGCGTGTGCAGCCCGTCGTGGCTGCCGTCTGCCAGCTCCGCCAAAGTGGGCAGGAAACCGGCCATGGTCTTGCCGCCGCCGGTCGGGGCGATCAGCAGGGTGCAGGGGGCGCAAGCCCGCTCCAGCATGGCGTGCTGATGCGGATGGATGGTCCAGCCTTTGGAGGTGAACCAGTTGGTGATGATCTCAGGCAGCGGCGGCATGCTCCCTGTCTAATCCAGCCGCAGCGCTCTGCCAATCGCGGCAGGAACCCTCCCGCGCCCGCATAGGCTCCGGCTGGCGCCGGACCCCATTGGCGGCCTTGGGCGTGGCACCGCGCCAAGGCGCGGTGCCACGCCCAACGGGCGGAAATCTGTTCGCAGAACAGGTGGACGACGGGCGGGAGCGGCGGGCACTGCGTCAGCTGATGGGAAGGCAGAATTCCAAACGGTACTGCTCCAGCAGCGAGATAAACAGGCTGGCCTGCTCAGGCTCTGCCTGCTCTTGGTGCAAGATGAAAAAACTGGTCTTGTCCTTGTAGACATAGCTGTCCGGCCCCTGCCGCGGCGACGGCCGGTGCGGCGGTTTTGGATCCCGCCGCACCGCCATCTCGTGGCGGGCCACCGCTCCTTCGGCCATGCCGAAGGGCATCAGGGCGGCGCCCTTGCCGTTGGAGAACTCCGGTATCCAGATGTAGCGGCGCCCGTCCTGTTGCGGGTCCGGCAATTCCAGATCCTTGAGGTTGAACAGAAAGGAGGACCACAGCACCTTGCCGTGGTCTTCCCACTCTTCATAGACGTAGGTGGTGATTGAACAGTGGCTGACACGGATCTCGTGCCGCCGCTCGCTGGTTTCGTTGAAACCCGCAGCCTCCAGCCGTGCAGCCATTCGCTGCCGTGCATTATCCGCCTGGGCCGTGCCGCCAAGCAAGGCAGCGGCCAGTGCGGCGGAAAGAAACCGCTTCACTTCACGATCTTCTCATCCTTGACGAACATGTTTGCCCAGGCGCGGTCGATCAGGTCGGGGGTCATCTGGTAGGGGATGCCCTCGAATTCGCAGATGGCAATCATCTGGTCGATCAGGAACACCGGCTGGTAGTTCGCATAGACGTTGCTGATCGTGGGGTATTTGCGTTTCAGCAGATGCACCAGCGCGGCCTCATCCAGCGGCATGCCTTTCTTGCGGGCCACCAGCGCAAAGATCTTGAGGTAGTTTTCCTGGTCCGGCCCGTCGATCTTGATCTTGAAGAAGATCCGGCGCAGCGCTGCCTGGTCGAAGATCTCGTTCGGGTGGAAGTTGGTGGAGAAGATCACCAGCGTGTCGAATGGCACCTCGAATTTCTCGCCCGACTGCAGTGCCAGGATGTCCTTGCTTTCCTCCAGCGGCACGATCCAGCGGTTGACCAGCGATTGCGGCGGTTCCGCCTGCCGGCCAAGGTCGTCGACGATGAAGATGCCGCCTGTGGACTTCAGCTGCAGGGGTGCCTGATAGGTGCGCGCGGTCGGGTTGTAGACCAGGTCAAGCATATCCAGCGACAGCTCGCCGCCGGTGATCACGGTGGGGCGCTGGCACATCACATAGCGGGTGTCGAACCGTTTGCGGCGGCGCAGGGCATTGGGATCCTCCGGTTCCTGCTCCACTTCGGTGTGCACGATCGGGTCATAGACGGTGATCACCTGGCCGGAGTATTCGATGGCACGCGGCACATAAACATGATCCCCCAGCGCATCGCGGATGCCGTTGGAGATTGAGGATTTACCGTTGCCGGGCGGGCCGTACATCAGGATCGAGCGGCCGGCGCTGACAGCGGGCCCGAGGTGGTCCAGCAGGCTGTCGGGCAGGATCAGGTGGCCCATCGCATTGGTCAGCTGGTCGCGCGTCACCTGGATGTTGCGGATCGACTGGCGTTTCACCTGTTCGCGGTAGACATCCAGGGGCACCGGCATGGCGCCGAAATATTCCGACTGGCTGAGCGCATCCAGGGCGCGGGATTTACCGGCGTCGGTCAGCTGATAGCCCATCTCGTTGCCGCTGTTGGCGTTGAGAGTGCCGGTGGCCTCCAGCAGCTTCTGCTCGCGGGCAATGTCCACCAGCTCCTGGGTGACGGAAGCGGGCAGGCAGATCGCCTCGGCGATCTCCGTCACGTTTTCCACGTTCTTGCGGAAGATGGTCTTGAGCAGGATGTCCCGCATCATCACCAGCGGCAGCTGCATCTGCTCCAGCCCGCGGGGGGCGGGAGGGGCCATCACGGTGAGGTTCTGCATATTCATGGCGGTGCCTGCTCCTGAACTCCGGATTCGTGCCCGCTTGAATGAGGCACGCTTTGGAAACAGACTATTCAGGACTGTGGCAGCAGCGGGGCAGAGCTGGGCCAATTCCGCGAAGGCAGCGGGAAAACCGGATAAGTTTTAGGGGGCTGCCAGTTTTGCGGGCCTGCAGGCTGCAAGCTGTTTAACTGCCGTGAAAGGCTGCCAGGAGCAGGTAGATCGCCAGGGCGCCGCCCAGGCACAGGCCCATTGGAAAGCTCTTTCCGGTCTCCCAGCTTTGCCAGTGCGGCGCCAGCCGCCGCAGCGGCGTGTGCTTGGCGATCCGGTGGGCGGTGAAGCCGGCCAGCAGGGTGGCGGCGAAGATTATCATCAGAAGCCGCAGGTCGCCGAGCGCAAAGAACGGCGCCGCGGCGCCGGCGAATTTGGCATCGCCTGCGCCCACGGCACCAGCGGCATAGAACAGGAAGCCCAAGCCGATGCCGATGGGCAGATGCAGCAGGTGCCAGCCATAGTCGCTCCAGCTCGGCATGATCAGGAGGCCGATGGCAACATAGACCGCGATCAGCAGATCAACGGTCCAGTTGGGAATGCGCATGCCGCGCAGGTCCGTCAGCGCCACCGTATAGCAGAGCGGCAGCACAAACGGCAGGAACCACAGGGCGGCATGGGCCGGAAAATGCATGGATCAGCCGTTCTCCAGCGCTTCCAGCGCGCTGGCCGCTTCCTCGAAATGCTGCGGGTGGGTGTCGATGGCTTCGCGCAGCAGGCCTTCGCCGGTTTTGACGTCGCCCTGTTTCACCGCCGACAGCGCCAGCGTGTGCAGCAGCAGCGCGCGCTCGGTCTGCTGCATCGGGATCACCGGCAGGGTGTAGTTGCGCTGCGCGCCGCGGGCCAGCACCAGATTGTTCTTGGCGGTGAACAGGGTTTGGTCCTGGCGGATCGACTCGCCGAACAGCCGCTCAGCCCCGGCAAAATCGCCGCGGGTCAGCTTGGAATAGCCCCAGTTGTTCATCACCTTGGCAGGCGTCGTGGTCAGCCCTGCGGCGATCTCATAGAAGCTGTCAGCGCGTTTCCAGTCCTTGCCGGCGTCTGCGACCACCGCTTCCAGCCTGTAGCGTTCATAGGTCTCGTGGGTGGGCGGCACCTGGTCCAGCTCCGCCTTGGCGGCGTCCCATTCGCCGCTGCGCACCAGGGCCCCGGCCAATTGCACCCGGTCTTCGCTGGTGGCGCCTTTCATCGACACCACTTTCTTCCAGGCGGCGGTGCCTTCGGTGGTGCGCTTGGCGCGGATCAGGGAATGTGCCAGGCCGCGCTGCAGGTCAATCCGTTCCGGGTTGTTCTGGGCGGTGCGCTGGAAATGGGCGACCGCCTCGTTCGGGTCGGCGACGGTCAGCATGACATCGTTGAGATTGCTCTCGTCGATGACATTCACGTCCTGAAAGGCCCGTTCCACGGTTTCATCGGCTTTCTCCGCGCAGGCCGCCAGGACCAGCGCCCCTGCCAGAGAAGCGGATAGGAAAAACTGCTGGCGCATTGGTGCGTCCTTTTTACTGCTCTGCCTCGGTCATGGTGTCTGGCGAATCAGGTAGCTGCCGCCGCCTTGCCGCACCAATTTATAGTCTTCGTTTTGAGGCTCAGTATGCGCAGGATTTTCCAGTTTTGCGAGTGCCAGGCGTAAATTATCGCGGATTGCGTCACTTTCGCCATTGTCAAGCGCATAGGCACGCTGAAACACCTGCACGGCTTCCGCGGTCTTGCCGCGTTCCATCAGTACCACACCAAGGTTGTTCATCGGCTCCGGCCAGGCTGGATCTGCATCCACCGCCTGGCGCAGCAGCCCCTCCGCCTGGCCCAGCCGCCGCAGGCCAAGCTTGGCCGAACCCATGCCAGAGAGCACTTCGGGTGTCAGCCCCTGGTCGAGGGCGGCGCGGGTAAAGGCCTCCAGTGCCAGCTCATGCTCGCCCGCGGCCATCAGCCGGTTTCCGACCAACAGCCCGTCCTCGGCCTCGCGCCGGTGATCGGCGCCGGGTGCCCAGGGGCTGCCCTTGTCCTGCTTCAGCCCGCCCGGCGCGCAAGCCGCCGCCAGCGCAAGGGCACTGGCGGCGGCAGCCGCTGGCAGCAGACGGGCAGCCAGTGCCCGTGGCTTTGTCTTCATTACTGGGGTCCTGCGTTGCCCATGTTCATAATGCCTTGTATCGACGGGCCGACCAGGATGATCAGCAAGGGCGGAACCGTCAGCCCCATTGTGGCAAGGGTCATCTTCACGGGCAACTTGTTTGCGGCCTCTTCGGCGCGCATCACGCGCTTGTCACGCATTTCCCCGGCATAAACCCGCAGGGCGTCGGCAATCGAGGTGCCGAAGCTGGCGGACTGGATCATCACGGTGACAAAGGAGGACACATCCTGCACTCCGCAGCGGGTGCCCATGTCGCGCAGCACCTTGTCCTTTTCCTTGCCGGCCTTCATTTCATAGGCGACGACCTCGAATTCCTCGGCCAGTTCCGGGAAGGAGGCGTGCAGCTCCTTGGCGACGCGGACAATGGCCTGATCCAGCGACTGGCCCGCTTCGACGCAGACCAGCATCATGTCGAGCGCGTCGGGGAAGCCTTCGGTGATCTTCTGCTTGCGTTCTTCGATCCGGCGGGTGACCCAGTATTTGGGCAGCATATAGCCGGCCACGCCTGGGCCGATGATGCGGATTGCCATCTGCTGGCTGTCATAGTCCATATCGGCGTTCAGCACATAGACAAAGAACAGCCCGCAGCCCAGGCCGACCAGGCCAAGCGCAAACTGGGCAAAATGGAACAGCCGCACCGAGTCCTTGGAATGATAGCCCGCCTGGCGCAGCTTCAGCTCCATCGCAGAGAGATCCTCGGCGTTCTGCGGTTCCAGGAAACTGGCGAACTTCTGCAGCTGCTCGTTGCGGTCAGCCTGGCGCAGCCGCTCTTTCTTGGGCTTGGTCCGGGTCTCGGGCGCGATGTTCTTCTGCAGCTTCTTCAGCGGGTCCTCGGGCTGGTTCAGCATCAGGGGAACCGCCAGCAGGATCATGAACAGGCCGGCAATGCCAAGCGCGAGCAGCGGGCCGAGATCGCCGAAGTTTGCAGTCAGGTAGTCATTGATTCCGGTCAGAAACTCCATCGGCGCCTCCTCAGACTTTGATGTTGGTCAGCATGCGCATGACAAAGAGGTTGACGGTCAGCATCGTGCCCACCAGGAAACAGGCGGGAATGAACCAGGGATGATCCAGCACGGTGTCGTAATAGTTCGGGTCCTTGACCAGAATGGCGCCCAGGCAGAACAGCGGGAAGCCTGACAGGAACTTGCCCGACCATTGCGCCTCGGCGGTGATGGCCTTGACCCGGCGGAACAGGCGGAAGCGGGCGCGGATCACCTTGGCGAGGCCATCCAGAACTTCGGCCAGGTTGCCGCCCGATTGCTGCTGAATGGTCACCGCAACGGCGAGGAAGCGCATATCCTGCATGTCCAGCCGCTCGGCCATTTCCTTGAGCGCCTCGCCGACATCGCGGCCATAGGCGCATTCGTCCGAGATGATCCCGAATTCGGTGGCCAGCGGGTCCTCGACCTCATTGGCGACAATCTGCACCGCCGAGGTAAAGGGGTGGCCGACGCGCAAGGAGCGCACCATCAGCTCCACCGCGTCGGGCAACTGTTCCTCGATCATCGCCATCCGCTTGGCGGCTTTCTTGTTGACCCAGAAGAACACCGCGCCGACGCCGATAATGACCGACCCCAGAACCTTGACGGGCAGGGGGGCAGAGGTGCCGATGCTGAGCCCGACAAAGGCAATGCCCGCGAGACCCGCCATGATCAGAATCAGCTGTTTCGGAGAAAAGGCGATGGCCGCCTTCTGCGCCCGGTCCGACAGCAGCGAATAAAGCGGGATCGACTGCGATCTGGCGTGCTGGCCCAGCTCCTTGCGCAGCTGCTCCAGCACCTGCTCGCGGTTGCTGCCCTTCTCCATCATCTCCAGCCGGCGGTTGACCTTGCTGTTGAGGCTGATGGATTTGCCGAAGGTGAACAGATAGAGACCTTCGACCAGGGCCAGAACCCCGAAGAAGATCAAGCCGTAGATAAGCGGTTCAGCACTCAGTTGCATCAGCGCGCCTCCATCACGGTGGGTTCATAGATCGAGGCCGGCAGGTCAAAGCCCCACAGGCGGAAGCGCTCGGAGAAATGGCTGCGCACGCCGGTGGCGGTGAAATGGCCGATGATCTTGTTGTCCGGGGTCAGCCCGACCCGCTGGAAGCGGAAGATTTCCTGCATCGAGATCACGTCGCCTTCCATGCCGGTGACTTCGGTGATCGAGGTCATCCGGCGTGAGCCGTCTTGCAGGCGCGACGCCTGCACGATCAGGTTCACAGCCGAGGAGATCTGGCTGCGCACCGCCTTGAGCGGCATTTCGATGCCGGCCATGGCAATCATGTTTTCCAGGCGGGAGATCCCGTCGCGTGCGTTGTTGGCGTGGATGGTGGTCATCGAACCGTCGTGGCCGGTGTTCATCGCCTGCAGCATGTCGATCACTTCCTCGCCGCGGGTCTCGCCGACGATGATGCGGTCGGGGCGCATCCGCAGTGCGTTTTTCAGACAGTCGCGCGGCGATACCTCGCCCTTGCCTTCGACGTTCGGGGGGCGGCTTTCCATCCGGCCCACATGGGTCTGCTGCAGCTGAAGTTCCGCGGTGTCCTCGATGGTGAGGATCCGCTCGGAATTGTCGATGAAAGACGACAGCGCGTTGAGGGTGGTGGTTTTACCGGAGCCGGTACCGCCGGAGACGATCACGTTCAGCCGGGTAGAGACCGCGGCTTGCAGATAGGCTGCCATTTCCTCGGTGAAAGCGCCGAATTGCACCAGATCGTCGATGCCCAGTTTGTCCTTTTTGAACTTCCGGATCGACACCAGAGAGCCGTCTACCGCAATCGGCGGCACCATCGCGTTGAAACGCGAGCCGTCGGCCAGGCGGGCGTCCACATAGGGGTTGCTTTCATCGACACGGCGTCCCACGGCAGAGACGATCTTGTCGATGATCCGCATCAGGTGCTTCTCATCCTTGAAGGTAATGTCGCTGAGCTGCAGTTTGCCGCTGCGTTCGACAAAGATCTGCTGCGGGCCGTTGACCAGAATATCGCTGACGGTGTCGTCCTGCAGCAGCGCTTCCAGCGGCCCGAGGCCGGTGACCTCGTCATACAGCTCCTTGTTCAGCTGCTGCCGGTCTTCGCGGTTCAGCACGATGCTCTTTTCGGCCAGAATCTCGGTTGCGATGGAGGCGATCTCAGCGCGCAGCTCGGCCTCGACGGCGTTTTCCAGCGCTGCCAGGTTCAGGTTTTCCAGCAGTTCCCGGTGCAGCTGGATCTTGATCTCGCTCAGCCGCTCCTTGCGCTTGCGCTCCTTGTCCATCGGCGCGGCTTCGGCGGCCTTGCGCTGGACCGGGCGGCGCAGGCTGGCGGCCGGCGCGGCAGCAGCAGCGGCCGGCGCGGCGGCAGGCTGCGGTGCGGGCGCGGCCGGTTTGGCCGCTTGCTTCTTGTATTTGGAAAACATCAACTCACCCCCAGTTCAAGCCGCTCAGGCGGCTTCGGCTTCACTCCGGCCCAGCTCGTGCAGCGAGGCTGCCAGCTTGGCGATTTCCTTGCGCAAGGGATTCTTCGCAGCCGAAACGGCCAGCGGCAGCCCGTGGTCGCAGCTCTGCAGCACCTGCTTGCCGCCGTCGGGCAGCTGCAGATCGATCGAGATGCTCAGGGATTCCGCCATCCGCTTGACCCGGCTTTTGCCGGTGAGGTCGGTAAACTTCGGCGCCCGGTTCAGGGCAAAGCGCAATTTTTCGAACGGCAGGTCCTCGGACTGCAGCGCCCGCTTCATGCGCAGCGCGTTCTGGGCCGAGCGCATGTCCAGTTCGATCAGCGCAAAATACACATGCGCTGTGCTCAGCACGGTTTCGGACCATTGCACCAGCGTGTGCGGCATGTCGATGACGACAAAGTCGAAGTGGCTGCGCGCCATTTCAATCACCCGGGCGATGTCGTCGGGCGACAAGAGATCCAGCGGCACCATCTCGGACGGAGCGGTCAGCACTTGCAGCTTTTCCTGGAACGGCTGCAGCGCCTGGCCGAACAGTTCCTCATCCATGCTTTCGGTTTCGCTGAGCATTTCCATCACCGCTTCGCGGCGGGGCAGGTCCAGATAGGTCGAGACCGAACCGCTTTGCAGGTCGAAATCCAGCAGACAGACGCTGGGCTCTTCGTGTTCGCTGAGCGCTGCCAGTTCCCACGCCAGGTTCACCGCCATGGTGGTGGAGCCGGAGCCGCCTGCCAGGCCGTGGCAGACCACCACCGCGCCCTCGCGCTGGGTGCCGGTCTGCAGCTGATGCGGGTTCACCGCGACTTCGGGTGCAGGGGCCTGCAGCCGTTCGATGGCCGCTTGCAGTTCCTGTTCCGGCAGCGGGTAGGGGACAAACTCGTCCGCACCCTGGCGCAGCAGCGTGTGCAGCGCGGCCGGGGTGACGTCTTCGGCGATCAGGATAACCTTGATGCCGCGCGCCTTGGCCTGGGTGATGATCTCGCCCATCAGGGGCAGGTCGCCCTCGTCGGCGCTGTCGATGGCAAGCGCGACAAATTGCAGGGGTTCCGCTTCGGCCTGTGCAAAGAAGGCCAGCGCCTCTGTAAAGCCAAGGTCCCCCCAGGCCTCGCCCAGAGCGGTTTCCATGTCTTCGATCAGAAGGTCGAAATTCTGCACGTCACGGCTGATCGTGCAGGCAACAATCGCTGGTGTCTCTGTTTGCGGCATTCCGCTGCTCATCGCCATCATCCTTGTTCACATGGGCAGACCGGGCCTTGGGCACAGTCCGCCTCTTGGAAACAATGTCGATGGCAATCTGGGCGATATTGGGGCCAAAAAGCCCCAAATATAGGGAATTGTTAATACCTTGGCCGCGCCCGGACAGAGGAAGTCAATGGAAACAGTTACTCCAGCGTGCGTTCCAGTGATTTCTGCTCGGTCAGCGTCGTGGCCGGAACCGCGCTTTCCAGATATTCGCGGTAGATGATCTGGGCATATTTGCCGTCCAGCACCGTCGGATGGCGCTTGAGGAACCCGCTTACCTCGGTGACGGTGCGGCGGTTGCGGCGCTCCCGGTTCGGGGTCGGCACCAGCGGCTGGGTTTCGCCATGGGAGACCACCGCCTCCAGCCTGCTGCGGCTGATGCCACGCGACACCAGGTAACTGACCGCAGCACGGGCCCTGCGCAGCCCCAGCCGCCGGTTGTAGGCGTTGCTGCCGACAGCGTCGGTGTGGCCGAAGACGCGGAAGCGGACTTCGGGGAACTGCTTGATCCAGTTCGCCTGGCTGTCCAGCACTGCGCGGGCGTCGGCGTCCAGGCGGGCGCTGTCAAAGTCGAAATTGATGATGGTCGGCACTTCCTTGGCGAACCGGCTGGCCAGCTGGATGGCAAAGCTGCGCTCGCCGCTCATCACCGCTGCATTGTTGAGGGTCGCCTCGCCAAAGGCGCCGCCTCTGTACAGTTCGCGCCCTGCTTCCCGTTCACAGGCAGCGGCGGCCAGGACAAGGCCGAGAATTGCAGCGGTTCTGATCATCTGTGCCACTCCTTATCAGTCCAGCACGTAGCCGTAAGAGCCGTTGAAATCCTGCTTCGCCACTTCCGCAGCCGGACCGTTCTTGGTGCGGGTGGTGCGCCCGAACAGGAACAGATCCTTTTCGCTGGGCGGGGCCACACGGTCGGTCGGCAGGGTCAGGGCCTCGCCGCGGGTCGGGGTGACCAGATGGGCGCTGACGATGATCACCAGTTCGGTCTGCTCGCGCTGGTAATCGGCACTGCGGAACAGGGCGCCCAGCACCGGCACGTCGCCCAGCCAGGGCAGCTGCGAAGAGTTGTCGAGGAATTCGTCGCTGATCAGCCCGGCAATGGCGAAGCTTTCGCCGTCGCGCATCTCGACCGTTGTTGAGGTTTCGCGCCGGGAGAAGGCGTCGATGGTAAAGTTGTTCAGTGTCAGCGAGTTAGCCGGGTCGATGGCCGATACCGCGGCATTCAGTTCCAGATTGATCAGATCGCCGTCGACCACCCGGGGAATGAAGTTCAGCTCGATACCGAAGGGTTTGAACTCAATGGTGATGACACCGTCTTCCTGGGCCACGGGCACCGGGTATTCGCCGCCGGCCAGGAACTTCGCTTCCTGTCCCGACAGGGCAGAGAGGTTCGGTTCGGCCAGGGTGCGGACAACGCCCTTCTGCTCCAGCGCTTCCAGCAGCAGGCTGACCTGGACGGAGCCTGCGTTGAAGCCGAACAGGAAGGCGCCGGTGTTGTTGTTGGCGGCAGGGATATTGCCGGCCAGCGAGTTGGCCAGCGCGCCCGAGGTGTTCAGGGTGTTGATACCACCGGTGCGGCCATTGCCGGAGCCGCCGTTAAAGCCCAGCGAGGCGCTCAGCGATTTGGACACCGTGCGCTGCATTTCGGCAAAGCGGACCTTGAGCATCACCTGCTGCACGCCGCCCACCGACATCAGGTTGCTGACCCGTTCCGGCGCGTAACGCTCGGCCAGGTCCAGCGCCCGCTGCAGCCGGGCCGCGCTGGACACGGTGCCGGACAGCACGATGCCGTCATTGGCGGTGCGCACCTCGATCTTCTCGTTGGGCAGGATCTGGCGCAGCCGCTGTTTGAATTCGGTGACATCCGCGGCCACCCGCACATCCACATTGGTGATCAGCCGGCCGGAGCCGTCGAGCAGCGTCAGCGTGGTCAGGCCGGGGGATTTGCCCAGCACATAGATGGTGCGGTCAGACAGCGAGGAGATATCCGCGATGCTGGGGTTGGCGATGCTGAGCTCAGCAAAGGGTGTTTCGCTTTCCACCACCACTGCGCGGTTCATGGGCACATCCAGCGTTGCCGCCGTGCCCTTTTTCACCACCCGCAGGGATTGCGCCGATGCCCCATCCGCCTGCGGCATGCCAACAAGCGATAGCCCCATCAGGGCCGCCGCTACGAACCTTCGAATTGCCATGTGACCTGCCTTTCCGATCACGCCTCAAAATCCGGGTCTTTTTGCCCGCTCTTTCGGGCACTGTGCTGCAGATCCCGAATTATTGCAAGAATCAATGGCTTCGGAGTGATTCCCTAGGGCCGCCCATTGTGGGGCCAGGGCAACAGGCAATTCAGCCACCCTTCGCTGAGAAGAGGCGGCTGACGCTGCTAACAGCTTGCCCGGAAATGGATTTTTCAGTTGGTGCAAGGGATCGGGATTTCCACAACTTCGGCGCCGCGGCGGGTGCGGATGGTGCAGACTTTCTTCTGTTCCACCTCCTGCGGCGCTTCCAGCGCGCCCAGGCCCAGCAGTTTGCGCTGATCCACTTCGACAACCGCAGCGATGGTGTCGTCACCGGCGCCGACCAGGGCCAGGGACAGCCGGCCGGTGGTTTGGGCCTGTGCCAGGGCGGCCACTTGTTCAGGGTGCGCCGCAACCGTGACGGTGCGGGCAATGATCGCTTCGTTGATGTCGCCGCCGGCGCTTTGGTCCACGGCCACCAGCTCGACATTGGTTTCGATCAGCCGGGTCACTTCGCCATGGGTGCCGCCGGCCCGGGGCATAACGCCGGTCCAGTAGACATCCACCTTGTCGCCGGGGCGCAGGAAGCCGGACACGCCTGAGGAGACGTCAACCTTGATTGCAAAAGCACGCATGCCGCGGGCCAGGCGCGAGGTGATGCCGGCGTCTTCGCCCGGCCGGGTGACCTTGATGGCCATCACCGCCTCATCCTTTTCCATGGCGCGCAGCACCACGCGCAACTCGTCGCCGCTTTCCGGCGGGAACAGGGTTTCCAGAGAGGTAAAGGCGCCTTCGGGGATGGCGTTTTCCGGCCAGCGCACCGCGCGCACAGCTTCTTTGGACAGCCGTTCGCCGTATTTCAGCGCTTTGGTGGCGACATAGACGTCCACCGTCGGCACCGCCTCGGCGCGGGCAGCGCGTTCGCGTGCCAGTTCGTTCTGGTAGGCCGAAATGTAGTTCTTCGCCATCATGACAGCGCCGCCGGCGAGGGCGACACCGACAATCAGCACAAGTCCGAAAACTGCTCGCATTGCGTTACCTCTCATCAACTCGAGCCGGAGTCCCACGGGTGGAACCGGCTGCTGGATTATTCAAACTGCTGTAGAACCGCCGGCCTTCTGCCGCGTCAGCGATGCGGCCAGAAAGGCCGTGCGGCTAAGGGCGGCTTGCGGCGCCCTTAACTGAATGACCAGTTTGTCATGTAGGCTGCGACCAGATTGGCCAGTCCCAGCGCGCCATCCTCCATCGAGGCGGCAATCAACGCTGCCAGTCCAACAACTGCGGCGCAAAGAACAACCCAGTCAACAGTGATCGCGCCCTCATCCCGGGCAAGATATGACTTCAGCTTATTCACGTTCTCAACCTCTCTGCCTTGAGTAGAAATCCGGGGCAGGAGCGGCGCTAGGCAAAGCCAGCGCCGCGGGTGATGTCAGACCGTGATCAGGACGGTGCCTGGGTCGCCAGGAAGGTGCTGGTCTGGTCGGTCAGGTCGTCTGCGCCGTCTTCGATGGCAGTGTAGACAACGCCGCCCAGTGCGGCCACGGCTGCGGTCAGCACAACCCAGTCAACAGTCACGGCGCCGGATTCGTCTTTGCGGAAGTTTTTGAAGAATTTGATCATGGTTTGGTCCCTCCAAAGGAAATTTGAATGTCTGATCGATCCTGCCGGAGTGTGTGGCCCGCTCTCTCACATTGGGCCGCCCCGTCAGGTGATAAGTCTATTAAGCTTTGTGAATGGGGCGTTAATTTGACGTAATCCTGTGCTTTCTGCCCAAAAGCAGAAAAACCTTAACGCCGGTTCGGACGTTTTTTAGGAAAGCCCGGGTTGCACCCAGACTGGGCGCAGGCAGCTGAAAAGAAAGCAGGAATCAGAAAGGGCCGCCCTGAAGCAGGACGGCCCGGAAGCGATCGTCTGTGACCGCGATGCGAACTTAGGACGGTGCCTGGGTCGCCAGGAAGGTGCTGGTCTGGTCGGTCAGGTCATCTGCGCCGTCTTCGATGGCGGTGTAGACAACGCCGCCCAGAGCGGCCACGGCTGCGGTCAGCACAACCCAGTCAACAGTCACGGCGCCGGATTCGTCTTTGCGGAAGTTTTTGAAGAATTTGATCATGGTTTGGTCCCTCCAAAGGATCTCAGAATTTGCGTTATCCCGCCTTCTCGCCAGGGTCTGCTCTCTCACCTGCTCGACCACTGTCCGGCTTGGATGAGTACATATAGCCAGTGCAGCGTGGCAGGATTTGGGCTGAAAGCCGGAAAAGGCTGCCCAATTTTTACTTTTCGGCAAGAATTTGATTATCCATTTGATTTTGTGTGATTAATTTTTCGTTACTGCATGTGGCGGCGTGGTATTTTGGCGCCAGACGGGGGCAAATATGGCGAACACGCCAAATTCCGGGGCGGAAAAGCTGGATTTTGCGGCCCAGGTTCCCGAGTCTGCTGTAAAAGAAAACCACAGGCAGGCCGGGCAATGACATTCCGCACAGCAGTTCTGGCGCTGGCTGCCTGCGCCATGCCTCTGGCCGCACCGGGGCAGGAGCAGCAGCCGGCCCCCTTTCCCCAGTTCGAGGCCAAGCGGGTCAAGCCGCCTGCGCCAGGAACCGGCAAGCGCATCACCATTCAGATCGAGCCAGCGCTGGAACCGGCCCCCGAAGAGCAAGCGGCGGCGACCGCCCCCGGAGAGGAGAGGCCGGCGGCGGGGCGCTACGGCTGGTTCTGGGACAAGGTCACGCCCGGGCTTGAGGCTGCGGGGCCGGGACGGCTGGAGAGCGCGCTGCAGGCCTTGACCGGCGCCAAGGATCTGGCGGCGCCGCGGCTGCAGCTGATGCAGGAGATTGCCCAGGCCCGCGGCGTGCATATTCTGACCGAAAGCGCGGGCACCCGTGTGTCGCCCGCATTGGTGCTTGCGGTGATCGCCGTCGAATCCGCAGGCAAGGCGGATGCGGTCAGCTCAGCCGGGGCACAGGGGCTGATGCAGCTGATGCCCGATACCGCGGCCCGTTTTGGCGTCAGCGACGCGCTGCAGGCACAGCAGAACATTTCCGGCGGCATTCAGTACCTGGATTGGCTGATGGGTGAATTCGGCGGCGACCCGATTCTGGTCCTGGCGGGCTACAATGCGGGCGAAGGCGCGGTGCGCAATCATCAGGGGGTGCCGCCTTTTGCCGAAACGCGGGACTACGTCCCCAAGGTTCTGACGGCCTATCAGGTGGCGCGGGGCCTTTGCCTGACGCCGCCTGAGCTGATTTCCGATGGCTGCGTCTTCCGGGTGATGAAGTAGCGGCGGCCCAGACCGCAACACGCCGATTAACCAATAATTTTCGATAAATTTGCATTACCCTGCTCCGGTGGTGTCTATGCTGCCGGAAGGGGCAGTTCCCGGCCTGCATTTTCAGGTTTCAAGACATTGGAGAAAGACATTGGATTTGGGTATTGATCCATCGGCAATTGCCGTGGGCTCGCAAGGGCTGTCCAGCAAGCTCATGCTGCTTGGTTTCATCGCATTTGTTGGTTTTTTCGGGCGGATGGTCTTTGTGGCCTTTGCGCCGGGTGCCGCCAAAGCCAGCCCGTTCCGGAATTTCTCTGGCCCAGGCTTTATCCTGCTGGCGGCAGGCCTGTTTGCCGGCGCGCTGTATGTTTCCGGCAAGCAGACCAAGGCCATGGTCCTTTTCAAACGGCATCTGGTGGATCCGGTCACCGTGACTTGGCTGGGCAAGGATAGCTGCGACCCGGCAGAGGGCAGCTATTGCGTGGTGGTCTTCGAGGACGAGGGCGAGAAGATCGTCAACTGGTATGACAAGCGGGTCTACATGTGGGAAATCGTCAACCCGCCGGAAGGCGCGGTCTGGCACACGCTGCGGCCCCGTGCCCGGCCCGGGGCTGCTGCCGGAGTCTGAGCGGCAAAGAAAAAGCCCGGCGGTCTCCCGCCGGGCCTTTCCCGAAATCCTTGACGGCAGGCTCAGTCCACGATCGCGGCCTGGGTTGCGGCGCGAAGCTCGTCCTCGCTGACACCGTCGGCCAGCTCGACAATCTTCAGCCCGCCATCCACAACATCCAGCACGCCCAGATTGGTGATGATGCGGTCGACCACGCCCTTGCCGGTCAGCGGCAGGGTGCATTCCTTCAGCACCTTGCTGTCGCCGTGCTTGTTTGTGTGGTCCATCACCACCACCACACGGCCGACGCCCGCAACCAGATCCATGGCGCCGCCCATGCCCTTAACCAGCTTGCCGGGGATCATCCAGTTCGCCAGGTCGCCGTTCTCGGCCACTTCCATCGCGCCCAGGATCGCCATGGCGATCTTGCCGCCGCGGATCATCGCAAAGCTTTGTGCCGAGTCGAAATAGGCGGTCTGCGGCAGCTCGGTGATGGTCTGCTTGCCCGCATTGATCAGGTCGGGGTCCTCTTCGCCCTCAAAGGGGAAGGGGCCCATGCCCAGCATGCCGTTTTCCGACTGCAAGGTCACTTCCACACCCTCGGGGATGTAGTTGGAGACCAGCGTCGGGATGCCGATGCCCAGGTTCACATACCAGCCGTCCTGCAGCTCCTGCGCGGCGCGTGCCGCCATCTGATTGCGGTCCCAAGGCATTATGCTTGCTCCTTCTTCTGACGGACGGTGCGCTGTTCGATGCGTTTCTCGTGGTCGCCCTGGATCAGGCGGTTCACATAGATGCCGGGCAGGTGGATCGAGTCCGGGTCCAGCGATCCGGTGGGCACGATTTCTTCCACTTCGGCCACGCAGATCTTCCCGCAGGTGGCGGCCGGCGCGTTGAAGTTGCGCGCGGTCTTGCGGAACACCAGGTTGCCGGTCTCATCGGCTTTCCAGGCCTTGACGATGGCGAGGTCGGCAAAGATGCCTTCCTCCATGATGTAATCCTCCATCGCGCCGTCCGGCCCGGTGGGGAACTGCTTCTCCACCTTGCCCTCGGCAATCACGGTGCCGACGCCGGTCTTGGTGAAGAAGCCCGGAATGCCTGCGCCGCCGGCGCGCATGCGCTCGGCCAGGGTGCCTTGCGGGTTGAATTCCAGCTCCAGCTCGCCGCTCAGGTACTGGCGCATGAATTCCGCGTTCTCACCCACGTAGGAGGAGATCATCTTCTTCACCTGCCGGGTCTGCAACAGGATGCCGATGCCGAAATCGTCAACGCCCGCGTTGTTGGAGGCAAAGGTCAGGTCCTTGGTGCCCGCGTCCTTGATCGCCTGCAAGAGCAGCTCGGGGATGCCGCAGAGGCCAAAGCCGCCCGCAGCGATGAACATGCCGTCGTGAAGCAGCCCGTCGAGTGCTTCAGCGGCGCTGGAATATACCTTTTTCATGGAGATCTCCCATTGTGCCGGTTGCAGCGATTTCTGGCGCCCGGGCGGGGGAAAGTCAACGAATACGGAGCCGGGCAGGTATTTCTACGGTAGGCAGGACAGGAGAGGCTCCCGCGCCTTCCGGGCGCTTTTGCCGCTGGCAAATGCTCCAACAGGCTTGGGCGTGGCGCCGCTGCGCGGCGCAAGGGGGGGCTGAGAAGCCCTGCAAGGGCAGGTCTGCCCTTTCAGGGCGTTCGCCAGTGTGTCCTTGTGTCCCAGCGCCTCAAGGGCAAGCCTCTGGCGCGGCGGCTGCGCCGCCCTTGACCCGCTGCGAAACGGAGGGCAGGGCCGGAAAAGGGAACCGCCCGCGCCGCGTCAGCGGCGCCGGGCCCAACGGGGAAGTGCGCATGTCCATGCGCCCGGAGCCGGCGGGAGCACCCCGACAGCGGTCACTCCTTGGCGGCAGCTTTCTTTGGCGCGGCCTTTTTCTTGGCGGCCGTCTTCTTCTTGCCGCCCTTGGAGGATTTCTCGGCAATCAGCTGCACCGCCATTTCCATGGTCACGTCCTTGGGCTCCACGTCCTTGGGCAGGGTGGCGTTCACCTTCTCCCATTTGACGTACGGCCCGTACCGCCCGTCCATGATGTTGATGGCGCCGCCGCTCTCGGGGTGCTCCCCCAGTTCCTTCAGCGGCTTGGCCGCGGCCCGGCTGCCGCGGCGGCCCGGGTTGGCGCGTTTCTCGGCCAGCATCTCAACCGCGCGGTTCATGCCGATCTCAAAGACGTCCAGCGTCTCCTTGAGGTTCACATAGACCGGCTTTTCCTCATTCGGCAGCTGGTGCGCGATATATGGCCCGAACCGGCCCAGGTTGGACTGGATTGCACCGCCGTCCGGGTGCAGGCCGATGTCGCGCGGCAGGGTCAGCAGGGTCAGGGCCTGTTCCAGCGTGACCTCATTCGGCCCCCAGCCGGGCAGGAAATCCTTGCCTTGCTTGGGCAGCGAAGAACGCGGCGGCTTCTTGTTTTCCGGTGTGGCTTCGCCGCGCTGCACATAAGGGCCGAAACGGCCGGACTTCAGGTGGATCTCGTCGCCTGCGTCCTCGCCCAGGATACGTTCGTAGCCTTCCGCCCCTTCGCCTGAGATCGGCCGGGTGTAATTGCATTCCGGGTAGTTGCCGCAGCCGACAAAACCGCCGGTGCGCGAGGTTTTCAGATGCAGCTGGCCTGCGCCGCATTTCGGGCAGCTGCGCGGGTCGGTGCCATCCTCGCGCGGCGGATAGAGCTGCGGTGCAAGGGCCGCGTCCAGCACGTCCAGCACTTCGGTGATGCGCAGGTCCGATGTCTCGGTAATCGCCGCCGAGAAATCGCGCCAGAACTTGCCCAGCAGGTCCTTGTAGTCGCGGGCGCCGGCGCTCACGTCATCCAGCTCTTCCTCCAGGTTGGCGGTGAACTCGTAGCCCACGTATTTGCGGAAGAAGTTCAAAAGGAAGATGGTGACGATCCGGCCCTTGTCCTCGGGGAACAGGCGGTTCTTCTCCTTGCGGACGTATTCGCGGTCCTGGATCGTGGTGATCACCGACGCATAGGTCGAGGGGCGCCCGATGCCCAGCTCTTCCATGCGTTTGACCAAGGTTGCCTCGGTATAGCGCGGCGGCGGCTGGGTGTGGTGCTGCAGCGCCAGCACGGCGCCGTTTTCAGACAGTACCGACGCGTCCTTGCCGGCCTTTTCGGCCTGCGCCGCCAGCGAGGAGGCAAATTTCAGCGCTTCTCCCTGCATGATCTGCGGCAGGCGTTTGTCGTCCTCGTCCGAGACGTCGTCGCGGCCTTCCTCGTAAACACGCATGAAACCGTCGAACAGCACCACCTGGCCGGTTGCGCGCAGCACAATCTGGCGGTCGTCCGAGCCGATGTCGACGGTGGTGCGTTCCAGCCGGGCGCCTTCCATCTGGCAGGACAGGGTGCGCTTCCAGATCAGGTCATACAGCTTGCGCTGATCGTCATCCGTGACCTTCAGCGCCTTGGCGTCACGGCTCATGTCCGTCGGGCGGATACATTCGTGCGCTTCCTGCGCGTTCTTGGCCTTGTTCTTGTAGATCCGCGGGCTGGAGGGCACGTATTCGGCACCATAGCGCTTTTCGATCTCGGCGCGGGCTTCCTGCACGGCTTCCGGCGCCATATCGATGCCGTCGGTCCGCATATAGGTGATATAGCCCGCTTCATAGAGCCGCTGCGCCGCATTCATGGTCTGGCGCGCGCCCATGCCGAACTTGCGGCTGGCTTCCTGCTGCAGGGTCGAGGTCATGAAGGGTGCAGAGGGGTTGCGGGCGGCAGGTTTCGCCTCCACCGACAGCACTGACAGGCTGCGTGAAGCAACCGCCTGCACTGCCAGTTCGGCAGCGGTGGCGTTTTTCAAGGAATATTTGTCGAGCTTTTCGCCGCCCAGAACGGTCAGGCGTGCTTCAAATTCCTGGCTGCGCGGAGTGGCCAGCTGCGCCCGCACCGACCAGTACTCCTGAGCGTTGAAGGCCTCGATTTCCATCTCGCGCTCGACGATCAGCCGCAGACAGACCGACTGCACCCGGCCCGCAGAGCGGGCACCGGGCAGTTTGCGCCACAACACCGGCGACAGGTTGAAGCCCACCAGATAGTCCAGCGCGCGCCGCGCCAGGTAGGCTTCGACCAGCGGCATGTCGACCTGGCGGGGTTTGCTCATCGCCTCGGTCACCGCTTCCTTGGTGATGGCGTTGAAGGTCACCCGGCTGACCGGCGTGTCCTTCTTGATCGAGCGGCGCTTGGTCAGCGCCTCCTGCAGATGCCAGCTGATTGCCTCCCCCTCGCGGTCGGGGTCGGTGGCGAGAATCAGCGCATTGTCCTCTTTCAGCGCGTCGGCGATGGCCTTCACATGTTTGCGGGAATCAGCGCCGACCTCCCAGGTCATGCCAAATCCGTCGTCGGGATCGACCGACCCGTCCTTGCGCGGCAGGTCGCGCACATGGCCGTAAGACGCCAGAACCGTATAGCCGGAGCCCAGGTACTTATTGATTGTTTTTGCTTTGGCCGGGGATTCGACAACAACAACTGGCATTAATTCTGATACCTCTTCGGACCGCTTCTGCGGGTTCTATGGCGGGGCAAGATGTGGGGCGCAAGGGGGGATTGTCAATCCGGGCCCAATGGACGCGGCGGCAAACGCAGTGTTTGCGCTGCTGTTGCGGCGGTCAGCAAAGGGAGCTTTGCGGCGCCGGTTCAGGGTGTTTGGCGGGGCTGGGGGAGTCAGTCTTTCTCCTCTGGCAGCGCCTTGGACAGCAGGCCGCCGGGCTGGCGGGTGATCGTGCCTTCAAGTTCGAGATCGGTCAGCGCCGGCGCCAGATCCTGCGGCGGCAGTGCGAGGTCGCGCAGCAGATCGGTCTCGGACGTGGGCGTGGGGCCCAGCCGGCCAAGGATCTGCTGATGCAGGGCGTGGGTCTCTGCCAGGCTGCGCTGCTGGGGCGGCGGCGGCGGCAAATCCGCCAGCGCCTGCTGCAGGCTGGCTGCCGGTGCAGCCTTCATGGCCGCCGGAGCAATATCCTGCGGCGGCAGTGCGTCCAACACGTCGGCTGCATCGCGGATCAGCACGGCGCCGTCGCGGATCAGCCGGTTGCAGCCGGAGGAGCGGGCGTCAAACGGATGCCCGGGCACCGCCAGCACCTCGCGGCCATAGTCAAGTGCGTCCCGGGCGGTGATCAGGCTGCCGGACTTTGCCGCCGCCTCAACCACCACCACGGCGCGCGGCATGCCGGCAATGATCCGGTTGCGCTTGGGAAAATCGCGGGCCTGGGGCGTCATGCCGACCGGCTGTTCTGAGAGGCGCAGGCCTGTTTCGCTGATACGCCCGGCCAGGCCAGCGTTTTCTGCCGGATAGATCACATCTGCGCCGCCTGCCAGCACTGCAATGGTTCCGGTCTGCAGCGCGGCCTGATGCGCGGCGGTGTCGACGCCGCGGGCCATGCCTGAGACCACCGTATAGCCGGCTTCGCCCAGGCTCTGCGCCAGCGAGCGGGCCATGCGCAGCCCCAGCGAGGAGGCATTGCGGGCGCCCACGATCGAGATCATCGGGCGCTCCAGCACGGAAAGGTCGCCAATGGCCCACAGCAGGGGCGGCGCATCTTTCAGCCCGGACAGAAGAGCGGGGTATAGCGGATCCGAAAAGCACAAAAGCCGCGCTTTGGCGGCTTTTGCGGCCTTAATTTCGGCGTCCACCGCACTGGCAGGGCATGTTTCATACCCCTTGATACCTGCGGAGCGTGCCATTTCAGGCAGCGCATCCAGCGCGTTCTGCGCTGAACCGTATTGAGCGAGCAGCCGGTGAAACGTCACCGGGCCTACCCGCTTGGAGCGCAACAGACGAAGCCAGGAATACTGCGTATCTTCCGTGGTGGGTGGGAGTGGGGGGTGAGTGGAAGAATGTGCTTCTTCAGTCATCCGCAGCTCCGCCTGTTTGCAGAACCAGAATTAACCTTGAGGGGGTTAACAGGTGGTGAACGCAGTGAGGTTTTTTAGAAATTTCCCGAAAATTTTCGTAAGTAGCGAAAACAAATGGAGAATTGGGTTTCGCCCGCAGGTTGCGGGAGGCTGCTTTCAGTCAATCCGGCCCGGATGCAACGGCATCCAGGCCGGAAACGTTGGAGGTTGGACCCATTGGGCAGGCAGCCTCAAGCCGCCGAGCCGCCAACCGTCAGGCCGCCCATCAGCACCGAAGGCTGGCCGACGCCGACAGGCACCCATTGGCCTGCCTTGCCGCAATTGCCCATGCCGGGGTCCAGCGCCATGTCGTTGCCAAGCCCGCGAATCTGTTTCAGCGCGGTGGCGCCGTCGCCGATCAGCGTGGCGCCTTTGACCGGCGCGCCGACCTTGCCGTCCTTGACCCGGTAGGCTTCGGTGCAGGAGAACACGAACTTGCCATTGGTGATGTCCACCTGGCCGCCGCCAAAACCGACGGCCCAGATGCCGTCCTTGATGCCGGCCACCAGTTCGCCCGGATCGGTCCCGCCGCCCAGCATATAGGTGTTGGTCATCCGCGGCATCGGCGGATGGGCATAGCTCTGCCGCCGTCCGTTGCCGGTGGGGGAGACCCCCATCAGCCGGGCGTTCTGGCGGTCCTGCATGAAGCCGACCAGCACGCCGTCCTCGATCAGGGTGGTTTTCTGGCTCGGGGTGCCCTCGTCGTCGACAGTGATCGAGCCGCGCCGGTCCGGGATGGTGCCGTCATCCAGCACAGTGACCCCCTTGGCGGCGATTTGCTGGCCCATCAGCCCGGCAAAGGCAGAGGACCCCTTGCGGTTGAAGTCGCCTTCCAGGCCATGGCCGATGGCCTCGTGCAGCAGGATGCCGGGCCAGCCGGGGCCAAGCACCACATCCATCTCGCCCGCAGGTGCCGGGACCGCGTCCAGATTGACCAGCGCGATCCGCAGCGCCTCCTGCACTTGGGCCTGCCAGTGCTTGGGATCGACCAGCCCGTCGAGCCCCAGCCGCCCGCCGCCGCCGGCAGAGCCGCTTTCGCGGCGGCCGTCCTTTTCGACGATCACAGAGACATTCAGCCGGGCCATCGGGCGGGTATCGCTGACCCGCGCCCCGTCGGCGCGCAGGATCTCCACTTCCTGCAGCGAGGCGGCCAGTGACGCGGAAACCTGCACCACGCGTTGATCCAGATCACGTGCGTAGGCATCAATTTCGCGCAGCGTCTCTACCTTGACCGGGAACGGCATGGCGCTGATCGGATCGGCATCGGTGTAGAGCTTCGTGTTGGTTGCCTGCGGTGCCGCCGAATAGGTGCCGCCGCCATCACCCACCGCCAGCCGGGCGGTTTCCGCTGCCCGCTTCAGCGACGCGATGGAGACCTCGGTGGAATGGGCATACCCGGCCACATCGCCATTCACCGCCCTTAAACCAAAGCCTTCGGAGGCATCATAGCTGGCACTGCGCAGCCGCCCGTCATCAAAGGACAGCGCCTCGGACTTGCGGCGCTCGGCAAAGATCTCGCCATCCTCGGCCCCGTTCAGCGCGTCGCGCAAACAGGCCAGGGCCTCATCTTCGGGAAGCGCGGTTTCAAATGGGCGGAAGGCTGGGTTTTCCATGGCACGGTCCTCGGGTTTTTTTGATGTAAATCAAGAAAGCGACGGTTTGACGCTTGGCTGCCTCTTTATCTGTGCCTCTGAATATGATTTTAAGCTGCCTCAAAGACAACGGGGCAGGTGCGTTTTGTGGAATCATTGATTCCCCGATTTCGTGCTGCCGCAGGAACATGCGATCAACCGATCAGGACAGAACATGAAAAACGCTTTGATGCTTTCGGGCCTTTTCGCCGGCCTTGCAAGCCTTCCAGCCACAGCGCAAGAAGGCCTTGAAACCATTGGCAAGCCGGTCGACGGCGGCCTGAATTTCCAGCCCGCGGCGACCTCCTTGATGGACGGGATCCATAAGCTGGACTGGATGATCCTGGTGATCATCACCGTGATCTGCGTCTTTGTCGCTGGCCTGCTGCTGTTCGCGATCCTGCGTTTCAACCGCCGCGCCAACCCGACCCCGGCGAAATTCACCCACCACACCCCGATCGAAATCGCCTGGACCGTGATCCCGATCCTGGTTCTGGTTTTCATCGGTTCCTTCTCGCTGCCGCAGCTGTTTGCCCAGCAGGAAATCCCCGAGGGCGACATCACCATCAAGGTGACGGGCTACCAGTGGTACTGGGGGTATGAATATGTGGACGAAGGCGTCGAGTTCGAAAGCTACATGCTGGGCAACCCGTCGACCCTCGATCCGGCAACCCGTCCGGCAGACGCCGACGTCACCCCGTTCGTGCTGGATGACGCGATGCGCGCCAAGCTGACCGACGCGGGCTTCAACGAAGACGAGTTCCTGCTGGCCACCGACACCTCGGTTGTGGTGCCGTCGGGCAAGACCATTGTGATGCAGGTGACCGCCGCCGACGTGATCCACTCCTGGACCATCCCGGCCTTCGGCGTGAAGCAGGACGCGGTGCCCGGCCGCCTGGCGGAACTGTGGTTCAACGTCGACGAAGGCAAGGAGGGCGTCTACTTCGGCCAGTGCTCCGAACTGTGCGGCAAGGACCACGCCTATATGCCGATCACCGTCAAGGTCGTGACCCAGGCCGAGTACGACGCCTGGCTGGCTGCCACCAAGGAAGAACTGGCGGGCACCCCGCAATCCTTCCAGGTCGCCTCGAACTGATAACTGACTATATGGAGCCCAAGGGAGCTCCGTATGTTTCAGAGAAAAGACCCGGCTGCGCAGCAATGCGCAGTTGCTGCCGCCAAAGGACGCAAGATGACCGACGCAAGCATCAATGCCAGCCGCGCATATGAAGACGAGGCCAGCTTCGGCGATTACTTCGCCCTGCTGAAGCCGCGTGTGATGTCGCTGGTTGTGTTCACCGCGCTGGTCGGCCTGCTGGCGGCTCCGGTTGGCGTGCATCCTGTTGTCGGCTTCTGCGCCATCCTGTTCATCGCCATCGGCGGCGGCGCCTCCGGTGCGCTGAACATGTGGTGGGATGCCGATATCGACAAGGTGATGAAACGCACCAAGGGCCGCCCGATCCCGGCCGGCAAGGTCGAGCCCGGCGAGGCCCTGGCCCTGGGCCTGGCGCTGTCGGGCCTGTCGGTGATCATGCTGGCGCTGGCCGCCAATATCTTTGCAGGCGCTTTCCTGGCTTTCACCATCTTCTTCTACGTGGTGGTCTACACCATGTGGCTCAAGCGGGCGACGCCGCAGAACATCGTGATCGGCGGCGCCGCGGGCGCCTTCCCGCCGGTGATCGGCTGGATCGCCGCCACCGGCACCATGTCGGTCGAGCCCTGGCTGATGTTCCTGCTCACTTTCATGTGGACCCCGCCGCATTTCTGGGCGCTGGCGTTGTTCATGCGCTCTGATTACGACGACGCGGGCGTGCCGATGCTGACCGTGACCCACGGCCGCCGCGCGACCCGCCTCCATATCCTCGCCTATACCGTGCTGCTGGCCGTGCTGGCCGTTGGCACCGCTTTCTCCAGCATCGGCGGCCCGCTGTATCTGGCCGTCGCCCTGGTGCTGAACGCGCTGTTCCTGCATGGCGCCTGGAAGATCACCCGCCGCAATGAGGACGATTCCGAGGCCGACAATTTCAAGGTGGAACGCAGCTTCTTCAAATTGTCGCTGCTGTATCTGTTCCTGCATTTCGGCGCCATTCTGGCCGAAGCCCTGCTGAAACCCTTCGGGCTGGGAGGCTGGTAACATGGCATTGCGCAAGGACCATGAAATCCACAAGCGCCGCTCGGGCCTCAATATCGGCGTCGGCATTCTGCTGGCCGCCTTTGTGGTGCTGATCATGGCGCTGACCATGGTCAAGGTCACCTCCTCTGGCTTCAAGTTCCCGGACGCGCAGGGGGAGCAGAACTGATGGCTCTGCAAGGACCCCAGAAAACTGTCGTCCAGCTGGTGGGCGTGGTTGTCCTGATGGGCGGCCTGTCGTGGGCCTCGGTGCCGTTTTACGACTGGTTCTGCCGGGTGACCGGCTTTGGCGGTGTCACTCAGGTGGCCAATGGCGGTTCCGACACCGTGCTGGACCGGACCATCAAAGTGCGCTTCGACGCCTCCAAGGCGCTTGGCATGCCGTGGGAGTTCAAGCCCGTGGTGCGCGAGATGGAGATCAAGCTGGGCGAGACCGGGCTTGCCTTCTACGAGGCCTACAACCCGACCGACCGCCCGGTAGCGGGCCAGGCATCCTATAATGTGGTGCCGTATGAGGCCGGTTACTTCTTCGAAAAAATCGACTGCTTCTGCTTTACCGAGCAGGTGCTTCAGCCTGGGGAGCGGGTGCAGATGCCCGTGACCTTCTATGTTGACCCGGAAATCATTGATGACCGGGACGCAAAATACGTGCATACGATCACGCTGTCGTACACGTTCAATGAAATCGATCTGCCCGAGGGATACGCAGCCCTCGAGACCGGGGATAACACCGGGGCAGGCACAACCACGAACTAGGCCGCTAGGTGAGGGACACTTAAATGGCGCACGCTAAAAATCACGATTATCACATTCTGCCGCCGTCGATCTGGCCGCTGCTGAGCTCCTTGGGCACCTTCTTCATGCTGTTCGGCGCAGTGCTGTGGATGCAGGGGATCACCTCCTACCTGTTCTGGGGCGCGCTGGTGCTGGTGCTGTACTCGGCATTTGCCTGGTGGTCCGAAGTCGTCAAGGAAAGCGGCCAGGGCGACCACACGCCGGTCGTGCGCATCGGCCTGCGTTATGGCTTCATCCTGTTTGTGATGTCCGAGGTGATGTTCTTCTTTGCCTGGTTCTGGTCGTTCTTCAAACACGCCATGTACCCGATGGAGACCTATGCCGGCACCGAGTACATCGCCCCGGCGATCTACCCGGTCGACCCTTTCCACCTGCCGCTGATCAACACCCTGATCTTGCTGCTGTCCGGCTGTGCCGTGACCTGGGCGCACCACGCGCTGGTCCACAACAATGACCGCAAGGCGCTGATCCAGGGCCTGTCCATCGGTATCGCCCTGGGCATCGCCTTCACCGGCCTGCAGGGCTATGAATACTACCACCTGCTGCACGAAGGCTGGCAGTTCGGCGGCGACGAGTTCTATTCGAACTTCTTCATGGCCACCGGCTTCCACGGCTTCCACGTTGTGATCGGCACCATCTTCCTGACCGTCTGCCTGTTCCGCGCGATGAAGGGCCACTTCACCCCCGAGCAGCACGTCGGTTTCGAGGCCGCCGCCTGGTACTGGCACTTTGTGGACGTCGTCTGGCTGTTCCTCTTCGTAGCCGTCTACATCTGGGGCACCGCTGGTTTGTAATGGTTACATGTTTGCGGTTGATTATCCGCATCCATGAAGTCACACACGGGGCGCGCAAGGGACACCTTGCGCGCCTTGAATTTTGAAGCGGAGCAGCGTCGATGCGGCGTGTCATCTTCCTGTTGATCGTTGGCGGTGCCGGGGTTGCGGTGCTGGTCGGGCTTGGCGTCTGGCAGCTTCAGCGCCTGGCCGAAAAGGAAGGCCTTTTGCGGACGATTGAGGCCAATATAGCGGCTGCGCCCGTGGCTTTGCCTCAGTCCCCGGCCAAAGAGCAAGACCGCTACCGGGCCGTCACCGCCGCTGGTGAGATCGAAGCCAGCGAATTGCATGTGTTCTGGGTCACGAAGGACGCCGAGACAGGCTATCGCGTCATCGCACCGTTTGTGACAACCGATGGCAGGCGGGTTCTGCTGGACCGCGGTTTCATTCCGGCCGCTGAGAAGAGTGCGGCGCGCACTTACGGATCCGCGTCAATCACCGGAAACCTGCTCTGGCCGGACGAAGGCGATTGGACCACGCCCGCGCCGGACGCTGCCGCCAATATTCTGTATGCCCGGGACGTGGCCTACATGGCAGAACAGCTCGAAACAGAGCCTGTCCTGATCGTCGCCCGCTCCGCTGCGCCCGAGGCCGCTGTGACGCCGCATGCCGTGACAACTGCGGGCATCCCCAACAACCACTTGCAATATGCGATCACCTGGTTTTCGCTGGCCTTTATCTGGGCCGCGATGACCCTCTACTTCCTGCGGCGCAGCCGCCCCTGAACTGAAAAGAGCTGAAGGCGATGAAATATATCTCGACCCGGGGCCAAGCGCCCGAGCTGACCTTTGAAGATGCCATGCTGACCGGGCTGGCGCGTGACGGCGGCCTTTATGTGCCGGCCGAAATCCCGCAGATGTCCCACGACGACATCGCGGCGCTGGCGGGCCTCTCCTACGAAGAAACCGCTTTCCGCGTTATGCGTCCCTTCATCGGCGATTGCTTCACTGACGAAGAATTCCGCGGCATCATCGCCCGTGCCTACGAGGGCTTCGGCCATGCCGCCCGCGCGCCCTTGAAGCAGCTGGCGCCGAACCACTTCCTGCTGGAGCTGTTCCATGGCCCCACGCTGGCGTTCAAGGATTTCGCCATGCAGCTGATCGGCCAGCTGTTCCAGGCAGCACTTGAGCGCCGCGGCGACCGGGTGACCATTGCGGGCGCCACCTCCGGCGACACCGGTTCGGCCGCCATGGAGGCCTTCCGGGGCCTGTCGAACGTCGACGTCTTCATCCTCTACCCGCATGGCCGTGTCTCTGAGGTGCAGCGCCGCCAGATGACCACGCCGCAGGACGCCAACGTCCACGCACTGGCGGTTGATGGCGACTTTGACGACTGCCAGGCGCGCGTCAAAGACATGTTCAACGACTTCGATTTCCGCGATGGCGTGAAACTGGCGGGCGTCAATTCGATCAACATCGCTCGCGTGCTGGCGCAGGTGGTCTATTACTTCTCCTCTGCCGTCTCCCTGGGCGCACCGCAGCGCAAGGTGAGCTTCACCGTCCCCACCGGCAACTTCGGCGACATCTTCGCAGGCTTCATCGCCAAGCAGATGGGCCTGCCCATCGGCCAGCTGGTGGTCGCCACGAACCAGAACGATATCCTGCACCGCTGCCTGTCGGGCCAGGGTTATTACAAAGGCGACACCCAGCCCTCGATCTCGCCTTCGATGGACATCCAGGTGTCGTCCAACTTTGAACGTGCTCTGTTCTACGCATACGGCAAGGACAGTAAGGCCATCGCCCAGCTGATGGATGAGCTGAAGACCGGCGGCTTTGACGTCTCGCAAGGCGCGATGCAGGCGCTGTCCGAGACCTATGCCTCGGGGCGTACCTCTGAAGAAGAGACGCTTGCCACCATCAAGTCCGAACTGGCTGCTTCGGGCGAGCTGCTCTGCCCGCATGGTGCCGTCGGTGTGAAGGTTGCCAATGAGCACCGTAACGCAGACGTGCCGATGATCACCCTGGCCACCGCCCATCCGGCGAAATTCCCGGCCGCCGTGGAAGATGCCAGCGGCATTCATCCGCCCTTGCCTGCGCGCATGGCAGACCTGTATGAGAGGCCGGAACGGGTGACCCGGATCGCCAACGATCTGGCTGCCCTTGAGGATCACATCAGAAAGAACATCGCGCATTGACCGTACAGCAGCACACACTCGCCAACGGGTTCCGCATCGTCTCCGAGCATATGCCGGGACTGGAATCCGCGGCGGTCGGGATCTGGGTGAGCGCCGGCGGCCGCCACGAGCGGCTGGAGCAGAACGGCATTGCCCATTTCCTGGAGCACATGGCCTTCAAGGGCACCAAGATCCGCTCGGCCTTGCAGATCGCAGAGGAGATCGAGGACGTGGGCGGCTACATCAACGCCTACACCTCGCGCGAGGTGACGGCCTATTACGCGCGCGTGTTGAAGGATGACGTGCCGCTGGCGGTGGATGTGATCGGGGACATTCTGCTGAACCCGGTGTTCGACCAGCGCGAAATCGAGGTTGAGCGCGGGGTGATCCTGCAGGAGATCGGCCAATCGCTCGATACGCCCGATGACGTGATCTTTGACTGGCTGCAGGAGGAAAGCTACCGCGGGCAGCCGCTGGGGCGGACCATTCTTGGCCCGGTCGAGCGTGTCAGCAACTTTTCGCGTGAGGACCTGCAAGGGTTCGTGGCAGAGCATTACGGCCCCGGCCAGATGATCCTGGCCGCGGCCGGTGGTGTTGATCACGACGCGCTGGTCAAGCTGGCGGAACGTCTGTTCGGCCACATGGAGCCCAAACCCGATTTCACTGCCGAGGGCGCCACCTTCACCGGCGGCGAGGCGCGGCAGGTGAAGGATCTGGAGCAGGCGCATTTCGCGCTGGCCTTTGAGGCCCCCAGTTACCGCGACCAGTCGATGTACACCGCGCAGATCTATGCCAGCGCCCTGGGCGGCGGCATGTCCTCGCGGCTGTTCCAGGAGGTGCGTGAGAAACGCGGCCTCTGCTACACGATCTTCTCGCAGGCGGGGTCTTATGCCGATACCGGCTCGATGACCGTCTATGCGGGCACCTCTGGTGACCAATTGACAGAGCTGGCGGGCATCACCATCGACGAGATGAAGCGCGCCGCGGATGACATGAGCGACGCCGAGGTCGAACGCGCCCGGGCGCAAATGAAGGCCGGCATGCTGATGGGGCTGGAAAGCCCCTCGAACCGGGCTGAACGGCTGGCGCGGCTGGTGCAGATTTGGGGCAAGGTGCCGTCGCTGGAGCGCACCGTGGAGCGCATCAACGCGGTGACCACCAAAGACGTGCGCGAATTGGCCGAGACCATGGCAGTCGCGGCTCCAGCAGCGCTGGCGCTCTATGGCCCGGTGGATGGCGCGCCCGCATTGGAGAGGCTGCAGGAGAGGCGCGCCGCCTGATGCTGCTCAACCGCCGCAAGGTCCGTATCGAAACCGAACGCCTGACTCTCAGGCCGCCGGTGCATGCGGATTTTCACGGCTGGGCGGCGCTCAGGCTGCAAAGCCAGGCCTATCTGACACCCTGGGAGCCGAGCTGGGCGGCGGACCATCTCAGCCGCAAGAGTTTCACCAACAGGGTCTACTGGGCGCGCCGTTCGGTCTCGGGCGGCACCGCGCTGCCGCTGTTCCTGGTCCGCCGGTCGGACAATATGCTGGTGGGGGCGATCACGCTCGACAACATCCGCCGCGGCCCGGCGCAGGCGGGGACGCTGGGGTATTGGACCGGCCAGAGCTTTGCCCGCCAAGGCTACATGCGCGAGGCGATTGGCGCGGTGGTGCACTATGCCTTCAGCAAGCTGGACCTGAGCCGCATCGAGGCCGCCTGCCTGCCGGAAAACCAGGCGTCCCGCGGGCTGTTGGAGAAATCGGGTTTCAAATACGAAGGCGTCGCCCAGTCCTATTTGCAGATCAACGGACGCTGGCGCACCCATGTGCTCTATGCCTCCCTGCGCCACGACCGCCGCGGCAAGACACTGGCGGGGCAGGCCTGACCGCTGCAGGAAAGCCGGTGAGTGCAGGGCGGGATCTCTCCCGCCCGTCGCAGGTGCATCTGTGATGCACCGCTCCCGTTGGGCGTAGCGCCGCCCCTGCGGCGCGGCGCAGTCCGCTCTTGCGGCCGGAAGAACCGGGTGCAGAGACGAACCGCCCGCGCCGGGCCGCAGGCCCGGCGCTCTGCCCAACTGCGACGCAGAATTACCAATTCTGACGGAGCAGGCGGGAGCGCTTCTGAGAGGATTTTCCACCCAAAGGGCTGACAGCGGGCAATTGCGCCCTAGAACCTGCGTCATGCGCGCTTTGTTCTGGTTCCTCTGCCTGACCCTTTGTGCCGGTGCCCTGCAAGCGCAGGAGCGGCGGCCGAGCCATTGCATCGCCTTGGCCGCCGGCACGGACGGGCTGGAATATCTGCAAAACGCCAGCTGGCAGGACCCGGTGGCAGAAGACAGCGTCCATATCCGCTACATCGCTCATGCCTCCTTCCTGCTCAGGACCGAAGGCGGGCTGAACGTGGTGACCGATTTCACCGGCTTCACCGGTGCGGCACCGCTGATTCCCGATGTGGTCACCATGAACCACGCCCATGAGACCCATTGGACCGCCCATCCCGACCCCGCGATCCCGCATGTGCTGGAGGGCTGGGGGTCGTTTGGTGCAGGTATCGAGCATCACCTCGACCTTGGCGAGATGCTGATCCGCAATGTGCCCACCGACATTCGCAACATGTTCGGCGGGGTGGAGGAAAGGGGCAATTCGATCTTTGTATTCGAGGCCGCAGGCCTGTGCATCGGCCATCTGGGCCACCTGCACCATGTGCCGACGCCGGAGCAATATGCCGCGCTGGGGCGGCTGGATGTGGTGATGGCGGCGGTGGATGGCGGCATCACCCTGCCGCTTGATCAGATGCTGGAGGTGCTGGGGCGGCTGCGGTCCTCGGTGATCATCCCGATGCATTGGTTCAGCGACTACTCGCTGCAGAGTTTCCTGTCCCGGATCGGCCCTGAGTTTGATGTGGTGGACGAGGGCAACAGCGAACTGTCAGTGTCCCTGCGCAGCCTGCCCAGCCGCCCGACCATCCATGTGCTGCGGCCCAAGTACCTGCTGGCGGACGAGTGAGCCGCCTTGCCAGCCGCGGGGCCTTGCGGCATGGATAGGGCATGACGCTGAACCCCTTCGATCCCGCCTTTGCTGCCCGTCTTGCAACTCAGCTGCCTGAGGACGCGCTGCGGGATGCGGAACCGCGCTACCTGGAAGAGCCGCGCGGCCGCTATCAGGGTCAGGCGGGGCTGCTGGCGCTGCCGCGCAGTGTGGAGGAGGTCTCCATCCTGATCCGCGAAGCCAATGCCGCGCGGGTGGCTGTGGTGCCTTACGGCGGTGGCACCGGGCTGGTGGGTGGCCAGGTGATGGCGGACGGGGTGGCGCCGCTGGTGATCTCGCTGGAGCGGATGGCAGCGATCCGGGCGGTGCACGCCCGCGAGAATGTCCTTATCGCAGAAGCGGGCGCCATTCTGGCGGATGTGCAGGCCGCGGCGCAGGAGGCCGGGCGGCTGTTCCCGCTGTCTTTGGCGGCGGAAGGTTCCGCGCGGATTGGCGGCAACCTTTCGACCAATGCAGGCGGCGTCAACGTGCTGCGCTACGGCAATGCCCGCGACCTCTGCCTGGGGCTGGAGGCGGTGCTGCCCTCGGGAGAGATCTGGCACGGGCTGTCGCGGCTGAGGAAAGACAACACCGGCTATGACATTCGCAATCTCTTGATCGGGGCCGAGGGCACATTGGGGGTGATCACCGCTGCGGCGCTGAAATTGTCGCCGATCCCGGCGTCGCAGGGCACCGCGGTCTTCACCGTGACGGACCCGCGGGCCGCCATTGATCTGCTGGCCCTCGCCCGCGATCACGCGGGCGAGGGTGTCAGCGCCTTTGAGCTGATCCACCGGCAGGGGCTGAAATTCCTGGCAGAGACGCAGCCGCAGGTCCGCCAGCTCTTTGCGCAGGCGCCGGAATGGTGCGTGCTGATCGAGCTGGGCCTGCCGCGCGGGCTGGAGGCGGAAGACACCCTTGCTGCGCTGTTTGAAGCCGCGGAGGCGGCGGGGCTGGCCAATGACGGGGTGATTGCCCAATCGGACAGCCAGCGGCAGATGCTGTGGGCGGTGCGCGAGCATATCCCGCTGGCCAACAAGGCCATAGGGTCGGTGTCCAGCCATGACATTTCGGTGCCCATTTCGGACATCCCGGCCTTCATCGAACAGGGCCAGGCGGTGGTGGCCGGGCTTGGGGATTTCCGCATCAACTGCTTTGGCCATCTGGGCGACGGCAACCTGCATTACAACGTGTTCCCGGCCAAGGGCCGCAAGCGGGAGGACTATGAGGCCCTGCGTGGTGCGGTGAAGGAGGCGGTGCATGATCTGGTGCATGCCTTCGGCGGCTCCTTCAGCGCCGAGCATGGGGTCGGGCGGATGAAATCAGGCGATCTGGAGCACTACGGCGATCCGGCCAAACTGGCCGCGATGCGGGCCATCAAACAGGCGCTGGACCCCAATGGCATCATGAACCCGGGTGCGGTACTGCACACGGAGTGATTTGGTTTTGTGTCTTTGGAGGGCTCCCGCACCCGCGGCTGCCCGGCTGTGCCGGACCGCCTGGCGGCTTTGGGCCCGGCGCCGCGCGGAGGCGCGGCGTGCCTTTCAGGCTCCTTCAGGAGCCTGAAAGGCCATGCCCAACTGGTGAAGCCCATTCTATGAATGGGTTGAGACGGGCGGGAGTGTTTTTCTGTGGTATGTGCCAGGCAGGAGCAGTCAAAGACCTTCGAATTCACAGAGCACATGCACATCCATGCCCGCGTCCTCCAGCAGCTTGCGGCCGCCCAGTTCGGGCAGGTCGACGATGAAGGAGCAGGACACGATCTCACCGCCCAGCCGCTCGATCAGCTTGATGCCTGCACCCGCGGTGCCGCCGGTCGCCAGCAGGTCGTCCACCACCAGGATCTTTTCGCCCGGCTTGATGGCATCGTTGTGGATCTCGACGATCGCCTCGCCGTATTCCAGCTTGTACTCCTGGCTGATGGTGGTGCCGGGCAGCTTGCCCTTTTTGCGGACCGGCACAAAGCCGACGCTCAGCTGGTGGGCAATGGCGCCGCCCAGGATGAAGCCGCGGGCCTCAAGCCCCACCACCTTGTCGATGCGCTCGCCCGCATAGGGGTGCAGCATCTGGTCGATCGCCATGCGAAAACCGCGCGGATCGGCAAACAGGGTGGTCACGTCGCGGAACATGATCCCTTCATGGGGAAAGTCCACGATGGTGCGGATGTAATCCTTGACGTCAGCTTTCCTGGGCATGGGCGGGCTCCCCTTGGCTCAATTCATCTTTACTGGCCAGGTCTGACCCGGGCCACCGGCGGTTTCGCCGAAGCGGCCGGTTCATGCAAGGGGGAACCGGTGTCTTTCCCGCCGAAGTGACCGCCCGGGCGAGGGCTGGGCCAGACGCTCAGGCCGGCTGTTCAGGCCGGGCGGCGCAGCAGCGCGGTGGCGGCCCCCATACCGATCAGCGCCAGCCCGCCGGTACGGGTCACCGCGGCAGCAGCTGCGGGCCTGGCAATCCAGCGCCTCAGCTTGTCCGCCAGCAATGCATAGGCCAGGGTGTTCAGCGCGGCGAGGCCCACGAATGTTGCTATCAGAACGGCAAACTGCGGCGCCAGGCTGTTCCCGGGCTGGAGGAACTGCGGCACAAAGGCAATGAAGAAAGCAATGGATTTCGGGTTCAGCGCCGTCACTGCCGCGGCATGGCCAAAGACACCGCGGGCCTGCACGCTGCTGTCCGGCTTGAACCGCTCAACCGCCGCTGCCGGCGCGCTGCGCCACAGCTTTATCCCCAGCCAGACGAGATAGGCGGCGCCTGCCCATTTCAGTATGGAAAACAGCGTTGCGGATGCGAGCACCAGCGCACCCAGCCCTGCCAGCGAGGCGCTCATGGCAATGAAATCCCCCAAGGCCACGCCAAGCGCCGAGGCCACCGCCACCTGCCGCCCCTTGGAGAGCGCATAGCTCAGCACAAGCAGCACGGTCGGCCCCGGGATCATCAGAAGGGCGATGGACGCGGCGCAGAAGGCCAGCCAAAGGTTCAGGTCCATGGGTCTCTCCAGGCATAGGTTCGATTGCAGCAAGCCCGGGAAACAGCCCCGCGTCAACGGGGGAAACTTGTGCTCCAGCGCATCAGCGCCTCCAGCGGGCCGCGTTTGGCAATGAGGAGCCAGACCCGGGACAGCACCATCGACAAGACGCAGAAACCCAGAGAATAGCCGAAAATCCGGGCTGCGCTGAGGGAGCCATCCAGCTGCCCCAAGGCCTCCAGCGTGCCCATGCCCAGCAGGATATGCGCCACGTAAAGGCTCAGCGCCTGCTGCCCCGGTGCCGCCAGCCATTCGGCCAGTCCGGCCCTGTGCAATGCGGGCCCCGCCGCCAGCAGCAGCCCGGTGACCGCCAGAGCGCTGCCGGAGGCCGAGACAATGTAGAACGGCCCTGGCGGGATGGCACTGGTGTTTACCAGGTCGATCAGCTCTGGATCCTGCACCAGCAGGCCCGGCAGGGCGCCCGCCGCCGCTGCAACTGCCCCCCACAGCACCAGTTGCGTCTGCACGCTGCTGCTGGCCAGGTTCAGGCGGCCGGCCCACATGCCCAGAAACAGGAAGGCGGTCCAGGGAAATACCGGGTGCCAGCCGTTGAAGAAGGAATGGCGCAGAAAGCCTTCGAGGGTCCAGAAATCCGCGTAGGTCAGGGTTTCCCAATCCCAATGCGCCTCGTAGTCCAGAGCCAGAAGCGCGGCCAGCCCGGTCAGCAGCGTGCCAGCGGCGGCCCAGAGAAGCGTTCGGCTGGACGCTGTCAGGAAGGGCAGCGCCGCCAGGAAGTAGAGCGCGTAGAAATGCAGGATATCGGCGTCGAAAACGGTCAGGTTCAGCACGCCGGCCGCAAACAGGAACAGCGCCCGGCGGAACAGGGTGGCCCGGTCCGGGCGGCCCAGCGACACCCCGATCCCGGCCAGCACCACAAACAGCGCCGCGGCGCGGCCTTCCAGCGCGTTGGTGAACAGCGAGATGGCATCATCGCCGGGTGCCACCTGCGCGGCGATGCGGAAGTTGACCAGCACCATGCCGCAAAAGGCGAGGAAACGGGCAATGTCCAATCCGTGCAGGCGCATGGGAAAGTCCTGAAATCAGCGGGTTCAACCTGCCGCAAGATAAAGGCACGGAGGCCGGAAAAGAAAAGGGGCGGCACCCTGCGGCCCGCCCCCAAGCTTGCTGTCTGTTGCCGTCCGGCCTCAGCCCAGCACCCGGCCCGCAACCGCGTCCAGCTTGGCCAAAAGCGCCGGGTCGCGCTTTTCGGGCGCGGTCATGATCGCGTATTCCAGCGCGGTGTCGCAGCCGTGCGGGCAGGCCGCGCGGGTCTGCCCCAGGAGTCCGGGCAGGCGGCGCACCAGTGTGCGCGCATTGGCCGAGTTTCCTTGCAAAGTCGCAATGATTTCAGTGATTTCCACGGCGCCGTGCTCCGGGTGCCAGCTGTCGTAGTCGGTGACCATGGCGATGGAGGCATAGCACAGCTCCGCCTCGCGGGCGAGCTTGGCTTCGGGCATGTTGGTCATGCCGATGACGTCGCAGCCCCATTGCTCGCGGTAGAGTTTGCTTTCCGCCATCGAGGAGAACTGCGGTCCTTCCATGCACAGGTAGGTGCCGCCGCGATGGACCTTGACGCCAGCATCCCGCGCCGCGGCCTCCGCCGCGTCAGAGAGCCGCTCGCAGGTCGGATGCGCGACGCTCACATGGGCAACACAGCCGGTGCCGAAAAAGCTTTTCTCGCGCGCGAAGGTGCGGTCAATGAATTGATCCACAACAACAAAATCGCCCGGCGCCATCTCCTCGCGGAACGACCCGCAGGCCGAGACCGAGAACACATCCGTCACCCCCAACCGCTTCAGCGCATCGATATTGGCGCGGTAGGGGACCTCGGTCGGCGAATGCACATGGCCGCGGCCGTGGCGGGGCAGGAAGGCCATCTTCACACCGTCCAGGGAGCCGGTCAGGATCTGGTCCGACGGCGCCCCCCAAGGGGTTTCCACCGAGACCCATTCGGCGCCTTCCAGCCCGTCGATTTCATAAATGCCCGAGCCGCCGATCACGGCAATCATGGTTTCACGGGGTGTTGCTGCGGTCACGTGCTGCCCTCCTGATGCTGCTGGTTGGGATATGCGCAAGCGGCGCCGGATTTGGCAAGAGCAAGGTGATAAACAGGGGGTGACACGCGTGCACCGGCTGTGCACCACCCGTGCACCGGAGGGGTGCCGCACGGTCGGGTTTTGCCTTCGGCAAGAGTATTTGGGAAAGATGAAAAGGCGGGGCTATTCGCGCCGGATGATCCCGGTCAGCGCCGCGGCACCCAGGGCGGTGACGATCCAGCCCAGGGTGGTGAAGACCCAGCGCTGCCACCAGAGGTGATACCCCCAGGCGCCGCGCTCGGCCGAGGGGGCCCAGGCGTCGGTCTGGCCGAAGTCGATGATGGGGATCACCACGTCCGCGGCATAGGCGAGGGAGTGGAAGCTCTCCCAGTCGCGGCCAGTGGGTGTTTTTGAGGTCCAGGTGGCCGCGGCGTTGCCTTCCAAGGGAAGGGTGTTCCACTCCGGGTGCTGGAGCATGACGGCGGAGTTCGGGGCGAAGTCCCCTGCGTACCAGGTACCGATCGTGGCGATCCAGAAGGCAGCGATTAGGCCGGTCAGAACGGCCAGGCTGCGGAAGGGTTTGTACCCGTAGCCGACAACAATGCGCAGCAGAATGCCTGCGACGTGCTCTCCGCTCAGCAGCAGGCGGCTGGAAATTGCTATACCCATTTCCGGAGCTAACCGCCTAACATTGGCTATCTCACGGCGCAGTTCTTGACGCCGCTGTTCACCAAGTTTGCGTGAGAGTGTGTAAAGTACTTCTCGTGCTTCTCTCTCATGCCCCATGTTGTTGAGAACTTGGGCGAGCTGTTTGTAGGGTTGGGGGTAGAAGCTATCCTGCTGCCCCTCGCTCAATTTTAGCCATTCCAGCCGCTTAGTTGCGTTTGTGGAACCGTGAAGAATAGTATACCTGAAGCCGTTAATGTTTAGTGGGCCTCGACAGGCGGTTTCCCAATCAATTTGGTTGTCTACTAGATCCCTGGCGAAGGCTGCGGTCAGATCGATACCACCTACAAATTTTGTCTTACCATCAAGGAACAAATTCGAGTTTACCTTGGCGTCTTGCATATCGAGTGAAACATCACCTTTCTTGATGTGCCTAAAAGTCGTCCCCGTGATCGAAAGCTGGCCGTTTACTTCGACCCCGACAAAATTTGAGAACCCGTGAACTTTTAAATCTCTCAAAAAACAGTCACTTCTGAATTTGGCGGCTTGGAAATGTAACGGGGGCAAGCTGTAAGATTTAAGTTCTATGCGTTCCAAAATTACTTGTGAGTGGAATTCAGATTCCGCAAAATGCAGATGTGTTACGGCACAGTTCTCAATGTTGAGCGGGCTGCGCCAGATTGACCGTTCGGCAGTTATTCCCATAGAAAAGCGGCAATCAAGTAGACTAAGCGAATGATGAACATTAACCTCCGTGAGATCTAATTGGCCTATAATATACCCCCCCTATTATCTTTATGCCTTGTTGCGCAGAAGGGGAATTGATCTTCTTCTCAAGAAAAAAACGTAAGACACCGGATCTTACCGAGCGGCGTTCAGGAATGTTGTTCCAGTTACTCTGCGTTTCTGGGAGTTCCTTGCGGATGCCCAATATGCAAGGGTGTCCAACTTCTACAGCTCTTTTGAGCTTCAACTCCGCTTCCGTAGCCGTCGGTTCAATCTCCGCCCAAGAGGTAAAGCGCTGCATTGATGTATCCTTCAACTCAATGCCCAACTCATGCGCAGGGAAACCATACTTGGCAAGACTGGTGGCGAGCCGCCAACCCTTAACAAACGCTAAAGTTTAACGTCAGCGGTTTTGACCCAATGTTTCGTGCGCGAAACATTGGGGCAGTATTGCTGACCTGTTTGCGGAGTGTCAGTCCAGCAGGCTGCGGGCGGCGGCTTGGGTCTGGAAATCGGCAAAGGCCGCGGCAAAGCCTGCCAGCGGCCAGGTGAGGTCCTGCGCCATGCCATGGCGGTCGCGGAAGGTGAAGCGGAAGGCGCCGCCCGATTGCATCCGGGCGATCAGCACATCCGCTTCCTCGCCGGTGAACGTGCAGCTGAGGCCGGTCAGGCAGCCGGGGGCGCGGCTGCGCCAGGCGGTCTCTCCATTCTGGTCGATGCGGAAGCCGCCGGGGGTGAACAGGGTGCCGGGCTCGATGCCGAAGTCTGCCTTCCAGCCGCCGTCCTGCGGCGTGATGAACAGGAACTGGGCGGCGAACTTCGGGTGCGGCGAGAACACGTCCACCCAGCGGATGTAGCAGCGCTGGACCAGGGTGCCGTCCTCCTCGCGCTCATCGCAGACCGAGTTCCAGATGCCGAAGCTTTCGTAGTGCTTGACCCGCCAATTGCCGGGGGTGTCGTTGCCGTCGCGGTCCTGGGCTGCGGCCGGGGCGGCAGGGACGGCGAGGAGGGCGAGGCAGGTGAAGAGGGCGCGCATGGGTCATCTCCCGGGGTGACGGCAGCAGCCTGCGGCTGACGGGAAAGCGGTGCAAGTCACATTGGCGCGACGGCTGATGCGCGGGCGGCTGGCGGGCGGAGGGAGAGCGGGGCAATCAAACCTTGTGGCAAAGGCGGATTTCCGCTAGGGGCGGGCAGCGAACCCCCATCCTCCCGAGCACAGGTACTGACATGAGACGCGCAGCCGTGGCTTTGCTGGCCAAGCAGATTTCCCCGCCCAATCTTTCGATCATGCAGGACGAGGGCTTTACCGTGGCCCGGGTGCGCACCGAGCTGTTGTCGGGGCTCACCGTGGCGCTGGCGCTGGTGCCGGAAGCGGTGGCCTTTGCCTTTGTCGCGGGCGTGCATCCGCTGGTGGGGCTTTACGCTGCCTTTATGGTTGGGCTGATCACCGCTGTGTTCGGCGGCCGGCCGGGGATGATCTCTGGTGCGACCGGCGCGCTGGCGGTGGTGATGGTGGCGCTGGTGGCGCAGCACGGGGTGGAATACCTGTTTGCCACCGTGGTCCTGATGGGGATTTTGCAGATCATTGCGGGGGTGATGCATTGGGGCAAATTCATCCGCCTGGTGCCGCATCCGGTGATGCTGGGCTTTGTCAACGGGCTGGCGATCGTGATCTTCCTGGCGCAGCTGACCCAGTTCAAGGTGCCGGGCAGCGGCGGTGCGGAATGGCTGAGCGGGATGCAGCTTTACATGATGCTGGGGCTGGTTGGCCTCACCATGCTGATCATCTGGGGGATGCCGAAGATCACATCCGTTATCCCGGCGCCGCTGGCAGGGATCGGTGTTGTGGCGGTTCTGGTCATTGCGCTGAATATCGACGTGCCGACCGTGGGCGATATGGCCTCAATCAAGGGCGGGTTCCCGAGCTTCCACAACCCGTTTGGCACCGGTGAGGGGCTGTATGGCACTGCGCTGGCGCCCTTCACGCTGGAGACGCTGTGGATCATCCTGCCCTATGCGGTGATCCTGGCCGCCATCGGCCTGATCGAAAGCCTACTGACGCTGAACCTGGTGGGGGAGATCACCGGCAAGCGCGGCGGTGCTTCGCAGGAATGCATTGCGCAGGGCGCGTCCAATGTGGTCACGGGCTTCTTTGGCGGCATGGGCGGCTGTGCGATGATCGGCCAGTCGATGATCAACGTGAAATCCGGCGGCCGGACGCGGATTGCGGGCATTGCCGCGGCGCTGTTCCTGCTGTTGTTCATCGTTGCCGCCTCGCCGCTGATCGAGCAGATCCCGCTGGCCGCATTGGTCGGCGTGATGTTCATGGTGGTGATTGGAACCTTTGCCTGGAACAGCCTCAAGATCATGCGGAAGGTGCCGCCGATGGACGCCTTTGTCATCGTGCTGGTGACGGTGGTGACGGTGATGTCGGACCTGGCGGTTGCGGTGGTTGTCGGCGTGATCGTCTCGGCGCTGGCCTATGCCTGGAACAATGCGCGCCGGATCCACGCCTATACCCGCGAGTCCGAAAGCGACAAGGGCGCCAAGGTTTATGAGATCGAGGGGCCGCTGTTCTTTGGCTCCACCGACGGGTTCATCGAGCTGTTTGATGTGGCGGGCGATCCGGATCATGTGATCGTGGACTTTGCCCGCAGCCGGGTGGTGGATCAGTCGGCGTTGCAGGCCATCGAGGCGGTGGCCGGAAAGTATGAGGCCGAGGGCAAGAAACTGGTGCTGCGGCACCTGAGCCGCGATTGCCACCAGCTCTTGACCAAGGCGGGCCATCTGATGGTCGATAGCGATGACGACCCGGAATATGAGGTCGCGGTGGATTACTCGGTCAAGACCGGGATCCTGGGCGGCCACTGACGCCTGGCCGGTGTTGGAAAAATGTCCGCGGTTCTGGCGAACCGCGGGCTTTTTTGTTTTGAAGAGGGGGCTTCGGGCCCACCATACCAGCAAAAGCTGGTCTTGATCCGCCATCACCTGATCCGTGCCTGCCACCGCTCCTCGCGCCGGGCAAGCACAATGGCCGCATCCACGCCTGGCGGCGCGGAGCCTCGGCAATTCTGCTGGCCCGCCGCTGCGGGCGATGCCCGTCCGGCCTCAGGCGACGGCGGCTCCGGACCAGCAAGGGCCGGGTGTGCGGTCAGTCGGGGGCGAGGGTTTCGAGCATGTCGAGATCGCCGGACAGCAGGGCGGGTTCGGCGCGGGTGATCAGTTCGGGCGGCCAGTCCCACCATTTGAGGCTGAGGAGGCGGGCGATCTGCGGTTTGGGGAAGCGGAAGCCTTGCACGGCGCCGGGGTTGCCGGTGACGATGGCATAGGGCGGCACCGTGCCGCGCACCACCGCACCGGCGCCGATGATGGCACCGTCGCCGATGCGGGCGCCCGGCAGGATCAGCGCGTTGAAGCCGATCCAGACGTCTTTGCCGACGGTGGTATCGCGGGTGTCGGGCTGGTAGCCCGCCATCTGGCCCGGGTCGAACACCGGGAAGGGGTAGCAGCTAAGCCCGTCCTGGGCGTGGTTGGCCGAGGCGGTGATGAAGCGCGCGCCATGGGCGATCTGGCAGAAGCGGCCGATTTGCAGCCGCTCGCGGGCGCCGGGGAACAGGTAGGGGGCAAGGTGCTGCGCCCAGTTGTCCGGCGGGTTGAAGTCGGAGGCATAAGAATAGTCTCCGGCCTGGATATTGGGGTGATCCAGCACCTGGGACAGCATCACCGTGCCCGCGTGGGGCGTGCCGTCCGGCAGGAGGATCGGATTGCGTTTGCGGGGATCGGGAAGCGGCATGGCGGGCCTCACTCGCCGGGGCGGGACAGGGAAAACAGGTCGCGCACGACCGAGTAGTCGCGGTAGCCGAGGCGCGCCAGCGGCTGGAAGGCGGTGACGTCGAAGGCGCCGTCCTTCAGGCAATCGTCGCGCAGGTGCACGCCGGTGACCTCGCCGAACACCACCTTGTTGGCCTCGCCCGGCAGGGTGACGATTTGGGTGAGCCGGCATTCCAGCGCAGCGGGGGCGGCGGCGGCGCGGGCGCAGGCGATGGTCTCGCATTCCACCGCCTCCAGGCCGGCATGGGTGAATTCATCCGCCTCCTTGGGCAGGGCGGCGGAGCTGGCGTTCATCGCATCGCGCAGCGCATAGGAGACCACGTTGACGCAGAAGACGCCGGTGGCCGCGATATTGGCAACCGAGTCCTTGGTGCCTTCCTGGTCCGGTTTGCTGCTGGTGGAGGCAAACATCACCTGCGGCGGGGTATAGGCGACCGCGTTGAAGAAAGAGTAGGGCGCCAGGTTGTTCACCCCGTCCGCCGAGCGCGAGGAGATCCAGCCGATCGGGCGCGGCGTGACGATGGCGTTGAACGGGTTGTGGGGGAGGCCGTGGCCGTCCTCGGGGCGGTAGAACATGCGGGGGTCCTGCTCTGGTCTATAGGTGTTTGCCCAAGGCTTACGCCCGTGTTAGGCCAAACGCCAGCCTGCAGGGGAAATTGGCGGAGACTGCGGCGTGGTGAGGGGCGGAGACTTGGCGGCGTGATCGAGCTGACAGCGGAAACTGCGGACGACCGGTGGGAGGTTGAGGCGCTGTATGACCTGTGCTTTGCGCCGGGCCGAGAGGCGCTGTCGTCCTACCGCCTGCGCGACGGGGTTCCGCCGGTGGCGGGCCTCAGCCAGGTGGCGCGCGACAGCGACGGCATTCTGGCTGCGGCGATCCGGTTCTGGCCGGTGCTGATCGGGGACGCGCCTGCGCTTCTGTTGGGGCCGGTGGCGGTGCACCCGACCCGGCAGGGCGAGGGGCTGGGCGGGTCGCTGATTCGCGACAGCCTGGCCAAGGCCGGGGAAACCGGCTGGGCGCGGGTGATGCTGGTGGGCGATGCGCCCTATTACCGGCGCTTTGGATTTACCAAGCTTTCCGGAGTGGAAATGCCGCCGCCGACCAACCCGGAGCGGGTGCTGGGGCTGGCGCTGGAAGACGGTGCCTGGCAGGGCATTCAAGGCCAGGTCGCCCGCTGGCAGGGTTGAAATCAGGCCTCTTGCTGCCGATCTTTGAGAGGGCAGAGGAGGCACATGTGGCAGATATTCTGACAACGGCGCGGGACATGAGCCCGCAGGATGTGGAAGCCGAGCTGGACGCGCTGGCCAAGCGGTACCGTGCGGCCGGCGGATTTGGCGTTGACCTGCTGAACAAGCTGGGCGGCAGCGGCGAGAGCCTGCTGGAACGTTTGCCCGCACCGGTGCGGGAGGGGCTGACAGGAGCCGCGGAATCCGCGCTTCGGCTTGCTATGAAGGGCGCCAGCCGGTCGCGCCGCCTGGTGCCGGACCAAAGGCCGGGTGTCGACCGGGTGGTGAGCGCTGCCATGGGCGCGGCAGGCGGTGCTGCGGGCCTGCCGGGAGCGCTGGTGGAACTGCCTGCGACCACGGCCTTTCTGCTGCGGAGCATTCAGGGGGCGGCCGCTGCCGAGGGTTTTGATCCCGAGGCCGAGAGCGTGACCTTCGATTGCATCCAGGTGTTTGCGTCGGCCGGGCCTCTGGCGGAGGATGACGGGGCGGATCTGGGCTTTGTCTCGGTGCGGCTGGGGCTGCCGGGGGGCTTGCACAAGCTGATCGCCCAGGTGGCGCCCAAACTGGGGGCGGTGCTGGGGCAGAAGCTGGCCGCCCAGGCGGTGCCGGTGGCGGGTGCGGTGGCGGGCGCAACCATCAACTATGTGTTTGCGGGCTATTACCGGGAAATGGCGCATGTGCATTTCGGGCTCAGGCGGCTGGCGGTGGAGGCCGATGTGCCGCAGGAGGAGCTGGCGGCCCGGTTGCGGATGCGGCTTGCGCGCCCCGGAGCCGGGGGGTGAGCGCCAAGGGGCCTTGCACTTGCCTCAAATGGAGATTTAATCAGCCTTTCCTGCTAAGAGGGAAAGCATGATTCAATACAGCCTCAAATGTGCGGACGGCCATGCGTTCGACAGCTGGTTCCAGTCGGCGGCGGCGTTCGACAAGCTGGCAGCGGCCGGGATGGTCTCTTGCGCGGTCTGCGGCGGCACCAGCGTTGAGAAAGCCATTATGGCACCGCGGGTGCGTCCCGGGCGCAAGGCGGTGTCCGGCGTGGGCGAGCCGGAGCGGCAGGCGGCAGCGGCCCCGGCCCCGGCGCCTGCTCAGGTCCCTGCGCCGGTTCCTGCTCCGGCAGGTCCGGGCATGCTCAGCCGCCCGTCCGGGGAGGTCGAGCAGGCGATTGCCGATCTGCGCAAGAAGGTCGAGGAAAACTCCGACTATGTCGGGGACAGCTTTGTGCAGGAAGCCCGTGCCATGCATCTGGGCGAGGCGCCGGAGCGGGCCATTCATGGCGAGGCCCGGCTGGAAGACGCGCGCGAGCTGATCGAGGAGGGCGTGCCGGTGATGCCGCTGCCGTTCCGCCCGGGCCGGAAATCAAACTGACGTAATTCGAAGTGAAGGGCCTGAGGCATGCATGCAGTTGTGACGGGAACCAGCCGCGGGATCGGCAAGGAGCTGGTGAAGCGGCTGCAGGAGGCCGGCTATGAGGTGACCGGCACCTCGCGCGACCATTCCTCGGGCGTGCGGCTGGATGTGTCGGACCCGGGCCAGCAAGCGCGCTTTGCCGCCCAGATCAAGGACCGGCCGGTGGACCTGCTGGTGTGCAACGCCGGGGTCTATATCGACAAGGCGATGGGGCTGGAGGATTATTCGGCCGAGGTCTGGGCCAAGACGCTTGCGGCCAATGTGACGGGTGTGTTCCTGACGGTGCAGGCGATGCTGCCGAACCTGCGGCTGGCGAAAAACCCCAAGATCGCCATTCTGTCGTCGCAGATGGCCAGCCAGGCGCGGGCGCCGGGCGGCAGCTATGCCTACCGCGCGTCCAAGGCGGCGGCCTTGAATATCGGCCGCAACCTGGCCACCGATCTGCAGCCTGAGGGGATCGCGGTGGGCATTTACCACCCGGGCTGGGTGCGCACCGATATGGGCGGCGATGAGGGCGACATCACGGTCGAGGAGTTGGTGGCCGGGCTGATCAATGAATTCGAGGTCCTGACTGTGGAGACCTCCGGCTGTTTCCACACCTGGGACGGCCGTATTCATCCTTATTGATTTCCACCTGGTGAACCGGGCCGCCCGGCACCGGGCGGAAGGCTCCCGCGCCCGCAGGTGCCTGGCTGCGCCAGCCCCCTTGGCAGCCTTGGGCCGGGCGCCGCGCATCCGCGCGGCGCGGCACCGCACCCAGGTGCGGTGCCATGCCCAACGGGGGAAGGGCCTGAACAGGCCCGAAGCCGGGCGGGAGCACTTCGCCGTAGTGTGTGAAAACTCTCTGGCCGGCAGAAAAAAGCCGGTGCGGGGAACGCACCGGCTGATGATTTTGGAAGCGGATGGCCCTGCAGGGGCCCGGCGCTTATTCCCAGCAGCTGACCAGTACGGTCATGCCGGAAGCAAGCCGGGTGATTGCCGCATTGGGCAGGCTGCCTGCGGAGGCGCTCTGTTCGGCGGCGCTGAGGCCTGCGGCGCTGAGGGCGCCGCGGATGGCTTCGGCGTTGACCGCAAAGCTCACGCCTTCCGGCAGCTGCTTGCCTTCGATCTGGCGCGGCAGCAGCATGCCCAGCACCGCACCGGTGCTGTCCAGCACCGGGCCGCCGGCATCGCCGGGCTGTGCCGCCAGATCGAGGCGGGCCACACCGGTGTTGCCGTCCAGGCTTTTGACGTCGGCGATCTTGCCCCAGGTGAGGCTGGGAGCACCCAGTACGCCCTCATAGGAGAAGCCGGAGACCGCGACCTCGGATTGAAGCCGCGGCGAGGCGGTGCTGAGGCCGGCCACCGCGGCAGGCGCCAGCGCCTGTGCGGGCTTCAGGATGGCAATGCCGTCGGCGGTGTTATTGGCGGCAACCTCTGCCTGGTAGCCGTGGTCCAGGGTGATCCTTGTGCAGCCGGCCACCACATCGGAGGTGGTCAGCACGCTGCCGCTCCCGTCCACAAAGAAACCGGAGCGCGACAGTTTCGGCTTGCGGATGTCCAGACCGGAAACCAGGTCGATGCTTTGCACGGCATCGCCGCCCTCAGCCGGGTCCAGCACGCCGTCCAGACGGGTGAAGCTGGCTTGCATTGCCGCCAGCACACGGGCGCGGCGGTCTTCGTCGCCTGCGGGCCAGATCAGGGTGAATCCCTTCACTTCGCCGTTCTTCAGGCTGGCCTGGGTGAAGGAGACGATCTTATCGTTGCGGCCTTCGATGGTGAAGCTGTCACTGCCGCGCTGGCGCGGGCCTTCCAGCGGCACGATCTCCAGCGTTTGCAGGATGTCGTAGAGGCCGAACAGGGTGCGCTTGTCGCCGGGCTGGCTGATCAGCAAAAGCTGGGCGCCAAGATCGCCTGTGCCGGTGTAATGGGCAAAGGGCGATTCATAGCGGTCGAACCCGACCTCACCCGCCGGGATCTGCAAGGCGATGCCGGCCTTGGCGTCCTCAACCCGGGCCATGCCGACAGAGATCAGCGGCGCGTTGTATTCATCCATCAGCACCTGGCGCTGGGCGGTGGTCAGCACGCCGGTCGGCTCAAAGCCGCGGGCGGCCTGCCAGTCGCTCATCGAGGCACGGGTGCCGCGCCCGAAAGCGCCGTCGATCGAGGAGGTGTAGAACCCGGCCGCCTTCAGTGCCACCTGCAGTTCCATCCGCTGTTCGCGGCTGAGCGCACGCTCGCTGCGGCGGGCCTCTGCCGGGGTCTCGTCGGGCAGGGTGGTCTGAATGGCCGCCTGCTGCTGCGGTTCCGGCTCTGTCTGCGCGGGCGCTGCCGGGGCAGGGGCCGGTTCCACCGGCTGGGTGGCATCTGCCGCCACCGGGTAGAACTGGCTGCGCAGGTTGCGGCGGAAGGCGATGAAGCTGTCGCGCGGGATCTGGCCTTCGGCGCGGTAGACCTGCAGCACGCGTTCGGCGTCTTCACGGGCGTAGGGCCCGATCACCACGCCGTACCAGCCGCCGCCAAGCGCATAGCCCGAGACATCGGGCAGGCGGGCGGCATAGGTGCGGGCTTCAGTCTCGGCCTCGCGCAGGGAGGGCCGGGCGGCGATCTGGATCCAGACCGCGTCGCGGCTGCTTTGCGCAGACACCGGCGCAGCGAACGCAATGGCCAGCGCAATCAGCGGCAGGGCCAGAGCGGCAATCAGTTTTTTCATTGTCAGGGCCTCGTATCCCAGCGAACTCTTATTCTTTGGTGCGGAGATTAAGCATTTTGCGAGCGTAAAGGGAACTCCTGATCTGGCGGGGAATTCCCGACCTGTTGCCGCATTTGTGCAATTTTGTTGCCGATTGGGGGCAAAGTGCGGTCCGGAAGGCGTGAACCAGAGGGGCAGAGGGCGTTGACCCTGCCTATAGCCTTGCATATGACCCTGTCTATGCCATTTCTATGGCGCTATTGGTGCCATTTTCGTGGCATTGCAAAGACCAATCACCGCAATTGCAGCCCTAACAGGGATGACAGATGACCCAGATCAACGGCGCGCCGCGCTCCTTCCAAGAGATTATCCTGAGGCTCCAGAATTACTGGGCCGCCAAAGGCTGCGCGGTGATGCAGCCCTATGACATGGAAGTCGGCGCGGGCACGTTCCATCCGGCGACCACACTGCGCTCGCTGGGGAGCAAGGCCTGGGCCGCGGCCTATGTGCAGCCCTCGCGCCGCCCGACCGACGGGCGCTATGGCGAAAACCCGAACCGGCTGCAGCACTACTACCAGTACCAGGTGCTGATCAAACCATCGCCGCCGAACCTGCAGGAGCTGTATCTGGGCAGCCTTGAGGCGATTGGCGTTGATATGGCGCTGCATGACATCCGCTTTGTCGAGGACGACTGGGAGAGCCCGACGCTCGGCGCCTGGGGCCTGGGCTGGGAGGTCTGGTGCGACGGCATGGAAGTTTCGCAGTTCACCTATTTCCAGCAGGTCGGCGGCCATGACTGCCACCCGGTCTCGGGCGAGCTGACCTATGGTCTGGAGCGCCTGGCGATGTATGTGCTGGGTGTCGACCATGTGATGGACATGCCGTTCAACGATCCGGAGGCGATGATCCCGCTGACCTATGGCGATGTGTTCAAGCAGACCGAAGAAGAATACGCCCGCTGGAACTTTGACGTCGCGAACACCGAGGTATTGCTGCGCCATTTCGAGGAGGCCGAGACCGAATGCGCGGCCATCCTGGCTGAGGAGCATCAGGACCCGAAAACCGGCAAGCGCATTATCATGGCGCACCCGGCTTATGACCAGTGCATCAAGGCCAGCCACATCTTCAACCTGCTGGATGCGCGCGGGGTGATTTCCGTCACCGAGCGCCAGGCCTATATCGGCCGTGTCCGGGCGCTGGCCAAGCAATGCGCCGATGCCTTTGTGCTGACCGAGGCCGGCGGCTACGCGCCCGAGAGCGCGGCCTGAGCAGGGGGCGGCATACTATGGGGAAATTCCTTGCCCTGATCCTGATCGTCTCCGGCCTCGCCGCTGGGGGGGCGATGTATTACCTGCAGGTCTATGGCTTTTATGATGAGGTCGCGCTGCAGCCCGGCCGCGACGTGGTGCTGGTGCCGCTGGACGGCGGCGAGGGCCAGCCGATTGCCTATGCGGACTTCGAGGCGATTGACGCCGACAGCTCGCCCATCCGTTACCGCGCCTGTTTCACCACCAAAGTGTCGCCGGATGAGCTGGCGCAGGTCTTTATCCTGTCGGACAAGGTTGAGCCGCGCAATGCGCCGGACTGGTTCGACTGTTTCGATGCTGCTGCCATCGGTGCCAAGCTGGCGGACGGCTCGGCCAAGCCGTTTCTGTCGGTCAAGAACATCTCTTACGGTGTCGATCGCATTGTCGCCGTCACCGATGAGGGCCGCGGCTATGTCTGGCATGAGCTGAATGACTGCGGCCAGAAAGCCTATGACGGCACCGTGGTGGGCGAGGAATGCCCGCCCCGGCCTGAGGCGGGCGAGGGCAACTGATGAGCCTTCGCCCCATGCCCGCCATTTCTGAATTTTCTGCTGCGCCCGCCCGCGCGGCCACGCCCGAGGATATCTGATGCCCGATCTGCTGATTGAACTGTTTTCCGAGGAAATCCCGGCCCGCATGCAGACGCGCGCGGCGGAGGACCTGAAAAAACGCGTGACCGACGGTTTGGTCGAGGCGGGCCTCACCTATGCCGGGGCCGCGGCGCTGTCGACACCGCGCCGCCTGACCCTGGCGGTGGACGGCCTGCTGGCCGAAAGCCCGACCATCCGCGAAGAGCGCAAGGGCCCCAAGGTCGGCGCGCCGGACAAGGCGATCGAAGGCTTCCTGCGCGGCGCGGGCCTCACCTGCGAGCAGCTGGAGGAGCGCGAGACCCCCAAGGGTTCGGTCTATTTCGCGATGATCGAAAAGCCGGGCCGCCCGGCGGCGGAGATCATTGCCGAAGTGCTGGAAGCCACCATCCGCAACTTCCCCTGGCCGAAATCCATGCGCTGGGGTGCAGGGTCGTTGCGCTGGGTGCGGCCCTTGCATTCGATCCTCTGCATCCTGTCGGATGAGGCGGGCGCCACCGTGGTGGATCTGGACATCGACGGCATCAAGTCGGGCAACACCACCCGCGGCCACCGCTTCATGGCGCCGGAGGAGATCTCCGTCACCGGTTTTGATGATTACGCCGCCAAGCTGAAGCGCGCCCATGTGGTGCTGGACGCCCGCGAGCGGGCCGAGGCGATCTGGCAGGAGGCGACCAATCAGGCCTTTGCCAGCGGGCTGGACGTGGTTGAGGACAACGGCCTGCTGGCTGAGGTCGCAGGGCTGGTCGAATGGCCCGTCGTGCTGATGGGCGCGATTGACGAAGAATTCCTGGAACTGCCGCCGGAGGTGCTGCAGACCTCGATGAAGGAGCACCAGAAGTTTTTCTCGGTCAGAAACCCGAAAACGGGCCGCATCGAACGGTTCATCACCGTTGCCAACCGCGAGACCGCGGACAATGGCGCTACCATCCTGGCGGGCAACCAGAAGGTGCTGTCGGCGCGTCTGGCCGATGCCAAGTTCTTCTGGGAGAACGACCTGCGCACGGTGAAGGAGCATGGGTTCGAGCCATGGGTGGAGAAGCTGGAGAGCGTGACCTTCCACGCGCAGCTGGGCTCAGTCGGCGATCAGGTGAACCGCATTGCGGCGCTGGCGTATATGCTGGCGCCCAAGGTGGATGCGGATCCGGGGCTGGCGCTGATGGCGGCGCAGGCCTGCAAGGGCGACCTTTGTTCGGAAATGGTGTTTGAGTTCCCGGAACTGCAGGGGCTGATGGGCCGCTATTATGCCGATGCGGCGGAGCTGCCGGCCGGGGTTGGACAGGCCAGCGAGGAGCATTACGCGCCGCTGGGCCCGTCGGATGATGTGCCCTCCGCACCGGTCTCGGTTGCGGTGGCGCTGGCCGAGAAACTGGACAAGCTGACTGGTTTCTGGGCGATTGACGAAAAACCCACCGGCTCCAAGGACCCCTACGCGCTGCGCCGCGCGGCGCTGGGGGTGATCCGCCTGGTGCTGGAGAACGATCTGCGGCTGAACCTGAAGGAAAGCTTCGAGGCGGCGCTGCAGACCTTGCTGAAACTGTCCGAGTGGCAGGGGGCGCTGCTGGAAGCCAAGGCTGCGGAGAAAGACGCGTCCGGTGAGGAGCTGGATGCCGCGAAGAAGCGCGTGCATGACATGGCGCATCAGGTCGAGGCTGCCAATGCGGTGACTGCGTCCGCCTCTGCGGACCTGCTCTCCTTTTTCCACGACCGCCTCAAGGTCTTCCTGCGCGATCAGGGCATCCGCCATGACGTGATCGACGCCTGCATCGCGATGGAGGGCAACGACGACCTGTCGCTGCTGGTCAAACGCGCCCGCGCGCTGGAGGACTTCCTGAAGACCGGCGACGGCGAGAACCTGCTGCAGGGCTTCAAGCGCGCCAGCAACATCCTCAGCCAGGCCGAGGAGAAGGACGGTGTCGAATACTCCTTTGGCGCCGACCGGAAGTTTGCCGAGGACGACAGTGAGAAGGCGCTGTTCGACGCGCTGGAGGCAGGCGGGGCTGCGATCTCTCCGGCCATCGAGGCCGAAGATTTCGCGGCGGCCATGCGGGGCATGGCTGCCCTGCGTGCCCCCATTGATGCGTTTTTCGAGGCGGTGCAGGTCAATGCGGAGAACGAGATTGTCCGCCGCAACCGCCTGAATCTGCTCAGCCAGATCCGCCAGGTCTGCGGCCAGGTGGCGGATCTCACCAAGGTTGAGGGGTAAGCGGAAACCCCGCTGCTTCTTTCTGGCTAAGGGCTCCGCCCGTTCGGCCCTGAAACCGTCCCCCGGACGGTTTCCGGGACGGCCCTCACACTCCCGCCGGAGGCACCGGCCTTTCCACCCGGAAAGGCCGGTTTTTCTTTGCCGGGCCGCCTGCGGTGTCAGCAATCTGTTACAAGACCCTTGCGCCATTGCGCTGCAGCCTTATGGTGACAGGCAAAGGAGACGTGCTGCAGTGCAGAAAGATTTCGTACAGACCCCGCCGGCCTCGCTGATCACTTCGACTGCGCCGATTGCCACCGCCTCTCATGGCGGCCGGGCGAAATGCCTGCAGCGGCTGGTGCGGCTGGACCTGCCGGTGCCGCGCACGGTGGCGCTGTCTTTTGACGCGGTGCATGCCATTGCCGAAGGGCAGATGCCGGATTTGCCGGCGGTGCTGGGCGAATTCGACCCGGAGGCGCTCTTGTGCGTGCGGCCCTCCTCGGAAGATCCGGACTGGGGCGGGCCGGGGGCGATCCTCAACATTGGCATGAATGATGCGCGCTATGTGGATCTGTGCGACAGCCTGGGGCGCGATGCCGCAGCGGCGCTCTATCTGCGGTTTGTGCAATCTTATGCGGTGCATGTGGCGCGGCTGGATCCGGATGTGTTCGACGATGTCGAGGATGGCGGGCCGGATGCCTTGACCGAGATCCTGCACGCCTATGAGGCGGAGACGGATGAGCAGTTCCCGCAGGACCCGGAAGAGCAGCTGGCGGCGGTGCTGCGTTCGATGGCGCGGGCCTGGGAGGGCACCTCGGCACGGCTGCTGCGCCAGGCCAAGGGCGCGCCGGCCGATGCGGGGCTGGGCCTGGTGGTGCAGGAGATGATCCCCGGTGTTGGCCAGGGCGAATGCGGCTCGGGCGTGCTGCAATTGGTGAACTCCGCCACCGGCAAGCCGCAGCTGACCGGGCGTTACCTGAGCCAGAGCCAGGGGCGCGATGCGCTGGGCGCCGGGGCCAAGGCGCTGTACCTGGGCAAGGACGCGCGCGGGCTGTCGCTGGAAGAACTGGCGCCAGAGGCTTTTGCCGATCTGAAAACCCATGCGGCGCTGATGCGGCAGCGGCTGCGCGAGGAGATGCAGGTCGAGTTTGTGATTGAGAACGGCCGGGTGCATATCCTGGACGGGGTGCGGGTGGTGCGCACGGCGCGGGCGGCGGTGCGGATCGCGGTGGCGCTGGCCGAGGACGGCATCATCCCGCAGGAAGAGGCGCTGATGCGGCTCGATGCGCATATGCTGAACGAGCTCTTGCACCGGCAAGTGGCGCCGGATGCCGCGCGCGACGTGATCGGCTGCGGCATTGCCGCAAGCCCGGGCGCAGCGACTGGCAAGCTGGTCTTTACCGCCGCCGAAGCGCAGGCCAGTGCGTCGCGCGGCGAGGCCTGCATCCTGGTGCGCCGGGAGACCTCGCCGGAAGATGTGCGCGGCATGCATGCCGCCGCAGGCGTGCTGACCGAGAAGGGTGGGATGACCAGCCATGCGGCGGTGATCGGCCGCGGGTTGGGTCTGCCTTGCATCGTCGGCGCGTCGAACCTGAAATTCCACAGCAAGCGCAAGATGCTGGGCGGCGAGGACGGCCGGATGTTCAAGGCCGGTGACATCATCACAATCGACGGCAGCAGCGGCGAGGTGCTGGCGGGCCAGCCGGACATGCTGGAAGCGGCCCAGGATGGCGCTTTGCAGACCATCCTCGCCTGGGCGGACGAAGTGCGCGACATTGATATCCGTGCCAATGCCGACACTCCGGAAGATGCTGAAACGGCACGGAAATTCAACGCCAAGGGCATTGGGCTCTGCCGTACCGAGCATATGTTCTTTGAGCCCGGCCGGCTGACGGTGATGCGGGAGATGATCTTTGCCGAAACCCCGTCGGGCCGGGCGGCAGTGCTGGAGCGGCTGCTGCCGATGCAGCGCGACGATTTCCGCGAGCTGTTCCGGATCATGGAAGGCTTGCCGGTCTGCATCCGTCTGTTCGACCCGCCGCTGCATGAGTTCCTGCCCGCCACCAAGACCGGCCAGCGGGACTTGTCGGAAGCGCTGGGGCTGCCGGTCAGCGATGTGACACGCCGGGTCGAGGAGATGGGCGAGTACAATCCGATGCTGGGCCTGCGCGGGGTGCGGCTGGGGGTCACGGTGCCGGAAATCTACGACATGCAGGCGCGCGCCATCTTTGAGGCGACGCTGGAGGCCTCGCAGGAGGGCGAGCCGGTGGTGCCGGAGATCATGATCCCGCTGGTCTCGGCCAAGCGCGAGGTGGAGCTGGTGAAAGCGCGGGTGGATGCCGTTGCCTCGGCGGTGAAATCCGAGCGCGGCCAGGATTTCACCTACCGGCTGGGGGTGATGATGGAGACGCCGCGGGCGGCGCTGAGGGCAGGAGAGATTTCGCCGCATACGTCGTTCCTCAGCTTTGGCACCAATGACCTCACCCAGATGACCTATGGGCTGTCGCGCGATGATGCCGGGCGGTTCATGTCGGATTACGTCAACCAGGGGGTGTTCCCGGAGGATCCGTTCCACGTGCTGGACACCGATGGCGTCGGGGAGCTGCTGAAACTGGGGGTTCAGCGCGGACGGGCGGAGAACGGGGACATCACGCTGTCGATCTGCGGCGAGCATGGCGGCAACCCCGAATCGATTGCGTTTTGCCGCGATGCGGGCTTTGATTATGTTTCCTGCTCGCCTTTCCGGGTTCCGGTTGCGCGGCTTGCTGCCGCACAGCTTGCAATTTCCGGCAAGACCGGTCAGATCGCTCCAACCTATACTAAATATTAAGAAAAACCGGGGCATCCAGCCGCGGCCGGGGTGACACCGGCGGCTTGGGAGGGGGTCACTGCTTTGCGGTTGCGGCTGGAAAGCTGGACGTTTCGAACCATTTCCATTAAGGGGTGCGATCGCATGTGCCAGGGGAACCTGGCGCAAGCTGCTAGGACGGGGGAACCCTGAATGAAATTGTTGACTATGATTGCCGTGATGGCTGCCACCATCACGATGGGTAAGAGTGTTGCCGCGGAAACCGGCCTGGATGCGCTGATCGAGCGTGAGCAGGCCAGTCTGAGCGCGGTTCCTGCGCGGAAATTCAGCGGATTCTTTGGCTTCCGCTCCAACCCTTTCAAGACCCGCAAGACACGCACGGAAGTGGAATACAGCAACGCCTGGCTGGATGCCCGGCCGGAAGCCAAGGGCGATGCGCAATTCGCCTGCCTGGCCGAAGCGCTGTATTTCGAGGCGCGCGGCGAGACGGTGAAAGGGCAGTTCGCGGTGGCGGAGGTGATTCTGAACCGGGTCCGGAGCGCGCAGTTCCCGAACACCCTGTGCGGGGTGATCAAACAGGGGACCGGGCGCAAGTACCAGTGCCAGTTCACCTATACCTGTGATGGCCACAAGGAAGTGGTGCACGAGAAAAAGGCGTATCAGCGGGTAGCCAAGGTGGCACGGGCGGCGCTGGACGGGTTCAAGACCGAGCTGACCGAGGGTGCAACCTACTACCACACCACTGCGGTGAAACCGCGCTGGAGCCGCACGTTCACAAACACTGCGCGCATTGGCGTGCACCTGTTCTACCGTGACGATCGCTACCAGACAGCGCTGAGCAATTGAGCGCCTGAAGGCGGCACCAAGGTGCCGCTTTCGGATACTGGCATGGCGTTTGCGGCCCTGTTATGAAGGCGCCGAAAGTCTATTGTCGGGTCCCATCACCCGACCAGCCAGCCAAAGGCCCGTTTTCCCATGCCCTCTGAAATCCGCCTTGCCTTTGCGCATCCTTCCGAGCGTTCGATGGCGACTGCCGCACCGGGCCCGCTGGACCGCATCTCCCTGCGCGACCACACGGTCGAGGTCGAGATCGGCGCCTTCCAGGCCGAGCGCGGCTCGACCCAGCGGATCAGCTTCAATGTGGTGGTCGAAATTGCCCCCTTGCCCAAGGACCTGGATGACGATGTCGACCGGATCCTGTCCTATGACAAGCTGACCGAGGCGATTGCCCATGAACTGGCGGCCGAGCGGCTGAACCTTTTGGAGACGCTGGCCGAACGCGTGGCTGAGCGGATCCTGCTGGAGCACCAGGCGGTGCGCGCATTCGTGCGGATCGAGAAGCTGGACCGCGGCCCCGGCGCGCTGGGTGTCGAGGTGGTGCGCTCCAAGGATCAGCTGACCCATTCGGTGGATGAGGAAGAACGCCCGCATCCGCGGCTGATGTATTTGTCGAACGCGGCGATCGACAGTGGCAACCTGGCCGGCTGGATCGACCAGATGCAGTGCCGCCAGCGGCCCTTGATCCTGTGCACAGAGGCGCATCCGCTGCAGGTGCCGCAGACCGGTCACAAATGGACCCAGCGGCGCATCGACCTTTTGGCGATTGAACAGAACGCCTGGCGCCTGGCGGCCAAGGATGACCGCTGTGTGGTGGTCTCGACCCGGACCGAGCTGGACTGGGCGATGAAGAACGGCCAGATCTGCGTCTGGGCGCCCTCCAAGATCGTGCTGGACGCGGTCGACGGGCCCTCTGCGCCGCCCTCGGACACGGTTGCCCTGGCGGCCTGGTTCGCGGCGACTTTTGAAGCTGGCGAGATGATTGTGCTTGGCGGGGATTTGCCTGATAATCCCGGTGTCCCCTTGCGGGCCGTCAGCGTGGAGCAAGCACAACTGTGACATATTACCGGCCGTTGGTTCGACATGGCGAGGCGCGCCCCGAAGGCGCCGTCTCTCTGGCGGGCAGTGCCCTGTGGTTCACCGAAGTAGAGATCCTGAGCCGGGAGGCGCCGCCGCGGGTGGCTCCGGTCGGCTTTGTGCCTGAGGTCGAACGCCGCCGCCTGAGCGCGCGCCGGGCCTCGATTGCCGGGCTGGACATGACCCAGCCGCAGATCATGGGCATCTTGAACGTGACGCCGGACAGTTTCTCGGACGGCGGCCGCCATGCGGGCGCCGAGGCCGGCAAGGAAGCGGCGCTGCGGATGGCGGCAGAGGGCGCCACGATCATTGATGTGGGCGGTGAATCCACCCGTCCCGGCGCCGAAGAGGTGCCCGAGGCCGAGGAAATCACCCGCACCGCGCCGGTGATTGCGGCGATCCGTGCGGAAAGCTCCGTGCCGGTGTCGATCGACACCCGCAAGGCCAATGTCGGGATGGAAGCGCTGGAGGCCGGTGCCAGCCTGCTGAATGACGTCTCCGGCTTCACCTATGACCCCGCCCTGGCGCCGCTGGCGGCGCAGGCCAGTGTGCCGGTCTGCATCATGCATGCCCAGGGCGACCCGGCGACCATGCAGGATGATCCGTATTACGCCAATGTGCTGCTGGACGTTTATGACTTCCTGGAACAGCAGATCGACCGGCTGGAGGCCATCGGCGTGATCCGCGAGCAGATCGTGATCGACCCCGGTATCGGGTTCGGCAAGACGCAGGAACATAACCTGACGCTGCTGCGCAATCTCAGCCTGTTCCACGGGCTGGGCTGCCCTATCTTGCTGGGGGTGTCCCGCAAGGGCTTTATCGGCAAGATCGGCAATGAGCCGCGCGCCGATGCCAGGGCGCCGGGCTCGATTGCAGTAGGGCTTGCGGCGCTGGCGCAAGGCGTGCAATTCCTGCGGGTGCATGATGTCGCCGAGACGGTGCAGGCACTGCGTCTGTGGCAGGCCGTTCGTTAAGGCTCTTTTGGGCAGGAAAGCATAATGCGTAAACTCTTTGGCACTGATGGCGTGCGCGGCACCGCCAATGTTCATCCCATGACCGCTGATATGGCTCTGCGCATCGGCGCGGCGGTGGGCCGGTATTTCCGGCGCGATGCCAGCGGTGTGCACCGGGTGGTGATCGGCAAGGACACAAGGCTGTCGGGCTATATGTTCGAAAATGCCTTGACCGCGGGGCTGACCTCGACCGGGATGAATGTGCTGCTCCTGGGGCCGGTGCCGACGCCGGCCGTGGGGCTGATGACCCGCTCCATGCGGGCGGACCTGGGCGTGATGATCTCGGCCAGCCACAACCCGTCCGAAGACAATGGCATCAAGTTTTTCGGCCCCGACGGTTTCAAACTGTCCGACAGCGCCGAGATGGAGATCGAAGCGCTGGTCGATGCCGGTGTCGAGCCTGCGCAATCGGCCAATATCGGCCGGGCCAAGCGGATCGACGACGCCCGTTTCCGCTATGGCGAGCGGGTCAAAAGCTCCTTGCCGCGCAATCTGGGCCTCAACGGGCTGAAAGTGGTGATCGACTGTGCCAATGGTGCGGCGCACCGGGCGGCGCCGGAAATCCTGTGGGAGCTGGGCGCCGATGTGATCCCGATCGGGGTGGCGCCGGATGGTCTGAACATCAACCGCGGCTGCGGCTCGACCCAGCCGCAGACCGCGGCCGAGGCGGTGGTGGCGCATGGCGCCCATGTGGGGATCTGCCTGGACGGCGATGCGGACCGGGTGATCGTGATCGACGAGACCGGTACTGTGGCCGATGGCGACCAGCTGATGGCGCTGCTGGCAACCCGCTGGGCCGAGCAGGGCCAGCTGTCGGGCGGTGCATTGGTGGCGACGGTGATGTCGAACCTCGGACTGGAACGCTATCTGGAAAGCAGGGGCCTGGGGCTGGAGCGCACCGCAGTGGGCGACCGCTATGTGGTTGAGCGGATGCGCGAGGGCGGTTTCAACCTGGGCGGCGAACAGTCCGGCCATATCGTGATGAGCGACTATGCTACCACCGGCGACGGGCTGATGGCGGGGCTGCATTTCCTGGCGGAAATGGTGCAGACCGGCAAGAAGGCATCCGAGCTGGCGCATCAGTTCGAAACCGTGCCGCAGCGGCTGCGCAATGTGCGCTTCCAGGCGGGGCAAGCGCCGCTGGAAGACGGGCGCGTGCAGGAGGCGATTGCGGCTGCCGAGCAGGCTCTGGAGGGGCAGGGGCGGCTCTTGATCCGCAAGTCCGGCACCGAACCGCTGGTCCGCGTTATGGTGGAATGCGAAGATGCCGGGCTGATGACGCTGACAGTCGACAGTGTTGTCGCGGCCGTTGAGGCCGCCGTCGCTGAATAACGCCTTGAGGCGTTAGCCCTCTTTGCCAAACAGCCGCCTCAGCCTGCCGAACTGGCTGAGGCCGAGGCCGCCCAGGATCATCACCATCGCGAGCAGCATCGAGGGCGGCAGCTCCTCGCCGAGAAACACGGCGCCCAGCACCACTGCCCAGACCGGCACCTGGTAATTGGTGAGGGTCATGAAGGTGGGGCCGGCTTCGCGCACCACGATGACGCGCAGCAGGTTGGCGGCGGCGGTGGGGATCAGGCCAAGGACGGCGGCAATAAGCAGCGTCTTGGTGTCCGGTATCACCGGCGGGCCTTCGGTGGCCCAAGCGGCCGGGAAGATGATGAAACAGCCGATCACCAGGAAGATGGCTGCCAGCCCCACCGGGTCCGCGGGCGGCAGGCGGCGGGTCAGGATCGAGCTGATGGAGTAACAGGCGGCTGCCGAGAGGCAGGCAGCCCGGCCGTAGGCCTCCAGCTCCGCGCCGCTGCTCTCAAAGGCCTTGCCGCCGATCAGCAGAGCGACCCCCGCAAAGCCGATGCTGAAGCCAATGAGGCGGCGCAGGGTCATCTGCTCGCCGGGCACGAAAAAATGCGCCAGCGGCAGCACCATCAGCGGGATCGCCGCCATGCTGACGCCGGTAAAACCCGAGGAGACATGCTGCTGGCCCCAGGAAATCAGCATAAAGGGCAAAGCGGTGCTCATGATGCCTACCAGGATCAGCGGGCCCCAGCTGGCCTCGCCCTTGAACAGCTTGAAGCCGCGCCAGCCCCAGACCGCGCAGAGCAGCAGCGCGGCAAAACCGATCCGCCCGGCGGCAAGCCAGAACGGGGTGATGCCGTCCAATGCCAGCTTGATCAGCAGAAAGGTTGCGCCCCAGACAAAGCCCAGGGTGGCAATCATCAGCCAGTAGCGCGGTGCGATATCGGGCATGGGTCCCTCGTGCCGGTTCACCGCGCGACAAGACCCCGCCGGGCGGGCGGGGTCAATGGCAATTGCTTTGTTATCTATCGAACAGTTTGCGCTTCAGGCCGTGCGCGGGCGGCGGCTGCGGCTGAGCAGCAGGCCGCCGAGGATCAGCGCCAGGGCGGCAAACAGCTGCGGCGGCAGGGTTTCCCCAAGGAGGGCTGCGCCGAAGATCACCGACCAGACCGGGACTTGGTAGTTCACGGTGGACAGGAACGCCGGGCCTGCGCTGCGGGCGATCTGGACCAGCAGCACCTGGGCGAGGGCGGTTGGCAAGAGGCCCAGGTAGATCACGGCCCCAAGTGGCAGGGCGGCGGGCAGGTCCGGCACGCCCTCGGCCCAGAGCGCGGCCGGGGTCATCATGGCAGCCCCGCACAGAAGCGCCGCGGCGGAGAGCGACAGCATGTTCACCTGCGGGCAGAGCCGGGTGATGATCGAGCCGATGGCGTAGCAAAGCGAGGCGCCGAGGCAGGCGAGGCGGGCCAGCGATTCAAAATCGGTTCCGGCGGAGCGGAAGGCGTCGAGTCCGATCAGCACCACAACGCCCGCAAAGCCAATGAGGAAGCTGATGGTGCGGCGCAGTGTCATATGCTCGCCCGGGACCAGAACATGTGCCAAGGGCAGCACAAACAGCGGCACCACTGCCATGCAGACCCCGGCAAAGCCGCTGGCGACGTATGTCTGCCCCCAGCTGAGCAGGGTGAAGGGCAGGGCGTTGGTAAAGAACCCCATGCCAAGGGCGCAGGCCCAGATGATCCGGCCGTCGCGTGAGCGCGGGGAGGGCAGGCCAATGCCCATTGCATAGACCACGCCCAGGAGGCACAGCGCGCCGATCGAGATCCTGAGCGCGGCGATGGTCATCGGCGGGAAACCCCGGAGCGCCAGCGACACCGCCATGAAGGAGGCGCCCCAGATCACACCGAGGAACAAAAGCTTGGCCCAATTGGCGGCGCCGGGGGAGTCTGGCATATCTTCCTCCTTGCAAAAACGTCACGCGTCAGAAGCTGAGGGCAGCGCCTGACCCTGGGTGGGTACGAAGCGCCCTCCCGTGGGGAGGGTCGGGCGCGGCCCGGCCTATCGGCCGGGCTGGGAAATGACTTCCGGAAGAAAAAGGGCGCCCCGGGATGGAGCGCCCTGCAGAGGAAAAGGCTGCGGAAGGTTCCGCGGGCGCCTTAGTTCTTCTCTTTGTCGACCATCTTGCCGGCCGAGATCCAGGGCATCATGCCGCGCAGCTTGGCGCCGGTTTCTTCGATCAGGTGCTCGTCGTTGGCACGGCGGGAGGCTTTCAGGGTCGGCTGGCCAACCTGGTTCTCCAGCATGAAGTCGCGCACGAATTTGCCCTGCTGGATGTCTTCCAGAACCGCTTTCATGCGGGCCTTGGTTTCGTCGTACTTCAGGATGCGCGGGCCGGTGACGTACTGGCCGTACTCGGCGGTGTTGGAGATCGAGTAGTCCATGTTGGCGATGCCGCCTTCATAGATCAGGTCAACGATCAGCTTCACTTCGTGCAGGCACTCGAAGTAGGCCATTTCCGGGGCATAGCCGGCTTCGACCAGGGTTTCGAAACCGCAGCGGATCAGCTCAACCAGGCCGCCGCAGAGAACTGCCTGCTCGCCGAACAGGTCGGTTTCGCATTCTTCGCGGAAGTTGGTCTCAATAATGCCCGAGCGGCCGCCGCCGATGGCGGAGCAGTAGGACAGGCCGGTTTCCAGCGCTTTGCCGGTGGCGTCGGTGTGAACCGCAACCAGGCAGGGCACGCCGCCGCCTTTGGTGTATTCGCCGCGCACGGTGTGGCCCGGGCCCTTGGGCGCCATCATGATGACGTCGACGCCTTCTTTCGGCTCGATCAGGCCGAAGTGCACGTTCAGGCCGTGGGCGAACGCGATGGCTGCGCCCGGACGGATGTTGTCGTGGACGTATTTCTTGTAGGTCTCAGCCTGCAGTTCGTCGGGCATGGTGAACATGATCACGTCGCACCAGGCCGCCGCTTCTGCGATGCCCATGACCTGCAGGCCTTCACCTTCGGCTTTCTTCGCGGAGGGGGAGCCTTCGCGCAGCGCAACAACCAGGTTCTTGGCGCCGCTGTCGCGCAGGTTCAGCGCGTGGGCATGGCCCTGGGAGCCATAGCCCAGGATGGCCACTTTCTTGTCCTTGATCAGGTTCACATCGCAATCGCGGTCGTAATAAACGCGCATGATCCACGTCCTTTCGTTTGGTGTTTGAGGGCATCATAGGCATGTAGGGCGGGAAGGCGATTGCTGTTGCGCGATAAAATCGCAGTATTATCGCGGTAGTTATTCGCGATTTTGCGTGATAGTGATGAAATCATGCTTGATGATCTCGACCGGCGCATTCTGCGCTACATGCAAAGCGACCCGGAGCAATCGATTCCGGATCTGGCCGAACGGCTGGGCCTCAGCGCCTCGCGCCTGTCGCGGCGGCTGGAGAAGCTGCGCGACGGCGGCGTGATTCTCGGCCAGCGGGCGGTGATCGACTGGCGCGCTTTGGGGTACGAGGTGGAAGTCTCCCTGCGGGTGACGCTGGACAAGACCAATCCGCGCGCCTTTGATGAGTTCATCGAGGCGGCCCGCAGCATTGCCGAGGTGATTGAGATCCAGACCTTTCTGGGCCAGGTCGATGTGCGGCTTTCGGTGATTGCGCGCGACATGCCGCATTACCAGCAGATCTACCGCGCCGCCATTTTGAACCTGCCGCATATCACCGATATCGAGGCGCTGATGCACGTGGCGCGGATCAAGTCGAACGAGGTGCTGCCGGTATGAGCGCGCTGGATGATCTTGATTTTGCGCTGCTGCGGGCGCTGTCCGAAGACGCTACCCAATCGGCCGGTGCCCTGGGCCGGCAACTGGGGTTAAGCCAGCCCGCCGCCTGGCGCCGGATCAAGCGGCTGCAAGAGGCGGGCATCATCGCGGGCCGCAGGCTGGATCTCGACAAGGATAAGCTGGGCTTTGGCGTCACCGTCTTTCTGGGCGTGAAACTGGCCACCAAGGGGCGGGTCTCGCTGGAGGATTTTGAACGCGCGGTCTCCGCTATCCCCGAGGTGCAGACGGTGGAGCATGTGCTGGGCATGTATGACTACCGCCTGCGGGTGACGGCGCGGGATATATCCGACTTTGAACGGGTGCTGCGGCGGCGGGTGATGACCTTGCCGGGGGTCGGCAATGTTGAGGCCAATGTGCTCCTGAGCGAGGAGCGGAGGCCGGGGCCCTTGGGCTGACGTTTGTTTCCGATGCGAAACACCCTTGGCGCAAATTCACCTGCTTTCTGTCGCCCATGGGCTGTCTTTTATCCGTGCCTTCGCCAGTATCGCCCTTCGGAGGACGGCGGCCGGATGTATGCCACGGGAGGCTTTGCCAAACTGCGCGGCACCGGCTAGCCGTATGATGAGGAATGTAAGGGAGGCCAAGATGGCACTGCTCGAGACCGTCGACCCGCAGGGTCTGGATGAATTTTCGGTGGTTTTCACCGACCGCTCGCTGAACCATATGTCCAAGACATTCCAGCAGGTGATGCTGGACATCAACGGAATGCTGAAAGAGGTCTACAACGCCGAAGGAGTGGCGCTGGTGCCCGGCGGCGGCACTTATGCGATGGAGGCGGTGGCACGCCAGTTTGCCCGCGGCGCCAACGCGCTGGTGGTGCGCAACGGCTGGTTCTCCTACCGCTGGAGCCAGATTTTCGAGGCCGGCGGGTTCACCGCATCCTCCACCGTGATGAAGGCGCGCCGCACCGGCAATGAAAGCGCTTCGCCGTTTGAGCCCGCACCGATTGCGGATGTGGTGGCTGCGATTAAGGAGCAGAAGCCCGATATCGTCTTCGCCCCGCATGTTGAGACCGCGGCGGGTGTGATCCTGCCCGACGATTACGTGACTGCCATGGCAGCCGCCGCGCATGAAGTTGGCGCGCTGATGGTGCTGGACTGCATCGCCTCGGGCTGCGCCTGGATCGACATGAAGGCCACTGGTGTCGACGTGCTGATCTCCGCCCCGCAAAAAGGCTGGAGCGCCTCGCCCTCCGCCGGTCTGGTCATGTTCTCGGACCGTGCGCTGGCGCGGCTGGAGGAGACCGCTTCGGACAGTTTCGCGATCAACCTGAAACAGTGGCGCACCATCATGAAGGCCTATGAGGACGGCGGCCACGCCTATCATGCCACTATGCCGACCGATGCGCTGAAGGCCTTCCGCGACACCATGCTGGAAACCAAGGAATACGGTTTCGATAAGCTGCGCGATGCGCAATGGGCGCTGGGCAATGGCGTGCGGGCGATGCTGAAGGAAAAGGGCATCACCTCCGTGGCTGCCGAGGGCTTTGGCGCGCCGGGCGTGGTGGTGAGCTATACCACCGATCCGGAGGTGCAGAACGGCAAGAAGTTCCTCGCACTTGGCACCCAGATCGCGGCAGGCGTGCCGCTGCAATGCGATGAGCCTGCCGAATTCCGCACCTTCCGCCTGGGCCTGTTCGGTCTCGACAAACTCTATGACGTAGATGCCACCATCGCGCGCCTGAAAACCGTCGTGGATCAGGTGCTCTAAGCCCTTCCCGGGCGGGAAGCCGCCCGGATTCGCTCTTCTTCTGGCTGAAAATATCCCCGCCGGAGGCAGCGGCTTTCCCTTTGGGAAAGCCGCTTTTCTTATTTAACCCCCAGCCCCATCTGCATCAGGGTCTTGCGCACCGGCGCCAGCGAATAAAGCGCATTGAGGCCAAAGGCGCGCAGGTCGCGCAAGGGGCGCGGCGCCAGCATCGAGGTGCGGTTGAGCAGGTCGATGCCTTTCACCCGCAGCAGGATCTCATTATGGCGGGCCTTGTGGTAGGCCTCCAGCATCTGCGCGTCCCCCAGGCCTTCGGGGCGGGCTTCGGCCAGTTCCAGCAGGCTGCGCAGATCGCCGAGCGACATGTTCAAACCCTGCGCGCCGATTGGCGGCACCACATGGGCGGCCTCGGCCATCAGCGCCAGCCGCTCGCCGTTCAGCCGCGCCGCCGACTGGCTGATGATCGGCCAGATGGTGCGGCGCGAGGCCAGTTTCAGGTCGCCGAACAGCCCGCAGCTGCGCCGGGTCATGGCGGCCTCAAAGGCCTCAGGTGCAAGGTTCAGGAGCTCCTGCGCACGCGGGCCGCGCTCCATCCAGACAATCGCTGAGGAGGGCTGGCCCTGATAGTCGGGCAGCGGCACCAGGGTGAAGGGGCCGCCGGAGCGGTGGATCTCGGTGGAGACGTTTTCATGCGGCACCGGGTGGGTGACGGCAAAGGCCAGCGCCTTCTGGCCGTAGCGGGTGGTCTTGACCGGGATGCCCGCTGCCTCGCGCATCGGCGAGTTGCGGCCGTCGCAGGCGATCACCAGTTTTGCCGCAACCTGGCTGCCATCGCTGAGGCTGACGCGCGCCTCATCGGTGCGGGTGAACAGGCCCGTGGTGCCGGTGCCAAAGCGCAGGTCCGCATTGGGCAGTTCTGCCAGCCGGGCAATCATCTCGCGCCTGAGCAGCCAGTTGGGCAGGTTCCACCCGAACGGCTGTTCAGAGATGTCAGCGGCGTTGAAATCCTTGACCACGCGGGGTTCGGGCCGCACACCGCCCGCATCGACAATACGCATGATCTGCAAAGGCGCGGCGTGGTCCGCCAGCCGCGCCCAGAGGCCACAGCGCTCCAGCAGCGCTTGCGCCGGTTGCAGGAAGGCGGTGGTGCGCAGGTCGGAGCCTTCGGCGTCGCGCTCGGTCACAGGCGGGGCCGGGTCGGCGCAGATCACATGGAAGCCTTGGGCGGCAAAAGCGGCGGCTGCGGTCAGTCCCGCAATGCCGCCGCCGGAAATCAGGATGTCGCAGGTTTCGGCGCTGGTATCGGCCATGTCTCAGCCCTCCGTCTCTTTGCCCAGAGATAGGCCCGCAGGCAGGGGGAAGACAAGCCGATACCGGCAGATACGGCTTTTAGCCGCGGGTGATGGTGATCAGCAGGATGAACATCACCGGCACCATGCACAGGGCGGGGATGTAAAGCCCGGGAAGACCGAACAGCAGGATGGCGCAGCCCCAGGCGCTGACCAGGGTTGCCAGCGCGTAATAGAGGTTCTCTTCCGGCCCATAGGCGACCTCTTTCATGATCCGGCCCAGAACCGGGACGGCAAAGAGGATGCGCTGCCAGATCGTCAGCTGTGCGGGGAGAGCATATGCGGCCATGTCGAGGCTCCAGTTTCGTCGGTTTCCGCGGCGCATATAGGGAGGAAAAGATGCAGCAAACAGGTCTATTTTGCCGCAGGTGCGAAGAATTGCCGGCATGCCGTTGTGCACAATCCGGAATGCGGCAAACGGCGCTGGAATACGTCCTGGAAGGGTGCTGAAATCAGACCAGATTTGCCAGAAAACCCGCCAGATCATCCGCGTGGTGGTGTATGTGTTCCGCTGTCACAGGTTCAGGCGCCACATGCACAGTGCGCATGCCCATCTCATGCGGTGCGGCCAGGTTGCGGGGGTCGTCCTCGAACATGGCCGCCTGGACTGGCGCCACGCCGGCCTGGGCAAAGACCTTGTCAAAGGCGCGGCGCTCCGGCTTGGGGTGGTAGTCCGCGTTTTCGACGCCATAGACGCCGTCAAACAGGCCGGACAGACCGCGGGCGGCCAGCACCCGCTCGGCATAGGGGGCGGAGCCGTTGGTGTAGACGATCTTCTTGCCCGGCAGGTTGCGGATGGCGGCGGCCAGGGCTGCGTCCTTTTCCAGGTGGTCCATCGAGATGTTGTGCACCGCGACCAGATAGGGGTCGGGATCCAGATCATGCTCGCGCATCAGCCCTGCCAGGGTGGTGCCGTGTTCGCGCCAGTAGTGGCTGCGCAGGCGGTCGGCCTCCGTCTTTTCCACGCCCAAGGCCTCCATCACATAGGCCGTCATCTTGACCTCGATCTGGTCGAACAGCCGCGCTGACGGGTGATAGAGCGTGTTGTCGAGGTCGAACACCCATTGGGTGACATGGGAGAAGGATTGCTTGGGCATAGGTTCGCAGTAGGGCGCAGGCGGCGGATTCGCAATCAAAAGCGCATTTTGGCTGCGGGTTTTCAGCGCGTTGGCGCCATCAGGGTTGAATGCGGCGGCGCGGGCTGTAGAGATTGGCAGACCGGATAAGACAGGAAAGACCATGAGCCAGAGCCGCAGCAACCAGAAAGATGCCTATGCGCTGATCCTCGAGGCGATTGACGTCGGCGTCTACAAGCCCGGCGACCGGCTGGTGGAAAGCGATCTGGCGGAACGCTTTGGCGTGTCGCGCACGCCGATCCGCGAGGCGCTGCAGCGGCTGGAGACGCAATCGCTGCTGGAGCGCGACGGGCGTTCGCTGATCGTGGCGTCGCTGGACCACAACCAGATGGCTGAGCTTTACGTGGTGCGGCGCGAGCTGGAGGGGCTGGCGGCGCAGCTGGCCGCGCGCCATGCCACCGAGGAAGAGATCAAGGTCCTGAAGGAGATGGTGGAGGCGGATGATGCGCTGGTGGACAACCCCACCGAACTGTCCAAGGCCAACCGCCGGTTCCACGAACAGATCCACCTGGCCTCGCACAACCGCTATCTGGTGCAGCAGCTGGACCTGGTGCACCGGACCATGGCACTGATGGCGACCACCTCGCTGGCGGCGGAGGGGCGCAGCGAGATTGCCCAGTCCGAGCACAAGGGCATCGTCGATGCGATCAGCCGCCGCGACGAGGCAGCCGCGGGGGCGGCGCTGAAGGAGCATATTTCGGTGGCCTTCATGACCCGTTTGAAAGAGGACGCCAGCGGGCGGGGATAAACCGTCTGGCCCGGCCGCGCGGGCGCCGCTGTTTGCCGGGGCCCTTGGCGGCGGCTTTGACACCATGCGCCGTCTTGTCCCAGAAGAACGGGCAGGCGATCAGCTCATGCGCGGCCTTGGCCACGGCCAGGGCGCCCATCGGAAAATAGAGCAGCATGGCCGGCGCCCAGGGCGCGAGCCAGGGGCGCCCCATGGCAAAGGCCGCGGTGATGCTGAGGGTCAGGCCAAGCCCTTCGAAAAACACCAGCGCCGCTGCCGCCAGCGTCAGCAGCTGCGGCGCTACGGTGCCTGCGGCGGGATGCGGCAGGCCGAGGGTGATCAGCCAGAAGGACCACAGCACCGGGGCAAACAGGAATTGCCCGACTGTGCCCAGGAAAAAGGCCTGAAACCCCAGGAACCGCTTCCAGCCGATCTCGTTCAGCAGCCGCAGCGGCTGGCGCATATGCACCAGGTAGGTGACCATGAACCCCTTGAGCCAGCGCGAGCGCTGCTTGACCCAGGGCCAGGGGCGGCAGTTGGCCTCCTCGTATGTGGTGCTGGGCAGCATTTCGGTGCGGTAGCCGGCCCGGTAGAGGCGGACGCCCAGGTCGGCGTCCTCGGTCACGTTGTGGGCATCCCAGCCGCCCAGCTCCTCCAGCACCTGGCGGCGGATGAACATGGTGGTGCCGCCCAGGGGCACCACCAGCCCGAGCCGGGCGATGCCGTTCAGCACAATGCGGAACCAGCTGCCGTACTCCAGCGTGAAGCAGCGCGAAATCCAGTTGGTGCCGGGGTTGTAGTAGTCGAGCACGCCCTGGAAGCAGACGGTTTCGGGACTGGCCCGCGCAAAGGCCCGCGCCACCTGGTCCAGCTGGTCCGCTTGCGGCGCGTCCTCCGCATCCCAGACCCCGATCAGATCGCCGCGGCAGAAGTTCAGCGCATAGTTCATCGCCCGCGGCTTGGTGGTCAGCCCGCCGAAGGGCGGCACTTCCACCACCCGGATCCAGGGCGGCAGGCGGGTGGCGGCCAGGGCGGCGCGGGTGATGCAGTCATGGGCCTCCAGCACCAGGATCACGTCGGTCAGCGCGCGCGGGTAGCTGAGCTTGCGGATCCGGGCCAGCAGCGCCCGGCTGATCTCGGCTTCCTTGTAGAGCGGCACCATGACCGATATGACCGGCCGCTTTTCCTGAGGCAGGCCGCGGGCCGGCGGCGGTGCGGCATCTGCGCGGCGGGCCCTGGCGGTCCAATAGGCCGCCAGGCCGCACAGCTTCAGCGCGGTGAACAGCAGCACCGACAGCAGCGCCAGCAGGCTGAGGGCCGTGAAGACTGCCGCCGGGGCGGTCCAAAGGAAGTAGAAGGCGGGCAGGGCGCAGGCAGTCAGGACCGCACGCCCGTGTGCGGGCTGCATGGTGCGGCAGCTTAGCCGCGGCACCACGCTGCAGCTGGCCTGGCGCACCAGGGCGGGGCTGAAATGGGCGGTGAGCAAGGCGGTGATCTGGTCTTCGCTGGCCAGAACCGGGGTGATCTCGGGGAAGCTGTCTTTCAGCTCTGCGGCAAGTGCGGCAAAGCGGTCGGGATGGGCGATCGCGATGGTGACGCGCTGGCCCAGCTGCATCCAGGGCAGGGCGCAGTGGCGCAGCCAGAATTGCGCGGGCTTGCGGGCCAGCAGCCGGGGGTTGGCAACCTGGCCGGACAGATCGGCCCGCTGCATCCGGTACTGCCGGGCCAGCGTGTCCTGCACCTGATCCTCGGTGGCCAGCCCTTCGGCCACCAGCACCCGCCCCAGCGCCGCCTTCTGATGCTGCCGCAGCACCAGCGCCTTCATCATGCTGCCGCCGTCGGCCCGCAGCGGCAGGGCGGCCGCGCGCCTGCGTTCGGCTGGCTGCGGCGGCCTGGGCCGGCGCAGCGGTTGTGACATGAAACTCATCGCCGGCCTGCAACAAAACTCACCAGAGGCGTTCAGGCTGGCGGCGGCGGCTTAAAAATTGGTAAATGCAGCGTTAACCATGCCGCCAAACGGCATGGTTAACTGATTTTTTACGCAGATTTACGCTCGGCCATGGCCTCGGCGAAGCGTTCGAACAGATAGAAGCTGTCCTGCGGGCCGGGGCTGGCCTCGGGGTGGTGCTGCACCGAGAACACCGGCTTGCCGGCAATGCGGATGCCGCAGTTGGAGCCGTCAAACAGCGACACATGCGATTCCTCGACACCTTCCGGCAGGGTCTGCGCGTCGACGGCAAAGCCGTGGTTCATAGAGGTGATTTCCACCTTGCCGGTTGCATGTTCCTTGACCGGGTGGTTGGCGCCGTGGTGGCCGTGGTTCATTTTGACGGTCTTGCCGCCAAGCGCCAGCGCCAGCATCTGGTGGCCGAGGCAGATGCCAAAGACCGGCAGGTCCGCTTTCAGCACGTCCTGGATCATCGGCACCGCGTATTCGCCGGTGGCCGCCGGGTCGCCGGGGCCGTTCGACAGGAACACGCCGTCGGGATTATGCGCCAGCACTTCCTCAGCTGTTGCGGTGGCGGGCAGCACGGTGACGTCGCAGCCGGCCGAGGCCAGGCAGCGCAGGATGTTGCGCTTGGCGCCATAGTCGATCGCCACAACCTTATGCGCAGGCGCTTCTTGACGGGAATAGCCGTCCGGCCAGGCCCAGCGCATCTCGTCCCAGCGGTAGCTTTGGGCGCAGGTGACGTCCTTGGCCAGATCCAGGCCGACCAGCCCCTGCCAGCCGCGGGCCTTGGCGACCAGCGCTTCGACGTCGAAGTTGCCTTCGGGGTCATGGGCCAGGGCGACATGCGGCGCGCCCTGCTGGCGGATCGCGCGGGTCAGGCGGCGGGTGTCGACGCCGCCGATGGCGATGCGGCCGGTGCGGGTGAGCCAGTCCTTCAGCTCTTCCGTGGCGCGCCAGTTGGACGCCAGCGTCGGATCCCATTTGACCACCATGCCGGCCGCGACGGGATCGCCGGTCTCGTCGTCCTCAGGGGTGACGCCGGTGTTGCCGATATGGGGGAAGGTGAAGGTGACAATCTGGCCGGCGTAGGAGGGATCGGTCATGATCTCCTGGTAGCCGGTCATCGCAGTGTTGAAGCAGAGCTCGGCCACGGTGTCGCCGGTGGCGCCGAAACCGGTGCCGTAAAAGACGGTGCCATCAGCGAGCGCCAGGCATGCGGTGGGCTTGGTCGGGGCGGAAGCGGCCATTGCGCGAGTCTCCATGCGGGATAAATTCATGGGCTTGTAAGGGGAGCGCCCATGCGGGTCAAGCCTGCATGGACGGGGGCGGGGGGCGGCGGGCTGACGCCGCGGCAGGTTGCAGAAAATTACTGTAAACTTGCGCCAGTGCCGCATTTTGGATAACCATCGGTGTCCGGCAACCACGAGGATGCTTTTGCACATGGATACGCGCACCCGGGTCAACCAGGCCCTGAAGCAAGCGATGAAAGACAAGGCCGCCGCCCGGCTGGCCACCCTGCGGCTGATCAACGCGGCGATCAAGGACCGCGAGATCGCGGCCCGCGCCGATGGCGAGGAAAGCAGCATCGGGGACGCTGAAATCCTTGCCATCCTTGGCAAGATGACCAAGCAGCGCAATGAAAGCGCCCGCGCCTATGAGGAAGGCGGGCGGCTGGATCTGGCGGAGCAGGAACTGGGCGAGATCGCCATCATCGAGGAATTCCTGCCGCAGCAGCTGAGCGACGGGGAGGTGGCCGAGGCAATCAAGGCTGCGGTGGCTGAGACCGGTGCCGAATTGATTCGCGACATGGGCAAGGTGATGGGCGCCCTGAAGGCGAAATACACCGGCCAGATGGATTTCGGCAAAGCCGGTCCGATGGTGAAGGATCAGCTCTGCAGCAAGGGCGATTGCTGACGGGAATGCGCGCTGATGCGCGCGGCCTCCGGCGGGAGTATTTTAAGAAAGATGAAAGAGCGGGTCCGCAGTGCGGGCCCGCTTTGCCTTTCAGCGGGCGAAGGCGGTTTTGAGGTCGCCGTAGAGCGCCACCCGTTCATCCTCGGACAGGAAGGCGCCGATTTCCACCTCGCGGCCGCCGCCCTGCAGGGTGACGTAATGGGGGACCGGGCCGTCGTGATCGTGCATCCCGACCCGCGTCCAGTAGCGGTTGCACTGCCAGCTTTGACGGCGGCCGTCGGGGGTGAACCGTTCAAGCCGCGCGTTTTCCGGCCCGATGGTCAGAACCTCGAGAATCTGGTGGTCGCGGCGGTTGCGGTCGAGTGCCCATTTCATCCCGAACAGGGTGAGCAGCAGGAAGGGCAAGAGCCCCCAGAGCAGGAACGAGCCCAGCAGCGGCACCAGCGGCACGCAGATCAGCGCGGCGGTCAGCCCCAGGAAGCGCACATAGCCGCGGGGGCGCAGCGACTGATGCGGCCAGAGGTGCAGTTCGCGCTGGGCGCCGTGTTGCGGCTGGGTCCAGTTGTAGGGCATCGCATGCGGCCTGTTGCAGGATGGGATCTTGTTTAAAGATGCGGCGGAAACAGCAGATTTCCACTGCGGCGTTTTAGCCGGTGCGGCGCCCATGAAAAAGGCCCCGGAGCATTAGCTCCGGGGCCTTTCGTCTTCAGAAACTCAGCCGCTTAGTGCGAATGCGAGCGGTCCCACTCTTCCTGCTTGGGCAGGATTTCGAAGGTGTGCTCCGGCGGCGGAGAGGGCAGGGTCCACTCCAGGGTGTCCGCGTATTCGTTCCAGTAGTTGTTCTGGGTGACGCGGGCGCCGCGCAGCAGCGAATAGATCACCACGCCGAAGAACAGCAGGAACGAGGCAAAGGAGATGAACGCGCCGTAAGAGGAGATCTTGTTCCAGTAAGCGAAACCTTCCGGGTAGTCGATGTACCGGCGCGGCATGCCCTGGCGGCCCAGGAAGTGCTGCGGGAAGAAGGTGAGGTTGGCGCCGATGAAGAACAGCCAGAAGTGGATCTGTGCGCCCAGCTCGTTGTACTGGCGGCCGGTCATCTTGCCGAAGTAGAAGTAGATGCCCGAGAAGATCGCAAAGACGGCGCCCAGCGACATCACGTAGTGGAAGTGGGCAACCACATAGTAGGTGTCGTGATAGGCCCGGTCCACGGAAGCCTGCGACAGCACCACGCCGGTCACACCGCCGACGGTGAACAGGAACAGGAAGCCGAAGGCAAACATCATCGGGGCTTTGAACTCGATGGAGCCGCCCCACATGGTGGCGATCCAGGAGAACACCTTAACACCGGTGGGCACCGCGATCACCATGGTGGCCAGCATGAAGTAGGCCTGCTGGTTCAGCGACATGCCGACGGTGTACATGTGGTGCGCCCAGACGACAAAGCCCAGTACGCCGATGGCGATGATGGCCCAGACCATCGGCAGGTAGCCGAAGACCGGCTTGCGGGCAAAGGTGGCGATCACGTGGGAGATGATGCCGAAGCCCGGCAGGATCACGATGTACACTTCCGGGTGGCCGAAGAACCACAGGATGTGCTGGTACAGGATCGGGTCGCCGCCGCCGGCTGCATCAAAGAAGGTGAAGCCGAAGTTGCGGTCCATCAGCAGCATGGTGATGGCGCCGGCCAGAACCGGCAGGGACAGCAGGATCAGCCAGGAGGTGACGAAGATCGACCAGGAGAACAGCGGCACCTTGAACAGGGTCATGCCCGGTGCGCGCATGTTCAGGAAGGTGGTGATCATGTTGATCGCACCCAGTATCGAGGAGGCGCCCGAAACGTGCACGGCAAAAATCGCCAGGTCCATCGAGTAGCCGCCCTCTTTCACCGACAGCGGCGGGTACAGAACCCAGCCGACGCCGGAGCCCAGCTGGCCGTTGCCGCCCGGGGAGACAACCGAGAGAACCGCCAGCGAGGTGCCTGCGACATACATCCAGAACGACAGATTGTTCATCCGCGGGAACGCCATGTCCGGCGCGCCGATCTGCAGCGGCATGAAGTAGTTGCCGAAGCCGCCGAACAGCGCCGGGATCACCACGAAGAACATCATCAGGATGCCGTGCGCGGTGATCATCACGTTCCAGAGGTGGCCGTTCGGGGTACAGGGCTGCGACGGATCCGCGAAGAAACGCGCGCCTTCGCCGCACATGTACTGAACACCCGGATCCATCAGCTCCAGCCGCATGTAGACGGTGAAGATGACGGAAATGAGACCTGCGATCGCCGAGACGATCAGGTAGAGAATGCCGATGTCTTTGTGGTTCGTGCTCATGAACCAGCGGGTAAAGAAGCCCCGCTCGTCCTCGTGGCCGTGACCATGAATGGCTGCGTCTGCCATTTATGTGCCTCCTGCTGCATAACGAAAGGCCCCCAAAGACGGACTTCGGGCGGCCTGGATTCCTTGGGAGTATTAGAGCGGCCTGACGGGGCCTTCAATGGCGGAGTTTGATCTCGATCAAGAATTATTGCCGCAGGGGCTTGAATGCCATCGCCGGGCGGCCCGTGCCCGATGCTTGACCTGGCCGCGGCGCGGGCGCACAACCGGGAAAACAGCGAAACAGGAGGCCCGGCGCATGCCCGCTTATGATCCCGACAATATCTTTGCCAAACTGCTGCGCGGCGAGATCCCCTCGGCCCGTGTCTATGAGGACGGGGAGACGCTGGCCTTCATGGATATCATGCCGCGTGCGGACGGCCATCTGCTGGTGATTCCCAAAACTCCCTGCCGCAACCTGCTGGATGCCAGCCCGGCGCAGCTGGCGGCGGTGATGCAGACGGTGCAGAAGCTGTCGCAGGCGGTGATCAAGGCTTTCGGGGCCGATGGTGTCACGGTGCAGCAGTTCAACGAGGCCGCGGGCGGGCAGGAGGTGTACCACCTGCACATGCATGTGCTGCCGCGCCACGAAGGCGACCGGCTGCGCCCGCCCGGGCAAATGGGCGACCAGGCCTTGATCCAGGAACAGGCGGAGAAAATCCGCGCCGTGCTGGAAGCAGGCTGAGACCGGAGCGCCTGCTTTAGGAACTACCTGGAAACGCCGCCTCTCCGGGCGGCGTTTCTTATGCAAAATACCGCATTTGAATTAAATGTTGAATTTCGGTTGAATTTGCTCATAGCTGGTTCTCAAATTGGTTGTAGTTCGGAGAGGGCGCGCGCGCCCAAGCGTATGGGAGCCCAAGAAGTGGGCCGGTCCGGCACCGTATGCCAGCTCTGACGAGGGGCGGCATCAGCCGGGTATTTTCAGTTGACAGGCAGATTGCCTGAAACGGGCGGGCCGTGGGGCCCGGACCCATACCTATGCTTGCACGGCGCGCTGCCCTCTTGATGTGGGAAGCAGTATTGGAGGGGCAGGAGTGACGCTCTTGTGCCGTGCGCAGGCCTTGTCGCAGGACCAGGTTGTGGCCGCAATTTATGAAACGATGATCCGGCCCGAGCAGTTCGACCGGTTTTCTTCCGGGCTGCAAGCCGGTCCGGGGGAAGCTGCGGGCCCGGGCGGCCGCTGGCCGCGGGAGCGGGTCCGGGCGGCACCGGTGCTGCAGGCGCATTTTGCCCGCGCGGCGGAAATCCAGGAACAGGAATGGCAACGGGCAGGGCGGCCGCATCCGGGCAGCTATTCCGGCAACTGCTGCCGGTTCTGGCTGCTGGCCGGGACCGGGCCGCGGGCAGCGCTGCTCAATGCCTCGCAGCGCGCGGCCCGGCAGGTGACCGGCGCCGCCGGCCTGCCGGCAGCGATGGGGCTGACGGCGGCGGCGGCCGGCCGCTGGAGCAATTTTCTGGAGCAGGTGCGGCAGGGGACGGTCCCGGCACAGGATGTCCTGGTGCTTGAAACCAGCCGCCCCGGCGAGAAATTCCTGTGCCGTCCGGTCTGGCCTGGCAAGGCGGGTGATACGGCGGCGGTGATGGCCGAGCGGCTGGATGTGGACTGGAGCTGCGATGCGGCAGCGCCGCTGGCTGCGGCTTTCGGCTTGCAGACGGCGGATCTGAAGCCGCTCAAGGCCTTGCTGACCGGATCCGGCCGGGGCGCGGCAGCGGAACTGGGGCCGATTGCCGCCCGGGCCGGCGCGCCGGGCGCTGCCGAGCTGATCCGGCTCACGGCCTTTCTGATGGAGGAGCGGACCCGGGATCTGAAAATCGCCCGGGGCGAGATGCTGCCGCCTTCGGATGAGTTCCAGGGCGGCGATGGCCGGCGCATTCAGTATTTCCGCCTGGGCGGGGATACCGGGCAGCCGGTGATCTATCTGCACGGGCTGCTGGACGGGATCGCACCGCTCCAGCGCCTGCAACCGCAGCTGCGGACGCTGGGATTCCGGGTCTATGCGCCGATGCGGGCTGGCTATGGCGGCACCGCGCCGCTGCAGCGCGGGCAGGACCCCGGAGATGTCTTCGTGCGGCAGCTGGATGCGCTGATCGCCCGCGAAAACCTGCAGCGGCCGGTGCTGCTCAGCCACCGCGGCGGCGCGCTGTATGGCTGCCTGGCCGCCAACCGGCTGCACCAGCAGGTGGCAGGGCTGGTGGCGGTGGCGTCAAATTGCACGATCACCTCAACCCGGCAGTTTTCCAGCCTCAGCGGCTACGCCTGGCTGGTGGCCTTTTGCGCGGCCCGGGCCCGGTGGATGCTGCCTGCACTGATGAAGGGCTGGTCCGCTGCCCTGCATTGGTACGGCCACGAGAAGCTGCTGAAAATCCAGTCCGCCCGCGGCGGAAAAGAACGCCGTATGCTGGATGCAATGAACCTGCTGCCGCTTTTGAAGCACAGCCAGGGGCTGTTTCTGCAACAGGGCGGGGCGGGGTTTGTGGCGGATGTGCAGATGCTGCGGCAGGGGTTCCGGAAACTGGCCCTGGCCCGGGACACGCGGGCGGTGTTCGTGCATGGCGGCGAAGACCACGTGGCGCCCTTGCCAGAGATCCGCGACGCGCTGAGCGGCATCCGCAATGCCCAGCTCTGCGTCAGCCAGGAGGCGGGCGCGCTGCTGTTCTATACTTTTCCGGAACTGGTGCTGACCACGCTGCAGGACTGCGCCGCCTCCGCGCAACGCTGAGTCAGCCGCCGAACACTTGATCGAAACTGCGCTTCAGCGCCACATCCACATCCGCCAATGTGACCGGCAGCCCCAGGTCGACAAGGCTGGTGACGCCGTAGTCGGTGATGCCGCAGGGAACAATGCCGGTGAAATGCTCCAGTTCCGGCTCCACGTTGATCGAGATGCCGTGAAAACTCACCCATTTGCGGAGGCGGATGCCGATGGCGGCGATCTTGTCCTCGGCGAGGCCGCCCGAGACGGTGCGCGGCTTTTCCGGGCGCTCGACCCAGACGCCGACACGGCCGTCGCGGATATGGCCCTGCACGTTGAACTCATCCAGCGCGGCGATCACCCAGCTTTCCAGCTGCTGCACGAAACGGCGCACGTCATGGCCGCGCCGGCCCACGTTCAGCATCACATAGACCACCCGCTGGCCCGGCCCGTGGTAGGTGTACTGGCCCCCGCGTTTGCTCTCATAGACCGGAAAACGCTCCGGATCAGTCAGATCCTCGCGCTTGGCCGAGGTGCCGGCGGTATAAAGCGGCGGATGTTCGCAGAGCCAGATGCATTCTTGCGCAGTGCCCGCTGCAATCGCTGCGGCGCGCTCCTCCATGAAGGCAACCGCTTGATCATACTCAACAAGACCGTCCGATGTGATCCACTCAACCATGGCCGTTGTTGTCCTTTTCCATCCTTTTGCGGGGGCTTTGCGGGGAAAATCACCGCAAATTCCCTAGGTGCCAGCGCTGCCTGTGGAGTATCCTGATTCCGTAGCGAGTATCCATAGGGGGCGAGTATCATGTTTACTAAGCCGCTCAAGCCGGCCTTTACAGCCGTTTTCCTGGCCACCTCGGCCACCGGTCCAGCCATTGCGGATGAACTGGGAGCAGCCATCGCAGGCGCCGTGATCGGCGGTGTCATCGTCAACGAAGTCCACAGGAACAAGCAGCGCCAGCGCGCAGGCACCACTTACCGCCGCGCCCCGGTCTATTCCGCCACCCGCGCCCAAAACCGCGAGACTCAGGTGGCGCTGAACTACTTCGGCTTCAATGCCGGTTCGCCGGACGGGGTGCTGGGCCGGCGGTCGCGCGCGGCGATCACTCAGTACCAGATCCATATGGGTTACCCGGCCACCGGGCATCTGGCACCTTATGAGCGCAATTTCCTGGTCAGTTCCTACAACCGGGCGCAAGTCGGCGGCCCGCAGGTGATCAAGGCGATGCAGGGGCCGAACGGTGTGCGCGGCGTGCTGCACACCTGGCGGGACGAGGCTGCTGGCGTCCGCACTGCGGGCGGCGGCTACAGCGGCGGCGGCTATGGCGGGCTGCCGCCTGAGGTCAGCCACGCGGTGGATGAAATTGCCGCCAGTGCCGAACCCACGGGCGAACAGCTGCTGCAGCGCACTGGTTTCATGCAGCTGGCGGATCTGAACGGCGACGGCCGCAACGACTATGTGCTGGACACTTCGGTTTCCGGCAGCTCGTTCTGGTGCGGCGCGTCGAACTGCTCGGTGATGGTCTTTGCCTCCACCCCGCAAGGCTACAAGCGCAATGACTTCCTGGCCCGCGGCGTGACGCCTGCCAGCTTTGCCTGCCACCAGGGCACCTGCCGGATGGTGGACACCGGCTCTGAGGCGCCGGTGCAGGCCGCGCAGCAGAACCGCAGCACGGTGACAGCCTTTGCCGGGCAGGAGAGCGCGGCACTGGGCGGCATCACCCTGTTCGACCAGCCGGAGCAGACTGCCTCGCTCACCAGCTACTGCAGCAAGCTGAGCCTGCTGACCAGTTCCAACGGCGGCTATATGACCGCCGAGAACCTGAGCGACCCGGAGCTGGCGCTGGGCGAGCAGTTCTGCCTGGCCCGCTCCTATGCGATCAACTCAGGCGAAACCCGGGCCGGCAAGGTGCAGGGCGTGTCCCAGGCGCAGATTGACAGCCAGTGCGATGCCTTCGGGCCGGCCGTGCAGCCGTTCCTGGCCAAGCTCGGCACTGCCGGCAGCGGCGAGGTGATGGGGGATGTTCAGAAGTTCGTGCTGCAATCCGGCATGTCGATCGAACAGCTTTCGAACACCGCCGGGATCTGCCTGTTCTCCGGCTACCGCCGCGACGACATGGAGGTGGCGCTGGGCGCCGCGCTGATCCTGACCGGCACCGGCAAGCGCCCCTATGCGGAGCTGATCGGCCATCATCTGGCGCTGGGCTACGGGGTGCCGGTCACGGCTGAAAAGGCCCAGGATTGGTACGGTATGGCGATGATCTCTCTGGACAGCGGCACGCCGCCGGTCTTTGCGCCCGGCCAGCCGGGACGGGCAGAGCTGATCAGGGCCGCCTCGGCCAAGCTGGCAGGCGGCCGGGTGCAGCCTGTGCAGGCCTCGGGCGGAGGTTTCTCGCTGCCGTCCTTCGGATCCGAATAAGGCGAAACCCGCGCTTGAACGAAATGGCATGGCCGGCACCATTGCCGGCCATTTCTTTGTCCGCAATTAAGGCCAGGACCCTAGACCGCAATGGCCCCGGACGCCCGGGAAGTAGTTAAAATTGTGATGCAAGCCGGCAGCTTTGGCTGATTTTTTACGTTTTAGTGCTGGATTCCGGTATTTGACGGGATCTGTTCCCGGCTACACTCAATGCAATCACAAAGTGCATTTTTAGGGGGTATATATGCGGTTCAAGCTGCTTTCCACATTCGCCATCAGCCTGTCGCTGGCGCTGACACCTGCGTCCCGCGTTGCAGCGGATGCAGGCGATTTCGCAGCCGGTGCCATCATTGGCGGGATCATCGGCGGCGCCATCGGCAAGAACCAGCAGCGCCGGTCCGGAAGCAAACAGGTCCGCCGTTCCCGGCTGCCTTCCACCCAGGAGGGCCGCCAGATCCAGCAATCGCTGAATTACTTCGGCTTCCCGGCAGGAACAGTGGACGGCCAGCTGGGCCGCAAGTCGCGCCAGGCGATTTCCGGCTATCAGGCCTATCTGGGCTATCCGGTGACCGGCCAGCTCAATGACTTTGAACGGGACCTGCTGATCGGGTCTTTCCAGCGGGCCCAGGCCAGCGGCTATCTGGCCGCCCAGCAGGCCATGGCGCATCCCGACGGGCCGCGGGGGCTTTTGAAGATCTATCTGGCCGAACGGCTGGCGCCGCAGCCGCAGCAGCCCCAGTATCCGCTGCCCAATACCACCATGGCCGGCGCCAATGCGGGCACCTACGGCGTGCCGCAGCAATACGGGCAAAACGTTCAGCAGCCGCAGTACGGCCAGCAGCAGATGGGCTTTGCCGCAACCACCCAGACCTATGGCGTTCCGCAGCAGCCGCAGTATCAGGGCCAGCAGGGGCAATATGTGCCGCAAGGCCAGCAGGGGCAGTATCTGCCGCAGGGCCAGTACGGCCAGCAGGGACAGGTGCCGCAGCAGGGGCAATTCGTCCCGCAAGGCCAGGTGATCGCCTCGGTGCAAGGACAGGGGCAGATGCAGAACGGCGCGGTCATCCTGCAAAACGGCACTGCCGCTGCGGCCACACCGGTGCTGCTGCAGCAGAATGACGCCGCCGCGCCGCTGATCAGCCGCCGGGCGCTGGTAATCGGAGTGGACGGCTACCAGAACCTCGCAGCGCTGCAAAAGGCCCGCAATGATGCGCAAGCAGTCAGCAGCACCCTCGCCGGGCTCGGCTTTGAGGTGACCACGCTCTATGATGCCAGCCGCCGCGACATCAACAGCGCGGTCTCCACCTTTGCCAACCAGATCAAGCCGGGCGACGAGGTGCTGTTCTACTTTGCCGGTCACGGGGTCGAGGTCGACGGCCGCAATTATCTGCTGCCCTCGGATGTGCCGATGGTGAATTTCGGCGACGAAAGCTACCTGACCGGCGAGAGCATTCCGGCAGCGCGGGTCCTGGACACCTTCCAGCGCAAGGGCGCGCGCTCGACCATCATGATCCTGGACGCCTGCCGCAACAATCCCTTCCCGCAGGACGGCCAGCGCTCGGTCGGCGGCACCCGCGGCCTGGTGCGGATGGAGCCGCCGGAAGGCGCCTTTATCCTTTACTCCGCCGGGGCCGGGCAAACTGCGCTGGACCGGCTGTCGGATGCGGACGCCGATCCCAACTCGGTTTTCACCCGGGCGCTTCTGTCGCGGCTGCAGGAGCCGGGAATGACGCTGCACCAGCTGGCCAAGCAGGTGCGCCGCGACGTGCAGGACCTGGCCGCATCGGTGAATCACGATCAGTTCCCGGCCTATTACGACCAGATGTCTGGCGACATGGTCCTGCGCCGCCAGATCGCGGCCCAAGGCAACTGAGCCGCGCCGCCGCAGCAAAAAACCCACTGGAAACAGCCGGAAAACCCGGCTGTTTTCCGGCGCATAGACGGGCCGTGCGAGGGCCGCAAACATTCTGTTCGAAAATGGCGATTTTCGGCTTCACATCACTTCCGCGCTGGTCTATACGCCCCTACACCAAGCCTAAGACAGTGCGGTCGTGGCGGAATTGGTAGACGCGCAGCGTTGAGGTCGCTGTTCCTTAACCGGAGTGGAAGTTCGAGTCTTCTCGACCGCACCATTTTACATTTCAGTGTAAAATCCAATAAAAAATCAAATATTACAGACACTTGCGGAGTTCGAAAACCGTTTTCACGGTCGTATGCCAATGGTGACACGAAGGCCATTCTGAGCACGATTTTGCGCAGGGTCAGGTTGCCTTTCTCCCATACATTCCAAGGGTTTGAGAGGAAGGTCTTCAAAAGTTCGAAAATTTCCCGCTTGGTGTATCTTGGTTTGCTGTTTTGAGTGAGTTTATCAGCCAGCAACAGCTTCTCATCTTCCAACTTAGCAACCTTGTCTTCATAGGCAGACACCACCTTTGCATTGGTCGCATCGACTAGCTTTCCCAGAAGTGAGTCTTGCTGTTTGTCGAGCGGTGCAATGTCCCGTTTGATCTGTGCCTTACCGCTAATGCTATGGGCGGTGCGCTGATCCCAGGCATCCGAAAGCATGGAGGTCACGATGGAGAGCAGATTCTTCGATGGCGTCAGGCTCTTGAGTAGGGCTTCAAAGCCTGCGTCCACTTTCTCAGCCTGGATGTTTTTCCGGTACTGCGAACAATCGCGCGTCTGGCACCAATAGTAGGGGTAGCGTTTGCCTATGCCGCTGCGTGACCAGCAGGAAGTCATCGGCTGATCACAGCAAGCGCAGTTCAGTGCCCCGCGCAGAGGGAAGTCCACATGAATGTTTTGCTTGGCGGTGGTCTTCCCCCACTGAAGTGGTCCTCCGCTATGTTTAGTAAAACGGAGGAAACGCATGGCCAACAAGCGACCAAAGCCAGAAGAGATTGTCACGAAGTTGCGGCAGGTTGAGATACTGACCGCGCAAGGAATGCCGCGTCTGGATGCGATCCGGCAAATTGGCGGGACATAGAACGTCGCTTCCGCGACCCCCATCTTGCGGCAAATCTCTCCAACCCTCGTCCCGGCTTCCGCTTGCCTCAAAGCAAAGGCAATCTGTTCGTCGCTGAATTGTTTCTTCGGCATCGGTACACTGCCTCTCTTGCCAGAAAAGCACCCAAAAATGCGCATTCACTCCGGACTGGTTTCAGGGGGCAGGACCAGGTATCGGAGGCTGCGCGGCTGGAAGCAGCTGGAAACTTCTTTTGCTGAACGCACCTGGCGTGTGCTCAATTCCGGATGGGCGCGGCGTGGCAGGCTGTTGCGGGAATATCAGCTGTAAAGGGCTTTGGCGGCGGGGGCGGGTGTTTCCCGGTTCCGGGTGCCCTGCAGGCCGGTTATAACAGGTCTGCCCTTGATGTTTTGCAGACTGGGGCCAACGACACCAAAAGCGACGCAGCAGTATGGCAAGCAATCCAGCTTCCGGGAGCCGTTCCGGCCTGATCCTTGAACGCGAACTCAGCGCTTTGTCCCTGGCTGGGGAGGTGCTGCTGGATGCGGTGGCGGTGCCAGGTCCCGGCGGGGCGCTGGCCCGGCTGTTTTTCAAATCCGGCACTCCGCGGGAGGCCGTTGCCGCAGTGTCTCCGGCCGGAAAGACGGTGCTGCAGAATTACGGCGGCGCGCCTGTTCTGGAGGCTGAAATCGAGGCGGCCGGCCATGGCTTGACGGTGTCGGTTCACGGCGAACGCTATACGGCTGCCTTGACCCCTGCCGAGACTGAGCTCTTTGCCGGGCTCAACGTGCTGGCCGCAGTCCGCAACGGCGAGACGCCAGAGATCACCGCTGCCTGGCTGCGGTTCCACATCGAGCAGCATGGCATGCAGGGCGCTGTCATCTTTGACCGTGCCCAGCCACAGGACAGCCGCCGCTATGTCGAGGCGCTGCGGGACCTGGCAGAGGGGATCGAGGGGCTGGAGCGGCTGGTGGTGGTGCATGCCAAGCTGCCGCTTGGCAAGGAGGGGCTGCCGGAGGAGGCGCATCCTTTCAACGTGCCGGGGGCGCCGGGCAAGGACCGGATGGAGATCCCGCCCGCGGATCCCTGGCGGGCGCCGCTGGGCGAGTTTCTGATCTACGAGATTTTGCGCGCCCGTTTCCTGGACCGCGCCCGGGCAGTGGCCAATATCGATTTGTTTGATCTGCTGGCACCGGGCGAGGGGCCAAACGTCTTTGACCGCGCCGTGCAGGCACCCAGCGGCTGTATCCGGCTGGGCGGGGTGCAGGCCTACCCCTGGCGGGTGCGCAATGGCGACGAAGCCTCTTTCGGCGACCACATCTGCACCCAGTTTGATGCCGCGGGCTTGCGGCCGCGCTGGTGCCTGGCGCCGGGGAAGACCAAGGAAAACAGCATTTGGCGGCTGATCCGGGTGGTGGGGGCTGAGCCGGACCCGGCTGATGATTGCCGGTTCTACCGCTGCATGGCGCTGCGCCATCCGGCGGACACGGTCTCCAAGATCGTGCCGAAGACCAGCCTGGTGGAAACGCCGGAGCTGCTGGCGCTGGCCACGGGGTATTTCCAGGCCAAGCCGGTGCGCATTCCCGAGGAGCAGGCGGTCCGCCGCAGCACCGGCAAGCCCAAAACCACCATCGTCACCACAATGAAGAACGAAGGCCCGTTCATTCTGGAGTGGCTGGCCTATCACCGGGCCATCGGGGTGGATGATTTTCTGGTCTACACCAACGACTGCACCGATGGCACCGACACCATGCTGCAAATGCTGCAGGAGAAAGGCATCGTGCAGCACCGGGAAAACCCGTTCCGCGGCACTGATCTGAAACCGCAGCACGCGGCACTGCAGGCCGCGGAGGAAGAGCCGGTGATCACCGGTGCCGACTGGCTGATCTGCATGGATGTGGATGAGTTCATCAACATCAAATGCGGCGATGGCCGTTTGCCGGATCTGTTCGATGCGGTGGGCGAGGCCAACATGATCTCGATGACCTGGCGGCTGTTCGGCAACAACGATGTGCGCGACTTTACCGGCGATCTGATCCTGCGCGAGTTCACCCGCTGCGCCTTTGAGGTGACGCGCAAGCCGCATCAGGCCTGGGGCTTCAAGACCCTGTTCCGCAATACTGGCATCTTCAAGAAACTGGGGGTGCACCGGCCCAAGGGGCTGAAGCCGCAGCTGTGGGAGGACATCCGCTGGGTCAACGGCTCAGGGCGGGACATGCCGCGCGAAATGTTCCGCAACGGCTGGCGTTCGTCGATGAGCACCTACGGCTATGACCTGGTGCAGCTCAATCACTACGCGGTGCGCAGCGCCGAAAGCTTCCTGGTCAAACGCGACCGGGGCCGGGTGAACCACGTGGACCGCGACCAAGGCCTGTCCTACTGGTTCCGCATGAACAACAACGCCGAAGAGGAACGCTCGATCCAGCGGATGATCCCGGCGCTGGAGGCGGAGATGGCGCGGCTCTTGGCGGATCCTGATATCGCCGCTGCGCATGAATTCTCCTGCCGCAAGCACCGCGAGAAGATCGAGGAGCTGAAGGAGCGGGATGACATGATCGAACTGTTCCGCGAACTCACCGGCGGCAAGCTGTGCAAACTGTCGCGGATGCATGCGCATTTCGGCGCCAATGTTTTCTTGAGCGGCCCCGGCGTGATCCCGGACGAGATCGCGGAAAACGAGCCGGGCAGCGATTTCTGGTTCACGGTGGAGCGCGGCGAGACCACACATTGACGCCCGCTGCCTGCGCACATTGACAGGAATCCGGGCGCCGGGTTAAAATTCCTTAACAAAAGCTGCGGTCAAACCGCTGCACGGACAGGTATCGAGAGGCAGAAATCATGGCACTTCCGGCCATCGCGTCACTTTGGGTGGGGCCTGAGCTTAGCTGGCTGGAACAGCTTTGCCTGAAGTCCTTTGTGGACAACGGCCACGAGATGATCCTGTTCACCTATGACGAGGTCAAGGGCGTGCCCGACGGGGTGCGGGTGGCGGATGCCAACGACATCCTGCCGTCAGAGCGCATCATCCGCCATGCCAGGACCGGCAGCCCGGCCTATCACGCGGATGTCTTCCGCCTGCATATGCTGCGCCAGACGGATTATGTCTGGGCCGACACGGATGCCTATTGCTGCCAGCCCTGGGACATCAAGGGCAAGCACTTCCACGGCTGGATCTCGGACAAGAAGCCGATGGTCAACAATGGGGTGCTGCGGCTGCCCAAGACCTCCAAGACGCTGAAGGCGATGCTGCGCTTCACCAGCGACGAATATCCCATTCCGCCCTGGTACAGCGCCGGGAAACAGGCCGAGCTGCAGGCGCTGAAGGACAAGGGGGAGGGCGTGCATGTCTCGCTCCTGCCCTGGGGGGTCTGGGGGCCGGATGCGCTGACCTGGTTTCTGCAGGAAACCGGCGAGGTGTCCCATTCGCGGCCCGGCCATGTGATTTACCCTGTGCCCTTCAAACATGCGGGCGTGGTGCTGAACCCGAACCGCCCGAACCAGGCCCGCAAGCATATCCGCAGCGATACGCTGTCGATCCATTTCTGGGGCCGCCGGTTCCGCAATATCGCGGCCAAATACGGCGGTGTCCCGGCCGAGGGCTGCTATGTGCACGAGTTGCTCGCCAAGCACGGCATTGATCCTGAGAAAACCCGGCATCTGCTGCAGCCGGCTCCGGAACCGGAAGAGGAGACACCGGTGCACATTGATCCCGCCGCCCTGGATTTCTCCATGTTCACCGACCAGGATGTGGCCAACATCCTGCTGCAGCGCTCGGAACTGGCAAGCTCGGGCCAGGTCATCAAGGACTGGACGGCAGGCGACGCCGGCCCGCTGCTGGAAGATGCCCGGGCGCAGCGCGACCATATCCTGCAGGAATCGATCCGGATTGCCGGGCGGGAGTGTGATTTCTTCCTGACCTCCACCGACACCATCGCCCCCAAACGGGCTGCAGACATCGGCTGCGGCTATGCCTTTGCCAGCCTGCTGCTGCACCGCCGCTACGGCTGCGGCATCGTCCTGATCGATATCGAAGAAAGCAACGGCCGCCACTTCGGGTTCCAGGGCGAGGGTGCAGGCTACACCAGCCTGGACACCGCCCGGGCCTTTCTGGAGAAAAACGGCGTGCCGCCGGAGAAAATCACCACCGTCAACCCCAAGACGGACGACACCGCGGCGCTGGGCAGTTTCGATCTGGTCATCAGCCTGGCCTCCTGCGGCTTTCATTACCCGGTGGACACCTATCAGGAGCTGTTCCGCAATCAGATCAGCAAAGGCGGCGGCATCGTCCTGGATATCCGCAAGGGATCCGGCGGCATCCCGGCGATGAAAAGTTTCGGCGCTGTCGAGGTGCTGGCCAAACACGGCAAGTACTCCACCGTTCTGACCCGGGCCGGGCTGGAGGCGTGACCACCGGCAGGCAGAGCGCTGGTGACCGGATCCTTAACCCTTTTGGGGTAAACCAATGGCAAGGGGATGCCGCCAGCGGGCGCTCCGCATTGCACCGGTCCGGTGCCGGCGCGTTCCTTGGGGGCAGTTGAAACGGCATGCTGAGCGAAGATTTTGATTTCAAACCGGTTCTCCCGGCGCTGGATGTGGACGACGTCCGCACCATTGCCGATGTCAACGGCCAGGCCCCCGAACTGGCGATCCTGCTGCATCAGCGCTATGGCTGCAGCGTCGATTTTGTCAGCCTGGACCGCAAGGGCCAGCCGGTGGCGCCCGATGCGCAGCAGCTGCAGGACTGGCGCGCCCGGCTGGCGCGCGGCGGCGTGGACCCGGATGCGGCCACAACCGTGGACACACAGGACGGGCTCGGCAGCTATGATGTGATCCTGGCGCTGAACAGCTTTGGCGCCCGTCACAAGATCCAGAATTTCAAGCCGGTGCTGGATAAGGCCCTGCACCCGCTCAGCCGCCTGGTGATCGAAATCCGCAAAGGGTCGGGGGCCTACCCGTTCCTCAAGGCCTATGGCAGCTGCAACACGCTGGCAAAGCCCGCAGGTGACAGCAACGGGCTCGCCATCCTCTCGGTCGAGCCGCAGGAAGACCTGCAGCCGTCTGGAGAATGGTCCGGGATCGCAGCCCGTCTGGCGGGCAAGGAAGGGTTCTTTGACGAATTGGAAGAGCATTCCTTCCTGTTCATGCCGCGCGGCGACACGCTGGTGGTGACCTTCGACAATCTCGACATTGCCATGACCAAGCGGGATGACCGGCGGCCCTGGGGCTTCAGCTTCATCGAGGCGCAGGGCTGGTCGATGCTGGGGGTCATGGCCAACGGCTGGACCTGGTTCCGCCACCCGGAGGTTTCGGCCAAGTTCGAAGAGCTGCGCGACAGCGGCTTTTTTGCGCAGTTCAAGCGGGTGGTCTTTTACGGCGCTTCGATGGGCGGTTACGCGGCAGCGGCCTTTGCGGCGGCGGCGCCGGGATCGACGGTCTTTGCAATCAGCCCGCAGTCGACGCTGGACAAGACCCTGGTGCCCTGGGAGATGCGCTACAAGAAGGTCTGGGGCAGGGACTTCTCCGGCCCCTTTGGCGATGCCGCGCTGGCCAGCCAGGGCGCAGGCGATGTGCATATCATGTATGACCCCTATGTGGCGCCGGATGCGGCCCATGCGGCCCGGTTCACCGGTCCCAACGTGACCCTCTGGCGCTGCCCGCTGCTGGGCCACCGGCTGGGATCGTCCTTGCAGCAGATGGGCATCCTGCAGGAGATTGCCCGCGGTGCAATCGCCGGCAATCTGACTCCGCACCGGTTCCACCAGCTGCTGCGCAGGCGGCACAGCTTCCCCCGGTTTCAGCGGGAACTGGCCAATCTGGCGCTGGACCGCGGCCATCCGCGCCTTGCGAAACAGGTCTGCAGCTATATTTTGCGGCAGCGGGACGACCGGTTCTTCCGCCGCATGATGGCGCGGCTGTGAACCGGGCGGGTGCAGGCCGCGCGCGGGCTGCGGCAACGAGACGGGAAAAGGCCGGGCGATAAGATGAACCAGGCAAATGCCAGCATGCGGGACATTACCCTCGCCCTGCACCTAGGGGCGCCCAATACCGACAACGGCCAGCTGACCTGGTCGCTGCGCAAGGATGCGCAGCGCCTGTTGGAGCGCGGCGTCATGATCCGCCGCCCCGGCACCTATGTGAAGGCGGTCAGCCAGATGCTGCGCAGGCAGGACCAGGAGTTTGTGCCGGAGGAGGAGCGCGAGGCGCTGCTGGCGAGCCTGGTCAAAGGCAACCCGGTGTCCCGCATCATCCTGACCAACTCCGGCTTCATGGGGGTGCCGGGCTGGATGCTGAGCAAGGGGCGGCTGTTCCGCAATGCGGGCAAGAACGCCGCCGCGCTGCGCAACCTGTTTCCCGGCAATCCTTGCGGGTTCTTTCTGGGGCTGCGCAATCCCGCAACCCTGATCGGGCCGGTGTTCAAGTCGCAGTCCGGCAAGACCTGGGCCGAATTCACGGCAAACACCGATTTCCGAAGCCTGCGCTGGTCCCATGTCGCTGAGGATATTCTCAACAGCAACCCGGGCTGCGCGCTGACCGTCTGGTGCAACGAGGAAACGCCGGTGATCTGGCCCAGCGTCCTGGGCCAGGTGACCGGGCTGGGCGATGGTTTCAGGTTCAGCGGCGAGCTGGATATCAGCCGCGGCATCATGTCCAATTCCGGCCACGCGCGGCTGGAAGCCTATTTGGAGAGCCGCCCGGGGCTGAGCGAGGACCAGCGCGAGCGGGTGCGCGGGCTGTTCCTGAGCTACTTCCACTCGGAAGAGGCGGTGGAGGAGGAAATCGACCTGCCGGGCTGGTCGCAGGACCTGGTGGATGAGATGACGGAAATCTATCATCAGGACGTCAGCCTGATCCGGCATATGCCGGGAGTGACCTTCCTGTCCTGAAGACGGGCCGGCAGGGGGCTGGCAAGGGGGGGCTGGCGGGCCTAGGCCGGGTGTGCGGGCCGGCCATAGAACCGCTGCATCAGGATGGCGGTCAGATACATCGGGATCTGGTAGCAGCCGAGGAAAATCAGCAGCGGATCGGTCGTGGCTGCGGGCAGGGCGATCAGGAAAAGAGCGAAGTTCCGGTTGCCGGCCACAACGGAGACAGGCACGGCGCCGCTGCCCGCCCGGCGGCGCACCACAGCAAAGGTCAGCATTTGCAGGCCCAGGTTGGCGGCCAGCGCAAAGCCCAGCCATTGCAGAACCAGCGCTGGGTCCGCGTGCAGTGCAGGGCCAAGCGCGGCCATCAATCCCACCACGATCACCGCCAGCGCGATCACGGTCAGCCCGTCGATGGCCTTCCCTTGTTCCTCGCTCAGGCGGGGCAGGGTCAGGCGGCGCAGCAGAAAGGCGGCCGCGACAGTGAGGCCGATCACGCCGATCAGCCGCCCGGCGGCCCGCAGCACCTCCCCCAGATCGCCGAGACTGGGGGCCAGCAGGAACACCGGGATCACCGTCAGCGGCATCAATGCAGTGCCGAGGATCAAGAGGCGGAAGGCAGGTTCCGGCGCATGCCCCATCAGGGCGGTGATATTTGGGCTGCCGGTCACCGAAGGGGCGCTCAGCATCAGGATCAGCGCCACCGCGGCGGGCGTTTGCGCCACCCCGAGCAGCGAGGCTGCTGCCAGCGCCAAGAGCGGCAGGCCCATTTGCAGCAGGGCAATGGCCTTGAGTGAGCCGATCCCGTCCGCCAGTCCGCCCGCGGCTTTGCGGAAGCCGATCCGGTAGGCATTCAAGAACAAAAGCCCGGCCACCATTTCCGGCAGCCAGGGCTGGAGGGCAGCGGCGAGACCGGGCAGCAACAGCCCGGCCAGAAGCCCCAGGACCAAGGCGGCCCGCCCGTGCCGGGCGGCAAAGGCGAGCGCGCGCAACATGCCTCTAGACCGGCCCGGGCCTGAGGTTGTTGGGCAGGTAGGTCGCCAGCTCCGGGAAGGCGATCAGCACAAACACCATCAGCACCATGATCAGGAACATCGGGATCGCGGCGCGGGCGATATAGCTCATCTCATGGTGGGTCATGCCCTGCATCACAAACAGGTTGAAGCCGATCGGAGGGGTGATCTGCGCCATCTCGACAACCACCACGATGAAGATGCCGAACCAAATGAGGTCAATGCCTGCCTGGCGGATCATCGGCTCCACCACCGCCATGGTCAGCACCACCGAAGAGATGCCGTCGAGGAAGCAGCCCAGCACGATGTAGAACACCAGCAGCACCATCAGGAGTTCGATGCGCGTGAGCTCCCAGCCGGCAATCAGATCCGCCAGCCCGCGCGGCAGGCCGGTAAAGCCCATCGACAGCGAGAGGAAGGCCGCGCCTGCCAGGATCAGGGCAATCATCGCGCTGGTGCGGGTGGCGCCCATCAGGCTCTCGGTGAAGGTCTTCCAGTTCAGCGAGCCTTGTCCCAGCGCCAGCAGCAGCGAGCCGATGACGCCGAATGCGGCGGCCTCTGTTGCCGTTGCAAAGCCGAGGTACATCGACCCGATCACCACGATGATCAGTGCAATCACCGGCGCCAGGAAGCGGGAGTTGTGGATCTTCTGCGCAAAGGTCAGCTTGCTCTCCTGATCCGGGTTCCAGTCCTTGCCCACCTTGGAATAGATCGCCACGTAGCCCATGAACATCGCCGCCAGCACCAGGCCGGGCAGGATGCCGGCAAAGAACAGTTTGGTGATCAATTCATTGATGGTGACACCATAAACGATCAGCGTCAGCGACGGCGGGATCATCAGGCCCAGGGTGGCCGCGCCAGTCAGGGTGCCGATCACCATCCGCTCCGGATAGTTGCGCTTGCGGAGTTCCGGGATCGACATCTTGCCGACGGTGGTCAGGGTTGCGGCAGAGGAGCCAGAGACCGCGGCAAAGACTGTGCAGCCGACGATATTGGTATGCACCAGTCCGCCGGGCAGCGGCGCCATCCAGGGGCTGAGGCCTTTGAACATGTCCTCCGATAATCGGGTCCTATAGAGGATTTCGCCCATCCAGATAAACATCGGCAGCGCCGTCAGGGTCCAGCTGGAGGAGGCCGACCAGATCGTGGTCAGCATGACGTCGCCGACGGGGCGGGTGGTGAACAGCTCCATACCGACCCAGGCCACGCCCATCAGCGCCAGGCCAACCCAGACGCCGGTGCCCAGAAGGGTGAACAGCACAAAGAGAAACAGAATGATGACGGATATATTTTCCATGGGGCTTACTCCGCGTGGCTCTGGTCAGCCAGATCCGTGGTGATGCGGTGATCGCCGCGGAAAATCACATGGATCAGATGGTCAGTGAGAGCGATGGCCAGAATGACCGCGCCGATCAGCATCGCGCTCTGCGGCATCCACAACGGCGTGCGGTCCTGGCCCTGGCTCACGTCATGGAACTTCCAGCTCCAGTAGACAAAGCGGTAGGCGTAATAGCAGAAGTACCACATCACCGCGGTGCCGATGCCAAAGCACCAGATCTCCAGCACCCGGCGCAAGCGTTCGGGCACGGCATTGAGCAGGATCGATACCCGGATATGGCTGCCGCGGTTCAGTGCGTTGGCAAAGGCCAGGAAGGAGGCCGCGGCCATCGCGTAGCCCGCGTAATCCGGCGCGCCGGGAAAGACCTCTCCGGTCCAGCGGGCCAGCATCTGGACCACGATCAGCCCCAGAATGGCAATCAGGCAGAGGGCGGCCAGCACCCCCGCCGCAAGGTAGAGAAAATCCAGTCCGGAGCGCAGCCCCCTGAGCACAGTCATATCATCCCCATCGGCATATTTTTATGAGAATACGGGCGGCACCTGCCGCGCCGCCCGTATCATGCAAAGTGATTATTCGGCGTGGAAGGCGTCGACGATGGCCTTGCCCTCGTCACCGGCGGCTTCCAGCCATTCGTTCGTCATGGTGACGCCGATTTCCTTCAGCTCATTTGTCATCTGTTCAGATGCCGGCCCGACGGTCATGCCGCCGTCACGCAGGCCCTGCAGGGTAAAGCCGGTGTATTCCTTGGCACGCCAGTTGCCCGCATACTCCGCCAGCTTGGCGCAGCCCTGGATCACGTTCTTGTTGGCGTCCGAGGTGCCGCTCCAGACGTCGGAGTTCACCATCACGTAGTTGCGCGGCAGCCAGGCGTCCACTTCGTAGAAATAATTCAGGCTTTCCCAGACCTTGCGGTCATAGCCGGTGGAGCCGGACGACACCATCGAATCCGCAACACCGGTGGCAAAGGCCTGGCTGATCTCAGCCGCCTCGATGGTCACCGGCAGCATGCCGGTCAGCTCGGCCAGGCGCGAGGTGGCGTTGTTGTAGGAGCGGAACTTGATGCCCTTCATCTCGGCGACCGAGTTCACCTCGTTCTTGAAATAGAGGCCCTGCGGCGGCCACGGAACAGCGTAAAGCAGGGTTAGGTTCTGCTCGGCCAGCAGTTTTTCCAGCGCCGGCTTGGCGGCTTTCCACAGCTTGTCGCTGTCATCGAACGAGGTCGCCAGGAACGGGATCGAGTCAAAGCCGAACAGTGCGTTTTCGTTCTGGTGGCCGGACAGCAGCCGCTCGCCGATCGGCGCCTGGCCGGTCTGGATGGCGCGCTTGATGTCGGCGCCCTTGAACAAGGAGCCCGACGGATGGGTCTTGATCTCAATCTCGCCGCCGGTGCCGGTGGTCACGCATTCGGCAAACTCCGCGCCGGTGGCGGAGTGGAAGTTGGAGGCCGAATAGGCCATCGGCATGTCCCAGACCTCGGCCGCAGCGGGCAGGGCGGCAGCCGCGGTCAGCGCGGTGGCGGCCAGCAGTTTGGTCAGTTTCTTCATGGTCTTCTCCCTGTGTTTAGTCACGGCCCCTTATGGGGCACTGGTTCAAGTTCAAATCGCATAGCGCGCCGGGTCATAGGCGCTCATATCCATGTTCGGGGTGCGGCCCGAAATCATCTGCGCCAAGAGGCGCCCGGTCTTCGGCCCGCCGGTGAGGCCGATGTGATGGTGGCCAAAGCCGACATAGGCACCTGACAGCCCCGGCACCTCGCCGATCACGGGAATGGAATCCGCAGGCGCCGGGCGGAACCCCAGCCATTCTTCCTCGTGCTTCCAGGTGACACCCGGCAGGATGCGCCGCGCGTTTTTGCGCAGCAGCTCCAGCGGCCCTTTCGACGGCCCGGCCTCCAGCCCGCCGAATTCCACAATGCCCGCAATCCGGATCCGTCCTTCCATCGGGGTCACCACGCATTTGGCTGCTGCCACCATGACAGGCGCTTTCGGCATCGCCGAAGGCTCCCACAATTCAAGATGATAGCCGCGTTCTGCTTCCAGTGGTACGGAAATTCCCAGTTTATCGGCCAGCGGTTTAGACCAGACACCCGTGGCCACCACCACCGCGTCGCAAGCGATGGTCTCGCCGCCCGCCCGTACGCCGGTCACCTTGCCGTTCTCGCGCGCCACATCGGTCACAAAGGCCTGGATCATCTGGCCGCCGTTTGCAGTGACATGGGCCGCCAGATCCTTCACATACTGGCCCGGGTCGGAAATAATCCCGTGATCCTTCAGCCGGGCGGCAAAGCCGAATTCTTCGGCGTAGATCCCGTCATAATCGCGGAAATCGGCCCCCTCCAGCTCATCCCAGGCAAAGCCGTGTTTCTTGCGCAGCCCCCAGCCAAAGGCGTCATCGCCGAAATGCGCCCGGTCGTTGTAGATGAACAGATAGTCCGAGGGCTTCAAATGCCGCTCCGCCACGGTGCCCGTGGCCAATGCCTGGTGATCGGCCAGCGAATCCCCGACCACCGGCGCCAGGGCTGAGGCGATCCGCGTGGTATCCTCGGCATTGGCATGGCTCATGTATTTCATCAGCCAGGGCGCCAGCTTGGGCAGATACCCCCAGCGCATGAACAAGGGCTGGTTCGCATCCAGCAGCATCTTCGGCGCCTTCTTCCACAGCCCCGGTCCCGTGACCGGCACGATAGAGCAGGAGGCCAGAATGCCACCGTTGCCGTGGCTGGTGCCTTCTCCCGGCCCCTTGCCGTCGATCAGGATCACCTGATGCCCGTCGCGCTGCAGTTCAATCGCTGCCGAGACGCCGACAATGCCGGCGCCGATGATGGCAACGGTTTTCTTAGGCTGGCTCATGCCGCGACCTTCTTGGAGACCGCATAGCGGTCGAGCTTTTCCACATCCGGCTTGATGCCCAGGCCCGGCCCGTCCGGCACCACCACCTGGCCGTCCTCCACCTGGAACGGCGTCTCCAGAATGTCTTCCTTCAGGAAATAGCTTGCCTGGTAGAACTCGCAGCCCAGCTTGATCTCGGGCGTGGCCGCAATCATGTGGGTGCCCGCAAGATGCGCCAGCCCTGCCTCGAACATGTCGCCGCCATAGGCCGACAGCCCGTTCGCCGCCGCAATCCGCGCCACCGTCTGGCCGCGGGTCAGCCCGCCCGATTTCATGATCTTGACCGAGACACCGTCGCAGATGCCTTCACGTGCGGCACGCACCATGTCCTCGGGGCCAAAGACGCTTTCATCGGCCAACAGCGGCACGTCGATCATTCCGCGCAGCTTGGCCATCATGGCAAAGTGATGGAACCGCACCGGCTGTTCGATGAAGTCTGGCTTGAACTCCGCCACATCGCGCACCTGCGCCGGCGCGTCTTCGATGCTCAGGCCCTGGTTATAGTCCACCCGCACCCGGAACTCGGGGAAGTCCTTGGCGATCCGCTCCAGCCGCATGACGTCAAAGGCGTGATCCTTGAAGCCGGTCTTCAGCTTGATCAGCCCCACCTTGTCGGCGCGCAGCCGGTGCAAGAGGTCGATGTCCTTGTCAAAATCCGGATCGGCAATCGAACAGCTGAGCGGGATGGTTTCGCGGCACTTGCCGCCCAGCAGCGCCCAGACAGGCGCCCCGGTGATCCGTCCGGTCAGGTCCAGCAGCGCGCTTTCCAGCGCCGCCTTGGCCTCGGTGCAATGGGCGACCGCCTTGGCCGCGTCCTCCATGATCGCCGCGCGGTCCGCCACCCGGCGGCCTTCCACCAGCGGGCGGATGTAGCGGTCCAGTGCCGCCAGGCTGGCCTCCGGCGTGCCGGTGAACACTGACCAGGTCGAGGCCTCGCCATATCCTTCGGCACCGCTTTCGCCGCGCAACCGGACAATCACTACCTCGCAAGAGCCCTCAACAGAGCCGATCCCATGGTCGCGGCGCGACAACACGGGCAGCGCGAGATGCCACAGGTCCATCCCGGCAATCTTTTCTTCCAGCACGTCTCATATCCTCCCAGGTGCGGGCGGAAGGGTGCCTTGACTTAATCATCATTACAAATACAAAGAATTCGATAGAGTATCATAAAAAATGATGTGCTGCCGATGTCCCTCCGCTTCCGCCAGTTGCAGGCGTTCCATGCGATTGTCGAAACCGGCACCGTCACCGGTGCGGCAGAGCAGCTGGGGATTTCCCAGCCCGGCATCTCAAACCTGCTGTACCAGTTGGAACGCCAGACCCGCCTGAAACTGTTCGAACGCAGCAAGGGGCGGCTGATCCCGACGCCCGAGGCCGGGGTGCTGTTTCAGGAGGTCGACACCGTGGTGCGCGGCCTTGACCATGTGGCGCAGGCGGTGACTGATCTCCAGAACAAGCAGGCAGGGCAGCTGCAAGTCGCCTCGCAGCACTCCATGTCCTTCGGCTTCATGCCCGCGCTGATCGCCCGCTTTGCCCGCACCCGGCCCGATCTGTCGATCTCCTTCCAGGCGCAGTATTCGCTGAAGATCCAGGAATGGGTGATCTCCGGCTTGTTTGAGATCGGCATCTGCGAAATGCCCCTCATTCACGACGGGCTGGAGGTGCATCCGATCAACGTCGAAACCCGGCTGGCCATCCCGGCGGACAGCGCCTTGGCCGAACATGAGGTACTGACGCCGGAGCTGCTGGACGGTGTGCCCTTCATCGTCATGGGGCCTGAGCACATGACCCACCGTCGCACCCGCGAGGTGTTCCAGCAGGCGGGTGTGCCGCTGAAAACCCGGGTGCATTCGCATCTGTTCAAGAACCTCCTCAGCTTTGTGCAGGAGGGGATGGGGGTCTCGATCCTCGATCCCTTTGTGCTGGACTTCGAAGCCGGCGGCGGTTTTGTCTCCCGCCCCTTCCGGCCGCGGATCATGATGGAGATGGCGGTGGTCACCTCTAAGTCGCGGCCGCTGTCGGCGGTAGGGCAGGAGTTCCTGGCGCTCTTGAAGCAGGAGCTAGCGCCTTACACGGTGGGTGACGTCTGACCTGCAGAAATGCCACGCCCGGCCGATAGGCCGGGCAGCGCCTGACCTTCCCCCTGGGAAGGCGCTATCGCGCCCACCCAAGGTCAGGCGCTGCCCTCAGCGGTCCGAAGTAATTGTATGCAGTTTCGAATTCAATGTTGCGCAAGGCTGGAGCCTCCCCTAGTCTGCGCCTTGGATTGAACGAATGGCGGAACCATGGCCAAACGCGAAAGCAATGTGGATAGGGTGTATGAGGCACTGCGCCGGATGGCGGCGGATTTTGCCTTCAAGCCGGATCAGCGGATCAACGAAAGCGCCCTGTCCGAGGTGCTGGGCGCCAGCCGCACGCCGCTGCGTGAGGCGCTGAACCGGCTGGTGGCCGAGGGGTTCCTGACCTTCCAGAACAACCGCGGTTTCTTCTGCCGCCCGCTCACGCCCAGCTACATCATGGACCTCTACGAGGCCCGGGTAGCGGTGGAATGCGAGGCCGTGCGGCTGGCCTGCACCCGCGCCTCGGATGAGGACATCGCCGCGCTGGCGGATTACCTCAACCGGATGGAGCCGGAGTACCAAAGCGCCACCGACCCGGAGGCGCTCTTGGCGATGGACGAAAGCTTCCACGCCCGGCTGGCGCAGCTTTCGGGCAACAGCGAGCTGCAGCGGATCCTCAACAATCTCAACGGCCGGATCCGCTATATCCGCCTCATAGACCTCAAGCGCATGCGCGACCGGGCAGGGGGCAAGGCGCCGGGCGACATCTCGGCCCACCGCCAGATTGTCGAAGGCATCGCAGCCCGCAACGCGGACGCCGCCACATCAGCCATGCGCAGCCATATCGAAAAACGCCGGGAGGAGGCGACGGAAGCCGTCCGCATCGCCTTTTCCCAGCTTTACGTGCCGGACGAATAGGGGATTCACATGGAACATGGCGGCAAGACGGTCTTTGGCGCGGCAGTTGGCATCCTGATGCTGGAAACCCGCTTTCCCCGTATCCATGGCGATATGGGCAATGCGATGACCTGGGACTTTCCGGTGCATTACAAGGTGGTGCGCGGGGCAAATCCTGAGAACGTCGTGCGTGGCAACCCCAAGGAGCTGATCGACCTGTTTGTTGAAGCGGGGCGCGATCTGGTCGCCATGGGGGCTGACGGCATCACCACCAACTGCGGCTTTCTGGCGCTGATCCAGGACGAGGTGAAACAAGCGCTGGGCGTGCCGGTGGCCACGTCGTCGCTGATGCAGGTGCCGATGGTGCAGAACCTGCTGCCCGCAGGCAAGCGCTGCGGCATCCTGACGATCTCCAAGGCCACCCTGACACCCGCCCACCTTGTTGCCGCAGGTGTTGCGCCGGATACGCCCATTGCCGGCACCGACGGCCTCCGCGCTTTTACCCGCGACATCCTGGGTGATGCCGCAGAGATTGATTTCGAAGCCTGCCGCCTGGACATGATCGACGCCGCCCGCGCGATGGTGGCGGACATACCGGATCTGGGCGCCATCGTGCTGGAATGTACAAATATGGTGCCCTATGCCCGCGATGTGAGGAAGGCCACCGGGCTGCCGGTGTTCTCGATCCATTCCTTCATCAACTGGTTTCAGGCGGGTCTGCTGCCCAAAGGATTTCCGCTGGAGCTGGATGATCCCCGGTTTTGACGGCAGTAACCATTTGGTGGAAAATTGCTAATGAAATCTGAAGGATAAGGTCAGCCTTATTGTCCGAATGTTTCGCGCGCGAAACATTTGGGCAGGCCTGCTGACCTTTTTCTGATCAGCTCAGCACCAGCAGCCAGAACCATACAGTCAGGATGCTGGCCGCGGTGGCAATCAGCACTGAGGATGCCGCCACCCGTTTTGCCCGCCCGTACATATTAGCAAAGATATAGCCGTTGAACCCGGTCGCCATCGCTGCATTCAGCACGCCGGAGCGGAACAGGTCCTGCGGCAGCGCCAGTGCCGAGCCCAGCGTCCAGACAATCGCCGGGTGGATCATCAGCGAGGTGAAGCAGACAAACAGGATCGCCCGCAAATCGCCTTCGGGGCGGTACTTCACCAGCACGCCGCCAAGTGCAAACAGCGCCCCGGGCAGGGCGGCCCGGATGAGAAGCGACAGCGCCTCATCCACCACCAGCGGGATCGCCAGCCCGGAGAGGTTCACCGCAAATCCCAGCGCAATCCCCAGGATCAGCACATTGCGGAACATCGCGTTCAAAACCGAGATCGCGGTCTTAACCCCGCCCGCGCCGCGGTTGCGCACAAATTCCATCACGGTGATGCCGACGCCATAGCAGAACGGCGAATGGAAGGCGATGATCGCATAGTTGCCGGTCAGGTTCTCCGGGCCAAAGGCGCGCTCGGTGATTGGCAGCCCCAGCAGCACCGAGTTGGAGAACAAGCAGCAAAAGCCGATCGCCACGCAATCCTCCCACTCCCGCTTGAACAGGATGCGGGCGCCGAAGACGCCGATCAGGAAACAGGTGAAGGCACCGGTGTAAAAGCTCGCCAGCAGCCGCGGGTCAAAGCTTGCCGACAGGTCCAGCTCTGCCATCGCCTTGAACAGCAGGCAGGGGATCGCAAAGCCCTGCGCAAATTTCATCACCCCTTCGATATGTGTCTGGCTCAGGACGCCGCGGGCGGTTGCCGCGTAGCCTGCACCGACGACCAGAAACACCGGCAGGATGACGTCAATCAGGCTTTGGAACATTCACCGCCTCGTTGGAACCTGCGTGCCGTGCGGTTAGTCCGGGACGCCTCCCCTCTCGGCGGCAAAGCCGCCTGCCGGGCAAGGGGCATGAGTATTTGGGCAAAGAAGAAGGCGCTGGAACCGCTAGATTTCATACCGGATAACCATGCCGTCATAGGCAGGTGTGATGTGGTCCGGCGTCTCGCCCTCGACCGTGGCGTAGTCCATGTCGATATGCATGTTGGTGATGATGCCGCATTTGGGGGACATCTTTTCGAACCACTCCAGGGCTTCGGGGTAGCTGAAATGGGTCGGGTGCGGGGTGCGGCGCAGCCCGTCCAGGATCCAGATGTCGAGGTCTTGCAGCTCTGGCAGGGCGCTGTCCGGGATCCGGGCCACATCCGGCAGGTACGCCAGCCCGCCGATGCGGAACCCCAGCGCGTCGATGGCGCCGTGGTTGACCTGGAACGGACGGAAGGTGATGCCGCCGCCGGGGCCGCTGATGGAAAAGGGGCCATCAATGGTCTTCAGCTCCAGGATCGGCGGGTAGGGGGAGCCGTCGGGCTGCGCAAAGGCATAGCCGAACCGGTTCAAGAGGTCGTTCTGGGTCGGCCCGTCCGCATAGACCGGGATCCGCTGGCGCATGTTGAAGTAAACCATGCGCAGATCGTCGATGCCATGCAGGTGATCGGCGTGGGAATGGGTGTAGACCACCGCATCCAGCCGGCTGACTTCTGCGTCCAGCAGCTGGCTGCGCATGTCCGGCGTGGTGTCGATCAGCACCGAGGTGGTGCCGTCAGGCCCGTCGCGCTCCACCAGCATCGAACAGCGGCGGCGGCGGTTCTTCGGGTTCTTGGGGTCGCAGTCGCCCCAATGGCCGCCAATGCGCGGCACACCGCCGGAGGACCCGGAGCCAAGGATGGTAAAGCGCATCTCAGCCATCAGGCGGCGGCCTCATGTTCTGCGGCCTTCCAGAACAGCCGGTCGAAATTCGCCTGGGTCCGGGCGGCGAAGGCCGCGTAATCCATGCCAAAGACCTCTGCGCCCACTTTGGCGGTAAAGGCGGTATAGGCCGGCTCGTTGCGCTTGCCGCGGTAGGGCGGCGGCGCCAGATAAGGCGCGTCGGTCTCGACCAGGATGCGCTCCACTGGTGCGGCGGCAAAGATGTCACGCAACTCCTGGCTCTTGGGGAAGGCGGCAATGCCGGACATCGACAGGTAAAAGCCGAGGTCGAGTGCTGCCCGCGCCAGTTCTGCCGAGGAGGAGAAACAGTGCATCACGCAAGTATAGGCGCCGTTCTTCATCTCATCGCCCAGGATGCGCGCCATGTCGTCATCGGCAGCGCGGGAATGGATGATCAGCGGCAGGCCGGTTTCGCGTGCGGCGGCGATATGGATGCGCAAGGACTGCTGCTGCACGTCCTTGCTGTCTGCGGTATAGTGATAGTCCAGCCCGGTTTCACCGATGCCGACAAACTTGGGGTGCTTGGCCAGCGCCACCAGCTCATCCACCGTCACCATGGGTTCGTCCGCGGCGCTCATCGGGTGGGTGCCCGCGGCGTAGAACACCGGCGCGTGTGCTTCGGCAATGGCGCGCACCGCAGGCTCGTTCTTCATCTTGGTGCAGATGGTCACCATGCGGGTCACGCCGGCCTCGGCTGCGCTGGCGATCACCTCGTCCAGGCGGCCTTCGAAGTCCGGAAAGTCCAGGTGGCAATGGCTGTCCGTAATCTGGGGGGGCGTCTCGGTCATAAATCCTCTGGTGCCGCTTGCGCCGCGCCGGAAAGCCTCAGCGCGACGCGGTTTCCTGCATCTTGAAAACCGTATCTAGGACAAGGGCGGCGGGGTCAAGGTTCACCGCCTGCCCGTGGCGCGCCCGCGCTGTCACTTCCGCAGCCAGGTCGGCCCAGGCCCGGCCTTTGCGGGGATCGGGCGACAGGCGCTGCAGCATCGCCGCCTCCTGCGGTGCCGCTTCCGGCGCTGGCGGTGCACCGGTGGCGCCGGTGCGCGCCAGCCGGGCCAGCGCCATCTCGGTCAGCGACAGCAGCAGCTCGAATTTCTCAGCCGCACCGCGCTGGGCAGCCGCCTCGGCCAGGGCCATGGCGCGCTGACGGTCCAGCCGCGGCATGGAATCGAGGATCTGCACCAGTTCGGCATAGATCCTGAGCCCGCCCAGATTGATCAGCCGCAGCGCCGCCCCGACCGAACCGCCCGCAAGCGCTGCCAGGTTTTCCATGTTCTCCGGCAGCGCCACCCCGGACTGCGCCAAGGCAGCCTCCATGTCCGCAGCCGGCAGCGGCCCCAGCCGCAGGGTGCGGCAGCGCGAGCGGATGGTGGGCAGCAGGCGAGAGGGCTGGTGCGAGATCAGCAGGATCGTGGTGCGGGCAGGGGGCTCCTCCAGCATTTTCAGCAGGGCGTTGGCCGCGCTCACGTTCATGTCGTCGGCCGCATCCACAATCACCACCCGGCGGCCGCCGTCGGTGGCCGAGAGGCCAAAGAACCGGTTCAGCTTGCGGACGTCATCCACCACGATCTGGCTGCGCAGCTTGCCCTTGTCGTCATAAGAGCGGGTGATCGGCGCCAGACCCGGCTCCGCCAGCGCCTGGATGCGATGGGAGACCGGGTGTTCGGGATCAATGTCCAGCGTGTCCGGCGGCGGCGGGGCGCCGAACAGCCCGTCCTCAGCTGGCGGCGTGGCCAGCAGGAAGCGGGCAATCCGCCAGGCCAGCGTGGCCTTGCCGACCCCTTGCGGGCCGGTCAGCAGCCAGCCGTGGTGCAGCCGGTCGGAGGTGTAGGCGGTCAGGAAATCCTGCTCGGCGGCCTCCTGGCCAATGAGCCGCAGGGTTTCGCGCGGGTGCGGCGCACCCTCGGCCTGGTCGGCCCGCGGCAGCTCTTCGTCATTGCTCATGAACCGGAACCCTCCAGGGCCTCATCCGCCAGCTTGCGCACATCCGCAGCAACCTGTTCCAGCGGCCGGGCGCCGTCAACCACCCGGAAACGGGAGGAAAACTCCTGCGCCAACGCCAGAAAGCCAGCCCGCATCTTCTCCTGCAGCCCGACGCCGAAATCCTCGAAGCGTTCTTCCTTGCCCTGCCGCCCCTTGGCGCGGGCCAGCCCCTCGGCCGGGTCCATGTCAATGAGCAGCGTCAGATCCGGCTCCCGGGTGATCATCAGCTTGTGCATCTGGTCAACGGCCGCACGCAGATCGCCGCGCGACAGGCCCTGATACATCCGGGTGCTGTCGGCAAAGCGGTCGCAGATCACCACTTTGCCCGCGGCCAGGGCCGGCTCGATGGTGCGCTCCAGGTGGTCGCGGCGTGCCGCCATGAACAGCAAAAGCTCCGTCTCGGCAGACCAGCGGTCGGGGTCGCCCTCCAGCACCAGGCGGCGGATTTCCTCCGCCCCGGGCGAGCCGCCGGGCTCGCGCGTCAAGACCACATCGCGGCCCGCGTCACGCAAGGCCTCCGCCAGCAGGCGGCACTGTGTTGACTTTCCGGACCCGTCGATGCCTTCAAAGGTGATGAACAGGCCGGGCTTGGTGCCAGCCGTCACAGCGCCCCCTCGGGACCGGTGAGGAACTGCTTGATCAGCACCTGCGCGGCAGTCTTCACGCGCACCACAAATCCGCCCGCAGGCACGTCATTCTCGGCCACCAGCGGCAGCCGCACCTCGGGCAGCTCTTCGGGCTGCAAAACCAGTTCCGCCAGGCGCTGGCCCTTGGCCACCGGCGCCTCGATCGGGCCGTTATAGACAACTTCGCCCTGGATGGTCTTGGCCGACAGCGACGGCAGCAGGATTTCAAGATCCTTGGCAGGCACCAGCCCTACCGATCGTGCCGCGCCCCGCCATATTTCGGCCTCGGCGATGGCGACGCCCTCTTTGGCAACGGTTTTCTTGGTAAATTGGCGAAACGACCAGTTAACGAGGGCTTCTGCCTCCTCTGCCCGGCCGCGTTCGCTGGCCAGGCCGGACACCACGAAGATCACCCGCCGGTCCCCCTGTTTGGCGGAGCCAACCAGGCCATAGCCTGCTTCCTCGGTATGGCCGGTCTTCAGCCCGTCGGCACCGATCCCCAGCTTCAACAGCGGGTTGCGGTTGCGGGTGTTGGAGGGCGCACGGCCGTCGAATTCGAAATGGGTCTCGGCAAACAGCGGGTAATACTCGGGGAAATCCTCGATCAGCCGCTCCGCCAGGATGGCCAGATCATGCACCGACATCCGGTGCCCGGCCGCAGGCCAGCCGTTGGAATTGGCGAATGTCGAGGCGGTCATGCCCATGTCCTGGCCGCGCTTGGTCATGTAACGGGCAAAGCCGGCCTCGGTGCCGTCCGGGCTCAGCGCCTCGGCAATCACCGCGCAGGCATCATTGCCCGACAGCACGATAATGCCGCGCAAGAGGTCCTCCACCCGCACCCGGTCCTGGGTGTCCAGGAACATGGTGGAGCCCTTGTAGCTCATCGCGTGCTCGCTGACCGGCAGCCGCTCGTCCAGCGTCAGCCGTCCGTCGCGCAGCGCTTCAAACGCCACATAAAGCGTCATCAGCTTGGACATGGAGGCCGGCGGCAAGGGCACATCGGCGTTCTTGGACAAAAGCACCGTGTCGGTGCCCGCATCCAGCACATAGGCCGCGCGCGCCTTGGTATCAAAGGCCGCCGCAGACAGCGCCGAGAGGCTGACCATCAGGCCGGCGGCTAAGGCCAGCCGCAGCGCGGATTTCATTGTGCCGGGATCAGTTGGTGACAGCATAGGCATCCGCAAATCCGGTTTCCTTCACGCTTTTCAGCAGCTCGCTGCGTTCGGACTTGTTCTGGGCCGGGCCCACCAGCACCCGCCAGAATTTTTTGCCGCTGGAGGATTGCTCGCGCACCTCCGGCACCATCCCTGCGCTGCGCATCATGTTGGCGGTGCGCTTGGCATTGGCCTCGACGCTGAAGATGCCGATCTGGATGAACGGCTTGGCCAGCGCCGATTTCTGCGGCTTGGGCGCGGGTGCTGCGGCGGGCTGGGCTGCAGCCGGCTGAGCCGGGGCAGGGGCCGCAGCGTCAATGGCAGCCGCTGCGCCGGCAATCGGGTCCAGCGCGGTTTCCGCAATTTCCGGTCCGGCCGCTGATGCCAGCACCTCGGCAGTCTCCGCGCCGGTCTCCTCCGGGGCGGCTTCCGCGGCCTGCTCCTCAGGCGGCAGCTCGTTCTGAACCTCTTCCTTGCGCAGCGCGGTCACGTTCAGCTCAATCGGCGCGCCGGCCAGCATGCCAAGGGCCGATGCCGCGTCGGAGGAGACCTGCAGCCGGGGGCCGGGGATCTCCCGTTCCCGCCGGAACAGGGCGCCGATCACGAACTGGCCGTTGGCGTTGTTGCGGATGATGACCCGCTCGGGGTCCTTGGTGTCCGGATGCGCCACCCAGACGCCGCCGATCGAGGGCCGCCCGTCCCACAGGCCCGCTTCGGTGACCTGGAACACATCCGGCGCTTCGACGTCGCGCTCCACCAGCTTGGTGCGGCTGGAGGCCTTGGCGCCACCTGGTGTGCCCTCCACAACTTCCGCCTTCGGCTCCAGAAAGCCCAGTTTCGGCCCGTCCTCACAGCCGGCCAAAACCAGCAGTCCTGCGACCGCCGCGGCAATCCGCGGGGCCGTCCTTGCTCTCGACATGGTCTTGTTCATGCTCTCATCCTTGCCTGTGCCCGCGGCGCTTGTGCGCCCCCGCCGGAGTGCCCGGTCTTCTTGATTTGGCGGCATGATAGCCTGCACATCCCCCCATGAAAACCCTGACGCGGCCGGCCGCTGGCGAAACCTGCCGGGGCGGCAGAATTCCGCGCGCCGGAAGGGTGGCAGCGGTTTTCCCTTGCAGGGTTCTTGAGCCCGCGGATTTCCTCTTGCCTCGCCCGGTATTGCGCCCTAAACCGCTGACGGACCGGGGAGGTGGCAGAGTGGTCGAATGCGGCGGTCTTGAAAACCGTTGAACGTGAGAGCGTTCCCAGGGTTCGAATCCCTGTCTCCCCGCCACTCAATCAGATATTTTGCTGCCCCCCATGCCTCCTGTCATACGCAGGCGGTTGCAAGGCCCTGCCGGATCAGTTCAGCACCCGTCAGCTTGTACACCCCCCGGATCTTGTGCCGTCCCCGGGCCATGAACCAATCCGCCAGCCGCTTGGGGTAATGGCTTGCGATCACCTGGCTGAAATAGTCGAACTCCGCCGGCTCCAGCCGATGCCCGCCGCGGGAGGGGCCATGAAAGCCAAACACCGTACTGGGCGTGATGCAGGCGCCAGGCAGGCCCAGGAACATGGTGCAGGTGGAAAAACAGACCCGGCCCCGGATCTGCACGGAATGGCCCGCCGCCAGAATGCGCTCAATTTCCTGCAGCCGGACGGCCAGATCCCCGCCGCGATCCGTGCTGACAACATAGGGCGCGGCGGCCGCTTGCCCCGCAGCCAGTGAAACAACCAAAAACAGCCGGATGAACATATGCCCCCCGCATTGCAGTGTTCGCCAAAAATTGGGGGGTACTCTTGATGTAGCGGGCAGGCTCCGGCAGGCAAGGCCCGGGACGCCGGCCGTTTGCCGGGCGAAAGCCAGCCAAACCGGTGATGTGGACGCCGCCGGCCCTGGCCCTAGGTTGATGCCTGGGCGCATTTGATGCGCCCGCTCTATTTAGGGGACAGCATCCGGACCTGTGCAGAATGGCGGAAACCAGACAGTTCTTCCTGATCACGCCGCCTGCCGGGGGCGGCTTCGTGCTGTCCAAAGATCACGGGAAGCTGCGCCTCAGCCAGGGAAGGGCCGGAAAGCCAAAGCGGTTCACGGCCTGGGACTGCTTTGACGGCCCGGTCCGGGCCAGCGGCCGGCTGCTGCTGGAACGCGGCGGCAAGCTGTGGCTTCTGGGGCAGGGGGGCATCCTGCAGCAACCCGGCAAGCGCAGCGGCAATTTCGCGGCAGATCTGCGCGAGGGGCCGGTGAAGGCGGCCCTGGCCGGGCTGTCTCCCGTGCGCTGCCTGCTTCCCGTGGCGGAGGGGGGGCTGATCCGCTCCAGCTGCCGGGTGTCCTGGCGGCAGAAACCCTGCGGGAAACTGCTGTGCTGGTCGTTTTCCGGCCCGGCCGGGCGGGCCGTGCTCATCGGCCTGCCGGCAAAGACAGGCCGCGCGGGCCAGGCGATCGCGAACCGGCTCGCGCGGCTTGGCGCGGTGCCCGCCAGCCCCGGGGACACCTACGCCCGGCTGGCCCCGCACCGCACTGTTTGCAGCTTGAAACCGCAGGTGCCGCTGGCCCCGGACCAGCCGGCGGCAGCGGCTGCGGCGGCGCTTATCCGCGGCTGCCTTGGCGCGGCACGGCAGAACGAGCCGGGGATTGTCTCGGACCTCGACACCGAATTCCTGCATGGCTACCGGATTGCCCTCGGCCGGATCCGGTCGCTGCTGAGCCTGTGCAAGGGGGTCTACACAGCAGAAGACACCCGGCGGCTGAAACGGGTGTTTTCCGGCCGGATGGCGGCCACCGCCCGGCTGCGCCGCCTGGATACCTGCCTGCTTGAACGCCCCCGGCTCTACGCGCAGGTGCCGCAGGCGCTGCACCCCGGGCTGGATGCGTTGTTCGCCGCCGCTGCCTCGGAACGGCAGCACTGCCACCGGCAGCTTGCCCTGGATCTGGCCGGAGCGCGCTGCAAATGGCAGTCCGCGGCACTACGGGCGGAATTTGCCGAAGGTGCTGCCCCTGCGGCGGGGCCGAGGGGGCAGCTTCCGGTGCTGGCGCTTGCGCAGGAGCTGATCTGGAAGCGCTACGGCAGGGTGTGCCGGAATGCCGCCGGCATCACGCCCGCAACGCCGGAGGCTGAGGTGCACAGGCTGCGCGCCCGCTGCAGGAAGCTGCGCCACCCGCTGGAGCTGTTTGCGCCGCTGTTCCCGCAAGCCAGACTGAACCCGGCACTGAAGCCGTTGACGAAACTGCAAAACAGCCTGGGCATCTTCCATGACTGCTCAGCCTGGCAGAGGGTGCTGCTGGATTTTGCTTCAGGTCCCGCTGCCACGCGGGAAATTGCCCTCGGCGCAGGGGCACTGGCCGCCGTGCTGCATGGAAGACAGCGGGCAGCGCGGGCGCAAATCGAGGCAAAGTCCGCCGCATTCAGCAGCCCGGGCACCCGGTGCCGTTTCCAGGCGTTGTCCTGTGGCTAGGCTCAGCCCCGCCGCAGCAGATAGATGTCCATGATCCAGCCGTGCTCGGCCCGCGCCTGGGCCCGGGTCTCGATGATCCGTTCCGACACATCATCCAAGGGCCCGGCCATGGAAATCTGGTTCTCCATGCCCGCATAGGCGGTCCAGAAAATCTCCACACCTGCTGGGGCAATGGATTGGAACGAGCATTCGCCGTCCAGCATGATCACCAGCGTATCGGCGCTGTCCGGCCAGCCGTTTTCGCGCAGTTGCCGCCCGGTGGTGATGGTGAAGGGCGCGCCGATTTCATTGATCGGAATGGCATGGGCCGCCGTCAGCGCCTGCACCGAGGTGATGCCGGGGATCACCGTCAGCTTGATTTCCGCCAGTGACTTCAGCCGCTCGGCAATCCGCATGGTGCTGTCATAAAGCGACGGATCGCCCCAGACCAGGAACCCGGCCTTGCCGCCTTCCGGCAGATGCGCGGTGATGGTCTGCCACCAGATTTCCGCGATGGCGTCGTGCCAGTCATCCACCCGCTTGCGGTAGCTTTTGGTGGCCTCGTCGCGCACGGGCAGGGCGAATTCGACGATCTTCGGACCGTCGCCCCTGATCGCCCGGTTGCAGATCTCGCGGCGCAAACCCGCCAGATCATCCTTGCCCGCGCCCTTGTTGGGGATCAGGATCAGATCCTGCGCGTTCAGCGCCTCGATCGCCTGCAGCGTCATATGCTGCGGATTGCCGGTGCCGATGCCGATCAGGGAAAGCTCAATCATGGCGGGGTCTTTCTCAGGCTGCAGGCTCATTCCGGATCGGCCAGCGGGCCATAGAGGATCAGCACCGGTGCGGTGGTCTCCATCTGCCGCAGCAGTGCCGGCAGTTCGCCCACCGTGTGGCGGTGCAGCGATTGCTCCGGGGTCGAAACTCCCAGTGCGACCAGCGCAGGCGTGCTTTCGGGCAGCCCGGCCTCCATCAGCTTCTCCGACAGGCCCGCAAAGGTGCGTTTGCCCATGTAGACCACGGTGGTGGCCTCCGCATCGGCCAGCGCCGCCATGTTCAGATTGTCGGGCAGGCCGCCAGTCACGTCATGGCCGGTGATATACTGCAGCCGCCGTGCAGTCATGCGCCGGGTCAGCGGGATGTTCGCCGCCGCCGCCGCCGCCGAGGCTGCGGTCACGCCGGGCACAATCTCGAACCCGATACCCGCGTCGCGCAGGGCGGTGATTTCTTCTTCCAGCCGCCCGAACACGCCCGAGTCACCGGATTTCAGGCGCACCACATTCAGGCCTGACGAGGCGTAATCCACCAAGAGCCGGCTCACATGATCCTGCTTGGGCGAGGGCAGGCCTGCGCGTTTGCCGACGCCGACCAGATCGGCGTCCTCGCGGGCGTGGCTCAGGATCGGACCCGAAGAGAGATCGTCAAACAGCACCGCATCCGCCGCCTCCAGCCGCTTCACCGCCTTGACGGTCAGCAGTTCCGGATCGCCGGGGCCGGAGGACACAAAGGAGACAAACCCGCTCATGCGCTTTCTCCGGTGATCAGGTGAAAGAAAGTGCCGGTCACATGGCCCTTGATCGAGCCGGTCTCCGGCACCGGGCCGCCGTCGGCGTCCATGACATTGGCCAGCGGCGCGTCGGGTTCTTCCAGAATGGTGGAATAATGGAACTCATGCCCGCGCAGTGCTGTGCCTGCGTCAAAGCCGGGCATCCCGGCTTGCAAGATGGCGCGGCGGTAGCCGAGGTGGAACTTGCGCTTCTCGTAAGAGGTCACGAGGCCCAGAAGGCCCAGCATCTGGTGGCGGTTGCCCTCCTTGTCAATGAGCGCCTCGCCCAGGGCCATATAGCCGCCGCATTCGCCATGCACGGGCTTGGTCTCGGCGTGCTTGCGGACTCCGGCGCGGAAGGTTTCGGCTGCGGCCAGTGTGCCGCCATGCAGCTCCGGGTAGCCGCCGGGCAGCCAGACCAGATCGGCGTCCGCCGCCGGGGCTTCATCCGCCAGCGGCGAGAACGGCAGGATTTCTGCGCCTGCTGCGCGCCAGCCGGTCAGCAGATGCGGGTAGGTAAAGGAAAACGCCGCATCCCGGGCCAGCGCAATCCGCTGTGCAGGCGGTTTGGGCAGGCTGGCCGGGGCGGGTGCCTGACCGGCCATGGCGGCGGCTTTGATTGCCTCGAGATCCACATGCTCACGCAGGAAGGCGGCATAGCCGGCAATCGCGGCTTCCAGATCGGGATGCTCCACCGCCTGGATCAGGCCCAGGTGGCGCTCCGGCAGGGTCAGGTCGCCGCGCCGGGGCAGGGAGCCCAGCACCTTGATGCCAGCCTTCTCCATCCCCAGCCGGGTGAGGCGTTCATGCCGCGGGCTGGCCACCCGGTTCAGGATGACGCCGGCAAAGGGCAGCTCCGGGTCATAGTTCTTGAACCCCAGCGCGGTGGCCGCCGCGGATTGCGCCTGGCCGCCCACATCCACCACCAGCACCACCGGCCAGCCCATCCGTTTTGCTGTTTCGGCAGAGGAGCCAAAGCCCGACTGCCCGCGCGTTGCCACACCATCGTACAGGCCCATCGAGCCCTCGCCGACGCAGATTTCTGCGCCTGCCGACTGGCTGGTGACCGCATCCAGCAGCCCGCCGTCCATCGCCCAAGTGTCGAGGTTGAAGCTGGGCCGCTTGGCCGCCGCCAGGTGGAACGCCGGGTCGATATAGTCCGGCCCGCTTTTGTAGGGCTGCACGGTCAGCCCGTCCTCAGCCAGCGCCCGCAGCAGGCCCAGCATCACGGTGGTCTTGCCGGTGCCCGAGGAGGGCGCCGAGATCATCAGCCCGGGAGGGTTCATGTTGGTCATGGCCTTAGTCGTCCCCATGGTTCCAGCTCGACCACGGGCTGTCGGCGCTTTGCGGCCGGTAGCGGCGGTCGTAATCGGCAGCGTACAGGCAGCTTTCGTCAAAGCCCTCGCCCTTCAGCACCGGCCCCACCAGAATGAGGGCAGTGCGGGAGATCTTCTCGTCCAGCGTTTCTTTCAGCGTCTCCAGCGTGGCGCGGAGGATCTGCTGGTCCGGCCAGCTGGCCCGGTAGACCACGGCCACCGGGCAGTCGCCGCCATAATGCGGCGTCAGGCTGTCCACCACATGGTCCAGATTGCCGATCGACAGGTGGATCGCCAGGGTGGCGCCGGTCTTGGCAAAGTTCTCCAGCGACTCGCCCTCAGGCATCGAGGACGCGCGCCCCGGTGTCCGCGTCAGCACCACCGACTGGCCGAGGCCGGGCAGGGTCAGCTCAGTTCCCAGCGCGGCAGCCGCGGCGGCAAAGGACGGCACGCCGGGGGTGACGCTGACGGGGATGCCCTCAGCCTTCAGGCGGCGCAGCTGCTCGCCCATCGCCGACCACACCGACAAATCGCCCGAATGCAGCCGCGCTACGTCCTGGCCTGCCTCATGCGCCGCCTTGATCTCTGCCACGATGGCCTCCAGGTCCATCGCTGCGGTGTTCACGATTTTTGCGTCCGCCGGGCAGTGGCTCAGGATCTCCTCCGGCACCAGCGAGCCCGCATAAAGGCACACCGGGCAGGACGCGATGATGTCGCGCCCGCGCAAGGTCAACAGGTCGGCAGCGCCCGGTCCGGCGCCAATAAAGTGAACGGTCATGGCTCAAGTCTTTCTGCTATGGCCGCGGTGGCAAGCCCATCCGCGGTGACAACTCTGGGAGCGAGGAGACGCGCCCGCGCCCCCGATGCCCCATGGCGCGCGCCGGCCAGCGCCGCGGCTTCCGCCAGCGACCCGGTGCCGAACCGCGCCTTGATCCTGGGCGAGCAGGTCAAGGTCTGCTCCCCGCTAATATCTTGTTCCTGCAAGGCAATCACCGGCAGGCCGGTAGCCCGCGCAAATTCCTGCATGGCAGGCGCTGCGGCCTTCTCCGCGATTGAAGCCAGCGCATCCACCTGCATCCCGGTCAGCGCCAGCGCCGCCTGCAAATCCGCCGCCGTGGCAGCACCGCGAAACCCGATCCCCGCCACTTTCATCGCGTGACGCTCCACTGAATGACGGGGCGTGCCCGCCGCCAGTCGCGCATTGAGCCCAAGGGCCCCGCCTCGGCAATCTCTGCCTTCAGCAGATGCCCGCCGCGTGCCGCATGGGCCTGCATCAGCAGGGTTTCGGTTTCCAGCGTGACGCCATTGGCCACCAGCCGGGTGCCCTCGGGCAGCAGCTCCCACAGGTGGTCCAGCAATTCTTGCGAGCCGCCGCCGCCGATGAACACGCAATCGGGCAGGGGGTGGCCCTCCAGCACATCGGGCGCCTTGCCCAGTACCGCAGTCATCCGATGGTCCAGCCCAAAGGCAGCCGCATTGGCGCGGATATTCTCCAGCCGGCTCTCGCGCGGCTCAAAGGTGATGGCCCGCGCAGCAGGCGCCGCCAGGCACCACTCCACCGAGACCGAGCCGGAGCCGCCGCCAATATCCCACAGCAGCTCGCCCGCCCGCGGCGCCAGCGTCGACAGGGTCAGCGCCCGCACCGGCCGCTTGGTGATCTGCCCGTCGCTGATGAAATGCGCATCCGCCAGCCCCGAGGTCTGCGGCAGCCCGGGCCGCATGGCCTCGATGGCCATAAGGACCGGAGCCCCCCCCGGCGGCAGATCCCAGCCCTCAGCCGTGGTGCGGTGCAGGCGTTCCTTGGGGCCGCCAAGCCGCTCCATCACGCAGAGCCGTGCATCCGGCTGGCCGTTTGCAACCAGCCAGGCCGCCAGTTCGCCGGGTGCCGTCCCGTCCCGCAGGGTGCAGATCACCCGCACACCCCGCCCCAACAGCGGCCGCAGCCGCGCATAAGGGGCTGCATGCAGGCCAAGGCACAGCACCTCTTCCAGCTTCCAGCCCAGATGGTTCGCTGCCAGCGCAAAACACGACGGCGCCGGGTATGAGACCCAGTCCTCCGCCGCAAGATCGCGCATCAGCGACCCGCCGGCCCCATGCCAGAACGGATCGCCAGAAGCCAGAACAGCGACCTTGCGCCCGCGCATTGCCAGCACCGGTCCGGTGGAAAACGGCACCGGCCAGGGCTGGCCTTTGCTGCCCGCACCCACCAGTTCCAGATGCCGCGGGCCGCCAAAGATCACATCAGCCTCCGCCAGCGCCTTCCGGCTTGCATCGCCCAAGCCTTCCAGTCCATTTTCGCCCAGACCAATGATTGTGAGCCAAGGGTTCGAGAGGCCATCAGACATGACACGCATCCTTCTTCTGGGCGGCACCACCGAGGCCTCGGCGCTTGCCAAAACCCTGGCCGAAGCAGGCGCGGATGCGGTGTTCTCCTACGCGGGCCGCACCGCCAAACCGGTCAGCCAGCCATTGCAGACCCGTGTTGGCGGCTTTGGCGGCAGCGAAGGCCTGGCGGCCTATCTGAAGGCCGGAAACATCACCCATGTTGTCGATGCCACCCACCCGTTCGCGGCGCAGATGAGCACCAATGCGGTGCAGGCCTGCGAAGCGGCGGGCGTGAAGCTCTGCGCCTTTGAACGCCCGGCCTGGCAAGCGGGCGAAGGCGACCAGTGGGTTCATTCGGACAGCATCGAGGGCGCGGTAAACGCGCTGCCCGAAGCCGCAGCGCGGGTGTTCCTTGCGATCGGCAAGCAGAACCTGACCCAATTCGCCGCCAAGCCCCAGCACCACTATCTGCTGCGGCTGGTGGACGAACCCGAGGCACCCCTGCCGCTGCCGCACACAACTGTCGAGATTGCCCGGGGCCCGTTTGATACGGCGGGCGACACCGATCTGATGCGGCGCCATGGCATCACCCATGTGGTGGCCAAGAACGCAGGCGGCGCGGGCGCCGCAGCCAAGCTCACTGCCGCACGCGAGCTGAGCCTGCCGGTCATCATGATCGGCAGGCCGCAGGTGCCCGAGCGCCCCGTCAAGGGCAGCGTGGCAGAGGTTATGGCCTGGCTGTCGCATCCCGCCGGCTAATCCCTAACCCTCAGCCGCGTAGCGGGGGGTATAGACATACTTGCCCACCCGCCGCGTGTCGCGGTTGCCGACAATCACCACGGTGCGCATGTCGGCCATCTCGGGCGTGGCGTCCTTCAGCGGTACGGTCAGCAGTTCCTGTCCCGGTTTGGTCACGTCGCGGGCAAAGGTGATGAGGGTGTCCGCGCCGCAAGCCTCGCGCAGGATTTCCAGCGCGCGGGCAAACTGATGCGGGCGGGATTTGGAACGCGGGTTGTAAAATGCCATCGCCAGCCCGGCCTCTCCGACCAGTTGCAGGCGCTTTTCAATCAGGCTCCAGGGCTTCAGGTTGTCGCTCAGGTTGATGGCCGCGAAATCATGCCCCAAAGGCGCGCCGATGGCAGCCGCGGCCGCCAGCATCGCGGTGATGCCGGGCAGAACCTTGATCTCCAGGTCCAGCCATTCCGGGTTTGCTTCTGCGTTGTTCTCAAGCGCCTCGAACACGGCAGAGGCCATCGCGAACACCCCGGGATCACCGGAGGACACCACCACAACCCGTTTGCCCTCAGCAGCCATTTCCAGCGCATGGGTGGCACGGTCGACCTCGACCCGGTTGTCGGTGGCGTGCAGGGTCAGACCCTCGCGCGGCTCGATCCGTTTGACGTAGGGGATATAGCCAACGATGTCAGTGGCTTCCGCGATGGCGTCGCGCACTTCCTGTGTCACCAGCGCCTCGTTTCCGGGGCCAAGCCCCGCAATCACCACCCAGCCGTTTTGCGATAGTTTCATGGCCGGCGCCCCTGTCCGTGAACCAATACGATGGAGAAGTAAGGCACTTCGCCGTCGATCTCCGAGAGCTTCTGCACCGTTTGCCCCGGCATGGTGCCGCGTTCGACCAGCCAGGCGTCATCGGCACGGCCCGCACGCTCCAGCGCGCGGCGCAGCTTGGGCAGGTTGCGGCCGATCTTCATCACCACCAGCGCGTCGGTTTCCGCGGCGCGCTTGGCCAGCTCATCCTCGCTGAGGGTGGCCATCGCCACGGTCAGCACATCGTCCCCCCAGGTAATCGGCTGGCCGGAGGCGGTCCAGCAGCCGGACATTCCAGTGATGCCGGGCACGATTTCCTGCGCGGCACGGCCTTGCAGCCGGGTGTAAAGATGCATGTAGGAGCCATAGAGGAACGGGTCGCCCTCGCAGAGCACCACCACATCCTCGGTTTGCGCGATCTCGGCCAGAGTATCGGCCCAGCGGTCGTAGAACTCGCCCAGCACCCGGTTGTATTCGGGATCCGAGAAATGGATCTCGGTTGTCACCGGGTATTCCATCGCGTGTTCGGTGACGCCGTCACCCAGCATCCCCTCGACAATGGCGCGGGCCTGGCCCTGGCGGCCTGCCTTGCGGAAGTAAGCGATGTGGCGCGCGTTTGAGATCAGCCGGTGCGAGCGGACGCTCATCAGATCGGGATCCCCGGGGCCAAGCCCTGCGCAGATGACTTTTCCCATGGGTCTTACTCTTTCCAGCTCGCCAGCGCGTTCACGGCGGCGACGGTGATGGCGGAGCCGCCCAGGCGGCCCTTTACGATCATGGAGGGAACCGGCAGGTCCTCCATCAGTGCATCCTTGGACTCCATCGCGCCGACAAAGCCCACCGGGCAGCCGATGATGGCGGCGGGGCGGGGGCAGCCCGGGTCTTTCAGCATATTCAGCAGGTGGAACAGCGCAGTGGGGGCGTTGCCGATGGCCACCACGGAGCCCGCCAGCTTGGGGCGCCACAGTTCGAGGGCGGCGGCGGAGCGGGTGTTGGACATTTCCTTGGCCATCTCCGGCACCTTGGGGTCGCGCAGGGTGCAGATCACCTCATTGTCCGCGGGCAGGCGCGGGCGGGTGATGCCTTCGGAGACCATATAGGCGTCGCAGAGGATCGGCGCACCGTTGGCCAGGGCTGCGCGGGCGGTTTCAGCCATGCCCTCGGAGAAGCGCACGTGTTCCTCCAGCCCCACCATGCCGGCGGCGTGGATCATGCGCACGACAACGCTTTCCTCGTCCTTGTTGAAGCGTGCCAGGTCGGCTTCGCGGCGGATGGTGGCAAAGCTTTCGGCGTAGATCGCGGCGCCGTTGGTTTCATAGGTGTGGAGCATGTCAGCTGCCCTCTTTCAGAAGTTCGGGAGCGGCGCGCAAGGCGGCGGCGCTCAGGCGGGTCTTTAGCGGGAGATCCGCGGCAGTGCCATGGCGGATCAGGGAGAATTCGTTTTCGCCGGTGGCGGTCAGGGTCAGCGGTGCGGCGCCGGGGCAGGCACAGCCCTTGGCGCAGCCGGAGATATGCAGCTTTGTCCCTGCAGGGAGATCTGCGGCCAAGTCCCGCGCAAGATCACGGGTGGAGGAAAGCGCCTGCAGGCAGCCGGGTGCGCCGGTGCAGGCAACCACTTGCAGGCGCGGGTCTGTTGCATCAAGGATCAGGCCGGGCAGGGGCGGCAGGCTGGCGGCGCCTTCTGCCAGCAGCGCGCGCCAGGGGGTGAGGCGGATGTCTCCGTGCTCTGCCAGCTGTGCCAGCGTTGCCGCGGGCATCTGTCCGAACTCCAAAGCGGCCAGTGTCCCCGCGGGGACAGCGCCGGGTTTTGCGCTGAAGCTGGCCTTTGGCACCGGTGCGGCATGCGCCGGCGGCGGCCCGCGGCGCGCGATGAGACGGTGCATCCTGCCACGGCCCTCGGGCGCGCCGCCTTGGGTCAGGAACCAGCGGGCGAGTGCCAAAGCATCGGAGACGGCGGATTCACGTGTGACGGGCTTGCCGGTGTCAGCGCCGTCGGCCCGCAGGATCAAGGTGGTGGCGGAACGTTCAATACGGATGTCGGCGGCAGTGTCTTGGAGCACTGGCGTCTCGCCGCAATCGACGGCAAAGCCGAATTTTCCCGGCAGCGTGAGGTCCGTGGCGGCTGTCAGCGCCGCGCTCAGTTCCGTGGCGATGGCGTGGGTGTCGTCGCCCTCAGCCCAGAAGGGGGCGAGCAGGACGTTGCGGCGGGCTTCGGCCTGGGCGTCCGGGTCGATCAGGCGGAGATCGCGCAAGGCCGCGATCAATTCTTCATGGGCGTCTTCGCGGATGCCGCGCATCTGGAGGTTGGCGCGGGCGGAGATGTCCAGCAACCCGTTGCCGAAGTCTTGCGAAAGCCTTGCCACACCGCGCGCCTGGGTAACGGTCAGTTTACCCATTGGCGCGCGCACCCGCACCACCAGCCCGTCGCCGGACATCATCGGCCGCAAGGCACCGGGGCACCAGCCGTAGACTTTCGGCGTTTGGGAGATGGCCCCGCCATTCATGCGGCGCCCTCCAGCTCAGCCATGATCGAGTTGCGCCGGGTGCTCCAGAGGCCCGCATCGAACAGGGCGCGGAAGCGGTCGCGCATGGCGGCGAGTGCCTCGGGGTTTTCGCGCTCCATAAATTCGACCAGATCATCGCGGCCCAGGGTGGCCTCAAAATAGAGGTCAAAGAGATGCGGCTGCACCACCTGCGCCAGATGCGCAAAGGCGGCCATGTGGTCCAGCGTGGCGGCGATCTCGGCGGCACCCCGGAAGCCGTGGTTCATCATCGAGGTGGCCCAGTCCGGATTGGCGGCGCGGGCGCGGGTGACACGGGCGATTTCCTCGCCCAGAGACCGCGCCTGCGGCTTGTCGGGGCGGGTGGCGTCCATGTGGTAGAGCGCCGGGGCGGTCTGGCCGATGCGGGCCATGGCGGCGGCAAAGCCGGCCTCATGCGCGGCATAGTCGGAGGCCACCAGCAGGTCGGTTTCCGGCAGGTCCTGCAGGTGCACAAAGCTGTCGGCGCCTTGCAGCCGGGTCTCCAGCGCTTCGCGGGCGTCGCTGATGGCGCCTTTGGCGTCGATGGCGTGGGAGGAGGCGTTGAGCCAGGCCTCGCCCGCCGCCTGGCGCGCCGCATCGGTGTAATCGTCCAGATGCGGGTTCATCGAGAGGCCGTACTGGCCTGGCTTGGGGCCAAAGACGCGCGGGGTCTCGGTGAGGTAGGGATTGTCGGCCTTGGTTTCCTCGCGCTGAGCCAGAGCCGCAGCCGCGGTTTCGAACATCTGGGCAAGGCCTGGGAAGACGTCGCGGAACAGGCCGGAGACGCGCAGGGTCACGTCGATGCGCGGGCGGTTCAGCATCGAGAGCGGCAGCACGTCAAAACCGGAGACGCGCTCGGAGCCTTCGTCCCATTTGGGGGAGAGGCCTGCGAGATGCAGGGCCATGGCAAATTCCTCGCCCGCGGTGCGCATGGTGGCGGAGCCCCAGAGGTCGATGACCAGCCCCTTGGGCCAGTCGCCGTGGTCCTGAAGGTGGCGGCGCAGCAGCTCTTCCGCCAGTTTGACACCTTGCGCATGCGCCGCCCGCGACGGCACCGCCCGCGGGTCGGTGGTAAAGAGATTGCGCCCGGTGGGGATCACATCGGCGCGGCCGCGGAACGGCGAGCCGGAAGGGCCGGGGGTGACGATCTGGCCATTGAGGGCGGCGATCAGGCCTGCGCGTTCCTCGGGCCCGCATTGGCCGGTGCCGAAGATATGCAGCCCCTCGCCGTACTGGCTTTCCTTGATGTCGCAGACGAAGGCGTCGATGCGGGTGATCGCCTCGGCGGGGGAGGTGTCGGGAGTGAGGCCGAGGTCAGCCTCCACACCTGTCCCTTGCGCCTCAGCGCGGATGTCGCCGATCAGGCGGTCGCGGCGGGCCGGGTCGAGGCCGTCGGCGGTGGAATATTCGTCCAACAGGCTTTCGAGGCGGGACATGCCCTCGGGCAGGTTGGTCTGCGCTAAGGGGGGCGGCAGGTGGCCGAGGGTGACAGCGCCGATGCGGCGTTTGGCTTGGGCGGCCTCGCCGGGGTCGTTGACAATGAAAGGGTAGGCGACCGGCAGCGGGCCGGTCAGCACCTCGGGCCAGCAGGCGCCCGATAGCGCCACCGCCTTGCCCGGCAGCCATTCCAGGGTGCCATGGGCGCCGATGTGGACGAGGGCGTCGGTTTGTGCCCGCAGCCACAGGTAAAAGGCGACATAGGCGTGGCGCGGGGTGCGGTCGAGGTCGTGGTAGTCATCGACGCGGGTTTTCACTTCACCGCGTTCGGGTTGCAGGGCGATGAGGGCGTTGCCAGCGCGCAAGGCTTTGAAATGAAACGCACCATCGCGGCAGTCTGCGTCTTCTTCCGGGTCTCCCCAGGCCTCGGACAAGCTGTCTTGCAGGTCTTGCGGCAGGGTGGAGAGGGCGGTTTTGTAATCAGAGAGGGGGACGCTCAGCGTCTCTTCCATCAGCCGAAGGCCGGTGTTTTCCTGTGGTTCAACCGTGTATCCTTGGTCCCACAGCTCGCGCAGGATCTCGTCGCAGGAGGCGAGCGCGTCCAGTCCCACGGCATGCGCCAGATTGTGGTCGCGGCCGGGGTAGGTGGACAGGATCAGGGCGAGGCGTTTGTCTGCATTGGGCAGTTTCGCGAGGCGGAGCCAGCCTTCAACGCGGTCGACGGCTGCTTTGATGCGGTCTGTGTCGGCGCGATGGGCAAAGCGGGAATACTGCAGTTCCGGATCTTTCTTGCCCGGGGATTTGAAACTGACAACGCCTGCGAAGATGCGGCCGTCGACCTCCGGCAAGACCACGTGCATGGCAAGGTCGGCGGGCGAGAGGCCGCGGTCGGCCTCGGCCCAGTCCTTGCGGCGGGCGGTGGAGAGGGCGACCTGGAACACCGGGCAGCCGGTGGCGGAGAGCGGCGAGGCGCTGCCGTCGGTGCCCTGGGCGGAAAACGCGGTGGCGTTGATGATGGCGGCAGGGGCCAGTTCCGGGAGCTTTGCGCGCAGCCAGCCTGCCGCGGCGGGGGCCTTGAGGCTGGCGGCAAAGGCGCCGTAGGCGGCGTAGCCGTGGGCGCGGAGCTCTTCGATCAGGGCATCCACCGGGGCGGTGTCGGCCGCGGTGAGGTAGGAGCGGTAAAAGCTCACCAGCACCAGCGGTTTGTCCTGCGGCGGCAGGTCGGCGAGCACGCCCTTGGCCGGGTCGTAGAAACCGTGTTCTGGTGTGGTTTTCAGGCCAAGGACGGGGCCGGCGTAAAGCCCTGCGGCCAGCGACAGCTGGGCAAGTGCTGCCTGGGCGGCAACGGCGCCGCCGGCGTCGCACAGGGATTGCAGGCGGCGCAGAGTGGAGACGGGCAGGGTGGACAGCTCATCAAGCCGCGCATCCTCGCGCCCGTCGGCGGGCAGGATTGCGAGGGCAATGCCCTTGCGGCGGGCCAGGTCCTGCAGGGTGGCAAGCCCGTAGGACCAGTAGCTTTCGCCGCCGATCAGACGGACAAGGACGCCCTTGGCGCCCTCAAGTGTTTGTTCCGCATAGACGTCGACCGATAACGGATGTTTCAGCGCGACGAGGTTGGCGACCCGGAGGCTGGGCAGTTTGCCCTCCGCCCGGTGCCAGCCCGCGGCGAAGGCGCCGAGGTCGCTGTCGGAGAAGGACAGCACCACCAGGTCCGCAGGGGTCTGCCCGAGGTCCTGCGGGGTGTCGGTCTCGTCAAGGCCGTGGCTTTCGCGGAAGACGACGTGCATGGGTCAGGCCTTTTCTTTCTGCCAGGCTTTAGGCGCTCTGAGGGCTGCGCCCGAGCCTGGGAGGGAGCGCATGCGCCCTCCCATTTTGCCGAAGGCAAACCTCCGGTTTGACGGGAGGGTCGGGCGCAGCCCGGCCTGCGGCCAGGCTATGTCATTGGAAATGATGCGCCAGACCGGCATTGCTTATGCCCCCAGCTCGGCGCGGATGGCCTGTTCGTCGATGTCGTCATGCTCGGCGATGACCACCAGGGCGGTCTTGCGCGGCTGCGCGCCCCAGGGCTGGTCGTATTGGGCACGCAGGCGTTCGCCCACGGCCTGCACAAGCATCCGCATCGGTTTTCCCTCCACCGCGACATAGCCTTTGACGCGCAGGATATTGCGCTCGCGGGCGAGTTTCACGATGGCATTTTGCAGCGCTTCCGGGTCGGAGACTTCGCCCATTTCGACAACGATGCTTTCAAAATCGTCATGTTCATGGTTGTGGTGGCCGTCGTGGTGGCTGGGGCGGGCGTCGAGATCATCTTCCGCAGCCGCTTCCAGGCCCAGGATGATGCGCGGGTCGATGACGCCTTCGCTCATCGGCAGGATCGGCAGCTTGCGCGGCGCTTCCGCCTCGATCACCGCGCGGGCCTTCTCGACGCCTGCGTCGCCGGCCAGATCGGCCTTGGACAGCAGCACGATGTCAGCGCAGGAGATCTGGTCTTCGAACACCTCGGAGAGCGGGGTTTCGTGGTCGATGCTGTCATCCGCCTCGCGCTGGGCGGCAACTGCATCCAGGTCGGGGGCAAATTGGCCCTTGGCGACGGCCTCGGCATCGGCCAGGGCGATCACGCCGTCGACAGTAATGCGGGAGCGGATCGCGGGCCAGTCAAAGGCCTTCAGCAGCGGCTTGGGCAGGGCCAGGCCGGAGGTTTCGATCACGATGTGATCGGGCTTCTCCGGCAGGTCCATCAGCTGTTCGATGGTGGGGATGAAATCATCGGCGACGGTGCAGCAGATGCAGCCGTTTGCCAGCTCCATGATGTTTTCCGCCGGGCAATTGTCATCGGCGCAGGACTTCAGGATGTCGCCGTCGACGCCGGCGGTGCCGAACTCGTTCACCACAACCGCCAGGCGCTTGCCTTGCGGGTTCTGCATCAGGTGGCGGATCAGGGTGGTCTTGCCTGCACCCAGGAAGCCGGTGATGACGGTGACGGGGATCTTGTTGAGATCGCTCATGATTACTCCTCGGAAGGGAAGGCGGCCGGCGGGATGCGGGCAACGGATTGTTTGCGGAATGCGGTGGGGCGCTCGCGCCAGGGCACCAGGCCGTCGGCGGTGGCGGCATAGGCGGCAGTGCCTGCCAGGATCTCTGGGATATGCTCCTCCGGGTCCATGTCGCCGTAGACATAGCTCCAGCGTTCCTCGCCGCCGGTCAGCAGCACGGTGCAGCTGCGCGAGCAGGCTGACAGGCATTTGACACCGCGCAAGGTAACGCCCTCGGGCATGCCGGCCTCTTTCAGGGCGTCATGCAGCAAGGTGCCGGGGCGGGTCGCCTCGGGGTCGGCGCCTTCGTTGCGGCAAGTGAGGCACACGGTCAGGGTGACCGGTCCCGGTTTGCTGGCAGCTTGATCCGCCATATCGTCAGCCATCGGCGCGCCTCCTGTCGCGGCAGGGCATGCGGGATGGCCGAAAAGGAACTGTCTCGTGCCAGCCCCTCACCCGGTCGCAGAACACCCCGTCTGCCCGTTGATCTCTCCTCTTGCTGGCAGGTCTCCCGGCTTGCGGATGCCAAGGCACGGGGGCCTTGCCGGCCATCCTGCCTTCCCGGGGGTGATCTCCCAGTGGCATGGCGGCCTCATCCGGTCACGGTCGCGGGGGCGGCTGTGCTTGAGCCTTGCGGCCTTCACATTCCCTCTTCGCCTGTTTTCACAGGAACCAGCGGAACCCCCTTGCGCTATGGCAGGCTTCTTTGTCAAGACATGGGGTCAAACAGCTGGAGCACACCATGAGCGAAAAGTCTGAAACCGTCATTTCAGAGGAAGAAGCCGCCCGCCACGCCTCGAAGATGGCCAAGAAGAAGGCCGCGCGCGACCGGATGATGAAGACCAAGGAGGGCGAGAAGGGCCTGATCATCGTCCATACCGGACCGGGCAAGGGGAAATCGTCTTCTGGTTTCGGCATGATCATGCGCTGCATTGCGCATGGGATGCCCTCTGCCGTGGTGCAGTTCATCAAGGGCGCCTGGCAGACCGGCGAGCGTACCCTGATCGAGGAGAACTTCAGCGATCTCTGCCAGTTCTACGCGATGGGCGAAGGCTTTACCTGGGAGACCCAGGACAAGGCGCGGGACATCGCTGCTGCGCAGAAGGGCTGGGAGAAGGCCAAGGAGATGATCCTGGACGAGCGTAACACCATGGTGCTGCTGGATGAGATCAACATTGCGCTGCGCTATGAGTATCTGGACCTGGAAGAGGTGCTGGAGTTCCTGGTGGAGCAGAAACCGCCGATGACCCATGTGGTGCTGACGGGGCGCAACGCCAAGGAGGAGCTGATCGAGATCGCCGATCTGGTGACCGAGATGGGGCAGATCAAGCACCCGTTCCGCGCCGGGGTGAAGGCGCAAAAGGGTGTGGAGTTTTAATCTCTTACAGGCGGCAAAAGGCGGCAAATCCGATCGGGCCTGAGGTTTTGCGCTTTGCTTTGCAAATCGCCGGGGGCGGGGGCGCTGCCTGCGGCAGCGCCCCCGCCCGGCCCAATGCTTTTCAGGGAACCTCTGGTTCCTTGAAAAGGGGCGGGAGTGCCCTCGTGTCTTGATGCCCCGCCTGCCTCCGCGCTTAAGCCGCCAGCCTCGCGGCTTTCTCGCTGATATAGGCATCCACCGCGGCGCGCTGCGCCTTATCCAGGCGCAGGCCCAGCTTGGTGCGGCGCCACAGATAGTCGTCGCCTGCGCGCACCCATTCCCGGGCAATTGCCCAGTCAAGCTCGCGGGTGGTGATGGTGGCGCCAAAGTCCTGGCCCAGATCACCGGCGGATTTGGCATCGCCCAGTACCGCCCAGGCCTCCAGCCCGTAAGCACGGATCAGCCGGGCCGCCCAATAGGGCGTCAGGAAGGGGTATTCCTTGGCGAGCCGGGTTTTCAGCTTTTCCACATCTGCCACCGGGAAATCACCGCCCGGCAGGGCCGCGCCCGCGGTCCAGTCGGCGGGCAGCTGCGGGAAGACCTCGCCGATCTTTGCCAGCGCCGCCTCGGCCAGCTTGCGGTAGGTGGTGATCTTGCCGCCAAACACATTCAAGAGCGGTGCCTGCGCCTGGTCCAATGTCAGCACGTATTCACGCGTTGCTGCGGTGGCCGAGCTGGCGCCGTCATCATAAAGCGGGCGGACGCCGGAGTAAGTCCAGACGATGTCCTCGCGGCTTAGCGGCTGCTCGAAGTATTGCGATGCGAAATCAACCAGATAGTCCTGCTCGGCCTCGGTGCACTGCGGCGCGGTGTCCGGGTCCGGATGGTCGGCGTCGGTGGTGCCAATCAGAGTGAAGTCGCCCTCATAGGGGATGGCGAAGATGATCCGCCCGTCGGTGCCTTGGAAGAAGTAGCAGCGGCCATGGTCGAACAGTTTCGGCACCACGATATGGCTGCCGCGCACCAGGCGCACGTTCTCGCGGCTGTTCTGGCCCAGCTTCTGGTGCAGCACGTCGGCCACCCAGGGGCCGCCCGCGTTGACCAGCATCTTGGCGCGGTGTTCCATCTCTTCGCCGGTGGCGTGGTCCCTGGTGCGGATCACCCAGTGACCGGCGTGGCGGTCTGCTGACAGTACTTCGGTGCGGGTCAGGATCTCTGCGCCGCGGGCCTGGGCGTCGCGGGCGTTCAGCACCACCAGCCGGGCGTCCTCGATCCAGCAGTCGGAATATTCAAACGCGGTCTTGAATTTGCTCTTCAGCGGCAGGCCCGCCGGGTCGGCTGCCAGGTCCAGCTTGGCGGTGCCGGGCAGGATGCTGCGTTTTCCAAGCGAGTCGTAGAGGAACAGCCCCAGGCGGATCAGCCAGGCCGGGCGGCGGCCCTTCATCCAGGGCATGACGGTTGTCAGCAGCTTGGACGTAGGGGTCTCGCTGTCGAACCGCATGTCCTTGTGAAACGGCAGCACAAAGCGCATCGGCCAGGAGATATGCGGCATCATCTTCAGCAGCACCTCGCGTTCGATCAGCGCTTCGCGGACCAGGCGGAACTCGAAGTATTCCAGGTAGCGCAAGCCGCCGTGGAACAGCTTGGTCGAGGCCGAGGAGGTGGCAGAGGCGAGGTCGTTCATCTCGGCCAGGGTCACCGACAGGCCGCGGCCGGCCGCGTCGCGGGCGATGCCGCAGCCGTTGATGCCGCCGCCGATGATGAAAAGGTCTGTGACGGGTGCATCAGTCATTTTCGCTGCTTTCGTTTTGTCCTGCGGTCAGGATGCGGGTGCCGGCGGCCTGTGCGGCCTCGGCAAATTCTGCCGGCACGGGCCGGTCGGTGATGACGACGTCCAGATCCGCCACGTCGCAAATCCGCACCGGGGCGGAGCGGGCGAACTTGCTGCCGTCGCAGATCAGCACTTTTTGGCGGGCGTTTTTCAGGATGGCGCGGGCGACAGACACTTCGCGGGCGTCATGGTCCATCACCGCGCCGTCCGCATCCAGTGCCGAGGCGCCGATGACGGCAAAATCCACCTTGTAACGACCAAAGAAATCAACCGCGTCCTCGCCCACGATGGCGCCGTCGCTTTGCCGCACGGTGCCGCCGGCCAGGATCAATTCCTTGGCCTGACCGCCCATCATCATGTTGATAATGTTTATATTGTTGGAAATCACCGTCAGGCCGCTGTGGCCGGACAGCACCCGGGCAACCTGTTCGGTGGAGGTGCCGATGTTGAGCGAAAGCGAGCAATTGTCGGGGATCACCTCTGCGGCCATGGCTGCCATCGCCAGCTTATTGCCCGCGTTCAGCTTGCGCCGGTCCTCGTACCCTTGACTGGCGGCGGAACTGACCCGGACGGCGCCGCCGTGGACGCGGGACAGCGCACCGCGTGCCGACAGGTCGCGCAGGTCCGCGCGCACGGTCTGCAAGGAGACGCCAAAGCGGCGGGAGAGATCTTCAACTTCGACCCGGTCCTGCTGGTTCAGCAAAGAGACGATTTCGTTCTGACGGCCAATGGCATCCATTTGCTTTCCTTTCGCTGCAATTCTCTAGCGTATTGCGTGCAGGGAGTCACGGTTTGTTTTCGTATTGGTTTCGCGGGCCCGCAAAACGAAAAGACGCGCCGGTTTCGGCGCGCCTTGGCTGGTTCTGGCGGAAGCGGGCTCAGCTAAGCGGGATCAGGTGGTTGTCCCAGGCCAGCTCCGCGCGGTCCAGCGGGTGCAGGCCAATGTCCGAAACCGCGACGAGCCTGCCGGTTCCTGTGCTGGCGGTGAACCCCGCGGCAGAGGGGGCCAGGCCGCAAACATCCGGCATCCTGTGTTCCTGCAGCAGGGTGCCGGAAACCGTATCCATCACTTGCAGCACCCCGCCGCGCGGCGAGGTGACGCCGATGTGCGATCCATCCGCGGAAAAGGCGATGGAGCCGCCGTAGCCCTGCATGTTCAGGATGCGGGGGTCGTCCTCAGCCAAAAGGCGCGCCGGGTTGCCGGGATGGTGCAAGCCCGCGGTGGGAACTTGCTCGCCCAGATCGCCCTGCCACTGCATGGCAAAGCCCACGGTGCCATCCACGCGCATAGCCAGGTGGCGGATCGAGTTCAGATGCAGTTCCCGCGGCAATTCCATCTGCTCTTGCAGGGTGCCGTCCAGGCTCAGATAGCTGAGGTTCGGGCGCATGACGGCCAAGTTCAGCTTGGCGCGGCCGCTGTCCGGGTGGGTCTCAATCCCGCCATTGGCCACCACCAGCCCCGGCGCGTCCCGGCGCAGAAGCATATCGTGCGGACCAATGCCGCCGGAGGCGAAGGCGCTGATCCGCCGGTAGCCGTCTGACGCGTCCCAGACGCCGATCACACCGCGGGCGTTTTCATAATCGTTTTCGGTGGTGAACAGGCGGCTGCCATCCGGCGAGAAGGTGCCGTGGCCGTAAAAGTGATGGTGCGAGGGGGGCTGCAGCCGGGCAATGGAGGCGCCGCTGCGGCAGTCGATCACATCGGCAAAGCGGCCCGGGCGGCGGGCAAAGGCCACCGCCTCGGGGCGGAGGGGATGGGCCGCGGCGGCGTGGCCGCGGGCGGGCAGGGGGTGGCGGAATAGGACCGCTCCGCTGGCGCTGAGGCCTGCGAGCAGGAAATCTCCGCCCGCGTCTTTGCCTGCCGATAGAAAGTCCGGGCTGCCGGCGCTGGCCCAGGTGGTTTGCGGGGCAAGGCCGGTGGCGAGAAGGCCGGACAGAAATCCGCGGCGGGAGGTCATGGTGCTTGCTTTCCCTTAGTCGCCGTCCAGCGCGTTGAAACCGGCCGCGACGCCCAGTGCGGGGCCGAGTTCATCAGCCATCAGGCGGCGCAGATCCTTGACCTCCTGCTGCAGTGATTCGATGCGGAAGCGGCTGGCGGGATCGGCCACGCCGGCAAAGACCGGGTCGCCGAGGTTTTCCGCCTTCATGCGGGCCGTGGCAAAGCCCGCGGTGATCTTGGCTTGCAGGTCCGCGTTGCCATCCGCGAGGGCCAGGGCCAGAGGCTCCAGCGCGTTCAGCGAGACCAGCACATGGTGCAGGCTGCGGCCCGAGCGGCGGGCCTCGGCGCGGTTGGGGCGGGGCTTTTCAAATGTGCCCAGCGGGCGGCCCAGGCGCATGCCGTCCAGTACTTGCAGGCCGGTGTTGAGGGCCTTGAACAGCTCCTGGATAACCTCAGCGTCATTCTGATAGCGGTTGCCGGGGCTGCGCATCTCGGCGGCGTAGTTTTGCTCCCAGTCCGCCTGGATGGCCTGGGTGGTGATGGCGATGCCGGTGCTGATGGCGCGGGTCAGGGTGCAGCGGTAAGCGTCGCTGCCGGCCGCCGAAAGCTGGGGGTCATAAAGCAGGTACTCCAGCGCGTAGAACCCGCGGGCGGCGATGGAGTAGGTGGCGAATTGGGCCGGGTCGGCGACACCGGGGTCTTCCTTGCGGATCAGTTGGCCAAGCGCCTTGGGCGTCTTGCCGCGGCTGTCGGGCCAGAAGGCCAGCGCAAAGGCGCGGCTGTCCGTTTCGGTGGGGCCGAAACGGAAGTGGCTGGCGGCGATCCAGGCGTCAAAGGCTTGGCCGTAGGCCGCGCGCAATGTTCCGGAGTCCGGGGCGCAATCTGCCTCGGCCGCTTGGGCCAGGGCGGCGGAGCCTGCTGCCAGCTCCTGGAAGGCGGGCAGGATCAGCTGGCCCACGATCTGCTCCGCGGGTTCTGCGGCGGCGATCGGGGCGGCGGCGAAGGCCAGGGCCAGGGAGAGGGCAAGTTTGCGCATGGGATCAGAGGCTTTCCAGGAAAGTGATCAGGGCGGCCCGGTCTTCCGGTGCCAGCCCCACGACGCGGTTCTTGGCCGCTTCCGCCTCGCCGCCGTGCCACAGGATGGCCTCCAGCAGGCTGCGGGCGCGGCCGTTGTGCAGGAAGGTGGCACGGGGCGAGACCTGTTGGGTGAGGCCAATCCCCCAGAGCGGCGCCGTGCGCCACTCGCGGCCCGTGGCGCGGGCTTCGGGGCGATTGTCGGCGAGGCCCTCGCCCATGTCGTGCAGCAGCAGATCGGAATAGGGCCAGATCAGCTGAAAGCTCTGCTCCGGGCGGTCCTCCAGCCGGTGGGTCACGTATTTCGGCACATGGCAGGCGGCGCAGCCGGTGTCGTAGAACATCTGTTTGCCGCGCAGCACCTTGGGATCGCCGGTGTTGCGGCGGGCAGGGACGCCGAGGTTGCGGCTGTAGAAGGTGACCAGGTCCATGTTGGGCTGGTCAATCTCGGTTTCACGGGAATCACCGCCGCCGTGCGGGGCGGCCTGGCATTCCGTCTGCAGATCCGTGCATTCGCCGGCATGGGCCGGGAACAGCGGGGTGGAGATGCCGATGTCACCGGAGAAGGCGCCTGCGGACTGCTGGTGCACCGTCGGGGTGCCGGCCTTGAGGCCGAAGCGTCCCAGCATGATCTGGCCGAACTCAGGCGACCAGACCAGGTTGGCGCGGCCGGAGATGCCGTCGCCGTCGGCGTCGTCCTCATCGGCATGGGCCAGGATGTCGGCGGCCGGGATGGCTTCCAGCAGGCCCAGGCCGATCATCGGCGGGGCAACGCGGGGGGAGAGCATGGCGCCCTCGGCCAGCGGGCCGTAGCCGAGGTTTGCGGCGCTATAGCTGGGGCGGCGCAGGGTGGCGGTGTCACCGCCGTTCAGCGCGACCTCGAATTCCTCATAGTCCACTTGCAGCTTGTATTCGGGTGCGATGCCGGGGGCAGAGAAATCCTGCAGCTGGGTGCCGTAATTGGGATCGGGTGCAGTGCCGATGTAATCGGTGATCTCCTGCAGCTGCGGCGGTACCGGACCCGGAGTGGAGACACGCAGGAACATGGCGGTGGAGTCGTAATCGGGTTGCTCCGGCACATGGCCGCGGCCGTCTTTCAGGTGGCAGCGCTGGCAGGAGCGGGCGTTGTAGAGCGGCCCCAGCCCGTCGGAGGCCTTGGTCGAGGCCGGTGAGAACACCCAGATCTTCTTGAACAGCCCGTTGCCGAGCTTGAACTCCAGCTCCTGCTCGAAGCTGAGGTTGGCGGAATGCTGCGAGAAGGCCTCGTCATCGCTGCGCGCACGCACGGTGGCCGCGCCCGCAGGCAGGTCTTCGAAGGCTTCCGGTTTGGTGAAATCCGCAGCCGGCGCGGTGACACTGGCAATCCGGGCGCGTTCTGCATCGCTGCGGGGCAGGGAGGAGAGATGCGGCTCGGCCTGGTATTTGCCGGCCAGGTCCTGCGCCGCAAGCGGGGTGGCCGCCGCAAGCGCGGCAGCCAGTGCGATGTCAGTCTTCCACGTCCGCCATCTTGGTGGCGTTGAGCTGGGCATAGTTTTCGGCGCCGATCCGGTCATGCAAATCAAGCTGCGTTTCGAGGAAGTCGATATGGCCTTCTTCATCCGCCATCAGCTCTTCAAATAGCTTCATGGTGACATAGTCGCCGGCGGCCTGGCAGACCTCGCGGGCCTCTTTGTAGAGCGCGCGGGCGTCCACTTCGGCGGCGAGGTCCGCTTCCAGGGTTTCCTTGGGCGTCTGGCCGATCCGCAGCGGGTCCAGTTTCTGAAGGTTCGGGTGGCCCTCGAGCAGCAGAATCCTTTCAATCAGTTTGTCCGCGTGCTGCATCTCCTCGATGCTTTCCTCGCGGCTTTTCTTGGCCATGCTGCCCAGACCCCAATCGTCCTGCAGCCGGTAATGCAGCCAGTACTGGCTGACCGCGGTCAGCTCGTGGCGCAGTGCTTTATTGAGATAATCTATGACCTTGGGGTCGCCCTTCATATACGCTCTCCTGAGTTTTCCCTGCCCGTAAATTTTGCAGTTGGGCAGGCACGCTCAGCTTAGCGTTGGACCTCATGGTGTCGAGAAAAAGCGGCATGCAGCCGCCGCAATCGGCGGATTTCCCCAGCGCGTGATAGATCTTACCGGGTGTAATTATCGTTTCAGGGTCAGCACTTCGCATCCAGTCGATGGCGGCGTGGATGTCGTGGTCCGATATATGCGTGCAGTGGCAGATGATCATGCTGCTCGCGTCCTTGCTCGCTGGTGCCAAAGGCCAAGTGATTCCGTTGGAAAATATATCTGACAGAAATGCTGGGGTTTCAAGGAGTATTCAGAGTAAAATACTTGGGATTGGGCGGCGCGGCCGCAAACCGCGAACAAAAAAGGGCCGCGCAGAACGCGGCCCTTGAGTTTGGTGGTGTTCAGGGGATGCCAAAACGTCACCGAGGGAAAGCTCAGGCGCCGAGCGGGATGATCAGGTTCACGCCGAGAACGGTGCTTTTGGTGCCGTCTTCGTCGACGCGGGCAATGCCGCCGCCCAAGGTGGCGCCGCTTTGAAACTCGTAGTCGGCGCCGATGGTGAGGAGGTCGGTTTCGCCGGAAGTGTCCAGGTCGCGGTGCACGTAGCCGCCGGACAGGGTGACGCTGCCGATGGTGTAGGCGCCGGTGAGGGTGGCATAAAGCGCGTCATTGGCGGTACCGCCCGCGTTGGAGAAGGAGGCGATTTCGCCATAGACGTCAAAGCCGCCGTCGAAGGCATGCGCAAGGCCGGCCACGAAGCCCTGCTCGTCATCCACATCGCCGGTTCCTGCGCTGAGGTGGCGGGCGCCGATGTGGAAACGGGTATCGCCGGCTTCCTGGCTCCACTGGATGGCAAAGTTGTCGAGAGTGCCGGTGTTGCCTGCGCCGCCGTCCGCGGTGCTGGTGCGGCCGCGGTCATAGCCGACAGAACGGCTGAGGCCGCTGTCATCTGCATAGAACACGCCAAAGGACAGGGTGCCCGCACCGTTCAGTTCGACATCGGCCAGGATGCCGATTTGCTCGACAAGCTCGTAATCCTCGGCGATGGCGCTGCCGAAGTAACCCGCCGCGTCGTCCCAGGCGGTGCCAAAGGCGGGCGCGAGCTTACCCACCGAAACGGTGGTGGCTTCACCGATGCCGAAGGAGACGCCCAGCTCTTCGATATAGACGCCCATATCATCAAAGGTGCGGTCATCAGCGGCGTCAGTCAGCGACTCGGCGGTAACGGTGGCAAACAGCTCCACGCCATTGCCAAAGCTATAGGCGCCGGAGGCGGTGATCACGGCAAAAGTGTCGCGGATCTCGGCGGTGGCGTCATCGGAAGAGACGACGCTTTCATTGGCCAGCTCGATTTCGCCTTCCCAGCTGAAACCCTGGGCCAGGGCTGCGTTTGCGCACAGGAAGACGGGGGCGCTGAGGGCCAGCGCCGCGGAAGTTTTGATGTTCATGGGGGTCTTTTTCCGGAGAGGAGCCGGGCCGCCGATGGCGGCCGGCTCCTGATTGATGGTTCAGCTCGTTAAGTGTGTCACGCGCGTTTATTCGAAGACTGCCGAAGGATTATCCAGGCTGTCGGAACCTTCAAATTCAAGCCCGTCCAGATTGAGCAGTTTCACGACGCGCTCGATGGAACGGGTTTGGTCGATCAGACCGTTGACGCCGCCCATGACCAATGTCTCGCCAGCGACATTGCCCTGCGCCAGCATCTGGTCGTAGGAGGTGCCTGCTTCGGCGGTGGATTTGATGCGGCCAAGCGCCTGCATGGTGGTGGACAGCTTGCCGCGCATTTCGGCGTCCAGATCCGCGTCCTTGGCGGCCACCAGATCGGACAGGGAGGGACCGGAGACCAGCGCGCCGTTCACCCGCACGTATTCGCCCAGATAGACGTTCTGCACGCCCAGGCCATCATAGTAGTGGCTGTTGTGGGTGTTGTCGGAGAAGCAGTCATGCTCTTCTTCCGGGTCGTTCAGCATCAGGCCCAGGCGCATCCGCTCACCGGCTTGTTCGCCATAGGACAGCGACCCCATGCCGGTCAGCATTGCGGAAATGCCGGCCTCTGGGTCGCCCAGCAGGGCGGTGCGGGCTTCGCCGGAGGCGGCCCATTGCGCAGCCATCCATTCCAGGTCGGACACCAGCAGATCGGTGGCGGCCTGCAGGTATTCGCCGCGGCGGCCGCAGTTGCCGTTGGTGCAGTCTTCACCGGCCGCAAAGTCAGTCCAGGGGCGGTCGCCTGCGCCGTTTTCAGTCCCGTTCAGGTCCTGTCCCCAAAGCAGGAACTCGACGGCGTGGTAGCCGGTTGCGACATTGGCTTCGATGCCGTCGGCCTCATGCAGGGCGCCTTCCAGCAGCTCTGGGGTGATCTTGGCCGCGTCGATCACCTTGCCCGACAGCTCAAAGCTGGGGTTGGCGATCACATTGAGCGCCGCCAGGGTGTTTTCGTCGCTCGGCCCGCCATAGGAGGCGTCGACATAGTCGATCAGGCCCTCGTCCAGCGGCCAGGCGTTCACCTTGCCTTCCCAGTCGTCAACGATGGCGTTGCCGAAACGGAACACCTCGGATTGCTGGTAAGGCACCCGGGCGGCGATCCAGGCAGCGCGGGCGGCTTCCAGGTTTTCGGCCGAGGGATGCGCGACCAGCGTGTCAACGGCGGCCTTCAGCGCTTGCGCGGTGATCAGGCTGTCCTGGTATTTGGCCTCGGCGATATTGGCGTAATTGGTCAGCACCGCAGCCTTGTCAGCGGCAAGGGCAGTTGTGGCGCCAAAGGCGAGACCGGCGAGGGCAGTGCCCGCGAGAAACAGGGATTTCATCAGCTAAGTCCTTGGTTGCTTTGGAATTCAGTGTAGGGTGGCCGCCGCGGGCCGCGCTGGTTGCTGCGGCAGATGCGGGGTCATGATCTGTTGCAGCAGCAGGCCGCAGTCAGCGGCAAGCTGCGTCAGCTCCTGCGCCTTGTGCGGGGTGACGATTAGCGAGGCGAGGATACGGGCGTCATCGTCCTGGCCCTCGGCAGCGGAGGCCAGCAGGTTGGCAAAGCAGTTTTCATCGGCGCCCAGGCATTTGCAGCTCATGCCGTGGCGCACCAGCGGGCGGCGGCCGTGGGCGGCGCAGAAGTTGCAGAGGAACCCGAAGGCCTCGAACGCCGCTTCGGCCATTTCAGGGCCGAAGTTCACCTCAAAGTCGCGGCGCATTTGCTCCCGGGTCTCGGAGCCGGAAAACCAGTGGCGCAGGTAGATCACGGCGCCGGCTTCCAGCGGCGGCAGATCGGACAGGGTGCCGACGGTGACGCCGCCACGGGGAGTGGATTGCGCAGGGCTCATGTGCGGCGCCTTACTTGGTCAAGATCAGCTTGCCCGCGCGGGTGATGCGCAGCGAATAGATCTGGCCGTTCAGCAGGATGCGGGCCTGCGCGCCGCCGCGGGTCAGGTCCTCGGCGTGGTAGGTGGGAAACACTTCGGTGGTTGCGGTGGTGGGTACCGGCTTGGATGCGATCTGGTTCATGACTTCCGCCCATTGCTGAATTCCGCCCTGTCCAGAAGCCATTCCAGACAGAAGCCGGACAGAGCGCCGGAAGGGGCAAAGACCTGCGGCCACAACTGGCGCATGTCGTCTGCTTCCGGGTCCTTGTGCAGGGGGCCGCGCAGGCGGCTGTCTCCGTTCGGCATGGTGGCGATCTCGATTGAATAATGACACTCGGGCTCGCCTGAACCGAGTCAGGCTGGCTGGAATGCCGTATACCTGAATTATTCACTCAGGTATGTCAATCTGAGTTTTTTAGTAGGGATTGATTTTTATGGTCTGCCAAAGGGATGCGGCAAAAGAAAAGGCCGCCCGGCGGGGCGGCCTTGGGGTATTCCTGAGTTGCAGAGCTTAGCTGCGGGTGCCGGAGAAGCGCTGTTGCCACTCTTCGCGCTGCTCGTCGGTGATCTTGGCAAACAGCACCTCCGGCACGGTAAAGCCGTGGCCCGCGGGCAGGGCAGAGAGCGCCGCTGCCACGTCCTCGGGCCAGCTGCGGTTGTCTGAGTTCAGCGCCGCCATCAGTTTGTCGCTGGCTTGCGGGATGAAGGGCGCCGACAGCACCGCGTAAAGCCGGATCAGGTTCAGGCCCAGGCGGACCTGTGCGGCGGCGCGCTCGGGGTCTTCCTTGAACACCGACCAGGGCGCGGCGGATTGCAGGTACTCGTTGCCCACGACCCAGATCGCCCGCAGCTCTTGCGCCGATTTGCGCACCTCCATCGCCTCCATATGGCCTTCATAGGCGCGGATGCGGGTGGTGAGTTCGGCAATCAGCGCTTGCTCCTGCTCGCCGTGTTCGCCGCCAGCGGGAACTTCCTCGCCAAACTTGGAGCGGCAGAATTTGGTGATGCGGCTGACAAAGTTGCCCAGCACGTCCGCCAGATCCTTGTTCACCGACTGCTGGAAATTCTCCCAAGTGAACTCAGAGTCGCTGCTTTCCGGCGCGTGGCTCAGCAGCCACCAGCGCCAGTAGTCGGCAGGCAAGATCTCCAGCGCCTGGTCCATGAACACACCGCGCCCCTGCGAGGTCGAGAACTGGCCGCCGTCGTAGTTCAGGTAGTTGAACGATTTCAGGTGGTCGACCATCTTCCACGGCTCGCCCGAGCCCAGAATGGTGGCCGGGAAGCTGAGGGTGTGGAAGGGGACGTTGTCCTTGCCCATGAACTGGACGTATTTCACGTCCTCGGCGCCTTTGTCGGTGCGCCACCAGCGCTGCCAGTCGGCGTCCGTCTTGCCGTTGGTATCGGCCCATTCGCGCGAAGCGGCGATATATTCAATCGGCGCGTCGAACCAGACGTAGAAGACCTTGCCTTCCATGCCCGGCCAGTCCGCGTCGCCCTTCTTGACCGGCACGCCCCAGTCCAGGTCGCGGGTGATGCCGCGGTCCTGCAGGCCGTCGCCGTCATGCAGCCACTTCTTGGCGATAGAGGTGGTCAGCACCGGCCAGTCGTTCTTACTGTCGATCCAGGCGTCCAGCTGATCCTTCAGCTGCGACTGGCACAGATAGAGGTGCTTGGTCTCGCGCACTTCCAGGTCGGTGGAGCCGGAAACGGCCGAGCGCGGGTTGATCAGGTCGGTCGGGTCCAGCTGCTTGGTGCATTCCTCGCATTGGTCGCCGCGGGCTTTTTCATAGCCGCAGTTGGGGCAGGTGCCCTCGATATAGCGGTCCGGCAGGAACCGGCCGTCGGCGTTGGAGTAGACCTGCTTCTCGGTCACTTCGCGGATCAGGCCCGCCTCGGCCAGCTTGCCGGCAAAATGCTGGGTCAGCGCGTGGTTCTGCGGGCTGGAGGAACGGCCGAAGTGGTCGAACGACAGCGCAAAGCCCTTGGCGATCTCGGACTGGACGGCATGCATTTCGGCGCAATATTCCGCCACCGGCTTCTCTGCCTTGGCGGCGGCCAGTTCCGCGGGGGTGCCGTGCTCGTCGGTGGCGCAGAGGAACATCACCTCATTGCCGCGTCCGCGCTGGAACCGGGCATAAAGGTCGGCGGGCAGCTGCGAGCCCACCAGGTTGCCCAGATGCTTGATCCCGTTGATGTAGGGGATTGCCGAGGTGATCAGAATGCGTGCCATGCCATCCATCCAGGTAATGCGTCAAAGGCCCGTCTAGCCTATGCAGGCAGCGGCGGAAACCCCGTGTGCTGAAATCGCGGGAAATAAGGGGCGCGGCGGCAGTTCGCGCTTGATCCGGGATAACGGCTGGCGCACTCATGGGGTGCGAATTTCTATCTTAAACCCTTGAAACGTCACGAGGGCGTTACCACATGTTTTGTATACCAATGCATACAATTGAGGGGCAATTCATCGGTGTTTGATTTTCTGCTTGATGGCGCCTTTGCGCCGTTCTCCCTTGCTTTGGCGCTGCTGGGCGGTCTGGCGGTGCTGGAGCTGGCGGCGCTCTTGCTGGGCGGCAGCCTGATCGGCAGCGACGGCGATGCGGGGCTGGACGCGGCAGAGGGTGCTGACCTCGGCGAGTTTCCGGATGCTGGCGGCCTGGGGGACCTGGGCGCCGATGCCGCTGCGGATGCATTGGGCGATCTGGGAGACATCGATCTTGCAGATCTGGACGGTGTGGACGCGCCGGACGGTGCCGGGGCGGCAGATGCCTCGGGCAGCCTGGCGTCCTGGCTGGGGCTGGGGAAAGTGCCGACGCTGATCTGGCTGGCAGCCTTGCTGATGGGCTTTGGCCTCAGCGGCATCGGCCTGCAGATGGTGCTGAAGTCCTACCTGGGCTTCACCGCGCCTGCCTGGATGGCGGGGCTGCCTGCCGGTGCCTTTGGCCTGTGGTTTGCGCGCGGCTTTGGCGGGGTTTTTGCCCGTCTCTTGCCGCAGACCGAGACCGAGGCGCTGTCGATGCGCAGCCTGGGCCGCCGCCGCGGGGTGATCACCCAAGGCACTGCTGCGCAAGGCCGCCCGGCCGAGGTGCGCGTCATGGATGGCTACGGTAATGCCCACTATCTGCGTGCCGAACCCTTCGCGGCTGGCGAGGAGCTGGCCCAGGGCACCGAGGTGCTGGTGATGCGCGACCGCCGAAAGGACCGGTTTGTGCTGATCCCTCTGTCCGAGTGACCCGCTGGGCTGATCAGCCCGGCTGACTGAAACCAACAAACCAAAAAATCCTATTATCCAAGGAGGTATTCCGCATGGAATTTCCATTTATTCTCATTGCCGTTGCGTCGGCATTGGTTTTGCTTCTTCTGATCGGTCTTGTTCTGAACCGTATCTACAAACGGTCTTCCCGTGAAATCAGCCTCGTTCGGACTGGTGCCAACGGGAAGAAGGTCATCATGGATGGCGGCGTAATGGTTATACCGCTGTTGCATGAGGTGAGCCCGGTCAACATGAAAACCCTGCGCCTGGAAGTGCAGCGCAACAATGACGGCGCGCTGATCACCAAGGACCGGATGCGCGTTGATGTCGGGGTCGAGTTCTATGTCTCGGTCATGGCGACGGTCGAGGGTATTGCCCGCGCCGCGCAGACGCTGGGCGACCGGACTTTTGATGTCGAGCAGCTGCGCGAGATGATCGAAGGCAAACTGGTTGACGGTCTGCGTGCTGTGGCGGCGCAGATGACCATGGACGGGCTGCATGAAAACCGCGCCGATTTTGTTCAGGAGGTGCAGAATGCGGTGTCCGAGGACTTGCTGAAAAACGGTCTGTCGCTGGAATCCGTCTCGCTGACCGCGCTGGACCAGACCCCGTTTGAGGCGCTGGACGAAAACAACGCCTTTAACGCCGTGGGGATGCGCAAGCTGGCAGAGGTGATTGCCACCTCCAAGAAGGAACGCGCCCAGATCGATGCCGAGGCAGAAGTGGCCGTGCGCCGCGCCGCGATGGAGGCGGAGCGGCAGCGTCTGGCCATCGAGCAGGACGAGGAGCAGGCCAAGATCGAGCAGGCCCAGCAGATCGAGACCATGAAGGCCGCGCAGGAGGCCGAGGTGGCCCAGCGGCGGGAGGACTCGATGCGCGAAACCGAACGGGCGCGGATTGCCCGCGAGGAGGCCATCCGCTCGGCTGAGATCGCCCGGGAGGGGAAGATCCGCGACGCGGAGATTGCCAAGGAACGTTCGGTCCGCGAGGCGGAGATCACCAAGGAGCGCGAGCTGGAGGTGGCAGAGCAGGAGCGCCAGATCATCATCCAGCAGAAGTCCGAGGAAGAAAGCCGGGCGCGGGCCTCTGCCGACCTGGCGCGGGCCGAGGCAACCAAGGCGACCGAGGCCGTGGCAACCGCCCGCGAAGTGGCCGAGGCCGAACGTCAGAAGCAAATCACCCTGATCGAGGCCACCCGCGAGGCGGAGCGTCAGGCCACCGGTATCCGCCTGGCCGCCCAGGCCGAGAAGGAAGCCGCCGCCGACCGCGCCGAAGCCCGCCGCGAGGAAGCACAGGCCGAGGCCGATGCGCTGAACATCCGCGCCGAGGCCAAGAAGAACGACATGCTGGCCGAAGCGGAAGGCAAGCGCGCGATTGTCGATGCCGAAAACGCGCTGTCGGGCGAGCTGATCCGGATGAAGATCGACCTGGCCCGGATCGAGGCGATGCCCGCGATCATCACCGAGATGGTGAAACCGGCGGAGAAGATCGACTCGATCAAGATCCATCAGGTCAGCGGCATCGGCGCCGGTGCGCCCTATACTGCGGCAGGGGCTGGCAATGGCGCGGAGAAGCCGGTGGTGAATCAGGCGCTGGACTCGATCATGGGCATGGCGGTGCAGATGCCCGCGCTGAAGAAGCTGGGCGAGGAGCTGGGCCTGTCGATGGAAAACGGCGTCAGCGGTGTTGCCAGCCAGGCGCTGGGCGTGGAACCGGAGGCGGAAGAGGCCGAAGCGGCTGAGGTGCCGCTGCTGAATGGCGCGGCAGAGGAGGTTTCAGAGGAGGCCGCCCGGGGCCAGTAAGGCCGGCATTCGGGCGCGCGCCCATGCGGCCCGCGCCCGAATGTCTGGGCCGGTTCTTTGCCGGCCCGTCATTCCAGGCTGCCGCGCAGGCCGAGAACACTTGTGATGGCGGCCTCAACCTCTTGCAAACAGCTGGTTTTGTTCACCACGTCCTCTGCTTGGAGGATGTTCTTGAGTTTGCTCCGCTCAGCGATGCCTGCCTCTGTCAGTTCAATGTCCGTCGACTCGCGCCAGGTCAGCCAGCCACTGGTTTTCCACCGGTTCAGCTTGGAGATCAGCGAAGGTTTTTTCACATTCGGGTCAATGGATTGAGCCACGGTCAGCAGGGTAGTCTGGCCAATCGCCAGCCCGAATTGCGGCCGATAGTGAAAGGTTTGAAGGAGGCCATAGTCGACGGCACGGTTTCTCTTGTTGCGTTTACGGCCCTTTTCCGGGGCCGGCTCTGGTTGCGGAGTTTGCGCAACACTTCTTTGCGGAAACACGCCGAAAAGCTCAGCCATCATTTGGAGGCTGTCCCGGATATCGTTATATTTCGGGTCATCACCCGGCAGAAGACCGGTGGCCCTGTGGACCTTCCGCACGGCCTTACTAAGAGGCAGATAGCAGTCGTCGAGCTGTTCCAGGAAGTTTTCGATCACCTGTTCAGGCGAATCGTCTGGCATGTGCTCGTCGCTGCTCACGTCCGTGTTCCGCCTCTGCTGGCGTGCGCTGCCAAGAAAAATCAGCGCACCTAACTTCGCTTGCACTGCATCCGGTTTGCAGTGCAATCTATTGATATGCCGCGAGATACGTCCCGAACACACGGGTATTTTCGATACCAGTCGATACCAGTTGTTTTTTTGTGTGTTTCCAAGTCCCAGGTGCAGCGATCATACGATAACATGACATAGCAAAATTTCTAGAAAATTTGAATGTGATCGGCGCGCAGCCGGTGCGGAGGCGGTATTTACGGCAGGCTGCGGTTCAAACTGCGAGCTTGGATTTCGTTCAAATAATTGAAAGTAAAGGATAAAATTACCCTCAGATAACCGCAGTTGAGGAGGGTGATATGGAGCTTGAAGCCGTTTTCCTGGGAACTGTCGCTCTGATGGCGATGATAATCGTGTTTTGGGGGGAACTGACCAGACCAACAGAATCCGGCACGCTCAGGCTGTTGCTGGTCAAGGTTGTGCTGGCCTGTATTGGCGGGCTGCTGGTGCTGTTGGGGTTGTCCAGCGTTTGACGCCGGGCAGGGCGCCGCTAGCGCCGCTCGCGTGAGCGTTTCAGCAGGCGGCCGATGGTGAAGGAGGTGCGCGGCGCATAGACATAGCTGGTGCGCTCTTCCGGGGTGGCGCGGACCTTCATCCGGCTGAGGCCGAAGACGATCAGCAGCACATGGCCGCAGGCCACATAGGCAAAGAGGGCCGGCGGGCCGTAGGCCTCGATCAGGGCCGAGGACACATAGGGCGAGGCGATGGCGCCAAGTGCGTACCAGAACATCAGCGCCGCCGACAGCTCGACCCGCTCGGCTGAGGTGGCAAAGTCGTTGGCGTGGGCGGCGGAGACCGAGAAGATCGGGAAGGTGGTGAAGCCGAAGAAGCCTGCCGCCAGCATCACGCCCAGGGTGCCGGTGCCGCTGGCCGCCATGGTGATGCCGCAGCTGAGGATGGCGACGCCCGACAGCCAGATCAGCACCCAGCGGCGGTCGTATTTGTCGGCAAGCCAGCCCATCGGATATTGCGCCAGCGCGCCCCCCGCCACAAAGGCCGCAAGGAAAAAGGCGATCTGGTCCACGGCAAGGCCGACTTCCTGGCCATAGACCGGGCCGACCATCCGAAAGGAGGCGGAACTGAGCGCGGCGACGATCACGCCGGCCACGGCCAGCGGCGAGCAGCGCCAGGCCAGCTTGGGCTTGAGCCGCGGCGCGTTGGGGGTTTCCGGCTGGCTGGCCCTGGTCAGCGTCAGCGGCAAGAGCGCCGCGCAGCACAGCACTGCCAGCAGGTTGTAGGACACATAGACCGCAGGCGGCAGCACCGCGATGATCAGCTGCGCCGCCAGCGAGGACCCCATGTCGACAATCCGGTAGGTGCCCATGGCGCGGCCGCGGTTCTCATTGGTGACCTTGGCGTTGAGCCAGGCCTCGATCACCGTGTAGGCGCCGGCGATGCAGACGCCGGAGGCGATGCGCATCCCGGCCCAGGCATAGGGGTTTTCGGTCAGTGTATGGCCCAGGAGGCCCATGGCGCCAAGCGCGGTGCAGACCGCAAAGGCGCGGGAATGGCCGACATTGCCCATCAGCCGCGGCGCCCACCAGCAGCCGATGAAAAAGCCGACGAAATGGCCGGTGCCCAAGAGGCCGATCTGGGTGGTGGTGAAGTTCAGCACCGAGCCGGAAATGGCATCCAGCGGGCCCACGCCTCCGGAGGACAGCTGCAGCAGGATGACGGAAAGGAACAGGGCGGCAAAGGAGATGATCAGGCGCATAACGGGCCGACCATGACAGGCTGGGGCGCCATTGCCAGCCGGTTTCCGCCATTGCCGTGTCGTATTTTTGCGGGGCGGTATTTTTGCCGCGCTTCCCGGGTGCAGCACGGCCCGCCATGCAGCCTGCCGTGCCGCCCGTCATGCGGCCCATCATGCGGCCTGTCACCCAGCCTGCAGCAGGCGGGCCCGGATCGCCAGGCCCACCTGGTCTGCGACCAGCTCGGCAAAGCCGGTGGCGCCGAAGGCTGCGCGGCTGAGCCGGCCGGAGAGATGAACATCCAGTTCGCGCAGGTCATCCGGCGCGCTGCCGGGACGGCGGTAGAGCGCGGCTTGCAGGGCGAGGGGGCGGGTGATGCCGCGCAGGGTGAGGTCTCCGTTTATCCGGGCACCGCCGGAGAGCCTGCCGTCCGGTCCGAGGTGCACCCGGGTGGAGCGGAAGCGGATCTCGGGGAAGCGGCTGGTGTCGAGCACGCCAGGACCTTTCAGCGCTTCGGTGGCAAAAATCAGCCCGGTTCTGGCACCGCGGGCGTTGAGGGTGATGTCGGCCTGGCTGCGGGCCAGGTTCTGCGGGTCGATGCGGATACGGGCGGCGCGGACCGGGATCCGGCCGTGCTGCGGCTGGCCGCTGAGCCGGAAGGTGAAGCGCACCTCGGTGGCGTCCGGGTCGAGCCGGTAGCGGACCGGTGCCGCCGGCAGCTGTTGCGGCGCCAGCAAGGCTGCGGTCAGGCTGGCGAGCAGGGCCCGCCGGTGTATCCGGGTTTTGCGCATGCGGGCCTTCCTGTCCGGTTTTCTGGCTGCGGGGTGAGTTTACCCGGATTTGCGCGGCGGTCCTGTCACATTCCCGCGCGGGGTTGTGAAGCGGAGGGCTCCCGCCAGGCGCCTGCTTTTTGGCAAAAGCCTCTGCCTGTTGGGCCCGGCACCGGGCTTTGCCCGGTGCCGGGCCCAAGGCCGCTAGGGCGGTGCTGGCGCAGCCAGGGCTGCCTGCGGGCGCGGGAGAGCGCCGGGATCTGCGGGGCGGGATGAGGCCGGGGCTGCCTTCAGCGGGCGGCCTGCGGCTGCTTGGCTGACCTGCCAGCGCTGCGGTGGCAGGGTGCGGGCGCGCAGGCGCTGCAGGATCCAGCAGTTCCGGCTGCCGAGCGGGCGGGGGCCGCCCGGAGGGCTGCCGCTCCGCAGGCCGCGGGCGGGGAGATGATGGGCGGGGGCCAGGTGCCAGCGGCTTTCGATCCCCTGGGCGCCGCCCTCTCCGGGGGTCAGCAGCAGGCCCAGCGGCGCCGGGCCGAGCCTGCCGCCGGCCTCAGCAGCCAGGTGCAGCCGCCGCACCGGGGTCATCGCGGGCGGTTCCGGCAGCTCCGCCACCACCAGAGGGGCTGCGCCGCTGCGCAAGGCTTCTTCCATTGCCCAGAGCAGATCCGCAGCGGTGGCGGCATGGATGCACAGCAGGCGGGCGGGGCTGGCGCAGTCTGCCAGCCCGTCCGGGTTCAGCCGCCGGCCGTCCCGGATATTGCTCCCGGGCGGTGCAAACCACAGCACCGGCCCGGCAGCTGCCGCCTGGGCCGCGGCGGCCAGCCAGAGCGCAAAGCGGTGGCGGGCGGGGCCGCAGGCCTCATGCGTGCGGCCGTGCTCCAGCGCGATCCCTTCCATCAGGGAAAGCGCGGGGCGGGGTTTGTGGCGGCGGCGGGCGAGAAGATGAGTCGGCATGCGGGAAGATTAGCATGTTCGCCATTTGTTCTCAAATCGAAGTGTGGCAGAGAGGCGGCCTGCTGCCCGCTCCGCCCTGCTGCCGGCACAGGGTGGCTGCGGCAGGCCGGGAGACCATGCAAGGGGGGGCGTCAGGCTGGGGGCAGGCTGCTTTCCAGCAGTTGGAAGAACTCTGCCCGGGCATGCCGTTCGATCCAGGGCTTGTGGCCGCAGCGCTGCAGGAGATGGAAGCGGAGCCCGGGCAGAACCTGCCGCAGGGGCTGTTCAACACCGGCGGCGGGATGCGGGTCGCAGGCGCCATGAATGGCGGTCACCGGGCAGCGGATCTGCGCGGCCTGGCGCAGCAGGGCGCCGGAGCGGCGCATTGCGGCGGCTTCGGGCCAAACGCCTTCGAAGATGCGCCGGTCAAAGGAAACGGGCGGGCGCTTTCCGGCTGATGGCGCAAAGGCTTCGGCCTTTTCCAAGAGCTCCAGTGCCCGCGCCAGCCCCTCCGGGGTCTCCATGCCGCCGCCGTGGAACAGGGTCTCTAGCTCCCGTCCTTCCTCCGGCTGCAACCGGGCCTGCCGGGCGGCGCTGATGCCTGCGGCCTGCTCAGCCGTGAAAGGCCCGCTGCCCACCAGGACCAACCCGGAAACCTGCGCAGGATGCCGGGCCGCCAGCCGGCAGGCCAGCCAGGCGCCCCAGGAAAAGCCGATCAGAACGGCAGGGCCAGGGCAGGCGGCTTCCAACTGCTGTTTCAACTCGCGGATCTGTCCGGCAACGGAAGTTTCCGACTGCCACGGCTCCAGCACGCCCCAGCCGCGGGCGGCCAGCTCTTGCGCCACGGGCGCCATCTCCCCGGCGGCACCGGGGCCGCCATGGATCACCGCAACCCTGTAAGGGCCCGGTCCATGCCGCCTGGGCGCCGGGCAGGCCGCCGCCATCCCTTCACCCGCCGCCCGCGCTCAGCCCTCGCGCGGCACCACCGGGCCGCCCTGCTTGGCCCATTCGGTGAAGCCGCCCTCCAGATGCACAACCGGCTTCAGCCCCATCTCCATCGCGGCCTTGGCACTGAGCGCGGAGCGCCAGGCGCTGGCGCAGTAGAACACGTAAGTTTTGTCCTGGTTGAACACCGGCTTGTGGTAGGGGCTGTCCGGGTCGATCCAGAATTCCAGCATGCCCCGCGGGCAGGAGAAGGCGCCGGGGATCATGCCGGAGCGCTGCAGCTCGCGGATGTCGCGCAGGTCGATGAAGACATAATTCTCGTCCAGTGCCTTCTGCTTTGCCTCCGCGACACTCATGGTCTCGACAAGGCCGTTGGCCTCCGCCATCAGCGCCTTGACGCCCTTGGTGATGTTTTGCGGCATGGGATGTCCTTTCGATGGGTTGGGCGCAGGCTGGCCGGAAAGCGAAGCATGTGCAAGCCGCTTGCACTTTTCCGGTGCGGCTCTAGGGTCGCGGGCAAATCCGGAACGAGGGGAGCTGCGAGATGAAAATGAACCCGTTGGGGCGCACTGGCATGATGGTGTCCGAGCTGTGCCTGGGCACGATGACCTTTGGCACCCAGACGCCGGAAGACGAGGCGCACGCGCAGATCGATAGGGCGCTGGCTGGCGGCGTGAACTTCCTTGACACCGCCGAGATGTACCCGGTGAACCCGGTCAGCGCAGAGACCCTGGGCAACAGCGAGCGCATCATCGGCAATTGGAATGCGCGGACCGGGCGGCGCGGCGGCTACATTCTGGCCACCAAGCATTCCGGCGAGGGGATGCGGCATGTGCGGGACGGGGCGCCGATTTCCTCCAAGACCATCGCGCCCACCATCGAGGCCTCGCTGAAGCGGCTCAAGACGGATTACATCGACCTCTACCAGTTCCACTGGCCGAACCGGGGCAGCTACATGTTCCGGCAGAATTGGGGCTATGACCCCTCCGGCCAGAACCGCGAAGACACGCTGGCCAATATGGAGGACTGCCTGGAGGCGCTGCAGCGCGAGGTGGAGCGCGGCACCATCCGCGCCTTTGGCCTGTCGAACGAGAGCGCCTGGGGTACCGCGCAGTGGCTGCGGTTGGCGGAAGAGCGCGGCTGGCCGAGGGTGGCCTCGATCCAGAACGAATACTCGCTGGTCTGCCGGATGTATGACACCGATCTGGCGGAGCTGAGCGTCAATGAGGATGTGGGGCTGCTGGCGTTTTCGCCGCTGGGCACCGGGCTGCTCACGGGCAAGTATCAGGGCGGTGCGGTGCCGGAAGGGTCGCGCAAGGCGATCAATCCGGAACTGGGCGGGCGGCACAGCCCGCGGGTCTATGATGCCGTAGGCGCCTATCTGGAGATTGCGCAGCGCCACGGGCTGGACCCGGTGCATATGGCGCTGGCCTGGTGCCGGACGCGGCCCTTCATGGCCTCGGCGATCTTTGGCGCCACCCGCCTGGCGCAGCTGGAGCATCTGCTGCAATCGGTGGAGCTGGAGCTGAGCCAAGAAGTGCTGGACGAGATCAACGCAGCCCACCGGGCGCATCCGATGCCCTATTGATGCAAGCGGGAGGCGCTCCCGCCCGTCCTGCGGGCATTTACATGCCCTGGGCCGGTTGGGCCGGGCGCTGCTGGCGCAGCGTAGAAAAGAGTTTGCTGAGAAGCGTTCAGGGGCAGGCCTGCCCCTGAAGCGCGTTTGCAATTCTATTCAAGGGGTGCGCGCCAAGGGTGAACGGTGCTGCGCACCGCCGCTGCGCGGCCCTTGACCCGCGGTGTGCCTAATGCGCCGTCGGCCGGGCCTGTTCCTGGCGCAGGTCGCGGGCAGAGGTGCCATGTGCGGTGCGGAAGGCGCGGGCGAAACTGGATTGCGAGGTGAAGCCGGTGGCGATGGCGACATCCATCAGCGGCATGTCGGTGTCGGTGACCAGGCGGCGGGCCTCGGCCAGGCGCAGCTGCAGGTAGTGGTCCTGCGGCGTGGTGTTGAGGCGCAGGCGGAACTGCTGCTGCAGGCTGCGCGGGCTGGTGCCCAGGGTCTCGGCAATGGCGCTGAGCGGCATCGGCTCGTCCAGCGCCGCCTCCATCAGCGCATTGGCCTTGGCGGTCAGCGCGTTGTGCTTGTGGCCGCCAAGGCGGCTTTGCGGCCGCGGTTCGGATGCGGCGCCGTCGTAGAGGAACAGCCCGGCCACCCGGGAGGCAAATCCGGCGCCGTGGCGGGCGCCGATGATGTGCAGCATCATCTCGATCGCCGGGGTGGCGCCGCCGGAGGTCAGGCGGGCCTCGGAGACGGTGAAACGGTCATTGCGGACCTCAACTTCGGGGAAGCGGCTGGCGAAGTTCTCCAGGTCCTCCCAGTGGTTGGTGGCGGGGTGGCCGTCCAGCAGGCCGGCCTCGGCCATCAGCCAGGGGCCGCCGTCGATGCCTGCGATGGTGGCGCCGCTGGCGGCGATGCGGCGCAGGCCGGCCAGCAGGCTGGGGGTGGCATGGCGGGCCAGCTGGAAGCCCGCGACGATGATCAACAGCTCGCACCCCTCCAGCCGTGCCAGGGGAAACGAAGGCACGGTCAGGCCGCTGGTCAGCATCGGCGGCTCATTCGTGGCGCTGACGTAATCCCAGTCAAACGCCGCGCGGCCCGCCAGCCGGTTGGCGGCCCGCATCGGGTCCACCGCGGCCGCAAAGGACAGTGTGTTGCATTCATCCAGAACCAGCACCGCTGTCTTGAGCGGCCGGTTCTCGGGCTGAAGGATGTTTTTTGCGGATTTCATCAACTTCAATTCGCCTGGTGTAAACTGTGCCGCAAAAGGCTGCGGCAGAGTCGGTCGCAGCGCAAATCAGAATCTGGGGAGGAGCCTGGGGATAACCCATGGCAAAACCCTGTACATCGAAGGGAAAAGCGAAATGCCTCTGGAAATGAACCGGGAAGTCTTCATCACCTGTGCCGTGACCGGGTCCGGCGGCACCCAGGACCGCAGTCCGCATGTGCCGCGTTCGCCCAAGGAAATCGCCGACAGCGCCATCGCCGCGGCCAAGGCCGGCGCCGCGGTTGTGCACTGCCATGTGCGTGACCCGGAGACCGGCGTGCCGTCGCGCCGCCTGGACTATTACCGCGAGGTGACCGACCGGATCCGCGACGCCGAGGTCGATGTGGTGCTGAACCTGACCGCGGGCATGGGCGGCGATATCGTCTTTGGCGGCGTCGAAAGCCCGTTCCCGGTGAATGAGGCCGCCACCGACATGATCGGCGCCAGCGAGCGGGTGGCGCATATCGCCGAATGCCTGCCGGAGATCTGCACCCTCGATTGCGGCACCATGAACTTTGCCGAGGCCGACTATGTGATGACCAACACCCCCGGCGCGCTGCGGGCGATGGGGCAGATGATGACCGATCTGGGGGTGAAGCCCGAGATCGAGGCGTTTGACACCGGCCATCTGTGGTTTGCCAAGCAACTGGTGAAAGAGGGCATCCTCGACAGCCCGGCGCTGGTGCAGCTGTGCATGGGGGTGCCGTGGGGCGCGCCCGATGACCTCAACACCTTTATGGCGATGGTCAACAATGTGCCGGATGACTGGACCTTCTCGGCCTTCTCCTTGGGGCGCAACCAGATGGCCTATGCTGCGGCGGCGGTGCTGGCGGGCGGCAATGTGCGGGTCGGGCTGGAGGACAACCTGTGGCTCGGCAAGGGCCAGCTGGCGGAAAACTGGCAGCTGGTCGAGCGCGCCAACACCATCGTGTCGAACATGGGCGCGCGGGTGATCGGCCCCGCCGAAGTGCGCGAGAAGCTGGGGCTGACCAAGCGCGCGCCGGTGGCGAAGTAAGCGGCAGAAACGGGGGGTGCTATGCGTGCACCCCCTGTACACCCCCTGTGCACCGGTTAGGCAGCAACACGGCGATGCGTCTCCTCCCGATCAGTCTCTCCTTCTGTTTGGTGATTCAGGCCTGTTTGCCTGAGACGGAGCCTGCGGGGCCTGCGCGGGATGTGCGCGAGCAAAAGATGTGCGAGGAGCAAGGCGGGAGCTACCTGTTGCAGCATCCGCATGTTTCCTACGAATGCATCCTGCCGTTTGCCGATGCGGGAAGATCCTGCACGCGGGCTTCGGACTGCCGCGGGCAATGCATGGCTGAGACCAAAACGTGTTCGGCGCGGAATCAGCTGTTTGGAATTTGGCAAGAACTGGATGACCAAGGGAACGTCATCACGGTTGAAGGATACTAGGGTACTCAGATGACAAAGACAGCAGCAATCATCGGCGGCGGGGTTATTGGCGGCGGCTGGGCCGCGCGGTTCCTTTTGAACGGCTGGAACGTGCGGGTGTTCGATCCGGACCCGGAAGCGGAACGCAAGATCGGCGAGGTGCTGGGCAATGCGCGCCGCTCCTTGCCGGGGCTTGGCAATGTGGCGCTGCCTGCGGAAGGGCGGCTGACGTTTCACGGGACCGTTGCCGAGGCCGTGGAGGGTGCGGAGTGGATTCAGGAGAGCGTGCCGGAGCGGCTGGACCTGAAACAGAAGGTCTATGGCGAGATGCAGGCGCATTGCGCGCCGGATGCGGTGATCGGCTCGTCGACCTCGGGCTTCAAGCCGTCGCAGCTGCAGGACGGGCGCGAGGCGCCGGGGCAGATTGTGGTCACACACCCCTTCAACCCGGTTTACCTGCTGCCGCTGATCGAGCTGGTCACCACCGAAGCCAACCCGGCAGGTGTGGTTGAGCGCGCCAAGGAGATCATCTCCGGCATCGGCATGTACCCGCTGCATCTGAAGAAAGAGATCGACGCCCATGTGGCCGACCGCTTTCTGGAGGCGGTCTGGCGCGAGGCGCTGTGGCTGGTCAAGGACGGCATTGCCACCACCGAGGAGATCGACAACGCGATCCGCTACGGCTTTGGCATCCGCTGGGCGCAGATGGGGCTGTTTGACACCTACCGGGTGGCGGGCGGCGAGGCCGGCATGCGCCACTTCATGGCGCAGTTCGGGCCGTGCCTGAGCTGGCCCTGGACCAAGCTGATGGATGTGCCGGAGTTCACCGATGAGCTGGTCGACCTGATCGCAGGCCAGTCGGATGCGCAGTCGGGCCATCTGGACATCCGCGAGATGGAGCGGATCCGAGATGATAACCTGGTGGGCATGATGCGGGCGCTGGGCGCCAACAACTGGGGCGCGGGCGCGCTGCAGAACGCCCATGACACCGCCCGGATGGCCGATGCAGGCCTGCCGCGCGCGATGGATGAGCTGGAGGATCTGAGCCAGCCGGTCCTGACCCAGAACCGCGTGGTGCCGCTGGATTGGACCGATTACAACGGCCATATGAATGAGGCGCGTTATCTGGAGGCCTTCTCGGAAGCGACCGACCGGATGATGGAGATCATCGGCTGCGATGCGGAATATGTCGCCAACGGCGGCAGCTATTTCACCTTGGAGACCCATGTCCGTTACCTGGACGAGGCTTTGGCCGGCGATGCGATCCAGGTGAGAACCCAGGTGATCAAGGGCGAAGGCAAGAAGATGCACCTGTGGCATGCGATGTATGCGGGCGAGCGGCTGTTGTCGACCGGCGACACGCTGCTGGTGCATGTGGATCTGAAGACCCGCAAGTCTTCGCCGCCTGCCGCCCATATCGAAGCCAATCTGGTGAAACTGGCCGAGGCCCATGCCGCGTTGCCTGCGCCTGAGGGGCTGGGGCGTGCGACGGGAGCACCGCGATGAGCCGGGTTTTGATCACAGCCGGGGGCTCCGGCATTGGCCGCGCCATGGCAGAGGGGTTTGCGGCCGCCGGGCACCAGGTCTGGGTGACAGATGTGAATGCAGAGAGCCTGGCGGATATTCCGGCAGACTGGCGCAGCACGGTGGTGAATGTGACCGATGAAGCTGGCATGAAGGCGCTGTTTGCGGAGATCGCCGGCGTTTGGGGCGGGCTGGATGTGCTGTGTGCCAATGCCGGCATCGCCGGGCCGACTGCTCTGGTTGAGGATGTGGAACTGGCCGATTGGCGGGCCTGCGTCAGCGTCAACCTGGAAGGGGCGTTTCTGTCCGCCAAATATGCGGCACCTTTGATGAAGGCGGCGGGGGCGGGGTCGATCGTCATCACCTCGTCGACCGCGGGCCAGTACGGCTATCCGAACCGGGCGCCCTATGCGGCGGCGAAATGGGCGGTCATCGGGCTGATGAAGACGCTGGCGATGGAGCTGGGCCCCTTTGGCATCCGTGCCAACGCAATCTGCCCCGGCGCGGTGGAAGGCCCGCGGATGGAAGGGGTGCTGGAGCGCGAGGCGGCGGCCAAGGGCATGACCCGGGACGAGGTCTATGCGGGTTATGCCGCGGGTACGTCAATGGGCAGCTTTGTCGAAGCGCGCGACATTGCCAATATGGCGGTGTTCCTGGGCTCTGATGCGGCGCGTCTGGTCTCGGGCCAGGTGATCGCGGTGGATGGGCATACGGTGAACCCGGACCCGAAAGTGTGAGGCAGAGGTGTGGCGGGCGGAAGCGCCCGCCCTGCCTGAGAGGGGCAGTTTGCCCGGTGGCGGGCCACGTTTCCCGGCGCGGGAAACGTCCCGGAAAACACGTGTTTTCCGAGCCGGAATTCGCGCCGAATTCCGGCGCCCCTGGCGGAGCTGTCAGGAAATTGCCGCTCTGAGCGCCCGCAGCCGGCCGGGCAATTGCCGGGCGGTGATGTCGGCCTCGCGCACCAGGTTGTCGAAATGGCTGGTGAAGGTGGCGACCCGCTCCTTGTCGCGGAAGGCGAGGTAGTGGGTGCCCGCATAGAACACGCAGAGGAGCGGGCCGAAGACGGTGAGCGGTGAGGAATAAAGCCGCTTGGCATCGAACAGGTAGATCCGCAGGCGCGGGTAGAGCTGCTCGCAGAGGCGTTCGAACTGGGTGAGCTGTTCGAGGCGCACGTCCAGCGGCAGGCCTTCGTAATAGCCCACCGCATGGGCAAAGCTGTCGAGCTCATAAAGCGGCATGGCGATTTCATAGTCCGACGGCGACTGGCGCATCCAGGTGAGCCGGTCCTCGGAGGCGCCGATGGCCTGGTCGGCGGTGCGGCCCAGATGCGGCGAGTATTCCCATTCCAGCAGAGCGCGGGTTTTCAGCATGTCGGGCAGGGCGGCGGGCACATGGCGGATCTTGTAGCCCTGCGCCTCCTGATGCCAGTCGAAGATGCGTTCATCGACCAGCGCCCGGGGCGCCTCGGTCAGGGTGAGGCTGGAGGCCAAGAGTTCAGCCGCGCTTTCGGGGCGGTCGGAGAGGCTGAGGAGCCAGTCGGCGGAGACACCCAGGGCGCCCGCGCAGGCGCCGACCACATGGGCATTGGGCAGGCGCGCGCCCTCATCGGTCAAGAGCTGCGAGATGGTGGAGCGGTCGACGCCGATGGCGCGGGCCAGGGCGCTTTGGCTGAGGCCGCTGTCGCGCAGGGCCTTGTTCAGCCTTTGCCGGAACTGCTCGGCACGCACCCGTTTGTCGATATTTTCTATCATGGTGTGAGAAATATCACGATTGATGGATTTTGTTAACTGCATTCGGAATTCTGCACCGGTGCTTTGCAAGCTACTCTGGTTTCAAGCACTTATCCAAGAATTTCAGGAGGCAGTATGGAAACGCGCAAGCGCTCCATTGTGAAGGCGGTGATTTGGAACATCATGGGGCTGGTCTCCATGACGCTGGTGGGGCTTGCGGCCACCGGGTCTGTCAAGGCGGGCGGGGTGATGGCGCTGGTCAATACCGGCATCGGCTTCACCATCTACCTGGTCTACGAGCGGGTCTGGGCGCAGATCAACTGGGGGCGGCGCCATGTCTGAGAGCTGCCGTGACTACATGCCCCGCAGCGTCGAATGGGGCACCCTGGCGCTGATGCTGGGCTGTTATGCGGTGTGGCTGGCGGCCTTGTGGCTGCTGCCCGCTGTCAGCCTGGTGCTGGCGATTGCGGTGATGGGGCTGATGGCGGCGCTGCATTCCTCGCTCACGCATGAGGCGCTGCACGGGCATCCGTTCCGCAGCCGCTGGCTGAACGAGGCGCTGATGTTTCTGCCGCTGACGCTGTTCATTCCTTATGGCCGGTTCCGCGATACCCATCTGGACCACCACCGGGACGAGCTGCTGACCGACCCCTATGACGACCCCGAGGCCAATTTCCAGGACCCGGCGGTCTGGGCGCGGCTGCCGGCCTGGCGCCAGCGCCTGCTGCGGATCAACAACACCATGCTGGGGCGGGTGCTGATCGGGCCGGTGCTCGGGCAGATCAGCTTTATGCAAGGTGACTGGCGGCTGGCACGCGATGGCAATCACGCGATAACCCGCGACTGGATCCTGCATGCGGTTGGCCTGGTGCCGGTGATCTGGGTTGTGCTGCAATCGCCGGCGCCGTTGTGGGCTGCGGTTCTGGCCGCCTATATCGGGCTGGGGCTGATTAAGGTGCGCACCTTCCTGGAGCACCGCGCCCATGAGGATTGCCGCGGCCGCACCGTGGTGGTCGAGGACAAGGGCTTTTGGGCGCTTCTGTTCCTCAATAACAACTACCACATCGTGCATCACATGCATCCGGGCGTGCCCTGGTATGCGCTGCCGCGGCTCTACCGCGCCCGCAAGCCGGAGTTCGTGGCGGCCAATGACGGCTATGTCTACCGCAACTACCTGCAGATTTTCCGCAACTACCTGCTGCGGGCCAAGGACCCGGTGCCGCATCCGCTCTGGCAGCAGGGGGAATAAACCCGCATAAGCGGAGGCATGTTAGCCTGGATTCCCGTTTCCATCGCCGCCGCGAGTTTTCAGACCGTGCGGTTCATGCTGCAGAAAGTTCTGAGCAGCGTCACCCTGTCGCCGGGCGGAGCCACCTTCGCCCGGTTTGTCTATTCCGCGCCCTTCATTCTGGCCGGGCTGGCGGGTTATCTGGCCATGTCCGGACGTGACTTGCCGGAGCTGGGAGTGAAGTTCTGGATGTTTGCCGCCATCGGCGGCACGGCGCAGATCCTGGCAACGGTCTGCGTGGTGGCGCTGTTCAAGCAGCGCAATTTTGCGGTTGGCATCACCTTCAAGAAGACCGAAGTCATTCAGACTGCCATCGTTGGCCTGGCAGTGCTGGGCGATCCTGTCAGCCTTGGCGGCTGGGCGGCGATCCTGATCGGGCTGTCGGCAGTGCTGGTGCTGTCCAAGGCGCCCGATGCGGAGGGGGCCTGGTGGCGGCATCTGACCAACCGGGCCTCGCAGCTGGGGCTGGGCTCAGGCGTGCTGTTTGCCTTTTCCGCCGTCAGCTACCGCGGTGCGTCCTTGCAGCTGGGCGAATTGGAGCCGGTGTTCCGGGCGGCGGTGACGCTGGCCGCGGTGGTCAGCCTGCAGACGCTGTTCATGGGCCTATGGCTGGGGCTGCGGGACCGGGGCGAGATTGCCCGGGTCTGGGCGGCGCGCCGGGTGGCCATCTGGGTGGGGCTGACCAGCCTGGGCGGCTCGTTCTGCTGGTTCTGGGCCTTCAGCCTGCAGAATGCGGCCTATGTGAAGGCGGTGGGGCAGGTGGAGCTGCTGCTGTCGCTGCTGGCCTCAGTGCTGTTCTTCAAGGAGAAGGTCGCCGCCCGCGAGATTGTCGGCATGGGGCTGCTGGTGGCGTCGATCCTGGCGTTGGTGCTGGCCATCTAAGGCGCTGCGCCTGCGGCAAGCGGGCCGGAATTCGGCGCGAATTCCGGCTCGGAAAACACGTGTTTTCCGGGACGTTTCCAGCCTGGGAAACGTTACCCGTCTGCGGGCATCGGGTAGCCTTTGAGGCGCAGGAACAGGCTGGCCTCGTCATTGTTATGGAAATAGGGCACGCTTTGCGGCGGCTCTGCGTCCCGGACGCGGGCGGTGACTTCGGCCAGGACCACCTCTGTGATGAAGGGCAGATCAAATTCCCGCACCTGGCTGAGCGGGATCCATTGCAGATGCGACAGCTCATCCGAGGCTTGCGAGAAATCGTCCAGGTCGCCGGTGACCTGATCGGCATCGACCAGAAAGAACCGCGCATCAAAGCGGCGCGGGCGGCCCGGCGGGGTCAGGGCGCGGAACACGAATTGCATGGCGCGTGCTGAGGGGACATGGCCGGTGGCGGCAAAGCTCTGCCAATCCGCCGGGATGTCTCCGGCCCAGGTTCCGGGTTCCCCCAGGATCAGGCCGGTTTCCTCCCACAGCTCGCGCACTGCGGCGACGGCGAGGGCATGGTGCACGTCTGCCGGTGCCTTGTCCGCCAGGCGTTCCTGGCAAACCGGCGGGATGGGCGAGGCCAGAGGAACGTCCGCGTCGGCCGCATCCACCGCGCCGCCGGGAAACACAAACTTGTTCGGCATGAAAGCCGCCTTGGCGCCGCGCTGGCCCATCAGCACCTGCGGGTCTTCGGCCATCCGGCCGCGCATGGCGATGACGGTGGCCGCATTGCGGATGGCGGTCTTGTCGGTGGTGGTCTCGCCGTGCAGATGCGTTTCGGTCATGGTCAATCCTGCTCTTTGCTTGCTGCCTGGGGGATTGCCGGGGCCGGGGTGTCCTTGCCGAACCCGTGCATCCGCCGCGCCCATTGATAGGCGATGACGATCCCCTTCATCCGCGGCAGAAGATAGAGGGAAGAGGCCAGGCAGCCAATCGTGAAAACCGTGAACATCACCAGGGGCTCAGGCCGCCAGGAGAAATAGACCACATGCATCAGCGGCGCCATGATGTGGCCGACGATCAGGATGGTGAGGTAGGCAGGCCCGTCGTCGGCGCGCGCATGGGTCAGGTCGAGGCCGCAATGGCTGCAGCTTTCGTTCACCTTGAGATAGGAATGCAGCAGCTTGCCCTCGCCGCATTGCGGGCATTTGCAGCGCCAGCCCTTGGCCAGGGCGGGCCTGGTGGGGCGGTCGGTCTCGGCATCGGGGGGCGGTGCGGTCTGGGACTTGGTCATGGGAAATCCTGTGTGCTTGCCGTATCTTTGCGCGCTTCACGGCCGCGGCGAAAGGGGAAAGCCCGGTTTCTGCGCTTGTTTGCCGCAACGTGCGGGGCTTCGGAAAAAACTTGCGGTTTTTGCGACGGATCTGCGGAGGGGCTGCGTTTTTCCTATGCATCGGGCAGCAAGAGGCTGCCGCAGGACAAGGGAAAGATGACATGAAACACGTCAAGTTCATCGCCGTGATCGTTGCCGCAGCGGGTATGGCCGCAGGCGGTGCTGCGCTGGCCAAGGGCTATGGCCATCACGGGCCGAAGATGTCCTTTGAGGAGATTGACGCGGACGGCAGCGGCGAGGTGACCCAGGCTGAGCTGCAGGCGGCGAAGGAGGCCCGTTTTGCCAAGGCCGATACAGACGGCGACGGCAAGCTGACGCTGGAGGAAATGCAGGCGCATGCGCAGGAGCGGGCCAATGCACGGGCGGCGCGGATGCTGGAACGCTTTGACAATGACGGCGATGGCGCGTTGAGTAAGGACGAGCTGCCAGAGCCTCGCCGGGCGGGCAAGATGTTCGACCGGATGGATGCCGACGGCAGCGGCGGGATCTCGAAGGAGGAATTCGAGGAAGCGCGGATGCATCACCGCGGCAAGCACCGCCATGGGCATGGGCACGGAAACGGGCACGGGGAAGAAACGGAGCAGAACTGATCGCTGAAGCGTGCTGCATAACGCGGAAATATCGCGGCGCCGGGTCCCTGGGCGGGATCCGGCTGCCATGAGCAGGGCGGCGGCGGAGGAGGCCTCCGACGATGCGCTGCTGGTGCTCTATGCCAATGGCGACGGCCGTGCGGCGGCCGAGCTGACGGCGCGGCTGAGCCCGCGGGTCTTTGGCGTGGCGATGCGGGTGATGGGCAGCCGCGCCGAGGCCGAGGACGTCACCCAGGAGGCGATGCTGCGGCTGTGGAAGATGGCGCCGGAGTGGCGGCCGGGGGAGGCGCAGGTGTCGACCTGGCTCTACCGGGTGGCGATGAACCTGTGCATCGACCGCAAGCGCCGCGCCCGCGGCGGCCATGTGGATCTGGACGCGGTGCCGGAGCCGCCGGATCCGGCGCGCTCGGCGGCGGAGGCAATGCAGGAGGGCGCGCGCCACGATGCGCTGCAGGCGGCGCTGATGCAATTGCCGGAACGGCAGCGGCAGGCGGTGGTGCTGCGGCACCTGGAAGAACTTTCGAACCCGGAGATTGCCGGGATCATGGACATCAGCGTCGAGGCGGTGGAAAGTCTGACCGCCCGGGGCAAGCGGGCGCTGGCCGCGGCTTTGGCCGGGCGGCGCGAAGAATTGGGGTATAGCGATGGCTGACACGGACAAAGCACTGCAGGAGCTGGAAGATCTCTTTGCCGCTGCGCGCGCTGAGCGCCCCGCGGTGCCGGACCGGCTGACCGCAGCCATCCTGGACGATGCCGCGCGGGAGCAGCCCGGGACGGCGCCGGCGGCCCCGGTGCGGGAGGCAAGGCGGCCGTTCTGGCGGCAGCTGGCGGAGGCGGTCGGCGGCTGGCCTGCGGTGGGCGGGCTGGCGGCGGCCAGTGCGGCCGGTTTGTGGATCGGCATTGCGCCGCCGTCCTTTGTACCGGATCCGGCAGCTTTGGCGGGGTATGAGGACAGCAGCACCGCGGTGCCTTTTGAAAGTTTTGAGATGGCAGTGGTGCTGAGCGAGGACCTGCAATGAGTGCAGAGGGCAAACCGGGAATGAAGCTGTGGCTGAAACTGCTGCTGGCGGGCTCGCTGGCCTTGAACCTGGCGGTGATCGGCCTGGCGGCGGGGGCTGCCTGGCGGTTCTCGGACAAGGACAAGCACTGGAAGCGGCCGCCGGATGTCGGGGCGATGATCTTTCGCGAGCTGGACCGGGACACCCGCAAGGCGCTGCGCCGGGAAGCGGGCGGCGAGCATGGCAGCTATTTCAAGCGCAAGCACGCAGAGGGCGCGCGGGTGATCGAAGCGCTGCGCAGCGAGGAGTTCGATGCGGACGGCCTGCTGGCGCTTTTGCGGTCCCAGTCGGAGGCGCGCCATGCCTTCCACACCAAGGTGCAGGGGGCCTGGGTGCAAAGGCTTGACGGGATGACGCCGGAGCAGCGGGGAGAGCTGGCGGACCGCCTGGAAGAGCGGTTGCAGAACCGCGCCGGGCGCGGACGGGGCGGCAGGCGCGATTGAGGCTGAGGGCCGAAGACGGCCGCCGCAATGCCAGAAAGGCAGCCGGGTGCGGCTGCCTTCTTTCGTGAAACGGGTGGCACCAGCTGTCAGGTGGGAGCTGTCAGGCGGCCTGGAAGCATTCCTGCGCCAGGGTCACCTGATTGCGGCCGGCATCCTTGGCGTTGTAGAGCGCCTGGTCGGCCTTTTCGACCAGCGCCGCGGTGCTGTCGCTGTTGCCGCCGCCGCCCATCACCGCGCCGATGCTGATGGTGACCGTGACAGGCCCGGCAACACCGGGCACCTGGAAGGGGGTGCTGTTGATGGCGTCGCACAGGGCCGAGGCGGCGATGGCGGCTTCGATCTCGGTGGCGCCGGGCAGAACGGCCATGAATTCCTCGCCGCCGACCCGGGCCAGCAGGTCTGCCGGGCGCAGAACCGCCTGCATGCGGCGGGCGGCCTCGATCAGCACCGCGTCGCCGGCCGGATGGCCATAGAGATCGTTGATCCGCTTAAAATGGTCGAGGTCGGCCAGCATGACGGCGAATTTATCGCCGGTCTCGGAGGCGGAATGCGCCACCCGGTCCAGGAAAGGCTTGGCGTAGCGGCGGTTATAAAGGCCGGTCATCGGGTCCAGGTTGGCCGCGCGCAGGCCGTTGCGGACGCTGTCGCGCATCAGGTCCTTGCGGGCCTTCTGCTGCAGCTGGGCGGTGAGGCGCAGGGCCAGTTCCTCGACAGTGAAACCCGTTTGCAGCACGTCATGGGCGCCGCGGTCCAGCGCTTCGGCGGCGATATGGGGATCAGCCGGATTGGGCACCGCAATCACCACCGACTGCCGGGTGGCGGCGCGGGCGCGCAGATCGGCCAGCAGGCGCAGGCCGGGGCCTGCCGAAGCCTCGTTCAGCTCGATGATGATGGCGTCGGCCACCGGTGCCTGCATCAGGCCCTGGATGTCGCTGATGGCGTGGGTGTGCAACGCGTACGGCAGGCGGGCCCTGAGCTTGTCGCGCCAGGCCAGGGCGGTGCGGGGGTCCTGGGCCACAATTGCCACGGAGGCGTTGCGCAGTTCTTCGGTGCAGATGCGGTCGCAATGCGGCAGGATGAAGCCATGTGAGGCGTCGCGCTGCAGGTTCAGCTCTTCGGTGGCGTTGCGGGCGCGCAGCAGGCTGCGGATGCGGGCCTGCAGGATCACGTCGTCCACCGGCTGCTGCAGCACATCGTCGATGCCGGCGGACAGAGCCGCCAGCCGGGCCTGGGCGCCTTCCCAGTCGGAAACCGCAATCACCGGCAGATCCGCCAGCGCCTCGTCCCGGGACAGTTCGCGTTTCACGTCGCAGGCGGAGCCGTCTGGCAGGGACATGGCGGTGAGCACAAGATCGGGGGCGCATTGGCGGGCCGCCTGCAGCACTTCCGAGACGCCGCCGGCCTGGACCACATCGTAGTAGGCCGCCGCCAGCTGAACCTTCAGCATGATGCGGTTGGTGGAGACGCCGTCGATGACCAGGATGGTGCCTTGCACGCTGTATCCTTTCGCCCCTTGCAAATCTTATGCTGTAGAGTTTTGCTGAGACTGGTTAAGAAACTCTTTCGGATTTTTACTAAATTGGCCGCAATGCGGCAGGAAAGTGGGCAGTATGCGGATTTCCGCCGATGGTGCAGAGACGCTGGCGCTGAAGGCTTTGGCCTGGCTGGCGGGAAATGATGAGTTGTTACCGGTGTTTCTGGGCGCAACCGGCGCCAGCGAGGCGGACTTGCGGGCGCGGGCGGCGGAACCGGAGTTCCTGGGCTCGGTGCTCGATTTCTTAACGATGGACGATGGCTGGGTGATGCAGTTCTGCGATTCCCAGGGGCTGGCCTATGAGGTGCCCTTGCAGGCCAGGATGTCGCTTCCAGGCGGTGATCAGGTGAACTGGACTTGAGATTGCGGGCCCGCGTGCCTAGGGTCCGGCCCGAATCCAGCGGAAAAAGGACCTGCCATGCCCGTTGATGCTTTGCTGTTCGACAAGGACGGAACCCTGTTTGATTTTGCCGCCACCTGGAACGGCTGGGCTGCGGAGCTGCTGGACACTCTGGCCCAGGGGGACCAGGCCGCCAAAGCAGCGATGGCTGAAGTGATCAGCTATGACCTGGAGCGGGCGGCCTTTAATCCGGACAGCCTGGTGATTGCCTGCTCCAACGATGAGGTGGCAGCAGCGCTTGCGCCTTATGTCACGCATATGAGCCTGGCGGAGCTGACGGACTACCTGGCGGCCAGCGCCTCGGATGCGGAGCTTGCCCCGGCGGTGCCGCTGGCGGATTTCCTGGACAGCCTGCTGGCCCGCGGCAAGGTGCTGGGGGTGATGACCAACGACGCAGAAGTTTCGGCCAGGAGCCAGCTGCATCGGGCCGGCGTGCTGGACCGCTTTGCCTTTGTGGCGGGCTGCGACAGCGGCCATGGCGCAAAACCCGACCCGGACCCGCTGCTGGCCTTCTGCAAGGCGGCGGGCGTCCGTCCGGAGCGCACCGCGATGGTGGGCGACAGCCTGCATGACCTGGAAGCGGGCGCTGCTGCCGGCATGCGGCGGATCGGGGTGCTGACCGGCATGGCGCTGCGCGAGGAGCTGACACCGCATGCCGATGTGGTGCTGCCCGACATCGGCCATATCCCGGCCTGGATCGACAGCTGACCGGCACGTTCCCAGCTTGAATTTTATGCAATGCCGGCGTGCCCTCTTGCACGCCGGTTTTTTGTGCTGCTAACTGGGCATAAGTGTCTAGTGTTTGAGTTTTCCGCCGTTTCATGCGGAAAATGCGACAAAACGGGTCGGGAATGGACATTTAGCGCGGTCCGGGATTGGGCCAACTGGGTGCTCACAGCGGGAATCTTTTTTTACTGGCCAAGGGGAGGTCAACATGTCGGAAACAGGTGCGCGCAAGCGGCGCGGCGGAGGCAGGGCAGGTGCAGCGGCCCGGCGCGGCAGCGCGGCGCTGGAGCAGATGCCCTGGCAGATCCCGGTCAACATCGACCGGCCGGTCGAGCCCCTGAGCGAAGAGGGCGTGCAGGCGATCCACGAGGGCGCGATGCGGATCCTGGAGGAGATCGGTGTGGTCTTCCTGAACCCGGAAGCGCTGGAGATCTTCAAACAGGCCGGCGTCAAGGTCGAGGGCGAGCTGGTCAGGATGGACCGGGACTTTGTGATGGAGATGGTGGCCAAGGCGCCCCGCGAATTCTCGATCACCCCGCGCAACAAGGAGCGGGCGATCCCCTTGGGCGGCAATCATATCCTGTTCGGCAACGTATCCTCGCCGCCGAACTACTGGGACATGGAGCTGAACAAGAAGGTGGCGGGCAACCGGGAGCAATGCCGCAACCTGTTGAAGCTGACCCAGTATTTCAACTGTATCCACTTTGCCGGCGGCTACCCGGTGGAGCCGGTCGACATCCATGCCTCGGTCCGGCACCTGGATGTGCTCTATGACAAGCTGACCCTCACCGACAAGGCGATGCACGCATACTCGCTTGGCAAGGAGCGGGTCGAGGATGTGATGGAGATGGTGCGGATTGCCGGCGGGCTCAGCCATGAGGAATTCGACGCCCAGCCGCATATGTATACCAACATCAACTCCACCTCGCCGCTGAAGCACGACTTCCCGATGATCGACGGCTGCCTGCGGCTGGCGCGGCGCGGTCAGGCGATTGTGGTCTCGCCCTTCACGCTGGCGGGGGCGATGGCGCCGGTGACGATGGCGGGTGCTGTGGCGCAGTCGATTGCCGAGAGCCTCTGTGCGATTGCGCTGTTCCAGTATGTGCGCCCCGGGACGCCTTGTGTGATCGGCACCTTTACCTCCAACGTGGATATGAAGTCGGGCGCGCCGGCCTTTGGCACGCCGGAATACATGCGCTCGACCCAGATGACCGGGCAGATGGCGCGGTTCTACGGGCTGCCGATGCGCTCCTCGGGGGTCTGTGCAGCGAACGTGCCGGACGGGCAGGCAATCTGGGAGACTTCGAATTCGCTGTGGGCGGCGGTGCAGTCGGGCACCAATATGGTCTATCACGCGGCCGGCTGGCTGGAGGGCGGGCTGATTGCCAGCCCTGAGAAGTTCATCATGGACTGCGAGATCCTGCAGCAGATCGAACGCTACATGCAGCCGCAGATCTCGGCCACCGGGCCCGATGAGATTGCCCTGGATGCAATCAAAGAGGTGGGCAACGACGGTCATTTCTTTGGCATTCAGCACACCCAGGACCGCTATACGGAGGCCTTTTACCAGCCGTTCCTGAGCGACTGGCGCAATTATGAGGCCTGGGAAGCCGCTGGCGCCACCTGGACCGCGGAACGCGCGCATAAGATGTTCAAGGAAATCATCGCCGATTTCGAAGAGCCGCCGATGGACGCGGGCATCCGCGACGAACTGGCGGATTTCGTCGCCCGCCGCAAAGCCGAAGGCGGTGCGCCCACCGACTTCTGAGCGGGCAGGAATGCTGGAATCAGAGGTGGAAAAGCGGAGGTGCCCCCTCCGCTTTTTTGCGTGATGCGGGCGCTGTTGCACCAGTTTCAGGAAAGAAGCCGCCGGTTTGCCGGTGCAGCCAAGCGCGGTCTTGCCTCCTGCGGCGGGCCGGTCCAGTAGGGAGGGGTGCCAGCTGCCGCCCGCCGGGCAGTCTGCGGGCGCGTGCAAACTGAGTATTTGTTCATCGGAAGTGAGTGGCCAGGGGCCCGGTTGCCGGATTATGATTGCTAAACGCACATGGGCGGTTGCCGCTGCTGAGGGCGCAGAGTTCGTGCAAGAGTTAAAAATTACGAGGGAAATGCACGCGATTTTTCACGCAAGCTTGCCTTGTTGGGCCTTTCTTAACCCGCAGATGCCAAAACTGGGGCATAGGCAAAGAGGGGCCATTGCATGCACGGTCTGATCAACAGGGCGATCCAGGCTTTTGTGACCAGCACCTACGGGGTGGAGCGCTGGAACGAGATCATGGAACAAGCCGGGCTTGGGTTCACCGAGTTCGAGGCCATGCTGTTTTACACCGAAGAGCAGTCCGGCCGGATGCTGGCCGCGATGGAGGGTGTTCTGGCGCGCCCGCTGCCGGAGATGCTTGAGGATATGGGAACTTTCCTGGTGTCCAACCCGCAGGTGGAGGCGCTGCGCCGCCTGCTGCGCTTTGGCGGGGTGAATTACGTGGAATTTCTGCATTCGCTGGACGATCTGCCCGACCGGGCCCGGCTGGCGGTGTCGGACCTGCAATTGCCGGGGCTAGAGCTGGTGGAACAGGCGCCGGAACAGTTCGAGCTGATCTGCCAGCCAGGCCTGCCGGGCTATGCGCATGTTCTGATGGGGGTTTTGCGCGCTATGGCCGATGATTACGGTGATCTGGTCTTTATGGACTACAGCGGCAAACAGGATGGGGCCGAGGTGATTTCGATCACCCTGGTCGAAACCAAGTTTGCAGCCGGGCGCGAATTTGATTTGGGGGCGCATTCCTTATGATGACACTCCAGCAGCTGACCGAGATGGCGGGCGTTGTCTGCCCGATGTATGCGGTGGTCGATTCCAAGGGGCGGATTGTCTCTGCGGGGCCGACCCTGAAAAAGCTGCGGCCGCAGTTGGAGTGGGAGGGGCGCCGGTTCTTCCGGGTGTTCGACCTGTCGCGGCCGCGCTCGGTGCGCTCGGTCGAGGACCTGCAGCGCACCTCCGGCAGCAAGCTGCACCTGCAGTTCCGGGATGAGCCGCAGACCGGCCTCAAAGGCGTCTGCACGCCGCTGCCGGACGGGCGGGGCGTGTTCATCAACCTGTCCTTCGGTATTTCGGTTCTGGAGGCGGTGCGCGACTATGACCTGACCAGCGCTGATTTCTCGCCAACCGACCTCACCATCGAAATGCTGTATCTGGTGGAGGCGAAATCGGCCGCGATGGAGGCGTCGCGCCAGTTGAACACCCGCCTGCAGGGGGCCAAGATCGCGGCTGAGGAACAGGCCTTTACCGACACGCTGACGGGGTTGAAGAACCGCCGGGCGATGGATCATGTGCTGGGGCGGCTGATCAGCAGCGGCCGCGAATTTGCGCTGATGCATCTGGACCTGGACTTCTTCAAGCAGGTGAACGACACGCTGGGCCATGCGGCAGGCGATGCGGTGCTGCAGCAGGCGGCGCGGATCATGGTGGAATGCACCCGCCAGTCCGACACCGTGGCCCGCGTGGGCGGCGACGAATTTGTGATGATCCTGGAAGGGGCCATGGACACGGCCCGCCTGGCCTCCATTGCCAAGCGGCTGATCGAGCGGCTGGAGGAGCCGATTCCCTTTGGCGCCGAAACCTGCCGGATCTCCGCCAGCGCAGGCACAACCCTGTCGACCTGGCAAAAGGAGCCTGACGCCCAGCAATTGCTGAATCAGGCGGATCTGGCGCTTTACGCGGCCAAGCGTGCGGGGCGGGCGCAGCATTTCTTCTACCGTGCCGGCATGGAGGAGGAAGAGGCGGGCGGCGATGCCGCAGTGCTTCAGGCCGCTGGGCGCGGCCCGGCCCGCTGAGCAGAAGAACGCTGTTTTTCAGCACTGTCTGCATGCAGCTTTCGGGCTGCATGCCCTTGCAGCTGATCCGGCTGCACAAACCCGCACAGCGTGCGCAAGCAGCCTGTCTGCAAGGCCGCGATAGTTTCGTTTCCGGGAGAAAAGTGGCAGCCCGTAGGGGAATCGAACCCCTCTTTCCAGGTTGAAAACCTGGCGTCCTAACCGATAGACGAACGGGCCACTCTGTCTGTGAGGCGGTGTTTACTGATTGCATTGGCCGGGCGCAAGAGGGTTTTTGCAGAAATGCGAAGTTTTTCCGGGCCGTAGGATTGCTGGCTAATTCGATGAAAACGAACGAAAAAATCCGCATGACTGCGGCGAAATTCCTGGCGGTGCCTAAGCTGGAGAAGTGGCAGCCCGTAGGGGAATCGAACCCCTCTTTCCAGGTTGAAAACCTGGCGTCCTAACCGATAGACGAACGGGCCACTCAGTGCGTGAGCGGGTATTTAGTTATAAGCGCCGGAACCCGCAAGAGAAAAAATACGGTTTTGTGAAATTTCTTATCCACAGAGTGCAAGCGATTGAAATCTCAGGCTTCTGCGGCGTCTTCCAAGCGCAGTTGCGGGCTTTGGCGGCCGCCCCAGGTGTTCACTTCCAAGCGGCCGGCAAAGTGGAAGCGGGCGCCGCCATGCTCCAGCAGCTTCGGCCCCAGCGCGGTGTCGAAAGCGCCAAAGCAGATCGCATCGACGCCGCCGCCCATGCCGTCGCTGAGCGAGAGCTTCAGGTGGCTTTCGCCGACCTTCTTGGCAAAGCGCACCTGCAGGTCCGGCAGCGCATAGCGCGGGGCAGGGGCGCCGGCGCCAAAGGGGCCTGCCTGTTCGATCTGCTCGATCAGATCGACGCTGGCCGCCCCCGGCATCAGCGCGCCGTCCAGTTTCAGGTCCGCCGGGCCGCCTTGGCCGGCGCCCTGCTTGGACAGCAGTTCCGTGAGGCGTTCCATTGCCGGTTCCAGTTTGTCGCGCATCACGGTGAGCCCTGCTGCCATCTTGTGGCCGCCGCCCTTGACCAGCAAGCCCTCGGCCGCCAGCCGTTGGATCGAGGCGCCAAGATCGACGCCGGAGACGGATCTGCCGGAACCTTTGCCCTCCTCGCCGTCAAAACCGATCACGATGGCAGGCCGGTTGGCGGCTTCCTTGAGGCGCGAGGCGACGATACCGACCACGCCGGGGTGCCAGCCTTCGCCTGCGGCCCAGACCAGCGGCGCCTCCAGGCCGCGCTCTTCGGCCTGGTCCAGGGCTGCCGCGCGCACCGCGTTTTCGATGTCGCGGCGTTCGGTGTTCAGCTCGTCCAGCCGTTCGGCCAGGGCGGCGGCTTCATACGGGTTGTCGGTCGACAAGAGCCGTGCGCCCAGATCCGCCTTGCCGATCCGCCCGCCCGCATTGACCCGCGGCCCCAGCAGAAAGCCGAGGTGATAGGTGGAGGGTGCTGAATCCATGCGGCTGACATCGGACAAGGCAACCAGGCCGGGGCGCTTGCGCGCGCCCATCACCTTCAGCCCCTGGCGCACCAATGCCCGGTTGGCGCCGATCAGCGGTGCCACATCGGCCACGGTGGCCAGCGCCACCAGGTCCAGCAGCGCCATTAGGTCCGGCCCTTTGGCACCCGCCTCGCGCATTTGGCGGCCGGCCTCGACCAGCATCAGGAACACCACGCCTGCAGCGCAGAAATAGCCCAGATCGCCGCTTTCATCCTGGCGGTTGGGGTTCACCACAGCCACGCAGTCCGGCAGCGTCTCGCCGCCCAGGTGGTGGTCCAGCACGATCACATCGGCGCCTTTGGCGGCGGCGATCGGCTCGTGGCTGAGGGTGCCGCAGTCAACGCAGATGATCAGATCATGGGCTGCGGCCAGCTCCTGCATGGCGGGCACATTGGGGCCATAGCCCTCGTCGATGCGGTCGGGAATATAGAGCGTGGCCTCAAGCCCCATCTGCCGCAGCCAGACCAAGAGCAGCGCGGCAGAGCTGCCGCCGTCCACATCATAGTCGGCAAAGACCGCAATCCGCTGCTTGCGCTGCACCGCTTGCAGGAACCGCGCGGCGGCGGCTTCCATGTCTTTCATCTCGCGCGGGTCGGGCAGCAGTTCCTTCAGCTTGGGCTCCAGAAACCCTGTGGCCTCCATCGCGGGCACCCCGCGGCGGGCCAGCACCTGGCAGACCGAGCGGGGCAGGCCGGTCTGCTGCGCCATCATCTCCGACGCCCGGTCCACCTCAACCCCGGGACCCACCCAGCGGCGCCCGGTCAAGGACTGTTCAACACCCAAAAAGCTCATCATCTGCCCTCATATGCAAAGGCCGGACCCAATACGGACCCGGCCCTTCTTCTGGCTCTAAATATCCCCGCCGGAGGCAGCGGCGCAAGCCGCAGCTTGGCGCAACGCTTAGTCCTGATGCGGCGCCAGCGGCGTGCGGTAGGTCATGCGGCGCACGGAGCCGGTTTTCGAGCGCATCAAGAGGGTGGTGGTCTCCACCCAGCCCGGCTCGCGCTTGATACGCGGCAAGAGCGAGCCGCCGGTCACGCCGGTGGCGGCAAAGATCACGTCCTGGGTCACCATCTCGTCGCGGGTGTAGATGCGGTCCAGATCGGTGATGCCGGCCTTGGCGGCGCGCGCCTTTTCGTCTTCGTTGCGGAACACCAGGCGGCAAAAGATCTGGCCGCCCATGCATTTCAGCGCGGCTGCTGCCAGCACGCCTTCGGGTGCGCCGCCCTGGCCCATGTACATGTCGATGCCGGTGGTCTCGGATTCGGCGCAATGCATGACGCCGGCCACGTCGCCGTCGGTGATCAGGCGGATCGAGGCGCCGGTTTCGCGCACTTCGGCGATCATTGCCTCGTGGCGCGGGCGCTCCAGGATGCAGACGGTGATGTCGGAAGGCGCGCAGCCCTTGGCAGCGGCCAGGGCCTCGACGCGTTCGCGCGGAGACATGTCCAGCGACACCACGCCGTCCGCGTAACCCGGGCCGATCGCCAGCTTGTCCATATAGGTGTCCGGCGCGTGCAGCATCGAGCCGCGCGGGCCCATGGCGATCACGGTCAGCGCGTTCGGCATGTCCTTGGCGGTCAAGGTGGTGCCCTCCAGCGGGTCCAGGGCGATGTCGACGCCGGGGCCGTTGCCGGTGCCGACTTCCTCGCCGATATAGAGCATCGGCGCTTCGTCGCGCTCGCCTTCGCCGATCACCACCACACCGTTGATGTCCAGCAGGTTCAGCTGCTCGCGCATGGCGTTCACGGCGGCCTGGTCGGCGGCTTTTTCGTCGCCGCGGCCGATCAGCGAGGCAGAAGCCAGCGCGGCCTGTTCCGCAACGCGGGCCAGGCCCAGCGACAGCATGCGGTCATGAAAGGGCGCGTCAGAGGTGTTCGAAGTCATACCGGAAATCCTGTCTCAACGGGAAAGATGTGAATGGGCGTTTCACGCCGAATAGCGCGGGGCGGGGCTTGCTCGCAAGGGCCGATAGCGCTCGCCGCGGCAGGAAAGCCCCGCCGCAGCGCAGTATGTTGCGCATTTCCGCCGGTTGGCGCGGCTCAGAGCTCCTCGATGCGGAGCGCAACCGGATCGCCGTCGACCACATCGGTGGCGGCGAGGCCTTCGAGTGCTGCGTCCAAAGTGGCGCGGGTGCATTTGTGGGTGACGATCAGCACCGGAGCAACCGGGGCGGAATGGCCGTACTGGCGCATCCGGTCGATGGAGACGCCGGCTTCGCCCAGAACCGCGGCCACTTTGGCCAGCGCACCGGGTTTGTCCAGCAGCTCCATGCGCAGGTAGAAGGGGGCGGGCAGGCCGGTTTGTGCGGCAGGGACTTCCTGGAGGGTTTCCGCAGGCTGGCCGAAGGTTGCGATGCGCAGGCCGCGGGCCAGGTCGAGTACATCGCCCATCACCGCGCTGGCGGTCGGGCCTTCGCCTGCGCCGGGGCCGCGCAGTACCACTTGTTCAATCGAGTCGCCTTCGATCACCACCATGTTGGTGCCGCCTTCCAGCTGGCCCAGCGGCGAGTTCGCAGGCACCAGGCAGGGCGACATGCGCTGTTCCAGCCCGCGGGCGGAGCGCTGCGCCACACCCAGCAGCTTGATGCGGTAGCCCATGTCGGCGGCGGCGTGGATGTCTTCCAGCTGGATGCGCTGGATGCCTTCCAGTTCCACGTTATCAAAGGCTGGTTTGGTGCCGAATGCGATGGAGGCCAGCAGCGCCAGCTTGTGGCCTGCGTCAATGCCGCCGACGTCCAGGTTCGGATCGGCTTCGAGGTAGCCCAGGCGGCCGCATTCCTCGAACAGCGCGTTGTAGCCCTGCTCGGTGGCCTGCATCTGGGTCAGGATGTAGTTGCAGGTGCCGTTCATCACTCCCATGACGCGGGTGATCTCATTGCCGGCCAGGCCTTCGGTCAGCGATTTGATCACCGGGATGCCGCCAGCCACCGCTGCCTCGAAACGGATCACCCGGCCTGCGGCCTCGGCCTGTTCGGCCAGCGCCTGGCCGTGGATCGCCAAGAGCGCCTTGTTGGCGGTGACCACGTCCTTGCCCGCGGCCAGGGCGGCCTCGGTTGCGGCCTTGGCGGCGCCTTCATGGCCGCCCATGAGTTCAACAAACACATCCACGTCGTCGCGCACCGCCAGCGCCACCGGGTCGGTCTCCCAGGCGTAGTCCTTGAGCGAGACGCCGCGGTCCTTGTTTGCGTCGCGGGCAGAGACCGCCGAGATCACAACGGGGCGCCCGGTCCGTGCCTCCAGCAGCGCAGCATGGCGGCGGACGATCTTCACCACACCGATGCCAACCGTGCCCAAACCTGCAATCCCAAGACGAAGCGGTTCTGTCATAGCTGGAGGTCCTTTGTTCCAAAATTCTCAGCCCCGCCTTAGCCGGTTCGGCGCGGGCGTGCAACGCTGCTGCGGGGCAAGGAATGGTGATGCAGGCGGGAAAGCCGGGAACGGGTCAGAATTCGGCGTTTTTCACAGCCTCGGCGCGGCGTTTCAGCCGGGCGGCGCGGGCGTCGAGTTCGTCCTGCAGCTCGTCGCCTGCCTGTTGCGGCGGGTTCAGCGGTTGCAGTGCGGTGTCCAGCGGCAGCAGCTTGGGATAGTCCGCACCGCGCAGGTCCGGGGTCAGCCGGTCTTCCAGCTCTGGCACGCGGGTGCAGGCGGCGGTTGCCGTCATGGCCAGAAGGAGTGCGATCCGTGTCCAAATCTGCATTGAAGAGTTCCCGTTGCTTATCCTGCCGGTTTTAGGGGGTCCGGCGCCGCGGCACAATTGAATTCCCGCCGGGACGCAGGGGATTGGCTTGGCCCGGCCTTGCGGGTAAAGGGCAGGCTGGCTTTCGGGCAATCTCTCTCTTTTTTCTGAACACATGTTCAGTTACGGTCGCATCATGGCACGTACCCAAGGTTCCCATTCCGGTATCACCGGCCCCAAGATCCGCGAAGCCGCTTTGCGGCTGTTTGCGCAGCAGGGCTATGCCGCGGTCTCGATGCGCCAGATCGCCAAGGAGGTGGGGGTGCAGGCCGGGGCGCTGTACAATTACACGCCCGACAAGCAAAGCCTGCTGTTCAACCTGATGGAAACCCACATGGTGGAGCTGCAGGCAGCCTGGGACGCGGTGCCGCGGGCCGGCAGCGCGCTGGCGCGGCTGCGCGCCTTTACCGGTTTCCACATCCGCTTTCACCTGGAACGCCCGGATGCGGTCTTCATTGCCTATATGGAGCTGCGCAACCTGACGGAGGCGAATTTCACCGTCATCGAATCCCTGCGCCGCGACTATGAGAACGGCGTCGAGGGGATCCTGAAGGAAGGTGTGGAGCAGGGGGTGTTTGCCATCCCGGACACCAAGATCGCCACCCTGGCGGTGATTGCGATGCTGAACGGGGTCAACACCTGGTACCGCTCCGAAGGGCGGCTGTCGCTGGATGAGGTGGAAACCGTTTACTGGGGCATGGTGCAGAAAGCGGTCAGCGCATGAGCCTGCTGGACCTGCAAACCAGCCGGTTGCGGGCGGCTCCCTGGCAGGGGCTCGCGGACAGGGAACTGGCGGCGCTGTTTGCGCCAAAGGTGGTGCAATGGCTGCCCGCCGGGTTCCAGTCGCCGGCAGACGGCCCTGCGCGCCTGGCGTTTCTGGAAGCGGTCTCGCAGCAGGCCGAGCTGATAGCCTTGCGTAACGCGGCGGGGCAGGGGATCGGCCTGGTGATCCTGTCCTTTGCCGAAGAAGGCACCTTCACCCGGAACCTGGGTTATCTGTTTGCCGAAGCTGCCTGGGGGCAGGGGCTGGCAAGCGAGCTGATTGCTGGGCTGCAGGCCCAGTTCCGTGGCAGCGGAGTGACCCTCAGCGGCGGTGTGATGCAGGAGAACGCGGCCTCAGCCCGGGTGCTGGTGAAAGCCGGGTTTGCGCCCAAGGCAGCAGGCAGCGAGACTGTCTACAGCTGGCGCGCAGACGGCTGACGCTTGGGTCAGCTGAGCAGGCCGATCATGTCGTAATGGTCGATCTGACGGCTCAGCACCATCGGGTCCTCCTCGGGCAGCACATGCGGCTGTTCCCAGTCTTCGCCGGCAAAGGCCTGCAGCGCCTCGACGCTCTCCCAGACCATGACAACGCAGAAGGTGGCGGGTGAATCCGGTCGCGGCAGCCCGGCGGTGACCGAGACCAGCCCTGGCTGGCGGCGCACATGCGGCACCGCAGTATCGGTCAGAAAGGCCTTGAAGTCCTGGATCTTTTCGTCGCGGACGGTGGCACGGAACACCCGGATAATCATCACTCCCCCCATCGGTCTTTGGACAGGGGGAGTATAGCATATCAATGGCCCGTTTGGGCGGGCCAATCCAGTCAGTGCGCGGGCTTGATGAATGTCCCGTTGCGCAGATCGCGGAAGGCCTGGTGCAGCTCGGCCTGGGTGTTCATCACGATCGGCCCGTGCCACGCCACCGGCTCATTGATCGGGGCGCCGGAGATCAACAGGAAGCGCACGCCCTCGGGGCCCGCCTGTACGGTGATCTCGTCACCGGTGCCAAAGCGGATCAGGGTGCGGTCGCCGGACAGATCGCGAATGTTGACCTCCTGGCCTGCAACTTCCTTTTCCAGCAGCACGCCCTGGGGCGCGGAGGCATCGGCAAAAGCCGCCTCACCTTCAAACACATAGGCAAAGGCGCGGCGGTAAGTGTCGATGGGCAGGGTCTTCTTGACGCCGGCGGGCACGAAGACATCCAGATACTGCGGGTCGGCGGCAATACCGTCCACCGGGCCGCGCTTGCCCCAGAATTCACCGGTGATCACTTTCACCCGCGTGCCATCATCGTCGATCACCTCGGGGATGTCGGTACCGCGCATGTCCTGGTAGCGCGGCGCGGTCATCTTCTGGCTGGCGGGCAGGTTGCCCCAGAGCTGGAAGCCGTGCATCTGGCCCTTGGCGTTGCCCGCGGGCATCTCCTGATGCAGGATGCCGGAGCCGGCAGTCATCCATTGCACATCGCCCGCGCCCAGGGTGCCCGCATTGCCCAGCGAGTCGCTGTGCTCGACTGAGCCTGCCAGCACATAGGTGATGGTTTCGATGCCGCGGTGCGGGTGCCAGGGGAAACCGCGCAGGTAATCCTCGGGATTGTCGTTGCGGAAGTCGTCGAACAGCAGGAACGGGTCCAGCTCCGACGGGTCCTGAAAGCCGAAGGCGCGGTGCAGTTTGACCCCGGCGCCCTCGGTGTGGGGCTGGGCAGGGCGGGTCTCGATGATAGGTCTGAGGGACATGGGCCTGTCTCCTGGTTTCCGTTGCTTGCGGGTAAAATAGGATGTGCGGCGGCGCCGGAAAACCGGCTGCGGGCCACGTGTGCTGTGCGCTGGTGAACAGAGCGCCCCGCAGCCCGCAGGGCTGCCCGGCCCAACGGGACGCAGGCCGCCAAAGGCGGCAAGGACGGGCGGGAGTTCCCCCGTTGCCGGGCGCCGCGCAGGCGGGGTAGCTTAAAGGCATGACACAAGCACCTGATCTGTTGCAGCTCTTGCCGCCTGAGCGTCTGCAAGGCGCTCTCAGCCTGATCACCTACATGCTGGGTGAGGCCCGTGCCGCCAGCGATGCCGATGATGTGCTCACCCGGATGTCAGAGCTGATCCGTGCAGGCGGTGTGCCGTTGGACCGGGCCACCTCCATTGTGCCGCTGCTGCATGCTGAGGCGGTGGCCAGCGCTCGCTTCTGGGAGCGCGGCGAGGGTGCGCGCAGCTACTTGTTTCCGTTCAGCGAGGAAAGCGGCCAGGGCTATGCCCATTCCCCGGCGGCCGATGTGCACCGGACGGGCGAATGGGTGATCCTGTGGCTGCCGGACACGCCGGACGAGCGTTACGGCATCGTGCCGGAGCTGAAGGCGGACGGCTTTACCCACTATGTCATGGCGCCGGTCTTCATGCGCAGCGGCATGGCCGGCACCTTCAGCTTTGCAACGCAAGCGGCTAAGGGGTTTTCGCAGGAGGACATCACCTTTCTGCGGGCTGTGTTCCCGGCGTTGTCGGCCTGCCAGGAGATCCTCACCACCGCTCGCGCCATGCAGGAGGTGCTGCGGATCTATGTCGGCGAGGAGCCGCAGCGCAGGATCATCTCGGGCGACGTGCACCGGGGCGAGGTGATGCATATCCGTTCCGCCATCCTGTTTGCCGACATGCGCCGGTTCACAGAACTGACAGCGGGCATGAGTGCCGAGGAGGCCACCGGCCTGCTCAATGCCTATTACGACTGCATCGTGCCGCCGATTGAGGAAGCGGGCGGCGAGGTGCTGAAATTCATCGGCGACGGTGTTCTGGCGATCTTCCGCGCCGAAGGGGACGGGGTGCAGACCTGTGCTCGGGCGTTGGAGGCCTCACGCGAAGGGCTGGCGCGGGTGGCTGCCCGCTCTGGCGTGCCGGGTTTCGAGGTTGGCATTGCACTGCATTTCGGCGAGGTTGCTTTTGGCAATGTCGGCTCCGGTATGCGGCTTGACTACACGGTGATCGGACGTGACGTGAACCTGGCGGCGCGTGTGGCCGGGCTCTGCGGTTCCAAGGGGGAGGTGCTGCTGGTGTCGTCGGAGTTCAGGAAACGGGCTGGGCTTTCGGGGCGCTCACTAGGCGCGCAGAGCCTGAAGGGGCTGCAAGGCCGGGAAGAGGTGTTTGCGATCCCCGCGCGGTGAGCCCGTTCTGGGTAACCCTCACTCCACTGAGGAATTGGCGGCCTTGTTCCACCACTCGGACGGTTTGATGCGCTGACCATGTTTGCCGGCCAGCCGCAGCGCCAGCTTGCGCAAGGGGCTCAGCGCCAGCTTCAGCCACAGCCGGTTGCGCCGCTTGGAATAGTCGCGGTTGAACGGGCAGACCCGCATGCAGATGGCGCAGTCAGAGGCCATCTTGGCCCAGAAGGAGAAGCATTTCTCGGCATCCGAGGTCCATTTCCTGACGCCCTTGATGGCCGAGACATTGGCAGTGTCCGTTGACGGCGGCCCGTAAGGCAGCGCCTTCACCGGGCAGGCATCGGCGCATTTGGTGCAGATGCCGCAAAACGCCCTCACCCCCAGTGGCTGCGGCGCATCATGGGCCAGCGGCAGGTTGGTGAAGATCTTGGAAAACCGCAGGCGCGGCCCGAATTCCGGTGTGATCACCATCTGGTTGCGGGCGTATTCGCCAAGGCCTGCCTTGACCGCGTAAGGGATCACCAGGCCTGTGTCGTTCATCGACGGCACCGCCTCATACCCGAGGTTGCGGATATAGGCGGCGAGCTGCATCACGATAGAGGCCTCGTGGCTGTATTCGCGGCCTGTTGCGGCACCAGCCAGGGCAGAGGGGTAGGTGGCCACCAGTTCCTTGTCCATCTCATGGCCCAGCACGATGACGCTGTTCAGCCCTTCGGGCAGATCATGCGGCGCTTCCGACATGTCGCGGGCATCGACGCGGGACGTGTAGAGCCAGCGTTCGTCCATGTCGGTGATGCCGCAGAGGCTGGCGCCAAAGAAGTTTGCAATGCGCTTCACCTCCGCCGACATCTTGGCGGGGTCGCCGATCTCCAGCGCGTCCTTGGCCACCGGTGTGTCGGGGCGGATCGCGGCCTGGAAACCCTCGCGGATGCCTTCCTGCGCGCGGCGGCCGGAGACCACGTCGGAGATCAGCCAGGCGGCATTGCGCAGGGCAAAGTCGCGCTGGGAGAAACCGTCGCCGCGGCGCGGGGCGGCCTCCATCCGGTAGGAAGAGAAGAATTTCGCGGTGTGCTTGGATTTGACCCGCTCGTCCCAGAAGGCGCGGGTGAAGATGTCGTTGCGCTGCGAGAACCGCTCGAAATCATCGGTGACTTCGATCCCTGCGGCTGCATCGCCGTCGCGCTGAGGCGGGGTGTTCTGTGGCCAGGGCATGGGCGGACGCTATCTGCCCTTGCCAGCGCCGGCAAGGGAGATTAGCTGAACAGGGAAACGATCCAATCGCGGACCATGGCCACCTCGGCGCTGTTAGGGGCCTCGCCGGCGGCTGGCATCAGGTAGTGGCCTTGGCCCATCGGGATTTCGGCCTGCAGCACCGGTGCCAGCCGTCCTTGCAGAAGCGGCAGCTCAGCGTAGCGGTGCATCAGCATCGCCACGCCGGCGCCGGAGGCGGCCATCTCGATCGCTGCCAATGATGTGTCCACATAGAGCGGCGCGCTGCGGTCCTTCAGCGGTACGTTTTCCTGTTCTGACAGCCGCAGCCAATGGTCCTGGTAGCCGTGGATATGGATCAATGTCTGATCAAACAGCTGGTCCACCGAGTGCAGTTGTTGCGCCAACTGCGGCTGGGCCACCGGGATCACGCTTTCGGTCGAAAGCAGATGCGCGCGCCGGTCGAACCAGCCGGAGGGGCCAAGCCGCAGGTCGATGTCCACGTCCTCGTCCTGGGTGCTGTCGGCCCAAACGGCTGAAATCAGCCGGATGCGGATATGCGGGTTGGCTTGATGAAACGCGCCGAGCCGGGGGGCGATCCAGAGAACGGCGGTGGAAACCGGCGCGCGGATCGTCACTGTCCGGGTCTGCACATGGCCCAGCAGTCCGCGGGTGGAATAGGCTATGTCGGTGAGGGCCTGGGCGACCGACGGGTAATAGGCGTGCCCCAGCTCTGTCAGCTCCAGATGGCGGGCGCGGCGGATGAACAAGGTGATGCCAAAGCTTTTCTCCAGGCTGCGGACCTGATGGCTGACGGCGGCCTGGGTCAGCCCCAGCTCCTCGGCCGCGGCGGTAAAGCTTTGCAGGCGGGCGGCGGCTTCAAAGGCGCGCAGCCAGACGAGATTTGGCAGATCGGACATTTGTGTTGCAAAAAATTATGAGGTCAGACCGCGTTATTATTCGTTTTGGTTTTGGCAAAGGTCAAGCTAGCCATAATGCAACGACATACCCCGGGAGGAGACACTCGACATGGCAACGGACATGAAAGTCGGCTTTATCGGCCTTGGCAATGTTGGCGGCAAGCTGGCGGGAAGCCTGGTGCGCAACGGTTTGGATGTGACGGTGCACGATCTGGATGCGGATCTGGTGCAGTCCTTTGTGGATCGCGGCGCCAAGGCGGGCGGCAGCCCGGCACAGATGATGCAGGATTGCGATGCGGTGATCACCTGCCTGCCGAGCCCGGCGGCCTCGGACGCGGTGGTATCCGAAATGATTCCGCATGTGCAGCCCGGCAAGGTCTGGATGGAAATGTCCACCACCGACGTGGAAGAGGTGAAACGCCTCGGCGCGCTGGTGGCAGAGCGCGGCGGCGAGCCGGTCGACTGCCCGGTATCGGGCGGCTGCCACCGGGCGGGCACCGGCAATATCTCGATCTATGCAGGCTGCGAGCGCGCCACCTTTGACCGCATTCTGCCGATCCTGACCACCATGGGCCGCCGTATCCTGCATGTGGGGGAGATCGGCAACTCCTCTACCCTGAAGGTGATGACCAATTACCTGGCCAACATGAACCTGCTGGCGGTCATGGAGGCGCTGACGGTGATGAAGGCCTGCGGCATGGATCTGGGCATGACGTTCGAGGCGATCTCGATGTCCTCGGGCACGTCGTTCGCGCATGAGACCGAAAGCCAGCTGATCCTGTCCGGCTCGCGGGATGTGAACTTCACCATGGATCTGGTGATGAAGGACATCGGGTTGTTCCAGACCCTGGCCGACCGCCACAACGTGCCGCTGGAGCTGTCGCCGCTAATGATCGAGATGATGAAGGACGGTCAGCGCCGCTATGGCGAACGGGCGCAGTCCGACCGGATGATCGAACGCCTGGAAGAGGCCACCGGCCTGTCGATCACCGCGCCGGGCTTTCCGCAGGAACTGATCGACGATGAGCCGGAAGAACCCGGCTACGAGGTGGTCGTGCGCCGCGCTGCTGCGGAATAAGTTTCCCCAAACTGCACGGCTTCAAGCAGCTCCCGCATCTGCGGGGGCTGTTTTCTTTTGCGCTGCCGGTTTATGCCGGGCGGGCAAGCAATGGGAGCAGGTGATGAGCAGCGAAGTCCTGGCAGTAATCGAAGCCTCGGCGCCGCGCCGGGTCATGGGCACGGCGATGCTGGGAGCGGTTGGCTGCATCCTGGTCTATGTGTCGTTCTCGGCACCGCCCTCGCCGGCCTGGCTGGTGTTCCTGCTGGGCGTGGGCGCGGCGGCGCTGTGGCTGGCGGTGCGGATGTGGCAGGCCACGCTGCACCGGATCGAGCTGACGGCAGAAGAGCTGCGCTGCTCCAACGGGCAAGTGATCGTGAAGGTGGCGGAGATCGAAGCCATTGACCGCGGCTTCTTTGCCTTTAAGCCGTCCAACGGCTTTCTGATCCGTACAAGGGCAAGCGGTGCCCGGGCCTGGATGCCGGGGCTGTGGTGGCGTGCGGGCCGCCGGATCGGCATTGGCGGTGTGACGCCGGGATCGCAGGGCAAGGCAATGTCGGAAATCCTGGCCGCACTGCTTGCACAGCGCAGCCAGGATTTGTAGCGGGCCCCGGCCCGTTAATCGATGCCGTCTCCACCGTCATCGTGGTCGCCCGATCCGGTGGCGGTGCCTTCAAAGGCGACCAGCGGCGCAAAGCGCGGGCGGGTGAAGATGAAATTGTCCAGGTCCAGGGTCGGCAGGCCGATGTTGAAGGCCGGTTCCATCTCATTGAAGGTTTCAACAAGGATGACCCGCTCCTGATCCGGCATGTCCGGCAGCTTGCTGGACACGGTGTTGATGGTGCCGTCCGTCCAGATCGTGTTGGCTGTGCCGCGGACTGAGGACCAGTCCACATAATACTGCTCGTCACCCTCGTCCCAGCGGATCACTGATACCCGCAGGCCAAGCTGTGAGTCCGAGCGGATCAGCAGTTGGGCCATTTCGAACATGCTGTCGAGATAGTCGTCGTTGATCGCCGTGGTCTCCCGCGAGATCAGGTCGGAGATCGTGTAGGCTGCCTTGAGGTTGACGCTGTCGCGGCGGAAGGCGTCAAAGAAGGTGTAGATGGAGGCAAACAGGGCCAGCAGCAGCGGCGCGTAGAAGGCAAACTCGATGGAGACGTTGCCATCGGTGCGGCGCAGGAAGGCCTGCAGCCGGCCGGGCGGGGTGTTTGCGGGACGATTGCGTGTCAGGGCTGTCAGCATGGCTTACCTCGGTTCCTGAACAAATGCGGAAGATGCAACCAGGCTGATCCGGCCGTCGGCGTCCTTGTAAAGGCTGTCGCCCAGACCCCAGGTGGGGAAGATCGGCTTGAACTTCATGCAGGCGCGGATCAGCATCAGCTCGTTGGACTGGCCGCTGATGAAGTTGCGGACGGGCTGCACGTCCTCGATGCGGTTGACGCAGTCCGGGTCGGCGTCAATGGGGGTCCAGTTGAACGGGTCGACCTGAACCATTTCCAGCCGCAGCGAAGTGTTGCACTCCTGGATGAAGCCGGAGCGGTCGCAGACCTCGTCGCGGATGTCGTCATGCTGCTGGTCGGCGCCGGTGGACAGGCGGATGTTGCGCACGGTCTGGTCCAGTGCCCGTTCCAGCTGCGAGTGGCGCAGGTTGATCAGTCCGAGCTCCACCGTCGACATCAGGATCATGATGAAGGCGGGGACAAGGATGGCGAACTCCACAGTCGAGCTGCCGTCCTCTTGGGCCCGGAAACGGCGCAGGGCGTTGATATAGCGGCGGGTCATTGGGTCAGCCTCAGCTGGCGGATGGAGGTTGCGATCGAGGCAAAGGCGTCAGCGATCTCGAGCCCGTCCACATCGAAGTAATGGGAGTTGGAGCTGGCGCAGTCCTGCAGCACGGCGACGCCGTTGCTGGGGGCCTCGAAGCCGATGGTGTAGACGATGATCCCCTCGTCCTTGGCTGCCTGGCAGATATTGCGGGTGCGGGTGTTCTTGGTCGAGTTGCCGTAATAATCGTAGACACCGTAGTACCAAACGGACTTTGCGGAACCCAGCCAGCTGAAGATGTTTTTGTATATGTACTTCAGCGGTGTTTCCGCGAATAGGTCAGGGTAGCTGAGCTGCTCCGACTCGTTGCCTTTGTATGGGGTGTTTTTCCAACCGCTGTACCCTTGCCAGCGGTATTGGCCATAGGGCGCGTAATAGCTTGAGTAGACGTCGTCCCCGGCGTGATACCAGACATCAGTGGCACCCTCGCGGTGATCGCTTTCGACATAGTATTGCGAGGTGTTCTGGCCGTCTGTCATCAGTACCAGAACTTTGACGGTGTCGGAGTCCGTATAGGCAGACGGGCGGGCAGAAAAGTCGTTTGGCACATCCCCACCTGTGGCTAGTGCGCTAATGGCCGGACGCGCTGACGGATCCAGCAGCGCTGTGCCCCATTTCATGCCGATGTCGATCGAGGTGTTCCCCCGCGCTTCAAAAGCGTCGATGTAGTTCTTGAGCGTCGTTGCGTCTTTCTGAAACGGCAGGATTTCCCGGCTTGAGTTGTCTTCGCAGACGGGGCTGCCAACCAGCTGAGAGTCATCATCCCGCCGATCCCAGCTGGACCAGGGCGAGAAATGCATTGTCTGTTCCAGCGTTGCGGTTGTCGATAGGCTGGCCGAATTGAAATCCGAAGCGGAGAAGTTCACGCAGTTCGAATAAGAGTGGACGCGCGTTAGGCCGTATTGATTGATCAGGTTCTCCGGCACCGACACTTGGGTCGCATAAGGGATGATGGAGATCGACATTTTGCCGTCAGTGGTGTTGGCCACCATCGTGTCGACAAAATCCTTGGCTGCGATTTGGAGGTTGGTAAGACGGCTGTTGGAGCCCATCGAGCCGGATACATCCAGCACCAGCGAAATCTCGACCCCGTCGATGCTTTCCTCGGCGCGCGAGGTGGCTTTGATCGGCATGTCGCTGCCGCCGGCGAACTTCAGCAGATGGGTCGGGAAGGTGGCGTCGATTGTGGCCTGCACCTTTTTGAAGCCGAGGCCGGATTCCCACCAGGGGGCCTGGTAATAGTCCTGCAGGCCGGATTTGGTGAGATAATCCAGAACCACCGCATCGGGCGAGCTTTGCTGATCAAGGTCGGCCGCGGCCAGGGCGGCGCGGTCCAGCGTGTATTGCAGCATGGTCCGGTCGCGTTCCATCCGCATCAAATCGACGCCGATGCCGCCGACGGCCAGCATTGCAAAGAAGGTTGTGATCATCAGCTTGGCCATCATGCCGTCTTCTTCCTGGCGGAAGGCTTTTGCCTTGGCCAGGCAGCGCAGCACGAGCGGATTGCTCAGCGCTGTGGAATTCTTGTGGCGTGTACTCATCTAAATACCCCCGCCGGCTGCGGAACGGTTCAGCACGGCTTTTAGCAGCGGAATTTACACTTATTAATGCTTGGTAAAGGTGGCGGAATTGGGGCGCCATTGGGCCGAAAAAGCTTCAATTATAATGGTTTAAGTTTTCAATCCGCGTGTTTTCTGTTGTGTTGTTGTGCACATGGCGACAATCGCCTATGCGAAAGCGGCGAATTGTGAACCTTTGGCTAAAATGCGAATCTTTTCGGCTGAAAATGGTCAAAAAGGTCGCACTCCTTAATCTTCTCTGCATAGAGTGAACCCATCATCGGCAGCGAGTTGATGTTTGAGCACGGAGAGAATTTTACATGACCAGCCGCACAGAGCCGAGCTTCCGCGAGAGCGTGGACCTGATGTTTAACCGGGCCGTCAAGCTGATGGACCTGCCGCCCGGGCTGGAAGAGAAGATCCGGGTCTGCAACGCGACCTACACGGTGCGTTTCGGGGTGCGCCTGCGCGGCGCCATGCACACGTTCACCGGTTACCGCTCGGTCCATTCTGAACATATGGAACCGGTGAAGGGCGGCATCCGCTATGCCACCGGGGTGAACCAGGATGAGGTCGAGGCGCTGGCGGCGCTGATGACCTATAAATGCGCCCTGGTGGAGGCGCCGTTCGGCGGCTCCAAGGGCGGTTTGTGCATCGACCCGCGCGAGTATGAAGAGCATGAGCTGGAGCTGATCACCCGCCGCTTTGCCTATGAGCTGGCCAAGCGCGACCTGATCCACCCCTCCCAGAACGTGCCTGCGCCCGACATGGGCACCGGCGAGCGCGAGATGGCCTGGATCGCAGACCAGTACGCACGCATGAACACCACCGACATCAACGCCAAGGCCTGCGTCACCGGCAAGCCGCTGAACGCCGGCGGCATCTCGGGCCGGGTCGAGGCCACGGGCCGCGGGGTGCAATACGCGCTGCAGGAGTTCTTCCGCCATGAGGAAGACAAGGCCGCGGCGGGCCTCACCGGCAAGCTGGATGGCAAGCGGGTGATTGTGCAGGGCCTCGGCAACGTGGGCTATCACGCGGCCAAGTTCCTGTCCGAGGAAGATGGCTCGCGGATCATTGGCATCATCGAACGGGACGGCGGGTTGTTCAACGCCGATGGCCTTGACGTTGAGGCCGTGCGCAACTGGATCGTGAAGCATGGCGGCGTGTCCGGCTATCCTGACGCGCAGTACATGGAAGATGGCGCCGTGCTGCTGGAGGAGGAGTGCGACATCCTGATCCCCGCGGCGCTGGAAGGGGTGATCAACCTCTCTAATGCCGAACGCGTCAAGGCGCCGCTGATCATCGAAGCTGCAAACGGCCCGGTCACTGCCGGCGCCGATGAGATCCTGCGCAAGAAGGGCTGCGTGATCATTCCCGACATGTATGCCAACGCGGGCGGTGTGACGGTGTCCTACTTCGAGTGGGTGAAAAACCTCTCCCACATCCGCTTCGGCCGCATGCAGCGCCGCCAGGAAGAGGCGCGGCACCAGCTGGTGATCGACGAGCTGCAGCGCCTGGACGATGTGATGGGCGATACCTGGTCGATGTCGCCGAACTTCAAGGACAAGTACCTGAAGGGCGCGGGTGAGCTGGAGCTGGTGCGCTCAGGTCTCGATGACACCATGCGGGTGGCCTATCAGTCGATGCGCGAAGTCTGGCACGGCCGGGACGACGTCACCGACCTGCGCACCGCCGCCTATCTGGTGTCGATCGACAAGGTGGCCAAGAGCTATCACGCCAAGGGCCTCTGACCACCAGCAGGCACAGACAGGCATTAAGGGGCAGAGGGGAAACTCTCTGCCCCCTTTCACATGCGCGGCCCGCAATACGTCATCCGGTGTCGCAATTATTACTAGACACAAGTGACCAGTTTGTGTGAATTGCGGCAAAGCCATGCTGAACCGCCGCAAATTGAACCTTGGGGCTAGGAGCGGCAGGCGAAAGCAGTTAGCAATGCCGCCAAGGCCCGGGCCGCAGATTTTCCGGGCAGCGGAAAGCGATTTGACGGGGAGGGACGACATGCGGTTTTCGGGCTGGCGTGTGCTCAAAGAGGGGCTCACCGGAAACAAGGGGTGGAAGCCCCATTGGCGGGACCCTGAGCCCAAATCCGAATATGACGTGGTGATCATCGGCGGCGGCGGCCACGGGCTGGCGACCGCTTACTACCTGGCCAAGGAGCATGGCATCACCAATGTCGCGGTGCTGGAGAAGGGCTATCTCGGCGGCGGCAACGTGGGGCGCAACACCACCATCGTGCGCGCCAACTACTATCTGCCGGGCAACTCGGAGTTTTATTCCCACTCGCTGAAACTGTGGGAAGGGATGGAGCAGGACCTGAACTACAATGCGATGATGTCCCAGCGCGGCATCCTCAACCTGTTCCACAATGACGGCCAGCGCGATGCCGCGGTGCGCCGGGGCAATTCGATCGTCAACCAGGGCGATGATGCCGAGATCCTGAGCCGCGAGCAGGTGCGCGAATTGGCGCCGTTCCTGAATTTCGACAACAACCGCTTTCCGATCATGGGCGGGCTGATGCAGCGCCGGGCGGGCACCGCGCGCCATGACGCGGTGGCCTGGGGCTATGCCCGCGGTGCCGATATGCGCGGGGTGGATCTGATCCAGAACTGCGAAGTGACCGGCATCGACGTGGAAGGCGGCAAAGTCGTGGGAGTGCAGACCGCACGCGGCCCGATCCGCGCCAAGAAGGTGGCGCTGGCCGCTGCGGGCCGCTCCGGCCAGGTGGCGGCGATGGCAGGGCTGACGCTGCCGATCGAGAGCCATGTGCTGCAGGCCTTTGTCTCAGAAGGGCTGAAGCCGATTGTCGACCACGTGATCACCTTTGCCGAAGGGCATCTGTACATCAGCCAGTCCGACAAGGGCGGCATGGTGTTCGGCAGCTACCTGGATTTCTACAGCTCTTACGCCGCGCGGGGGAACCTGCCGATGGTGGAGCACACGATGGAGAGTTTTGTGGCCATGGTGCCGGCGCTGAGCAAGGCGCGTTTGCTGCGCAGCTGGGGCGGCATCATGGACATGACGCCGGACGGATCACCCATCATCGACCATTCGCCCATTGACGGGCTCTACCTGAATTGCGGCTGGTGTTATGGCGGCTTCAAGGCGACGCCGGGCTCGGGCCATGTTTACGCGCATCTGATCGCGACAGACCGGCCGCATGGCGCAGCCACGAAACTGAAGCTGGACCGCTTCCGCAGCGGCGTGGGCCTGATGGATGAGGAGGGGACCGGTGCGCAGCATAACCTGCATTGATTTCGCCTCTGCCGCGGCAGGGGGCGCTGCCCCCTCGGCCTTGCGGCCTCACCCCTGGAGTATTTTTGGAAAGATGAAAGGGCGCTGGTCATGAGGATCACTTGTCCGGTCTGCGGTGAGAGGGATCGCCGCGAGTTTTATTATAAAGGGGCTGCGCTGGTGCGCCCGGCGGAGGGCGCGGATCTGGATGCCTGGCATGAATATGTGCATCTGCGCGAGAACCCGGCAGGGCCGCTGGATGAGCTGTGGTATCACGAGATGGGCTGCAATTCCTGGCTGAAGGTCACCCGCAATACCGCGACCCATGAGATTCTGGACGTGCAGCTGGCCTCCGAGGCTGGCTTGGGAGGTGAGAAATGAGACTTCCCGGCAAAGGTTTGAATCAGGGCGCCAAGCCTATCACCTTTGGCTTCAATGGCCGCCACATGATGGGGCTGGAAGGCGACACGCTGGCCTCGGCGCTGCTGGCCAATGACGTGCATCTGATGGGGCGGTCGTTCAAATACCACCGCCCGCGCGGGGTGCTGACCGCGGGCAGCGAGGAGCCGAATGCGCTGGTGACCGTTGGCACCGGCGGCGAGCAGGACCCGAACATCCGCGCCACCCAGCAGGAACTGTTCGAAGGGCTGGAGGCGCGCAGCCAGAACTGCTGGCCTTCGGTTGAACGCGACGTGATGGCGGTGAACGACCTGGCGGCGCCATTCTTTGGCGCGGGGTTCTACTACAAGACCTTCATGTGGCCGGCGGCCTTCTGGGAGAAAGTATACGAGCCGATGATCCGCAATGCGGCCGGATTGGGGGCGCTGTCGGGCGAGGCGGACCGCGACACTTATGAGAAGGCCTTTGCCTTCTGTGATGTGCTGGTAATCGGCTCCGGGCCTGCGGGTTTGATGGCAGCGCTGACCGCGGGCCGTGCCGGGGCGGATGTGATCTTGTGTGAGGAAGACAGCCGCATGGGCGGGCGCCTGCTGGCGGAGCGTGAAGAGATTGGCGGCAAGCCGGGCTATGAGTGGGCCGCCGAGGTGCTGGCTGAGCTGGAGGCGATGGACAATGTGCGGCTGATGACCCGCACCGCTGTCACCGGCGCCTATGACCAGGGCACCTATGGCGCGCTGGAGCGGGTCTCGCACCATCTGCCGCGGCGGCATTCGTTGAAGGGCAGCCATCTGCCGCGCGAATGCTACTGGCGGATTGCGGCCAAACACGCGGTGCTGGCGGCAGGCGCGATCGAGCGGCCTGTGGCGTTCCGCAACAATGACCGCCCTGGCATCATGATGGCCGGCGCCGTGCGCGCCTATCTGAACCGCTGGGGCGTGGCGCCGGGCGAGCGGGTGACGCTGTTTGCCAACAACGATCAGGCACACCGGACGGCGCGGGATCTGCATGACGCAGGCGTGCATATCGCCGCCGTGATCGACAGCCGCCATGACGCGCCGGTGGACGGCCCGTATCAGGTAATCAAGGGCGCGCAGGTTTGCGGCAGTTCGGGCCGCCAGCGTGTCGAGAGCATCACCGTGCGCTCAGTGAAAGGCGAGGAGAAGATCCAGACCGACTGCCTGGCGATGTCCGGCGGCTGGAACCCTTCTGTGCACCTGACCTGCCATTTGAACAGCCGCCCGCAGTGGAACCGCGAAGCGCTGGCCTTTGTACCGACCGAGGGCGCAGTGCCTGGCATGGTTACAGCAGGCGCCTGTAACGGCACCTTCTCGACCGCTGGTGCGCTGCGCGAGGGCGCTGAGGCTGCTAGCAAGGTGCTGGAGGCGCTGGGCCTGAAATCTGGGGCTGCCGATCTGCCGGATGCCGAGGATGATCCCTACCGCATCGCTGCCCTTTGGGCGGTGCCGGGCAAGGGGCGCGCCTGGCTCGATTTCCAGAACGACGTGACCGTCAAGGATGTGAAGCAGGCGGCCACCGAGAATTTCCGCTCGGTCGAGCATATGAAGCGCTATACCACCCAAGGCATGGCGACCGATCAGGGCAAGAACTCCAACGTGGCGGCGCTGGCGGTGCTGGCGGATGCCACCGGGCGGACAATCCCCGAGACCGGCACCACCACCTTCCGCCCGCCTTTCGTGCCGGTGTCGCTGGGGGCAATGGGGGCAGGGGCCACAGATGAGGGCTTCAAGCCGCAGCGGTTCCTGACCTCGCATGGCGAGAGCGACAATCGCGGCGCGCATCAGCTGGAGGTGGGCCTGTGGTACCGGGCCGCCTATTTCCCGCAGCCGGGCGAGACCAATTGGCGCCAGTCCTGCGACCGCGAGGTGACGCTGGTGCGCAATGCGGTGGGCATCTGCGATGTGTCCACCCTGGGCAAGATCGACATCCAGGGCGCCGATGCGGGCAAGTTCCTGGATTTCCTCTACACCAACACCTTCAGCACGCTGAAGGTCGGCAAGGTCCGCTATGGGCTGATGCTGCGTGAAGACGGCTTTGTCATGGATGACGGCACGACTGCGCGGCTGGGGGAGAACCATTTTGTCATGACCACCACCACCGCCGCGGCGGGGCAGGTGATGGCGCATATGGAGTTTGTGTCCCAGGCGCTCTACCCGGAATGGGACGTGCGCTTCACCTCGGTGACAGAGCAGTGGGCGCAGTTTGCCGTCGCCGGGCCGAAGTCGCAGGAACTGCTGAACGGCCTGCTGGACGAGGATGTGAACGGCGAGACCTGGCCCTTCATGGGCTGCGGCGAGGCGACTGTGCTGGGCGTCAAGGGCCGCTTGTTCCGGATCTCCTTCTCGGGTGAGCATGCCTATGAGGTTGCGGTGCCTGCGCGCTATGGCGAGGCTCTGTTCCGCGAGCTGCTGAAGCGGGCCGAGGCGATGGGCGGCGGTGCCTATGGCATGGAGGCGCTGAATGTTCTGCGGATCGAGAAAGGGCTGATTACCCATGCCGAGATCAACGGTACCGTGACCGCCTTTGACCTGGGCCTGCAGGGGATGATGTCCAAGAAGAAGGATTTCCTGGGTAAGCCTATGTCCACCCGTGAGGGGCTGATGGCCGAAGACCGGATGCGTCTGGTGGGCCTGAAACCGGTGGGCGCGGCCAAGGAAATCACCGCAGGCGCCCATCTGTTCACGCCCGGCGACCCGGTGGAGCGGATCTATGATCAGGGTTATGTGACCTCGGCCGGCTATTCACCGACTTTGGGGCATCCGATCGGCCTGGCGTTTCTGAAGGAAGGCCCGGACCGGATCGGCGAAACCGTGCGCCTGGTCGACCATATGCGCGGTGTCGATACCCTGTGCGAGGTTGTCTCGCCTGTGTTCTTTGACCCGGAAGGAGGGCGTGCTCGTGGCTGAACTGATTGCAAAAAGCCCCTGTGAAGGGCTGGTTCCGGCAACCATCGGCGGCATGAGCCTGACCGAAGAACACCCCGGCAACATGTGGGCGGTGGCGCCTTTCAAAGGCCAGCAGGACAAGCTGAGCAAGGCGCTGGAGGCGGCCCATGGCATGGCGTTTCCGGCCCCGAACCGGGCGACCGGCAAGGCGGGCAGCCGGGCTGTCTGGTTCGGCCGGGACATGGCGCTGCTGATGGGGCCGGTGCCGGATGCCAAGCTGGCAAAACATGCAGCGCTGACCGATCAGAGCGACGCCTGGGCGGTGGTGAAACTGGAGGGCAAGGGCGCCGAGGAGGTGCTGGCGCGGCTGGTGCCTGTGGATCTGCGGAACCAGGTCTTCAAGCGCGGCCATACGGTGCGGGCGGAGCTGAAGCATATGATGGCGTCTGTCACCCGCACCGGCCCGCAGGTGTTCCAGATCATGGTGTTCCGCTCGATGGCAAAAACGCTTGTGCATGATTTGAAAACAGCCATGGAAGCCGTGGCGGCGCGGGGGTAATCTTTCGGGAATCACCAACTGATTCCCGGAGCGCATCTATGATCCGCATCGCCCTTGCAGCCGCCTTGCTGGCGGCTCCGGCCTATGCTTCTGAAACCAAAGAAGAAAGCTGCAAATACCAGGGCCAGGTCATGGCCGCGGTGCAGCAGGCGCGGCTGGACCGGGTGAAGCAGGAAGAGGTGGAGCAGGTCATTCTGGACAGCGAGCCGGAATGGCCCGAAGCCTTCTCCAACGCGATCCCGCAGCTGGCCTCCCACGTCTACGCGATGAAGCGGCGCGACCTGAAAGGCGTGGACCTTGGCGCGGCTTTCGAGGAGCAGTGCCTGCAGAACTGGGACCAGATCCAGGCGATGCAGCAGCAGCTGCAGTCGAACTGACATGTCGCTGCCGCCCGGTTTTCTGGATGAATTGCGCACCCGCATCAGCATCTCTGATGTTGTCGGGCGCAAGGTCATGTGGGACCAGCGCAAATCACAGCCGGGCAAGGGCGATTACTGGAGCCCGTGCCCGTTCCACCATGAAAAGACCGCCTCCTTTCACGTCGAGGACCGCAAGGGGTTTTATTACTGTTTCGGCTGCCACGCCAAGGGCGACGCGTTGAAGTTTGTCCAGGAGACCGAGAATGTCGGTTTCATGGAGGCGGTGGAAATCCTGGCGCAGGAAGCGGGCATGGAGATGCCCAAGCGCGACCCGCGCGCGCAGGAGAAACAGGACCGCCGGGCGCTGCTGGCAGATGTCATGGAGCAGGCGGTGCAGTTCTTCCGCCTGCAACTGAAAACCGGGGCGGCGCAGGATGCCCGCGCCTATCTGCAGCGCCGGGGGATGATGGTACAGGCGCTGGACCGCTGGGAAATCGGCTTTGCCCCGGATGGCTGGCAGAACCTGTGGGATGCTTTGCGCGGCAAGAACGTGCCAGAGGATCTGATCATCGGTGCGGGTCTGGCCAAGCCCTCGAACAAAGGCGGCAAGCCCTATGACACCTTCCGCAACCGGATCATGTTCCCGATCCGCGATGCGCGCGGCCGGGCGATTGCCTTTGGCGGCCGGGCGATGGACCCGAACGACAACGCCAAATACCTGAACTCGCCCGAGACAGAGCTGTTCGACAAGGGCCGCAGTCTTTATAACCACGGGCCTGCGCGCGCCGCCTCGGGGCGCGGTTCCACGCTGGTGGTGGCCGAAGGCTATATGGATGTGATCGCGCTGGCGGAGGGCGGTTTCCAGTCTTCGGTGGCGCCGCTCGGGACCGCAATCACTGAAAACCAGCTGCAGATGCTGTGGCGGATGTCGGATGAGCCGGTCATCGCGCTGGACGGCGACAAGGCAGGCCTGCGTGCGGCCATGCGGCTGATCGACCTGGCGCTGCCCCTGCTGGAGGCGGGCAAGTCGCTGCGCTTTGCCATCATGCCTGAGGGCAAGGACCCGGACGATATGATCCGCTCCGAAGGCCCTGAAGCGGTGCAGGCGGTGCTGGATCAGGCGATGCCGATGGTCAAACTGCTGTGGCAGCGCGAGACCGAAGGCAAGGTCTTCGACAGCCCGGAGCGCAAGGCGGCACTGGACAAAAGCCTGCGCGAGAAGATCAAGCTGATCCGCGACCCCTCGATCCGCAAACACTACGGCGAAGACGTCAAGGAGATGCGATGGCAGCTGTTCCGCGGCAGCCGTGACAGCGGCAGCTATCAGCAGCGGGGCGGCAAGGGCGGCGGCTTCCGTGACGGCGCCCGCGCGCCCTGGAAACCGGGCAAGGGCTTTGGCCCGATCCCGCAGCCGCGGGCAACCACAAGGGCCTCGCTGGTGGCGGGGGCGGATGATGAATCATTTGCATCTATGCGCGAAGCGGTGATCCTGGCCACGGCCATCACCACGCCGGATGTGATCCCGGAGTTTGAGACCAGCCTGGAGCGCTTGCACTGCGCGGACCCGGACCTGGCGGCCCTGCGCGATATGGTGCTGCGCCACGGGATCAGCGCTCCGGACCGGCTGCGGGAGGAAATTGACTGGTCTTTGGGGCCCCATGCCCTTGAAAACCTCTTTGCCCTTCGCCATGTCGCAATCATCCCCTGCCTGCGCAAACCCGGCGACACTGAACTGGCCAGCATGACCCTGGCCGAGGAGCTCGCAAAACTCGAAGCGCGGCGCGGGCTGGACGCGGAACTGGCGGAAGCCGAAGAAGATTTGGACGGGCTTGCGGATGAGGCGCTGACCTGGCGGCTGCGGCAGGCGGCTGAGGCCAAGAACAAAGCCGTGCGCAGCGAAAATGAGGACAAGGCAACCTATGACGTGGGCAAGAATGGCGCGCGGCTCAACCGGGATGAGCGCGACGCCTTCGGCGCCCTTTTGGACCGGATCGGCTTCTCCGAGAAGTAACACGCGGGGTGATTCTGCGTTTTGCTAAGGAAGAGCACAGGAAAATTGGGTAAACGGGGTGACGAATCAGATGATCGCGCTAATGATTCGCCTCAGCGAATCGACCCCCGCAGCCCCTGATATGGAGCAATGAATGGCCGCCAAAGACACCGACGACCGCAAACCTGACGATCAGGACGCCGAAATCTCGCTGGATATGAGCCAAGCCGCGGTCAAGAAGATGATCGCCGAGGCCCGCGAGAAGGGCTACATCACTTATGATCAGCTCAACCAGGTGCTGCCGCCGGATCAGGTCAATTCGGAACAGATCGAAGACGTGATGTCGATGCTCAGCGAAATGGGCATCAACATCATTGAGGACGAAGAAGCCGAAGAGGAAGAACAGAAGGGTTCGACCGAACTGGCCACCACCGAGGGCCCGCGCGAGGTTGCGCTGGCTGGTGCTCAGACCGAAAAGCTGGACCGCACCGACGACCCTGTGCGCATGTACCTGCGCGAGATGGGCTCGGTGGAGCTGTTGTCCCGTGAAGGCGAGATCGCGATTGCGAAACGCATCGAGGCGGGCCGCAACACGATGATCGCGGGCCTCTGCGAAAGCCCGCTGACCTTCCAGGCGATCACCATCTGGCACGACGAACTTCTGTCCGAGGACATTCTCCTGCGCGACGTCATCGACCTGGAGGCCACCTTTGGCAACCAGATGGATGAAGACGGCGAAGAGGAAGAGCCGGTTGTTGACACCTCCGCAGTGCAGGCGGCCAAGCCTGTCGCCAAGGAGGAAACCCAGGAGCTCGACGCCGACGGCAACCCGATTGCCAATGATGACGACGATGACGACGACGATCAGGCCAACATGTCGCTGGCCGCGATGGAAGCTGCGCTGAAAGACCGGGTGCTGGTCACCCTGGAGCGGATCTCCACCGACTTCGCCGAGCTCAGCGAAATGCAGGACAGCCGGATTTCGGCCACCCTGAACGAGGACGGCTCCTTCAGCGCGCAGGACGAGGCGCGCTATCAGTCGCTGCGCTCGGAAATCGTCGAGCTGGTGAACGGGCTGCATCTGCACAACAACCGTATCGAAGCGCTGATCGACCAGCTCTACGGCATCAACCGCCGCGTCATGCAGATCGACAGCTCGATGGTGAAGCTGGCCGACCAAGCCCGCATCAACCGCCGCGAGTTCATCGACGCCTACCGCGGCCGCGAGCTGGACCCGAACTGGCTGTCTGAGATGGGCGAAAAGCCGGGCCGCGGCTGGCAGATGTTCATTGAACGCTCCACCGACAAAGTCGAGGAACTGCGCGCCGACATGGCGCAGGTCGGCCAGTATGTCGGTCTGGATATCTCGGAATTCCGCCGCATCGTGCAGCAGGTCCAGAAGGGCGAAAAAGAAGCCCGCCAGGCCAAGAAGGAAATGGTCGAGGCCAACCTGCGCCTGGTGATTTCGATTGCCAAGAAATACACCAACCGCGGGTTGCAGTTCCTGGACCTGATCCAGGAGGGCAACATCGGCCTGATGAAGGCGGTGGACAAGTTCGAATACCGCCGCGGCTACAAGTTCTCGACCTATGCGACCTGGTGGATCCGCCAGGCCATCACCCGTTCGATTGCCGACCAGGCCCGCACCATCCGGATTCCGGTCCACATGATCGAGACCATCAACAAGCTGGTCCGCACCGGCCGCCAGATGCTGCACGAGATCGGCCGCGAGCCGACGCCGGAGGAACTGGCGGACAAGCTGCAGATGCCGCTGGAAAAGGTCCGCAAGGTGATGAAGATCGCCAAGGAGCCGATCTCGCTGGAAACCCCGATCGGGGACGAGGAAGATTCGCAGCTGGGCGATTTCATCGAGGACAAGAATGCGGTGCTGCCGCTCGACAGCGCCATTCAGGAAAACCTCAAGGAAACCACCACCCGGGTTCTGGCCTCGCTCACCCCGCGTGAGGAGAGGGTCCTGCGGATGCGTTTCGGCATCGGCATGAACACCGACCACACGCTGGAGGAAGTCGGCCAGCAGTTCAGCGTGACCCGCGAACGGATCCGCCAGATTGAGGCGAAGGCGCTCAGGAAACTGAAGCACCCCAGCCGCTCGCGCAAGCTGCGCAGCTTCCTGGACCAGTAAATTTTAGGGCGCCCCGCGGGGCGCCTTTTCATTTTGAAGAGGCAATTTTGAGGAATTTATGGCGAATAACGAATATTGGGCAAAGAGAATAATCCATGCATATGCTGAACTGAGGCAATCCAGTGAACAGGTTTTTGTCTCATATGGAGAAATGGCTGAGCTGATTGGGCGTAAGGGTGAGCACAGGCTGCTTGGCGCTCCTCTGGATTTGGTGCGCGCGATCTGTGAGCAGGCAAACTTGCCTGACGTTGCAACCGTTGTGGTGGATCAGAAGAGTTTAAGATCAGGGGAAATGAAACCCTCGCCGAAAGCCATGGACAAATACGGCGGGTGGCCCGGACTGAGATCAGAGCAGGGACGTGTTTTGGCGTACAATTGGAGTGCGGCTGAAGTTGAAGAAGTGGTCGCTTGAAGTGGTATTGAACGGTGGGAAACACTCGGCTGACACATAGCAATCTCATCGTCTTCGACGGCGAATGCGTGCTGTGTTCGCGGTTTTTCCAGTTCATGCTGCGGCATGACCGCGAGGAACGGTTTTCCTTTGCCACCGCGCAATCGCCGCTGGGGCAGCGGCTTTACCGGGAGCTTGGCCTGCCCACGGATGAGTTTGAGACCAACCTGGTGATCGTCGATGGCCGCACCCATCAGCGGCTGGATGCCTTTGCCGCCGCGATGCGGGTGCTGCCCTGGCCCTGGCGGCTGCTGTCTGTCTGCCGTTTCCTGCCAGGGTGGTTGAAGGATCCGCTCTATTTCAGCGTCGCCCGCAACCGGTACCGGCTGTTCGGCCGGTTTGGCAGCTGCATGATCCCCGGCCCCAAGGTCCGCGCCCGCTTTGCCGAGGGGGGATTGGGGGCATGAGGGACGCCTTTGGCGACATCATTGCTGCTGGAAAGCTGGACGTGCCGCCGGTGCTGATGCGGTTTCATGCGGAGCCGCCTGCACATTGCGAGGGCATCGTCACAGTCGAGGGCGGCACCCGCTGGGCCCGGCTTCTGGCCGCCCTCGCAGGCTTCCCGCCGCCGATGGCGCAAACCCGGTTCCGGCTGGACGTCACGCCGCAGGGCAGGGGTCATATCTGGCAGCGCAGTTTTGGCAATCACCGGACCCGCTCACACCTGCGCTTTGATCCGCGCAGAGGCCGGGCCTTGGAACGGTTCGGACCTGTCGAGCTGGAACTCAGTGCCAGCTTGCAGCAGGGCGCACTGCTGGTTTCGGTGGAATACGTGCGGCTGTTCGGCCTGGCTCTGCCCCGCGCGCTGTGCCCGCACAGCGCGTCGGTGGAATATGAGACGCCAGAGGGGCATCTGGGCTTTGATATCTCCGCCAGCCTGCCGCGCATTGGGCTTCTGGTGCGGTATCATGGCTATCTGGTGCTGCCAGACCTGGATCTCAGGCGTTAACCATTTGGTAACCCCGCCATTGTCCGGCCAGTGTGCAGCCCATAAAATTGCACGCATCGCCGTTTACCACTTCCGGGGGGAAGAAGATGTCTGCTCATACCGATCTGAACGAGGCGCTGCTGGCGCTGACCGGCAAGCTCCAGTCGCTGAACGACCTGGTCACGGCCAACCGGTTCATGGTCGAGGCGCTGGCGGAACAGGGCGGCACGTTGAAGCAGTTGGATGGCCCGGAGACCAAGGATTTGCTGCGCAGGCAGGCGCGGGACAGGTTTCATCCCGAAACCGGCTCCGCGCCCAATGCAGCGGCGCTGGCCATCCTGGAAGAAGTGCTCGGCCGCCAGCCGCAAAGCGCCGAGATCATCCCGTTTCCCGCACGCGCCTGAGCCTGCGTTCCACACATCTGCGAGAGGCCGGGGCAAAACCGGCTCATGCCTCTTGGAGCCCCTGCATGCAGTCCCTATGTTGAGGAGAACACAGGGATATTTTCGCATGAAAAACCTCATTTCCGCATTCGGCCTGGCCTGTCTCACCGCGCTTCCCGCCACTGCTGCAGATGCTTTTACCACCAGCCGCGGCGTACGGGTTCTGCCGGTCAACGACGTGGTCTATGAGGTGGTTCCGCGCGGGGCAGGCGGCACTTGGGACTATTGGTGCGCGGCTGCAGAATATGCCCGCCGTGAGCTGGGGGCCGGCTGGGCTGACAAATTCTACGTCGTGCGCGGGCGCGACGTCAGCGTGACCACCGGCCGCCGTTCTTCGGTCCAGTTCACTCTGTATCCGGAGCGGGCCGGCGTGCCGCCCAAAAACGGCTGGCTCTCACTGGGGTTCCGCCCCGGCGAGAGCATGTCGGTGCAGCGCGGATATGGTTACTGCGCACCAAACTCTGTGCTGTAGGCGGGGCGGGATTCAAAAGATCCGCCTTCAGGCTGCATGGGGCGGCCGCCACAGAGCTCGCGTGGTGGCATACCGCGCTTCGCTGCCGGATGTTCTTTCTGTACTGCCGCAAGGGGGAGGCGTGTCCGCCGATACCTGTCATGATGCGCCTGAAGGCGGCGGAGCGTGTTCGGGCCAGGACTTCGGCAAGCATCTGTGAAACCATACCTTTTCATCCGGTAAAGTGACAGTGGCGGTTTTGTGATGCCGCTGCACGGCAGTGTGACTGGTATGTGTTTCCGGTCTTCTTACTTTTTTCAGTACCTGCCTGGGTGGCAGGCACCACTCACAAAGACTGAAAGGGGTCTGACATGAAAACCTGGATTGCTGCCCTGTCTCTTGCCGCTGCGCTGCCAGTTGTGCTGCCGGAGCCGGCCGCGGCCTGGAATGACCGGCGGGCGGCACGTATCAACACGGTTTCGCAAGATGTTTTCGAAGTTGTTCCTGGGATCGCTTCCGGACGGATATTCTGGTGCGCTGCAGCCGATCACGCGCAGCGCACGCTCAAGGCGCCATGGAACGCCGACCTGTATATCACCCGCGGGCTGGGGCCCAGCGAAACCACCGGCAGGGTCTCCTCCGTGCAGTTCACGCTGAACGCGGATTTGGCACCGGCGGCGAGCCGTGGCAATATCAACAGCCTGGAGGCCGGCCAAAGCCTGAGCGTGCAGCGGGCTTATGATTATTGTTTCCGGCTGCCGGGCAGGCGTTGAATGCCGTCCCGCTCATGGGCTGGGCGCGGTGCAGGAAAGGAGAACAGAGATGAATTTCCGCAGATGCTTCATTGCCGGGCTGACTGGCGCTGTTCTTCTTTTGCCCGCGGCGGCCTCAGCCTGGCGGGCACTGAACCGCCATGAGGTGCTGCCGGTGTCGCAAGGCGTGTGGGAAGTGGTAAGCCGGGTCGGCTCCGGCGCGCAGGACTACTGGTGCGGGATTGGCGATTTTGCCATCCGGCAGCTGCGCGCGCCGGTCAATCAGCGCATTTATGTCTGGCGGGGCGTCGGCCCGTCGGTGAACCGCCCTGGCCGCAAGGCGGTGCAGTTTGCCTTTGGCGCACCGCCCGGCGCGGACACTTCATCGCGCCTGTCGCTGAATATCCGCGAGCCGGGTGATAACCTCATGGTCTCCTCGGCGCAGACCTATTGCTACGACTATCTGCCCGGGAAGGATCCCTTCCGCTGGTAAGCAGCCTCTGCGGTGCTGACCCTGCCCTGACTGGCTGGTGTTGCCAGGGTGGCCCTGTCTGACCCGTCTTGCCCGCCGGGGTGCTTTCGGCCACAAAGGCCTCATGCAGCATGAATTCACCATCCAGACGCGCGGCCAGGGGCTGTATGAGTTCACCCGCGAAGTGCGGGGATGGCTGGCAGAGGCCGGCAGGCAGGACGGCCTTCTGACACTTTTTGTCCGCCACACTTCCTGCTCGCTGCTGATCCAGGAAAATGCCGATCCCGAAGTGCAGACCGATCTGCAGGCCTTTTTCTCCCGCCTGGTGCCGCCCTCCAGCGACCCTTCGATGGCTTACCTGCGCCATACCTATGAGGGCCCGGACGACATGCCTGCCCATATCAAGGCAGCCATGATGCCGGTGAGCCTGTCCATTCCGGTCAGCCGCGGCGCACCGGTGCTGGGGACTTGGCAGGGCATCTACCTGTTTGAGCACCGCGACGCGCCGCACCAGCGGCGGGTGGCCGCCCATCTGGGTTGAACCTCTTTATCTAGCGGCAAAAAATCCCCTCTACCCAAATTCTGGAGGGTGGCCTATAGTTGTGGATAACCGGGCAGGCCCGGGCACTAAGAATAGGCTGACAGGATTGAGGGAGCAGGCGGATGCGCTGCCCATTTTGCGGAAATATCGACACTCAGGTCAAGGATTCACGTCCTGCCGAAGATCATGTTTCGATCCGGCGGCGCCGGTTCTGCCCGGCCTGCGGCGGCCGGTTTACCACTTATGAGCGGGTGCAGCTGCGGGATCTGGTGGTGATCAAGTCCAACGGCAAGCGCGAGGACTTTGACCGCGACAAGCTGGAACGCTCGATCCGCATCTCGATGCAGAAGCGGCCGATTGAGCCGGAGCGGATCGATCAAATGATTTCCGGCATCGTGCGGCGCTTGGAAAGCATGGGCGAGACCGATATTCCCTCCAAGCGGATCGGCGAGATCGTTATGGAGGCGCTGGCCCGGATCGACACTGTGGCTTACGTGCGCTTTGCCAGCGTTTACAAGAACTTCCAGGCGGCAGACGACTTTGAGGACTTTGTCCACGAATTGCGCCCGCCGGTGGCGCCGGAAGAATAATGGACACCGATCACCGATTTATGGCGCTGGCGCTGTCCCTGGGACGGCGCGGCCAGGGCAACTGCTGGCCGAACCCCTCGGTCGGATGTGTCATTGTGCAGGGCGCCCGGGTTGTCGGGCGCGGCTGGACCAAGCCGGGCGGGCGCCCCCACGCCGAGACCGAGGCGCTGGCCCAGGCGGGCGCGGCAGCACGTGGTGCGACGGCCTATGTGACGCTTGAACCCTGTGCCCATCACGGGAAAACGCCGCCGTGTTCCCAGGCGCTGATCGATGCAGGTGTGGTGCGGGTTGTTGCCGCCATGGAGGACAGCGACCCGCGAGTGTCCGGCCAAGGGTTTCAGATGCTGCGGGACGCGGGCATCGACGTGGTCACCGGGGTCTGGGGCGCACAGGCGGCGCGCGACCTGGCGGGTTTTTTCCTGAAGACCGAGCAGGGCCGCCCGCTGGTGACGCTCAAGCTCGCCAGCAGTTTCGACGGCCGCATCGCAACCGGCTCGGGGCAAAGCAAGTGGATCACGGGGCCTGAGGCCCGCCGCGCCGTGCATGCGATGCGGGCCCGCCATGACGCAGTGATGGTTGGCGGCGGCACCGCTCGGGCCGACGACCCTTCGCTGACGGTTCGCGATCTCGGTGTGGAACGCCAGCCGGTGCGGGTGGTGATCTCCCGCCATCTCGATCTGCCTCTGATGGGGCAGCTGGCCCGTACCGCCAGAGAGGTGCCGGTGTGGCTCTGCCACGGCCATGGGGCTGACCACGAGCGGATCCAGGCCTGGGAGGGCCTGGGCGCCAAACTGATCCCCTGCGCCTCGCATGGGGTGCAGCTGGATGCAGGCGATGTCCTGCAGCAGCTGGGGCAGGAGGGGCTGACCCGGGTGTTTTGCGAAGGCGGCAGCGCGCTGGCGGCCTCGCTCCTGGCATTTGATCTCGTGGATGAGCTGATCGGTTTCACCGCGGGCATCGGCATCGGTGCCGAAGGGCTGCCGTCAATCGGCGCACTGGGCATCGGACGGCTGGAAGAGGCGCCGCGCTTCGAATTGGTCGAAACCCGTCCCGCCGGCAAGGACATCCTGCACCGCTGGACCCGCGCGCTGCGCTGAGCGCCCGTTTCTTGGAACAGCTCCGGAGGGGGCTCCCGCCCGTCGCCGGCGCATGAAACATGCTCCGCTCCCGTTGGGCGTGGCCCGGCGCTTGCGCGCCGGGCCACGCCCAAGGCCGCCAAGGTTGCGCTGGCGAAGCCAGGGCATCCTGCGGGCGCGGGAGTGCCGCCGGTGCTGGCTCAGCGCCACAGGTGGGCGCAGCTGGCAAACAGCCCCTGCAGCTTGGAGAGCAGCCGGTTGCCAAGGCCGGGATGCGGCAGGCGGCCCTGGCGCAGCCGCAGCACCGCAACTTCTGCTGGGCAGGGGCGGCCGGTCACCGGATCGAAATAGCGCGGGTAGTCGATCAGCGCCGCATGGGCGAGCCCCAGCAGCGGCACCGGCGCCTGCCGCCAGGGCGGCACCGGCGCCAGGTCCCGTGTCAGCCCCCAGCCTGCATAAAACGGGGTGCCTGCCGTGGTCACCTTCACGCCGCGCAGCAGCGCTTCGAAACCCAGCAGAGAGGTCATGGTCCAGACTTCCTGCACCTCGCCAAGCAGCGCCATCGGATCCGCATGGGCGGCCACCGCATCGGCCAGGCCCTCTGCCGCGATCTCTCCGCTGCGCAGCCCGGCTTCCACATCCGGATGCGGCTTGTAGATGATCACCGCGTCCGGATTGGCCGCCCGCGCCGCGCGCAGCAGGTCCATGTTGGTGCGGATGCTTCCGGCGCCGCAAAGGATCGAGGCGTCATCCTCGACCTGGCCCGGCACCAGGATCCGGCGGCCCGGGGGCAGGGCAGGGCTGCTGCCGCCCAGATTGTACTTCGACACACCCGCCTGCACCAGGGACCGCACCAGGCGTTCCGCCCGCAGCTCCTGCGCCTGGGTCATCACCGCGCGGGCCGTGATCAGCTGGTCCAGATCCGACGGCTGGCGCGGATCGTAGTAGATCCCCTGCCGGTCGGTCACCAGCGACAGCGGCGGCACCAGTTCCGCCCCCAGCCCGCGCGAGCGCAGAAAGCCGTCCTCGACCCGGACCGCGCCGGCATGCGCCCTGGTGGCCTTGCTGGCCCAGACCATCCGGCTGCGGCCGCTGTCCCGCGCCCTGGCGGCGTCTTCGGTGAACAGCACCCGTTTTTCAGCGCCAAAGAACTTCTGCAAGGGTTTGCGCTTCCACAGCCGCATGCCGGAGGCCGCCCAGCCGTGCCGGTCCTGCCGCCAGGTCCGCACCTCGGCCTCCAGGTTGTCCAGCACCGTTTCCAGCCCGCATAGCTGATCGCGGAACGGATCGTACCATTTCGGGTAGAGGATCATCGCCGCCGCAAAGAGCTGCGCCCGGGTCAGCCGCCGCTGCCGCCGAGCGGGCGGCGCTTCGTCAATGCTGAGGCCCCAGCCTGCGTAGAAAGGCTGCCCGAAGACCCGCGGCTTGTGGCCCGCAAGGATCGCCTCGAACCCCAGCTGAGAGGAGACCGTGTAGACACCCACCGCGCCCTCCAGCAGCGCCCAGGGCGATACGCTGCCAGTGAACAGTTCCACACGGCCCCGGGCATCAGAGCTGGCGAAATAGCCGGCCCGGAAACCGCGAAGCGTCTCGGGGTGGGTTTTGATCAGCACCCGGGCGCCGGGATGCTCCTCCTGGGCAAAGGCCAGCATCTCCAGAAACCTGCCCCGGTCCGCGCCCGACGCCGTGACTGACGCGTCCTCCAGCGCCTGGTCGGCCACCAGCACATAGCCGGGCTCCGGTACCGGATCTTCGGGGTCAAAGGCATTGTATTTGCTGAGATGCGCCTCCTTCAGCCGGGCAATCGCATCACGTGCCCGGCGCATCAGATGCGCGTCGTCCAGCGGGTGGCTGGCCAGGAGCTGTTCCAGATCCGACGGCACCCGCGCGCCGAAATGCACGCCCGCGCGGTCCAGCAGCAGCCCGGCCGGCGGCTCGCCCGCGCGCCCTGGGTGCACCGAGCGCAGAAAGGCATCCTCTACCCGCAGCAGGCCGCAGCCGCGCCTTTCCGCCACCGCCAGACCCCTATGCGCCGTGGGGGAGGCGCCCCAGATGCCAACCAGGTCCTGCGGCTGCGGCAGCCCCAGCCGGATGCCGTACCCGGACAACTGCAGTATCCGCCGTACCCGGCGCTGGGTCAGAAACCCGCCGTTGTAAACAAAAAGCCGGGATGCTGCGCTCCCGGCTTCGTTGCCGCCCGTATTCAGGCGCATGGCAGATTAGCCACCAACCGCAGAGGAGACGCTCGACAGCGAACCCACCGGGGTCACGAGCAGCGAGATGGTCTTGGTCCACTGGGTATAGGGCGCTTCGGTGACATAGAGCGTGTCGTCGTCGCGGATCACAAAGTCGCGGGCGACAAACAGGCCGTTCGGCTGGGTCAGGTTCAGCACATAGACCAGACGCTGGGCACCGATCAGGTCGTCGCGGCCCAGCACCTGGTTGGCAATCTCGGCCGGCTCATTGCGCAGCACAAACACGCCGGTCGGATCCGACGCAGTGGAGATCAGCCCGCCCACCTGGGCAATGGCTTCCAGCGCTGACAGGTCCTGGCTTTCAAACGGCACCCGCGCCTGGGCCGAGGTTGCGCCCAAGGCGGTGAAGGACCGTGTGTCCTCCTCGACCAGGATGCGGTCGCCGCCGCGCAGGGCCACGTCCAGCTTGGGGTCGTCGAACAGATCCTGGAACCAGATCTTGCCCTTCTCACTGCCGCGGATCACGGTGACCTGGGCAATCTCGGGCTGGATTGTCACCCCGCCGGCCTGGGCCAGCATTGCGGACAGGGTGCGGGTCGGCCGCTCGATCGGGTAGACTCCCTGGGCGCCCACGGCGCCGGTCAGGCTGACGGTGGCCCCGTCGCCGGCCAGGCGGCGCACCTGCACCTGCGGGTCCGGTGTCTGGTCTTCCAGCTTCTTGGTGATGGTCTCGCGCAGCTGCTCGGGCGTGTTGCCGGAGGCGCGCAGGCGGCCTGCATAGGGCACAAAGATGTAGCCGGCGCTGTCAACCTGCACCTCCTCCAGCACGGTGGAGTTGGTGGTTTCGGCTGCCAGCAGCCCGTCATCAACGTTTTCCCAGACCGTCAGCCCCAGCACATCGCCCGGGCGGATGGTGTCGGAGGTCAGCCGGCCTGCCGTGGTGAAGCCGGAAGAAAAGCCGAGCGCCGGCACCACGGCGGTTGCGCGGGCCACCCGGTCATTGACTGAGACGATGAAGGCATCGCCTTCCCGCTGCACGGAACCGGCGAAGATCTGGCGTTTGTTGGGGCCGACCTTGGGCAGCCCGCAGGACGCCGCAAGGGTCAATGCCGCCAGCATTGCCACGGGACGCGCCCAGCGAAGGGGAACGGATTTCACTGCTCGGTCTCCTCGACCAATTATTGTTTGCCTCAAGTTTTAGGGGCAACCTAACCGGCTGGCAGGGAAAAATCCAGTCTTTGGGCAAATCTGCGTCAGGTCACCAGGCGCAACTGTTGCCGCGGTGCCGCTGTGCCCAGGCGCAGCGCGTCATAAGGATCCTCGGGCGTCAGCATCATGTCTGCCACCTGGCGCAGCAGCTGGCGGCGGCCCTCGCGGGAATAATAGCCGCCTGGCACTTGCGAGGTTTCCAGCAGGAACCGCCGGTAATCCTTGTAGGCGCGGCTGTCGGGGCGGCTGGCTGCGGCAAAGAACTCGGCCAGCGGCTGCTCTGAGACAAACTCCGGTTTGCCGTATACCGCGCGTCCGAACACCCGCAGGGGAATGCCGCGCCACAGGACCTGCTGGCCTGCAGTGGAATTGACGGTCACCGCGGTGCGCGCCTCGTTCAGAAGCTGTGCCAGCTTGCCGCCGCGCACGTAATGCACCCGCTCTGCCAGCCCGTGTTCGCGGGCCAGGCGCCGCAGCGTGCGGCGCACCTGGGCACGGCCGTCTTCCAGAGGATGCGCCTTGATCACCAGGTGATGGTGGCGCGGGGCGCCCTCGGCAAAGCCGCGGATCACCTCCTCCAGGAAGTCGCGCATGCTGTCAAAGGGCGAGTGCATCTGAAAGGAACTGTCATGCTCCAGCTGCAAAAGCGCCAGGTGGTAGGGAAAACCGCCGTGGCGGATCCGCCGCTCGGCCAGCCGCCGTTCCATCGCCTGGGCAGGCATCAGCATCAGACGTTTCAGATAGAGCCGGAATTCCTTGGTCACGGTCAGCGCCCGGTGCGGGCGGAAATTGCTGTACTTGCGGTTCCGGAACATCACGAACCAGTGGTAGAGCGCGCCGTAGAACACATGCTGGCGCATGTCGCCCCAATGCGCAGGCGGCAGCGGCGCCTCCATGTCCGAAAGCGCCAGCGCCGCTTGCATGTCGGATACGCTCATTTCCATCAGCCTGGAATGGCCGTTGGAGCCGCCGCGCTCATAAGTTACCCAAAAAGGGCGCAGATAGCCTTCCTCAAAGACATGCACCGTGATACCGCGGTTTTTTGCGGCTTCGATCGCGGTGGCATGAATGGGGCGGGTGTCGCCGTAAAGCACGATGTCGGTGATGCGGCGGCTGTCCAGCAGCCCGGCCAGCACGCCGGGCCAGCCGTCCTGGCTGCCGGTAAAGGGGATGTAGCTGTCCTTGCGGCGCCAGAAGGCCTGATCGCCTGCATTGAAGCCCACCCGTGCCACGTCGCAGCCTGCGGCCTTCAGCATCTTGCCAAGGGCCGCAAAAAACGGCCCGTGCGGACCCTGCAGAAACAGGAAGCTGCGGTGTTGGGCTGGGTGATTTGGCATGGCGGCGGCAGAATATCCTTGGCGGTCTCAAGAATTGATTAACATTTGACTGGGGCAAAACTATGGCCGCCGGGGCCTGGATGGCAAGCGGGGGCTTGTGAAGGGCGCGCGCCTTGGCTACCTCTGCCTCAGGTAAGGCATTGCACCGGCGGGGAGCGCACTCATGTTCACAGGCATCATCACTGACGTTGGCACCATCTGCGAACTGGAGCAGCAGGGTGACCTGCGGGCCCGCATCCGCACCGCTTATGACACGGCCACCATCGACATCGGCGCTTCGATCGCCTCCGATGGTGTCTGCCTGACAGTGATTGCTCTGGGCGAGGACTGGTATGATGTGCAGATCTCGGCCGAAACCGTTTCCAAGACCAATCTGGACGGCTTGACCGTGGGCAAGCGTGTGAACCTGGAACGTGCCCTGAAAGTCGGAGATGAACTGGGCGGCCATATCGTCTCCGGCCATGTGGACGGGGTCGCCGAGGTGGTGAAGATGGAAGACGAGGGCGGCAGCACCCGGGTCACCCTGCGCGCGCCGGACGCGCTGGCCCGTTTCATCGCACCCAAGGGATCGGTGGCGCTGAATGGCACCTCGCTGACGGTGAATGATGTCGACGGCTGCGATTTCGGCATCAACTTTATCCCGCACACCAAGGAAGTGACCACCTGGGGCGATGTAAGGACCGGTGACCGCATCAACCTGGAAATCGACACCCTGGCCCGCTACGTCGCGCGCCTGCACGAGGCCGGTTGATCACCCGCCCTTCCGCTTCTTTCTGGTTGAAAATACTCCGGGGTGAGGCCCGTCAGGGCCGAGGGGCAGCGCCCCTCATCCCCCCTCAGCGAGACACTCCCGCCCCCTTGATCAGCATCAAAGATGCCGCTCAAGGCGTTGGGCCGGGCGCGCCGCTGGCGCGGCGCGGATCACCACATGTCGCCGACGGTGTAACCGGCCGGGAACGGGTCGCTGGGGTCCAGCGTGTAATGGCTCAGCCCGTAGATCCAGCCCTGGCCGGAGAGCGCCGGGACGATGGCCTTGTACGGTCCCACATGGGTTTCCTCCAGGATGCGGCCCGTAAAGGTCGTGCCCAGCGGCCCGGCATTCACATAGTCCTGCCCCACGCCCAGCAGCCCGCGGGCGTGCAGCACCGCCATCTTGGCGCAGGTGCCGGTGCCGCAGGGCGAGCGGTCGAGGATGCCGCTGGCGTCCTGCGGGCGCGCCGGATCGAAGGGGCCGGTCGAGATGGTGATCGCGCCGCGCCCATGGGTTCCCTCCGCCACCGGAGCCCTCCAGAGGTTGGTGATCGTCGGCCCGGTGATTTCAGGGTTCCCGGGATGCGCCACCGGCAGCTGCTCCGCGGTGGCATGGCGGATCGCCTCGGACACCCGCACGATTTCGGCGCCATTGTCCGCGTCCAATGAAAGGCCAAGCCTTTCCGCCTCGGCCAGCACAAAGAACATGCCGCCCCAGGCCACATCCACGGTGACCGTGCCCAAGCCGGCGACTTCGACCTGTGCATCCAGATGCACCGCAAAGGCGGGCACGTTCTTGAACTCCACCCGCGTTACCTTGCCGTCCTTGCACGCGGCGCGGACCCGGATCAGCCCGGCCGGCGCCTCCAATGTCAGCTCGGTCACCGGCTCCACCATCGGCAGCATGCCGGTCTCCAAGAGCACGGTCACCACGCAGATGGTGTTGGAGCCGGACATCGGCGGGTATTCCGACTGCTCGAAGATGATGAACCCCGCATCCGCTTCCGGATGGCAGGGCGGCACGATGGCATTGCCGCAAAGGCCAGGATTGCCGCGCGGCTCGCGCAGCATTTGCAGGCGGATATCGTCATGGTTCGCCGCCATGTCCTGCATTTTCTCAAACACCGAATTGCCCCTGAGCAACGGCATGCCGCCGGTGATCACCCGGCCTGGCTCGCCCTCGGCATGAGCCTCCACCGCCTGCAGTATGCGGGATGCGCGCATCTTGGTCCTCCCAAACCCTGTTGCCTTTGGATCCTGGGATTGGATCCAATCCCACTTGTGCACGGACGCACAGGGCGCGTCCAGACCCCTTGTTGCCGTTTGCGGGACTGGCATTTGCTGCATCTGTGGGCTATCTGGCAGGGAAAGAACCCGCAGTGCCAGGCGTACTGCCTCAAGCCCATCGAAAGGCTGCCACATGAGCTTTGAAACACCGGGGCCGGTTGAAGCGCAATTGCGCGGCGCCATCAGCCCGATTGAAGAGATCATCGAAGAGGCCCGCCGGGGCCGGATGTTCATCCTGGTCGACCATGAAGACCGTGAGAACGAGGGCGACCTGGTGATCCCGGCGCAGGCTGCGGATGCGGCGGCGATCAACTTCATGGCCACTCATGGCCGCGGGTTGATCTGCCTGACCCTGCCGGCCGAGCGGATCGAGGAACTGGGCCTGCCGATGATGGCGCTGCACAACTCCTCGCGTCATGAGACCGCCTTTACCGTTTCGATCGAAGCGCGCGAAGGCGTCTCCACCGGCATCTCCGCCGCTGACCGTGCGCTGACCGTGGCCACTGCCATCGACCCCGAGAAGACCGCGGCGGATATCGCCACCCCGGGCCATGTCTTCCCGCTGCGCGCGCGCCGGGGCGGGGTGCTGGTCCGTGCCGGCCACACCGAGGCCGGCTGCGACGTGGCCCGCCTGGCAGGTCACTACCCGTCGTCAGTGATCTGCGAGATCATGAAGGAAGACGGCACCATGGCGCGTCTGCCTGATCTGGTGGATTACGCGCAGAAACATGATCTGAAGATCGGCACCATTGCCGATCTGATCGCCTACCGCTCGCGCAACGACAACCTGGTGGTCGAGACCGCGTGCAGCCAGGTCGCTTCCGAATTCGGAGGCGACTGGGAAATGCGGATCTTCACCGACCAGACACATGGCGTCGAGCATGTGGTGCTGATCAAGGGCGACATCACGGCCCCGGGCCCGGTGCTGTGCCGGACCCATGCGCTGCACGAAGCCTCCGACCTTTTGGGCCTCGGCCCGAAACCGGCGGGCGAACTGCCCAAGGCGATGGAGCTGATTGCCGCCGAGGGCAGGGGCGTTGTCTGCCTGTTCCGCGAGCCGCGCCATTCGCTTTATGCGCCCGAGGACGAAGGCCCGCGCACCATCAAACAGACCGGCCTGGGGGCGCAGATCCTCTCCAAGCTGGGCCTGCATGAGCTGGAACTGCTGACCGACTCGCCAGAAACCACTTACCTGGGCCTCGATGCCTATGGCCTTTCCATTGTGGGCACCCGCCCGATTTTGAAGGACGCTTGATATGGCTGGACATGAAACCCACTACACCCTGCCGCGCGCGGAATTCGACAAGCCGGTGAAGCTGCTGATCGTGGTGGCGCCCTACTACAAGGATATCGCCGACAATCTGGTGGCGGGCGCCGCGGCCGAGATCGAGGCCGCAGGCGGCACTTTTGAGATCGCCGAAGTCCCCGGCGCGCTGGAAGTGCCGACCGCAATTGCGATTGCTGACCGCACTTCGAATTTCGACGGCTATGTGGCGCTGGGCTGCGTGATCCGCGGCGAGACCACCCATTACGACACCGTCTGCAACGACAGCTCCCGCGCGATCCAGCTGATGGGGCTGCAGGGCCTGTGCATCGGCAACGGCATCCTGACCGTGGAAAACCGCAAGCAGGCCGAGGTGCGCGCCGATACCGCCGACCAGAACAAAGGCGGCGGCGCAGCGGCTGCGGCCTTGCATCTGATCGCACTCACGCGTAAGTGGGGCGCCCAGACCAAAGGCATCGGTTTCAAGGCGCCCACCGGGGCGTACCAGGTCGCCGGTACAGACAACGGATCCACCAGCGCATGAGCACCCAGGACAGCCGCCCCAAGGGCAACGGCAAGAATCAGATGAGATCGGCAGCGCGGCTTTACGCCGTGCAGGCGCTGTTCCAGATGGAACACAGCGGCCTTACCTTCGACAAGGTGATCGTTGAATTTGAGGACCACCGTTTTGGCGCTGTCTATGAGGGCGACGAGATGGCGGAAGGCGATACCAAGGTGTTCCGCAGCCTGGTGCGCGAGGCGGTGAACCATCAGGCGCAGATCGACCAGATGACCGACCGGGCGCTGGTCGCCAAATGGCCGATTGCCCGTATCGATCCGACCCTGCGGGCCTTGTTCCGCGCGGCCGGCTCCGAATTGGTGCAATCCAGCACCCCGCCCAAGGTGGTGATCAACGAGTTTGTCGACGTCGCCCGCGCTTTCTTTCCGGAAGGCAAGGAGCCGAAATTCGTCAACGCGGTGCTCGACCATATGGCACGCGAAGCCAAGCCGGAAGCGTTCTGAGGCATTCGGAACCGTGCTGAGAGAATACAGGCGCGCCCTCGGGCGCGCTTTTTGTGTTTAAACAAAGGTTTCGCAAAGCCTCCGGCAAATTCCGCCGATGCGGCAAACTAGCGCTGGACGGCGCTGGAAAGGCTGCTAACCTCCTCTTGAAATTCTGGAGGTCAGTGATGCCTGAACTGGTGAAGATGTACATCCGCAACGTTGTGATCGGCTTTGGGATTGCCGGCGCCTTTGTCGCCATGCTGTTGTGGTTCAACGTGATGAACCTCTGGTCTCTCGTCTCCACTTCCGATGCCGGGCTGCTGGCGGTGTTCCTCCTGTGGTTCATGCACGGCATTGTCTTTGCCGGCGTGCAGTTTGCCTGGGCGGTCATGGCGTTGGCAGAGAAAGACAACGGCCCCCGCGGCGGCACCCCGGTGGCGCATCTGCTCCAGCCGGTGCGGGTCCGGGCCGAAGCACCCTCGCAGCAGCAGCGCCAGCTGCGCCGCCGCTGATCCCTTCAAAGGCTGAAACTTCCGCCGCGCGTTCCACCCGGAAGGCGCGGTTTTTCTTTGCGGTGTGGGGAAAAGCGGCGGGACCACCAGTCAACCGTGCGGCTTTGATTCCCGAGGACCTGTATATACAGGTGGGCGCCAGGTAAACGGACCAGGATCCGGACAGAGCCAGCTCCCTCGGAATTGCTTAAGGCCACCGGAATGCTGCCTGTCACGAGAAGGGCAGAACCCGCCAAGGGCGTAAGTAAGCTGCCTGCGGCCTCATGACAAGGGGCGGGGCGCCGTGGCGCGTCAATTCCGGATAAAACCGCGGCATTGCAATTTGTTCTCCAATTGTTCACATTCGGGCCATGATGGACGATTTGCAGCCCGGACAGAAACTCGCCCGCGGAGTGTCGCGCTATTTGCGCTCTCTCGGCTATGCGCCGCTGGAGGAATTTGTGCCTGCGCGCGGCTTGCGGGTGGACGTGATGGCGCTAGGCCCCAAAGGCGAGCTGTGGGTGATCGAATGCAAGTCCAGCCGCGCCGACTTCCAGTCCGACCACAAGTGGGAAGGCTATCTGGAGTGGTGCGACCGCTATTTCTGGGCGGTGGACATGGAGTTCCCGGCCGAGCTGCTGCCCGATGGCACCGGGCTGATCATTGCCGACCCCTATGATGCCGAGATCATCCGCATGGCGCCGGAGGGCAAGCTGGCACCGGCGCGGCGCAAGAAGCTGACGCAGAAATTTGCCAGGGATGCCGCCCGCCGCTTGCAGGTCTTGCGCGACCCGCGCCCGGGCCGGGACGGGCAGCTGCTGGGCGCTGAAGAACAGGAGATCTGAACGCCGGAGAGCTCCCGCGCCTGCAGGTGCCCCGGCTGCGCCGGAGCCCCATGGCAGCCTTGGGCCGGGCAGCGCACCTGTGGTGCGCTGCGGCTGGCGGCCTGCTCAGGCGATGGCGTTCAGGGGCGGCGGCTGGTGCAGCAGTGCGATGGGGGCGCCGGGCTCCGTCGCTACGCCAATGGCGCCGCCCTGCGCGACATTGGTGAAGGTGATGCTGCCGCCGGTGTCAAAACTCAACGTCAGGGTGTCACCGTCCCGGGCCATGCTATAGGCGCTGGCGCCCATGTCCTTGAGCTGCACCACCGCATTGGCGCCCGCCGCCAGCTCCACCGTGTCATTCCCGTCTCCGCCGCTGTATTGCAGCGCCACCGTGCCGCCGTTCAGTGCGAAACGGTCATCGCCCGCCCCGCCGCGCGCGGTCAGGGTTTCCCCGACCTGCAGTTCGATCAGATCATTGCCGGTGCCGCCATCCACCTGGGCATAGCCGCTCAGTGCCTGGCGCATCTTCGCAGCGGCAGAGGCACCCGGGGCGAATGCGGCGGCAGGGGCTGCATCCGGTTCGCGCAGCGCCCGCTGCGCGGCAACCGAGATCCGGTCATCACCGGCACCGCCCTTGATGCGGGAGACAAGTGTTGCAGCCACTGCGATACTGTCGTCGCCCTTTCCGGCCCGCAGGCCGCGCAGGGTGCCCGCCTGAACGGCGATTGCATCATCGCCGCCGCCGGTACTGATATTGCGGGCGTGGCGGGCGCGGACCGAGAGCGAATCCGCATTGGCATATTGCTCCGGGCGCCGCCGCCGCCCGCCCCCGGCGCGGCCATGGTCATCCGCACGGGCTTGGTCGCGGTCCGTATGAATGCCGCGCACGATGCGCCCTTCCAGCGCAACTGCATCAGCGCCGTCGCCGGTGGCGATATGGCGGATCACATCGCCGCGCTTTTCCACCGTGTCATCGCCGGAGAGATCCGGCACTGCGTCCGGTGCCGTTTCCGGCGCCGCTTCCACCGCCCCGCCGGGCAGGCCGGTGATCAGGATCAGCGCCACCGAGTTCTGCGGCCAGGGCAGCGAAGCCAAAGCGGCAAGCGCCTTGGACATCTCGTAGATGCGTTTCTCATAATAGGAGGCTTCCGGGCTGGCCGCGCTGGCCTGGGTGACTTCCGCGGCGGGCAGGGCGGCAGGCTGCAAACTGTCTTCCGCCAGCGCTGCTGCCTGTTCCTTCAATGTCATTCCCCGCGGCGCCGGTTCCGGCTCTTCAGAGGCAGGCTCAGGCGCCGGTTCCGCCGGTGCTGCGGCCAGATCGACGGCTGCCTTTGGCGCCTGGGGCTTGTCCCAGCCTTGCGCCGCAGGCGGCTGGCCTGCGCGGGCCCGGCTGCCGTGCTGGGCATCCGCTTCTCTCTGCAATTCCTCTGCGGACAGCCCCAAGGCTGGATTGATCCCATTCAGCGTGGCACTTGCGCCGCCGGTCACGGCACTCAGCTGTGCCGAATAATAGAAGGGGATTGCTGTACTGCCGATCTGGCTCACCATGTCACTCACTCCACAAACTGGTCGAGCACAAGGGTGAGCCCAGGGGCTTTAGATAGAGATAATATGTAAAATTGAAGTTCTGAAAATTCCGCTAAAGAAGGGCGCGCATTTTCAGAAAAATCGGGGTTACTTGACGCTGCGCGCGGCCTGGGCTGCGGCGCGGATCTCGTCGGCGATCTCCTCCGCTTCCTCCGGATCAAAGTCCATCGGGATCTCGGTGCCGCCGGCTTCGATGAAAATCCGCACCATGCCCTGGTCGGTCGGGCCGATTTGCAGGTTTGCCTCGACATCGCGTTCGGTATTGATACCCATTTTGCACTCCCAAGCCGGTCAGCGGATTGCAGCCGGTGCTAGCCCGCCGCAGGCTGAAAGGCAAGCGGGCTTTGCGCTACACTGCGTCCATGACACATGTGACCCTGCGCCGATTTGCCCCGAGTGACCTGCACTGGCTGGTGGCACGCCACCAGGATCTCTATGCACGCGAGGCGGGGTTCGATGAAAGCTTCGGACCGCTGGTCGCGGACATCCTGCACAGTTTCTGCGCCAGCCACGATCCGGCCTGCGAGCATGGCTGGATGGCGGAAAGCGGCGGCGAGCGGCTGGGCACGGTGTTTTGCATGAAGAAGGATGCCGAAACCGCACAGCTGCGGCTGTTCCTGCTGACCCCCAAGGCGCGCGGCAAGGGATTGGGCAAGCGGCTCTTGCGCGAATGCATGGATTTCGCCCGCGCCGCAGGCTACCGCGGCATGATGCTGAAGACCCATGAGAGTCATCGCACGGCCTGTGCGCTCTATCAGGCGTTCGGCTGGCAGCTGAGCCAAAGCCGGCCGGTGCACAGCTATGGCCAGGACCTGATAGAGCAGACCTGGCAGCTGACTTTCCAGCCTGTGGAGGCCTGACAGGCAGCTGCAGGGGCGGCGGGAATTTGAGTTTGATTGCAAGCGCTTGTGGATAACTCTGCGCTCTTGCCAGGTGCCTGGCCATGGCGCCTGCACCGGGAAATGCCGTGCCGCGGGTTTCTGCGGCGGAAACGTAAAAAAACCTCTTGCGTGCCCTCGGGGCGTGCTATAAATGCCCCCTCAGTGCCGCCTTAGCTCAGTTGGTTAGAGCGCTGGATTGTGGATCCAGAGGTCCCCCGTTCAAGCCGGGGAGGCGGTACCATAAAATCATTGTTAATCAGTGTGTTGCGAATGACTTCTGGCCGTGCCTCTATTGCGGGGGAGCTTGTGTAGCCAATGACCGAGACCACAGTTCGTCCGGCAAACTTTGTGCAAATATTTGCATAAAGCTATTTTGAAGTCCGTCATTGATGACCTCGTTTGCGTTCAGCTTCCGCTTCACCCGGATCGCAAGGTATTCCCGGCTGTACTCATCCAGAATGTTCAATGTCCTGAAAGCCCTGCCATCATCCGTTCGGTGATGAACGAAGTCGTATGCCCAGACATGGTTGCGATACTCTGCCCTATCAGAACTTCAACCTGCCTTAACTTCACGACTATCCCTTCAGGCTTGGGTCTCTTCGTTGCCATCTATGGCTCTCCGTTTCCTAATCTTAGGAGCCGACTACTTCTTTTGGGGGCTCAAACCGTTCGCAGACGAACCTCGACGGGCTCACGCCGTGAAAGTATCACCAATGACCTGCCCCCGCTGGTCCCTCGCTCATGACGAGAGTTTGCGGGTTTGATTTTGGTAGTCGCCGGTCTCGGTCTCGGGCTTGGCAAGCGCGGCGGGCGCGGAGCCCTCAAGTAACTTAAGCGCCTGCCGCGCTTGCCTGGGTGTTTTGCTCCTCGGCGAAGAGTGCGGCCTGACGTTGTTGTAATCGTAGCGCCACAGCGCCAGCTTGCGGTGGGCATCGTCCAGGGTATCGAACAGCTCTTCATTGAGGAGTTCGTCCCGCAGGCTGCCGTTGAATGACTCGATGAAGGCATTTTGCTGCGGTTTTCCGGGGTCGATGTAATGCCAGTCCACGCCGTTCCTGTCGGCCCATCTCAGGATTGGCACCGTTCGCGTTCCGCTGCACATGCGAGACGCTGCCAGCTGATAAATGAATGCAAAGGGCTCGAATCGCCGCCGGTACTCATCACAATGCATGGCGCAATCGAGCCTTGATTTGCCGACCGTATGGAAGGTGCCGATTTCGAAAAAAGTAGAGCTGAAGCGGGCTTCGAAGCCCGCCGCAGCCTTACTTGCATCGGCAGTACAAGAGCGACTTTTTAAAGGCCGCTGTTCAGACTTTGCCTGAATTTTCAAGCTTGTTGTTCTGGCAGGTATGTTCGCGCCCGATGTGTTCGATATAAGTTATTTTGGTCATTTCATTTGTCCTGTTTGCCGGAAACCTGGATAAAGCGGGACACCCACACTGATAGCGTTCGTTTCTTGCTTGGCGATGAGGGGCTGTCCAGTCTCTCAAGACTTTGGCACCGGCGCGGCTTTACCCGCCGTTGCAGCTGTTTACTTCCTGCACATCTCTTTCAGCCTCACGCGTGTGCGCGCGGTGGCTTCTTCGGTGCCGTCATGGAAGGTGCCGAACCACTTGTCGCAGGGAACTTCCGGCTCGCCATAGTTGCACTCAAAGTACCTGTGATGCAGCTGATGGAAAAAATCCCCAACCTTCAGCCCTTTATCGCTGCCTTCTCCGGTCGTAACCGCGTCGTATCCGGCGTGCGAACTGACAGCGAGGAGCACTTTCTGCTGCAGTTGAAAGATGAAATGGATCGGGTGTGAAGCAAGTACGAGATGGATCAGGACCGAGCTCAGATAACCGATATGTTCAACCGGGTGCATCGACATGCCAGACCAAGGGCCGACATTGACGTTGCGGTGATGCAGCGCATGCACTTGGGTGTAGAGCGGACCCCAATGCAGCAGCCGGTGAATCCAGTAGAAATGGGACACGCCGTAAACCGGCAGGATGACAAACCACAGCACAAACCAGACCGGGCTGCTGGCGAACTCCATCACCGGCATGAACCCGTTGGCATAGGCCCACAAGCCAATGACTTCATAAACTGTCCAGACTGTCACGCCGCTGGCAATCGACCAGAACACATTATCGCGGAACTGGCTGTTGAAGGTAAACAGCGCACTCTTTTTGTGGAACGGACGCGTGTCATAGCGCAAATGGTTGCCCTGGCGTTTGAACGTATAGAGATAGAGATGCATCCCGCCTGCCAGCAGCACCATCAGTGCGAGGTTGCGAAAGTAGACGGCGGTCACCCAATCCACAGCAAAGGTCTGCGCAGTCTCCAGGGAAGGAGACAGATAGAACCAGGTCAAAAACGAGAGCGCTACAACAATCAGACGATCAGAAACAGGCAGCCAGGACCCCCACAGGACTTTCAAAGCGGCAAGGGGTCCACGCTTCAAATTGAAGATTGAATGATCCTGAAGGGGCAGCTCCGGATGCCAATTCCAGGTGGATTTGCGGGGCAGTGTGGCGCCGGGCGCAGCGTTTGCGGTTTCCTGTGCCATGCCGGTCATCCTTTGCTCTCGGCCCCTAGGGGGGCAGCTTCTGCCAGCCGGGCGCGGAACGCCTCAAGCTCATCGGGGTTCATCCGAACGGAGACGTCCTCATACGGAAGGGCACCGCTTCGCACGGCAGATTGGAAGGTGCTCATTGCTGCGATGCGTTCCTCCTCGATCTGCTTTTGCAGGCGCAGGACATTGCCATAAGCGCAGGCGTGGCACGGCGGGTGTGCGGTCTCGCCGCAGATGTCTTCGGAAAACAGAAAGGTGACATCACCGCCGGACCCGGATCCGATTGAGAAAGTGACCAGGCTGGTCTGCTTGTTGATCTCCTCCAGAACCTGCTGGGGAACCAATTCAACCTCGACGGTAAAAGCGCCTGCGTCTTCCATCGCGCGGAAGTGTTCCAATAGCTTCATGGCTTCGCCGGCGGTGGTGCCATAAGCGCGCAAACCGCCAATCCAAGTGCTGTAGGGCGGAACCAGGCCAACATGCCCCATGACCGGGAAATCAAGATCGGCCAGCATCTTGACCGTGTCTAGGCTGCGGGTGGTGTAGAGCGCGTCGGCGCCCTGATCCATTGCCCGCATTGCCCCTTCGAGCACGCCCTGTTCTGTCGGATGGTCTATGAGCATCAGCGCAGCAGTAACAAAGGTATTGGGCGCAGCTGCCCGGACTTCGCCCAGAGTTTGAACACGGGTAATCAGCGTATCGATCCCGGCGGCGGCAGCCCGCGCTGCCTGCCCGGCATTCATGGCCGTCACTTCTGTGAGCTGAAGCTTGCCCTTGTTGGCGCGCAGGCTTGCAACGGTCCAGTTCCGCTGCGCTGGCTGGTGGCCGAAGGTGAATATGTTGTGCATTCCTTGGGTCTTCCTGGGTGTGGTGAAGGGGCAGGCTAAACAGCCTGCACAAGTGGCCCGCACAAAATGCTGGTTGAAGCTTGCGTTCTCAAATGAAAGCTGTTGCCGTTTTGCATTCCTTGGAGGAATACAGCCGCTGCGATCAGAGCGTGGATGCCGGAGTGGAGTCTACGGGAGAGGAGCTGGTTCTGAGGGCGGGCAGCCACCGAATTGCCGGTTCAGCCAGTCTTCGAAGGGGGCCGTGTCGAACGCCGGGTGCTGGTGCGCGGGCCAGGCTAGGTGGTACTGGTCTTCAGTTTCCAGACGCTCAGCCATGTCTGACGTCAGCGCCAATGGGACAGTTTAGGCTGATTTGATAAGAGAGGGTTTCTGGCACATCGTAACCGCCAAGGAGTGGAGATGAGACAGAAACCCGGAACCAAGCAGAGCCACGGCGAGAGGGTCGTCAAGGATATCCGCCGGGCCACCCGCAAGCAGTATTCAGCGGAAGAGAAGATCAGGATCGTTCTGGACGGCCTGAAGGGCGAGGACAGTATTGCTGAGCTGTGCCGCCGCGAGGGCATTGCTCAGAGCCTCTATTACAGTTGGTCCAAGGAATTCCTCGAGGCTGGGAAGAAGCGCCTGGCGGGCGACACGGCGCGTGCAGCGACGTCGAGCGAGGTCAAGGATCTGCGAAGTGAGGCGCGCGATCTTAAAGAGGTCGTTGCCGAGCAGGCATTGGAACTGCGCCTTCTGAAAAAAAGCATACTCGGGGATGGGGGCGATGGCGAATGAGGTACCCCGCATCCGAGAAGCTGGAGATCATCCGGCTGGTGGAAGGATCGCATTTGCCAACCAAACGCACGCTGGACAAACTGGGCATCCCCAGAGCGACCTTCTACCGCTGGTATGACCGGTATCTGTCTGGCGGCCCTGAGGCGCTTGAGGACCGCCGCCCCAGGCCGCCACGGGTCTGGAACCGCATTCCCGAGGCGGTCCGGGAGAGGATCAAGGACCTGGCCCTGAAGGAAAGCGAACTGTCGCCGCGCGAATTGGCCGTGCGCTTCACTGACACGGAAAAGTATTTTGTGTCAGAGGCTTCGGTCTATCGCATCCTCAAGTCCTATGATTTGATCACCAGCCCGGCTTACGTGGTTCTGTCGGCGGCAGACGAGTTCCAGGACAAGACAACGCGTCCCAACCAGCTGTGGCAGACTGACTTCACCTATCTCAAGGTCATCGGTTGGGGTTGGTTCTACCTATCCACGATCCTGGACGATTACAGCCGCTACATCATCGCTTGGAAGCTCTGCACGACGATGAAGACGGGCGACGTGACCGACACCCTGGATCTGGCGCTGCAAGCCTCGGGCTGCAACCAGGCGAAGGTTCTGCACAAGCCACGGCTGCTATCAGACAACGGTTCCAGCTACATCTCTGGCGAGTTGGCTGACTGGCTGGAAGATCAGCAGATGCATCACGTTCGCGGTGCGCCATATCACCCGCAAACCCAGGGCAAGATCGAGCGGTGGCACCAGACCTTGAAGAACCGCGTCCTGCTGGAAAACTACTACCTACCGGGCGACCTCAGGCAGAAGATCGGCACCTTCGTCGAGCACTACAATCACCACCGTTATCACGAGAGCCTGCTGAACCTGACACCCGCTGACGTCTACTTCGGGCGAGGGCAAGCCATTCTAAAACAACGAGAAAGGATCAAACGAAAGACCATCGAAACGCGGCGCTTGCTTCACCGCAAATCCGCAGCATAATCAGACCACCAGATGAGCCAGACCCTCTCTTAGATCACGCCGCAATCTGTCCCAAAATCCCTGACAACGGACAAATTCGGACAACAAAGGTACGTTCAGATGACCAAAGTGAACTTCCCCATTCGATGCAGGTTCGTTGGAATACCCTTCATCGACAACCTCGGCACGGTTGGTAAAGTAGATCATAGACGGAGCTTCACAGGGGCCACCATCTCGACCGCCATAGGCCGCACATAGGTTCCGCTCTTGCTGGGCAGCAATTGCTCGTTCTTGTGGTGTTTCAGCCTGAACTAGCGCTTGAGCAGTCGCGGCAATTATCACAGCATTTGGTGTATTCGGATAGGAACTAAGATCTTCCAGCGCCTCAAAATCACCACCCACAAAACCATCCAAGTAAGTACGGACAATTTGCTGATCTGAAAGGACACCCGGCAATTGCGGATTCTGAGCGCTAAAATTCGCGAAATCCGTCAGTGCAGACGCGGGCGGGTTTTCGTTTGAAACTGCTTGGTTGAATGCAGCAAGAGCGCCTTCGAAGTTACCTTGATCTCTTTCAATACGGGCACGAAGATGGTCAGCCAATGGGTCCGTGCCAAGGGGTGCCAAACGAGAGAGCGTTTCCTCGACCGTTAGCTGTGTCAGGCCAACTTGAGGCAATGAGAACCCCTCATAAGACCGGTCGTACAGAGCCCCCAAGGCACGAGGGTCGGAGGTGGTGGGGTTTGCATTCAGCCATTCCGTCATCAGCTCATCGCGCGAAGATGAATCGGATTGCGCTAGCAGTATGCCAAAACTCTCACTTACAGGCTCAGGCGCAAAGGCCATTGAATTGGCGAGGCCAATGTCTGCATAGCCACCACTATTTTGATTGAGAAATTCGGACCACACAACAGCTCGTGCGGTATCCGTGATCTGTGGTTGTTGAGCAATGATTGCGCGTATGTCATTAGGTGTTAGTGTCGATATTGGTTGCGATTGGGTGACTTCTAGACCTCGCAAGATATCATCGATCGGCACATCGGGTCCAAACTGATCGATCACCTCTTGCCGCCCTGCAATTGCCGCCAACCCGTCAAGGTCGCGGTTTTGCGCGAAAATCAGTGCCTGCAATGCCGGGTCCAGCTCCGTGACCGGTCGATTGTCACGAAGCGGATCGTTTAGGTCAAAAGTGAAGTCATCATTTATTGTTGTGCTTGGTGATAGCATTGTCTCAGGCAACTCACCTGGCGGAAACAGTTCCAAAGTTTCATTTTCAATTCGGACGCCAAAGCCATTCGGTAATGCTGGGATTGCTTGTTGTGGCCTGAGCAGCTCACTACGCAGGTTGAGATCAATTCCGTAATCTGATGGCCCGACATCTTGGGCACTCAATCCGGCCGCAAACGAGACGAAGAAAACGGCAAAAACGGTCCAATAGCCATGCTTGAACATCAGAACACCATTAGAGTTAAATCAATGGTTCAAAGGATAGCTACTTGGATGAGTTTCAGTCAACGTAAGCTTTGTCCCGCTCTGCCGACCTTCTTCCTCCGAAAATGCTGCGACATGGATGAATGGCCGGTTTTGGGAAGCTGCACCGCGGCGAGGGGGACTGTGACAAAGGTCTGGTATGGGCCGACTGTGCCAAAGGCACTTGGTAGATAGGCGAAACCGTCTGCCGCAATGGTGCATGGCCTCTGCGAGCCTAGAGGGCACGCGCTACCAGTTCACCTAGCTTCCGCATCCGTAGTGCCCACGCGGTTTCAGTCATGGCTCAGACCAGATAAGGTCGGAAGCAGAGTTTCGCCGCGATCTATTCCAGCGACCACTTCCGTGGCCGAGCTTCATCAGGCCAATCCCAAAGGACCATGCAGCACATCGCGGCTCGAACATGAGACGTTTGCGGACAGTGTGCCAGAGAGCATCCAGGGCACACCCTCAGCCTGGCTGTCCCAAGTCAGGCGGCGGCCAATTAGTCCAAATGACATCGCAAAGGAAGATCCATCCCTGCTTTGACTGCAAACCAATTCCGCAGGGTTGGTTGATCAACCTGTGGCTCATTTCAGCCGTTACAGACGGAGGACATGAACCGAACAATGAGCGTGGCGAACTACGAGAGCGGCGGTCGAACCCAGAAAGAATTCCTTCATCCCGGGTCTGTGCGAGGCAAGGACGATACAGTCGATTTTGTGTTTGTTGGCATATTCCGTTATCGCGCGGCCCGCTGACTGGCTTTCCAGAATGACGGAGTTCACATCCGCTTCACCCTGCAACCGGTCAGCCAGGCTTGCCTGGGCTTTCTGGTAGGATTTTTCGACAACATTTTGCTCCATGTAATACATGATCTGCTTGTTCGGCGGCTCGTGAATATGGGCTGCGGTGATCTTTCCACCCTCGGACAGGAGGGCACGTGCTGTGGAGAGTGCCTGTTCGCTGATGCCATGTTCCAGGGACAGCGCTACGAGTATGTTGCTATACATGGTGTTCCTCTTGTGTTCAGTTTCTGGGGCTGAAGGTTCGCGGCTGCCTGTCCGGCATCCGCCGCCGGCAGGGGAACGCCCCCGGTCCGGCGGCGCAGGAATAGGTGGCCCCCTTATTTGCTGAGCAGGAGGTCGGGCAGGAAGAGCGCCAGTTCCGGGACAAAGGTCGTAAGCATCAGCGTCGGCAGCCAGGCGAAGATGATAAAGATCAGCGTCGGCCACAGCATGCGCGAGACCGGTTCGTCACAGACCTGGGCACCAAGATAGAGAAGCGGCGCCGTGGGTGGTGTGATGTTCGCCATGCCCAGGTTCACGCCGATCACGGCAGCAAAATGGATCGGGTCCATTCCGGTGCTCTGCGCGATGGGCAACAGGATCGGGGTCGCCAGAAGCAGGCCCGAGATGTCATCCATCAGCATCCCGATCAGGATCATCACGATGTTGATCATAAGCAGGATCACAATCGGGTTGTCTGAAACCGAATAAACCAGATCTTTGGCCAGTTGCGGTGCGCCTTGAGAAATCAGGTTGTCCGACACGATCAAAACCATGAAGATCATGACCATCACCACGCCGATTGTGACGCCGGAATTCTGGATGGTCTGGGCCAGCGTTTTCCAGGTCAGACCGCGGTAGAAGTAGATCGCAATCGGGATCGAATAGACCACGGCGATGCCGGCGGCTTCGGTCGGGGTCATGATACCGCCGTAGATCCCTCCCAGAATGATCAGCGGCATCATCAGCGCAGGTCCCGCCAGGCGCGCCTGGCGGCCAAAGGTGGGCAGAAAAGGCCTGGGGCGTTCTGTCAGGTTAATGCCATCGTATTTCCGCAGCATGAACTGGTTCACGACGATCAGCAGGGTGATCAGGATGAACGAGGGGATCACGGTGGACAGAAAGCATTTCAGCACGTGCTGCTGTGCCACCCAGCCATACAGGATGTGCGACGAGCTTGGCGGGATCAGAAGGCCCAGAGGGCTTGCCGCCACGATCAGAGCGGCCGACTGCCCGCCGGGATAGTTGGCCTTTTTCAGGTGCGGCATCATGATGCCGCCGATGCAGGTCAGGGTGGCGTTGGCGCTGCCGGAAATCGAGCCAAAGACCCCGCAGGCCAGGACGCCCGCAGCGCTCAGTCCGCCCTTGATATGGCCAATGAACATTTCGGCGAGTGAAACCAGAGGCGCCGCGATCCGCCCTTTTTCCATGATGCCGCCCGCAATCATGAAGAGCGGGATGGCCAGCAGAACCAGTGACCGGATTCCCGTGGACCCCGTCGGCAAATACCCTGTGATCGACTGATCACCGACCATGGCAATGAAAATCAGGACGGCCCCGAAGGCCACAAAAACGCTGACCCCAAGAAGCAGCATGGCGCAGACGATAAGAAGACTACCGGTGATGATCATTTTGCAGCCTCCTTGGCAGCAGCTGATTTGAGCGGGAGACCGAGACCCTGACGGATATGCACGTACAGATACGCGGTGGTGAACATCGCCATGAAGCCAAAGGCGATCATGATTCCGATCCGCCAGGTGACAAAGGGTATGCGCAGCACAGGGGTTGCGCGCAGCCGAGGGAACGAGAAGTCGTCAAGCAGCGAGACATAGCACGCGTACATGAGAAACAGGATCACCAGCAGCTCGACCGTCAGCACGATGAACCCGCGCCACCAGATCATCCGCGGGTTTTGGATGACGATGCCCAGAATATCCGCGTTGATATGCAGATTGCGCGCAGAGGCCAGAACAGCGCCTGCAAAGAAGCCCACGATGCTAATGCCCAACAGCCATTCTTCGTAGGCAAAAAGGTCGCCGCCAAAGCCGTATCTGATGACAACAACCGCGCCAAAGGTGAATGCCATCAGGAACCCTGACACCATTACAATCTGTCTCATGACAAATGCGATCGCCTTCATCGGGTAGCCAATGATGACCGGCAATTCGTCGGTTATTTTGTTCCGAATGCCGTGAACTTCGTTCCCGGCGGCTGGTGGTTGTTCGCTTACCGAAACGGACATCTTTCTCCCTCCCATTGTTTCGCTCAAGAACAAAAAAGGGCCAGCTGGTCTGCCGGCCCTTTTCCTGATCAGTTGTTCTTGGCTGCCAGCAGGCGGTCGATGATGTCCTGACCAACGCTTTTTGCCATCTGCGGCCAGACCGTTTCCTGAACATGCGCGGCCATCGCAGCCTGTTCTTCATCGCTCAGGCGAAGGATGGTGTAGCCCTTATCAAGCAGCTTCTGACCGAAAACCTCGTCGTTTTCGCGGTTGTAGCTGAAGAAATCATTCGACGCTTTGGTCAGGGCTGCCTGCAGCGCGTCACGCTGTGCGTCATTCAGCTTGTCCAGCGTCCGCTGCGATGCATAGAACGTTGTCAGTTCGGAGATCGAGTTGTACTCGACGAAGTGGGTGCCGACATCCGACTTGGCGAAGATGGAGTAGGTCGCGGTTTTGGTGCAGCAGATCGCACCATCGACGATACCGGCTTGAAGCGCGGGGAAGATGTCCCCCCATGCCATGGTTGTTGCCTGGTAGCCCAGTTCTTCAACCATCGACTTCACAACGCTGGACGACCAGACACGAATGTTCATGCCTTTGTCTTCAAAGCTGCTCCAGTTCTGGGGCTCTTGCGAAGCAACGATGCCGATGAACCCTTCAGGGTTCTGAGCCATCACCCGGACGCCGTATTCGTCGGTGATCTCCTGCAGGATGGTGTTGAACTCGGAATCCATGTTGAGCAGCGTATTTTCCATGTCGTCCCATCCTCCAAGCAGGAACGGCATGGACAGGAACTCAAGGCGCGGATCGGTGTCGGCGTAGATAAAAGCGGAAGCCAGATCGATGTTGCCGCGGGCGACATCTTCGAACAAGGCTTCACCGGAACCGAGCTGGTTTGCAGGGAACACGTCGATCTTCAGGCCAACATTGGCTGCTGCAACATCTGCGGCAACCTGTTCCATCATTTTTGTGCCCTGGTGGTCGATCGGGAACACGCCTGCAAAACGCAGGGTCATGTCTTCGGCGAAAGCCGCGGTCGACATCAGAGTGCTCAGCGCGCCAGCGGCCAGACCTTTGGTAATCTTGTTGAAACTCATCGGGTAGTTCTCCTCCTGTTTGACGAATATCGCCCGCACAGCGGTATGCTGTTGCGGGCGCGGATTTGCTTAAGTCAGCAAATTTCTGGGATCCTCGAAGCCGTATCCGAGGTCATCGGCCACAGCCTTGCAGGTCACCTCGCCGTAGGCCACGTTCAAGCCATTCTGCAGGTGATGGTTGTCGGCCAGCGCTTGCTGCCAGCCCTTGTTCGCAATGGCGATGGCATGCGGCAGGGTCACGTTGTTCAGCGCATAGGTCGAATTCCGGGCCACCGCGCCGGGCATATTGGCGACGCAGTAATGCACAACATCATCAACGACATAGGTCGGGTCTGCGTGTGTCGTTGCCTTGGAGGTCGCAAAGCAGCCGCCCTGGTCAATGGCAACATCCACGACCACTGCACCGGGTTTCATTTTCGCAATCAAATCACGCGAAACAAGCTTGGGTGCAGCGGCGCCGGGAATCAGAACCGCCCCGATCACGAGGTCGGCATTGGAAACCTCTTCCTCCAGCGCGGCCTGGGTTGAGTAAACCACCTTGGCGGATGCCTCAAAATGGTTTTCGAGCTTTTCCAGAACTGCCGGGTTACGGTCCAGAATGGTGACGTCAGCGTGCAGGCCAACGGCCATCTGCGCCGCGTTGAAACCGACAACACCGCCGCCGATGACAACAACCTTGCCGGGCTTCACCCCAGGCACACCGCCCAGGAGAACCCCGCGCCCGCCCTGGGCCTTTTCCAGGGCACCGGCACCGGCCTGGATCGACATCCGGCCTGCAACCTGGCTCATCGGCTTCAGGAGCGGCAGACCGCCATTGTCGTCCGTTACTGTTTCATAGGCAATGCAGACCGCGCCAGAGTTCACCAGATCTTTGGTCTGCTCCGGATCTGGAGCCAGGTGCAGATAGGTATAGAGGATCTGCCCCTCGCGCAGCATCGCACGCTCCGCTGCTTGCGGCTCCTTCACCTTTATGATCATTTCGGCGTGGGCAAACACCTCGGCTGCGTTTGTTGCGATCTCCGCACCAGCAGCACGATAAGCATCGTCATCCGCGCCAATGCCCAGGCCCGCACCGGTTTCGACCAGCACCGCATGACCGTTCGTGATCAGCTCAGCCACGCTCTCGGGCGTCAGCCCGACGCGGTATTCGTGGTTTTTAATTTCCTTGGGAACGCCGATGTACATTGTATTCACTCCAGGAAAGAGAGGCTCACTTGGCCGTTGGCATGACGAATTCAGCACCTTCCGAGATGCTTTCAGGCCAGCGCTGCATGATGGATTTCTGCTTGGTGTAGAAACGGACGCCCTCTTCGCCATAGGCGTGCATGTCGCCGAACAGGCTCTTTTTCCAGCCGCCGAAGCCATGCCACGCCATCGGCACCGGGATCGGAACGTTGACACCGACCATGCCGACCTGAACCTGTTTGCCGAACTCACGCGCGACGTTGCCGTCCCGGGTGAACAGCGACACGCCGTTGCCGAACTCGTGGTCGTTGATCAGCTGCAGGCCTTCGGCAAAGTTCGGCACGCGGACACAGGCCAAAACCGGGCCAAAGATCTCTTCTCGGTAAATCTTCATGTCCGGGGTGACGTGGTCGAACAGGGTGCCGCCCAGGAAATAGCCGCCTTCGTGCCCTTCGACGGTGTAGTCGCGGCCATCGACCAGAAGGTCGGCGCCTTCTTCGACGCCGCTATCAATATAGCCCTTGATCCGGTCGCGCGCGGCGGCGGTGACGATCGGGCCCATTTCTGCGTCCAGTTTGAGACCGTTCTTGATCTTCAGGGTCTCGGCGCGTTCTTTCAGCACCGGCATCAGCTTGTCTGCGGCATCGCCAACTAGCAGCGCAACCGAGATGGCCATGCAGCGCTCTCCGGCCGAACCATAGGCAGCGCCGATCAAGGCATCGGCTGCCTTGTTCATGTCGGCATCAGGCATCACCAGCATGTGGTTCTTGGCGCCGCCCAGGGCCTGGACGCGCTTGCCGTGGCGGGCGCCGACTTCGTAGATGTAATTGGCAATCGGGGTCGACCCGACAAAGGACACAGCCTTGACGTCGTCGTTTTCAAGAAGCGCATCCACAGCCTCTTTGTCGCCCTGCACCACGTTGAACACGCCATCGGGGAAGCCTGCCTGCTTCATCAGGTCGGCATAGAGCAGCGAAGCCGAAGGATCGGTCGGCGACGGTTTAAGAATGAAGGTATTGCCTGCGGCGATGGCGATCGGGAACATCCACATCGGCACCATGACCGGGAAATTGAAGGGCGTGATCCCGGCCACGACGCCCAGGGCCTGGCGTGTGGTCCAGTTGTCCATGCCGGTGGACACCTGCTCCGTGTAATCACCCTTAAGGAGCTGCGGGATGCCGCAGGCAAACTCGATGATATCAATGCCGCGCTCGACCTCGCCCTGGGCATCGGTGAAGACCTTGCCGTGCTCGACAGTGATGGCGCGGGCCAGGTCGTCCTTGTGCTGACGCACCAGCGCCAGGAAATTGTTCATCAGCCGGGCCCGGCGGATCGGCGGCGTGTTCGACCACGCAGGAAAGGCCGCCTTGGCCGCGGCGACCGCAGCGTTCACGGTTTCGACGGTTGCCAGGGACACATCGCCGGTGTGTTCGCCGGTTGCAGGGTTGTAGACAGCCTGGGTGTTTTCGCCGTCGGGAGCTGTGTTTTGGCCACAGATATAGTGGCCGATCGAAGCGATCGGGGCAGCATCTTTCATGATTGCAGTCCTTTGGATTTAGAGAGGAAAGGTCACGGAAGCTCAGCCAGAACTTCGCCAAGTGTCTGAACAAGCGTGTTGATTTCAGGTTCCGAGATGATCAGAGGCGGAGAAAGTGCGATGATGTCGCCGGTTACCCGGATCATGATCCCAGCGTCCCAGGCGCGTTTCATCGCCTCATAGGCTCGCTCGCCCGGCGCGCCTTCGCGCGGGGCCAGTTCGATGGCGCCGACCAGCCCCAGGTTCCGGATGTCGATGACATTGGGCAGATCCCTCAGGCTGTGGAGCTGATCCTCCCACGGTTGCGACAGCAGAGCGGCGCGGCGGAACAGGTCGTTCCGTTCGTAGCTTTCCAGCGCCGCCAGTGCGGCTGCGCAGGACACCGGGTTGGCCGAGTAGGTGTAGCCGTGGAACAATTCGATCGGCGCGTCTGCATTTTCCATGGCGGAATTGTAGATCGCGTCGGACACGATGACCGCGCCCATCGGGATGACGCCGTTTGTTAACCCTTTGGCGGTGGTGATGATGTCCGGAGTAACGCCGAAGTATTCCGACGCGGTCGATGCACCCAGCCGGCCGAAGGCGGTGATGACCTCGTCAAAGACAAGCAGGATGCCATGCCGGTCACAGATCTCGCGCAGCCGTTGCAGATACCCCTTGGGCGGCAGCAGCACTCCGGTGGACCCTGCCATCGGCTCGACGATGACGGCCGCGATGGTCGAGGCATCATGCAGCGCAACGATGCGCTCCAGATCATCGGCCAGTTCGGCGCCATGCGCGGGGCAGCCGCGGGTGAATGCGTTCTTTTCCAGATCATGAGTATGACGAAGGTGATCGGTACCGGTCAGGAGAGTGCCGAAATGCATGCGGTTTTTCACGATGCCCCCGACCGAGATGCCGCCGAAGCCGGTGCCATGATAACCGCGTTCGCGCCCGATCAGACGTGTGCGGGCGCTGTCGCCGCGCATCCGGTGGTAATGCAGCGCAATCTTGAGCGCGGTGTCGACCGACTCGGACCCCGAGTTGGTAAAGAACGCATGGCTCATCCCCTCGGGCATCATCGCCGTCAGCCTACCCGCCAGCTCGAACGCCGGTGGGTGGGCAAACTGGAAATTCGGAGCGTAATCCAGCTCGTGAACCTGCTTCTGCACTGCCTCTACAATCAGCGGATCCCGGTGGCCTGCATTAACGCACCACAACCCCGCAGTGCCGTCCATAATCCGGCGGCCGTCCGAGCTGGTGTAATACATCCCTTCGGCAGAATGGATCATGCGGGGCTCGCGAAGGAAATCACGATTGGCTGAAAACGGCATCCAGAAAGATGACATGGTATTTGACTGAACGGGCATGTCCATTCCTTGCAAGGCAGATTATCATTTGATGAGAGATACTTGCAAAGTTTCGACTTTTCGCACACCCGGCTTTGTAGGAATGTGTAAGTCATTGAAAAACTGATCGGGCCGACCTAAGGTGCTTTCGATCAGAAGCAGGAAATCACAATGGGCGACTCTTCGGCACCGGATCTGGAAACCGCAAGACGCCTGCGATTGATTCGAACCTCAAAGGGTCTCAGCCAACGCGAGATGGCCAAGCGTGCGGGGGTGGGAAGCGGTACGATTTCCCAGATCGAGAGCGGATCGACCCAGCCTTCAGTGGCATTACTTAAGAAAATTCTCGCAGGTGTGGACGTTAATCTGGGTTTTTTCTTCAGCTTCGAATTGAAGAACGAGGACAACTTTTTCTTCCCCCGCACCGGCATGCGGGATCTGGGGTCTCCGGGTGTTTCCTACTTGCTGGTCGCAGGTGAGCGGCGGAATTGAAAGCTGCAGATGCTGATTGAAGAGTACGGTGTCGGTGCAGACTCGGGCCGTGGAGCGCTGTCGCATGAGGGAGAAGAATGCGCGGTCGTAATTGAAGGGCGTCTGGAAGTTACAGTGGATGGGCAATCCAGAATTCTGGGTCCGGGTGACGCCTATTACTTTTCCAGCATCCTGCCACACCGGTTCCGCAACGCCGGGGACGAGGTTTGTAAAGTTATCAGTGCGTGTACGCCTTCATCGTTCTAGGCTGACGCGGCTGTCTGTCGACAACGATGCTACAAATTACGATTAATCCGATTTAACCAGTTAAATTGCGCGGGTCATTTATCGGACATTCATGGACTGCCCCAAATACGCAGGATCTCGGGCCGCAATGCCGCGTCACGCCGGGCACGGTCCGACAACCGGGCCGGATCAGCCCGCTGCGCCAGATGCTCGTAATACGTGGAAGGGGCAATCGGCAGGAATGAGCCATTGGAACGCCATTGGTCCGAGAGACAACGGCGAATGCAGATCGGCTCGACCCCATGCTCACCGCGATGCATGCCGATAAATGACACCATCACTTCGACCGGCGGTCGAGCTCCGCCATCGCAAAATAAGCCGATGCCTTGCGGAGGATCCCGTTCGCCTGGCGTAGCTCGCGGTTCTCCCGCTCCAGTGCCTTCATCTTGTCGGCGGCATCTTTTGGGACGCCCGCACGCTTGCCGCTGTCGACTTCTGCCTTCTTGACCCACTCATTCAGCGTATGCGCCGAACAGCCGATCTTTGCGGAGATCGACATGATCGCCTGCCAGCGGGAACTGTGCTGGCCGTTCGCCATTGGGCTCGAACCAATGGCGCCTTCAATGGCTCGCTTGTCCAGCACCAGCCGCACCGCGCGCTCGCGGACCTCAGGAGAATATTTGTTTGTTGTCTTGCTCATTGTGGCTTCATCCTACTCAGGAGTTGAAGCCTCCGGCAAATCCGGTGCGGTTCAGTCCTCAAGAGCAGTATGCGGCCGATTTAGGGGTTGTCTAATCGCTTCTGGTTTCATTACGCTCATTGCAATGATTATGAACCATACGCCAGACTGCACTCAGTTATTCTTAGGGCCGTCAGTGCAGGGTGCAAAATTGCGGCGACTAGCGCAGCAGACGCGTTGGTAGATTACTTGCTGGCTCTAGCGATTAACGCGCAACAGTCACTCCCCGCAAATGGAATTGACTAAATTGCAGTCCAATTCTCGGGTAAGGAGTGCTGACGTGCTCCCCATGGAGTTTGCATTCCTAGTTTGCTCTGTACAGTTCCCCACCAGTCGCCTTCATCTGCGACGGCCAAATGCTGCATGATGCATCAATGGCCGGTTTTGGGAAGCTGCACCGTGGCGAGGGGGACTGTGACAAAGGTCTGGTATGGGCCGCTCCTGGACCGAGCGAGAATCCACGTCCGGTGAGTACTTGGATGCATCCGAAGCCGGTCTCGAGCCCTAAGCGGCCGTCGACTGTCTGGCAGCTCTTGGCCGCTACAACATGCAGCAAATGCTGCTTAGCGGGCGCTCTCCCTTCGGGCCGCCTGCAATCTTCACAATGCCCAGTCAAAAGCACCGTTTCTGCATATGGGGTGCCAAAGTCAAATCCGCGCTTTTTTGGAGTGGTCTGGATGCAAAGCCGTGCGGAATGGCGCTGTATCTTTTGGCGCAAAATCAAGTGTCGGTCCAGTGCTCAAGCATTGCGATCACCTCTATCTCGATCACCATGTCTTTGTAGACCAGATTGGGCACCGGGATGCCGGTCGTTGCAGGTCCGGGCTCGGTGTAGGATTTGGACCGGATCAGCAGGTTTTCGTGCAGCGCTTCGGCGGAGGCGCTGCCCTGATAGAAGGTGGTGACCTTGACGACATCATCCAGAGTGGCGTCGAATTCGCCCAATACGCGGGCTACATTGTCCATGGCGATACGGGTTTGGGCGACCATGTCGCCGGGTTCCAGCACCTTGGCCTGCGTATCCAATGCCACCTGGCCACCCACATGGATAAGCCGGCCGGAGCCGACACCGTGTTTGTAGGGCAGCGCGGTGGTCCAGTTCCAATGTCCGTCGGGCCAGACATGGCGGGTGCGGCGCGCGCCGGGTGCGCAAGCGGTGGCGGCAATGCGCGTGGTCAGCCCGTCATGGGGAAAGGACGGCACGGGAATGCCGGTGGGCGCTGGGCCTGGATCCGGGAAGTAATCAGCGCGGATGCGGGCCGAGCCCTCCCAGTCTTCTGCTGTGCCGTTGCCCAGATAGAATGTGTTGACCTTGACCACATCTTGCATCCCCGCACCTGCGGCCTGAAGAGCGCGGGAGAGTTGCTCCATCATCAATCGGGTCTGCGCCAAGATATCGCCGGGATGGCTAACCGATCCGTCGGCGGCGCGGGCGGTCATGTCGCCGGTAAAGATCATACCGCCGGATGTCACCACATGCGAGAAGGACCCAGGCAGGGGCGGCAGGTCATCGAGGTGGTAATTCTGGCGGGGCAGGGCGCTGTCGTCGGGAGCACGCATAGCGACGCCTTCGATTTCGCACAGCATGTCAGGGTAGCAGAGTTCGGGCAGGTTGATCAGATTGACAACCGGCTTAACTTCACGCCCGATGATGCCGGCCAATTGGTCCAGCAACCGGGTCTCGTCAGCCGCGTCGCCGACGTAATAGACCACCAGCCGCACCAGATCGGCGAAACCTACGCCAAGGTCGGCCAGCAGATCCTGCATATAGGCCATCGAATTACGCACTTGGGCATCCAGATCGCCGATGTTGCGCACGGCTCCCTGGGAGTCCAGATCTACCTGGCCGCCACTAAAGATCATGTCGCCCGCACGCACTGCATGGTGGTGGGTCAGCTTAACCGGCCAATCCCAGTGCCCCTCGGGAAAGCTGTATCGCCTGGTCATGGGGCGCCTCCTGGATGCTCGATGCCTGTATGAGCGCAGGTAATCATGGCGCCGAAGAGCTGGCCAGTGGTTTTTGAAACGCGCATGTGCCTACGGCAGAAACTGAGGTTTGAGCCCTTTGCAGTCATTCCGGCCTGGCCTGAGTACTGCAAGCAAGAGTTGTTTCAGGACTCTCCCTCAGGGTTTGGGATACAATTCACCTAAGCAGCCGGCATCTCCTTCGCTTGCTCCTTCTCAGGGCCTACATCTGGCAGCAATATTCGGAAGCAGGCGCCGGGCCCCTCATTCGTGACAGAAATCACCCCAGACATATCCCGGATAGTACCAAAGCTGATCGACAAACCCAGGCCAGTTCCTTTGCCGGGATCCTTGGTGGTGAAAAATGGTTCGAACAGCTTGTCCAAGAATTCCTCCGGCACACCGCCGCCAGTGTCGCGGATTTCGATGACGTGGCCTTCTTCCGTGGCAAATTCAGCAGCGATGGAAATCATGCCCTCGCTTGCCCCGCTGGCTTCAATTGCATCGCGGGCATTACTGACCAGGTTAAGCAGAACTTGCTCGAAAATAACTTTCTCACCCAGCACAACCGCAGGCTCTTCGGACATCGCCACCTCTAGCGATATGTCCTGCGTATGCAGCTGTGTCCGGGCGAGAGCGGCCATTTCCTCAAGGCTGCCGCGCAGATCAAACGGTTCATTTGTGCCTTCGGCTTTGCGGCCGAACACCCGCATGTGATTGATGATCTGAGAGGCGCGCTCGGTTTGCTCGCCCATGCGGACAAGCTTGCCGCGCAGGTAGTCAAGCTCAGCCTTGCCTTTGTCGATCCGCTTGACGCAGTTGGTCGATGCCATGCGGATCACCCCAAGCGGCTGGTTGAGTTCATGAGCAATCCCTGTGGCCATTTCCCCCAGGGTCGCCAGTTTCGACGCCTGGATCAGCTGATGCTCTGAGTGGCGCAGTTCAGTTACGTCCTTGGCGGACAGCACTGTTCCAATGCCCTCTACCTTAGACTGGACGGTCAGCAGGATCCGGTCCGGCGCACGGCGGATTTCACGCGGCGTGCTCTGTTCGCGGCTAAGCTGCTCTTCAATCCAGCTTTCACGATCCTCCACGGCAGGGAAGGCGCCTTGGTCCAGCCCTTCTTTCAGGAAGCTGCGCAAAGTAAATTCTTCCGGCAGAACATCCAGCAGCGTGCGGTTGAACGATCGGAAAGCTGCATTCACGAACAGGACGGTTCCATCCATGCCGAAGATTGCAACCTGCTCGTCCACTTGGTCAAAGGCCGAAATCAGGCGCTGTTGCTCAAGCCGGGCATGCTCAATGGCCAGCATTGCTTCGCGGAAGGCAACAGTCGCACGGGCCATGTCGCCGATTTCATCTGGGCGCTCTGTGTCCGGAACCTCGATGATCTCACGCTTGCCTGCAATATCTCTCAGACACCCCACCAGCACTTCAACCCGGTCCTTCTTTTCCAAAAGCTCGTCCTGCTGGCTTTGCAAGACGTTGCGGTCATGAGCCAGGGTGCGGGCCATATTGTTGAAACAGCGCGCCGTGTCGGCCAGCTCATCCTTGCCGCGTACATGGATTTGGCAGCCTAGATTGCCGCCGGCGATGGAGCGGGCGCCTTCGCGCAACCAGTGCAGCTGGCGGGTCAGCATGGTGCCAAGCCCAAAACCGAAGACTGCTACCAGCGAAATTCCCAGGATGGCGACAATCACGTTCCAGCGCAGCGCCTGGGCAATTTCCTCTTCGACCGACAATGCTGACAGGCCAAGTTCAATGTATCCGTAGGTCGTGCCATTGACGGCAATGGGCAGATCAATGTCGATCAGATGGTCGCTGCGGGCGGAGTCAAAGTCCGCATCTCGCTGAAAAGGCATGGCCAGAGCCGCTTCGTCGCCGCCTTGCGACAGAACAACTCCGTTGGGGCTTTTGACGCGCAGGTAGGTAAGTTCTTCACTGGAGACCGCTGTGGCGATGGTTGCGTCCAATGTGGCCAGATCCGTCGAAATGACTGCGTCTGAAACTGCGTTGGCAAAAACACGCGCCGTTGCTTCGGCCCGCTGATAAAGCTGGGTGGCCGCAGAACCGCCCAAAGCAAATTGGTTGATCCCGATGAGCACCGCCATGACCGTAAGCTCGATCAGGGCGATGCCGAGAATAGTCTTCAGCCGGAAGGACATTCAGCATCTCCTTGTTTGGAAATCCCGGTGTCTTCCCGGGCCATGCCAAGTGCGCGTACGTCGTCCCAATCGCTGTCCTTGGCTTGCACAAACCCTCTCATGCCGATGCCTTTGACAAGCTCCGGATGGGTTTCCGGCAGGAGAAGCATTTCCTCCTGCACGACCTGTGCCAGCCCCTCCGCGACGCTATGATGAACGGCAATGGCATGAGGGGTGTACCCGTCAGTTTCATAGATGACCCTCAGTTGCGCACGCACCTTTGGATCCACTGCGTTCCAGGTCCGTATCACACCGCCGCCAGCCGCCATCAGCCCAGCCGCAACTGTGCGGTATACGCTATCATGGGATTTCACATAGGCCGGCGTGAACTCCACACCGCTGTTCAGCAGCGACGCCCGGTTCAGGATGCTGGCGCCAAAAGCCCCCGGTGACGGAAAGGCAATTTTCTGACCGGCAAGGCTGCCGAGGTCCGAGAAACCTGAGTCGGCCCGCACCACCATCACCCCTTTCAGGCGTTTGCCTTCCTGATGCGCAATTGCCCGATAGGCTGCCTCCTGCGAGAAGATCGTGTAGTGCATCGGGTTCATATAGGCAAAGTCAAATGCGCCGGCGGCCAAGCAGGCTTCAAACGTCGGGATATCCTTGGTGGTGCGGAACCGGAAGGACACCCCAGTGCGGATGCTCAATTCATCCAGCACAGGCCCCCACATACGGGCCAGGCGACTGGCGGACTGCTGCGGCACAATGCCGAAGGTAACTTCCGGGTTCGCGTCATTTTCGCTGGAGTGGATCGGCGAGCTTTGAGCAAAGGTCAGGGCCGCGGTGGCTGCAAGAAGCAATTTCATGCCGAACCTCCTGCGGCACGGACCCGCGCATCATGCAGTTCCTGAGTGACGTCTTGCACCCGCTTCAGCAGTTTCTGCCCGCTCATGGTGCAGTGCGGCGTTCCGATACCAACCCCGGCGCCAGCCTTGATTGCTTCGACCAGGAGGTCCGCATCCAACGGTTTCGACAGGAAGTCGACCGCGCCGATCTGCTGGGAGGATATTGCGGCGGAAGGATCGCCGCTCAGCACCACAAAATTCAGGTCCCGGTCCGGGAAACGGGCCTCGGCTCTGGAAATCAGCTGAATCCCGGTAGACGAGTTGCCGGAAGGGTCAGCAAAATGAACGTCCGTCACGACGACACCGATGAACGGGTACCATTCCAGAACTTCCAGGGCCATGTCGACACTGTCGGCAATGATGGCATTCCAGCCTTCCAGATCGACAATGTCCTGCAGTTCTTCCAGCGCTTCCTTGTCGTCATCAACAACAAGAACGGTCATCGCTTGGATGTCTTGGGGGATGTCTTGGTCGGTCATCTCACTCTCCGCTGGCTGTTAAGGTTACGAGCCAAGCATGAGGTATGTATACCGTTGCACACAATGAGTTTGAGGGTGACCTATCCGTCAGAAACCGGCAGAACTATCCTAAAGACGCGCGAACCCTACCTGTTTGAAAAGTGGTAGATTTTCCCGGGGAAGGTTAGGCCTGCCCGCTAATGATCTCAATTAAGTCATCAATATCAAGAGGTTTTGAAAAACAGGCTGCAGCCCCAAGCGCCATTGCTTCCTCTCTCGAGGATTCTGCACCATGACCGCTGACGACAACGACGGTTCCCTGATAGCTGATCTGGTTCAGGTGGCGAATCAACTCCAGCCCGCCCACCTTCGGCATTTTCAAATCAGTAACCACTGCGTCGAAGGCCGCGTTTTCAAGCTGCTGGAGCGCATCAGGAACCGACTCCGCAGTGGATACGTCAAAGTTTTCCAGCTCCAGAGACTCCTGAAGTTCTTCCCGCAGAAGGGGTTCATCGTCAACAATCAGAACGCAGGTCATAGGATGTCTCCAGCAGTTGCGCGAACAGTATGACGCAGAATTTATTAACTTGTGGATAACTCAATAGTTGTGTCTTGGTAGCAGGAGGATCATCTGATGTAGCAACTGCAGCGAACGGCCGGTTGTCCCGCAGCCGTCTCATCGGAGCCAGGCGTTGAGTGTTTGCTATGCGCCGAATGCAGTAGCATAGTCAAAACAGAAGGCCCGCGGGGCTATCATCGAACAGGTTCGCCAACCGCACATACCTTTCCATTGACGTAACGGATGCGTGACCTGTCTGCCTCCGTATGGAGAGCTCCGAGGCTCCTGCCTTTATGGAGCTTGTTACGAAGCCAGCTCTCAGCGAATGCCCTGAGTAATTTACCGCATCAAGGCCGATACAGTCAGCATGCATTTTGACGATCTTTGCAACAGCCTCGGCCGATAAGCGGCGGTGCCTCAACTTTCCGTCTTTGTTGCATGAGCGGAACACGGGCCCCTGAAGCAGTTCGATTTCGCTGCACCAAGCGTCTAGGGCCTTGATTGGACAGTAGCGTGTCCGGCCATTGGGAATTGCGATCAACCTGCCAAAACCAGCTTGGTCAGTCTTGCTTCGCTTGATCGTTATCCTAAGCCCTGCCGGAAGCCAGACAATGTCCTCAAAATCTATTGCGACCAGCTCGGACCTGCGCAACCCTCCCGCAAAACCGATCATCAATAAGGCGGCGTCGCGTTTGCCGACGGTATTCCTCGGCAGGCTATCCAGGATTTCTCTTAGATGCTCGATTAAAAGGGGTTCCACAGCCCGTTGGGGTTTTCCGTGAACCCGGGCCAATCCTCGGACAGTAGAGGAAACTAGGCGGTTTTTAACAGGGTTTGGTGTGTGCCCCAGGGTTGAATGCAGGAACGAAAGAGAGCCCAGCTGCCGTCTTATGGTAGCGACCGTGCAATTGTTCGCACGGAAGGCAATGAACGCGGCAATCTCTTCGGGGGAAGATGGGATGGAACCGCCCCAGTTTAAAAAGTTTGCGATATCGGAACTGTAGGCCCGACGAGTATTCGACGAATAGGCCGCTTCAAGCAGGTTCTCAGGTCGAGTGATCTCCGTCGAGTTTTCCACTGGCAGCTCGGGTTTCTTTCCCATGAATTTGCCTCCGATAATGGAAGGTTATCGGAGGTAATCCCGCAGGGCTTCCGCGCGGCATTCGTTCAGATGATAAAACTCCTCCCGCAAGACTGCCATGGCATCTGAAACAGCGCTGTCCGGGATACCCCATCCAATCCCCGTAGCCCGTCGTTTCAGTTCGGAACCAAGCCGCCAATCGACGTGTCGGCGCAGCTGACTGCAATCGATCCGGAACACCAGCGCCCCAACAACCTTCGACCTCGACACCGAGCCGTCCATAGCCTGTGAGAGCAGAGTCTTCATACGGGGGGATCTGCTTGCGAACTTCCTGAAGCCGGTCAATCCAACCCTCGTATGCTGACCGAGCGCCCAAACCGGAAAAGGCGTTTCAACCTGAACTCTCATAAAGCCGTCGTCATTAACTTCTGATGGCAGGGGGAGCTTTGCTCCTGCCGCGAAGATCATAGGAGCAAGAATGGAGCCGGTACGTTGCAATCCCAGCCTAGCAGTTTCGTGGACAGCGTTGCTTACTGAGCCAAGGCTGCTTGCCTCGATGGCTTCCAGCCAATTCTGCTTATTGAGCCCAGTTGCTGGCATCTCTCCCGTGCAATCGGCATTCAGAGCCAAACGATTGGCCGCAAGTAGCACCTCACCATCTGGATGTGTTCGCTCAAGCGAAGCTACCAGGTCAGGTTCGTCTGCCAATGTTGCGCGGAGACCCGATTTTTGGCTAAGTCAATGTTTTATATTGGTAAGTAAAAGCATCGCGGATCATGGAAAAGAACTGCAAAAACCGATGGTAAGGATTGTGGATCCAGTGGTCCCCCGTTCAAGCCGGGGAGGCGGTACCATCCTTCCTCAGTTTCGCGTCTTGAAATGCAGCGCCTGGAACCCTCATTTGCGTGGCGTTCTGCAAAGACGCGCCTGCACTGCCAGGTGCGTAGCCGGGCTGGCAACCTCCCGCCCCCAGCATTGCCGGGGGCAAGGATCATCAGCAGCCAGCGGTGAGCGCAGCCAAATCAATGGGTTCTGACCGTGGCCGCTGCGTGTGCCGCAGCTCCGGGACGTCTTAGCCATCGCAGCGCGGCATAGATTCAAAGAACCCCGCAGGCAGCCATTTGGCGTTGACCAGATTGTCGTTCAGCTCCGGCATGTCCGGAACCACATTGTTGAACTCCAGCACCAGGACCCCGTCCGGCGTCACTTCGATTGCCTGACCCTGCTCGGGAATGGTGATCAGGCGGTTGCCATTGGGCAGCAATTGATGTTTGCCGCGGAACTCGGTTTTGAATGGCCCGTCAAATGCAGGCAGCGCATTCACCGTCCGGCGGCTCTCCGGGTCGACCGCAAAGATCGAGGAGCGCGGCCGGTACAGGCTGTTGTTGAACACCGCAATCCGCCCGTCCGGCTCGAAATCCGGGTCATGCGGCGTCATCCAGGGGCCGCTCTGATACCATTTGACCTCCCCCGCCGGGGAAATCACCACCACCAGGTTCATGGTGTGCAGCGACAGCATCAGATCGCCTGCCTCGAACATCGGAAAGGCCGGGGCCAGCTCCGGCGATAGCTCTTCGACATCATTGGGATGAAACAGATCCAGCGCCCCGTTCCCGTTCCGGAAGGGGAACTCCGGGAACATGGAAAACACCAGTGCCGACTCAGGCGAGCGGGCGATCACGTCCTTGTCGAAGCTGATGCGGCGCAGGTCCGCGCCGGTGTAGGGGTCGAATTCCAGAATGTCCTGGATCTGATCCCGCATCGAATGGCTGCCGTACCAGGTCCACAGGCCGCCTCCGGCCGAGGGTGAAAAGGAATGGTGGAACGTTCCCTGCCGGGTCCAATGCGCCTTGCCGCAGGGGTCAAGGCGGGCCATCAGGTCCAGCTTGTCGAAACTGACCACCACCGACCCGTCCGCCAGCACCTCCATCGCATGCGGGCTGTTCTGCCGGTGCTTCGCCCGCTCCGTCAGCGCCATTTCGTCGACCGGCCAGATGTGGACCAGGCTGCCGTCCGCCGCATGCAGGAACACCGAATAGGCCTTGCGCGTATTGTCCCAGGCCATCAGCGCATAGTGGCCGGCACCCATTGCCCGGGCCGGATCATGCAGCATGGCAGGCACGCGCGCGGCGCCCTCCGGCGCCGGATGCCGCCGCCCTTCGGCAACAAATTCGCCATAGACCAGGTAGGAACGGACGATCTGCGCCGCCTGCTTGACCTGCGCGTAAGGCCAGATCTTCTTGTCATAAATGTAAAAGCCGGCAAGGGCGCTGAACAGGGCCAGCAAAACCAGCCCTGAAAGCGCCGAAATAACTGCCGGAAGGCTGAGCCGTTTTCCCATGCATGTCCCCCGAATGCTAAAAGGTTCCCAGTTGCGTGATTTTAATGTATGGTTAACAAATGTTTTTTCTATCGCGAACTTGTTACGTTCAGCCCGCCACCGCCCTCAGCCGCCGCCGTCTGCCCCGCGCAAAGGCGTCCAAGGCTGTGCAGGCATCCACTCACAAAACAAGCTTGGCCCGCGCGCTGCACCGGCGCTTTAGGTGCCCCTGCGTGAAACTCGCGCCCGCTGCCTTGGCCATGCTGTGGCTGCCCTCGGCAGCCCAGGCCTATGTCGGTCCCGGTGCCGGGCTTGGCGTCCTTGCCGTGACCCTGGCGGTTGTGCTGGGCGTGTTCCTGATCCTGGCGGGCTTCCTGTGGTATCCGCTCAAGCGCCTGTTGGGCCGCAGCAAGAGCCCGGCCGGGCAGAACACCGCCGCAGCCCCCAAGGACGAGTGAAGGCCCGCCCGTGATTGAGGCCGCCGCAACCCTGCTTGTCGCGGCCGCAGGCGTGGCGGGATTTGCCGTGGTGCTGCTGCGCTCAGGCCTGATCCCCGTTGCCCGCAGCCTGACCGGAACCCTGTCCGACGGGGTCGGGGCAATGCTCGACAACAGTCTCGGCGACAGTGCCAAGGAGCAGGCGGTGCGCGCTGCGGGCCTGTCTCTGCTGGCCGGCGCCTGGAAGATCGCCTGGCGGTTCGCGGCGGCATTGGCTGCGGTGGCACTGCCCGTGCTGCTGGCCGATCTCGCCGGGCTGGTGCCCCAGGCCGACAGCCTTGCCATGCTGCTGCATCCCGGGTTCATCATCGCTGCCACGGCGCTGGCCTTTCTGGCCGCCTGGGCATCAAGCCGCCGTTCCCGCGCAGGGCGGTCCGCGGGGGAGGCCTCCACGCAGATCACCGATTCCGGCGCCTATGGCGCAGGCAGCAGAATGGTGCATGCGCTGGCCTTTTCCGGCCCCGGCACCCAGCGGGCGCTGGCAGCGCTTGACGACCGCCTGTTTGCCCGCCGCATCGCCGCCGTGCCGGACACCCCGCCCATCTTCATCACCTCGCTGGCCCGCGGCGGCACCACTGCGCTGCTCAACGCCCTGCACGGGCTGCCGCAGGCGGCGGCGCACCGCTATTGCGACATGCCCTTCATCAGCGCGCCGCTGCTGTGGTCGAAATGCGCAGGGTCCCGCAGCGGCCAGCCCGCGCGCGAACGGGCGCATGGCGACGGCATGACCATCAGCCTGCAAAGCCCCGAGGCCTTTGACGAGATCTTCTGGCGCCTGCACTGGCCGGAAAACTACCGGGGCAGCCGGATCGCCCTGTGGCAGGCTGCGGACCGCAAGCCGGAGGCCGAAGCTTTCTTCCGCCGCCATTTCCGCAAGATAATCGCGCTGCGCCATCCCGGCAGCACCGCCTCAGACCTGCGCTACCTGTCCAAGAACAACGCCAATATCGCCCGGCTTGGCCTGCTGCCGCAGATGTTTCCCGGCTGCGGCATCATCCTGGCGCTGCGCGAACCCGCCGCCCATGCCGCCTCGCTGCACCGCCAGCACATGAATTTCAGCCGCCTGCACACACAGGACGCCTTTGTGATGCGCTACATGCGCGACATCGGCCATCTTGAGTTCGGCGCCTTGCACCAGCCCTTCGGCTTTGACCCGGAAAGCCTGGCCGCCTGGCAGCCGGAAGATCCCAATTACTGGCTTGCCTATTGGATCGCCGCCTTTGGCCACAGCCGCCGCCATGCCGGGAACCTTCTGGTGGTGACTCAGTCCGGCATGCGGGCAGCACCCAATAGGGTGATACCGGCCCTGATGGACCGCCTGGCGCTGACCGAAGGCCGCAGCCGCGATTTCTCGGTTCATTTCCGTGCCACACCGGACCCGCAGCCGGCGGAGCTGTTCGACCCGGCCCTGCTGCTGCAGGCACAGGGCGTCTACGCCGAACTGGCTGCCGGCGCCCTCGGGTCCTGACCCCAAGCTGATGCTCTTCTTTGCGACTAGCCGGGCTAGCGGCCCGGGCTTACTCCGACGCGCCGGTTGCGGTGGTCGTGGTGGTGCCTGTGCTGTTGTCGTCATCGGCGACGACCACCAGAAACAGCGCCCCCGCGGCAACCCCGGCCGCAGCGCCCGCGGACAGCCCGGTTGCAGGCAGGCTTTGCCCGGTGACCTGGGTCAATGCCTCAGCGCCCGGCGCCTGGCAGGTGACTTGCAGGGAGCCGTCCGGCAGGTAGCTGGCAGAGATCGGCGTGCCCGCGCCGCAGGCCAGCCTGCGCTGGGCTTCGTCAAGCGCCGGGTTCGCTGCCTGGCCAAAGGCTGCCTGACCAGAAAGGGTAAGCGGAATAATCAGGAATGCGCGCTGCAAGATACTGGAATACATGGAAAAACAGCCTTATGCTTGGGAACAGGTTCAGGTTAGTTAACGTCCGCGCATCGGGCAATACGGCGATAGGGCAAAAGGCGCTGATCCGCGGGATGCCGCTCAGGCGCCATGCGGCCCGCCCTCCGCGCGGCCAGGTCAATTTGAAGGGTACTGAAATGTTCAATACAGCCATCAAGTGTTTGACTGCAGGGGTTTCTTGCCTGGGGCTGGCCGCCGCGCCGGCCTTGGCGCAGGCGCCGGGCGCCATTGTCTATACGGTTGTGGTGCCGTCCGGGGAATTCGGCTCGGCGGCGTTTCTTTCGCAGCTGCTGGGAACCCTGGCCGCTGCCAAGGCCTTCTGCCGTGCCACCGGTGATTCGGCGCTGCAGGTGGATTGCCTCTCCGAACGGCTGGAGACCGCGGCGGCGGGTATCCCCGGCGGCACCGACTATGACGAGGTGCGGGGCGTGCTGCAGGACACCTCCGGCCGGCTGAAACGGCTGGCCCGCCAGAACCGGGATCCCGGGCGCGGCCGGGTCACCGTCACCAGCTCAGCCAACCCGTCCGAGCGCACCAGCAGGCCGCTCACCCCGGTCAGCGCCGCTGCGCAGGCCGAGGTGAACCGGCAAGCGGTGCTGATCCTGGAAGAAGCGGCGACAATCCTGCTGCGCAGCGCGGAAACGGCGCAGGAGCGGCAGAACCAATATGCCCAGATCGCCGAGGCGATCGATTCCAACAAGGTGCTGCTCCGGTCCTGAGCCGCCGGATCACTGTTTGATCTGGATGTCCTGACGCAGCGCGCCGCTCTCGCGGTCGAAAATCAGGATGCGGTTGTCCCGGCTGACCACCGCAATCCAGTCGCTGCCCAGGGTGACCGCTTCGGCCTCGATGCCGGCGGGCAGGGCGATTTCCGCGGGCAGGGGGGCATCACCCGCTTGCAGGCGGATGACAAGCAGCGAGATTATCACTACAAGCCCGCCAATCATCACCACGGTCAGCGTGGTCACCAGCCGCCGCAGGAACCGGATCTGCGGCGGTTCCACATTGGTTTCGGTCTCGGAAGGATCAGTCATGGGCAGCCGCCGGATTGAGTTTGTCATCGCGGAAAACCCGCCTAAGCGGCTTGATAAAGCGGTTTCGCGCGATGTGCCAGAGGCGGCGTCGCTGTCGCGCACCCGGCTGGCGCGGCTGATCGAGGAGGGCGCGCTGACGGTGGACGGCGCCGTGGTGCAGGATGCCAAGGCCCGGGTCGAGGCCGGGGCTCAGATCGCCATCGTGGTGGAAGAGGCTGAAGACAGCCACATCGGCCCCGAGGACATCCCGCTGGACATCATCTTTGAAGACGACGACCTGATCGTCATCAACAAGCCTGCGGGCATGGTGGTGCATCCGGCGCCAGGCTCGCCCTCGGGCACTTTGGTGAACGCGCTGCTGCATCACTTCGGCGGCAATCTGTCGGGCGTCGGCGGGGTCAAACGCCCCGGTATCGTGCACCGCATCGACAAGGAGACCAGCGGCCTCCTGGTGGTGGCCAAATCCGACGCCGCCCACCAGGGGCTGGCCACGCAGTTCGAAAAACACACGGTCGAGCGCTACTACCAGGCCGTCTGCTACGGTGTGCCGGACGGCAACGATCCGCGCCTGCGCGGCGTCAGGGGCGCCAGTTTCGAGCCCGGCAACATTCTCAAGCTCACCACCCAGCTGGCCCGCCACAAGACCGACCGGCAAAAACAGGCGGTGCTGTTCCAGGGCGGCCGCCACGCGGTGACCCGCGCCCGCATCTGCGAGGGGTTTGGCAATCCCGCCTGCGCCGCGCTGATCGAATGCTGGCTGGAAACCGGCCGCACCCATCAGATCCGGGTGCATATGGCCCATGCCGGCCACAGTCTGATCGGCGATCCCACCTACGGCGGCCGCCGCAAGCTGCCCGCCAAGGCGCTGAGCGAGGCCGCGCAGGCCGCGGTGCGCGCGTTCCCGCGCCAGGCGCTGCATGCGGCGGTGCTGGGGTTTGAACACCCGGTCAGCGGCGAAAACCTGCGCTTCGAGGCGCCGCTGCCGCAGGATATGGCGGATTTGCTGGCAGTTTTACGCCAGTAAATTACCAGCAAATAGGCGTGTTCTCCCCTGTGATGCAATTCACAGACGGTCCGCACCCAGCTAACATAGAAGAATTCCTTAAGCGGTCCTTGAAAAGGGCTTAGCGCTATCACATATGCGCTGATGTTAAGTCCTTATACATTTTGGGAGGGACACTTTATATGGCGAATTATGCAAACCTGCCTGCTCCGACGCCCGAAGGCGGCCTGAACCGGTACCTGCAGGAAATCCGCAAGTTTCCGCTCTTGGAGCCGGAAGAGGAATACATGCTGGCCAAGCGCTGGGTCGAGGAGCAGGACGCGCAGTCCGCCCACAAGATGGTGACCTCCCATCTGCGGCTCGCGGCCAAGATCGCCATGGGCTACCGCGGCTACGGCTTGCCGCAGGCCGAAGTGATCTCTGAGGCCAACGTCGGTCTGATGCAGGCGGTGAAACGCTTTGACCCGGAAAAGGGCTTCCGCCTGGCAACCTATGCCATGTGGTGGATCCGCGCCTCGATCCAGGAATACATCCTGCGCTCCTGGTCGCTGGTCAAGCTCGGCACCACCTCGGCGCAGAAAAAGCTGTTCTTCAACCTGCGCAAGGCGAAGGCCCGCATCGGCGCGCTGGAGGAGGGCGACCTGCGCCCCGAGAACGTTGCGCAGATTGCTCACGACCTGGGCGTGACCGAGGACGAGGTGATCTCGATGAACCGCCGTATGTCCGGCGGCGATGCTTCGCTGAATGCCACCGTCGGCTCCGAGGGCGAGGGCACCATGCAATGGCAGGACTGGCTCGAGGATGAAGATGCCGACCAGGCCGGCGATTACGAGGCCCGGGATGAGCTGGAGGCCCGCCGCGAGCTGCTGACTGCTGCGCTGGACGTGCTGAACGACCGCGAGAAGGATATTCTGACCCAGCGCCGTCTGATGGATCAGGCAGTGACGCTGGAAGAGCTCAGCACGCAGTATAATGTCAGCCGCGAACGCATCCGCCAGATCGAAGTGCGGGCGTTTGAAAAGCTACAGAAGAAGATGCGCGAGCTGGCAATGGAAAAAGGCATGCTGACCGGCGCCTGATCCGGCGGCCATGCGAAGGAATGAAAGGCGGTGCTGGGCACCGCCTTTTTTGTCATCTGGCAATGATGCTGGCTTTACGGCAGTGCTTCTGCCGTAATGTTTCGCGCGCGAAACATTGGGTCAGCGGTACTGACCTGAAAGGCTGGCGGATGCTGGCGGAAAACCTGTCTGGCACGGGCCTGGCAAATCGCTGGGTGCGCGGCGGGATAGGGGGCTGGCAGAAACGCTGGCACGGTCGCTTTAGCGCGGCTGGCTGAAATCACTCTGGGTGCTGGCGATGCTAGCTGTCTGGCTGTCCCGAAGGAGGGCTGGATCGCTGGCTGCTTGCGGCCTGGTGATTCTGGCTTGCTTGCAATTTCTGTATTCTGTTTATGCGGCCTGCGGGTGCAGGTCAATGGAAAATGTAATGAAATCAAATAGTTGATAGATTTACTCGGATATTACCGCCATGCCGGGCTGGCCAGGGCGCCGGCGCGGGATTAAACTCAGGTCTCTGGCACAGGAGGAGGAGCCATGGCAGGCGGCTGGGCGCAGGACGGCGCGGTGAATGAACAGATCGAAGCCTCGATCAATGACGAGCTGGCGCGGATGAAGGCGCAGAAACGCCCGGTGGGCGAAAGCCTCACCCATTGCGCCGAATGCGAGGAACCCATTCCGGAGAAACGCCGCATTGCTCTTCCCGGCGTCAAGCTCTGCATCGACTGCCAGCAGGAACGCGACGGCGCCCAGCAGGCGCGCGGCGGCATCAACCGGCGCGGCTCCAAGGACAGCCAGCTGAAATGACACGGGCCTAGCAGCCTCTGAATCGTCTTCCCCGCATCCCCTTTGGCTGCTATATCGGGCGCCGGGCGCACAGGCGATGGCGTCGCTGGAGAGCGGTTTGCTCTCGCCCGAAACCCACGCTCCTGTACGCCGGGACTTTCAATCGGGAGATTGAAGGCCCCGCCTTGTCTCCCAGAAAATGAGGAGGCATCCATGGCCTGGTCGCCGGAAAAAACCGAAGTCAAAAGCTGGAATGAATGGGACACGCTGCGCCATGTGATCGTGGGCCGCGCCGACGATTGCCACATCCCGCCGGAAGAGCCCGCGCTGGATGCCAAGGTGCCGGAAGACAGCGACATGCGCGGCCAGTGGGGCCGCCGCCCGCAGGAAACCATCGACCGCGCCAATGAACTGCTGGACAATTTCGCCGATCAGCTGCGCGGCCGCGGCATCCGGGTCGACCGCCCGGTCTCGATCGACCATGCGCAGCCTGTCACCACGCCGGACTTCCACACCGACAGCCAGTTCGGCTGCATGCCGCCGCGGGATGTGCTGCTGACCGTCGGCCATGAGATGCTGGAAGCGACCATGTCCTACCGCTGCCGCTGGTTCGAGTACCTGAACTACCGCCCGCTCTTGAAGCAGTATTGGGAGGAAGATCCGAACTTCCGCCACGAGGCTGCGCCCAAGCCGCGGCTGACGGATGCGGATTACCACCCGGATTACCTGAGCGACAAGATCGGCGAGGCCAAGCGGCTGGAGTGGGCGGCAGAGAAGTTCTTTGTCACCACCGAGGAAGAACCCTTGTTTGACGCGGCTGATGTGCTGCGCTTTGGCAAGGACCTGGTGGTGCAGCACGGCTTTACCACCAACCTCAAAGGTATCGAGTGGCTGCGACGCCACTTCCCGGACCACCGCGTGCACACGGTGAACTTCCCGGGTGATCCGTACCCGATCCACATCGACGCCACCTTCACGCCGCTCAGGCCCGGGCTGATCCTGAACAACCCGCAGCGCCGCCTGCCGGAGGAGCAGCGCGAGATGTTCAACAAGAACGGCTGGGACATCGTCGACGCAGCACAGCCCGCCCACAACACCCCGCCGCCGCTGTGCTATTCCTCCACCTGGCTGTCGATGAACGTGCTGGTGCTGGACCCCAAGACCGTCTGTGTGGAGAAATCCGAGGTCTATCAGGCCGAGCAGATGGACAAGCTGGGCATGGAAGTGGTCGAGGTCGAACTTCGCGACGCCTATGCCTTTGGCGGCGGCCTGCACTGCTGCACCGCGGATGTTTACCGCGACGGCGATTGTGAGGACTACTTCCCGCATCAGTAAGGCCCGTTAGGCCCCCCCCCGCGCCGTTTCCCGGCGCGGGAAACGGCTAGGAAAACACGTGTTTTCCTAGCCGGAATTTTCGCAAAATTCCGGCTGCCCGGCGAGAGCCATCCGCAGAACATATTGCGGGCCGACGATCCCATGCGTGTTGATGCCGCCGGTGTCCTCAAATCCGCCCCTGCGGTAGCAGCGGATGGCGCCAAGGTTCTGCATGTTGACCGTCAGCACAACCGCGCACCGGCCCGGATAGTGCGCAGGCAGATAGGCTTTCAGAGCGGCCACCGCAGCCGTGGCATAGCCTTTGCCCTGGTTCTCGCGATCAATCATGAATGCGCGCAGGCCCAGCTCATCCGCTGCGGCAAAGCTGTAAGTCTCATGATACAGCCGGTCGATCTTGAAGAAGCCCACCGCGCGGGAGCCGTCGAGGATGGCATGGAAATCCACGCCGTCCTCGTTGTCTGCAAACGCCTGCGCCACGGTCCCGGAGTAGCGGACCTGATCCGGTTCCACCTGGATATGGGAGACCAGATCAAACTCGCTGCGGGCAATGGGGCGCAGGGAGAGAGGCATCAGTCCTCCATCGCTTCCAGTTCATCAATGAAGCCGGAGATCATGGAGAGGCCCTTGTCCCAGAACTTGGGGTCGGTGGCATCCAGGCCGAAGGGGGCCAGCAGTTCCTTGTGGTGCTTGGAGCCGCCTGCCTTGAGCATCTCGAAATACTTGTCCTCGAAGCCCTCTCCGCCTTCCGCGTAAACCGAGTAGAGCGCGTTCACCAACCCGTCTCCGAAGGCATAGGCGTAGACGTAGAAGGGCGAGTGCACGAAGTGGGGGATATAGGCCCAGAAAGTCTCGTAGCCTTCCATGTACTCGAAGGCTTCGCCCAGCAATTCTGCCTGCACCGACATCCAGATGGCGTTGATGTCATCCGGGGTCAGCTCGCCCTCGGCGCGGGCGGCGTGCAGCTTGCATTCGAAGTCGTAGAAAGCGATCTGGCGCACAACCGTGTTGATCATGTCCTCGACCTTGCCCGCAAGCAGGACCTTGCGCTGTTCCTTGGTTTCAGCGTTATCGAGCATCTTGCGGAAGGTGAGCATCTCGCCGAACACGGACGCGGTTTCCGCCAGGGTCAGCGGGGTGGAGGAGAGCATTTCGCCCTGTTCCGCGGCCAGCACCTGGTGCACGCCATGGCCCAGCTCATGCGCCAGCGTCATCACATCGCGCGGTTTGCCCAGGTAGTTCAGCATCACATAGGGATGCACGTTGGTGACAGTGGGGTGGGCAAAGGCGCCGGGTGCCTTGCCGGGTTTCACGCCCGCATCAATCCAGCCATCCGAGAAGAACGGCGCCGCGATCTCACCCATGCGGGGATCAAAGGCGTTGTAGGCGTCCATCACCGTCTTTTCGGCGTCTGCCCAACTGACCACCGAGGTGTCCTCCAGCGGCAGCGGCGCGTTGCGGTCCCAGACCTGCATTACGTCCAGCCCCAGCCATTTGCGCTTCAGCTCATAATAGCGGTGGCTCAGTTTGGGGTAGGCGGCAACCACCGCCTCGCGCAGCGCCTCGACCACTTCGGGCTCCACATCGTTGGAGAGGTGGCGGCCGGTCTGCGGGCTGGGCATGCCGCGCCAGCGGTCGATGATTTCCTTTTCCTTGGCTTGCGTGTTGTGGACGCGGGCAAAGGTCTTGATGTTGTCGGCAAACACCCGCGCCAGCTCGCGCGCTGCGGCCTCGCGTTTGCTGCGGTCCTGTTCGGTCAGCAGGTTCAGAGTGCCTTCGATGTTCAGCTCTTCGCCGTTCACGGTGAAGGTCAGGCCCGCAATGGTCTCGTCAAACAGCTTCTCCCAGGCGTCGCCGACGATGCCGAGGTCGTGCATGAATTTCTCCAGCTCGTCCGACAGCTGGTAGGGTTTCATGGCGCGGATGCGGCGGAACACGCTGTCATAGCGCGCCAGCTCTGTATTGGCGGCCAGATGCGCGTCCATCACGCTGTCTTCGATCCGGTTCAGCTCCAGCGTGAAGAACACCAGCGGGGTGGTGGCGATGGTGACCTTTTCCTGGCAATCGGACAGGAAGGCGGCGCGGTCTGCGTCGGTGGTCAGCTGGTAATAGCGCAGGCCCGCAAAGGACATGACGCGGCCGGCGATATTGTTGATCTTCTCGTTGCGCTGCACGCAGGTCAGCAGGCCATCTGCGTCCAGATCCGCCAGCTTGCCCTCGTAATCGGCGGCGAAGGCGGCGCATTCCTCATGCAGCCAGTCCAGGTCGCGGGCCAGTTCGGGGGCGTCCTCAGACGCGTAAAGATCGCTGAGGTCCCATTCCGGCAGATTGCCAAGGCCATCGGAACCGGCAGTGGCGTTTGCGTCGCGGACGGGGAAGGGAAGCTGGAACATGGGGGCTCCTGTCATGAAAAATGCGTTGACCCAACATCTAAGGGCGGGCTTCAGGGATCACAAGCCGAGGGCCGCGGAACCGGGAGAGAATGACAGATGCGGGTAAGAGCAGGGTAAACGGTGCGTACACTGTTCAGGCAACGGGGATCAGCGGCTGTACTGCTCAAACAGGCGGCACATGCGGGAAAATACATGGGCGCGGATTTCCGGGGTTTCCATCATCACCTCGTGCTGGCCGCCTTTGACCACGTCCAGCTCGCCGCCGGGCCAGCGGGTCATGCGGTCGTGGATGGCGTCCGTGTTGACGATCTGCTCTTCAGAGCCAAGGAAGGTGATGCAGGGCAGGGCGGGCGAGGGCTGCTGCGCCAGCCAGGCGCATTCCTGCAGGCTGACGCGCAGCCATTGGATGGTGGGGCCGCCAAGCGCCAGATCGGGCTGCGCCGCGAGCTGGGCATGCATCATCATATACATCTCCGCGTCCGTGGTCAGCGTGTTGCCCTCAAACGGGGTGATCTGCACATATTGCTCCAACGCGGTGGTCGGCAGCAGCATCTCTTCCATCCGCAGATAGGGGGCGATGCTGCCCAGGAAGCTGGCAAAGGGGCGCAGCAGGGCCGGGATCTGGATGCCCCACATCGGACCGGTAAAGCAGCAGGCCCTGACGTCCAGCCCTTGCATCGCCGCCCGCAATCCAATGGCGCCGCCCATGGAATGGCCGGTCAGGAACCATGGTTTCGGCAGCTCCAGCTGTTCTGCCAGCCGGATGAGAGCCGCGACGTCTTTCTGAAAATCGGTGAACTCTTCCACATGGCCCAGCCGGCGCTCGTCCAGCATCCGGTCGGCCAGCCCCTGGCCGCGCCAGTCGACGGTTAGGGTGGCAAAGCCCCGGGAGGCGAATTCACCCGCCGCAAGCCCGTATTTCTCGATATATTCGGTACGCCCCGGGAACAGCAGGACCGTGCCCTTTGCCTCCCCCGCCGGGCGCCAGTGGCCCGCGCGGATGCGCAGGCCGTCTGATGTCTGCACCCAATGGGCCGCCCCGCCGGCCGGGCCTTGCGCAATATCCGCATACAGCGGCGCAGGCTGCAGTTCGGCCAGGGCGCCGTCCATCAGGCCAGGACCGACGCGAGTTTCATGGCGGTGCCCATGTCGCCATCCACCGACAGCTTGCCGGACATGAAGGCGGAGGTCGGGTTCAAATCGCCCTCAAGGATCGACTGGAATGTGTCGGCGTCGGCTTTCAGCGTCACATCGGTTTCTTCATCGCTGACCCGCACGCCGTCGGCATCCAGCACGATGGCGCCCAGGCCTTCGATTTCGAATTTTGCGGAAGCGTCAAACGCGCCTGCCTCCAGCTTTGCGCCCAGTGCTTCAGCCGCCTGTGCCAGAATATCGCTCATATCAGGTCCTCAATCGGTTTTGCGCGCTTATAGCACAAAGCTGTGAATTATCTGCAGCCCATACTGGAAAATGCAGCGCGCGGGATTACACTGAGGGCATCATGATGGCAAATCACCCAAAGCTCAAAGCTATCGTGGCGGCAACGGCGGCCACAGTCATGTTTTCCCTGCCCGGGCAGATTTTTGCGCAGGTTTTGTCTGCCGAGAGTTTGTTGCAGGATCTGGCTTTGTCGGAGGCGCCCGAGGCTGCGGCGATTGACCGCGAGCTGCAGGCGTTGTGGGCCAAAAGCGGCTCGCCCTCGATGGATCTGCTGCTGCGGCGCGGCACCGATGCGATGGAGCGCGGCGATTTGCAGGCCGCGGCTGAGCATCTGACCGCGCTGACCGATCACGCACCGGAGTTTGCCCGCGGCTGGTATGAGCGCGCGCGCACCTATTTTGCAATGGGGCTCTATGGCCCTTCGGTGGCTGATTTGGAACGGGCCTTGGCCTTGAACCCGAATGACTACAACGCCATCTATGCGCTGGGCGTGCTGTGGGAGCAGTTCCGGAACCCTGAACGGGCCTATCAGGCCTACCAGCGTGCCAAGGCTATACATCCGCACCACGAGGAAGTAAGCAGCGCCCTCGAACGATTGAGGCCCTTGGCTGAGGGTAAGGAACTGTAAGCCCCGGCGGGGCGGGGGCGGACATCATGGCAAGCGCATCGCGGATCGTGGCCGTTCTGGGCCCGACCAATACCGGCAAAACCCACTATGCCATCGAACGGATGCTGGGCTACCGCACCGGCGTCATGGGCTTCCCGCTGCGCCTTTTGGCGCGCGAGGTCTATGATAAGGTGGTGGCTGCCCGCGGGCCATCCGTTGTGGCGCTGGTTACGGGCGAAGAACGGATCGTGCCGCCCCGCGCGCAATACTGGATCTGCACCGTCGAGGCGATGCCCGAGGGCATGGGATGCGATTTTCTGGCCATTGACGAGATCCAGCTGTGCGCCGACCCGGAGCGCGGCCATGTCTTCACGGACCGGCTGCTGCGTGCCCGCGGCACTTCGGAAACCCTGTTCCTGGGTGCGGACACCATGCGCGGGCCGATCTCGGCACTGGTTCCAGGCGTTGAATTCGTGCGCCGCGAGCGGATGTCCGATTTGGCCTATGCAGGTTCGAAAAAGATAAGCAGGTTGCCGCCAAGAACGGCAATCGTCGGGTTTTCGGTTGATAATGTCTACGCGATTGCCGAGCTGATCCGCCGCCAGAAGGGCGGCGCGGCGGTGGTGATGGGGGCGCTCAGCCCGCGCACCCGCAATGCGCAGGTGGAGCTTTATCAGAACGGCGAGGTCGACTATCTGGTGGCCACCGACGCCATCGGCATGGGGCTGAACCTGGACATCGACCATGTGGCGTTTTCCTCGACGCGCAAGTTCGACGGCCGCCGGATGCGCGACCTGGCCGCCAATGAGCTGGCGCAGATCGCAGGCCGTGCCGGCCGCGGCATGAGCCACGGCACCTTTGGCGTTACCGGCGACGCGCGCCCCCTGGATGAGGGCACGGCATCGGCGATCATGAACCACCAGTTCACGCCGTTGAAAAAGCTGAACTGGCGCTCGGCCAACCTGCAGTTCGGCACGGTTGAGGCGCTGATCCATTCGCTCGAATCAAGCCCTTTGGACGAGAACCTGATCAAGGCGCGCGAAGCGGACGACCTGGGCGCGCTGAAAATGCTGTCGCGCGAATCCGCGGTGATCTCGCGCACCACCAACGCGCAATCGGTGCGCCTGTTGTGGGATGTCTGCCGGATTCCCGATTTCCGCGGCATCTCGCACGGTGAACATGCCTCGCTTCTGGGGGTGATTTTCGAGCATCTGCACGGCGGCGGAGTGGTCCCGGACGATTGGATGGCTCGCCAGATCAAGCGAATTGACCGCACCGACGGCAACATCGACACATTGTCGAAAAGATTGGCATTTATCCGCACGTGGACATATGTCGCGCAAAGGAATGGCTGGCTTCGTGACGAAAGCCATTGGCGCGGGGAAACCCGCGCTGTAGAAGACAGGTTGTCAGATGCGCTGCACGAGCGCTTGACTCAGAGATTTGTGGACCGGCGCACATCCGTGCTTTTGCGCCGGCTCAAGCAGAAGGAGGCCCTTTTGGCCGAAGTGAATGACAAGGGTGAAGTGACGGTCGAAGGAGAATTCGTCGGCCGTCTCGAGGGGTTCCGGTTCAGCCCGGACAAGAGCGCGCAAGGCACCGAGGCAAAGGCTCTCAAGGCGGCCTCGCTGCAGGCTTTGGCGCCGCAATTCCATCTGCGTGCGGACCGGTTCTATAACGCGCCCGATACCGAGATCGATTTTACCGAGCAGGGCGGCCTGATGTGGGGCGAGCATGCGGTGGGCAAGCTGGTGGCCGGCGCGGATGCGCTGAACCCGCAGATCGAGGTGTTTGTGGATGACGCCGCAGGCCCGGACGTCGCCCAGAAGGTCGAACGCCGCCTGCTGCATTTCATCACCCGCAAGATCAACGCGCTGTTCGAGCCGCTGTTGAATCTGCAAAAAGACGAAGAGCTGACCGGCCTGGCGCGCGGCTTTGCCTTCCGCATGGTCGAGAACCTCGGTGTGCTGCCGCGTGCCAGCGTTGCACAAGAGGTGAAGGATCTGGATCAGGACGCCCGCGGCGCGCTGCGCAAGCATGGTATCCGCTTTGGCCAGTTCACCATCTTCATGCCGCTGCTGCTGAAGCCCGCGCCGACCCGTCTGCGCCTGGTTCTGTGGTCGCTGGCCAATGGCCTGCAGGAGTTTCCCGAGGCGCCGCCCCCGGGCCTGGTCACCGTGCCGTCGGTCAAGACTGCGGCGGAGGGTTATGACACTATGTCCGGCTACCGTGCGGCAGGCGAGCGGATGATCCGCATCGACATGCTGGAGCGCCTGGCCGACATGCTGCGGGCTGAGGACAGCCGCGGCGGCTTTGAAGCCAAGGCTGACATGCTGTCGATCACCGGCATGACGCTGGAGCAGTTTGCCGATCTGATGCAGGGCCTGGGCTACAAGGCTGAGAAGGGCGAGCGCCAGAAGGTGAAGCCGGTGGCGGCTGAGCCGGAAGCGAAGCCCGCGGAAGCAGCCGAAGAAGCTCCCGCGGCGGAAGAGGCTGCGGCTGACGCACCTGCAGCGGAAGCTGCCGCAGAGGCAGCGGCGGAGGCGCCTGCTGAAGACGCGGCTGCCGAAGCTCCGGCAACTGAAGCCGAAGCCGCGCCCGCGGAAGAAGCAGCAGAAGCCAAATCCGAAGCCCCCGCTGATGCGGAACCGGAAATGGAAGTGTTCTTCACTTTCACCTGGGGCGGCAACCGCGGCGGACGCCAGGGCGGCGGCCAGCGCCAGCAGAACCGCCGTCCCCAGGGCGACGGCAAGCCTGGCGGCAAGGGCAAACCGCGCGGCGCCAAGGGCGGCGACCGCGACGGCGGCCGCGGCAAGCCGGGCCGCAAGGGCGGTCCGCGCCAGGACCAGGGGGCCAAGACCTATTCCTCGCGCCCCGCGAAGAAGGAAAAGCAGATCGATCCGGACAACCCCTTTGCCGCTGCGCTGATGGGGCTGAAACAGGGCGACTGACCCGGCCATGACCGGTGGGGCGCCCAAGATCCGCATCGACAAGTGGCTGTGGCATGCGCGGTTTTTCAAGACCCGCAGCCTGGCCGCAAAACAGGTCAGTGCGGGCCATGTGCGCCTCAATGGCAGCAAGGCACTGAAACCGGCTCAGAACGTCGCCCCCGGCGACGTTCTGACCTTCGCTCAAGGCAAAGTGATCCGCGTGGTGCGGGTCGAGGCCATCGGCGAGCGCCGCGGCCCGGCGCCGGAAGCACAGGGGCTGTACTTCGATATGACGGAAAAGCAGGAAAATGTTCCAGCCAACCCGAAATTCGAGGGAAAAGGCCGCCCGGACAAAAAAGCCCGCAGGGCGCTTGATCTTAAGCGCAATGAGGGTACCCTTTGACGGCTTGAAGACTTTGCCCGACTGGATTAGCTAGGCGCCAAACGCAAGACGGGACTCGGTACAATGACCTATGTGGTGACGGACAACTGCATCGCCTGCAAATACACCGACTGTGTCGAGGTATGCCCGGTGGACTGCTTCTATGAGGGCGAGAACACCCTGGTGATTCACCCCGACGAATGCATCGACTGCGGCGTCTGCGAACCGGAATGCCCGGCCGATGCGATCCGCCCGGACACTGAGCCGGACATGGACAAATGGGTCGAGTTCAACCGCAAATATGCTGAACTGTGGCCGGTGATCGTCTCCAAGAAGGACCCGATGCCGGGCTACGAGGAGCGCGACGGCGAAGAGGGCAAGCTGGAGAAGTATTTCTCCGAGGCGCCCGGCGAGGGGGGCTGATTCTCTTCCTCACGCGGCAATGCCGTATTTGTGCGGAAAACCGCCGTAATCTCAGGGGTTTTTACGAACCCTTGCAAGCAGGCCGCCTTTCGGGCGGCCCTTTTTTATGGTATACTTAACAGACAATAGACATAAACAATCGGAGTCCGCCCCCGGCGCACGCCTTGAGCAGTGCGTGTCTTGGGCGGTATTTCTGCGGAGATAATGTCCTGGGGGCTGGTCACGATCCACTGACCGGAACCGGGCGTTTTTTTCGCCAAAAACGCCGGAGCCGCCCGGCTGATGAGTGAGGAAGAACCTGTATGACCAAGTCGAAGAAGCTCGAATTCCGCCCCAATGATTACGTGGTCTACCCGGCGCATGGCGTTGGCCAGATCATCTCGATCGAGGAGCAGGAAGTGGCCGGCTTTGCGCTGGAGCTTTTCGTGATCACCTTCGAAAAGGACAAGATGACCCTGCGGGTGCCGACCAACAAGGCCACCGAAGTGGGCATGCGCTCCTTGAGCTCGCCGGACGTGATTGCCCAGGCGATGAAAACGCTGAAAGGCAAGGCCAAGGTGAAGCGCGCCATGTGGTCGCGCCGCGCCCAGGAGTATGAGCAGAAGATCAACTCCGGCGACCTGATCTCGATCGCCGAAGTGGTCCGCGATCTGCACCGCACCGACGATCAGCGCGAGCAGAGCTACTCCGAGCGCCAGCTCTATGAAGCAGCGCTGGAGCGGCTGACCCGCGAAGTGGCTGCTGTGTCCGGCAACGACGAGATTGCCGCAGCCAAGCAGGTGGACGAGGTGCTGACCTCCCGCGCCGCCTGATCTGCCGGAGCATTGTTTGGAAAGGCCGTGCCTCCAGGGGCGCGGCCTTTTCCGTTGCGGGTGGCCTGGCTCAGGCGCAGATGGCCAGCATCGTAAGAAGGCCCGCGATCTCAGCCACTTGCTGCGAGGCGCCCAGGATGTCTCCGGTCTGGCCGCCGATTTTGGCTTTGGCCAGCAGGCCCAGGCCCAGGGCGGCAGCACCCATCGCCAGCGCGGTGGCAAGGGCTGCAGGGCCAAGCAGCGGCAGCGACAGGGCAAGGGCCAGCAGGGCGGCCAGCCCGCAGGGCAGGGTGCCGGGGCGGCCGACGGTCTGCGACAGGCCGGCACTGCGGGCATTGGGCAGCGCTGCCATCAGCGCGGGCATCGCCGCGCGGCTCAGCATCGCCAGCGGCAGCAAGACCCAAGGGCCTGCAACCGGGAGCAATGCGGCAAGCGCGCTCCAACGCAGGCCGAACCCCAGGACCAGCGCAATCACCCCATAGGCGCCGATGCGGCTGTCCTTCATGATCTCCAGCCGCCGCGCGCGGGTGAAACCGCCCCACAACCCGTCCGCCGTGTCTGCCAGCCCGTCCTCATGCATGGCGCCGGTCAGCATCACTTGCACCGCCAGTGCCAGCCCCGCAGCCACGGGAGCCGGCAGCCCCAGGGACAGCGCCAGGGAAGCCAGCAGAGCCGCCGGCAGCGCCACCGCCAGACCCGCGAGCGGAAAGGCCCAGGCAGCCTTGGCCTGACGCTGGAAGGCGTCAGAAGGCAAGTGCGGCAGCGGCAGCCGGGTCAGCAGGACCAGTGCCAAAGCTACGTCTTTTGCCTGAATGTCGTTTTTTCGCATCTGCGGGCCTATTGGAGGGCTTGCGGCGTTGGGGCCAGCGGGTAAACAGTCTGAAACCCGCTTTATCCGCGTCACCCACTCAGATGCAACGAGGCAATGCCATGCTGCCACAGCTTTCCTCCCTTGATGATTTCCGCGCCGCACTGTCTGGCGCGCCTGCGCAGGACCAGGCGGCGCTGGATGCTGCCGCGGCGCGCAACACGCAGCTGACCAAGCCGCCGGGGGCGCTGGGGCGGCTGGAGGATCTGGCAATCTGGTACGGCGGCTGGCGCCGCAGCGGCCGGCCGGAGATCACTGCACCGCAGGTGATCGTCTTTGCCGGCAATCACGGGGTGACGGCACAGGGGGTCTCGGCCTTCCCGGCGGAAGTGACTGCGCAGATGGTGATCAACTTCGAGCATGGCGGCGCGGCGATCAACCAATTGGCCAGACTGGCCGGCGCCCGCATGGATGTGCATGCGCTGGAGCTGGACCGGCCCACGGCCGATTTCACCCAAGGACCGGCGATGAGCGAGGAAGAGCTGCTGACAGCGCTGCAGGCTGGCTGGTCGGCAGTGGATCCCAGCGCCGACCTTCTGGTGGTTGGCGAAATGGGCATTGGCAACACCACTCCGGCAGCAGCTCTGGCCTGTGCGCTTTATGGCGGCGATGCGGGGGAATGGACCGGCCGCGGCACCGGTGTCGATGATGCGGGCCTGGCCAACAAGACCCGCGTGGTGGCCGAAGGCCTCGCCCTTCATAAAGAGACGATCAAGGACGGGCTTGACGCCCTGGTCTGTCTCGGCGGGCGCGAGATTGCCGCCATGGCGGGCGCCATTGCCGCGGCGCGGATCCTGCATATTCCGGTTATCCTGGACGGTTTCATCTGCTGTGCGGCGGCCGCGTGCCTGGCGCATACGGCAGACGGGGCGCTGGACCACACGGTTGCAGGCCACCAAAGCGCTGAGGGTGCCCATCCTGCGCTGCTGCAGAAACTGGGCAAACAGCCGCTGCTGTCGCTGGGCCTGCGGCTGGGCGAAGCCTCTGGCGCGGCGCTGGCCATTCAGGTTCTGAAGGGCGCCGTTGCCTGCCACAGCGGCATGGCCACCTTTGCCGAGGCCGGGGTGACTGACGGCTGACCTGCAGCCGGCCAGGCTGCTGAAACCAAGAGCCCCGGCCTGTGCCGGGGCTTTGTTATTCGGCGGCTTCCGAGGTCTTCTTGCGCTTGCGCTCGGCCATTTCGAAAATCGCGCTTTCGATGGCTTTCTCCAGCTCCTGCGCCCGTTCGATATAGGCAGGGTTCTGACTGGCGGGCACGCCGGGGATCCAGTGCTGCGCCAGATCGCGCAGGTTGGCGCGGTCATGGGCATAGAAGGTCTGCGCCGCCTGCGCCGCCTCATATTCGCTGAGGCCCGCATTCTCCAGCACATAGCGGCCCGCACGCACCGAGGCGTCGAACATCTCGCGCACGATGTCGTCGGCGCCGGCCTTGTACAGCTCGTAGACGTGGTTGCGGTCCTTGGCGCGGGCGATGATGTGCAGGTCCGGGTAGGCGCGGCGCACATAGGTGACCATCTTGACGACGCCCTCCGGGTCGTCCAGCGCCACCACAAAAACCTTGGCCTTGGCGATGCCCGCGGCCTTCAGCAGCTCCGGCCGGGTCGGGTCGCCCAGAAAGCTTTTGACCCCGAAGCGGCGCATCAGCTGCACCGCCTCCATGTCATGGTCCAGCACCACCGTCTTGAAGCCGCTGGCTTGCACCAGGCGGTTGACGATCTGGCCGAAGCGGCCAATGCCGGCGATGATCACCGGGCCCTCTTCGTCGATCTCGTCGGGCTCAAACTCCTGCCGCGCTTCTGCCATGCGCTTGGACAGCAGGTCGTAGACGATGAAGAGGAGCGGGGTGATCAGCATCGACAGGGCGATGACCAGCAGGAGTTTTTCCTGCAAGGCTGCCGGGATGACGTTGAGCTGGGTCGAGAAGGCCAGCAGGACAAAGCCGAATTCGCCCGCCTGGGCAAGGCCGAGGGTGAATAGCCACAGATCCCGGCGCCGGAGGCCAAAGGCATGGCCGACCGCATAGAGCACGGCGCCCTTGGCAAAGATGACCAGCGCCGCGAGGCCAATCAGGTCGCCGGGGTCGGCGAGAAACTGGCGGTAGTTGATACCAGCGCCGACGGTGATGAAGAACAGCCCCAGCAGCAGCCCTTTGAAGGGGTTGAGGTCGCTTTCCATTTCGTGCCGGAATTCCGAGTTGGCCAGCACCACCCCGGCCAGAAAGGCGCCAAGCGCCGGCGAGAGGCCGACCAGCGTCATCAGGAAAGAGATCCCGACCACGATCATCAGCGCCAGCGCCGTGTACATCTCGCGCAGGTTGGAGGCGTGGATGAAGCGGAACACCGGCCGGGTGAGGTAGATGCCGGCCAGGATGATGGCGGCAATCGCGGCCAGGGTGACCAGCGCCACCGCCCAGCCGGGCAGCCCGTCGACCAGCGACAGCGAGTGATGGCCGCCGCCATGGCCTGCGCCTTCGCGGGCGATTGAGCCATCGGCGGAAAACTGCGGGATCGCATAGGTGCCCAGAAGCGGCAGGAAGGCCAGGATCGGGATCACCGCGATATCCTGGGTCAGCAGCACCGAGAAGGCGGAGCGGCCGCCGCCGGTGCGCATCAAGCCTTTTTCCGACAGGGTCTGCAGCACAATTGCGGTGGAAGACAGCGACAGCGCCAGGCCCACGGCCAGGCTGACATGCCAGGGCTGGCCCATTGCCATCGCGGCGCCCATCAGGGCGAGGGTGGAGGCAAGCACCTGCATGCCGCCCAGACCCAGGAGCTTGTGCCGCATCGCCCACAGCGCGCGCGGTTCGAGTTCGAGACCGATCAGGAACAGCATCATCACCACGCCGAACTCGGCAAAGTGGCGCAGATCCTCGGTTTCGGTGCCGGTCAGCCCCAGCACCGGGCCAATGGCGATACCCGCGGCCAGGTAACCCAGAACAGAGCCCAGCCCGAGACGTGCAGCAAGCGGTACGGCGATGACGGCGGCGCCCAGATAAATGGTTGCCTGATAAAAAAATTCTTCCATAGGCAAGTATCGCAAGCCCGCCGGTGCCTTGGCAATGGCTTTGGCGGCTGCGCCCGGCTGCAAAGGCAAAACAGCGCCTGCATTTGCGGGCGCTGCTCAGTTTCCGTTCAGAAAGGCCGGGGCGCTTACTGTTCCAGCATGCGGATTTCTTCGCTGAGCTTGCCGATCCGGTCCAGCCGCCGGGAAATCCGCTCCTGGAAGCCGCCGAGCTGATCGATGATATCGGCCAGGGTTTCACCGGAATCGGTCAGCCTGGCGCTTTCGATCTTGAGCAGCACCCGGGTTGAGCTGAGCCCCAGGAAGTGGCGGTGCATCACCTGGCAGGCGCCGGTGATGCGCGCGGCCTCCTCATCGACTTCCTTCATGCCTTGCTGGGCGCGCTGGACCTGGGACTTCACCAGGTCGCCAAGGATCTTGCGTTCCGACTCCATGTCGGCATTGCCGAGGTCGCGGCGTTCCTTTTGCAGCTGGTTGTCGCATTCGATCAGCACCCGGGCCATGCCCTCGACAAACAGGCTGCTGTTCACTGAGGATTTGATCTTGGCGAAATTGCTGTTCTTGCCCATCACATGGGCGCCGAACCAGTCCGACATCTCCCGCGACATCGAGCCGTAATTCTGCGACAGCACCGTGACCGGGCCGCCCGAGGGTTCGATCCGCGAGGCCAGCACACGCAGATTGTGGGGAATGGTGTGCATGGCGTCGAAGTCGGTGATCAGCCCTTCGGTCTCCTCGACCAGGGTCTCGGCATTGCGCAGCATGCCGGTCAGCTCCTGGATCCGGGCATCCGGCTGGTGGCCCAGCCCCTTATCGCGGGAGATCAGCTCCTGGCTGAGCGCATGTGCGGCAAACTGGTGGTAGTTTTCGAAGCCCTGGCCGTTCAGCCAGTCCAGCAAATACGCAGCGCTGTCTTCCGGGCTGAGGCCTTCGTCCTTTTCCAGCTTGAGCATTTGCGCATAAAGTCCGCGGACCTCGTCAAACAGCGCGCTGCTGGGCTTGATGCGGGCGGAGAGATAGCCATCCTGGCAGGGCACCACTACCGCAAACACCCAGTAGTACAGCCCGTCCTTGGACTTGTTCTTGACGTAAGCCCCCATGAACTCGCCGCGCTGGATGGTGTCCCAGAACAGCCAGAACACCCCCTTGGGCATGTCCTGGTGGCGGATGACCTTATGCGGTGCGCCGATCAGTTCTTCCCAAGGATAGGCGCCAACCCGGCGGAACACATAGTTCCCCGCCTGAATAACGCCGCGGTTGTCGGTCCTGGAAAAGAATACTTCGTTGAGGCCAAAGGGGGCCTCGCCGCTTGTGGGGCGTGTTTCTACTCGGCGGTCAACAAAAGACACGGGCACGTTCCATTTATAGTTACGGAAGTTGTTGCCGCATGATTACGCTCAAATCCTTCCCGGTTGGTTAAGTCGGCAGCGGTGCGTCCCGTTTTAATTGTGCCATTACGATCTGGCTTTGAACCCTGGCAACGGCGGGATGGGGCAGCAAGACGTCGTGAATGAGCGCATTCAGCGCCTCCAGCCCGGCACAGTAGACCCGCAGCAGGTAATCGGCCTCGCCGGTCATCGTCCAGGCGGAGGTGATTTCCGCCCGGCTGGCCACCAGCCGGGCGAATCCCTTGGACTGCTCGGGGCCGTGGCTGCCCAGATGCACTTGCACGAACCCTTGCACGGTCAGCCCCAGCCGGGCCGGATCCAGCCGCGCCGAATAGCCCTGAATGTAGCCCTCAGCCTCCAGCCGCTGCCGCCGCCGCCCGGCCTGGCTGGGCGAAAGATTGAGCATTTCCCCCAGCTGCTGCGCGGTCAGATGGGCGTCCTTCTGCAAGGCTGCGAGGAGTTTTGTGTCAGTCGGGTCAAGCATGCGTGAAATCTCCGTTCTTTGTAAAGAATACGCGGTGTTCACGCGCACTTCAATTGCATTGCGCGGAATTATGCGGAAACCCTGCAGGAAATATGCGGTATTCTTGATGCAAGAATTGATCTTGCCCCACCTGACCTCAAGGAGACGCGCAATGGGCCCGTTCCCGCATAACACCCCGAAATCCGAAATCACGCCGGAGAACCCGGCCGGCACCGACGGCTTTGAATTCGTGGAATTTGCCAGCCCCGACCCGGAAGAGCTGCGGGCGCTGTTCATCTGCATGGGCTATGAGCTGGTGGGCCGCCGCAAGGGCAGCCCGCTGGTGGAGCTGTGGCAGCAGGGCGATGTCACCTATATCCTGAATGCCGATCCGGACAGTTTTGCCGCCAGCTTTGTTGATGAGCACGGTCCTTGCGCGCCGGCAATGGGCTGGCGGGTGGCCGATGCGCAGCAGGCCTTTGACCATGCGGTGTCCAAAGGCGCCGAAGCCTATGACGGCCCGGGCAAGACCATGGATGTGCCAGCCATCAAGGGCATCGGCGGATCGCTGATCTATTTCATCGACCAGTATTACGACACCTCGCCCTACAACGCGGAATTCGACTGGCTGAAACAGTCCAAGCCACGCGGTGACGGGTTCTATTACCTCGACCACCTGACCCACAATGTGTTCAAGGGCAACATGGACAAGTGGTTCAAGTTTTACGGTGACTTGTTCAATTTCAAGGAGATCCGCTTCTTCGACATCCAGGGCAAGTACACCGGTTTGCTCAGCCGTGCTCTGACCTCGCCCTGCGGCCGGATCCGGATCCCGATCAACGAGGACCGGGGCGAGACCGGGCAGATTGTCTCATACCTGAAGAAATACAAGGGCGAAGGAATCCAGCATATCGCCGTCGGCACCGAGGATATCTATGCCAGTACCGATGCGATTGCCGCGAAGGGCCTGACCTTCATGCCCGGCCCCAATGATGCCTATTACGAGCTGTCCAAAGAGCGGGTGCAGGGCCATGATGAGCCGCTGGAGCGGATGAAGGAGCACGGCATCCTGATTGATGGCGAAGGTGTTGTGGATGGCGGCGAGACCCGGATCCTGCTGCAGATCTTCTCGAAAACCGTGATCGGGCCGATCTTCTTCGAGTTCATCCAGCGCAAGGGCGATGACGGCTTTGGCGAAGGCAACTTCAAGGCGCTGTTTGAATCAATCGAACGCGAGCAGATCGAAAGCGGCGAACTCAAGGCTGCCGGCTGAAGCAACTGCGCTGAAAGCATGTTTTGCACCGAGCCGGTCCTGTTCAGCAGGGCCGGCCTTTAGCCGTTGGGCATCGTCAGGGTGCGGTTGCGGCCGCTTTTCTGATATTGCAGCTGGCTTTCGCCAATGGCGATCACCCGGCCGCCGTCGATGCGGTCGCCGACCCGGACTTTCTTGTAGCGGCCCGAGGGCAGGCGGACCAGGGCGCGGCGCTCGGCTGCGGTGCCGTAGACGCCGATCAGGTTCAGCTTACGCAGGTTGATGGCGTTGCTGACCGTGGCGCGGCGGGCAACGGAGGCGGCGGTCGGGATGCTGGGGGCAGCCGCGGCAGCCGCGGCCGGTACCGCAGCGGCGGTCTGAACCTGGTTCTGCGGGTTGCGGCGGGCGCGGTCGACCAGGGCGGCAAAATTGGCGGGGCGGGTGCGCGGCACCACAGACGCGGCGATGGCCTGGGCAGTGGCGGGCTGCTGTTCGGCCTCTGCGGGTTTCAGGCTGGCGGGGCGCTGGCGCGGCCGCAATGTGGCCAGCTCGGCACGGCTGAGGCCGCCAAGCTGCGCCCTTTCAACCTGCTCCGCCAGGTCGGAGGGGCGCGCTTTGGGGCGTTTGCGGGACAGCACCTGGTTCCGGGCCACTTCCTCGGCCAGCGCTTCGGCGGCCGGGTCGCTGCGCTCCGGCGCGCGCGGCGGCACCACGCCGGGACGGCCCAGGTAGATCATGATGCCGTCGGGGTTCAGCGTGCCTTCGGGTGTTGCCTTCACCAGCCCGCGCGCGTCCAGATCAAAGGCGGCCCCTGCGGCCGCGGGCGAGGCAACCGCCTCAAGCGGGTTGTCGCTGGCAAAGCTCTCGGACTGCGGCAGCGCCACCGCATCCGGTGCCGCCCCGTTCTGGTCGATCGAGGCGGTATAAAGCGGTTCGAGACCTGTTGCGGCGGGGCTGCCTTCCAGCTCCGGAGCAACCGGCCAGACGCCCGTGGCGGCATAGCGCGCGGCCTGGGCAAGCGGGTCCAGCGGCGCTTCTTCGGCAACCGGGTCCTGCAAGCTGTCTTCCGCGGCGCCGGGCTGCAGGCTGTCCGGGTCGAGGAAAGCGGTTTCTGTGCCTTCCTCCGGCAGGTCGACCCCGTCCGCGGCAGCTTCATCTTCCACCGACGGCTCCGGGCCGGAGCTGTCTTTTCCGGCCGAAACGGTTTCTGCATCCGCGGGGGGCGCGTCCTCCAGGCCCGGATCGGGCTGATCGGCCAGCACGCTCACCTGCGGTGCAATAGCGGCGGGCTCTGTCCCGGCTGCGGGATCAGCAGCCGCCGGTGCGTCCGTTGCTGCCGGAGCCTCCGGCTGGCCGGCCGTGTCTTCCCCGCCGGTGCTGACCGGCGGCGCTGCGGACAGGCCTTGTTCCTTAACCGGAGGCTCCTCCGGATCAGCAGAAAAGAAGCCGCCATCGCCGAACACGGCCCAAACCGCGACCGTGGCCATGAACAGAAGAAGCACGGCAGTCAGGACAGCCCCCAGATACCTGGGCTTGCCTTTGGCGGTGCTGCCAGCCGCTGCGGCCTCCGGCCGGGCCGGGCCGGGGTCTTTGCGCGGGGCCGCCGGGGCCCGGGGAATATCCTGGTGCGCTGCGGCTGCGGCGGCTTCCGGCCCGGCCGGAGCAGGCGCGGGTACAGCCGTTCCCAACGGCTTTGATGGCGCCGGCACCGCTGCCGGAGCCGCCACTGGGCGCGGCGCCGCGGCCGGCTCCGAAGCCTCCTTCCCCTGGTCCGGAGCTGCCAGCTTTGCCGTGGCAGGCACAGGCCTGCTGCGGCGGCTGGAAAAACCCGCGGCTTCAATCGGTTCCGCCATTGCCGGCGGTGCAGGCGGGATTCTAACGGCCGGCTCCGCAGCCTTGGCTGCCGGCGGCTCAACCTTCGCTGCGGCCTCGGCCGCGACGACTGTCTCCAGTTCGGCGATCGGCGGGAGATCTTCTGCAGCTTCCGGTTCAATGGGGAGGGGTTGGGGTGCTTCCGTTGCTGCGGGCGCGGGAAACTGGGCCGGGCCGACGACTGCAACAGGTTTGATGTCGGGCTCAACACTGGTGCCACGGACGGCCCGGGTGGTGCCAAAGAAGGGCATGCCCTGGAAACCGCAGTTCTGCGGCACCGCGACAAAGCTCACCGGGCGGAAGCCATGCTCGGTGGCAAAGGATTCGGCCTCGTCCAGCGTCTCCAGCGCGACCGCGGCGATGTGGGTCTGCCCGCCCTCGGCGGAGATGTCGAAGGCCAGTTCCTCCACCGCGTATGGGGTGGCGCCTTCCAGTGCCTGGCGGGCGGCGGCAATCCGGTCCTCCATCGGCAGTTCGCCCGTGTCCGCGGTCAGATAGCGGATCTGGTCATTGGGCAGGATCAGCTTGCAGAACACCCCCTCTGGCGCCAGCCGCAGCCCGTCTTCGCGCATCGCTGCCAGTGCAGCGGGCAGGTCGCCGGTGTCAAACGGGGTTTCGGCAACACTGCGCCAGCCGTCCTTGGCGCGGAACAGTAGCGCGATGCCGTCAGCGGAAAGCGAAAGAGCAAAAGCCGGTTTCATGCTTTGGGTCAAACCATACAAATCCATACTGCCCGGGGCACGCGGCGTGCCCGGTGTTTTGCCGCGGACCTTAAAGCAGAAACCTGCCGGGTGAAAGGAAAAGACAGCCGCTGGGGCTTGCGGGCGGCAGTTTGCCATCCCCATCTAAGGGCCATTGCAAGAGGAGCTTTTGAGCATGAAGGCAAAGAGACTTCTGGCGGCTGCACTGCTGCTGTCGATGAGTGCGGGCGCTGCTGCTGCAAGCGAGGCTGCGGCGCCGCGTCAGATCACTGTCAGCGGCGAGAGCAGGCTGCAGGTGGCACCCGAATTGGCCACCATAACCCTGGGTGTGACCGAGGAGGCTGAGGAAGCGGCCATCGCCATGTCCGCGGTGTCGGATGCCATGGGGGCGGTCATCGCACGGCTGAAGGAGGCGGGCATCGCTGCCGAGGACATGCAGACCCGGCGGATTGCCATGCATCCGGTGTGGTCGCAGGAGCGGTCCTATGACAGCGGCGGGCGGCGTGAAATCACCGGCTTTCAAGCCTCGAATACTCTGATGGTGCGGGTGCGCGACCTGGAGAGGCTGGGGCCGGTCTTGGATACGGTGCTGACCGCTGGGGCCAATCAGTTCCAAGGGCTGTCGTTTGGCGTAGAGAATCCCTCCGCAGTTCAGGACCAGATCCGGGGTGCGGCGGTTAAGGATGCCATCCGCAAGGCGCAGCAGCTGGCAGAGGCGGCGGGCATGAAGCTGGGTCCGGTGCGCTCGATTAACGAGCACGGCAGCGGCGGTGGCCGCCCGATGATGGCGATGGAAATGGCCCGCAGCGACGCGATGCCCATCGAGGCGGGCGAGCTGACCTTCAGCCACAATGTGTCGGTTGTTTTCGACATGAGCGTGCCGGGCGGCGAATAAGCCCCGGCGGCAGGAAAAAGGCCGGGCAGCACGCCCGGCCTTTCCGTTCATCAGGCATGGGGTCAGCCGCAGGCCTTGGCCAGCGCCTGGTCCAGATCGCGGATCAGGTCGTCCGCATCCTCGATCCCGATCGACACCCTCACCACATTCGGACTGGCGCCCGCTGCTTCCTGCTGTTCCGGCGTCAGCTGGCGGTGGGTGGTCGAGGCGGAGTGGATGATCAGCGAGCGGGTATCGCCAAGATTGGCCACATGGCTGAAGATTTCCAGCGAATCCACCAGCTTGATGCAGGCCTCGTATCCGCCTTTGACGGCAAAGGTGAACAGCCCGCCGGTGCCTTTGGGGTAACAGGCCTTGGCGCGTTCGCTGTAGGGCGAGGAGGGCAGGCCCGCGTAGGTTACATAATCGATCCGGTCATCGTTCTCGAGCCAGGCAGCAATTCTCTCGGCGTTCTCGCAATGGCGCTGCATGCGCAGGGACAGGGTCTCGATGCCCAGCAGCGTGTAATGCGCGGCCTGCGGGTTCATCGTCATGCCGAGGTCGCGCAGCCCGATCGCGATGCCGTGGAAGGTAAAGGCCAGCGGGCCGAAGGTCTCGTGGAACTTGAGGCCGTGGTAGGCGTCTTCCGGTGCCGACAGCGATGGGAACTTATCATTCGCCGACCAGTCGAATTTTCCGGAATCGATAACGCAGCCGCCAGTCACCGTGCCGTTGCCGGTGAGGTACTTCGTGGTGGAATGCACCACCAGCGTCGCACCCTGGTCGATCGGGCGGCAAAGGTAGGGCGTGGCGGAGGTGTTGTCGACGATCAGCGGGATGCCTGCGGCGTCCGAGATATCGGCAAGGGCCCGGATATCAGTGACATAGCCGCCGGGGTTGGCCACGGATTCGCAGAACACAGCGCGGGTGTTTTCGTCGATGGCGGCCTTCACCGCGTCCAGGTCGTCGGTGTCGACGAACTTGGCCGACCAGCCAAAACGCTTGATGGTCTGGCTGAACTGGGTGACGGTGCCGCCGTAGAGCCGGGTGGAGGCAATCACATTGCAGCCTGGGCCCATCAGCGGGAACAGCGCCATGATCTGCGCCGCGTGGCCGGAGGAACAGCAGACCGCGCCAACGCCGCCTTCCAGCGTTGCCAGGCGTTCCTGCAGCACTGCCACGGTGGGGTTGGTCAGGCGGGAATAGATAAAGCCGACTTCCTGCAGGTTGAACAGGGCGGCGGCGTGTTCGGCGTCGCGGAACACATAAGCCGTGCTCTGGTAGATCGGGGTCTGGCGGGCGCCGGTGGCCGGGTCGGGCTTGGCGCCGGCGTGAATCTGCAAGGTATCAAAACCGTAGGACGGGGCGTCGGTCATCACTATGTCTCCCTGAAAGGTCTTTTGTCCCGCGCACCACAGCATGAAGGCGCCCGGAAGGCAATCACGTGAATGCCGCAGCCGGCGGCTCCCGCCCGTCGCTGGCCGCCTGGCGGCAGCCGCTCCCGTTGGGCATGGCGCCAGGCTGCGCCTGGCGCGCGCCGCGCCCTGCGCGGCGCTAGGCCCAACTGTGACGGATGCCCTGCAAGGGCGCCGGGAGCAGGCGGGAGACCCTGGCTGCCCATCGCTTGCGGTGCGGTTCAGCGCATCCAGAAGCCGGCCGACTTGATCCGGTTGCGGATTGCCTGCTCGCGCCGGGGCAGGTTGTCCTGGTCGAACAGAGCCCGCACCTTCTCCCCGCGGCCCTGATAGATCATGCGCTTGGCAGGTTCATGGCCTTTCAGCACCTTCTTGATCCGGTTCGGCGCCGTGATTTCATGCAGCAGCTCCACCACCCGGCCGCTTTCCCGCGCATAAAGCAGCGGAAGCAGCCGGTAATGGCAGCTGACTGCTCCGTCCAAATAACCCGCAGGCAGCGCATCGCGGCCGCCGCCGAAGGAGTGGATCACCAAGGGCAGAACGATCTGGTCCAGCCAAGGGTCCAGCGACTGGCAGACCAGTTCGGGCGGCGGGTCGTTCAGCACTGATTGCGCATAGACCAGGAACCGTTTGCCAAAGGCGCGCGGGCAGGCGCCGTAGAAGAACCCGGCGTTGAAATAGAGATAGCGCTTCCAGAACCCGGCGGGCTGGCTGAGATCGAGACTGGAGTGGAAGTCCAGCCCGAACCGGTTGTAAAGAGACTGCCAGATGCCATCGTAGCCCGGCCCGTAAAGCGTGGGTTTGGGCCAGGTGCCCTCCACCCGGAGCGATGCGGAAGGCCGGGAAAAATCAAACGGCACCTCCGGCAGCTCGCCGGTAATCAGCGTGTCGGTGTCGAAGAACACAAACGGCTCGCCCTTGGGCAGCGCCTGCAGCGCCTCGATCTTGTTGCCATAGGGATAGGCGGCGCCGAACACCTTGCTGTCGAACGGCAGGATTTCGGCATCCAGCTCCGTCAGTGCCTGCAGCACCTCCTGATTGCGGATGCTGGGGTCCTTGTCCCACAAGGGGCCCGGCTGCGGCACCGCGACGAACAGCCGCCCGGCAAAGCCCGGCGCGCAATGGCGCAGGGAGGCGGCAAACAACAGCGCCTCATACTGCAGCCGCAGGCCTGGCCGACAATCATCACGTTGAAGGGGGCTTTTGCCATAGTTTTCCCCGTTTTCCGTCTCTTCCGGGCGGATAGCACTGCCTGTTAAGGTAGCTATAAGCCGGCCAAGCGCCGTGCAACAGGCCTGGCAGCAATTTCCAAGCGCTTTGTGCTGTGCGGGACTCATTTTGCGGGAGAGAGAACATGTTTGACGTGATCCTGGCCATCATTGCCGCAACCGCCGCGCCGGAGGCAGGCCCCGGGACTGCAGACACAGCTGATGCGGCCGCACCGGCCCCGGCCGTCCAGGCGCAGCCGGTGGCGCAATCCGCTCCCGCCGGCCTGGCGGCAGAGCCGCAGGAGGCCACCGGCCGCTTTACCACCGCCACCGAGGTGAAGCCGATCCTTGCCGCCACAAAGGCCAATTGGATCCAGGTGCGCGAGTTCGACGGGCAGGACCTGCTTTATGTCACCCATCTGTGGTCCTGGCGCTGCGGGCTGGCGCAGGTCAAGCTGGGGGTGAACGGCCATGCGCTGGAAATCTGGCCGCTGCCGGACTGCCACCTGGACGAGGGCTTCCCCAACATGATCAAGGAAGAGGACGGGCTGCCCTACCGCAGCTATCCGCTTGGTTCGATCCAGCAGATCGCAGTGGAGGTCACCTATGACGACCTGAGCACCGAAGGCTACGTGTTCGGCCGCAACGGCCAGCCCTTGCCGTGACCTGAGGCAGACGGCAGGTGCCATATGTAACGGGGGCCGGGTTCGGCATGGCCATGATGGCGGGGTCTGGCGGCTGGCCTGCGGCCCAGGCCCCGCAGCCGGCCGGGGGGCTGTCTGCCCCCTCTTGCCCCGGACCGGGTCCGGAGCAATTCACCCCCGAGGATGTATTCAGCCAGGTGAAGAGGCGGGATGAAGAGGCGGGGGCGCCGCCTGGAGTCAGGGGCGCGCGCGGCCGCAAACCTGCAGCGGGCTGACCCTATGGCGTGATCAGGGTGACACCGGGTATCCGCTGGATGGTGTAGAGATCCTCCTCGTAGGTCTCGGTCATGTCGCCGACCAGCGCCTCTGTCCAGCCGGGGAAATCCAGCTCCTCTTCCAGTGCCTCTTCCCGTGCGAATTTGTCCAGAAAGGCGGCATAGACCCGCCGCCTGTGGACCCCGGTCATGTCCGGATGCGCTTCCAGATAGGCGCGCAGCCGTTCGATACCCGCAGGCTGCATGATGGCGGCCAGAAGGTCGAGCCGGCCTTTCAGAGGGGCGGCGGCCTCAAGTCCCGCCAGTTCGCGCAGCACCTGGCCCCAGATCAGCGGCAGATCCTCGTAGCACCAGACCGTGACCGGCAGCTGCGGCACCGCATCCCGCATCCGCGCCAGCAGCCCGGACCAGCGCAGCTGCAGCGGATCACACTCCTCCATGATCTTGCGCACGGTGCTGCTTGCGGATTTGGCAAACAGCGCGGGCAGAAACGTGGCCGGGTTGCGCAGCGCCATGAAAATCTCAAGCTGATCATGGGGAAACAGCGCCTGCAGCGCCTGCAGCCGCGTTTCGGCCTCCGGGTAGAAGTTCTGCTGCTGCAGCGCATGGCGCGGCGAGCCGAAGAAATGCGGGTTGGACAGAATCACCCGGCTGGCCTGGCTGTCGTCGAGGATGGCGTCCCACAGCACCTCCGGCGCGTCCTCGGCGGCGGTGCCGTTCTTCATCGCCGCCATGCAGTCTTTCAGCAGCGACCGGTAGCGGCCGGGGCCGGGTGCGGCGGTGCCGTGCAGCGCCAGGCTGCCGGCATTCTTCAGCAGGCTTTTCAGCAGCAGGTCTTCTTCGGTGGCATGGGCGCCGCAGTGGATGATGACCTGCATGAGCGGACCTGTGGTTGCGGGCGGTTGCTCCAGACCTACTGCGGCGGCGCAGCAAGGTCAAACCCGGGGCCGGCACGGGCGCCATGACCGGATCTGCCCGGGGGCGAATTGACAGCTTGTACCGGCTTGACGGTCTTTGCGGACTTTAGTACGTGTCCGGCAACAGGTTCGAAGGGAAACGGTTTTTCCTTTCGGGCCTGCCAGGGAAACGGCGGATTTTAAAGCCGGATCCTTGGGAAGCTTATGTGTGCCCCTATAGCTCAGCTGGTAGAGCAACTGATTTGTAATCAGTAGGTCCGCGGTTCGAGTCCGTGTGGGGGCACCATTTTTTCAATATAAATCAAACACTTGCAGGACTTGCTCCTTCGCGCGATATGCGCAGCTTTCAAGTCCGGAAGCATATAGGAAGCAGCGGCAAGCAGATTTCTGGCGTGTCATCTCTGCATCGCTACAGAAAACTTTTTCACAAACGAACGCTGTGGGTCAGGCGCTGTGAGGTCCTTGGTCTGTGTGAAAGGCAAGGTTCGAAAGCGGGACCCAACGGGACTTTCCGGCCATTCGCCGCAGGTGCGAAAGGGGCGACAAAGAGCGACCAGTTAGGCGCGGCCGACGGATAGTGGAAATTCGCAGCAGGTTGAACGAAAGTCCGCTTAGCCAGTTTGCCAAACTTAGCCTCGGATGAGGATATCACGACTGAAGTAACGGGTGGTGCCTGCTGGTTTCTCGCGGAGATTGCCGGAGAGGACGCAAAAAGATCCCCAAGTCAAGACTTTCCTGGGTGTTTGAGCCAATAATCCACACTCTTCGCCACTAACGAATACACACCATACTGCTACCCTCCACAGGAAAATCGACTGGACGGGTTCACCCGGTTAGTTAAGATCAACCCAAAGGAATCTTAGCTTTTGCATCGGAATGGTCCAGTTGAGCGCCGCAGGAGAATACAATTTATGAAGTTCAAGTCATTTGTCGTTAAGAACTTTAAAGGAATCCAGGAGGCAAAACTAGAGCTAGGCAGCGGCGAGGCATCTATCCACACTCTAGTTGGGTTAAATGAAAGCGGAAAAACCACCATTCTGGAAGCGATAAATATGTTCCAGCCTGACGTAGATGGTATGCACGCAATCGCTCAGCAGTCCACTGTGGATATTAGCAAAGATCAACTAATCCCCAAAAACCTAAAAGGCGATTTCACGGGGAAAATACGAATCGAGGCAACTGTTCTAGTCACTGAAAACGACTTGTCAGCTGTCGAAGATTACTGCAAAGAGACGTTTGGGCTTCAACTGGACAGGAGTGAATTTCCATCTCAGTTTCGCATTGTGACCGAGATGGTTTACGACAACTCAAAGTATGTTAAGTCAAATAGTTTGTGGAGCATATGGCCCCATCTCAAAACCAGTCGGCAAAAAAAAGTTCACGAGGTACACACATCCGTCAAAAGAGTGGCATGGCGTTGTCAACCTGCTACGATCCAGACTCCCCAGGATCATCTATTTTCCAAATTTCCTATTTGACTTTCCGGATAAGATTCTGATTTCAGGACCACTTGACGGCGCGACGGAAACCGCATCGAAGACGAACGAGTATTTTGTGCGAATAGTAGAAGACGCGATGGCCTCCCTTGACCCACCTATGGAACTGAATAAGCACATAGTTGACCGAATAACTGGAACTAAAAAAGATCACCCTTTCGCTCAGTTCATGACTTTTTGGTTTGGGTCTCCAGAGAAGGAAAGCGTCGATGATGTCTTGGAGCGTCTTGCAGGGAAAATAACGGAGGAAGTATTCGGCCGTTGGCAGCAGATACTTGGAAAAGAAATCGGAGATGCGGAAATTGAGGTTGCGTCGACCATTGAGCCTCACCCTCAAACCGGAAAAAGACAAGTATTTCTGACATTTAGAGTTAAACAAGGTCGCCCGAGATATCGTATCTCGGAAAGGTCACTCGGGTTCCGGTGGTTCTTTTGCTTTTTGCTGTTTACAAGATTTTCACGCGGAGCGTTTGACGACCAATCTGTGGTTTTCTTGTTCGACGAGCCAGCTTCAAATTTGCATAGTAAAGCTCAAGCCAAACTTCTTGATAGCTTCGAAGTTATTTCCGGTAAAAAAAATAGCATTATCTTCAGCACCCATAGCCACCATCTAGTGAACCCCTTGTGGTTGGAGAATGCACACGTTGTGACCAGTGGCCTGGATACAGAGGGGGAACTTGAAGGTAAGTTTCCTGACGCATCTAACGGCATCAGCATCTCGGTAACTCCCTATAAACGTTTCGTCGGCGAGAACGAAGAAAAAGGACACTACTTTCAACCAATTCTTGACCGATTGCAATACAGTCCGTCTTCCCTAGAGGCCAAAGACAGCGGCGTCTTAGTCGAAGGGAAATCAGACTTTTACATTTTGAGTTGGTACAAAAAGTATCATGAACCGGACCTGGCACTAAACTTCCTACCTGTGAATGGAGTAACCAATGCTTCTGCCGTTATTTCTCTTATGCTCGGGTGGACAAACAACTTTGTGTTTCTGTGCGATAGCGACAAAGAAGGCAAGGCGGCAATAAAGAGATACAAGGCGGAGCTGCCAGTAAACGCAGAGAGGTTTATTGAATACGAACACATCTTCGGAAAAGCAAAGACAGCACCAAAGGAAATTGAGGGTCTTCTGTCGACACAGATGAAAGCAAATATTTCGGATCATTTTGGCGCAAAACGCTGCTCAAAATCTCAAATTCAAAAGTACTTCTCCGCTGCCATGGTAGGCCCAGATACAGTTGAAATGGATGAAGAGAGCCTGGCCCAAATAAAAATACTCACCTCGCATTTGGCGAAGCACCTGATTGAAAACGCTTGAGCATTTTTGGACTGAACCTTCACCAAACTTCCTTTGGAGCGGAACAAAAAATGCCGCCGCAACGTCGGCAGAACTCAGGAAACCACCATTCTGAAGTGTATGAGGCGAACAAGTGGCAAGGTATTCATATGCTGGAATGTCCCGTTCTCTACGTTCTGCACCCGCGAGGGGCAACCTGCCGGCCAACGGCAGCAGTGGGCTCAGTTGGCTGCCTACTCTCATTATCGATGACTGCAAGGTCGAGCCCAGTTCAGACACAGATCGTCAACTGGTTCCTCTCGACCTCGATGCATCTCGAGCAGGACCAAAGGAAACGGTTGTTTCCCTCCATCCAATGAACGTATTGGTTGCGCACGCGGAAGGAAGCCCGACTGAGGAGCAGTAACTTTGAAGCCTACAAAGCGTCTCTATTACTTCACCCCCCCACAGCACGCTTTGGATAACCTAAAGAACAAGCACTTAAAAATATCCAGGTTCTCCAAATGCAATGACCCTTTCGAATTAGCTGCTTTCGACTTCAGCAATCGAAAAACGCGGACCCTCTTCAGGAAGTGGATCCAGGAGACAGATCTGACCACGGGAATGATATGTTTTTCTAGGTCGTGGCGAAATCCGGTGATGTGGGGACACTACGCAGGAAACCACACTGGGATTTGTTACGGATTCGATGTTCAAGTCGACCAAAGCATCCAAGAAGTTCGTTACGTTTCTGAGAGGATGTACCCAAACTCATCCCCAAGGGAGGTAATTGATAGGATCGGTGAGGATAACATTTCTGAGTTGTTCTCAACGAAGTTCATTCACTGGAGCTATGAGGAAGAAGTCCGAATGTTGCGTTCCTTCTCCAAGCCAGTGCCCGACAATGAGATACTCTATCAAGAGTTTGATGAGAGCATGAAGCTGAAGCAGGTTATTATTGGCGCAAAGTCCAAAATAGACTTCAAAGAAGTGGAGGCGCTTGTAGAAGGGGACAGTGTTGAAGTCTTCAAATCTCGCCTTGCATTCAAACGCTTTGAAGTTGTTCGGCAAAATAAGAAGTCACTGTGGTAATCCGACTGGGGCGCTGTGATCATTGCTTAGGATCAAGCAGCCATACTACAGAGAATGACCGCTTCACGCCATCAGTGTCTTTAGGAGAACCTTTCAAAGACCGCTTGGCGATGCTTCGCGTCGTGCTGCGCTTGCAGAATTCAAACTAGGCTGTGGCGGCAGCTATGGGCTCTTGATGGCCAGGGCAACGTGGGGGCCTTCTGGGGGAGCAAAGAAAGCGCCGCCCTATGGCAGCGCTTCAAGCTTGGTTTACTTGGTCTATAAGTGCGTTACTAGTCTAGGCGGGACCATCCAGAAGCATGCAGATCCTGTCACATTCCAGCATTTTCTATCATTTTCTAGCACTTTCGAGCGCCTGCATTTCCTGACATTTCCGTACATTTCAGGCTGTAAAGTGCGAGAAAAACCGTGAATTTCTGTGCATTTCAGAGAAAAACATAGCGGTTCCGCGCGTCTTCCAGTTGTTTCGCTACCTTTTCCGGGTGCAGGCGTGACCTGTGGGTCAACTCGTCCGCCGTTGTCTGGAAAAATCCGGGTAACTCTGAATACTGGACGCCGCGCAGTGCGGCCAGTGTGACCGTGCATCCGAGAACATTCCGCAGGATCATGGATATCTGCTGTTCCTTATGCACCTCTTTGAGCGGGTTTGGGTCACAACCGCTACGCATCTCCATCAGGTCGCCATTCATTTCAGAGCAGGCAAGTTCCCAAATGAGATGGTTTGGCCATCTCGCGCGGTTGCAATCCGTTGCATTAGGCTCCGTGTAGCGGACAACTTCGCCTGTTTCCCGGCAAAGGTCGCCGAAGCGGTCAAAGAACTGCGCCCAGGTGCGGATGTTCCAGCGGTCTTTCAAAAGGTCCTTGCCTGCGCGGAATTCGACACGCCAAACCCTGCTGCTGTCAGCGCATTTCGGATCGACCTCGCTTAATCCATTGCGGCGTAGTTCCATGTTCCAGATCTCCCACCAATGCGCTTTGCCTGAGTGGATGATTTCGGCCCGCTTGTCATAGACAATGACCTGCCGGTTGCGGGAACTGCCGACCGTTACGGAGGTTGTGCGGCCTGAACGGCCGTGCACGGCTTTGTCCGTTTCTTTCACAAAGTCCCTGCGGCCAGCGCTTGAGTGCATGACGAATTGCTCCGGGTTCAGTTCGAAATGCGGAGCCAGAATATCCACGCAGAAGTCAGCCCTGGAGATGCTGATGTCGTCCGCGCCATAGCGGATGCCCAAGGCCTCCGTCACCATCTCCAGGTGGGCTTTGGCGGCGCCCAATCCATTCAATGCGAGGAAGGTGGAGCCGAAGTTGACGCGGATGCCCCAGGAGTTTTTTGGGTTCGGTTTCTTGAAAAACCACGTGGCCCCGTGCGGGCCGCCGCTGGCAATAAAGCGGTAGCCATGCCCGCCGTGTGACTTAAGGTGCAAGTGGATGCCGTTGTACTCGACAAGCACGTCCTGGCGTTCCTGTTCCGCACGTTCCCTTTCAGCGTCCAGATGGTCAAACAAAACTGGGGGAATGTTGGCCTGAACCGCCAGCGTCAGCGTGTCAAAGCCCCGGTGGAGAATGGTCATGTCGGCGGGTTTTGATTGATCTGTATTTCTGGAGGGGGGTGCTACAATCACCCCCCTTTGCCCGTACTGGGTGCCAGTTGCGCCTCCGGCGGGGTAGCTAAGGTTTTGGGGCCGGGCAGAATGCCCGGCATCGATGTCATTTCGCAGCATTGACCTGCCTCCCGATCCAGATTTCAGCTCGCTCAGCGCATTTGGCAACGTTGAGCAAGTCCGCGTGGGAGAAGCTGGTAGAGCTCTGCCAGTTGCCGTCACTGGCCCTGTAGGCCCGCGTAACATCGACGGAATAGAACCCGTCATTGTCCCAGATGGCGGCTGTTATCAGGCCGAGTCTGATTTTATGGATAGGCTGGTTTGCCATGTTGTTTTCCTTTTGATGATGGTTCCTGGCAGCAGACAAAGAGAGGGCGCGAGGTGCGTTTACCCCGCGCCCTGCAAGAGCCGTCCGGCCCCAAAATCCCTTGAAGTGCTACCAACCCTTCAAGGGCAAAACTGATTGTCAGATGGGTTGCGACGTGTGGGAGACTGTTCGCTCAGCAATCCAGTCCAAAAGGTCAGCGCGCCGGTAACGGACAGAGCGCGAGGATACTTTGACGAAGCGCGGGCCGCCGCCACGATGCCGCCAGTTCTGAAGAGCGCGCACGGAATAGCACAGGATCGATGCGGCTTCGCGCTCGTCTACTAGGGTGTCGGGATCATGCCCGTTCAAGCGATTGTTGATCATTTGGTGTCCTCAGATTGCAGATGCAGTGTTTGTGAGGACAAGGTAGATGGGCGCAGAAGGCCGAAATAGACGCCGGGCCTTTTTTCTTGGGCGGGAAATGCCGGTCAGTATTTTTTTGCTGATATATTTCAGCGTTTTAGGCGGCTTGTAAAAAGTTTCTGAGTGCTGGTGAAAGGAAATGCTAGGCGGACTTTTTTGTGCGCCCCACCTTACGGATTTCGTCCACCGCCAGCAGCTTCCAAACCGCTTCAAACTTGCGTCCGAGATCATTGCGCCCAAAGTGCTCTTCGCACATCGCTCTAACATCTTCCTGACGAGCTTTTCGGCCTTCAGCTAAGCAAACCGCTCGGTACTTCAGGAACCATTCGATCATTCGCTCTTCAATCGGGGCAGCTTCGTAAGGAGTGAGCTCAGCCTCTTTGGGCTCTGCCCATGCATTAAAATCGCGGAGCTTAAAATAGGCAGGGAAACGGCGGCGGCTACCGTAGCTCTTGGGTGCAATGACATAGCTGAACCCGAAACTCATCTCGAAATAGCGGTTGTCAGCCTGCCAGTCGCCTAGCCTTATGCCGGTACCCGTTCCAAAATGGAGTAGAAGCTCCCGTTTCTCCATCGCCCGGCAGAGCAGACCCTCAACTTCGGTACGTCTAGCGTACGCCTCGGCATCTATAAAACGAGAGTCATATGCTCTTCCAAATTGGCTGAGCTTGTTTCGCGCCTGTTCCCGCTGAGCAGAAGCATCTTCTGCAGCTTGTTGAACCTGTTCCTGCTGATCAGCGTCCATACCGAAAGTATCCATCAGATGCAGATCAGTTGCCCTCTTGTTCAGCCTCTGGAACTCCTTCTCTAACTCTTCACGCTCATCCCTGAATGTTTCAGGCGCGGCTTCAGGCCACGCAAACGCTTCTTCGCCTGTCCATTCGAGCGGAAAGGTGAAACGCCCGGCCCGGTCGAACCCTTCGTTTAGGGTAATGAACTGGTCCCTATGAAAACGGAGCTTTGGAAGGTTATGACGCATATTTTGCAGTTCTGTGTGAATTCAGTTTGGGCTTTGATGCGGCTTTATCCCACGACACGCAACCCATGCGGACGACCTTCGCTCCTCTGCATGGCGCTAGCCAGACGTGATGCAATCGACCCGGCAGCTCGTTGAACTGCGTCGTCTGCGAGATGCGCGTACCGCAGTGTTGTGGACAGGTTTTTGTGTCCCATGATTTCTTTGAGCATGAATGGGTCAATCCCATTTGTGACAGCAACCGAAGCATAGGTATGCCGCAGATCGTGCAGTCGCACGTCGTGCAGACCGGCCTTTGCTCTGATCTTGCGCCACGGCTTTTGCAAATCGTTGTAGTGGCCTTCAGGACTGTCCCCCAGAATGACGTAAGGGTTTCCCTCACGGCGGGGCAAGGCGTCCAGGACTGTCTGTGCCTCTCTGGGCAGAGGAATGCGCCGTCTGCCTGTTTTGCTGTCTGGAAGCTCTAAATGTGTCGAGGTGACAAAATCCCACTGCAGCGTTTGAATTTCTTTGAGACGGCACCCTGTGAGCATCAGCAGGTAAATGGCGGCGACAACGTATTCTGAAAGCTCACCTAAATCGAGGCCCTCAAACAAGGTTTCCCCAAGCTGTGCCTGTTCGGAGTCGTTCAGGTAGCGCTTCTTTTCAACTTCGCGATACTTCTTGATCCGAGTGGCTGGGTTCGAGCCCTGCGGACGCAGGCCCCAGTCCTCGGCCACATTGAACATCTTAGACAGCAGGGCGACAGCACGATTTGCCTGATATGGAGTATCCCTTTTCTGGTGGTGGAAGTTGGCAATGTCGGCGCGGGTGATTTCGGTGATTTTAATCGGCCCCAGGGCAGGGTTGATCGTACCTCGAACGGTATTGGAATAATCGTAATGCGTGGAAGGCTTGCAATGCAGTGCAACGTGCTCCGTTAGGAACCGTTCCGCCAGTGCGGCCACTGTCAGGCTGCGCAGCTTTGCCTTACGCTCCGCAGAGGGGTCGCCGCCCCGCGCGACGTCGGCTTGTACAAGCTTTGCCTCTTTGCGTGCTTCGTCTGCCGTCAAAACTCCGTGCTGTCCAAGGTTCTTGCGCCGCGTCCTGCCACTGCTGCGGTATTGCACGAGGTAGACCTTGCGGCCAGTAGGATAGATGCGGATGCCAAACCCGGGCAATTCCTGGTCCCAAATGATCCGTTCTTTCGCCTCTGGGGCAAGCCCGTCCACGATCCGTTTTGTAAGTTTTGTCATCTCAGTTTCTTCACTCTCGCAACGTTCGATCTTAAAAATCCGGAAGCATATAGGAAGCAGTGTGCTTCGGAATATGGCGTTGAAAATGAGAGGAGAGCGTAGCGGCCGTCAATAATAATCAAGCAATAACAGTCGTTTATGGGTGGTCAGCGAAGTTTGGCGAAATCCGGAGAAATGCCCTGAGGAATTTTTGTAATCAGTAGGTCCGCGGTTCGAGTCCGTGTGGGGGCACCATTTAACCGCTTGAAATTGCGCGAAAAATATCACCTTTCAGAGCGTCTAAGATGCGTTCTCTGCAAAGTGTCTGCGTTAGTGTGTACCCTTGTTTTGCGTGTGTGCGGCCTTGCGAACGGTGTCCAGGGATTCGTATTTGGCATGCTCGGCGGTCTGCTTGACCGATGAGTGGCCAAGAAGCTGCTGGACTTCGCAGGCCTGCAAACCGTTTTTCAGCATCCGAGTCGCGTATGTGTCCCGAAGGGAGGGGCAGCCTCTTGCCGCCGCCCCCGCGCTGCTTCGGTTCATGGGCGCAGGCGGGACCAGCGTGGCCCGCGCCTGCGTTGCGGATCATCCGGCCGGGTCCGCTTTGCCGGCAGGCATGTACAGCTCGCCGCCTTCGCGGAACTTGGCGGCCATCGCCTCCATCCCCTCTTTCTGCGCCTCGGCGCGGATGTCGTGGGAAATCCGCATGGAGCAGAACTTCGGCCCGCACATGGAGCAGAAATGCGCCACTTTATGGGCCTCTTTCGGCAGCGTCTGGTCGTGGTAGTCGCGGGCGGTTTCCGGATCCAGAGCCAGGTTGAACTGATCCTCCCAGCGGAACTCGAACCGCGCCCGCGAGATCGCGTCGTCACGCCGCTGCGCCCCCGGCAGGCCCTTGGCCAGATCCGCCGCATGGGCCGCGATCTTATAGGTGATCACCCCGGTCTTCACGTCATCGCGGTCGGGCAGGCCCAGGTGCTCTTTCGGGGTCACGTAACACAGCATGGCGCAGCCGAACCAGCCGATCATCGCCGCACCGATGCCGCTGGTGATGTGGTCATAACCCGGTGCAATGTCGGTGGTCAGCGGCCCCAGCGTATAGAAGGGCGCCTCGTGGCAGCACTCCAGCTGCTTGTCCATGTTCTCCTTGATTTTGTGCATGGCGACATGGCCCGGGCCTTCGATCATCACCTGGCAATCCTTGGCCCAGGCAATCTTGGTCAGCTCCCCAAGGGTCTCCAGCTCGGCAAACTGGGCCTCGTCATTGGCATCGGCAATCGAGCCGGGGCGCAGACCGTCACCCAGCGAGAAAGCCACATCATACTTGCGGCAGATGTCGCAGATCTCGTCGAAATGCGTGTAGAGGAACGACTCCTTGTGGTGATGCAGGCACCACTGCGCAATGATCGAGCCGCCGCGCGAGACGATGCCGGTGACCCGCTTCACCGTCATCGGCACCATGTGCAGCCGCACGCCCGCATGGATGGTGAAATAGTCGACACCTTGTTCCGCCTGCTCAATCAGCGTGTCGCGGAACACTTCCCAGGTCAGGTCCTCGGCGATGCCGTTCACCTTCTCCAGCGCCTGATACAGCGGCACCGTGCCGATCGGCACCGGCGAGTTGCGCACGATCCATTCGCGGGTGTTGTGGATGTTGCGCCCCGTCGACAGGTCCATCACCGTGTCGGCGCCCCAGCGGATCGACCAGACCAGCTTGTCCACTTCCTCTTCCATCGAGGAGGTGACAGCCGAAGTGCCCATATTGGCGTTGATCTTGACCAGGAAGTTGCGGCCGATGATCATCGGCTCAGATTCCGGGTGGTTGATGTTGCTGGGGATGATGGCGCGGCCCGCAGCAACCTCGTCACGGACAAACTCCGGCGTCACGTAATCCGGGATGTTGGCGCCCCAGTCGTGGCCGTCGCGCGCGGGCGCCACAGCCTCGCGCAGCTGGTTTTCGCGGATCGCGATGAATTCCATCTCCGGTGTCACGATGCCTGCGCGGGCATAGGCCAGCTGGGTCACGGCATTGCCATCCTTGGCGCGCAGCGGGCGCGGCTTCACCGGAAATTCCGGCACCAGCCGCTCGCCGGAGGCAAAGCCGTTGTCCTCGGGCTTCACATCGCGGCCGTCGTATTCCTCGACGTCGCCGCGGTCCAGGATCCACTGGCGGCGTAAGCCGGGCAGGCCCTGGCGGATATCGGTCAGCACGTCGGGATCGGTATAGGGGCCGGAGCTGTCATAGACCGGCAGCGGCTCTTCGCCTGCGGTAGGGTGGACCGAGATCTCGCGCATCGGCACGCGGATGTCCGGAAAGCGCTCGCCTTTGACGTAAATTTTGCGGGACGCGGGCAGGCCGCCGGTGGTGATCTTGGGATTGGGGACGTTCATTTTGGTGCTCCTCGAAGCCTAAACTCAGAAAAGACACCAGATGAGGTTTGGCTTGGGAAACCGGCAGGCGGGGCCTGCTTGACCGGAGTGCGCCCGTTTTCAACGGCTGTCCCCGCGGGGACAAGAGGCCAAAAGGCGCGTCCTAGCTTCCTACGCCAGTATCAACTGGGTCAGGTTCAAAGGGTCGCGCCGCCGGCTTGGGTTGCCCCGCACCTAAACGCCTCTCAGTCCCCTTGGCGGGACTCCCCTGCGTGGCAATAGGGCTAGGGGAGGAGAGCGGTTTGCGTCAACCGGAATCTTTGCAGATTGTTTTTTGGCATTAAAATCAGATTGATATTGGACTTATTGGCGCCAGTCCGGGGCAAATCGCTGCAGCGCAGCTTTGGTGCTTGATCGCAGGTGGAAAAATTATCTATAAAATCCTGAACCGCCATCCGCGCATGGCCAACTGGTATACGAGAACAGGAGACAGCATGCTGGACGCTGCACCCATCCGCACCGACTGGACCCGCGAGGAAGCGGAAGCGATTTATAACAAGCCTTTCATGGACTTGCTGTTCCAGGCGCATACCGTGCACCGGCAGTATTTCGACCCCAACCAGGTGCAGAAATCCAAGCTGCTCAGCATCAAGACCGGCGGCTGCGCCGAGGACTGCGCCTATTGTTCGCAGTCGGCGAGGAACGGCGCGCAGCTGTCGGCCTCCAAGCTGATCGAGGTGCAGCGGGTGATTGCCGAGGCCAAGAAAGCCAAGGAAGGCGGCGCGACCCGCTATTGCATGGGCGCGGCCTGGCGCTCGCCCAAGGACCGCGACATGGCAGCACTTGAGGCGATGGTGCGGGGCGTCAAGGATCTGGGCATGGAAACCTGCATGACCCTGGGTATGCTGGACGAGGAGCAAGTGTTCCGCCTGCGCAATGCCGGTCTTGATTACTATAACCACAACATCGACACCTCGGAGCGCTATTACTCCGAGATCATCACCACCCGCACCTTTGCCGACCGCATCGACACCCTGAACCGAGTGCGTGAAGCGGGCATCAAAGTCTGCTCCGGCGGCATCGTCGGCATGGGGGAGCAGCAGCTGGACCGTATCGACATGATGCTGGCGCTGGCGACACTGGAGGTGCACCCGGATTCGGTGCCGGTCAACATGCTGATCCCGATCGCCGACACGCCGCTGGCCAATGTCGAGAAGCTGGATCCGATCGAATTTGTCCGCTCCGTGGCGCTGGCCCGCATCCTGATGCCGAAATCCCACGTGCGCCTGTCGGCAGGCCGCACCGACATGTCGGATGAGATGCAGGCAATGTGCTTCTTTGCCGGTGCCAACTCGATCTTTGTGGGCGACACGCTCTTGACCGCGGACAACCCCGAAGAGGACAAGGACCAGCAGCTGTTCGACCGTCTGGGCATCACCGCGATGGCGGCAGGCTGCGACGGCAGCCGCTGATGGCGGGCGCCTTCCCGAGGCATGAGAAATCGCTGGAAGCGCTGCGCACGCGCGGACGCTACCGGCAGCTGATGCCGCGGGACGGGCATGACTTTGCCTCCAACGACTACCTTGGGTTGGCGGGCAGCGATGCGCTGCGCGCCGCCGCCGCCGATGCGCTGGCCCGCGGGGTGCCGGTGGGGGCAGGCGGCTCGCGCCTGCTGCGCGGCAATGATGCGGAACATCAGCTGCTGGAGGCTGAGGCGGCTGCGTTTTTCGGCACTGAGGCGGCGCTGTTCATGGGCGGCGGGTTCAATGCCAATCAGGCGATTTTCTCAACCCTGCCGCAGCAGGGCGATCTGGTGCTCTATGACACGCTGGTCCACGCCAGCACCCATGACGGGATGCGGCTGGGCCGGGCGGAGACGCGCAGCTTTGCCCATGGTGACGCGGAGGGCGCGGCGCGGGTGCTGAAAGGCTGGCGCTCTGAAGGCGGCACCGGTCAGGTCTGGATCGCAGTGGAGGCAGTCTATTCGATGGATGGCGACTTGGCGCCGCTGGAGGCGCTGATGGCGCTGGCGGATGCTGAAGGCGCGGTACTGGTGGTGGACGAAGCGCATTCCACCGGCGTGTTCGGCGATCTGGGCCGCGGGCTGGCGCATGAAATCGCGCACCGTCCGAACGTCCTGTCCCTGCACACCTGCGGCAAGGCGCTGGGCGCCTCGGGCGCATTGATCTGCGGTCAACGGGTGCTGATCGAGACGCTGATCAACAAGGCGCGCGGCTTTATCTTTGCCACCGCCCCGTCTCCGCTGAACGCAGCGCTGGTGCGTGCGGCGTTGCTGGAATTGCAACAGAACCCGGGCCGCCGGGAACAGGCGTGGTTTGGGATCATCCATGCCCAGGCCGAGGCCAAACGCCTGTGCGGGCTGGAGGGGTTTCAAAGCCAGATCCTGCCAGTGGTGATTGGCGATGACAAACGCGCGATGGCGCTGGCTTCCGCCATGCAGGCCCGCGGCTACGACATCCGCGGCATCCGCCCGCCGACGGTGCCGCGCGGCACATCGCGGCTGCGGCTGTCGATCACGTTGAACACGGGGGCGGGGGTCATCACCGCGATGTTCGAAGACCTCGCCCGGGAATTGGAGAGTGCAGCATGAGCGCGCTGATCGTCACCGGAACCGACACCGGCATCGGCAAGACCATCTTTTCCGCCGGCCTGGTGCAGGCGCTTGGCGCGACCTACTGGAAGCCGGTGCAATCGGGGCTGGAGGAAGAGACCGACAGCCAGGTTGTGGCGCGCCTCTCAGCCCGTCCGGCATTGCCCGAGGGGTATCTTCTGCAACTGCCCGCCTCGCCGCATCTGTCGGCCGAGGCCGAGGGGGTGGAGATCGACCCGGACGCGCTGCCCTTGCCCGAAGTTGATGGCGTTCTGGTGGCCGAAGGCGCAGGCGGGCTGATGGTGCCGCTGAACCGCAAGGTGCTGTACCTCGACCTTTTTGCCCGCTGGGGCGCGCCGGTGATCCTCTGCGCGCGGACTCAGCTGGGGACGATCAACCACACGCTCTTGTCGCTGAAAGCCTTGCGCGATGCAGGCTGCAGCGTCGCTGGTGTTGCCTTCATCGGCGACCCCGAGCCGAAAGTGGAGGAAACCATCTGCCAGTTCGGGCAGGTGGCGCATTTGGGCCGACTGCCGGTCTTGGGCGAGCTGACCTCTGACGCTTTGGCGGTGGCCTTTCAGGCCAGCATCCGGGTGGATCTGATCAAGGAGGCCTTGGCATGAGCGCGTACAGCCTCACCCAGCTTGAATTCGACCAGCAGCACCTCTGGCATCCTTACACCAATGTCGCCAAGCCCGGACCCACCTTTGTGGTGAAGGAAAGCGAAGGGGTGCATATCACGCTGGATGACGGCACCCGTCTGATTGACGCCATGTCGTCCTGGTGGTGCATGATGCATGGGCACCGCAACCCTGCAATCACCAAGGCGATCCACGACCAGCTCGACACCCTGCCGCATGTGATGTTCGGCGGGCTGACCCATGATCCGGCGATCGACCTGGGCCGCAAGCTGCTGGAAATCACGCCGGAGAGCCTGACGCGCATCTTCTACTGCGACAGCGGTTCTGTTTCGGTCGAGGTGGCGATGAAGATGGCGGTGCAGTACCAGCACGCCGCGGGCCAGCCCGCGCGCAAGGAATTTGCCACCATCCGCTCGGGCTATCATGGCGATACCTGGAAGGCGATGAGCGTCTGCGATCCGGACACCGGCATGCACCACCTGTTCCAGGGCGCGCTGAGCGTGCAGCATTTTGTCTCCCGCCCGCCGATCCGCATCCATGAGGAGTGGGTGGACGACCCAGCACGAAACGGCCTCGGCGAGCTGCGCCAAGTGCTGGAAGCCAATGCACAAAAGATCGCGGCCTTCATCCTGGAGCCTGTGGTGCAGGGCACCGGCGGCATGTATTTCTACCACCCGGAATACTTGAACCAGGCCCGCGCGCTGTGCGACGAGCTGGGCATCCTGCTGATCTTCGACGAGATTGCCACCGGCTTTGGCCGCACCGGAGAACTCTTCGCCACCAATTTCTGCACCGTCGAGCCGGACATCATCTGCCTCGGCAAGGGGCTGACGGGCGGCCATATCTCCTTCGCCTGCACCATGACCAACGACCGCGTGGCGGAGGGCATCGGCGGCGGCAACCCCGGGCTGTTCATGCATGGGCCGACCTATATGGGCAACCCGCTGGCCTGTGCGGCGGCCAAGGCCTCTCTGGATCTGCTGACCGGGCAGGATTGGCAGGGCACTGTGGCCGCGATTGGCGAACAGATGCAGGCTGAGCTGGCGCCGGCCCGCAATCTGCCCAATGTGGCGGATGTGCGGGTGCTGGGCGCCATCGGGGTTATCGAAATGAAGCACCGGGTCTCGGCGGACGAGGCCCACGCCCGTGCCCATGAGATGGGCGTGTTCCTGCGCCCCTTCGGCACCAACATCTACACCATGCCGCCCTTCATCACATCGCCGGACCAGCTAAGCGAGATCACCGCAGGCATGCTGCGGCTGGCGCAGGAGCTGTAAGCCATGGAATTCCGCTGGCTCAAACAGGATCAGGCAGCCGAGGCCATCGTGGTCTTCGGCGGCTGGGCCGTGGGGCCGGAGGTGTTCTGGCATCTGGGCGGCCCCCAGGACATTCTGTTTGCCAGCGGTTACAGCAATTTGGACGCCGATCTGCCGGAGGACCTGTCAGGCTACGGGCGGGTCAGCCTGCTGGCCTGGTCCTTTGGCGTTGCCGCTTATGCCCATTGGCAGCAGGGGCGGCCGGATCCGTTCCAGCGCAAGGTGGCGGTCAACGGCAGCCTGCAGCCGGTGAACCGGGGTGCGGGCATCCCGCCTGCCGTGTTCCGCCGCACCGTGGAAACCCTGAGCCTCGAGAGCTACCAGAGTTTCCTGGCCCGTGCCTTTGGTGCGCCGCAGGAGGCGGCGGCGCTGGATGTGGAGGCGCGCCGGGCCGAGCTGCTGGCCGTGGAGCGGCGGGGCGATGCGCCGCAGATGCGGTTCGGCCGGGTCTGGCTGAGCTCCGGCGACAAGATCTTCCCGCCCGCCAACCTGGCGCGCGCCTGGGCCGGGCAGAATGTCACCACCATAGACGCTCCGCATGCGCCTTTTGACCGCTTCAATGACTGGGAGGCACTGTTCTGATGAAAGATGTGCTGCCTCAGGACCCGGATCAGGGCCGCATCCGCCAAAGCTTCCGCCGCGGGCTGGAGAGCTACCACCGCAATGCCTCGGTGCAGGCAGGGATTGCCGCGCGGCTGGCGCAGATGCTGCAGGAGCAGGGTGCGCCCGGGCAGTTCGGGGCGGCGCTGGAGTTCGGCTGCGGCACCGGCCATCTGACCCGTCAGCTGCTGCAGCGGTTCGCTGCGGACAGCCTGCTGCTGAATGACCTGGTGCCAGAGGCGACGCTGATCCTGAAGGATCTGCCGCAGCCACCCGCAAGGGCCCGGTTCGAGGCCGGGCCGGTCGAATCCCTGATGCTGCCGCAAGAGCTGGACCTGATCGCCTCTGCCTCTACCGTGCAGTGGATCACCGGCCTGCCTGCGCTGCTGGCGCGGCTGGCGGCGCATCTGAAGCCCGGCGGCTGGCTGGCGCTTTCTGGCTTTGGCCGCGGCCAGTTCCGCGAACTGGCGGCGCTTGGCTCCGGGGCGGCAGCGCCGGCCTATCTGGATGCGGAGGAATGGCCCGCGGTGCTGCCGGAGGGGCTGGAGCTTCTTGCAATCGAACAGCAGCCGGTAGAGTTGGAGTTCGAGGGCGCGCTGGCTTTGCTGAAGCATCTGCGTCAGACCGGGGTCAACGGCCAGGCCCGGCAGAACTGGAGCCGCCGCCGCCTGCAGGAATTCGAGACAGCCTACCGCAGGCAGTTCGGCCGCGGTGGCAAGCTGCCGCTGACCTATGATCCGGTGCTTTTGATCGCCCGCAAGGCGGGATGAGCAGAAGGCGGCATCTCACGTGCGCATTGCGCGCATGGGGAGAGTTTTAAGTTTTTTTCCATCCGTTTGCCCCGCCGTCCCGCGCTGCCGTTAATCTTTATAAACCCCCTGCTGCTATCCCGGTCACGGGGCTGCGCCCTTTGCGCGCGGCATATGGAAATACTGGCAGTACGGGAGTGACGCCATGACAATCAAAGCGTTTGCGGCAGCGCTGGCAGCGCTGGCGGTTTCGGGAGCCGTTGAAGCCGCTGACTTGGGGGACACCGGCACTCCGATCCGGCTGTCCCTGAACAATTGGACCGGCCAGCAGCTGTCGACCTATATCGCGGGCGGCATGCTGGAAGAGGCCGGCTATACCGTCGAATATGTAGAGGCCGACCAGGGCACCATGTATGAGCAGATCGCCTCAGGCGAAGTGCATGCAATGGTGGAGATCTGGACCACCAGCAACCCTGCGGATTACTTCGCCGTCCGCGACGAAGGCCGGGTCGAAGAGCTGGGCGACCTGGGGCTGGATGCGCGTAACGGCGTGGTGTTTCCACCCTATGTGGCGCAGATGTGCCCGGGCCTGCCGGATTGGACTGCGCTGCGCAACTGCGCCGGCATTTTCTCCGAGGATGGCAAGGGCAAGCGGGGCATCTATCTTGCCTACCCGGAATCCTGGGGTTCGCCGGGCGCCGACCGGATCCGGGCGCTGGATCTGCCTTTTGATGTGGTCGCAGCAAACTCCGAAGCCGCGATGATCGAAGAATTCCAGAAGGCCTACAAGGAAAGGCGCCCGGTGATCTCCACCTTCTGGGCGCCGCATTGGGCGATGTCCTCTTATGCGCTGCAGTTCGTGCGCCTGCCCAAGCCGGAACCCGCCTGCTACACGGATCCCTCCTGGGGGCCGAACCCCAAAGCCACAGGCGACTGCGATTTCTATCGCGGAGGCGTGGTCAAAGCGAGCTGGACCGGCTTCAAGGAGCGCTGGCCTGCGGCGCATGAAATCCTCAAGAACTACGAGCTGAGCATCTGGGACCAGCAGCCGCTGATCGGCCTTGTGGACGTCCGCGGCGAGACCGTGCAGGGCGCTGCCCGCGGCTGGCTGGCGGTGAACCGCGCCAAGTGGGTGCCGGTGGTCGAGGAAGCTGCTGGCAAGGGCCGCTCCTGATCCGGCCGCCGCCACCGGTGTGAACAACAGCGCTTCCGCCAGAGCGGGAGCGCTTTTCTGCGTCAGGCAGCGTCTTGAGCGCGGCTCAGGTTCAGGGCTAATCTGCGGACAGCCCGGCGGCCCGGGCAGGGTCGGGTGATTCCGGAACTTGTCTGTTTGGACAAAAACTTGAACCGTCAATCAAAATATTTCGCCATTTGCGCCGCATTTCCTCGACAAAGTGCCGCAATATGTTCCAATACTTGCATTGTCCCCGGCCACACTTGGCTCATGGGCACCAGCTGACAAGAACAAGACCGGCCGCAGGGCCAGGCAAGTGCCATGAACCGCCGGGTTCCAAAAGACGCGCCAGCCCCATCAGGGCGTGCGGCGCAAATGATAATGACAGGGAGAATTGCGATGAACTTCAAGGGATATGCGCTGGCGCTGGGCGCCGCCACGATGACGGTTGCTGCAGGGATCGCCTCGGCGGCTGAGCTGGGCGACACCAGCAAGCCGATCAAGCTGGCGGTGAACGAATGGACCGGCCAGCATGTGACCACCCATATCGCGGGCGAGATGCTGAAGGCCGCGGGTTATGACGTGGAATATGTCTCGGCCGGCATGATGAACCAGTTCCAGGCCATCGCCGATGGCGACATCCATGCGACGCTGGAAATCTGGTCCTCCAACGTGTCCGACGAATACGCCAAGAAGGTGGAAGAGGGCACCGTGGTTGAACTCGGCGATCTCGAACTGAACGCCCGCGAAGGCATTGCCTATCCGGCCCATGTGGCCGAGATCTGCCCCGGCCTGCCGGCCTGGGAGGCGCTGAAGGACTGCGCCATGCAGTTTGCCACCGCAGAAACGCTGCCGAACGGCCGCCTGGTCGACTATCCGGCCGATTGGGGCACCCCGGGTGCGGATCGCATGACGGGCCTCGAGCTGCCGTTCAAGGCCGTGCCCGCAGGCTCCGAGGCGGCGCTGATCGTCGAGCTGCGCGCCGCGACGGAGCGCAAGACACCGCTGCTGATCACCTTCTGGCAGCCGCATTGGGCGATGTCGGCCTATGATGTGCAGTTTGTCGACCTGCCGGCCGGTGAGGACGCCTGTTTCAGTGATCCGGCCTGGGGCCCGAACCCCAATGCGGTGAACGACTGCGACTTCTCGCCCTCGCGCATCTTCAAGGCCGCCTGGTCCGGCACCGCGGAAACCTGGCCCGCGGCCTTTGAGATCCTGTCCAACTACACCCTGGCCGTGGAAGACCAGCAGCCGATGATGGGCGCGGTCGACGTGGACGGCGGCAAGGTCGAGGAAGTGGTCGCCGAGTGGATGGCCGCAAACGAGGCCAAGTGGCGCCCGGTTGTCGACGCCGCCATCAAGTGAGCTGCACGCAGTGACGGGCTCTGAGACGCCTGCCATCACCTGCCGGAATGTCTGGCAGGTGTTTGGCAACAATGCAGACAGCGCTTTGAAAGAGGCGCTGGCACAACATACTTCGCCGCATAACGCGGCCGGCGAGCTGCGCCGCAAGGGGCTGATCCCGGCGGTGCAGAATGTCTCCTTCGAGGTGAAGGAGGGAGAGCTGTTTGTAATCATGGGCCTGTCGGGCTCCGGCAAGTCCACCCTGATCCGCTGCATCTCGCATCTGCTGCACGCCACTGGCGGCGAGATCCGCATCGACGGCGAGAACATCGTCGAGGCCAGCCCCAAGCGGCTGATCGAACTGCGCCGCAAGAAGCTGGGCATGGTGTTTCAGCACTTTGGCCTGTTCCCGCATATGACCGTGGCCGAAAACGTGGCCTATCCGCTGCGGGTGCAAGGGGTGAAGAAGAAACAGCGGCTGGCCAAGGCGCAGGAGGTGATCAAGCTGGTGGGTCTTGGCGGCCGCGAAACCAACTACCCGCGCGAGCTGTCGGGCGGCCAGCGCCAGCGGGTCGGCATCGCCCGTTCGCTGGTGGCGGATTGCTCGGTCTGGTTCCTGGATGAGCCCTTCTCAGCGCTCGATCCGCTGATCCGGCGGCAGCTGCAGGATGAGTTCCTGGAGATCCAGGCGAAGCTCAAGACCACCATCGTCTTCATCACCCATGACATCAACGAAGCGCTGAAGCTGGCCGACCGCATCGCCATCATGCGCGACGGCCAGGTGGTGCAGGTCGGCACCCCCGCCGACATCGTGCTGCACCCGGTCAACGACTACGTGCGCGAGTTCTCCAAGGACGTGGCCAAGGGTCAGCACGCCCGCGTTGCTTCGGTGATGCAGGCGGGTGAGCACCATGTCTACGGCGCCGACGATCCGGGCTTGCGCGAAGACATGACGCTGGATGCCGCCCTCGCACGCTGCATGGAGCTTTATGAGCCGGTGCCGGTGCGCACGCCGGAGGGAAAATTGGTGGGGGTGGTAAACCCGGCAGATCTGGCCGCCGCTTTGCAGGTGGAGCAGGGCTGATGGCGGGACTGTCAAAAGGCGCCGTCGCGGCGCTGATTGCAGCGGCGGCAGGCGCCTTGTGTCTTCTTCTGGAAAACAGCGTGCCGTGGCTGGTCAAGTTTCCTGCTGCCTGGGTGCTGCCCGCAACCGATTGGGTGGGGGCAGGGCTGGAGTGGTTCCTGGCGTTGATCAAGCCCGCCGCCCGCAGCTTCTCGGCGCTGATGTTCTACCCGATGGAAGCCGCCAACTATGTGCTGAGCAGCACCCCCTGGCCGCTGGTCATCTGCGCCACCACGGCGCTGGCCTGGATCCTGGGCGGGGTGCGTATGGCACTGATGGCGGTGGTGGGCCTCGGCTTTGTGCTGGCGTCGGGCTACTGGCCCGAAAGCATGAACACCCTGGCGCTGGTCGCCGTCTCGGTTCCCTTGGCGCTGATCATCGGCGGCGGCATCGGTATCCTTGCCAATGAATACCCCCGCATCCGCCAGCCGGTGCAGGCGGTGCTGGACATCATGCAGACAGTGCCGACTTTTGCTTATCTCACGCCGTTGCTGGTGCTGTTCGGCTTTGGCCCGGTGGTGGGTCTCATTGCCTCGGCCATCTACGCCGCGCCTCCGATGGCGCGCAACGTGCTGCTGGGCCTCGAACGGGTCGAACCCGAAATCAAGGAAGCTGCCATAATGGCCGGCGGCACACGCCTGCAGCAGTTGTTCCAATGCGAGATCCCCTCGGCCGGGCAGCAGATCATGGTGGGCGTTAACCAGTGCCTGATGGCAGCGCTGTCGATGGTGATCATCGCGGCGGTGATCGGCGGCTTTGACGACATCGGCTGGGAAGTCCTCCTCACCATGCGCAAGGCGCAATTCGGCCAAAGCCTGCTGGCGGGGTCGGTGATCGTGATCTTTGCGATCCTGATCGACCGGATGAGCGGCACTCTGACTCAGGATCGCCGCGACAAGCATGACCCGCGCGTCGCCTGGGGCATCCTGGCGCTGGGCGCAGCCGTCAGCGCAGCCTTCTGGAGCCAGGTCCAGCAGCCCGGCACCTATGCGCTGTTCAATCCGGTGGCGGACCGCGTCGACGCCGGGCTTTCGGCCTTCACGACCGCCAATGCGGACGCGCTCACCGCGCTCAAGAACAATGTGCTGTTCTACGTGCTGCTGCCGATCCGCATTGGCCTCGACCAGGCGGTGCTGCCCTTCACCTGGGGCTTTGCCTGGACACCGGCGATGAGCCTTTGGCTGTTCGCGGCAGGCGCCGCGGCCGGAGCGGTCTTTGCACTGCGCGGCCGGCTAGCGCTGGGCGTGATGCTGCTGATCGCGGCAGGTATTCTGGAAACCGGTGTTTCGCAGCTTCCGTGGCCCTTTGTGCTGGTGGGCGCGGGGGCCCTGGCCTGGGTTGCAGGCGGGCGCAATCTGGCGGTCCTGACGGTGATCCTGCTCGGCACCATCCTGCTCTCCGGCCTCTGGGAGCGGGCGCTTCTGTCGCTTTACCTCTCCGGTGCTGCGGTGTTTGCCTGCGCGGTGATGGGCGGTGCCGTGGGGCTGGCTTCGGCGGTTTCGCCCGGGGTCTGGCGCCTGGTGCGGCCGGTCTGCGACATGCTGCAGACAATCCCGCTGTTCGTGTTCCTGATCCCGGTCCTGATGGTGTTCCAGATCGGCGAGTTCTCGGCCTTCCTGGCGATCATCGCCTATGCCATCGTGCCGATGATCCGCTACACCCGGCATGGGCTGGTCTCGACCCCTGACGAGATGATCGAGGCTGCGACCGCCTCCGGCGCCACCAAGTGGCAGATGCTCAAGGACATCCGCGCGCCTTATGCGGCGCCGTCGATTCTCCTGGGGCTCAACCAGACCATCCTCTATGCCTTTGCGATGCTGGTGATTGCGGCGCTGATCGGCACCACCGGCCTGGGCCAGTCGATCTACCTGGCGCTGGGGCAGGCAGATGTGGGGCTGGGCATCTCGGCCGGTGCGGCGATGGCGATCCTTGCCTTGATCGCCGACCGCATGGTGCAGGGCTTTGCCGAGGAGCGGCGCAAGGCGCTGGGGCTTTAACCGCCCCCGAAACCACGAAAAGGGGCGCCCCAGCGGCGCCCTTTTTTGATCTGGGGCAACGTTCTACACTGCCCGTCCGCATATAGCTGCAACCAAGACTGATCTACGACTGGAGAGACGCCCATGGGCTGGCTCGAATTCACCTCTGCACTTTTGTTGTTCCTGGCCAGCCATGCGATCCCTGTGCGCCCGCCGGTGCGGCCCTGGCTGGTCGCCTGGCTGGGCCTGCGCGGCTACATCATCGGCTACAGCGTCCTGTCGCTGGCTATCCTGGCCTGGCTGATCGTGGCGGCGGAGCGGGCGCCCTTTGTCGGCATATTGCCCTATTGGGAGATCCTCCGCTGGACGCCGTTGCTGCTGATGCCGCTGGCCTGCCTGCTGGCGGTCGCGGGCATGATGCGGCGGAACCCGCTCAGCTTCGGCGGGTTGGGCCTGCGCGCCTTTGATCCGGCGGACCCCGGCATCCTGGCCGTCAGCCGCCACCCGCTGCTGGCGGCGATGGCGCTCTGGGCCGGGGCCCATCTGCTGGCCAATGGCGACCTGGCCCATGTGATCCTGTTCGGCCTGTTTGCGGGTTTTGCGGTGATGGGCATGAAGATCATCGACACCCGCAAGCAGCGGCAGCTGGGGCAGGCGGAATGGACCCGCCTCAGCCGCAACACCGCCCGTTTGAACCTGGCCCGCCTGCGCCCCTCCGTCAGCGAAGCGGTATTGGCCGCGGCGGTGTTCCTGGCGCTCTTGGCTCTGCACGCGCCCATTATCGGCTACCGCCCGCTGCCCTGGTAGGGGTTGACCCCGGCCGCCGCATGACCACCTATGAACCGACACGAGACTGGAGAGACAAACCGATGCACCTGGCCTATGTGATGACCGAAGAACGCGGCGCCACCGACCGTCTGCTGAGCGAGCTGGCCGAAAAATTGCAGGCCAAGGGCATCCGCCTGGCCGGCATCGTGCAGACCAATGTGGAATGCTACGACAAGGAGCTTTGCGACATGGATGTGCGGGTGCTGCCCGCAGGAGAAACCATCCGCATTTCGCAGTCCCTGGGCGCCGGTGCGCGCGGCTGCCGCCTGAACCCCGAGGCGCTGGAACAGGCCGTGGGGCAGGTCTCTGCATCGCTTCAATCGGACCCGGCGCCGCAGCTGCTGATCGTCAACAAATTCGGCAAGCACGAGGCCGACGGGCGCGGTATGCGCCCCATCATCGGCGAGGCGCTGGCCCTGGGCATCCCGGTGATTTCGGGCGTCAACAAGATGAATGTGGAGCCGTTCCAGGCTTTCGCTGACGGTATGGCCGTGGCCGCTGGCCCGGATCTGGATGCGCTTGCCGCCTGGGCGGAACAGGCCGTGGCCGAGACTGCCTGAACAGGAGATAGTCTTTAGAAAACAAAAGAAAGGCCCGCAAAGTTCACGCGGGCTTTTTGCGGTGCTGAACAGCGCGCGGCCTATTCAGCCTTGCTGCTGAACCACCATTGTCTATCTGCAAAAGAGAGAAAATGGTGGGCGACCCTGGAATCGAACCAGGCGTGCGTCTCCGCGAGGGAGTTACAGTCCCCTGCCACACCTTGCGGCCTGTCGCCCACTGTCAGTTGCGTGTTGCACCTGACGTGGGGGCGTGATTACTAGCAGGCCAAACGGGCGTCAACAGCAAAATCGCAAGTTTTTCAGACAGTCCGCAAATTCTTTCTGCCGGAGAGCAAAATGACCAGGAAACCCAAATGGGTCGTTGAAAAAGAACAGGCCAAACGGGCCGCCGCAGCCGAAACCGTCTGGCTGTTCGGGCTGCATGCGGTGCGCGATGCGCTGCTCAATCCGAAGCGGGAAAAACTGCGCCTGATGGTGACCCTGAATGCGCAAGCCAAGCTGGCCGATGCCATCGAGGCCTCGGGTGTCGAGGCCGAAGTCATTGACCCCCGCAAGTTCAATCCGCCAATCGACCCCCAGTCGGTGCATCAGGGCGCGGCGCTGGAGGTGAAGCCGCTGAACTGGGGCGGGCTGGCAGAGAACTGCATCGGTGCCGAGGCACCGCGGGTGCTGCTTTTGGACCGGGTGACCGACCCGCATAACGTCGGTGCCATCCTGCGCTCGGCCGAAGTGCTGGGCGCCAGCGCGGTGATCGGCACCCGTCACCACTCGGCGCCTGAAACCGGTGCGCTGGCCAAAACCGCCAGTGGTGCGCTGGAACGCCAGCCTTACCTGCGGATGCGCAACCTAGCCGACACCATCACCGAACTGCAGCAGATGGGCTTCATCGTGCTGGCGCTGGACGGCGAGGCGGAAGAGACCATCGAGACGGCGCTGGAGGGCAAGAAGCATCTTCCGGTGGCACTGGTGCTGGGCGCCGAAGGCCCGGGCCTGCGCCAGAAGACCAAGGAAACCGCCGACAAGCTGGTCAAGATCGATGCGGCAGGCGGATTTGGCTCGCTCAATGTCTCCAATGCCGCGGCCATTGCGCTTTACGCCTCCATCGCCCGCTGAACCGGTCAGCCCGCCGTCACAGGCTGATCACATCTGCGTATGTTCCCTTTGCAAGGCAGCGGGGGTCGGGCAAAGTCGGCGGGCTGCTGTAAGAAAAGAACGGAGAAACCTGTGATCCTGCGCCTGGTGCTGACGGCTGCTGCGGTGATGTTCCTGTCCCTGCCGGGCTTGGCACGGGCGGAGACGGCTGTGTTCTCCTCCCGCGGCGGCGTTGCAATCGGCGGCTTTGATCCCGTGGCCTTTTTTGTGGATGGCGTGGCCGAACAGGGGCGCCGCACCCATGCGGTGATGTGGAAGGGCGTTGTCTGGCGGTTTGCCTCCGCCCGGAACCAGGCCCGGTTCGAGGCCAACCCCCGTGCCTATGCACCGGCCTTTGGCGGCTATTGCGCCTATGCGATGTCGCAAGGCCAGCTGCATGACGGAAACCCGCAGATCTGGGCGATCGTGGACGGTGAGCTGTTTTTGATGAACAACCGCCGGGTGCACCGCCTGTGGCAGGCCGATACCGTGCAGATGATTGCGGACGGGCGCACGCATTGGCCGGTGATTCTCAGGAAATAGCGCGTCACCTCACAAAATCGAGAGGGGGGCTTTTATTTTTCTGACTGTGGCCCATATTCAATACAGACTGCGGAGTGGAACCACCGCAGATCTTTTTCACTGTCCCTCGTTCCATACCTTGCGCCCGGTTCGTCCGGGCGCATTTTTATTTGCGGGACCCGATGCCCTGAGCCGAATCCGGCTTTGCTGCGGCAGTTGCCGGGGCTAGGGTGCGCAGCATGACTGATTACAGTGACGAGCATCTGAAAGCCGTGCTGCAGCGCACCAAGGTGGTGGCTGTGGTGGGCGTCTCAATGAATTCGGTGCGCCCCAGCTATTACGTGGCGCGCTATCTGGGCCTCAAAGGCTACCGGGTGATCCCGGTGAACCCGGGCCATGCCGGCAAGATGCTGTTTGGCGAAAGGGTGCGTGCCAGTCTGACGGAAATCGATGCGCCGGTGGACATGGTCGATATCTTTCGCCGTTCCGAGGCGGTGCCGCCGATCGTGGAGGAAGCGCTGGAAGCCTTCCCCAAGCTGCAGACCATCTGGATGCAGATCGGGGTGGAGCACGCCGATGCCGCCGCCAAGGCCGAGGCGCACGGTATCACGGTGATCCAGAACCGCTGCCCCAAGATCGAATATCAGCGCCTGTTTGGAGAACTGCGCATGGGCGGCTTTGCCACCGGGATCATTTCCTCGAAACTGTGACGCCCGTGGCTGTTCGGGGCGCTCCCGCCCGCTGCTGACGCCCTGAAGGGCGTCCTGCGCGGTTGGGCCGGGCGCCGCTGCGCGGCGCAAAAGAACTTGCTGAGAAGCCCTGACGGGCAAGTCTGCCCGTCAGGGCCTGGCCAACTGTAATATTGAGAGCGCGTCAAGGGCAAGCCGCGCTGAGGCGCGGAGGCGGCGCCTCCCTTGACCCGCGGTTCTGGGTGCGGGCTTGGAGTCAGACCTCGGGGCGGCTGGCTTTCTCGGCAATGCCGCTGAGGCCCTGGCGTTCAGCCAGCACCTGCAGCACGTCGTCCAGCGCAACATCGCGGGAGGCCAGCATCACCAGGAAATGATAAAGCACATCGGCGCCTTCGGAGGCGAGCCCTGCCTTGTCATCCTTCACCGCCTCGATGATCGCCTCGATGGCTTCCTCGCCAAATTTCTCGGCGCATTTTTCCGGTCCCTTGGCCAGCAGCTTGGCGGTCCAGCTGGTGTCCGGGTCGGCGCCTTTGCGGGCCAGGATGGTGCTTTCAAGATCGTGCAGCAGGCTCATCGCAGGCCTCCTCAGTTCAGCCGCATCGGGATGCCGGCGGCGGCCATGTGTTCTTTGGCCTCCTGCACGGTGTATTCGCCGAAGTGGAAGATCGAGGCCGCCAGCACCGCCGAGGCGCCGCCCTTAGTCACACCCTCTACCAGGTGGTCCAGGGTGCCGACGCCGCCCGACGCAATCACCGGCACGTCCACCGCATCGGAAATCGCCCGGGTCAGCGGGAGGTTGAAGCCCGATTTGGTGCCGTCCCGGTCCATCGAGGTGAGCAGGATCTCGCCCGCGCCCTTGGCTGTCACAGTCCGTGCGAATTCGACCGCGTCGATGCCGGTGGGCTTGCGGCCGCCATGGGTGAAGATCTCCCAGCGGCCCGGCGCCACTGTCTTGGCGTCAATGGCGCAGACGATGCACTGGCTGCCGAACTGGTCTGCCGCTTCGGCAATCACATCCGGGTTGGCCACCGCGGCCGAGTTGAACGAGACCTTGTCAGCGCCTGCCAGCAAGAGTGCCCGCACGTCGTCCTTGGTCCGTACCCCGCCGCCCACGGTCAGCGGCACAAAGCACTGTTCAGCCGTGCGCTGCACCATGTCGAACATTGTGCCCCGGTTTTCATGGGTCGCGTGAATGTCCAGAAAGCAGATCTCATCCGCACCCGCAGCGTCATAGGCTTTGGCGCATTCCACCGGATCGCCGGCATCGCGCAGGCCGACAAAGTTGACACCCTTGACCACGCGGCCGTCGGCGACGTCGAGACAGGGGATGATACGGGTCTTCAGCATGCTGCTCTGCCTTTCAAGCTGCTTGGCCCTGTGGGTACGCAAACCGCATGAAAAGCGCAACAGATATGGCGGCCCATGGGCGTTTTGGCTCAATGCAGCAGCCATGGTACGCTGCGAGGGGATTTTCGTGAAGAATGGAGTGTTTGCCATGTCCTGTACCGCCGGTTTCCGCCTGTTCCCAGCCGTGTTGTGCGGGGCCGCCCTGGCCGCGGCGCCGGGTGCTGCCGGTGAAATGATGGACGCGGAGGCGCTGCTGGCCACCATCCCCGGTGCGACGCTGACCGGCATTTCAAATGAAGACTTTCAGACCCGCTGGGTGCAGACCTACGACGCCGGCGGGCGTTCCGGTACCGGCCATGGGCGGTTCGGGGCGCGGGAATATGTCTCGCATTGGTCTATCCGGCACGATCTGTGGTGCGAGAACTGGGGTAGCCGCGCGGGGTGCTGGCGGCTGGAACGCATCGATGCGGTGACAATCCAGCCCTATCACGGGGACACCAAGCTGCCGAATGTCTGGCAGATCGTGCAGCCCGCAGCGGCGGAGTAGAGGCTGAGGCTCAGCTCGCGCTAAAATTTTTTCTGCGCCGCCGGTAGGCAAAATCCGTTCCGGCAAAGAGCACAATCGCTGGCAGCACTGCGGTGACAAGATAGATAAATCCGAAGAACATCAGAAAAAATGCGTAGTTGCCTATGCGATTGGAGATCAGGGAGCAGTAAGGCCCGTGTTTCAGTCCTCCGGTGCAGCCCCCGAACGTATAGATGATCCAGGAACAGCAATAGAGGATCAGAAGAAGGAGGATCCAGGATCCGCCGTAGCCGGTCCAGCGGTTGGCAAATGGCGGGAGCACTGTTTGGCTTGGCAATCTGAACGCCGTGTCGTGCAATGCAAAGAGGAAGCAGAAAAGCATAGGCAGAGTTGCAAGGATGAAATGCGCGGTCAGCATCAAGTCCATCAGCAAACGTTCTCCAAATTCAGCGTCAACTAAGCGTCTTGAAACATAAGCCTGCTGGCAGAACGCGCAAGACAGGCGTTCCCGGCCCTCGAGTGCTGATATGCGCAGGCAAGTTGTTCCTGCACTGCGCAAGGGGCGCAAAGGACACCGGCCCCGCAAACTCCCGCCGATGCCGGAAACGTGACTTGATCGCAGCGCCCGGCTGGCTTGATTTCACCCCATAGTCTGACGATTTGGAGTTTTCGAGATGAAACCAACCTTTCTTTTCGCAGGAGCCATCGCCCTCATGTCCGCATTGCCCGCCGCCGCCGAGCTGATCAAGGTCCCCAGTCAGAAACCGGTCGCTGAGACCATGGACGCGCTGCAAGCTGCTGTAGAAGGGGCCGGTGCCACCGTCTTTGCCCGGGTTGACCATGCCGCCGGCGCGCAGAAGGTTGAATTGGAACTGGGCGGTTCGCAGCTGTTGATCTTTGGCAACCCCAAGCTGGGCACCCCGGCGATGCAGGCGGACCCGCGCGCTGGCCTCTATTTGCCGCTCAAGGTGCTGGCTTACGAGGATGCCGATGGCCAGGTCTGGCTGACTTACGAGGATCCGGCAGAGATGCTCTCGGGCCTGGAGGTGCCGGCAGACGCCGGGTTCCTCGCCAAGATGCAAGGCGCCCTGGGCAAGCTGACCGCGGCGGCAGCAAGGTAAGCGCTTTGCGGTGAGGGGCAGGGGGCGCTGCCCCCTCTGGGCCTTTGGCCCATTCACCCCCGGAGTATTTTGACCAGAAAGAAGCCTAGGCTTTGAGAGTGGCCAGCGCCTCGGCCAGGTCGATGGCGCCGTCATAGAGCGCGCGGCCGGAAATGGCGCCGTTAAGGGTTGCGCCGCAAGATTTCAGCGCCGTGAGATCGTCCAGCGAGGAGACGCCGCCGGAGGCGATCACAGGGATGCTGACCGCATTGGCCAGCTCCGCGGTGGCCTCGACATTCGGGCCTTTCATCGCACCGTCGCGCAGGATGTCGGTGTAGATGATGGCGGCGACGCCTGCGTCCTCAAAGCTCTTGGCGAGGTCGGTGACCATGACATCGGTTTCCTCGGCCCAGCCTTTGGTCGCGACCTTGCCGTTGCGCGCATCAATGCCGACGGCCACCTTGCCAGGGAATTCTTTTGCCGCTTCGCGCACCAGGTCCGGGTTTTCGACCGCCACGGTGCCAAGGATCACCCGCGCCAGCCCCTTGTCGATCCAGCGCGCGATGGTGGCCATGTCGCGGATGCCGCCGCCCAGCTGCGCGGGCACCTTGGTCTGTTTCAGAATCTCCTCGACCGGCGCGGCATTGACCGGCTCGCCGGCAAAGGCGCCATTGAGGTCGACCAGATGCAGCCACTCGCATCCCGCTTCGACAAACTCCAGCGCCTGGGCGGCGGGGTTGTCGTTGAACACGGTGGTCTTGTCCATCTCGCCATGCAGCAGGCGCACGGCCTGGCCGTCTTTGAGGTCAATCGCGGGGTAGAGGATCATCCGGGCGGTCCTTCGTGAAATCAAGCAGGCGGTGTTTCGCAAGGTCTTTTGCACAACGCGGGGGCAGATTGCAACGCGACCCGAAGTCAACCTTGCCTCAAGGCGCGCATCAGGGACAGGCTGCCTGAAAAACAGGGAGGAAGCGGAATGAAACACCTGATGGCGGGCGCGGCTGTTGCGCTGGGGGTCGCGGGCGCCGCGGCTGCGGACCCGGCGGCTGGCCTGTGGCAAACCGAAGCCGGCAATACCGGCGGCTATCTGCATGTGGCGCTCAGCCCCTGCGGCGCAAATCTTTGCGGTATTATTCAGGCCGCCTACAGCGCCGGCGGTGCCGAACAGGCAGGCTATGCGCACAAGGGCAAGCGGATGATCTGGGACATGGCCAGCGCGGGCGGCGGCAGCTATTCCGGCGGCAAGATCTGGGCGCCGGATTCCGGCAAGACCTATGCGTCGAAAATGTCCCTCAGCGGCAATGCGCTGACGGTGAAGGGCTGCGTCGCGGGCGGGCTGATCTGCCGCGGTCAGACCTGGTCGCGGGTCAAATAGGCTTAGAACAGCCCCAGCTGCACCGGGATCGGCGCATAGCCGCGTTTCAGCTGCCGGTCCCGGAAGCGCTCAAAGATCGCCACTGCCTCGCCATGGGCGGCGAAATAGCTGCGCTTCTGCACGCCCCCCGGGGCGTTCAGCGGTCCGGTCGACCGTTCCACGCACCAATCCCCGAACAGCGTCGGGGTCAGGCTCAGCAGGCAATAGCGGTGCTTGCCTTCGGCGTGGTCGTATTTCTCGAAGCGGATGTGCAAATGGGGGACCCCGGGGCGCGAAAAGGTCCGCCCCATATGCATGGAAGCGGACCACTTGTCCATCGCCGGACGCAGCCGGTTTTACCGGCTGGCGGCGGTGTTACACGTCGCCGGTGTATTCGCCGCGCGCCGGGTAGTTGTTGGGAATGGCAAAGTCCAGCGCCGCCACCAGCTCGGCAAAATGCGGGCGCACAAACGGCATGGTCTGCACCGCACCGTAATAGAGCGTCTGCTCCGGCGTTACCAGGAACAGCCCCGGCTCGGAGAACAGCGCGGGCTCTTCGATGCCGATCGAGGTTTTGCCGCGCGAGGTGGAGATATAAAGCCCCCATTCCTTGGCCACGGTGAGCGGCAGATCATAGCCGAACCGCAGGTCCTTGGCCTCGATTTTTTCCGCCATGGCGCGGGTGCGCTCCTCGCCGTCCGAGCTGATGGCGATGCAATTGACGCCGCGCTCGGCAAAGGCTGCGACTTTCTTTTCGAACTCTTTCAGGTAGGTGGCGCAGAGCGGGCAGTGCAGGCCGCGGTAGAAACAGACCACAGTCCCGCGCTCCGTCTGTTCCGACGACAGGTCGAACCGGCCGTGGTTCAGGGTCGGCAGTGTCAGGTCCGGTGTTTTCTGGCGGGGGATCAGCATGGGGGTGCTCCATAAGAGTGGGGTGAATGGTGGTGCTTGCCTAGAGGTATTGCGCAGTTTACTGTCTCATAAATCCGAAAAATCTGATGGAAACACCGAAACCATGGATCGCCTCACAACTTTGATGGACCGCTTTCAGCTCGCCGTGCAGGCTGCCGGGCCCGGAGAGGCCAATTTGATCGCCCTTGCAGACGCCGCAGGAGAGCCGGTCCGGATCCTCTATTGCACCCGCGGGCTGCCGCCCCGGCCGGCATCCGGGGCCGTTTTGTGGGCGGCGCGGGTAGAATGGTCGGGGCAAAGCAACCCGTTCCTGGCGGCGCTGCCCGCAGTTGTGGATTACGAAGTCTCCGGCAATGCTGAGGCGCAGGGGCTGGTGCGGCTGATGCAGGAGGAAGCGGAGGGCAAACATTGCGGCGCGCAATCGGTGATCAACCGGCTGGGCGAGGTGCTGATGGTGCGCCTCCTGCGCAACCAGATCCAGAAGGGCACGACGGAACCCGGGCTGCTGGCGGGCCTTGCCGACCCGCGCCTCAGCCGCGCCATCGTGGCAATGCATGACCATCCGGGCAGGCTGTGGACCAATGCCGACCTGGCGCAGGCGGCGGGGCTCTCGCTGTCGCGTTTTGCCGAACTCTTTGCTGCGCAAGTGGGCGAAACCCCGATGGGCTACCTGCGCCGCTGGCGGCTGATCCTGGCGCATCAGGATTTGCTGCGCGGCGACCGGGTGGAGGCGGTGGCGCGCCGCTATGCCTATGGTTCCCCTGAAGGCTTCACCCGCGCTTTCCGCAAGGCCTATGGCGTTGCTCCGGTGTCCCTGCGGACCGCCGCAGCCTAGGCACGCCCCAGGCTTCTTCTTTGCTTAAATACTCAAAGCCGAAGGCAACGGCGCGTCAGCGCCGTGCAATCACGGCTTCCAGGTCAGGAAGTTGCCGATCATCCGCAGCCCGGTGGCCTGGCTTTTCTCCGGGTGGAACTGCATGCCGACCATGGTGTCCCGGCCGATCACCGCAGTGACGTCGCCGGCATAATCCACATGCGCCAGCCGCTCTGCCGGGTTGGCGGCGCGGAAATGGTAGGAATGCACGAAATACACATGGTCGCCGGTGCTGATGCCGTCAAACACCGGGTGCTCCGCCTCGATCACCAGATCATTCCAGCCCATATGCGGCACCTTCAGCGACGCATCCGCCGGGGTGATCTTCACCACATCGCCGCCGACCCACCCCAGGCCCGGGGTCTCTTCATATTCATGGCCCGCCGTGGCCATCAGTTGCATGCCGACGCAGATGCCCAGGAAGGGGCGGCCCTTCTGCTCCACCGCCTCGGCCATGGCGTCATAGATGCCCTTGTGGCCGCGCAGCTCTGTCGCGCAGGCCGGAAAGGCGCCGTCGCCGGGCAGCACCAGCCGGTCGGCCCGCGCCACCACATCCGCGTCAGAGGTCACCACAACCTCACCCGCATCCATCTCCCGCGCCATGCGCTGAAAAGCTTTTTCGGCGGAGTGCAGATTGCCGGATTCATAGTCGATGATGGCGGTCAGCATGCTCACAGCGCCCCTTTGGTCGAGGGAATTGCATCTGCCTTGCGGGGGTCGGTTTCCACCGCCAGCCGCAGCGCACGCGCCACCGCCTTGAAGGCCGCCTCGGCAATATGGTGGCTGTTGAACCCATGCAGCTGATCGATATGCAGGGTGATGCCGCCATGGGTGCTGAGGGCCTGAAAGAACTCCCGCACCAGCTCGGTGTCGAAGGCGCCGATCTTCTGGGTGGGCAGTTCCACATTCCAGATCAGGAAGGGGCGCGCCGACAGGTCCAGCGCGCAGCGCACCTGCGCGTCATCCATCGGCAGGTGGCACTCGCCATAGCGGCGGATGCCCTTCTTGTCCCCCAGCGCCTGCACCAGCGCCTGACCCAGTGCGATGCCGGTATCCTCCACCGTGTGGTGGTCGTCGATGTGGTAGTCGCCCTTGGCGCGGATGGTCATGTCGATCAGCGAATGGCGCGCCAGCTGGTCCAGCATGTGGTCGAAAAAGCCGACGCCGGTCTGGTTGTCGTAAACCCCGGTGCCGTCGAGGTTGATCTCGACCGAGATATCGGTTTCCGCGGTTTTGCGGGTTACGCTGGCTGTACGCATCTGCGGTCTGTCCTTCGTCATGCTGCGTGGCGCTTATAGGGCGGGCAGGGGGCGCGGCTCAAGTGCGCCATTGTGCAATGGCGGCAATCTGTTGCAGCAATCCCGGACTTTGCGCCCCGCGGCAGCGCGTGCGAGCTTGGGTGCAAATTCCCATTCAGCCACAAGGGGCACCCATGTCCACCTGCGTCTTTGTCCAGATCCGCTGCAAGCCCGGCACCACCTACAAGGTGGCCGAAGAGATTGCCCTGCGCGAGATCCACTCCGAACTTTACTCGACCAGCGGCAATTTCGACCTGCTGATGAAGCTCTACATCCCCACCGGCGAAGATGTCGGCAAATACATCAACGAGCAGCTCTTGCCGATTGATGGCATCGAACGCTCGCTGACCACGATGACTTTCAAGGTCTTCTGAAGGACCAAAAACCAAGCCCCCCGCGGCGGTAAATGCCGCGAGGGGCTTTGAGGGTCCCCGGTCCCCATCGGAACTCATGACCGGAACAGGCGCACGGTCAGCGTTTCAGCAGGGAGAGATTCGCTGCAAAGCCTTCACAGGTTCAAAAGCAGAACCTGGCGGCGGTGTGTCTTGCGGAAGAGCCGGCAATGCCGGAACGGCGCGTCATTGTGAAAATCTCGGTCTGAAACAAACTGCGCCCAGTGTAGCGGATTTTGGCCGGAATTTCAGAAAAATCTGCCATCCTGCTTGCAATCGCCTTTAGTGCTTTGGTTTCAGCCGCTTAAAGGTCAACGCCCCGGCGGAACCGGGGCGTTTCACGGAAACTTGTTTGCTTCAGGCGGCCACCAGACCCTTGTCCTTGAGGTCCGCATAGGCGGCGTCGATGGCCGCCTTCATCCGTGACAGCATGTCGTCCACCTCATCCTTGGTGATGATGATCGGCGGGCACAGCGCCACCGCATTGCCGGCCACCGCCCGGATGATCAGGCCGTTTGCCTCGCAAGCTTTCTGCGCCGTTGCGCCGGCGATGCCCTTGTCGAAGCTGGCACCGGTGGTCTTGTTCGACACCAGCTCCAGCGCCGCAATCAGGCCTTTGCCGCGCACTTCGCCGACCAGCGGGTGATCGGTGAAAATCTCCCGCAACTGCGCCTGCATGTGCGCGCCCACTTCCGCGGCATGCTCAAACAGGTTGTCGCGCTCGTAGATCTCCAGCGTTTTCAGCGCCGCTGCACAGGCCGCCGGATGGCCTGAGTAGGTGTAGCCGTGGCCGAACACGCCGACCTCGTTGGTCTGGTCGATCATCGCCTCATACATGTACCCCGGAATGACGGAAGCGGAGATCGGGAAATAGGCCGAGCTCAGTTGCTTGGCGAATGTCATAAGGTCCGGCTTGATGCCCATGGTGGTGCAGCCGAAGTCCGCGCCGGTACGGCCAAAGCCGCAAATCACCTCATCGGCCCAGACCAGGATGCCATGCTTGCGCAGCAGCGCCTGCAGCTTCTCGTAATAGCCCTCCGGCGGCACGATCACACCGGACGCGCCGGTGATCGGTTCGACAATCATCGCGGCGATGGTATCGGGGTCCTCCGCCAGAATCTGCTGTTCCAGATTGTTGATGATCCGGTCGACAAATTGCTCCTCAGTCTCATTGCCCTGACGCGCGGTGTAATAGTGCGGCGAATCCGAACGCAGGATCGACAGCGCCTCCAGCGGTGCATCGAAATGCGCGAGGTTGGCGGGCAGGGAGGTCAGCGAGCCTGCCGCCACCGTCACCCCGTGATAGCCGCGCTCGCGGGTGATGATCTTGCGCTTCTCCGGCTTGCCGATGGCGTTGAAGTAATAGCGCAGCATTTTGTAGTGGGTGTCGTTGGCGTCCGAGCCGGAGTTGCCAAAAAAGATATAGGCATCCTCTACCGGCACCATCGCCTTCAGCTTGTCGGCCAATGCCATGATCGGCTCATGGGTCTTGCCGCCGAAAGTGTGCGAGAACGGCAGCCTGTGCAGCTGCTCAGTGATCGCATCCATCACCTCGGTATTGCTATAGCCCAGCGAGGTGCACCACAGGCCCGCCAGCCCTTCGATGTATTTGTTGCCGTCGGTGTCATAGACATAGATGCCTTCGCCGCGGTCCAGGCACAGCTGCTCGGTCGCGGTGAAATTGGTGGTGGGATAGATGACTGGGGCCATGGCCAAACTCCTTGCGCGAACCGCCCCTCAAATGACCTAAGGGGCGCCTTTTCCGGTAGCATTGGCCGGCTTTGCATCGCAGGTCAAAAGGAATTTGATCAAATTAGATTGGGGAAGCTGAAAAAGCGAAAAGCCGCCCCGGAGGGCGGCTTTTTCGGTTTCGAATGGAGCGGGCGATGAGATTCGAACTCACAACCCTTACCTTGGCAAGGTAATGCTCTACCCCTGAGCTACGCCCGCGCTGCCATCCGGTGAGGCGGTGAATAGGAAATCCGGGGCTGCACCGCAAGCGGAAAATGACAGGAAGGTAAAGAAAATGCCGAGGGTCCGGAGGCGGTCCGGCGGCGGCCTGAAAACTAAAAAGCCGCCCCAAAGGGCGGCCTTTTCGGTTTCGAATGGAGCGGGCGATGAGATTCGAACTCACAACCCTTACCTTGGCAAGGTAATGCTCTACCCCTGAGCTACGCCCGCGCTGCCATTCGATGAGCCGGTATGTAGGGCTTTCCCCGAAGGCCTGCAAGCGGAAAAATGAAAGCCCGCTCAAGTATCTGTGGATAAACCTAATTTTGCTTGCTCAGGAAGGTGCGCAGCCGCGCCTCCAGCGCCTCCGCATCCTTGGTCTCGCATTCCCAGACGGTCAGCACCTGCCACCCTGCACCTTCCAGCGCGGCCAGATGCTCGGCGTCGCGTTCCACATTGCGCAGCAGCTTGGGTTCCCAATAGTCCCGTCGCGAGGCGGGGATGCGCCCGTCGCGGCAGTCGTGCAGATGCCAGAAGCAGCCATGCACAAAGATCACCTTGCGCCGCGGCCCGAACACCAGGTCCGGCTTGCCGGGCAGGTCCTTGCGGTGCAGCCGGTAGCGGTAGCCCATTCCATGCACCATCCGCCGCACCAGCATTTCCGGCTTGGTATGCTTGGCGCGGATCTTGGCCATATTGGCGCTGCGCTGTTCAGGTGTCAGGCTGTCGGCCATTCCACGTGATGCCTGGATTGTTCCACCATGCGGGCATGGTAGCTGCTTTCAATCCGGCAGGAAATGAAGGCGCTGGCCGGGCAGGGCGGCAGCTCCAGTGCCTTGATCAGCTGGGCATCCTTCTGGCCCTCCAGCAGCACGATCCGCTCGCGCGCCAGAATGTCCCGGGTGCCATGGCCGCCGTCGGCGCGGATCCGGCGCATGAAGTCCTTCTGCTGGGCCACCGCCTCCACCACGTCGCGCGGCACCGGGCGGCCCTGGATCAGCCGGAACAGCCGCGCCATCCTCTCGTTGCCGGTCTCTCCCGCAAAGATCTGCTCCACCGCGGCCTCATCCGCCGTGCGCCAGAAATTGGCGGGGTAGGGCTGGTCTTTCAGCAGCCACAGGATATGCCGGAACCCCTCGGCGGAGATACTGCGCTTGGCATCCTTGTTCTGGCCGTGTGTCAGGTATTCGGGCCGTGCGATGATCAGGCCGAGGTAGCAGCGCGCCCGGACCTCATCGGCGGCGACCAGCAGGCAGGCGCAGTCAATCGCCTCGGTCGGGATCATCCAGTTGGTGCCCATGGTGTGTTTGATGTCGACATCCTGGCCCAGGATTTCGGTATCCAACCGCCCCTTGCGGAGTTTCAAGAGCGCCCGCAGCTCAATCTCGACCCTTGTGCCGATATAGGTCTTCTCGGTCTTCTCCAATTCCTCATAAGCACGCCGGCCGGTCTTGGGTGTCATGATCACATCGTCGATGCACTGGCGCAGCATCTGCGGCACATCGTATTCCAGCGCCAAGGCGCCGCCCGCACGGGTGGTGATCTCCTCTACCAGCGGGAACAGGAGGCCGAAGTCGGGATGGCCCGGCAGGACCAGGCTGTCTGGGAGCTTTTGTTTCATAGAGAGGAACTTCGTTGGATGTCCCGCCCGGCCGACAGGCCGGGCAGCGCCCAACCGCCCCCACGGGCGGGCGCTACGCTTCCGCCCGCGGTTGCGCGCTGCCCTCCGTGTGTCATGGAAGGGGGTGTTGACAGGGGGGAGGCTTTACGCCCGCACAGCATGCAGGTTCGGCTTGGCAATCGCTGCCTTCAGCTCCCGCGCCACCGCCTCTGCCACCGGCGGCGGGAAGGCGTTGCCGACCTGGCGGTAAGCATTGGTCTTGGCGCCGGTGAAATGCCACTCATCCGGAAAGCCCTGAATACGCGCCACCATCCGCACCGTCAGCCGCGGCATGTCGTTGTGGAACGGGTCCGGTGCCTCATTCGCGATGGTGCGCCCCTCGACCCCCAGCGCCGCCCAGGCGCGCCGCGCCCGGGTCGGGCCCAGATCCGGCCCGCCATGTTTCTTGGAGCCGCCAACGATGGTCGGAGCAATTTCATCTGCCTTGGCGGCCCAATCCTCCGCCCCGCGCCAGCCGCGCTCCTTCATCAGATCGATCAGCGTGGCGCCAACAGTCGGCGGGTTATGCGGCAGCGGCTCGGGCCAGTTGAACTGCCCGGCGAATTCCTTGCGCAGAGCGACAATCGCCACCCGCGGCCGCAGCTGCGGCACGCCAAAGTCAGAGGCATTCAGCAGCCGCCAGTCGGTCTCGTACCCCAGTTTCGCCAGCTGCTTCTTAAGTTTTTCCCGGTAGTCGGAGAACACCGCATCCAGAAACCCGCGCACGTTTTCGATCATCACCGCGCGGGGGCGGGTGGCATCAACGATCCCGATCGCGTCGTCGAACAGGTTGCGCTCGTCCTTCTCGCCCAGTTGCTTGCCGGCCACCGAAAACGGCGGGCAGGGCAGGCCGCCTGCCAGCAGGTCGATGCCTTTGTAATCGCCCGCAACCTCCTTGAACTTGCGCACGTCCTCTTCCAGCACGTTCCACTGGGGGCGGTTGTGGCGCAGGGTGGCACAGCAATGCTTGTCGATCTCCACCAGCGCCGTGTGGTCAAAGCCTGCCTTTTCCAGCCCAAGGGCCTGGCCGCCCGCACCTGCGCATAGTTCTACCGATGTCAGCATTCTGCTCTGCCCGTCCGTTCGCGTTCTTGCTCTGTTCCTAAGCGGTAAGGTGATTCCGCACAAGGATTTCCGCCCCGGCCAGACTATGCGTAAATGCTGAAAAGCGAAAGGCCGCCCCGAGGGACGGCCTGTTCGTTTTCCGATGGAGCGGGCGATGAGATTCGAACTCACAACCCTTACCTTGGCAAGGTAATGCTCTACCCCTGAGCTACGCCCGCGCTGCCATCCGGTGAGCGGTGGAATAGGGTCTCGGAGCGCAGGCTGCAAGCGGAAAATCATGCGATCGGCAAAAAATCTGTCAACGCCGCGACGGAATGTCCGGGCGGGGGCGTTTCATCCCCGAACAGCCGGATTTGCAATCAGAGGATTGGCGGGATGCAATTGAAAGACGGTGCCCGGATTGGCGGTCTCAGCGCGGCAATTGCCTTGGGGATGGCCCTGCAGGCCGCCCCGCAGCAGGGCGAGCGGACCGGCCGGATCGAAGACATCAAGCCGGTGCAGGTGGAAACCGCAAAACTGCCGCATGTGCCTGGGCGCCCGGTCTGAGGCTGCGCCGTTTTCTTGCAAAGAAAACGGCTCGGAAAACATGTGTTTTCCGGGACGGAGTTCGCGCCGAATTCCGTTTCCTCGCAGCCCGCGCCTATTTCGCTTCGATCTTCAGCTTCTTCATCGCTTTCAGCATCTCGGCATCGACCAGCTTCTGCAGCTTCTTGTCCTTCTCCACCGCCTTGGCCGCCATGTCGGTCAGCTGGCTCTCGCTCTCCTTGCCCGACGCCGCACTGATCACCGCGCCATAGCCCGCCTTCAGCATCTCGTCGCTGACCTTGTTGGACACTTCCGCCCACAGTTTCGCCTTCAGCGTATTGGGAATCTTGTTGTCCTTGGCCAGTTTGGCAAAGCGGTCGGGAAGGATCTTGCCTTGCAGCATGTCCTTGTTCTTATAGGCCCATTTCTTCTGGAACCCGCCCAGATTCTTGACCAGCCCGCCCAGCAGCGCCGAGTACAGCACGCTTTGAACCGCGTCGTTGAAATCCTTCTCGGTTGGCGCCTTGCCCGATTTGGCGATCTTGCCCACCACCTTGATGGCCTCGCCAATCGCCGATTTGATCACCTCCTGGCCGGAGCCCGCGATGTAGTTGGCGATGAATTTCTCCAGCTCCTTGGTTGCCATGAACGGCACCTTGGACGCGAGCCGCGGCGCCACCGCCTTGGCCATGTCATCGCAGAACCCCAGCGGGATCTTGCTGCCGATGCCGGCGGTCAGCCCGCCGATGGTGCCGTCGATCACGATAGACTGGACCGAGGACCACACCGTCACCTTCTGGCCGCTGGCGTGTTTGCCCAGCTCCTGGCTGGCGCTTTGCAGCACGCCGACGCCGGCGCCCGATACAACCGTGGCCGTTCCCACGCTCATGCCCGCGCCCGTGACCAGCACCGGCGTCGCCAGCGCCCCCACCACTGCAAAGCACACGGCTGAGCTGACCATCAGCACCGTGCCGGTGGTCTGAGCCGAGCCGGTGAATTCCTTCAAAAACCGCAACAGATCGTCGCTGAACGCATTGATCGCCTTCTCCGCTGCCGGCAGCGCCTCGTCGATCAGCTTCAGATCCTTCGACGACATCGCCCGCTCCAGCTTGCCCGCCGCGCTGATTGAGCGGGTCGCCAGCTTGTTGTCGGGCATCTTGACCGATCCCGCCTTGATGATGATCGCCTGCGCCACCGCGTTCAGCACCCCGTCCTTGATCATCGCGGTGTCGAGATAGCTCTGATAGGTTTCCAGGCAGGATTTCTGGTTCTTGATCAGCGACTTCATGTAGGGCGTCAGGTTCTTGATCACCTCCGCCTTCAGCTTGTCGTATTCCTTCTGGGTGACCAGGATCTTCTTGCCGCGGAAGGTCACCTCCAGCTTGGGCTCCTTGGCGGCTTTCTCCTCTGCCGCCACCTGCGCCTTGAACTTGGGCAGCAGCGCGGTGACGGTGCGGCCGCCCGGGTCCACCACCTGATCAGGACGTTTGAACCCGATCTTCTTCTGATAAGTCCCGATTGCCTTCAAAAGCCCCGCGTCAACCTTCTTGGAGGTGCCCAGCGGGCCGATCTTGTTGGCCTCCAGCATCCGGCGCACCAAGAGCACGTCGTCGCCGTTGTTCTTGACCGGTTTGCCTTCACTTTCACGCGGGGATTGCCCCACAGGGGCAGAGAGCTTGGGAACAGCCATCAGAAACCTCAAAACAAATCAACTGCTTTGAGTTTTGGAGCGCCGGGCCTGCAGGTCAAGTTTAAGGATAATAAAATGCTCCGGCAGGCCGGAAGCCGGCGCAGGCGCGGTTCAGCTTACCAGCCCGCCGGCAGGGGATGCTTCGACAGCAACTGTTCCATCTGTGCCCGGTTTTCCTCGTCCAAATGCGGCACCATCACCCGGGTGGTGAAATTGCCGTACAGCTCCGAGCCGGTAAACAGGCTCCAATCGCGCAGGTCTGTCCGGTCGAAATTCACAATATCGCCAAAGTGCTTGCCAGGGAGATCATTGGGTTCATTAGCCAGTCTGCCGGTCATCCCGCCATCTGCTGCAAGGGTAATTTGGTCCACCCAAATGTTCTCGTGACCATAGCTGGTTTTCAGCGCCACCTTGACCATGGCGCCGCCGGCCGCCTTGCCTTGGCTGTCGAGGACATGGGCAAAGAAGGAGTCCATAGAGCCCTGGGCCGAGGCGATAGCGGCATTCATTTCCGCATCGCTCGTTTCGAATTGAATGACCGGATCACCGGCTGCAGCAGCGGTCGCGCCAAGGGCCAGAGCGGCCGACAAAAGCAATGGCTTAATCATTTGAAACTCCCAAAAAGAAAAGCTGCGGCCAAAGGCTGGCCGCAGCTTGAACTTTAATGCTGATCCGCTGGCTTATTCCAGCTCGATCAGCAGGTCCTTGGCGTCGATCTGGCCGCCTGCGGTGACGTGGACGGCCTTGACCACCGCGTCGCGCTCGGCGTGGATGCCGGTTTCCATCTTCATCGCTTCGATGGTCAGCAGCATGTCGCCTTCATGCACCTGCTGGCCTGCCTGAACCGCCACGCTTGCCACCACACCCGGCATCGGCGCGCCGACGTGGTTTGCGTTGCCCGCTTCCGCCTTGGGGTTGGCTTGGGTCGAGGCCTTGACCAGGCGGTTCGGCACCCGGATCACGCGGGGCTGGCCGTTCAGCTCGAAGAAGACCTTCACTTCGCCCTTCTCGTCGGTCTCGCCCACCGCCTGCAGGCGGATTTCCAGGGTCTTGCCCGGGTCGATCTCAGCGGTGATCTCGTCACCCGGCTCCATGCCGTAGAAGAAGGTCTTGGTCGGCAAGCTGCGCACCGGGCCGTACTGGCGGTGACGGCCCATGTAATCCAGGAACACCTTCGGATACATCAGATAGCCGTTCAGATCCTCGTCATCGACGGCAAAGCCTTCCAGTTCTTTGCTGAGCTCCGCGCGCACCGCTTCCAGGTCGACCGGCTCCAGATGGGCGCCGGGGCGCTCGACATTCGGGGCTTCACCTTTCAGCACCTTGGAGACGATCCCTTCCGGGAAGCCGCCCGGAGGCTGGCCCAGGTTGCCGCGCATCATGTCGACAACCGAGTCCGGGAAGGCCACGTCGGTTTCCGGGTTTTCCACCTCATCGCGGGTCAGGCCCTGGCTGACCATCATCAGCGCCATGTCGCCAACCACTTTGGACGATGGCGTCACCTTGACGATATCGCCGAACATCTGGTTCACATCCGCATAGGTCTGCGCCACATCGGCCCATTTCTCTTCCAGACCTAGCGAGCGCGCCTGCGCCTTCAGGTTGGTGAACTGGCCGCCCGGCATCTCGTGCAGGTAAACCTCCGAAGCCGGGGCTGCGAGGCCCGATTCAAAGGCCGCATACTGGCCGCGCACCTGCTCCCAGTAGCCGGAGATCTCGCGCACCTTGGCGATGTCGATACCAGTGTCGCGGTCGGTGTTGCGCAGGCCCTCGACGATCGAGCCCAGGCAGGGCTGCGAGGTGCCGCCCGAGAAGGCGTCCATCGCCGCATCCACTGCGTCGACACCCGCATCCGCGGCGGCCAGGATGGTGGCGCCGGCAATGCCGGAGGTGTCATGGGTGTGGAAGTGGACCGGCAGGCCGACCTCTTCCTTCAGCGCCTTGATCAGCACCCGCGCTGAGGCCGGCTTCAGCAGGCCCGCCATGTCCTTCAGACCCAGGATATGGGCGCCAGCGGCCTCCATTTCCTTGGCCATGCCGACATAATATTTCAGGTCGTACTTGGAGCGGTTCGGATCCAGGATGTCGCCGGTATAGCAGACGGTGCCTTCGCAGACCTTGCCGCTCTCGACCACCGCATCCATGGCGACGCGCATGTTCTCGACCCAGTTCAGCGAGTTGAAGACGCGGAACACATCAACACCAGTCTCTGCCGCCTGGCGCACGAACTCCTGCACCACATTGTCCGGATAGTTGGTGTAGCCCACCCCGTTAGAGGCGCGCAGCAGCATCTGGGTCATCAGGTTCGGCATCCGCTCGCGCAGGTCGCGCAGGCGCTGCCAGGGGCATTCCTGCAGGAAGCGGTAGGCCACATCGAACGTCGCACCGCCCCAGCATTCAACCGAGAACAGCTGGTTCAGATGCTGGGCATAGGCCGGCGCCACCTTGATCATGTCGATCGAGCGCATCCGGGTGGCCAGCAGCGACTGGTGGCCGTCGCGCATGGTGGTGTCGGTCAGCAGCAGCTGGCGCTGCGCCTTCATCCAGTCGGCAACAGCCTGTGCGCCCTTCTGCTCCAGCAGATTGCGGGTGCCATAGGGCAGGTTGCCCGGCTCCGCGTGCGGCGCGCGCGGCTCTTTCAGGTCGGCAGCGGGGGCTGCGCGGCCTTCGGTCTCCGGATGGCCGTTCACGGTGATGTCGGCGATATAGGTCAGCACCTTGGTGCCGCGGTCGCGGCGTTTCTTGAAGCTGAACAGGTCCGGGGTCTCGTCGATGAATTTGGTAGTGTATTCATTCGACAGGAAGGTCGGGTGCTTCAGCAGGTTCTCAACGAACGCGATGTTGGTGCTGACACCGCGCACCCGGAATTCGCGCAGCGCGCGGTCCATGCGGGCAATCGCCTTCTCGGGCGTCGGCGCCCAGGCGGTCACTTTGGTCAGCAGCGAGTCATAATACCGGGTGATCACGCCGCCCGCATATGCGGTGCCGCCGTCCAGGCGGATGCCCATGCCGGTGGCCGAGCGGTAGGCAGTGATGCGGCCGTAATCCGGGATGAAGTTGTTCAGCGGATCCTCGGTGGTGACACGCGTCTGCAGCGCGTGGCCATTGAGGCGGATGTCGGCCTGGCTGGCTTTGCCGGTGGCTTCGGCAATCGGTTTGCCCTCGGCGATCAGGATCTGCGCCTGCACGATGTCGATGCCGGTGACCTCTTCGGTCACGGTATGCTCCACCTGCACCCGCGGGTTCACTTCGATGAAGTAGAACTTGCCCGATTCCATATCCATCAGGAATTCGACGGTGCCCGCGCATTCATAGTTCACATGCTGGCAGATCTTGCGGCCCAGGTCGCACAGCTCGGCCCGCTGCTCTTCGCTCAGATAGGGGGCAGGGGCGCGCTCAACCACTTTCTGGTTGCGGCGTTGAACCGAGCAGTCACGCTCCCACAGGTGATAGATCTCGCCGTGCTTGTCGCCCAGGATCTGCACCTCGACGTGGCGGGCACGGGTGATCATCTTTTCCAGATAACCCTCGCCGTTGCCAAAGGCGGCTTCCGCCTCGCGGCGGCCTTCCAGAACCTTCTCCTCAACCTCGTCTTCGCCCAGGATCGGGCGCATGCCGCGGCCGCCGCCGCCCCAGGAGGCTTTCAGCATCAAGGGGTAGCCGATTTCGGCGGCTTCCTTGCGGATCGCCTCCATGTCGTCGCCCAGCACCTCGGTGGCCGGGATCACCGGCACGCCGGCCGCAATCGCCACTTTCCGCGCCGAGGCCTTGTCGCCAAGCGCCCGCATGGTTTCCGCCTTGGGGCCGATGAAGGTGATGCCGTTGCGCGCGCAAGCATCGACAAAGTCCGGGTTTTCGGACAGCAGGCCGTAACCGGGGTGGATCGCATCGGCGCCGCTTTCCAATGCGACGCGGATGATTTCGTCGATCGACAGATAGGCCGCAACAGGCCCCATGCCTTCGCCGATCCGGTAGGCTTCATCCGCCTTGAACCGGTGCAGGCCGAGCTTGTCTTCCTCGGCATAGACGGCGACGGTGCGTTTGCCCATTTCGTTGGCAGCGCGCATCACGCGGATCGCAATCTCACCTCGGTTGGCAATCAGGATCTTTTTGAAGTCGGTCATTTCACCCTCGGGGTCCGTGCAAGTTGGTGCAGTGTTAGGCGGATAATAACGGCAGAGACAACCGTAGTTCTGGGTAGAACCGGCATGATTGCGCTCTCATGCGGCCTGTTTTCGGCTTTTTGTTACGGGTCCGGGCGGGATTTTCGGCCATCCGTAACGAAATTTTATTGCTTTGACTTCCGCCGCTTCCGGCCCCCGGGGCGCTTTGCCTGAACCGATGCGCGCGGGGCTATTCTTTTGCCATCAGGCCGTATGGCGCCCGCGCTGCTATCCTTAGGAACAGGCTGAAAGATGTCCGTTTGCCCGGCCGCCGCCCGGGGCAGTTGCAAAGGAGACCTTGAATGCACCGTATTATCTATGTGAGCCAGGCCGCCCGCCCCATGTCCAGCCCGGAGCTGGCCAGAATTGTCGAACGCGCCCAGGCCTCCAACCAGGCCGCAGACCTCACCGGAATCCTGGTGGGCCACAAGGGATGGTTCCTGCAGGTGATCGAGGGGCCAGCCCAGGCGCTGGCCGCCATTTTCCAGCGGATCCAGTCCGACAAGCGGCACGGCAATATCCGGGTTTTGGTCAGTGAACCGGCCGGCGCCCGCGCTTTCCCGGCCTGGCGGATGGCGTTTTCAGAGCCGCAAACCCTGCCGGAGCCGGCGCGCAAGCACGTGTTCTCGCTGCAGGACCTGATCCCGATCAACAGCCCCGACCGCGGGGATGAATCCACAGTGCGGCAGGTGGTGCGCGACTTTCTCGCGGCCTTCGACCGGCTTGAGCGGACTGCCTGAGCCTAGACGCTGCGCGGTGTCAGTTCGCGCAAGGCGGCCAGGTCCGCAGTGCCCAGCTGGCTCATGTTGGCCTGCATGTCCTTGGCCAGCATGCCGCACAGATGCGCCGGGCCGGCTGCGCCCAGGGCAGCCAGCGCATAATGGAAGGCGCGGCCCAGCATGATGAAATCCGCTCCCAGCGCCAGCGCCCGCAGAATATCCAGCCCGCCCTCGATGCCGCTGTCGAACACCAGCGGCAGGTCCGCCGCCGCGCGGATTTCCGGCAGCAGGTCAATTGCCGCCGGGCAGCCGTCGAACTGGCGGCCGCCATGGTTGGAGACCCAGATGGCATCCGCGCCGGTCTCCTGCAGCCTGCGGGCATCCTCTGCGCGCAGCACGCCTTTGACAATGAAGCGGCCCTCCCAGTTCCGGCGCAGCCACTCCACATAGGTCCAATCGGGCGAGGTGCGCAGCAGATAGCCGATGTGGGCGGTGGGCGGCAGGTTGGCCTGCGGCGCAGTCAGGTATTTGTCCAGCGTGCGCATCCGCGGCATTCCTTGCCGTGCCATCCCCAGCGCCCAGGCCGGGCGCCGGGCGATCTGCGCCAGCAGCCGCGGGGTCAGGCGCGGCGGCTGGGTGAGGCCGGACCGCGTTTGCCGCTCCCGGCGCGAGGCAGCCGGCACATCCACCGTCAGCACCAGTGTCCTGAACCCGGCATCCCGGGCCCGCGCCAGCAGATCGGCGCGCATCCCTTCGTCCTTGGGCGGGTACAGCTGGAACCAGGCGTCTTTGCCCAGGTGCGGTGCCAGGTCCTCGGGCGCCTGGCTGGCGACGGTCGAGAGGCAGAAGGGGATGCCTGCTGCGGCGGCACTGCGGGCCAGGATGGCTTCGGCATCCGGCCAGATCAGCCCGGACATGCCCACCGGCGCGATGCCGAAGGGCAGGGCGTGGCGGCTGCCCAGGAAGCTGCACGCCAGCTCAGGCGCCATCTCGCCATGCAGGACCGACGGCAGCAGGCCGATCCGGTCCAGGCCTGCGCGGTTGCGCGCCCGGGCCGCCTCCGCCCCGGTGCCGCTGTCCAGGTAATCCCAGACAAACTGCGGCAGCCGCGCCTTGGCGCGGCGTTTCAGATCGTCGAGACCGGGGTAGCGCTGATGCAGATCCATCCGCGCATTTGGGCGGGCAGGGCGGCAAATGTCCAGCCCCCGCGCAGTGTTAGCGGCCCATGCGCCCGGGCCTTACCCGGCCGCGCGCCGGTCCTGCGGGGCCGCCTGGGGTGCGCTGCTATCCTCCGCACCGCCGCGGTCCTTGCCGCGGCTGGCCACGCAGACCTGGTTGCGCCCCTTGGCCTTGGCCGCATACAGCGCCTCATCCGCGACCCGCAGCAGATCCTGCGGCAGCAGCCCATGCGCCGGGTAATGCGCCACCCCGGCCGAGATGGTGATGCCCGGCAGGTTCTTTTCGCCGTAACGCACGGTCACTTCCTCAATCGACTGGCGCAGCAGTTCAGCCCGGGTCAGCGCATCCTCCGGCGTGATGCCCGGCAGGATCAGGGTGAACTCCTCGCCGCCGGGCCGGCAGGCAACCTCGTCGCCGTCGCAGGCCTGCTCCAGCGCGGTGCTGACCGCGCGCAGCACCATGTCGCCGGCGTCATGGCCGTGATTGTCGTTGAATTTCTTGAAGTGGTCGACGTCGATGGCAACCACGCTCAGCCGGTTGCAGTTCAGCTCGCTGTTGTTGAGGAACTTGCGCAGGCTGTCGTTCATGTGGCGGCGGTTGAACAGCCCGGTCAGCGGGTCGCGCACCGACTGCTCATGCAGCTGGTCGCGCATCCGCACATTGGCAATCGCCATGCTGATCTGCTCGGCGCACATCTGCGCCAGCGGCTTGCAGGTGGCAAAATCCCCGGCCCGCGCCGGCCGTGCCCGCAGATGCATCAGCCCGACCGTTTCGCCATGGGCCAGGATCGGGAAGCAGAAATAGGACCGCCCGTCATGCGGGGCAGCGTGGTTGCAGGTGAACTCCACCTCCGAGGCGCCGTATTCATAGGTGCGGCCGCGGCGCAGCCCCCAGCACTCGTCCGGCTGGATATGGTCCTTCATCTCGCCGCCGTTCCAGCTGACGCAGCCGTCCAGCACATCGCGGGAGTTGGAGAACACATAGATGCTGCCTTCCGCATCCGGCAGCAGGTGGCTCATGAATTCCGACACCATCTTGAACAGCTCGTCCAGCGTGCGGCAGGACTGCAGCCATTCGTTCAACTCGCCCAAAAGCTTGACCTCGCGCGCCAGCTGCATCTGGCTGGCCATGACCTCCTGGTCCTTGGCCGCCCGCGCCTTCAGCTGGTTCATCCGCATGCGGTTGGTCCGCAGCACCACCAGCACCGCAATCGCCATCGCCAGCATCGCGACCGACGTCAGAACCACCAGCGATATGCGGGCCCTGTCGACGAAGGTTTCCCGCAAATCGGTGATGTCCGTGTAAAAATCGATGGCCCCGTCGAAATGCCCGTTGTGCATCAGCGGCATATAGACCCGCGCCACCTCCCGGGTCAGGGTGCTGTCAAACCCGCTGCTTTGCAGGGGAAACCCGTCGACGTCATAGGCGGGGAGCGTTTCATGCATGTAATAAACATGCCCGCGCGCCACCTGGGTCGAGAAGAATTCATTGCTGTCGAACTCGCCGATCTCGTCATAGCGCGTGGACCAGAACACCTCTCCCGCGCTGGTCAGAAGACGGAACCGGAACACGTCCGATTCCTCGGGCACCAGGGCAAGCTCGCGGGCATCCTCAGGCTCAATGGCGCCGGTTTCGAACGATTCTTCGCCATGTTTCATATGCAGCATCACCCGCCGCTGCCAATGCTCCGCCTGTTTGCGGATATCCGCCTCCAGCATCCGGTCGACGATCGGCTCCGGCACGGCAAAAACCGCCCAGCCAGAGGCGGCCGCGGCAATGATCAGCACGAAGATCAATGTCATGCTGCGGATCTTGTCTGCGATGGTGGACCTGAGGCCTGGGGTCATGCGGGGTGCCTGCTCAATTGAGTTTCGCTGCGATGATGCAGCCTTCTGATTGTGCCAGAGAGAAATTTCGGTACCGTTAACCTGACGCAATAGACCGGAAAGATTGATTAAAATGCTGCCGGCCTGCCCTGCCGCGCCATCCCTGGGGCGAGGCCGGAAATTGCCGGAACAGACTGTGAACGTCCTCTTTCCGCCGGGCTTGAATCAGGTTAGGATCGCCGTCATGAGCAGTTTCGACGAAATGGACGCCTTTGAGGGCGCATCGCTGTCGTCCCGCGCCATGGCAGCGCGGCCGATGCCCTATCTGGACACGCTGAACCCGGCGCAGCGCGAGGCGGTGGAATGCCTCGATGGCCCGGTTCTGATGCTGGCAGGCGCCGGCACCGGCAAAACCAAGGCGCTGACCACCCGCATCGTGCATCTCCTCAGCACCGGCCGCGCCCGCCCGAATGAGATCCTGTCGGTGACCTTCACCAACAAGGCGGCCCGGGAGATGAAAGAGCGGGTTGGCGGCATGCTTGGCCAGGCGGTCGAGGGGATGCCCTGGCTCGGCACCTTCCACTCGATCTGCGTGAAGCTCTTGCGCCGCCACGCCGAACTGGCGGGGCTGAAGTCGAACTTCACGATTCTGGACACCGACGACCAGATCCGCCTGCTGAAACAGCTGATCCAGGCTGCGGGTGTCGACGACAAACGCTGGCCAGCGCGGATGCTGGCGAACATTATTGACGACTGGAAAAACCGCGCCCTGACGCCCGAGAAGGTGCCCGCAGGCGATGCCAGCGCCTATAACAGCCGCGGCACCGAGTTCTACGCTTTGTATCAGACCCGCCTGCGCGAGCTGAACGCGGTGGATTTCGGCGACCTGCTCCTGCACATGGTGACGATTTTCCAGAACCATCCGGACGTGCTGGAGCAATACCAGCGCTGGTTCCGCTACATCATGGTGGACGAATACCAGGATACCAACGTTGCCCAGTATCTCTGGCTGCGGCTCCTGGCAGGCGCGCATAAGAATGTCTGCTGCGTCGGCGACGACGATCAGTCGATCTATGGCTGGCGCGGCGCCGAGGTCGGCAACATCCTGCGGTTCGAAAAGGATTTCCCTGGCGCCATGGTGGTGCGGCTGGAGCAGAACTACCGCTCCACCGGCCATATCCTGGCGGCAGCTTCCAACGTCATCCGCGGCAATGCCGGCCGCCTGGGCAAGGAGCTGTGGACCGATGCCGGCGATGGCGAGAAGGTCCGCCTGATCGGCCATTGGGACGGCGAGGAAGAGGCCCGCTGGATCGGCGAGGAAATCGAGGCGATGCAGCGCGGCACCCGCGGCCAGGCACCTATCGGCCTCAACAGCATGGCGATCCTGGTCCGTGCCTCGCACCAGATGCGCGCGTTTGAGGACCGCTTCCTGACCATCGGCCTGCCATACCGGGTGATCGGCGGTCCGCGCTTCTATGAGCGGATGGAGATCCGCGATGCCATGGCCTATTTCCGGGTTGTGGTCTCCCCCGACGACGACCTGGCATTTGAACGCATCGTCAACACCCCCAAGCGCGGCCTTGGCGACAAGGCGCAGCAGACCATCCAGGGCATTGCCCGCGAGCACGGTGTCTCCCTGGTCGAAGGCGCCCGGCTGGCGGTCGAGTTGGGCCAGATCAAGGGTAAGGGCGGCGGCGCCCTGCGTCAGCTGGTTGAGGGCATTGCCCGCTGGGGCCACATGGCCGGCGACGCGGACATGACCCATATGGAACTGGCCGAGATCATCCTGGATGAGAGCGGCTACACCACCATGTGGCAGAACGACAAAAATCCGGATTCGCCCGGCCGCCTGGAAAACCTCAAAGAGCTGGTGAAGGCGCTGGAGTTCTTCGAGAACCTGCAAGGCTTCCTCGAGCACGTCAGCCTGGTGATGGACAATGACAAGCAGGACGCAGACGAGAAGGTCTCGATCATGACCCTGCACGCCGCCAAGGGCCTGGAGTTCCCCGCGGTGTTCCTGCCGGGCTGGGAGGACGGTCTGTTCCCCTCGCAGCGCTCGATGGATGAAAGCGGCCAGAAAGGTCTCGAGGAGGAGCGCCGCCTTGCCTATGTCGGCATCACAAGGGCAGAGGAGATCTGCACCATCTCCTTTGCCGGCAACCGCCGGGTGTTCGGCCAATGGCAGTCGCAGCTGCCCTCCCGCTTCATTGACGAGCTGCCAGAGGAGCACGTCGAGGTGCTGACCCCGCCGGGCCTCTACGGCGGCGGCTACGGTGCTGCGGCGCCCGGGGCAGGGCAGGTGAAATCCACCATCGACGAGCGCGTGGCGCAGGCCGATGGCTACAATTCCCCCGGCTGGAAAAGGATGCAGGCGCGCGCCGGGCAATACGGGCTTTCCCAGCCCAAGGAGAGCAAGCATTCGGTGATCGACCTCACCGCCACCTCCAGCTTCACCCTGGGTGAGCGGGTGTTCCACCAGAAGTTCGGCTATGGCGCCATCATTGGCATTGAGGGCGACAAGCTGGAGGTGGATTTCGAGAAGGCCGGGGCCAAGAAAGTGGTGGCCAAATTCGTGACTGCCACCGACGACGTGCCGTTCTGAAGTCTTGTATCACGCCGGTTTGACCGGCGGATCGGATCGCTGCGCGATCCGATCCGGGCGCGGGCGCCGCGGGCAGCTCTGCTGCCCGCGGCGCCCGCGCCACCCCCTCCTTCAGAAGTTTGCGTGAAGAAGCGGGGCGAAGGCTGCGCCGTCAACGCAGTGCAATCATCGCAATGCCCGCAGCTATCAGCACCGCCCAGCCCAGGCGGCTGAGACCGCGCGGCTCCTTCAGCACCAGCGCCGCCAGGATTACCGAGACCGGGATCGACACCTGCCGCACCGCACTGACCGCGGCAGCCTCCGCCCCCAGTTGGAACACCCGCAGGATCAAGAGGTAGGAAAGATAGGAGCTCAGGCCTGCGAACAGGATGCGCCAGGGGTTCTCTGCCCAGCCGCGCACCACGCCCAGCAATGGCGCCGATCGCCCCCGGTCCTCCCAGGCGCGCAAGGCGCCCATTGCCAGCGTCACCAGGATGTAGGTCCAGAACAGAAACGGCGCGCTGGCGGCGCCCTGCATCGCTGCCGCATCGGAGATCGAATAGGCGGCGGATCCAAGCATCGCCGTCACAGCCATCGCAAAGGCGCGCGGATCATCCAGCAGCCGCCCCTTGCCCTTCTGGATCATCAGCCCGGCCCAGATGATCAGCCCCATCCCCAGCAAGGCCGCACCGCTATAGCTGCGGTCCAGCATCAGCCAGCTGAACGCGGCGATCGCCAAGGGTGAGGAACGCACGATCGGGTAATAGGCTGAGACATTCCCGCGCCGCAGCGCCGACAGCGTGCCGTAATAGTAAACCGTCAGACCCAGCGCCGAGGTCAGAACCATCGGCCACACGTCAGAGGGCAGGGCAGGGCTGTGCCCTGCCAGCGCCATATGAATGCTGGCAAACACCACCCATGACAGGCACACGCCGGTGTAGCTGGACACCGGATGCGCCACGCCTTTCAGCGTCAGATCCCGAAGCGGGTGGGTGACTGCCGACAGCAGTACTAGCAGAATCCAGAGCAGTTCCACTTAGGAGGCAGCCCCCTGGCCTGGCCGGTCCAAATAAGCGTCGAAATGCACCGTCACCTGATCATCGCTCACCTGCACCACGCCATAGGCCATCGGTTCGACGCTGTAGTCGCCTCCGGCCCGTTCCGGCACCAGCGGGATCTGGTGGTTGGTGCTGGGCAGCGAGGTAAAGCTGTAGCCGCGCCAGTTCACATAGGTCATCCGGTGGATGTGGCCGTAGAAGATGTGGCGGATATTCCGCCCCTTCTTGAGTGCCGCGTGAAACGCTTCCGGATCCCGCAGTTTGATCTCGTCCACATAAGGCAGGCCGATGTCAAACGGCGGATGGTGCAGGAACAGGAACACCGGCGCATCGCCCGCCGCTTCCAGCTCCTCTTCCAGCCAGGCCAGCCGCTCTGCGCACAACTCGCCGTCATGCACGCCTGGGCCCCCGGTCAGCGTGTCGAGGAACAGGAACCGCGCACCGCCCGCCGTATGGCTGTGCTGCACAAACCCGCCGCCGTCGCGGGGATGGTCCGCAAAGACGCTCAGGAAATTCTCCCGTACATCATGATTGCCCAGCATCAGAAAGACCGGCAGAGGAAACGCCGCCAGCTGCTCCTGCAGCCAGCCATAGGCTGCGGGGGCACCCTCATCCGCCAGATCGCCGGAGATCACGCAGAACGCGGCGTCCCGGTGCCACTCGGCAATATCCGCCAGCACCCGCATCAGATTAGCGGCCGGATCGCTGCCGTGCAGCGCCGCGCCGGGGCGGGTTAGATGAATATCGGTGAGGTGGATGAACTTCATGGCGCTATCCTGCAAAGCCTGCTGTCCGTCCGGACATAAAACCAGCCTGACATGCCATCCGATAACAGGAAACCGGCACCGGCGTTGCAAGAGCGCGACAATTTTTGACCATGCAAACAAAAACGGCGGCGCCCAGGGAGGAGGAGGGGCGCCGCCGTTCTGTCAAACACCGGAATTCAGGGAGGAGGAGATCCCGGTGATTTAAGCCCGGCTTTGAGGCCGGTATAGGGTGCGGCGGCATCAGGGAGGAGGAGGATGCCGCCGCGTAAGACAGGCTCTTCAAGGGAGGAGGAGAAAGAGCCTGATCTCTATCAGTTGTTTTCGTAAGCCGCCTGATAGGCGACGCGCTTGATTTCCGAGCGGTTCAGGCCCAGGTCCGCCAGCTCGCGGCCCGACAGCGCCGACAGCTCGTTGACGGTCTGGCGGTACAGGCGGTAGCGGACAAACTTGACCAGCAGCGCATCCAGGAAGCCCACCGGGGATGCCACGTTCACCGCGGAGATCTGATGTGCTGCTGCCATGGGTCCGTTCCTTCGTCTTACCGTCTCGTCCTGCGCCTCATCAGCGCTTGCTTGAGGGGTAATTTAGGGATCCCGCGGCTGGGTGCAATCCCGTGCTTCGTCATTGCTGCTATGCAGCATTTGCATGGGTGCGGATCTTGTATCTTAATGATAAGTGACAATATTTTCCGCACCTCCTTAATCACTTGTATAATTTTGCGGCACCGGCACGCGCGCAGCGGATGGCGGCGCGGGCTTCTGTTGACGGCAGCACAGGCCCCTGTTCCGGCCGGGTGCCTGCGGCAATCCTGCATGGCGGGTTCCAAGGCGGGAAAGTGCTGCATATATATGTGCCGGAACACAGGCAGGAGAGCAGCCATGGCAGCCACAAAGGAACAGATTCACGCGGCATTGGAGCGCCTCGCCCTGCCGGACGGCGGCACTTTGGTATCGCGCGATATGCTGCGCGCCCTGCGCATCGAGGGCAGCAAGGTGAGCTTTGTGATCGAGGCGCCCAGCCCCGAGATCGCCAAGCTGATGGAACCCCTGCGCAAGGCCGCCGAGGCGGCGGTTCTGTCCTTGGAAGGCGTCGAAACCGTCTCCGCCGCGCTGACCGCCCATGCGCCGCAGCAGCCTGCGCCCAGCCTCAAGGTCGGCGGCCATCCGAAACCGCAGGCGGAGCCGCTGAAACCGGCAGGCGTCAAGCGTATCCTGGCGATTGCCTCCGGCAAGGGCGGGGTGGGGAAATCCACCGTGTCTTCGAACCTCGCGGTGGCGCTGGCGAAACAGGGCCGCAAGGTCGGCCTCTTGGACGCCGACATCTATGGCCCCTCCCAGCCCCGCATGATGGGCGCCAGGGGCCGCCCCGCCAGCCCTGACGGCAAGATCATCGAGCCGCTGCACGCCCATGGCGTCACCCTGATGTCGATCGGCTTCATGGTGGATGATGCCAAGGCGGTGGTCTGGCGCGGCCCGATGCTGATGGGGGCGCTGCAGCAGATGCTGGGGCAGGTGAACTGGGGCGAGCTGGACGTGCTGCTCGTCGATCTGCCGCCCGGCACCGGCGACGTGCAGCTGACCCTTTGCACCAAGGCAGAGCTCTCTGGCGCCATTGTTGTCTCCACCCCGCAGGATGTGGCGCTCTTGGATGCGCGCAAGGCGATGGACATGTTCAACACCCTGAAGACCCCGGTGCTGGGGCTGATCGAGAATATGTCCTTCTTCACTTGCCCGGATTGCGGCGGCGAGCATCACATCTTCGGCCATGGCGGTGTCGCGGCTGAGGCCGAGACCCTGGGCCTGCCGCTCCTGGGCGCTTTGCCGATCGACTTGGAAACCCGTCTGGCCGGCGACAGCGGCACCCCCATTGCGGCGGGCGAGGGGCCCATGGCCCAGGCCTATGCCCGCATCGCCGAGGGGTTGGTCAAGGGCGGCATGGCCTGAGGCCTCCGGACGGCCTCAAAAGCAGCCCTGTATAATATGTGTGCAGGCCCGCCGCTTTGGCGGGTCTTTTCCGTTCCGCGGCCCTGCGGATGGGCGCCGATGGGAAAGCGGCCGGATTTGGGACCGGATGGGACCTGCGGCCAGGCGCGGGATCTCATGGGACGTCCGGGAATTCACGGGACAGCCGGGAATTCATGGGCGCCATGGGAAATTATGGCCCAAACCCCGCAGCTCACCCCTTGAAGTTGCGAATCACCGGGTGTTGAAACGGTGTTAGCGGGCATTTCCGGTGCTGGCGTGGGGAGTGTTGCGGGAACGTAGGGGGAACTTTTGCCGGGTTAGGGAGTTTTTCGGCGGAATCACGGGAAACTATGGGAAAAAATTTGCAGGTGCAACTCGCATCTACATCTAGTGTCTGACCTGAAACTGATCACAACTGGTCCGGATTCTTGCCCTGATTTTGCCCCGAATCTCCCTCGAATCCTCGGAATCCCTGTCAAGGATTCGGCGGCTTCCCGCAAAAAACAGTTGCAGGACCATCAATTCCCATAGTATCCCTAATTCATCGAATGAGACGAGGGACGGGGCGCCAAACGACCCCAAGCCAAACTAAAAGAGCAGGTTTCATACAGGCCTTCGCTTTCATCGACCAAAGAGATCCGGCGCGCGGGCGAGCAGACATCCCCCCAGGTGGCGCGCGCAGTCGGACATCCCGCAAAGCGGGCCAAGGCGGCGGGTTGATCAGTGGCAGCAGATCAACCCGCCCCTTTTCATTCTGGGGGACGGATTAACGCGAGGGACACGCGAAAAGGACGGTAACTTGGGCCGCAGGTTCAGAGGCGAAAGCCACCATAAGGTGGACACAAAGGGGCGGGTCTCGATTCCGGCCTCCTTTCGCCGTGTGCTCGAGGCCGCCGATCCCAACTGGCAGCCCGGCCAGAACCCGGAACTGGTGATCGTCTACGGCGACAAGCGCCGCAACTTCCTGGAATGCTATACTATCGAGGCGATCGAGGAGGTCGACGCCAAGATCGACCAGCTCCCGCGCGGCTCGATGCAGCGCAAGATGCTGCAGCGGATGTTCCACGGCCAGTCCTTTCCGACCAATGTCGACGAGACCGGCCGCCTGGTTCTGCCCGCCAAGCTGCGCCAGAAAATCGACCTCGATGCCGAGGCCTTCTTCATCGCCGCGGGCGACACCTTCCAGATCTGGAAGCCCGAGACCTACGAGGAAGAAGAGCTGGCCAAGGCCGAAGAGTGGATGGAAGACCTGCCCGAGGACTTCGATCCGATGGAATTCCTAGACGGCGCTGGGGGCGCTTAAACAATGACCCAGGACCACCAAGCTGCCAATGGTCCCCACATCCCGGTTCTTCTCCGCCCGCTGCTTGCCGCCGTGGCGCCCGTTTCGGGCCGCTGGCTGGATGGCACCTTTGGCGCGGGCGGCTACACCCGCGGCCTGCTGGAGGCCGGCGCCGATCAAGTCACCGGCGTTGACCGCGACCCGCTGGCTTTCGAGCTCGCCAAACCCTGGGCAGGGGACTACGGCGAACGCCTGATCCTGCAGCCCGGTGTGTTCTCCCGCATGGATGAATATGCGCAAGGCTTGGACGGCGTGGTGCTGGACCTTGGCGTCTCCTCAATGCAGCTGGACCTGGCCGAGCGCGGCTTTTCCTTCATGAAAGACGGCCCGCTGGACATGCGCATGTCGCAGTCCGGTCCGTCTGCTGCCGATCTGATCGCCGAGCTGACCGAGGCGCAGATTGCCGACATCCTGTTCCACTACGGCGAGGAACGCGCGAGCCGCCGCATCGCCAAGGCGATTGTCAAGGAACGCACGATCGAGCCGATCACCACCACCCTGCGTCTCGCAGGCATCATCGAGAGCTGCCTGCCGCGCCCCAAGCCCGGCCAGTCGCATCCGGCGACCCGCAGCTTCCAGGGCCTGCGTATCGCGGTGAACGCGGAATATGACGAGCTGTTCGAGGGCCTTCTGGCTGCTGAGCGCGCGCTGAAACCCGGCGGGCTGCTGGCGGTGGTTACTTTCCACTCGGTCGAGGACCGCATGGTCAAACGCTTCTTCCAGCACCGCGCAGGCAAGACCGGCCGCGCCAACCGCTGGGCGCCCGAACAGGAGGAAACCCCCTCGCAGTTCGAACTGGTCACCCGCAAGGCCGTTGGCCCGGATGATCAGGAACTGGCCGAAAACCCGCGCGCCCGTTCCGCGCGCCTGAGGGTCGGGCGCCGCACTGACGCCGCGCCGGGGCCGATCTCGGCCAAGGAACTGGGAATGCCGCAGCTGAAAGAGGCGCGCAAATGAAGACTTTGCTGTATATCGCAACCTGTCTTGCCGTCTTTGGCCTGGCTTTCTGGGCCTACCGCGAAAACTACGCCACCCAGCAGGTGCTGAAGGAAACCCGCCAGCTGCAGCGCCAAATCGGCGCCGCGCAGGTCCGCCTGGGCGTGCTGCGCGCCGAATGGGCTTATCTCAACCGCCCGCAGCGCCTGCGCGAGCTGGCAGAGATCAACTTCGAAAGCCTCGGCCTGCTGCCGCTGCGCCCCGACCAGTTCGGCCGCGTGGATGAGGTCTCCTACCCGGCGCCGCCGGAACTGGAGATCACCAACGGCGTTGAGGTCTCCGGCCTGAACGCGGAGGACTACCCATGATCCGCACCCCCCTCCGCCCGCTGGCCCGCATCCTGCACGCGCGTGCGAGCGGTGAAAATCCGGATGCGATCGAACGGGAAAACATCTCCCTGCGCCATCAGGAAATGCAGGTTCAGGCCCGCCAGCGCTCCGAAGGGCGGCTGCTGGTGCTTGGCCTGTTCTTTGTCTTTGCCTTCGGAACCATTGCCGCGCGCATGGGAACAACAGCGGTGTCAGAGCCGGCCGAACCGGTGGCCAGCGTCCCTGGCAGCGCCATCGCCGCGCAGCGCGCCGACATCGTCGACCGCAACGGCAGCCTGCTGGCAACGAATTTCGAGACCCATTCGCTTTATGCCCAGCCGCCGCAGATGATCGATCCGGTGGGGGCTGCCGAAAAGCTGGTGCAGATATTCCCGGACCTCGACCTGGAACAGCTGACCAAGGATTTCACCGGCAAGCGCAAGTTCCTGTGGGTGAAGAAGAAAATCAGCCCTGAGCAGCTCCAGGCGGTGCATGACATCGGTGATCCCGGCCTCTTGTTCGGCCCCCGCGAAATGCGGCTCTATCCCAATGGCAGCCTCGCCGCCCATGTGCTGGGCGGCGCCGGTTTCGGCAAGGAAGGCGTGAACGCCGCCGAGGTGATCGGCGTCGCCGGTGTCGAGCGCCAGTTCGATGGCTACCTGCGCGACCCGGCCAATGCGGGCAAGCCGCTGCAATTGTCGCTCGACCTCACTGTGCAGGCCGCAGCCGAGCAGGTGCTTTACGGCGGCATGAAGCTGATGAACGCCAAGGGCGCCACCTCGATCCTGATGGACGCCCACACGGGCGAGGTGATCTCGGTGGTCTCCTTCCCGGATTTCGACCCGAACGACCGGCCGCGCCCGCCCACCTCCGGCTTTGACCCGTCGGCCAGCCCGCTGTTCAACCGCGCGGTGCAGGGGGTGTATGAGCTTGGCTCCACCTTCAAGATCTTCACTGCCGCCCAGGCGATGGATCTCGGCCTGGTCAACGCCGATACCGTGATCGACACCCGGGGCCCGCTGCGCTGGGGCCGCTTTGCGATCCGCGATTTCCGCAACTACGGAAACGAAATGTCGGTAACTAAAATTATCGTCAAATCTTCCAACATCGGCACTGCGCGGCTGGCACAGCAGATCGGGGTGGAGCGGCAGAAAAGCTTCCTCGAAACGATGGGGATGCTGGAGCCGACACCGTTTGAAATCTCTGAGGCCGCAGGCGGCAAGCCGCTCTTGCCCGCTAACTGGTCAGAGCTGTCTGCAATGACCATCTCTTACGGCCACGGCATTTCCACCACGCCGATGCATCTGGCGGCGGGCTATGCCGCGGTGGCCAACGGCGGCCGCTACGTGGCGCCGACGATTCTGAAGCAGAACGGCCCGCAGCTGGGCCAGCGGGTGATGAGCGAGGCCTCCGCCGCCGCCGCGCGCAAGATGTTGCGCAAGGTGGTCAGCGAGGGCACCGCGTCCTTTGCCGAGGTCGAGGGCTATCAGGTGGGCGGCAAGACCGGCACCGCCGACAAGCCCAAGCCCCGCGGCGGCTATTACGATGACAAGGTGATCGCCACTTTTGCCTCTATTTTCCCGGCACATGACCCGAAATACGTGCTGATCGTGACGCTGGACGAACCCTCCATCATCGCCCATGGCGAAGAGCGCCGCACCGCCGGCTGGACCGCCACCCCGGTGGCGGCGGAAATGATCGGCCGCGTCGCGCCGCTGTTGGGCCTGCGTCCGCAAGTTGAACCCCCAGAGGTGACTGGTATAACCCTCACTTCGAACTGAACCAGGGAACTGAACCAGGCAGAGGGCCGCCATGAGCAGCAGACCAGACCAGCCCCAGAACCAATTGAGACTGAGTCAACTGGGGCTGACCGCCCGCGGCGGCGCCGATCCGCAGATCAGCGGCTTGGCGGTGGACAGCCGCGAGGTGCGCGAGGGGTATCTGTTTGCAGCCCTTCCCGGCAGCCAGGTGCATGGCGCCAAGTTCATCCCCGGCGCTTTGGAGAAAGGCGCCACCGCGGTGCTGACCGATGCTGCGGGGGCCGAGATTGCCGCGACAGTATTGGGCGAAAGCCACGCAGCACTTGTGGTGGTTGAGGACCCGCGCCAGACGCTGGCCTATGCCGCCGCCCTGTGGTTCGGCGCCCAGCCGCAGACCGTGGTGGCGGTGACCGGCACCAACGGCAAGACCTCGGTCGCGACTTTCGTGCGCCAGATCTGGGCTGAACTGGGCCATCAGGCCGTCAACATGGGCACCACCGGCATCGAAGGCGCCTGGGCCTATCCGCTGGCCCATACCACGCCCGAACCCATCACCCTGCATCGTGCATTGGCCGAGGCCAGTGCCGCAGGCGTCACCCATGCGGCGATGGAGGCCTCTTCCCACGGCCTTGACCAGCGCCGTCTGGACGGGGTGCAGCTGGCCGCCGCCGGCTTTACCAATTTCACCCAGGACCATCTGGACTATCACGAGACGTTTGAGGCCTATTTCGCCGCCAAGGCGGGCCTGTTCCGCCGGGTGCTGCCGGAGGAGGGCGTCGCGGTCATCAACATGAACGATCCCCGCGGTGCCGAAATGCGCGCCGTCGCCGCCGCCCGCGGGCAGGAGGTGATCAGCGTTGGCCGCGGCCTTGGCGATCTGAGCCTTCTGGGCTTGCGCTATGACGGCACCGGGCAGGACCTGCGCTTCTCCTGGCATGACAAGCCGTATCAGGTGCGGCTGAACCTCATTGGCGGTTTCCAGGCGGAAAACGTGCTCTTGGCTTGCGGGCTGGTGATTGCCGGCGGCGAAGACCCGGAGCGGGTGTTTGAAACCCTGCCGCATCTCACCACCGTGCGCGGGCGGATGCAGCTGGCGGCGGAGCGGGACAACGGCTCGGCGGTCTTTGTCGACTACGCCCATACGCCCGATGCGGTAGCCAGCGCCATCAAGGCGCTGCGCCCGCATGTGCTGGGCCGCCTTGTTGCGATCGTCGGCGCCGGCGGCGACCGCGACACAACCAAGCGGCCCTTGATGGGGCAGGCGGCGCATGAAAATGCCGATGTGGTGATTGTCACCGACGACAACCCGCGCAGCGAAGACCCGGCCATCATCCGCGCCGCGGTCAAAGGCGGCGCGCCGGACTGTATCGAGATCGGCGACCGCGCCGAGGCGATCCTGCGCGGCGCTGACATGCTGGGCGCAGGCGATGCGCTGATTGTCTGCGGCAAGGGCCATGAGACCGGCCAATCCGTGGGCGATACGGTGCTGCCCTTTGATGATGTGGAACAGGCCAGCATTGCCGTGGCCGCGCTGGACGGGAGGCTCGCATGACGCTTTGGACCGCATCCGAGGCCGCCGCCGCCACCGGCGGCAAGGCGCAGGGCGACTGGGCTGTCACCGGCATGTCCATCGACACCCGCACCCTTGAGCCCGGCGACATGTTTGTCGCGCTGAAGGCTGCCCGCGACGGCCATGACTTTGTGGCGCAGGCCTTGGAGAAGGGCGCGGGCGCCGCGCTGGTTTCCCGGATTCCTGAGGGCGTCTCGGACGATGCGCCCTTGCTGATTGTTGACGACGTGCAAGTGGGGCTGGAGGCCCTGGGCCGGGCGTCACGTGCCCGCACCGATGCCAAGGTTGTTGCGGTGACCGGCTCGGTCGGCAAGACCTCGACCAAGGAAATGCTGGCGCGGATGCTGTCGGATCAGGGCCGCACCCATGCCGCGGTGGCCAGCTACAACAACCACTGGGGCGTGCCGCTGACATTGGCGCGAATGCCGCGCGATACGGAATTTGCGGTGATCGAGATCGGCATGAACCACCCGGGCGAGATCGCGCCGCTGGCCAAACAGGCGCGCCCGCATGTGGCGATGGTGACCACGGTAGCGGCGGTGCATCTGGAAGCCTTTGACAACGTCGAAGGCATCGCGGCTGAGAAGGCCGCGATCATGGAAGGGCTGGAGCCCGGCGGCGTGGCGGTGCTGAACGCCGACATTGCCGAGGCGCATGTGCTGCGCGGCGTGGCTACGGATCTGGGGGTAACGGCCCGCTGGTTCGGCGAGAGCGCTGGGGATTTCACACTGCACTCAGCTGGGATCGAAGGCGAGGAAACCGTTGCACGCGCCACCGCAAGCGGCCGGGAGGTTGAGCTGCATATTCAATCCCTTGGCGCCCATTTTGCGATGAATGCCCTGGGCGCGCTGGCCTGTATCGAGGCGCTTGGTGCAGACGTCGCGAAAGCAGTGGAAAGCCTGGCGCTGTGGTCGCCGGTCAAGGGCCGCGGCGTGCGCGAGACGGTCCGGCTGGCGGGCGGGGACATCACCCTGCTGGACGACAGCTATAACGCCAACCCGACCTCGATGGCTGCGGCGCTGGAGGTTCTTGCCGCAACGCCAGGCGAAGGCCGCAGGATCGCCTTTCTGGGCGACATGGGTGAGCTGGGGTCGGAGGAGCTGCAATTGCACGCGGGGCTGGCGGATCTGGACGCGGTTGCCGGCGTGGACAGGATCCACTGTGTCGGGCCGCTGATGCAGGCGCTGCATGGCGCGCTGCCCGCAGAAAAGCGCGGCGGCTGGCATGAGACGGCGGCGGCGGCCTTGCCGGATCTGGCGCAGCAAATCCAAGGCGGCGACATCGTGCTGGCCAAAGGCTCCAACAGCATGGGTCTGGCCAAGATTGTTGACGGCATCCGCGAAATGGGCCACTCCGGCCCCAAATCTTGAATAACCCATAAGGATCGGGGGAAGGGCACAATGCTCTATTGGCTGACCGCTTTGTCGGACGGAGGGGATGTTTTCAACCTCTTCCGCTATATCACTTTCCGTGCAGGCGGCGCCTTCATGACCGCGCTGATTTTCGGCTTCCTGTTCGGCAAGCCGCTGATCAACGTGCTGCGCCGCCGCCAGGGCAAGGGCCAGCCGATCCGCGACGACGGGCCGGAGGGGCATTTCTCCAAGGCGGGCACCCCCACCATGGGCGGGCTCTTGATTGTTGGCGCGCTGCTGACCGCGACACTGCTCTGGGCGCGCTGGGACAACCCCTTTGTCTGGCTGGTGCTGTTTGTGACCATGGCCTACGGCCTCATTGGCTTTGCCGATGACTATGCCAAGGTCTCCAAGCAGAACACCAAGGGGGTGCCGGGCAAGGTGCGGCTGCTGCTGGGCGTGCTGATTGCGGTGACTGCGTCGCTCTGGGCTGCGGCCTATCACCCGGAGCCGTTGCAGCACCAGCTGGCGCTGCCGGTGTTCAAGGATACGCTGATCAATCTCGGCCTGTTCTACGTGCCGTTCTCGATCTGTGTGATCGTGGGCGCCGCCAATGCGGTGAACTTGACCGACGGGCTGGACGGGCTGGCGATCATGCCCTCGATGATTGCGGCCGGAACGCTGGGCGTTATCGCCTATGCGGTGGGGCGGGTCGACTTCACCGAATACCTGGACGTGCATTACGTGCCCGGCACCGGTGAGATCCTGATCTTCACCGCGGCGCTGTTCGGCGCGGGCCTGGGGTTCCTGTGGTATAACGCGCCGCCTGCGGCGGTGTTCATGGGCGACACCGGCTCGCTGGCTTTGGGCGGGGCGCTGGGGGCGATTGCGGTGGCCACCAAGCACGAGCTGGTGCTGGCGATTGTCGGCGGGCTGTTTGTGGTCGAGGCGCTGAGCGTGATCATCCAGGTCCTGTACTTCAAACGCACCGGCAAACGGGTGTTCCTGATGGCGCCGATCCATCACCACTATGAGAAGAAGGGCTGGGCGGAACCGACCATCGTGATCCGCTTCTGGATCATCTCGCTGATCCTGGCGATGATTGGCCTGGCGACGCTGAAGGTGCGCTGAGCCACGCCGGCCGGCCGCCGCGCCATGTCAGTGGCGGGACGGTGCGAACTCTTGGATGATTGGAACCGCTCGGGGCTGAGGCTCTGGGCGGTTTTTCGTTGATAAGGAAGGCGGCGCCGCCAAGGGAGCGGAGCACCGGATGGCTGTTGTCAGCAGCCATGCCCGTCTATCGGCCTTTTGCGGACCCGCCCTGCACCCGATGAAGAGGTGGTCTTTGGGGGCCGGTCTCCTGGTCTTGGTGTTGCAACGGGGGGAGATTAGCGCAGAGATATGAAGCCCAGGTGTGGGCAGCGTACGCTGGCTGCGCAACGGGCGCGCTCCCGCCAATTTCGCCAGGCTGCGCCTGCCTGCCAATTGTTGGGCGCGGCACGGGCCATGCGGCCCGTGCGGGGCGGCTTCTTGCAGGCGGGGCAGCTCCTGTGCAAAGTGCCGCCGGAAGTGGTTCAGCAAGATGAGGGCAGGCGATGATCCCGGTCAAAGGATATGAGGGCGCCAAGGTGGCGGTGCTGGGGCTGGGGCGCTCGGGGCTGGCGACGGCGCGCAGCCTTCGCGCAGGCGGGGCCGAGGCCATATGCTGGGACGACAACGCGGCCGCGCGGGAGGCGGCGGAGGCGGAAGGGTTCGCTTGCCGTGATCTCCATAAGGGCGGTGCGTTTGGGGGTGTGGCGGCGCTGATCACCTCGCCCGGGATTCCGCATCTTTACCCCAGGCCGAACCCGGTGATCCGCGCGGCACTCCTGGCCGGGGTGCCGGTGGACAATGATATTGGCCTGTTCTTCCGCTCCTTTGCCGATGCCGCGTGGCAGATGCATGACCAGCCGCCGCGGGTGGTGGCGGTGACCGGCTCCAACGGCAAATCGACCACGGTGGCGCTGCTGCATCACATCCTGCAGGAGGCGGGCCGTGAGAGCCAGCTGGCGGGCAATATCGGCCGCGGTGTTCTGGACATCGGCCCGCCGGGCGACGGCGGCGTGGTGGTGCTGGAGCTGTCGAGCTATCAGACCGAACTGGCGCGCGCTTTGACGCCGGATGTGGCGGTGTTCACCAACCTCTCGCCCGATCATCTGGACCGGCATGGCGGCATGGGCGGCTATTTCGCGGCCAAGCGGCGGCTGTTTGCCGAGGGCGGCCCGGACCGGGCTGTCATTGGCATCGACGAGGAGGAGGGGCTGTTTCTGGCAGGCCAGCTGTCGGAAGGCCTGGGCGATGACCGGGTGATCCGGATTTCCACTGCGCAAAAGCTGACCGGGCCGGGCTGGCAGGTCTTTGCCAGGAAGGGGTTTCTGAGCGAGTACCGCAAGGGGCGGCAGGCGGCCTCAATTGATCTTCGCGGCATGACCGGCCTGCCCGGGGCGCATAACCACCAGAACGCCTGCGCGGCTTATGCGGCGGCGCGCTCCCTGGGGCTGGCGCCGCGGCTGATCGGCGAGGCGATGGCCACGTTCCCCGGCCTGCCGCACCGCAGCCAGACCATCGCGGAGGCCGGCGGCGTGCGGTATGTGAATGACAGCAAGGCCACCAATCTGGACAGCGCGGCAAAGGCGCTGGGGGCGTTCAGGAACATCCGCTGGATCTGCGGCGGGCTGGAAAAGGACGGCGGGCTGGAGGCGCTGCAGGGACAGACCGGCAATGTGGTGAAGGCCTATGTCATTGGCCGCGAGGCGGCAGGATTTGCGCTGCAATTGGATGTAGAGGCGGAGGTCTGTACCACTATGGCGGCGGCGGTGGAGCGTGCGGTGGCAGAAGCTGAGGACGGCGACACCGTGCTGCTGGCGCCGGCCGCGGCGAGCTTCGATCAATATGACAATTTTGAACAGCGCGGTGATGATTTCACGGCGGAGGTGAAAAAGCGGCTGGGGTAGGCGGGGCTTCAGGCTCACCCAAGCGGAAAATCCGCCTCTGACCCGCTTTCGCAGGATCTTTGCCTGCCGGAGCCATCCCCCGGGCGCAAGCAGAATGGCCGTCTCCCCGCCGGGGCGGGGCCCCTCGGCAATTCTGCTTGCCCCCGGGCGCTGCCCCCGGCTGTTCAAGCTCAAGCGAAGGCGGCTCCGAAGCGGAAAACCCTGAGGGTCAGAGGGGCGGGCGGCTCAGGTGCTGGCGGCGATGGCACTGCCTGCGGCATGGCCCGAGGCCCAGGCCCATTGGAAGTTGTAGCCGCCAAGCCAGCCGGTGACATCCACCGCCTCGCCAATGGCGTAAAGCCCGGGAGCGGCTTTCGCCTCCATGGTCTTGGAGGAGAGGCCATCGGTGCAGATGCCGCCGAGGGTGACTTCCGCCGTGCGGTAGCCCTCAGTGCCCGCGGGCAGCAGGCGCCAGGTCTGCAGCGCCTCGCTTAAGCCTTGCAGCGCCGCGTCGGACTGGTCGGCGAGGCGGCCCTTGAGATCCAGGTCCGGTTTCAGGAAATCCACCAGTTTGCCGGGCAGGTGGCGGGCAAGTTCGGTGGTCAGGTCGCGGCGGCCCTCGGCCTGGCGCTGGTCGCGCAAGAGATCGTAAAGGGGTGTTTCGGGGATCAGGTTCACCGTGATCTCCTCGCCCTCGCGCCAGTAGGAGGAGAGCTGCAGCACCGCAGGCCCTGAGAGGCCGCGGTGGGTGAACAGGAGCGCCTCGTCGAAGCTGGTGCGCGCGTTTGACAGGCGCGCGGGCAGGGAGACCCCGGCCAGCGGCTGGAACCGGCCATCGGGGAAGGTGAAGGGCACCAGGCCTGCGCGGGTTTCGGTGACGTCCAGCCCGAACTGGCGGGCGAGATCGTAGGCAAGGCCGGTGGCGCCCATCTTGGGGATCGACTTGCCGCCGGTCGCCAGCACCAGGTTGCGGCAGGTGACGGTGTGCGCCTTGCCTTCGCGCAGGAGTTTGACGCGGTAGCCGCCTGCGGCTTGCTCCACCGCCTCGATGGAGGTGTGCAGCCAGAGGTCTGCGCCGGCCTGGTGCATCTCTTCCACCAGCATGGCGATGATCTGTTTGGAGGAGCCGTCGCAGAACAGCTGGCCCAGGGTCTTCTCGTGCCAGGCGATGCCGTGGCGGTCCACCAGCCCGATGAAATCCCATTGGGTATAACGCGCCAGCGCCGATTTGCAGAAATGCGGGTTGGCGGAGAGGTAGTTCCCCGCCTCCGCATACATATTGGTGAAATTGCAGCGGCCGCCGCCGGAGATGCGGATCTTCTCGCCCGGCGCCTTGGCGTGGTCGATCACCAAAGTGCTGCCGCCCGAGTAGCGCGCGCACATCATGCCGGCCGCACCGGCGCCGAGAATCAGAGTGTTTACCTGCATGGCGCGCATCGACCACGGAACGGGGATTGGCGCAAGAGTGTTGCGGGCAGGCGCGGACCTGCCGGCGGCGGCCCGCGGGCAGCGGCATCCTGCCTGTCAAGACGGCCCGCTGCCCCGGCGGTGGTTTTCCGCCGAACTGTGTTCTTTTTCTGGCGCGAAGGCTCACGATTTGTTACAGTTTCAGGGAGACCCCGAAAACGGGGCGGAGCGAGGCATATAGTGGCGGTATTCCCATGACTGAGATGGTCTATGGCGCGGTTCCTGTGCAGGCAGGGGAACCGATTCTCCCGAAATGGTGGCGGACGCTGGATAAATGGACGATGTCCTGCATCCTGATGCTGTTCGTGATCGGTTTGCTGCTGGGGCTCGCCGCCTCGGTGCCGCTGGCGGAGAGGAACGGGTTCGGCAATTTCCACTATGTGCAGCGGCAGGCAGTGTTTGGCCTGACGGCGCTGGCGGCGATGCTGATCACCTCGGTGATGTCGCCCACGCTGGTGCGGCGGCTGGCGGTGCTGGGCTTTGCCGTGGCCTTTGTCGCCTTGGCGTTTCTGCCGATCTTTGGCACCGATTTCGGCAAAGGGGCGGTGCGCTGGTATTCGCTTGGGTTTGCTTCTCTGCAACCGTCAGAGTTCCTGAAGCCGGGCTTCATTGTTGTCGCCGCGTGGATGATTGCCGCCAGCCAGCAGATCAATGGCCCGCCGGGCACGCTGATGTCTTTCGGCCTGTGCATGGCGGTGGTCATGATGCTGGTTTTGCAGCCGGATTTCGGTCAGGCCAGCCTGATCCTGTTCGGCTGGGGGGTGATGTATTTCGTGGCAGGCGCGCCGATGCTTTTGCTGGTGTGCATGGCCGCCGTGGTCGTGATGGGCGGTATCTTTGCCTATAACAGCTCAGAGCATTTTGCCCGCCGCATCGACGGCTTTCTGAACCCGGATGTCGATCCGACCACTCAGCTGGGCTACGCCACCAATGCGATCCGCGAGGGCGGTTTGTTTGGCGTTGGCGTCGGCGAGGGGCAGGTGAAATGGTCGCTGCCCGATGCCCATACCGATTTCATCGTGGCCGTGGCTGCCGAGGAATACGGGCTGGTGCTGGTGGTGGTGCTGATAGCGCTTTACGCCTCGATCGTGGTGCGTTCGCTGTTCCGGCTGATGCGGGAGCGCGATACATTTATCCGTCTGGCGGGCACCGGACTGGTGTGCATGTTCGGGGTGCAGGCGATGATCAATATGGGCGTTGCAGTGCGTCTTTTGCCTGCCAAGGGCATGACGCTGCCGTTTGTGAGCTACGGCGGATCCTCGCTGATTGCCACCGGCATCGCGGTGGGTATGCTGCTGGCCTTTACCCGGACCCGGCCGCAGGGCGGGATCGCCGACTACCTGAACGGCCGCGGCCGCTGAGAGATGTGAAAGAGACCCCCTGGGATGGCACAGAAACTGCTCTTGATGGCGGCGGGCGGCACCGGCGGCCACATGTTTCCGGCGCAATCGCTGGCCGAGATGATGCTGGCCCGCGGCTGGCGGGTGAAGCTGTCAACGGACGCGCGCGGGGCGCGCTACACCGGCGGCTTTCCGGACGCGGTTGAGATTTCCGAAGTGTCTTCGGCCACCTTTGCCCGCGGCGGCCTGCTGGCCAAGGCGCTGGTGGGGCCGAAGATTGCCGGCGGCGTTCTGTCGATGATGATGCAGATGCGGCGCGAGCGGCCGGATGCGGTGATCGGCTTTGGCGGCTACCCGTCGATCCCGGCGCTGGGCGCGGCGACGCTCTTGAAACTGCCGCGGATGATTCATGAGCAGAACGGGGTGCTTGGCCGGGTCAATCAGATCTTTGCCAAACGGGTGGCAGGTGTTGCCTGCGGCACCTGGCCAACCACGCTGCCGGATGGTGTGCCGCATGAGCATGTGGGCAACCCGGTGCGCGGCGCGGTGATGGAGCGGGCAGGGGCCGGCTATATCCCGCCGGGCGATTACCCGATGTCGATCCTGGTGATGGGCGGCAGCCAGGGCGCGCGCATCCTGTCGGATGTGGTGCCGGGAGCCGTCGCGGCCCTGCCCGAGGCGATGCGCCAGCACCTGCGGGTGTCGCATCAGGCGCGCAGCGAAGATCTGGAACGGGTCAGCGCCTTTTACGCAGAACACGGTATCGGCGCTGATGTGCAGACCTTTTTCACCGACGTGCCCACGCGCATGTCGGAGGCGCAGCTGGTGATCTCGCGCTCGGGTGCCTCTTCGGTGGCGGATATCTCGGTTATCGGGCGGCCCTCGATCCTGATCCCCTTTGCTGCCGCTGCCGGCGACCATCAGACCGCCAACGCCCGCGGGCTGGTGGATGCCAATGCCGCGGTGATGATCCCGGAAAGCGCCCTTGATGTTCCGGCGCTGGCAGAGCATATGGGCGCGATTCTGAGTAACCCGCAGGCTGCCGCCCAGATGGCAACCGCTGCACTGAGCGCCGGAGTTCCCGATGCTGCCGAACGTCTGGCGGCACTGGTGGAGCAGCTGGCCGAGGAAGGATAAACGTTATGAACCCTGCAACCAAACTGCCCGGTGACGTCGGCCCGATCCATTTCGTGGGGATCGGAGGCATCGGCATGTCGGGTATTGCCGAGGTGCTGTTGAACCTTGGCTACATGGTGCAGGGATCGGATCTGAAATCCTCCAAGATCACCAAGCGGCTGGAAGAGCTGGGCGCGCGGATTTTCGTGGGCCAGAAGGCAGAGAACCTGGAGGAAGCCGCGGTTGTGGTGATCTCTTCCGCGATCAAGCCGGGCAACCCGGAACTGGACGAGGCGCGCCTGCGCGGGCTGCCGGTGGTGCGCCGGGCCGACATGCTGGCGGAGCTGATGCGGCTGAAATCCAACGTCGCCATCGCCGGCACCCATGGCAAGACCACCACCACAACGATGATGGCAGAGCTGATGGTGGCGGGCGGCTTTGACCCGACCATCATCAACGGCGGCATCATTCACGCCTATGGCTCCAACGCGCGGATGGGGCAGGGCGAATGGATGGTGGTCGAGGCGGATGAGAGCGACGGATCGTTCAACCGGCTGCCCGCGACCATTGCCGTGGTGACCAATATCGACCCCGAGCATATGGAGCACTGGGGCGACTTCGACACTTTGCGCGACGGATTCCTGGAGTTTGTCTCCAACATTCCGTTTTACGGCATTGCGGTTTGCTGCACCGACCACCCGGAAGTGCAAGCGCTGATCGGGCGGATTTCGGACCGCCGGGTCGTGACCTATGGGTTCAACGCCCAGGCCGATGTGCGCGCGGTGAACCTGACCTACAAGGCCGGTGTCGCCCATTTCGACGTGCATCTGCAAGCCGAGGACCGGGTGATCGAAGGCTGCACCCTGCCGATGCCCGGAGACCATAATGTCTCGAATGCGCTGTCCGCGGTTGCCGTCGCCCGCCATCTGGGCATGAACAGCACCGAGATCCGCGAGGCTTTGGCAGCCTTTGGCGGGGTGAACCGGCGCTTTACCAAGGTGGGCGAAGTGGACGGCGTCACCATTATCGACGATTACGGCCACCACCCGGTGGAGATTGCCGCGGTGCTGAAGGCGGCGCGCCAGGCCTGCGAGGGCCGGGTGATCGCGGTGCATCAGCCGCACCGCTACACCCGCCTGTCCAGCCTGTTTGACGATTTCTGCGCCTGTTTCAACGAGGCCGATGTGGTGGCCATAGCCGAGGTCTTTGCTGCCGGCGAAGAGCCGATCGAGGGCGCCAGCCGCGATGATCTGGTGGCGGGGCTGATCCGCCACGGCCACCGCCATGCCCGCGCCATCCTGAGCGAGGATGACCTGGAGCGCCTGGTGCGCGAGCAGGCCCGGCCCGGCGACATGGTGGTCTGCCTTGGCGCCGGCACCATCAGCACCTGGGCCAACGGTTTGCCGGAGCGGCTGCAGAAATGAGTGGTGCGGGCTGGGCAGGGGGCGCTGCCCCCCGCCGCCCTTGGCGGCGCCCCCCGGGATATTTCCGGCCAGAAGAAGCTTACGGGCTGAGGGGCGAGAAATGACGCTTTCCCTCACCCTTGCTGCCGTCTGGGCGCTGGCGGCCAATGTGCTGGCGATGATCCCCAGCCGCGACAACCATTGGCGGCGTGCCTATGTGCTGATTGCGCTGGGCATTCCGCTTTTGGGTTTTGTCACCTATGAGAACGGCCCCTGGTGGGGGCTGGCGGTGCTGCTGGCGGGCATGTCTGTGCTGCGCTGGCCGGTGATCTACCTGGGCCGCTGGATCCGGCGCAGCCTGAGCCGCTGAGCTGCCATCCGCGGCGGATGGCCTTCGGCGTTTCCTAAAAGGCGCTACTTCCCGTTAACCGGGCATTTTCGTTATCCTGTTATGGCTATGGGGGTCTTGAGCGGTTTTCTGCCGCCGGGGCGGATTTTCGTGAGTGGGCGGCGGCTGAGGATGGGTCCTGGCGGCCGGGGTGGTTGGTTTTCTGCCGGAGGCAGGCTGTGGTTGCGATTTCTTTGATTTGGCTGGTTTTCGGCCTGGTATGGCTGCTGGCCGCATATTATCTGGGCCGCTTCCGGCGCCGCCGGGTGATGCTGGGGCTGATGCTGTGCTGGCTGCTGGTGCTGTGCGGGCTCTGGCTCGTCCTGTGCGATGAGGATCATGTCCACAGCAGCCGCGAAAACGCGATGTCCCTTTATTTCAGCGGCCATCTTGTTTACGGACTGTGCGCGTTCATAGGCTGGAACTTGGGGCAGAAACGACGATGGCGGCGCAAAATCAAATCAGTCTTCCGGCGGCGCGCGGGCGGCTCACCGGGGGCAAACCGCTCGCGGAGCTGACCTGGCTGCGCGTTGGCGGCCCGGCGGACCACCTGTTTCAGCCTGCCGATACCGCGGATCTGGCCGCGTTCCTGGGGCAGTTGGATCCGGTGGTGCAGGTGTTTCCGATGGGGGTTGGCTCCAATCTGATCGTGCGCGACGGCGGCCTGCGGGCCGTGGTGGTGCGGCTGGGACGCGGGTTCAACACTATCGAGACAAATGGCGATACGGTGACGGCGGGGGCCGCGGCGCTGGATGCGCATGTGGCCAGGCGCGCGGCGGATGCGGGCATTGACCTCACCTTCCTGCGCACCATTCCCGGCTCGATCGGCGGCGCGGTGCGGATGAACGCGGGCTGCTACGGCAGCTATACCGCGGATGTGTTTGTCTCGGCCACGATTGTGACGCGGGACGGGGAGATCCGTGAGATTTCCGCCGAAGAGCTGGATTTTCAATACCGCCAGACCGCTTTTCCGGAGGGTGCGGTTCTGGTCTCGGCCACGCTGCGCGGACCCAGGGGCGATCCGGCGGAGCTGCATGCGCGGATGGAGGCGCAGCTGCAAAAACGCGACGAGACCCAGCCGACCCGCGACCGCTCGGCCGGCTCCACCTTCCGCAATCCGGCCGGGTTCTCCTCGACCGGGCAGGAAGATGATGTGCATGATCTCAAGGCCTGGAAGGTGATCGACAATGCCGGCATGCGCGGTGCGCGGCGCGGCGGCGCCCAGATGAGCGAGAAACATTCCAACTTCCTGATCAACACCGGTGGCGCAACTGCCGCAGATCTGGAGGGATTGGGCGAGGAGGTGCGGAAAAAGGTTTACGCCAATTCCGGCATCACGCTAGAGTGGGAAATCATGCGGATTGGTGATCCGCTTCCCGAATAACTGGAATTCCTCAGCGCTGACAAAGGCTTCTTGGGCCGCAGCTTGACGGAGGCCTGTGCGCCATCCAGGGTCCGGGCGGCGGCAATTGTTAAACGTGGTAAAGGCATCGTTAACACCCCGGTAATCATTTGGGCGTTAGGGTGCCAAAGAGGCGGCAATGATCTGCCGGTTAAAGGGGCGCAGCCCCAGACGGATACAGGGGCCTGGTGCTCCGCAAAAATCAGCCGGGATCAGCCCGGTGCAAAGAGATAAGGCGGGCTCTGCGAGGGGCTCCAAAAACCAGGGGCGCAAAGCCCCGCATATTGAGGCGCGTGTGGTGAGTCAGTCGAGCAGGGCACTCCCGAAAGTCGCAGTGCTGATGGGCGGACCATCGGCCGAGCGCGAGGTATCGCTGTCCAGCGGCCGCGAATGCGCGGCTGCTTTGCGCGGCGAGGGGTTTGAGGTTGTCGAGGTGGACGCAGGCCAGGACCTGTGCGCGCGCCTTCAGGAGATCAAGCCGGATGTGGTGTTCAACGCCCTGCACGGGCGCTGGGGCGAGGACGGCTGCGTGCAGGGCATGCTCGAGTGGCTGCAGATCCCCTATACCCACTCCGGGGTGCTGGCCTCGGCGCTGGCGATGGACAAGCAGCGCTCCAAGGAAGTGTTCAAGGCCGCAGGCCTGCCGGTGTGCGACAGCGGCATTTTTCCCAAGGATGATGTGAGCGCAGGCCATGTGATGGCGCCGCCTTATGTGGTGAAGCCCAATAACGAGGGCTCCAGCGTCGGCATCTATATCGTGCATGAGGCCGCCAACGGCCCGCCGCAGCTGGCGCCGGAGATGCCTGCCGAGGTGATGGTCGAGACATTCGCACCTGGGCGCGAGCTGACCACCACGGTGATCGGGGACAAGGCGCTGACGGTGACCGATATCCTGACCGACGGCTGGTATGATTATGATGCCAAGTACAAGCCCGGCGGCTCGCGCCATGTGCTGCCGGCGGATCTGCCGCGGGAAATCTTCGACCTTTGCCTGGACTATGCGCTGAAGGCGCATGAGGTGCTGGGCTGCCGCGGTGTCAGCCGCACTGATTTCCGCTGGGATGAGGCCCGCGGCGCAAACGGCCTGATCATCCTGGAGACCAACACCCAGCCCGGCATGACGCCGACGTCGCTGGTGCCGGAACAGGCGGACCATTGCGGCATGAGTTTCGGCCAGCTTTGCGCCTGGATGGTGGAGGACGCCTCATGCAATCGCTGAAGGACCGGTTCCGGCGCCGCGGCGAGGAGCGCGCTGATCCGGCGCCGTCGCGGCTGAAGTACCGGCTGCAGCGCTGGATGCTGACGCCGGGCATCCGCTTTGGCCTGCGGTTCGGCGTGCCGTTCTGCCTGATCTTTGCGGCCGGCAGCGCCTATCTGGCGGATGAAGGGCGGCGCGACGCGCTGCAGGGGCTGGTCAACGATGCCCGCGCGGCCATCGAGGAGCGGCCCGAGTTCATGGTCAATGTGATGGCGGTTGACGGGGCCGGCGCCAGCGTGGCGCAGGACATCCGCGAAGTGATGCCGCTGGAGTTTCCGGTCAGCTCTTTCGATCTGGACCTGGAGCAGATCCGCGACGTGATCACCGGGCTGGATCCGGTGAAGAAGGCCAGCGTGCGGATCCGCCCGGGCGGCATCCTGCAGGTGGATGTGGAAGAGCGTGAACCGGCGCTGATCTGGCGCAGCCGCGAAGGCCTGGCGCTGTTGGATGAAAACGGCATTCACGTGGCCGAGCTGGGCCGCCGCAGCCTGCATCCCGATTTGCCGCTGATTGCCGGCGCGGGGGCGGACGGCGAGGCGGCCGAGGCGCTGCGCCTGTTTGCGGCGGCGCGGCCGCTGGGCGCGCGGTTGCGCGGGCTGGTCCGGGTCGGCGAGCGGCGCTGGGATGTGGTGCTGGACCGCAAGCAGCGGATCATGCTGCCGGCGGACAACCCGGTGCCCGCACTGGAGCGGGTGCTGGCGGTGAGTGAAGTGCAGGATTTGCTGGAACGCGATGTGGCAGCGGTGGATATGCGCCTGGCTGGGCGCCCGACTATCCGCATGACCGAAAACTCAGTGGAAAACTGGTGGCGGATCCGGCAGCTGAACGGGGGCGGGCAGTAACAATGACAGATCTTTATCAGTCGCAGCGGGCGATGCGGCAGATGCGGCGCCAGGCGATGCAGCGCGGCGTGGTGGCCATTCTGGATGTGGGCAGCTCCAAGATTGCCTGCCTGGTGCTGCGGTTCGACGGAACCGGCCGCCTGAGCGAGGACGGCTCGATCGGGGCCTTGGCCGGGCAATCCGGGTTCCGGGTGATCGGCGCCGCCACCACGCGCTCGCGCGGGGTGCAGTTCGGCGAGATCAATGCCATGCAGGAGACCGAACGGGCGATCCGCACTGCGGTGCAGGCGGCGCAGAAGATGGCCGAGGTGCGGGTCGATCACGTAATCGCCTGTTTCTCGGGCGCCAATCCGCGGTCCTATGGCCTCGATTCCAAGCTGGAGCTGGAGGGGCAGGTTGTCTCCGAGAATGAGGTGGCGCAGGTGCTGGCCTCCTGCACGGTGCCGGAATACGGCGCGGGCCGCGAGGTGCTGCATGCGCAGCCGGTGAACTTTGCCCTCGACAACCGGTCGGGGCTGGGTGATCCGCGCGGCCAGATGGGGCAGACCCTGGCGGTCGACATGCATATGCTGACGGTGGATGCCATCGCGGTGCAGAACCTGGTGCGCTGCATTCAGCGCTGCGACCTGGAGCTGGCGGGGATTGCGTCTTCGGCCTATGCCTCGGGGTTTTCCTCGCTGGTCGAGGATGAGCAGGAGCTGGGTGCGGCCTGTATCGACATGGGCGGCGGCTCCACCTCGATTTCGGTCTTTATGAAGAAACACATGATCTATGCCGACGCGGTGCGTCTGGGCGGCGATCACATCACCAGCGACATTTCGATGGGGCTGGGGGTGCCCTTGGCCAATGCGGAGCGGATCAAGACCTTCTGCGGCGGGGTGCATGCCACCGGTGCCGATGACCGGGACATGATCGACATCGGCGGCGATACCGGCGACTGGGAGCATGACCGCCGCACCGTCAGCCGGGCGGAGCTGATCGGCATCATGCGCCCCCGGGTTGAGGAAATCCTGGAAGAGGTGCGGGCGCGGCTGGATGCGGCGGGGTTTGAATACCTGCCCAGCCAGCAGATCGTGCTGACCGGCGGCTCCAGCCAGATCATGGGGCTGGACGGCTTGGCGAGCCGGATCCTGGGCCAGCAGGTGCGGCTGGGGCGGCCCTTGCGCGTCCATGGCCTGCCGCAATCGGCAACCGGGCCGGGCTTTGCCTCAGCCGTGGGCCTGTGCCTGTTTGCCGCCCATCCGCAGGATGAGTGGTGGGACTTCGACATGCCCGCCAGCCGCCATCCGGCGGGCACTTTGGGCCGCGCGGTGCGCTGGTTCCGCGACAACTGGTAAGCCTGAAATCAATTCCGCCCCGGCGGCGAAAGAGGGCGTGACAGCGTCCTTATGACCCGTTAGGTTGTTCTTAACGTCCGCGGAAAACGCGGCGAGTCAGAAGGCCGGGCAGTGGCCGCCACTCAAATCGAAGACCTCCTCCGCGGCTGTGGTTTTGCGGATGGCGGAGCTTTGTTGTGTGTGGCTTGTGCTGTATCCCCAATATCTGCTAGGGACGGCGAAATACCGCGTGTTAACCTCAGAATGAGGCCTTATTTTGTGGCGTTTGGCGCTTTTTTGGATGACGCAACATCCTCTGCGCGGTAGGATTATGTGAATAGGACAGGAATAAGCCCTTTGCGGGAAGGGCGGGTAACACAGGCGGTATGAGCATGACGTTGAATCTTTCGATGCCCGGGCAGGAAGAATTGAAGCCGAAGATCACGGTGTTTGGTGTCGGCGGGGCCGGCGGCAACGCCGTCAACAACATGATCGAAAAGGAATTGGACGGCGTTGAATTCGTCGTGGCCAATACCGACGCGCAGGCGCTGCAGCAAAGCGCGGCCAAGAGCCGTATCCAGCTGGGTGTGAAAGTCACCGAAGGCCTGGGCGCAGGCGCCCGCCCGCAGGTGGGCTCGGCCGCGGCTGAGGAAAGCATCGAACAGATCGTCGATCACCTGGCCGGCGCGCATATGTGCTTTATCACCGCGGGCATGGGCGGCGGCACCGGCACCGGTGCGGCGCCGATCATCGCGCAGGCCGCGCGCGAGCTGGGCGTGCTGACCGTTGGCGTTGTCACCAAGCCGTTCCAGTTCGAAGGGCTGAAGCGGATGCGCCAGGCCGAGGCAGGCGTCGAAAGCCTGCAGCGCGTGGTCGACACGCTGATCATCATTCCGAACCAGAACCTGTTCCGTCTTGCCAATGAGAAGACCACCTTTACCGAGGCGTTCTCGATGGCGGACGACGTGCTGTACCAGGGTGTCAAAGGCGTGACCGACCTGATGGTGCGCCCGGGCCTGATCAACCTCGACTTTGCCGACGTCCGCGCCGTGATGGACGAGATGGGCAAGGCGATGATGGGCACCGGCGAGGGCGAGGGCGAGGACCGCGCGGTGCAGGCCGCCGAGAAGGCGATTGCCAACCCGCTCCTGGACGAAATCAGCCTCAAGGGCGCCAAGGGCGTGCTGATCAACATCACCGGCAGCCACAACCTGACCCTGTTCGAGCTGGACGAGGCCGCCAACCGCATCCGCGAGGAAGTGGATCCGGACGCCAATATCATCGTCGGTTCGACCCTGGATACCGGCATGGAAGGCAAGATGCGGGTGTCCGTCGTGGCCACCGGCATCGATGCAACCGACGTGAACACCGAAATGCCGGTGCCGCGCCGTCCGATGTCGGCGCCGCTGCGCCAGACCGTGACTGTCGAGGAAACCCGCGCCGCCACGCCGCTGGAGCTGGAAACCCCGGTTGAAGCGCCCGCCGCAGCAGTTGAGGCCGCACCGGCCCCGGCAGCCGAGGTCGCAGAGACCGCGCCCGCGCTGGAAGAGCCGTCGCTGTTTGCCGAGATGAACACCGAGCAGGCCGCCGCGCAGGAGCAGGCTGAGGACATCTTTGAAGCGGTTGAGCCGATGGGCGACGACGGCCTGCCGCCGCCCGCCTACCAGCCGCAGGTGCCGGAATTCCGCCCGCAGGCAGATGCGGTGGATGCGCAGCCGGAGGCCTCCTTTGTGGCGCCCAAGGCACCCGCACCCGGCACCCCGTCGCCGCAGGCGCTGGAACGTCTGCAGGCCGCAGCCCAGCGTGTGCAGGCACCGCAGGCTCAGCAGCCGCGCCCGGCAGCCGCGGCCCCTGCCGCACCGGCACCGCAACAGCAGCAGCAGGCCCAGCAGCCCGAAGGCCAGCGCCGTTTCGGCCTCAATTCGCTGATCCACCGGATGACTGGCAGCAATGAAGCCCCGGCCGCCAAACAGCCGCCGCAGGCGGTGCGCCAGCAGCCCGCGATGCAGGCGCCGGCCCCGGCTGCCCAGCCGCAGCAGGCCCAGGCACAGCAGGCGGATCCCGACCAGGAGCGCATCGAAATCCCCGCTTTCCTGCGCCGCCAGGCGAATTGAGGGTTCACAAAACCGATTGGAAAGGCCGCCTTCGGGCGGCTTTTTCTTTTTGAAAACCATGGATTTAGGCAGTTCTGAGCGGTGTTTTGCCTATCTGTTACAGCCATGTTTCAATCCGTTACAAAGATTGAGTTGTGCCTGAATTCGCAAAACCTTAACTCTCATCCGCAACACGGCCCCTGAGGCCGGAAACAGTGAAACGAGGCGCAACGTGCAGAATACGCTCAAGGCATCGGTGGCATTCGAAGGGGTCGGCCTGCATTCCGGCAAGCCCGCACGCATGGTTCTGATCCCGGCTCCGGCGGGGCACGGCATCGTCTTCAAGCGCACCGATATCGCATTGGGCAACACTGTGCTTCCCGCCCGCTGGGACCTGGTCGAGCGCAGCCCGCTGTGCACCCGCCTGGTCAACGAAGCCGGTGTCAGCGTCTCTACCATCGAACATATCATGGCGGCCCTGGCAGGCTGCGGCGTGCACAATGCGCTGATCGAGATCGACGGGCCGGAAGTGCCGATCGCTGACGGCTCCTCGGCGCCGTTTGTGCGCGGCATCATGAAGTACGGTGTGCAGCGCCAGGGTGCTCCGATCACGGCTTTTGAAGTGCTGAAGCCGGTGACGGTGGAACGGGACGGCGCCCGCGCCACCCTGCTGCCGTCCGACCGGCTGACCATCGAATTCCACATCGACTTTGCCGAGGCCGCCATCGGCCGTCAGAGCAAGGTCCTGGACATGCGCAACGGCACCTTTGCGCGTGAGCTGTGCGACAGCCGCACCTTCTGCCGCCAGGCGGATGTTGAAACCATGCAGGCCAATGGCCTCGCTCTCGGCGGTGTGCCGGGCGAGAACGCGATCGTGTTCGACGGAGAGCGGGTCGAAAGCGGCGCAGGGCTGCGCCACATGGATGAGCCTGTACGCCACAAGATGCTGGATGCGCTTGGTGATCTGGCGCTGGCCGGGGGGCCGGTCTTGGGGCGTTACGTTGGCGAGCGCGCGGGGCACGCGCTGACCAACACCTTGCTGCGTGCCTTGTTTGCAGAGCCGGGTGCGGTCCGGGCCGTCGCCTGCGATGCAGCGATGACCGCACGGCTGCCGGGACAGGGGCTGATCTGGTCGGAAATCCCGGCCGAGCAGCGCCGCGTGGCATAAGGCAGAGACCATAGAACGAGCGGACAGACTGGCCCGGGACCTTTGTGTCCCGGGTCTTTTCCTGTGTGCCCCTCCGGCAGGGGGCGGCTGGCCTTGACCAGCCCGATCTTTCTCTGCCATGTGAACGCGGAAGTGGCAAAAGGCGTTTTGCGCCCCAATTGAATATGCTAGAGACGGCATAACCGGGGCGCACACCCGTAAGGCAATGACGGTGAGGTTAGGCACTATGAACGGCATCAGGGCAGGAGCCAAAACCCTCGGCGCAATCCTTCTGATGGCGGCCCTTGCGGGCTGCGGCGGGGATGGCGGCGCCGTCAAGCGGGGCGAGTCGCTGGAAGCTTTCTCTCCGGAACAGATCTATGAGCGCGGCGAGTTCGAACTGGCCAACAGCCGCCCCAAGGACGCGGCCTATTATTTCGCCGAGATCGAGCGCCTCTACCCCTATTCCGAATGGGCCAAGCAGGCAGTGATCATGCAGGCCTTTGCCCATCATGGCACCAAGGATTACGAGAACAGCCGCGCCGCTGCGCAGCGGTTCATCGACTTCTACCCGGCGGATGAGGATGCGGCCTATGCCCAGTATCTGCTGGCGCTGAGCTATTACGACCAGATCGACGAAGTGGGCCGCGACCAGGGGCTGACCTTCCAGGCGCTGCAGGCGCTGCGCACGGTGATCGAGGTCTATCCGGACAGCGAATATGCCAATTCGGCGATCCTGAAATTCGACCTGGCCTTCGACCATCTGGCGGGCAAGGAGATGGAAATCGGCCGGTATTACCTGCGCCGCGGCCATTATCCCTCGGCGATCAACCGCTTCCGGGTGGTGGTGGAAGAATTCCAGACCACCAGCCACACCGCCGAGGCGCTGCACCGCCTGGTCGAGGCCTATCTGTCGCTGGGCCTGACCGGCGAAGCGCAGACCGCCGCTGCGATCCTGGGCCACAACTTCCAATCCACCGAATGGTATGAGGACAGCTACCGGCTGCTGACCGCCAATGGGCTGAAGCCCAAGGACCGCGGCAACAACTGGCTGAGCCAGATCTACCGGCAGACGGTCAAGGGGCAGTGGCTGTAACGGCGCTGCGGCACGGGAGCAGGGTAATGGAACTGGGCGATGCTGCGCGCGCTTGATATCCGGGACATCCTGATCATTGATCACCTGGAGCTGAATTTTCAGCCCGGGCTCAATGTGCTGACCGGCGAGACCGGGGCGGGCAAGTCGATCCTGCTGGACTCCCTGGGCTTTGTGCTGGGCTGGCGGGGCCGTGCCGAGCTGGTGCGCCAGGGCGCCAAACAGGGCGAGGTGCTGGCGGAGTTCGAACTGGGCGAGGGCCATCCCGCCCATGCGATCCTCGAGGAAGCCGGGCTGCCGGGCGGCGATGAGCTGATCTTGCGCCGGGTGAACACTGCCGAAGGACGTAAGACGGCTTGGGTCAACGACCGGCGCTGCTCGGGCGAGGTCTTGCGGGCATTGTCGGAGACCCTGGTAGAACTGCATGGCCAGCATGACGACCGCGGTTTGCTGAACCCGCGCGGCCATATGGCGCTGCTGGATCAATATGCGGATGTGCAGGGCTTGCTGGGTGACGTGCGCGGCGGCTGGGCTGCGGCTGCCAAGGCACGCAAGACGGTGGAGGCCACCCGGGCGGCGCTGGAGGCTGTGCGGGCGGAGGAGGAGTTTCTGCGCCACGCGGTGGGCGAGCTGGACAAGCTGGACCCGCAGCAGGGCGAGGATGAGGCGCTGGACACCCGCCGCCGCCAGATGCAGGCGGCGGAACGCATCCGCGGCGACATCGCCCGCGCCCATGCGCTGCTGAGCGAAGGCGCCGAGGGCGCCATGGGCGAGGCGCAGCGCTGGCTTGAGGGTGTTGCGGGCCAGGAAGACGATACCGGGCTGGAGGAACCGCTGGCCGCGCTGTCCCGCGCGATGATCGAGCTGGGCGACGCTCAGGACGGGGTCGAGCGGGTGCTGGGCGCGCTGGAGTTCAACCCGGGCGAGCTGGAAGACTGCGAAGAGCGGCTGTTTGCGATCCGGGGCCTGGCGCGCAAACACGATGTGCAGCCGGATGAGCTGGGGGAATACGCCGGGACCCTGCGCGCCAAGCTGGCGGCGCTGGATGCGGGCGACCAGAACCTGGCGGACCAGGAAGCAGCGCTGAAGGCGGCGGAGGCGGGGTATATGCAGGCCGCCAAGCAGCTGGGCGCGGTGCGCCGCCAGGCAGCGGCTGCGCTGGACAAGGCGGTGATGGCAGAGCTGGCGCCGCTGAAGATGGAGCGCGCGGTGTTTGAAACCCGCATCACCACTGCTGAACCGGGGCCTGAGGGCATGGATGCGGTGGCCTTTACCGTCGCCACCAACCCGGGCGCGCCGGCCGGTGCTTTGAACAAGATCGCCTCGGGCGGCGAGCTGAGCCGGTTTCTGCTGGCGCTGAAGGTCTGCCTGCGCGGCGAAGACGTCAGCAAGACATTGATTTTCGACGAGATCGACCGCGGTGTCGGCGGCGCTACGGCGGATGCGGTGGGCCGCCGCTTGCGCAGCCTTGCGGGCAGCGGCCAGGTGCTGGTGGTGACCCATTCGCCGCAGGTGGCAGCGCTTGGCGGCCATCATTGGCAGGTGCGCAAGCAGGTGGTCGACGGCATGACCCTGTCGCAGGTGGTGCCGCTGGCCGAGGGCGAGCGGGTGGATGAGCTTGCCCGGATGGTGTCAGGTGATACCATCACCGACGAGGCCCGTGCAGCGGCCCGTGCCTTGCTGGCCGGCTAGCCTGCTTAAAAACGGACCCGGAATCCGGGCCCGGGTGAGGGTTCCTTAACTGGCTTTATGGCAGCTTTACGCCATTGAAAACAAACGACCCGCTGGCAGGCTATGGTAGAAGAAATCCGTTCGTCCCTTTCCGCAATGCTTGTCCAGTGGCTGGCGGGCCTGAAGGATGTCTGGCGGGTGCTGCGCCACCGCGGGCCCAGCCAGTTCCAATTCTGGCTGATCGCCCTGGCCATCGGCATTGCTGCAGGTTTTGCCGCGCTGTTCTTCCGCAAGGGCATCACCGCGCTGCAGGGCTGGATCTATGGCGCGCCGGATGTGCACTACCTGCATTCCTTTGCCCAAGGCCTGCCCTGGTACACGCTGGTGGCCATCGCCGCCGGCGGCGGGCTGGTGGTGGGGCTGATCCTGGACCGCTTTACCCCCGATGGACGGGTGCGCTCGGTCGCTGATGTGATCGAGGGTGCCGCGCTGAACAACGGACGGGTCGAGCATAAGGAGGGGCTGGCCTCGGCGCTGGCGTCTTTCATCACGCTGTCGACCGGCGGCTCGACGGGGCGGGAGGGGCCGGTGGTGCATATGGCCGGCGTGATCTCCACCTGGGTGAGCAACCGGATCAATGCCGACGGCATCACCGGGCGCGACCTGTTGGGCTGTGCGGTGGCAGCAGGGGTCTCGGCCAGCTTCAACGCGCCGATTGCGGGCGCGCTGTTTGCGATGGAGGTGGTGCTGCGGCATTTCTCGGTCAATGCCTTTGCGCCGATTGTGGTGGCCTCGGTGGCGGGCACCGTGATCAACCGGCTGGAATACGGCGATGTCACCGAATTCACCCTGAACACGCCCGGCGCGCTGCAATTCTATGTGGAACTGCCTGCCTTCCTGATCCTCGGGCTGATCTGCGGCCTGGTGGCGGTGGCGCTGATGAAGGCGATCTTTTTCGCCGACAAGGTGGGCAACACGGTGCAGCAGCGCCTGCATCTGCCACGCTGGCTGCGCCCGGCGGTGTCCGGCGCCATGCTGGGTGTGATTGCGGTCTGGTATCCGCATATCATCGGCGTCGGCTATGAAACCACGGTGCTGGCGCTCACTGGCGGGCTGCTCTTGGGGCAGGCGGTGGTCTTTACCGCGGTCAAGACCGCGGCTGTCGCCATCACCATGGGCGGGCGCATGGGCGGCGGCGTGTTCTCGCCCTCGCTGATGGTCGGGGCGCTGACCGGGCTGGCGTTCGGCCTGATTGCCACCGCGGTGCTGCCGGATGTGTCCGGCACCCATACGCTTTATGCTTTTGCCGGCATGGGCGCTGTGGCCGCCGCAGTTCTGGGCGCGCCGATTTCCACCACGCTGATTGTGTTCGAACTGACCGGCGACTGGCAGATCGGCCTTGCGGTGATGGTGTCGGTGTCGATGTCCACCGCGCTGGCCTCGCGGCTGGTGGACCGGTCGTTCTTCCTCACCCAGCTGGAAAAGCGCAATATCCACTGTGCTGCCGGCCCCCAGGCCTATCTGCTGTCCTTGATCCGGGCAGGCGCTGTGATGCGGCCGATGGGCGACAGCCGCTGCGCCACGCTGGAGGAATGCCGCGCGTTGCACGGTGAGGGACTGTGCATCCGCGCCTCCGCCTCGCTGGAGGCGGCGATGCCGGTGTTTGAACGCGCGGATGTGCCCTATCTGCCCGTGATGATGGAGGAGGGCGGCACCGAGGAAATCATCGGCGCGCTGTATCACGTGGATGCGCTGAAGGCCTATAACCGGGCGCTGGCCGCCACCGCAGCAGAGGAACACCGCTGAACCCGGCGGCGGCAAATTACCGCCGAAGGGGGAAAATTCAGGAAATCTCCCCTGACCTGTGAGAAATCCGCTACAGGTGCCGGAGTGCGGTAAAGAGATTATTAAGAATTTAGTTGCCCTGCAGTAACGGCTGTCTCAACACTATGTGAGCGACATAGCAAGACTTACTCACTTCGGTTGGAAAATCATGCGCAATTTCGAAATCGGCCCAAAAGAGGCTGGTACGAACATGAAGGCGGACGAGCGGGCAAACGAGCGGGCGGCACTGGAAGCGGCGATCAACTACGCGATCCAATGCGCCCGGGAAACGGATGTATTGGGCGCAGGCGATGCGCTGGAGGAAGCCAGGCTGAACCTCAGCCGCGCAGTGCTTACCTGATCCGGTCTCTTACCCCAGGACGATGGCTGGCATCCGGTTGAGGTGCCTGGCGGGCATTCTATGCCTGCTGCCCGATCCGGTGCTGCCGGACCCCGGGCTGCTGTCACCCTGAAACGCAAGACACCGGCGCCCAAGCGCCGGTGCCTGTTCAGTCCGGGTCCTTAGCTTTCATCTGACGCCGCGCCGGCAGTGCAAGCGGTCAGACCTGTTCCACCTTCACGGAATCGCTCAGCACAAAGGCCAGATGGCCTTTGATTTTGGCCACTGCCTCGATCGGGTCCTCATAGCTCCAGGCGGCGTTTTCGGTCACCGAGGATTTGTTGGCGATCGAATAATAGCTGGCGTCGCCCTTGTGCGGGCAATGGGTGGTCTTGCCGGTCTTGTCGAAGAAAGCCATTGCCAGGTCTTCGCGCGGGAAATAGATGACCGGATCCAGATCGCCCTCCGACAGCTCCAGTGCATTGGAGGTTTCCCCCAATACGGCGCCGCCGGAGCGGACAGTCCAGGTGCCTTCGGCCTTGCGGATACGGATAGTGGTCATGCGTGTTTTCCCATTCTCTTCGGTCTTGTCGTCTTTTGCTCAGTCTATGTAACAGCCTAGGTAACAAAGGCGTGTCATAACGGGGCGGTTGCGGCATCAAGCCACGCCTTTGCGGCGGGGCTGAGCTGCGCTGCGGTCTTTTCGGCCACCTCTTGGTGGTAGGCGTTCAGCCAGTCCCTTTCGCAGGGCGTCAGCATTGCCACGTTTACCAGCCGCCGGTCAATGGGGGCAAAGGTCAGCGTGCGCCAGCAGAGCATGTCGCGCTCCGGGTCGCTGGCCGCCAGCGCCGGGGCTTCTTCCACGACGATCAGGTTCTCGATGCGGATGCCAAAGGCGCCCTCGCGGTAGTAGCCGGGCTCATTCGACAGGATCATGCCGGGCTCAAACGGCACATGGCTGGTGCGGGCCAGGCGCTGCGGGCCTTCATGCACACTCAGGTAGGCGCCGACGCCATGGCCAAGCCCGTGATTGAAGTCCTGGCCCGCAAGCCACAGCGGCATCCGGCCGATCGCCTCGATGTCGCGGCCTGCCAGCCCTTTGGGCCAGCGCAGGCGGGACATGGCAATCATGCCCTGCAGCACCCGGGTGTAGGCGTCGCGTTCCTCAGCGCCCGGCGTGCCGATGGCGATGGTGCGGGTGATGTCGGTGGTGCCGTCCAGATACTGGCCGCCGCTGTCCAGCACCAGCAGGTGGCCGTCCTCCAGCCTGGTGTCGGTCTCCTCGGTCACCCGGTAGTGCATGACGGCGCCGTTCTCGCCGGTGCCTGCGATGGTTTCAAAGCTGATGTCGCGCAGCGCCGGGTCCTGGCGGCGGAACTCTTCAAGCTTTTTAACCACATCTATCTCGGTGAGGGTGCCGGGCGCCTGGGCATCGAGCCAGGCCAAGAGTTCGATCACTGCGGCGCCATCGCGCAGATGCGCTGCGGCGCTGCCTGCGATCTCAGCCGCGTTCTTGCGCGCCTTGGGCAGGGCGCAGGGGTCGCCCGCGGGCACAAGCCGGTCCCCCAGCGCATCGGCCACGATTTGCGGCACGGTGCCATTGTCGGCAGCCACAGAACCGTTGAGGGCGGCGGCGGCCTGCAGAAAGCCTTCAGGCGCGTGCAGCGTGACCGAGGGGCCGAAATGGCCCTCAAGCCCTGCGCGTTTCTCTGCCGCCATGAACAGATCCACCCGGGCGTCCTCATGCAGGATGGCAAATCCATGCGCCACCGGGTTGCGCGCCACGTCGCCGCCGCGGATGTTGAGCAGCCACATGATGCTGTCAGGCAGGGTGATGACGGCCGCCGCCTGGCCTGCCTCCTGCAGGTCCTTGGCGAGGCGGGTGCATTTGTCCGCGGCGCTTTCGCCAGCATATTCAATGGGGTGGGCGGCCACTGGCTGCATCGGCGGTGGCGGCTGATCTGCCCAGATCCGGTCCACCAGGTTTTCGCATTGCACCAGGGTGATGCCGCTACCCTTCAATTCGCGGGTGAGCGCGGTGATCTGACCTGCGGCATGCAGCCAGGGATCGAATCCCACCTTGCCGCCTTGCGGCAGCTGTTCCTTCAGCCAGCCCGCCAGCTGCACCTCGGGCCAGGGAACGGGCGTGTAATCAGATGCCACCTGCCGTTTCACCTGGGTGCGGTAGCGGCCGTCGATGAAGACGCCGGCGATGTCCTTGAGCACGGCGCAAAAGCCGGCCGAGCCGGTAAAGCCGGTGAGCCAGCCCAGGCGCTCGTCGCGCGGCGCCACATATTCGCCCTGATGCGCGTCGGCGCGCGGCACCAGGAAGCCGTCGAGGCTCTCGGCAGCCAGTTCCTTGCGCAGCGCGGCCAGCCGCGGCGGGCCTTGCTCCGGGCGCGCGGTCACGTCGAAGGTTTGATACATGAGGCAACTCTCCTGCTTGACGGGCGGGGCGGCTGGGGGCGGCGGCCCCGGGCGGCGGCAAAGAAAAGGCGCGGAAAGCTCCGCGCGCCCCTTCTTGTCCCAAATCGCCCCGCGGCTGGCAAGCCCGGCGGCCGGAGAAAGGTAAAGACCTCGCGGCACGAAGGCAAAGGGAGGACGGCAGCAGAGGGGGGGCGGGCTCCCGCCCAGGCTTGGGGCATCAAAGATGCCCGGCGCCCGGTTGGGCCCAGCACCGGAGGCCCTGGCCTCCGGTGCCGCCGCGCGCGTCAGCGCGCGGCCATGCCCAAGGCTGCGGGCGGCATCTTTGATGCAGGCCGAAGGCGCGGGAGCGCCCCTTGGCCCAGGTTCGGCCTGCTGGCGTCAGCCGGCGCGTTTTATGCCCATGACACGGGCGCGGGCGCGCGGGTCGCTGTCAAACAGGGCGGCCAGCTGTTCGGTCATTGCGCCGGCCAGCTGCTCCACATCGGTGATCGTCACCGCGCGCTGGTAGTAGCGGGTGACGTTGTGGCCGATGCCAATGGCCAAAAGCTCCACCTGCTTCTTCTTCTCCACCATCGCAATCACGTCGCGCAGGTGTTTCTCCAGATAGTTCGCCGGGTTCACCGAGAGTGTCGAATTATCCACCGGCGCACCATCGGAGATCACCATCAGGATCTTGCGCGCCTCCTGCCGGTGCACCATGCGGCGGTGCGCCCATTCCAGCGCCTCGCCGTCGATGTTTTCCTTCAAGAGCCCCTCTTTCATCATCAGGCCCAGATTGGCGCGGGTGCGGCGCATCGGGGCATCGGCGCCCTTGTAGATGATGTGGCGCAGATCATTCAGGCGGCCGGGCTGCTGCGGGCGGCCCTCGTTCAGCCAGGCCTCGCGCGCCATACCGCCCTTCCAGGCGCGGGTGGTGAAGCCGAGGATTTCGACCTTCACGTTGCAGCGCTCCAGGGTGCGGGCAAGAACGTCGGCGCAGATCGCCGCGATGGAGATCGGGCGGCCGCGCATCGAGCCCGAGTTGTCCAAGAGCAGTGTCACCACGGTGTCGCGGAATTCGGTGTCTTTTTCGACCTTGAACGACAAGGGCGTGGTCGGATTGGCCACCACCCGCGCCAGGCGGCCTGCATCTAGGATGCCTTCCTCGCGGTCAAACTCCCAGGAGCGGTTCTGCTGCGCCTGCAGACGGCGCTGCAGCTTGTTCGCCAGTCGCGAAACCGCGCCTTTCAGCGGCTCCAGCTGCTGGTCGAGATAGGCGCGCAGACGCTCCAGTTCGGCGGGCTCCGCCAGATCCTCGGCGTTGATTTCCTCGTCATGGGTGTCCAGGAACACCTTGTAATCCGGGTCGGCATCCGAGACCGGCGGCGGCGCGGGCGGCTCCAGCGGCGCCTCGCCGTCGGGCATCTCCACATCCTCGGCCAGCTCCTCGTCAGCCATCTCATCCATCGAGACCTGGGCCTGGCTCTCGTCCTGCTGCTGCTCCTGGCTCTGCTCGGGGGAGGCGTCGGCCTGTTCCTCTTCCGAGTCGTCCTGGCCGGTGCTGTCCGGGTCCTGCTGCTCCTCGGCGTTGTCCTCGGCTTCGTCGTTTGCGTCGTCGTCCAGCTCGTCCGGGTCATCGCCCAGCTGGTCGCCGTAGCCAAGGTCGGAGATCACCTGCCGCGCCAGCTTGGCGAATGCGGCCTGGTCGGCAATGGTTTCGTCCAGGTTTTCCAGCGTGCCGCCGGCCTGGGATTCGATGAAGCCGCGCCACAGCTCCATGATGTTGCCGGCACCCTCGGGCAGCTCGCGCCCGGTGGCCAGATGGCGCACCAGAAAACCCGCGGCAGCGGCCAGCGGCGCCTCGGAGGAGGACTTCATCTGGTCATAGCCGCGGCGGATCGACTCGTTGCGGATCTTGACGTCGATGTTCGATGCAGTGCCGGGCATGTGGCGTGCGCCCATCGCCTCGCAGCGGGCAGTTTCCATCGCCTCATAGAGGTCGCGGGCCATTTCACCCTGCGGCACATACTTTGCGTGGGTGGCGTCGTCGTGGAACTTGTGGCGCAGCGCCAGCGCGTCCGCGGTGCCGCGGGCCAGCAGCACTTCCTCGCGGGTCATCCGGCGGGAGACTTGCGGCAGCCGCATGGTGTCGCCCGACAGGCCCGAGGGATCGACCGTGTAGCTGACCGACAGCTCCGGGTCGTCGGCCATCACCTTGGTGGCCTCAGTCAGGGCCTTCTTGAACGGATCGGCTGGGTTGTCGTTTGGCTTTTTCATGGTCGCACCTTATCCGCTTGTCAGCATCGCCTTAGCCTCCGGTAAAGTCCAGTGGGCGGGCTGCGGTTAGGGCAGCGCCCGTCCCGGCGGGGCAGGAAGCGAAGCGCCCGCCCCGTGGGGGGCGGGTCGGGCGCTGCCCGGCCTTTCGGCCGGGCGGCACGTCAAAATCAGCCCAGCGAAACGCTGGCGGCGCTTTCCGGCAGCTCTTCGTCAAAGCAGCGCTGGTAGAACTCGGCCACGGTCTGGCGCTCCAGCTCGTCGCATTTGTTCAGGAACGACAGGCGGAAGGCATAGCCCACGTTGCGGAAGATCTCGGCGTTCTGGGCCCAGTTGATCACGGTCCGCGGCGACATCACGGTCGACAGATCGCCGTTCATGAAGGCGGTGCGGGTGAGGTCGGCAACGGTGACCATCTGGCTGATGGTCTTGCGGCCTGCCTCGGTGTTGTAATGCGGCGCCTTCGACAGGATGATCGCTGCTTCGGCGTCGTGGCTCAGGTAGTTCAGGGTCGAGACCAGCGACCAGCGGTCCATCTGGGCCTGGTTGATCTGCTGGGTGCCGTGATAGAGGCCGGTGGTGTCGCCCAGGCCAACGGTGTTGGCGGTGGCAAACAGGCGGAAGAACGGGTTCGGAGTGATGATCTCGTTCTGGTCCAAGAGGGTCAGCTTGCCGTCGTGTTCAAGAACACGCTGGATCACAAACATCACGTCGGCGCGGCCCGCGTCGTATTCGTCGAACACGATCGCAACCGGGTTGCGCAAGGCCCAGGGCAGAATGCCCTCGTGGAATTCAGTCACCTGCTTGCCGTCGCGCAGCTTGATCGCGTCCTTGCCGATCAGGTCGATCCGGGAGATGTGGCTGTCGAGGTTCACACGCACGGAGGGCCAGTTCAGGCGGGCGGCGACCTGTTCGATATGGGTCGATTTACCGGTGCCGTGGTAGCCTTGGATCATCACGCGGCGGTTGTGGCTGAAACCTGCCAGGATGGCCAATGTGGTTTCCGGGTCGAACTTGTAGGTCGGGTCCATTGCCGGCACCCGGTCGGAGCCCTCGGCAAAGCCCTTGACCGTCATGTCGGTGTCGATCCCGAACACATCGCGCACCGAAACCGCCTCGGTCGGTTTCGCATTCATGTCCACAAAGCCGTCGGTCATCCCAGTCGATCCTTATCCCGTTTCCCTGCGTTCAGGGTCCAATCCGCGCGATTGGTGCCCGATCTGGCGTCCGCGTGCAAGGGAAAGTCGCGCCTCAATCCAGCTGAAGATGCGATTGAACCGGAACTGGACAGGCGGCGGGGGGCTGGCAACGAAACTGCGCCCCCGGCCGGGCAGCAGGGGGCGCGTATCGCCGGCTCTTGTCAAGCTTCGGGGGGGTAGGCTGCGGCCGGCTCATAACTGCCTAGCCGGCGGCGGCAGGCTGCGTCAAAGCAGAATGTTCGGAAATGTAAATTTTCGGCAAAAGACCGCCCATGGCCGCGGCGGCCGGGTCGGCAATGCAGCAGCGGGGGCAAGCGGCATCAGGCCGCCAGCGCGGCCGCACCGAACTCCAGCCCGGTGAGCATGGTGATCTCCCGGCGCATATTCTGTGGCAGGTTTTCGGGCTTGGCGTAGGCCAGGCAGATCTTGTCAAAGGCGCGGAAGCGGATCGGCATCGCGCCGGCCACCTCGGCCGCGTCGAACAACTGGCTGGCGCGGGCCCGGGCAATGGTGTCCTGCAAGGCCGCTTCAGGGCCTTCGAGGATGAAATGCACAAGATCCCCGTCGCGGATCATCAAGCCGGTGACACCGCCGCTGCGGCACTGCGGCCGGGTCTGGCTGATGAATTTGCCAATGTCCTGGTGCGAGAGGCCGGCGGCGGGGGTGGCGGCGAGGATGAGGCGGTTCATGATCTGTCTCCTTTGCAGGGCGGGCGGCGGCTGTGAGCGTGAACAGTTTCGATAAGTTCAATCTACACGGGTTCCGCGCTTCCGGCTTGCCTGCAAAAGGATAGGAATGGCTCCGCAGCCGGGGCAAAGGCGCAGGCGGCTATCCCAAAGGATAGACCGCTGGCTGTCCGGGGCAGCCGGCCGGCTGCCGGCAGCGCGGGCGTCAGGCGCCGGCCGCCGGGGCGGAGTGGCGGTCCGGGCTTGCGGCAAGCTCCGCGCCCAGCCCGTGCAGCAGGGCGCGGACCGCGTCCTCCGCCTGAGCGCGGGACTTCTTGCTGCGCAACTTGCGGGCCAGTGCCGAGCCGCGGGCGGCGGCCTCCTGCACCAGCAGCAGCAGGGCTATTTCGCGCAGGTGGTGCAGCACCTGTTCCGCATCGTCCCCGGGCGGCAGGCCCTGCAGCAGATCGGGTGCGGCGCATTCCGCGAGAATCTCCTTGAGGGCAGGCCCGTGTTTCGAGGCCTCGGCCCGGGCGATGCAGACCTCGCTCATGGCGGCCATTTCCGCCAGAAAGCTGGTGGCCGGAAGGCGGGCGGATTGCTGCGAATAGCCAGCCTGCCGCGCAACCTGGATCTCCTGCGCGGCCGGGTCGAAAGACAGCACAAGCCCGTCAAGCGCCACTTCGGCCGCGGCCGGCAGCCCTGCGGCGCCGCGCAGGCACAGCGCTTCGGCAAACAGCACTAGCTGCACCAGCCCCTCCGGCGGCACATCGCAGGAAATACGTTCGATGCCGCTGCGGCCGGCAGGTTTGAGTTTGAGCGCGAGACGGGCACTGCCGTCCTCCCGCGCCTCCATCGAAAAGATCTTGGCTGGCATGGCGCGAGTTAGCTGCAAACCGCAGGCGCCTGCAAGCGGATGGCGGCGGCCGCTGCAGGGCTGGGCGGCTCTGTGCCGGTGCCGGTCGGAGAGAGGCCTGTTTCCGGCTGGCGCAGAACCCCGGGCAGAAGGCTGGCAGGCCGCCCCGGTCTCTGCTGTGAGTGAATTGGCTCAGCCGGAGCCCGGAACGGCGTGCGGGCTGATGCGGGGCAAACCCGTTGCTAGGCGAAAATATCCCGCACGATTTCAGGCAGATGCGGATGGGAGGCCAGCAGGGGGCTCCATTCGGCCAGTCTCTTCAGTTTCTCCGGGGGCGGGGTGTCGAAGTCCTCCGGCCTGGTGAAGCCGATGCCTTCCAGCATCCGGCGGAAGGACTGTTGCTTGCGGGGGCTAAGCTCCCATTCATCGCGGAAGGCAACCGCGTTTGCCTCGTTGGTTACCTGCGCGCCGGTTGCCGTGTTTATGGTTGTGTAGGCTTCATCGTAGTTCGCGGCCATTGCGCTGGCGTAAACCGTGATCTCGATGTTCAGCTCACCGCGTTTGTATTGGGCCCGGCGGTGCGCCAGCAGGTCTGCGCGGGCGGCGGCTTCCTCTTCTTCCGTCATCGGCGGCACTGACCGCGGAACGGAACCGTCCCGGGCCGCAAGCTCCAGATACTCCGGCGAATTGGTCAGCTCAGAAACCTTTTTCATGGCGTCAATCTGCCTGTCGACGCCGCGGGTGATGACCCGGTCAACCAGTTCCTCGCGGGTCATCTGCACCTTGTCGGTGCCAAAGGTCCAGGATTTGACCAATGTTCCCAAGCCTCTCGTTGCACGGTTGGTCAGAAACTGAAGCCGGTCCAGCAGCCTGCTTGCATCCAGGGTTTCCTGCGAAGCCTGCCTGCCGGGGCCATCATGCGCCGAAAGCTGTTCCAATTTCACCGTTTCCAGCGATGCCTCCAGCTCCTGCCGCTGCTTTGCCGTCATTCCCTTGCTCAAATCGTCAACCAGGAAGTCAAAGACGTTCTGCTTCAGCGCCGCCTGCTCGGTTTCAATGATCGATTGTATCAGGTCCAGCGCCGCCTGGGTCTGCGGCGGCAGAGTGAGCGTGAGGGCCATAGGCGGGGCATAGCCCGGAGCGGACAGGGTTTGTCCCGGCTGGTAGCGGCTTGCCTGATCCTGAAGCGGCGCCCCGCCCGTCCCGGCCGCGGCGGACGGCTGAAACAGCGCCGCTGTGTAGGACGGTGTCTGTGTGCTGACCTGCATGGCTCACCCCTTCATGGCTCAAACATCCATGGGTTGAGCATGGCAGTCAGAAATTAAGCCCTGCTTTGCGCTGCCGTGAACCCAAGGTGAAATCGCCCGGGCACAGCGCAGCCCGGCAAAGAAAAAGGGCGGCTGCCCGCCGCCCTCTGCCATTTCTGCTGGCTGCGCTTACTTGAAGCTCTTGCTGTCCTTGATCTGGTCCCAGGCCCACATGACTTCCTGCAGCTGCTCCTCCTGGCTGCGGTCGCCGCCGTTCATGTCGGGGTGCAGTACCTTGATCAGCTTCTTGTAGGCCTTGCGGATATCGGCCTTGGACCAGTCGTCCTTGGCCTCCAGAATCTCGACCGCGCGGCGCTCGGTCGGCGGCAGGCGGCGGCCCGCCTTGGCGCTGCGGCCCGGGTTCTGGGTCGCATTGGCGCCCAGCACCTGATGCGGATCCTCGATGCCCAGCCGTGCCCAGGCGCGCGCCTCGGGGTCGCCCATCGGCTTGGTCTCGCGCTCCCAGACCTTGTCCTTGGAGCGCTGGGCGTTCATTTCCGCCTCGGTGGTGCCTTCGAAGAAGTTCCACTGGTTGTTGTATTCGCGCACGTGCTCCTGGCAGAACCAATAGAAGTCATCCAGCACATCCGGCGCTTTGGGGGCGCGGAACTTGCCGGCCTCCTCGCAGCCGTCCTTGTCGCAGATGCGCTGGGAGGTTTCGGAGGCGCCGGTGGCCGCCCGGCGCCCGCGCGGGTTCTTCTTTTTCGCGGAGCGGACGGACATATCAAAGCCAAAAGGATCGGACTTGCTCATGGGGGTGCACCTTCTAGACGCATCTGTTCGACTCGGAGGCAGCAGTTTAATCTAAGGCGCGCCAGATTGAAGAGGGCGCAGGAAAAATTTCTGGGGATGAGCGGAAAATGAGCGTGAAAGACGAAATCGAAGCGGCGCTGCAAGAGGCCTTTGCGCCCGCAGCGCTGGAGGTTGTGAACGAAAGCGGCAAGCACGCGGGCCACGCCGGCGACGACGGCTCGGGCGAGAGCCATTTTGCCGTGATGATCCGCGCCGAGGCCTTTCAAGGCATGAACCGGGTGGCGCAGCACCGGGCGGTGCACAAGGCGCTGGGCGGCATCGTAGCGCGCATCCACGCGCTGGCGCTGGATATTGGCGTCTGAATAGATGCGGGGGAGGCTCAGTCCTCCCCGTCGCCTTTCTGCGCGGCGCGCTGTTTCAGCGCGGCGGTCATGCCGGAGACCGGGCTCAGCTCCTCGACACCGTCGTCGGCCTGCATTTTCGCGGCGCCGGGGCCGGGCACCTGGGCTGCATCCGGCGGCGCCTGCGGGTCGCCCGCAGCCGCGGTCAGCGGCGGCTCGCTGTGGCGGAACTCGGGCGCTGGGGCCGGGGCCTCCGCCGGGGCCGCGGCAGGCTGGGCCGCAGCGACGGAGCGGCGGAACACCATGACGTTGCGCCAATTGGTGGTGGAGCCGGTCAGGCCGGACCGCTCCTCGCTCGGCAGCAGCTCTGCCCGCTGGAACTCCCAGCCCTCGGCGGCCATCTCGTTCAGCAGGATCTCAACCGAATTGGCAAAGCGCGCCTCCGGGGTCTTCACGCCCTTGGCTTTGGTGCCTTTGGCGGGGGCGGGGACAACTTTGTACTCGTAGGCTGGCATGCGGGCTCTCCTGTCTCAGGGGCAGGTTTAGCGGATAAGGAGGAGGGGTCAAGGCGCGGGTTGTGGCGGTAGGCGGGGTGCTGCAGGGTGCCGCCATTGTTGTGGCAAAAAAATGGGGAAGAAATTGGTTCAGCCAGTCACGGGTGCACAGATAGGGATTCGCGCCAAGGAAGTTATTCAAGCGGGCGAAGAGCTCTACCTTGCCGTCGCCTACTGGAGCGGTGGTACGGCGAAGTTTCTGGGGGTCTCTGCGCGGGAAAATGTCAATGTGGTTCTCGACGTGCAAAGCGGTGGTACTCAACCAACAGAACTAAGAGCGCTTATGGGGTGTCCCGGCGTGACGGTTAAGGTTTTGGATGGATTACATGCCAAGATATTCGCGTCCAGATCCAAAGCCCTGGTTGGCTCCGCGAATGCTTCCCTGCGGGGATTACACTTCGGAGGCAGTGGAAACCATGAAGCATGTGCATATTTCGACAAGCCAAAGCATGCGAAACCGTTCTTCGAATTGGCCAAGTCAATGTTTGGTCAAGGCGTGGAGGCAACCGAGGACCATGTCCGCATCTGTGAGGAACGGTTCGGGAAGGCGCCGGTCAGCGAGCAAGAGTTCGGGGAGCCAGAAAAGCTGTCCCTCTACGAAACTTTGACTCAGCAACCGCATGTGCTCCGCAATATGCCGGTTCTAGTTACAACGGCAACTGTTCCCCCGAGTGTGGTGCGCGAAGACTATAAAAAACAACGCGAAGATCTTGGCCCCGAGGCAGCGGAAAAAGAATACGATAAGACCAAATGGGAATACTTCGGTTGGAAGTTGAACGAAAAATACCGGGAGAAAGCTTGCCTGGCTTTTCACGTGGGAGAGCAGGGGGGATTATATGTAAATTTGGTCCGGCCTTCTTCTTATGAGGCCGAAGGCGCTACCTTTGCCAAAATCCTTTGCTGGGAAGAAGTTGAAGGTTTGAAATACAAGGCCGGTGGAATGCGACGCATTGTGAACACGGGAAAAGTCCACCAGGACTTGATCAGAGCGCTAAAGGAGCTTGCCAGCTTTGGTGAAGAAGATTTCGAAAACTGGTTTGTAAGCTGCAACGAGCTTGCGAACAGGGTGAAGAGTTCCGGGCGGGCGTAACGCTGGTTCGCCAAGAGCCGCAGGCTGCGTATGTTCCGCCCGGCGGCACGCCGGGCATTGCCCGGCCGCCCCCATGGGCGGGCACTTCGTTTCCGCCCGCGGCCGGGCAATGCCCTCAGTGATTGGCCGCCACCCGGTGCACAGGGGGTGTACAGGCGGTGCACGCATGTCACACCCGGATTAGACATGAAAAAAGGGCGCCGCAGGGGCGCCCTTTTGCAATCCAATTTTCCGCTGATCAGCCGCCCAGTTTCTTGGCAACCAGCTCGTTCACCGCCTTGGGGTTGGCCTTGCCGCCGGTGGCTTTCATCACCTGGCCGACAAACCAGCCAGCCAGTTTCGGGTTCACCTTGGCCTTCTCCACCTGCGCCGGGTTGGCGGCGATGATTTCGTCCAGGGCGGTCTCGATGGCGCCGGTGTCGGTCACCTGTTTCATGCCGCGTTCTTCGACGATCTGCGCCGGGTCGCCGCCTTCGGTATAGACGATCTCGAACAGGTCCTTGGCGATCTTGCCGGAGATCGCGTCGGAGGCAATCAGGTCGATGATGCCGCCCAGCTGCGCCGGGGAGACCGGGAAGTCGGTGATCGCGTGGTCTTCTTTCTTCAGACGGCCGAACAGCTCGTTGATGACCCAGTTGGCAGCCAGCTTGCCCGAGCGGCCCTTGGCGGTTTCCTCAAAGAAGGCCGCCGATTCCACATCCGCGGTCAGCACTGACGCGTCATAGTCGCTGAGGCCGAAGTCACTGATGAACCGCGCCTTTTTCTGGTCCGGCAGCTCCGGCAGATTGGCGGCGATACCGTCCACCCAGGCCTGCTCGATTTCCAGCGGCAAGAGGTCGGGATCGGGGAAATAGCGGTAGTCATGCGCTTCTTCCTTGGAGCGCATGGAGCGGGTTTCGCCCTTGTCCGGATCATAGAGGCGGGTTTCCTGGTCGATCTTCCCGCCGGCCTCGATGATGGCGATCTGGCGGCGTGCCTCGACCTCGATCGCCTGCTGGATGAAGCGCATGGAGTTCATGTTCTTGATTTCGCAGCGGGTGCCGAGGTGGGAGAAGTCCTGGGTTTCCTGGTACTTCTCATACTGGCCCGGCAGGCAGACCGAGACGTTGACGTCGGCGCGCAGGTTGCCGTTCTGCATGTTGCCGTCGCAGGTGCCCAGATACTGCATGATCTGGCGCAGCTTGGCGATATAGGCGGCAGCTTCTTCCGGCCCGCGGATGTCGGGGCGCGAGACGATTTCCATCAGGCAGACGCCGGTGCGGTTCAGGTCGACAAAAGACATGTTGGGGTCCATGTCGTGGATCGATTTGCCCGCGTCCTGCTCCATGTGGATCCGTTCGACCCGCACGTTGCGCGCGGTGCCGTCGCCCAGTTCCACCAGCACTTCGCCTTCGCCCACAATGGGGTGATAAAGCTGGGAAATCTGGTAGCCCTGCGGCAGGTCGGGATAGAAATAGTTCTTGCGGTCAAAGGCCGACCACAGGTTGATATCGGCCTTCAGGCCCAACCCGGTGCGCACCGCCTGTTCCACGCAGTATTCGTTGATCACCGGCAGCATGCCGGGCATCGCCGCGTCGACCATGGCCACATTGGAATTCGGCTCGGCGCCGAACTTGGTAGAGGCGCCGGAGAACAGTTTGGCATTGGAGCTGACCTGGGCATGCACCTCCATGCCGATGACCAGTTCCCAGTCATGCTTGGCGCCCGCGATCACCTTGGGCTTGGGGAGTTCATATGTCAGGTCGAGCATGGTTTTCCGCCGTATCCGAATGTCTGTGTCTGGCAAGCGTTCTAGGCTTGTGCGGGCAGAGGGGCAAGGGGGCAGGCGCCGGAGAAAGCTCTGAGCCGTGCCGAACGTCCCTATTTTGCGCGGGCTGAAAGCCCGGGCAGCGCCCGTCCGCCCCCCCTGGGCGGGCGCTACGCTTCCGCCCGCGGACGGGCGCTGCCCTTCGCGATGGTTCGCTTGGTGCTGATTCAGCCTCTTGGCGATGCGCGCGGGCAGGGGTAGAACTGGCAGCCCGAGCAGAATATCAGGAGGCCGCCTTGGACACATCCGCCCGTATCAGCCAGACCATTGCCGGTGAAATCAGCGCCAGCGCGAAACAGGTAAGCGCCGCAGTGGCGCTGCTGGATGAAGGCGCCACGGTGCCCTTTGTCGCGCGCTACCGGAAAGAGGCGACCGGGGGCTTGGACGACAGCCAGCTGCGCACCCTGGCGGAGCGGCTGGAATACTTGCGTGAGCTGGAGAAGCGGCGGGGGGCGATCCTCGAGTCGGTGAAGTCCCAGGACAAGCTGACTGAGGATCTGGCGGCCTCGATCGCCAGGGCGGAGACCAAGGCGCAGCTGGAGGACATTTATCTGCCCTACAAGCCCAAGCGGCGCACCAAGGCGATGATTGCGCGCGAAAACGGGCTGGAGCCGCTGGCGGAGGCCATTCTGGCCAACCGCAGCGCCGATCCGGAGAAACTGGCGGAGGGGTATATCACCGAGGCCGTGGCCACTGTGAAGGACGCGCTGAACGGAGCGCGGGATATTCTGACCGAGCGGCTGACGGAGAATGCGGATCTGCTGGGCCGGCTGCGGGCGTTTCTGCAGCACGAAGCCGTGGTCACCGCCAAGGTGGTTGAAGGCAAGGAGCAGGAAGGCGCCAAGTTTTCGGACTATTTTGCCCATAGCGAGCGCTGGGCGGATGTGCCCTCGCACCGCGCACTTGCGATGCTGCGCGGCTCTAACGAAGGGGTGCTGACGCTGGATGTCGGGCCGGAGCCGGAAGAGGGCACGGCGCGGGCCGAGGCGATGGTCGCGGCGGTGCTGGGTGCGGGCGGCCAAGGCCCGGGCGATAAATGGCTGCGCAAGGTGGCGGGCTGGGCCTGGCGGGTGAAGCTGTCGCTGTCGATGATGCTGGAACTGATGGGCGATCTGCGCGGCCGTGCACAGGAAGACGCCATTCAGGTGTTTGCGCGCAATTTGAAGGACTTGCTCTTTGCTGCGCCAGCCGGTGCGCGGCCGACTCTCGGGCTGGACCCGGGCATCCGCACCGGCGTCAAGGCGGCAGTGGTTGATGCAACCGGGAAACTGGTGGCCACCGAGACCTTGTACCCGTTCCAGCCGAAGAACGATCTGCGCGGCGCGCAGGTGTCGATTGTGAAGCTGATCGCCGAACATGGGGTAGAGCTGATCGCCATCGGCAATGGCACCGCCAGCCGCGAGACCGAGAAGATGGTGGCGGAGGTGCTGAAGCATCTGCCGGCCAAACTGAAGGCACCCACCAAGGTGGTGGTGTCTGAGGCCGGCGCCTCGGTCTATTCGGCGTCCGAACTGGCCGCAAAGGAGTTCCCGGATCTGGATGTGAGCTTGCGCGGGGCGGTGTCGATTGCGCGGCGCCTGCAGGATCCGCTGGCGGAGCTGGTCAAGATCGAACCCAAAAGCATCGGTGTGGGTCAGTACCAGCACGATGTGGACCAGCACAAGCTGTCGAAATCGCTGGAGGCGGTGATCGAGGATGTGGTGAACGCGGTGGGCGTCGACCTCAATATGGCCTCCGCGCCGCTGTTGAGTCATGTTTCCGGCCTTGGCCCCGGCCTGGCGGAGGCGATTGTGGCGCACCGGGATGTGAACGGAGCGTTCAAATCGCGCCGGGAGCTTCTGAAGGTCGCGCGGCTTGGCCCCAAGGCGTTTGAGCAATGCGCGGGCTTTCTGCGTATTCGCGACGGCAAGGAGCCGCTGGATGCGTCCTCGGTCCACCCCGAAAGCTACGGCGTGGCGCGCAGGATCGTGGCCGCCTGCGGGCGCGATATCCGCCAGATCATGGGCGATGAGGCCGCGCTGAAAGGCTTGCGGGCAGAGGAGTTTGCGGGCGGCGATGTTGGCCTGCCCACCGTGCGCGACATTTTTCAGGAATTGGAAAAACCGGGCCGCGACCCGCGCCCGTCCTTCGTGACGGCGTCTTTCAAGGATGGGGTGGAGGAGATCACCGACCTGAAGCCCGGCATGGTGCTGGAAGGCACGGTCACCAATGTGGCCGCCTTTGGTGCCTTTGTGGATATCGGTGTGCATCAGGACGGTCTGGTGCATGTGAGCCAGCTGGCCGACCGGTTTGTGAAGGACCCGCATGAGGTGGTGAAGACTGGTCAGGTGGTCAAGGTCACGGTGACCGAGGTGGATGTGCCCCGCAAGCGTATTGGCCTCACCATGAAGAAGGACGGCGGTGCGTCCGCCAAGGAAGAGCGCAACGCGCGCGGCCCTGCCAAAGGCGCGGGCCCGCATCGCGGCGGCAAGCCGGGCGGGCCGCAGGGCGGCAAGGGCGGCCGGGGCAAGATGCCTGCCGGACCCAAGGGCGGCAAGCAGGGCAGCCAGGGGGCAGGTCAAGGCACCGGCGCGCTGGGCGCGGCCTTGATGGATGCGTTCAAGAAGAAATGACAAGACGGGGCCTCGGCCCCGTTCCTGCTGCCCGGGCTGAACTCAGGCCGGGCTGAACTGCAGGCCTTGCTTGGTAAAGGCAACCTTCTGGCCGCCCTCAATCTCCTCGCGGAACTGCCCGGCGATAGCCTGCAGCGCGCCAGCATGGCCGCGGGCAGCAAAGCGGCTGAGCGAGGTGACGCGGGCGCTGTTGTCGAACCCTTCGGCGGCATGGGCCCAGACCAGCGGATGCAGTTCCTTCAGGTGGTCGCGGATCAGCCAATCCGCAGCTTCTGCAATCTTCAGCCGCGGCACGTCGGCTTGCAGGTTCTGTCCCAGGCCCTTGCGCAGGGTGACGGTGCAATAGGCGGCCAGGAGGTTGATCATCTCCTGCGAGGGATTGGCGGCAACGATGTCCTTGAGCCCGTCCAGAAAGAAGCGGGTGTCGACCCGGGCGCAGGCCTGGTCGTCGACGGTGATGGCGTCGAAATAGACCCAAGTGTAGCCGCCCGCACCCCAGATGCCGTCTGTGCGCGAAGCGGTGCGGCGGGCCTCCAGCTCCAGCGCGGCAAAAGAGCCGGACCAGCGCGGCAGCATATGGGTGCCAAGGGTGCGCATGTGGCGGTGATTGCTTGGGGCAAGGTCGATCAGGGCGCCGAACTCGTCGGCGACCCGCAGCGCTTCGCCATTGTGCCCGGCCAGCAGCGAGCATTGGGCGCCTTTGAGGAAAGGGCTGTTGCGGCTGACGTCCGCCAGCGGCTGCAGCAAGGCGGCAGCACGGTCGAAATGGGCGGCGCAGCGGCGCTGGCTGGACGGGTCCGCCGCCTGGGTCTTGCCCGGTGCGCGCCAGGCCCAGCCGATGTCGATATGCGCGAGCGCCACCAGCGCGGTCAGATAGGGGTTGTGGCGGTGTTCGGCGCGCAGGGCTTCAAAAGCCATCAGCCCGCGGATCAGGCTGCGGCTGCTGGCGTCTTCCTGCTCGGCCAGAGCATGTTCGGTGGCGTTCACCACGTCGGCGCGGGCGCCATAGGCGATCAGGTCGGCAACGGGCAGGCCGCAGCGGGTGGCGGTGCGCGCCTCATCCGCCGCACGGATCTGGCGGGACAGGTCCTCCCATCGCTCCTGGCGGGCCAGAAACTGGCCCCGGTTCTGGGCATCGGCGTTTTCCGGGTCGTCTTCGGTACTGCAGACGGGGATCGACAGGCTGTCCTCCAGCGGCCGGGTCAGCAGCGCTTCGGCCGGGGTCGGAGAGGGGGCAGGTTCCGGACGCGCAGCGGGCCGGAGGCGGTTGGAAACCTTGCCGGAAATCCGGGACAGGAGATCCCGCGCCTGTCGAGACGGTGTGAGCATTCGTGCTTCCTGATAAGTGGCAGCTTATTGTTGTTCACAGTTTCGTCAGGCAATGGGGCGCAAAGATGGCGGCACTGGGGAAGTTCCGGTCCCAAGGCGGATTAATGCCTGCTTTGCGGGAGGGGCTCAGAAGGCCGTGAAGTGATGCCGTTGGGTCAGGACCCCGCGCTTCTGGAATTCGCCATCCAGTTCGCCGTGGGGCGGGGTGGCTTCCTGAGGCAGCCGGATGCGCTGGCCGCTGCGCAGGATCAGGGTGGCGCGCACCGAGAAGTCCCAGCGGGTGTCAAACCGCACCTTGTTCAGCTCGCCCAGGTCCGCACTGCCGGTCAGGCTGCCAGTGAACCATTCGATGCGGGTGCCGGAAATGCTGAGGCCTGCCAAGGGGTTGCGGATCAGATCTGCGAGCGCGGGCAGCACCGGCAGGGCCAGCAGCAGAACCAGCCACCAGGCGGCCTGCAACAGCAGCCACAAGACCAGCAGCGCTGCCAGCCAGCCGCCGGTAGCGAGCATCGCGGCCGGCGTGCGGCCCCGGCGGGAGAAGCTGTAGTCTTCCGCCGGGGTCAAGGTTTCAGGTGTCTCAGGCATCCAGGATCCTTGTGACCATTTCATTGGTGTCGCGGCTGAGGCCTTCTGCGCCGGCGATCCGCGTCAGCTGCGCGCGGATCAGCGCCTGCCGGTCGCTGCCATAGCGCTTCCAGGTCTGGAAGGCGGCGCACATGCGGGCAGTGGTCTGCGGGTTAAGCTTGTCCAGCGCAATCAGGTTGCCGGCCAGCAGCTGATAGCCTTCGCCGCTGGCATGGTGGAAGCCCGCGTGGTTGCCTGCCAGCGCCCCCATCACCGCGCGGAAGCGGTTGGGGTTCTTCATGTCAAACAGCGCGTGCCGGGTGAGGTCTGCGGCGGTGGCAGCCGTCTTTTCTGGCGCGGAGCAGGCGATTTGCAGCGCAAACCATTTGTCCATCACCAGCCGGTCGTCCTGCCATTGGTCAAAGAACGCCTGGCTTTGCGCCTCGCCCTTCTCAGCCTTCATCAGCGCAGCCAGGGCGGCATATTGCTGGGTCATGTTGTCCGCGGCTTCATACTGGCGCGCGGCCTGCTCGCCGCCGTCCAGCCGGGTCAGCAGCGACAGGATGCGGCCATTGAGGGCACGTTTTCCGGCCCCTTCGGCATCGGGCGAGTAGGGGCCTTCGACGGTGGTCGCCGCATAAAGCCGGGGCAGGCTGGTTTCCAGCTGCTGCGCCAGGACCTGGGTAAAAGTCTCCGCCGCGTCATAAATCTTTTGCGGATCAGGGGTGAAGCCCCGGTCATGCAGGCTCTGGGCAATGTCGGCCTGGCTGGGCGGTGACAGCACCAGAGCGCGGAAGGCCGGGTCCTGACCGTCGTCACGCACCAGTTTCTCCAGCGCGTCCAGATAGGCCGCATCCGGTGCGGCGCCATCCAGCACCATCGCCACGCGGGTTTCCTTGGCCAGCGCGTTGCCCGCCTCCCAGCGGTTGAAGGGATCGGTGTCATGGGCCAGCAAAAAGGCGCGTTCGGCGTTGGTGGTCTCGCGCTCCAGGATCACCGGGGCGGAGAACTCGCGCAGGATCGAGGGGACGGGTTTGGAGGCGAGGCCTTTATATGTGAAGCTCTGCTTGGCCTCGGTGAGTTCCAGCACTTGCGTTGAGTGGACCTCATCGCCGTTGGGTGACAGCAACCCCACCGCCATCGGGATCACCCGCGGCGCCTTGTCCGGTTGGCCGGGGGTGGGCGGTGTCGATTGTTCGAACGTCAGGGTATAGGTGCCGTCGGCATAGTCTTCAGTGACCTTGACCCGCGGGGTGCCCGCCTGGCTGTACCACAGTTTGAATTGCTGCAGATCGCGCCCGGTTGCGTCCTCGAACACCCTCAGCCAGTCCTCGATGGTGCAGGCCTGGCCGTCGTGGCGCTCAAAGTAGAGCTTCAGCGCCTTGTAGTAGTTTTCATCGCCGACAAGCCGTTTCAGCATACCGATCACCTCGGCGCCTTTTTCATAGACGGTGGCGGTGTAGAAGTTGTTGATCTCCTGGAACTGTTCCGGGCGCGGCGGATGGGCGAGGGGGCCGTTGTCCTCAGGGAACTGGCGGGCGCGAAGCGTAATCACATCGTCGATCCGCTTCACCGGTTCCGAGCGCATGTCGGCGGTGAACTGCGCGTCGCGGAAAACCGTCAGCCCTTCCTTGAGGCACAGCTGGAACCAGTCACGGCAGGTGATCCGGTTCCCGGTCCAGTTGTGGAAGTATTCATGGGCGATAATCGCCTCAATACGTTCGAAATTTGCATCTGTGGAGGTTTCAGGCGATGCCAGAACGCAGGAGGAGTTGAAAATGTTCAACCCCTTGTTCTCCATCGCACCCATGTTGAAGTCGTCCACGGCGACAATGTTGAACAGCTCCAGGTCGTATTCCAGGCCGTAGACGTCCTCGTCCCATTTCATCGACTTCTTCAGCGCCTCCATGCCGAAGGCGCATTTGTTTTCATCCCCGGGGCGGACCCAGATGTTCAGCTCCACCTCCTTGCCGGACTTGGTGGTGAAGCTGCCGGGATGGTTCACCAGATCGCCCGCCACCAGCGCAAACAGATAGGCCGGTTTCGGCCAGGGGTCATGCCATTCGGCCCAGCCTTCTCCCGCGCCCGTGGGGTTGCCGTTGGACAGCATCACCGGCTCGTCGCCCTCAATCCGCACAGTGAAAGTGGACATCACATCGGGGCGGTCCGGGTAATAGGTGATCTTGCGGAAACCCTCGGCCTCGCATTGGGTGCAATACATGCGGTTCGACATGTAAAGCCCCTCCAGCGCGGTATTGCCGGCCGGATTGATCTCCACCTCGGCTTCCCAGGTAAAGGGGGCGCTGGGCACATCGCATTTGAGGCCGCCATCGACCAGCTCTGGCGTCACGGCCCCGCCGTCGATTTTGGCGGAGATCAGCTGCAGCTCCTCGCCGTGCAGAAAGAAGGTCTTGTCCGCCGCATCCGCCTTGGGTGCAAAGCGGATCTTGCTGAGCACCCGGGTGGTTTCCGGTGTCAGGCGGAAGGTCAGGTGAACGCTTTCGACGTCAAACCCAAAGGGGGTGTAGTCTTTCAGATAGAAGGTCTGGGGCGTGTCTTTGGCCATTCTCGCTCTCCTCTGCACTGCTTCTTTCAGGTGTAGCGGACAGGGGCGGGACTGCAAGCGGAATGGCGGCGCAGGGCCAGTAACCGGAAAAATCCGCAGCACTTTCTTGAAAAACAAGAAATTGAGTTCGGTTTCACAAGGTGCCTGGTTTGTTGCCGATCGGAAACTTTTGTTCTAGATGGATCGGCATACAGTGGTGTACCGCCGAAAGGAACAAAACATGAGCCGGGTCGAGAAACAGGGAATTCAGGTGGCGCCGGAGCTGGCGGAGTTTATCGAGAAGCAGGCGCTGCCGGGCACCGGCGTCGATGCGGATGCGTTCTGGCAGGGCCTGGCGGAACTGGTGAATGGCTTTGGCCCGGAGAACCGGGCGCTTCTGGCAAAACGCGAGGAGATCCAGGCGAAGATCGACGCCTGGCATATCGCCAACCGCGATAAACCGCATGACCATGAGGGCTATAAGGCGTTTTTGGAGGACATTGGCTATCTGCTGCCCGAGGGAGCGGATTTTGAGATCGAAACGCAGAATGTTGATCCCGAGATTGCCCAGGTGCCGGGGCCGCAGCTGGTGGTGCCAATCACCAATGCCCGTTACGCGCTGAACGCGGCCAACGCGCGCTGGGGCAGCCTGTATGACGGGTTCTATGGCACCGATGCAATGGGCTCTGCTGCGCCTGCGGGCGGCTATGACCGGGGCCGCGGCGCGCGGGTTGTGGCGCGGGCGCGGGTCTTCCTGGACGAGGCCTTCCCGATTGAGGGCGCCAGCCACGCGGATGTGCGCCGCTATCACGTGCAGGACGGCCAGCTGCTGATCGACGATTTGCCGCTGGCGCAGCCGGAGAAATTCGCAGGCTACCGCGGCAACCCCAAGGCGCCGGATTCGGTGCTCTTGCGCAACAATGGCCTGCATGTGGAACTGGTTTTTGACCGCGCCCACGCCATCGGCGCCCGCGACCAGGCCGGGCTGGCGGATGTGCGGCTGGAAAGCGCGATGTCGGCGATCATGGACTGCGAGGATTCGGTTGCTTGCGTCGATGCCGAGGACAAGGTGCTGGCTTATTCCAACTGGCTGGGCCTGATGAAGGGCGATCTGGAGGCGGTTCTGGACAAGGGCGGCAAGACCATTACCCGCCGCCTGAACCCGGATTTCGGCTTTACTGCGCCAAATGGCACGCAGTTGACGATCAAAGGGCGCGCCCTGTTGTGGGTGCGCAATGTGGGTCATCTGATGACCAACCCGGCGGTGCTGGATGGCGATGGCAAGGAGGCCTTTGAAGGTCTGCTGGATGCGCTGATCACCGTGATGATCGCCATGCACGACCTGAAACGGGACAGCGGCAACTCCGCCCATGGCTCGGTCTATGTGGTGAAACCCAAGATGCACGGGCCGGAAGAAGTGGCATTCGCTGACCGGATCTTTGCCAAGGTTGAGGACATCCTGGGCCTGCCGCGCCACACCGTGAAAATCGGGATCATGGATGAGGAGCGCCGGACCTCGGTCAACCTCAAGGAATGCATCCGCGCCGCCAAGCACCGGGTGGCCTTCATCAATACCGGCTTCCTGGACCGCACCGGCGACGAGATCCACACCTCGATGGAGGCCGGGCCCTTCAGCCGCAAGGACTTCATCAAGCGCAAGGCCTGGATCGGGGCCTATGAAAACCTGAACGTGGATATCGGCCTGGAGTGCGGGCTGTCAGGGAGGGCGCAGATCGGCAAGGGCATGTGGGCGATGCCCGACATGATGGCGGCGATGATCGAGCAGAAGATCGAGCATCCGAAGTCCGGCGCCAACTGCGCCTGGGTGCCAAGCCCGACCGCGGCAACGCTGCATGCGCTGCACTACCACAAGGTGGATGTGCTGGCGGTGCAGGAACGGCTCAAATCCGGCGGCCGCCGCGCCCATGTGGATGGAATCCTGGAAATCCCGTTGGCCACCTACCGCAAATGGACCCCGCGCCAGATCGCCCGCGAAGTGGACAACAATGCGCAGGGGATCCTGGGCTATGTGGTGCGCTGGGTCGATCAGGGTGTGGGCTGCTCCAAGGTGCCGGACATCAACGACGTCGGCCTGATGGAGGACCGCGCCACCTGCCGGATCTCCGCCCAGCACATCGCCAACTGGCTGCATCACGGGGTGGTCAGCGAAGAGGAAGTCCTGGGGAGCTTGCGCAAGATGGCCAAGGTGGTGGATGAACAAAACCGCGGCGACAACAGCTACCGGTCAATGGCGCCGGGCTTTGACACCATTGCCTTCCAGGCGGCGTGCGATCTTGTGTTCAAGGGGCGGGTGCAGCCCTCGGGTTATACCGAGCCGGTGCTGCATGCGCGGCGGCTGGAACTGAAGGCGGCCGGGTGACATAGAGAAGGGGCGAGGGGCCGGCCCCTCGCGCTCCCCGGAGTATTTCCGGAAAGATGAAAGGGACGGGACATGAGTATTTCTTTGCGCCGGGCGCGCACGATTATCCGCAAGGCGCTGGAAAAGGGCCGTGAGATGGAGCTGAAGCCGCTGTCGGTGGCGGTGCTGGATGCCGGCGGCCATGTGCAGGCCTTTGAGCGCGAGGACGGCGCCGCGCCGGGCCGGTTTGCGATTGCCCATGGCAAGGCTTACGGCGCGGTGATGCTGGGCATGGCCGGATCGGCGCAGATGGCGCGGGCGGAAGCCCAGGCCTATTTCATGGCCGCGGTCAATGGCGTCTACGGCGGCCAGGTGGTGCCGGTGCCGGGCGGCGTCCTGGTCCGCGACAAGAAGGGTGCGGTGATCGGCGCGGTTGGCGTTACCGGTGATACCTCGGACAATGACGCGGTTGCCGCTATGGCGGGCATTGAGGCCGTGGGGCTGGCCGGCGAGATCTGACCGGCGAAATCCGGCCCGGCAAACCTGACCCGCGCCGGACCGGAATGCACTCTGTGCTGCGCTGGGCGCGCGGTGGTTCATACACACTCCCTGCCGGGCCGCCCGGCGGGGATTTTGCAGTCTGTGCGCCCGTGAACAGTTTGTTGCGCCGCTTCCGCTGTTGAACCCGGCTGGGGGCAGGGCTAGGTTTTCCTTCAGGAAATGGATGTACGAGTGGATTATGGCGCGACCCAAAGTTGGCATTATCGGCAATTCCTACCTGATCAATGATCAGTACCCGGTTCATGCGGGCGGCACGATGAATTCCGAAGCGATTGCCGAGGTGGCCGGCTGCATGCCGCTGATGATCCCTTCGGACCCGCGTTTTGTCACCGTGGACGAACTGCTGGAGACCTTTGACGGCTTTCTGCTGACCGGCGGCCGGCCAAATGTGCACCCGCATGAATACGGCGAGGCCGAGACCGAGGCGCATGGCGCCTTTGACCGGGCCCGCGATGCGATCACGCTCCCGCTGATCCGCGCCTGCGTCGAGCGCGGCCAGCCGTTTCTGGGCATCTGCCGCGGTTTTCAGGAGGTGAACGTGGCGATGGGCGGGTCCCTGTACCCCGAAATCCGCGACCTGCCGGGGCGGATGAACCACCGGATGCCGCCGGATGGCACGCTGGAAGAGAAGTTCGCGCTGCGCCATACGGTCAAGTTCAACCCGGGCGGGGTGTTCCACCGCCTGTTCGGGGCCGAAGAGGTGATGACCAATACGCTGCATGGCCAGGGCATCAAACGGCCGGGCGCGCGGGTGGTGGTGGACGGCCAGGCGCCCGACGGCACCCCGGAAGCGGTTTATATCAAGGATGCGCCGGGCTTTACCCTGTCGGTGCAATGGCACCCGGAGTGGGAGGCCGCAGCCGATCCGGTGTCGCGGCCGCTGTTCGAGGCCTTTGGCGCCGCCGTGCAGGCCTGGGCCGCGGGCGGCCCGCGGGCGGGCCTGCAAAAGAAGTCGGCATAGGTTTCATTCATGACAGATGAAGGTGCAGGCAGCGCTGCCTTGCGTCAGGGGCCGTTCACTGTCCGGTGCGGCAGGGCTGAAGATGCGGCAGCGCTGGCGGGTGTGTTTCACTCGGCCGTGCATGCCATTGCCAGCCGCCACTATACGCCGGAGCAGATTGCCGCCTGGTGTCCGGAGGTTCCGCCGGCGGAGCTGTTCCGGCAGCGGGTTTGCGATGGCCGCAAGCTGTGGGTGGCCGCGGATGAGGCGGATGTTGCTGCCGCCTTCATCGACCTGGAGCAAGACGGCCATATCGACATGCTGTTCTGCCACCCGCGGGCTGCGGGTCAGGGTGTTGCGGCAGCCTTGTGCCGGCAGTTGGAGGCCGCGGCGCTGGCGCAAGGGCTGGGGCAGCTTCATGTGAATGCCAGCGAGGCCGCGCGCGGGTTCTTTGAGCGGCAGGGTTTCGCCGTTGAACGGCGGCGCGAGGTGGAGCGCCGGGGCGTGACGCTTCACAACTACCGCATGGTGAAATCCCTGATCTGAGAAATTGCGGCCCGCCGCCAGGGACAGGCCGCAGTCTTGGTCAGATCAGCAGATCAAACGCATGCATCAGCGGCAGCTGCCGTGCCCGCTTGCCGGTGAGGTCAAACAGCGCATTGGCCAGCGCCGGTGCCGCGGGCGGGGTGCCGGGCTCGCCTGCGCCGCCCATTTGGGCCTGGGCCTCCAGCACCCGGACCTCGGTCTGCGGCATCGTGTGCATGCGCAAGGCGTCATAGTCGGGGAAGTTACCCTGTTCCGCCGCGCCGTTCGAGAAGGTGATTTCGCCAAAGCAGGCCGCCGACAGGCCATAGGCCATGCCGCCGAACATTTGCGCCTTGACGATCTCCGGGTCGATGGCCCGGCCCATGTCGCAAGCGATCCAGGCCTTAGCGATGCGGATGGCACCGTCTTCCTCGACCACTTCGATCACCTCGGCCACCGGCGTGCCGAAGCTGTAGCACATGGCGACGCCGCGGCCGGTGCCCTCAGGCGTTTGGCCAGTCCAGCCGGACATCTCCTTTACCGCTTCCAGCACACCCGCAGCGGGGGCCCATTCGCGCCGGGCAAGGTCCAGGCGGAATTCCATCGGGTCGGTGCCAGCCGCATGGGCCAGCTCATCGATGAAGCTTTCGACAAAGAAGGCGTTGAAGCTGTTGCCGACCGAGCGCCAGAAGCCGACCGGGATCTGCACATCCGACAGATGGCCCGCCATGCGGAAGTTCGGGATTGCATAGGGCGGGTTGTAGAACCCTTCCACATGCACCTTGTCGGGGCCGGAGGGGGTAAAGCCAGCCAGCCGCTGCATCGCCTGATGGGTCGGCGAGGCTGCCGCCACCTTGCCATCCAGAAGCATGGCCCGGCCGTCCTTCACCGCGCCGCGCATCCGGGCCATGGCGCCGGGGCGGTACATGTTGTGGCGCATGTCTTCCTCGCGGCTCCAGGTAAGCTGCACCGGCACGCCGGGCATTTCCTTGGCAACACGGGTGGCCAGCACCGCATAGTCGAATTCCACCCGGCGCCCGAATCCGCCGCCCAGATAGGTGGTGCGGATGTCCACCTGTTCACTGTCCAGCCCCGCCTCGGCCGCGCAATGCGACTGGGTAAAAGTAGGCATCTGATTGCCGCACCAGACGGTCAGCTTGTCCCGCTCCAAGAGCGCGGTGGCGTTCATCGGCTCCATCGTGGCATGGGCCAGATAGGGAACCTGGTAGTCCGCGGTGAATTCCGTTGCGCCTTCGGGCAGCTGGTCCGCATCGCCATCATCGCGCATGACCGAGTTGGGTTCCTCGTCAAAAGCTTCGGCAATGCGGGCAAAGATCTGACCGGTTTCCGGCGGATAGGGGGCGTCTTCCCATTCCACCTCAACCGCCTCTACCGCCTGCATGGCCAGCCAGGTGTTGCTGGCCACCACGGCGATACCGGGGCCCATGTCGATCACCTTTTCAACGCCGGCCATGATCTGCGCCGCTGTGGCGTCAAAGCTCTTCATGCCGCCGCCCTGGCGCGGGTTCATCCGCAGCGCGGCAAACTTCATCCCCGGCAGCCGCACGTCGATGCCGAATTCCGCGGTGCCGGTGGCCTTCTCCACCATGTCGAGGCGCGGCTGGGATTTGCCGATCAGCCGCCAGTCGCTGCCCGGGCGCAGCTCTGCCTCTATTGGCTCCAATCCGGCAGCCTCAGCCGCCAGATCGCCATAGCGAATTGCGGTTCCGTCCGGTGCAATCACCGCGCCTTTGGTGGTGCTCAGCTGGCTGCGGCTGATGCCAAGCCGCTCTGCCGCCGCCTGTTTCAGCGTCTCCCGGGCCGAGGCACCGGCCAGCCGCATCCGCTTGAATCCGTCCTTCATCGAGGTTGACCCGCCGGTGCCATGCAGGCTCAGCACCTTGCCCAAGTGTCCCAGCGCCTCGCCGATGGAATGCTTGAAATTGCTGGTGTCATAACCCTTGCTCGGCAGCGCATCCGCCATGAAGGCAGAGTTGTAATAGGCCTTGGCAGCAGGCCCGTGCAGGACACGCACCTGGTCCAGCTCCACGTCCAGCTCTTCGGCGATCAGCGCCGCCCAGCTGGTTTTCACCCCCTGTCCCATCTCGGCGCGCGGCGCAAACAGGGTGACGCCGTTCTGGTCGATCAGCACGAAAGGGTTTAGCGCGGCCTCCCCGTCGCCCGGCTGCAGCGGATTGGGGGCAGGCCGGCTGACGTAATAGGTGCCAAAAGCCACGCCGCCGACGATGGCGGCAGAGCCGATCAGGAACGTGCGGCGGGCGATTTTTGCAATGCTGGCCATGGTTTACGCCTCCTGCAACGCCTTGGCGGCGGCATGGATGGCCGCACGGATCCGGGGGTAGGTGCCGCAGCGGCAGAGGTTGCCCTGCATCGCCTCGTCGATCTCGGCATCGGAGGGGGCGGGGTTCTCCGCCAGCAGGCCCGCCGCCTGCATGATCTGGCCGGACTGGCAATAGCCGCATTGCGCCACTTGATGCTCGACCCAGGCCTTTTGGATGGCTGCCATGGCGTCCGGCGTGCCGAGGCCCTCAATGGTGGTCACCTCGCCCCAGACATCCGACAGCGCCACCTGGCAGGAACGCACCGCTTCGCCATCGATATGCACTGTGCAGGCGCCGCAGGCCGCGACGCCGCAGCCGAATTTTGTGCCCGTGAGGCCCACTTCATCGCGCAGCACCCACAACAGGGGCACCTCATCCGGCAGCTCTACCTGATGGCTCTTTCCATTGATGCGTAGCGTGGTGGACATGGCAGTGCCTTCCTGGGCTGTGTCGTTGTGACAAAAATAGGCAAATATGTCAGGGTGTCAATTGACATTTTTTACAACAGGTGTCAGAAGCGGTTTTATGAACATGGCAGGCATAGATCCGAAGCAGCAGGCGGTCCTCACAGCCGCCTGGACGGCGTTTTCAACGTACGGATTCCGCAAGACCTCGATGGATGACATCGCCAAGGGCGCGGGCATGTCGCGGCCGGCGGTCTATCTGCATTTCAAGAACAAGGAGGCGATCTTCTGCGCTCTTGTGCAGGGCTATTATGCCCGCGCCCAGGCCGAAATTGCCGCGGCACTGGCGGCGGAGGGGGGCTTGCAGTCAAGACTGGCGGCTGCCTTTGCAGGCCACGGCGGCGAAGCGATGGCAAGCATGATGTCCTCGCCGCATGGGATGGAACTGCTGGAAACCTCGATGAGCGTGGCAGGCGAAACCATCATCAAGGGCGAGGCCGCGCTGAGCGCGCTTTATGCCAACTGGCTGACAGCTGAGGCAGAGGCCGGCCGCGTGAAACTGCCAGGACCGCCTGAGGATCTGGCGCGGGTGATCTGCGCCTGCCTCAAGGGGATCAAGAAGTCGGCGGCAGGATATGCCGCCTACCAGGCGGATGTTTCCAGCTACGCCGCCCTCTGCGCCCAGGCGCTTGAACCCTGATCGCCAGGCTCGCCGCGCCGCAGGCGCGGCGCCGGACCCAACGGGAAGAAAGGGGCCCCGCCCCTTGATGACGGGCGGGAGCACTCCCTGTTCTGCAGGAACTCAAAGCTCGGTGCGCAGGTGCCACAGCTCGGGGAACAGCTCCACTTCCAGCATCCGTTTCAGGTAACTCACCCCGCCGGTGCCGCCGGTGCCGCGCTTGAAGCCGATCACGCGCTCCACCGTGGTCACATGGTTGAATCGCCAGCGGCGGAAGTAGTCCTCGAAATCCACCAGCTTCTCGGCCAGCTCATAGAGCTCCCAGTGGGTTTCGGTATCGCGGTAGACCTGGGTCCAGGCCGCGGTCACCGCCTCATGCGGCTGATAGGCCGTGCTGACGTCCCGGTTCAGAACCTCTTCCGGCAGCGCCACGCTTTGCGACAGCACTTTTAGCGCCACGTCATAAAGCGACGGCTGCGCCAGTTCCGCCTCCAGCAGCGCCAGAATGTCCGGCCGGTGCGCGTGCGGCCGCAGCATCGCCTTGTTGCGGTTGCCCAGCATGAACTCGATCTGCCGGTACTGATGCGACTGAAAGCCGGAGCTTTGGCCCAGTTCATCGCGGAAGGCGGTGTAATCCGACGGTGTCATCGTGCGCAGCACATCCCAGGCGGAATTGAGCTGCTCAAAGATCCGTGCAACCCGGGCCAGCATCTTGAAGGCCTGGTGTGCCCTGCCGCTTTGCAGCCGTTCGCGCGCGGCAGTTAGCTCATGGATGGCCAGCCGCATCCACAGCTCAGAGGTCTGGTGCTGGATGATGAACAGCATCTCGTCATGGGTATTGGTCCATGTCTTCTGCGCGTTCAGCAGCATGTCGAGCGACAGGTAATCGCCATAGGACATGCGCCCGTCAAAGGACATCTGGGCGCCGTCTTCGGCGGGATCATAGGGTTTGCTCATCGGATCGTTCCTTTTCCTAAAGTCAGTATATGTCAGGGAAAGGAATGCGTCCTCCGGTTCAGGGTGCCGCATTGGGCCAGGCGGCGCCACAGCGCGACCCAGCCCGCCGGGCGGCACAACGGTACGTGATATGCAGAGCGCAGATGCATCAGGTGACGGCTGCGCGCTGCTTGTATTCGGCACGGTCCCACAGGGTGTTGGTCATGACATCCTGCATGATTTCAACTGCGGCCCGCACGTCGCCCTCATCGATGTACAGCGGCGTGAAGCCGAACCGCATGATGTCCGGGGCGCGGAAATCTCCGATCACGCCGCGCGCGATCAGTGCCTGCATGGCGGCATAGCCCTCGTGGAACTTGAAGGATACCTGGCTGCCGCGCTGGGCGGCGTCACGCGGGGAGGCGAGTTCCAGGTCCGGGCATTTGGCCTCAACTTCGGTGATGAACAGGTCACAGAGTTCCATGGACTTGGCGCGCACAGCATCCATATCCGCCATGTCCCAGATGTCCATCGCTGCTTCCAGCGAGGTGAGCTGGATAACGGGAGGGGTGCCGACGCGCATCCGGTCGATGCCGCGGCCCGGGCGGTAGTCGAGGTCAAAGGCAAACGGCGCCTCATGCCCCAGCCAGCCAGACAAGGCGGGCCGGGCGGTCTCTGCATGACGGGGCGACACATAGATGAAGGCTGGCGCGCCGGGCCCGCCATTGAGGTATTTGTAGCTGCAGCCGACTGCAAAATCGGCCTCGCAGCCTGCCAGGTCCACCGGCAGCGCACCTGCGGAATGGGCCAGATCCCAGACCGTCAGCACGCCCATTGCATGGGCCTTGGCGGTCAGCGCCTTCATGCCGTGCTTGCGGCCGGTGCGGTAGTCCACCTCGGTGATCATCAGCACCGCGATGTCCTCGGTGATATTCTCTTCCACCGCTTCCGGGTCCACCACCCGCAGCTCATACTCCGGTCCCAGCGATTTCAGCAGCCCGTCCGCGATATAAAGATCGGAGGGGAAGTTGCCGTTGTCCGACAGAACCACCTTGCGGCCGGGGTTCAGCTCCAGCGCCGAGGCGACGGCCTGATAAACCTTGATCGACAGCGTGTCACCCATGATCACATGGCCGGGCTCAGCGCCGATCAGGCGGCCGACGCGGTCGCCCAGATCCTTGGATTTCTGCATCCAGCCGGCCTTGTTCCAGCCGGTGATCAGCATCTGCCCCCATTCATCCTGCATCATCCTGCCGACCCGCTCAGTGGCGGCGCGGGGCAGGGGCCCCAGTGAGTTGCCGTCCAGATAGATCACCCCTTCGGGCAGGTCGAACATCGCCTTGGTCGCGGCAAAATCGGTCATCGGAGCCTCGCGTCTGATGGGTATTTTAAGCTTGAAGCTTTCAATTTCGTACTGGATCAGACTGCGTCTGTCTAGAGGTGCCGGGTTCAGTCCTGCCGGGAAGCGGGCTGAGGATCGGGGATGCCGAATTCGGCCCGCTTCTTCTTGGACAGCTTCGCAGTCACCATTTGATAAGACAGGGTGATCTGTTCCTTCAACTCAGCGTCCGACAGGCCGTCGTCGTCATACTGCTGCAGCCATTTCATGCCGCGCGAGGCCAGATAGGGCGCCGGGCGGACGCCGGGGCGCTCTTGCAGAACTTCATAGGCGATCTCGCCCGCTTTGAAGGTGAAAGCGTCCTGGCCATCAGACCAGCCGCAGACCGCAAACAGCTTGCCGCCTGCTTTCCAGACGTCCGAGTTGCCCCACTGCACCACATGCTCTGCTGCTGGAAAAGTGGCGCAGAACGTGTTGAATTCCTTTCGGTTCATCAGGTTTGCCCTCCGGCAATTTCAATGCATTGGCCGTTGACCGAGCCTGAGCCAGGCCCGCACAGCCAAAGCGCCGCGGCGGCGACCTCGGCGGGTTCGATCAGCCGCTTGTGGCGGTTGGCGTTGACCATCACATCCAGCGCCTCCACCGCGCTGAGCCCGGCGCGCTGGGCGATAGAGGTGATGTTGCGCTCGACGATGGGCGTGTCGACATAGCCGGGGCACAGCGCGTTGAAGGTGAACGGCGTGCCCAGATAATCCTCGCTCAGCGCCCGGGTCAGGCCAACCAGCCCGTGCTTGCTGGCCGTGTAACAGGCGCCGCCTTTCAGCCCCCGCAGCCCGGCGATGGAGGAGACGGTGATGACCCGCCCCCAATCGGTCTGCCGCATCGACGCAAAACACTCGCGGATGGTCAGAAAGGCGCCGTCCAGGTTGGTCGCCATCACGTCGCGCCAGAACGCCATCGAGGTCTTGTGCAGCGCGGCGCCCTCGGCAATGCCTGCATTGGCGACGCAGATCTGGATGGGGCCGCGGGCCTCCACCGCGGCGGCAACCTTGGCCGCCACGTCGTCCTCGTCACGCACATCCATGACCAGCGGGTGCAGCCCGTCTGTTGCGGCCCCCTCCAGCACCTCCTGCCTGCGTCCGGTGATGGTGACTTGGGCGCCTTCAGCAGCCAGAGCCTGCGCAATGGCCTGCCCGATACCGGTGCCGCCGCCTGTGACCAGCGCGTGTTTGCCTTGCAAGCTCATAACCTCGCCTCCCTGTTTGCGGATCAGCCTAGCCGGGCAGGGGCCTCTGGCAACCCCGCCGTGCCGTCACGCCGCAGATTGAAGGCGTTTACAGTTATATTCGCATGTGTGAATGTTGCAGCAAATGATCCGGGAGAGATGTGATGAAACCCCTTGCCGCCCTTGCCTTGCTGTTGCCATTCGCCGCCTTTGCCAGCGAGGACATTGCCGACCAATACCCGCAATCCGAGCTTTATTCCAAGCCGGTTGAGGTTATACCGAATGTGTTCTCGGCCATTGGAGCCACGGCACCGCCGACTTATGAAAATGCAGGCCATAACAACAACTTGTCCTTCATCGTAACATCCGAAGGCGTGGTGGTGGTGAATGCCGGCGCCTCCGATGCGCTGGCGCAAGCCTTGCATGACGAGATCAAGCAGGTAACCGATCAGCCGGTGGTGCTGGTGATCAACGAAAACGGCCAGGGCCACGCGATGCTGGGCAACGGATACTGGCGCGACCAAGGCGTCGATGTGCTGGCCCATGCCGAGGCGATTGCCGAGACGCAGGAAAACAGCGACATGATCCTGCAGTGGATGCGCGGCTACAACAAGGACCGGGCGGGGGAGACCCGTGTTGAGCACGCCAATATGTCTTTTGAAGACCGCTATGACCTGAGCCTCGGCGGGGTAGAAATGCAGGTGCTGCACCTTGGCCCGGCGCATGACCCCGGCGATATTCAGGTCTGGATCCCGGCGTGGGATCTGCTGATTGCAGGCGACATCGCCTTTCACGAACGGATGCTGCCGGTTTTCCCGCACACCTGCACCAAATGCTGGATCGAGACCTGGCAGGACAAGCTGGAACCGCTGGCGCCGGCCTATGTCATCCCCGGCCACGGCCACCCGACCAATTTGCCGCAGGTGCGCCGCTACACGCTCGACTACCTGACCGATTTGCGGGCCAAGATCGGCGCCCATATCGAGGCGGGCGGAGACCTCGCAAGCGCTTATTATGTTGATCAGGCGCGCTGGAAGGGCCTGGACACATTCGAGGAACTGGCGACCAAGAACGCAGGCCGCGTGTTCGAGGAAATGGAGTGGGAATAAGGCCCTGCGCCCTCAGTACACATAAATATACTTAGGCTTTCGGGGGATTTTGTGCAGGATCATGCCGCAAGCCGGGACAAATTCGCCGTAAATGCGGCATCGGGGGCAATTTGTCCTTAATTTCCAGTCTTGGTTCAAGAGGTCTGGACGGCCCGGCTGGATGAGGAAAAACTGCCCGCGATGTGCGTGATTTCAGGACATATTTTGCCGGAGAACCGGGTGTGATGCGGTGGCTGGACGTACCGCCGGCCTGGCTGGCGGGTTTTGTGCTGACTGCCTGGCTGCAGGCAAAACATGCCGCATTCGGGCTGTCCTTCGGTGGCGCCTGGGCGGATTTCCTGGGCGGCCTCCTGCTGGGAGGCGGCATTCTTCTGGCACTGCTCGCCATCACCGAAATGCGGCGGCAAAAGACCACCGTGATCCCGCATCAAACACCCAGCCGCCTGGTGCAATCGGGCATCTTCAGCCGCTCGCGCAATCCGATCTACCTGGGCGATGTGCTGATCCTCGCGGGCCTCATTCTGTGGTTCGATGCGGTGCTGTCGCTGCCTTTGATCCCGGTCTTCCTGTGGCTGCTGGAGAAGCGGTTCGTAATCCCGGAAGAGGACCGGATGCGGCGCAATTTCCGGGCCGATTGGGCGCGGTATGAGCAGAAAGTGCGCCGCTGGCTATGATCTGGACGCGGCATTGCGGCATAAAATTGCGGCAATGCAGCAAAATCCTTGCGCAACAATATTGCGCGATGTAATAGAAATCATTGCGATCCGTACCTGAGCACTGCTGGCACGGGCAAGACGAGGGGGACCAAAAGGGTGAAAATAGGAACACCAAAAGAAACATTTGCAGGTGAGAACCGGGTCGGCATGACGCCGGATTTTGCCAAGCAGCTGCAGAAACTCGGCTACGATTGCGCGATCGAGACCGGGGCAGGCGCAGCGGCAGGCTTTTCCGATGCGGCCTATGAGGCGGCAGGCGTCGAGGTCATCAAGACCCCGGCGGCGCTGTGGAAAGCCTCCGACATTGTCGCCAAGGTGCGCCAGCCGGATGCGACCGAGCTGAAGCGGCTCACCAAGGGCAAGACGCTGATCTCCTTCTTCAACCCGGCGGGCAATGAAGAAGGCATGGAGCTGGCCAAATCCAAGGGCGCCAATGTGATCGCCATGGAAATGGTGCCGCGGATCTCCCGCGCCCAGAAGATGGACGCGCTCAGCTCCATGGCCAATATCGCGGGCTACCGCGCGGTCATTGAGGCGGGCAACAACTTCGGCCGCTTCTTCACCGGCCAGATCACCGCGGCGGGCAAGGTGCCTCCCGCGAAAGTTCTGGTGGTGGGCGCCGGCGTGGCGGGTCTGGCCGCAATTGGCACGTCCACCAGCCTGGGCGCCGTCACTTATGCCTTCGACGTGCGCCCGGAAGTGGCCGAACAGGTCGAGTCGATGGGCGCCGAGTTCGTCTATCTCGACTTCGAGGAAGAACAGCAGGACGGCGCCGCCACCGGCGGCTATGCCTCTGTTTCCAGCCCGGAATTCCGCGAGGCGCAGCTCGCCAAATTCCGCGAACTGGCGCCGGAGGTGGACATTGTCATCACCACCGCGCTGATCCCCAATCGCGAAGCGCCGGAGCTGTGGACCGAAGATATGGTTGCCGCGATGAAGCCGGGCTCGGTCATCGTGGACCTCGCGGCAGAGAAGGGCGGCAACTGCAAGCTGACCGTCGCGGATGAGAAGATCGTCACCGAAAACGGCGTCACCATCATCGGCTACACCGACTTCCCGTCCCGCATGGCGGCGCAATCTTCGTCGCTGTACGCGACCAATATCCGCCACATGATGGCTGACCTCACGCCGGAAAAAGACGGCCAGGTCAACCACGACATGGAGGACGATGTGATCCGCGGCGCCACCGTGGCGTTTGAGGGGGAGATCACCTTCCCGCCGCCGCCGCCGAAAGTGCAGGCGATTGCGGCGAAGCCCAAGGAGACGGTGCCGGAACTGACCCCGGAGGAAAAACGGGCGCAGGAAATTGAAGCCTTCAAGGCGCAGACCAAAAGCCAGGTCACCATGCTGGCAGGCGGCGGCGCTCTCTTGCTGCTGGTGGGCCTGTTTGCCCCGGCCAGCTTCATGCAGCATTTCATCGTCTTTGCGCTGTCGTGCTTTGTCGGCTTCCAGGTCATCTGGGGCGTCGCACACTCGCTGCATACGCCGCTGATGGCGGTCACCAATGCGATCTCCTCGATTATCATCCTGGGTGCCTTGATGCAGATCGGCTCGGGTTCCTTCCTGGTGATCCTCCTGGCCGCACTCAGCGTCTTCATGGCCGGGATCAATATCTTCGGCGGCTTCCTCGTCACCCGGCGCATGCTTGCCATGTTCCAGAAATCTTGAATTGGGGGACGGACTTATGATTGGTTTCACCACCGCCGCCTATGTTGTTGCGGCTGTTCTCTTCATCCTGTCCCTCGGGGGCCTCTCGAACCAGGAAAGCGCCAAACGCGCGGTCTGGTACGGCATCGCAGGCATGGGGCTGGCGGTCTTCGCCACCCTGATCGGCCCCGGCTCCGGCCTGTGGCTGCTGTCGCTGATCCTGATCGCCGGCGGCGGCATCATCGGCACCTATGTGGCCAAGAAGGTGCAGATGACCGAAATGCCGCAGCTGGTTGCGGCGATGCACTCGCTGGTCGGCCTGGCGGCGGTCTTCGTGGGCTTCATCGCCCATTTCGAGATCGGCAACGTGGCGGCGGCTGCAAGCACCGATGATCTCGGCGCCTTTGCCAAGCTGATCGCCAAGAAGAGCCCGGCAGAAATCGCCTTCCTGCGCGTGGAACTCTTCCTCGGTATCTTCATCGGCGCCATCACCTTCACCGGCTCGGTGATTGCCTTCGGCAAGCTGGCGGGCAAGGTCACCTCGGCGGCGACCAAGCTGCCGGGCGGCCATATGCTGAACGCTGGCGCTGCGGGGCTCTCGTTCCTCTGCCTGATCTGGTATTTCAACACCGGCGGCTTCCTGCCGCTCATGCTGATGACCCTGGCAGCCCTCTTCATCGGCTACCACCTGATCATGGGCATCGGCGGCGCCGACATGCCCGTCGTGGTCTCGATGCTGAACAGCTACTCGGGCTGGGCCGCGGCGGCGATCGGCTTCTCCCTGGGCAATGACCTCCTGATCGTGGTCGGCGCGCTGGTCGGCTCCTCCGGTGCGATCCTCAGCTACATCATGTGCAAGGCGATGAACCGCTCCTTTGTCAGCGTGATCCTGGGCGGCTTCGGCGGCACCACCGGTCCGGCGATGGAAGTGGAAGGCGAGCAGATCGCCATCGACGCCGACGGTGTCTCTGCCGCGCTGGAAGACGCTGACTCAGTGATCATCATCCCCGGCTACGGCATGGCGGTGGCCCAGGCGCAGCAGAATGTCGCCGAACTCACCCGCCGCCTGCGCGCCAAGGGCAAGGACGTGCGCTTTGCCATCCACCCGGTTGCAGGCCGCCTGCCGGGCCATATGAACGTGCTCCTGGCCGAGGCCAAGGTGCCCTATGACATCGTCCTGGAAATGGATGAGATCAACGAGGACTTCCCGGAAACCGACGTGGCGATCGTCATCGGCTCCAACGACATCGTCAACCCGGCGGCGCAGGAAGATCCCAATTCGCCGATCGCCGGCATGCCGGTGCTGGAATGCTGGAAGGCGAAACAGGTGTTCGTCTCCAAGCGCGGCCAGGGCACCGGCTACTCCGGCATCGAGAACCCGCTGTTCTTCAAGGACAATACCCGCATGTTCTACGGTGATGCAAAAGCAAGCCTCGACACATTGCTGGGCATGATCCAGTAAGCAGACCGGCAGAACTCAGGAAAGGCGCTCCACCCCGGGGCGCCTTTTTCGTTGCTGCTTCTTTCTGGTGAAAAATACTCCGGGGGAGGCCCGCGAGGGCCGGGGGCAGAGCCCCCTTGCACCCTTGCCTCTGTATACCATCGCATCCCCTTAACGTATTGAAATAAAACATTTCTGTACATGTTTCCCCCAGGTCTTTATGGTTGCCGTCATTGCCCCGGAGACCACCATGCCCCCGATCCAGGACCATCCCCTGCGCTATCAGCTCACCAATGAGCTGCACGCGCGCCCCTTTCCCGCCATGTCCAGCCCCTGCACGGTGGTCTACCTTGCGGTGAAACAGCCGAACGAGGCTGAGCACCGTGACCGGATGCGCGATCTCGATCACCTGACGGAGCTCTTGGACCGGCATGGCGCGCCGCATCCCAAGCCCGGTGCCACCCACCACATGGCGCAGATCGGCCGCCATATGCTGAAATGGGAGCAGCACAGCGAGTTCGTCAGCTACACCGCCTATTGCAACACGCTCAGCGCCCGCGCCTTTGATCCGGCGGATTTCGAGGTGTTCCCGGCGGACTGGCTGGAGCAGGCGCCGGGGCAGCGGATCACCTCGGCGATGATCCGGGTGCAGCCAAGGCCCGAGGGCGAAAGCCTGAAGCCCATCCTGCATGATTGGCTGGTGCCGGAAAGCCTGGCGGTGAGTCAGGTATTGAGCGGCAGCGCGGTTGTAGGCGGCGACTTCCGCATCGATCCGGCAGGCCATATGCGCTTTGCCGTCTTCACCTCACCCGGCACCGGCCACAACCGGATCGGCCGGATCGTGCAGCGCCTGTGCGAGATCGAAACCTACCGGGCGATGGCGATGCTGGGATTTTCCCGCGCCCGCGGCCTCACCCCCACGATCAGCGGGCTGGACACCCATCTGAGCGAGATGATGGCGGAGATGACCGGCGGCTCCGCGCCGGCCGAGCAGACCCTGTCGCAGCTGCTGACGGTCTCGGCGGAACTGGAGGCGATGGCAGCCCGCTCTGCCTTCCGCTTCAGCGCCACCGGCGCCTATGACGCGCTGGTCAACCAGCGTGTCAGCCTGCTGCGGGAGGAGCGGCACAAGGGCTTCCAGACGCTGGAGGAGTTCATGCTGCGCCGGTTCGAGCCGGCCATGCGCACGGTGAAATCCACTGAAAAACGGCTGGAGGCCCTGGCAAACCGCGCCCGCCGGGCAGGGGAGCTCTTGCGGACCCGGGTGGATGTGGAGCGTTCGGCGCAGAACCAGGCACTGCTCGCGAGCATGGACCGCCGCGCCGATCTGGCGCTCCGGCTGCAGCACACGGTGGAGGGGCTGTCGGTGGTGGCGATCAGCTATTATGCGGTGTCGCTGGCGGCTTATGCGCTCTATCCGCTGACTGCAGCGTTGGACATCAGCAAGGGCACGCTGACGGCGCTGATCACTCTGCCGGTTGTTGGCCTGGTCTGGCTGGGTGTTCGGCGGATCCGGAAAAAGCTGCACTAAGGGCTGCGTTCATGCCTAGCCCGCCAATGGCTATGGCAGCCAGTGCCAGCAGGGCGGCAACGCTGAGCGTGGGAATGCCTGCGAGGCCCGCCCCTACGGTGCAGCCGCCTGCCAGTACGCCGCCAACACCCATCAGCACCGCACCGGTCAGGTAACGGCCGGTCTGGCGCGGGCTTTCAAAGCTCTGCCACTGGAACCCGCCGTTCAGCAGTGCCGCCGCCAGCGCGCCAAGCAGCACACCGCCAAACAGCCCGGGGCCAAAGCCAGCCGGGATGGAGGTGGAGGCAATGGCAAAGAACAGCGTGTCTGCGGCAGGCGCAGTGAAAGAAAGGCTCTGCATCGGGATCACGTCGAATTCATCATAAAGCACAAATCCGGTGCCAACCCAGGCCAGCGGCACCAGCAGCCCGATCAGCGCACCGCCTGCCAGCATCGCAAGGCCATTGCCGGAGCGCAGGGCGAGGAGCAAAGCCGCAGCCGCAATGACGGCGCTCCACAGCAGCGCGCCGCCGGGCAGGGCCGCGAGGGAAGTGTTCTCTGCCATCGGCAGCGTGACCGAGCCAAGCGCGGTGCGCACCGGCGCCAGCACGCCCTTGAGCGTGGCATGGGCCACGATGGCAAAGACCGCGATGACCAGAAGGGCGCGCAGGTTGCCGCTGCCGCTCAGCACCAAGAGGCGGGAGGCGCAGCCGCGGGTCAGAATCATGCCTGCGCCGAACATCAGCCCTCCCAGAACGATGGCGAGAACAGGGAGATCCCCGGCAAGCAGACGGTGCTCCGCGAAGCTGACCCAGCCCATGTCCACAGCTGCTTGGGTGCCGATGACAGCAACCGCCAGGGCCATGGCCCAGACACCGGCGGCCAGGCGGCGGTCATCGCCAATCAGGGTGCGGCGGAAGCAGAAGCGGGTCAGCTGTGCCAGCGCACCGAACAGGATGCCGATGCCCAGGGCGAACCAGACGGATACCTCCTGCGGGGTGGTCTCTTCAAAGCCAAATGTTTCGAACATTGCAGTCACCAGGCGGAAAAGCGGAATATTTTCCCGAAATGACGCCTGCCGGCGCTTTGGGCAAGCCTGTTCGGCTGCGGGTTGCGCCGTGGGCTCGGGAAAGTGTTCTGAAATTTTAACCAAAGGCCGATGGTTTGTTTTGCGTACCCGTGCCCGGAAAAACAAATTGGCCGCCCGGGGCAGGGCGGCCAATAGTCATGTTTTTATTTGAATATGTGCGGGGGTTCCGCCTCAGCGCCCCCGGATCCGCGAGTCCAGCGCGTCGCGCAGACCGTCGCCCAGGTAATTCACGCTCAGCACCGTCAGCGAGATCGCCATGCCGGGCCAGAACACCCGTTCGGGGTGCTGCTGCAGATAGTCGGTGGCATCAAACAGCAGCCGGCCCCAGGTCGGGAAATCCGGCGGGAAGCCAAGGCCGAGGAAGGAGAGCGACGACTCGGTGATGATCGCCGTGGCAATGCCCAGGGTGGCCGAGACCATGATCGGCGACAGCACGTTGGGCAGGATATGCCGGGTGATCAGGCTGCTGTTGGTGGTGCCGATGGAGCGCGCCGCCATCACGAACTCGCGCTCCTTCAGCGCCAGCACATCGCCGCGCACGATCCGCGCCGTGGGCATCCAGCTGGTTACCCCGATGGACACCACGATCAGGATGAAGATCCCTTGCTCCGGGCCAAACGCCGCATTCAGCGGCTCACGGAACAGCAGCATCATCACCAAGAGCAGCGGCAAGAGCGGCAGCGCCAGGAATAGGTCGGTGAGGCGCATCAGCGGCCCGTCGAGTTTCTTGAAGAAGCCGGCCATCACCCCGATGAAGGAACCCAGGAACAGCGCCAGCAGCATCGCCGTCAGACCGACAGAGACTGAGGTCGCGCCGCCGGCCATCATCCGGGCCAGCATGTCGCGGCCCAATTGGTCGGTGCCAAAGGGATGCTCCCAGCTGGGGCCCTGGTTGCGGTGGCGGATGTTGATCTGGGTGGCCTCAAGCTCCCAAAAGAACGGACCCAGGTAGACCGCAAGGATGATGAACAGGAACAAGGCCCCGCCCATCAGCGCGCCGCGGTGCGACTTGAACTGGTCCCAGACGTCCAGCCACTGGCTGCGCGGCGGCTTGGCGGGTTGCGGATTGCTAAGCTCAGTCATAGCGGATCCTCGGGTCAAGAATGCCGTACAGCACGTCGGCGATCAGGTTGAACAGCACGATCAGCACCGCAAAGATGAAGGTCAGCGTCTGCACCATCGGCAGGTCGTTGGCCTGAATGGCGCCGATCAGCAATTGGCCGATGCCGTTCACCTTGAACACCTGCTCGGTGATGATGGCGCCGCCGAAGATCGAGGGGATGCCAAGCGCGATCACAGTGACCACCGGGATCATCGAGTTCCTGAGCACATGGACCATGACCACCACATACTCGCTGAGGCCCTTGGCCCGGGCAGTGCGCACGTAATCCTGGTTAAGGTTATCCAGCATCGACGCCCGCATGAAACGGCTTAGCTGCGCGGTGATCTGCAGCGCCAGCACCATCACCGGCATGATCATCTGCTTCAGCTGGTAGACAAAGGCGTCCCAGCTGTCGACCACATGGGTGGTGTCATAGATCGACGGGAACCAGCCCAGCTGCACCGAGAAGATCACGATCACCAAGACGCCCGAAAAGAACGGCGGCACCGAAAAGCCGACCATCGACACAAATGTCCCCAGCTGGTCGAACCAGCTGTACTGGCGGTAGGCGGAATAGATGCCGATCGGCAGCGCGATCAGGATGGCAACTACATAGGCGGTGCCGACCACCCACAGGGTCTGCGGAATGCGTTGGATCACGATGTCCATGACCGGCGAACGGGTCTGCCAGGAGATCACCCGCAAATCGCCTGCGGAGAAGGAGGTGCCCAGGTAGTGGTCGATCAGCACCTGCGGCTCGATCCAGAAGAACTGCACGATCCACTTCCAGAAGCGGATATGCATGGGCTGGCCGAGGCCAAGCGCCTCGCGCATCTTCTCTTTGACTTCAGGGGGAACGGTCAGGGGAACCTGCGCCATCGGATCGCCGGGGGCGAGCTCCAGCAGCAGGAAGATCACGAGGCTGATGAACAGCAGTGTCGGAACTGCCAGCACCAGCCGCCGGATTGTAAAGGTCAGCATCGGGTAAGCGCCTTTGCAACTTGTAGTGAGTTCGGAGCGGGTGAGGGGGCCTCAGATCCATTTCTTGCGGGGGCGGTAAAACGTAACCGTTGCTGAATGGCAAGAGGCCCCGGCGTAACGCCAGGGCCCCGGTGAGGCAAGCTCCGCTTACTTGATACGGTACCAGTCTGCCGCGTTCCACAGCTCGCTGTCCCAGACGTTCAGGTGAACGCCGCCCAGGGTGTTGGAATGTGCCGACAGCCGGCCGCGGTGGACCAGCGGGATCATGCCGCCGTTTTCGACCATGATGTCATTCAGGCGGCGGCCGATCTCAGCGCGCGCGTCCAGACCGGCAGTCTTGGTCAGCTCGGCATGCAGCGCGTCGAATTCCTCGTTGCAGAAGCGCGAGATGTTCTCACCCTGCCACTGCGACTCGGGTTTGGGCGCCTTGTCGCACAGACCGTTGGCCAGATAGGCCTGCGGATCGGTGCCGTCGAAGTTGTTGGCATACATTTCAACGTCCGCATAGAACTTCTGGAAGGTGTCGGGCGAGCCCGGGTCGCCGCCAAAGAACACGGATGCGTTGACGTTGCGCAGCTCGGTCTCAATACCGATCTGGCTCCACCATTCCTTGATCAGCGCCTGGAAGTCCTGACGCACGGCGTTGGTCGAGGTCTGGTACAGGATCTTCATCGGCTGGCCGTCCGGGGTTTCCCGCACGCCGTCGCCATTGCTGTCCTTGTAGCCGGCTTCCTCCAGCATCGCCTTGGCGCCTTCGATGTCCTGAGTGGAGCAGTCAAAGGTGTCGGATGCAAAGGCCGCGGGTGCAGGCACCCAGTTGCAGCCGACCTTGCCCGCCTTGCCATAACCGATTTCCACCAGCAGCGGCCGGTCGATGGCCATCGACATTGCCTTGTAAACCGCCGGGTCCTTCAGGAACGGGTGCGGATGCTTGGCGGTGGCACGCTCGCCTTCCGGCAGCTCCGGCGACGGGTTGGTCTGGTTCAGCATGATGCGTTCCACCAGAGAGCCGAAGCCCGCAACCGGCTTGCCCTTGCCGCCTGCTTCCATCTGGGCGATCACTTCCGGCGCCAGCTGCAGGTTCCAGGCATAGTCGAACTCGCCGGTTTCCATCACTGCGCGGCCGGCCGCAGTTGCGTCGCCGCCGCCTTTGAACAGCACCTTGGCAAAGGCCGGCTTGGCCGGGTCGCGGTAGTTCTGGTTGGCCGACATGGTGATCACGTCGTTCGGCTTGAACTCATCCACCACAAAGGGTCCGGTGCCGATCGGGCCAAAGTTGGCCTCGGTGCATTCCGGCGCGCGGGCGCCCATGCAGTTTTCAAACTGGGCCTTTTGCAGGATCGGGCTTTCACCGCCGGTGAACGGGCCGTAGGGGAAGGGGGTCGGCTTGTCGAAAGTGACTTTGACGGTCAAATCGTCGACCAGCTCGACAGAGCTCACGCCCTCGAACTTGGTCAGCTGCGCGCAGCCGCCCTCGGGATGCATGCAGTAGTCGGCGGTGAATTTCACGTCATGCGCGGTGAAATCGCTGCCATCGGACCATTTGATGCCCGGGGCGATCTTCCAGGTGATCGAGGTCAGATCCTCGCTGACGCCGCCGTTTTCCACGGTGGGGATTTCGGCCGCCAGGTAGGGCACCATCTTGCCTTCGGGGTCATAGCGGGCCAGCGGTTCGATCACCAGCGAGGCAGATTGGATGTCCTTGGTGCCGCCGGACAGGAACGGGTTCAGGATCGACGGCGCCTGCCAGTAAATGATGTTGACCTGGCCATCCGAGCCGCGCTCGGCAAATGCCGCCGGCGCCAGGGCGGTGGCAGCCACGGCCCCCATCAAAAGGGATTTGAGTTTCATCACACTCTCCTTGTCGGACACGTTTCGTGTCTTTTTGTCAGCCCGGGCACCGGGGCCCGGAAATTTGCCGCATCGCTGCGGATCGGTAGCAATTGCGCCTGCAGGCAGCACGGGTAACGCAAAAAATTAAGCAGTCTTAACATTTTGCCGGACGCACCGGCGCACGGCGCGCTGCAGGCAGCTACTAAAGTTATCGAAAACCAGTTCCCCGGAAATTGCAAATTCCAATTTTGGAATCCTTATGCATTATTTGCATGAGCTTTTTTGTGCGAAGTAGCGTTTACTCCGCAGGGCCGGGGCCCGTTCCCCGTGCAGGCTCGGAAAATGACAGATAAGGAAGCCGCCATGCTGGACACCGCAATTGCGTCCATCAGAAACCTGCGTGTGGAGTTTCAGACCAAGGACGGCCCGGTTGTCGGCGTCGAGGATGTCTCGTTTGAGGTGAGCCCGGGCGAGACCGTCTGCATCGTCGGCGAATCCGGCTCCGGCAAATCGGTCTCCTCGCTGTCCTTGATGCGGCTGGTGGAATTCGGCGGCGGCGAGATTGCCGGCGGCGAGCTGATCTTCAACCGCCGCGAAGGCGGCGAGACCAACCTGGCCGCCTCCGAGCAGGAGATGATGAAGCAGATCCGCGGCAATGAGATCGGCATGATCTTTCAGGAGCCGATGACCGCGCTCAATCCGGTGTTCACCGTCGGCCGCCAGCTGACCGAAGGCCTGCGCATCCACAAGAAGATGTCCCAGTCTCAGGCCGAAGAACGCGCGCTGGAGCTGCTGCGCCAGGTCCGCATCCCGGAACCGGAACGGCGGCTGAAGCAGTATCCGCATGAACTCTCAGGCGGCATGCGCCAACGCGTGGTGATCGCCATGGCGATGGCTTGCGAGCCGCGGCTGCTGATTGCGGATGAACCCACAACCGCGCTCGATGTGACCATTCAGGCCGAAATCCTGGCGCTGATGGACCGTCTGAAGCGCGAGACCGGTACCGCAGTGATGTTCATCACCCACGACATGGCGGTGGTCGCCCAGATGGCCGACCGCGTCGTCGTCATGTTCCGCGGCAACAAGGTCGAGGAAGGCACCGTCGAGGAGATCTTCGAAAACCCCAAGCACGACTACACCAAGGCGCTGCTGGCCGCGGTGCCGAAACTGGGTGAGATGCGCGGCAAGCACTTCCCCGAGCCGATGAAACTGATGGGTGTTGAGAACCAGAAGATCGAACCGATCAAGGGCACCGATGAGGTGCTGCTGGACGTCAAGAACCTGACCACGCGCTTCCCGGTCAAGGGCGGCCTGCTGCGCCGCACCATCTCCAACGTGCACGCGGTCGAGGACGTCTCCTTCAAGGTCTTCAAAGGCCAGACCCTGTCGCTGGTCGGCAAATCCGGCTGCGGCAAATCCTCGGCCGGCCGCTCGATCCTGCGGCTGGTGGAACCGCAGTCCGGCGAGGTCAATTTCGAAGGCCGCAACGTGCTGGGCTTCAATGCCTCCGAAATGCACAAGGCGCGCCAGGACATGCAGATGATCTTCCAGGATCCCTTTGCCTCCTTGAACCCGCAGATGCAGCTGATCGACCAGGTGGCGGAACCCTTGCGCAACTACGGCCTCGCCTCCGGCTCCGAACTGCACGACCGCGTCGCCAGCCTGTTTGACCGCGTGCACCTGCCGCGCAGCTTCATGCGCCGTTACCCGCACGAGATGTCCGGCGGCCAGCGTCAGCGGATTGCCATCGCCCGTGCGCTGGCCCTGAACCCCAAGCTGATCGTCGCGGACGAGGCGGTGTCGGCGCTCGACGTCTCGGTGCAGGCGCAGGTCTTGAACCTGATGATGGAGCTGCAGGCGGAACTGGGCCTCTCCTTCCTGTTCATCAGCCACAACATGGCGGTGGTGGAGCGTGTCAGCCATCAGGTCGGGGTCATGTACCTGGGCCGCATCGTCGAAATCGGCCCGCGCGAACGCGTCTTCGAGAACCCGCTGCACGCCTATACCCAGGCGCTGATGAAAGCGGTCCCCATCGCCGACCCGCGCCAGCGCAAGTCCGAGAAAGAGCTGAACTTCAAACCGATCCCGTCGCCGATCCATGAGGTGGGCTACCAGCCCGAACCCTCGGAATACCTGGAGCTGGAGCCCGGCCATTTTGTCCTGACCACCGACAGCGGGTACTGAAGATATGGCCAGACCGGCGTACGTGCTTACTCTATGGAAAAGCTACTATGAAAAGGGTTTCTTCAATCTCGGAGTGGAAATCGAGGATCAGATTACTTCCGAAGACAGTGCGGAGATAAGATTGAACCTCGAGAGTGCGGGGCTAATCATTGGAAGAATGACAAGACGTGCCAACCTAAACGGCACACCGCGAATTCACGGCGGCGCGCGCCTAAGAGATTGGTTTTTAGCAAACTTCTCAATGAAGGAGCGCGTCTTGGTTGAAATCCTGTCTGAAACCGAAGTGCGCCTATCCCCAATCGGAGAGTCTTGATGGCCGCCAAACTGACCCCGCTGGAGATCATGCAACGCCTGGTCTCCTTCCCGACCGTGAGCCGGGACACCAACCTGCCGCTGGTGGACTGGGTGCAGGAATACCTGTCGTCCCACGGTATCGAAAGCCACCGCTGGGTGGACCCGGACCAGCCGCACAAGGCCGCCGTCTTTGCCCACGTGGGGCCTTGGCACGAGGGCGCCGTGGTGCTGTCAGGCCATACCGATGTGGTGCCGGTGGACGGCCAGCCCTGGGAAAGTGATCCCTTCACCGTGGTCGAGAAAGACAGCAAGTATTTCGGCCGCGGCACCTGCGACATGAAGGGCTTTGACGCGCTGGCGATCTGGGCGCTGGTCGAGGCGCATACCCGAGGCGTAAAACGCCCGCTGCAGCTGGCGCTGAGTTTCGACGAGGAAACCGGCTGCACCGGAGCGCCGCCGATGATCGAGGCAATGCAGCCGGTCTTGCCCAAAGGCGCGGCGGTGATTGTGGGCGAGCCGTCGATGATGAAGGCGGTCACGGGGCACAAGGGCGGCACCGGCTATGCCACGCATCTGGAAGGGTTCGAGGTGCATTCCTCCCTCATGCACACCGGCGTCAGCGCGATCATGCAGGGAGCGAAACTGATCGACTGGGCCAACCAGCAAAACGCCGCGAATATGGCGAAACAGCCGGGCGAAGTGCAGGCCATGTTCACCCCGCCTTGGACCACCTGCCACGTTGGCATGATCGAAGGCGGCACCGCCCACAACATCACCGCCAAGGACTGCCGCTTCATGATGGATTTCCGCGTCGTGCCGGGTGAGGACGCGGCGGAGTGGGAGGCGGCCTACCTGGCGAAGGCCCGCGAAGTGGAGGCCGGGATGCAGGCCGTGCATCCGGAAGCCCGCATCCATATTGAAAAGAGCTTCGACGTCCCCGGCCTGGTGCCGGAACAGGAGGGCGAGGCCGAAGCGCTGGTGCGGCTTTTGACCGGCGACAACGGCAGCCATGTGGTCAGCTACGGCACCGAGGCAGGCCAGTTCCAGCAGGCAGGCTACTCAGCCGTGATCTGCGGCCCCGGCGACATCGCCCAGGCGCATCAGCCGAACGAATACATCACGGTGGCGCAGTTCAACGCCGGGCACGGCTTTATGCGTAGGCTGGTGGAAAAGCTGCAGGCCTAAGGCCGGGACCTTGAAACCGGGGCTGCCATGCTCAGATTGATGCTGAAGGTGCACCGGGGGGTGCACAGGCGGTGCACAGGGGGTGCACGCCCGGTGCCGGCCCCCAAGCACGTTCCGCGGCGTCGCCGGCGCCCCGGATACTTGCGAAGATAAGTTTTTTGGCGGACAGTCTGCCGCAACGGAACCCGCCGGGGAGGAACCCATGCCGATCAAGAACCGTTTGGCCGAGATGCACGGCGAAATAACAACATGGCGCCGTCATCTGCACGAGAACCCCGAGCTGATGTACGAAGTGCATGAGACCGCCGCTTTTGTGGTGGATCGGCTGAAGGAATTCGGCATCACCGACATCACCACCGGTGTCGGCCAGACCGGCGTGGTGGCGGTGATCGAGGGCAAGACCAACACCTCAGGCCGCGCCATCGGGTTGCGCGCCGACATGGACGCGCTGCCGATCCCGGAGGCCTCGGGCGTAGACTATGCCTCCAAAACCCCGGGCGTAATGCACGCCTGCGGCCATGACGGCCATACCTCGATGCTGCTGGGGGCCGCCAAGTACCTTGCAGAAACACGGAATTTCGACGGCAAAGCGGTGCTGATCTTTCAGCCGGCCGAGGAGGGCGGCGCCGGCGGCAAGGCCATGTGCGACGACGGGCTGATGGACCGCTGGGGCATTCAGGAGGTCTATGGCCTGCACAATATGCCGGGCCTGCCGGTGGGCGAATTTGCTATCCGCCCCGGCGCGCTGATGGCGTCGTCAGATGAGTTCAATATCACCGTGACCGGCAAGGGCGGCCATGCGGCGGCGCCTCATGACGCGATCGACACCACGCTGGTGGCCTCGCAGATCGTGGTGTCGCTGCACTCGATCGTCTCGCGCAACGTGGACCCGGTCAAGCGGGTGGTGCTGACCGTCGGCACCTTTGAAACCGACAGCACCGCGTCGAACGTAATCGCCCACACGGCCAAGCTGCAGGGCACCGTCCGTACGCTGGAACCGGAGTGCCGCACCCAGGCCGAGGGCTGGGTGCGCCGGGTTGTGGAAAGCACCGCAGCGGCCTTTGGTGCCACGGCGGAGGTGGAATGGGTTCCTGGCTATCCCGTTACAATCAATGACGAAACCGGCGCCGCCCATGCGGTTGAGGCGGCTGAAGCAGTTGCCGCCAAAGTGACTGCGGACACCCCGCCGATCATGCCCTCCGAAGATTTCGCCTATATGCTGGAGGAGCGCCCGGGCGCCTATATCTTCCTTGGCAACGGCGACACCGAAATGTGCCACCACCCGGCCTATGTCTTTGACGATGACGCGATCCCCTTGGGATGCAGCTGGTTTGCCGAGCTGGTGGAGCGAAGAATGCCCGCGGCCTGAGGGCGCGGGAGAGATAACCCCCGAAGGAGTGAGAAATGCCGGTCAAGAACCGCTTTGCCGAACTGCAGGATGAAATCACCACCTGGCGCCGTGACATCCACGAAAACCCCGAAATCCTGTTCGAAACCCACCGCACCAGCGCGCTGGTGGCTCAGAAGCTGCAGGCGTTCGGCTGCGACGAGGTGGTGACCGGCATCGGCCGCACCGGTGTGGTCGGCGTGATCAAGGGCAAGGCGGACAGCTCCGGCAAGGTGATCGGGCTGCGCGCCGACATGGACGCGCTGCCGATCCATGAGCAGACCGGGCTGGACTATGCCTCCAAGACCCCCGGCGCGATGCACGCCTGCGGCCACGACGGCCATACCGCGATGCTGCTGGGGGCTGCCAAGTACCTGTCCGAGACCCGCAATTTCGACGGCACCGTGGTGGTGATCTTCCAGCCCGCCGAAGAAGGCGGCGGCGGCGCCAAGGTGATGTGCGACGATGGTCTGATGGACCGCTGGGGCGTGCAGGAGGTCTACGGGTTGCACAACTGGCCGGGCCAGCCGCTGGGCTCCTTTGCGATCCGCCCCGGCTCCTTCTTTGCCGCCACTGATCAGTTCGACATCACGTTCGAGGGCCGCGGCGGCCATGCGGCCAAGCCGCATGAAACCGTGGATACTACCGTTCTGGCGGCGCAAGCGGTGCTGGCGCTGCAGACCATCGCGTCGCGCAATGCCGATCCGGTGCATCAGATCGTGGTTTCCGTGACCTCGTTTGAGACGTCGTCCAAGGCGTTCAACGTGATCCCGCAAAAGGTGCAGATCAAAGGCACCGTGCGCACCATGTCCAAAGAGATGCGCGATCTGGCGGAGAAACGGATCAACGAGGTGTGCACCGGCATCGCCGCGACCTTCGGCGGCACTGCCGGTATCACCTACCACCGCGGCTACCCGGTGATGGTGAACCACGAGGAGCAGACCGAATTTGCAGCCAAGGTTGCGGAGAGCGTCTCCGGCTCCTGCGAGGATGCGCCGCTGGTGATGGGCGGCGAGGACTTTGCATTCATGCTGGAAGAACGTCCCGGCGCCTATATCCTGATGGGCAATGGCGACACCGCGATGGTGCATCACCCGGAGTACAACTTCAACGACGATGCCATTCCGGCGGGCTGCAGCTGGTGGGCGGAGATCGTCGAACAGCGGATGCCTGCGGCTTGAAGCGACCGGGGGAGGGGGCTGTCTGCCCCCTCTTGAGCCTTTGGCTCAATTCACCCCCGAGAGTATTTCAGACCAGAAAGAAGCGGGGCCGGGTTTCACGTTGGCGCGGGGTTAGTGCTCCAGAAGCTCGCGGTAGATAGTGACCAGGGTCTCGGCCTCTTTTTCCAGCGCGAAATTTGTCATGGCGTGTTTGCGGGCGGCCTTTGACCAATCCGCCAGCCGGCCTTCCGCGGACAGGACTTCGTTGATCGCGTCCACCATCTGCCTGGTTTCGCCCGGATCGATCAGCAGGCCGGTTTCATTCGGTGCGATCAGTTCCTCGAAAGCGCCGACGCGGGTGGCGACAGCGGGCACGCCGCAGGACATGGCTTCGAGCGGGGTGAGGCCGAAGCCTTCCCAGCGCTGCGGCGCCACGTAGAGGTCTAAAGCCTGATACCAGCGGGACACTTCCCAGACCGGAACCTCGGGCGGAAACAGCAGCCGGTCTGACAGGCTTGCAGCCTCAACCTTGCCACGCAGCTCTCTTTCAAATGCCACGTGTTTGTCGGTGGCGCGGCCCATGACCAAGCCTACTGCCTTGGGGTGCGCTTTCAGCACTTCCAGCATGGCGCCGACAAAGACGTCAGTGCCTTTCTGAGCCCGGATCCGGCCATAGCAGCCGATCAGGATGGCGTCTTCGGGCAAGCCCAGTTCCCGGCGCAGCGCCGGTTTGTCGGCGGGCGGTGTGAATTCTTCGGTGTTGATCCCGTGATGCACCACCTGCACCGGCTTCTCCAGATAGGCGGCACCTTTGGCGGACGTGGCAATCACCCGGTCCATTTGCGAGATCAGCCATTTGGTATAGCCAGAGTGATGGCGCTGCGAGGCGGAGGTGAACAGCAGTTTCAACCGCTTGCCCAGCAGGTATTTCAGCGCCAGCCCGCCGAGCATTTCCACGTTGCGCCGGGCGTGCCAGACGCGGGCGCCGGCAGGGCCGTTGCGGTTCATGGAAATCAATTGGGCGGCCGACAGATGCGGCATATCCCCGGGCAGGCCGCTGCCTGCGGTGGCGATGGCGATCTGCTGACGCTGCAAGGGCACAAGGCGCACGATTGTGGAAGTGACGCCGGACAGGCGGCGTTTGAAGTTCGGCGCGATGACTTCGATCTCATTGGCGTCAACCTGTGCCATCACGGTCTCCTATCGGACAGAAGCGCCAGCAGGGCGCCCACCGTCTTGTCCATCTGATCCGACTGCCGGGACATGAACTGCGCGGCGGCTGTGCGGGCGGCTTCAAACCCCTTGGGCTGGTTCAGCCACTGTGAAACCTGATCCGCCAGTTCACTGGCCGAGCGGACCTCTGCCGCGGCGCCAAGGGCGGTCAGCTCGGCGTAGGTCTCGGCGAAATTGTAATGCCCGGTGCCGCTGATAACGGCGGCACCTGCCTGCATCGGCTCAAACGGGTTGTGGCCGCCGATTTCGCGTAAGGAACCGCCAAGAAACACCAGCGGGCTGAGCGCGTACCAGGTGCCAACCTCGCCCAGGGTGTCGGCCAGGTAAACCTGCGAGGTTGTGCCCGGCATCACGCCTTTGCTGCGGCGGGCGCAGCTGAGGCCAGCCTTCTTGATCAGGGTTTCGACCGCATCGCCGCGTTCCGGGTGCCGCGGAGCGAGCAGCAGGCAGAGGTCTGGGTGCTGTTTCAGCAGCGCCTTGTGGGCCTCCAGCACGGTTTCCTCCTCACCTTCGTGGGTGGAAGAGGCGACCCAGACGGCGCGGTCGCCGATGCTGGCGCGCACCTTTTCAAGGGCGTCCTGATCAACAGGAAGTGGAGCGGAGGCCGCCTTGAGGTTGCTGCCCGGGCGGATGCGGTCCGGGTTGGCGCCCATGCCCTGCAGGTTTGCAGCGGTTTTCTGGTTCTGGGTCACCAGTAAATCAAACTGGTCCAGTATATAGCGTGCGGTATCCGGGCGTTTCCTCCAGCCCGCGACCGAACGGTCCGACAGCCGGGCGTTCAGCAGCACCAGCGGGCAGCCTGCCTTGCGGGCGCGCACCAGCATTTGCGGCCACAGCTCGCTTTCCACAAACACCCCTAGGTCCGGGCGCCAATGGGCCAGGAACCGCGCCACGGCGGCTGCGGTGTCCAGCGGCGGGAACTGGTGGCGGCAGCGCGGCGGCATCCGCTTGGCGATCAGTTCTGCCGAGGTCGGGGTGCCGGAGGTAATCAGGAATTCCGCCTCTGGCGCCTGTTCGCCCATGCGGGCAATCAAGGTCAGCACCGACAAGCTCTCGCCCACGGAGGCCGCATGAAACCAGATCAGCTGCCCGGCGGGGCGGGGCAGGGAGGCATGTCCCAGGCGTTCGCGCACGCGCTCCTCAGGCAGGCCGTAATCGCGCAGCTTGGCCGCGACCTTGCGCCAGGCAAAGGGCGCAATCAGGGCGCTGGCCCCGCAATAGAGGGAATAGAGCAGCGTCGGGCGCGCAGGAGTGCTGGCCATGATCAGCCGCCGGTGTGGCTCATATGGCGGCTCATCTGGCCGCCGACTTCCTGCCGGGAATAGTCGAAGTCATGGCCGCGCGGCTTGTCGCCGATGGCGGCGCGGATGGCAGCCTCCAGCACGCCGGCGCCTTCCTCGTTGGCGCGCAGCGGCGCGCGCAGGTCGGCTTTGCCCTCCTGGCCGAGACAGGTGTAGATCTCGCCGGTGCAGGTGACCCGCACCCGGTTGCAGCTTTCGCAGAAGTTATGGGAGAGCGGTGTGATGAAGCCGATCTTCTGGCCGGTTTCCTCCAGCCGCACGTAACGCGCCGGGCCGCCTGTGCGCTCGGCCAGGTCGGTGACGGTATAGTGGTTTTCGTACTCTGCCCGCACCTCCTCCAGCGACCAGTACTGGCCGATGCGCTGCATGGCATCGAAGTCATCGCCCATCGGCATCACTTCGATCCAGGTGAGGTCGAGGCCGCGTTCAGCACACCAGGCGGTGATCTGCGGCAGTTCTTCCTCGTTGAACCCTTTCAGCGCCACGGCGTTGATCTTGACACGCAGGCCTGCTTTCTGTGCCGCATCGATGCCTTTCAGCACCTGCGGCAGGCGGCCCCAGCGGGTGACGTCTGCGAACTTCTGCTCGTCCAGCGTATCAAGCGAGATATTCACCCGGCGCACCCCGGCGGCGTAGAGGTCATCGGCGTATTTCACCAGCTGCGAGCCGTTGGTGGTCAGCGTCAGTTCCTTGAGGGCGCCGCTGTCCAGATGGCGGCTCATCGCCTGGAAAAAGCTGATGATGCCGCGGCGCACCAGCGGTTCGCCGCCGGTGATGCGCAGCTTCTCCACGCCGAGGCGGATGAAGGTGGAGCAGAGCCGGTCCAGTTCCTCCAGCGTCAAGAGGTCCTTCTTGGGCAGAAAAGTCATGTTCTCCGACATGCAATAGACGCAGCGGAAGTCGCAGCGGTCGGTGACCGAGAGGCGCAAATAGGTGATTGCGCGGGCGAAGGGATCGATAAGCGGAGCCGTCATGCCTCCTAGGTAAAGCCGGCCGCGGCCCACGGCAAGGGGGGCGGGGCTTTTACGTCTGGCAAAGCGCACGCCTCGCGGCTAGGGTCGCGGCATGCGTATGACAGTCCTTTCCCTTGCTTCGATTTCCCTGCTGGCGGCCTGCAACGGCATTCAGCTCAACTCTGCAATTCTTGGCGGCCAAGGCGGGAGCGGCGCTGCGGCGCCGCAGGAGCCGGTGCTGGAACCGGTTCCCGGCGTGGACACGGTTGAGGCGGAGCCGCTGGCGCCTTCGTCTCCCTCTGCGCCGTCCTTCCGCGGCTCTGCCACTACGGTGGCCTCATTGGGCGATCCGTCGCTGCCGGGCCTGTGGATGGAGACACCCCTGGTTGCGGCCGAGCAGCAGGCGCTGATCCGCACCAGCCGCAACACGCAAGTGGTGCTGACGCTGAAACCGATTCCCGGAGCCGAGACCGGCGGCAGCCGCCTGTCGATTGGTGCGATGCGGGCACTGGGCCTGCCGCTGACGGAGTTGGCCGAGGTGCAGGTGCTGCCCGCGGGCTGATGTCTTCCTGACGGGGAGTGCAGCGCCCGCCTGCTTGGGCGGGACGGGCGCTGCCCGGCTTCGCCGGGCGGGCTTGTGGCGGCCTTAGGCGTCTTGCAGGTATTTGGCCGCTTCCTTGCGGGCAAAACTCTTCATGTCCGGCCCATGTTCCGCCAGAAACGCACGGGTGCGGTCCGCGTCGTGCTTGCTGAGGTCGCGCAGCCACCAGGCGATAGCCTTCTGGATGAACCAGTCCCGGTCCGGTACATAAGACGCCGCCCAGCCGAGGATGCGTTCGCGGACGTTCCGGTCTGCCGGTTTCAGATTGTTCATCTTGGCCCAGGGCAGGGTGGCGACCAGGGCGGCGCGGCGGGACCACATGTGGCCCGATTGCGTCCAGGCCTCCACCGTGTCCAGCCTTTCGGGGGCTGCCAGCAGCCGTTTCGAGACGGCAGAGCAAGCGTGGTCAGCTATCGCCCAGCTGTCAAATTGCGGCACCCAGGATTGCAGCAGCATCCAGACCTCAGCGTCTTCCTTGATCCGGGCCTGGGTCAGCAGTTTGGCGGCAGCGATGCGGGCCTCGAAGATATCCGTTTCCCACAGGGCGCGGGCCAGTTCCACGCGCTCGGCAAGGCTCAAAGACTGGCGCCAGGTTTTGGTGAGATCGTTGGTGGCCGGGTTGGGCACACCCAGCACTTCGCGGCTTTGCTTGTGATAGGCTGCCATCTGGTCTGCCCGGCCGGGTTCGACCCGGGCTTTAAGCTGCTCAAGATGGCTGTCCAGCAGAGGCGTTCCTGCCACGGAGGTCACACCGGCACCCCGGTGGGTTTGCCGTCAATGGTGGTCTGGTTCTTCTCTTCCCAATAGGCGCGGATGTCTGCGTCCGACTTGTTGTCGACCCATTTCTGCATGGTGTCGCGGTCGGACTGAAACTCCATGAAGGGCACCGCATAGCCGCAGGAGGTCTGCACCAGATCGACCGAAACGTCAAAGATCTGCCGGGCGCTGCGGTGGGCAGGGAACAGGGCGGCCAGCTCGTCCCAGCCGTCATCGCCCGCATGCAGCACCTTGGCGGTGCCATAGGTGCGCAGGATCATCGGGCGGGTGGTGAAGGAGCACCACATCAGGGTGATGCGGTTCACCTCCAGCAGGTGACCCGCAGTCTCGTTGCCGCTGCCGGTCAGGTTCATCCAGGCAATCCGGTCCGGCCCCAGCACCCGCAGCGAGTCCATCCCCTTGGGCGAGATGTTCACCCGGCCTTCAGGGCCCGCGGAGCCGGTGAAGAACATATGCTGCTCTTCAATGAAATTCCGGTGCGCCTCTTCGATCTGCGGGAACTGCTTTGCCATCAATCACTCCACTGTAACGGATTTTGCCAAATTCCTTGGCTGGTCCACATCGGTGCCCTTGGCCACCGCCGTGTGATAAGCCAAAAGCTGCGCCGGGATTGCGTAAAGGATCGGGGTCAGCGCTTCCTTCACCCGCGGCATGCGGATGGCGCACCAGACGTCCTCGCCGGCCTCGTCGATGCCATCCTGATCGGAGATCATCAGCACCTTGCCCTTGCGCGCCAGAACCTCCTGCATGTTGGAGACGGATTTGTCGAACAGCGTGTCCTTGGGGCTGAGCACAACCACCGGCATATGTTTGTCGATCAGTGCGATGGGACCGTGCTTCAGCTCGCCGCTCGCATAAGCCTCCGCGTGGATGTAGCTGATTTCCTTGAGTTTCAGCGCGCCTTCCAGCGCCAGCGGAAACATCAGGCCGCGGCCCAGGAACAACACGTCTCGGGCCTCGCTGACCTTTTGGGCCGCAACCCTGATCGCTTCGTTCTGCTCCAGCGCGGCTGACAGCACATTGGGCAACCCGCGGATCGCGGTGGCGTAGCCGGCCATGTCCTCCGGGCTCAGGTGGCCGCGGTCGCAAGCGGCTTTCAGCGCCAGGGACAAAAGCACCGTCAGCTGGCAGGTGAAGGCCTTGGTTGACGCGACGCCGATTTCCGGCCCGGCGTAAATCGGCAGCGCCAGATCGCTTTCCCGCGCGATGGAGCTTTCCGGCACGTTCACGACCGACAGGATCTTGTCCGCCTTCTCCTGGCAGTAGCGCAGGGCGGCAAGGGTGTCGGCGGTCTCGCCCGATTGGGACACGAACAGCGCCAGGGTCTTGCCCGGGATCGGCGGCTCGCGGTAGCGGAACTCCGAGGCGATATCGACCTCAACCGGCAGGCGGGCGATCTGTTCGAACCAGTATTTGGCAGTCAGACAGGCGTAATAGGCGGTGCCGCAGGCGACCATGGTCAGCCGTTCAACCTGCCCGAAGTCCACATCGCCGGGCAGGTGCACCGCGTCTTCCTCAACCGGCAGATAGTGGCGGATCGCCTCGGCAATCACATGCGGCTGCTCGGCGATTTCCTTGGCCATGAAATGCTTGTGCCCGGCCTTGTCGACCTGGGTGGCGTCGATCTGGATGGTTTTGGTCTCGCGGTTGACCAGGGCGCCATCGGCGTTGCGGATTTCGGCGCCTTGGCGGGAGACGACGGCGCGGTCGCCTTCCTCCAGATAGGTGATCCGGTCGGTGAGCGGAGCCAGCGCGATGGCATCGGAGCCCACGAACATCTCGCCGTTGCCGTGACCGATGGCCAGAGGCGAGCCCTTGCGGGCGGCGACGATCAAGTCTTCCTGGCCGTCAAACAGGAAGGCCAGCGCAAAGGCGCCCTCCAGCTGATCCAGTGTCTTGTAGGCGGCATCCACCGGGGATAGCCCTTCCTGCAGGTAGCGCTCGGTCATCAGGGCGACGGTTTCGGTGTCGGTCTCGGTGCGGAACTCCATACCGCAGTCCAGCAGTTCGGCGCGCAGTTCCTTGTAGTTCTCGATAATGCCGTTGTGCACCACTGCCACCGCGCCCGCGCGGTGCGGGTGGGCATTGCTGACCGAAGGCGCGCCATGGGTGGCCCAGCGGGTGTGGCCGATGCCGGATTTGCCGGCCAGCGGTTCATGCACCAGAAGGTCGGAGAGGTTCACCAGCTTGCCCACCGCGCGGCGGCGGCGCAGCTCGCCCTTGTTCACGGTGGCGATGCCTGCGCTGTCATAGCCGCGGTATTCCAGCCGCTTCAGCGCCTCGACCAGGATCGGGGCGGCCTCGTGATTACCCAGTACGCCGACAATTCCGCACATCACTTGGCTCCCTTCTGCAGGCGGGCCTTCTTGGCGCGCAGCATATCCATCAGCTTGCGCGCGCGGCCCGGTTTGTTGCTTTGCTCGGCGCGGGCAATGGCCAGGTCGCCGTCATCGACATTTTTGGTGACGACTGCACCGGTGGCCGTCATTGCCTCGTGGCCGACCCGGACCGGTGCCACCAGCATGGTGTTGGAGCCGATAAAGGCCCGTGCGCCGATCTCGGTGCGGTGTTTCATCACCCCGTCATAGTTGCAGGTAATTGTGCCCGCGCCAATGTTGGTTTCCTCACCCACCGAAGCATCGCCGATGTAACTGAGGTGGTTGACCTTGGCGCCCTCGGCGATCTCGGCGTTCTTGATCTCGACGAAGTTGCCGATGTGGGTGTTTTCGGCCAGCTCAGCACCTGGGCGCAGGCGGGCATAGGGCCCGACCGTGGCGCCGCGGCTGACATGGCAGCCCTCCAGATGCGAAAACGCGCGGATCAGCGCGCCGCTTTCCACCGTGACACCGGGGCCAAAAACCACATTGGGTTCGATCACGGTGTCGCGGCCGATGATGGTGTCGAATGCGAGATACACGGTTTCCGGCGCCATCAGGGTGACACCCAGGTCCAGCAGTTCTGCCCGGGCGCGGGTCTGGAACAGCGCATCTGCCTGCGCCAGCTCAGCGCGGGAGTTGATGCCCAGCGTCTCGGCCTCGTCGCAGGAGACCGCAGTGACGGATTTGCCTTCTTTACGGGCCAGTTCCACCAGATCGGTCAGGTAATACTCGCCCGAGGCATTTTCATTGCTGACCTTGGTGATCAGATCGAACATCGTCTGAGCATCACAGGCCATCAGCCCGGAATTGCAGAAGGAAATGGCGCGCTCGGCGTCAGAGGCGTCTTTGAACTCGACAATCCGCTCCAGACTGTCGCCGTCCATCACCAGGCGGCCATACCGGCCTGGATCGGCGGCCTCGAACCCCAGGATGACCAGATCGGCGCGTTGGCGGGCCTCGACCATGCGTTCCAGGGTGTCCGCGCTGACAAACGGGGTGTCGCCGTACAGAACAACGGCATCGCCCTCGAACCCGTCCAGCGCCGCCCGCGCCTGATCCACGGCGTGAGCGGTGCCCAGCTGCTCCTCCTGCAAGACGGTTTCCGCCGTCTCGTCAATGGCGGCGACGGCTTTTTGCACCGCCTCAGCTCCGTGCCCGGCCACCACGATCGTGCGTTCCGGCTCCAGCGCCCGGCCTGCGGCCATGGCATGCTCCAGCATGGGGGCCTGTGCGATCGGGTGCAGGACTTTGGGAAGGTCGGAGTTCATCCGCGTGCCTTTTCCGGCCGCCAGGATGACAAGGGCAATGCTCATAATCGCTTTTCTCTTTGTCTTTTTAGCGCTCCCGTTTTATCCGCTGAGGGGCGGGGCGCAAGGGACAGCGCCATCAAACAAGGTTGCGGGCTGCAACATGCGGTGGCGGAATACCGCCGGGAAGGGGCGCAAATGCGAACAGTGATCTTCGATCTGGACGGAACTTTGGCTGATACATCCGGCGATCTGCTGGCCGCGGCCAATGCCTGTTTCCGCCAGATGGGGCTGGGCGATGTGCTGACCCATCCCGAAGATGCAGGCATCGCCCTGCGCGGCGGCCGCAACATGCTGACAGCGGGTCTGAAGCGGGCCGGGCAGTTCGATCAGGCAACTGTTGATGAGTTCTACCCGGTGCTGCTGGAGGCTTACCGCGACGCCATTGATCACCATACCGTGATGTATCCCGGCGCGATGGAGGCCGTCGAGGCCTTGAAATCTGCGGGTTTCGGGGTCGGCATCTGCACCAACAAGCCGGAAGGTCTGGCGGAACAGCTGATGCGCAGCCTTGGTGTGCGGGATGCCTTTGCTTCGCTGGTTGGGGCGGACACGCTGCCGGTGCGCAAACCTGATCCTGAGCCGCTGTTCGAGGCCGCCCGCCGCGCGGGCGGCGATCCGGCCCGCACCCTGCTGGTTGGCGACAGCGACACCGACCGTAATACTTCGGCCGCGGCCGGCGTGCCGTCGGTGCTGGTGACCTTCGGGCCTTCCGGTGCGGATATGGAAGCCCTGAAGCCCGAAGCGCTGCTTGACCGTTTCGAGGATCTGCTGGCGCTCGCCGATCGCCTGATTGCGTGATTCCGCAACTAAGCTTCGAGATTTCAGGCCCTGCCGCTTGCCTCTTGACCCTTGCCGGGCGGCGGATCACAAACGCAGCATGAGCGAGACATTTTCCGGGTCATTCACCCAGCAGGAACCCATCCCCGAAGACGCCATCGAGGCCGCGCTGGCGGTGCTCCGCCACGGTCGGCTGCACCGCTATAACGTGGCGGAGGGCGAAGACGGTGAAACCGCGCTGCTGGAACAGGAGTTCGCGGCGCAAATGGGCGCGAAGTACTGCCTGGCAGTGGCGTCGGGCGGCTATGCGCTGGCAACCTCGCTGCGCGCGGTCGGAGTAAAGCCTGGCGGCAGGGTGCTGACCAATGCCTTCACGCTGGCACCGGTTCCGGGATCCATTGCCTCGGTCGGGGCGGAGCCGGTGTTTGTCGGGGTGACCGAAGACCTGACTATCGATCTGGATGATCTGGCTGCAAAGGCGGATCAGGCCAAGGTGCTGATGCTGTCCCACATGCGCGGGCATCTGTGCGACATGGACCGGCTGATGGAGATCTGCGACGGCGCCGGTATCACCGTGATCGAGGATTGCGCCCATACCATGGGGGCGTCCTGGAACGAAGTGCTCTCGGGCAAGCATGGCGCGGTGGGCTGCTACTCCTGCCAGACCTACAAGCACGTTAATTCGGGCGAGGGCGGGCTGCTCATCACCGATGATGAGGAGATCGCCGCCCGCGCCATCATGATGTCCGGCTCTTACATGCTGTATGGCCGCCACTTGGCGGGGCCGGGCCCGGAAGTGTTTGAGCGGGTGAAATATGAAACCCCCAATATCTCGGGCCGCATGGACAACCTGCGTGCCGCCATCCTGCGGCCGCAGCTGCGCGATCTGGATACCCAGGTGGCGCGCTGGAACGAGCGTTACCGCACTGTTGAAGATGGCCTGCGCGGCACGCCCGGCCTGACGGTGGTGGAGCGCCCCGTGCAGGAGGTCTACGTGGGGTCTTCCATCCAGTTTCTTCTGCTGGATTGGAGTGAGGAGGCGGTCCAGGAGGCCGTGCGCCGCTGTGGCGCGCGCGGGGTGGAGCTCAAATGGTTCGGCACGCCAGAGCCGGTCGCCTTCACCTCCCGCTATGACAGCTGGCGTTATGCGGAGACGCCGCGCCTGCCTAAAAGCGACCGGGTGCTGGCCGGTATCATCGACATGCGGGTGCCGCTGACCTTCAGCCTGGAAGACTGTGCCCAGATCGCCCGCATCATCCGGGCTGAGGTTTCCGCCGTTTTTCAGGGGGCATAGATCCCGCCTTTCAGCCAGCCGGAATTCTGCAAGAATTCCGGCCCGGAGATCCTATGATTTCCGTCCCGTTTTCCGCACCGGAAAACGGGTTTTCTTTGTTCTGGACGTTCGGAAAATTCGACGCTGCGTCCGTGGCTGCCGGACCGCCATTGACCCGAATCGCGGGCTCCTCTATTGAATTGAACAAGTGTTCATATAATCGCTGTTCCCGGGAGGATTTGCGGGATGTTCAATGCAAGCATGACTTTTGACCTAGGCGAAGACGTCAACGCCCTGCGCGACGCGGTGCACCGCTGGGCGCAGGAGCGCGTCAAGCCGATGGCGCAGGAGATCGACCAGAACAACGAATTTCCGGCCGAGCTGTGGCCGGAGATGGGAGAGCTGGGCCTTCTGGGCATCACCGTGCCGGAAGAATTCGGCGGCGCGGGCATGTCCTACCTGGCGCATACGGTCGCGATTGAGGAAATCGCCCGTGCCAGCGCCTCGGTCTCGCTGTCCTATGGGGCGCATTCCAATCTCTGCGTCAATCAGATCAAGCTGAACGGCAACGCGGAGCAAAAGGCGAAATACCTGCCGCGGCTGATCTCCGGCGAACACGTCGGTGCGCTGGCGATGTCCGAGGCGGGCGCAGGGTCGGACGTGGTCTCGATGAGCTTGCGTGCCGAAAAGCGCAATGATCACTTCCGGCTGAACGGCAACAAGTACTGGATCACCAACGGGCCTGACGCCGATACTCTGGTGGTCTATGCCAAGACCGATCCGGAAGCAGGTTCCAAAGGCATCACTGCCTTCCTGATCGAAAAGGAGATGACGGGGTTCACCACTTCCAGGCACTTCGACAAGCTGGGCATGCGCGGCTCCAACACGGCCGAACTGATCTTTGAGGATGTCGAAGTGCCGTTTGAGAACGTGCTGGGTGAAGAGGGCAAGGGCGTGCGCGTGCTGATGTCCGGCCTCGATTACGAGCGTGTGGTACTGGCCGGGATCGGCACCGGCATCATGGCCTCCTGCATGGATGAAATGATGCCCTACATGGCGGAGCGCAGGCAGTTCGGCCAGCCGATCGGGAACTTCCAGCTGATGCAGGCCAAGATTGCTGACATGTACACTGCAATGAACTCGGCCCGGGCCTATGTCTACGAGGTGGCGAAATCCTGCGACAAGGGTACGGTGACCCGCCAGGACGCCGCGGCCTGCTGTCTTTATGCGTCCGAAGTGGCGATGACCCAGGCCCATCAGGCGGTTCAGGCCTTTGGCGGTGCGGGCTATCTCTCTGACAACCCTGTGGGGCGCATCTTCCGCGACGCCAAGCTGATGGAGATCGGTGCCGGCACCAGCGAGATCCGCCGCATGCTGATCGGCCGCGAGCTGATGGGCACCATGTAGGCAAATGAAAACCCGCACCCCGGCAGAGGCGCGGGTTCAAGAGCCGGTCCGGCAGAGACTAGGAAAACTGCAGGACCGGAACCGGATCAGAAGGGATCAGAAACGGTGCACGTAGGCGACGTTCAGAACAACCGGATCGATCTCGGCGGTGCCGATGCCTGCGCCGTTCAGGGTGGCGTCGCTGTCGATGTCCATCCAGCGGACGTTGAAGCGCAGCGCACCCTGGTCGGAAATCTGGTAGTCGGCGCCTGCGTTGACGGCAATACCGAAGCTGTCGTCCAGCTCAAGCGTGCCAAGCGCGGTCTCTTCCTCGAAGAAAGTGGTGTAGTTCAGGCCGAGGCCAAGGAACGGCTTGATCTTGCCTGCGGTCGGGAAGTGGTAGTTGACCGAGATGGTCGGCGGCAGCTGTTTGGCCTTGGCGGCAAAGGCGCCGTTCAGGTTGATGTCATGAGAGAACGGCGAGGCGGCCAGCAGCTCGATACCCCAGTTGTCGCGGAAGAAGTACTCGACGGTCAGCGACAGCGCGGTGCCGTCGCCGATGTCGGCGGCCATGCCGGCCAGAGTGCCGTTGCCGGACTTGGGGTTCACATTGGCGATACCGGCGCCGACGGTCCAGTCGCCCTGCTGCTGCGCCAGCGCGGGGGCGGCCAGGGCGGCGAGGGCCGAAGTCAGTGCCAGAGCGGAAACCATGCGTTTCATGGGGTGCGTCCCTTTTTTTATGTTTGCCCGGCAGTGGTGCCCGCGGAAGCGCCCGGAAACCCTGATCTGGATCAAGAGTGCGCCTGTCTACCCGTTGAAAATGCAATGAAAAAACGCATGCCTGGTATGCGTTGCGGGAATGTCTAAACATGCATGACTCACGTAACATTCCGGGGCTGCGTGCTGATGGAAGCTGGGATTTGCCGAAGCAACTGAACATGGCATCCCAATGCCTGGCGCAGCCGCCGGAGGCCGTGGCCCTGATCGATATGACAGGCCCGGAGCGGCGGGACATCACCTATGGCGCGCTGGCAGAGATGGCGGACGGGCTTGCCCGCTACCTGCTGCAGCGCATCCAGCCGGGCGACCGTGTCGGAGTGCTGCTCAGCCAGTCTCCCTGGTGCGCCGCGGCGCATCTGGCGATCTGGAAGGCAGGCGGCATCTCGGTGCCCCTGTTCACGCTGTTCAAACGCGATGCGTTGGCCTCCCGTGCCGGCGACGCAGGCGTGCGCTTTGTCTTTACGGACGCGGAGGGCGCAGAACTGCTGGGCGATCTTGCCGAGGCCGTGATGGCAGACAGTGCCGGAACCGAAGGCGGCCCGGTGCCGTTCGCCGACACCGTACCGGACACCCCAGCGGTGCTGATCTACACCTCCGGCACCACTGGCAGCCCCAAGGGCGCCTTGCACGGCCACAGGGTGCTGACCGGCCACCTGCCGGGGGTTTCCATCAGCCACGATCACCTGGGGCAGGAGGGCGACTGCCTCTGGACCCCGGCTGACTGGGCCTGGATCGGCGGGCTGTTCGATGTGCTGATGCCGGGCCTGGCGCTGGGCGTGCCGGTGGTTGCGGCACGATTGGACAAGTTCACGCCCGAAGCCTGCGCTGACCTGATCGAACAGGCTGGTGTGCGCAATGTGTTTTTCCCGCCGACCGCGCTCAGGATGCTGAAGGCAGCGGGGCAGGGGCTCCGCGGTCTGCGCTCTGTTGCCAGCGGCGGAGAGCCCCTGGGCGCCGAGATGCTCGCCTGGGGCCGGCGGCAGCTGGGGGTGACCATCAACGAATTCTACGGCCAGACCGAGTGCAATATGGTGGCCTCGTCCTGTGCTGCCGATTTCGAGCCGCGTCCGGGCTGTATCGGCAAAGCGGTGCCGGGGCATGAACTGGCGGTGATCGATGAGGCAGGTAACAAGACGGAGGGCGAAGGCGATGTCGCCATCCGCCGCGGCTCTGCTTCGATGCTGCTGGAGTACTGGAACCGGTCCGAAGAGACCGCTGCCAAATTCCGCGGCGATTGGCTGGTCACTGGCGACCGCGGCATCTGGGAGGGCGATTACCTGCGGTTTGTGGGCCGTGAGGATGATGTGATCACCTCGGGCGGCTACCGCATCGGACCGGCGGAGATCGAGGATTGCCTGCTGACTTATCCGGCGGTGGCGACGGTGGGTGTTGTTGGCAAACCCGATCCGCTGCGCACAGAAATCGTCAAAGCCTATGTGGTGCTGAAAGCCGGTTCAGAGGCATCGGAAAAGGAACTGCAGGACTACGTCAAAGATCGCCTCGCCCATTATTCCTACCCGCGTGAGGTGGCGTTTTTGGAGGAACTACCGATGACGGTGACCGGCAAAGTGATCCGCAAGGCGCTGAAGGCGCTGGCTGCGGGGGAGGGGGCGTGATGACAGCCCCCATTTGCCGGGTCTGGTCAAGTTCAAGCCCTGACGTTCCGCATGTCAGCCAAGGCCACAACCTGATAGGAATCAGAATAAAGAAGTCTGCCGGGCGCTGCCGAGCGGAGGACAGCGACGTCAATGCCGTTTTCCTGCAGGAGCCAAGCCAGGTAGCGCGTTCGGCTGACGTGCATTTCTGCGCTGGATCGGAACCAGCAAACGCCGCTGCGTTCCCCAACGCGGCCAGGGCGGTAGTAAAAGCTGTCCAGAGCCTCAAGATTGGCGTTGAACCAGTCAAGTTCCCGGCGCACCTCGTTATGGTGCCAGGTCTTGATCTCGTCCGGAGTGTCGTACCAGAAGTCCAGAGCAGCCTGAAAAACACCCCGGTTCACACGGGCTCCGCCGTCCCGCGTGCGGGTCGCAAATCGGATGTACATGGAAAATCACCGCGCAGCGAGCGGGCCTTTCTTTGCGTCAAAATGAAAAAGGGAAGACATGCGCCTTCAGGCCAGCGGCCTGGCGGGCGTGTCAGCCTTTTGGAACGGCAAAGAAAAACATTGGCATACTCCGAAAGGTTTGGCGGATACCAAGGCCTTAACACGAAACGGTGCCGGTCTCATGCCGGCGATCAGCAACAGTTTGTTTCCACTAAGGGTAGTGTGGCATGAAACTCACATCCAAGGCGATGCCCTCTTCGGACGGCTTCAAGCAGAACCGCGCGGCGCATCTGGACGCGCTGGCGCAGATCAGCGAGGCGGCAGAGGCTGCGCGCATGTGTGGTGGCGAGAAATCCCGCGCCCGCCACGAAAGCCGCGGCAAGATGCTGCCGCGCCGCCGGGTGGCGAATTTGCTGGACCCCGGCTCGCCGTTCCTGGAGATCGGCGCGACCGCAGCGCACGCGATGTATGACGGAGCGGCTCCCGCGGCAGGGGTGATCGCGGGCATCGGCCGGGTGCAGGGGCAGGAAGTCATGGTGGTTTGCAATGACGCCACCGTGAAGGGCGGCACCTATTACCCGATGACGGTCAAGAAACACCTGCGGGCGCAGGAGATTGCCGAGGAAAACCGCCTGCCTTGCATCTATCTGGTCGATAGCGGCGGCGCGAACCTGCCCAATCAGGATGAGGTCTTCCCCGACCGCGACCATTTCGGGCGCATCTTCTACAATCAGGCGCGGATGTCGGCTAAGGGGATCCCCCAGATTGCCGTGGTCATGGGCTCCTGCACCGCGGGCGGCGCCTATGTGCCGGCGATGTCCGACGTCACCATCATCGTGAAGGAGCAGGGCACCATCTTTCTGGCCGGCCCGCCGCTGGTGAAGGCCGCCACGGGCGAGGTCGTCAGCGCCGAGGATCTTGGCGGCGGCGACGTGCATACGCGCCTCTCTGGCGTGGCGGATTACCTGGCCGAGGATGATGCCCATGCGCTGGCGCTGGCCCGGCGCGCGGTGCAGTCGCTGAACATCACCAAGCCGCTGACGGTGAACTGGGCCAGCCCGGAAGAGCCGGCTTACGACCCTGAGGAAATCCTCGGTGTGGTTCCAGGAGACCTGCGCACGCCTTATGACATCCGCGAGGTGATCGCACGGCTGGTCGACGGTTCCCGCTTTGACGAATTCAAGCCGCGCTTTGGCGAAACTCTGGTGACCGGCTTTGCCCACCTCAAGGGCTGCCCCATCGGCATCATCGCCAACAACGGGGTGCTGTTCTCCGAAGCCGCCCAGAAAGGGGCGCATTTCGTGGAACTGTGCAGCCAGCGCAAGATCCCGCTGCTGTTTCTGCAGAACATCACCGGCTTCATGGTGGGCCGCAAATATGAAAACGAGGGCATCGCCCGCCATGGCGCCAAGATGGTGACGGCGGTGGCCACCACCAATGTACCCAAGATCACCATGCTGGTCGGCGGCTCCTTTGGTGCCGGCAACTACGGCATGTCGGGCCGCGCCTACTCCCCGCGCTTCCTGTGGACCTGGCCGAATTCCCGCATCTCGGTTATGGGCGGCGAACAGGCCGCGGGCGTGCTGGCAACGGTGAAACGCGATGCCATCGAACGTCAGGGCGGCAGCTGGAGCGCTGACGAAGAAGCCGAATTCAAACGCCCCACTATCGAGATGTTCGAGGAGCAGAGCCACCCGCTCTATGCCTCCGCGCGTCTTTGGGACGACGGCATCATCGACCCGCGCAAAAGCCGCGACGTGCTGGCGCTGTCGCTGAGCGCGGCTCTGAATGCTCCGATCGAAGACACGCGCTTTGGCGTCTTCCGGATGTAAGATCCGGTCTTCATCTGGCTGAAAATATCCCGGGGGTCCGGGGGCTGGCCCCCGGCACCGCTGCTGCAAAAGAGGATACCCTCGATGTTTGACAAAATCCTGATTGCCAACCGCGGAGAAATTGCCTGCCGCGTGATGGAAACCGCCCGTGCCATGGGGGTGCGGACCGTTGCTGTCTACTCCGACGCCGATGCCGCTTCAAAACATGTGGCGCTGGCAGATGAGGCGGTTCATATCGGCGGCGCGGCCCCGGCCGCGTCGTATTTGCTGGGCGACCGTATCATCGGGGCCGCGAGAGCCACCGGTGCACAGGCCATTCACCCGGGCTATGGTTTTCTGTCCGAGAACCCCGAGTTTGTGGATGCGGTGGAGGCGGCAGGGCTCACCTTCATTGGCCCTTCGGCGGAGGCGATCCGCAAGATGGGCCTCAAGGACGCCGCCAAGGCGCTGATGGAAGAGGCCGGCGTGCCGGTGGTGCCGGGCTATCACGGCACCAACCAGGACCCAGAGTTCCTGGCCGGCGAGGCGGAGAAGATCGGCTATCCGGTGCTGATCAAGGCGGTTGCCGGCGGCGGCGGCAAGGGGATGCGGCTGGTTGAAGCGCCCGGTGACTTCGCGGACGCCCTGAAAAGCGCGCAGGGCGAGGCGACCACCGCATTCGGCAACCCGGATGTGCTGATCGAAAAATACATCCAGCAGCCTCGGCACATCGAGGTGCAGGTCTTTGGCGACGGCGAAACCGCGGTGCATCTGTTCGAACGCGACTGCTCCCTGCAGCGCCGCCATCAGAAGGTGATCGAGGAAGCGCCCGCACCGGGCATGACTGCGGAAATGCGCGAGGCGATGGGCCAGGCCGGCGTGCGCGCGGCGGAGGCCATCGGCTACAAGGGCGCAGGCACGGTTGAGTTCATCGTCGACGGCTCTGACGGGCTGCGCCCCGACGGGTTCTGGTTCATGGAAATGAACACCCGCCTGCAGGTGGAGCATCCGGTCACGGAGCTGATCACCGGCGTTGATCTGGTGGAATGGCAGCTGCGCGTTGCGTCGGGCGAGAGCCTGCCAGCCAAGCAGGAAGACCTCACCATCACCGGCCACGCCTTTGAGGCGCGGCTTTATGCGGAGGACGTGCCCAAGGGCTTCCTGCCGGCAACCGGCACGCTGACGCATCTGTCCTTCCCGGATGAGGCCCGCGCCGACAGCGGTGTGCGGGCTGGGGACACCATCAGCCCCTGGTACGACCCGATGATCGCCAAGGTGATCGTGCATGGCTCCACCCGCAAGGTGGCGCTGTCGCGGCTGGCCCGCGCGCTGGAGGAAACGCAAGTTGGCGGCACCGTCACCAACCTGGCCTTCCTCGGCGCCTTGGCGGCGCATGAGGGATTTGCAAGCGGCGAGGTGGACACCGGCCTGATTGCCCGCGATCTGAACGCGCTGACCGCTGCACCGGAAGTCGAACTGCGTCACAAGGCGGCGGCCGGCATGGTAGCGCTGAATCTGGTCGAGGCTTCTCCAGACACCGGCTTTACCCTATGGGCGCCGTTGCACCGGGCTGTCACCCTGTCCCATGCAGGCGAGGAGTTCACCGCCGATGTGCAGGTGGACGGGGTGAACCGGCAGCTCTGGACCGTTGAAGGCGAAACCGTTGTTGCGATGCGCAGCCAGGGCCAGTGGCGCATTGATGAGCGCCGGATGCCCGCGGTGTCGCAGTCGGGAACGCTGATCACCGTGCATGATGCCTATGGGCTGGAATTCACCGCGATTGACCCGCTGGACCGCGATGCGGCCGCGGGCGGCGACAGCAATGTGATCGAGGCGCCGATGCCGGGCCTCGTGAAGGCGGTCTTTGCCGAAGCAGGCCAAGCGGTGAAAGAGGGCGACCGGCTTGCGATTCTGGAAGCGATGAAGATGGAGCATTCGCTGCTGGCGGCCCGCGACGGTGTGGTGGCTGAGGTTCTGGCCTCTGCTGGCGATCAGGTCGAGGCGGGTGCTGCGCTGGTGCGGCTGGAGGAGGACGGCAGCTGACCGCGCGCCTGCGGCAGCTGCCGGGATTTGAGTATTTGGGACCAGAAAGAAGCAGGAGGCCCGGACATGGGTGAACGTGCCGAGATTTTCGAAGTCGGCCCGCGCGACGGGCTGCAGAATGAAAAACGGGAGATTCCGGTTGCGGAAAAGGTTGCGCTGACGGATTGCCTGAGCCGGGCCGGGTTCAAGCGGATCGAAGTGGCCAGCTTTGTATCGCCCAAATGGGTGCCGCAGATGGCGGGCAGCGCTGAAGTGCTGGCCGGGATCACCCGCGCGTCCGGTGTGCGCTATGCAGCGCTGACCCCCAACATGCGCGGTTATGAAGACGCGGTCGCTGCCAAGGCGGATGAGATCGCGGTCTTTGCGTCTGCCTCCGAAGGGTTCTCCAAAGCCAATATCAACGCCAGTATCGAGGAAAGCATCACCCGCTTCCTGCCCATTCTGGAGGCCGCCAAGGGGATTGGGCTGCCGGTCAGGGGCTATGTCTCCTGTGTGGCCGACTGTCCCTATGACGGGGCCACGCCGCCGGAAAAGGTGGCCGAGGTGGCCGAACGGCTGCACGCGCTCGGCTGTTACGAGATCTCGCTGGGCGACACCATTGGCCAGGGTACTCCGGAGGCGATCAGCGCGATGCTGAAGGTTGTCACCGCACGGGTGCCTGCGGCCAAGCTGGCGGGGCATTACCACGACACCGCAGGCCGGGCGCTGGACAATATCGAGGCCTCGCTGGCGCAGGGCGTACGGGTGTTCGATGCGGCCGTGGGCGGGCTTGGCGGCTGCCCCTATGCGCCCGGGGCAGCGGGCAATGTGGCAACGGAAGCGGTGCATAAGCGCTTGACGGAGCTGGGCTATGATACCGGCCTGAATGCGGATGTGCTGGAAGAAGCCGCGGCCCTGGCCCGGTCGATGCGCGGCCTGCAGTAAGATTTCAGCGGAGATATAGAATGTTTGAGACAATCACCCTGGAGACCGACGCCCGCGGCGTCTGCACCCTGACCTTGAACCGGGCGGAGAAGCACAACGCGATGTCCGGCCAGATGCTGCAGGAGCTGACGCTGGCGGCAAAGCGGCTGGCCGGGGACGAGACCGTTCGCGTGGTGGTGCTGACCGGTGCCGGCAAAAGTTTCTGCGCGGGCGGCGACCTTGCTTGGATGCGGGCGCAGATGGATGCGGATGCCGAAACCCGCGCGCGTGAGGCACGGGTGCTGGCGGAAATGCTGATGGCGCTCAACACTCTCCCGAAACCCTTGATCGGCGCGGTACAGGGGAATGCCTTTGGCGGCGGGGTCGGAATGGCGTCGGTTTGCGACGTAGCCATTGGTGCGGATCACCTGAAGATGGGCCTGACCGAAACAAAACTGGGACTGATTCCCGCCACCATCGGCCCCTACGTCATCGCCCGCATGGGCGAAGCCAAGGCGAGGCGGGTGTTCATGTCGGCCCGCTTGTTCGGCGCATCGGAAGCGGTGGAGCTGGGATTGCTGGCCAAAGCGGTGCCCGCGGACCAGCTGGCCGAAGCCATCGAGGCGGAAGTTGCCCCCTACCTGAATTGCGCCCCCGGCGCGGTTGCCGCGGCCAAGAAACTGGCCCGCGATCTGGGGCCGCGGCTGGACGGCAGCGTGATTGACCATACAATCAAGGCGCTTGTGGAGCGCTGGGAAGGGCCGGAAGCCGGCGAAGGGATTGCCGCGTTCTTTGAAAAGCGCAAACCGGTCTGGCAAGACTGAAAACCGGCATTTTTGACTCCTGTTTCGGCGGCGGCTGCAGTTTCCCCTGCGGCCGCTTTTCTTATGAAATTACTAAGAAATTACATGCATGTTGCGGCAGTGCTTTTTCCTGTCACAAACCCTTGTCGATTAACCTTGCCTTAGTTGACGCTGTGAGGGCGGGGGGGTATGCACGAGGCAAATCAACACGCCAATTGACGTCGCGCGGGAAACCGCCGGGGAAAGGAGCTGCTCTTGGAAGAGATGTTGAGGGAATACCTGCCGATCCTGGTCTTTCTGGCCGTCGCGGCAGGTTTGGGGATTGTCCTCATCCTGGCAGCCGTTGTGCTGGCGGTCCGCAACCCGGACCCGGAGAAGGTCAGCGCCTATGAATGCGGTTTCAACGCCTTCGATGATGCCCGTATGAAATTTGATGTCCGGTTCTACCTGGTGTCGATTCTCTTCATCATTTTCGACCTGGAAATTGCCTTCCTGTTTCCCTGGGCCGTCGGTTTCAAGGACATCAGCGACACCGGCTTCTGGTCGATGATGGTGTTCCTGGGCGTGCTGACCATTGGCTTCGCCTATGAGTGGAAGAAAGGGGCGCTGGAATGGCAGTGATGACCGGACCCAACACGGCGGGCGTGGACAAGGAAGTTGTCACCCGGGCCATCAATGCCGAGCTTCAGGACAAGGGTTTCCTGCTCACATCGGCTGAGGACATCATCAACTGGGCCCGCACCGGCTCGCTGCACTGGATGACCTTTGGTCTGGCCTGCTGCGCGGTGGAGATGATGCACACCTCGATGCCGCGCTATGACGCCGAACGCTTTGGCATCGCGCCGCGCGCCTCGCCGCGCCAGTCGGACGTGATGATCGTTGCCGGCACCCTGACCAACAAGATGGCACCGGCCCTGCGCAAGGTCTACGACCAGATGCCCGAGCCGCGCTACGTGATCTCGATGGGCTCCTGCGCCAACGGCGGCGGCTATTACCACTACAGCTATTCGGTGGTGCGCGGCTGCGACCGGGTTGTGCCGGTCGATGTTTATGTGCCGGGCTGCCCGCCAACCGCCGAGGCGCTGCTTTACGGCCTGATGCAGCTGCAGCGCAAGATCCGCCGCACCGGCACCCTGGTGCGCTAAGGAGGGGCGGAGAAGATATGACTGAAGCACTGCAAGAGCTTGGCGCCCAGATCGAAGCCAAACGCCCCGATTGTGTGGTGGCCTGGGATGTGTCCTTTGATGAACTGAACATCGACGTCACACCCTCGAACATCGCCGGTCTGGTGGAGTTCCTGAAATCGGACCCGAACTGCAAGTTTTCAACCCTGGTGGACATCACCGCGGTGGATTACCCCGAGCGCGGCAAGCGGTTCGACGTGGTCTACCACTTCCTGTCGATGTACCGGAACCAGCGCATCCGCCTGCGCGCCGCCGTGCGCGAGGATGAGATGGTGCCGTCGATCGTCGATGTGCACCCCTCGGCCAACTGGTTCGAGCGCGAAGTCTACGACATGTTCGGCATTCTGTTCTCCGGCCACCCGGATCTGCGCCGGATCCTCACCGACTACGGCTTCCGCGGCTACCCGCTGCGCAAGGATTTCCCGACCACCGGCTACACCGAGGTCCGTTATGACGAGGCGCAAAAGCGCGTGGTCTATGAGCCGGTGAAGCTGGTGCAGGAATACCGCCAGTTCGACTTCATGTCCCCGTGGGAGGGTGCCGAATACATCCTGCCCGGCGACGAGAAGGAGGGGGCGTGATGAGTTTTTGGTCTGCATTGGCCCACAATGTTCAAGCCTCCGACAAAATTCTGCTTTCCATCGCTGGGTTATCTGCAGGCCTCGGCTTGGTTGCTCCTTTCCGGACGGCAATGAAAGTTTCGGTTGGGGGCGTCTCGGCTCTGGGCGCCTTGTTCACAATCGTGATGGCTTCGGCTGGTGGTTTCATTTGGACTGCAATGAATGGGATGGCTGGGAAGCACGTCGGCGTTGAAGTCGGTTTTAGTGTAACTATGGCAGAGCTCTTTCCCTTGTTTGTGGTCGCTGTCGCACTGGCTGCAGCTGGTGCAGCCGCGGGAAGCACTGCACGTCAAGGAGCGCTGGCTGTCGTCAAAAAGCACGGCAGCAAATCCGGGGAGAACCAGAAATGATGGACGGCTCCAAATTTGACGACGGCAGCGTTGACGCGCTGAGCGGCGAGCAGAAGATCCGCAACTTCAACATCAACTTCGGCCCGCAGCACCCTGCGGCGCATGGGGTTCTGCGTCTGGTGCTGGAGCTTGACGGCGAGATCGTCGAGCGCTGCGACCCGCACATTGGCCTGCTGCACCGCGGCACCGAAAAGCTGATGGAAAGCCGCACCTACCTGCAGAACCTGCCGTATTTCGACCGCCTCGACTACGTGGCGCCGATGAACCAGGAACACGCCTGGTGCTTGGCCATCGAAAAGCTGACCGGTGTGGAGGTGCCCCGCCGCGGCCAGCTGATCCGGGTGCTCTACTCGGAAATCGGCCGCATCCTGAACCATCTGCTGAACGTCACCACGCAGGCGATGGACGTGGGCGCGCTGACCCCGCCGCTCTGGGGTTTTGAAGAGCGCGAAAAGCTGATGATCTTCTACGAGCGGGCCTGCGGCGCGCGCCTGCACGCGGCCTACTTCCGCCCCGGCGGCGTGCATCAGGACCTGCCCGACCAGCTGATCGACGATATTGAGGAATGGGCGATCGAATTCCCCCGCGTCCTCGACGATATCGACGGCCTCCTGACCGAAAACCGGATCTTCAAGCAGCGCAACTGCGACATTGGAGTGGTGACGGAGAAAGACATCCTGGAATACGGCTTCTCGGGTGTCATGGTGCGCGGCTCCGGCCTCGCCTGGGACCTGCGCCGCGCGCAGCCCTATGAATGCTACGACGAGTTTGAGTTCCAGATCCCCGTCGGCAAAAACGGCGACTGCTATGACCGCTACCTGTGCCGGATGGAAGAGATGCGCCAGTCGCTGTCGATCATCCGCCAGTCGATCCACAAGCTGCGCGAAGCCACCGGCGACGTGCTGGCCCGCGGCAAGCTGACCCCGCCCAAGCGCGGCGACATGAAGACCTCGATGGAAAGCCTGATCCACCACTTCAAGCTTTACACCGAAGGCTTCCACGTCCCGGCAGGCGAAGTCTACGCCGCCGTCGAGGCGCCCAAGGGCGAGTTCGGCGTTTATCTGGTGGCGGACGGCAGCAACAAACCCTACCGCTCCAAGATCCGCGCGCCGGGCTTCCTGCACCTGCAGGCGATGGACCACGTTGCCAAGGGCCACCAGCTGGCCGACGTCGCCGCCATCATCGGCACCATGGACGTTGTGTTCGGGGAGATTGACCGTTGAGGCTGGTTGGCGCGCTTCTTCTGTCAGTGCTTGGTTCAACTGCTTCCTCTCAGGAAGTGGGCGGTCAAGGTGAGGCTGAGGGCGTAGCGCAGTACCTTGTGGAAGCGGCAACGTCACCAGAATTCCAAGAGTTTCATTGCCGTGGCCTTTTGGACCGGGCTGAAATGGAAGTGGCTCGCGTTTTGAACGACTTAGACTACAGTTTGGTGCTTTCCGCCCGCGGAAAAGGCGGTGCCATCGGCAATGTTGAATGCCATCTCTCTTCGTCGAGAACGGTAACTAAAACCTATGAAGGTGTGAAAGACTGATGCTTCGCAGACTGCACCACGACCAACCCGACAGCTTTGCCTTCACCCCGGCCAACCAGGCCTGGGCCGAGGCGCAGATCACCAAATATCCCGAGGGCCGCCAGGCTTCCGCGGTCATTCCGCTGCTGTGGCGTGCGCAGGAGCAGGAAGGCTGGGTCACCAAGCCCGCGATTGAGCATATCGCCGACATGCTCGGCATGGCCTATATCCGGGTGCTGGAGGTCTGTTCCTTCTACTTCATGTTCCAGATGCAACCCACGGGTTCTGTTGCCAATATCCAGATCTGCGGTACCACGTCCTGCATGATCTGCGGCGCCGAGGATCTGGTGGCTGTCTGCAAGGAAAAGATCGCCGGGAAACCGCACACCCTGTCGGCGGACGGCAAATTCACCTGGGAAGAGGTCGAGTGCCTGGGCGCCTGCACCAATGCTCCGATGGCGCAGATCGGCAAGGACTACTACGAAGACCTGACCGTCGAGAGCTTTACCAAGCTGCTGGATGATCTGGCGGCCGGCAAGGTTGTCGCACCGGGCCCGCAGAACGGCCGTTACGCGGCGGAGCCGAAATCCGGCCTCACCTCGCTGACCGAGTTCGACAGCGGCAAGACGCAGTACAATGCAAGCGTGCAACTGGCGATGGACATCAAGGATGGCGTCAAGCGCATCCAGGGCGATGAAGTTCCGCTGCTGACCCCTTGGGTCGGCAAGGACGGTGTGGTAGCTGGCCGAGCCGCGGCGGATGCGCCGCCCAAGGCGCCGGAAGCTGCCCCGATGCCTGCGGCCAAACAGGCCGAAGCAGCCAAGAAGGCACCGGTCACCAAATCCGATGCGGTGGAATCCGCTTCGCCGGAAGGTGCTGCAGCAAGGGTCACCGAGGAAAGCCAGCCGGAGACCCTGAAGGAAGCCCGCGGCGGCCTGCCGGATGACTTGAAACTGCTCAAGGGCGTCGGCCCGAAACTGGAAGAAAAGCTCAACGAGCTGGGGTTCTTCCATTTCGAGCAGATCGCCGACTGGACCGAGGCCGAGGTGGCCTGGGTTGATGCGCGCCTCAAGTTCAAGGGCCGGATCGAACGCGACGGCTGGATCGAACAGGCCAAGCGGCTGCAGGTGGGCGATGAAACCGAATTCGCCAAACGGGCCAAGGACGAAGGCCTTTACGAAGAAGAAGACTGATAAGGGGCGGCCCAGCGGGGCTGTTCCTGGGTGATAGGGAACGGATGAGCAAGGAACAGGACCAGGCCATTGCAGCAAAGGGCCGGCACATCGCGCTTGTGATTGCCGGGACCATCAGCCTGTGGGTCGTGCTGTCGCTGTTCATCGGCCCCATGCTGGGGCTGCCGGGGCGCTTTGCGCTGCTGTTCGACTTCGCCGCGCTGGCAGGCATGATCTATGCCCTGGTCAACATATTTCAACTCTGGCGCATGCGCCAAAACAGCCAAAGGTAGGCACTTATGCTGAAGGATCAGGACCGGATCTTTACCAACCTCTACGGCATGCACGAACGCACCCTGGCGGGCGCCAAGGCGCGCGGCCATTGGGACGGCACCGCAGGGCTGATCGAAAAGGGCCGCGACTGGATCATTCAGACCATGAAGGACAGCGGCCTGCGCGGCCGCGGCGGCGCGGGCTTCCCCACCGGCCTCAAGTGGTCCTTCATGCCCAAGGAAAGCGACGGCCGCCCGGCATACCTGGTGATCAACGCAGATGAATCCGAGCCGGGCACCTGCAAGGACCGGGAAATCATGCGCCACGATCCGCACACGCTGATCGAAGGCGCGCTGATCGCCTCCTTCGCGATGAACGCGCATACCTGCTACATCTACCTGCGCGGCGAATACATCCGCGAGCGCGAGGCGCTGCAGGCTGCCATCGACGAAGCCTACGACCAGGGCCTCCTGGGCAAAAACGCCGCCGGCTCCGGCTGGGACTTCGATGTTTTCCTGCATCACGGGGCAGGGGCCTATATCTGCGGCGAGGAAACCGCCCTGATCGAGTCCCTGGAAGGCAAGAAGGGCATGCCCCGGATGAAGCCGCCGTTCCCGGCGGGCGCCGGCCTTTATGGCTGCCCGACCACCGTGAACAACGTGGAGAGCATCGCAGTTGTGCCCACCATCCTGCGCCGCGGCGCCGACTGGTTTGCGGGCTTTGGCCGCCAGAACAACGCTGGCACCAAGCTGTTTGCGATCTCCGGCCACGTCAACAACCCCTGTGTTGTTGAGGAGGCAATGTCGATCGGGTTCGAGGAGCTGATCGAAAAGCACTGCGGCGGCATCCGCGGCGGCTGGGACAACCTGCTGGCGGTGATCCCCGGCGGCTCCTCTGTTCCTTGCGTGCGCGGCGAGAACATGCGCGATGCAATCATGGACTTCGACTACCTGCGCGGCGAACTGGGTTCGGGCCTCGGCACCGCGGCGGTGATCGTGATGGACAAGCAGACCGACATCATCAAGGCAATCTGGCGCCTGTCCAAGTTCTACAAGCACGAAAGCTGCGGCCAGTGCACCCCCTGCCGCGAAGGCACCGGCTGGATGATGCGCGTCATGGACCGCCTGGTGAAGGGCGAGGCCGAACTGGAAGAGATCGACATGCTGTGGGACGTGACCAAGCAGGTCGAGGGCCACACCATCTGCGCCCTCGGCGACGCGGCGGCCTGGCCGATCCAGGGCCTGATCAAGAACTTCCGCGAGGAGATCGAAGACCGCATCAAGGCCCAGAAAACCGGCCGCATGGGCGCGATGGCGGCGGAGTAACCAGAGATGGAAGCTTTCGCCGCATATTCCCATGCTCTGGCTGCGCTGGTGATCTTTACCCTGATCATCCTGGCGCTGTCGCCGTTCTCGGCGCTGGCCAAACAGAAGGCAGGCCTCGCCCCGGGTGCCACGCCGGATGAGGATTATGCGGAGAAGGCCTACCGGCTGAACCGGGCCTATCTGAACGGCTGCGAGACCCTGCCAGCCTTCCTGACCGTGACGCTGGCGGCCATCCTGGCGGGGGCGATGCCGTTTTGGGTGAACTTCCTGGCGTCGCTGGCGCTGGTGTCGCGGGTGGTCATGATCCTGATCCACCTGCGCGGTTCCGGTAAACCGCATGGCGGCTTGCGGTCCGTGTTTTACGTGATCGGCTGGTCCTGCATGGGCGGCTTGGCACTTTTTGCTTTGGCAGCAGTGTTTTGAGCATTTTGAAGACATATCAACTGACGGGCCCGGCCAAGGGGCGCCGTAACGGGACTGCGGGAATGAAGCTCCTTCCTCTTGCCAGCATGCTGACCATGGCCGTTCTGGCCGCTTGCGGCAGCGCAACCAACAACCGCCCGCTCTATGACGGGGTGGCGTTCAAGGCAAAGGCCAAGCCGGTTGACAAAAAGACCAGCCGGGCTGTGTTCCAGGTTGAGATCAAAGGCGCGGACCGCTCTGTCCGCGGCGCGCGTGAGGCGGCCGCCCACGCTGGCACGACCTACTGCGTCACGAACTACGGCTCCTCAAACATTGCCTGGCTGGTTGACCCGGCCGACGAGGAAGCGCAGCTGACCCTCACCGATGGCCGCGCCAGCTTCCAGGGAACCTGCACCCCGTGAGCGGAATTCCGGCATATCTGGGCCGAAAGGCCGGTCTGCTATTGAATAGCAGCACTGTGCGCCTGCGCAGTGGGGCCTCCATACTGAAGGAGATCCCTGCCATGCGTGCCCTGATTGCCGCTGTCCTGTCCGTTTCTGTAGCCCTGCCTGCTGCGGCGCTTGCCAAACCGTCGCTGCGCGAGGTGCAGGAAATCGAAGACCCGCTGTTTGCCGTCGCTGTTGCCAAGGAAGTGTCCGATCACTGCGACCGCATCTCTCCGCGTTATCTGAAAGGGCTGGGTGAGTTGCGCAGGCTCAAGGCGCGGGCGAATGAACTGGGCTACACCGACGCGGAAATCCGCGCCTACATCGACTCAGATGCCGAGAAGGCCCGCATGCGCGCCAAGGGCGAAAAGCTGCTGGCCCAGAATGGCGTCTCATACGAACAACCGGAAACCTTCTGCGCCTACGGCCGCGCGGAAATCGAGAAGAAAAGCGCGATCGGCGTGTTACTGAGGGCGAAATAGACCATGTCTGACCTCCGCAAGATCAACATTGACGGAACCGAGATCGAGGTGGATGGGGCAATGACCCTGATCCAGGCCTGCGAGGAGGCCGGTGTCGAGATCCCGCGCTTCTGCTATCACGAGCGGCTTTCGATTGCCGGCAACTGCCGCATGTGCCTGGTTGAGGTCGTCGGCGGCCCGCCCAAACCCGCTGCTTCCTGCGCGATGCAGGTGCGCGACTTGCGCCCCGGTCCCGAAGGCCAGGCACCGCAGGTGAAAACCAACTCGCCGATGGTCAAAAAGGCCCGCGAAGGCGTGATGGAATTCATGCTGATCAACCACCCGCTGGATTGCCCGATCTGCGACCAGGGCGGCGAGTGCGATCTGCAGGACCAGGCGATGGCTTATGGCATCTCCGCGACCCGCTTCAAAGAAGCCAAGCGTGCGGTGGATGATCTGGACCTCGGCCCGCTGGTCTCCACCACCATGACCCGCTGCATTTCCTGCACCCGCTGCGTGCGCTTCACGACTGAGGTTGCGGGCATCACCCAGATGGGCCAAACGGGCCGTGGCGAGGATGCGGAGATCACCTCCTATCTGAACCAGACTCTGCAATCGAACCTGCAGGGCAATATCATCGACCTGTGCCCGGTTGGCGCGCTGACGTCGAAGCCTTACGCCTTTACCGCCCGTCCGTGGGAACTGACCAAGACCGAAACCATCGACGTGATGGACGCGCTTGGCTCGAACATCCGCGTGGATACCAAGGGCCGCGAAGTGATGCGCATCCTGCCGCGCAACCATGACGGCGTGAACGAGGAATGGATCAGTGACAAGACCCGCTTTGTCTGGGACGGGCTGCGCCGCCAGCGCTTGGACCGCCCCTATGTGCGTGTCGATGGCAAGCTGAAGCCTGCAACTTGGGGCGAGGCGCTGTCTGCGGCTGCTAGTGCCATGAAGGGCAAGAAGGTCGCGGGCCTGATCGGCGATCTGGTCCCGGTTGAGGCAGCCTTTGCCTTGAAGCAGCTGGTCGAAGGCCTGGGCGGTAAGGTGGAATGCCGCACTGACAACGCCCGTCTGCCGATTGACAACCGTGCGGGCTATGCCGGCACCGCCACTGTCGAGGACATCGACAGCGCCAAGTTCATCCAGCTGATCGGCACCAACCCGCGCGATGAAGCGCCGGTGCTGAACGCCCGCATCCGCAAGGCCTGGCTGAACGGCGCGCAGGTGGGGCTGGTTGGCCAGCCCGTGGACCTGACTTATGAATATGCCCATGTCGGCACCGGCCGTGCCGCGCTGGAAAGCCTGCTGGGCCGCGAATACGGCGCCGTCAAGGATGCGCCTTCCGTGGTGATCGTGGGGCAGGGTGCCCTGCGCGAAGCCGATGGTCTGGCGGTTCTGGCCGCGGCGCAGAAGCTGGCCGAAGACACCGGTTCCAAGCTCATGGTCCTGCACACAGCCGCCTCCCGCGTGGGCGCGATGGACATCGGCGCTGTGACCGAGGGCGGCATGGAGGCAGCCATCGACGGGGCAGAGGTGATCTACAACCTCGGCGCGGACGAGGTGGAAATCGACGCGGGCGCATTCGTGATCTATCAGGGCTCCCACGGCGACCGCGGCGCGCACCGCGCGGACGTGATCCTGCCGGGTGCCGCCTACACCGAAGAAAACGGGTTGTTCGTGAATACGGAAGGCCGTCCGCAACTGGCCATGCGCGCCAGCTTTGCACCGGGTGAGGCCAAGGAAAACTGGGCCATCCTGCGCGCGCTCAGCGCCGAAGCAGATGCCCAGCTGGGCTACGACTTGCTGGCGCAGCTGCGTCAGGCGCTGGTTGCAGAGGTTCCGCATCTGGCGCAGATCGACGAAGTGGCCGAAAAGGACGGCGCGCCGCTGGAGCAGGACAAACTCGGCAACGCCGATTTCCTGCCCGCGATCAAGGACTTCTACCTGACCAATCCGATTGCCCGCGCATCGCAACTGATGGCGGAACTGTCGGCAGGTGTGAAAGCCCGCGGAAACGAGGCAATGGCCGCCGAATGACCCGTTTCGCCCTCATAACACCCTTTCTGCTGGCTGCCTGCGCGATGGCGCCCGGCAGCGAAGGAGAGCGGCCCGCCCCGGTGTACGAAGGGGTGGAAACCAGCCTGCTGGAGGGCGATCTGGTGCAATTTCACGTGTCCATGCGCGGTCCGCGCAGCGAAGGCGACCTTGATGACTATGCGGAATGCGCCGCCGCGCAATACGCGCTGATCCGGGGCTACGGATTTGCGCGTCAGGTGCGCACAACATTGACACAGGCAGGGGGCAGCCGGACCGCGGATGCGGTTTATCTGATTTCGCCCTCTCTTCCGCGCGGCCTGCGCACCATCGACGCCGAAGTCGTGGTCGCGGATTGCGCGGCGAACGGAATACCCACGGTGTGAGGACCTATGGCTGATTTCTTTAACACTCCAGGCGGCATCGCTGTTCTGATCCTGGCGCAAGTGCTTGCAGTTGTTGCCTTTGTGATGATCTCACTGCTGTTCCTCGTCTACGGGGACCGCAAGATCTGGGCCGCGGTCCAGATGCGCCGGGGCCCGAACGTGGTGGGCGTTTACGGCCTGCTGCAATCGGTGGCTGACGCGCTGAAATACGTCGTTAAAGAGGTGGTGATCCCGGCCGGCGCCGACCGCACCGTCTTTATCCTGGCGCCGATGACCTCCTTCGTGCTGGCGATGATCGCCTGGGCGGTGATCCCCTTCAATGACGGCTGGGTCCTCTCCGACATCAACGTCGCCATCCTCTATGTCTTCGCGGTCTCCTCGCTTGAGGTTTATGGCGTGATCATGGGCGGCTGGGCGTCGAACTCGAAATACCCGTTCCTGGGCTCGCTGCGCTCCGCCGCGCAGATGATCTCCTACGAGGTTTCCATCGGCCTGATCATCATCGGTGTAATCATCTCCACTGGATCGATGAACTTCGGCGACATCGTGCGCGCGCAGGACGGCGATCTGGGCCTCTTGAACTGGTACTGGATCCCGCATTTCCCGATGGTCTTCCTGTTCTTCATCTCGGCGCTGGCGGAAACTAACCGCCCGCCGTTTGACCTGCCGGAAGCGGAATCGGAACTGGTTGCGGGCTACCAGGTGGAATACTCGGCCACCCCGTTCCTGCTGTTCATGGCCGGCGAATACATCGCCATCTTCCTGATGTGCGCGCTGACCACACTGCTGTTCTTCGGCGGCTGGCTGTCCCCGATCCCGGGCCTGCCCGATGGCGTCCTGTGGATGGTCGGCAAAATGGCGTTCTTCTTCTTCCTCTTCGCAATGGTAAAGGCGATCACCCCGCGCTACCGCTACGACCAGTTGATGCGCCTGGGCTGGAAAGTGTTCCTGCCGTTCTCGCTGGCCTGGGTGGTCTTCGTGTCCTTTGCCGCAAAATTTGACTGGTTCTGGGGCATTTTCGCCCGCTGGACCATGGGAGGCTAACTGATGGCGAACATCGACTACACACGCGCCGCCAAATACTTCCTGCTGCAGGATTTCTGGGTCGGCTTCAAACTGGGGCTGAAGTATTTCTTCGCCCCCAAGGCCACCCTGAACTACCCGCACGAGAAGGGCCCGCTGTCGCCCCGTTTCCGCGGCGAGCACGCGCTGCGCCGTTATCCCAACGGCGAGGAGCGCTGCATTGCCTGCAAGCTGTGCGAGGCGGTCTGCCCGGCGCAGGCGATCACCATCGACGCGGAACCGCGCGAGGACGGCAGCCGCCGCACCACGCGCTATGACATCGACATGACCAAATGCATCTATTGCGGCTTCTGCCAGGAAGCCTGCCCGGTGGACGCGATTGTCGAAGGCCCGAATTTCGAGTTCGCCACCGAGACCCGCGAGGAGCTGTTCTACGACAAGGAAAAACTCCTGGCCAACGGCGAGCGCTGGGAAGCCGAGATCGCCCGCAACCTGGAAATCGACGCGCCGTACCGATGAGCGATCCCAAGAACCCTTTTGAGGCCATGATGGCCCGGATGCAGGAACAAGCCCAGGAGATGGCAAAGGCGCTGAACCCGGCGCTGGAGAGCTTTTCTCCGAAAGGGTTCGAGGCCCTGTGGCCGACCATGCCCAAAGAGGTCATGGAAATGATGTTCGGCAACACCGTCAACAAGGACGGGCTGGATGCCAAGACCCGGCTGCTGCTGACACTGGCCGGGCTGACGATGCAGGGCGCACAGGCTGATTCAGCCGTGCGCCAGACCGTGCGCCACGCCCTTGCGGCCGGCGCCAAGAAACAAGAGATCGTGGAAACGATCGGACAGATGTCGGTCTTTGCCGGCATTCCGGCCATGAACCGGGCGCTGGATCTGGCGCAAGAGGCCATGGACGACAAAAGGGACGATGAGACATGAGCGTTTTTGCCTTCTACCTCTTCGCCATCAGCGCCATCACCGGCGGGCTGTTCACCGTGATCAGCCGCCAGCCGGTGCATTCGGTCCTGTGGCTGATCCTGGCCTTCCTTTCTTCGGCCGGGCTGTTTGTGCTTCTGGGGGCGGAGTTCGTCGCCATGCTGCTGGTCATCGTCTACGTGGGGGCAGTCGCGGTGCTGTTCCTGTTTGTGGTGATGATGCTGGACGTGGACTTTGCCGAGCTGAAGGCCGAGATGGCGCGCTACATGCCGCTGGCGCTGCTCATTGGCCTGGTCATCCTGATGCAGTTTGTGATGGCCTTCGGCGTCTGGGAAACCGCCCACAAGGCGCCTGAGCTGCTGGCCAACCCGGTGCCCGCCGACCGCCACAACACCGAGGCCCTGGGCCTCATCATCTATGATCAATATTTCCTTCTGTTCCAGCTGGCAGGCCTGATCCTGCTGGTGGCGATGATCGGCGCCATTGTGCTGACCCTGCGCCACCGCCAGGACGTCAAGCGCCAGGACGTGGTTGCTCAGATGATGCGCGACCCGGCCGCCGCGATGGAGCTCAAGGATGTGAAACCGGGGCAGGGGCTGTGAGCACATGATCGGACTTGAACATTATCTGACCGTCGCGGCGACGCTGTTCGTCATCGGCATCTTCGGGCTCTTCCTGAACCGCAAGAACGTGATCATCCTCTTGATGAGCATCGAACTGATGCTCCTGGCGGTGAACATCAACCTGGTCGCATTCTCCAGCTTCCTGGGCGATCTCGTGGGGCAGGTCTTTACCCTGTTTGTGCTGACCGTGGCCGCCGCCGAGGCCGCCATCGGCCTGGCGATCCTGGTCTGTTTCTTCCGCAACCGCGGCACCATCGCCGTCGAAGACGTCAACGTGATGAAGGGCTAAAGAAACATGGAAACCATCCTCCTCTTTGCCCCGCTGGTGGGTGCGATCATCTGCGGCTTCGGCCACAAGATGATCGGCGAGAAAGCCGCCACCGTGACCGCCACGGCGCTGCTGTTCCTGGCGGCGCTGCTCAGCTGGATCACCTTCCTGACCTTCGACGGGCAGACCGAGACCATCCAAATCCTGCGCTGGATTGAAAGCGGCACTCTGTCGACCGACTGGGCGATCCGCCTGGACCGGCTGACCGCGATCATGCTGATCGTGATCACCACGGTGTCCTCGCTCGTGCACCTCTACTCCTTCGGCTATATGGATCATGACCCGCAGTGGAAAGAGGGCGAGAGCTACAAGCCGCGCTTCTTTGCCTATCTGTCGTTCTTCACCTTTGCGATGCTGATGCTGGTGACCTCGGACAACCTGGTGCAGATGTTCTTCGGCTGGGAAGGCGTCGGCGTTGCCTCCTACCTGCTGATCGGCTTCTATTACCGCAAGCCCACCGCCAATGCGGCGGCGATGAAAGCCTTCATCGTCAACCGCGTCGGCGATTTCGGCTTTGCGCTGGGGATCTTCGGGCTGTTCTTCCTGACCGACAGCATCAACCTGTCTGACATCTTTGCGGCGGCCCCCACGCTGGCGGAAACCCAGGTCTCCTTCCTGTGGACGGAATGGAACGCGGCGAACCTGCTGGCCTTCCTGCTGTTTGTCGGCGCCATGGGCAAATCGGCGCAGCTGATCCTGCACACCTGGCTGCCGGACGCGATGGAAGGCCCGACCCCGGTGTCGGCGCTGATCCACGCGGCAACCATGGTGACCGCGGGCGTGTTCCTGGTCTGCCGCATGTCGCCGCTGATGGAGTTCGCGCCCGAGGCCGCCGCCTTCATCACCGTGCTGGGTGCTGCGACCGCGTTCTTCGCGGCCACCGTCGGCCTGGTGCAGAATGACATCAAGCGCGTGATCGCCTATTCGACCTGCTCGCAGCTGGGCTACATGTTCGTCGCGGCTGGCGTCGGCATGTATTCCGCAGCGATGTTCCACCTGTTTACCCACGCCTTCTTCAAGGCGATGCTGTTCCTTGGCGCCGGTTCGGTGATCCACGCGATGCACCACGAGCAGGACATGCGGAACTACGGCGCGCTGCGCAAGAAGATCCCCTATACCTTCTGGGCGATGATGATCGGCACGCTGGCCATTACCGGCGTCGGCATTCCGCTCAGCGGCTGGGTTGGTTTTGCGGGCTTCGTCTCCAAGGACGCGATCATCGAAAGCGCCTATGCAGGCGGCTCTATGTTCGGTTTCTGGGCACTGGTGATTGCAGCCTTCATGACCTCTTTCTACTCCTGGCGCCTGATCTTCCTCACCTTCTATGGCGAGGCGCGCGGCGACAAGCACACCCATGACCATGCGCACGAGAGCCCCTGGACCATGCTGTTGCCTCTTGGCGTTCTGTCGCTCGGAGCCATCTTCTCAGGCATGCTGTGGTACAGCAGCTTCTTCGGCCACGCCGATCAGGTCGGCAAGTTCTACGGCATCCCGGTGGCGGAGGCCGCAGCGGAAGCGCATGGCGAAGACACAGGCCACGGTGAAGAAGCCGCCCATGGCAGCGAAGGCGAGCATCACTATGTGTTTGCCGGCAAGCCGGGCGAGGGCGCGCTGTACATCGCACCGGACAACCACATCCTGGAGGATGCCCATGCGGCGCCGAAATGGGTGAAGCTGTCGCCGTTTGCTGCCATGGTCGGCGGTCTGATACTGGCACTGTGGTTCTACATCTGGAACCCGTCGCTGCCGAAACGCCTGGCCGAGCAGCAGCGCCCGCTGTATCTGTTCCTGCTGAACAAATGGTACTTTGACGAGATCTACAACGTGATCTTCGTGAAACCGGCCGTGGCCATTGGCCGCTTCTTCTGGAAACGCGGCGATGGCAACACCATTGACGGCTTCCTCAACGGCCTGGCCATGGGCGTCGTGCCCTTCTTCACCCGTCTCGCCGGACGCGCACAGTCCGGGTACATCTTCACTTATGCCTTCTGGATGGTGCTGGGCATTGCCGCCCTGGTCACCTGGATGTCGATCGGCGGAGGAGCGCACTGATGGACAATATTCTTCTGTCGGCCGTCACATTTATCCCGGCATTGGCAGCTCTGCTGTTGGTCGTGTTCATGCGAGGTGATGATAAGGCTGCGCAGCGCAATGCGAAATTTGCGGCACTTTTTGCCACCACAGCCACCTTTCTGGTGAGCATCGGAATCTATACTCAGTTCGATCCGGCCAACACTGGCTTTCAAATGGTTCACGAGAAAGAGTGGATCTTTGGCCTGAAATACAAGATGGGCGTCGACGGCATCTCGGTGCTGTTTGTGCTGCTGACCACCTTCATCATGCCGCTGACCATCCTGGCCAGCTGGTCGGTCACCGACCGGGTGAAGGAATACATGGTGGCCTTCCTGCTGCTGGAGACCCTGATGCTGGGTGTCTTCATGGCGCTGGACCTGGTGCTGTTCTACCTGTTCTTCGAGGCTGGCCTCATTCCGATGTTCCTGATCATCGGCATCTGGGGCGGCAAGGAGCGGATCTACGCCTCCTTCAAATTCTTCCTCTACACCTTCTTCGGCTCGGTTCTGATGCTGGTGGCGATGGTCTTCATGTATGTGGATGCCGGCACCACCGATATCGAGACCCTGCTGACCCACAGCTTCTCGGCCGCGTCCTTTGACGTGCTGGGGCTGCATATTGTGGGCGGCGCGCAGACGCTGATGTTCCTGGCCTTCTTTGCCTCCTTCGCGGTGAAGATGCCGATGTGGCCGGTGCACACCTGGCTGCCGGATGCCCACGTGCAGGCGCCGACCGCGGGTTCCGTGGTGCTGGCGGCGATCCTGCTGAAAATGGGCGGATACGGCTTCCTGCGTTTCAGCCTGCCGATGTTCCCGGTCGGCGCCGATGTGATGACTGATGTGGTCCTGTGGATGTCTGCCATCGCCGTGGTCTACACCTCGCTGGTGGCGATGGTGCAGGAGGACATGAAGAAGTTGATCGCCTATTCCTCGGTTGCGCACATGGGCTTTGTCACCATGGGCATCTTTGCCGCCAACCAGCAGGGCATCGATGGCGCCATCTTCCAGATGCTGTCGCACGGCTTCATCTCCGCCGCGCTGTTCCTCTGCGTCGGCGTCATCTATGACCGCATGCACACTCGCGACATCGACGCCTACGGCGGGTTGGTGATCCGGATGCCTGCCTATGCGCTGGTCTTCATGTTCTTCACCATGGGCAACGTCGGCCTGCCGGGCACGAGCGGATTCGTCGGCGAATTCCTGACCCTGATGGGCGCCTTCCAGAAAAACACCTGGGTCACCGCAGTGGCGGCAACCGGCGTGATCTTCTCGGCCGGCTACGCGCTGTGGCTCTACCGCCGGGTGGTCTTCGGCGACCTGATCAAGGGCAGCCTGATGGGCATCAAGGACATGTCCGCGCGCGAGCGCTTCGTCTTTGCACCGCTGGTCGTGATGACCCTGTTGCTGGGTGTCTACCCATCGCTGGTCACCGACATCATCAGCCCCTCGACCGAGGCGCTGATTGCTAACTTCAACCAGTCTCTGGCTGCTGCGGACACTGCGCCCGCCGCGACCCAGATTGCTTCGCACTAAGGGAGCATCAGGCAGATGATCCAAGCTGATCTTACTGTAATCCTGCCAGAGATCGTTCTGGCGCTTTACGCCATGGGCGCGCTGATCGGCGCGGTCTACACCGGCAAGGACAAGCTGGCGGTGCCGCTGGTCTGGAGCACCGCAGCCCTGCTGGCGGTGATCGCGATCTGGATCGGCACCTCCGGCGCCGGCACCCAGACCGCCTTCAACGGCATGTTCATCGACGACGGCTTCTCGCGCTTTGCCAAGGTGGCGCTGCTGCTGGGCGCCGCCGCGGTGCTGCTGGTCGGCCAGGACTATATGGCACGCCGGGGCATGCTGAGGTTCGAATACCCGATCCTGGTGGCGCTGGCGGCCGTCGGCATGATGATGATGGTCTCCGCAGGCGACCTGATGGCACTGTACATGGGGCTGGAGCTGCAGTCGCTGTCGCTTTACGTTGTGGCCGCCATGCGCCGCGACAGTGTCAAATCGACCGAGGCGGGCCTCAAGTACTTTGTGCTGGGCGCGCTGTCCTCGGGCCTGCTGCTGTACGGTGCCTCGCTGGTCTACGGCTTTGCCGGCACCACCCAGTTCGCGGGCATCATCCAGGTGGCCGAACAGGGGCACATGTCCATCGGCATGCTGTTCGGCCTCGTGTTCATGATCTCCGGCATGGCGTTCAAGGTTTCGGCGGTTCCCTTCCACATGTGGACCCCCGACGTCTATGAGGGCGCGCCGACCCCGGTCACCGCTTTCTTTGCCACCGCGCCGAAAGTGGCCGCGATGGGCCTGTTCGCCCGCGTTCTGTTTGACGCTTTCGGCGGCGCCATCTCTGACTGGCAGCAGATCATCGTGGTGCTGTCGGTGCTGTCGATGTTCCTGGGCGCCATTGCGGCGATCGGCCAGCGCGATATCAAACGCCTGATGGCCTTCTCGTCGATTGCCCACATGGGCTATGCGATGATCGGCCTGGCCGCGGGCACCGAAGCCGGCGTCACCGCCATGCTGGTGTACCTCGCAATCTACGTCACCATGAACATCGGTACCTTCTCTTTCATCCTGATGCTGGAGAAAGACGGCAAACCGGTGACCGACATCCTGGCCCTGAACCAGTTCGCGTCGCGCGAACCGGGCAAGGCGCTGGCGGTGCTGATCCTGATGTTCTCGCTGGCAGGTGTGCCGCCGATGCTTGGCTTCTTTGCCAAGCTGGGTGTCTGGAAAGCCGGTGTGGACGCGGGCCTGTTCGGCCTGGTCGTGGCCTCTGCCATCGCTTCGGTCATCGGTGCGTTCTACTACATCCGCATCGTCTTCTATATGTACTTTGGCACTGGCGAGGATGATGTCGAGGCAAAGGGCTCACCGGTCCTGACCGCCGCCCTGATGGCCTCCGCTGCGATGATGCTGGTGGGCGTGGTCTATCAGTTCGGCATTGACGGCGCCGCCGCTGCAGCCGCAGCAACCCTTGTAAATTGATCTGCTTTTCAGCAGGCTAAGGAGGCCCGGTCTTGCGACCGGGCCTTTTCGCACTTAAGGAGCGCGCATGAGCTGGCCAGCAGGATACGGAAAACGGGTGCTTGCCGAGGTCGACAGCACCCTCAACGAGGCCGCCCGCATCGCCGATGATCTGGCAGGCCCGGAATGGATTCTGGCGCTGCGCCAGACCCAGGGGCGCGGCCGCCGCGGCCGCGACTGGAAAGACCCCAAAGGCAACTTTGCCGCCACCCTGGTGATGCGCCCCGAAGGTGCCCCGGATCAGGCAGCCCTGCGCAGCTTTGTGGCGGCCCTGGCGGTTTATGATGCCTGCGTCGCGGTCACAGGCCGAAGCGAGGGTCTGTCGCTCAAATGGCCCAATGACGTGCTGATGAAGGGCGGCAAGCTGGCCGGCATCCTGCTGGAGAGCGCCGGCCGCGGGCAGGGGGTCAATCACCTGTTTGTCGGCATCGGCGTCAACCTGGTGGAAACCCCAATGCAGGAGTGGCTGGAACCCGGCGCCGTCTACCCGGTGTCGCTGATGGCGGAAACCGGCGTGCAGGTCGATCCGGAAACCTTCCTGGAAGCCGTGGCCAAGGCCTTTGCCCGCTACGAGCAGCAGTTCGCGACCTACGGGTTCGAGCCGATCCGCACCGCCTGGCTGGACCGCGCCGCCAAGCTGGGCGAGGTGATCACCGCCCGCACCGCTGCGTCAGAGACCGAAGGCACCTTTGAAACGGTGGACGCCAGCGGCAACCTTGTCCTAAACACCGCCAAGGGCCGCGTCAGTATTCCTGCCGCGGACATCTATTTCTAGGAAGGGGCAGCGATGCTTCTGGCAGTTGACTGCGGCAATACAAATACGGTCTTCTCGATCTATGACGGTGAGAAGTTCATCGGCCTGTGGCGCACCGCGACCGAATGGCAGCGCACGGCGGATCAGTATTACGTCTGGCTCAGCACCCTGATGAAACTGCAGGGGATTGAGGCCAACATCACCGATATGATCATCTCCTCGACTGTGCCGCGGGTGGTGTTCAACCTGCGTGTGCTGGCCGACCGCTACTTTAACACCCGGCCCCTGGTGGTGGGCAAACCTGGCTGTCTGCTGCCGGTTGCCGTGCGCGTGGACGAGGGCACGGCTGTTGGTCCCGACCGGCTGGTCAACACCGTCTCGGGTTTTGACCAGCACGGCGGCAACCTGATCGTGGTGGATTTCGGCACCGCCACCACCTTCGACGTGGTGGCCGAGGATGGCGCCTATATCGGCGGCGTCATTGCCCCGGGGGTGAACCTCAGCCTCGAAGCCCTGCATCAGGCAGCCGCCGCGCTGCCGCATGTGGATATTTCCAAACCCGGCAATGTCATCGGCACCAACACCGTTGCCTGCATGCAGGCCGGCGTGTTCTGGGGCTATGTCGGCCTCGTCCGCGAGATCTGCACCCAGATCAAGGCAGAGCGCGGCGTGCCGATGAAAGTGATCTCGACAGGCGGGCTGGCGCCATTATTCCAGCAATCTGCCGATCTGTTTGATGCCTTTGAGGACGACCTCACCATGCATGGCCTGCAGATCATCCATAAATACAATAAGGAAAACGGAACTGACGTATGAGCAGTGAAAGATTGATCTACCTGCCCCTCGGCGGGGCGGGTGAAATAGGCATGAATGCCTATGTTTACGGCTATGGGGCCCAGGACAAGGAACGCCTGGTCCTTGTCGACCTGGGCGTGACCTTCCCCGATATGGACACCACCCCCGGCGTCGACCTGATCATGCCTGACATCACCTGGCTGAAAGAGCGCGCGGACCGGCTGGAGGGGATCTTCATCACCCACGGCCACGAGGACCACATCGGCGCCATCGCGCACATGTATTCCAGCCTGAACGTGCCCATCTATGCGCGCGCCTTCACCGCCAACCTGGCGCGCCGCAAGATGGAGGAGGCGGGCCACGATCCGGCCAACGTCCATACGGTCGAGGCTTGGCCGGAAGTCACCAAGCTTGGCCCCTTCACCGTCGGCGTGGCCCCGATGAGCCATTCGATCCCCGAAAGCGGCGCTCTGGTGATCGACAGCCCGGCAGGCCGGGTGGTGCATACCGGCGACTTCAAGCTGGACCCGGCTCCGCTGGTGGGCGAACCCTTTGACCCGGAGATGTGGGCGGAGATTGCCAAGGGTGGCATCCAGGCGCTGGTCTGCGATTCCACCAATGTGTTCTCGCAGCATCCGGGCCGCTCGGAATCCGAGCTGCCGGAGGAGATCACCAAACTGATTGCCGAGGCCAAGGGCATGGTGGCGGCCACCACCTTTGCCTCCAACGTGGCGCGGGTGAAAACCCTGGCCGAGGCCGGTGCGCGCGCCGGGCGCTCGGTGGTCCTGCTGGGCCGGGCCATGCGCCGGATGATCGAGGCGGCGACCGAGACCGGCGTGCTGCTGGACTTCCCCAAGGTGGTGAGCCCTGAGGATGCGGGCGACATCCCGCGCGACAACCTGATGCTGATCACCACCGGCAGCCAGGGCGAGCGCCGCGCCGCCACCGCCCAGCTGGCGCGCGGCAAGTACCGCGGGCTTGAGCTGAAAGAGGGGGACACTTTCCTGTTCTCCTCCAAGACCATTCCGGGCAACGAGAAGGGCGTCATTCGCATCATCAACCAATTCTCCGAGAAGGGCGTGGATGTGGTCGATGACAGCTCTGGCCTGTATCACGTCTCGGGCCACGCCAATGGTCCGGACCTGGAGGTGGTTCACAACCTGCTGAAGCCGAAGATGCTGATCCCGATGCACGGCGAGCACCGCCACTTGCGCCAGCACGCCCGCCTGGGCGAGGCCAAGGGCATCCCCAGTGCGGTTGTTGTGAACGGTATGATGATGGATCTGTCCGGCGATGCCCCGAAGGTGACCGAATGGATCGAGACCGGGCGCACCTATCTGGACGGTTCGGTCAAATACGGCGCGATGGACGGCATCGTGCGCGACCGCATCCGCATGGCGCTGAATGGCCATGTGGTGGTGACGGTGATCCTGGACGAGGATGACGAGCCGCTGGGCGAGCCCTGGTGCGACCTCAAAGGCCTGGCCGAGACCGGCACCTCCAACGCGGCGCTGGTCGAGGTTCTGGAAGAGGACCTGAACCAGTTCCTGATGCGGGCAGGTGCCAAGACCCTGCGTGATGACGACAAGCTGGAGCAGGAGCTGCGCCGCATCACCCGTCAGACGGCACAAGCCGAAATTGGCAAGAAGCCCGAGGTCACGGTAATCGTCAGCCGCATGCGCTGACGCCGGCCGGGCAGGGCGGCACTCCCGCCCGGCCCAAGCTGCATCAACAGATGCAGCAGGCCCGTTGGGCCCGGCGCCGCGCGCCCTGCGGGCCCGCGGCGCGGCTGCGAACCTCCTCAGCCAGAACGAAAAACGCCGCGGCCTTTGAGGCTCGCGGCGTTTTCTTTTCTGTCACGGTACCGCAAGAACGCGGCTGCGGCCTCAGCCGTGCAGCGGGCGGGCGCAGGCCGGGCGCGAAAGCAGTTTGAAAGGCGCCAGGAAGACCGCGCGGAACAGGCGGCGGGTAAAGCTGGCAAAGGCCTCGGCGCGCAGCTCATGGGCGCGGGCTTCGATGGCCTGGAACTGGGCAATGGTCAGGGTGTTGGTGTCGTTGGTCATGGCGTGGCCCATCTTGAATGGCGCGTTTCAGTGTTGCCCTTGCAATACGCCGTTCTGCGCGGATTTACGCCCGCCAAGATCGAAGACCCGTTATGCTGCAAGTGCAAAGGTCGCCATGCTGCGAGTGCACTGGCCCTGAACCTGAACGAAACAGGCCGCCCCCAAGGGGGGCGGCCTGCGCAAATGCTGCTGCTGCGCCGGTCAGCTGGCGCGGCGTTCGGCAAAGCTGAGCGCGATGAAGCTGGGCAGATGGTCGCCCATGCCGACCACAACCTTGTCGTCGCGTTTGTTGTACTTGCCGCGGCCGCCGGAGGAGCGCTCGCGCTCAGGCTTTTGGGCAGGCTTCTGCGCGGGCTTGTCGTCCTTGCGGCTCTCTGCCTCGGGCTTGGCAGCGCGCGGGGCGCGTTCCTTCTTCGGTTCCGGCTTGACCGGGTTGTCCAGGCGCGGAATGTCCTTCTGGATCAGCTTCTCCACCGCATCCATCGCCTTTTCATCGCGCACCGAGCAGATGGTGATCGCCTTGCCCTCGCGGCCGGCCCGGCCGGTGCGGCCGATCCGGTGAACATAGTCCTCGGCATGGCCGGGCACGTCGAAATTGATCACATGGCTGACGCTGGGCACGTCCAGACCGCGCGCGGCCACATCCGAGGCCACCAGGATGCGCAGGGATCCCTCACGGAAACCGTCAAGCGTTTTGGTCCGCTGGCTCTGGTCCAGGTCGCCATGGATCGCGGCGGCGTCATAGCCGTATTTCTTCAGCGATTTCGCGCAGATATCCACGTCCGTTTTGCGGTTGCAGAAGATGATGCCATTGGTGAGCTTGTCGCCCTCGGCATCAATCAGCGCCCGCAGCACTTTGCGTTTCTCGCTGCCTTCGCGGTCGCGGCGCGAGGGTTTGAACTGCACAACCGCCTGTTCGATGGTCTCCGACGCGGTGGCCTGGCGGGCCACTTCGATGCGGGCCGGGGCCGACAGGAAGGTGTTGGTGATCCGCTCGATCTCCGGCGCCATGGTGGCGGAGAAGAACAGCGTCTGGCGGGTGAAGGGCGTCAGCGAGAAGATGCGCTCGATGTCCGGGATGAAGCCCATATCGAGCATTCGGTCGGCCTCGTCCACCACCATGATTTGCACGCCAGTCAGCAGCAGTTTGCCGCGCTCGAAATGGTCCAGCAGGCGGCCAGGAGTGGCGATCAGCACGTCGACGCCCTTGTCGATCAGCGCGTCCTGCTCCTTGAAGGAGACCCCGCCGATCAGCAGCGCCTTGGTGAGCTTTACATGCTTGGCATAGGTGTCGAAGTTCTCGGCCACCTGCGCCGCCAGCTCACGGGTCGGGCACAGCACGAGGCTGCGCGGCATCCGGGCCCGGGCGCGGCCGCGGGCCAGCATGGTGATCATCGGCAGCGTGAAGGACGCGGTCTTGCCGGTGCCGGTCTGGGCGATTCCCAGAACATCGCGCCCCTCAAGCGCAGGCGGAATTGCTCCGGCCTGGATTGGGGTGGGGTTTTCATATCCCGCTTCCTCAATGGCTTTGAGGACCTTGGGATTAAGGTTCAGATCGGTGAATTTTGTCATCTGTATCCGTCATTGCGGACACTGACCTGGCCCGCGCGTGTGTGTTGCAGCCGGTTCCGCAAATGGTCATGCGGCTTGGCAGCTTCCGGCTCGTGGAGCGGCATAGCAAAATCCCGAGCGATCGTCAATTAATGCCCGGTTTTCCAGTATTTTGAGCTCCAGTGCGTGCAAAATGGAAACAATTCAGCGGAAATCCGGGAAGTGTTGCTGCCGCTTGGCTTCCAGGTCCAGCTGCCGGATCTTCAGCAGTCCCTCTGCCTGCAGCCGGCTCCGCAGGCCGGGGCTGTCGGCGCAGACCTCGTCGAAAAAACCGCGCAGGCCGGCCTCTCCCTGTTCCGCCTCAAGGGCGCTGAGCAGTTCATGGGCGGTGAGCCCGCCTGCCGCGCGCGGCCGGACGGGCTTGAGGTCAGGGCGGTAGGAGCCTTTTTGCAGCCGGTAGCGGTAATGGCCCAGCCAGCTGTGCCAGTCGCGGGCGTGCAGGTGGCAGAGATCCATACCTGCAAGTTCCGCTTTCCCCGGATTCGCAACCTTGCCGAGATAGGCGTGGTGAATACGCAGCTCCAGCCCTTCGATCCCGGTGCGGCTGAACAGCTTGCCCTGGACATGGCTCAGGAAGCCGCCGTTCAGATGCTCGCCGAATTGCGGGTAGATCCGCTCAGCACTGGCGCGGCCGGATGGCGGCACATACCCCTTGAAGGCGGTGCCATCGCCCCCAGCCAGGGCTTCGGCCGGGCGCACCCGGGCGCACACCGCATCCGGCGGCAATGCCGCGAGCTCTGCCGCAGGCAGGGCGGCGGACCACAGAAATTCATCCACGTCGCAATGCAAAAGCCAATCCACGTCCCGCGCCTGCCGCTGGTAGGCGCGGGTTGCGTTGACGGTCTGGCGCACCTGGTGCTTGACCGGACGCCGCCCGTGCTTTTGCCAATAAGCATCATCGCAGTTGAGCACCCGGATCTTCGGATGCGACTTCAACAGCGGGTAGGCATCGGGGCAGGGCGCGTCCAGATAGATGAACAGCCGGTGCGCCCCAAGCTCCAGATAATGAGCGGCAAAACTCAGAATGTCCCCGGCCTCAGCCTTGATTGTGCTGACGAGACCCCATTTGACCGGGCTATTGCGCATCTGGCTGAAGCCTTTCCTTATGGCTCTGGGTGCGGCCAATGATGCTGCGCGGATCGCTCATCCCCTTGTGCAGCATCCGCAGGCCCAAAGGCTGCCGGACCGGTTCGCTTACCGCCGCATGGCTCCAGGCGCGGGGCGGCATAGAGATGTCCAGGTCCGGTGCACCCGCTGCCGCCCGGCTGCGCAGGGTTTTCAGGCCGCGGCCAGCCAGCGGCGGAGCCGGCAGTGTACCGCCAAGCGGTGCCGCGCGCCTTGCCGGCCGCCGCATCAAAGCGAAAAACCCGCCAGGGCCGTTTTCTTGTTCAAGATCCATGGCGGGTTTCAAAAATCTGGAGTGTCCAAGGGAAAGGCTGTTACGCCATCATTTCCTTGGTCGCGGTCAGATTCAAGTCCGGATAGTCGCGCACCACCCGGTCGATGTCCCATTGCAGCCGGGTCAGAAAGACGATGTCGCCGTCGTGGTCATGGGCGATGTGCTGCTTGTTGGCGTTGATGAACTTCTCCACCGCCGCCTTGCCGCCACTGACCCAGCGGGCCGAGGTGAACTGGCTGGCCTCGAACCGCACCGGCAGGCCGTATTCCATCTCGATCCGGCTGGCGAGCACTTCGAACTGCAGCGCGCCGACCACGCCGACAATAAAGCCCGAGCCGATCGAAGGTTTGAACACCTTGGCCGCGCCTTCCTCGGCAAACTGCATCAGCGCCTTCTCCAGGTGCTTGGCCTTCATCGGATCGCCCGCCCGCACGCCCTGCAGCAGTTCCGGCGCGAACGACGGAATGCCGGTCACCTTCAGCGCCTCGCCCTCGGTCAGCGTATCACCAATGCGCAATTGCCCGTGGTTCGGAATGCCGATGATGTCGCCGGCCCAGGCCTCCTCCGCCAGCTCCCGGTCGGAGGCCAGGAACAGCACCGGGTTGGACACTGCCATCGGCTTCTTGGTGCGCACATGCGTCAGCTTCATGCCGCGTTTGAAATGGCCCGACGCCATCCGCACAAAGGCCACCCGGTCGCGGTGCTTGGGGTCCATATTTGCCTGAACTTTAAAGACAAATCCGGCGACCTTCTTTTCCTCCGGTGCCACCGCACGGGGGGAGGCGGACTGCGGCTGCGGCTCGGGGCCGTAGGCGCCGATGCCGTCCATCAGTTCCTTGACGCCGAAGGAGTTGATTGCGGAGCCGAACCAGATCGGGGTCATGTGCCCCTCCAATACCGCCTGCGGGTCGAGTGCCGGCAGCAGTTCGCGGGCCATTTCGACCTCTTCCAACAGCTTCTCCAGCAGGTGCTCCGGCACGTGTTCGGCCAGCTTGGGGTCGTCCAAGCCGTTGATTTCAATGCTTTCCGCCACTTTGTTGCGGTCGGCGCGGTCCATCAGCTCCAGCCGGTCGCGCAGCATGTCGTAGCAGCCGATGAAATCGCGGCCCACCCCGATGGGCCAGGCCGCCGGGGTCACGTCGATCGCCAGGTTCTCCTGGATTTCGTCAATAATTTCAAAGGTGTCCCGGCTCTCGCGGTCCATCTTGTTACAGAAGGTCAGGATCGGCAGATCGCGCAGGCGGCAGACCTCGAACAGCTTCTGGGTCTGGCTTTCGACACCCTTGGCGCCGTCGATCACCATCACCGCCGCATCCACCGCCGTGAGGGTGCGGTAGGTGTCCTCGGAGAAATCGCTGTGACCCGGCGTGTCCACCAGGTTGAAGCGGAAGCCGCTGAAATCAAACGACATTGCCGAGGCCGAGACAGAGATTCCGCGGTCCTTTTCCATCTGCATGAAGTCCGAGCGCGTGCGCCGCGCCTCGCCCTTGGCGCGCACCTGGCCGGCCATCTGAATCGCGCCGCCATAGAGCAGGAACTTTTCAGTCAGCGTGGTCTTGCCGGCGTCCGGGTGCGAGATGATCGCAAAGGTCCGGCGGCGGGCAATTTCGGGCGGCAGTTCGGGGCGGTTGGTGACGGTATCGAGCATGAGCGCGCGTATAGCAGGAATGCCGCAGGAGGCAAGGAAAACGGCGGGTGCCGGGCGTGCACCGCCTGTGCACCCCTTGTGCACCGGGCGGGTGCCAATCCGCGGATTTTCCGGCTGTCCCCGCGGGGACAGGTGCGGCGGACGGGGCGGCCGGGGGGCCGGTGGGCGCAATCGCCCACCCTACGGTGTTGCGTGTTCACCGTACGCCCCGTTGGCTGGGAATTAACCCGGGCAGGGCAGGCTGGTGATCAGCGCGGGAGTGCCGCCCCGCCATGCAACCGCCGCCAAGGGACCTGTAACCTCCGCCCAAGGGATATGTGCCGATGCCCAGCAAGCAATATTACCACAATGAAATGCAGCTGGAGCTGGACGAGCTGCAAGAGAAGCTGCGCCGCGACTGGCTGGACAAGAGCCTGCCGGACGACTGGGACGGTATCCTGAGCTGGGAGCGTCTGGACAAGCCCAAGACCCGGGTCACGGTCCGGCTGGACACGGATATGGTGAAATGGTTCCGCAAGCTGGGCCCGAACTATGGCCGCCGCCTCAACTCGATCCTGCGGATCTACTGGCTGGCGCTGCTGGCGGGGCATATCCAGGCCCATGACAAGGACAATACGATTTTGCGTATTGCCGCCCGGGCGCGGGAGCTGCAGCAGGATCTGCAGCGGCGCGGGGTGGGGGAGCGGTGAGCAGTACTCCAATAATGACTACAGATAGCTGTTGTTGATGAAACACTGGGATCGTGAAGTTTGCCTGAAGTGCTGGAGGGCAAGTTGTGAGGTGTTCACATGATATGCACGTGGTGGTTTAGTCGTTTTGTCGTCGGGAGCGTGATTCGGAGTATTCCTCACGTGCCCTTTTTTAACTCTACTAAGGGCTGCAGAGCACTTGCCGGATCCTACTGAAATTCAAGCTGCTGTTAACTTGGCCATTGAGCACGTTCTTTCTACAGGTTTGGATGACATTGCCAAACCGCCAACGTTTCTAAGTTCGGTTGAGCTTGCAACTATAAGTGATCATAATGAAGATTTTCGCAGGGAAGCTACTCGCCAGACGCTTAGCTTTTTGAGGACTGCAAACCTTCGGAATGTAGGTATTGGCAATCCCCAATACTATATGGTCCCCAAGGATGAGCATACGTTAAGGCGAGTTGCTTGGATCGATCCCTTTGACTTGGTGAAGTATCTTTCGGTCTCATTGTTGCTGTTTCCACAAATTGAAGCATCACGCCCGCCCAGAGAGCTAAATGTTGTTCACTCGCACCGTAAGTCGCCCAACGGTGCTTGTGTTTTCGACGTCGACTTTGGGTACGATTCATTTAGGCGGGCATCGAGTGAGATTTCGCGACGGAGAATGGGCGAGTGGAAGATCATAACGGATATTTCAAATTTCTTTGACAGAATTGGTAATCATCCATTGGAAAACCATTTGGGTGATTGCGGCTGTGATCCGGAAATGACTGTGTTGGCACGAGAGATTCTCTTTCAGTGGTCTGGAGATCGAAGAAGTTTTGGAGTTCCAGTGGGATCGGATGCGAGTAGAATACTGTCGGAGGCAGCATTGATTGCGGTGGATCGCCAACTGGAGCAAAACGGAATTGAGTATGTCAGATACGTGGATGATTATCGGCTTTTCGCCTCAAGTCGCGCGGAGGCGTACGATACAGTCAGAATTTTGAGTGAGCTTCTCGCAGAAGAGGGGCTGACTTTAAATAATAAGAAAACACGTATCTTCCAGATTTAAGATTATCACGAGGCAAGGGAGAGCCTTGAACAGGGTATCAACGCATCTCACGAGCGAATAGATGAAAATGAGCGTGTTGAAATTCAACGCCGTATCCAAGTGAGTGGTAGAACTTCTATTTCTCGGTTCTATCGGCACCCTGGAGTCGAAGCATTGCGGCGGTTAGAGTCACTTAGATACGAAGATGTCGTTTCGCAAGTTTCTTCCTCACAAGGTGCGGAGAAGGAAGATGCGATACGGACAGCAGTTAAGTATTTTATCTATGTTAGGCAGGATGTCGAAATCTTAGAGATCCTCATAAGGGAGAAGATAACCTCAATTTTTTACGTCGTAGATGCGCTTGTAAAAGATGAAGAGAGGATAAGCCCTTATGTAAAAGAGAGAGCTAGAGACACTCTTCTGGAGGGGTTAGGGGTGGAGCAATGTAGTTATCCTTTTCAGATTCCTCTTTTGCGGCTGTGCGCTACGCAAGGGTACAACGATGGAACTTTAGCAAATGCAATTGCCGACAGGCAAAGGCAACTTGACAACCCGCAGTTCTTTAGAGAAGCAATTTTGTTAGGTTTTCAGCAGATGGAGCGACAGAAGGTTAGGCGATTGGCCACTGAGGTTTTTCGCAATGTCTCTCCTCCGCTGCAAAGGGCAATAACTTTTGCAGTTAAGAATTACAGTCGTATGACTGACGCCGAAAAGAACCCATTGCTGCGCAATATCAGGCAGTCGTCACAAGACTGGTTCGTTGGCAGAATTTAAATCTGCTTACCTACCGCAGCGACGCCCGCTTCAAGAGCCCCACCGCGTCAGGCCGGTCCAAGAGCGAGCGGCTCACGTCCAGCCCGTGGGTGCCGCTCTTGTGGGAGGGGGGCAGGGCGCCAGGCTCGGTTCCTGCGCGGGCGGTCCAGAAATCCTCGGGGAGAACCGGCCGTGTGACGGGGTCGAGGAAGGTGCTCTCGGCGGCGATGCCCTCGGCGTAGATGATGTGGTGGCGGTCGAACAGGATCTGGAAGTAATCGGCAAAGCCGCCGTCCAGCACCACCACCGAATGGCCGTTCACCAGGTCGCGGGCGCGGACCAGGATTTCGGGGGCGCCGGCGCCGATCTCATCCGAGCGCTGATAGACCATGAGGCGGTGGGCGGGGCTGACGATCAGGTCGTTGGCGTTGTTCAGGGCGCCCTTGCGGATCAGGATCGGGGCGAGGTCGCCGACGGCGCGCAGGGTGGACTGGCCGACCCAGCGCACCTCCTGGATGCCGTCGTCGCGGGTCAGGACGCGGTCGCCTGCGCGCATCTCCTCGATCGGGCGCTGCGCGCCGGTGGCCAGCGTGATGCGGGTGCCGCGGGTGAAGGAGACGCAGGCGGATTGCGCCAGTTTGCGCCGGGCGGGCTCGCGCTCCGCCTTGACCAGGGTGTAGGGCATCTGCGGCCGCAAGGGGGCCAGCGGCACCAGGAAGACGCCGGCGATCATGCCGTCCTCGTCGACCTCGACCATCACCAGGGTTTCGGTGTTGGGGCCGCTGTCGGGCATCAGGGTGAGCAGGCAATCCAGATGCAGCGCGGCGCCGGGGGTGCCGAGTGCGGTGTTGTCCGCGATGCTGAAGCTGCCGTCGTGATGGGCGGCGATCGCCAGGCGCCGGGGCGGTTCGGCCAGGGCCAGCATGTAGATGTCATCCAGCACCAGATCCTCGAGCACCCCCATCGGGTCGCCCATGTTGGCGCCGTATTCAACGCAGAACTGTTCGGCGCGGAAGGCTTGGACGGAGGCGAGGCTGGCGGTCAATGTCGGTCTCATGGGCGGCGGCTGGTTGATTCCATATGTGGGCCCGCGGCGGCGGGCGTCCAATAGAAATGGCGTGAGAATGTGGCACAAAGGGGGAGGGAAGGCGCTGTTTTTCCGGCAGGTTCACGGTTGCGGCAGGCGGGGAAGGGGCGGGCAGGGGCGGGCGGAGGGGCTGGCCATCCGCGCGCGTGCAGTGCAAGCTCCGCGCAAATGGAGAAGATTCCCGAGGGAGGACAAGATGGATCTGGGTATTTCGGGCAAGCGCGCGCTGGTCTGTGCCAGCAGCAAGGGGCTGGGCCTTGGCTGCGCCGAGGCGCTGGCGGAGGCGGGTGTGAACCTGGTGATGAACGCGCGCGGGGCGGAGGCGCTGGAGGCGTCTGCGCAGGCGGTCCGCGACGCCTATGGTGTCGATGTGGTGACGGTGGCTGCGGATGTGACCACCGAAGAGGGCCAGCGCCAGGTGCTGGCGGCCGCTGAGGGCGTGGACATCCTGGTCAACAATGCCGGCGGGCCGCCGCCGGGCATGTGGACCGACTGGGACCGCGCCGATTTCATCAAGGCGCTGGACGCCAACATGCTGACCCCGATTGCGCTGATCAAGGCGCTGGTGCCGGGCATGATGGAGCGCGGCTGGGGCCGGGTGGTCAACATCACCTCGCAATCGGTGAAGGCGCCGATCCCGGTGCTGGGTCTGTCGAACTCGGCGCGTGCGGGGCTGACGGGCTATGTGGCGGGCACCGCGCGGCAGGTGGCGGGCAAGGGCGTGACCATCAACAACATCCTGCCGGGCATTCATGCCACCGACCGGGCCGTCTCGCTGGATACCGGGGTGAGCCAGGCGCAGGGGATTTCGATGGAAGAGGCCAAGGCGCAGCGCTGTGCCGGTATTCCGGCGGGCCGTTACGGCACCCGTCAGGAATTTGGCGCCACTTGTGCGTTCCTGTGCTCGCAGCACGCGGGCTTTATTGTCGGCCAGAACATCCTGCTGGATGGCGGCGGCGTCAATTCGACGATGTAAGGGGGGCGGCATGGCTTCGGGATTTTCCCTGAAAGACCAGTTGTTCAACCGCGATAAGGTCCGCTATCTGGCGGGCCTTTTTGCTGCGGCTGAGGCTGGGTTTGACGCTTCGGAATTTGAAGAACAGGTGATGGCAGAACTGCCGGCGCTGGAGCTGAAGCAGCGGATCACGCTGATTGCCGAAGTGCTGGCGCGTCATCTGCCGGAGGCGCTGCCGGATGCGGCCCCGGTGCTGCTGAAGGCGCTGCCGCCGCCGCTGGATCCGGGCAAGACGGATGATGATTTCGGCGATTTCATCTTTGCACCCCTGGGGGAGTATGTCGCTGCGCGGGGCGTTGAGGCGCATTGCGATTTGTCGCTGGACCTCTTGGAGGAGATCACCCAGCGGTTTTCGATGGAATGGGCGATCCGCCCGTTTTTGAACCGCTGGCCTGACGAGGTGCTGGCGCGGATGCAGGGCTGGGCCGGGCATTCCAGCTATCACGTGCGCCGGCTGGTCAGCGAGGGCACACGGCCGCGGCTGCCCTGGGGCGAGGCCGTGGGGCTGTCGCTGGATCAGCCTTTGCCGCTGCTGGATCGTCTGCACGGCGACGGCACCCGATATGTCACCCGCTCGGTCGCCAACCATCTGAACGACATTGCCAAGAAGGACCCGGATCTGGTGATGGACCGGCTGGAGAGCTGGCGGGCCGCCGGGCAGCAGCAGAAGAAGGAGCTGGAGTGGATGACCTCCCACGCCCTGCGCGGGCTGGTGAAGGCCGGGCATCCGCGGGCGATGGCGATGCTGGGCTATGACCCGGAGCTGGCGCTGGAGGCACGGATCGAGGTGCCAAAGGCGGTGCGGATCGGCGCGGCGCTGGATCTGTCCTGCCGCCTGGAAGGGGCTGCGGGGGCGCCGGTGCTGGTGGATTATATCCTGCATTTCCAGCGCCCTGGCGGCAAGACCTCGGCCAAGGTGTTCAAGCTGAAACAGGCGAAACTCACCGGCGGCAAGCTGGAGCTGGGCAAGACGCACAAGCTGAAGGGGGATGCGACCACCTTTAAGCTGGTGCCGGGGCCGCACCGGATTGAGCTGATGGTGAACGGCAAGGTGCGGGCCGAGGCGGCGTTTGAGCTGCTGGCTGAGGGGTAGTTCCCAAGCAGTGCAATCTTGCCGGCGCGGAGCAATGAACTGAGGGCAGCGCCCTCCCGTGGGGAGGGTCGGGCGCTGCCCGGCGTTCCGCCGGGCGGGAGGCCATAGTGTTTCGATGGTTCCCCCACACTCCTTCACAGTTGCGTCAGACCGCCTGCTGCCCCGATTGCCGCACCATCTGCGCGCCGCTATCCCAATGGCTCAGACCCATCAGGAAAGGCGGCTCTCATGAAACATGAAAACGTGCAGAACTATTACGGCGAGGTGCTGCAAGGCAGCGATGATTTGCAAACCAACGCCTGCTGCACGCCGGACGACATGCCGGATCATGTGAAGGCGGTGCTGTCGAAAATCCATGACGAGGTGCTGACCCGCTATTACGGCTGCGGGCTGATTGCGCCGGAAGCGCTGGAAGGCGCGCGCATTCTTGATTTGGGCTGCGGTGCGGGGCGCGATGTTTATGCGCTGTCGGCGCTGGTGGGCGAGCATGGCAAGGTGGTGGGCGTCGACATGACCCCGGCGCAGCTGGAGGTGGCGCGGCGCCATCAGGACTATCACGCCGAGGCGTTTGGCTATGCGCAATCTAATGTAGAGTTCCACCACGGCTATATCGAGAAACTGGAGGAGCTGGACTTGGAGCCGGGCTCGTTCGACATCATCGTTTCCAACTGCGTGATCAACCTGGCCACCGACAAGGGCGCGGTGCTGCGCGGGGCGCATCATCTGCTGAAAGAGGGCGGGGAGATGTATTTCTCCGACGTCTATGCCGACCGGCGGGTGCCGCAGGCGATGGCGGAGGATGAGGTGCTGTATGGCGAGTGCCTGTCCGGGGCGCTTTACTGGAACGACTTTTTGTCGATTGCCAAAGAGGCCGGTTTCAAGGACCCGCGGATGGTGACTTCGCGTCTGCTGACGATTGAAAACCCGGTGCTGGAGAAACGCGTGCAGCCGCTGAAGTTCCTGTCGGCCACCTACAGGCTGTTCAAGCTGCCCGCCCTGGAGCCGGCCTGCGAGGATTACGGCCAGGCGGTGATCTATAAGGGCACCATCGAGCACGCGCCGCATGTGTTTGCGCTGGATGACCACCATATCATCGAGGCAGGCAAGGTGTTTCCGGTCTGCGGCAACACCTGGATGATGCTGCAGGACAGCCGGCTGGCGCCGCATTTCGAGTTCATCGGTGATTTTGACACCCACTACGGGATTTTCACGGGGTGCGGCGGCAATTCGCCCTTCAACGGGCTGGAGCAGGACGGCGCGGCTGCGGGCTGCTGCTGACGGGCCTTTCACCTGACACCTTTCCGCCCGGCCGCGGGGGGCGTAGCGCCCGCCTGCGCGGCGGGGCGGGCGCTGCCCGGCGGGGCGCCGGGCGGTCCCGTGTCGCCGGCGGCCTGAGCGCTTGCAGCCGGGGGGCGGGGTTGCTATCCCGGCGGGACCCCAAGCGTTTTCATCGGAAACAGCCCCGAGGCCTCATGAACACTGCCCCTGCCGAGATGCTCAGCACTATGGCCGCGCCGCGGCTGGAGATCCGCAACATCAAGCGGCATTTCGAGGGCCGTGCGGTGGTGGATGATGTCTCCTTGCAGATCCAGGCGGGGCAGGTGACCTGCCTCTTGGGACCCTCGGGCTGCGGCAAGTCCACCACGCTGCGGATGATTGCCGGGGTGGAGATGCAGGATTTGGGCGAGATTTATGTGGATGGCAAGCTGATCTGCGACACCGTGTTCCGGGTGCCGCCGGAGCGGCGGGAGATCGGGCTGATGTTCCAGGACTTTGCCCTGTTTCCGCATCTGAGCGTTGCTGACAATGTCGGCTTTGGCCTGAAGGGCAGCCGGGACGAAAAGCGGGCGCGGGTTGAGGAGCTGCTGAACCGGGTGTCGCTGAAGCGCTTTATCGACGGCTACCCGCATCAGCTGTCGGGCGGCGAGCAGCAGCGGGTGGCGCTGGCCCGCGCGATTGCGCCCCGGCCGCGGATCATGCTGATGGATGAACCGTTTTCGGGTCTTGATAACCGGCTGCGCGACGGCATCCGCGACGAGACACTGAGCCTGCTGAAGGAAGAAGACACCGCGGTGCTGCTGGTGACGCATGAGCCGGAAGAGGCGATGCGGATGGCCGATGAGATCGCGCTGATGCGCGGCGGCAGGATCGTGCAGCAGGGGGCGCCCTACAATGTCTATACCCACCCGGTGGACAAGGCGGCTGTGTCCTTCTTCAGCGATGTGAACGTGCTGAAGGCCGAGGTGAACGGGGCGCTGGCGAAGACGGCATTCGGTGAGTTCCTGGCGCCCGGGGTGGCGGATGGCACGGCGGTGGAAATCGTGTTCCGGCCGCAGCATCTGCGCATCGATTTCGACCGCGGCGGCAAGGGGCCGCTGCCCACCCCCAGCGACGGGGTTGCGGCGCGCGCGGTGGTGGAGCGTGCGCGCTTTCTGGGCAGCGAGAGCCTGGTGGAGTTCCGGATGGAGTTTGACGGTTCGATCCTGAAAGCCACGGTGCCCAATGTCTTCCTGCCGGAAAAGGGCCGGGCGATGTGGCTGACGGTGCGGCGCAACCGCTGTTTTGTCTTTCCTGCCTGAGGCTTGACGGGCATTGTGGCCTCTGGAGACCAGGAGGTGCAGATGCAGGACGGCTATGAAATCCGGGCTTTGCCGCCCGGGGAGACCGGGACCGCGGTGGAATGGGCCGCGCAGGAGGGCTGGAACCCCGGCCGCCGGGACGCGGGCTGTTTTGGCTCTGTGGATCCTGAAGGGTTCTGGGGCGGGTTCCTGGACGGGCAGATGATTGCCTGCATTTCGGTGGTGAATTACGGCGGGGCGTTTGCCTTCCTCGGCTTCTATATCGTGGCGCCGGAGCACCGGGGGCAGGGCTATGGCTATGCGCTGTGGCAAAAGGCCTTGGAGCATGCAGAGGGACGGGTTGTCGGGCTGGACGGGGTGGTGGACCAGCAGGAGAATTACCGCCGTTCGGGCTTTGAGCTGGCGTACCGCAATATCCGCTTTGGCGGGCTGCCTTCCGGCGGTCTGGAAGGGGCACCGGAGTTCGATGTTCGGGTTCTGACGGCCCCCGCGGCGGAGCTGGAGGCGCTGGATGCCCGGGTGTTTCCGGCGCCGCGCCGGGCCTTCTGGCAGCAGTGGCTGGGGGCAGAGGGGCATCACTCCTTTGCCGCGTACCGGGATGGAAACCTGGCAGGCTTCGCCACCCTGCGGCCCTGCCGCAACGGCTATAAGATCGGGCCGCTGGTTGCGCTGTCGCATACCGCGGCAGAGGCGGTTCTGGCGCGGCTGCTGCAAGAGCTGCCTGCGGGGCAGGAGGTTTTCCTGGATGTGCCGGAGCCCCATGCCGGGGCGGTGGGGATGGCCCGGGCGCTGGGGCTGGCGCCGGTGTTTGAGACCGCCCGGATGTACCGCGGGGCGGCGCCGCAGCTGGAGCTGGATCTGATTTACGGCGTCACCAGTTTCGAGCTGGGATAGGGCGCTGCCCTGCCGCTTGTGTGAAAGCGGCCTTTAAGGAAAGGGGCGCTGCCCCCGCCGCCTTTGGCGGCTCCCCCGGGATATTTTCAGCCAGAAGAAACAAGGATCTGTCAGCTCCCGTATGGGTCGTAGTCCTGCAGCCGCTTGCCGGGTTCGTCGACGAAAAGCTCGGGCAGGGCGGAGGCGTCTTCGATCAGGTCGACGCGGAAGACGCGGAAGGCTTCGCGGGCCTCGCACCAGGCGGTGAGGGTCCAGACCCGGCCCCAGTATTCCATGTGCAGGGGGCGGATTTTCCGCTTTGTAAGGGTGCCGTCGATGCGGCGGTAGCTGAGCTGCAGTTTCTGGCGCGCTTTGATGGCGGCGCGCAGGCTGGGCATATGCGCCAGGGCGCGGGCGGCGTCCGAGAACGGGTAGACCGCGAATTTCCAGGCATCCGCCTCGGCAATGGTTTGCTCCGGCAGCACCGCGTCGATTTTGGCAGCCAGCGATTGCGCCGCGGATTTGAGCTCCGGGTCGGCGGCCTCAGCGACGATCGCCATGCCGAGGTTCAGCGCCTCCAGCTCCTCTGGCGTCAGGGTCAGGGGCGGCAGGCTGATCTGCTCGCGCACCATATAGCCGACGCCGCGCTCGCCCTCGACCGGCACGCCGGAGGCCGTGAGCGTGTCCATGTCGCGGTAAATGGTGCGGGTGGAGACCTCCAGCCTCTCGGCGATGTCCTGGGCACGGTGCAGCTTCCCGTCGCGCAGGATCTGGATGATTTCGAAAAGGCGGTCGGTGCGGCGCATGGGGCTAGCCTTGGCGCGGGGGAGGGGGGAGGTCAAGGGCTGCGCCCGGGGTCAGCCGGGCGCAGCCTGCGGGTCAGGGGGCCATCTGCCACAGGACCTCTTCGTGGCGCATGTTTGCGCAGTCAGGAGCGATTGCCGCCATCACCTCGGGCGAGAAATCCTGCTGCATGAAGGTCTGCGCCGCCTTTTTTGCCGTCGCCATGTCCTTCCAGACCACGTAGTCGGTCCAGCTGCCGTCTTCGCCCTGGCTCAGCTGACGGGTGACAAAGCCGTCTTGCGCGCGCACGAAGCTTTCGGTGCGCTGCATCAGGGCGGTGAAATCCGCGGGCCTCACCCCGTCTGCCAGTTTGAAGGTCACGATCTCGGCCACATGTTTGTTCATCACGTTTCTCCTTTGGTGCTGTGATGGGCTGGATTTACCGCCCTTCAACTGACATAAACCTGTCAGTTGGGTGCGGGGCGCTGGCAAAAACTGCGGATTCTGCCCGGCTGAGGGGCCTTGCATGGGGGGAAGCGCTTCCGCTTGGGCGGGCCTGCGCGCTACACCCGGTGCAACGGAATAGACCGGCGCCCGGCATGGGTGCTGGGGCAAGTGAGGAGTATGAAAAATGATGCAACCGATGTTGATCCAAAACGTAGGTCCGATGGGCATTCTGCTGATCGCTGTCGTCGTCCTGGTCCTGTTTGGCCGCGGCAAGATTTCCTCGCTGATGGGCGAGGTGGGCAAGGGCATCACCTCCTTCAAGAAGGGCATCAACGAAGGCGCCAAGGAGCTGGAAGAGGACGCCGCTGCCGAGGCCAAGGACGTCACGCCCGAGTCTGACAAAGACAAGGCGTAAGGCCCTATGTTCGATCTTGGGTGGACCGAACTGCTGGTCATCGGCGTTGTTGCGCTGATCGTCGTCGGCCCCAAGGACCTGCCGGTGCTGTTCCGCAATGTGGGACGGTTCGTGGGCAAGGCCAAGGGCATGGCGCGCGAGTTCAGCCGGGCGATGCATGACGCGGCGGATGAGGCCGGGGTCAATGATGTTGCCAAGGGGCTGAAGGCGGCTGCCAACCCGGTGGGCACCGCCATGGACGGGGTCAAGCAGGCGGCGCAGGAGATGGCGACGTCGATCGACCCCACCAAATACGACCCCGAAAGCGAGACCGGCAAGCTGGCCGCGGAACGCGCTGAAAATGCCAGGAAGATCCAGGCATCGAGTGCGCGGGCGGCGGCGGAACGCAAGGCGCGCGAGGCTGAGGAGGCGCTGGCCAAGGCGGAAGAATATGAGGCTGCGCTGGCGCCGGCGGCGCCGAAAGCGGAAGATGAGGCCAAATCATGAGCAAGACGGATGAGATTGACGACTCAACCGCGCCGCTGATCGAGCATCTGGCCGAGCTGCGCAACCGGCTGATCCATTCGGTTGCCGCCTTTGTTGTCGGCATGGTGATCTGTTTCACGGTGGCGACGCCGGTGTTCAACTTCCTTACCGCGCCTTTGTGCCAGGTGCTGGCCGAGGGCGGCCAGGACTGTGCGCTGATCTTTATCAGCCCGCAGGAAGGTTTCTTTGTCGCGATCAAGATTTCCTTCCTGGGCGGCTTTATCCTGGCGTTTCCCTATATCGGGTTCCAGATGTGGCGGTTTGTGGCGCCGGGGCTGTACAAGAGCGAGAAGGGGGCGTTTCTGCCGTTCCTGGTGGCCTCGCCCTTCATGTTCCTGCTGGGGGCGAGCTTTGCCTTCTATGTGGTCACCCCGCTGGCCTATGACTTCTTCCTGGGCTTCCAGCAATTCGGGGCCGGCGGCGAGGCGGTCACCGGCGAGGAGGTGAACCAGGGGCTGAGCGTGGTGTTCCAGGGCTCGGCGCAGGAGTATCTGAACCTCACGATCAAGTTCATCGTCGCCTTTGGACTGTGCTTTCAGCTGCCGGTGCTGCTGACGCTGATGGGCAAGGCCGGGCTGGTGAGTTCCGAAGGCCTGGGCGCGGTGCGCAAATACGCGGTGGTGGCGATCCTGGTGCTGGCCGCACTTGTGACGCCGCCGGATGTGATCACCCAGATCATCCTGTTTGTGGTGGTTTACGGGCTGTATGAGATCTCGATCTTCCTGGTGGCCCGTGTCGAGAAAAAGCGCGAGGCGCAGCTGCGGGCGGATGGCTATTATGACGATGAAGACGGGATGGACGCCCACCCGGAGGATCCGCTGATGGCCGAGTTCGATGCCGAGGACGGCAAGGACAAATAGGCCGGAGACGGTATGAAATGAGAAAGGCGCGCCTTAGGGCGCGCTTTTTTTGGTGTCTGACCAGGAGCAGGGAGGCCGCTGGGGTTGCAGTCAGCTGCTGTGTGCCGCGCTGATAATCCGCCGCATCAAGTCCAGGAACTGTTCTCTTTCCTGGTTCGACAGGGGGGCAAGGGAGTGTTCGTTCTGATCATTGGCGGCCTTGTAGGCGTTGTCCCGCGGGGCCAGTCCTTTTGCGGTCAGCCAGATTTGCTGCGACCGTGCGTCTGCCGGGTGTTTCTTTCTGACAATCAGCCCGTCCCGTTCCATGCGGTTCAGGGTATTGGCCAGGGTTGCCTGTTCCAGCGCCAGTTTTTCCAGGAGTTCGCGCTGGGTGACACCGTCCCTGACCCAAAGCTCCAGCAATACGGGGAATTGCCCGATGGTGATGCCAAGCGGAGTGATGCGCTCCTGCAGGCCGGCGGCAAACAGGCGGGCGGTGTGGTTGACCAGATAGCCGGCGGAGTTTTCTTTTTCGAATTTCATGGTTTTGATCTGCACTTGAATAGCATGCTATGCAATGATACATAGCATGCTATGTTAATTGAAAGGAGCCGACATGCCCGGACTTGCAGAATTGGACGCCGCCGTCACACTTGCCGATCAGATGAGCGCCGAAGAGGGGCCGGTTGTCCTGATGAACCTGTTCACCATTGATCCGTCTGATGAGGAGGCCTTGCTGAAGGCTTGGGCGTATGACGCTGATTTCATGAAGGCGCAGCCCGGCTATATCTCCACCCAGATGCACAAGGGGCTCGCGGGCAGTGCCACTTACGTGAATTATGCCGTCTGGCAGGATGTCCAGAGCTTCCGTGCGGCCTTCACGAACCCTGAGTTTCAACGCCGGATTGCCAAGTATCCAGAGAGCGCCGTCGCCCGGCCGCATTTGTTCCGCAAACTGGCAGTTGCCAACCATTGCGTTGCCTAATGGGGGGCAGGTTGCCATGAAACAGAAAATTCACGCAGCTGCCGGTGCCGCGGCCTTCCTGATCATCCTGACGTTTTGGACCTCGACGGTGCTGAGCGAGGCCTTTGGGACGCCGGAGACCATTGCGCTTGTCAAATCCAGGATCCTTTTGGGGATGTTTGCCTTGATACCGGCGATGGCCATTGCCGGAGGTTCTGGCATGGCAATCGGGCGCCGGCGCAAGGATGCACCGGCCCGGTCGAAGAAAAAACGCATGCCACTGATCGCCGCAAATGGGTTGCTGATCCTGCTGCCGGCAGCCGTTTTCCTGGAGGCGCGGGCAAGTGCCGGAAACTTTGATGGTGCCTTCATCTTTGTGCAGGGGGTTGAGCTGATTGCAGGTGCGTTGAACCTGACCATGATGGGTTTGAACATCCGGGATGGCCGCAGAATGGCGGCGCAACGTAAAAGCCGGGCCTAACCTTGCGGCCTTTCGGGGGGCAGGCCTGTAACTGGCCCCCTTGCCGGCCCCTCCTGAACATGCTTTGAAATCCGTCAGCTAACCGACGGAGGCACCCCATGGACCAGATCGCATTGACCCGCATTGCCGAGGCGCTGGAGCGGATGTCTCCGGCGCCGTTGGAGACCCCTGATTTCAACGCGGCCTCTGCCTTTGTCTGGCATGTGGGGCCGGAGCGGCTGGAGCCGGTGGAGAGCGTCAACCGGGTGGATCTGGAGCTGCTGGTGGGCATCAGCCGCGCGCGCGATACGCTCTTGGAGAACACCCGCCGGTTTGCGCAGGGCTTTGCCGCCAACAACGCGCTGCTGTGGGGCGCGCGGGGGATGGGGAAGTCGAGCCTGGTGAAGGCCGTGCATGGCGCGCTGGCCGGCGATCATCCGCAGCTGAAACTGGTGGAGCTGCAGCGTGAGGATCTGCCTTCGGTGGCGCGGCTTCTGAACCATCTGCGCGGCTCGGCGCACCGGTTCATCCTGTTTTGCGACGACCTGTCCTTCAGCCATGACGACCAGCATTACAAGAGCCTCAAGGCGGTGCTGGATGGCGGGATCGAGGGGCGGCCGGAGAATGTGGTGTTTTATGCCACTTCCAACCGCCGCCATCTGATGCCGCGGGACATGATCGAGAATGAACGCTCCAGCGCCATCAACCCGTCGGAAGCGGTGGAGGAGAAAGTGTCTCTGTCCGACCGGTTCGGGCTGTGGCTGGGCTTCCACGCTTGCGATCAGGATGAATACCTGGCGATGATCGAGGGCTATTGCGCGGCTTACGGCGTCGAGGTGGCGGCGGAGGATCTGCGCGCCGAAGCGGTTGAATGGCAGGCGACCCGCGGCGCGCGCTCAGGCCGGGTGGCCTGGCAGTTCTTCACCGATCTGGCGGGGCGGCACGGGGTGGCCTTGCGCTGAATTGCAGCCCAAGGCCGGCTTGGCGCCAACGGCATCGGGAGGGGGCGCTGCCCCCGCCGCCTGCGGCGGCTCCCCCGGAGTATTTTCGGCCAGAAAGAAGCCGGAACGGCGGCGCTGGACAGCCGGGCCTGCATTTGAGCCCGGGGCGGGCGGCGGCTGCAATCGGGGGCAATCTGCCAGCAGCCTGCTGCCGCCGCCGCGGGTTCAGGTCAGTTCAGATAGGTCAGCGGGTCGATGCTTTCGAAGCCGTCGCGGACCTCGAAATGGACATAGGCGTCGTCGCCCTCGCGCAGCGAGGCGATGCGCTGGCCGCGGACCACGCTTTCGCCTTTCTTCACGGTGATATTGCCGACGTTCTGATAGACGGTCAGCAGTTTCTGGCTGTGGCGGATCACCACGATCGGCACGTTGTTGGAATCCTTGGTGATGGCGGCCACGGTGCCCGCTTCGGCGGCATTCACCGGGGCACCGGCGGCGGCGGCGATGTCGATGCCGTCATTGCGGCCCTTGGAATAGGTCTTGATGATCTTGCCCTGCACCGGGTAGGCCATGGCGGCATTGCTGGAGCGGCTGGGTTCCGGCAGCTCCGGCTTGGGCAGGGTCTCGGCTGCCGGGGCTTCTGCAGCCGGGGCGACCTCTTCGTCCGGCAGCGGCTGGCTGGCACTGGGCGGCACCGGGGTGGCGCTGCCGGTGCCCGGTTCGGTCACCGCCACCGGGGCGGCGGCGGCAGGCGCCAGCTCCGGCGCGGGGTCTTGCTTCAGCGGGATCAGCAGGTACTGGCCTTCGCGCACGCCGAAGTCGCTGCCCAGGCCGTTCCATTCGGCCAGTGATTTCACCGGCACCTGGTAGAGCCGCGAGATGGTATAGGCGGTCTCGCCGCGCTTCACCTTGTGGCGCACCGGTTCCGGGCCGTCCTGCACCACCGCGGGCTTGGGCTGCGGCACCGGCTGGATGGCGGTGGGGGTGACCGAGCCCGGGTTGGGGGAGGTCAGCGGCGCGGTGTCGATGGCCTGGCCCGCCAGGGTGGCGATATCCACCGAGCCGGGGGATGCGCTGCCATCGGCGGGCAGGCTGTCGGGGGCGCGGCGCGGCAGGGCCAGAACCTCGCCCTGGCGCATCCGGTCGCCGGATTGCATGCCGTTGAAACGGGCCACTTCCTCTGGCGGCAGGCCGATGCGGGCGGCGACGTCGGAGACGGTGTCGCCGCGCCGCGCCACTGCCACCTGATAGGAGGGGTAGGTGATCAGCCCGCGCCCGTCGGGCGAGGGGCGGTTCGAGGTGGCCGACTGCGCCGCCCCGGCGGTGTTGAAGGCGCCGATCTGGCCGCGCAGGTCATAGTCCAGCGGGCTTTGGCAGGCGGCCAGCACCCCGGCCAGTGCTCCGGCCAGCGGCAAAGCCGCGAGCAGCCGGGCCCGCGGCAGCATCTTACGGGGCAGGCCGCGGAATACGGTCCGGGCGGGGGTGGTCCGGGTCATCTTGCTCTCCTCAAAACACGCGTCCCCTTTTTCGCGGGGATTTGCTCGCGTCAATCACTATAGCCCATAGATCCGGGCGGGCGGCTGAAATCCGCCGCCAGTGTAGGGTTTGCACCGGGCAATTTCAATTCGCAGCGGGCAGTGGCTAGGTCTCTTTGCCCAGGCCTTCGAGCAGCGGCACAAAGCGCACCGGGCGCAGCTCGTCATAGTCGAGCCCGTCTTCGGTCTTGCGCACCCGGATCAGCGTCTGCACATGGTCGGACTGGCCGACCGGAAGCACCATGATGCCGCCGGTTTTGAGCTGCGCCAGCAGGGGGCCGGGCGGGTCTTCGGCGGCTGCCGTCACGATGATGCGGTCAAAGGGGGCCTGCTCGGTCAGCCCGTGGCTGCCGTCGCCCACCAGCGAGGTCACATTGGCCAGCTGCAGCTGGTCGAACACCGCCCGCGCCTCGCGCACCAGCCGGGCGTGGCGGTCGATGGTATAGACCCGGCGCGCCAGTTTCGACAGGATCGCGGCCTGGTAGCCGGAGCCGGTGCCGACCTCCAGCACGGTGTCGCGCGGGCTGACCTGCAGCGCCTGGGTCATCATGCCGACCACCGAGGGCTGCGAGATGGTCTGGCCGCAGGAGATCGGCAGCGGCACGTCCTCATAGGCGCGTTCGGAGAAGATGCCGCGCACGAACAGGCCGCGGTCGATCTCCTCAATCGCTTCCAGCACCTTCTGGTCCGTTACCCCGCGCGAACGCACCGAGTAGACGAACTGCATCTTGGTTTCCGGATCGGGGCCGTTCATTGCAGCGCTCACTTAGCCGTCCATTCGGCCGCCTTCAGCGCGTCCATGGCGTCGCGGGCGGTGAGGTCGGCGCGCATCGGGGTGACCGAGATATAGCCGTCCATGTTGAGCGCGGCGTCAGAGCCGGGGAGGGTCTGCACCTGCTGGTCGCCGCCGCGGATCCACAGGTAGCGGCGGCCGGCGGGCGACAGTTTCGGCTCGGCGGCGAAATGGCTGCCGCGGCGGAAGCCCTGGGTGGCCACCCGGGTGCCCTTGACGCCGGATGCGGGCTGCGGCGGGAAGTTGATGTTGTAAAACAGCCGGTAGTCCTGGCTGTCCTGCGGCATGGTGGCGAGGATCTTCTTCACCAGGGCCGCACCATGCACTGCCGCAGCCTCAAACGGATTGGCCGTATCCCGGTTGGCAGGTCCGTAATACTGCGACAGCGCCATGGCCGGCACGCCTTGCAGCGCGGCTTCCATGGCGGCGCCCAGGGTGCCGGAGTAAAGCGCGTTTTCGGCCGAGTTGTTGCCGCGGTTCACGCCCGACAGCACCAGATCTGGGCGTTTGTCCTGCATCACCACATGCAGGCCGGCCAGCACGCAGTCGGCGGGCGAGCCTTCGGCGGCAAAGCGGCGGACATCCAGCTGGCTGAGCATGGTGGGGCGGGTGTAGCTGATGCAATGGCCGACACCGGATTGCTCAAACGCGGGCGCTACGGTCCAGACCTCGCCTTGGGGGCCTGCGACGTCCCGGGCGATGGCCTCGAGGATGGTGAGCCCTTCGGCGCTGATGCCGTCGTCATTGGTGATCAGAATGCGCATGGGGGTGCTGCCTGCCGTTTTCAACCGTGTTCCGGATTGAATAGGACTTGCACGGAAAGGGGGCAAGCCTTTCGCCAAAACCTGAAGGCAAGACGGTAAAAGCGGGCAGGGAGGCAACAGGCCGCCGTGGCAGGGACGGGCTCCCGCGCCTTGGGGCTGCATCAAAGATGCCGTCCCAAGCCTTGGGCCGGGCGCCGCGCCGGGGGGCGCGGCGGGGGCCGTCAGCGGGGGTCAGCCTGCCAGGATCTGCGGCAGCAGGCGCGCGGCCTCGTCCTGGATCGGGGTCAGGGCCTCGCGGTCCTCGCCCGGGTGGAAGCGGGCGCGCAGGGCGGTGGCCATCGGCTGGGGTTCGAGAATGCGGACCTGCGGGCCGGTGCGTTCGGATTCGGCCTGCCAGCTGCGGGCCAGGGCCATCTGCGCGGCCTTAGTGGCGCCATAGGTGCCGTAGAATTTTTCGCCTGCCTTGGGGTCGTCGAAGAACACCGCGCGGCCCTGCTGGCCCAGCAAGGGCGCCACATAGGGGATCAGCACCGAAGGCGCGGTGGCGTTGATGGCCATCGCCTTGGTCCAGTCCTTGGCCGCCACCGAGGGGGCCGGGCAGAGGGCGGTTGCATGGATGGCGGTGTGCAGCCACAGGTCCAGCTTGCCCCAGCGGTCATGGATGCCGCGGCAGAGCGTGGCCATCGCCTCCGGCACGGTGATGTCCATCGGCGCCAGGGTGGCGGAGCCGCCGGCCGCCTTGATCCGGTCGTCCAGCTCTTCCAGCGCGCCGGTGGTGCGGGCGACGGCGACGATGTGATGGGTGGGCGCAAGCGCTTCGGCGAGGGCACTGCCAAGACCGCGCGAGGCGCCGGTGATAAGAGCGATTTTATCTGTCATGGCCGCCTTCATGGGCCGCGGGGGCAGGCAGGTCAAGGGGGCGCGGAACGGGCCATCGGGCGTGCAAGAGTTTTCTGAAAACTCTTGCCAAATTTTTTCTCAAAAAATTTGCTCCCGGCGCTGCCGCAGGCGGGCGGCTCAGCTGCCCGGCATCGCCAGGCGCTTGGTTTCGCCGCCTGCGTTCAGCACCAGCCCCTGCGCGTCGATTGCCACCACCCGGCCCGCCGGCAGGCGGCTGCCGCGGGTTACCTTGCGGGTGCGGCCCGAGGGCAGGCGCACCAGCGCGGTCAGGCTGTCCTCGGGGCCGAACAGCCCCAAAAGGCTCAGGTTGCCGCGGTTCACCGCGTTGCCCTGCGTGGCCAGCCCCGCCACCTTGGCAGAGGTGCTGTCAGCCGGTTTTGAATTTGCCATTGTCTGCATCCCCAATAGGTCCCGGCGTATCTGGGCCGCGGGGCCTGCCGCTTCAAGGCGGCTTGGGAGCCGCAGCGGGGCGATCGGCGGGAAGCCGCGGGCCGGATGCCGGCAATGGGTGGAAAGGCGCTGCCGGAGGTCTCCTCAGGCCGCCCGGGGGCCTGCCTCAGGCGTCGAACACCAGAGAGGGCAGGTCGTGGCCGTAGGCATAAAGCAGCTCCAGCAGCTCCTCCAGCGAGGCGCCGTCCTTTTGCAGCGGGTAGAGCGGGTGGTTCTGCTCGCTCACCTTCAGCTCGGGGTATTGGCCGCCGGGGCGCATCTCCAGCATGCAGCCCGCGGGCATCGGCATGTCCGGCGGGATCGCATTGGCCAGCCAGGCCGGCCGGTCGCCGAGCTTTTCGGTCTCGCGCATCTCGAACAGATCCAGATAGGCGTCGAAGTCATCGCGCCCCAAGCTGGCCCAGGTGCCGAGGATGAACTCTTCGCCGCGGCTGCCCGCCAGCGGCACCGCCAGCACCGCGCGGATAAAGCGCAGATCGCCGAGGCGGCAGAAATCATCGGTCAGGATGTCGCCGCGGGTGGCCAGGACGGCAGAGTTGTCCTCAACCTCCATGTCCTCGGGGCAGATGTCGGGCCGGTCGCAGGACAGGCTGAGCAGCTGCGCAAAGGTGGCGCCGCAGCAGCGGCACTGGCGCGGGGAAGTCAGCATGCGGGCGAGATGCGGGTCCAAGGGGCGGCCTTTCGTCGAAAAGCATAGGAAAAGGCGCGGGCCATCACGGCCAGCGCCTTTCCGATGCACAGTTGGCGGCCCTCATACGCGCAAGCCGCCGGAAGTTCAAACCCCTCCCTGCGCGGGAGGCGGGCGGGATCAGCCCGCGGCCAGCTTGGAGGCGTTCCAGGAGGCGCCCGGGGCCGGCATGTCCTTGATCTTGGCGCTGACCCGGCTGCTGTTTTCCAGCGCGTCCAGATACTCGCCGGTGACGCCGGTGATGTAATTGCCGTCAAAGCAGGAGCAATCAAAGCCCTGGATGTCCGGGTTGCCTTCCTGGGCCGCCCAGATCAGGTCTTCGAGCTTTTGGTAGAACAGCGCGTCCGCCCCCAGCTCCTCGCGGATTTCCTCGACGCTGAGGCCGTTTGCGATCAGCTCATGCTTGGTGGGCATGTCGATGCCATAGACGTTGGGGTAGACCACCGGCGGCGAGGCGGAGGCGATATAGACCTTTTTGGCACCGGCCTCGCGGCACATCTGCACGATCTTCTTGATGGTGTTGCCGCGCACGATGGAGTTGTCGATCAGCAGCACATTGCGGTCCTTGAACTCCAGCGGAATGGCATTGAGCTTGCGGCGCACCGACTTCTGCCGCTCTGCCTGGCCCGGCATGATGAAGGTGCGGCCCACATAGCGGTTCTTGACCAGCCCCTCGCGGTAGCGGATGCCGGTGGTGTTGGCCACTTCCAGCGCCACGGGGCGCGCCGAATTGGGCACCGGAATGATGCTGTCGATTTCCAGGCCCGAGTCCTGGATCTGCTTGGCCAGCGCCTGGCCCATGCGCAGCTGGGTCTTGTAGACCGAGACGCCGTCCATCATCGAATCGGGGCGCGCCAGGTAGACATATTCGAAGATGCAGGGGGTGAGCTTGCCCTCGACCGCCTGGAAGGTGTGCATATTGCCGTCGAGATCCACCAGGATCGCTTCGCCCGGCTTCACGTCGCGGATCTTTTCAAAGCCGTTGATGCCAAAGGCCACGTCTTCGGAGGCAAAGCAGAAATCCTCGCCGCCGCTGTCCGCCGGGCGCTTGCCGACCGACAAGGGGCGGATGCCGTGGGTGTCGCGGAAGGCCAGCATGCCGACACCGGCGATCATGCAGATCACCGAATAGGCGCCCTGGACCCGTTCCATGGTCATCTTGACGCCGGCAAAGATGTTGCGGACAGGCTCGGCGTTGCCGTTCACCTTGATCGCATCGGCGACCTTGTCGGCCAGCACGTTCAGCAGGATTTCCGAGTCGGAGGTGGTGCGCAGATGGCGGCTGTATTTGCCGGTCACCTTTTCGCGCTGCTCGGCGGTGTTGGTGATATTTCCGTTGTGCACCAGGTAGATGCCGTAAGGCGCATTGACGAAGAACGGCTGCGCCTCTGCGGCGCTGAGGGAGCCTGCGGTGGGGTAGCGCACATGGCCCATGCCGACACGGCCGGTCAGGGTTTCGGCGTCGGCGGGCCCGAACACATCCTTGACCAGCCCGTTGGCCTTGCGCTCGCGGAAGAACTCGCCGGTGTAGGTGACAATCCCCGAGGCGTCCTGGCCGCGGTGCTGCAGCATCAGAAGGCCGTCATAAATCTCCGCAAAGACATCCGTGTCCCGGCTTGCGATCCCCAAAATCCCGCACATTGGCTGGCTCCAATCCCACTTAGGCTTTGCTGTTCGGTTGCTGATGGAAGCGGCTCGGCTGGCAGTCTAGCGCATTTTCCCATGCGCGCGCCAACCGGGAGGCCTTGGGTCCGCCATGGCCGTGTCGCTGGAAACGGGCCGGGGCCGGGGGGCCATCTGCGTGCACGGCTGCGCGCGCGAGGCGCGTCGGTCCATGTCCACGATGGCAGGCGGGCAGCGTCTGCAGCAGCGGCAAGGCGGTGAGGCTCCGAATCCGTTTCCTGTTCCGGCCCTCACATAGAGGCTTTCTTGCGATCTGTCATCAAAGGATCACAAATCCTTGCTGGACCGCGGATCCCAGGGCTTGCCTTGGGTTTCAGGGCAAGGGGAGAGCATTGCGGTGAGCGCCTGCCCGGGTGGGCGCGTACGCGCCCGCCGTGGGGCGGGCAGGCGCGTGCCCGCCGCTGGCGCGACGGGCGGGGACAGGCTGCAAATCGCAGTAAATGCGGGCAGCGGGGCAAACTTGAGGCCAAATAGCCAAGGCCTCCCGTGAGGTCGCAAAACCGGGCTGCGCTCAGAGTGTTCTGGAGGCGCCAAAGCCCCGGCGTCAGTCTTCCAGCGCTTCGATCATCTCGACGCGGGTGGCGTGGCGGCCGCCTTCGAAGTCTGCGTTCAGGAAGGCATCGACGATCTCCAGCGCCAGGCCTTCACCCACCACGCGAGCGCCGATCGACAGCATGTTGGCGTTGTTGTGCTGGCGGATCATCGCCGCTGAAAACGTGTCTGAACACACCCCGCAGCGGATGCCCTTGACCTTGTTGGCGGCCATCATGATGCCCTGGCCGGTGCCGCACAGAATAATGCCCAGCCCGCAGTCGCCAGAGGCCACCAGCCGTGCCGCTGCCTCGCCGTGCTTGGGGTAGTGGGTGCTTTCGGGGCTGGTGGGGCCGATGTCCTGCACCTCCCAGCCGTTGGCCGTGATATGGGCGGCAACCGCCTGGCGCAGCGCAATGGCGGCGTGGTCGCTGGAGAGGGCAATGCGTTTGCTGGCAGTCATGGCGAAGATGTCCTGTTCATGGGGGGCGGGGCAATCCGGCCCCGGGATCAAGTCACTCCCGCTCCTCATAATCCAGGCGGCGGCAAGTTAACATAGGCGGCGCCGGTTTTCCTGCATCGGCGCAGCCCGGCAAAATGTCCCGGCAGTGTGGTTCAGCTTGCCGCAGCCTGGCGGCGGGATTGGCGCCGCTTGACCACCTCGCGGTGCAGGATGAACAAGCCGCCGCCAACGATCAGGGCGCTTCCGAGGATGGTCTGGCTGCCGGGGATGTCGCCCCAGAACAGCCAGCCCCACAGCACCGCAACCGGCAATGAGCTGTATTCAAAGGGCGCGATGGCGCTGGCCTCGCCCAGCCGGTAGGCCTGGCTGATGCAGTAGAATCCGGCAGCGGCGATCAGGCCGACCGCCACGATCAGCCCGGTCTGCGCAAGGTCCGGAACGGTCCAGGCGCGGAACAGGTACTGGGCGCTGGGGTGGTCGAACCGGTCCAGCCAGCCGCTGCCGAAACCCAGCCCCAAGGCACCGCTGAGGGCAACAAAGGTGAGCATCGAATAAAAGGTCATCCGCAGGGCGCTCTCGGTCGGGCCCAGGACCCGCGCCAGCAGGCTCTGGGCGCTGTAGGCGCAGGCCGAGACCACGGCCAGGATCATCGCCGGCTCAATGCCATCCGCGCTGGGCTGCGCCACAAACACCACCCCGGTGAATCCGGTGCAGATCGCCAGCCAGCTGCGCCAGCCCACGGTCTCGCCCAAGAGAGGGATCGAGAACATCACCACAAACAGGGGCGCGGTGTAGTAAAGCGGCATCGCATCCGCCAGCGGCAGCACCGCCAGCGCCATGGAAAAGGTGGTGAAACAGACAAACCCGGCCAGCCCCCGCAGGCAGGAGAGCGCCAGCCTGCGCGTCGCAAAGGCCTGCCAGCCGCCGCTGAGGTAAAGGCCGAGGCCGACCAGCGCCAGCGTCACCAGCCCGCGCAGGAAGATCACCTCCTGCACCGCCATCTGGCTGCTGAACACCTTCATGATCACGTCCTGCAGCGAAAACACCGTGAGGCCCAGGACCAGCAGGAGGATCCCCTTGAGGGTGGTGTCGTCTGTGCGGTGGCTGCTCAACTGGATTGCCTTTCGGATTGGCCCTGCGGCGGGCGCTGCTACGGCGCCGCCCAATCGGGGCGCCTTGCGAAGACACTAGGATTCCGGGGCTGGTCTGGCTGAAATGGAAGCGACAGGCCAGATCCCGGAATCGGCGGCAGCGGGGCGGAGGGCAGCCGGCTTGTGCTGCGCGCGGCTATGCGGTGCCCCGCGATGATTTTTAATGGAAGGTTTGCGGCCCGTGGAAAACACCGTGCTGACTGCGGCTCCCTCCAGTGGTACCCGGAAGGCATGCCGCCCAGTTTTGCAATTCGCCGTCTCGACCCGAAGTCCTGCCTGCTCCAGGTTTTGGCAGCGGAGGCCCGCCTGGAGGGATTCCGGTTCGTGGACCGGATGATCGCTGAAGCGGACGCAGGCAGGGCCTGCTTTCAGAATACGGGCGAGCGTTTCTGCGGTGTCTTTCAGGGCACTGCGCTGGTTGCCTGCGGTGGCATCAGCCGGGACCCGTACACGGCTGAGCCCATGGGGCGCCTCCGGCATTTGTATGTTCTAAGGGCAGCGAGACGCAGCGGCATCGCCACCCTGCTTGTTTCAAATCTGCTGGAACAGGGCCTGAGGGATTTTCAAGCGATCCGGCTGCGGACATCCAGCGCCGAGGCCGGCCGGTTCTATGAAACGCTGGGTTTTTGCAGAACCGGCGCGAAGGACGCCACGCATATCATTGCGGCGGTCTCAGCCCGCCCGCTTCAGCTTCCCGGTGCCTTGTAGGCGCTGGCGATCTGGCCGGCTTTCCTTTGCATGGCCTCGAACTCCGCCGCGGTGAAAGCGCGCTGGGTTTGCAGGTTGCTGACCGAGCCGCTGGCGCCGACGGCAATCAGCCCGGCCAGCAGGCTGGAGACGTCATCAATGTTCACATTGATCACGAAATCGCTGCCGCCGGTGGTCAGGTAGAAGCTTTCCAGCGAGCCGCCGGCCGCCTCCACCAGCACGCGGGCCGCCGCCTCGCGGTCGCTGGGGCTTTCGACCATCGCCTTCATGGAAGATGCTGTGTAATTCCCGGTCACGATAAACCTTGGCATTGATACTCTCCCTGGAGGTGGAAAAGCGGGCCGCCAGCGGCGGAATGCCGCCCGGTCAGCCCCGCAGGTTCCCCCAATTCAGGATTGTATCACATTTCCGTCAGCTTGGCTGTTGCAACCAGGCCCGGCCGCTGCGCCGGCGGCTGTGCGCAAAAGGAAAGGCCCGCACGAAGGCGGGCCCGAGGGGGGGAGGGATTTCGTTGGGTCAGGCCGCCAGAATGCGGTCCAGCAGGTTGTCCAGGGCGTTGGGCAGGCGGGCATCCTCTTCGCCCATGCCGGTTTCGGCCAGGGCGCGGCCTTCGTCGCTGGCCAGCACCTGGCGGGTTTCGGACAGGGACAGCTGGTGGAAGGCAAAGTCTTCGGCGCCGTTTGCTTCGGGGCCGCCGGCGGGCAGCAGCATGCCGCTTTCGGCCCAGACCAGCTCTTCTTCTTCAAATTCGAAATGGATGCGGCCCAGGCGCTCCGGTGCGGCCGGAGCAATGCCCTTGTAGCCGGACAGCGCGATCAGCTTGGTGACAACAACCGGCAGCCCGAACAGGCGCTCGGCGGTTTCCATCTCCAGCACCACTTTCTGGTCCGAAGGCAGCATCAGGTCGGTGTCATTTCCCAAAGCGCCGGCGGGAACATGCATGCAAGTGGTCAGGCGCGGCACCGCGTGTTTGACCGACTTTACCTCTTGGGCACCGCCGTCAAATGTGAACACCATGTCGCCGGGTTTCACGTCACGGGCCTGTTTGAAGCCCTCTTCGGTCTCCACCAGGGTTGCGGGCAGGAAGCCGCCGCTGCGCAGGCGGTTGCGCTTCGGTGCCGGTGCAGGCTTCAGCGATTGCGGCAGCGGATTGGTCAGCAGCAGCACATCAACCGGCAGGAAGTCGGCGAAATCTGTGGTGTGATCGAGCTGCATCGTGTTGCCCCTTCTAAGCGTCTTTGGCCCGGCGTTCTGCCGTTGAAGCCATCAAGCCGCCGAATTGGGACCAAATTGGGGCGGGCTTGCGTCCCATTTCGGGATGGGGCGGATTTTTCGGGACAAAACCCGCCTTTTGAGCAGGATTGTTAACCCTTTGTGCGGGCCGGATGAGGATTTGTTAAGATTTTCCGCGGTTTTTGCGCTGGCTGAATATCCCGCTCGAATCGCGATTCTTTTTGGTTAACAAAGGGTTAATCGGCAATTCCCTTGTTAACCGTTGCCGCGCTCTTCCTGTGGATAACTGCGTGAACGCTTTGAATTCAAAGCAAAACGGGCGCCCGTTGGGCGCCCGTGTGCTCAGCTTTTGGTGGTAAACCCTATGAATTACTGGCTGCAGGCGCCGATCAGCGCCTCATATTGCGCGGTAACCCAGCCCAGGGCCTGCTCCGGGTTGCGCTCTTCGATCTTGCCGATCAGGCGCTCGAACACCTCTGCCGAGCGGCTTTCGTCAACAATGGTAAAGGCCTGCCCGGTCATCACCACGTTGTAGAGGAAGAAGGCAATTGCCACCAAAAGGATGCCGCGCAGCACGCCAAAGAAGAACCCCGCGCCCTGATCCAGCCCGCCAAGCGCCGAGCGCTGCACCAGGGTGGAAAACAGCGGCGTGAAAAACGAGACCACGATCAGCGCCAGTGCAAACACCGCGGCAAAGGCGGCGATGATCGACAATTCGCAGCTGTCGGCAATGAATTCGCCGACCACCGGGATCTCCGCCATCAGCGGCTCGACCTGCGGCGCAAAGATAAAGGCGAGGACACCGGCGGCAATCCAGCCGGCAATGGCCATGGCCTCGCGCACAAAGCCGCGCGAATAGGCCAGCAGCGCCGACACCACGATGACCAGGGCCACGACCCCGTCGATGATTGTGAAACCTTCCATGTCCCTCGCCCGTTGCCTGCGATTTCAAATTTTGGCGACTTTAGCCGGCCCCGAAGAATTCGCCAACAAAACCGGCCAGATCGCTGGACTTTCGCAAGTTCAGGCCGTTCACGGACACGGTTTTGCTGCCGCCAGGGGCAATCGCCGCCGTGAAACCAAGTTTTTGCGCCTCTTTCAACCGGTTTTCGGTCTGCGAGGCGGGGCGCAGGGCACCGGATAGCGAAATTTCTCCGAAAACCGCGGTATCGGCGGGCAGGGCAACGTCTTCCCGCGCACTCAGCAGCGCCGCGGCGACGGCCAGATCGGCGGCCGGTTCCGAGATCTTCATGCCGCCCGCCACGTTCAGATAGACATCCAAACCGGCAAAGGGGATGCCGCAGCGCGCCTCCAGCACCGCCAGGATCATCGCCAGCCGCGATGAATCCCAGCCCACCACGGCGCGCCTTGGCTGCGAATGGGGCGAGGGCGCGATCAGCGCCTGCATCTCGACCAATACCGGCCGTGTGCCTTCGATACCGGCAAAGACCACAGATCCGGGCGAGGGCTCGCCGCGTTCGGACAGAAACAGGGCCGAGGGGTTGATCACTTCGCTAAGGCCGCCGCCGGTCATCTCGAAGACGCCGATCTCATCGGCCGGGCCAAAGCGGTTCTTGACCGCGCGCAGGATGCGGAACTGATGGCCGCGCTCGCCCTCGAAATACAAGACGGTGTCGACCATATGCTCGACCACCCGGGGGCCCGCGATCTGGCCCTCCTTGGTGACATGGCCGACCATGATCACCGAAATCCCGTGCCGCTTGGCAAAGGTGGTCAGCTCATGCGCGGCAGCGCGCACCTGGCTGACAGAGCCGGGTGCGCTGTCGACGTGGTCGGCCCACATGGTCTGGATCGAGTCAATAATGGCCAGCTGCGGCTTCTCCGCTTCCAGTGTGGTCAGGATATCGCGCAGGTTGGTCTCGGCGGCCAGCTGCACCGGCGCATCCGCCAGCCCCAGCCGCTGCGCCCGCATCCGCACCTGCGCCGAGGCCTCCTCGCCGCTGACATAGACGGTCTTGAGCCCGGCATGGGCAAACCGCGCCGCCGCCTGCAACAGCAAGGTGGATTTGCCGATCCCCGGATCGCCGCCCACCAGGATCGCCGAGGCCGGCACCAGCCCGCCGCCCAGCACCCGGTCCAGTTCCGCCACACCGCAGCAGGTCCGCGGCGGCGGGGTTTCCCTGGCCGACAGATCTGTCAGCTGGATGGTGCGCCCGCGCTTGACGCCCAGCGACTTCTTGGCGGGGCCCGAGGACAGCCCCTGATCCTCGCTGATGGTGTTCCACTCGCCGCAGCCCTCGCAGCGGCCCGACCATTTCGAAAAGCTGGCTCCGCAGGCGGAGCAGGAGAAAGATGTTTTTGCCATAAGGGATCACTGGCAGATGTTTCCCTTTTGTTCAAGGGGGCTGTGCTTGCGGCGCCGGCAGATGCGAGGCTCTGCCTCGCGCTCCGGAGTATTTGTGACCAAAAAGAAGCGGCTTCTTTCTGGTTTCAAATACTCCGGGGGAGGCCCGTCAGGGCCGGGGGCAGAGCCCCTTTAGCGCTGGCTGCGTGCAGTGAGCAGGCCCAGAACCAGCGAGGCAATGATGCAAGCGGTGAACATGTAGAGCCCCCAGGCGGTCTCGATCGTGGCCAGGCCAATGCCCTTGGCGAGCGTGATATAGAGCGCGATGAGGAAGATGTCGGCCATCGCCAGCTTGCCCAGCACATGCAGCACCGGCTGTACCTTGGCGTCCAACAGGTCCCACTGCACCAGCGCCAGGCCGATGGTCTTGAGGTAGGGGGCAAAGATCGCAAAGAAGGTGACAATCAGCGCCAGCGCCGCGTCGCTGCCCCAAAGGCTTTGCAGGCCGGTGATCACCGAGATTTCGCTGAGCCCGAATATGGGCAGCAGCCCGGCCCGCATCAAGGGCGCAAACCAGGCGACGGGGTAGAGGATCAAGAGCGACAGGGTGAGGAGGCGGAGGGTCATTTGACAGTGTCTTCCTTTGCGGGCGCCGGGACAGGGGGGCTCTGCCCCCGCCGCGCAGGGCGCGGCTCCCCCGGGATATTTGCAGCCAGAAGAAGAGGGGCAAGCCTGGGGTGAGCCTTAGCGCACCGCCTCGATCGGCCCCTCCGCGCGGCCGTGGATGAATTGCTCCATATAGGGATCGCCCGACTGGTCCATTTCGGCCACCGGGCCGGTCCATTGGATCACCCCGCCGTGCAGCATCGCCACATTGTCGGCAATGGCGCGGACCGAGGTCATGTCGTGGGTGATGGTCATGGCGGTGGCGCCCATTTCCACCACGATCTCGCGAATGAGGTCGTTGATCACACCCGACATGATCGGGTCGAGGCCGGTGGTGGGCTCGTCGAAAAAGATGATCTCGGGCTCTGCGGCAATGGCGCGGGCGAGGCCGACGCGTTTCTGCATGCCGCCCGACAGCTCTGCCGGGTAGCGGTCGGCGACATTGGCCTTGAGGCCGACGCGGCGCAGCTTTTCGATGGCGATCTCGCGGGCTTCTTCGGCCGGGCGTTTCAGGTGGCCGCGCAGCAGGCGGAAGGCGACGTTCTGCCAGACAGGCAAGCTGTCAAACAGGGCCGCACCCTGGAACAGCATGCCGAAACGGGCCAGGAATTTGTCCCGGTCGCCGGAGCCGGACGGGCGGCCGTCGACATAGATCTCACCCGAATCCGGCTGGATCAGGCCCAGGATGCTTTTCAGCGCCACCGACTTGCCGGTGCCGGAGCCGCCGATGATCACCATCGAGGTGCCTTTGGGGATTTCCAGGTTCATGCCGTTCAGCACAGCATTGTCGCCAAAGGCTTTGCGGACGTTCTCCATGCGGATCATAGCGAGAAAAACACCCCTGTCAGAATGAAGTTAGCGGCGAGGATCAGCACCGCGGCGGATTCGACCGAGCCCTTGGTGGCGCGGCCCACGCCCTGGGCGCCGCGGCCCGATTGCATGCCGTAATAGCAGCCCATCAGGGCGGCGATGGTGCCGAAGGCGGCGCCTTTGGTCAGCGAGGAGATGATGTCGTGCGCCTCCAGGAAGTCGACGGTGTTCTTGAGGTAGGCCGCGGCGTTGAAGCCGAGGTTCTGCACCGCAACCGTATAGCCGCCCATGATGCCGATGATGTCGCCGACACCGACCAGCACCGGCACCGTGATCAGCGCCGCCAGAACGCGGGGCGCCACCAGGTATTTCATCGGGTGGGTCGACAGCGTGACCAGCGCGTCGATTTGCTCTGTCACCTTCATGGTGGCGATTTCAGCGGCGATGGAGGAGGTCACCCGCGCGGCAATCATCAGCCCGACCAGCACCGGGCCAAGTTCGCGCACCATGCCGATGGCGACGATTTGCGGCACCACCGCTTCGGCGTTGAATCGGGCGCCGCCTGCGTAGATCTGCAGCGCCAGCGCGCCGCCGGTGAAGATCGCGGTGAGGCCCACAACCGGCAGCGACAGCCAGCCGATGTTCAACAGCGCCTGGAAGAACTCGCGCGGGTAATAGGGCGGGCGGATCATGTGGCTGAACGCGCCAAGCGCAAACAGCGCCGCGCGGCCGACGGCGGCCAGCCCGGTGAGGGCCGTGCGGCCCAGCCGGGCCAGGAGGGTAATCGGGTTCATCCCTGATAGGTCCGTGCGTAGCGGTGTCCGGTGGAAGTCAGGATCTCATAGCCGATGGTGCCGGCCGCTTCGGCCAGCATGTCGACGGTCTGCCGCTCGTTGAGGATGGCCAGCGCCTGCGGCACCTCTGCCAGACCGGTGACATCGACGGTGATCAGATCCATCGAGACGCGGCCGACGACGGGGCAGGGGGTCTCGCCCGCAAAGACCTGAATGCCGCCATTGCCGATTGCCCGGTGCAGCCCGTCGGCATACCCGGCGGCGACGGTGGCGATGCGGCTGGGGCGCTTGGCGACCCAGGCGTTGCCGTAACCGGCACTTTCGCCCGGCGCCAGGTCGCGGGTCTGAATGACCGGCAGGTCCAGATGCACCACCGGCACCGCGTCGGTGAACGGCAGCCCGCCATAGAGGCCGACACCGGGGCGGCAGAGGTCGAAATGATAGTCCTTGCCCAAGAGCATGCCGCCGGTGGCGGCCAGCGAGCGGGGTATCTCCAGCCCGGCGGTCATCTCGCGGAAGGCCTGCAGCTGCTGCGCGTTCATCGGATGCGACGGCTCATCGGCGCAGGCGAGATGCGACATCAAGAGAACCGGGTTCTGGCCCAGGGCGATCTCTGCCACCGCGGCCCATTCGCCGGGTTCCATGCCCAGCCGGTTCATGCCGCTGTCCAGCTGCACCCCGAACGGGTGGCCCGGCAGGGTCTCAAAGTGGCGCAGCATCTGGTCCAGCGAGTTCAGCATCGGCGTCAGCTGGAAGTCCTTCAGCAGCTTGGTGTCGCCCTCCATATGGCCGGAAAACACCGAGATGCCGGGACCCGGCCCCAGCGCACGGCGCAGCGCGCCGCCTTCCTCGGCCGCGGCCACAAAGAAATTGCGCGCGCCCGCCTTGGCCAGCGCCTTGCCCACGCGGCCTGCATCCAGGCCGTACCCGTTCGCCTTCACCACCGCTGCGGTCTCGCAAGCAGTCAGCGCATCCAGATTCCGCCAGTTGGTGACCAGCGCATCCAGGTTGATTGTCAGTTTTGCCGTGCTCATGCGGTGTTCATGACATGGACAGGCCGCAGGTCAAGTGGGAAAGGCGGCGGGGCAGGCTCACAGGCGAAAAAATGGTTGTGGTTTCGCGCAGTGCCCGCCAGTTTAATCGGCACGGCCTGCAAGCGGTTTGGATAAGAGCGTCGATGGATTGGCTTTGGGAACTCTTTGGCAGCATCCGTTTCCAGGTTTTGCCGTTTTCGGTCGCGGCCGGTGCGGCGGGCTGGTTTCTGCGGCTGCGCTATGTCGAAATGACAGCCCGCAAGCGGCTGGTGCGGGCGCTGTTTGCCGAAATCGATTTCAACACGCGCGACATGGAGACCTTCCGCAAGGTGTCTCCCACCCGCGACGTGCTGTTTGCGGCGCTCAGCACAAACCCGGAGCTGGTGCCGCATGTCACCGATGCCCGCCATACCGAGGTTTACCGCACCCATATCAGCAGCCTGCATTTCATTCCCGGCGATCTGTTGCATCAGGCGATCGACTACTACGGGATCCTGGAAAAGATCCGGGCGCAGGTCGAGGGGCTGAACTATGACAGCTACAAGACGCTGTCGCTGGGCGGCCGGGTGCAGGCGGTGGACTTGATCCGCAGATCAAGCGCCGATGCGGAAACCAGCGGTAAAGCGCTGATGATGGCCTTCAAACTGGCCTTTCCCAAGCTGAAATTGTCGCGGTACAAGGCACCGCACAGGAGCTGACCCGCGGCCCGGCCCGGCGGCCCGGGCGGTGCGGCGGTCAAACGATGATCGGATCAGGACCCAGTTTCATACATATTCTCCCAAATGGCCGGACAATCCGGTCTGTGCAGGCAGCATAAAGCGCCGGACGGCACGCAGCAAGGCTGAGTTTTGGCCGCCGGCGCCATAGATGTGCACGCATTCGCTTAATTTCAAGTGAACACAGCGTGCGGAGGAGCGGTGTGCACCTTCTGTTTCAGTGCTCCTCGTAGCCCTGCTGCCAGGCTTTGGCGAGGTTGCCGAAGCGGGTGAACTGCGCCTCAAAGCTCAGCTCTACCGTGCCGATGGGGCCGTGACGCTGCTTGCCGACGATCACCTCGGCCTTGGCGTGCAGGCGTTCCATCGCCTCTTTCCACTCTTCCATTTTCTCCAGCTCGTGGTCGCCGGGCTTTTCCCGTTCTTTATAGTATTCCTCGCGGAACACGAACATCACCACGTCGGCGTCCTGTTCGATCGAGCCCGATTCCCGAAGGTCCGACAGCTGCGGCCGTTTATCATCGCGGCTTTCCACCTGGCGCGACAGCTGGGACAGGGCGATCACCGGGATGTTCAGCTCTTTCGCAACCGCCTTCATCCCCATCGAGATTTCGGCGATCTCGTTCACCCGGTTGTCCGACATGCCGCGGCAAAGCTGCAGATAGTCGACCACCAACAGGTCCAAACCATGCGTCCGTTTCAGACGCCGCGCCCGCGCCGCCAGCTGCGAGATCGGAATCGCGGGGGTGTCGTCGATGAACAGCGGGCAGCTTTCCAGATCCTTCGCCGCTTGCACAAAGCGGCGGAATTCGCCCTCTGTCATGTCGCCCTGGCGGATCTTGTGCGAGGAGATTTCAGAGGCTTCCGCCAAAATACGGCCCGCCAGCTGCTCGGCGCTCATCTCGAGGCTGAAGAAGCCCACCACGCCGCCGTCCACGGCGCCTTCGCTGCCATCGGGTTTCACCCCGCGCTTGTAGGCCTTGGCGACGTTGAAGGCGATGTTGGTCGCCAGCGAGGTTTTCCCCATAGAGGGGCGGCCTGCGAGAATGAGGAGGTCCGAGGGATGCAGGCCGCCAAGTTGCTTGTCGAGGTCCACCAGCCCTGTCGAGATGCCGGCCATGCCGCCGCCCCGCTGGTAAGCCTCGTTGGTCACATTGACCGCTTCTGTGACGGCCTTGAGGAACGATTTGAAACCGCTTTCCGTCTGGCCCTGCTCTGCCAGCTGGTAAAGCGACTGCTCCGCCTCAACAATCTGCTCTTTTGGTTCCGACGCCACGTCGACGCGGCGCGCCTTGTCTGCAATGCTCTGGCCCAGGGCGATCAGCTCGCGCCGGATCGCCAGGTCATAGATCATCTGCGCGTAGTCCCGCACCGCAAAGGCGGAGATCGACGCGCCGGCAAGCTTGGCCAGATAGGCCGGCCCGCCCAGTTCCTTCAGCCCTTCGTGGTCTTCCAGAAACGCCTTCAGCGTCACCGGCGAGGCCAGCGCGTTCTTGGAAATGCGCGCTGCGGCCACCTCATAGATCCGGGCATGCACCGGATCGTAGAAATGCGACGAGTCGATGATCAGCGCGATCTTGTCGTAGACCTCGTTGTTGGTCAGGATCGCGCCCAGAAGCTGCTGCTCCGCCTCAACCGAATGCGGCAGCTCATTGTCAGGCACCGCCTGGTCTGCCTGAGCGGCCCCCGGCATCTGGTCCGGCATCGGGGCCGGCGGAGGCATATCGCCGTCGAAAGGGGTAATCTCGTTCATCACTGCTCTCGTCGTTAGGCCAGCCTTATACGGCGGGGGCGGGATTTCTCCTATCTGGGAATCTCTGTGGATTCCCTGTGGATATCCGCGCCGGGGCTGTGGGCTGTTTACCGCAAAAGGCCAGCAAACCTGTCCTATGCAGACTATATGATGCGGGGACTTCTGGGAAGACCCCTAGATCTGCGCGCAGCCCGGTGCGGGAAATGATTCGGGACAGGCTTTTCCACAGCCCGCCCCGTAACGCTTTACCTTGCGTTAGGCGGAATTGCGCGCATGCCGCGGCCAGCGGCGGAAAGATGGGCGGATTGCCCGCCCCGCGGAGGGGGCAGGAGGGGCGTTTCCGCCCCGTGCCCGGTCAGGCCTTGTGCGCCTCCTGCCAGGCGCGCGGATCCTTCAGGAAGTTTTCCACCTCGGCCAGGGTCTCTTCGCTGAAGCTTTTCTGCGCCTTGGCTTCGGCCAGAACATCCCACCAGGTGCACAGGTAATGCAGCTCAACCCCGTGGTCGCCCAGGCGTTTGGTGGTTTCGGGGAAGATGTCGTAGTAGAAGATCACCGCGGTATGGCCGCAAGAGGCGCCGGTCTCGCGGATCGCATCCACAAAGGACAGTTTCGAGCCGCCGTCGGTGGTCATGTCTTCCACCAGCAGCACGCGCTGAACCTCGGTCATCACCCCTTCGATGCGGGCATTGCGGCCGTAACCCTTGGGTTTTTTGCGCACATAGGTCATCGGCAGCGCCATCCGCTCGGCCACCAGCGCGCCAAAGGGGATGCCGGCGGTTTCGCCGCCCGCAATATTGTCAAACGCCTCAAACCCCGCATTGCGCATCACGGTCACCGTCAGGAAGTCCATCAGCGTGGTGCGGATGCGCGGGAAGGAGATAAGCTTGCGGCAGTCGATGTAGCTGGGCGAGGGCAGTCCGGAGGCCAGCGTATAGGGCTCATCCGTATTGAAGTTCACCGCGCCGATTTCCAGCAGCATCCGGGCCGACAGCCGGGCGATTTCTTCTTTGGACGGGTAGGAAGTCGGGATCATGCGGGCATCCTTTGCGGCAGCGGTTTTGCTGTCCATAAACCGGAATGCTGCCGGTTTGAAGCCCTGGCTTCGGGGAGCAGGAGCCTGCTCCCCGGCTTTTTCAGACCCGCCCGGGCGATCAGAAGATAAAGTCGTTCCCCGACAAATCGCCGGCGGCGATGCCGTCAAGGGTGATCGAGTTGCCGTTACCGTCGCTGATCACTGCATCTCCGTCCGAATTGGAGGACAGATGATTGTTTTTCAGATCCTTGAAATGCTTGATGCTGCCGATGTCGGACAGATCGATTTTTTCTTTGGAGCCGGCGGTTTGGAAATCGCCGATTGTGTCGTTCCCGAAATTGCCTTTGAAGATAAAACGGTCCGCTCCGGCTTCGCCAAACAGATCGTCATTACCTGCGTCACCGAGAATTCTGTCGTTGCCGCCGCCGCCAAGGATCAAGTCGTTGCCGCCCTTGCCGGAGAGGGTGTCACTCCCGCTCAGACCCGTCAGCCGGTTGCCGCTGCCGTTGCCCAGAAGCTCGTCCGCGCTTTCGGAGCCGCGGGCGCGTTCGATGCTTGTCAGAGTGTCCCGGTCGCCGAACCCGTCAATGGCGAAGCCCTTTGCCAAGTCAACCTTGACGCCATCGGTGCCGCCGAAACGTTCATCCCGGTCATAGCGGACTTCGTCTTTGCCATTGCCTCCCTTCAGAGTGTCCTTGCCTTCCAAGCCCCGGAACACGTTGTTCTTGCCGTTCCCGGTGAACTTGTCAGCATGGGCGGAACCGCGCAGCATTTCGATGCTTTTCAAAGTGTCGGTCTTGCCCCAGCCGTCGGTCGCGCTGCCGGTCTTCAGATTGGCAATGACGCCGTTGGGATCGTTGGTAAAGGCAACCTGGTCATAATCGCCGCCGCCGCCGTCATAGGTGTCGCGGCCGTTGGAGCTGGTGAAATAGTCGTCGCCCGCAAAGCCTTTGAAAGTATCGCGCCCGCGAGTGCCCCAGAATTCATCGTCTTCAGTCGAGGAGACGCCGTCGATAGACGACCAGCGGATATCCTTGCCGGCGCCGAATTTGCCCGTCGGATCGGTCAGATTGGTGATTAAGTCGTCGAGGCTTTCCCAGGCGGATACCGACTTCAGGTTCGGCAGCGGCGCGCCGTCCAGAGCAAAGTAATATTCGGTATCGGTGTTGTCGCCGGTCTCCAGGCTCAGGATCAGCACGGTGGTGGTGCCGCCCGACCAGGTCACTTTGGTGATCAGCGTCTCTTCCGACCGGACGTGGCCCGCATCATCCAGGTTGAGCCCGCCGACGATCACCTGCTGAATGTTGTCCTTTACGTCGATGATCGCCACGCCGTCGTCATCACGCCCGTCGATTGTATAAGAGAAAGTGGATTTGGAGGACGAAACGATAACCGAAATATCGGCGGGTTTTACCTTGGTGGCGTTTCCATTCTTATAGTCGACCTGTGTGCCGCTAAGTGTAAAAGTCGTCATACCTTGCCCTTTACCGGAAAAATTCCAGCCAGAAATGCTGGCGGAAATGAATGGCCCAGTAAATGATAGAGGCCACTGATTCCCGGCAAGGGCGAGGTTAAGATCGTTAAGAGATAGTTAACAAGTGTGGCTATTCCGCACTCCAGTGAACAGGGAAGCCCGGATCAAACACCGTCACCGGGCCGTCGCCGGTTTCGATCTTCTTGGGGAATTCCACGGCCGCGTCCGACTTGGTCAGCGTCAGCGTCTCATTGCTGACCGGCAGGCGGTAGAACGCCGGGCCATGTTCCGAGGCAAAACCCGCCAGCTTGTCCAGCGCGCCTTCTTCCTCGAACACATGCGCCAGGAGGGACATGGTGTTGGTGGCGGTGAAACAGCCGGCACAGCCGCATTCGCTGAGCTTGTTGGGGTCGGTATGCGGCGCCGAGTCGGTGCCCAGGAAATAGCGCTTGTCGCCCGAGACAGCAGCGGCGCGCAGGGCAAGGCGGTGCTCCTCGCGCTTGGCCACCGGCAGGCAGTAGTAATGCGGCTTGATGCCGCCTGCCAGGATGTGATTGCGGTTGATGATCAGGTGGTGCGTGGTGATCGTCGCGCCCAGGTCCCCGCCTTCCGAACTGCCCTGGCTGGCCACGTAATCGGCGGCGTTTTTGGTGGTGATATGCTCCATCACCACCCGCAGGCCGGGGGTGGCCTTGCGGATCGGATCCAGCACCCGGTCGATGAACACCGCCTCGCGGTCGAAGATGTCGATGTGGTTATCGGTGACCTCGCCATGGGTGCAGAGCGGCAGGCCGATCTCAGCCATCCTCTCCAGCACCGGGCGGACATTGTCGAAATTGGTCACTCCCGAGGCCGAGTTGGTGGTGGCCCCCGCCGGGTAGAGCTTCACTGCCTTCACCAGCCCGCTGGCATGCGCCGCGGCGACGTCTTCGGGATCGGTGTCCTCGGTCAGGTAAAGCGTCATCAGGGGCTCGAACGCCATGCCCCCGGGCAGCGCCGCCAGAATGCGCTCGCGGTAGGCGGCGGCCTGATCGCCGCGCACCACCGGCGGCACCAGGTTCGGCATGATGATGGCGCGGCCGAAATGGCGGGCGGTTTCGGGCAGCACGGCCTGCAGCATGGCGCCGTCGCGCAGATGCAGATGCCAGTCGTCAGGGCGGGGGATGGTCAGCGTGTCGGTCATGCAGCCCGCCTAGCATAAGGCAGGGCAGAAAAGAAGAAGCTGATTGCGCGCGGATGGCCCGGGCCGCTCAGACCTTGGCCGGGAAATTGAACTCGCCGTCTTCGGCGCGTTTTTCCAGCTCGGTCAGACGGCGGCGGAACCGCGGTGCCCGCATCCGCTCGGTCACGTTGCGGCACAGAAGCGCCATCAGGAACGGGCGGTCGTCCCGCTCCAGCCGGCTCAGCAGGTTGCGCAGGAAGAAGGAGTTGTTGCGGCGGCTGCGGAACATCTTGTGGAACGCCGCGCTGGTCAGCTTGCGGCTGCCGGCCAGCGACAGGATGTGATAGAGCATCTCCATCTCGATCAGCCGGGTCTGCACCGCATCGCCCATATGCAGGGCGCGCAGCCGGGTCACATTCTTGCGGGCAAACAGCGACGCATGCATGGCATCCAGCTGCTCCTTCGGGTCGTAGATCACATAGGCCTGATCGGCGGCATCCAGCATGTCCGGCGCATAGCCGTAGCGGTCGGTGAACGACAGCCGCCGCATCTCGGCAAAACGGTCGTCCCATTCGGTCATCCGCGGATCCAGCGTCGCCTGCGGCTGCACCGCCACCACCACCGCACCGGGGGAGGCCACCGAATAGGCCGCCGCCGCATAGCCGCAAGGGCCCGCGCCGTAAAAGATCACATTGTCGAACTCGTCGAAAAATCCGTCATCGATCAGCTGGTCGAAGAAGCCATAGATGCGCCCCTCGCGGAACCAGGTGTCGCCGTCCGAGACCACGCACATATGCGACCAGCCCAGGTTCTTCACCAGGTCGAACCCCAGCGGCTGCGCCTGATCCGACAGGTTGTGGATGCCCTGGATGGTCTCGAAGGTCACCAGCAATGTGTTGCCCTGGTCGATGAAGGTGGCGAAATGCTTGTCGCCGAGCGGCTGGTACATGCCATGCTCTTCGGCCAGCGCCGCCATCCGGGCCTTCCACTGGGCAGGCTTCAGCCCGGAAAGGTCTTCATCCAGAGTTTCAAGTCCGTCCTGCATGCCTGCTATCCTCTATGCCCCCATAGGTCCGGGTGCTGATTGCATTTACAGTTAGGTGAGAAATAAGGCCAAATTTGGAAAAACCTATGCCTCATTGCGGCAGTGCGGCGTTCATTCGGCGGCTGTTTGCCGGCCCGGGCCGGGGGGTCAGCTGCCGCCCTCCGGCGCAGGCGCTGCGTCCGGATCCTGAGTTGCGAAACTGCGCAGCAGCTGCGCCGCCGCCGGGCTGACGGGCCGGGCAGGCGGTGTCATCAGCAGGCGGGCAAACAAGGCGCGGCAGGGCTCCTTGCGCATCAGCTCGGCAAAGCGCGCATGGCGCCACTCCGCCGCCCTGGCATGCAGCCGGGCCAGCTTCGGGTCCGCCATCAGCTCTGCCTGCAGCCCGGCGCGGGCGGCGTCATAGCGCGAGATCGAGGTGTCCATATCGGTGCCGTAGTTGCGCTCAGTCCAGTAATCCATGCCCAGCTCCGCCTGCCGGTTGACCCGTCCGCGGTCGGCTTTCAGCACATAGCTCTCCATCGCCCCCAGCGGGTAATGGTTCAGCTGCGCCAGCCGGCTGTTGGGCCGGCCGTAGTCGGAAAACAGCCGCCGGGTCTTGAAGTCTTCCCCCAGCGCGCGGCCCTCGCAGTCGAACCAGCGGAACCCCACCAGCCGCGCCGCATCGCGCACGTCGCGCGGCCGGTGCACGCCGCATTTGCGGTAGGTGCCGTCATTGCGGTAAAGCGTCTTGAACATCACCGCCCGCCACGGCCAATGCACCACCTCCGGCGCGCAGCGGGTGAATTGCGCAGTGACCGGCGCATCCTCATAGCGCACGATGCCGCCATTGCCGAACAGCCGCCAGGTCAGGGTGACGGCATCCGCCTCCGGCAAAGCTGCCAGCAGATCCGCCACCGTGCCAGCGCCGGTCTTGATGCAGAGAAATTCGTCTATATCCAGCACCATGACCCAGTCTGCCGCCTTCATCAGCGGATGCTTGTCGGCCCGCTTCAGCGCGGTGAACTGGATGCCGCCCTTGTCATACGGCCCCTCATTGCGCAGGTGGGTCAGCTGCCCCATCTCCTCCAGCCGGTCCAGCATCCTGGCAGTGCCATCCTGGCAGTTGTTGGAGAACACCAGGAAATCGGTGAAGCCAGCGGCCCGGTGATGGGCCAGCCATTCCAGCAGGAACGCGCCTTCGTTGCGCACGCAGAGAACCGCCAGCACCCGCATCAGCCCTGGTGCTCCCGGACCTGGCGGCGGAGGGTTTCCAGCTGTTTCTGCGCGTCGTGCATATGCGGTGTCTCTCTTTTGCCGGCCCCGCGCCGGTGGCGCAGCCTTCCTGAGAACGAGTTTTACCCGGCGCACCGGTTTATACAACTCTTCCCAAGGGCGTCACGATTGGCTGCGCCCGCCCCGCCGCCGCCCCGCCGCCGCAGCGTCGCAGCCCGGCATGGCTTGACCGGCGCCGCCCCGCATGGCCTGTTGGCAGGCAAACAGGAGGCCCGCCCATGCAGCCGCAATCCATCGATCAGGTGCAAACCATGCTCTCGGCCCAGGGCTATGTCTGCGGCCGGGCGCTGGCCACGGTGGTGTTCCTCTCCTTGAAACTGGGCCGGCCGCTGTTCCTCGAGGGCGAAGCGGGCACCGGCAAGACAGAGATCGCCAAGGCGCTGGCCGCCTGCCTGGGGCGCCGCCTGATCCGGCTGCAATGCTATGAAGGCCTGGATGCCGCCAGCGCCGTCTACGAATGGAACTTCGCCGCCCAGATGGTTGCCATCCGCACCGCTGAGGCCGCAGGCGAAGCCGACCGGGCCGCCCTGCAATCAGAGCTCTTCTCCGCGGAGTATCTGGTCGAACGGCCGCTGTTGCAAGCCATGCGGCCCGATGAAAACGGCGCCCCGGTGCTGCTGATCGACGAGCTGGACCGCACCGACGAACCCTTTGAGGCCTTCCTCTTGGAAGCGCTCTCAGATTTTCAGGTCACCATCCCCGAGCTTGGCACCATCCAGGCGCCGGAGCCGCCGGTTGTGGTGCTCACCTCCAACCGCACCCGGGAGGTGCATGACGCCCTGAAACGCCGCTGCCTCTATCACTGGGTGGACTACCCCGATTTCACCCGCGAGATTGAAATCCTCCAGGCCCGCGCCCCCGAGGCCAGCCGGCAGCTCAGCCGCGAAATCGTCGCCTTCGTGCAGGCTTTGCGCACCGAGGACCTGTTCAAGAAACCGGGTGTCGCCGAAACCATTGACTGGGCCAATTGCCTTTTGGCGCTGGACGTGATCGCCCTCAGCCCCGAGGTGATCGCCGACACGCTGGGCGCCATCCTCAAATACCAGGACGACATCGCCCGCCTGCACGGCTCCGAGGCCAAGCGTATTCTCGACCAGGCCCGCGCCAGCCTCGACGCCGCCTGATGCTTCTTTCTGGTCAGAAAATACTCCGGGGGTATGGGGGCAGCGCCCCCATCAAGGCATATGCCTGACACCCCGCCGCTGACCCTGCCAGACCACCCCAAACTGGTCCGGAACCTCACCCATTTCGCCCGCGCTTTGCGCAAGGCCGGGCTGCCCGTTGGCCCGGGCCGGGTACTGGACGCGGTCCAGGCGGTGGCGGCGGCAGGCTTTACCAGCCGGCAGGACTTCTATTGGGCCCTGCACGCCTGTTTCGTCACCAAGCCGGAACAGCGGGTTGTGTTCGCCCAGGTCTTCCGCCTGTTCTGGCGCGACCCGCGCTATCTGGAGCACATGATGGCCGCGATGCTGCCCGCGATCCGCGGCGTGCAGGAGGAGCGCGCCGCCAAGCCGGCAGAAAAACGCGCGGCTGAGGCGCTGCTGGACGGGATGCAGAAACCGCCGGGGACGCCGGAAAGCCCAGAGGACGGTACCGAAATCGAGGTCGACTCCACCCTCACCATGTCGGCAGAGGAACGCCTGCGCAGCCTCGATTTCGAACAGATGAGCACCGCCGAGATCGCCGCCGCCAAGCGCATTCTGGCGCAGCTCGCACTGCCGGTGACGCCAATCCAGTCCCGCCGCCTGATGGCCGCGCCCAAGGGGCAGCGGGCCGACTGGCGCCGGACCTTGCGCAATGCTGCGCGCCAAGGCGGCGACCTGCAGCAGATCGCCCGCGCCAAGCGCCGCATCCGCTGGCCCAATCTGGTGGTGCTCTGCGACATTTCCGGCTCGATGAGCCAGTACAGCCGCATCATCCTGCATTTTCTGCACGCCGCCGCCAATGCCAAGGGGCAGGGCTGGGCGCAGGTGCATGGCTTCACCTTCGGCACCCGCCTCACCAATATCACCCGCCACCTCAAACAGCGCGATGTGGATGCCGCCCTGGCCGCCGCCGGCGCTGAGGCGCAGGATTGGGAGGGCGGCACCCGCATCGGCGACTGCCTGCACGCCTTCAACCGCGACTGGTCGCGCCGGGTGATGGGGCAGGGGGCGGTGGTGCTGTTGATCACCGACGGGCTGGACCGCGGCGACCCGGAAGGGCTGGAGCGCGAAATGCAGCGCTTGCAGCTGTCATCGCGCCGGCTGATCTGGCTTAACCCCCTGCTGCGCTGGGACGGTTTTGCCCCCAAGGCCCAGGGCATCCGCGCCATGCTGCCCTATGCCGACAGCTTCCGCGCGGGCCATTCCATCGCCTCGCTGCAAGACCTGGCGCGGGTGATCTCCAGCCCCCATGACGCAGGCGAGAAGGCGCGGCTGATGGCGCTGCTCTGAGGCGGCATTAATAGAATTCCAAAAATGGAATGTGAGTTGATCTGGATCAACCCGGTCCCCTGCGCTTCGTGGTATTCCAAAAATGGAATGTAACGTGCGAAAGGAGCAAACATGCCACTCAACTGGAAAGCCGGGGGGCTCCTGCTGGGGCTGGTGTTCTTCCTGGCGGTGCTGCTGGTCAAACCGATCGGCGTATCCACGCAATTCGTGATCCTGAACGGAATTGCCGCAGATGCGGTGTCCCCGGATCTGGTGACGCAGACCGCCGAAGGATACACCTCCACCAACGCCTATCTGGCGAAATCGGATGGCAAATATGCCAAGGCCGTGGCCAGTCCGCTGAACTACAGCTTTGTCTTTGTGCTGGCGATGGCGCTGGGCGGGCTCTTGTCAGCCAAGCTGCGCGGCGGCATCGCCAAGGGGGACCGCAGCATCCCCGCCCTGTGGCGCGCCAATTTCGGAGACTGCAAGGTCAAACGCTATGCTGCGGCCTTCTTCGGCGGGTTCATCGTGCTTTATGGCGCGCGGCTGGCGGGCGGCTGCACCTCCGGCCACATGATGTCCGGCATGATGCAGACCGCATTGTCGGGCTACATCTTTGCCGCCGGTGCCTTTGCCGCAGCCATCCCCGTGTCCCTCATCATGTTCAAACAGGAGGCCTGAGCCATGACCACCATCATCCTGGCAATCGTGATCGGCGCTGCCTTTGGCGCGGTGCTGGACCGGATCGGGGCCGCCAACCCCACGGTGATCGGCAAGATGCTGAACCTCACCAATGTGAACCTGGCGAAATCCATCCTGCTGGCGATCGGCACCGGTTCGGTGCTGATGTTCGGCGGCCAGATGGCGGGGCTGGTTGATGTCGGCCACATGTCGGTCAAGACCGCCTATGCCGGTGTTTTCCTCGGCGGACTGCTGCTGGGCGCGGGTTGGGCCATTGCGGGCTATTGCCCCGGCACCGGCGTTGTGGCCGCAGCGACCGGGCGTAAAGACGCGCTGTTCTTTATCGCGGGCGGCCTCTTGGGTGCGGCTGCCTATATGGCCACCTATCCGGCCTGGAAGGCCAGCGGCCTGCTGGACAAGATCGCAGGCGGCAAGGTGACGCTCGGCACCGTTCCCGGCGCCAGGTATGAGGGGCTGATGGCACTGCCCGGCGACCTTTTGGGGATTGTGCTGGGCCTTGGCTTCATCGCGCTGGCCTTTGCCCTGCCGGAACGGCTGGTGCCGCAGAAGGCTGCCGCGCAGCCGGCGGAGTAAGCCGCGCCAAGGGCAGAGGGAGCGCCCGCCGCGGGGGACGGCGGGCGTTTTCCTGTGTTGTGGGGCGGCTTCCGGCTTGAAACTTCCCGTGCCAGCGCCGAGGTTTAGGGGCAAGCGCCGCCCAAGCGGCCGGGGAGGACGCAAGATGCAGCAGCACAGAACCCAATTCGAAAACGCGCCGGAAACTGCGCTGGACTGGCACCGCGCAGGCAGGGGTGCGGCTCTTGCCACAGTGGTGCAGACCTGGGGCTCGGCGCCGCGGCGCACGGGCTCGCAGCTGGCGGTCTCCGATGACGGGCAGATCGAAGGTTCCGTCTCCGGCGGCTGCGTCGAAGGCGCGGTGGTCATGGAAGCGCTGGAGGCGCTGAAGGACGGCAAGCACCGGCTGCTGGAATTCGGCGTCAGCGACGCGGACGCCTTTGCCGTCGGTCTTGCCTGCGGCGGCACCATCAAGGTGCTGGTGGAACCGATCGGCTCCGCATTGCCCGAGGCGCTGCTGCAGGACCTGGTGCAGGCCCGAGCCAGCCGCACCCCCGTGGCTTATGAAGTGAACCTGGCGACCGGCACCCGCCGCCTGGCGCGCGAAGGTTACCCGGACCGGATGCGCATGGACCGCTCCGGGCTGGAGGAGGACGGCGAGACCTTTGTGGCCGTCCACAACCCGCCGCTGCGGCTGGTCTGCGTCGGCGCGGTGCACATTACGCAAGCCCTGGTGCCGATGGCGCGGATTGCCGGTTATGACCCGGTGATCATCGACCCGCGCGCCGCATTCGCCTCCCCCGAACGCTTCCCCGGCGAGACGCTGATGGACGACTGGCCGGATGAGGCAGTTGAACAACTCGGCCTCGACACCCGCACCGCGCTGGTGCTGCTGACACACGATCCGAAACTGGACGACCCGGCTTTGCAAGCCGCACTCAAGGCAGATGTGTTCTATATCGGCGCGCTGGGCAGCAAGAAGACCCACGCTGCCCGCGCCGCGCGGATGCAAGAGGCTGGTTTCTCTGAAGACCAGATCAACCGCATCCACGGCCCTATCGGCCTCGATGTCGGCGCGGCGGGTCCGGCGGAAATCGCCGTCTCCATCCTGGCGGAAATGACCGCCGTGCTGCGCGGCAAACAGCCATGAGGTTCGGCCCGGTCCCCCTCAAGGACGCCGAAGGCGCAATCCTTGCCCACTCCTTGCAGGGCGCCTCCCGCAAGATCGCCAAGGGCACGGAGCTGAGCGCGGATGACCTCGCGGACCTCGCCGCCGCGGGCCATGACACCCTGACCGTCGCCCGGCTCGACCCCGCCGACCTGCATGAGGATGCCGCGGCCCAGGCGCTTGCAAACGCGCTGATCCCGGATCCGAACGCGCAGGGCATCCGGATCTCGGGCGCGGGCACCGGGCGGGTGAACCTTTATGCCGCGGGCGCCGGGCTGGTGCGGCTGGACAGGGACAGGCTGGAGGCGGTGAATGCGGTTGATCCGATGATCACCGTTGCCACCGTGCCGGACTATCACCGCGCCGATGCGGGGGGCATGCTGGCGACGATCAAGATCATCTCATACGGGGTGTCAGGTGATGCCATCCGCCGCGCAAGCGCAGGGGCAGGGGACGCCATCCGGGTGCTGCCGCCGGTGTTCGCCTCTGCCACGCTGATCGAAACTGCCGTGAGTGCGGACACTCCGCCGGACAAGGGGCGTGCGGCAATGGCAGGCCGCCTGCACCGGATGGGGATCACGCTGTCGCCGCGCGTGGTGGTGCCGCACCGGGAGGATGCGCTGGCAGAGGCCATCACCCAGGCGCCAGGGCAGCTGGTGCTGGTGCTGACCGGCTCTGCCACTTCCGACCCGCTGGATGTGGCCCCCCAGGCGGTGCGGCAGGCCGGCGGCACCGTCACCCGTTTCGGCATGCCGGTGGACCCCGGCAACCTGTTGTTTCTGGGCTGCTTTCAGGACAAGCCGGTGATCGGACTGCCGGGCTGCGCCCGCTCTCCGGCGCTCAATGGTGCCGACTGGGTGCTGGAACGGGTGATCTGCGGCATCCCCGTCAGTGCCCGGGACATCGCCGCGATGGGGGTCGGCGGCCTGTTGAAAGAGATCCCGACCCGCCCGATGCCGCGCCGCGATGCAGAAGGCTGAGCGCTGCCCCGCAGCATCGCGCGGGCCCCGAATTTGTGACGTTGGGTCACAACCTTAGGTAAGTTCTGCTGACGCACATTTTACCGCCGCAAGAGGCCCGAAAGGGCTTCGCGGATGGCCGGAGCCGTGGTTAACTCTGACCAGCCAGACAAAAATCAAGCTAAGGGAGGGTACTATGGCCAAGGTCTCAATGACCGTGAATGGCAAGGCTGCCAGCGGCGAAGCCGAGGGGCGCACGCTTCTATCATCATTCCTGCGCGAGGAACTGGGCCTCACCGGCACCCATGTGGGCTGCGATACCAGCCAGTGCGGTGCCTGCGTGGTGCATGTGGACGGCAAGGCGGTGAAGGCCTGCACCATGCTGGCGCTGGAGGCGGATGGCGCAGAGGTTGCCACCATCGAAGGGCAGGCCAATGCCGATGGCTCGCTCAACGTGATCCAGCAGGCGTTCCAGGACCATCACGGTCTGCAATGCGGCTTCTGCACGCCGGGCATGGTGATGTCGGCGGCAGCCCTGCTGAAAGACAACCCCAAGCCCAGCGAGGCTGAAATCCGCGAATACCTGGAAGGCAACCTGTGCCGCTGCACCGGCTACCACAATATCGTCAAGGCGATCATGGCGGCCTCGGGCCAGGATGTCTCTGCCATCGCGGCCGAGTGACACCGCACGACCCCAGGCCGGCACGCGGCCTGAGCTGAACAAGGAGTAAGTGACCAAGAGGTGCGCCCCGAGGCAGCACCCTCCAGGGAGGAAGATCCAGACATGCCCAAAGATAACGGCATCGGCGCCAGCCCCAAGCGGCGCGAGGACGTGCGGTTCCTGACAGGAGCCGGCAATTATACCGACGACATCAACGTGCACGGCCAGGCCCATGTGCATTTCCTGCGCGCGGATGTGGCCCATGCAACCATCAATTCCATCGACACTTCCGCGGCTGAGGCGATGCCCGGCGTGGTGAAGATCTTCACCGGCGCCGATTTTGCCGAGGTCGGCGGCATCCCCTGCGGCTGGGGCGTGACCGACCGCCACGGCAACCCGCAGCAGGAGCCGCGCCATCCGATCATTGCCGACGGCACCATCCGCCACGTGGGCGAGATCGTCGCCGCCGTGGTCGCCGACACGCTGGAACAGGCCCGCGATGCGGCTGAGGCCATCGAGCTGGACCTGGGCGACAAGCCCGCAGTGGTCGATATGGCAGCCGCACTGGCCGAGGGCAGCACCAAAGTGCATGAGGATCTGACCTCAAACCTTTGTTATGACTGGGTGTTCGGCAATGATGACGATGCCGCCGTGCAGGCCGCCTTTGACAGTGCTGCCCATGTCACTACGCTGGATCTGGTCAACAACCGGCTGGTCGCCAACCCGATGGAGCCGCGCGTGGCCATTGGCGAGTACAGCCGCGGCACTGATGAATACACGCTCCACACCACCAGCCAGAACCCGCATGTGATCCGCCTGCTGATGTGCGCATTCGTGCTGGGCCTGCCCGAGCACAAGGTGCGGGTGGTGGCCCCGGATGTGGGCGGCGGCTTCGGCTCCAAGATCTTCCACTACGCTGAGGAGGCGTTCTGCACCCATGCCGCCAAGGCCTGCGGGCGGGCGGTGAAATGGACCTCGACCCGGTCGGAGGCGTTTATCTCCGACGCCCATGGCCGCGATCATGTGACGAAAATCGAGCTGGCACTGGACGCGGACAACAATTTCACCGCGCTGCGCACCAATACGATGGCCAATATGGGCGCGTATCTCTCGACCTTCTCGACCTCGGTGCCGAGCTACCTGCATGGCACGCTGATGGCCGGCAACTACAAGACGCCCATCGTGCAGGTGAACGTCAAGACCGTCTTCACCAACACCGTCCCGGTGGATGCCTACCGCGGTGCCGGCCGGCCCGAGGCGACCTTCCAGCTGGAGCGCGTCATCGACAAGGCTGCGCGTGAGCTGGGCGCCGACCCGATTGCCTTGCGCCGCCAGAACTTCATCAGTGAGTTCCCCTATGAAACCCCGATGGCGCTGACCTATGACACCGGTGATTACGTGGCGACGATGGACAAGCTGGAGCAGGTCGCCGATGTGGCGGGCTTTGCCGCCCGCCGCGCCGAGAGCGAGAAAAACGGCAAGCTGCGCGGCTTTGGCATCAACTGCTATATCGAGGCCTGCGGCATCGCCCCCTCCAACATCGTTGGCATGCTGGGCGCGCGCGCCGGCCTTTATGATGCTGCTACCGTGCGGGTGAACGCGACCGGCACCATCAGCGTCTTTGTCGGCGCCCATAGCCACGGGCAGGGGCATGAAACCTCCTTCCCGCAGGTGGTGGCCGATATGATCGGCATTGATGAGAGCATGGTCGATATCGTGCATGGCGACACTGGCCGGGTGCCGTTTGGCATGGGCACCTATGGCTCGCGCTCCATCGCGGTCTGCGGTTCGGCCATGGTGCGGGCAACCGAAAAGATCATCACCAAGGCCAAGAAGATCGCCGCCCATCTGATGGAGGCCTCGGACGCCGATATCGAGCTGAAGGACGGCCAATTCACCGTGGCGGGCACCGACAAGTCGGTGGCCTGGGGCGATGTGACCCTGACGGCTTATGTGCCCCACAACTACCCGCTGGAGGAGCTGGAGCCGGGGCTGGAGGAAACCGCGTTCTATGATCCGGCCAACTTCACCTATCCGGCCGGCGCCTATGCCTGCGAGGTGGAGGTGGATCCGGACACTGGCAAGGTCAGTATCGAGCGCTTCTCGGCGGCGGATGATTTCGGCAATATCATCAACCCGATGATCGTTGACGGCCAGGTGCATGGCGGGCTGGGGCAGGGTATCGGCCAGGCTTTGCTGGAGAATGCCGCCTATGATGCGGATGGCCAGCTGTTGTCGGCCTCCTTCATGGATTACGCGATGCCGCGGGCTGATGATGTGCCGTTCTATCAGGTGGACCATTCCTGCCAGACCCCCTGCACCCATAACCCCTTGGGGGTGAAGGGCTGCGGCGAGGCCGGCGCCATCGGTTCGCCGCCGGCGGTGGTCAATGCGGTGATCGACGCGCTGCAGTCGGGCGGCAAGGATGTGGCCCATATCGACATGCCGCTGTCGCCTGCGCGGGTCTGGGCGGCGATGAATGGATGAGGTGTTCGCGGGGGCGCTGCCCCCGCATCCCCGGGATATTTCCAGCCAGAAGAAGAGCCTGAACGCTCTTTGGAAAGGAAAAGAAGATGTATGAATTCGAGTTCGAGAAACCCTCAACCGTCGCCGAGGCCGTGGCCGCGCTGGCGGATGAGGACGCGCAGGCGCTGGGCGGCGGGCAGACGCTGATCCCGACGCTGAAGCAGCGGCTGGCGATGCCGTCGAAACTGGTGAGCCTTGCGGGCATTCCGCAGCTGAAGGAGCTGAGCGACAACGGCGGCATGCTGACCATCGGCGGCGCGGTGACCCATGCCGAAGTGGCAGAAGCGGCAGGCGGCGCCTATCCGGCGCTGGCGGAGCTGGCCAGCCATATCGGTGATCCGGCGGTCCGCAACCGCGGCACCATTGGCGGCTCGCTGGCCAATAACGACCCGGCGGCCTGCTATCCGGCGGCGGTGCTGGGGAGCGGCGCCACCATCGTCACCAACCGGCGCGAGATCACGGCTGACGACTATTTCCGCGGCCTGTTCGAGACCGCGCTGGAAGAGGGTGAGATCATCACCGCGGTACGCCTGCCGGTGCCGGACAAGGCCAATTACCAGAAGTTCCTGCAGCCCGCTTCGCGCTTTGCGCTGGTAGGGGTGTTTGTAGCGAAATATGCGGCGGGCGTGCGGGTGGCTGTCACCGGCGCCTCGGAGGAGGGCGTGTTCCGCTGGCATGAGGCCGAGGCGGCGCTGGATGCCAGCTTCGCGCCGGATGCGCTGGAGGGGCTGAGTGTGGATGCCGGCGGCATGATCGGCGATCTGCACGGCTCCAAGGAATACCGCGCCCATCTGGTGGGTGTCATGGCAAAACGGGCGGTGGCCGCGGCCGGCTGAGCCGCCTGCGTCAGTGCTTCAGGTAGCTGGACATCTCTTCCAGCAGGGTCTGTGTCTTGCCCGACAGCTCGCGGATTTCGGTGGCGATGACGGCAAAGCCCTTGCCCATCTCGCCGATCCGCGCCGCCTCGATCGAGGCGTTGAAGGAGATGAACTTGATGTTGCGGCCGACGCTTTCGGCACTGGCGATGGTGGCGCGCATGGTTTCGTCGCGCGATTCTTCGCGCATCTGCTGCGCCGCCCGCAGGGTCTCGACCATCTGCTTGAGGAAGCCCGAGATCACCGGCTCCAGCCGGTAGAGGCAGAGGCCTGCGAGGTCCGGGATCCTTGCGGCCTCCTCCAGCATGTCCTTGCCGGGTTCGGCCACTGCCCGGTAGAGCGGCGCCAGTATCTCCAGGCAGCTGCGGCGTTTGGCGTCCAGATCCTCCGGCAGGCTGTAGCCGCAGTCCTGCAGCAGTTCCGTCAGGCCGGTGCCGAGCATGGTATAGGCCGCAATGATGCGCTGCGCCGAAAGATCAAGCACCGCCTTTGGGTCGGTTTCGGGGCCGCCGCCTGCCGGACCGGCCTGGTTCTGCACCAGCGCCAGCAGTGACAGCGCTGCAATGCGGCTGGGGCCGATGGCCATGAATGCGGTGTTCTGAACGTCGGTCAAACTCTTCATTGCGGTGCCTTGAATTAGGGGTGCCTCCGTTCTAGCGGCGAGGCGTTAAGGCAGCGCTAACCGCGATTGGATTGCGCAAAAGAAAAGCCCCGCGGGCGGCGGCCTGCGGGGCTGAACATTGGATGGCAGAAAGGCTTACTTCTTGGCCAGCGGGCCGATCATCATGATCATCTGGCGGCCTTCCATCTTCGGCATGTTCTCGACCTTGCCGAGCTCCTTGATGTCTTCGGCCACCCGCTCAAGCAGTTCGCGGCCCAGGTTCTGGTGCGCCATCTCGCGGCCCCGGAAGCGCAGGGTGACCTTCACCTTGTCGCCGTTCTCCAGGAACTTGTAGACGTTGCGCATCTTCACTTCGTAGTCATGGGTGTCCGTATTGGGGCGGAACTTGACCTCTTTGACCTCGATGATCTTCTGCTTCTTGCGGGCTTCGCTCTCGCGCTTCTGCTGTTCGTACTTGAACTTGCCGAAGTCCATGATCTTGCACACCGGCGGGGTGGCATTGGGCGAGATTTCAACCAGATCCAATCCGGCTTCTGCCGCCATGTCCATGGCCTTGGCGGGGTGAACAACCCCGACGTTTTCGCCATCGGCGCCGATCAGGCGGATTTCGGAGGCACGGATTTTTTCGTTGACGCGCGGGCCGGTGTCGCGTTGCGGCGGCGCGTTATGAGGTCTGCGGGCTATGACTGCGATCCTTCTGTCATTGCAAAAAGTGCGGGAACGCTACTGCCCCCGCGCGAGTGATTTAAGACTTAAGCCGGGTATGGCGGCAGGAAAGCCGCTTTTCAAGGCCGCATGTTGCGAAACTCCCTTGAAATCCGCAGTGCGGCGGCATTGGCAGAGCGGGCGCAAAGCCATGAAATGACGGGATTCCGGCAGGGTTCCGCCGCCGCGGGCGGCTTTGGCGGCGTGCTCCCGCCCGTGACGCGTCCGGGTGAAACTTCCCCCTTGAGACCTGCCTCCCGCGGCCTCATTTGGCAGGCAGGCGCACAAAGCGTGCGGCCCGGCCCGGGAGCGGCCGGAACATGGAAGGAACGCATTATGAAACAGCTATTGATCCTGATCGTCCTGGGGGCTGCTGCGGTGGGCGGCTATCTCCTGCTGAACACCCCTGCGCCGCAGGACAGCGCGCCGGAAGCGCCGCAGGCGGAAGGCGGCGAAAGCAGCACCGCACCGGAGGCGGCTGAGGAAAGCGCGGCTCCGGCTGAGCAGGCTTTGGAAGAGGCGGCAGAAGCTGTGGAAGAGGCCGTGGAGAACGGTGCCGAGGCTGTGAACAGCGCGGCAGAGGCTGCGGCGGATGCGGTTGAGGGCGCAGTGGACGGCGCCGCGGATGCGGCTGCGGGTGCTGTGGAGGGCGCAACCGATGCGGCCGGCGCCGCGGCAGAGGCCGCAGAGGGTGCGGTTGACGCGGTCCAGGACACCGCCGGTGCAGCTGCCGAGGCCGCGGCTGATGCCGCCGGAGACGCCGCGGCGGCCGCGGGCAATGCGGTGGACGGGGCTGCGGATGCGGCCTCGGGCACGGTTGATGCGGTGCAGGACAGCGCAGCGGATGCGGTGTCTGACGCGGTGGAAGGCGCCACCGGCACCGTCGAGGGCCTGCTGGAGCCGTCCGGGGATGCGGCAACCGGCACCACCGCCGGCAGCAACTGATCACGCTCCGCTAAAAAGCAGCCTTGGAAATGATCAGGGCCCGGCTGCCGGTTTTCCGGCGGCCGGGCCCTTTTGTCTTTGCCGGCCCGGTTAATGCGGCCGTGCCTGCGCTTGCTGTGCGAGGCGGGCGATTTGCTCCAGCGGGTTTGAACTGCCGGCCAAAGACGCGGAGGCGGCGGCGGCCTGCATTGCAGGCTGCGGTTCTGCCTGCGGCTGCGGTTTTGCCTGGGCTTGCGCCTGCTCCGGCGGCAGGGGCTGCTGCGGCGGCGCCAGGAAGGCCAGGAAGGTCTCCCAGCCGGCGCTGCTGCCGCCCTGTTTGCGGGCCCGGTGGATCTGCAGCTGCGCCACTGCCACCAGATCAATCGGCTTGCTGCCGTCAAAGGCGGTGCCGGTGATGCCGGCCAGATGGCCGCGGAATTTCTCGCCCATCGAGTTCAGAAGCAGCATCGGTGCGGTCACCGGCTGGCCGGCCTGCACCAGGGCGTCAAACATCTCGTCGATGCCATGGCCGGTGATGCTGCGGGCATCATAGCGCGCTTTGACGGCGGCAATCTTCTCCGGGATCGAGGGCTGAACCTGACCGGGGCGGGATTGAAAGCCTGCAACCGCGGCCCGCACCCGGGCTTTGCCGGATTCGGTTCTGACGGACATGAAGACGGGCGACTGCCCGGAGGCCAGTTCATTCTGCATTGGGCTTGCTCCATTCTGGATACTTGCAAACCGGATTACAGAATCATCCCCAACAAAAGATAAACGGGAGGCCGAAACCTCCCGCTTTTTGTAAAATTGCCGGCAGAATTTTAGTCGAGGAAGGCTTTTTCCACGACAAAATGCAGCGGTTTTGAATTGGCGCCTTCTTCCAGCCCATAGGTGTTCTCAAACAGATCCTTGAGCTCCAGATTGAACGCCAGGTTGCCGCAGATCATCGCGCGGTCGGTGTCCGGGTTCAGCGGCGGCACGCCAAGATCGGCAAAGGCCTCGCCCGAGCGCATCAGGTCGGTGATGCGGCCCATCTTGGGGCTCTCTTCGCGGGTGGTGGTCGGGTAGTATTTGATCTTCTTCCAGAAGCCTTCGCCGATCACCTCGTTCAAGAGCTCGTCGTCTTTCAGGCTTTCGATCAGCTCCCGGCCATAAGTCAGCTCACCGGCGGTGCGGCAAGTGTGGGTGATGATGACCTCGTCGTAATCCTCATAGGTCTGCGGCTCGCGCAAGAGCGAGGCGAACGGCGCAAAGCCGGTGCCGGTGGCAAAGAACCAGATCCGCTTGCCCGGCAGCAGCGCGTCATGCACCAGGGTGCCAACGGGCTTGGGGCGCAGGATGATCTCGTCGCCCGGCTGGATGTGCTGCAGGCGCGAGGTCAGCGGGCCGTCCTCGACCTTGATTGAGTAGAATTCCATTTCCTCATCCCAGGACGGCGAGGCAATGGAATAGGCGCGCAGCAAGGGCTTTACCTTGCCGGTCTTGGGGTCGGGGTCGTTCATCAGGCCGATCATCACAAACTCGCCCGAGCGGAACCGCAGGGAGGCCGGACGGGTCACCTTGAAGGAGAACAGCTTGTCGGTCCAGTGCTTGACCTCAGTCACGGTCTGGGCATCGGGCAGCGCCGGTACGGCTTTGGCCGGCTTGGGATCAGTTGCAGTATCGGTCACGGCGGTCATCTCATTCATCGCTTGCACTGCCGGAGGAGTAAGCCGGCACCTCTGATTAATCGTTGATCGAAGTCAGGAAAACCCTTGTTTTATGAAACCGGCCCCGCGTTTTTTTGAAACGGGACCGGTCGTCATAGGGGTATTCCCGGGGTTCAGGGGGCTGGCTTAGCGGGCAGCGGTGCTGCCGCGCAGGCGGGCCTGGTAGCTGTGGTCCTGCCAGTTGGCACGGGCAAGCCATTGGTCTTCGGGCTGGCGGGCGGCCAGCTCGTCAGTCAGTTCCACCTCGTCAAAGCCGGAGCGGCGGGCCATGGCATACTGATCGGCGATCACATGGCCAAAGGCGCGCAGGCGGCCTTCATAGCCTTTCAGCCGCAGCTGGCGGGCCAGGGTAAAGCCGCGCCCGTCGGCAAAGCTGGGGAAGCTGATGCGGACCAGCTCAACGCCGCTCAGGTCAGCGGCGTCCTCAGCCAGGTTGGCATCAGAGGCAAGCTCAAGCACATTGCTGCCTTCAAAGCCGCCTTCCCAGTCGTCCTGGGCAAATCCGGTGTCGGTCACAATTACAGTCATCTTACTCACGCTCCTGTGCGCACAAACTGGCCGTCCACCACGTGGATGCCGCATTCTTCTTTGTTCTCGCCGCGCCACCGGCCGGCACGCGGGTCTTCGCCTTCCTTGACCGGGCTGGTGCAGGGCGCACAGCCGATCGAAGGGTAGCCCTTGGCCACCAGCGGATGGCGGGGCAGGCGGTTTTCATCCATATAGGCGCGCACGTCTTCCGGCGCCCAATGGGCCAGCGGGTTGATCTTGAGCCGCCCGGTGCCTTCTTCGACCTCGAAGAACTCCAGCGCCGCACGGGTACCGGACTGGAACCGCTTGCGCCCCGTAATCCAGCCGTCGTAATTCGCCAGCGCCTTCTGCAGCGGCACCGTCTTGCGCAGGGTGCAGCAGGCGTCCTTGTCGCTGAACTTGAGGGCCCCGTAGGGGTCCTTTTCGGCGATGTCGTCGGCGCGGATGATGCGCACATTGCGCAGGCCCAGGCGTTCGCTCACCTCCTGCTGATAGATCAGCGTCTCGGTGAACAGCAGCTCGGTGTCCACGAACACAACCGGGGTCATCGGGTCGATGATCGCGGCCATATGCAAGAGCACCACGGATTCCGCGCCGAAAGAGGAGACCAGGGCGATGTGCCCTGCGTCCTGCAATGCGCCCTCCATCACCGAGGTGGCCGAATGGTGGCGGAAGCGCGCATTCAGCGCCTCCGCCTTGGCGGCCAGCTCCCGGTCCCGGAGAAGCTCTGCTTCTCCGGCGGGCTTGTTTCCGGCTGTCTGGAACATCAGATCAGGCGACTTTCTTTGCGGCCTCGGGGTAGAGCGCGGCCTTGAAGGGGTCCATGCCAACCCGGCGGTAGGTCTCGATAAAGGTCTCCTCGGCGTGCTCGCGCACCGTGAGGTAAGTCTCCACGATCCGCTCCACCGCAGGCACGATCTCGTCATAGGCAAAACCGGGGCCGGTGCGGGTGCCGATGGCGGCGTTTTCCGAGGCGTCGCCGCCCAGGGTGATCTGGTAGTTCTCGACGCCGGCGCGGTCCAGGCCCAGGATGCCGATGTGGCCCACATGGTGGTGGCCGCAGGCGTTGATGCAGCCCGAGATCTTGATCTGCAAATGACCGATGTCATGCTCCAGCTTCAGCTCGTCAAAGCGGGTGGCAATCTCCTGCGCCACGGGAATCGAGCGCGCGGTGGCCAGGTTGCAGTAGTCCATGCCGGGGCAGGCGATGATGTCCGAGATCAGGCCCAGGTTGGCAGTGGCCAGCCCGTGTTCCTTCAGCTTGGCGTGGATCGCGGGCAGGTCCGATTTGTGGACATGCGGCAGGATCACGTTCTGCTGGTGGCTGATGCGCAGCTCGCCATAGCCATACTGTTCGGCCAGGTCCGCCATCACGCGGATCTGCTCAGCGCTTGCGTCGCCCGGGGTTGCGCCATGCGCCTTGATCGAGATGGTGGCGATGGCGTGGCCTTCGGCGCGGTGCTGGTCCAGGTTGGTGTCGGCCCAGGCACGGAACACCGGGTCGTTTTCGTATGCGGTGTCAAACGCCTCGGTGGAACCCGAGCGGAACTCCGGCGCGGTGAAATGCGCCTTGATCTCTTCCAGCAGCTGCTGGTCGGTGCCATCGTACTGGCCGCGGATGGTCAGGAAGGCTTCCTCGGTCATCGCGCGGTAGGTGTCGATGCCGTTCTCGGAGACGGTGATCTTGATGCGCGCCTTGTACTTGTTGTCGCGGCGGCCCAGCACGTTGTAGACGGTCAGAACCGACTCCAGATAGGGCAGCAGATCCGCCTGCGGCAGGAACTCGCGCAGGGTCTTGCCGATCATCGGGGTACGGCCCAAGCCGCCGCCAACGATGACCTTGAAGCCGATTTGGCCGTCCTGCTCAACCACCTGCAGGCCCACGTCATGCGCCTTGATCACGGCACGGTCGGTGTCGCTGCCGGTGATGGCGATCTTGAACTTGCGGCCCAGGAACTGGAATTCCGGGTGGTCGGTGGACCACTGGCGGATCAGCTCGGCATAGGGGCGCGGGTCGGCGGCTTCTTCCGCGGCGGCGCCGGCAAAGTGGTCGGCGGTGGTGTTGCGGATGGTGTTGCCCGAGGTCTGGATGGCGTGCAGGCCAACCTTGCCCAGCGCGTCCAGCATGTCCGGCAGGTCGCGCAGCTTCGGCCAGTTGTACTGGATGTTCTGGCGGGTGGTGAAATGGCCGTAGCCGCGGTCCCACTTCTCGGCCAGCAGCGCCAGGGCGCGCATCTGGTCGGGGTTCAGGGTGCCATAGGGGATCGCGACCCGCAGCATATAGGCGTGCAGCTGCAGATAGACGCCGTTCATCAGGCGCAGGGGGCGGAATTCTTCCTCGGTAAGGGAGCCGTCGATGCGGCGCTCGACCTGGGCGCGGAACTGGGCGTTGCGTTCAGCCAGGAAGGCTTCGTCAAACTCGTTGTACTTATACATCTGCGCGCGCCTCTTGCTTGCCGTGGAAGTAGTTGGAGGGACCGGTGCGGCGGAACTCCTCGCGGAAATGGGTCGGTTCGGGGCCGTTCGGGCCTGCCTTGGCGTCGGCCAGATAGGCGCCAACGATCTTGATGTTCTGCTTCTCGGCTTCGATCAGGCGCAGCTGAGCGTCGGCCTCATCGGTGATCAGCTCGGCCTCGGACATGTGCCGGGTCCAGGTGTCCTGAGCGGTGAAATAGATCACGTCGCCTTCGAGCAGGTCGTTGGCAGTGATGACTTTGGGCGTAAAAGCGCGGGCCATTATGCAAGCTCCGTTTTGAGATCGTTCAGGGCAGAAACCGCTTTGCGCGGCGCAAGGCCCAGGAATGTAAGGGCAGGGCCGTCAAAACCAGCCGCATCCAAGTCGGCGGGCAGGCGGTCCAGATTGGTTTCCAGCACCCGCTGTTCCGGGCGCGAGGCGTTTTCGACGATGGTCACCGGCGTTGCGCGGCCGGCGCCATGCATGATCAGGCGGCCCTGCACAAAGCGGGCAGATTTCTTGCCCATATAGACAGCGGCCACTTCCCCGGGGCGCGCAAGTGCTGCCCAGTCATGATCGGCAAAGCCTTTCATGTCGTGGCCGGTCAGGAACCGGACCGAGGAGTTGCGGCCGCGCTGGGTGAGGCTCTGGCCGATGCCGGCCACAGCTGCGGAGGCCGCGGTGATGCCGGGGATGATCTGGCTGGCGATGCCGGCCGCTTCAAGGGCGGTCAGCTCTTCATCCAGACGGGCAAAGATGGTGGGATCGCCGGCCTTCAGCCGCAGCACCTTCTTGCCGGCCTTGGCATGGGCCACCAGGCGCGCGCAGATCTCTTCCTGCGAGACTTGCGGGCCGAAACCCTCCTTGCCGACATTCTCCAGCACCGCCTGCGGGCCGGCCAGCGCCATGATCTCCTCGCTGACCAGGCGGTCATAGAGGATCACGTCAGCCTCCTGCAGCGCGCGCAGGGCTTTGACGGTCAGCAGATCCGGGTCGCCGGGGCCGGAGCCCGCAAAGGCAACCTGGCCCGCAACCATACAAGCCTTGCCGCCGCGGGTGTGAGCGGTGGCATTGGCGGCATGTGTCATCGGTGCGGACATTCCGGAATCCCTCTCCAAGGTGGTTTGACTTGGGGGTAGATATAGGAAATATTCCCGGTATTGCGCTATATGGGCAGGTAAATAAGAACATTGGTTCCGCAAGGGGCAAAACCCGGGCCGATGGTCCTCTTGAACAGGAGAAAACAGGAATGACGGTGCGGATCGACGGCACGGACAGGAAAATTCTGGCTGAACTGCAGCGCGACGCCAGCCAGTCGCTGGACGAAATCGCCCGCCGGGTGGGCTCTTCCAAGACACCGGTGTGGAATTGCATCCGCAAGCTCAAGGAGGCCGGGGTGATCGGCCAGCAAACGGTACTGCTGGACGCGGATTCACTGGGGTTTGAGGCCTGTTTCTTTGTCCTGATCCGCACCTCCGAGCATGAGGCGGACTGGCAGGCCAAGTTCCTGAAAGCGCTGCGCGACCGCCCCGAGGTGCAGGAGGCGCACCGGCTGGCAGGCGACATCGACTATATCCTCAAGGTGCGGGTGCAGAACGCCCGGGCCTATGACGTCTTCTACCAGGCGCTGATTTCCGAGGTGAAAGTGCACAATGTGACCGCGCTTTTGTCGATGGAAGAGATCAAATCGACAACGATGCTGCCGCTGCAGGCCTAGGATTTTGAGTATTTAGGACCAGAAAGAGGCACGTGTGCGCCAGGAGCCGAGGGCGGGGGCCTTTGCTGGAAAAAATGGACGTTTTTTGCGCAAGGCGCTTCTGACCCCTTGGGGGGGGCGAAAGATGCAGCAGGAGCGGTGTCTGCCCGGCAGTGCAGGCTTTGGGGTGCGGTCAGAGGGGAGGGCGCAGCAGCAGGTGCCGCCCGTCTTCCAGCCGCCAGGGGGAGGTTTCCCCGGCGGCGGTTTCCGGCGTCACGCCAATATCCGCCAAAAGGTGCGGAGAGATTTCGCTCAGCCGCTCCAGATCGCAGCGCGGCACCTGCACCTCTTGCCGCAGTGCGGATAGGCATGGGTGAGTTTTCCTCGATCCCCAAAGCCCTGTGATCCAACGGAAGACACGGCTGGCCAAAGAAGCGGAGGGCTGTGCTCCCGCGTGTCTGAATTCAGTAACCATGGCAGTTCCTCCAATCTGGAGGACAGATGTACCGCCCGCCGGGGCTTGCGCGCAAACCAGTTAAAATGCACCATGGATCAGAAAAACTGATCCATGGTGAGATGATGCGCCTGCCGCCCCTCAATGCCTTGCGTGCCTTCGAGGCCGCCGCCCGCCACCAGGGTTACATCGCCGCGGCGGACGAGCTGTTCGTGACCCGCGGCGCCGTCAGCCGCCAGATCAAGATCCTGGAAGAGCACATCGGCGTGCAGCTGTTCCACCGCCACGCCCGCGGGGTGGAACTGACGGCGGCGGGGCAGCGGCTCTTGCCGGTGCTGACCGAGGCCTTTGCGATGATGCAGCAGGAGGTGGACCGGATCGCCGCGGACGCCGCCGAGCTGCGGGTGATCTGCCCGCCGACCCTGTCGCTGCGCTGGCTGCTGCCGCAGCTGGAGGCGTTCCGCGCCGCGCATCCGGAGATCACCCTGCGGCTGGCCACCGATTTCTACGGCAGCAAGGGGTTTGAACGGGCGGAATACGATCTGGGCATTTCGCTGGAGAACATTCCCGGGCGGCCTGCGGATATCGAGGTGATGCCGCTGTTCGGCATGATCCTCTCGCCGGCCTGCGCCCCGTCGCTGCTGCCCGCGCTGGCGGAGGGGCCGGCGGCGCTGGCGGGTCTCAGGCTGCTGCACGAAACCCCGCGCCGCGAGGACTGGGCAACCTGGCTGCGGCATTTCGGGGTGGAGGGGGTGGAGCCTGCCGGCGGCGAAGTCTTTCCCAACCTTGACATGGCCACCCGCGCGGCGGTGATCGGGGCCGGGGTGGTGATGGCGGATCTGGTTCTGTGCCGCGATGAGCTGGCCCGCGGCGATCTGGTGCTGCCGTTCCCGGAGATGACCTGCACCACCCCGGCCGGGGCCTATGCGCTGATCGGAGAGCGGCAGAAGTGGCACGACCCCAAGGTGGCCGCCTTCCGGGACTGGCTGCTGAACAGCTCCGCCATGGCTGCGGCTCAGATGCTGCCGGAGCGGCATGCGGACAGGTAAGGCAGGGGGCGCTGCCCCCTCGGCGCCAAGGCGCCTCACCCCCGGAGTATTTTTGGCAAGATGAAAGAGGAGGAGCCGCGCCGCGTCAGCGGCGCCGGGCCCAACCGGGCAAAGGGATCTTTGATCCCTGCGGCGCGGGCGGGAGCTTGCCGGTTTTATTTTTGCGTCACAAGCAGTTCAGAGAGGCCGTGGAAGTGGTAGCTGTTGGCATATACCGGCTCTGCTGCCAGTTTCAGCTGCGGGCAGCGGGTGAACAGGACCTGCAGGGCGATCTGCATTTCCAGCCGCGCCAGCGGCGCGCCGGCGCAGAAATGCAGGCCGCCGCCGAAGCTTTTGTTCACCTTGGGCGGGCGGGCCGGATTGAAGCGGTGCGGCTGGTCCAGCGCTTTCGGGTCGCGGTTGGCTGCCCCCAGCAGCAAGGCCACCTGATCGCCGCGCTGGAAGGTGTGGCCAAAGACCTCGGCCTCTTCATAGGCGTAGCGGGTGAACATGTGCAGCGGCGGGTCATAGCGCAGGATTTCCTCGACCAGCCCATCGATGCCGTCCGGTGCCAGCCAGAACGGGTCCCAGCCGTGCTGCAGCATCGTCTTGACGCCGTTGCCCAGGGCATGCACCGAGGCCTCGTGGCCTGCGTTCAGCAGCAGGATGCAGGTGCCGATGAGCTCATCCGTGGACAGTTTGCCGCCTTCTGCCCCGGCTGCGATCAGCCGGGAGATCAGGTCATCGCGGGGATCAGTGCGGCGTTCCTCGATATAGCCGCGCAGGAAATCCGAAAACGCCTGTGCCGCCTGGGCTGCGGCATGTTCGGTGTCTTCCGTGCGGAGGGCCTGGTACATCGCCACCATCCGGTGCGACCAGTCCAGCAGCTGCGGCGCCATGTCTTCGGGCACCCCCAGCAGGCGGCAGATGGTGATCACGGGCACCTGGGTGCAATAGGCGTCCAGCAGGTCGAAGGGCCGGTCCGGGAAGGCGTCGATCAGCTGATGGCACAGCGCCGTGATGCCCGGCTCCAGCGCGGCGATCCCGCGGGAGGTGAAGGCGTGCAGCACCAGTTTGCGCAGCCGGGTGTGGCGGGGCGGCTCCGCTTCCAGCATCGAATGCGCCTCCGCCGCCAGGAAGGGGGCAAGATGGGCGGGGCCGGGTTTGCGCATTTCCTCCGGCATTTCGCGGCCGAAGCGGCGGTCGCGCAGCAGCATATGCACCGCCGTGTGGCCGAAGGCGGCGACCATGCCGTAATCCTGCCAGTAGTGCAGCTGGCCTTGTTCCTGCGCCTTTGCATAGAAGGGATAGGGGTTTTGCACGAAACCGGGGTCGGCGGGGGACTGGGTCAAGGTCTTCATGGTGCTGATCTTGCCGTTGCGGCTGGCCAATGCAAGGGGCGCGCTGTTAACGTGGCACCATGAAAACACAGAGATTTCTCCGCTTCAGCCTGCCGGCCGGGTTCCTGCTGGCGGTGGCGGCGCTGGCGCTGGCGGTCTGGTCCTATGGCTACCGGCAGGCTTTGGACAGCCTGGCCGAGCGCAGCGCCGCGGACCTGGCGCTGGCCTCGGACCGGGTCAGCAGCCAGTTGCAGATCTACCAGGAGCTGGCGGTGCTGACCGCCGGGCATCCGGTGCTGGAGGACCTCTCCACTGCCGCGGCGCGGGAACGGGCGGCGGCGCTGCTGCGCGCGGTGGCGGACAAGACCGCGGCGCTGGACGTGTTCTTTGCCGGTGCCGATGGGGCGGTGCTGGCGGCCGCGGAAGGGGTGCAGGGGGCCAGCGTGGCGCAGGAAGGCTATTTCCGCCGCGCCAAGCAGGGCGCCCTGGGCACCGGCCACGGGGTTTTGCAGCCCGAGGGCAAGCGTGCCTATTTCTACGCCGCCCCGGCCTTTGCCGCCGATGGCAGCGTGCGCGGCGCCTTGGTGGTGGTGGCCGATGTGGCGGATGTGGAACAGACTTGGCGGGGCTCGCTGCCGGCGGTGTTTTTCACCGGGGCGTCGGGGGAGGTCTTTATTGCCAACCGCTCGGAACTGCTGTTCTGGCGGCAGGGCGAGGGCAGCCCGGAGGTGATGCGCCGGGAAATCCATGGCGGGCATGAGATCTGGTCGCTGCAGGGCAGCCCCTATCTGCCGCGGCGGGCCCTGCATCTGGCGGTGCAGCTGCCGGTCATAGGCATGACCGGAGAGATTCTTGTGGATGTGGCGCCGGCCCGGCGGATTGCGGCCTTGCAGGCGGCGGCGCTGGCGGCGGTGTGCCTGGCCTTTGGCGCGATACTGTTTTTTGTGATGGAGCGGCGGCGCACCCTGGCGGAGGCCAATACGGTGCTGGAGAGCCGGGTGGCGGCGCGGACCAAGGCGCTGTCGGCGGCCAATGCGCGGCTGCGCCGGGAAGTGCGGGAACGGATGGAGGCGGAGGCCGCCTTGAAACAGGCGCAGCAAGAGCTGGTGCAGGCGGGCAAGCTGTCGGCGCTGGGGCAGATGTCGGCGGGCATCAGCCATGAGCTGAACCAGCCCTTGATGGCGATCCAGCAATATGCCGAGAACGGGTCTGCTTTTCTGGAGCGCGGCAAGGCAGAGCGGACCGGCGAGAACCTCGGCCGGATTGCCGATATGGCAGCGCGGATGGCGCGGATCATCAAGAACCTGCGCGCCTTTGCCCGCAATGAAAGCGAGCCGGTGGGGCGGGTCGATCTGATCAAGGTGCTGGAGGATGCGGTGGAGCTGACCCAGGCGCGGCTGCGCGCCTGTTCCGTGCGCCTGGACTGGGCGCCGCAGCCGCGGGGAGAGGTCTTTGTGCGCGGCGGCGAGGTGCGCTTGACCCAGGTCTTTGTCAATCTGATCAACAATGCCGCGGATGCGATGCTGGACCAGGAGGACCGGCTGATCCGGATTGCGGTGCGGGGGGGCGCGCCGCTGGCGGTGACGGTGGGCGACATCGGCCCCGGGCTGAAGGAGCCGGAGAAGGTCTTTGATCCGTTTTACTCGACCAAGGCGGTGGGCAGCTCGGAAGGCATGGGGCTGGGGTTGTCGATTTCCTACGGATTGGTGCAGAGCTTTGGCGGCAATATCCGCGGCGCCAACACCGCGGAAGGGGCGGAGTTCACGGTGGAGCTGGAGCCCTGGGGCGCAGCAGGCGAAAGGGAAGATGCCGCATGACACGCAAGGTGCTGCTGGTCGATGATGATGCCGATCTGCGCGCGGCGCTGGCGCAGACGCTGGAGCTGAACGATCTGGAGGTGGTGGTCTGCGGCTCTTTCGTGGCGGCCAAGGATCATATCACGCCGGGCTTTGACGGCATTATTGTCTCGGACATCCGGATGCCGGGGCGGGACGGGTTTCACCTGCTGGAGTATGCCCGCGGCGCCGATGAGGAGCTGCCGGTGGTGCTGCTGACCGGCGAGGGCGATATTCCGATGGCGGTGAAGGCAATGTCGCAGGGGGCCTTTGACTTTCTGGAGAAACCCTGCGCGCCTGCGGATTTCCTGGCGGTGCTGGAGCGGGCCTTGAAAACCCGGGCGCTGGTCTTGGAGAACCGGCGGCTGAAGCGGCAGCTGGAGAGCGGCGACCCGGCGGCGCGGCTGCTGTTTGGAGGTTCGCCGCAAGCCGAGGAGATGCGGCGGCGGGTCAGGGCGGTGGCGCCGACGGGCGCGGAAGTGCTGGTCACCGGCGCGCCTGGCAGCGGCATTTCCAAGGTGGCGGAGGTCATTCATCTGATGTCGCCGGCCGGGCAGGGGCCGTTTGTGAAACGGCCTGCCGCCGGGCTGGCAGCGGAGGCAGTTGCGGAGCGGTGCCGGGAGGCGGCGGGCGGGTCGCTGTTCCTGGATGAGGTGCAGGCGCTGCCGGAGCCTGCGCAATATGCGCTGCTGGAGCATCTGGAGCAGGGCAATGGCACAAGGGTCATCGCAGGCACCAGCGGCGATCTCGCAGCACGGGTGCAGGCGGGCGGCTTCAATCCGGACCTGTTTTACCGGCTGGATGTGATGCGGGTGCGGATCCCCTCGCTGGCGGAACGGCCGGGTGACATTCCGGTGCTGTTCCGCCATTACGTGGCGCAGGCCGCCGAACAGGCGGGGGTTGAGCCGCCGGAGATTGCGCAGGAGCATCTGGCGGCGCTGATGGCGCAGGACTGGCCGGGCAATGCGCGTTCGCTGATGTCGGCGGCGATGCGGTTTGTGCTGGGCATGCCGGAGGAGGCGGCGCAGTCGGCGGGCTTGGGTCTGGCCGAGCAGATGGCGCAGGTGGAGCGGTCGCTGCTGATCGCCGCACTGGGGCGGCAGAACGGGCGCGCGGCTGCGGCCGCCGAAGCCCTGAAGCTGCCGCGCAAGACGTTTTATGACAAGCTGGCGCGCTATGGCATCCGGCCCGAGGATTACCGCCGCTGAGGGGCGGAAGGTCTGTTCCGGCCAATCTTGCCGGGTCATGAGGAGGCGGCGCCGCCTGCTGCCCGGTCAGGGCAAGGGGGCGGAGAGAGGATGGGGGTGGTTAGGCCCCATGCCCGCTGAAAGCCTTCGTATGGGGCGCCCCTGCACCCAATGAGGAGGTGGTCTTGGGGGCCCTGCGGTCTCCTGGCGGTGCGGGGTGTCAGCCCGCACCATTTTGTCGCGACGGGCAGGAGTATTGCAGAGCCGGGTTAAGGCGGCGCAAGCGGGGCGGGCGCTGGCTGCGCGGCTGGCGCAACACCCTGGCGGGCGGTGGGACAGGCGGGGGCGGATGCCTCCGGCGGGAGTATTTTGGCAAAGAAGAAGCGGCCGATTCCCTTCTGGACGTGTAAGGCGCTAACAATTGTGCGGATTTCCGCACAGATGGAAAAGCGGCCTGTGCGGGATTTCGCACAGGTCCTGCCGCAGGCTGGCGGGCGGAGCGGGGCGGGCTTTGCAAGCGGCGGAAAAATAACGGGAAATTTCGCTCCTTTATGATTCTCGAATCACTTCTTGAGCGGTGCCCCGCGAGTCCCGATGCTGCTGGCAGTCTTCAACTCTGCGCTGAGGAGCGCAGCGAATTCCCTGGGAGGAGAGATCATGAAATTCCTGACCACTGCCGCAACAGCCTTGGCCCTGGCCGTGACCGCAGGGGCTGCATCCGCGGCCTGTGACGATGGTGAAATCGTGGTGAAGTTCAGCCATGTCACCAACACCGACAAGCACCCGAAGGGGATTGCCGCGTCGCTGCTGGAGCAACGGGTGAACGAAGAGATGGACGGCACCATGTGCATGGAGGTCTATCCGAACTCGACGCTGTACAACGACAACAAGGTGCTGGAAGCGATGCTGCAGGGCGATGTGCAGCTGGCCGCGCCCTCGCTGTCGAAGTTCGAGAAGTTCACCAAGCAGTTCCGCCTGTTCGACTTGCCGTTCATGTTCAAGAACATCGAGGCGGTGGATGCGTTCCAGGCCTCTGAAACCGGCCAGGAGATGCTGGACTCGATGCAGCGCCGCGGATTGCAGGGGCTGGCTTACTGGCACAACGGCATGAAGCAGATGTCGGCGAACAAGCCGCTGGTGGAGCCCGCGGATGCCAACGGGCTGAAATTCCGGGTGCAGTCCTCGGACGTGCTGGTGGCGCAGATGGAAGCGATTGGCGGCAGCCCGCAGAAAATGGCGTTCTCTGAAGTGTACGGCGCGCTGCAGCAGGGGGTTGTCGACGGGCAGGAGAACACCTGGTCCAACATCTACGGCAAGAAGTTCTTTGAGGTGCAGGACGGCGTCACTGAGACCAACCACGGCGCGCTGGACTATCTGGTGGTGACGAGCGTGGACTGGCTGGACAGTCTGGACCCGGCAGTGCGCGACCAGTTCCTGACCATCCTGTCGGAAGTGACCGCAGTGCGGAATGCTGAATCCACCAAGGTGAACGGCGAGGCGCGGCAGGCGATCATCGACGCCGGCGGCGTGGTGCGCGAACTGACCCCTGAGCAGCGCGCGGCCTGGGTCGAGGCGATGAAGCCGGTGTGGGAGAAATTTGCAGGCGACGTCGGCCAAGAGAAGATCGACGCCGCGCAAACCATCAACGCAGGCCTGTAATCCGGGCCTTCCCGGGGTGCCTGTGCAGGCGCCCCGTTTTGAGCAGGCGGCGTGGGGATCCGCCGCCTGCTTTTCTTTTTCCGCTGACAATTTGGGGGAACTGCCATGACGGGGTCCAGAACCGGCCCAATCGGGTTTATCCATGCACTCGAAGAAACCCTGATCGCGCTCCTCCTGGGGCTGATGACGGCCATTACATTTGCCAATGTGATTGCGCGGTTTGTGTTCAATTCCAACATTCTGTGGGCGCTGGAGCTGACCGTGTTCTTGTTTGCCTGGCTGGTGCTTTTGGGGGCGTCTTATGCCGTCAAGGTGCATGCGCATCTGGGGGTCGATGCTGTGATCAACATGCTGGGTGCGCCTGCGCGCCGGGCGGTGGGGCTGTTTGCCGTTGGCTGCTGCATTGTGTTTTCGCTGCTTCTGCTCAAAGGGGCATATGACTATTGGGCGGTGTTTGCCGACCTGCCGCCCACCTCGGGGCGGTGGTTTCCAGCCGGGTTCGACATGAAGGCGCGCAGCCAGAGCTTCTATGAGGTGCAGGACGTGCCGATGGTGAGCTACCTGAAGTTCCTGGAAGATCTGATCAATTATGGCGAGGCTTACGAGAAGCTGCCCAAGGTGGTGCCTTACCTGGTGCTGCCGGTGTCGATGCTGCTTCTGGTGTTCCGCTTTATTCAGGCGGCCTTGCAGATTTTCCGCGGCGAGGCGGACCGGCTGGTGGCCAGCCACGAGGTCGAGGACGAGATCGCCGAAGTGCAGGCGCAGCGCGGGGAGCATGACTGATGGAAGTGGTTATTCTCTTTGCGATGGTGATCGGGCTTTTGCTGGTCGGGGTGCCGATTGCGGTGTCGCTGGGCCTCAGCTCCACCATTTTCCTGCTGATCTATTCCGACAGCTCACTGGCGAGCGTGGCAGGCACGCTGTTTGAAGCCTTTGAGGGCCATTTCACCCTGCTGGCGATCCCGTTCTTCATTCTGGCCTCGTCCTTCATGACGACGGGCGGCGTGGCGCGGCGGATCATCCGGTTTTCCATCGCCTGCGTCGGGCACCTGCCGGGCGGGCTGGCGATCGCCGGTGTCTTTGCCTGCATGCTGTTTGCCGCTTTGTCGGGGTCTTCGCCTGCGACCGTGGTGGCAATCGGTTCGATTGTGATCGCGGGCATGCGGCAGGTTGGGTACTCCAAGGAGTTTGCAGCGGGCGTGATCTGCAACGCAGGCACGCTGGGCATCCTGATCCCGCCGTCGATTGTGATGGTGGTCTATGCGGCGGCAGTTGAGGTCTCGGTGGGGCGGATGTTCCTGGCCGGTGTCATTCCGGGGCTGATGGCGGGGCTGATGCTGATGGTCACCATCTATGTGATGGCCAAGGTCAAGAACCTGCCCAAGGGCGAGTGGAAAGGCTGGGGTGAGGTTCTCACCTCGGCGCGCGAGGCCGGCTGGGGACTGTTCCTGATCGTGATCATCCTGGGCGGCATTTATGGCGGTATCTTCACGCCGACCGAGGCTGCGGCGGTGGCGGCGGTCTATGCCTTCTTCATCGCGAGTTTTGTCTACAAGGACATGGGGCCGCTGTCGAATGGCGAGGGTGCGGCCAAGACTTCGCTGCTGAAGAAGCCCTATGCGCTGCTGACCGCTTTCTTCCATGGCGACACCAAGCACACGCTGTTTGAGGCCGGCAAGCTGACGGTCACCCTGTTGTTCGTGATCGCCAATGCGCTGATCCTGAAACATGTGCTGACCGATGAGCAGGTACCGCAGCATATCGCCAACGCAATGCTGTCGGCGGGGTTCGGCCCGGTGATGTTCCTGGTGGTGGTGAACGTGATCCTGCTGATCGGCGGCCAGTTCATGGAGCCTTCGGGCCTCTTGGTGATTGTGGCGCCGCTGGTGTTCCCGATTGCCATCGAGCTGGGCATCGACCCGATCCATCTTGGGATCATCATGGTGGTGAACATGGAAATCGGCATGATTACCCCGCCGGTTGGGCTCAACCTCTTTGTGACCTCCGGCGTGGCGGGCATGCCGATGATGGGGGTGGTGCGGGCGGCACTGCCGTTCCTGGCGGTCTTGTTCGTGTTCCTGATCCTGATCACCTATGTGCCGTGGCTCTCGACTGTGCTGCCAAACGCGGTGATGGGGCCGGAGATCATAACGAAGTAAGGTCTGAAAGAAAGAAACGCCCCGGGACACCGGGGCGTTTTCCGTTCCAGGGAAGGGGCGCTGCCCCTCTTGGCCCTGGCGGGCCAATTCACCCCGGAGTATTTCGGACCAGAAAGAAGCGCGAAAGAAATCCGCTGCTTCTTTCTGGTCTTAAATACTCAAACGGCCGCAGGCCGGCGCCGCAAGGCGCGTCTCAGCTGGCCTCAAGTGACGCGATGATGGGGGAGAAATCCGCCGCCTTGAGGCTGGCGCCGCCTACAAGCGCGCCGTCGACGTCAGCGACGGCGAAGATGTCTGCGGCATTGGAAGGCTTGACCGAGCCGCCGTAGAGCAGGCGGATGCTCTCTGCGGTCTCTGCCCCGAAACGGGCGGTGAGTTCGGCGCGCAGGAAGCCGTGGACCTCGGCGATCTGGTCCAGCGTCGGGACTTTGCCGGTGCCGATGGCCCAGACCGGTTCATAGGCGATCACGGTGTTTACGCCGGTGGCGGCGGCGGGCACGGAGCCTGCGAGCTGGCTGCCCGCGATCTTGAGGGTGTCGCCGGCCTCGCGTTCCGCCAGGGTTTCGCCGATGCAGATCACCGCGGTGAGGTTTTCGGCAATGGCGGCTTCCGCCTTGGCGCAGACCTGGGCGTTGGTTTCGCCATGATCGGCGCGGCGTTCGGAATGGCCGAGGATCACGGCAGAGGCGCCGGCATCTTTCAGCATGGCAGCCGACAGATCGCCGGTATGGGCGCCCGACGCATTGGCGTGGCAATCCTGGCCGCCGATGGCAACGGCGCTGCCCTTTGCGGTCTCCGCGGCGCGCGACAGCAGGGTTGCGGGGGGGCAGATCAGGATGTCTGCGGCAGGGCTGGCATGGCTTTCGGCCAGCGCCGCCAGTTCCGCCAGGCTTGCGCCGGTGCCGTTCATCTTCCAATTGCCTGCTGCCAGTTTCCGCCGCATGGGGGGTGCCTCCGATCCGCGTCATTTGGCGTGACTGGTAGCACTGGCGGCAGGGCGGCGCAATTCGCTTGAGGGGGAATTGGGGGGTATTGGAGCGGGCCGCAAAAAAGGCGGGGAAAGCCCCGCCTGCTGTCTTCTTTGCGATGCCCCTGCGGCGGCCGGGTCAGGCGCCGGGTGCTTCCTTGAAGGAAATCAACTCGCCGCAGCCGCAGGCCTCGGCGACGTTGGGGTTGTTGAACTTGAAGCCGCTTTCCAGCAGCGTCACCTCATAGTCGATCTCGGTGCCGAACAGGAACATCTGCGCCATCGGCGCGATCAGGATGCGGGCGCCGTCCTGCTCCACCACCTCGTCGTTGGTGGCGGGCGCATCGACATATTCCATGGTGTATTCCATGCCCGCGCAGCCGCCTTTCTTGACGCCGATGCGCAGGCCCGCGTGGCCGTCCTTGGCCATCAGCCTGGCGATCTGCGCCGCCGCCTTGGGCGTCATGGTCACGGCCTGTTTGCCGGGAATGCCGAACATGGGTTTCTCCTTACACTCCCCATCTATCTAGGACGGGCACCGGGGCGCCTCAACCCCGCATCGCTGCGGAATCGGGGCCAGACAGCAGAATAACATAAATCTTTGATGCGGAAATTAAAGAGGCTGCCAGCGGTGCGGGGAGGCGGCCCTCTTTTACCGGCGTTCCGGCCGGGTGTGCGGTCAGAGCCCCATGCAGTTCGCGTAGTAGGTGACGGTGGCGGGCCAGTCGGAGAAGACGCCTTCGACGCCCACGTCCTGCGCCAGCACGTCCAAGAGCTGGTAATACATGCCGTCGCCGGTGGTGGCCTCTGCGACCGGCTGAAAGTACCAGCCGCCGCCATCCGCCAGCGGGCCGGAGCGTTCCAGGGTCCAGGTGAACAGCTTGAGGCCCGCGGATTTGGCCGCTTTGGCATAGGCCGAAGGCACGATCCGGCCGTCTTCGAGGGTGACCAGCATCCACATCGGCGGGGCGAGGTAGTTGACGCCCCTGGCGTGCAGCGCCGCAAAGTCATGCGGGAAGGTTTCCGGGTTGTTCGCGTCAAAACTCTCCTGCCGGTAGCTGCTGTCCAGCAGCACCGCCTGTTTGCCGAAGGCGGGTTCGTGTTCGATCCAGTAGAGCACATCGGCGAGGTGGAAGCTTTGCACCCAGACCTCCGCAGGCGGAATGCCGGCGGCCTTGTATTCATCAATCAGTTTCTGGGCGTAATCTTCTTGCGTGAAGCCGTTGAAGGGCATCGCCACGGCGGGACTTTTCAGCTCAGGGGTGAACTTGGCGCCCAAGGATTTGAACAGGGTAATCGAGTCCGCATGGCTCATGCTGGTGGCATTGCCGGCATAGAGGGTGGTGCGCCAGTCTGCGGTGCCGCCCTGATAGGCCTTAGCCGTTGCTGCGGTTCTGTCGGCGCTGTCCATTTTGGGCCGCAGGCGGCGGAACTCGGCCAGGGTGATCTCGGAGGTGCGGCATTCGGCTGTCGCCGGTGCATCGCCGTCCGCAGGGGTGAAGGGCTGGATGCAGGTGGCGGCCAGATCCGTGGTCAGGATATTGGTGGTGGTATGCAGGCCGTTCTGGGCGTGGCGGCAGACCAGCTCCAGATCCCTGGTGAAGGTCACGTCGCATTCCAGCAGGCCTGCGCCCATCTGCGCCGCGGCCCGGTTGCCCTCGGCGCTATGTTCCGGAAACATCAGCGGCGCGCCGCGGTGGCCGATGGAGAAATCCGTGCGCGCGGGTGGCTGGCCGGCACAGGACTGCAGTTTGTCCTTCAGCGGGCCTTCGGGCATCTGGCTGATCAAATAGGCCGGGCGCGGGCCGTAGCTGAGCGCGGGCAGCTCTGCCGGGCTTGCGGCGGGGCACAGGAACAGGGCTGCGGCGAGCAGCAGGGCAAGGCGCATGGGGCGGCTCCGGTTTTGGCTGCCGCACTTTAGGCTTGCAAGGCGCCACAAGAAAAGGCCCCCGCGGTTGCAGGGGCCGAAATCAGTCTGTGCTGCCGGGCTTACATGAACCCCAGTTCCAGCCGGGCCTCGTCGGACATCATCTCCATGCCCCAGGGCGGCTCCCAGGTGAGCTCGACATCGACGCTCTTGACGCCGTCCACAGGCGACACCGCATCGACGATCCAGCCCGGCATCTCGCCTGCCACCGGGCAGCCCGGCGCGGTCAGGGTCATGATGATCCTGACGTCGTTGTCGTCGTTGATGTCGATCGTGTAGATCAGTCCCAGCTCGTAGATGTTCACCGGGATTTCCGGGTCATAGACGGTGCGGCAGGCATCGGTCACGGCCTCGTACAGCGGGTGGCTGACGGAGGAGGGCGCGATCAGCGGTGCGCCTTCAAGAGGTTCGGAGGGGTTGGTCATGGTGATCCCGGTCTGATATTCCGACCGTTTATATAGGAAAACCCCGGCCCGGCGTCCAGAGGCGGCGGCAGGGCAGAGGCGCATGTTCTGTCTGCCAGCCGCTGCGGGATCATTTGATCTGCACGGGTTTGCGCGCTAAGTTGTGGTTCCCCCAAGATGTTTTGCAATGCTGCCCGGGCGCAGCGGGCCGGGCGGTGTCCTGGCCAAGCTGCGGGCTCCGGCAGGAGTCTGGAGGAGACATGCCGAAACCAACCGTCCTGCAACCCTTTGCGGCTGCCGCGGTCTTTGCGCTGGCGGCGGTGCTGGGGCAGGCAGCCGGGGCGCAGGATCAGGGCGCCTGGCAGTGGCAGATCACCCCCTTTGCCCTGGCGCCGTCGATCGAGGGGACAACGGAACTGGGCAGTGCAGGAGGCGACGTTTCCATCGACGCAGGCGATGTGTTCGATCAGCTGCGCGCCGGCGGCATGCTGCAATTCGAGGGGGCGCATGCCAGCAATTTCGGGTTCCGGCTGCGCTATGGCGTGCTGGATTCGGACAGCACCGGGTCAAGCGGCGGGACAGCGGTGCCGCTGCGCTATGACCAGACCCTGGGCGAGGCGGTGGTGACCTACCGCTTTGGCGGCAGCCGCAACCGGTTCGAGCTGTTCGGGGGCTTGCGCCATTGGGACGTGGACACGGTAGCGGAGCTGCCGGGCGGCACGCTGCAACAGGGCGGCAGCTGGACCGACCCGATCGCCGGCCTGCGCTGGCAGCGCCGCCTGTCGGATGAATTCTCGGTGCTGCTGGAAGGGGACGCCGGGTTTGCCGGAGACTCCGAGGAAAGCTGGTCGGCGCTGGGCGGCCTGGTCTATGACCGCTGGGAAAACGCTTCGATCTACCTGCTCTACCGCGGGCTGGGGGTGGAGTATCAGGAGGGCACCCGCGGCACCGCTGGCTTCTTCCGCCATGATGCGGTGACGCACGGGCTTCTGGCCGGGGTGGGGTTCAGGTTCTGACGCTGGCGTGCCGCTGCCGGATTATGCGCCTGCGGCGCATGCCTGCGGCGCGAGTATTTGGGACCAGAAAGAAGCGGCAGGCCCCAAAAAGGCGGCAGGCCCTGTGTGCTTCTTTCTGGTTGAAAATACTCCGGGGGTTTGGGGGCTGGCCCCCAATTGACAGAGGGTTTGGGGGCTGGCACCGATTGGCTGGCTGGTAAGGCTGCCGCGCCCTTCTGCATCTCAGTCGTTGATATCGTGGTTGAATGTTTTCACCTGGCCCTTGGGCAGGGCGAAGTAACGTCTCAGCAGCAGCCAGGCGGCCAGAGAGATGCCTGCAAAGATCAGCAGCAGCAGCGGCAGGCCCCAGGCGGCGCCGGTGGTCAGCAGCATCAGGCCCACGAGCCCGGCGCCGATGGCAAAGCCGAGGAAGACAAAGCCCGGCACCAGCACCTCGAGAATGGCCAGCACCAGCGCCGCGGCGCACCAGACCCACCAGAGTGTCCAGATTTGACTCTCCATCACAGGCGTCCCTTCAGCAGCTTGAAGGCGTCGCCAAAGGCCTCCATTGCGTGGGCCGGCAGGACGATGGTCTGCTTGCCGTCGCCATTGCCAAGCGCATTCAGCGCCTCAACCTGTTTCAGTGCCACCTGGTATTGCGCGGCCTCGATGCCGTGCTCACGGATCGCCTTGGCAACGACCTGAGTCGCATAGGCTTCGGCCTGGGCCTGCACCCGGCGGGCCTTGGCGGCCTGTTCAGCGGCGTAAAGCTCGGCGTCGGCGGCCAGCTCGACCGCGCGTTTCTGGCCTTCGGCCTCGGTCACCTGGGCGCGGCGGGCGCGTTCGGCGTTCAGCTGCTGCAGCATCGCGTCGCGGGTGGCCTGGTCGAGGTTCACATCCAGGATCTCGGCCCGGGTCACTTCGATGCCCCAGTCATCGACGGCGGTTTCCACCGCCTCCTGAATGCGGGAGATCAGCTGGGCGCGGTTCGACTGCACCTCGTCCAGGTCCATCTTGCCGATTTCGGCGCGCACGATGCCGGCCACGGTGGTGGCAATGGCGCCGTCGACGTCGCGGATCCGGTAGACGGTCTTTTCCGGCTCCAGGATGCGGTAGAACACCGAGGTGTCGATCTGCACCAGCACGTTGTCCTTGGTGATCGCGTCCTGGGTGGCATTGGGCAGCTGGCGCTCCAGGATCGAGATCTTGTGGCGGGCCACGTCCAGCAGCGGCACGATGAAGTTGATGCCGGGCCCCAGGACCGAATGCAGGCGGCCAAACCGTTCGACCACATATTTTTCCGACTGCGGCACGATCTTGATGCCCTTGAAGATAATGATGACCAGCAGCACCGCCCCGAGAATGTAAAGGAGGTTGCTGGAGAGAAGCTCCAGGATGAGGTCTTCGTTCATGAAAAGGTCCTTTGCTTGCTCAATGGGTGCGGGCAGTTCGCCGCCGGCGGGCGGCAGAGCCGGGGCGGCTGGTTCCGCTGCGGCCGGTTCCGGGGCCGATAGGGGCTGCTCTGCCTGGGCCGGCGGGCCGGAAGGCGTGGCCTGGCCGCCGGGTGTCTTGGTTTTGTTCACTGCGCGGCCGCATTGTGTGCAATGGTATACATTTAGGTCTTCGTGCGCTGATTTCAATATCTGTATGGCGTCAGGCGCAGGCGGCTGGCAAGTCCCGCAGGGTTGTATTGCCTGAGGATTTCAGGCAAATGCTGCGGGTTTGCGTCAGTTCGCCGCCGCCAATGGCCAAAACCCGAAGGACCTGTCATGACCGCCCCGTTCTCATTTGACCTGAAAGCCACCGATGGCAAGGCCCGCACCGGGGTGATCAGCACGCCGCGCGGCGAGATCCGGACCCCGGCCTTCATGCCGGTGGGCACGGCTGCGACAGTCAAGGCGATGATGCCGGAGAGCGTGCGGGCGACCGGCGCGGATATCCTGTTGGGCAATACTTACCACCTGATGCTGCGGCCGACGGCAGAGCGGATCGACCGCCTGGGAGGCTTGCACAAGTTCATGAACTGGGAGCGCCCGATCCTGACCAACTCGGGCGGGTTTCAGGTGATGTCGCTGGCGGGCTTGCGCAAGCTCACCGAGAAGGGCGTGACCTTCAAAAGCCACATCGACGGCTCCAAGCATGAACTGACGCCGGAACGCTCGATGGAGATCCAGCGCTTGCTGGGCTCGGACATCGTGATGTGTTTCGACGAATGCCCGGCGCTGCCGGCTGACCGTAACCGGATTGCAGAGAGCATGCGCCTATCGATGCGCTGGGCGCAGCGGTCGCGCGAGGCCTTTGGCGACCGGCCGGGGCATGCGCTGTTCGGCATCATGCAGGGCGGGCTGGAAGCTGATCTGCGCGAGGAAAGCGCCGAGGCGCTGAAAACCATCGGTTTCGAGGGCTATGCAGTCGGCGGCCTGGCGGTGGGCGAGGGGCAGGAGGCGATGTTCGGCTGCCTCGATTATGCCCCCGGCTATCTGCCCGAGGATAAGCCGCGTTATCTGATGGGGGTGGGCAAGCCGGACGACATCGTCGGCGCCGTGGCACGCGGCATCGACATGATGGACTGCGTGCTGCCGTCGCGGTCAGGCCGCACCGGGCAGGCGTTCACCCGCCACGGGGTGGTGAATATCAAGAACGCCCGCCATCAGGACGACCCGCGGCCGCTGGATGAGCAGTGCAGCTGCCCGGCGTGCTCGAACTATTCGCGCGCCTATCTGCACCATGTGTTCCGCAGCAACGAGATGATCTCGGGCATGCTGCTGACCTGGCACAACCTGCATTACTTCCAGGACATCATGGCAGGCATGCGCGAGGCGATTGCGGCGGGGACGTTCGAGGCCTGGCAGAAGAATTTTCACGACACCCGCGCGCAAGGGGATATTGAGCGGCTGTAAGCCTGGCGGTCCGGCCCTTGCGGCGTGCCGTCTGCGGGGCGCTGCGTGCTTTTTGCGTGGTGTAAGGGAAAGGCAATACTCTTATGGTTGTCTAAGCGGGTTATGTTGTCTGTAAAGGTGCCCGTGAATGCCCAGTTACACCATGAGTATGATCTACCTCGGCAACCTGGCTGAGCTGGATACTGTGGATGGCAATGGCACTGCGGAAAACCAGGCGGCCTTGCTGGGCAGCTATTACGGGCCCGGGGATGCGGCGGCCAATCATATTGTCGATGTGACCGCCACCGACAATGACTCCGATGGCGCCATCGAGAGCAATGACACCGCCGGCACCGAGACCGTAACCTACGATCTGGGGTCGGGCCCGGTTGCCACCCAGTATGACGCGGTTTTCGATGTTGATGTGACAGTGGATTTCCTGACCGACGGGGTGCCCGATTACACCGGGGTGGGCGGCATCGTGCAGACCGAGACCGGTGACGTCTTCCTGGTGATGATCGACGATGATGCCGGGCTGGGGGCCAATGACCTGGATGATTATCCGATCTCGTCGATTACCATCAACTCGGTGTCCAGCTACGGGCATGCGCAGAACGCCGGCGCCAGCGACGGGCAAAGTTTTGTGCCCTGTTTTGCCTCCGGAACGCTGATCCGCACCGGACGCGGCGAGGTGCCGGTGGAGCAGCTGCGGCCGGGCGACCGGGTGGAGACGCTGGACAATGGCTTGCAGGAGGTGGTCTGGACCGGGCGCAACCGGCTGAGCCGGGCGCAGCTGCTGCGGGCGCCGCATCTGTCTCCGGTTCATATTGCGGCGGGCGCGCTGGGCGGCGGCTATCCGCACCGCGATCTGATCCTGTCGCCGCAGCACCGGCTGCTGCTGCATTCGCCGGTGGCCGCCCGGATGTTCGGCGAGGCGGAAGTGCTGGCGGCATGCGGCCGGGCCGAGGGGCTGCCGGGCATCCGCCGCTTTGTGCCGGGGCTGGGGGTGCAGTATCACCACATACTATTCGCGGAACACCAGGTGATCCGGGCGGAAGGCGCCCCTTGCGAGAGCCTCTATCTGGGACCGGAGGGTCTGAAAGGGCTGAGCCCTGCTGCCCGGCAGGAGGTGTGCCGGCTGCTGCCGGGAGCCGTGCGTGCCGGCGGGGTGGCGCCGGCCCGGATGCTGCCGGACAAGCAGGCGCGGCTGCGCCGCCTGGTGCAGCGCCACCAGTGGAACGGCAGGCCGCTGCTGGCCTCTGGGACGGTTTGAAACCTGCGTCCAGGGAAAACCGGAAAAAGTGATCCTCGCCACCGAATCTTTACCTCATTCGTGCCTTGTGATCCGGGACGGCTGCAGGCAAGGTGTGCCCCAGCCTTGAAGGCGGCCGGTTGAAAACCGGCGGCCGCTGCACCAGATAAAGACCTCCAATGAGGAGACGGGCCACAGCTGCCGGATGCCGGGGCCGGACCGTCTTGCCAAACCAAAGGACCGAGTATGCAAGAGCCACTCAATTCCTCCTACCCCGTACTGCCGCTGCGCGACATCGTGGTCTTCCCCCACATGATCGTGCCGCTGTTCGTGGGCCGGGAAAAATCGGTGCGCGCCCTGGAAGAGGTGATGGCGGATGACAAGCAGATCCTGCTGTCCAGCCAGATCGACCCTTCCGAGGACGATCCGGACACCGATAGCATCTACACCATGGGTGTGCTGGCCAATGTGCTGCAGCTCCTGAAGCTGCCCGATGGCACCGTCAAAGTGCTGGTCGAGGGCCAGACCCGGGTGAAGATCACCGAATTCCTGGAGAACGACAATTTCTTCGAGGCCAAGGCCGAGGAGCTGACCGAGATTCCGGGCGACATCACCACCACCGAGGCGCTGGTGCGCACCGTGGGCGATGAGTTCGAGCGTTATGCCAAGGTGCGCAAGAACATCCCCGAGGAAGCGCTGTCTGCCGTCGGCGAGACCGCCGAGCCGGCCAAGCTGGCCGACCTGGTGGCAGGTCATCTGGGCATTGAGGTGGACCGCAAGCAGGAGCTGCTGGAAACGCTCTCCGTCAGCGAACGGCTGGAGAAGGTCTATGGCCTGATGCAGGGTGAAATGTCGGTCCTGCAGGTCGAGAAGAAGATCAAGACCCGCGTCAAGAGCCAGATGGAGAAGACCCAGCGCGAATATTATCTGAATGAGCAGATGAAGGCCATTCAGAAGGAGCTGGGCGACGGCGAAGAGGGCGCTGGCGAGATCGCCGAGCTGGAAGAGAAGATCGCCGCCACCAAACTGTCGAAAGAGGCGCGCGAGAAGGCCGATGCGGAGCTGAAGAAGCTCAAGAACATGTCGCCGATGTCGGCTGAAGCGACCGTGGTGCGCAACTATCTCGACTGGATGCTGTCGATCCCGTGGGGCAACAAGTCCCGCGTCAAGAAAGACCTGAACAAGGCGCAGGAGATCCTGGATGCGGATCACTATGGGCTGGAGAAGGTCAAGGAGCGGATCGTCGAATACCTGGCGGTGCAGCAGCGCTCGGTCAAGCTGAAGGGGCCGATCCTCTGCCTCGTCGGTCCTCCGGGCGTGGGTAAGACCAGCTTGGGCAAATCGGTTGCCAAGGCCACGGGCCGCGAGTTCATCCGCATTTCGCTGGGCGGCGTGCGCGACGAGTCCGAGATCCGGGGCCACCGCCGCACCTATATCGGCTCGATGCCCGGCAAGATCATCCAGGCGCTGAAGAAGGCCAAGACCACCAACCCGCTGATCCTGCTCGACGAGATTGACAAGATGGGCCAGGATTTCCGCGGCGATCCCGCCTCGGCGATGCTGGAGGTGCTGGATCCGGAACAGAACAACACCTTCATGGATCACTACCTGGAGGTGGAATACGACCTCTCGAACGTGATGTTCCTGACCACCTCGAACAGCTACAACATGCCGGGGCCGCTGCTGGACCGCATGGAGATCATTCCGCTGTCGGGTTACACCGAGGACGAAAAGCGCGAGATCGCCAAGCAGCACCTGATCTCCAAGCAGGTGAAGAACCACGGGCTGAAAGCCAAGGAGTTCGAGCTGACCGAGGACGCGGTGACAGAGATGATCCGCACCTACACCCGCGAGGCCGGCGTGCGGAACCTGGAGCGCGAGATCGCCAAGGTGGCGCGCAAATCGCTGACCAAGATCGTCAAGAAAGAGGCCGACAGCGTGACTGTCACGGCTGAGAATCTGGATGATTTCCTGGGCGTGCCGAAGTTCCGCTTTGGCCTGGCGGAGAAGGAAGATCAGGTCGGCGTCGTAACCGGGCTGGCCTATACGTCCGTGGGCGGTGAGCTGTTGTCGATCGAGGCGCTGCGGCTGCCGGGCAAGGGCCGGATGAAGACCACCGGCAAGCTGGGCGACGTGATGAAGGAGTCGATTGAGGCGGCGTCTTCCTACGTGCGTTCGGTGTCGCCGAAACTGGGCATCAAGCCGCCGCGGTTCGACAATTGGGACATCCACGTGCACGTGCCGGAAGGTGCCACGCCCAAGGACGGCCCCTCGGCCGGTCTGGCGATGGTCACCTCTATCGTGTCGGTGCTGACCCAGATCCCGGTGCGCAAGGACATTGCGATGACCGGCGAGGTCACCCTGCGCGGCAATGCGCTGGCCATTGGCGGGCTGAAGGAAAAGCTGCTGGCGGCGCTGCGCGGCGGCATCAAGACGGTGCTGATCCCGCAGGAGAACGAAAAGGACCTGCCGGATATTCCGGACAACGTGAAAGAGGGGCTGGAGATCATCCCCGTCAGCCACGTGTCGGAAGTTCTGAACCACGCGCTGGTGTCGCAGCCGGATCCCATCGAATGGGATGAGGAGGCCGAAGAGGCTGCGGCCGCCAAGGCGGCGCTGAAAGGGTCCGAAAAGGGGGCGGGCGCGACTGCCCACTGACCTGCCGCCCGCAAGGGCGCAAGCCTCACAGCCCCGGGGATGTCCCGGGTGAAATCAAGACGCCTGCCAGGATTTTCCTGGCAGGCGTTTGATTTTTAAAGCTATTCACGGCGTGGCGGAGGGCGTGCTGTTGCGCTGTTCTGTTCAGGCCTTGCCTGGCCCCGGAACCCGCCGGGCGGCAGGCCGCCGGCTGACGTCTCTGAAGTCCGGTGCAGGGGCTGCACGCATGGAAAGCGCGCGTTTGCTGCGCAGGGCAGAACATCTTTTGGAGGGGGAGGGATGGTGGGTCGTGAGAGGCTCGAACTCCCGACATCTTCGGTGTAAACGAAGCGCTCTACCAACTGAGCTAACGACCCGATGAGCGGGGATTTAGACAATGCCGCCGGGCTGCGCAAGAGGAAAAAGCAGATTTTTTCCGCCGCGGCGGCGATCACTGCAAAACGGTTTCTGTCCCGTTTTTCAGCACATAGACACAGCCCTGGCCATTGGGCAGTTCCGCCATCTGGCTGCGGCTCAGGCCGCAGATGATGCCGCGCATCACTTGCCCCAGCAGGCCATGCGCCACCACAACCGACGGGCCCGGCAGAGACAGCATGAAGTCGAGAATGCGGCCATGGAAACTGGCGTAGCCCTCGCCGCCCGGTGCCTCGCAGAACAGGTCCAGAGCGTGCGGGTTGGCGGCGTGGATCCCGGGGTGCTGCCGGGCAACATCGTCCCAGGTCATCCCCTGGAAAGCGCCGGCATAGGCCTCGGCCAGGCGGGCATCGGTCACGAAGGGGGCGCCGCTCAGGGCGATATCGGCGGTCTGCTGGGCGCGGCCCAGGGGCGAGGCGAAGCAGGCCGGGCCCAGGGCAAGCGCCGGGCGCATCAGTTCAGCCTGCTTGCGGGCGTGGGCGATCCCCAGCGGTGTCAGCGGTGATTCCAGCTGCCCCTGGATGCGGCGCTCGGCGTTCCATTCGGTCTGCCCGTGGCGCAGCAGCCAGATCTTTGGAAATTGCATGTGATGCCCCCTGCCTGAGTGATGGGGAATTGGTAGCGGCAAGCAGGCCGGACCGGAACCCCGGAAAGCGCCTTTCCTTCATCGGGGGCGGCCAGGCGGGGTTGCCGCATCAACAAACCGTAAAATCTCCGGGGCGGCGAAAGAACCCGCTAAGTCCTTTGACCGGGACATATTTTCGCCATGTTAACTCTTCATTACCCGCGGTGCATTACAACTTCAGAAAGTTTTCTCATGCCGATTACAACTGAGTATGACCTGGAAGATGTGTTTGACTGGGCTGAGCGTGTTACCGTGGAGGGCACGCATGATACCTACACCTCCAAGGATGTTTACACCCTGTTCGATGATGGCCACACCGAGCACGAAGAATACCGCAATGACGTGCTGATCCGGTTCGAATTGACCGATCCCGAAGATGCCCTGCCGATCCAGACGCTTTCGGTCAAATACAACGCTGCCGGGGAAATCACGGATTCCGAAAAACTGGATGATGATCACCAGCGCGAGATCATCAACTACCACAACGGCGCACCGGAAACGATCCAACTAATCGACGAAAGCCCCGCAAACGGCGGGTTCGGGCTTCATCCCTGGAGCTCCATTGTCAGGATCTGGGATGAAAACGGCGAATTCGCGCAGCGTCTGACCGAATATGACAACGGCGTCTTCAAGGAGGAAAGCTTTGAGGCGGGGGTCCGGCTATCCATGACCCAAACGGATCATTTTGGGGCAAAGACTTGGACGCGGATCGACAGCTTTTATGACGCTGACGGGGAGCTGGCGGAGAGGCATACGGCCTATGATGACGGCATCTTCAAGGCCGAGGAGTTCGACAGCGGCAACCGCACGCTGACCTATCAGCACGACGCGGAGAACGTGACGGCCTGGGACCGCATCGATACCTTCTATGGCCCGGATGGCGAAATGGCCGAACGCGTGACCTTCTATGACAACGGCATCATCAAGGCGGAGCAGTTCGAGGATGGCACCCGCACCATGACGTCCCAATTCGACGAAGGGAATGTGGCGGCCTGGGACAGTATCGACGTCTTCTTTGATCCGGAGGGCGGCCTGGCCGAACGCGTTACCTTTTATGACGATGGCATCATCAAGGCGGAACAGTTCGAGGTTGGCACCCGCAGGATGACGTCCCAGTTCGACGAGGGCAACGTGGCTGCCTGGGACACTATTGACACTTTCTTTGGTCCGGACGGCAGCCTGGCCGAACGCGTGACCTTCTATGATGACGGTATCATCAAGGCGGAACAGTTCGAGGACGGCGCCCGCACGATGACGTCCCAATTTGACGAGGGCAACGTGGAGGCCTGGGACAGCATCGAGACGTTCTTTGGCCCGGACGGCGCGCTGGCCGAACGTGTCACCTTCTATGATGACGGCATCATCAAGGAGGAGCAGTTCGAAGATGGCGCCCGCAGGATGACGTCCAAATCCGACGAGGGCAACGCGGCCGCCTGGGACAGCATCGAAAGCTATTTTACCCCCGAAGGGGAACTGGACCTGCGCTTGACCCTGTTTGACAACGGCACTTTCAAGCGGGAGGAATTTCAGGACGGCGTGCGGAAATCGACCTATCAATCCGACCCCTACAACGCCGGCGGGGAAGAGTGGGAGACGATCGAAACCGCGTTTGATGCAAACGGCCGCCTGGAGGAGCGGATCACCGAATTCGACAATGGGATCCTGAAGACCGAGACCTTTGAATATGGTGTCCGCGAGGCTGCCTTCCTGGACGACCGGGAAGATGCCGCCGATTGGACAAGCATCGCCACCTTCTATGACGCGGACGGCCGGCTGGCTGAGCGCGATACTATCTATGACAACGGCATTGCCAAGACTGAATACTTCGAGGACGGGGTGCGCACGGCGACCTACAAGGGGGACACCGCAAACGTCGAAGACTGGCAGGAAATCCAGAGCTTTTACGGCCCGCACGGCATGCTGCAGGACCGCGTCACCCAGTTCGACAATGGTGTCTGGACCCGCGATCAGTATGAAGATGGTTCCCGTAGTTTCAGCGAGAAGGTGGACACTGCCGATGAATTCGAGTGGAACAGCATCGCCTCAGCCTATGAAGGGGGCAAACTGGTGCTGCGGCAGACACTTCAGGATGACAGCGACGTACTGCTTGACCTCTACCAGAACCAGCAGCGCACCGCGCGGCTTGAGGTGGACCGGGACGGCAGCGATCCGTGGGAGGTGAAGCTCATCGAATTTGGCGCGGAGGGCAGCCTGACCTCGACCTACGATTCGATTGCCGATGTGCCGGAGGCCTTCCAGGTCTATCTGGATACTGCGGTTCCGTCGGTCTGACATCACGCAATAGCAGGGCCGGGCGGGCGAACCGCCCGGCAAATGCCGCCTGGCAAAGGTGGCGCGGAGGCGTGCGGACAGGGCTGCCGCCGGGCTTGTCACGGCAGCAGCCGGGGGACGGTTTGCAAGGAGGCCCTGAAAAAGCGGAGATCCTGAAAAAACATCCTGAAAAAAACAACGGGCGCTCAACCAGTTCTGGGAGCGCCCGTTTCAGCATGCCACCATGGGCTGCCTGAATGATGGTGGGTGATAAGAGATTTGAACTCCTGACATCTTCGATGTGAACGAAGCGCTCTACCACTGAGCTAATCACCCGTGAGGCAGGCTTTTAACGGCCTGCTGCGGCCTCCGCAAGAGGGTCCGCCGAAGATTCTTTGCCTTCCTCCGCTTTTTCTGTCCCGGTGTCTGCCGCGGCTTCCGGCTGGCGCAGTTTACAGACAAACACCTTGCCGTTGCTGCGTTCCTGGCTGCGGTTGATGCGCAGCTTGCCAAAGGGTTTGAGGTTCAGCTCGCGGCCTTCGGCAACCGCTTCGCCCAGCAGCGCCAGCACCGCCTCGACCACCGGTTTGGCATCGCGTTTCTTGATGCCCGAACGTTCCACTGCCTGTTCCACCAGTTCCTTCTTGCCCAGCTCCGGCGCGGAGACCACCGGTTTGGCGGTTTCGACAACAACCGGTTCCGGGGCGGCAGGCGCCTTGGCGGCGGGATCGGCCTCCGGTGCCTTTGGCTGCGGCGCTTTGGCGGCTGCCGGTTTCTTGGCGGATGCGGTCAGTGTGCCTGTCTTGCGGGAGGTGGATTTGCGCGTGCTTGTCTTGCGCGCGGATGTACTGCTTTTGCTTGTTGCTCGTGCCATGCTGTGCCCCATTTGCCCGTTATCTCCCTGCTCCGGCGGATCGGCCGGCGACCCTATGAAGGAGCCGCAGCAGGCCGGGCAGGCGTGTCCTGTGTTTGCAGCTTAACACATTTCTGCCTGATCCGTGAACCGGTTAGCAGGCGGGCAGCGCGTCGCGGCGGATCATCGTGCGTAAAGTGAAGCTGGAGCGGGTGTTGCGGATGCCCGGCACCCGCATCAGCCGGTCCTCCAGAAACCGGTCGAAATCGGGCAGGTCCTCGGCCACCACCCGCAGCAGGATGTCCCGTGTTCCGGTCATCAGATAGCATTCCATCACCTGGTCGAACTGCCGCACCGCAGTTTCAAAGGCGCTGAGCGCTTCGGTCGACTGCCGGTCCAGTTCCACTGCCACAAAGATGGTGACCGGCAGACCCAGCTTGGCCTGGTCGACCCGGGCCGAGTAGCCGCAGATGACGCCGCTTTCCTCCAGGTTGGCCACCCGGCGGGCGCAGGGGGTCGGCGACAGGCCAACCATCTCGGAGAGTTCCGAGATCTTCAGCCGCCCGTTGCGCTGGAGTGCGGCCACGATCTTGCGGTCGATGGAGTCCATGGAGTTTTTCCCTGCTGCTGCAGTCCTCTGTAGAGGATATCGCTAAATCCTGTCTGATTGGCAAAGGTTTTTGGTGAAAACCGGCGCGGCTGCGCTCTTATTATTGGGGCAAGTTGAGGAGGATCGATCAGATGACAGTGACAGCCGTGGCGTCAGGCACCCACGAAGAGATCTACCGTGTCGAGGAGGCCTCGGTTGGCCTGCTGGGCTTTATTGCGGTGCATTCCACGCGCCTGGGGCCTGCGGCCGGCGGCTTGCGGATGCGCCCCTATGCCAGCGAGGCGGAGGCGCTGACCGATGTCGAGCGGCTGAGCGAAGGCATGACCTACAAGAATGCCGCGGCGGGGCTGCCGCTGGGCGGCGGCAAGGCGGTGATCATCGGGGATCCTGCCACGCAGAAGACGCCGGAGCTGCTGCGCGCCTTTGCCCGGGCGATCCAATCGCTGGAGGGCCGCTACATCACTGCCGAGGATATGGGGATGACCCCCGCGGACATGGGCATCCTGGCGGAGGAAACCGCCTTTGTTGCCGGGCTGGCCGATGGCGCCTTTGCCAGCGGAGACCCGTCGCCGGTTACTGCGCGCGGCATTTTCAACGCCATCCGCACGGCCCGCGCCCACAAGCATGGCAGCGCCGCGCTGGCGGGGGTGACCGTGGCAGTGCAAGGGCTTGGCCATGTCGGCTGGCATCTTTGCCGGTTTCTGCATGAGGCCGGCGCACGCCTGGTGGTGACGGATGTCGACACGGCGCGAATGGACAGGGCGGTTGCGGAATTCGGCGCGAGAGCGGTGCCGCTGGAGCAGATCTATGCGGCTCCAGCGGATGTGTTTGCTCCTTGCGCGGTTGGCGGCATCCTGAATGCCGGGACCATTCCGCAGTTGCAGGCGGATATCGTTGCAGGCGGCGCTAACAACCAGCTGGCCACACCGGCAGATGGCGCTGCGCTGCACCGGCGCGGCATTCTGTACGCGCCGGATTTTGTCGCCAATGGCGGCGGTATCATCAATGTGACCACGGAAATCCTGCAGATCGCGGACCGTGAGGGGTTTGTTGCCGAAAAACTGGAGGCGCTGGATGCCACCATGGCGGCTATCCTAAACCAGGCCAAGGCAGAGAACGCGGCGCCGGATGCGGTTGCCGTGGCCGCGGTGCAGGCCAAGATGGCGCAACGGGCAGCCTGACGGGGCCTGGCCCGCCGGACCGGAACGGTCCGGCGCCACGCCCAACGGGTGCGGATGCGCCCTGGTGCATCCGGCGGCGGGCGGGAGATCTTCCCTGCCGGCCGCCTTTGCAAATGAGGGGCATTGGGCGCGGCGTGCAGAGAGCCGGCGGATAGTGTTTCCAGTTGCAGCCGCTGCCCCTGACCGCGAATCCGGGAAGCGCCCGGCCAGGGCTTCCCCGCCAATTGAAGGGCGGGCCAGGGCGCTGCACCGGCCTTGCCGCAGGTGCCGGATGGCTGAACCTCGCAGGGGCTGCCCGTCTATCCCTCCCGGGAAGGGGCGGGGCGGACCCGGTGCCGCGCTCAAGGGTTATTTCTCCGCTTTTCCAGCGCCTTATCCGCTGGAGACATTTTTTTTCCGGGAAAGTTCCGAAAAAGGCAAAACACCGCTTGACGGTTCCAGGGGCTGAGAATATTACAGCCCAACATTCAGCGGCGGCGCTGGATGAGCAGCGGGCGGTTGTAGCTCAGTTGGTTAGAGTACCGGCCTGTCACGCCGGGGGTCGCGGGTTCGAGCCCCGTCAACCGCGCCACTGCTGCGCCTCATCCTGAGGTCAAACAGGATCCGCCCCGGAGGGGACTTGGACCGGAGACGGTCCGCCGCAAGGCGAAAATGCGGTTGTAGCTCAGTTGGTTAGAGTACCGGCCTGTCACGCCGGGGGTCGCGGGTTCGAGCCCCGTCAACCGCGCCACTTTCGCCCGCCGCCCTGACGTTTCAGGGTCCGCTCCGGATGGGGACCATAGCCGAAAGGCCCATGCGCGGTTGTAGCTCAGTTGGTTAGAGTACCGGCCTGTCACGCCGGGGGTCGCGGGTTCGAGCCCCGTCAACCGCGCCACTTTCCCAATCCTGATCCAGTCCCGGCTTCAGATCCGCTGGAGCAAGGCACTGGTGCCGTCTATGGGCGCCGCCTGTACCTGCTCTATCGGTGTGTCCTGGCTGAAGGTATTGAGCCAGCCCGTGGCATAGCGCTCCCAAAGCGACGAAATCAGCATGGCTTTCCATTCTGTGCTGCCTGCCGGCCGGTAGGCTGCATGGTACGTCAGCAGCACGGCGCCTTTCGTGATGATGCGCAGGCGGCTTTGGCTGAGGTGGAAGCCGGTCATCACCGGCCCGTCGCGCAGCTGGCCGCAATGGCCCGCCTTGTCCGAGAAGCCGCTGGGATAGACGCCGAGAAAATCTTCCGACAGCATGCGCCCGTCGGCTTCGGGATCGCCGTGGACAAGCGCCTCCCAGACCCGGGTTTCGAGCGCCAGGATTTCGGCTATCAGCGGACCGCTTGTCTGTATTTCTGCTGCCATGGCCGCAGCCTGCCGCAAAGCGTCAGCCGGGGCAAGCCGCAGTGCAGCCCGCGTGTCAGAGCGCCGGCGGTACCGGCTCTGCCTCGGTGTCGTGCCGCCAGCCGGTGAGATCCGCGTCCACCCAGGCCTTGAGGCGGGCCAGGTCGGGCTTGGGGTTGGCCTCGAGGTAGCGCAGCAGCACACGTGTGCCGTGCTGGTAACCGGCGCGGTAGCTTTCCTCGGGGTCTGTCTGGGTGCCTTCAAATCCGGGCGGCCGTTTGAACCTGCTTTGTACCATTGACTGTCTCCATACATGGGCCGCGGCGGGGCGGCGGTGTCCGGAGCGAGTATTGGGCGGCTGGGATAATCAATCCTTAACCGAGGGCGGGCGGGGCCGTAAAATCGGCGTGGATACGGTGTTTTGCCGCGGCGCTGCGCGTCAGGAGGGTGGTGCCCCGCACTGCTTCCCGCTTGCCGTGCGGGAATGGGATTGGGCGGGGAATCGCGGCCCCGCCCGGTGCTGAGAGGCCGGCGTGCAGCCGGGGGGCTCCCGCGCCTTGGCGCGGCATCAAAGATGCAGCGCCAAGCCTTGGGCCCGGCGCCGCGCCTGCGGCACGGCGCCGGGGCGTCAAGCCCGTTGGGAAGATGGCCTGTTTCTAAGGCCCGATGCCGGGGCGGCCAGCGTGAACGGGCGGTTCTTTGCAGATCCTCCGCCCGGCTGAAGCGTTACTTCTGCGACAGGGCGTTCAGGATGCGGGCCCAGGAGCGGATGCCCTTGTGGAAGCTCTTGAGGTCGTATTTCTCGTTCGGCGAGTGGATCGCGTCGTCGTCATTGGCAAAGCCGATCAGCATCGCATCCATGTTCAGAATCGACTTGAAGTAGCCGGCAATCGGGATTGAGCCGCCCATGCCGCAGAACACCGCTTCGCGCTCCCATTCGTCCGACAGCGCGCCGCGGGCGGCTTCGAACTCGGGGCGGGCGGTGTCCATGACTGAGGCTGGCGAGCCTTCGGAATCGGCGTTCCAGGCCACGGCGGCATCCTGCGGCAGGCGGTCTTCGACGTGTTTGCGGATCTTGCCGCGCAGGGCGTCCGGGTCCATGTCGCCAACCAGGCGGCAGGTGATCTTGCAATGCGCCTGGGACGGGATCACGGTCTTGGAACCGGCGCCATTATAGCCGCCCCACAGCCCGTTCACCTCCAGCGTCGGCCGCGCCCAGACCTGTTCCAGAACCGAATAGCCGGCCTCGCCATGGGGCTGGCTGTAGCCGACGGCGGCGAGGAATTCCTTGTCGTCAAAGCCGCAGCCCTGCCATTGGCGCAGCTGGTCGGCAGGGACCTCGTGCACGCCTTCGTAGAAGCCGTCGATGGCGACCTTGCCGGTCTCACTGTCATAGAAGCTGTCGACAATGGTGGAGATGGCGCGCAGCGGGTTCAGGGCCGGGCCGCCGTAGTAGCCGGAGTGCAGGTCGATCTTGGGGCAGGTGAGGGTGAATTCCTCTTTCAGCATGCCGCGCAGCTGCGAAGCGATCGAGGGCACCCCGCGCGACACCATGGCGGTGTCGCAGATCAGCGCGAGATCCGCCTTCAGCTCTGCGGCATTGGCTTCCATGAAGGGGATCAGCGAGGGCGAGCCCGATTCCTCTTCGCCCTCGAAGAAGAAGGTGATGCGGCAGGGCAGGGAGCCGTGCACGGCTTTCCAGGCGCGGCAGGCTTCGACAAAGGTCATCAGCTGGCCCTTGTCGTCCGAGGAGCCGCGGCCGCGGATCACGGTGCCGATCGGGGTTTCTTCCAGCTGCGGCTCGAACGGCGGGTTGTCCCACAGGTCCAGCGGGTCGACCGGCTGCACGTCGTAGTGGCCGTAAAACAGCACATGCGGCGCGCCGGTGTTTTCCTCGCCCACATGGCCCACGACCATCGGGTGGCCAGGGGTGGCGCGCTTTTCCGCCTTGATGCCAATGGCCTGCAGGTCGGCGACCAGCCAGTCGGCGGCCTTGGCGCAGTCTTCCTTGTAGGCGGGGTCGGTGGAAATCGACTGGATCCGCAGCAGGTCCATCAGCCGTTCGGTGGCGGTGTCCAGCTCTGCGTCGATCCGGTCCAGAACATCGTTCAATGCCATGTGTTGCTCTCCAGCTATGCGGTGAGGCCCGGGGAAAGGCCGATTTGCCGCGGACCCTAGCAGCGCGGTAAGGCAGGGGCCAGAGGGGCAGCGGGCGCCGTTCCGTTGAATTTGGCCTGTTCCGGGTTTCCGATCCTGCGCATTTGTGACCGGACGGCGCGGCAAATAGGACGCAAACGGGGTTTGACTTGGCGCAGGCGTTCTTGCCGGGGGATTGTTTAAGTTCTATTTGACCTGCATCAATGTTGCGCACCCCGCACGGCGCGTAATCAGTTGATCGGAAGGGGCGCCTGCGGTAGTCAATTCGGCAACGTGAATGTGGCCGCATCGGCAGAAGGCCGTGCCCTTTACACAGCCCGCGTGCCCTGGGGGGACGCTTGAAGCCATGGAGATGCCGGTGGACTATACCGCGAAACTGGACGCAGCAATTGCCAGCCTGCACGAAGAGGGCCGTTACCGGACCTTCATCGATATTGAGCGCAAGAAGGGCCACTTTCCGCATGCGGTCTGGACGCGGCCCGACGGCACCAAGCAGGATATCACCGTCTGGTGCGGCAATGACTATCTGGGCATGGGGCAGAACCCGGTTGTGCTGGACGCGATGCATGATGCCATCGACTCGACCGGCGCTGGCTCGGGCGGCACCCGCAACATCTCGGGCACAACGGTCTACCACAAGCAGCTGGAGGCTGAGCTCGCCGATCTGCACGGCAAGGAAGCTTCGCTGCTGTTCACCTCGGCCTATATCGCCAATGATGCGACGCTGAGCACGCTGCCCAAGCTGTTCCCGGGCCTCATTATCTATTCCGATGCGCTGAACCATGCTTCGATGATCGAAGGCGTGCGCCGCAACGGCGGTGCCAAGCGTATCTTCCGCCACAATGACGTGGCACATCTGCGTGAACTGCTGGAAGCCGACGATCCCAAGGCGCCCAAACTGATCGCCTTTGAATCGGTCTATTCGATGGACGGCGACTTTGGTCCGATCGAAGAAATCTGCGACCTGGCGGAGGAATTCGGCGCGCTGACCTATATCGACGAGGTGCACGCGGTCGGCATGTACGGCCCCCGCGGCGGCGGCGTCACCGAGCGCGACCGCCTGGCGCACCGCATCGACATCATCAACGGCACCCTGGCCAAGGCCTATGGCGTGATGGGCGGCTATATCGCGGCCTCGGCCAAGATGTGCGACGCGATCCGCTCTTATGCGCCGGGTTTCATCTTCACCACCTCGCTGGCACCGTCGGTGGCGGCAGGGGCGGCGGCCTCGGTGGCCTATCTGAAAGGCGCGCAGGATCTGCGCGACAAGCATCAGGACCAGGCCAAGGTGCTGAAGCTGCGCCTGAAAGGCCTGGGCCTGCCGATCATCGACCACGGCAGCCACATTGTGCCGGTGATCGTCGGCAACCCGGTCCATACCAAGGTGCTGTCCGACCACCTGCTCGAGGACTACGGCATCTATGTGCAGCCGATCAATTTCCCGACCGTGCCGCGCGGCACCGAGCGGCTGCGGTTTACGCCCTCGCCGGTGCATGGCCCCAAGGAAATCGATGCGCTGGTCCACGCGATGGACGCATTGTGGTCGCATTGTGCGCTGAATCGTGCCGAACTTGCCGGGTAACATACTGATCAGTGTAAATTTACTCTGAGTGTGTTACGCTGTTGTCAATCAATGAGTGGATTTGAGTCGCATCTGTGATTCTTTCAACACTCTGAACAGGTTGCGGCAGGCAAATATGGGACGGCAGGCATGATCGGGCGGTTTACCCGCAAGCATGAAGAGCGTGGCGAAACCGTTGAACCCAAGGGGTTCGACGATTTCGAGCTGAAGCTCGGCGACGTGATGCGCGGCGAGCGGGCGACGATGGGCAAATCGCTGCTCGACGTCCAGCGCGAGCTGCGGATCAAGGCCTCTTACATCGCTGCCATCGAAAACTCGGACCCGTCCGCCTTTGACACACCCGGCTTCATTGCCGGGTATGTGCGTTCTTATGCCCGCTACCTGAACATGGATCCGGAGCAGGCGTTCCAGGATTTCTGCACCGAAAGCGGGTTCACCGTGGCCCACGGCATGTCGGCCGAAGCCTCGAGCCGCAGCAAGCCCGGCAGCGCGCCGGCGGCGGCAACGGGCCTGGGCGGAGACGCCTTTGCCTCGCCCAATACACCTTTCATTCCGGCTCCGGCTGGGATCCTCAGCCAGATCGAACTGCGTGCAGTGGGGTCGATGATGGTGCTGGCGGCGCTGATCGGCGGTATCGGCTATGGCGGCTGGTCGGTGCTGAAGGAAATCCAGCAGGTGCAATTTGCGCCCGTCGACCAGACCCCGGCGGTGCTGGCGGATCTCGATCCGCTGAACAGCGCGGTGCTGGAGGTTGCAGAAGGTGCCGCAGATCCTGCGGCTGAGGCGCTGGACCGGCTGTACCGTCCGCAGGCGCTGGATGTGCCGGTGCTGGTGGCGCGTGATGCACCGATCTCCACCTTGGACCCCTCGGCGCTGGGCAATTTTGCAGCGCCCGAACTGCCAAGCGTTCTGCTGACCGACGCCAGTCTCTCCTACGAGGAAGACGCGTTGCAGCAGGTGCCGCAGGTGGTGGCAGAGGTTGAGCCGGGCGTTGAAATGGTGGCGGTGCGGCCCTCCTGGGTGCAAGTCACTGCCGCCGACGGCAGCGTGATCCTGGAAACCATCATGGATGCGGGCCAGCGTTTCGAGGTGCCGCTGACCGAGGATGCGCCGCGGCTGCGCACCGGCGAAAGCAGTGCTATCTACTTCGCCGTGAATGGCGAGCATTTTGGCCCGGTTGGCGAGCGCGGCCAGGTGTCCAAGAACATCGATCTGTCGATGGACGCGATCACCGGCCGGTTTGAGCTGGCCGATCTGGCCGATGGCCGCAATCAGGCGCTGGCCACTCTGGTGGCAGAGCTGCAGGCGGAACCGCCCGCCGAATAACTCACAGAATAACACCCAGTGAAACCGGGCTATGCGGCCGGCTGCCATTGCAGCGCGGCCTGCCAGCGCGTATCTAGCTGCTAACAGGATCCAGCCGGGACACCCGCTTCATGTCGATGAACCACATCCGCCCCTGGCGCCATATCGAGCGCCGCAAAAGCCGCCAGATCCACGTCGGCAATGTCGCCATTGGCGGCGATGCTCCGATTGCGGTGCAGACCATGACCAACACGCTGACCACCGATGTAGCGGCAACGGTTGCGCAGGTGCAGGCCGCGGCGGAGGCAGGGGCTGATCTGGTGCGGATCTCGGTGCCGGATGAGGCGTCCTCCAAAGCGCTGAAGGAGATCGTGCGCGAAAGCCCGGTGCCGATCGTTGCCGACATCCATTTCCACTACAAGCGCGGCATCGAGGCCGCCGAAGCGGGTGCAGCCTGCCTGCGCATCAACCCCGGCAACATCGGTGATGAAAAACGCGTCGCCGAGGTGATCAAGGCCGCCCGCGACCACAATTGCTCGATCCGGATCGGCGTCAATGCGGGCTCCCTGGAAAAGCACCTTCTGGACAAATACGGCGAGCCCTGCCCGGAGGCGATGGTGGAGAGCGGCCTCGACCATATCCGCATTCTGCAGGACCACGACTTCCACGAATTCAAGATTTCGGTGAAAGCGTCGGATGTCTTCATGTCCGCCGCCGCCTACCAGCAGCTGGCGGAAGCCACCGACGCGCCGATCCACCTTGGCATCACCGAGGCGGGCGGCTTTGTTTCCGGCACCATCAAATCGGCGATCGGCCTGGGCCAGCTGTTGTGGATGGGCATCGGCGACACCCTGCGCGTCAGCCTCTCTGCCGATCCGGTCGAAGAGGTCAAAGTCGGTTTCGAAATCCTCAAATCCCTCGGCCTGCGCCACCGCGGTGTCAACATCATCTCCTGCCCCTCCTGCGCGCGGCAGGGCTTTGACGTGATCAAGACGGTGGAAACCCTGGAAAAGCGCCTGGAGCACGTGAAGACCCCGATGAGCCTGAGCATTATCGGCTGCGTGGTGAACGGCCCGGGCGAGGCGCTGATGACCGATGTCGGCTTTACCGGCGGCGGCGCCGGCTCCGGCATGGTCTACCTGGCAGGCAAGGCCAGCCACAAGATGTCCAACGAACAGATGGTCGATCACATCGTCGAAGAGGTCGAGAAAAAGGCCGCCCAGATTGAGGCGGCCCAGGATGCAGCGGAGTAAGCTGTTCCAAACTCCTTGCAGCTTCTTTCTGGTTAAAAATACTCCGGGGTCCGGGGCAGCGCCCCGGTTCTACCTTTGCCGCTCAATCCATCAGCTGCGCTGATCGCGGATCTCGGCAACCATGATCTCCATCTGATCGGCGGGCAGGTAGCCGCGCAGCAACTCGTTGCCCAGCACGAAGGTCGGGGTGCCGGAGATGGCCATTTTCTGCGCCAGGGCCCGGGTCTGGCGCAGCTCGGCAGTGACTTCTTCGCTGTCCATCCTGGTAAAGATCGCATCGGCATCCAGACCCAGACCATCGGCGAGGCGGCGCAGGGCTACCTCGTTGGGCTCGGCGCCAAAGTCGATCAGCGCGTCATGCACCTGCTTGTAGGCGTCGTCTCCGGCCACATGCTTGGCCGCCACGGCAAAGCGCGAGGACAGCACCGAGGCCTCGCCCAGGATCGGGAATTCCTTGATCACCAGGCGGATATTGCCGTCGCTTTCCAGGAGCTTGGCCACTTCCGGCGCGGCGCGGCGGCAGTAGCCGCAACGGTAGTCCATGAACTCCACCAGGGTGATGTCGCCGTCCGGGTTGCCGCCAACCCAGGAGTAGCCGTCGTTCACCAGCTCCTCCAGGTTGTCGGCCACCAGAACGTCATCGCGCGCTGCTTCGGCCTGCTGCTGGCGCTGTTCCAGCAGGTCCACCGCTTCCAGGATCAGTTCCGGATTGGCGAGCAGGTAGCTGCGCACCTCTTGGCCGAAGGCTTCGCGCTCGGCCTCGGACATCGCGCTGATGTCAAAGGCCTGGGCCGGGGCGCCCAGCAGGGCGAGGGCGGCGGCGGCCGCTGCGGCAGCGCGGGTGAAAGGCTTCATTTTCGTCTCTTCCTTTTCTCAGCTTGTTCATAGGCCGTCAGCACATCCTGCGCGCGGCGCGCAGCAGGCGAGCCTGCAGGCAGCAGGGCAATGGCCCGTTTGGCATGAATTCCGGCGTCATCCAGACGCCCTTGCAAGGCATAGCGTTCGGCAGTGACCAGCGAGGCCAGGCCGCGCTGCCCGGTCTTGGCATAGGCCAGCGACATGTCCCGCAGCAGCACCGTGTTGCGGAAGTCGATGTCGCGGGCCTTTTCCATGGTTTTCAGCGCCGCCTTGGGCTGCCCCGCGGCCAGTTGCGCGCGCCCATAGCCGGCCAGCACCAGCGGGTCGCGCGGCGCCAGGCTGACGGCCTTGGCATAGGCGGCCAGTGCAGCGGACCACTGGCGGTTCTCGATCAGGATTTGGCCCTTCATCTCGTGATAGAACGGGTCGGAGGGGCGGGCGGCCAGCGCGCCGTTGATCGCGCGCAGGGCCTTCTTCAAGTTTCTCTGACGATGATAGGCGGCCGCCTCCCGCATCTGCCGCACGTCTTTGTACTGCTCCTCGCGCACCCGCCGCAGGGTCCATTTCGGCGCCCGGGTGAACCCGGAGAGCTTGCCGCGCACCCGGGCAAACCAGTAATTGGCCTCGGCGCTGGCCTGCCCTTTGTCGCCATGGGCGGCCAGATAGGCCTGGGCGGCGCGGATGCGGTCGCGGCTTAAGGGGTGGGAACGGGTATAGGGGTCCTGGCTGCCTGCGCTCAGGACTTCCTGCCCGGCAAAGGCGCGGTGCAGGTCGACCAGGCCCTGCGGGCTGATGCCGGCCCGGTTCAGGTAATCCGCAGCCGAGCGGTCGGCGGAACTCTCCTCGGCTCTTGTATGGGCCAGAAATCCGCGCAGGGCTGAGCTTTGCGTGCCGATGGCGATCCCGCCTGCGGCTTCGCTGGCACCGGCTGCAGCCGCCAGCACCGCCAGCGCCACGCCAAGGCCCGCGGCGCTGTTGGCAGAGCGCAGGTTCTGCATCCGCCGCGCCAGATGGCCATTGGTGATATGGGCGGCCTCATGGGCAATCACCGCCTGCAGCATCTCCGGTGACGTAACCTTCAGGATCAGCCCGTAATGTACGAAAATCGTTCGGGAATCCACGACAAACGCGTTGAAGGAAGAATTGTTCACCAGCAGGATCCGGACCCGGTTTGCGTTGAGGCCCGCGGCCCGCAGCACCGGGGCTGCCAGCTTGTTCAGCCCGTGTTCAATATCCGGATCGCGCAGCAGCGAAATCGACATTGCCTGCGCGGCGCTTCCCGCGATGGCAAACAGCGCGCAAAGCAACAGAGCCGGGATTGACGCCAGCCGGAAGAAACGGTCAAAACTCATGCGCGCACCATGGGAGATCAGCATGCGAAACTCAACCCGGTCAGAGGTCGATCCCTTCATTGTGATGGATGTGATGGAGGCGGCCCGCAAGGCCGAAGAGGCCGGACGCCACGTCATCCACATGGAGGTCGGGCAGCCCTCGACCGGCGCGCCCTCGGGAGCGCTGAAGGCGCTGGCGTCTTCGCTGGAGGACAATGCGCTGGGGTATACGGTGGCCCTGGGTCTGCCCGCTCTGCGCAAGCGGATCGCGCAGATGTATGGCGAATGGTACAATGTCGATCTGAACCCGGAGCGGGTGATTGTGACGCCGGGCTCCTCCGGCGCTTTCCTGCTGAGCTTCACGGCGCTGTTTGATAGCGGCGACCGGGTTGGCATCGGCGCTCCGGGCTATCCCTCCTACCGGCAGATCCTGAAAGCGCTGGGGCTGACCCCGGTCGACATCCAGACCGCACCGGAAAACCGGTTGCAGCCGGTGGCGGCGGATCTGAAAGGGCAGGACCTGGCCGGGCTGATGGTGGCTTCGCCTGCCAACCCCACGGGGACAATGCTGGATCATGCCGCGATGGGCGCACTGATTGATGCGGCGCGGGGCGAAGGGGCCAGTTTCATCTCAGACGAGATTTATCACGGGCTGGAATACGAGGCGAAGGCCGTCACCGCGCTGGAGCTGACGGATGAGTGTTACGTGATCAATTCCTTCTCCAAGTTCTTCTCGATGACCGGCTGGCGGGTGGGCTGGATGGTTGTCCCTGAGGATCACGTGCGGGTCGTGGAGCGCATTGCCCAGAACATGTTCATCTGTGCACCGCACGCGAGCCAGGTGGCGGCGCTGGCCGCGATGGACTGCGAAGAGGAGTTGCGCGGGAACCTGGCGGTCTACGCCAAGAACCGCCAGCTGATGCTGGACGGGTTGCCTAAGGCCGGGTTCAGCAGGATCGCGCCGCCGGACGGGGCGTTTTACGTCTATGCCGATGTTTCGGACTTGACCACGGACAGCCGCAGCTTTGCCGCGGAAATCCTTGAAAAAGCTGGTGTTGCGGTGACGCCGGGGCTGGATTTCGATCCGGTGCGCGGCGCCACGACGCTGCGGTTTTCCTATGCGCGTTCCACTGCGGATATCGAGGAAGGCCTGGCGCGGCTCACCCGGTTCATGGCGGAGCGCGGCTGAACGCAGAACGCGGATTTCCAATGCCGCGCAAATTGCATAGTCTGCCCGCCAAAAGACCAAGAGGCGTGGCATGGGCAGACTGTTCAAACTTACCGCACTGATCTGGATGCTGGCCGCAGGCGCCTGGGCGCAGGGCTTCAGCGGCTTGGCCCGTATTGATGCGGGGGCCAGCCAGGTTACTGATGCCGGGCAGGGGGCCGAGGTCTCGCTGGGCCTCAGCCAGGGGGTGCCGTTCCGGTTGTTCACCCTGGACGGGCCGCCGCGGCTGGTGCTGGATTTCCAGGAGGTGGACTGGACCGGGCTGACGCCGGAGGCGCTGTTGCAGGGCGAACAGGTTTCTGCCGCGCAATTCGGCACCTATGTGCCGGGCTGGTCGCGGCTGGTGCTGGAACTGTCGGCACCGATGAAGGTGGCCAGGGCAGCAATGACGGTGGACCAGGTGACCGCGGCGGCGCGGCTGATGGTGTCGCTGCAGCCTGCCACGGCAGAAGAGTTTGCCGCCAAGGCCGGCGCCCCGAAGGATCCGCGCTGGGACCTGCCTGCACCGGAAACCGTGCAGGGCCGCGGCGAGCGCGATGAAAACGCACCCTTGCTGGTGATGCTCGACCCGGGCCATGGCGGCATAGATCCGGGCGCCGAACGGGATCACCACAGCGGCCATGTGGTTGAGAAACACCTGATGCTGCAGTTCGCGCGGGAGCTGGGCGAGGTGCTGATCCGCTCGGGCCAGTTCACGGTGCAAATGACCCGCGATGACGACTACTTCGTCTCGCTGGAGCGCCGCATCGCGCTGGCGCATCAGGCCGGGGCGGATGTGTTCATCTCGCTGCATGCCGACACGATTTCCGAGGGCCGGGCGCATGGCTCTACGGTTTACACACTGTCCAAGGAAGCCTCGGACGTCGCGTCTGAGAAGCTGGCGGAGCGGCATCTGCGCGGCGATCTGCTGTCGGGCACCGATCTCAGCCAGGCGGACGACCGGGTGACCGGCGTCATGCTGGATCTGGCGCGGCAGGAAACCCAGCCGCGCACCGATGCGCTGGCGGCGGCGCTGATCGAGGGTCTGCGCGCGCAGGGCCGGCCGATCAACAACCGCCCGCTGCGCTCGGCCGGGTTTTCGGTGCTGAAGTCGGCGGATATTCCCTCGGTCCTTGTGGAAATCGGCTTTCTGTCCAGCAAGCGCGACCTTGAGAATCTGGTCGACCCGGGCTGGCGCGCCAAAGCGGCGCGCGGCATTCTGAACGGGCTGATTGCCTGGCGCATCGAAGACGATGCCCGGCGGGCGCTGGTGCGGCAGTAAGGGGCAGGGATGAAACTGATCTGGATGTCCGATCTGCACTTTGAAGCCGCCGGGCTGGTGCTGGGCCATGACCCCCGGGTGCGTCTGCAAGCGGCGGTGGATTTTATCGCCGCGCACCATGCTGAGGCTGCCGCCTGCCTGATTACCGGTGACCTGGTGGAAACCGGAACTCTTCAGAATTACAACGCGTTGCAAGGGTTTGTTAACGAATTGTCGATGCCGGTTCTGCCACTGACGGGCAATCACGATGACCGCGCGGCCTTGCGTGAGGTGCTGCCCTTGCCGGAAGGCGCGATGCCGGGCTTTGTTCAGTACCGGGCGGACTTTGGGGATCTCGCCGTGCTCTGTCTGGACACGCTGATTCCGGGAGAAGATGCGGGGGTCCTGTGCCCGGAGCGCATGGGCTGGCTGCAAACGGAGTTGAAAGCTCTGGGCGGACGGCCCGCAATTGTGGCCATGCACCACCCGCCGATGAAACTGGGGCTGCCGATGCTGGACCCGGACAATTTGCAGAACGGCGAAGACCTGCTTGAGCTGCTGGCAGGCTTCCCCAATGTGCTGCATCTGCTGGCGGGCCATGTGCACCGGCCCTGTTCCGGCACGGTGTGCGGTATTCCCTTTACCACTGCAAAATCCGTGCTGTACCAGGCGCCGCCGCCGCGGCCTGCATGGAACTGGGACAGCTTCCAGCCCGCCGCCGAGGCACCGGCGCTGACGGTGCTGGAATACGGCAAAAACGGCCTGACCCTGCAGCAATGCCAGTTTTGTGACTACGCCCATGGCGGCCCCGCCGCGTAAGACCCGGCATCAAGCGGGGAAATGTGCTAGGATTCTCCCGTCCCGCCCGGCATATATTCGCTGTTTCCTGTTTTGACCCCGGGGGCCGCCGCACCTATATAGGCGGCACCTCGCGAGAAAGGCCAAACCCGTGCTCAGGTTCATACTCTCCTTCTTTGGTTCCATCTTCAGCACCATCACCCTTGGGGTGGCGATGGTGGCGCTGACCGTGGGAGCGGTGTTCTGGATCTACGGCCGTGACCTGCCGAGCCATGAATCGCTGGCCCAGTACCAGCCGCCGACCATCAGCCGGATCTATTCGGGCGAGGGCCATCTGATTGACGAGTTCGCCAAGGAGCGCCGCCTGTTCACCCCGTCGGCTGAGATCCCGGATCTGGTGAAACAGGCCTTCATCTCGGCCGAGGACAAGAATTTCTACCTGCACAAGGGCTATGACGCCCGCGGCATCGCCGCTGCGGCGGTTGAGGCGGTGCAGTCGCGCGGCCAGAACGTGCGCGGCGCCTCGACCATCACTCAGCAGGTGATGAAGAACTTCCTTCTGTCCGGCGACCGCCGGGCTGAGCGCAAGATCAAGGAGATCATCCTTGCCACACGGCTGGAGGAGACGCTCGACAAGGAACGGATCCTGGAACTGTACCTGAACGAGATCTTCCTGGGCCAGAATTCCTATGGTGTGACGGCGGCCGCGCAGACCTATTTCAACAAGACCCTGGGTGAACTGGCCCCGCATGAGGCGGCAACTCTGGCCGCGATGCCCAAGGCGCCCTCGGACTATCACCCGGTGCGCCGCAAGGAGCGCCTGCTGGCGCGCCGCAACTATGTGCTGCGGGAGATGCGCGAGAACGGCTATATCTCGGATGATGTCTATGAGGTCGAGGTAGCGCAGCCGCTGCGTTCGGTGCAGAACGGTGACTTCGAGGGCTTCCGCACCGCGCTGCCGCCGCGGGACTACTTCACGGATGAAATCCGCCGCCAGCTGACCCAGGACTTCGGCGAGGGGGAGTTCTTTACCGGCGGTTTTACCGTGCGTGCGACCATCGACCACGAAATGCAGGCCGAGGCGGCGCTGGCAATGCGCGGCGGCTTGCAGAAATATGACCGCTCCCGCGGGATCTGGCGCGGCACCGGTGTGACGCTGGAGGAGGCGCAGCTGGCCGATGAAGCCACGTGGCGCGAAGCGCTGGCGGCTGCCGATGTGTCGCGCGACATTGATCTGGGCGGCAAGTGGTATCCGGCCGTTGCCCTGGAGGTTGGCGACCAGTCCCTGACCGTGGGTGTCGAGGGCACTGAGGGCACCGGCACCGTGCCCCGGTCCGATATCAAGTGGATGAAGGGCAGCTTCAGGGACAACATCAGCCGCGGCGACGTGGTGCTGGTGCGGGCCGAGGAAAAGAACGGCGAATTCAGCCACTGGTCGCTGCGGCAGGTGCCGGAGGTGCAGGGCGGCTTTGTGGCGATGGACGTGAACTCGGGCCGGGTCCTGGCGATGCAGGGGGGCTTTTCCTACCAGCATTCGGTGTTCAACCGCGCGACACAGGCGCTGCGCCAGCCGGGCTCCAGCTTCAAACCGTTCGTTTATGCGGCGGCGCTCGACAGCGGCTACAGCCCGGCAACCATCGTGGTCGACGCTCCGATCGAGATCAACACGCCCCAGGGCCTGTGGCGGCCGAAGAACTCCACCAACAAGTTCTATGGCCCGACACCTTTGCGCACCGGTATCGAAATGAGCCGGAACCTGATGACCATCCGCCTGGCGCAGGAGGTCGGGATGCCGGTGGTTGCAGGCTATGCCGAACGCTTTGGTGTTTATGACAACATGGGCGCCTTCCTGGCCAACTCGCTGGGGGCGGAAGAAACCACGCTGTACAAAATGGTGGCGTCCTACGCGATGTTTGCCAATGGCGGCGAGCGGGTGCAGCCGACACTGGTGGATCGGGTGCAGGACCGTTTTGGCAACACCATCTACCGCCATGACGACCGCGATTGCGTCGACTGCGCCGACCCGAACCTGATCCCCGGCCAGGCGCCGCGGATTGTCACTGACCGCGAGCAGGTGATGGATCCGATCACCGCTTATCAGCTCACATCGATGATGAAGGGCGTGGTGGACCGCGGCACTGCTTCCAGCGTCATCAACCTGCCGGTTCCGGCCGCAGGCAAGACCGGCACCACCAACGATTCGCGCGATGTCTGGTTCGTGGGATTCACTTCGAACATCGTGGCGGGCTGCTACATGGGCTTTGACCAGCCCCGGCCGATGGGCCGCGGCGCCTATGGCGGCACCATGTGCGGGCCGGTGTTCCAGCAGTTCATGACCAAGGCGACCGAGAAATTCGGCGGCGGCCCCTTCAATGTGCCGGAAGGCGGCCATTTCATCAAGATCGACCGTTACACCGGTGCGCGGCTGCCCGATGATGCTTCTGGCCCCTATGTGGTGGCTGAATATTTCCGCGATGGGTTCGAGCCGATCTTCGGGCTGACCTATGACGGCGGCTTTGCCATGGGGTCGAACCTGCCGCTGATCGAAGAGGTGCAGGAATCGGGACGCAAAGTGGTGACCTCCAGCGGCGGCACCGCCGTGCTGGGGCCCAAGGCCACCTTTGGCACCATCAGCTCCGGCGGGCTTTACTGAGCGAGGAACACGGCCTCGTGGCGCGCCATGCATTGGCGTGCGGTGGCGCCGTAAGTTCCTGCACACCAGCGCAGGCCGGGCATGATCCGGAACAATTCTTCGCGCACCGGTTCGTCCAGAGCCGAGACCGCCTGGGCACCGGGGTGGAAGCTTTCGGAAGGGGCGCCCTCGGCATAGATGATCTCATGCCGGTCGAACAGGATATGGACATAGGTGACCATGCCGCCGGTCTGCTGGCGGATTGAGGTTCCGTTGACCAGGTGGAGCGCTGAGACCAGAACCTCCCTGTCGCCGGACAGCAGAGCCGCTGCCGATCCTGTGTAGAGCATCCGGTGCTGCGGGGAGACCAGCAGGTCGTGCTCGGCCCCGAACATGCCGGCCGGAAGCCGCACCGGTGCCAGGCTGCCCTCGGCCGGGACGGTGGAGCGGCTGATCCAGCGTACCGGCTGCAGGCCGTTGTCGCGGGTGATCACCAGATCGCCCGGCTGCAGCGTTTCGATAGGGCGCAGGCCGGCGGTGGTGGCGATCCGCGTGCCGGCTGCAAAGCAGATGATGTGTTCGATGCCGGAGAAGCTGACCACGCTGCCGTCCAGCAGCGTCGCGGTGCCGGTCAGGCTGCCGCCGGTATTGTCGGTGATGTTCAGCGTGCCCTTGTCGAGCTGGCCGTTGAAATCCAGGGTATCGCCGCTGTCGTGGCCGCCGCCGGCGACCGTTATGTTGTTGGCGCCGCTGTCGCCGGTGTCGACGATGGTGAAATAGTCGTCGCCATCGCCGCCTGAGGCGGAATCGCCTTCGCCGACGGTCAGGCTGTCATCGCCCTCGCCGCCCTCCAGCGTGTCGGCGCCGCTGCCGCCGGCCAGCGTATCATCACCGCCCTGGCCATAGATCACGTCGTCGCCATCTCCGCCCGAGATGCTGTCATTTCCGTCTGCCGGTGTTTCCGGCGGCACCGTGAAGGTGATGTCGGTGACCACGTAGTCGGAGCCATCCGTGCCATCGGTCTGCAGGTTCGCCGACAGCACCAGCTGGTCGAAATCACCATAGCCGTTGATATCGACGGTGCCGGTGCTGCTGCCGGCGACGTCCTCGGTAAAGTCGCCCTGGGCGACCAGCACGCCATCCTTGTAGATGGCCCAATGCCCCTCTTCTCCGAAACCGTCGGTATAGAGGTGCTTGAAAGAGAAGCTGAGGTCGTCAATGTCCTGGTCGAAATCGACGATGATTTCTTCGGAAATGCCGGTGGCCTTGTCATAGCCGATCTGCTGATCGACGCCGCCGCTGTCGGAATCCGAAATCGCACCCGCAACCCCGAAACCGCCGTCGTAATAGTCGATATTGGCGGCACTGGCATTGCCGGCCAGATCCCTGGCAGTGACGGTGAAGCCGCTGGTGGTATCGGTGACATTGCTGTCGTCGATGCTTTGCTGCGAGTCAGACAGCCCGGCTTCGCTGCTGCTGTCGCCATAGATGGTGTCATCGCCGGCGCCGCCTTCCAGGCTGTCTGCGCCTTCGCCGCCGAAAATCAGATCGTCATCGGCGCCGGCATCCACCGTGTCATCGCCTGCGCCGGCCTCCACCGTGTCCTGGTTGCCGGAGGCGCCGCCGCCATTGCCATTGTCGACCTGATCGCCGTCGCCGTCAGTGTAGCTGCTGTCGATGGTGTCAGCGCCGCTGGTGCCATCCACCGCGCCGTCGGTGTCAGAATAGGCGGGCGGGTTGTCGGCGGAGGCAGAGCTGAACGAGTCGGGCGGGCCGAGGTCCGGAACAAAATAGACATTGCCGTTGGTGGCCAGGTAGTAGACGCCTGTCTCCACCTCGTTGGTGTAAGGTGTGCCGCCATGCGAACCGGTCCAGCTCCAGTTGCCGGCGCCCAGGTTTTGATCTGTGGTGAAAGAGGAATAGGTGGACGTGATCGTATCGCCGTGATCGAGCGACCCGTCTCCAAGCTGGACAAGATATCCGCTGGGCATCTTCCCTACTCTCCAGTTTCCCCAGCAACCGTCATTTGGCGGCCGCTCCGGGATTGAGGATTAAGCAGGCAGTGTTAAAGCCGCGTGTTCGCGGAGTGTTCGCAGGGCGGAAAGTGCTGGGCATTTTAATCGGTTTCTCTGCAACGCCTGTGCCAAGGGTACCGGGGTTGGCGGCTTGCCCGCGGCGCACGGGTGGTTTATCACCCAGGCCTGAGCTCAGAATGCAAGGACACCCCATGCGCGCGGAAACCCAGAACATCGTGTCGGATATCGAAAAATCGCTGGAGCTGCTGGCCCAGCGGATGAATTGGGAAACCGCCGAGTTCCGCCTGGAGGAATTCAACGCGCGGGTCGAGGATCCGAACCTGTGGGACGACCCGGAGGCGGCGCAGAAACTGATGCGCGAGCGTCAGGCGCTGGTTGATTCCATCGGCACCTACAAGGGCATCAAGCAGGACCTCTCCGACAACATCGAGCTGATTGAACTCGGCGAGATGGAAGAGGACGAAGATGTCGTAAAGGACGCCGAGGCGGCGCTGAGCGCGCTCAAGGACAAGGCGGCCGAGAAGGAACTGGAAGCGCTGCTGGACGGTGAGGCGGACGCCAATGACACCTTCCTCGAAATCAACGCAGGCGCCGGCGGCACCGAAAGCTGCGATTGGGCCTCGATGCTGGCGCGGATGTATGTGCGCTGGGCCGAGAAGAAGGGCTACAAGGTCGAACTGCAGTCCGAGAGCGCGGGCGACGAGGCGGGCATCAAATCCGCCGCCTACAAGATCTCCGGCCACAATGCCTATGGCTGGCTGAAGTCCGAGAGCGGCGTGCACCGGCTGGTGCGGATCTCGCCCTATGACTCGGCGGCCAAGCGCCACACGTCCTTCAGTTCGGTCTGGGTTTACCCGGTGGTGGACGACAATATCGAGATTGACGTGAACCCTGCGGACATCCGTATCGACACCTACCGCTCTTCAGGGGCGGGCGGCCAGCACGTCAACACCACCGACTCGGCGGTGCGGATCACCCACATCCCGACCGGCATCGTGGTGACCTCCTCCGAGAAATCGCAGCACCAAAACCGCGACATCGCCATGAAGGCGCTGAAATCACGGCTGTACCAGCAGGAGCTGGACCGCCGCAACGCCGAGATCAACGCCGCGCACGAATCCAAGGGCGACGCCGGCTGGGGCAACCAGATCCGGTCCTATGTGCTGCAGCCCTACCAGATGGTGAAAGACCTGCGCACCAGCCACGAGACCTCGGACACTAAGGGCGTGCTGGATGGCGACCTGGACGGGTTCATGGCGGCGACCCTGGCAATGAACGTCTCCGGCAAGAGCCGGGCGGACGCCCAGGGCGAGGACTAATCCCGGCGCGGCCAGACGCCGGACAGACGGACAAAGAGACAGGGCGGCCATTTCGGCTGCCCTTTTTTGTGCCGCCCGTCCGCCCCCGGGCGATGCCGGTAAACATGCATGCCCAAAGCATTTTATTACGGCTGCAATGACGCTAGGTTCAAATGGCACATTTTTGATGCCGCTTTTTCAAGGGACCTAAAGCCAGCGCCGGGGAGGACAGACCGTCATGAACACCGAAAAGCCCTTTGGAGTGCCGCCGCTGCAGCCGGTCTCAGCCGGGATGCTGTTAGAAGCGCTGCGCCGGGGCTGGGCCGACTTCCGCAGGAAACCGGTCTATGGGCTGTTCTTTGCCGGCTTCTATGTGCTGGCGGGCTGGGCGATGGCCTGGGTGACTGTGCGGACCGGCACCACCTACTGGCTGGTGCTGGCGGCCATCGGCTTTCCGCTGATCGGCCCCTTTGCCGCGGTAGGGCTTTATGAGGTGTCGCACCGGCTGGAGCAGGGCAGGGGGATCGCCGTGGGCCGGATCCTGGGCGTGGTGCTGCAGCAGAGCCGCCGCCAGCTGCCGTCGGTCTGCGCCATCATCATCGTGGTGTTCCTGTTCTGGTTCTTCCTGGGCCACATGATCTTTGCGCTGTTCCTGGGCCATGCCACGATGACCAATATCTCCAGTTCGGCCGAGGTGTTCCTGACAGCCAACGGGCTGACCATGCTGGCGGTGGGCACTGCTGTCGGGGCGCTGTTTGCGCTGCTGCTTTACATGATCACGGTAATTTCGCTGCCCTTGCTGCTGGACCGGGAGGTGGATTTCGTGACCGCGATGATCACCAGCTTTCAGTATGTGCAGCAGAATTTTGCAGTGATGATCCTTTGGGCGGCCTTCATTGCCGCCGTCACTTTTGCCGCCCTGCTGCCCTGGTTCCTGGGCCTGTTCCTGGTGCTGCCTCTGCTGGGCCACGCCACCTGGCACATCTACCGGCTGGCTGCCGCTGAGTAGCGTCAGCGGAAGGGTTGGTCCGTCTGCAGCAGGCGGCGGTGAAAGGGCAGCAGCGCGTCTTCATCGGCAAAGCCTGCGCTGCGGGCGGCCTCCAGCACCTGTTTGGTGTCGCGCCCCAGATGCTCGTAGACCATCCGTGTGACGCGTTCGCCGGTCTGGCTTTCGCGCACGGTGCGGGCCACGTAGCCGGACCAGAAATTGTTCTCAAGCGAGGCCACCCGCGCCAGGTAGTTGAAGGAATAGGTCATTGCCTTGCGCCGGGCGATGACAAAGGCCACCCCGTCTTCGTGGCCGCTGACATAGCCGCGGAATTCGCGCACACCGGGGCTGGCAGACAGGCCCTGGTTGCGCATCGCCTCCTTGGCTTCAAACCCTTTGATATAGGTGACACCGGCTTCGCGGAACACAAAGACCAGGCCGATGACGAACTTGTCCTCATTGATGAAACTGCGGCGGGTGAAGCGGTAAAACCCGGACGGGAAAAACTCCTCGCTCAGCTGCTGCACACCGCGGCCCAGGAAATCCGCCAGAAAGGCGCCGTTTACTACCTGGCCTGCTTTTGACAGCTTTTCCACCGGATCCAGCAGAATGCGTGCATCGACTTCAAAGAAACGGCAGATGCGGTCCAGAACGTCGGGGCGGGGAAAGCTCTCGCCGGACAGGTAGCGGTTGAATTGGGTCCGGTTAATCCCCAACTGGCGCGACAATTCCGAAACGGAGGGATATTGCCGGGACAGCTGACGCAAGTTTGCGCCAAACATGTTCCTCAAATCAGCTGGCGAGCGGCTTTGATTGTTCATCTATGCCTCTGGTGGTTGGCAATTTTCGGTATTTTTGCGTTGCTTGCGGGCGGTTTGTGCCAGTATCCGTCAGCCCTGCCGCAAGGGGCGCCTCCGGATAGCGTCAGCATTGGCGCTATTTCACGTCAGCAAGCTATCGGAACTGACACAAATTGCAATAGGCCGGCACGGATTTAGTCATGTTGGCGTCACATCAATTGTTTCAGAATTACAGAGCGGCAATGCGAGGATTGGTATGATTGGAGTCGTTTTATGGAGTGATGAGCCCCTGAACAAAGCCGTCATCTGGTGCGATGATCAGGGTGATCTTGCTTTCTACACAAACGGGGCAGGGAACGGTTTCCAGGAGTTGAATGCCGGAGACTGGGTTGAATTCGATATAACCTTGAGCGGTAATTTCAGGATTGCCGAGAATCTTTCGGTGCTGATGGAAAATGGCAGCCCGGAACTGGCAGACCGGCTGTCCGCGGCTGCGGGCTGCGGCGGCGCACCTGCGGCAGGCGCGCAGGAGGGGGCCACAGTGGTGCCTTTTCCACTGCAGGCAGCAAAAAAGCGGCGCGCATCCGCACCGCTTCAGGCCAGCCAGGGATAAGGAAACTGCCGGCCGCCAGGGCCGGCAGAAATATCAGTTGCCGCGCAGCAGTGCGGCAACACCTGTCCGGGCAATCTCGGTCAGACCCAGCGGGCGCATCAGATCGGCAAAGGCGTCGATCTTGTCCGGCGCGCCGGTGATCTCAAACACAAAGCTGTTCAGGGTGCTGTCGACCACATTGGCGCGGAAGATATCCGCCAGCCGCAGTGCCTCGACCCGCTTTTCGCCTTCCCCGGCCACTTTCAAAATCGCCAGTTCACGCTCAACCGAGTCGCCTTCGACGGTCAGGTCATGCACGTCGTGCACCGAGACGATCCGGCCCAGCTGCGCCTTGATCTGCTCGATCACCTGCGGCGTGCCGGTGGTGACGATGGTGATGCGCGACAGGTGGCCGGTGTGGTCGACCTCGGCCACGGTCAGGCTTTCGATGTTGTAGCCGCGGCCCGAGAACAGGCCGATGACGCGGGCTAGAACACCAGGTTCGTTTTCCACCAGAACCGCAATCGTGTGCCGTTCCTGCACGTCCGAAAACGTCGGGCGCAGGTTATAGGCGGAGTGGCGGGTGGAGCCTTTTTTGATATGCAGGGCAGACATCAGACGTCGTCCTTTCGTTTGTCGGTGCCAAAAGTTTTTTGAAAACTTTTGGCAAAATTCTTCTCAAGAATTTTGCGGCGCGGCCGCGGTTAAACCAGCTCAGTTACACCAGCACTGCGCCGCCGGCCTGGATGACGCCCTGCGTCTCCGCCTCGCCCAGCAGCATTTCATTATGCGCCTTGCCCGAGGGGATCATCGGGAAGCAGTTCTCGTGCTTCTCGACCAGGCAGTCAAAGATCACCGGCCCCTCGTATTCGATCATCTCCATGATCGCATCGTCCAGGTCCGCAGGATCGCTGACCATGATGCCCTTGGCGCCGAAGGCCTCGGCGAGCTTCACGAAATCGGGCAATGCTTCGGACCAGGAGTGGCTGTAGCGCTCACCATGCAGCAGTTCCTGCCACTGGCGCACCATGCCCAGGCGCTCGTTGTTGAGGATGAATTGTTTCACCGGCAGGCGGAACTGCACCGCGGTGCCCATTTCCTGCATGTTCATCAGCCAGGAGGCCTCGCCCGCGACGTTGATAACCAGCGCGTCAGGGTGCGCCATCTGCACGCCGATCGAGGCCGGGAAGCCATAGCCCATGGTGCCGAGGCCGCCGGAAGTCATCCAGCGGTTCGGGTCTTCAAAGCCCAGGTACTGCGCCGCCCACATCTGGTGCTGGCCGACCTCGGTGGTGACATAGCGGTCGTGGCCCTTGGTCAGCTCTTCCAGCCGCTGCAGCGCGTATTGCGGCTTGATGGTCTTTTCCGAGTTCTTGAAGGACAGGCAGTTGACCGCGCGCCAGTCGTCGATCTGGGCGTGCCATTTGGCCAGAGCCTCGCGGTTCACCTTGCGGCCGCGCGCCTTCCAGACCTTCAGTACGTCTTCCAGAACATGGGCCACGTCGCCGACAATCGGGATATCGACCCGGATCACCTTGTTGATCGAGGAGGGGTCGATGTCGATATGGGCTTTCTTCGAATTCGGGCTGAAGGCATCCAGACGGCCGGTGATCCGGTCGTCAAAACGGGCGCCGATGTTGATCATCAGGTCGCAGCCGTGCATCGCCAGATTGGCCTCGTACAGCCCGTGCATGCCCAGCATGCCGATCCAGTTCTTGCCCGAGGCCGGATAGGCGCCCAGGCCCATCAGGGTGGAGGTGACCGGGATACCGGTGGCATCGACCAGCTCGCGCAGCAGCTGGCTGGCCGCATTGCCCGAGTTGATGACGCCGCCGCCGGTGTAGAACACCGGGCGTTCGGCAGCTTCGATGGCGGCGACCAGCTCGGTGATCTCCTCCATGTCGCCCTTGACCTGCGGCTGGTAGTGCGAGGCGGCCGGTTTCGGGCCGTTGTATTCGCCGGTGGCAAACTGCACGTCTTTCGGGATGTCGATCAGCACCGGGCCGGGGCGGCCGGAGGTTGCGACATGAAAGGCTTCATGCAGGGTGCCTGCCAGGCTGTCGGTGTCCTTGACCAGCCAGTTGTGCTTGGTGCAGGGGCGGGTGATGCCAACAGTGTCGGCTTCCTGAAAGGCGTCCGAACCGATCATGAAAGTCGGCACCTGGCCGGTCAGAACCACCAGCGGGATCGAGTCCAGCAAAGCGTCGGTGAGGCCGGTCACCGCATTGGTGGCGCCGGGGCCGGAGGTCACCAGCACAACGCCCGGCTTGCCGGTGGAGCGGGCATAGCCTTCGGCGGCGTGCACCGCGCCCTGTTCGTGGCGCACCAGCACGTGGCGGATGTCATTTTGCAGAAAGATCTCGTCATAAATCGGCAGCACGGCGCCGCCTGGGTATCCGAAGACTACGTCCACACCCTGGTCCTTCAGGGCTTGGACAACCATCTTTGCGCCGGTCATTTCACGTGTCATCTGCTTTTTGCTCCAATTGGCGGCATCGTCCGTTTCGCATAAAAAAAGCCCCCGATTTTCATTCGGAGGCGCATGGGTTCGATTATGGTCTACCGTTACCGGCCCATGCGCTTGGTTCCTACGATTACGACTAGTGCGTTCACGTCACTGGCTCCTTTTTGCGTTGCAGCGGACATTATGAGGGCTGGACAGGGGCGTCAACAGGGAAAGGTGTCTAAAAAACCCTATTGGGGGACATTTTCTTGCTCAAATCCCGGGGTGCGGCGAAATTTCCGCGAAAATGCCGGGTCACAGAGTTGCGAAATCGTTCAAAACCGGCATCCCGCTGTCCTGTTTGTGTCAGATCGGCGCGTTTCCCGCAGGCAAGCTCATCAAAAAAGAGATTGCAGGGAAGGACATTGAATGGCGCATCTGACTGACTTGGTGGACCTGGGCCGTTACCCGATCGACCGGCCAAGCTCCAAGGCTTATGAACGGCTGATCACGGACTTGCAGCGGGATCTGTCGGAAGACGGCTGTGCGGTGCTGCCAGGGTTTGTGCACGCGGAAGGCGTGGCACGGCTGGTTGCCGAAGCGGACACGGTTGCCGGCAAGGGGCACAAATCTTTCAGCCGCACCAATGCTTATTTCTCCAAGGATGACAGCACCTTGCCCGAAAGCCACCCGGTGCGGCAGTTTTACGACCGCTCCAACGCCTTCATTCCGGCGGATAATTTCGGGCCCGGCAGCCCGCTGCGCTCGATCTACGAGTTTCCGGGCTTCATGCCTTTCATCCGCACCGCACTGGGAGAGCCCGAGGACCGGTTCTACCGCTATGACGATCCGCTGGCGGATGTGATCATCAACATGGTGGAGGAAGGGCAGGGGTTCCCCTGGCATTTCGACACCAACAATTACACGGTGACCTTGGCCATCCAGAACGGTGAGGCTGGCGGCGATTTCGAATATGTGCCGATGCTGCGCACGCCAACGGATGAAAACTACAGCGGCGTGGAGCGGGTGCTGGCCGGCAATTCGCCGATGGTGCGCAAGCTGGTGCTGCAGCCGGGCGATCTGCAGATCTTCCGCGGCCGCTATTCGCTGCACCGGGTGGCGCCGGTGGAAGGGCCGCGCAGGCGTTATGTCGGCATCTTTTCCTTTGTCGAAAAGGAGGGCATGTGCGGCGGGGTGGAGCGCACCAGGCAGCTTTATGGCCGGGTGCTGCCGCGCCATTACGAGCGGGAAGGCCTGCGGGCTGACGCACTCAGGGACTGACGGGGCGGTGCCCTGCGCGGCTGGACCTTAAGCCTCGCTTCGGGCTAATCGTTTGACAGACGCCAGTTTCAGGATTCCTGATTGTGCCCAAAGTCATTATCCATTTGCGAAGCCCGCGCGCGCTGGAAGATCTGTCGCGTGATTTTCTGGCGCTTTATGATTACATTGACCGGATGCTTGGTGACTGCGGTATCCAGGTTGAAACACGTGTAATGAACCGGGATATCAAGGAGGGCACCCGTCATACAGGCGACCGGCGGTTTGAGGATGGAAACCTGCACATCCTCGACGACCGGCACCTGCAGATGCCCAATGTACTGAACGGATCCATGGCCTATTTAGCGGGGTTCTGGCATCTGGCCCCGCAAGGCGTGCGCTGTTTCAGCCCGATTGGCGGCCGGCCGTTCCGTCCTGACATGGTCCCGTACAAATACGCCGCGCAGTTTTATAGCAAGCTCCAGTCGAAATGGAGGGACGCACGCAAAACCCGCTATTCGTCGTCCGGAGAGCGGCAGTGCATTCCCGAGGGCTGTATTTCAGTGTTCTTCCAGGGCTCTTACCCGCATTTGACGGGGGCGACGGATTTTAGAGACATTTCCATGCTGCAGGATGTGCTGCAAGGGGCAGGGGACCGTCCGGTGCTGGTCAAGCTGCACCCCAGGCTGGCGGATATTGCTGCCATGGCCGATCTGGCGGAGATCATGGCGCAGGACAGCCGCATCGTGGTCAGCGATGCCAATCTGCACGACATTCTGGCCGCCAGCTGTGTGACGGTTTCAATCAATTCCTCTGTGGCCATCGAAGGCTTCCTGCACCGCACACCGGCTATTCTGTACGGTCAATCCGACTTTCACCATATGGCTGAGACCATTACCGGCCCTGGCCAGTTTGCAGCGGCGCTGGAACGCGCCCTGGTCCGCACCGGCGGCTATGCGCAATTCCTGACCTGGTATTTCCGCAAGAACTGCCTCGAAATCGGCACGCCGGGCCTGGAACAGAAGATTTGGGAGATTTTCGCCGACGCGGGCTTCCCGCGGGAGCGCTTCGCGGCTGGCTAGCGGGCCAGGCGCCGCAAGACCGGGCGTCATTGCGGCGCCCGGTCTGCCGGGCACTGGCTTGCGGCAACGCCGAGGATCATTCCGTCAGCGCATTGTGCCCGAAATAGAGGAACTCCTTGTCCATGCTCTGCACATCTGCCGCCGCCAGGGTGAGCGAGGCGCTGTCCAGCATCTTAAAGCTTTTCTGGTCCTGCACCCAAGTATCCGCAGGCTGCAGGGTCGACAGCGTATAGGTCGTGGTCTCGGACAGGTAATGGGTGGGGATCACCACCTTAGGGTTTATCCGTTCTACCAGCGCATTGGCCTGCTCATAGGACAAGATGTGCTCGGAAGCGTCCACCGGCAGGGTCAGCACGTCGATGCGTCCAATGGCGTCCCAGAAACCGTCCGCCGGGTCGGGCCGGTTGTCGCCCCAGATCAGCGTACGGATGCCGCCGGTTTCCACCACATAAGTCACCATATCCATGTGGCCGGGGTTGTTGGGCGGGCAGGCGTCAACGCCAAATTCGGCCAGCGCGTCGGTCCAGGGGTACCAGCCCGGCGCCACGCAGGCGTGCTTGTCGGCGTAGCCGGTGATCTTGAGGTCGGCGAATTCAAACGTGCCCACCATCCGGTCCAGAACCATGGTCGATTGCGGCCGGTCGATGGCGTCGTGGTCGAAATGGGTGTGGGTGGACATGGTGATATCCACCAGCGTCTCCGGGAACTTCTGTTTGAACCACAGCCCCCAGGCGCCGGAGGGGTCATCGCGCCACGGGTCGAACAGGATCGAGGCGCCGCCGGGCGAGGTGATCTTGATTGCGCAATGGCCGTAGAAATCGATCTTCACCTCGCCATCACCAAAGGCGGACATGTTTTGCAGGTCGATCACATGGTTGTTGTTGCCCGGCTGCAGCCAGTCGGTGGATTGTGCTTGGGCACTGGTTGAGCCCAACAGACTGGCTGCCGACCCGACGCCCGCAGCGCCTGCCGCTGCAAAGAAACTGCGCCGCGACAGGCCCGGTGCCAGATCATCCTTGCGCCCGTCCAGCCGGGCCGGTTTCAGGTTCTTCTTTTGCTCATCCATGGTTCGCGTCTCCCTGTTCTGGTTCTGGCCGCCCTGCGGGGCAGCGCTGTAAACAGGCTAGGCAGGCCGGGGCGTCAGGGGTGCCCCGGAAGATTATGGGGGGAATATGGGGGCGCTCCCCATAATGGCGGCGCAGGCCGCAACGGCGGGTCCTTGCTGCGGGGGAATTCCCGGCCTTGGCGCGGGGGACGCTTTCTGGCAGCCTGAACATCAAGAAACCCCGGATGAACCGGGTCAGAACAGCAACCACCAGAACGGGCAGCGGCATGAGCATCACACGGCGGCATTTTGGATTTGGCCTCGCGGCATTGGGCCTGACGGCCTGCAGCAGCACGGTGCCGGCAAGCGGCAGTTCCGGCTCGCCCGGCCTGCCGGCAGACCTGCGGCCCGCACCGAACGCAGGCTATGACGCATGGGTGGCGGCGTTCCGGACCCGCGCTGAGGCAAAGGGCATTTCCTCCGCGACCCTGCGTGCGGCTTTCCGCGGTGCGGGATACCTGCCGGGGGTCGTCAAACGCGACCGCAACCAGACCGAATTCAAACGCACACTGGAGGATTACCTCTCCATCGCCGTCTCGGACGAACGCCTCAGCAAGGGCCGCGCAGCCTTTGCCCGTCATGGCACCACCTTGCGGGCGCTGGAGCGGACCTATGGCGTTGATGCGGAAATCATCTGTGCGGTCTGGGGGCTGGAGAGCTTCTATGGCGAACGCCGCGGCAATGTGCCGGTGATCTCGGCCACCTCGACACTGGCCTACGACGGACGGCGTGGGGCGTTTTTTGAAAAACAGCTGCTGGCGGCGCTGAAGATCCTGCAAAACGGTGACATTACCCCTGCGCGGATGACGGGCAGCTGGGCTGGTGCGATGGGGCACACCCAGTTCATTCCAACCTCCTACCAGGCCTTTGCGGTGGATTTCACTGGCGATGGCCGCCGTGACATCTGGTCCGAAGACCCTTCGGATGCGCTGGCCTCGACCGCCGCCTACCTGCAAAGAAACGGCTGGACCCGCGGCGTGAAATGGGGCGGCGAGGCCGGGGCGCCCGGCACCCCTCCGGGCCGCAGCCTGCAGCCGCAGCCGGGCGGGCCGGTGTTTATCGTTACCGGCAACTTCAATGCCATCAAGCGCTACAACAATTCGGATGCTTACGCGATCGGGGTGGGCCATCTGGCCGACCGTATCGCAGGCGGCGGACCGCTGCGTGCCAGCTTCCCGCCGGACAAATACGGGCTGACCAAGGACGACCGTATCCTGCTGCAAAAGCGGCTGACCGCCCGCGGGTTCGACACTGGCGGCGCTGACGGGGTGCTGGGGCCAAAAAGCCGCGCCGCTATCAGCGCCTACCAGTCCAGCCGTGGCCTGCCTGCCACCAGCGAGCCGTCCAAGGCGCTGCTGAACAGTCTGAAATAGCGGCTATTCCGCCGAACTCAGCGCAATCAGGTGCTGGCGCAGGTTCTCGCGGCGGCTGAGGCCCAGTTTCTGGCGGATGTTGTTGCGGTGGAAGTCGATGGTGCTGGTCTCGCGCCCCAGAGTGGCGGCGATCTCCTTGGTGGTGCGGCCCATCATGATCAGCTGCATGATTTCGGTCTCGGCAGGTGTCAACTGCTCCAGCGTTTCTGTCAGCTTGGAGGACAGGGTTGAGGTGATGTTCTTGAGGTTATCCTCGACCATCATGAGGTAGGCGCTCTGCAACTCGCGGCCGGCATCCAGATGGCGCAGTTTGGCGACATAGGGCAGCACCATGCCCTTGATCTGCTGCACGATCTGCTGCTCGGTCTCGTGGCGCGACGCCTCGACATTGTCGATCAGCACCCGCAGCGCGGTATTGGCATCCTCCAATGCCTTGGTGCGGCGTTTGATGGTGTCTTCCCGCGCGCGCACCGTCTCGCGCAGCTCAGCCTGGGCCTGTTTGCGCTGGGCCACCTCCAGCAGCAGCGCCAGATCGCCCTCGACCACCCGGCAGAACTCCTGCAAACCCTTGCGGAACATCAGCGCGCGCTTGTTGCGCCGGGTGTCGAGCACGCAGATGGTGCCGTAGACCTCGCCATCGGGCCATTTGATCGGATAACCGATATAAAAGGACATGGCGTGCTCCATGTCCTCATTATCCTGCCAGCGCGGTTCGCATTGGGCGTCCTCGACCACCAGCTCGCCGTCGTTTTCAAAGACCCCGAAACAATAGAGCTTTTCGTTCAGATGGTATTTACGGCCCGGGTAGTAGGGGTTGTTTTCGGCCGCGTTCGAAACCTTGACCCGGTGGTCCTTGTCTACCGTTGCCATGATCAGCGCGGCCGGCACATCGGTCAGCTCCGCCACCAGATCCACCACCCGCTGCCACTTGGCCTGGGTTTCCGGCGGGATCGGGGGCTTGGCGAAAGTCATGGCGCGTCTCCTTGGCCCGGGAGGCTAGGGCAGGGAGGCCAAACCGCAAAGAAAATTCTCGCAGCGCGGATCAGAACCCGGCGCCGGTGCCCTGCAGCACGCCATGCTCCAGCGCATAACGGGTAAGGCCGGCGGTGGAGGAAATGCCCAGTTTGCGCTTGATGTTCTTGCGATGGGTCTCGACGGTTCTGACCGAGATATCAAGCGTTTGCGCGACTTCCTTGTTGGATTTGCCCTGCGCCAGCTCCAGCAGGATCGTCTGCTCCCGGCCAGTAAGCGCCTCGCGGGCGTCGCCGCCCTTGGGCTTCAGCGAGCCGGCCGCGCCGGTGCAAAGATAGGTCTGGCCTTCCATCACAGCGTCGATGGCCTGTTTGATCTCATCCGTGGGCACGTCCTTGAGCACATAGCCCATGGCGCCGTGGCTGAGCGCGGTGGAGATATATTCGGCGCTGTCATGCATCGACAGGATCAGGATGCGGGTGCCGGGGTGCTGCTCCAGGATAATCTCGGTGGCGCTGAGGCCGCCGAGCTTGGGCATGTTCAGATCCATCAGCACCACATCGGGCGCCAGCGTGCCCATTTGATCGACAGCGTCCTGGCCGTCGGTCAGCGAGCCGACCACCTCAATATCATCATAGCTTTCCAGGATCGACTGGATGCCTTCGGCCACCATCGGGTGGTCATCCACGATCAGAACTTTCACCGGATCAGCCATCATTCCCCCAATGCAGCTTTCCTTTGCCGAGCGCCGCTGCTGCCTTCGTTCAAGGCAGCTGAACCGGCGTTCCCTCTTCGCCAGGCGGCAACAGGTGGCTGAGGGGCAGGCTGGCCTCGATCACCGTGCCGCTTTGGGTGCCACGTGATGACAGAATGCGTAAGGTTCCGTCAAGCTGTTCGATCCGCTCCTGCATATTGCGCAGGCCGATTCCCGGGCCGGAGCGGGCATTACGCGGCGGCAATCCGCGGCCGTCATCGGTGATCCGCATGGTGGCGCCGCGCTTGTGGCCGCGCAGGTCGATGCTGACCTTGGTGGCCTCGGCATGCCGCTCGATGTTGGTCAGCGCCTCCTGCGCGATGCGGTAAAGCGCAATCTTGGAGTCCTGGTCCAGGCGGTTGCGGAAAACCACGGTGGAGAATTCCGTCTCGATGCCCGTGCGGGCGGCGAAATCATCGGTCAGCGCTTTCAGCGCGGGCCCCAGGCCCAGGTCGTCCAGCACGCCCGGGCGCAGGTCGCGGCTGATCCGCCGCACCTCGGTGATGGCCGTCAGCAGGTTCTCGGTGCCTTTCTCCAGCGGCGCCTGCGCCGCCTCGCTGTCGCCGCGCGACAACCTCCGCCTTGTATTGTCCAGCGCATAGCGCACCCCGACCAAGAGCTGGCTGATGCCGTCATGCAGCTCGCGCGCCACCCGGCCGCGTTCCTCCTCCTGCGCGTCGAACACCCGCTGGGTCAGCTCTTTCAGCTTGGCATCGGCCAGCCGCCGCTCGCGGATGTTCAGGAACATGCCGGAGGCAAAGACCAGCACCAGCGACACCAGGGTGATGCCGCCGATATAAAAGAAGGTGCGCTGCACCCGTGCCTCGACCTCGGCGCGCGAGGCCGCCACGGTGGCCAGCACATCGTCAATGAAAACGCCGGTGCCGATCGCCCACTGCCAGTCCTGCAGGCCCAGCACATAGGCGATCATCTGCGCCTCTTCGCCGGTAGAGGGCTTCTCCCAGGTGAAACTGTGCCATCCGGCCCCGTCGCGGGCCAGGCGGATGAACTCATCCACCACCGGTACACCGGCGCTGTCCGTCAGTCCGGCCCAGTTGCGATTGATGAATTCCGTCTGCCGCGGGCTCACCAGATTGGTGCCGTCGTAGTCGTAGACAAAGAAGAACCCGTCCTTGCCATAAATCATCGCCGCAAGGATCTGGGTGACCTGCTCCTTGGCCGCGGCATCATCCGGGGCGGCAAGGCCGTAAATATGGGCAAAGCCATTGCGCGCCTGGGTCACGTAGTTGCGCAGCTCCGCCTTCTTGGCCTCCAAGAGCTGCAACTCCAGCGCCTGGATCTCGCGTTCCGCCAGGGCGCGCGACTGATAGCCCACCAGCACGGCAATCGCGGTGCCCGCCACAATCAGCGGCAGCGTCATCAGAAGCGAAAGTTTCTGCGCGTAGGTGGGGCGCAGAAAGGTGTCGAGCAGGCGCATGCGCGGGGTCCCGGAATTGGTCAGATTCTTGTACCGAATCATGGCGCGGCCGCCCAGAAGAATCAGAGCGGCAGCGCAGGATTGCGCCCTGGGCGTGTGCGCCGCTTTGCCGCTTCGCGCCTGAAATGCGTGATGTTTGCGGGCAAACCCGGCAAAAACGTCCCGTTCTACGCAGTACTAGGTATTCACATAAAATTCATCGCCGCTAGGCTGGCCCCACTCGAACCGATCCGCCCGGAGGGCAAATCCCCGGGCATCCGATTTATAATGGGAGGAGTAATTTATGGATCGCCGTTCTTTCTTGAGAACTTCCGCGCTGGGCGGGACCGCAGCAGCAGCCAGCACCCTGGCCGCACCGGCCTATGCCCAGGGCAAGCGCACCCTGACCATGGTCACCACCTGGGGCCGCGGCCTGGCAGGCGTGCATGACTCTGCGCAGTTCATTGCCGACACCATCACCGCCATGTCCGATGGCGACCTGACCATCGACCTGAAGGCCGCAGGCGAACTGGTTGGCGCGTTCGAAGTGTTCGACGCCGTGACCGCGGGCCAGGCCGACATGTACCACGCCGCTGACTACTACTTTGTCAGCCAGCACCCGGGCTATGCCTATTTCACTGCGGTGCCCTTCGGCATGACCCCGCAGGAGCTGGTGAACTGGTACTACCACGGCGAAGGCCACGCGCTGCATGACGAGCTGGGCCAGATCTTCGGCCTGAAGTCCTTCATCGGCGGCAACACCGGCCCGCAGGCCGGCGGCTGGTTCAACAAGGAAATCAACGGCCCCGAAGACTTCAACGGCCTCAAGTTCCGGATGCCGGGCCTGGGCGGCAAGGCGCTGGGCAAGCTGGGCGCTTCTGTTCAGAACATCCCGGGCTCCGAAGTGTACCAGGCGCTGTCCTCCGGCGCGATCGACGGCACCGAGTGGATCGGCCCCTGGGCGGACGAAAAGGCCGGTTTCCAGGAAATCACCAAGACCTACTACACCGCAGGCTTCCACGAGCCGGGCGCGGCGCTGTCGGTTGCCACCAACCGTGACGTCTTCGAAAGCCTGTCGCCGGCGCATCAGAAGATCATCGAAACCGCAGCCGGTGCCGGCCACCAGTGGAGCCTGGCGCAGTTCATGAACAACAACGGTGCAGCGCTGCAGCGCCTGCAGTCCGGCGGCGTGAAGACCCTGGAATTCCCGGACAGCGTCTGGGATGCCTTCGGCGCCGCAACCAAGGAAACCCTGGATGAGTTCATGGGCGACGAGCTGTTCGCAAAGATCCGCGGCAGCGTCGAAACCTCGATGAAAGCCTCCTCGGGCTGGCTGACCAAGTCCGAAGGCGCCTATCGCGCGCAGCGCGACCGCGTTCTGGGCTGATCCGCCTTTTGGCATCCATCGGATCCTCCGCGCGTGACGCGGGGGATCCACATGCAGTTGCAAACAGCGCGGGACGGCCGGCAGACGCCGCGTGCCCAACCCAGCGCAGCAGCTTCGCAGCAATCTTCCCGGGGGAAACATGCAGGAAGAGAGTGGCATCACCTTCTTTGGCGCAATCTGGGGCGGGCTTGTCTGGCTGGTCCAGAACCTCGCCGGCGCCTTCTACAATTTCGGCTACGCCATCACCCACCCGCAGCTCTGGCTCGACTGGTCCGACAAGGCCTCGGTCATGCGCTTTGTCTACTATGGCGGCTCGGTCGAGTTCTTCTTTGTCGTCTTCACCACCTTCCTGGTGCTGACCGGCATCGGGCTATACTTCCGCGGCTTCATGTGGGGCATGGTGCGCGGGCTTGAGGGGCTGGCCAACACCGTTGGCCGTTTTTTTGCCTGGGCGGGGCTTCTGATGGTCCTGCAGCAGATCATCATCGTCTTCATGCAGCGCGTCTTTGCGCGGCCCGACATCAGCTTCGGCTTCGGCATCCCGTTCAGCCAGGACATCAGCTGGTTTGCTGAAGAACTGAAGTTTTACAACGCCTTGGTGGTCTGCCTTTGTGTGACCTACACCTTTGTGCAGGGCGGCCATGTGCGCGTTGACCTGATCTATTCCGGCATCAGCTTCCGCGCCAAGAAGGTCGTGGACATGGTGGGCTCGCTCTTGTTCATGATGCCCGCTGCGGTGCTGACGTGGATGTACGGCTGGTTCTTCCTGTGGCGCCATCTGATCGTGCCGAAACCCTCGGCCTCGGACAGCCTGGACCGGCTGGTGATGAAGTCCCGCGCCCTGCGCTGGAACGTGGAGACCATCGGTTTCAGCCCCAACGGCTTCAACGCCTACTTCCTGTTCAAGATCCTGCTGGTGCTGTTTGCGGGCCTCGTGTTCCTGCACGCCATCGCTTTCTTCTACCGCTCGTTCCTCGAGTTCGTCGAAGGCCAGGGCAGTGAAAACAAATACCTCGACAAGGACAGCCTTGGAGAGGGTGAAGAAGCCTACGAAGGCACGCACTAAAGGGACGTCGGAAACATGCTATTTGGACTTGATGGCGTCGAGATCGGCCTGCTCATCGTATTCTTCTGCCTCTTCGGAGGCATCCTCTCCGGCTTCCCGGTGGCCTTTGCCATCGGCGGTGCCGGGATCATCTCCTTCGGGATCATCGCCGCGCTGGACAGTGCCGGCATCCTGATCCACCAGGCGATTGATACCTCCTCGCAGGCCTACCGCGATCTGCTGAATTCGGGCATCCGGCCGGACAAGGTCTCGGTTTTCCGGTATCCGGATTTGCCAAGACTGGCGGAACCTGTGTTCGCGCAGGGCTGGGAAGTGGCGCTGGACCGCAACATCTCCTTCATCGTCAACCGGATGAACGAGCGGGTGCTGGCGGGTGCGTCGATTGAAACCCTGCTGGCGGTGCTGATGTTCGTGCTGATGGGCATCACCCTGGAGCGCTCCAAGATCGCCAACGACCTCCTGACCACCATGGCGCGTGTCTTTGGCCCGCTGCCGGGCGGCCTGGCGGTGTCGATTGTGGTTGTGGGCGCCTTCCTGGCGGCCTCCACCGGCATTGTCGGCGCCACGGTGGTCACCATGGGCCTGCTGGCTCTGCCCACAATGCTGCGCAACAACTACTCGCCGGAACTGGCGACCGGTGTGATTGCCGCCTCGGGCACCCTGGGGCAGATCATCCCGCCGTCGATTGTGATCGTTCTTCTGGGTACTCTGGCGGGCGACCTCTATTCCACCGCACAGGAAACCCGCGCGATGGAGGCGGGCTGTTCCGACGCGCTCACCTATCTGGGCGAACCTGCGGTGGTTTCGGTCGGCACCCTGTTCCAGGCGGCGCTGCTGCCGGGCATCCTGCTGGCGTTGCTCTATGCGATCTATGCCTTTGGCTATGCGCTACTGAACCCGCATAAGGCCCCGGCCGTCACCATCGAAGGCGGCACCGGCGAGGTGATCACCCGCAACGAAGGCCTGATCTGGTTCCTGGGCGTGCCGGCTGCGCTGATCGGCGGCGCGGTGCTCTTGTCGAGCTTCAATGTGATCGGCAGCCAGAACATCACCGTCTCGGCCTTCTCGGACGCTGGAGAAACCGCATCCCTGCGCACCAATGTCGGTGCCGAGTGCAAGGCCTCGATGATCGACCTGCACGGGCAGGACGCCTGGGACGCCGCGGTGGCGGAACAGGACGCCATTGACGCCGCAGGCGGTGTGACCCTGGCCCAGAAGCTGAGCGAGGAAGAGATCGTTGCAGCCCGTGACGCCAAGATCGCTGCCGCAGCACCCATCGGCACAGGCATCACCGTGATCATGGTTCTGCTGGGCCTGGTGCTGGCCTTCGGCCGCGGTGTGGCGCCGTCGCGCGATGCCAAACCGCTGATCCTGGGCTCCATCGGCATCCTGCTCATTGCCTTGGTGGATCTGGTGGCGATTGCGCCGACCACTTCCTCCGGTGCCACCGTGCTGTGGATCGCGCTGCCGGTGCTGCTGGCGCTGTGGGGCTGCCGCGAGGCGGCAGCGCGCTGCGCCAGGAACGATCTGATCCGGGTGGTGTTCCCGCCGCTGGTCTTGATCGTTGCGGTGCTGGGCTCGATCCTGGGCGGCATCACCAACCCGACGCCCGCCGCGGCGCTGGGGGCAGGCGGTGCCATTATGCTGGCGGCCTACCGCAAGCTGCAGGACGAAGGCAAATCGGGCAAGCTCATCATCTGGTCCACCTTCGCCGTCATGCTGTGCATCCTGATCGGCATGAACTTCGACCTGCGGGTGAACCAGGGCGGGGTGAGCGTCGAGAGCTGGATCGCCTTCTTTGCCGCTTATGCCACTTACCTGTTTGCGCTGTTCGGCCTGCTTTACGGCTGCTGGGTGCTGTTCAAGTCGGGTGTGCTGACCCCGGTTGTGCGGGAAACCGCTAAGGTGACCTCGATGGTCTTCACCATCCTGATCGGCTCGCAGCTCTTGAACCTGGTGGTGATCTCCTTTGGCGGCGAGCACTATATCCAGCAGTTCCTGAAGAGCTTCGACAACGAGATGACGGTGTTCATCATCGTGATGATCGTGCTGTTCATCCTGGGCTTCGTGCTGGACTTCCTGGAGATCATCTACATCGTGATCCCGATTGTGGGACCGGTGATCTATGGCGGCTCGTTTGATCCGAAATGGGTGACCATCATGGTGGCGGTGAACCTGCAGACCTCCTTCCTGACACCGCCCTTCGGCTTTGCGCTGTTCTACTTGCGCGGGGTCGCTCCGAAGGAGGTGACCACCGGCCATATCTACCGCGGGATCGTGCCCTTTGTGCTGATCCAGGTGGTGGGTATCGGCATCCTGTGGATGTTCCCGGCGATCGTGACCATCGTGCCGGCGCTGATCCCGAACTGACCGGGATCAGGGGATGCAAACGGAAAAGGGGCCCTGGCGGGCCCCTTTGCTTTTGCCGCGGGGGAGGGGCGCTGCCCCTCTGCGCCCTTGGCGCATTCACCCCGGAGTATTTTCAACCAGAAAGAAGCGGCCGCTCAGGCGAATTGGATCAGGTCCCAGCGATTGCCGAAAGGGTCACGCCAGACGGCGACGGTGCCGTAGGGCTCGCAGCGGGGCTCCTCTTCGAAGGTGACGCCCTGGGCCAGCATGGCGGCGTGGTCGCGGGCAAAATCATCAGTGGCAAGGAACAGCCCGACGCGGCCGCCGAACTGGTTGCCGATGGCTGCCTGCTGGTCCGGCCCTTCGGCGCGGGCCAGGATCAGGCTGCCCTGATCCGCGCCGGGCGGCAGGATGCGCACCCAGCGTTTGCGGCCCTGGTCAATGTCCTCAGCCAGCTGCCAGCCGAGCCGGGTGCAGTAGAAGGCGATGGCGGCATCGTAGTCCGGCACCACCAGGGACACAGCGTGCAGGTACTGCATCAGCGCTGGCGGTGAATAGGCTGCTCGGGCAGCTGGATATTGGCGACCTGCTCGGCAATCGGGTCGGTCGACAGCGGATGGCTGGCGGTCTCGAACTCCGACGGATCGGTCATCCGCTTCCACGCGCTTTGGTGATAGATCTCGAGGCCTGAGAACTTGGCCTTGTAGCCCATTTTGGCGCTGCCCGGGACCCAATAGCCCAAGTAAACATAGGGCAGTCCGGCTTCGCGTGCGATCTGGATGTGGTCGAGGATCATGAAAGTGCCGAGCGAGTTTTGCGGCTGGTCCGGGGCATAGAAGGAATAGACCATGCTGAGCCCGTCTTCCAGCACGTCGGTGAGCGATACCGCTGTCAGGCCGCTGGAGCCGGGTTCGGCATATTCCACCACCCGGCTGCGCACCGGGGTTTCCTCGATCATGGCGGCGTATTCGAACACATCCATATCGGCCATGCCGCCATCGGCATGGCGGCTGTCCAGATAGCTGCGGAACAGGGCAAACTGATCTTCGGTCGCCCAGGGCGAGGTCGCCCGCCGCTCCAGATGGGCGTTGCGTTTCAGGGTGCGTTTCTGACTGCGGGTGGGGGTGAAGGCGGAGACGTCGATCCGCGCCGAGAGGCAGGCCGAGCATTCCGAGCAGGACGGCCGGTACAGCACATTCTGCGAGCGCCGGAACCCCTGCTGGCTGAGGCTGTTGTTCAGCTGCTCCACCCCGTCGCCCTGCAGCGCGGTGAACAGTTTCCGCTCCATCCGGTCGGCCAGATAGGGGCAGGGCTGCGGCGCGGTCACATAAAACTGCGGTGCAATCGGAAGGGTATGGCGCATCAGAACTCTTCGGCAGTTTCGCGGAACAGGCAAACGGGTGGCGGTTACCGGATGATGATAGCGCCGCCGCAGCGGTGCGCCAAGTGGCGTTATTGGAAATGGATTAACAGGGCCTTGCCCCGCACCGGGGCAAGGCGGGGGCAGTCTCAGGCCCGCCGGTTCAGCATCACGGTGCCGAGGAAATGGTCGGTCAGCCCCTGGCCGCGCGATGAGGTTAGCATCAGGATGACGGAGATCACCTGCAGGACCGGCAGCGCCAGCGACAGTGTGTAACCCGCGGTGTGCAGCGCCGCCAGGCCGCTGTCCAGGCGCCGGCCGGATCCGTCGCGCAGCTCGATCCCGGCGAAGCGCATGCCCCAGGTGGCGGAGCCGTTTGCAATCGTCACCGTCCGGTAGGCAAATCCCACCGCCAGATACAGCAACGGCCAGATCAGGAGGCCGGTGAAGGCGGTCAGCACCACGGCACCGGCGCTGAGGCCAAAGATCAGGGCACTGTCGATGATCCAGGCCACCAGCCGCTTGGCCGGCACGGAGGCATAGAATTCCGCCTGGTAGTCAGGATCGGGCAGGGCGGTCATGAACGGGGTCCTTTGCTGAAGAGAATGAGGGAAGCCCCGCCCGGACGGAGGGGCGGGGCAGCCGGAGGCGCAGGGGTCAGTGGCGCTTGGGTTCGCCGCCGTCCTGATCATCCTCCGGATCTTCGCCGGAGGCCGCCGCACGGGCGCGCTCGTCCATGAATTCGTCGAATTCCGCCTTGTCCTTGGCTTCGCGCAGCCGCTGCAGGAAGGCCTCGAAGTCATGCTGTTCCTGTTCCAGGCGGCGCAGGGTGTCGGCTTTGTAGGCGTCAAAGGCGCTGTTGCCCGACGGATTCATTGCCGAGAATCCGTGATGCGCCCAGGCTTTGCGTTTGTGGCTGCGGCAGGATTTGCTGAACATGCGTTTGCTCCAGATCATGTAGAAAAGAAGGGCGAGGCCAACCGGCCAGAAGAACACGAACCCCAGGACCATTGCGGCGATCCAGGCGCCTTTGCCTTTGCTGTCCAGCCAGGCTTCGCTGCGGGAAAACCAGCCCTGTACCGGGGTGTGGGGGGCGGTTTGGGTGAAACTCGTCATCGGGGTCCTCCTGGTTGCGGGTGAATGTAAATCTCTTTCACATGACTGCATATCGGAACCCGGGCAGGTGCTTTCAAGCCTTCATGTAAATCTTTTTCACATTTTCTGCGCGGCAACAGGGAGAGGGGGGCGGAGCCGCTCTTTGTATGTCTGTAGCGGGTTGTAGCGGGACACTTCCCGTTTCAGTGCGGGACACTTCCCGTTGCAGCAACTCATTTTTTGAATTTCCCTGATTTTCAAGCACAAAACCGGGGTTCTGCCAGCCCGTGCACCGCCGGATTTTGGGACACTTCGGATTGCAGCGCGGGACACTTCCCGTTGCAAATTGCCAAGTTCCGCCGCCCGAACCGTTAAAAAGCGCCGGGCGGCAGAGGGTTTTAAAGGCTCCTTAAACGGGATTTGCACGGTTTTTGAAGGTGCCGGAGCAGGGGAGCCTAGGCATTGACCATGGCCTTGTTCCGTCCAGCACAGGCCGCTAGCCGCTCATGCGCTGTCCGGTAGATCTCCGGCACCAGCTCACAGCCATAGAAAGGACGGGCAGAATTGAGGGCGGAGACGCCCATGGTGCCGCTGCCCATGAATTTGGCCAAAACCAATGGCCCCGGTACTCATTGCCAGCATCCCAAATTCCATCTATCCGGCGGGCATGCTGGTGATCCAAATCGAGTGCGCCTGCGGGCACTATTAAGACATCAGTGACGAGCGGGCGATTGAGCGCTGGAAGCGGATGGAGAAGATGCACCAGGAACACGGGCACCACACCTACAAGGCGGCAGCGGGTGCGCTGAAAAGGCTGGACGCGTAGCTCTAACAGGTTGTCCAAAACACGCAAAAGAAACCAAATAAACAAAACCTAATTTGAGATCTTGCACATGCATGGAATTAGAAGAATTTCCTCCGCAGCTTGTCAGTTGAAGATGTACTTCGACGAGACCTACCTTTCTAGTGGCACTGGTTTTTTCTGGAGCAAAGGCGAGCGCTGCTATCTGATTACTAACTGGCACAACGTTTCGGGAAAAAACCCAGAGACAGGAGAGCACCTTAGCAAAACTCTTGCGGAACCCAACCGCATAAGAGCGAATTTCTACCTCCAAGAGAAAGATGCAGTAGTTTCGACAGATATGACGCTTTGGTGGAAGCTGGATCAATCTAGCGATTGGCTCCAACACCCTTCTGGGCCACAGATTGATGTCGTGGCACTTGAGATACCCATGCCCAACCCAGAAGATCAGGCTCAGTTCACCTTTATCAATGAAACTGGAAATTATGGCTTCATACCCCAGGTAGCCGACGACGTTTTCATACTCGGATACCCTCTCGGTGTTAATGTAGTTGATTTGCCGATTTGGAAACGTGGAAGTATCGCCTCCGAGCCCCACCTCGACTTTGAAGATAAACCATTGATGCTTGTAGATACCGCAGGCAATAAAGGTATGTCGGGAGCACCTGTGATCTCCCACAAGAGCGAAGGCTATTTGGCGAACGGTCTCTTTCAAATGGCCGGTGGCATAAGTAATGACTTCTTGGGAATCTACTCTGGCCGTCTTTCTCCAAAGGGGGATCTAGATGCTCAACTTGGTAGAGTGTGGAAGGCCCGAGTAATCGATGAAATCCTAGAAGCGCAGGTTTACTTCGACCCATCGAAGTAGCCACATAGAAACCAAGACCCCGAAACGACAAAAGCCCCGGCAATCACCGGGGCATTCTTTTTTCTGCAAAGCAGGTTCTATTCGTCCAGGATGTCCACTCGCGAAATCGCCTTGGCCCACGCATGAACCGCGGCCAGATCCGCGCCAGTCGGCGCAACATCCCAGGCAAACGCCCCGGTGTGCGAGCCGTTGGAATAGCGGTTCGTCTGCCCTATGCGGCCCCCCCAGGCCAGTCCGGTGCCGCCATAGGTGAAGGCGTTGGCAGAACCTTGCCGCTGCGCTACCCCATCCACATAGAGGCCGGAGCTGTCCACGAAGTTAGCAAAGAGGTTGTGGCCGCTGCCGGTGCTCAGCCAGTAGGGTTCATACTCTTGCGGCGTGCCGAGGTTGTATTCCGTGGCCGACCCTGGCGCATAGCCGAGGTTCCCGCCCTCCGCGAATACCGCCAACGTGTTCTGCGCACCTGCCAGCATCACGGGGTTGCCCGCGTCATTGATGCGGCCCACGGCAAGCAGCGCACCGGCTGCCAGCGTCGTATAGCTGGTGTCCTTTAGCAGAATGCTGTTGCTGTCATCGCCCCAGGCCAGGCGCTTGCCCTGGGTGAGAATATCGCCGCTGGACACAAGCAGCGCCTGGCCCGTGCCCTCCGGCACCATTTCAGCCCCGCTGCCCATCTGGTCATAGAAAGCAGTGACATAGGCATCCCCGCTGCCCGCGTGCGCCTCAATCGCTGCAATATCCGGGTAGCCATCAGCATCAAAGCCAATATCGGTTTCCGTGCTGCCATTGTGGAGCTTGAAGGCGTTGCCGGGATATCCCGAGCGCCAGCGATAGAAGCCAAAGGCGCGCTGCGGCTGATTGGTGAGGCCGTCGATCCAGTCCACCCACTCATGCGGCGCCAATTCCTGCGCCTTGGCCTTGGCGACTGCCGGGCCGCATTTTGTTCCGAGAAGCCGGTAACCTGCGTTGTTGTTGTGAATGCCCTCTGCCGGGTGCTGGTTGCCCTCCTGACCCTCGACAAAGACCACGCCCGGCAGGATCTGCGCCAGGTACTGGTTCACCGCCACGATCTTTTCCCGCGATACTGCACCCTGGTACGTCCACTCTGGCGGGCCGCCATACAACACCCACGGGGCACTCGGCGCCCCCCAAGCTGCCCGGATATCCTCAATGCAGCGCTTTGCCTTGTCAGTCAGATCTGACCACGCGCCGCCTGTGTCGTTTTCGTTGCAGGGATGCCCAAAGAAGATTGGCGGCATGATAGCTTGGCCTTGGAAGCTGGCCGCCGCCGCAGTCTCCAGTGCGGTTTTCCAATTGCCGGAGGTGTGGGCCTTGTACAGGGCGCCGGAAACCTCTGTCTGCGGCGCAGTGCCGCCAATATCCCAGGCGGCGCCCGTGCCGTCAGGATCCCAGGGGCCGGAGCCGGGGGTGGCATCCGCCCCGTTGTAAATACCCCGCCCGCCGACTGCGGTAGGAACGACCACATAAGAGAGCGCTGGGTTTTGATCAGCCAGGTGCTTTGCGAAATTGATGGCGGGCGTGGTGCTTTGCGTGTTCAGGCCGCCCGGCCGGGGAATGCCGGTGCCCACATCGATCAGGCCGATACTGCCATCAGCGGGATAGAGGAAATGAATGCGGTTGTCCTCATCCTGCACTGCGTCAAGCGTGGCACCTTCACTATCGTCGCCCCCTATGGAGTTAGACGCGCCGCTTATGACGATAGGCTGAACTGCAGGCAGGCTTGCGCTTTCGGTTCCCCCGAAGGGCGAGGCCAGAGCGAAGTTTCTGAAAGGATTACGCATGATCCACCAGAACAGTTGATTTGGGGCCGCGGCGGCCCTTTGCCCATACGCGGCTTCCGGAGCCGACGCTGATCTTGGACAGATCAAGCTGTTCCCGCCCGGCGCCGCCCGGATAGATCCAGCCCCTGGCGTTGGCGCCGGGTGTATCCGTGCCGTCGCGCCGGAGTTCGATTTCACCCTCGAGCACCTGAAAGCTGATCTGGGTGACGTCGTCGTTGGTCAGCTCAATCCAGGCGCCCTTGGGGACGTCAACGGGGTCTTGTTCCCTGGCCATAGTCTTCTCCTGTTGGTTAAGGGGGTAAAAAGGGCGTGGAGGCTGCTGGTTCACTCCGGGCGGGCGGCAGAATTCCAACCGTTGCAGATCCCGTTCATGTGCCGCACAACGTCCTCCGGCTGGGTGCCGCGGTACTCTCTGTCAATGGTGACGACGACACAGGAACCGGGGACTTGCCAGGCGCACCCCCTCTGCTTTCGCGTCACCTTCAGATCAGAACCGTTGTTCTCAAGGAGCTGTTTGCACAGTTTCACGACCTGTTTTTGCGGCACTTGAAACAGGGTTAAATGGCCCTTGTAGGGGTGATCGTACTCCGCGGGCGGGTTCCAAACTGTCCTTTCCTGATCCTGCGAGGCGTGGACAGGAAGGGCAGAAGCGAGACTTCAGAATCGTGGCGGCCTTGCAAATGAATGCAGTCTTCATCGAAACATCCTTGTGGTTGGTTTTCTCTCGGAATCCAGCGCTCTAGGGGGCATTTCAAATTTGCGCTGAGGGCTGGGTGGTCTTCGTCCTATCAAAGTAAGAATCACCCTTTGATTGTGCAAGTCATATTGATTCGTTTTTAACGGGCCAATGGCTGTCATCAGTGAAGTCGCTGGCCAACGGCTCGGCATCCTTGAGGCGCCGTGCCGCGAAAATATGGGCCTGCTTATGTGCCAGGGCGGCCTGGCTGAAGGCAAAGCAAGTGGGCGCGTCCATCGGGACGTAAGCGTTGTTCTTGCTCAGCCAGACAAAGTCAGCCTCCGGATCTGCCCACCTCAGGTTTCCGGCCGCTGCGCCCAAAGCCATTGCCACGCCTGCACTGGCACCGGCTCCAGTGATGTTGGTTACACTGTCCGGGTCGAAGTCGAACCGGTGTCCCAGAAATGTAAAACCAGCGCTGATGCGGCGGTCGCGCTCGGCGTGAATGGCTTGTACCAGCCGCTCGCGGATCCGCTCCTGGTTCTGTCCGAATTCAGGCATCTGTCACCTTTATTTCTCCAATGAAGTCCTGAAAGGGGAAGGCGCCGCGCAGGGTCACGGCATACCGGCCGGGGTCGGTCAGGATCAGCTCATCCGTCAGCGGAAGATCGGCCACCATGGTTTCGCCGTCCTCATTCTGCAGGATTAGATGCGCGCCGGACGGGCACCAGGCGAGGTCCACCGCCAGGGGCGCTGCCCCTTCTTGGCCTTCCAGCCCGCTTTTGGGGCGCGGCACCAGAGCAAGGGTCTGCGGGTCCACCATCTCCGCTTCAGGCTTCACCTCTCGCGGCTGAAGCAGAAACAGGACCTCACCGGGAAAGGCAAATCCTTGGACCCTGTGCGGGCGCATCAAGGCACATTGAAGGATCTCGCCGGTCCCGCCGTCATAAGCCACCACATTGTAGAGACCCCGGCTTACGGGGGCGCCTGTGTCTGTACCGGCAATCATTTGTAGAACTCCAGAATATCAACCGTGTGCTCGCGCATATCGAAGCCAAACTGGAAGGAGCCGCTCAAATCGCCCCGGTAAATGAAGACTTCAAACTTGATTGTGTCGCCAGCGCTGTAATCGGTCCCGAGTTCCAAAAGTACGTCCGGGCGGTCATACATCAGTGGCATGCTCATGGCGTGGGTTTTGTAGAAGGAATAGTTGTTGGATGGTACCAGCCACCCCAATGCTTCCGAATTCTCGACTTTGACCTTGATCCCGGCCACCATGTTGTAGGCGCGGATAGACCCATTCGCCCAATCCCAGAACGACATGCCCATGCGGACAGATGGTTGGATCAGCAGCTTTTCGGGCGGGTTCGAAGAAGGCACGTTGTAGGTCAGCGTTGCACTGCTGACTTTATGCATGTTGGCTGTCCCGTTGGCCGCAAACTCGACGTTCATATTGTGTGTTGCAGTGGAACGGGTGCCGGATCCGTAGGCAACCGAAGTGCTATCGGTGGCAGACAGGCGCACCAGCTCGGTCACGGCGCCCGTGGCCAGGTTCAGGCGGCCGACAGCAAGCTCTGCAATCACACCTTTTGCTGCGGTGATACTGTTCGCGACCAGCCGCCCGCCGTCGATATAGGTGTTGGTGCCGGGAGAATAGGGCGACAGGGCCGCGCCCTCGGCGGCCTCTGCAAACATCGGTTGGAAGATATGGATGTCCTGCACGCCGTTGTCATTTGCGGTCTCGATAAGGCGAATATCGGGAACCGCATAGGCAGCATCATCCGGCGCTTTCTTTACATCGCCGTACCGTGTCCAGGTCTGCGGCGGCTGGTCACCGGGCGACGTTGCCTGGGTTTCATCCGCAACTTCCCGGTAACCGCTGCCGATTTCATCGGTCTTGGTTCCGTCTTCCTTGTACCAGTAGATCCGCATGCTGACGCGGGCACGGCGGATGGATAGCGCAGCGGAGAACTCATAGTAGGCGCCCGCTTCAACCGGATAGCCGATGCCCGGAGTTCCGTCATTCTCAACTGGCTTGAACCCGACTCCGACATTGCCATCGGCGGAAATCGAGCCGATGAGGGTTTGCAGCCTCAGTGTCGGGTAGAACGTTGTGGAATAAGAGCCGTCCTTGCGGACGCTGACAGTTCCGGTGGAGCCAATCGCGTTATTGGTGAAAGGGTCGGCGCCAACCAGGCCCTGGGTGAAATCAGGGTTCTCCAGGCGGTTCTTGCCGATGCCGATCAGCAGCCGGTTGGTGGCCAGCGACTGCTCGGCGATAACTGCGCCCAGCAGCTCCACCAGGCCGCCGCCGCTGCCATCGGGGTTGCTGAAGCTGGTGAGCCGCAGCCCTGCGATATTGCCGTCGTTGGTTTCCGCGGTCAGACCAGCAAAGGCCTGGGCGAAACCGTCCAGATCCGCCTTTGCCGCTTGGAACTCGGTGACCTTGGCCGAGGTGCCGTTTGCGTTCACTTGCAACTGGGAAAACAGGGTGGCCAATGCGGTTCCGGCGAGTTCGTCAATCGCCACGGCCTTGATGTCTTCCAGGGTGGCGGCGAGCGCGTCAGTGGTTGCCTTCAGCGCTGTCCGGAGCGCATTCACGCCCGCCAAAGCTTCGGTAACGTCGGTGATGTAGATCGAGCCGATCCGCAGGATGCCGTTATGCGCCTGGCCCCGGTTCTGGCGCACATGGAAATAGATTTTGTTGGCTCCGGCGCTACTGACCGGATCAACCACCTTATAGTCGGAGGACGTCAGACCGTAGCTGTCCAGCGCCGCCTGATCCGTGGAGAAATAGACCGTGAACTCCTGCACGCCGTCAGCAACCGCCAGCGGGTCGGCAACCGTCAGCTGGATATTGCTCTGCAGCATGCTGACGCCCCTCTGGGTGGTCCCGCTGATCGAGACCCGGGCGCCGCCGCTGGTGCCGTCATCCACGCATTTTGCCAGCACCGAAACCTTGTAGACCCGCCCGGCCTTGAAGTCCGCGGGAAAGGCCGGCCCAAGCACGGGGTTGGCGTTGGATGCGAATTCCCAGCACTCGCCAAAGTCAGGGTCATCGGACAGGAAGACCCCGTCGCTGGCGGTGACGGCGGGCTTGGTCAGCCCGGAAGCCGAGGAGGTGCCCTTGAGCGTCCACAAAGCCGCTGGCGGGCGCAGCACAGACCCGCCTATCGGGGCAATATCCGCCTCGTTCCTGGTGCGGATATCATCCAGGCTTTGCTGCAGCGTGGCGCCGGAATAACCGTTCAGAAGCCCATTGATATCTGCCCGGGCGGCGGCGGCGTCCTCCAGCGCGGTTGTGGCATCGGCCGCCGCAGCATCGGCGGCGTCCTGGGCGCCGTCGATGATATCGGTGATTTCCTCGGAAAGATCATCCGGCTGGACCTGGAACACGGGCGTGGTGACAGGCAGCCAGGCAGTCCAAGTGGTGCTCCTGGTTCTGGCGAGAGCCCGGGCTCGCACCTCGTATTCGGTACCGCCCCGCATCGGCTCCAGACGGAACGAGCCAAGCTCTACGTCGCCCGTGCTGGCGCTGAAGCGCTCATCGTCGCCGTCCTTCACCCGGGCCTGAAACGATACCCCGTCCGTGGTATTGGCCAAAGCAGGGTGCCACTCTGCGCGGATGCCCGCGCTCCGGACCACGCCATGGACGTCCTTGATTGCTACGCCGGTCACGCCAAAGCCTGGCACCCCGGCATCCTCAATGGAAACCGGCCCGGTGACCTGCACGGTATCGGGGATTTCCAGCGTCAGATCGGGGTCAAAGTCGTTGTGGTCCCACTCGCGCAGGCTGACCGACACATTCAGCGTGAGCAGGTCAAAGGCCATTTCGGTGATGGTGAAGGTCTTGTTGTCGTAGCCGTACCAGTCTGACGTGAACCGGGTTTTCAGAAGCGGGCGCAGATTGGAATATTCTGGCGGCAGCGGCAGCCGGTGGGTCCGGAAACGGCGGTTCTCCTTCAGCAGCGCATTGCCGAGCTGGCGGGCCTGCTGGGCGTTGAAGACCATCGGCAGGTTCAGGTCGAAAACCCGCTCGCCGCCGTCTTCCGCCTCCCAGTCCGGCTTTGTCAACGTGATCGGCGCGGCCGCATTCCACAGCGCATTCGGAGAGGTGTGGGTGATGGTGACCGCATTGAAGGTGTTTTCGAGGCCGGGGAAAGGGTCGTGCTGCCAGCCTTCAGAGACCAGCAAGTCGCCTTCGCTCAGGTCGGCCGCGATTGTGTCCACGGAACCGACCAGCGGATACCAGTAGCCGCCCAGCTCAAGGATCTCGGCATTTGCCGCGGCAAAGACTTCCTCCAGGAAATCAACAGGTGCCTCTTCAAAGCGGACTTCCATACCGCCGCGAAACTGGGGCCGGTTGCCGTTGCCGACGCCGAGGTCGCAGGCGTCCATTGCGGCAGCCCATTCGGTATAGGGCAGGTCTTCGGCCGGAAAACCGCCGCCCCAGACGCTGCCGCAGGGCAACGTCAGCCCCCGCATGACGTTATAGGCGATGACCATCAGGTTCTCGGTAGGCTGCCAGGTGGCCGGATCGCTCCAGCGTTGGGCGCCGTTGCCCCCGGCCGTGCCGTCCTGGCGGGGGTCATAGAGGCTGGGCCCGTCGAGTTCGAAACGCACCTCGGGGCGGCCGTTCGGAAAGGTCTCCTGGTGGGCCTCGAAGGTCAGGACGGCATAAGGAATACCGGTCAGAATGTGGTCATTGGTCCAGGGTCGCTCAGGATCTTCGCCGAAGATTTCCACCAGTCGGCTGTCCGCGCCGGTTTGGGTGCCGTCATAAAAGCGGATCCAGGCGCGGTTGTGGCCGTCGATGGCTTTGCTCAGGAGCGAATACCCATACAGCGGATCCCAGACGGTGCTGATTTCCGTGTATTCCCCGTCGATGATCAGGCGGCGCAGATTGGCGCCCGGCAGATCGCCCACCTCCACCACATAGGTCAGGGTGGACAGGTTTGGCCCGTAGCTGTTCTGGTAGTCCAAGTGGCCCGAAGTGGCGAACCGGCCGAGCACGGTTCCCTGGGGGTCCGTGCCGCCTGAGGTTGTCGCCGGGGTTTGAATGCCGGGGCTGCGCTGTTTGCGCTGCTTGAACCTCTGGACCAGCTTGGAAATACCTGTGGAAATCAGCGTCCGCAGGGCCAGAGCGGTGATTGCCTTGATGGTGACAGCAGCTTTGAAGGCGGCACCGGCGGCGGCTATAAATGCACCTACAGCGGCAGCATTTGCAGGCTGGCTCAGGATCAGCAGAAACAGCAGGGCATAGCTAAGCAGGTTCATGGCCGGAACACCCTCTCGGCCCGGTCAAGGCGGGTGTAGTCAAGTTCCGTGAGGCCCAGGACATGGATCTGCGGCCCGCCGATGATCCCCAGCGCAATGCGGCCGTCTTCGCGGAGCGCGGCGACGTCGCCAAGCTGGGAGGACCGCCAGTCCGGAACCTCCTGCAGATGGGCTGCAGCCAGGGCGTCCAGATCCTGATATCCGGCCGCCTGCAGCTTGGCCCGGCCTTCTTCCAGGCTGCTGTATTGCCCGCGCCAAGCGCTGGCCAGGTCTGTGCCGGTACAGCGTTCCACCCAGCCTGCAATGAAGAACGCGCAATCCAGGCGGGACGGGCGCAGCACGCGGTAGCTGGCCCGGATGCCGCTCAAGTAGTCCAGAAGACATTCGGCCCGGTTCTGCATCAGCCGCCCCATCTCGTCGCCCATTCCCCGGCTGTGAGGTATTCCCGGCCGCGGTCATTGGGGTTGCGGCGGCGCAGTTCGGCGTCGGAGCGTTTGAGGGGCAGGCCCTGTGTCAGCTTGCGGGCAGGGGAGACCAGGACAAGCTGGGTATGGCTGGGCTGGTCTTTGGCGCCCAGCTCCTCCGGGGCCTGGTTTAAAACCCCTTTAAACCGGCGGACCGGGGGCGGCATCAGGTTGCCGGTGTCAATGTCGAAGACGGCGGAATGGATCTGCACCTCTGCATGGCGCGGCTCAAACTCCTGCAGGAGCTGTTTCACCTCATCCAGCATCGGTGGCAGTTTGACTCTGAACTGGCGCACCTGGAACCCTGGCGACGCGATGACCGGCGGCACGTCGATAACGCTGCCCGCGCCGTAGTAGGTGCGGATCCCGCCGTCGATCAGGAATTCGCGGTGATCGTCGCCGGTCCAGAACCCAAGGGTTTCCGGTGCGCCTGTTGTCCGGCTCCGGGCCTGAAACCAGAGAAGCACCTGGGCATGCGTGCCGCGGCGTTCTTCAAGCTGCAGTTGGGCTTCTGCGGAATAGCTCATTGTTACCTCAGCGTCTGCAGCCAGGAGAATGATCCGCCCTCGGTCACCTTCCCGCGGCCTGCTCCGTAGTCGGAGGTGGTGAGGATGGCTTTCAGCACCGGGTCGCCCAGCGTGACTTCGGTGCCAGGCGCAGCGCCGGGCCGGATAAACGGGGTCACCTCGATGTCGGCGGCAATCCCGGCCCCGGACGCCACGGCGCCGGTCACAACCCGGTGGTAGGCGTAGCGGGTCGGGCTGGAACCATATGTGAAGCCCAGAAGGTCGCCGCGGCTGATCTCATAGTTCTGAGGCAGGCCCGAAAGGCTCAGTTCCCGGTTGTTCCCTTTCAGGCTGTTAATGACGGGCACCGCGCTACCCAGGATCAGCTTTTGCGGATCAGCAATCGGGTAGAGCTGGCGCGGGTCTGACAGCCGGAAGGAGGCGCCGGGTTCGTCAAGGAGGGACAGGCAGGCTTCGACTGCCGCAATGGCGTTATGGTGGTCCATGTCCAGGACAATGCGGCCGGTCCACAGGCGGCTGCCCTGGGCATGTTTGATAACTTCCCCGCCATAGGTTTCGGAAATGGTGCTGGCCGCCGCCGGGCGGGAAGTGAAGTGTTTGATGGGCAGCGTACTGAAAAACTTGCTGCGTGTGAGGGGCCAGGTCAGTGCCATGTTCAAACCTTGTATGGATCTTCAAGAGTGTTTTTCACCGTGGCGCGGGCTGGCCCCCGGTCGTAGTCCTGGATCAGCTCGATGCCGATGTCCGAGGCGCGCTGATCAACCACGGCTTCGAACATCGAAGACGGCAGAATGCGCAAGGTGACAATCCGCGGCCCCAGCGTACTGGCGGTATTTAAGGCGGCTGTGCCCGGGGTTTCGGCAGGGACAAACCCGCCTGCGAACCCCGGAATTTCCACCCCGTCGTTCATCGCCTGAAGGATCGGCCGGTAGCGGCGGGTGGCTTTGCCGTTCATGACAGCTTCGCCAGCGGAAAGCCAAGACAGAACCTTGTCATCCCGGTTGCCGCCGTCGCCGTAAACCATCGTGGTTGGAACCCGGCCGTCGGCAAATCCAAGGAGCCCCGAAAGAAATTCACCGAATGGGTCGGCGCCACCGCCCGAGCTGCTACCGTTGCCAAATATGCCGCCGCCGCTGCCAAGAATGCCCGCCAGGGGGCCTTTCCCGAACAAAACGGCCTCGGCCGCCGCCAGGGCAATCGCCTCCCTGACCCGGTCCCAGGCCGCTTTCGCGTTGTCGCCCTCAGACGTCAGAGCTTCGCCCAGGTCCTGACCGGTCGCCTTCAGCCAGTCGGCGGCTTCTTTGGTTTGATCTAGCGCCTTCTGCTCTTCCAGGCGTTCCCGGATGATTGCCTCAACGGCTTTGCGCTCGGCGTCGGTTGCATCCTTCAAAACCTCCCGGTGCCGGATCATCTCCTGCATGACCGGGTCGGTTTCCTTCAGAATGTCCAGACGCTCCCGCTCGCGCGCGATCAGCCGTTCTATTGCCTTGCGCTCGGCGTCCGTTTGGCTGCCGCCCCGGCGGGACTTCCGGGGGTTTGGCGGCAGGTCCACGCTTGGCAGGCCCTGGTCGCGGTAAACGTAATCTGAGTTCCCGGCTCCGGCGCCTTCTCCGCGCGGGTCGTTGAAATCAGGGTTGGCGCGGATGCGGCCCAGGATTTCTTTGCCCTGGGCTTCCAGCAGGTTGGTTTTGAGGCGGTGGGCCTCATCGGCCGCCAGGGTGATATTGCCCGCCATGTCCGCATCGGCCACACCGTTGGCGGCATCCCAGGCGGCCATCAGCTCGGCCTTCAGCTCCTCGGAAATCTCCTGGGCGTCCACTTGCTGCTGATAGGCGCGGCGCTCGGCCTCTAGGCGCAGCTCCGCGGCCTGGACACTGCCTTCGCCGTGGGTTGCGATGGCTTCCTGCAGCGCGGCTTCTGTCTGAAGCTGGGCAATGGTGTTGCGCGCGGCGGTTTCAATCTTCACCCGCTCGTCCAGATAGGCCTTGGCCTCGGTCCGGAGGTTCTGCCACAGCTCGCTGCCGGTGGACTGCAACTCCTGCCAGGGTGCCTGGATGCGTCCGGCAAAGACTTCCAGGTCCCGGATGACCGCCGACAGCCCGTTGTAGAACTCCCGCTGACTGCTGTTCAGCCCGTCCAGGCCGCCAGCCGCCTCAAGGAGCATCTCCCGCACATCCAGCGCCGCGGCCAACCGTTTGGCCGGCTCTTCGCTGCTGTTGAGGAGTTCCAGGTTCCGGACGAAAATATCCCCGGTCTCACGGGCGGCCGAACCGATGGAACCAAGGCCGAGAAAATCCTGCGCCGCCGACCGCGAAGACCTGTCATCGAAGAAGGAAAGATCCAGCACCAGGTTCCGGACGCTCGCCGCGGTTTCGTCAATCGCCTTCTGGGCGTCGAGCTGGGCCAGCGCCGCCATATCAGCCAGGACCAGGCGCAGAGCCGGTGAAGCAGAGCCGAACTCGTCGACCATGTCAGCGACGCTGAGGCGGGTCTTTTGGGACTTGTCGTGGAACGCCTCAATGGCGTCCCCGGCCGCCTCGATGCGGTCTTCCAGCGTCTCGGCCGCTTCAGCGGAGCCGGTCATCCACTGGATCATGGCGGCGCCTGCAGCAATCCCGCCAATCGTGATCAAGTTCAGCGGGCTGATCATGCGGGCCAGTGCCTGGCGCACCATGCTTACTGCGTTTGCGGCGCCTGAGGTGCCGAACACCTGGGTGATTTGGGTGCCCTGCTGAATTGCGAGCTGAAGCGGGTTCTGACCTGCTGCCAGCATGACGCCAATGTCGTTGAATTGGGCGGTGAGGTTGCCGACCTGGCCCGCCGAAAGCTGGTGTGCCCGCCCAAGTTGGACAACATTGTTCGTCATGCCGCCCTGGGCAGCACCGAGCGCCTGTGCCTGGCCTGCTGCCGTTCCGGAGGCCGCCCCGAGTGCCTTTACTTCCCGCGCAGCCTTGGCTTCTGCCAGGCTAAGAACCTCGGCGGACTTCCCGGTGGCGTTCTTGACGGCCTGAAGCTCCCGCAGTTCCTGTTTGCCTTGGGAGGCATCCATCAGGACTTTACCGGAGAGCACAAAGGGCATGGTCAGGTTCCGTTGGTTTCGGCCAGAACGCCGCTTTCAATCATCTGGACCTTGGCAAACAGGTCCGGGGTCATTTCGGTTCCGCTGAGTGCCCAGGCTGACTGGGCGCCGGAGTAGTTCAGGCCGGTGATGCGGGCCCGGCCGTCGGCAAGAGCGATCCGGTTGAACTGTGTGGCGGCGTCCAGGAAGGCCTCCACCGCTTGCACGTTCTGCGGCCAGACCCCTTCCATTTGCTGCTGGCCGGGCCGCTCGGCAGCCATCAGTTCTTTGGGGATGCCCAGGGCCGCAGCGTCTTCTTCGTCCTGGTGCCGGGCGGCCGGAGAGCTGAAGAGCTTGCCTTTCACCCACGCCCGCCCGGCCCAGATCAGTTTCCCGGCAGCAGGCCGTTCATGCCGATGCTGTAAGCCCCCATCAGGGCGATCCGGGCGTAGGGCAGCTTGAGCACCGCCTCGCGCACCTCTTCGCTATAGGGCAGGGGGTGGCCGCCTTCGCCCGCCAGTTCGTCCAGGGAAGCAATCGCCTGGCGCAGAAACTCTTTGGTGCCTGCAACGTCCGACATGGACAGGTTTTCCAGGGCGTCGTCATCAAGGGCGTTGAAAGTGGCTTTAAAAGTCTGCTCAGTGCAGCCTTCGCCATCCGGAACCTGGACTTTGACGGGGCGTGTGAAGGTCGGGCGCTCGAGGATATTGAACACGGGAATTGCTCCTTCAGATCAGGTGAGGGTCAGCGACCATTGGCCGTTTTCGGTGGCGGCGCGGGGCACCATGCGCAGGGGCCATTCGGTGATGCCCTGGGACTGTGAAAGCCCCGGCCGCTGCATCTGGGCGGTGGGCAGGTTGAGCGTGGCGATCTTCCCGGCCTCGGTGCCATGGGTCACAACCACCGGGTCCTGCGTTTGGGCCATGGCCTTTTGCCACGGGTTGAAGTTGGCCAGCGGCTGGGCTTCGACGGTGGTTTCGAACAGCTCGGATTTGTCGGTGACCAAAATCCGCTCGGCGCCGACCAGGAAGCGCGGCTCCACCTTGTTGCCCAAGGCCAGCTTGGCGGTTTTCATGACCAGGCTGGTACCGCCAATGGTGAAGATCGGGGTGTTGTTGTGGCTGACCACCAGAGGTTCGATCCAGGACGCCAGATCAACAGTCGGTGCCGCCGTGTCGGTGGGCAGCGAGAACAGGCCGGTCAGGTCGAACTTGATCTTGGGTGTCTGCTGGGCATCCAGCATCAGTTCCGCTGTGCCGCGGGTGCCGAGCATGACATAGCGGGTGCCGCCGATGCTGATATGCACCGTTCCGGCTTCCTGGCCGTTCACGATGGGGGTGTATTCCACAGAGGTGCCGGGGGTGATGGTTTCGGCAACAGCGCAGGCCCGCAGCAGCGGCCCCCAGGCGGGAGCGGTGCCCGCCGTGCCGGAGGTGCTGAGGTCAACCGTCAGAGTCAGCTTTGAGTGCAGGTCCAGCGGGATTGTGCCGTTGGCGCTCATGCCGGGCTGTTCCAGGTCGCGTTCCTGGTCCTGGCCTTCCATCGGCTTCAGCGTCACGTCATAGCCCAGGATGGCATTGGCCGCGCCGGTCGGGGCTGCGTCGGTGCCGTAAGTGCCTTCCAGCTTGAACAGGATGCGCTTGTCGCGCCAGTAGATCGGGGCGGCCATTTACGCCTCCTTTTCCTTGCGGGGGTTCGCGGCGGGTTTGGCCGGGGCGGGTGCCTTCGGCTTCGGGTCGGCAGCCGGTTTTTCGACCTGCTCCAGCTCGCCTTCAGGGCGGCGGATGAAGCTGCCGCCGGATTGGGGCAGGGGACCTTTGCTCATGGTGTGACCCTCAGTTCGGTGTTGATGGAAAAGACCAGCTCATAGAGGAGGCGGCCCTGGGTGATGGAGAGGAGACGCCCCCGGTCCACCTGAAACACGCCCGGCCCGTTGACCGGCGCCCAACCTGCCAGGGCAGAGGCCACGCTGATAATCAGCGGGTCCACCTCGTCCAGCGCTTTGGCGCCGGTCTTGGACTGGCAAGGGGCGATCAGCAGCACTGAATAACCCCGGTCCAGGGCTTGGGTGAATGCGCCGGTGCCCGTTCTGGCCGTGCCGCCCTTCAGCCCCGCGGGCGAGACCGTCGCGGTAGCATTCTGAGGCAGGCGGTTGTTCCGGATCATTTCGACCAGGTCAGCCACGGGCTTTGCCCGGTTGGACAACGCGGGCACCTGGGCGTTCAACCGGCTGACAATCGCATCCAGCATCAGATGAAGCCCTTCATGTTGGCGGCGGTCAGCGGGCGTTTCCGGTCGGTGACGCGCACGCCATTGGTGGGCTTGGTGTCAGGTTCGATGCCCTGCACCGGCAAGCGGATCTTGCCTTCAGAAATCTTGTTCAGAGCTGCCATGGCGTCCTTGTGATCCTTCAGCTTTTTGGCGTCGGGCTCGTAAAGGTGCAGATCGTAAATCGCGATGGCCTCGGCCAGCTTCTCAATCAGCGGCGGGGTTTCGGACAGCGGCAGGACGTAACGGCCCTGCAGGTAGCCGTCGATCAATGCGGCCGCGCCGTCGATGGCATCGGCAACCACGGTGGCGTCGATCTGGCCAGTCGGCACTTCGGCCCGGTCTGTCAGCTCAATCAGCAGGCTTTCGCCATACCGCTTAACCAGCTTGTCCTGTGTGGTGTAGGCCATGGTGCCCTCGGGGGTTCGGGAAGGGTGCGGCGGCGCGCCTGGCGCCGCCTGCAGAGTCAGCGGATGGAAACGATCAGCTCCGGATCGTTCATCAGGGCCGCGACGTCGTCGTCTTCGAGGTCACCCCGCGGGATGATGGTCTCATCGCGGGTGAACTTACGGCCGATCCGCCAGCGGCCCTTTTCCGGGCCCAGCACAACGACCTGGCTTTCTACGGGGCCGGGCTGCTCTCCCGCTTGACCGCCGGTTTCGCCTTCGGCGTCCTGGTCCTGGTCCTGGTCCTGGTCCTGGTCCTGGTCCTGGTCCTGGTCCTGGTCCTGGTCCTGGTCCTGGTCCTGGTCCTGGTCCTGGGTGCTGGTGGTTTCGGTGGCCGGGGCGGCGGTGGCTGATGCCGTCCCGGCTGCGGGCTGCTGTCCCGTTTCAGCAGCCGGCGCACCCGTTGCCGGGGCGCCATCCTCCGTGTTGGTCTTCGGGGCTGCCTTTGCCTCGGCTTCCGCCACCACCTTTTTCAGGTTCTCGGTGGAGATGTTCCTGGCCGGGTTCAGTTCCAGCTCTTTGGCCCGGGCGAAGAGGTCTTCACGTTCCTTGTTCATCAGATCAGCCCCTTATGCCAGCCAGGGAACCATCAGCACCTCAGCGGTGCCTTTCCATTCGTTGTCCGAGCCGTTGACCTGCTCATTCTTCATGAGCCGGTTGGCGGCGCCTTCCAAAGCGGGGCCAACCACAAGCAGGTTGGGGGTGATGCCCAGCGGGCGGCCGTAGTCGCCCTTCATGCCGGTCATGGCAGCGCGGGCGGCCTCATAGTTGGCAGCGTCCAGCGTTTGCTTGGAGCCATAGGCCATCTGCCAGTAGCCGAAACCGACGTTACAGCGGCCGTCCACCCCGTAGACGAACTCCTTGTTATGGAAGACGCGCGGGTCCTTCGGGTCGTCCATGGCAACAAAGTTGGGCTTTTCGCGCTCCTGGTACAGGATCGGCTTCAGTGCCCGGTTGGTCGACAACAGGAACCACGGCGCGCCCGCACCGCCGCCGGTGTTGGAGACGGTGGTAACTTCCCCGTCTTTGTCCAGGACCGGATGGTCGGTGTCGAAGAAGTTCTGGCCGTCATAGCAGGCGGTATTGAAACCCTCTTTCAGCAGCTCAAAAACCAGCTGGTCGGGAAGCGCCTGGGTCGACTGGCCCATTTCTTCGAACATGGGGGCGTAAATGCCGAGCTTGTCATCCTTGATCGCATTGCGGTCAACGCCGATGGTCAGTTCGAAGTCGTCGTTCTTGATCGTGTAGCCGTGTTCGGTGATGCCGTGAACGACACGGTCGCCGAGCCACTTGCGCATGTTCGGCATTTTCCCGAGCCAGCCGTAGGTTTCCTCGCTGGTGGACGACGGAACAACGGTAGCAACCTGCATGTACTGCGACGGCGCCTTGCCGAGGCCGCGGTTGAAATGGGCTTTAAAGCCCTTGCGAACGGCCTCAAGAGTAGAAGCATTGATGTGCATTGCGGCCTCCTTAGCCTGCGTTGGTCAGCGCTTCGTCGAAGCGGACCCAGACGCCCTGGGCGTCAACATTGTCGATGAAGCCGGCGCGGGAGCGGGTGCCGCCGCCGTCCGTTTTGGCAAGCGTCTGATCGTCCACGACGTAAGCCATCTGCCCGATGTCGGCCGCGGTGATCTCATCCGCCGCGGCCGAGTTGGCGTAGCGGAAGCAACCCGGGAGAAAGGGTACGTCCATTGCGCCGTCTGCGCCGTTGCGGTTGTCCACATGGGTGTGGGCACGGCCGACTGCGACCAGGTTCAAGGCCGTTTGGCCTTTGGTCAGAAAGCCGGTCGCGGTGCGCATGACGATGGCCCCTGCGAAGATCTGCACAGCGCCTTCGGCCTTGCCCATCTTGTTGTCGCCGAGGGATTGAGGGGTGTTGCGGTCACTGGTCAGGGCAGTCATCAGCCTTCCTCCTCAGCTTTGGCATAGTCTTCTGCGCTCAGCCCCAGTTGGGCTGCCACGTCGGTTTCTGCCGCATTCAGCGAAACCTCACCCTCTTTGGGCGGCGGCGGCAGAATGGTGGTGTGTGTGCGGTCAAGCTTGGGCAGCCCGTTGATAAGGGCTTCCGTGCCTTCCGGGTCCTGCTGGTGCAGGGTGATGAAGCGGTCGCGGCTCGCCTGCACGCCAGCCCGGACTTCCTTGATGGCGTTGTCCACGAAAGCTTCCGCCGCGGTCTTTTTCGTGTCGCCCTGCAACGTGGTGACGGTTGCGCTCAGCGTTTCTACGGTGGACTGCAGGGCGACAATCTTGTCGTCCTTGCTGCTGTCCGAGCCAGCGGTCTTGGCCGCCGCCAGAATGTCTGCCGCCTTGGCGCCTTCGGCACAGCCCAGGGCAACGCCGATTTCGCCCATCTGGGACTGCAGCTCATCGCTGCCGCCGTCCAGGCGGGCATTCAGTTCAGTTCGCACTGCCTCCTCGCTGGCGTCGGGCTTGAGGCCCAGCAGCGAGGCGACGAATTGCTGGAAATCCATGATTTCGGTCTCCTGGTGATTGAGCGCGGTCATGCCCTGCAGGTTCGGCCGGTTGACCAAAGACGCGCGCGGGATGGCCAGGATTTCCCGGCCCTTGGGTTTCTGCAGGGTGATGACGGGAGAAATCCCGTTGTAGGCGCGGTCCTTCAGCAGCTCGCGGCCTGCTTCGGTCCATTCGACCTGGCCATAGATGCCGTCTTCGCGCGCCTGCATGGCGACGATCCAGCCGCGGGCAGGGGCGGGAAGCCCCTTAGGTGCGGCAAGATCCAGCGCATGGTTTTCGTCAATCGGCAGCTTCTGCGACTGGGCAAAGCTGCTTTCGATCACTTTTTGAGCGTCGGTTACATTGTACGGCCCCCGGCTGTCGTTGGTGCGCACCACCCCAGACGCCGCAGGCAGAAGCTGCACCCATTCGGGCACCCCGCCGTCCTCCGCGGAGGCGGGGATCTCGGACTGCAGCGCGATTGTGGTGGTTTCAAACTCTTTTCCCATGCCCGCCAATCTGGCAGGGGCCGAAAACAAATGATGCCCGCAACGGTTTGCGGGCATTCGGGCAGAGCAGCTTGTTTTGCAGGTTGGCGCGCCTGGCGCCGCCGGTCAATCCCGGCTGTCAGCGGCGTTTTGCAGCCACTCTTCCAGCTCCAGAACCATGTTGGCCTGGTCATCGTCGGAAATGCCGATGAACTCCCGCGCCGGAATGTCTCCCCAGGGGATTGAGACAGTCGGGCTGGTGCCGCCAAAGCCCGCCCCTTCATAGGAACCGAAGGCGCCTTTCTTGGCGCCGAACTGCATCACCGCCGCCTGGATGGCATTGGAGCCGTATTCCAGCCCGTCTTTGTCCGCCTCATAGAAGAGGGTGTTTCGCATGTCCCCGGATTGATTCAGCGGCGCGCCAAAAGCCAGCCCCAGTTTGGCGTACCGCTTCAGGGTCGATTGCGCCCGCGGGGCAAAGGGGGTGCCGTCGGGGTTTTCTCCCCTCTGCATCCGATCCTGGGTGGATGCGACCAGCAGCTCGCCCAGGTCCGCCATCGCCTCGGAAGGGTCTTCCAGCGCTTGGCGCAAGGCTTCCAGCATCGGGTCCAGGGTGTCGGTGTTGTAAACAAGTCCGGCCATGGCTATATTTCTCTTGCTTTCGTTGGGGGCATCAGACCGCCAGGCTCATAACCTGGAACCGTGTTCGGGCGTTCAGGTCGGGGACCCTTCGGAAGCTCTTCTCCCCCACATGGATTGAACAGCGAGCATCCGGCGCTTCTTGCCGCGGATCTCCATGGCCACCGTGTAAGTAATCCCGCCGATCCGCCGGGAGAACCGCACCACTGGCAAGCCTACCCGCGATTGCCCTGCCTCCTCGATGACGTCCGGCCTGTCCAGGATGCGGGGCAGGAGGGCGTAGGTTTCCGCGCTGACCGGGATCTGCCCGCGCAAAGCCTCAGAGGCACTGCCGTGGCCCGACAGGATGTGCCGGACGGCCGGGGCGTCCAGCGTGAAGTGGTAGTTCTCAAGGTCACTGCCCAGGATCTCGTTCACGCGCTCCCGGTGCGCCTGGGTCAGGCGGCCCATGGTCCGGATGGGCTGCACCTGGCGCCCTTGCTGCACGGCCGCCGCATAGCGCCGCAAATCGGTCATGAGCGAGGGCAGGTTCCGGTATGCACTGGAAAGCGCGTCCTGCTGTACCGCCGGGAAATCGTCCAGGTAGGCGCGGGCGATGGAATAGGGCCAATTCACCGTCTTATTCGCCATGACTTGCACCAGGTCGGCAACAGATGCGCCGGGCGCCTGACCCCAGCCCTCGTCAATACCGGCAGGCGCCCCGGTTTCTGCCAGGGGCTTCTCCCAGCCGTCCTTCAGCTTTACGTCCGCCTTGCCGCCGCGCCGGATCGCCCCGGCAATAGACCTGGCTCCGAACACCTTGCAACTGCAGCCGTAGCCATTGGGCGGGAAGGCCAGGGGCCAGAATGGGTGTTTTGAAGGCAGGATCAGCCCGTCCCAGGACAGGTGCTGCAGGCGCGGCTCCAATGACCCGCCGTGACGGTAAACCCAAAACGGGAAATTGCCGCCGCGGAGCTGCGCCAGGCGCCCGGCCATGAAGCTGGTGCGCATGTTGGTGCGGTAGATGGTGCGCATCCGCCAGGCCTGGCCACGCTCGCTGCCTTCCCCGGTCCAGCCGGTCCAGCCGCGGCGGGCAACTATCGCGCGGAAATCATCCTTGAAGGCTTCAAAGCCGGTGCCTTCTGTAACCGCCCGGTCCACCGCGGCAGCCAGGTCCGCCAGCAGGTCCGCTTTGAAAGCTCCGGCTACTGCAAAGCTCCGGTCGTGAGCTGCGCCCGGCAGATCATCCCAGGCACTGGTGGGCACCAAGTTGCCAAGCCGCGTCCGGAATGCCGCGACCTGATGGGGGAACGGCTGGCGGAAGATGGCGGCAACCTGGTCAGTCACCGGCTTCTTCCTCGGTCATCGCCCGGCCGCCGGCAACCGCAGCAGCGATGCCCTGGGCCATGATGCCGCCGAGCCTGCCCACGCTCAAATTGGGATATGCGCTCAGCAGGTGCTCCCGGAATTCTTCCAGGTTGGAGGAAGCCTCCATCATGACTTCGACCTGTTGTAGGATCTCGCCCATTGCTGGCGCCGCATCCTGCTCCAATTGACCCGTCAAAGCCGCTACCGGCGAAAACGCCTCAGCGGCCCCAGAAGCCGTTTCTTCGGCCTGCAGCGCGGCTTCCCCTTCCGGAACCTGCTTCACCCCCTTTAAACCCCCTTTAAATCCGCTCTCAGGAGTATTGCCGTCCTTTGCCGGGGGCTGCGCCTCCGGGTTCGAGGCGGTTTCGGGCTTTTTGCCCAGGACTTTCTCCCCGCCTTTCGGGGCGGGCAGACCGAACTTTGTACGCACCACTTTCTCCGGGACTTCCATCCCGCGATCCACCCAAGGCGTTACCCCCTCGGTCCAGGCCACCAGGTCTTCCTCTTCCGGCCGCCCGATCATCAGGCGCGGATAGATCTTCTGGGGACCGTAGTTCAGGTCGATGAATGCGCGGACGAGCTGCTGATTGAGATGGCCGCGGAGCTGCACCGCGTCAGCCCGCTCGATGTCTTCTTGAACTTCGCGGTGCTCTTTGCCGGACCCCAGCCCGCCGGTCTTTGCGTCGGTGGTAGCAGTTTGGCCCAGAACTGCCTTGGAGGTTTGTTCGTCCAGCCAGACTGCACGCTCCTTGTATAGGTCGCTGGAGGAGCTGGCGCTCTTGGCCTCAATGAACTCGATTGCCATGCTTTCGGGAATGATCGCGGCACAATCTCCCGCGATATTGGCAACTGCACCGAAAAGCGTGTCCTTGTCATGCTCGGATGCGCCGGGACCGTACTTCCCGACCCGGATCGGCTGGCCGTAGGTCTGGGTAAAAATCGCCCAATCCCGCTGGGTGAAGGCTTTGAACATCCATGTCCATGCCACAACACGGGCAAGTCCGTTGCGGGCGGGAAGACCGGATTTTGCCTTCATGGTGCTGAAGATGAACTTGAAAGCGGGCAGGTCGGCCTCCTGGCCGCCATCGGTCAGCATGACCGGGGTACGCAGGTCGTCACGTTTAAATCGGAACCAGCGCGGATCGCGCCATTCCAGCCGGGCGGGGACGGTCATTCCGTCCACGTGCTCCCAGATGATTTCAGTAAAGGAGTAACCCTTGCCTACAGCGTCCAGCATATCAAACAGCTCGGTCTGCAGCTCATCACGGGTCAGCCAGTCGCGCAGAGCGCCAGCGTGCTTTTCGTCACCTTTGGTTTCGACTGTGATGTCGAGCTGGCTCACAGACCGTTTACGGGTGCCGAGAACAGCCAAGTAATGCGGATCGCGCTCTTCGACGGCTTCAGCCAGCTCAAGGTAGCTGATCGGGTCGCCCTGGTCAGCCTGGCGTAAGATGGTAGCAAGCTGCACGGGGTCCAGGCCGTCAGCCGGATAACCTGAAATCGGCGAGCGGATCGTTCCGAATTCAGCCTTGGCGACTTCCTGGGTCAGAAGCCCCCGTTTGACCGGCCGGCCGTAAGGGTCCACGAGCTGGTAGCGGTCTGCCATTATCGCGTCCCCCGAAGCATAGCGCCCAGAAACAGCGCCGTCGCACTGAAGGCGGAACTGCCCGCGCGGAGCTGAGGGCGCAGTGCCTGGTTGCCAGGGTGCTTGCCCCGCTTGCGTGTCTCGGCCTGCTTCTTCGCTTGGATCTGCTTCCTGCGGTTGGTCTTCCTGGGCATCACATTCCCCCTCGGATACGGGCGCCCAGAGGGCTTGAATACGGGTTGCGGGACGGGGCATCTGCAGCGCGATTGCGGGCAAGGCGTTCGGCGCTGGTTTGGGCTGCGCCGCCGGTCTGATGCGCTTGCTTTACCGCCCGGTAATCGTAGGCGACGTAACGCATCCGGGATGCGAAATGCGCCAGCGCCAGGCCGATGGCATAGTCACCGTGGCGCTTCTTGCCGCTCTTGCTGGCTTTCTCCGCGTCCCGAATCTCCGGCACGCGCGGAATACCGCGGATGGTTTTCACGGCGCGCAGGTCGGTGACGTGGTCATCGTCGGCGCCGATGGAAATCATGTCTTCTTCAAAGGCGGTTTTCAGCGGCGGCATGTGCAGCCGGTACCATTCCTGGGAAAACTTGATGGCCCAGATCAGGCCAGGTGTGTCTTCGCTTTCGCGCAGGCCGAAGCGGCGGCCCATGTCTTCGGCCACTGTCCACCCCATGCCGGTGGCGTCGAAGGCCGCGCCCAGAAGGCGTTCCCGCACGCAGTCCAGGACGTCGCCAACAATGGCCTTCTGCTCAGTGCCTGGCACGTTGCGCATTTCCAGCGACATGGCTTCCCGGCGGCGCAGGTTTTGCTCCACCATCAGCAGAGGAAGAACAGACAGATCCGCGACGCGGGCGAAGTCGAACCCGGCCGCGTAATGCGGCGTGAGGTCCAGGCCGGACAGCACCTGGTCCAGCTCCCGCATGAATGCGCGCATGTGCTCGGACTGGTGCTGCTGTGTCAGGTGCAGGTAGTTGCCCGGCAGCTCCAGCCGCAGGACGGGCGCGTCTGCCGTCATCCGGGCTTCAATCAGCGGGGCAGGGAGCCAGGCGCCGGTTCCGGCCTTGGGAATACAGTGCAGCTCCTCGTCGGCGTCGTCGCCATAAACCGCATGGATGCTGTCGATCCACTGCTGTTTGGCCTCCGGTGTATCCTCTTTCCCGGTGACCAGGGCGATGCGCTCATAAAGCCCGGAGGCCACGGCCTCGTTGAATGTCACGCGGACGACTTTGGCAATGTCCCCCCGTTCACCTGAGTTGACCTGCTTGACCAGGACATTGAACGGGTTGGCGTCGCCGTCATGGGTTGAAATGACCAGGACCTTGCCGCCCCACATCAGGAGCGCGTTGGCCGCCTTCAGCATTTCGTCCAGCTCGTCGTGGAAGGCGGCCTCGTCAAAGATCACATAGCCCTGGCGGCCGCGCAGCGAGCGCGGCTTGCTGGTGAGCGCGACGATCTGGAAGCCGCTGGCGAAGCGGATGCGGAAGGCCTGAATATGGCGGTCTTCTTCGCCGTCTTTCTGGTCCTTGAAGAGGAATTCCTGAACCGAGCTTGCCGCTGGAATGAAGGCCTTGGCCCACATGGCGCAGGTATCAATGAACTCCTGCGCCATATCCAGGTTGAACCCGATATAGAGCGTGTCCATACCGCCCGCTGCCTTGGACGCGCCGGACGTCAGCACGGCATCGGCGCCCACCGCCCAGGTCATCCCGATCCGGCGGGATTTCTCGCAGACCGTGAACTGGTAAAGGGCCGTCGTCTGCAAGAGCTGCGCCTGATAGGACAACAGCACCGCCGGCAGGCCTTCGGATGTATCAAGGATCTCCGGGAACTCTTGGCGGCTCTTGGCGCGCAGTTCTTCCCATTCTTCGTCGGTCAGAGCTTCAGCAGACATTGCAGAATCTCCCGGCCAGGCATTGAATGCTAGCAATAAGTGTTTTTGATACTTGAGTGAGGACTTTAAAATGATCGAATTGGCGACGATTGCCGCAGCTTTGACTGTTCTCAAACAGGGGGGTGACGCGGCCAAAACCGGAATTGAGGCCTACAACTCTCTTAAAGAAACAGGAAAAGACAGTGATTTGGCGGAGGTGCAAGCAGTTGCTGGACGGCTTGCGGAAGAGCTTTTCCGCTCGCGCGCTACAAACCTTGAGGTGCAGACCAAGCTTCAGGATTTCCAGGCTGAGGCAAAGGCGCAGGAAGACTTTGAAGATACCAAGAGAAAATATGCCCTTTTCAAAACCGAATTTGGTGCGGAAGTTTGGGAACTGGTTGAGGAGACGGACTGCTACCAGCTTCACCAGTACGTTTGCCCGAATTGTCTGGTTAAGGTCAAAGATTTTTACCCCCTCCAGAAAAACGGGGACATTCTCAATTGCCACAACTGCAAGGACCTTTTCCGACTGCGGTCGAGCGGTGTTGGAGGAACTTTCGGCCGCGTGATCAGTTGAAGTAAGGTTTCTCACCGCTTACCCCCGAACAATACTTGCTCGCGGATTGCCTGAACGGTGTCCGCGGTCATGCCAAGCTGGGTGGCCGCCTTTTTGACTTCACCGGCGGCTGCTTCCCGCGCCTCGGCCGCGATCCGGTCGCGCTCATCGTCCATCAGCTTTTCGCGGATGCCAGAGCTGGACATGAGGTCCTTCATCATCTTGCCCAGGAAGTGCAGCTCGCGCGGGTCGATCTCGCCGCCGTCCTGGGTCATCTGGTGCTGCATGGACTTGAACGCCAGCGTGGTCAGCATCTGGAACAGCACGTTATGGCGCTGCGCCTCTTCCTGCAGGCCGTTGTCCGTCATCCAGCTTTCGGCCCATTGACTGGCCTGCTCCTGGTACTTGACGAACTCCTGGTATTCCTTGCCGTACTCATGAACGGCCGACTTGCCGATCTGCAGCTCGATGCCTTCTTCCTGCAGCTTGGCGTTCAGGTCGTCGGCGATCTTTTCATAGCCGCTCCAGCCGCTGTTCTTCAGCGTCTGGTGCAGCCAATCCCGGACCTCGGCGGGCATCATGTTGATCTTGCGCGGCTTGGGCATCGGTCAAGCCTTCGGGCTGGGGCGCTGGATCTCCGGATGGGTGGAGCGGCCCGTTGCAATCTCGGCCCCGGCGATAGTCGCCGTCGCCACGACAAAATCGCCGTTCTCCTTGGTCGATATAAAGCCGTTTTCCTTCAGCCACTGAAGCTCGGTAAGGACCTGGGACCGGGTGGAAGCAACGCCGACGTGGTCCAGCACATCGGTCAGGATTGAGGCGTTGGAAGTGTAGTCCGTGCAGGCCTCGAGGTGGCGCAGGATGGCCAGGCGGCGGTGCTTGCGGTTGAAGTCGTTGTAGCTCATGTGTTTTCCCGCAGGTAATCTTCGTGGCGCGATGAGATGTGCTCAAGCCGGGTCTGGCTTTCTGCGATAGCCCGCATGGACGCCCGCATCGCCTTCAGCTCCCCGCCCATTTCCGAGAGCAGAAGCTGAAGCGAATGGATGTCGTCTTTCTGGGGCATGGTGCTGAGCGTCTGCTCAGCACTCTGGATGCGTTTTTCCAACCCGTTCATACGGTCTGAACCGGCCTTGAACCGGTCATCAACATCAGATCGGCGCGTCGCAAACCAGGTGTAGATAACGGCCCCTAACGCAACAGCGTAGGAGCCGGCAGACAGCAGGTTGGACCAGGTGAAGGTCGGGTCGAACTCCATCAATGCAGCTCCCCGGCTGGTTCCGGTTCGGCGCGGCCCATGGCCTGAAAGTTCGTGCCATAGCCCAAGGTGCATGTGCGCCCGCCTGGGGGCGTTGAAGTGACCGTCCAGGTGCCCGTTTCCGGGGAGGTGAACAGGGAAATGGCGTGGCCGTTCTTGCCAAGCATTTCTGCGGCCCGGTATTCGCCGTACTGGTCGGCAAGCGCAGCCGACATTTCTGCCCAGGTGTCGTAGCAGGCGACGGTTACTGCCGCGGCCCGTTGTGCGGCGAGGCCCAGCACCAGGCAGGCGGCCAGAGCAAAAAGCCGGATCATGCGGCACCGCCTTTCATGCCGGCGATCACCGCGTCCTTGCTCTTGGAGCCGACAGACGAGCCGAAATAGAAGTTCAGCACCTGGGTCAGGCCCGCAGCAAGGGAACCCATCAGCAGAGTGACGACAGGGCCGGTGGCCGCGGGCAGGTCGTAGAGGGAAACGAACGCCAGCACCACAAAGAAGCCGAGGACAACGGCCGCAGCCAAAATGCCCGGCACCCAGTCGCCGGTTTGAACCTGCCGGGCGCGGGCGCTGGCGCGGTCGTTGGCGGCGATGCGCTCCAGCTCAATACCGGCCTCCTCAAGCTGGGCAGCAAAGTCCGCCTCAATCTCCTTCAGCTTGACCAGGTCAGCCGGAGCACTGGTCAAAATGGACTCGGCCAAAGTGTCTTCGGGAACGTCTTCGGCGTCCCAGATACCCTTGCTGAGCGCCTTGACTGCGACGCCCGCCATTGGCCCGCCAAGAGCGGTTGCGATGGTCGGGGCGACGGTGCCCAGGAATGCAATCAGCTTGTCCTTGTTCTTCATTTTGCTGCCCCTTGAAAGCCAGTTTTCGAAGTCGTGATGGGATCGGCGTAAGCCGCGGCTATCCAGCCCTCAGCGCCGCCATAGACGACCTTGAGCCACTTGCGGTTGCCCAGGGTGACGGTGGCGAGAACCGGAACACGGGTCTCGTCCGGGATCTGCGCGATGACGTTGGGATTAAAGCTGGGCCAGCGGCGCAAATTGAGCGTGTCGCGGGGTGTGGTGGTGACCACCATCTCTTCCGCCGCGGTGTCGGTTTCCCCGTCGGCCAGGTCTTCTTCGGCCGGATCGGAGCGGCCCAGGATCAGCGAGCGGATATGCTCAAGCGGGAACAGAGGGTTTGTGTCCTTCTTCCGGCCGGGTGAGACATACCAATGGGTGGTAATGTCTGCGAGGGACGGGATTCCCGAGAAGAGCCGCTGCAATAGGTCCAAAAGGGCTTCGATCTGCGCCTCGGGGTAGGGCATCCAAAAGCCACGGCCGTGCTGGGGCGTTTCCGCCTCCTCGATGCCGTATTCCGCAATGCTGAGTTTCTGGCCGAACCAGGTGCGCGCCATGGTTTCGGAACTGCGTGTCATGAGCCCGGGGTTCACCAGTTCGATGCCGATGGAGAACCCGTTGCACCATTTGCGGCCGTGGTATTCAGACCTGCCCGCGTGGTTGGCTTGGCGGCGGACGGGCACCTGCTGGGTAACAGTGCCGTCCAGCTCAATCACAAAGTGGACCGAAACCTTGGCTTCGTTGTCCTGCAGGTAACGGGCGGCATTGCCCTTTTCGATCCGGCTGGCGGTGTCGTGAAGGATAACCAGGCTTGGAACAATCTCGCGGCCAACCCAGCGCGCCTCGTTGAATTCAATCCCGGTGAGCTTGCCGCTTTGAATGCCCATTTTCGGCCCCTTAAAACCCCGTTTCAATGGGGTTCAAATTGGCAGCCGGGGGGCAAAAAAAATGCCCGCAACGGCTTGCGGGCAAATCGGTCAGAAGAAGGAAAGCTGATTGGGGTCGTCCCGTGAGCGGTCGTCCAGGTACTTGCGGACGGTCACGTCGGTCACCCCAAGCTTGCGGGCTATTTGCGAAACTTTCAAGCCCAATGAAGAATAGACCTTGGCGCGCCATTTCTTGGCGGTCGGCACCCTGGGCTGAAGACGGTGGGACACGGCACCTAGTGACTTTGCCTTAGCGTAGCCGACGACTGCGACGACCTTGTTGGTCTGCCGGGGATTTTGGGAAATCCGGACTTCTGTGCCGGAAAACTCTTCCAGGAACTTCAAGGTGTCCTCCAGGCCCAGCACCTCAAAATAGGGTTCGACCTGCGCCGTGGGTCTTGGAAACTCGGGAGTGTCTTTTGCCATCGGCGGTTCCCCCTACTGTTCCAGCTCGATGCCGGCGCGCCAGCACCAGTCCTTCAGCGCGTTGATCACGTCGCTGATTTGTTCATGCTCAGTCAACATATCCACGTCGGCCAGCTCGGCGCCCCAGGTGTGCCCGAAGCGCTTGCGGATGAACTTGTTCAGGCCGGACCGCCCGGGCTCTTTCAGTTCGCCGTGGGCGCCGAGGAGGCTCCACAGAACATGGATGAGCCGCACACCGCCGTGCTTGGCGCGCGGGTGCTTCTTCTTGCCGCCAGGCTTGCTGCTGGCCCCAGCCTCCTTCAGGTGACTGACCACCTTCAGCAGATCAGTTTGGTCCATATCGGTCAGGGACGTTTTGCCAGTGACCTGACGCTGCATCGCCTTGCGGTCTTCATCTTCCAGGCCGAGCTGGCGGCACTGGGCGAAGATCTGGCGTTTCAGGTTGCCGCTCATGTTTCGGTCTCCGGGGCTGGGAGTGAAGCATGCGGAGCCGGCAGGGCAAGGGGCTTGATTGCGCGGCGCTCAGTGGCTGTTTTTCGCGGCAGCTTCTGGCCGGACTGTACCTCAGCCAAGCTCTTTAGCGCATGGGCCAACTCGAAAGTATCGTCGGTTTCCAGCTCGATCTTCACGGTGGCCTTGGCACCTTTGGTCGTTGCGCCGAATGACTTTAGGCGCAGTGCCGACCTTGGGTCGCTTGAAAGAAAAAAGGTCATTCTGCCGCCTCCACTGAAACCAGCGGGACAACCGGATGGAATGCTTCTGCCGAGGTTGCCATCCGGTGGGCCGCCGCCTCCATTTCCGCACGCACCAGCGCGTCGAACTCCCCGGGCTGCAGCTTAGCCAGCTCGGCCTCGTTCTTCAGGACGCCCAAGCGGCCGCTGAGCTGCAGCCCGGCACGGCGGTGCAGTTTGGCGAAGTTTGAGTAGCCGCCGCGCAGGCTTTCCTGAATTTCCTTTTTGGTCATGGGCATGTGTTCGGTTCCAAATTACTGGTGTTAAAGGTCAGGCGCCTGCGGTCCCTCTTGCCCCAGCGGTGCGGTTTATCTCCCCGCCGGTGGTCCAAAGGCGCAAGGTCTTTGGGGAGCGAAAAATGGCGGCCGCGGATGTCGAAGAACGCGCCGTCCAGCTTCACGTAAACGTGGCCTTCGTCCGCAGAATAGTACGCCTCCGCCTGGGGCCAGATTGTCCTCATTATGAGGAACAGGCTGTAGCACCGCCCTTTCGTGTACATAGCCACCATGTCTGGGTGCGAGGCCCGCAGCGCGGCCAGAAACAGGGCGGCGCCGTTCATTCGGCAATCTGCCTGGCCAATGCGGCTTCCAGCAGTCCGCTGCGGCGCTGCAGGACACGCAGGGGGAGCCCCAGGGCCTCTGAAATACCCTGCAGCTCCTCCAGGGTGGCGGCCAGCAAATCGGCGTCCAGGCGGCCGGAATTCACCCGCCCGCCGTAGCCGCGTTCCAGGACCGCGCGCACGCCGCCGGAAACCGGGCTGTCATCGCCGGAAACCTCAGCCGAGGTGCGCGGGTCAAAGAAGGTCAAAGCGCTCATCTGGGCACCTCAAGCTTTGGCCAAATCGATGGGAATATGTTGCCAGTGTGCGTCCGGTGCGGAGCGCTGGTGACAGGTGACATATGTTGCCTTGCCGACAGCGCGTTCAGCGTCTTTGATTGCCTCCATGGCCCGCAGCCAGCGCTCGTCGGTGATGTCCAGCTTTTTCAACTTCAGCAAGGCAGCCCGGTTGATTTTGCCTTCTTGGTTCACATTGAACGCATCGGAGACAATCGACTGCAGCCTTGCGTCTGCATTGGCGGCCCAGTCGTTCAGGCACTCGTCCACCAGAGACTTCGCAGTCTGCAGCTCCGGCCCATAGTCGTACTGATCCGCTATACGGACGCTGACCTTGAACAGGCCGTCATAGCTAAATAGGGTTTTGTTCCCTTTCGGGCCGCCGATTGCGGCGTCGTACTTGAGCGCCAGCACCTCTTCGAAGGTGGAAATGTCGTCAAAGACATGTGCTTTGAACCGGGAAACCTGGTTGCTGAGCGCAATTGCAAATCCGGCGATGGTGCGGACCGTCTCGTCCTGGAAAAGGTCCTGGGGTTTCACCAGCTCCAGGGGGACCAAAGAACCCTTGGCATCGGGCATATAGGTTCTCCCGTTGACTTCAACCTGGCCGCTGGGGATCGGGGCGGGCTTGAAATCGCTCTGCCGGTGTTCTTGGGGGGCGTGTTCAGTCATGAGTGGTTCTTTCAGTTGGGAGGCTGGGTTGTGCGCGATGCCGCGCGGGGTCTAGGCGCCTGCCGGGTCCAGCAGGTCGGCAAGGCTACGGAGCCGGATTGCGATCCGGGTTTTGAGGGGAAGCTGCTGCGTCATTCTTCGGCTGCCTTGGTGAATTTCGGGCAGACACGGCAGGCGCGCTGCATCCGGACCCGGAACGGGTTTGAGTGGGACCAGATTTCCGCGCGGCGGCGGTGGTTCAGGCACGCTTCGCTGGAGATTTCGGTTTTCAGGGCAGGGCACTGGACCGGCGCGTTCATGAAGACGTCGCGCACCACCTGTTCCACCTTTTCCAGATTGCCGGGGTAGCTGTTGCGGATGGTCTGGCTGATGACTGGGGCGCTGATTTTCAGCTTTGCCGAGACTTGGTTTTGGGATGACTGGTCACATTCCTGAACCAGGACTTTGACCCAGTCGGGAAGGTTGTCGCCCCAAGCGTCCTGGGCAACGATCATGCGGTCGCTCATTACAGGCGCCCTCCTGGTGCATAGACGATTTTGTCATCGTTGCTGTCGACGACGACGGTCATGTTCTTTTTCTGAGGCGGCAGCGGGCCGGTGTTCTTAATCAGGAACAAGGAGGTTTCAGCCTTCAGAACGCGGGTGCGGGCGGCTACGCGGAGGTAGCCTGCCAGGCGCAGGGTCCTGCAGTACTTCAGAATGTACTCCTGGGAGATATCAGGGCGGGCCGGAGACAGCGCGGCAAAAAGGTCAATGGGCCGGAACCGCCGCTGCTGGCGCATTGCAGACCAAATGGCGCCGTCTTTGGTGCCGCGCTTGCCTTTGGCATCCTCCCGGGCTTCTTCCGGCGTCTTCACGGTCAGGAAGGTTTTTCCCTCGCTGCGGCCCCAAACCCGCATCACGCCGGTTTGCTTCAGGCGGTTGAGGAACCGTGTCCTGGTGGCTTCCGTTGCGCAGATGGAGGCCACGTCTGCCGAGGTGAAATAGGGCCGCTCGGAGATGTATTTCCAGATCTGCTGCTCTTCCGGGCTGCGCGGTTCTGGTGTCGGGATTTCAACTTCGGCGCCAGTCTCGCGCATCTTGCCCAGCAGCTGGTCCAGGCGCTGCAGTGACCAGGCCGTGTCCAACTCGCGCCCGTTGGCGGCGGCAATGATTTCTTTGGCCTCATCAACGCCCCAAACGGTATAGAACCGGGTGCAGCCGTCGCGTCCGCATTCGGTGACCACGCCCTGGCGCTGCAGGGCGCGCAGGAAGTTCTCCCGCGCCCAATCGCTGGCCTCGCAATGGGTGGCAACTTCCTGGTGGGTGAACCGCAGCCGGGTCTGGATGAACTCCAGGATTTCCTTTTCGGCGGCGTTGCGGGTGGTGACCGTGATCATTTCAGCAGCCCCGCACGCGGACGAGGCGCATCTTTGCGGCGGAATTCCATGTCGCCCCAGTCCGATTTGGACATGGTTTTAAGGCCAAGCTTGCCCGCCTCGCTTTTGACCTGGGCAAGGTCTGTCACCATGCGCCGCACATTGCCGGTGTTGCGTTCCAGGATGGAATTCAGAAGGTCATTCGCAATTTCGATGCCCTCGGCATAAACGCCAGCAAGCAATTGGGCATCCTTGAGGGTGGCCGGCTGGGCCGCCTCCCTCAGCATGACCCGGCTGTCGATCAGCTCGAACTTCTTGAGCTTATGCGGAAACTCTTCCATACCGATCATGACAACCGGGGTGTCCGATCCATCGTGCAAGTCCCGGATCAGTTCGATAATACCACGCCGGAAGGCATAGTCGGCTTCATCGACAATCAGCGTGCGGCCATCCTGGGCCAGCCCTTCACAGGCCTGCAGAACCATGTCCGGAACAACCCGCTTGGGCGAGATGCCGAGTTCCAGCAGCAGCCGTTCCAGAAAGGTCTTCTTGGTCCAGTCGCCCTGGATGGAAATATGGATGACGTCAAAGGCAGAGGCGCAGAAAATGGCGCCGAAGGTCTTTCCGTAACCGGGGTAGCCGTAGAACACCCCGAGGCCGGGCATACCGAACACCCGGTTCTGCAGCTCTGTCACCATTGCCGCCATTCTCGCAACGTTGGTCAGCGGCTGCACGCTGTTGCCGATCTCCAATGTCTGTGTCATGCTCGCTCCTAGTCAATCAGTGCCGTCGCCTTGGGGACCATCCAGGCGGCGGCTTTCCTTTTGAATTCACCCGGCGTTATCGCCGCCGAATGCCTGTTTCATTGCCGCCATCGCCTCGTATTCCGAGTGGCTCTGGTAGCCTTCCAGCCAAGCCGCCTCGCGCTCCCCAATGGGGGCACCGGCTTGCTGGCGGCGCTCGATATCCTGCGCCTGGCTGAACCGTTCTTCCGGAGTTGCAGCCACCTTGAAATCCTCCTGTTTTGACGACGGTGCGGCTTTCTTGCGCTTGGTGCCCATCTGCAGAATGAGGGCGTCCTGGGCAGCCTCGGCGCTGGGGTCCGAGTGCTGCTTGAAGGACGAAACCCTGGGGTTCTTGGGAAACACCGGCTTCACCACTTTGTCTTCGATCAGCGCCGTGGTTTCTTCGCGGTGCTTGTTCAGATCGGCTGCAAGCTGTTCTGGCGAAATCGGGGCGTGCAGTTCGGCCAGCTTCTTTTCGGCCTTGAGGATCTGTCGCTTGCGCTTGGCGGTAGCCCGCGCGCTCTCCAGGTCAAAAAAGCCGATTTTCTGCTGGCATTCGGCAAATCCCAGGTAGCTGCCTTCCGGGCTGTAAATATGGACGCCGCTGTGCAGGTCTTCCGGGTCGAAGCGCAACACGATCTTGCGGTCTGCTTCCTGGCTCATCCAGTCGCAGTGATAGACGTTGCCTTGGAAATTCAGGCTGCCGTTGTGCTTGTGCAGCTTGCCCGTTTCCTGGCCCATCAGCCAGAGATTGCGCTGCTCCTCGGTCGCCTTCAGGACATTGGCCGTGGCATAGCTGTCCGCAAAGGTCTCATCAAAGGAGCGGCCTTTGGCGGTGTCCGAACGGCGCCCGGTGCGGGCGTTGTGTTCTTCAATGCCTTCCTCCAGGACTTCGAGGAACTCCGCCAGATTTACCGCGCGGCTGCCGTAGTTCTCCGGCTTGGCGGTTGGTCGGTTGCCGACATAGGCACCAGCAAAGCGAGGGTCCTTGGCAATGTCGCTGGCAATGTCCCGGAAGGCCCGTTCAATCGGTTTGGCCTGGCCATGTGCCGGGGTTGCCCAGTGCATCTTGATGCCAAGCTGTGGCAGCACCCCAATTGGATCGTCCTCCCGGATTTTGAACCGGAAGCGGGTAGGGGCGCCGGCCGTCATCCATTTGTTGGCAAACTCATGGCCGTTGTCGAACAGGCAGCGTTTGGGGATGCCCCATTTGTCGGCCATTTCGCCAAAGGCGGCCATGACCATGACCTTGTTGGGGTCGTGGTCCACCCGCCAGGACAGGATCTTGTTGGAGAAAAGGTCCTGAAAGGCGATGATCTGGGGCCGGTTGATGGTGCCGTCGGGCCATTTCACAAAGACGTCGATCTTGTGGCAGTCGGCGTTCACGGCCTCCATAGCCGAGAGGGAGGAGCGGTCGCGGATCTGCGCAGGATAGCAGCGCATCAACCCGCGCGGGCCTTCCCGGCGGAAAATCTGGACGGTGCGCGGGACTTCAGCATCCACCCAGCGCTTTGCCGTCTTCTGGATCGGGAAGGGCCAGCCGTTCCTGTCGGCCTGTTTCTTCGCAGCCCGGTAACATTGCGCAAAAGTGGGGCCTTCGAACTGCAGAAAAGCGCTCTTCAGCCAGTCCATGAATGGCTTGTACTGCTCCCGGTCTGCTTTCCTGGTGCGCTTCTTGGGCGGCTGTGGCGCCAGGTAGGCAAGGTGATCCGCCGCCGCGATACCTTCGACCAGGGAAAGCCAATTATAGACTGTCCGCGGGCTGACCTTCAGATCTGCCGACACGATTTCCACTGCATGAACCTGTGTGGTGCCGCTGTGGTTCAGCAACTCGACCTTGTGCAGGGCGTCCAGCCGCCGCTGGCCTTCGGACTTGGCTTTCGCCGGCAAACCTTCATAGGTCACCCACGCGGTTGTCCGGTCAGGGCGCTCGGCGGGAGCTTTAATGTCCGTTTCAAGCAGCTTTAAACGGGCTTCAAGCGGCAGCAGCGACCATTTGAAGAGGAGCCCGCCACCGCGCCCGGGCTTGCGTTTCAGGTTGCCAGGGCTCTTTGTCCAGCCTTCGCGCTCGGCGTAGGCATTCACGCCGCGAACGCTGGCAGGCAGGCCCGGCAAGCTCGCGGCTGCAATGTCAGCTGCCGACCACCATTCCTGTTTGGGAGACAGTTCCTCGGTCACTGCGCGGCCTCCCGTTTGCTGGAGAACGGTACAACTTCGCCAGGGGCTGCCTGCTCCTGCGCCTCGGCCAGAAGCTCCTCAAGGGCTGAACGGTGAACGCGAACAAACTGCAGTCGGGCGGCCTTGCTTGCGCGGGCGAAGGCATCTCCAATCTTGCCGGCTTGCGCATCCGGGCCGGATTTGACGGCCGCACCAGAGGCTTTCTTGCGGTCAAGCACCTCCTTGGCTGACTTCGCCTGGCCGTCGCCCAGGGCTTGGCAAATTGCGCTGCGGTCATCTGCCTCGCCGCACTTGGCGATCTGTTCCAGATCCGTGAATTGCACCTTGTTCGGTGCTTGCCGGAGCAGGGCGATTTCTTCCTTGGACAAGTTCGTGCCAACGCTGATCAGACGGCGGATGTGGCGCTCGCCTTTGCCGAAAGTTTCGGCGGCGCTGGCGGCAAATGATCGTACGGACATAATGTCCGTACATTCGCCACGGCGTGCTTGATTGGCCTTGAAAGCTCGCTTGGCTTCGGGGTTATCCAACTCATACAGCCTCTTGTGGGCCGCAAGGAAAACAGCAGCATCCAGTGGCGTCATCGGCGCCGCGGCCAGGTTTAGGCTGACTTCCCAACGCAGGGCCTCATCATTGGTGCACTCCCTGACTTTCACTGGCACATCTTCCAGGCCGACCTTGATAGCAGCGGTCAGGCGGTGCAGGCCGTCAATCAGTCGGTAACCACCTTTCACCCGGCGAACGGTCAAAGGCTTCTCAATTTCACCGTCTTCTAGAATTGAAGCTGCGATACTATTGACGGCGGTGGGATTGGCCGGTCGCAAACGCTCTTCCACTTGGATATCAGCAACCGGGAGAATTTGAGGCTTTCGCGAATTTGGAGGGGTCATTGGGGATGCTCCATCTTGTTGAAATTTTGAGTGTTCGGGGGATGGCCTGCTGTTCTATGCAGCATGGCCGACGGCGTCAGCGCGCAGGCGGGGCTTGAAGTTGCCCCTTATGATCTGCGCGCCGGGCATCAGGGGCAGCCTGCGGTTTCCAGCGCCGCGAACTCTTCGAAGCTGTCTAGGAAACCATTGGCGGCAAGGCCTCTGACCTGGAGGGCAATCTCTTCCTGGGCCTCAGCTTCCAAACGGGTCAGTTCGTCGACCACTTCAGCGCGGCGCCCGACAGTGGGCCAACTGCGCCGGCGGGCTTCTGCGAGCCGCCCTACAGCAGTCATGAGCTGTTCCCGCAGGTCGGCATAATTCGCTGCTGAAACCTGCAGTTTGCGCACGCGGTCTGCTGGCGTCAGGGGCAGGGAAACAATTGGGTGGTTCATTTCAGGAAGGCTCCAAACAGAAACAGAAAAGGCAGGGTGAACGCACAGGCCGAGCCAATTGCGTCACCCGCCAGGTCGGCTAGTCGGGGCCACCATTCGCGCGCTTTCTGGCCCCAGCCAGCCGAGAAATGCGGCGAAGCTGGGACCCGTTCCGGCGAGTGGTAAGCGGGAAGAAAAGGCCCCGGCAGCGCATCCCCATGGCTGCCGGGAAGTTGATCCAGGCCGCTGCGGGCAGGCGAGCGGGACTGGCCGTAGTTGTGAGGCTGTTTGCGGCTTGAAGCATGGGGTATCTGAAAACGCATCCAGCGGGCTCCAATCACTTCGAACCAAGGATAGAGGAGAGCTGCTCGATCTGGATCGGATCGAGGTTGACCCCATAACGAACAGCATCAGTCAAAATTTGCCGCTGAAGCTCATAGGCGTGTTCCAGCTTCAGGTTGTTCGGGTTCTTGAGGAAGTTTGAAACCCGGTTCTTTGAACCCGGCTTTCCTTCTTCCAGTAGGTAATGGCTTGCGCGAGTAGGGAGACGCTCCAGTGACGCCTTCACCCACTGAGCAAACTGCTGTGGGGAGGGCATTACCGGAACAATGTGCTGTTGAGGTGTATTGATCATTGCTGCCTCACATTATGATGAGGCTAGAAAATCATAAGTGATTATGATTTGCAACGTTAAATTATGAATGCTTTCATAAAATATGATAACCTGCAAAAAAATACAGGTTGAGAAAATCACATGTCAGCGTGATAACCTGTCCACCAACATGGAGACCGGGTATGGATGGTGTGGACTGGGATAGGCGGCGGCGAAACATTCGCATATTGATGGCCGCACAGGGTACAAACCCAACGAGTGTTGCAAACTCGGTTGGCTTGTCACCTAACACGCTGTCGAAATTTACCAGCGGCTCGACTGCTACACTTAGCCAAAGAACCATTTCGAAAGTTGTTAACGCGCTTGGTTTGTCCGCCGCTGAAGATCTGGACACGGATGATCCTCTGAACAACCCGAGAGCAGTTCTGCGCCAGTTGATCGAAGATCTCCCAGAGGAAGTCCTGGATTCACTGCGTCGGGAGTTAGAGGTTCGGTTTTCGGACCACTTGAAAGACTAGCGCGCTCAATCACAACCAGAATTGCGTCCAAGAGCGTCTCCTGTGGGAGGCGCTCTATTGCTTTGTGGATGTCGTCGCGTGGAGACCTCATCGCAGGTCCTGTGTTGGTGTTGACATGTTATGAAAAATCACGCTAGATTATGAAAATACTCACTTGAGAGGATAGTTTTCACAATGATGCAATTTATGCAAGAAAGATTTTCCGGATATGGCTATGTCGTGCTAGCGCCAGGCGAGGTGCCGACCTCAGCCGAAACCAGCTTCGGGGACGTGTGGCATCAAAAGTACTTCGAAAATGAGTTCCACAAGATCGACCCAGTCTTTGAATTCAATCGGCTATCCCGTGGGCGCTCAGGTGTCCGGCTGTTGTCGTCAAGAGACATGGCTTCGCCCTTGTATGAAGAAGCCCGCCCCTTTGGAGCGGACAGCAATTTCATTTCGATTTCAGTTCTGGGAGGCAGCAAAATGGTGTTTGGTGGAGTGAACCATGACTTGAGTGAGCAATCGGCACGTGACCTTCACGGCGCTTGCCAGGCAGCGCACCGAGCGGCCCTACTGAAGAGGGTGGACGAGTTGTCAGATGCCCAAGTGGACTTCATGGAGATGTGCGAGGAAGGTCTTTTAGATAAGCAGATTGCTAGCGAACTCGGCGTGTCTGTTTCGGCAGTGGCTCAACGCAAGAAAGCTGTTTGCAGCAAGCTCGGCGTGGGGCAGTTCAGGGCGGCCCTGTCGCTGTACTCCCTAAGGAAGTGGAGCGGAATCATTCCTTTGATCTGAAGATTCCTTTGAGGTAAAATCATAATCCGTTATGTATTCTGGATAATGCGGATGATATCCACACACCTCGTTGACCTGACCAATCAAGAAAGCAGGGTGGACCTTTACACCGCCTGCCTACAGTTGCGCAGAGATGTATTCATCTCTTCAATGGGTTGGAACTTGCACGAAAGCTATGGATGTGAGTTCGATCAATACGACATACCCGCCTCAGTCCACATAGCTGCAGTTGCAAGTGGTAGCCTCGTTGGCTGCATCCGGTTGCTGAGAACTGACAGTGAACATAGTGGTACCACCTACATGATCCTGGATGCCCATAGAGGCAATATTCCGAACCTGCCCTCTGAAATTATGCAGGAAGAGATTGCGGCAAGAGACGTCTGGGAGGCTTCGCGTTTGGCAATCAGTTCGTCGGTGGAGCCAAATGACAGAAATGCAGTCCTGATCTCTCTGATCAAGGCTGCCAGGGAGCACGTTCTGAGCAATGGCGGCAAGACAATGCTTGGACTTATGAACCCTGTGTTTCTGCGCGTGTTCCGGAGAGCCGGCTTTGTGGTGGACAGGTTCGGGCCAGTCGCCGAGCAGCGAGATGGGCGGATATGTGTTCTTCGTTGGGACTTCGAGGCAAAGGTAGAAATGGCCGTAGTCGAACCGTCGCCAGAGCAACTAGTTCATTGAACATAATGGCGCTTATGGGGCTTTGAACGGGATCAGCCTGCACCAACAATCTGATCCTAGATCATTGCGTCCTTCGCTCATTGCTGCTGTGCTTCCCTGGCTGAGCTTCAGGCTAATAAAGCAGTCAAGGCAGGGAGGAATGGAGCAAAGACTGTCATATGATTTGCCGCGGAAGCCATGAAGGTTTGATACTCCTGAATAAACCCTTCAGCCCCCTGTGTATCTTCCATCCTTTGGATGGCAGCCTTCAGTTCGTTGAGCGTTTCTGTCTTTAGATCTGCTTCTTCTGCAGCTTTTCTCAATTCGTTGAAGACAGTATTGGCCTGGGACATCGCTGCGTAGTTAGTGGAGTAGTCTTCGGAGTTGATGTTTACACGTGCGTTTGGGCCGTTGACGTGGTTGATGATTGTATGCGGAGCAGGAGGAGGAGAGTCGCTTCTCCGAATTTTAGCCTGATAGTGAGGTTTGATATGAGGAGGGATGCCTGCTTGGTAACCAGGGTCGGTCACAATGAACTCTTCATCAAGGCCGGACTGAAGAGGGCGCAGGAAACGGTCCCCGGGGGCTATGGGGAGCGAAGTGTCAAACGTCATGGCAAGCCCTTCGGTGATCAGCCCTGGGATATTCTCCTTCCGACCTGATCCGTCATTTTTAACAAACGTGAGCTTTTCCGACATCATTCGTTCAACCACGTAAATATCTCCCTTCTCCAGACAAATCGTGCAGTAAGAATCTAACAAACTTTGGGCTCGTGCTTCGACGGCGCAGCTGTCAGAGCCTGCCCACTTTCCTCGATCGTGTTGTGGCGGGAAATTTATCCCATCACCGCGCAAGATACGGTCCTTTTCAATTGCCTTAAACCGAATGCTAGCTGAGAACATGATCAGTATCGATGCGGCTTCCTGAATTGCTTTCTCTCTCACGGCCCTTGGATTAGATGGTAGCTGACCCTCGACAGCGTCAAAGAATGCAGAGACTTTTAGTCTGCGATAACGAGATATAGTATCCCAGTACACGCAGACAGCTGTTCCGCTGTAGGAAATGCCTCCGAAGCAGATTGGGCGGCCTTGGAAGCTATCAATTTCGACAGCGTTATCCCGGCCGATCTGGTGCCATTTGAAGAACCACTCGTTTTCCATCCGCAAAAGCTCAGCTTGGACGTCGAGTTCCAGCCTTTGTGCAATGGTTGTTTGATACGACAAACCTGATTCCTAAAATCACTTGGGAGTCTGTTACTCGAAACTAGCCAACACCTGCGCGGATGAAAACTACTGCCGCTACTGATCAAACGCAGGGAGAGCGTCGTTGGTATCCGCGGCTGCGCTGCCCTGTCGGCTGACTTAGGTATCCCTGACCAAAATGGCGCTTGTGGTGCCGCTAAGGTGAACATAAGTGCGCTTTTTATTGCAAGGACATCGTAAAGCGGTGGCGGGGCAGGGCGTCTGAATGTTGAGGGAAGCAGCGCCTGGTCGCGAGAAGAAACCGCGCTACCGAAAAGAGTTGAATAGTAGCGAATTACTGCTGTTCGCTACCGTTCCTTACTCTTGCGTCCAAGCCTTCCAATGCGTTCAGAATGAGGTTTAACCTCTTGTCCTGTTCGCGATCTCGTACGGCTTGTGTCTCTTCGATCCGGGAAACTGTATTGTTAACAATTGCTGATGCTGCAATCCCCCCGTCGAACCTATCATATGCGAAGGCTGCAATCCCAAAAATGGCCACGACACCGGTGGCAACAACGCCAGCTATTTGCCAAATGCTTGGTGGCGTTGGTCGTGCGTTCATGTTGGCTTGAAGCACGTCAATTCTAGCGAGTACCTTTGTGAAACTAGCATCGTTTTGAGCTTTTACGCTTTCGATCTTAGCGTCCACGTAGTCTTTCGCATCGGTATTCACGGTAGGCTTCCTTCCTCCTTCGGTACCGACGCTGGACGCATAACGCACGGTTTCGGGTTCATCTTCATCATTAAATAGGGCGAGCACTTCTGCGCCGCCACTTCCTGACGGGTCGAATTTACTCATTATTGCTGGACCCGGCCTGCGGCTCAATAGGAGCCTCTGGTGTCGAGCCTTCTTGCGCGCCCGGAGTTATTGACTTGAATTGTGACAAGTTTCTGCTGAAAAAATCTGTAATTCGTTCAAAGGCAGCGAAAGGCATCACCAGCCGTTCGACCGTTTCAATGTAGATTTTAGGGGCTCCGGCTCCGGCGGTGGTGGCTGGCACAACTGTTCTGGTCAAGTTGCATACGACACAGCCGTCTTGGATACTTATTCCGTGAATGCCGTCGATGTAGGTGGTCGGAGCGGTACCTTCGTCAATCACCTGCATTGCAATCTGGGTGTCGGAATCGGCGCTATCAGCCATTGATGCTCTCCAAAGTTCAGGCGTGTGTCACCCGGCAGGGTAGTTTCGACTCGGTTGATTGCAATTTAGCGAAGCGTGTAGGGTTGGCAATAGTGGATAGCTTACGGGGCGGTGTACAGTAGCGGTCGCGAATGGCTCCAAATCCGTTCCAAGTTTGAAACGCCATTTCTTGCCAATGATTGTGCATAATCTTATGTTTTTGCTAACTAAATCCCGTTCTTGGAAGTGTCGGCAAATTTTTGAGGCTAGTTCCAAGTTCGGGAATGCGATTTCAGGAGCCCGCCCGCCGTGCTCCTGCGTTAAAACCCTGTTTTACGGGCCTTTCATGGGTGTTTGAGAGTTTGCAACGGGAAGTGTCCCAGATTTGCCTTCAGGCGCCATTTTGGCCATTTTACCGGGTACTGAAGGACAAACGCTCCGGGCCTTTCCTCAGCCTTAAACCTTCCTGAAAGCCCTTTTTAATATGGCCCCATCCGGGTTCTTCCGGCTTCATCCGGTGTCTTCCGGTTACTGCAGTATCAAGTGTCCCCTAACACGGGTTGTAGCGGGTGTAGCGGGACACTTCCCGTTTCAGTGCGGGACACTTCCCGTTGCAGCAACTCATTTTTGAATTTTGCCTGATTTTCAAAGGTTTCCGGGAGTGTTTCAGCTCCTGGAGAAACTCTCTGGGCGCAGTGTTCGGGACACTTCGGATTGCTGTGCGGGACATTTCCCGTTGCAAATTTCCGAGTTCCGCCGCGCAAACCGTTTAAAATCGCCGGGCGGCAAAGGTCTTTAAAGGGTGTTTGAAGGGTGTTTTACGGTTTGAACGCTTCCGGAGGTGTTTCGACGCGCCTGTCGGAAGCCGCCCCGTCCAAGGGGTTCACATCTGGCGAGTACGACAATACCCCGGTGAACTCGTCCCGTTTGCCGCAGTTGGTTCGGCGGCCCTTGGTCCGGCCGATGGAACTAGACAGGGCGGCCGGGTGGGATACCGGGGCGGAGTGGCCGCTAAGGCAATCAGGGTAAATGACGTGTATGGTCATGGGAGCTTCCCGGTCCGTTTCAGAAAACTGGGAAAAGCTGAAATTGAAAAAGTACTATGAAGAGAAGTGGGAGTGGGAATCGCCCCCTCTGATTTAGTTGTTGTCTTGGCGTCCACACCTTGCTTCTCGGTACATCAAGTAAACCAATCCTAAAACAGCAAGTGCCGCAATAACTTCGAAAGCTCCGTTGCCTGGGAGATTAGTATCTTTTCCCTTTTCCTGAAGGCGCGCAGAATTTCAGAACGCTTCTGGTGCGTAGACGATCTTGCCGGAATTGTTGTCGATAACGACCGTTATGGTCCGCTTTTGGAGCGGCAGCGGGCCGGTGTTCTTAATCAGGAGCAAAGAGCTTTCAGCCTTCAGAACGCGGGTGCGGGCGGCAATGCGGAGGTAGCCTGCCAGGCGCAGGGTCCTGCAATACTTCAGAATGTACTCCTGGGAGATATCAGGACGGGCCGGTGACAGCGCGGCGTACAGATCAATGGGCCGGAACCAGCGCTGCTGGCGTATCGCGGACCAGATGGTACCTTCCTTGGTGCCGCGCTTGCATTTGGCATCCTGCCGGGCTTCTTCGGGCGTCTTCACGGTCAGGAATGTCTTGCCCTGGCTGCGGCCCCAAACCCGTATCACGCCGGTTTGCTTCAGGCGGTTAAGAAACCGCGTCCGGATCGCTTCCGCGGCACAGTTAGCGGCCACATCTGCCGAGGTGAAATAGGGCCGCTCGGAGATGTATTTCCAGATCTGCCGCTCTTCCGGGCTGCGCGGTTCCGGCGTCGGGATTTCAATCTCGGCGCCGGTCTCGCGCATCTTGCCCAGCAGTTGGTCCAGGCGCTGCAGTGACCAGGCCGTGTCCAGCTCGCGCCCGTTGGCCGCGGCAATGATTTCTTTGGCCTCATCAACGCCCCAAACGGTATAGAACCGGGTGCAGCCATCGCGGCCGCATTCTGTGACCACGCCCTGGCGCTGCAGGGCGCGCAGGAAGTTCTCCCGCGCCCAATCGCTGGCCTCGCAATGGGTGGCGACTTCGTAGTGGGTGAACCGCAACCGGGTCTGGATGAACTCCAGGATCTCTTTTTCGGCGGCGTTGCGGGTGGTGGCCTGGATCATTTCAGCAGCCCCGCACGCGGACGAGGCGCATCTTTGCGGCGGAATTCCATGTCGCCCCAGTCCGATTTGGACATGGTTTTAAGGCCAAGCTTGCCCGCCTCGCTTTTGACCTGGGCAAGGTCTGTCACCATGCGCCGCACATTGCCGGTGTTGCGTTCCAGGATGGAATTCAGCAGGTCATTCGCAATTTCGATGCCCTCGGCATAAACGCCAGCAAGCAATTGGGCATCCTTGAGGGTGGCCGGCTGGGCCGCCGCCCTCAGCATGACCCGGCTGTCGATCAGCTCGAACTTCTTGAGCTTATGCGGAAACTCTTCCATGCCGATCATGACAACCGGTGTGTCCGATCCATCGTGCAAGTCCCGGATCAGTTCGATAATGCCGCGCCGGAAGGTATAGTCGGCTTCATCGACAATCAGCGTGCGGCCATCCTGGGCTAGCCCTTCACAGGCCTGCAGAACCATGTCCGGAACAACCCGCTTGGGCGAGATGCCGAGTTCCAGCAGCAGCCGTTCCAGAAAGGTCTTCTTGGTCCAGTCGCCCTGGATGGAAATATGGATGACGTCAAAGGCAGAGGCGCAGAAAATGGCACCGAACGTCTTTCCGTAACCGGGGTAGCCGTAGAACACCCCGAGGCCGGGCATACCGAAAACCCGGTTCTGCAGCTCTGTCACCATTGCCGCCATTCTCGCAACGTTGGTCAGCGGCTGCACGCTGTTGCCGATCTCCAATGTCTGTGTCATGCTCGCTCCTAGTCAATCAGCGCCGTCGCCTTGGGGTCCATCCAGGTGGCTTTCCTTTTGAATTCACCCGGCGTTATCGCCGCCGAATACCTGTTTCATTGCCGCCATCGCCTCGTATTCCGAATGGCTCTGGTAGGCTTCCAGCCAGGCTGCTTCGCGCTCCCCAATGGGACCGCCGGCTTGCAGGCGGCGCTCGATATCCTGCGCCTGGCTGAACCGTTCTTCCGGTGTGCCTGCCACCTTGAAATCCTCCTGTTTCGGCGACGGTGCGGCTTTATTGCGCTTGGCGCCCATCTGCAGGATAAGGGCGTCCTGGGCCGCTTCGGCGCTGGGGTCCGAGTGCTGCTTGAAGGATGAAACCCTGGGGTTCTTGGGAAACACCGGCTTCACCACCTTGGCTTCGATCAGCGCCGTGGTTTCTTCGCGGTGCTTGTTCAGATCGTCTGCAAGCTGTTCCGGTGAGAACGGGGCGTGCAGCTCGGCCAGCTTCTTCTCGGCTTTGAGGATCTGGCGCTTGCGCTTGGCGGTCGCCCGCGCGCCCTCCAGGTCAAAGAAGCCGATTTTCTGCTGGCATTCGGCAAAGCCCAGATAGCTGCCTTCCGGGCTGTAGATATGAACGCCGCTGTGCAGGTCTTCCGGGTCAAAGCGCAGTACGATCTTGCGGTCTGCCTCCTGGCTCATCCAGTCGCAGTGATAGACGTTGCCGTGGAATTTCAGGCTGCCATTGTGCTTTGTGCAGCTTGCCGGTTTCCTGGCCCATCAGCCAGAGATTGCGCTGCTCCTCGGTCGCCTTCAGGACATTGGCCGTGGCAAAGCTGTCCGCAAAGGTCTCATCAAAGGAGCGACCCTTGGCGGTGTCCGAACGGCGCCCGGTACGGGCGTTGTGTTCTTCAATGCCTTCCTTCAGGACTTCCAGGAACTCCGCCAGGTTTACCGCGCGGCTGCCGTAGTTTTCCGGCTTGGCGGTTGGGCGGTTGCCGACATATGCACCGGTAAAACGAGGGTCCTTGGCAATGTCGCTGGCAATGTCCCGGAAGGCCCGTTCAATTGGTTTGGCCTGGCCATGTGCAGGGGTTGCCCAGTGCATCTTGATGCCCAACTGGGGCAGCACCCCAATTGGATCGTCCTCCCGGATTTTGAACCGGAATCGGGTAGGGGCGCCGGCCGTCATCCATTTGTTGGCAAACTCATGGCCGTTGTCGAAAAGGCAGCGCTTCGGGATGCCCCAGTTATCGACCATCTCGCCAAAGGCGGCCATGACCATGACCTTGTTGGGGTCGTGGTCTAGCCTAATCTGACTGGTCCGGTTTGATTGTTAGTGCATGATTGGCCTCGGCTCCATCGGAATGATGGTTTCTGGAGCCGGGGGCCTGTAGCCCAATGCACTGTGGGGTCGTTTTGTGTTGTAGTGTTTTCTCCAGCTTTCGATGATGATCTGCGCCTCCCTCACCGAATAGAATATCTCGCGATTGAGCAGTTCGTCCCGCATCCGGGCGTTGAAGCTTTCAACGTATCCGTTCTCCCAAGGGCTTCCGGGTTCGATGAAGGCGGTCTCCCGACAGCCTCAATCCAGGCCCGCACGTCATTGGCAACAAACTCCGGCCCATTGTCGCTTCGAACGAATGCCGGCGGCCCGCGGAGGATGAACAAGTCCGTTAGGGCATCCATCACGTCGGTCGAGTTGAGTTTCCGTTTCACCCGGATCGTCAGGCATTCAAGGCTGAACTCGTCCAGAGTGTTCAGCGTGCGAAATGCTTTCCCATCGTCGGTTTTCCGAACTGACCTCGGAAGTGTCTTCGTCTGCAGAAGAGCAGTTTACCGGGCTTACAGAAATCAACACTGGTGTTTCGCATTTGGACAGCGTCACCCAGCAGAATGCCGCAATGGTGGAGGAAACCACCGCAGCAACCCGCACCATGCAGCAAGACGCCCGCGCTCTGGCGGACCTGGCCACAACCTTCAAAGTTCGCGCATCACCAGTCCAGTCCCAGGCTGAATTTAACAGCATGGATGTTGGATTGCGCCTGGCAGGTTAGATTTCTCCTGTTATACGCGGGCACTGCTTAGGCGTTGGCAATGCGCCTAAGCTGCTTAGCCGCGAGCAATTCTGTTTTACATATGAGCCCTCAGCGGTCGTTGTCCTTGGTGCGGCCCTTCGCTTGCGCAGAACGTCGGTCACAGCCCAAAGCAGATATGATCTTGGCACATCCTGAGATGCGTGCTGTCTGAAGGGCGGTCGGATTCCGGTCATTCTTCGCATGCGAAAAAAATTATTGTGAAGAAGCTAAAGCGGACCTTGATCACAGGATCATATCCGTCGCGATAAAGGTCGGCGATAAGCTGATAGCGTTGCGCACAAGGCGTGACGCTCTTTTTTGTTGCCCTGAAACACTCTCAGTTTGCGTTGGCTGTATTCTTCTTCGTTCGTCATGAAAACTTCCTTCACCCCCACTTGGGCAGTTTACAGGAAGCGTTCCGAGAGTCCGTGCATATCCACAATCGGCTCAGTCAGCGACGGCTTGAGCGCGGGCTGCATTTTATGTCACGGGTCTGGCGCGCAGCTTTGCGAGCGCCGCGTCCACGGCGGACTGTTCCTACAGCATCTACGCTCATCAATTCCGCTCCTCTAGCCATAGGCGTTTCTCAGTTAGCAGATGGTCAAACAGATACGGCAAAGTCATCGTCCCCAACTCCGTCGACTGCCATGTCCCCCCACTCGCCTTTATCAGTTTGAGCGTTTCCATGGCTCTGAACTCTCTCGCCTTGATCGAAGCATCGGCAATCGGCCAGTTGGGACGCAAAGAGGTGGACCGCATCATGTGTAGGAGTTTGCTTGGCATCTTGTCGAAGCTCTTTCGGTTCGCAGCAATTCCTTTGGACGTTCGCACCAGGTCTTTTGGGGTCAGGCTATCGACCAAGCTTGCTGCAACAAAACCCAAAAAGTGGAGCTGCTGCGCGTTCCGCAGTTGCCACTGCGCCATGGTTCCGTGCAGATCAACTTCCACACGATCCAAATAACCGAACCGAGTCAGGCGGCCATAAAGCTCATGTGTAACTGTTCCTTTGGATGTCATCAGTCCTGCAGTTTCGCCTGCGCGGGCGCTTTCTAGCGCGCCAATCATCGCGGATCGGTCTCCAACGCTCAGGCCCTGGACCAGGAAGAAACACTCTGCGAACCACAGCGGCGCTTTGATTTCATATGTGTCGGTCGACACCTGCATGGGCTCTTGCGCCCCATTCACAAGGCTGCGGAGCCGTTTCCTCAAAAGACCAAACATAGCTAGAGCGACTCCTGATCTGCCGGATCTGTCAGGTCGATCCAGATCGTTGTGGTTTCTCTGTAAATGAACCCAATTTTCCGAAATGTCGCAATGTCTGCGATCGTGACTGGGCCCACAAAAGAACGAGAGTTGCCGTACTGTTCTGGGGTGGGGAGGCGCGGCGGCGAGCCGGGGATCTGATGGATGCCCGGCCCGCAGAGGTCAACGGAGAAGCGGACGTTCGAGGTCGCATCAGCGAACGGTCGACATGAGCCCACAGCTGCCGTCGGCCAAGTGGAGGCCTTCGCATGCGCGGCATGTAGTGAATGGTGCAAAGCGTACAAAACAGCCTTCTGAATTGGCTAAAGAGCCTCACCATTCGCACAAGCGATCGCGTAATCTATCTCTTCAGTCGAAAGTTCCGGATGATCCGAAACATAGTTTTTGATCAAGCCCTCAGTTCTTGGATGAGCAACGTGGTTTAGCAGGCTGCTGAAGAAGTCGGCTCTCGACGCGGCCTGAGGAACATGATTCACCCTCAGCACAATTTCGGCGGGGGTTGGTGATGCGCGGGACGGACGAAGCGAGCGGATCGCTTTTCAGCTATGTCGATCTGGAAGAGCGCATCCCAGCACGGCACCCTCTCCGCAAGATCAGGCAGGTGGTCAACGACGCGCTGGCCAGTCTGGATGCCGATTTCGAGGCGGTCTACACCGATTTCGGCCGCCCCTCGATCCCGCCGGAACGGCTGATCCGGGCCAGCCTGCTGCAGATCCTGTTCTCAATCCGCTCCGAGCGGCAGTTGATGGAACAGATGCAGTATAATCTGCTGTTCCGCTGGTTCGTGGGCCTCGGGATCGACGATCCGGTATGGGTGCCGACGGTGTTCACCAAGAACCGCGACCGGCTGCTGACGGCCGACATGTCGCGCAAGGTGATGGCGGCTATCCTGGCGCATCGCGAGGTCGCGCCGCTCCTGTCGGACGACCACTTCTCGGTCGATGGCACGCTCATAAAGGCCTGGGCATCGATGAAGAGTTTCCAGCCGAAGTCGGCGGGCACGCCGCCCGGCGATGATAGGCCGGATGACCCGCCCGCGACATCCATTGCCCCTGCCGCACAACCCGCCCAGACCGAACCCGAGACCGCTCCAATGCCCCGCTACAGCCGCCGCACCCGAAATCCCGAGGTCAACTTCAAGGGCGAGAAGCGTTCGAATGCGACCCATGCCTCGGTCACCGACCCGGACGCACGGCTCTATAAGAAATCCCCTGGCACAGGTGCGGTGCTGTGCTTCATGGGGCATGCGCTGATGGAGAACCGGCACGGGCTGGTTGTGCAAGGCGACCTAACCCACGCTGACGGCCGCGCCGAGCGAAAGGCTGCGCTGGACATGCTGCACCGCCACTCCCCCGGATCGACCCGGCGGCTGACCTTGGGAGCCGACAAGGGATACGATGCGGCCGAATTCGTCGCAGATCTCCGCCAGGCCTGCGTCACCCCGCACGTCGCCAGGAAGGCGCGGCATTCAGCAATCGACGGTCGCACAACCCGGCACAAAGGCTATGCCCTGTCCCAGAAGCACCGCAAACGGATCGAGGAGGCGTTTGGCTGGGCCAAGACCGTTGGCGGCATGTCCCAGACCGTCTATCGCGGCGCCGAACGGGTGCAGTCGCGCTTCATCCTGACGCTCGCAGCCGGAAATCTCGCCCGGCTGCCCCGGTTGCTGGCGGAATGAGGCTGGAGGGGGGGACGCAGGCCTGCTTCCAGCCACCCAATCCGGAAGACCGATGAGAGAACTCATTCCACCACGGAGAACAGCGTCCCACTGGCCTGACTAATTCAGCGGCCTGTTAGGGAGCTCGAACTGCTCCAGAAGGAGAACGGACGCTTCAGGAAAACGGTTTCTGACCTGACGCTGGATAAGCGGATCCTGTCGAAGCAGCACAGGGAAACTTTTGAGCCTCTCCTGCCGCCGTGCCTGCATTATGCAAGTACGAAGCCAGTTCCAAGTGCTCGAGCGGTGCGCCCGCCGTGTCCAAACAGGCGGCTGTTCCTGTTTGTGCGGCTCAGCTTGGGAAAGCGCGGTTATGCCCGGTCCCTGGCTATAGGCAGGTGCTGAAAATTCGTGAGCCAATTCCTGAAACGGCAAAAATCACACCAAAACAGGTGGTGCGGATTACCGGCCCCGGTGACCAAAACACTCTTTACTCACTCTTAATACAACTCCGGAGACGGAGCATAACCGTACCGTTAACACTAATTTGAACGGTTGGTAAAAGACAGGCAGGTATTCCTGACCCTAGGTCAAGCTTGCGCGCAATTGAGCCATTGACGCGCCGGGGCCGGCGGAACAGTGTCAGGGCATGAGCACGGCCTTGAAAATTTCCCGCATTCCCCGTCCCTTCGACCCGGATCTTGGCGCCGAGGCACGCGGCCTGGTGCCGGAACTTTCCGGCGATCTGGCAGATCTTGTGGCAGGGGCTTGCGGCTCCAGCCCTTATCTCAAGGAATTGACCGCGCGTGAATCGGTCTGGCTCCCGGAAGCCTTGCGGGATCCGGCGGCGGCGCTGGAACTGGTGTTTGACGGCTGCCGGGCGCTGGCAGGGGCGCAGTTGAAACCGGGGCTGCGCCAGGCCAAGCGGCAGGTGGCGCTGCTGACGGCGCTCTGCGATCTGTCCGGCGGCTGGAGCCTGGAACAGGTGACCGGCGCGCTGACGGACTTCGGGGCGCTCTGTGCCGATGTGGCCATCAAGGCGGAAATCGCCACTCTGATCCGGCGCAAGAAGCTGCCGGGCCTGACGGAGGATGACGTGGAGACCGCAGGCGGCCTGACCATCCTGGCGATGGGCAAGATGGGCGCGCATGAGCTGAACTACAGTTCGGATATCGACCTGATCTGCCTGTTTGATGAAACCCGCTTCGACCCGGATGATTTCTATGAGGCGCGCCAGGGCATGGTGCGCGCCACCAAGAACATGAGCGCGGTGCTCAGCGACCGCACCGGTGACGGCTATGTGTTCCGTACCGACCTGCGGCTGCGGCCGGACCCGGCGGTGACGCCGGTCTGCCTGGCGATGGAGGCGGCGGAGCGCTACTACGAAAGCCTGGGCCGCACCTGGGAGCGGGCCGCCTATATCAAGGCACGCCCCTGCGCCGGCGACATCGCGGCAGGGGAGCGGTTCCTGAACACCCTGCGCCCCTTTGTCTGGCGGCGGCATCTGGATTTTGCCGCCATCCAGGACGCCCATGACATCCGCCTGCGCATCCGCGAGAACAAGGGCACCGGCGGCGCAATCCATGTGCCCGGCCATGACATGAAACTGGGCCGCGGCGGCATCCGGGAGATCGAGTTCTTTACCCAGACCCGGCAGCTGATTGCCGGCGGGCGCGACGAGAGCCTGCGCCTGCGCGGCACCGTCGAGGGGCTGGCGGCGCTGGCAGAGAAAGGCTGGGTGCCGCAACAGGCGGCAGAGCAGCTCAGCGCCCATTACCGCGCCCACCGCGAGGTCGAGCACCGCATCCAGATGGTGCATGACGCCCAGACCCACCGGATGCCCAAGTCCGAGGATGGCATCGCCCGGGTGGCCTGCCTGATGGACCGGGACCCGGATCAATTGCTGGCGGAGATCGAGACCCGCCTGGAAGATGTGCATGCGCTGACCGAAGGCTTCTTTGCCCCGGGCGGCGGGCCTGCGCCCCTGCCGGACGACACGGCTGAGCTGGACGGGGCCATCATTGCCCGCTGGCCAACCTATCCGGCGCTGCGCTCAAGCCGCGGCGCGCGGATCTTCGAACGCCTCAAGCCGGATCTTCTGGCGCGCGTCGCCAAGACCGCCAAGCCGGCCGAGACCTTGGTGGCGCTGGACGGTTTCCTGGCGGGACTGCCGGGCGGCGTGCAGCTGTTCTCGCTGTTCGGCGCCAACCCGCATCTGATCGACCTGCTGGTCGACATCGCCGGCACCTCGCAGGAACTGGCCAGCTTTCTGTCGCGCAACTCGGCGGTGTTCGACGCGGTAATCGGGGGCTCCTTCTTCGACGACTGGCCAAGCCGGGCCCGGCTGCTTGCCGATCTGAAACACCGGCTGGCGCAGGAAAGCGACTATGAGGCCAGGCTCGACGCTGCCCGCCGCTGGTGCAAGGAATGGCACTTCCGTATCGGGGTGCACCACCTGCGCGGCCTGACCGACGGGCATCAGGCCGGGGCGCAGTACGCCGAACTGGCCGAAGTGGTGATCGCCTGCCTCTCGCCAGAGGTGGTGGCGCAGTTTGCCCGCAAGCACGGGCCCCCGCCGGGCCGCGGCGCGGCGGTGCTGGCGATGGGCTCGCTTGGGGCCGGGCAGATCAATTCGCAATCCGACCTGGATGTGATCGTCATCTACGATCCCGGTGACGCGGAGATGTCCGACGGCAAACGGCCGCTGGCCACGCGGCCCTATTTCGCGCGCCTCACCCAGGCCTTTGTCACTGCCTTGTCGGCGCCGATGGCGCAGGGGCGGCTCTACGAGGTCGACATGCGCCTGCGCCCCTCCGGCACTCAGGGCCCGGTGGCGGTCAGCCTCACGGGCTTCACCCGGTACCAGCAGAACGAGGCCTGGGTCTGGGAGCATCTGGCACTGACCCGCGCCCGGGTGGTTGCCGGCGAGGCCTCTCTGGCGGCCGAGATCGAAGACTTCCGCGCCAGCTTCCTGCGCCAGCCGCGCGAACGCACCAAGGTGCTGGCGGAGGTTTCGGAGATGCGGGCGCGGCTGTCGGCGGCCAAGGCGCCCTCCGGCGTCTGGGATGCCAAGAACGGGCCCGGCCGGATGATGGACATCGAGCTGACCTCGCAAGCCGGTGCGCTGACCTCCGGCTCGGTGGCCCGCGATGTGGCCGCAGGCCTGCGCGGCGCTGTCGCTGCCGGATGGCTGAGTGACGCTGACGCAGAATACCTGCAGGGCAGTTACCGCTTATTCTGGTCCGTGCAAAGCGCAGCGCGGCTGCTCTCCGGCAAGGCCATCGAGGCGGACAGGATCGGGGAGGGCGGGGCGCAGTTCCTCTGCCGCACCACCGGATACGCCCGGCTGGACGCGCTGGAGCAGGAACTGCAAGCCCGCTACACGCGCTGCGCCGCGATCATTGCAGGGGCCTTGGAAAGGGATGAGGCGGATGAAGGGCAGCACTGAACAGGACCCGCGCGGTCTGATCTACGAATCCTACCGGATCGACGGCATCACCGATGCGCAATGCCGCAGCATCTTCTTTGACTGGGCATTGGGCATGGACGCGGCCCGCGACAGCCGCGCGGACATCCAGGCGCTCTTGGAGATGTACGGCAACGGCCAGCCGGAGCATCCGATGACCGCGGTGCTGCGCGACGGGCTGGAAGGCGCCGAAAAACCGCGCCGCCGCGGCGGCTGGCGCTCGCGCGACCGGTAAGCGGTGTTGCCGGATATGGCCGGGGCAAAAGTTACCCGGTCATAAACATTCGTTAATTTTTCGCTAAATTGGACGCAAATTGTCCCAATTCCGCCCCGATTGGGCGGCACCTTGCCCTTGTCCCCGCCACCGGACCCTCACCCGGCAGCGGCTGAAGAATGGTAAGGAGAAGCCCCATGAACATCTTCCGCAGCCTCGCGTTTGTCTCCCTTGGCCTGATGGTGTCCGCCTGTGCCTCGGTTGATGTGCCCTCGCGCAACCTGCCGTTCGAAGCGACACCCGATGCAGCCGTGCAAGTGCCCGAGGGCTATGAAACCCTGCCGCAGATCGACCCGCTGCCAGCCCTGCGGGTGAGCAGTGTCACGGTTGAAGTGCCCCGCACCCTGACCGTTTCCGAAGCCAACAGCTATCTGCCCAAGGGCGACATTGTCTGGCGCGAAGACCCGTTCGGCGACCGTTACGTCCAGGTGCAGGCGATTGTGCAGCGCGCGATGGAGGCAGGCAGCGCCGGTCTTGAGGGCCCGATCACCGCCCATCTGAACGTTGAGGTGCAGCGCTTCCACGCGCTGACCCAAAAGGCCCGTTACACCACCGGCGGCATCCACGCGATCACCTTCAAGATGCGCCTGACCGATCCGGCCACCGGCACCTTGCTGCGTCCCGAGAAAGTGGTCGAGGCCGACCTCAAAGCCTTTGGCGGCGCCCGCGCGCTTGAGGCGATGACCCGCGGCCAGACCCAGAAGGTGCGCATCACCGGCCATCTGGCCAATGTGATCCGCCAGGAGCTGACCAGGCCCGGCAGCTATCAGAACGCCCGCCTGGGCCTGCTGCAGGCCTTCCAGTAAACCGGCAGCCGGCGGAAAACTTCTTGCAAAGAGGGGCCAGGCGGCCCCTTTTCCTGTTGCGGGCTTAAGGATAAGAGGGGGCCATGACAGCCTCCCCCGATGCGCCGCAGCGCCCCCGCGTGAAAATGAAGCCCAAATCCAACGCCCGCGCCATCCGGCACGGGTTTCCCTGGGTCTACGCCAACGAACTGGTCACCGACCGCCGCACCCGCAAGCTGGCGCCTGGCACCCTAGCGGTGCTGGAGGATGAGGCGCAACGGCCCCTGGGGCTGGTGTCGGTCAATCCCGAAAGCAAGATCATCGCCCGGATGCTGGACCGCGACCCGGAGGCGCAGATCAGCCAGGCCTGGTTCGCCGCCCGCCTGTCGCGCGCGCTGGAAATGCGCGAGCGGCTCTATGACGCGCCGTTCTACCGGCTGGTTCATGCGGAATCCGATGGCCTGCCCGGCGTGGTGATCGATCGCTTCGGGGGCACTTGCGTTGTGCAGCCCAATGCCGCCTGGGCCGAGGCGCATCTGGATGCGCTCACCGCCGCCCTGGCAGAGGTGACCGGCGCGGAGGTGATCCTGAAAAACGCCTCCGGCCGCACCCGCTCCCTGGAAGGCCTGGATGATCAGAACCAGACTCTCCTGGGCGAAGCCCCAGCGGCTCCGGTGCCGGTGCTGATGAACGGCGCCACCTACATGGCCGACCTCACCGGCGGCCAGAAAACCGGCCTGTTTTTCGATCAGCGCGAGAACCACGCCTTTGCTGCCCGCCTCACCGCACCCGGCGCCAAAGTGCTGGATGTCTTCTCTCACGTCGGCGGCTTTGGCCTGGCGATGCTGGCAGGCGGGGCAGGGCAGGCCACCTGCGTTGACGGCTCCGCCGCGGCGCTGGAACTGGCCGCCCAGGGTGCTGAGGCCAGCGGCTTCAATGACAAATTCACCGCCCGCCAGGGCGACGCCTTCGACGTTCTGGCAGCCCTCAAGGAAGAAGGCGAAAGCTTTGACGTGGTGATCTGCGATCCGCCCGCCTTTGCCCCCTCGAAACAGGCGCTGGAGGCCGGCTTGCGCGCCTATGAACGCGTTGCCAAACTGGCCGCGCCGCTGGTCAAACCCGGCGGCTACCTGGGCCTCTGCTCCTGCTCGCACGCCGCAGACCTGGCCAGGTTCCGCAACGCCTCGGCCCGCGGCATCGGCAAATCCGGCCGCCGCGGCGCCCTGATCCACACCGGGTACGCCGGCCCCGACCACCCGCAGCTGCCGCAACTCGCCGAAAGCGGCTATCTCAAGGCCGTCTTCTTCCGGCTGGACTGACCCCTGGTGAAGCTGCTCCTGGATACCTGCGTCCTCTATCCGACGGTGATGCGCGAGATGCTGCTGGGCGCGGCCAGGCTGGGGCATTTCACCCCGCTCTGGTCCGCCCGCATCCTGGGTGAATGGGAGCGCGCGGCCCTGAAACTCGGCCCTGAAGGCGCCGCCCAGGCCAAGGCGGAAACCGCTCTGATCCGCGCTCATTGGCCCCAGGCCGAAGTGCCCCCGTCACCGGGCACCGAGGCCCGGCTCTGGCTGCCCGACAGCGCCGACACCCATGTGCTGGCCGCCGCCATCACCGGCCACGCCGACGCCATCGTGACGGTCAACAACAAGGATTTCCCGCGCCACACCCTGGCCGAGGAAGGGTTGGAGCGCCTTGGCCCGGATGAGCTGCTCTACCGCTTCTGGCTGCAGGACAGTGCCGGAATGGAAGCCCTCGGCGCCCAGGTGCTGGCCGAGGCCAACCGCCTGTCGGGCGGCGGCTGGCAGATCCGCCCGCTCTTGAAAAAGGCGCGGCTGCCGCGCCTCGCCAAGGCCTTGTCTTCTTCTTTGTGAAAATACTCCGGGGAGTTTGAGGGGCCGGCCCCTCAAGGCCGCAACGCTCTCAGCCCTTGGCCCATTTGTCTTCCAGCCGCTCCAGCGCCTCGATCCGCTCTTCGGTCCTGGGATGGCTCATCAGCCAGGCCGGCGCCATGCCCGCGCGCGCTTGCGTCAGCTCTTCCAGCTTGGCAAACAGGCTCTTTTGCGGCGCCAGGCCGATCCCCGCCTTGGTCAGCAGCGCGGCGGCATATTCATCGGCCTCATATTCATCACCGCGCGACAGCCGCGCCGCAATCAGGCCCGTCAGCACGCCGGCAATCCACGGCCCGATAAAGGGAATATACCGCCCCAGGATCATCATCAGCGCGGTGCGCAGCGCGTTCTGGCCGGAGAAATCGATCATCCGCTTCCTGGCATGCCCCAGCGCCACATGGCCCAGCTCATGGGCAATCACCGAGGCCATCTCCTCGGCGCTCACCTCGCCGTTCTGGTATTTTCGGTAGAACCCGCGGGTGATGAAGATCCGCCCGTCGGGTGCTGCCAGCCCGTTGACCGGATCCACCTCATAGATATGCACCGGGATGCGGGCGACCCCCAGCGCCGCCGCCAGCCGGTCGGTCAGCCCTTTGAGCTTTGCATCCGCCAGCTCGGTCGAACGCTGGTCCAGCTCGCGATGGGTGCGCCAGATGGAAATCCGGTACATCACAAGGCCATAGGCGACGGCCAGCAGGATCGGCAGGAGACGCAGCATGGCTCAGATATGGGGTCTGTGCAGCGCAGGCTCAAGCGCAAAGCCCGGCCGCCGCAGAAATGTGATGTGCTCCGGGTGGCGCAAATGCGGTCCCGCCGCGCGCCAGCGCGGCGCCGGGCCCAACGGGAGCGGTGCATCTGAAGATGCACCGGCGACGGGCGGGAGCAGCCGCAGGGACTGCGCCGCCGCCCGCCGCCGGCTCCCAGGGGGTGCCCCTGGGGCCCCGGCCCTAGTTCATTCCCAGTTTGCCCGGGAATTCGATGTTGATCTCCAGGCTCGACAGCTCGTCGCCGCGCTCCATGCGGATGTCGATGGCCTCATCGCCGATCTGCATGTGGCGGCGGATCACGTCCAGGATGTCGCGCTGCAATTGCGGCAGGCAGTCGGGCCTTGCGCCGCCGCTGCGCTCATGCGCCAGCAGGATCTGCAGCCGTTCCTTGGCGGTGCTGGCGGAGGCTTTGCGGGGGCGGAGGGAAAAGCCGAACATGGTCACGCAGTCCTTCCGAACAGCCGCTGCAGCAGGCCGGGGCGCCGGTCCGCGGCAATGCGCATTTCGATCTGCTCGCCGATCAGCCGGCCCACCGCGTCCTCGTATGCGGTGCCGGCGGCAGAGGGATCATCCAGCACCACCGGCACCCCCAGGTTGGAGGCGCGCAGCACCGCGGCGCTTTCGGGGATGATGCCCAAGAGCGGCACCGCCAGGATCTCCAGCACATCCTCCACCGGCATCATCTCGCCGCTCTCGATCCGCGCCTTGTTGTGGCGGGTGATCAGCACCTGCGCCTTCACAGGCTCGGCGCCTTCCTTGCCGGCCCGCTCGGTGATGCTGTTCAGCAATCCCAGCACCCGGTCGCTGTCGCGCACGGATGAGACCTCGGGATTGGTCACCACAATCGCCTCATCCGCGAAATACATCGCCATCTGGGCGCCGCGCTCGATCCCTGCCGGGCTGTCGCAGATGATATAGTCGAAGTCCTGGCGCAGCTCCTCCAGCACTTTCTCCACGCCGGCGCGGGTCAGCGCATCCTTGTCGCGGGTCTGCGAGGTGGGCAGCACCGACAGCGTCTCCAGCCGCCGGTCGCGGATCAGCGCCTGCTTCAGCTTGGCATCGCCGTGAATGACGTTGATGAAATCGAAGACCACCCGCCGCTCGCAGCCCATGATCATGTCGAGGTTGCGCAGGCCGACGTCGAAATCGATCACCACCGTCTTGTGGCCGCGCCGGGCCAGCTCTGCCCCCACCGCTGCCGAAGTTGTCGTCTTGCCGACGCCGCCCTTGCCCGAGGTGACGACAATCACCTTGCCCAGCGGCGCTTCCGGTATCAGGTCCTTGCTCATTGCCCTGCCTTTCCTAGTCCATTGCCTCGACGCACAGCCGCTCATCACGCAGGAACACCTGCGCCGGGCGGCCCTGCAGTCCGGGCTCCAAAGTCTCGCTTGTGCGGTACAGCCCCGCCACCGCCAGAAGCTCGGCCCTCAGGCTGCGGCAGAAGATGCGGGCGCTCTCGTCGCCTTCCGCGCCTGCCATGGCGCGGCCCCGCAGGGGGCCGTAGACATGAATGCTGCCGCGCGCGATCAGCTCGGCGCCGGAGCTGACAGGCCCTACCACAATCAGATCGCCGCCCTCGGCCACCACCGACTGGCCCGAGCGCACCGGCTCGGTGATCAGCCGGTTTTCCGGCGGCCGCAGCTTCTTGGGGATCTCGCGCCGCAGCCCGGGGCCGGTGTTCAATGGCGCATCCTTGCCGCTGGCCAGGATGATCAGCCCGGCATCCTCCGCCGCGGCTTGCTGCAGGGCGGTGGCATTCTGCACCCCGAAGACCGCCAGGCCGCGGCTGCGCAGGCTGTCCGCCAGCGCCCGCAGCTGCGCCGGACGGCTGAGCTGCGGCGCCTGCGCCAGATCCAGGATCAGCGGCGCGCCGTCAAAGAAATGCGGGCTCCAGCGCAGCTGCGCGTCAAGTGCTGCGTAAAACGCCTGGTCCAGCGGCCCGTCTTCGGGGCGCAGCGCCACGGCGGTGAAGTAGCGGCCGCGGATCTGGAACGGCTTCACGCTTGCGGCGGGGGGGGCGCCGCGGGGTTTTATGTCTTGATGCGGCACGCTCACGCGATGCTCCTGCTCGGGGATGGCGGCCTTTACCTGCCGCGCCATTTCCTCTTGCGTAGCGTCCGGAAGGCCGCCCGTTCAACCGCGCAGCACCGTCTTCGGCGGACATGCGCCGGAAGCTGCACCGGGCGGCGGATTTCCGCATGGGAACCACTTGGGGTTGCATGGGGCGCAGGGCAGGCGGCGGCAATCCGCCTGCCAGCCAAGGGGTTAGAGCGGCAGCGCCCCGGACCGCCCCGAGGTCTCGAAATCCCATACTGCAGACCATGTGCCGCCGGAGCGCTCCAGGATCAGATAATTCCGTTCCGCCGTATAACGCCCTGCCTGGCCGGGAATTCTGCGGATCCGAATGGGGTGGCCCCTCAGCGGCGCGTCCCCCAGCCAGGACAGCATTCCCAATACCTTGGCCCAGGCCTTGGGCGGTGCCCGGTGGGCAATGCCCGAGGCCACCAGCTGGTGCAGGGTCTTGCCGCCGCCAAGCGTCATTTCACCCCGGGTGGCCAGATGGATCTCGCCCGAAACGGCGGTGACCTGCTGCTCCGGCTTGGCGGCCATGTCCCGCACCAGCCGCAGCATCCGCCGCCACGAGGCCCGGTGCGCCCGGCTTTGCCATTGGTCGCGCAGGTCGTCCTCATATTTTTGCATCTTCGGGATAAGCACCATCAGCAGTTCCAGCAGCGACAGCCGCGGCCCCAGCAAAGGCACACTGGACAGGATGAAAGTGCGCCCCGGAGCGTCGCGTTCGGCCTCAGCCTTCATCATCCTCCAGCCGCCCCGCGCCATCACCCGCCGCCGGCTGCGCTCCGAGCGCAGGTCAGGCGCCAGCAGCCGCAGTCCCGGGGCCTCGACGCCCCAGCCCAGATGGGTGCCTTGCGGGTCGGCAAAGCGCGCGGGCAGATCGCCATCGCAGCAGCCGTGCTGGAACAGCAGCGCCGCCTGGCGCGCAGCGGCAAACAGGGTTTGCCCCACCGGGGAATAGGTGCGCGAGCGGCGCAAGCTCCCCCAGCCGTCGCAAATGTCATGGTCGTCCCATTGCATCAGCGATGGCACCCGGGCCGCGATCCAGGCAAACTCCGGCGCGCTGTAGACCGCCAGGTAGCGCTGCAGGAAGCGCTCCCGCAGATGTTGCTGCAGGTCCGCAAGATCCTCCCGCGACGGATCGCGCGGCACGCGGCCCGGCCAGTTCCGGCTCAATGGGTGGCCTTGCGTCACCTCATCGGCATAGACCTGATCGCCGCCGTGCAGCAGCAGCGAGAACGGGCGCTTGCTGTGCTCAGCCCCCATCCGCTCCCACATGGCGTTGCGCTCACACCCCTCGCGCTCCAGATCGCCATGCTCCTCGCCGTTGCAGGAGGCAAAGGCCATCCGCATGTCCGCGCCAAAGCCGCCCGCGGTTTCGAAGCTCTGGCCGTTCCACTCATAGGCAGCAGCGGTATCAGCAGGCAGCGTAAAACGTGCGCGCAGCACGCAGGCCTCTTCATATTCCGCCACAAGGGAAGGGAGAATTTCGCGGCTCTTGACCGTCACAGGCGGCACCGGCCGGCCCTTGGGCGCAATGAACAGCGCCGCAAGCTGCATCTGGCCGTCGCGGATCCCGTCCAGGATCAGCACCGGGCCGGTTATGGTTCCGGGGGACTGACTGCTCATGGTGGAAAGAGCTAAGGTTTCAGGCGCTTGCAATCAAGGGCTCTGCCGGTGCCAGTGCCGGCTCCCGCCCGTCCGGCCTGCATTGGAAATGCCGGCCTCCCGGTTGGGCCCGGCGCCGGACCTGGTGGTCCGGCGCGCATCCTGCCTGCCGGAGGCAGGCAGGATGCCATGCCCAAGGCTGCCAAGGGGGGCTGGCGCCAGCCAGTGCACCTGCAGGCGCGGGAGGGCTGCCGCTGCCGGGTTTCTATCTAGCGGGACAGCTCCCGCATGCCGCGTTCCAGCCCGTCCAGCGTCATCGGCACCATGGCGCCTTCAAAAATCTCCCGGATCATGCCGATCGAATGGGTGTAGTCCCAGTATTTCTCCGGCACCGGGTTGATCCAGAGGTGCGCCGCCCAGGCTTCCCGCGCGCGCTGCAGCCAGACCTGGCCTGCCTCCTCGTTCCAATGCTCATTGGCGCCGCCGGGATAGGCGATCTCATAAGGCGACATCGAGGCATCCCCCACGAAGATGCATTTGTAATCCGGCCCGTAGGTGCGCAGCACCTCATGGGTCGGGATCTTCTCGTTCCAGCGCCGCCGGTTGTCGCGCCACACGCCCTCATAAAGGCAATTGTGGAAGTAGTAGTATTCCAGATGCTTGAATTCGGCACGTGCCGCTGAGAACAGTTCCTCCACCACCTGGATATGCGGATCCATCGAGCCGCCAACGTCCAGAAACAGCAAGACCTTCACCGCATTGTGCCGCTCGGGCCGGGTCTTCACGTCCAGATAGCCATGCTCGGCGGTGGAGCGGATGGTGCCATCGAGATCCAGCTCTTCCTGCGCGCCCTCGCGCACCCAGCGGCGCAGCCGTTTCAGCGCCACCTTGATGTTGCGGGTGCCCAGCTCCACATCGCCGTCGAGGTTCTTGAACTCGCGCTTGTCCCAGACCTTGACCGCGCGCTGGTGGCGGCTCTTGTCCTGGCCGATGCGCACGCCCTCGGGATTGTAGCCATAGGCACCAAAAGGCGAGGTGCCTGCGGTCCCGATCCACTTATTGCCCCCCTGGTGGCGGCCCACTTGTTCCTTCAGCCGCTCCTTCAGCGTCTCCATCAGCTTGTCGAAACCGCCAAGCGCCTCGATCTCGGCCATTTCCTCTGCGCTCAGATGCTTTTCCGCCATCTTGCGCAGCCATTCCTCGGGAATGTCCACCGCCTCCATCACCGCCTCGGCAGGGATCGCCTCCAGCCCCTCGAAGGTGGCGGCAAAGGCGCGGTCGAACTTGTCGATGTTGCGCTCGTCCTTGACCATCGCCGCGCGGGCGAGGAAGTAGAAGGCCTCGATGTCATAGGTCGCCAGCCCCGCCTTCATGCCCTCCAGAAAGGTCAGATACTCGCGCAAGGAGACCGGAATGGCCGCCTTGCGCAGGTTTTCAAAGAACGGCTGGAACATCGCAAAGAGCCTCTCAGGTTACGCCAGCACCCGGTGGGTCAGAATGGTTGCCAGCAGGCCGAGAATACCAAATACGATGGCGTAGACAGCCCCGTATTGCAGCATGTCCAACGTGTTGCCGCCACGTTTGCGGGCCTTCATTGCGCCGGTCAGGGCGCCCAGCAGCACGGCTGCGATTACGATCATGGTCTTGTCCGTTCCTTGGTTCCACCGGTTCGGGATCAGGGGGCAGCGGGGCGCAGTGCGGCGATTTCCTCAAGCCGGGCCTCGACCACCCAATCCGGGCCAAAGCCGTAGCGCGCCCATCCCAGGCTGTCCAGCCTCACCCGGCGGGCCTCGGCGCCGCGGTGTTCCAGCTCCAGCGCCTCCGCCTTCAGCATCAGCAGCGTCGACAGGAGCGCGGCGTTTTCATGCTCTGCTGCGGTCTGCGCGGCGGGCTCCAGCCGGGCCAGCGCGGCGGCGCCGCGGCCATGGGCAATATCATAGGCCGCCAGCTGCACCGCCAGCTTGGCCCGGTGCATCCGGGTGCTGCTGTTGCCGGCAAGATAGCTTTCGGCGGTCTGGAAATGCTTGCGCGCCAGCTCCGGCTCGCGCACATGCAGCATCCGGCCCAGGGTATAGTGGCTCAGGGCGCGGCGGTGGTCCTGCCAGCCCAGGCTGCGGGCAATTTCCGCCGCCCGGTTGGCGCCGCGCAGCCGGTCGCGCAGCGCGGATTGCGGCCCCAGCGCCTGTTCCAGGGAGACCACCCAGGCCCGCGGCGTCTCCGGCAGCCACCGGGTTGCAATCCTGGCGCCCTCCGGGTTCATCCGCGCCAGAATGGCAGGCAGGCGGGCCGCGACCTCGGCCCGGCTCATGCCGGTGCGCAGTTCGGGCGCATAGGTCGCGCGCAGGATCAGCATGTCGAAACCGGTCAGCACCGCATGGATATTGTCGTCGTTGAAGATCGAATCCGGCAGCCGGTAGAGATCGTTCAGCGGGCCGATCGCCTGGGCCAGCTCCTCATGCAGGCAGTCGCGCACTTCCTGCGGGCTGACGTCATTGGGAATGAACACCGCCAGCCGCTCGCGGCTGCGCAGCAGCGACCAGTTGGTGCGCGCCGCGCGCCTGTTGCGGCGGTATTCCGCCAGCGACGAGACATTGGGCACCACGAAACAGGCCGCCTTGGGCAGGGCGCGGCGAATCTCGGCGCGGGTCACCGACTGAATGGTAATACTGGCCTCGCCGCCGGAGACGCGGCTGATGCTGATCCCGGCCTCATCCCGCAGCCGGGCCAGCAGCGCATTCAGATCGCGGGTGAACCCCGGCGCCGGATCACCGGTGACGCGCAGGGAGATCGGGCCTTCGAAGCGGGTGAACTGGGGCAGGGTGCTGCCGCCTTCCAGCGCAAAATGCAGATCCAGGAAATCCCGCGCTATATCAGCGTTTGAACGCTGCGGCGGGCGGGGCCTGCGCGGCGAGAACACCTTGACCGGCGGCAGCGCGGCCGGGGCTGCGGCTGCCCGTGTCGGCGCCTCGACGCGGGCGGCAGGCAGCGAACAGGCGGCCAGCGCCAGCACCGCCAGCCCGGCCGCAGCCCGGCGCAGCCTGCGCAGGCGGCGACTGCGGGCAGGGAGGTCGAAATCCGGGGCAGTGTCAGCGGGCAAGCAGGCGTCTCCTATCGGCCCGGCGCGTGCGGCCCGGCTCCTTACCCCTCTGATAGGGGAATGCGGCAGCAATTTGAAGGGAAACAGGCGGGCGCCGGGCAGGCACCCGCCCAAGGCCTCAGCGCCGTCCCCGCGCCATGAAGGCCAGCCGCTCGAACAGATGCACATCCTGCTCGTTCTTCAAGAGCGCGCCATGCAGTTTGGGCAGCGCATTGGCGCCGTCGCGGGCGATGTCCTCGGGGCTCAGATCCTCGGCCAGCAGCAGTTTCAGCCAGTCGATCACCTCGGAGGTGGAGGGTTTCTTCTTCAGGCCTTGCGTTTCGCGGATCTCGTAGAACTGGGTCAGCGCCGCGGTCAGCAGCGCCTCCTTGATGCCGGGGTGATGCACCGCGACGATCTTCTTCATCGTCTCCGCATCCGGAAAGCGGATGTAATGGAAGAAACAGCGGCGCAGAAAAGCGTCCGGCAGTTCCTTTTCGTTGTTGGAGGTGATGATCATGATCGGGCGGTGTTTCGCCCTGACCGTCTCACCGGTCTCGTAGACGTGGAACTCCATCTTGTCGAGCTCCTGCAAAAGGTCGTTGGGGAATTCGATATCGGCCTTGTCGATCTCGTCGATCAGCAGCACGACCTTCTCGTCTGCCTCGAACGCCTCCCACAGCTTGCCCTTCTTGATGTAGTTCTTCACATCATGCACGCGCTCCTCGCCCAGCTGGCTGTCGCGCAGGCGGCTGACCGCGTCATATTCATAAAGCCCCTGCTGGGCGCGGGTGGTGGATTTCACGTTCCACTCGATCATCCGCAGCCCCAGCGCGCCTGCAACCTGCCTGGCCAGCTCGGTTTTGCCGGTGCCCGGCTCGCCCTTGACCAGCAGCGGACGCTCCAGCGTGACCGCCGCATTGACCGCGACTTTCAAGTCATCTGTTGCGACATATTCCTTAGTGCCCTGAAATTGCATGTCTTTCCTGTCTCAGCCGTGATTGCCGCCTTCTTATCACGGTTTTAACCAAACGGCGCCACTATTGTGTAGTGACATTCCTTCCCGATAGGGATAAACGCTGCGGCAGAGGGGGAGCCAAAATGTTCAGGTACCAATTATGACCAGCATTATGGGCCAGACCGAAGGAGCCGAAATGAAGCAAGAAGTGTTTCTGCCGGACGACTACCGCCCGGCCGAAGATGAGCCGTTCATGAATGACCGGCAGCTTGAGTATTTCCGACGCAAACTATTGGAATGGAAGCAGGAGCTTCTGGCCGACAGCCGCGACACCATCGAGGGGCTGCAGGATAACACCCGCAATATCCCGGATGTCGCCGACCGTGCCAGCGAAGAGACCGACCGCGCGCTGGAGCTGCGCACCCGCGACCGCCAGCGCAAGCTGGTCGCCAAGATCGACTCGGCCCTGCGCCGCATCGACGAGGGCGAATACGGCTATTGCGAAGTGACCGGCGATCCGATCTCGCTGAAGCGCCTGGATGCGCGTCCGATCGCAACCATGAGCCTGGAAGCGCAAGAACGCCACGAGCGCCGCGAGAAAGTCCACCGCGACGATTAACCGCCGGCTTTGGCGGCAGAAATGAACGAATACAGGACGCCGGGGCCTTTTGCTCCGGCGTTTTTTGTTTCATTGGGGGGAGCGGAGAATCTGCGGGAGCCCCATGGAACTCAAAGGCCTGAAAATAACCATCACCGGCGCCGGCATCGGCGGGCTGACCGCAGCGCTGGCGCTGCGCCGCCTGGGGGCTGCGGTGACCGTTCTGGAACAGGCCGAGGCGATTTCAGAGGTGGGCGCGGGCCTGCAGATCACCCCCAACGGGGTGGCGGTGCTGAAGGCGCTGGGGCTGGCCGATGATCTGGCCTGGGGGGCGCAGCGCGCCCGCGCGGTGGTGCTGCGCGGCCACCGGCGCGGCAACGAGGTGCTGCGGCTCGATCTCGATGAATATGCCGCGGGGCTGCGCTATTACTTCGTGCACCGCTCCGACCTGGTCAATATCCTGGCCGGCGCGGCCCGCCGCGAAGGCGTGCAGGTGCGGCTGCTGCAAAAGGCCGAACGGGTCGAGCCGGGGCCGCAGCCGGTCATCCACCTCAGCAATGGCGCGCAATGCGGCGGCGATCTGGTGATCGGCGCGGACGGGCTGCACTCGAAAACCCGCGCGGCGCTGAACGGCGCGGACACTCCGTTCTTCACCGGCCAGGTGGCCTGGCGGGCGGTCGTGCCCAACCACCTGAACCTGCCGGCGGAGGCGCAGGTCTTCATGGGGCCGGGGCGCCATCTGGTGGCCTACCCCTTGCGCGACGGCAGCCTGGTCAATCTGGTGGCGGTGCAGGAGCGCCGCGCCTGGGCCGAGGAAGGCTGGCATTTCAAGGACGACCCGGCCAATCTGCGCGCCGCCTTCTCCCGCTTCGGCGGCAGTGCCGCGGCGCTGCTGGACGCGGTGGAAGACGTGCTGCTGTGGGGGCTGTTCCGGCATCCGGTGGCGGCGCGCTGGCACGGCGGAAACACCGCCATCCTGGGCGACGCGGCGCATCCGACGCTGCCGTTCATGGCGCAGGGCGCCAATCTGGCGCTGGAGGATGCCTGGGTGCTGGCCCGCTCCCTGCGGGAGGCCCCGGATGCGGCTTCGGGGCTGGCGCTGTACCAGTCCCGGCGCCAGGAGCGGGCACGCAAGGTAGTGGATGCAGCCAGCAAGAATGCCTGGAAATACCACCTGCGCGCGCCGCTCAGCTGGCCTGCGCATCAGGTGCTGAAGCTCGGCGGCCGTTACGCACCCGAAAAGATGGTCAGCCAGTTCGACTGGATCTACCGCCACGACGTCACGGCCTGATCCGGCCAAAGCCGGGGCAGCGGCGGGCTCCCGCCCTTTTCCGGGCCATTGATAATGACCCGGAAAAAGTTGGGCCGGGCGCCGCGCGGGTGCGCGGCGCGGGCCGCCTGGCGGCGGCCGGAATGATCAGAGGTCCAGTTCGACCCAGACCGGCACGTGATCCGAAGGTTTGTCGCGGCCGCGCACATCCTTGTCGATCTGGCAGTCCAGCAGCAGGTCGGCGGCCTGCGGCGTCAGCAGGAAATGGTCGATGCGGATGCCGTCGTCGCGGTTCCAGGCGCCGGCCTGGTAATCCCAGAACGAATAGTGCCCGGGGCCCTGGTGCCGGGCCCGGAACGCCTCGGTGAAACCGAGGTTGACGATCCGCTGAAAGGCCGCCCGGCTCTCGGGGCGGTGCAGCGCATCCTCGCGCCAGGCCTCAGGGCGCTTGGCGTCCTCGGCTTGCGGGATGATGTTGTAATCGCCCGCCATCAGCGCAGGCATCTCCTCTGCCATCAGCGCCGCCGCGCGCGCCTGCAGCCGCTCCATCCAGGCGAGTTTATAGGCATATTTGCCGCCTGCCACCGGGCTGCCGTCCGCCTCCAGCTCCACCGGGTTGCCGTTGGGCAGATAAAGGCCGCAGATCCGGATCGCCTGTTTGCCAACCACCGTGGCTTCGATCCAGCGGGCCTGCACGTCGCTGTCGTCGCCCGGCAGCCCGCGGCGCACATCTTCCAGCGGCAGCTTGGACAGGATCGCCACCCCGTTGAAGCTTTTCTGCCCGTGGGTCTCGACGTTATAGCCGCGCTCTTCGAACATTTCGCGCGGGAACGCCTCATCCACCGATTTGATTTCCTGCAGCAGCGCGACGTCGGGCTGCGCCTCATCCAGCCAATCCGGCAGCGCCTGCGCCCGGGCCTTGATGCCATTGATGTTGAATGTGGCGATTTTCATGGCTTGCCTCCGGCCCAGATTGCTGTATTCCGGGCCGATCTATCGCTGAATCAGCGCCCCGGGGCAAGCCTGATGCGCGCGCTTCGAATCACTTTGGCATCACCGCAGGCGCGGTGTTTTGCGCGAGTGAAAAATACCCCTCAGGTTGTTTCATTTTACTTTGCAGTAATAGGCGTGTGAATAACGCGGTGAATATTTTGTGGATTAATCGAATTAAATTAAAATGCTCAAAAAATAGTGAGTTGAAGTTAATGTTTGGAGTTCTAAAAAATACAATGTGAAATTGCATTTTATATTTGCGCTGCGCGGTGGCCGTGACAGCGTGAAGGAACCTTTTGTCACTAACGAATGGGGTTCCAAAATGACTGCTCAGCGTAAAATCAAGGACTTCCGCGCCACTCTCCCGGCTGCAGGCGCCAGCCTGTTCGACGGGGAAGGGGCAGAAATGTTCTCGTCGGGCTCTGCGCCCGGATGCACCGCTGGCATCAGCACGGGCGAGGGCGTTTCGCTGTTCTCCTCCGGGTCGATGCCTCAGGCGGCAGAAAGCTGGGCAGGCGGAGAGACCGGGCTGTTCTCCAGCGGCTCCGCACCGGCCGCGCAGGGCACAGCCGCAGCGGGGGATCTGGTTGAGATGTTTTCCTCCGGCTCCGCACCGGCCGCCTCAGGCAGCACCGGCGCCGGCGACCTGGTGCAGCTGTTCTCATCAGGCTCCGCACCGGCCGCGCAGGCCGCGGCTGCGGCGGGCGATCTGACAGAGATGTTCTCCTCCGGCTCGGCCCCGGCGGCCGCGGCTGAGGCCGGCAGCGGCGAAGGCACCCATTTGTTCTCCTCCGGGTCCGCCCCGGCGGCAGAGGCCCGCACCAGCGCAGGCGACGCCACCCGGCTGTTTTCCTCGGGCAGCTGATCCGGGCACCTGAACCGGACAGCTGATCCGGACGGGGCCGGTGTCCAGCCGGCCCCGCCCAAGGCGGCTCTGCATCAGGGCTGCGCATCCATCCGCAAGAGGTTGCCATGGCCCAGGTCATCCCGTTTTTCTCTCCCGCCGCCCGCCAGTCCCGGACCTGTGCGCAGGCCGCGCTGATCAGCAGTTTCGCATTGCACCGGCGCACGCAGGAGGATGTGTTCTGGCTCAAGGAGAACGCCGAGCTGCTGAACATTCTGGAGTGCACGGGGGCCGGATTGCCGCTGGACGCCCTGGCGCCCCTGCAGCAGTTTTACGATGGTGCGGCCCGGCACGTCAGTTTCTTCCGGCAGTACTACCGGTTCATTCTGTCGATCTGCCTGGACCTGGAGGACCTTGGCCTGCCGGGCCGGACCGGCGCGCAGATTGCAGAATGGGTGGCGGCCCAGGACCTGCCCGGGGCGGAACTCTCCGACCTGCAGCGGGCCGAAGCCCGCCGCCTGCTGGCGCGGCGCGGGGTGGCGCTGGGGGACAGCGGTTTGGACGACCGGCTGCGCAGCTTCATCTCCTGTCCGCAAACCTTTGCTGTCCCGAACAAAAAGGCCGCTTACGAACTCACGCATATTGTCTTTTACCTGTCCGCCTACGGCCGCCGCGACCCGCTGGTGCCAGAGGCCGCCGGGGCCAGCCTGGAGTTCGCCGGACTGGTGGCGTTTCTGGATCAGAACGCGGACTTGCTGGCGGAGATCTGCATCGCGCTGCGCTATGCCGGCCTGCAGCCCCCGGCGGAATGGGAGGCCTGGCTTGACCGGCGGGTTTCCGCCTATATGCTCGCTAAAGATGAATTTTATGGACTTCACGATGCGTATCACGAGTATTTTGTGGTCAACTGGCTCATGCTGCTGTCCGGGCGCAAGGCCTTCCGGCAGCCGGTCCCTTCAGGGGGTGTGCAAGTGTCAGCCGTGCAGGGAGGAAGCATATTGAGGAGCCTGTCCGAAGCTGTTTTCGATGCCGGATCCGCCCGGGCCGGCTGGAGCGCGGTCAAGGCCCGCGCCGAGGCCAGGCTGAGCGAAGAAGAACATGGGATCCTCGCTGCCGCGGAACGCAGCTGCGCCCGGTTCGACGGGTTCTTCGAGGGGTTTGCCCGCGCGGGCAGCGCCGGAGCGGCCTGATGCCGGGCGGGCGCAACCAGGCTCTGGCAGGGGCGCTGCTGGTGGTGGCCTATACCGGGCTGATCGCCTCTGCCGACGGGATCACCAAGCTGCTGGCCGGGCAATATGCGGCGGCCCAGCTTTATGCGCTGTCCGGTGCCATGGTGGCGGGGCTGTGCCTGCTGGCCGACCGGCTGCCGGCCCTGCGGGGCGGCTTCCGCACCGTCTGCCCGCGGGCGATGGCGCTGCGCTCCGCGGCGACGCTGGTTGCTGCCGTCTGCTTTTTCTATGCTTTCCGCCTGCTGCCCTTTGCCGAGGTGTTTGTCTTCATCGGGCTGATGCCGCTGCTGGCCGGGGCGATGTCCGGGCTGGTTCTGAAGGAACCGGTGCGCCCGGCCGCCTGGATTGCCCTGGCCGCGGGCTTTGGCGGCGTCTTGTTCCTGCTGCCGCATGGCGGGGCCGGCGGGCATTCCTTCTGGGGGCATGTCATTGCCCTGGGCGCGGTGCTGTCGGGCACCTTCTCCATGACCATGGCACGGTTCATCGGCCGATACGAAAGCAACTCCCTGGCCCAGGTGTTCTATCCTAACCTGACGCTCTGCCTGGCGATGCTGGTGCTGTTGCCCTTTGTCTGGATGCCGATGCCGCTGGCGGATGTGGCCTGGGCTGCGGCCTATGCGTTCCTTCTATTCGGCGCGCGCTGGCTCCTGGTGGTGGCGCTGCGGCTGCTGGCCTCCTATGCGGTGACGCCCTTGATGAACCTGCAATTCATCTGGATGGCGGTGATCGGCGCGGTGGCCTTTGGCGAGTTCCCGCCCGCAACAACCTACATCGGCGGCGCCATCGTGATTGCCTCCGGCCTCTATCTGGTCTGGCAGCAGTTTGCCCCGCCATTGCCGGGTCTGCGTCTTTCCGGGCGGCTGCAGACGGACCCATAGGGATGCGCCGCGGCTGTTGAGCCCGTCACAACGGGGCGAAGCGCCCGCCCCTCCAGCTGGGGGCGGGCGCGGCCTTGCCCGCAGGGCAAGGCTGGCCCTGTTGCAAGGGGCCGGATCACATCGAAAACGAGGTGCCGCAGCCGCAGCTGGAGGTGGCGTTCGGGTTCTCGATGGTGAAACGGGCGCCGATCAGCTCTTCGGTGAAATCGATTACCGCGTTTTCCAGGAACGGCAGCGAGACACTGTCGACCACCACCTTCTCGCCCTGGCCTTCAAGCACCAGATCATCCGGTTTCGGATCGTCCAGCGCGATCTCATACTGAAAGCCCGAGCAGCCGCCGCCTTCGACCGCCACGCGCAAGGCCTGGCCCTGGCCGGCGGCACCGATTTCGGCCAGCCGGGCAAAGGCACGCTCGGTCACTTTCGGGGGCAATTGCATGGCGTTTCTCCACAGGCTCATGTTGCAGCGCAAAGCATTATATAGAAAGGTGCAATTCAGGCGGCAAGATTGCCGGCGAAATTGTCTGGGAAAAGATTTCAAATGCATGCGCCTTATGCCACATTGCCGGACCGGTGCCGCGGCCGGCTGGTCCCTGAGGAAGAAAGCTCTTTCCGCTCGCCCTATCAGCGCGACCGCGACCGGATCATCCATGCCAGCGCGTTCCGGCGGCTGAAGCACAAGACGCAGGTGTTTGTCGAACATGAGGGTGACAACTACCGCACCCGGCTGACCCATTCGATCGAGGTCGGGCAGGTGGGCCGGACGATTGCCGGCGCGCTGGGGCTGAACCAGGAGCTGACCGAGGCGGTGGCGCTGGCGCATGATCTGGGCCACACGCCCTTTGGCCACACCGGCGAGGATGCGCTGCACGCGATGATGGCGCCCTACGGCGGCTTTGACCACAATGCCCAGGCGATCCGCATCGTCACCTGCCTGGAGCGCCATTACGCCGGGTTCGACGGCTTGAACCTCACCTGGGAAACCCTTGAAGCCATTGCCAAACACAATGGGCCGGTGACGGGGGAGCTGCCCTGGGCGCTGGCCGAATGCAATCTGGCGGTGGACCTGGAACTGCATACCCACGCCAGTGCCGAGGCGCAGGTGGCCGCGCTGTCCGATGACATCGCCTACAACAACCACAACCTGCATGACGGGCTGCGCGCCGGGCTGTTCACCGATGCAGACATCGCCCGGCTGCCCTTGATCGGGCCCTGTTACGCCGAGGTCGACCGCCTGTTTCCCGGCCTGGATGCAAACCGCCGCCGGCACGAGGCGCTGCGCCGCTTTTTCGGGGTGATGGTGGAGGATGTGATCACCTCCGCCCGCAGCCTGCTGGCCGCCACCGGCGTGCAGAGCGTCGAGGAGGTGCGCGGGCTGGGGCATCCGGTTGTGAAATTCTCCGATCCCTTGTGGAGCGACCTGAAAGAGATCCGCGCCTTCCTGTTCACCCGCATGTACCGGGCGCCGTCTGTGATGGAGAAGCGCACCAAGGTTGCCAGGGTGGTGGAGGCGCTGTTTCCCCATTTCCTGGACAATCCGCAGGACATGCCGGAGCGCTGGCACGCCGAGATCGCGGCTGCGCAGGACCGCACTGCGCTGGCGCGGATCGTATCGGATTATATCGCCGGCATGACCGACCGTTTCGCCCTGCAGCAGCATGAGCGGCTGTTCGGGGTGAAGGTCGAGGTCTGAGGGCTGTCTTGCCTGCGGTCTGTGCCGTGGTCTGTTGTGCCGTGCCTTTCAACGGGGCGGGGTAGTGATGGCGGCGCCGCCAACGGGGGCGGAGGGTAGGGCCGGAACGCCAGCGCGCCCCGGGTCCGGTCAAAAGCTTCAACCATTTGACGCCCCTGCACCTTTTGTGGAGGTGGTCTCGGGGGTCCTGGTCTCCTGCGCGCGCGGGGTGCCAGACCCGCGCCATGTGCTGCAGCGGGAGTGACTATCGCAGAGCGGGGTTAAGGCCGCGCAAGCAGGGCGTGCGCTGCGGGCGGTATGTGCGCAACGTCTTCCGGCGGCTTGTTCCGCAATGAGCGTTCCTGTAATGTTCTTGTCAAATTCAAGTGAACGGAAGGAGTGCCGGAATGATCGAGGGAAGCTGCTGCTGCGGTGCGGTCAGGTTTGAATTGCTGGCGCAGCCCGGTTTGATGGGCACCTGCCATTGCGCGCGCTGCCGCAAGGCCGGGGCCAGCACCATTGTCTTTGTGAAGAAGGGCGATCTGCGGTGGATTGCTGGCAGGGAGGAGGTGGCGCTGTACCAGCCCGCGCCGCCCTATAAATTCGGCCGCTGCTTCTGCCGGATCTGCGGCAGCTCGCTGGGGGAGATCCTGTCGGAGGAGGAAAGCTTCCCGATCGCCGCAAATGCGCTGGACGGGGCGCTGGAAGCCGGCAACAGCTTCCATGAATTCGTCGGCGAAAAACCCGGCTGGTATGAAATTTGCGACGGTGCCAAGCAGTCCGAAGGGCATCCGGCCTAGGCCCTGGTCTGCGCAAGGGGCGGATGGCCCGCCCTGCGGCCGCCGCAGCGCTGCAATTTGGCTGTAAGCCGTGCTATCATCTGGCCCTATGATGCGGGCAGGCATCGGCGTTAAGGCGCGGGGGAGGATAGCAAGGGAAAAGCCATGGCACGCTGGACCGTCACCTTCACGGACAAGCCGGAAATGGACCGGGTGCGCGGCGACAGGAAACGCCGCGACGCGCATATCGCCTTTGTCCGGTCGCGGCCTGAGCTGCAGATCGGCGGCGCGCTGGCAATGCGGCCAATGCAGGACTTTCCCGGTGCCATCTGGAACGTGGAGGCGGAGACCCGCCAGGACGTCGAACGTCTGATCCTGCAGGACCCCTATTACGTGGCCTCCTTGCGTACGTATAAAATCACCGAGTGGGGCACCGCCTCTGCCATCCAGGGAATGCTGTCATGACCGCACCTCAGGAAACCCGCAAATCCGCGCCTGCACTGACCCGCTGGGCGGTGCTGTTCCGCGATGCGCCTGCGATGATGGAAATCCGCGCCGGCAAGGCGCGGCGCGATGCCCATGTGGCCTACGTGCAGGAGCATCCCGAGCTGCGCATCGGCGGCGGGCTGAAACCGGACCCCGAGGGGGACTTCTGCGGCGCGCTGTGGATAGTCGAGGCGGAAGACCGGATCGAAGTGGAGCATCTGATCCATGGCGACCCGTTCTACGTGCCGGCCTTCCGCTCTTACGAGATCTTCACCTGGGGCAAGATCCTGGAAGACCAGACCGCGGTTCTGTGAGACAGGGCTGCAGGCGTGGCGCCGCAGCAGCGGCGCAATTTTCTTGAGGAAGAAAATTGGCCGGAAAATTTGAATTTTCCGGTGCGTTGCGCGCCGCGGTTCCGGCTGCCCCTGCAATCCTGTTGACCCTGCCTGCGGGCCTAGGTATCCGCAGGGCTGAACATATGGGACGCCAGATATGAACCTCTTTACCGACATCCGCTCGCTTGTGATTGACAGCCTGACCGCCATGACCGGCGAAGGCGCGCTGCCCGAGGGGCTCGATTTTGCCAATGTGGCGGTGGAGCCGCCGCGCGATGCCGCCCATGGCGATATGGCCACAAACGCGGCGATGGTGCTGGCCAAGCCCGCCAGGATGAAGCCGCGCGACATTGCCGAGGCGCTGGCCGCCAAGCTGGCCGCGGATGAACGGATCACCTCGGCCGAGGTTGCAGGCCCCGGCTTCCTGAACCTGCGCCTGGCGCCCGGCATCTGGCAGGGCGTTCTGAAATCGGTCCTGGACGCAGGCACGGATTTCGGCCGCTCCGCGATGGGCGCGGGCAAACGGGTGAACGTGGAATATGTCTCTGCCAACCCGACCGGCCCGCTGCATGTGGGCCACACCCGCGGCGCGGTCTTTGGCGATGCGCTGGCGTCGCTGCTGGCCTATGCGGGCTACGGCGTCACCCGCGAATACTACATCAACGACGGCGGCGGCCAGGTCGATGTGCTGGCCCGTTCCGTCTATCTGCGCTACCTGGAGGCGCACGGGCAGGAGATCGCCTTTGCAGACGGCACCTATCCCGGCGACTATCTGGTGCCGGTGGGTCAGGCGCTGAAGGAGAAGGTGGGCGATGCCTATCTGGACCAGTCTGAGGACGTCTGGCTGGCGGAAGTGCGCGAGTTCTCCACCGATGCGATGATGGCGCTGATCCGGGAGGATCTGGCTCAGCTCGGTATTGAAATGGATGTGTTCTATTCCGAGAAATCCCTCTACGGCACCGGCCGCATCGAGGCCGCGCTGGAAGAGCTGGAAGCCAAGGGCCTGATCTACCAGGGCGTGCTGGAGCCGCCGAAGGGCAAGAAGCCCGACGATTGGGAGCCGCGCGAGCAGACGCTGTTCAAATCCACCGATCATGGCGACGACGTCGACCGGGCGGTGAAGAAATCCGACGGCTCCTGGACCTATTTTGCACCGGATATCGCCTATCACTATGACAAGGTGAGCCGCGGCTTTGATGAGCTGATCGACATTTTCGGCGCCGACCACGGCGGTTATGTCAAGCGGATGAAGGCGGCGGTCTCGGCGCTGTCCGACGGCAAGGTGCCGCTGGACATCAAGCTGTGCCAGCTGGTCAAGCTGTTCAAGGACGGCCAGGAATTCAAGATGTCCAAGCGGGCAGGGACCTTTGTCACCCTGCGCGATGTGGTCGATGCGGTGGGGGCGGATGTCACCCGCTTCATGCTGCTGACCCGCAAGAACGACCAGGGATTCGACTTTGACCTCGACAAGGCGCTGGAGCAGTCCAAGGACAACCCGGTGTTCTACGTGCAATACGCCAACGCCCGGATCTGCTCGACCCTGCGCAAGGCGGGTGAGCAGGGCATTGCCGCGGATGATGCCGCGCTGCTGGCGGCGGATTTCAGCCTGATTGCCGATCCGGCGCAGCTGGCGGTGGCCAAGAAGCTGGCCGAATGGCCGCGCCAGGTGGAAATCGCCGCCCGCACCCATGAGCCGCACCGGGTCGCCTTCTACCTCTATGATCTCGCCTCCGAGCTGCACGGGCTGTACCACCTTGGCAAATCGAATGAAGGTTTACGCTTTGTTAACGAGAGCAGCCAATCGGCAACACATGCGAATTTGGCTCTGGCCAAGGCCGTTTCCGTTGTCATTTCCGCAGGGCTTGGTATTCTTGGCGTCAAACCGGCAGAAGAGATGCGATAACCCGAGGGGCTGGTCCCTGAGGGTATAAATCACACGTTCCGCCGGACTGAGGCAGTTCAAGAGACTTGGGGCGCGGCGCTGTTTGGGCGCCGCCGAACCGGGCAGTGAGGCGGATATGGCGTATTTTGCGCAGGCGGGCCAGGGGCACGCCTATACACAGGGCGGTGCCCGCGAACAGGACACCGCGGCTGACCACGCTTACGGTCAGCCCTATTCCCCCCAGCAATACACCGGCCCCGGCGCCGAGCCGGATTACGGCTATGCGGATCCCTCCTATGGCTACCAGCCCGAAGAGCCGGGCGGGGAGGGGCAGGCGTATGCCGCCTATGCCGCGCCGGCCGGGCTGCGGGCGCGATTCTCCAAGACGCTGAGCCTGCTGGGCGCCGCGGCCTCGATCGCGCTGGTCGCGGGTGTCGGCTTTTGGGGCTACAAGCTGGTGATGCGCGATGTCAGCGGCGTGCCGGTGGTGCGCGCCGCCGAAGGCCCGATGCGCGAGCAGCCCGCCAACCCGGGCGGCACCCAGGCTGACCACCAGGGGCTGGCGGTGAACGCCGTGGCAGCGCAGGGCAGCGCCGAGGCGCCCGCCGAGCGGCTGACGCTGGCGCCCGCCGCGATCGAACTGACCGAAGACGACAAGCCGCTGCCGCAGCTGGCGGCAGAAGCGGCCCCGGCAGAGCTGCCCGCGGCGCCTGCTGAACCGGAGGCGCCGGATGCGCCCGGCGCGGCAGGGGTGAGCGATGAGGCCGTGGCCTCTTTCCAGAACGGCGATATCGATGCGCTGGTGGCTGAGCTTGCGCGCGAGGCGGAAACCCTGTCTGCGGCGGTGCCCGCCTCGGCTGCGGCGCCTGCCGTTGCCCCGGCCATCGTGCAGCCGGAACCGCTGCAGCCGGCGCTTGCCGCCGCCGCTGTCTCTCCGGCGCTGCTGAATGCGCCCGGCGTCAAACTCTCGCTGCGGCCCTCGGCCCGGCCCGCAAGGTTCAGCCCTGCACCGGCCGCAGCCGCACCCGCGGCATCTGCGGCAACCGTTGATGTCGACCCGGCCACCCTTGCGGCCGGCACCCGCCTGGCGCAGCTTGGCGCCTATGAAAGCCCGGCAGTGGCGCGCGCCGAATGGGAGCGCATCCAGGCCCGGTTCCCGGAGTATCTCGAAACCAAGCAGCGGGTGATCCAGCGCGCCGAAAGCGGCGGCCGCACCTTCTACCGCCTGCGGGCGATGGGTTTCGCCGGGCTGTCGGATGCCCGCCGTTTCTGTTCGGCGCTGGTGGCTGGCAATGCCGACTGTATTCCGGTAACCACACGGTAACAGGACTGGAAGCAGACTTTTGTTCCGCCCGGCTGCATGGCCGGGCAGCGCCCGTCCCGCCCCCGAGGGACGGGCGCTTTGCCCCCTTCCCGCCGGGCCGGGGCGCAGTGCTTTTTCTGTTGCAGCGGGGGAGCGCGAGCACAAGGGGGACTTCATGACATACGGAGCGACAATTCTGGACGCCGAAGGCCTGCGCCTCACCGCAGATGAAAAGGCGTTTTTCCGCGAGGCGGACCCGTTCGGCTTTATCCTGTTTGCCCGCAATCTGGACGATGTTGAGCAGATCCAGGCGCTGTGCGGCGACTTCCGCGAGGCGGTGGGCCGCGATTGCCCGATCACCATCGACCAGGAAGGCGGCCGGGTGCAGCGCCTGCAGGGGCCGCTGGCGCGGGACTGGCAACCGCCGCTGGACCATGTGCAGCTGGCCGGCGAAGAGGCGGTGCGGGCGATGTACCTGCGCTACCGGCTGATCGCCCATGAGCTGCACACCCTGGGCATCGACAGCAACTGCGCCCCGATTGCCGATGTGGCCTGCGCCGGAACCCATCCGTTCCTGAAGAACCGCTGCTATGGCACCGATGCCGCCTCTGTGGCCCGGATTGCGCGTGCCGTGGCCGCCGCGCATCTGGATGGCGGCGTGCTGCCGGTTCTGAAGCATATTCCCGGCCACGGCCGTGCCACCGCCGACAGCCATCTGGACCTGCCGCATGTGGCGGCCCATCCCGCGGAGCTGGAAGACAGCGACTTTGCCGCCTTCGAGGCGCTCAATGACCTGCCGCTGGGGATGACCGCGCATCTGGTCTACGAGGCTTACGACGACCGCCCCGCCACCACTTCGCCGGTGATGATGCGGCTGATCCGCGAACGGATCGGCTTTGACGGGCTGATCATGACCGACGACATCTCGATGAAGGCGCTGCAGGGCTCGCTGGCCGGCAATGCCCGCGCCTCGATCGAGGCAGGCTGCAATGTGGTCCTTCTGTGCAATGCCTCGCTGGCGGAGCGCATCGCGGTGGCCGATGCCGCAGGCACCATGACAGAGGCGGCGCAGACCCGCGCAGAGCGCGCTTTGGCAGCCCGCAAACCGCCTGCCGCCCTTGACATTCTCGGCGCTGAAAGAGAACTTGCCGCCCTCATGGGCGGGCAGGTGTATGGCTGAGCAGACACTCTTTTCGGAAGCAGACACAAGCGTAGAGGAGCGGCTGGCGGCCGAGGCCCTGATCGTGGATGTGGACGGCTTTGAGGGCCCGCTCGACCTGCTGCTGACGCTGTCGCGCACCCAGAAAGTGGACCTGCGCAAGATCTCGGTGCTGGAGCTGGCCAAGCAGTATCTGGCCTTTGTCGAGAAGGCCAAGGAGCTGCGCATCGAACTGGCTGCGGACTACCTGGTGATGGCCGCCTGGCTGGCCTTCCTGAAATCCCGCCTGCTGCTGCCCCCCGACCCGGAGGAAGAGGGGCCGTCGGGCGAGGAACTGGCCGCCCACCTGGCGTTCCAGCTGGAGCGTTTGCAGGCGATGCGCGATGCCTCGGCGCGGCTGATGGCGCGCGACCGGCTGGGCCGCGACTTCTTTGCCCGCGGCGAGGTCGAGACTGTCGCCCGGATCAAAACCGTGACCTATACCGCCAACCTGCTGGACCTGATGCAGGCCTATGCACGGATCCGCACCAAGGACGATTTCCGCCCCTTCGTGATGGACCGCGACTCGGTTTTCACCATGGAGGAGGCGCTGGACCGGATGCGCCACCTCCTTGGCTTTACCGGCGATTGGACCGACCTGATCAGCTATTTGCCCGACGGCTGGCACAGCGACCCCGTGAAGCGGCGGTCGGCCACCGCGGCGACCTTTGCCGCCTCGCTGCAGCTGGTCAAGGAAGGCAGGCTTGAGTTGCGCCAGAGCGAAACATTTGCGCCCATTCAGCTGCGCAGCCTCGACGGGGAACACTGATGGAAGATCAGATCATGGACGGCCAGAACGCGGCAGGGGCCAGCACCTCAGGCCGGACCGAAAACGACACCCTGTTTGATGCGCCGCCGATGGCGGAGCAGGAGCGCATGGTCGAAGCGGTGCTGTTTGCCAGCGCCGAGCCGGTTACCCTGCGCGACCTCGAAAGCCGCCTGCCGCCGGGCTGCAACCCGCGCGAGGCGCTGGAGCATCTGCGCAAGCGCTACGAGGGGCGCGGCGTCCGTGTCGTGCGGCTGGGCGATGCCTGGGCGATCCGCACCGCGCCGGACCTGGGCTTTCTGATGCAGAAGGAAACTACCGAGCTGCGCAAGCTGAGCCGCGCCGCGATCGAAACCCTGGCCATTGTTGCCTACCACCAGCCGGTCACCCGCACCGAGATCGAGGAGATCCGCGGCGTGTCCGTCTCGCGCGGCACCATCGACCAGCTGATGGAGATGGACTGGATCCGCCTGGGCCGCCGCCGCATGACGCCGGGCCGCCCGGTGACCTTTGTGGTGACGCCGGATTTCCTCGACCACTTCGGGCTTGAGAGCGCCCGCGACCTGCCGGGCCTCAAGGAGCTGCGCGCCGCGGGCCTCTTGGAGAACCGGCCGCCGCCGGGCGCCTTGCCGATGGGGCAGGGCGGCGACGAGGACGAAGAGCCGGAGGAGCAGGCAGAACTCTTCGAAGAATGATGCCTGGTTGCCGCGGCCGGCCGAATTACAGCAATGTGACTGCGGCTTTCCGCTGCCGGGCCTGTGTTGCGCCCCGGAATTGTCTTAATCTCGATTTAAGATACCGGGCAGGCAGCAGACAGGGCTGAGGCAATGAACATCAACTGGATCATCAACATGGTGCTGCGCAAGCTGGTCAGCCGTGCGGTCAATGCCGGTGTAAACGCGGGCATCAATGCGGTTTCCAAACGCGGCAAACGTCCGGGGCCGGGCAGCGCGCCTGCGCAGCAGGCAGGGCGCTCGCGCATCCCTTCGGTCAAGCCGGGGCGGCGTCAGGGCTGATCCGCTTGCGGCGCAGCCCCAGCGCCTCCGCCGCGCCAGCAAGGGCCAGCAGCGCCGAAAGCGCCAGGCATCCGGCCAGCCCCCAGCTGGCAAACAGCAGGCTGCCGGTGAAGGGGGCTGCAAAGACGCATAGATAGGTGACGGTGCTGTAAAGCCCCATGATGGCGCCGCGCTGGGACAGGTCCAGCGCCGTCAGCCGCGCCACCAGCAGGTTGAGGCCCAGATGCTGGAACACGCCCCAGACCAGGGCGGCGCCCAGCAGCAGCGCATACTGCGGCGCTGCGGCCGCCAGCAGCATGTAACTGGCCGCAATCACCAGCAGCACCGGCGCCGTCGCGCGCGCCAGCCCCAGCCGGTCCAGCAGCGGATCCAGCAGCACCGCCAGACCAAAGCCGATGCCGTAGAACAGCGGCAGAAGCCCGGCCTGGGTGGTGCTCCTCCCCAGCACTTGGGTGATATGGGCGCCGGTGAAGAAGTAGCTGCCGTAGAACCCCATCATCAGCAGTGCTGCCGCCAGCAGCCCGCGCCAGATCCCCGGCACCCGCAGCGCTGTCAGCGGCGAGGTTGCCCTGCCGCTGGGGCTGCCCGCCCCGCGCAGGGATACGGCTGCACCCCACAGCAGCAGCGCAATGCCCGCCAGCGCGCCGTAAACCGCCCGCCAGCCCGCCAGGTCGGTGGCCCAGGCGCTGACACTCACCCCCAGCACCATCGACACCGTCCAGCCGGACAGCACCAGCCCCAGCACCCGCGCCTCGCGCCCCTTGGGAGCAATCACCATCGCCAGCGTGTAGATCGAGGGCAGGGCGGCCCCCGCTGCCAGCCCGCACAGCACCTGCGCCGCCGCCAGCATCCAGGCATCCGGCGCCGCGGCACTGGCTGCCAGTCCCGCCGCCAGCAGCAGCAGCGCCATCCGCAACAGCCGCCCGGCACCGATCCGGTCGCCCAGGGGCGCCAGAACCAGCGCCGCCGCCGCCACCCCCAGCCCATAGGCGCTGGCGGCCCGCATGACCTCGCCGGTTGCGGCGTTCAGGCTTTCACTCACCGCCGTCACCACCGGCGACAGCAGGAGCGAGTTTGCGCCAATCACGCCAATAGCGCTCATCAGGATCAAAATGGGGGTCCGCATGGGTTTAGCCTTGAATGGTGTTCGAGTATAACTGCTATTCACTGAATGGTGTTCTGTGAAGGGCAGGAGCATATGGGGCAGGAAAAAACAGATGGCATTCGGAAAACCGGCGGCGCGGCCCGGGTGCTGGACGCTTTGGACCGAAGAATATTAGGTGCGCTCAGCGGGGATGCGACGCTGTCTTATGCCGCCATCGGCCAGGCGGTTGGCCTGTCGGCGCCTGCGGTGCATGAGCGGGTGAAACGGCTCAGGGCCTCTGGCGCGATTGAGGTCACAATTGCCCGCCTCGATGGCGCCGCCGTGGGCAAGCCTCTCTTGGCATTTATCCATGTGGAAACCGAGGGCTGGGGTGTCACTACGGACCTGCTCGCGCTGCAGCAGATGCCCGAGCTGGAGGAAATCCACAGCGCCGCAGGCGATGCCAATCTGATTCTCAAGGTGCGGGTGGCCTCGCCGAAGGCGCTGGAGGGCTTGCTGGCGCGGGTCTATGAGGTCGACTGCGTGCGCGGCACCCGCACCCATATGGTGCTGTCCACCCATCTGGACAGGCCAGTGCAGGCAGGCACGACGGAAGATCTGACGGAGGGTGGTCCGGTCAAGTGAAGGGTTTCCCGCCGGGCCATTGGGGGCAAGGCTAGTGTACTGGAGGAAACGGAATTCGGCGCGAATTCCGTCCTGAAATCCTGCGAGGACTTCAGGCCCGCTGCGCCCCTCTGCCGCCGGTTTCCGCGCCGGAAACCGGGCCGAATTCCTCGCAGGAATTCGATCCGCCGCGCATCTGTGCTGATCTTGCTCCCCCGGGCGGACGGCTTGCCTCCCGGGGTACCGCCCCTGGCGGGTCTAGCCCGGCGTCTTGAAGTGCTTCGACAGCTTCAGCCCCTGGCCCTGGTAGTTGGAGGCAATGCCCGCGCCATAAAGCTGCTCGGGCACCTCCGCCATCTTTTCATAGACCAGCCGCCCGACCACCTGGCCATGCTCCAGCACAAAGGGCGCCTCGTGGCAGCGCACCTCCAGCACCCCGCGCGATCCGGTGCCGCCAGCCGCGTCATGGCCGAAACCGGGGTCAAAAAAGCCCGCGTAATGCACCCGGAACTCGCCCACCATCGCCAGATAGGGCGCCATCTCGGCGGCAAAGGCGGGCGGGATATGCACCGCCTCGCGGCTGACCAGGATATAGAAGGCGCCGGGGTCCAGGATGATGCGGCCATCCTTGGTGCGCACCTCTTCCCAGTATTCCTGCGGGTCGTATTCGCCGATCCGGTCCAGATCGATGACGCCGGTGTGCGGCTTGGCGCGGTAGCCGACCAGATCGGTGCCGGGCAGCTTGAGGTCAACGGAAAAGCCGAGGCCGTCCTCGATCACCGCCTCGCCATCCACCAGCGGCGAGCCGGCGTGCAGCATCTTCAGTTCCGCGTCCGACAGAACCGCCTGGCCGGTGCGGAAGCGGATCTGGTTCAGCCGCATGCCGGGACGCACCAGCACCGAAAACGACCGGGGGCAGATTTCCGCATAAAGCGGGCCGGTGTAGCCGGGCTTGATCCGGTCGAACTCTTCGCCGCCATCGGTGATAGTGCGGGTCAGAAGATCCAGCCGCCCGGTGGAGCTTTTGGCGTTGGCCACGGCAGAGACGCTGTCCGGCAGCGCCAGGCTCTCCATCAGCGGCACCACATAGACGCAGCCCTTTTCCAGCACCGCACCGCCATCGAGGCTGATCCGGTGCATCTCGAACTCGCTGAGCCGGTCGGAGACGCTGCTGCCTTGGCCGGCCAGAAACGAGGCCCGCACCCTATAGGCCACGGTGCCCAGCCGCAGATCGAGGCTCGCGGGCTGGACCTGGCCCTCCGCCAGCGGCGCGCTGACGGCGATTTCGCCGCGCGCGAGCATCTTTTCAATGGTTTGGCTGGGCAAAACGCCTGTCATTCTCTGTCCCCTCCGCGCGCCGGCTTTGCGGCGATGCTGTCCCATCCGGGCGCCATGCGCAATCAGCAAAGCAGGTTCCGGATATGAAAACGCCCGGGTGCGCAAACACCCGGGCGTTTTTCATATGGTCGGGCTAGCAGGACTCGAACCTGCGACCTTCCGTCCCCCAGACGGACGCGCTACCAGGCTGCGCCATAGCCCGTTGAAAAGCCTTCTAACCGTTTTCGCGGCAGGGGCAAGAGGGCGCAGCAAGATTTTTTGCAGCTTCTTGCAGAAATCCTGCCGGCTGAGGCAGTTACCGGGACTTTGCCTTTCGGCATCCGTTTCCCGGCACGGGAAACGGAGCGGAATTCGCGCCGAATTCCGGCGCCTGCATTCAAGGCCTGCCTGCGGTCAGCGCCCGCAGCTCTTCGGCGCAGGCCGAAATTTCCGCTAGGGCGTGCGGCGGCAGGCTGCGGAGCGCGGCAAGATGCGCCAGAACCCCGGGCGGCACCGCCGCAGGTTCCTCCGGCGCGTCCTCGGCTGCGGGGGCCGGCTCCACCGGGCTTTCCAGCGGTTCCTCACCGCCAGGCTCCGGCTCGCCGCCATCCTTGAAGCCGGAGGCGAATTCCAGCGCGTCCACCTGGCGGGCCGCCTCGTCCAGGTCATGCGGCGGGAAGGGGGCAGGGCTTTCGCCATCCTGCTCCGGATCCGCCTCCGGCAGCTCAGCCGGGCTGGTTGCAAACGGATCGGCGGCCGCGGTGCCAAAATCCATCGGCTCCTCAGGCTGCAACCCGGCGGCCGCCACCAGAGTGTCCTGTGCCGGAAGCGCGTCCGCCGCTGTATCCGGTTCCGCGTCCGGAACCGTCTCCAGCGTCAGGTCTTCTGCCGGGGCGGCCTGTTCAGCCGCCGCAGTCTCTTCTGCTGTCGCAGCTTCCGCGAAGGTCTCCGCCCCGGTGGGCAGGGGGGGCTCCATCGCTGGTTCGGCGGCGGGTTCAGGCGCCGCCGCGGGGGCTGGTTCGGTAAATTCGGCCGTCTCTGCTGCCGGCTCCGGCTCTGCGGCGGGGGGCAGGGGGGGCGGGGGTGATTCTGCCGCAGGGGCGAAGCCCGCGGCGTCTTCCGGCTCTGCAAGCGGGCCGGCTGCCGTGGGATGCTCCGGTTCGGCAACAGGCCCGGCGTCTGCTTCCGGCTCTGCAAGGGGCTCTGCCTCAGATGCGGGGAGCGGAGACTGGGGGGGCGCCGCCGGTTCGGCTGCGGCTGCCGGTTCCGGCTCCGCCATGGGCGCGGTCATGCGGTCTGGCTCGAGATCCGGCGCGGGCTCTGCGTCTGCGGACGGCGGCAGCGGGTCCGGGAGTGCGGAGAATTCCGGTACGGGGGCGGGCGTTTCGGGCGGGAGGGACCTTTCTGAGGGTGCTTCCGCGCCCGGTTCCGCAATGGGTTCCGGCGGCTGTTCTGTCCAGGGCGCGGCCTCCTCCGGCCCAGCGGCTTCCGGGTGCTCGCTGGCGGCAGAGGCCGGTGCAAGCTCGGATTCGGCAGCTGGCGCCTCTGGAACCGCAGGTAAGTCCGCGGCTTCGGCTGGGGCGGCGCCAGCCGCGGCCGCACCGGCGGCGGGAGGCTCCGGCTGCGGGTCGTCAGCAAGGGGAAGCTCCGCAACGCCGTCAGCCGCCGGCGTGTCCAGATCCATCCGCATCTGCGGCTCTTCCGCGGCGGGGGTTTCCGTCGCGGGCTCTGCTGCGCTGGCGACGGGCTGCGGATCGGCAGCGGGCTGCTGCGGTGCCGCCTGCTGCGGAAACCCGACAACATTGTCCGCATGGGGGCCGCCGCTGCCAGCCTCCAGGAGGCTTTGGTCCTGCGCCGCTTCGCCCTGCGCCGCTTCACTATGGGCAAGGTCCAGCGAGCTTTGCCAGTCGCCGCCCAGCTTGTCCGCCGGAGGGGCCTTGGCGGCGGGTGCTTCCGCGCTGCCGTCCAGCGGGTGGGAGAACTCAGCCACATGGGCCGCGCCATGCTCGCGCAGCATCGCCTGAACGTCCTTGATCGGCAGCCCGTCGTCGTGCAGCAGCTTCTTGATGCCACCCAGCAACTGCATATCCGCAGGCCGGTAATAGCGCCGCCCGCCGGCGCGCTTCACAGGCTTGACCTGGGTGAATTTGCTCTCCCAGAAGCGCAGAACATGCGCCTGCACGCCCAGCCACTCCGCAACTTCGCTGATGGTGCGGAAGGCGTCCGGTGATTTCGACATGGCTTAATCTGTCCCGTTTACTTACGGTTGCCGTCTGCCACGCGGTCTTTCATCAGGTGGGAGGGCCGGAAGGTCAGCACGCGGCGCGGCTGGATCGGCACTTCTTCGCCGGTTTTCGGGTTGCGCCCGACCCTGGCTGACTTGTCCCTTACGCTGAAGGTGCCGAACGAGGAGATCTTTACCTGTTCACCGCGCACCAGGGCATCCGACATATGCTGCAGCATGCTTTCCACCAGCTGAGCGCTTTCGTTGCGCGACAGGCCGACTTCCCGGAAAACAGCTTCACTCAAATCCATTCTTGTCAGTGTTTTTTCGCCCATACCAATCCCCGTTGTTTTGCAAAGCATAGGGTGCAGGGAAATTCCCTGTCAATATCAATGAATTGCAAGGGGGTATTCGGGCGGGTATTCGGGCGGAATGGTTACCAGCGCAGCACAACGGCGCCCCATGCGAGGCCGCCGCCGATGGCTTCGGTCACGATCAGGTCGCCTTCTTTGATCTGGCCGCGCTGCTTGCCGACAGAAAGCGCAAGCGGAATGGAGGCGGCGGAGGTATTGCCGTGATCCTGCACGGTTACCACCACATTGTCCATGCTCAGGCCCATTTTCTTGGCGGTGCCTTGAATAATGCGGATATTGGCCTGATGCGGCACGATCCAGTCCACATCGGCGGCGCCAAGGCCCGCGCGGTCCAAAGCGGTGTTCGCGGTGGAGGCGAGTTTCTCGACCGCATGGCGGAACACCTGGTTGCCTTGCATCCGCAAATGGCCGGTCGAATTGGTGGAGACGCCGCCGTCGACGTACAGGAGATCCTTGTAGCGGCCGTCGGAATTCAGGTCGGTGGACAGAATCCCGCGGTCCTTGTTGGTGCCGGCCATCTCCTGCGCTTCCAGGAGCAGCGCGCCGGCGCCGTCGCCGAACAGCACGCAGGTGGTGCGGTCGGTCCAGTCCATGATCCGGCTGAAGGTCTCGGCGCCGATCACCAGCACCCGGTCTGCCTGGCCTGAGGCAATCAGCGCGTTGGCATTGCTGAGCGCGTAGACAAAGCCCGCACAGACAGCCTGCACATCAAAGGCAAAACCCTTGGTCATACCCAGCTTGGCCTGCACCATGGTGGCAGCGGACGGGAAGGTGAGATCGGCGGTCGAGGTGGCGACGACAATCGCGTCCACATCATCCGCCGTCAGCCCTGCATCCGCCAAAGCGCGTGTCGCGGCCTTGGCGGCCATATCCGAAGTGGTCTCTCCCTCGGCGGCGAAGTGGCGGCGTTCGATGCCAGAGCGGGTGCGGATCCACTCATCGGTGGTCTCCAGCTCCGGCATGGCTTCGAATTCCGCGTTTTCAACAACCCGTTCGGGGAGATAATGGCCAGTGCCAACAACTACCGCGCGTCGCGTCATCCGGTGCCTGCCTTGCTTTTAGTCTTTATCAGTGGCCGCCCGCAGTTCGCGGGGGGCGTTTTCATCTTGGGCAGCCGCGCCGGCAGATGCAACCCGCGCAGCCAGTTTTTCGGCAAATCCATGCTGGGCCAGCCGGTAAGCGAGCTTTACCGCGGCTGAAATGCCGGTGGCATCGGCGCCGCCGTGGGATTTCACCACGGTGCCGTTCAGCCCTAGGAACACGCCGCCGTTCACCCGCCGGGGATCCATCCGTTTTGACAGCCGTTTCAGTGACGTAACGGCCAGCAATGCCGCGATCTTGGAGAGGAAGGAATACTGGAACGCCTCGCGCAGCGCGGTGCGCATCAGGCTGGCAGTGCCTTCGCCGGTCTTGATCGCCACATTGCCGGTAAACCCGTCGGTCACGATCACATCTGCGACATCTCCGGGGATGTCGCTGCCTTCGACAAAGCCGACAAACTCGAAGCTGGATTTCTCCGCATTGTCCGCAATCAGCGCAAAGGCTTCCTTCAGCTCGGCGCGGCCCTTGTGTTCTTCGGTGCCGACGTTCAGCAGCCCCACCCGGGGGCGGGTGATGTCCATCGAGTTGCGCACGTAAGAGGTGCCCATCAGGGCGTATTGCAGCAGGTCTTCGGCATCGGCCTTCACATCGGCGCCGACATCCAGCATCACGTTGAAGCCCTGCGGGTTCAGCGAGGGCCACAGGATCGCAATGGCGGGGCGGTTGACGCCGGGCAGCTTGCGCAGCCGCAGCATGCTGAGCGCCATCAGCGCGCCGGTGTTGCCGCAAGAGACGGCACCGCCGGCCTCGCCGTTCTTGACCGCGTCCAGCGCCGACCACATCGAGGTGCCCTTGCCGTTGCGCATCACCTGGGAGGGCTTGTCCTCCATGGTGACCACATCCTGGACATCGCGAATCTCGACGCGGCCTTCCAGCACCCGTTTCCGGGCAACAAGAGGCCTCAGCTGCGCCGCGGGGCCATGCAGGATGAACCCGATGTCCGGGTTCTTTTCTGCAGACATGGCAATGCCGGCCACTACAACAGCAGGGCCGGCGTCTCCGCCCATGGCGTCAACAGAAATAGTGATGCGGCCGGCTTCTGCCTGATTTAGATCGGGTTTACCCGTCATGCGAAAGCCTGCCTGGCATCAAATCCTGTCCGTGGCTTACGCCGCGTCTTCGTCGATCTCGATCTCGTCTGCAGCTGCGACGATTTCCTTATCGTCGTAGTGGCCGCAGGAGGGGCACACGTGGTGCGGGCGCTTCAGCTCGCCGCAGTTGCCGCATTCGTTCGGGTTCGCAGCAACCAGTGCATCGTGCGCGCGGCGGTTGTTGCGGCGCGATTTGGATACTTTGTTCTGTTGGACGGCCATGTCTCAACCTTTGTCTGTTTGGGCCTTGGGGCCATCCCCGCGGCTGGATTGCATTCGTGTTCGCTCGGTCTGACGTGCGTTTAGGCGCCTGCCCAAACATTGTCCAACCAAAAATTCCGATGAGCGCGCGAAAATACTGCGAATCTCCGGCGGCGCAAGGCGTTTTTTAAGGCAGCGGCGCCCAGCAGGCCAGATGCAATTTCCGCATGTGCGAAAAAACCGGTTCAGCCCTCATCTTTCAGCTGGCCGCGCAAGGCTGCAAGGCCGGCAAAGGGCTTGGCGTCCTCGTCCCGCATCGGCGCCACCCCCGGTTCGGCGTAAACCGCCTCGCCCAGTTCGGCGCCGTCCTTGCGCGGGTAGGCGGGCAGATGCAGGGCTAGCGCCTCAACCATCACTTCGGCCGGGTCGATATGGCTGCCGAGCGCTTCGGTGCTGTCATCCTCGGGCATCTCGACTTCGGCGCCCTCGGGTGTTTCGAAGCTGGCGGCGTAGGTGAGGGAGACCTTTTCGTCGATCCGGGTGGTCACCGGCTCCAGCGTCACCACGCAGTCCTGCACCACGGTGGCGCCCAAGGTCCCGGTCAGCTGCCAGTCGCGCTTGCCGCGGGCCTTGATCTCGCCGGCAAAGCGCAGTTTGCGCAGGGCATTCAGGCCCAGCTCCGCCGCAAGCGCGGCCAGGTCCTCCTTGCCGGGGGCAATTTCAAAGGCGGTCGGGCTGTTCTGCGGCAGATCCGCAACCCGCAAGGCGGTGCTCTCAGACATGTTAGGGAACTTTCGTTTCTTGAACCGGAAGCGGTCATTAGGTAATCGGGTTCAAAGACGTATTCAAGCCGCACATTGCTGCGGCAGACTGGGGGGCAGTCATGTTTGCAAAGCGGTTTCACTCCAAGGCACTCCTGCGCGGGGCGGTTTTTGCCGTCGCCGGGCTGGCGCTGGCGGCCTGCGCCTCGGTCTACCGCAAGCACGGCTATGTGCCGACGCCCGATCAGCTGGCCGAGGTGGTGCCAGGGATCGACACCAGGGATTTGGTGGCCGAGAGCATCGGCGTGCCCACATCGACCGGCGTGCTGAACGAAAGCGGCTATTACTATGTTGCCACCCGCTTCCGCCATTATGGCGCCACCGCCCCCAGGCCGGTGGCACGCGATCTGGTGGCGATCAGCTTTGACGCCCAGGGCGTGGTGCAGGCGATTGAGCGCTACAATCTGGAAGACGGCAAGGTGGTGCCGCTGGAGCGCCGCGTGACCAGCTCCAGCGTCGACGACAACCCCTTCCTGCGCCAGCTCTTGGGCAGCCTGGGCAACTTTGGCCCCGATCAGTTCCTGCAGGATCAGTAAGCCGGCGTCACCGGGGCGTCACACTGCCTGTGCTAGGGGCTGAGCCGGGCAACGGGGAGGCCGCGATGGCACATCCGCAAACGCTTTTGAGCAAGGGGCGCTACCGCGCCCGCCTTGCGGCGCGGCCGGAGGATGTGGCGGCGGCGCAACGCCTGCGCGGCCTGTGTTTTGGCACCTTGGGCATTGATCAGGACGGTTTCGACGCTGATTGCATCCATGTGCTGGTGGAGGATATCCGCAGCGGCGTGCCGGTCAGCTGTTTCCGGCTGCTGGTGCTGGAGGGCGGCGGCGGTCTGGGCCGCAGTTATTCGGCGCAATTCTATGACCTCACCGCCTTGCAGGCGTTTCAGGGGCGGATGGCGGAAATGGGCCGGTTCTGCATCCATCCGGGGCGGAGCGATCCTGACATCCTGCGCGTCGCCTGGGGAGCGATGACGGCGTTTGTTGATGCCAATGAAGTGGAAATGCTGTTTGGCTGCTCGTCTTTTGCCGGCACGTCCGCAGACGCCTATCTGGATGCTTTTGCTATGCTCAAGCACCGGCACCTGGCGCCCAAGCGCTGGCGGCCGCGGGTGAAGGCGCCCGATGTGTTCCGCTTTGCTGCCCGGCTGCGGCGCAAACCGGATGCAAGAAAGGCAATGCTGGGGATGCCGCCCTTGCTGCGCAGTTATCTGATGATGGGCGGCTGGGTCAGCGACCATGCGGTGATCGACACCCATATGAACACACTGCATGTGTTCACCGGGCTTGAAGTCGGCGCCATCCCCGCGTCCCGCAAGCGGCTGCTGCGGGCCGTGGCCGGGGGGAATTGAGTATTTCCGGCAAGATGAAAGGGGAGCGTTGACGCGCCCTTGCAGCCGGTTTAGCTGGCTGGCATGGCACGTATTCCTCTTTTGCAGATGTCCGGTATCTCGCTGACCTTCGGCGGCAATCCGGTTTTCGCGGATCTTGATCTGGTGGTTCAGCCCGGCGACCGGGTGGCGCTGGTGGGGCGCAACGGCTCGGGAAAATCCACCCTGATGAAGGTGATGGCGGGGCTTGTTGAAGCGGATACCGGCTCGATCGTGGTGCCGCCGGGCAAATCGGTGGGCTACATGGAGCAGGACCCGAAGATGGAGGGGTTTGCGACGCTGGGCGATTTTGCTTCCAGCGGGCTGGAGCCGGGCGAGCTGTACAAGGTGGAGCGTGCGGGCGAAGGGCTGAAGTTTGATCCCGCCCGGCCTGTCGGGACCGCATCCGGCGGCGAGCGGCGGCGGGCGGCGCTGGCCAAGCTGATGGCCGAGGCGCCGGACCTGATGCTCTTGGACGAGCCGACCAACCATTTGGATATCGAGGCGATCACCTGGCTGGAGGCAGAGCTGAAGGCCACCCGCGCCGCCTTTGTGCTGATCTCTCACGACCGGGCATTCCTGCGCGCCTTGACCCGGGCCACCCTGTGGGTGGACCGCGGCGAAGTGCGCCGGCAGGAGAAGGGGTTCGAGCATTTCGAGGCCTGGCGCGACAAGCTGTGGGAGGAAGAAGACCAGCAGCGCCACAAGCTGAACCGGCTGATCAAATCCGAAAGCCGCTGGGCGGTGGAAGGCATTTCCGCGCGGCGCAAGCGCAACATGGGCCGGGTACGCGCACTGCAGGATCTGAAGGCGGAGCGTTCCGCCCAGATCAAGCGCCAGGGCGCGGCAGAGATGGCGCTGGAAGCAGGCCCCAAGTCGGGCCGCAAGGTGATCGAGTCCGAGGGGCTGAGCAAGGCGTTCGGCGGCAAGCCGATTGTGCAGAACTTCTCTTTGAAGGTGCAGCGCGGCGACCGGGTGGCCTTTGTCGGTCCCAATGGCGCGGGGAAAACCACGCTGCTGAAGATGCTGCTGGGCATGGAAGACCCTGACGCCGGGTCTGTGAAGCTGGGCACCAATCTGGAGGTTGCGCTGTTTGATCAGACCCGCGACCAGCTGGATGGAGACGCGAGCCTGTGGGAGAATCTGACCGCCGATCCGTTGCTGGGGATTTCCGGCAAGGCGGACCAGGTGATGGTGCGCGGCCAGCCCAAGCATGTGGTGGGCTATCTGAAGGAGTTTCTGTTCGACGAACGCCAGGCCCGGGCGCCGGTGCGGTCGTTGTCGGGCGGCGAGAAGGCACGATTGCTGCTGGCGCGGCTGATGGCGCGGTCCTCGAACCTCCTGGTTTTGGACGAACCCACCAACGATCTGGATGTGGAGACGCTGGACCTCTTGCAGGAGCTCTTGGACAATTACGACGGCACCGTGCTGCTGGTCAGCCACGACCGGGATTTCCTGGACCGGGTGGCGACCACGACAATTGCGATGGAGGGCAACGGGCGGGCCACCGCCTATGCCGGCGGCTGGAGCGATTACATCGCGCAGCGCGGGCCGCTGGAGGCAGCGGAGCGGCCGGAGAAGGTGAAGCCTGCCAAGGCAAAGCCCAAACAGGAGAGCCAGCCCAAGGATGGCCTGAGCTTCAAGGAGAAGCACCGGCTGGAGGCGCTGCCCGCGGAGATCGAACGGCTGGAGGCGGAGATCGGCAAGTTGCAGGAGCTGATGAGCGATCCGGAGCTGTTCACCCGCGAGCCGGTCAAGTTCAAGAAGGCCACCGAGGCGCTGGTGGAGCGGCAGGAGAAGCTGGCCGCCGCCGAGGAAGAATGGCTGGAGCTGGAGGAAAAAGCCGGGGGCTGAGGCGGCTCTTCCGGTTGGGTCAGTAAGGCTGACCAAATGTTTCGCGCGTGAAACATTTGGTCAAAGAGGCTGCCGTAAAACTTTGGAAATCATCAGGAAAAATGAACCGCGGGTTAAGGCGGCGGGCGCTGGCTTAACGGGTTGAGGACCGTCAGCGGGGGCGGGCCGGGTTGCCTGTGACGGTCTGCCCGGCGGCCACGTCTTTGGTGACCACAGCGCCGGCCCCCACGATGGCGCCATCGCCGATGGTGACACCGGGCAGGAGGATGGCGCCGCCGCCGATCCAGACGTCAGCGCCCAGGGTGACCGGCAGGGCAATCTCCAGCCCCTGGGCCCGCAACGCCCTGTCTTTGTGGTGCTGGGCGCAGTAGATCTGCACATTCGGCCCCAGCATGGTTCCGTCGCCAATGGTCACCGGCGCGCTGTCCAGAATGGTGCAGCCGGCGTTCATATAGACATTGCGGCCCAGGCGGATGTTGAGGCCGTAGGAACAGTGGAACGGGGTCTCGACCAGGCAGTTTTCGCCGTGTGCGGCGAAGAGCGCGGCCAGCGCGGGGCTGAGGGTTTCCGCCGGATCGGGAGGTCTTGTGTTGTGCTGCTGCACCGCCACCCGGGCCTGATGGCGCAACGCCGCCAGTTCGCTGTCCAGGCAACAGTACCAGCCGCCAGCCTGCATTTTCTGGTGTTCGGTTCTGGTCATCGGAGCCTCCTGGCGGGGAGTGAAGGGCCGGCGGGCGGGATTGTCAACGGCCGGGGCTCCCGCGCCCGCAGGTGCCCTGGCTGCGCCAGAGCACCTTTGTGCGGCCTTGGGCCGGGCACCGCTGGCGCGGTGCCGGGCGGGCGGTTTAGCCGGTTTTGGTCATCTCATTGAGGGTGAAGGCGGCCACTGCGCCCTCGGTCGCGGCCATATAGGCGGCCAGATGCGGCGCGTTCATGTGCTGCTGCCACAGATCCCGCGTTTCCCAGGTTTCATAGAACACAAAGAAGCCGGGCGTCTGGTTGTCCTGGTGCAGGTCATAGCGGATGCAGCCGTCCTCGGCGCGGGTGATCGGCACCAGCTTTTCGAGTTCGGCTTTGACCAGGGCTTCCTGACCGGGCTGGGCGGTGATCTGGGCGAGAATGGTGAGGGCCATCGGGGCCTCCTGTGCTTGAGTGGTTTGATGGGAGGGGATATGGAGGTGCGGTATTTTCTGCGCAAGAACGCATGTTTTGTGAGGGTAGGCACCAAATGGATACTGTGAGCGGCAAGGACGCCCGGACAGCCCGGTTCGAGACTTATGACTGCAGCGGCGGCTGCCCGGTGGAGGCGGCGCTGGAGCAGATTTCGGGCAAGTGGAAGGGGCTGATCGTCTATCACCTGCTGCCGGGCACCCTGCGGTTCAACGCCCTGGGGCGGGCGCTGGGGGATGTGACGCAGCGCAGCCTGACCAAGCAGCTGCGGGAACTGGAGGCGGATGGCATCGTGCACCGCAAGGTCTATGCCGAGGTGCCGCCGCGGGTGGAATACAGCCTGACCGCCAGAGGCCGGGCGCTGCGCCCGGTGATCGAGGCGCTGGCGGCCTGGGGTGCGGGGGCCGACGGGTGAAACGGAGGGCTGGCAGGGCGCTCCCGCGCCCGCAGGCGCCTTGGCTGCGCCAAGGCGCCTTTGTGCGGCCTTGGGCCGGGCGCTGCTTGCGCAGCGCAAAAGGTTTTGCTGAGAAGCGCTTGAGGGGCAGCTGTGCCCCTCAAGGTGCCATGCCGAGTGTGTGTTTTGTTGAGGCCGCCTCAAGGATGAACCGTGCTTCGCACGGCGGCTGTGCCGTCCTTGACCCACCCTCAACGGAGGGGGCTTAGCGCATGCGCAGAGCGCCGTCGATGCGGATGACTTCGCCGTTGAGGTAGCCCATTTCGACGATGAAACCGGCGAGGCGGCCGTATTCGCGCGGATCGCCCAGGCGGGCGGGGTTGGGGACATCGGCGGCGAGCTGCTGCTGCACCTCTTCCGGCAGGCCGGCCAGCATCGGGGTCATGAAGATGCCGGGCGCGATAGTCATCACCCGGATGCCCGAGGAGGCGAGATCGCGGGCCATTGGCAGGCACATGCCGGCAACGCCGCCCTTGGAGGCGGCATAGGCGGCCTGGCCTTTCTGCCCGTCGAAGGCGGCGATGGAGGCGGTGTTGATGATCACGCCGCGGGCGTTGTCGGCATCGGGGGCGTTCCTGGCGATCTCCACCGCGGCCAGGCGGGCGACGTTGAAGGTGCCAACCAGGTTGATGTCAATGGTGCGCTTGTAGGCATCCAGCGGGTGCGCGCCGTCCTTACCAACTGTTTTGGCGCCAATGGCGATGCCCGCGCAGTTCACGCAAGCGGTGATCCTGCCCATTTTCGCTGCTGCATGGGCGATGGCGGCGGCGACGGAGTCTTCGCTGGTCACATCGGTCTGGGCGAAATGCCCGCCGATCTCCTCTGCCACCTGGGTGCCGCGATCGGCGTCGCGGTCCAGGATGGTGACCTGGGCGCCCTGTTCGGCAAAGTAGCGGGCGGTTGCCTCGCCCAGGCCAGAGGCGGCGCCGGTGATGACGGCGGCGGTATCTGCGAGTTTCATGAGCGGGGCTCCTCCCGGTTATATGAACGTGCGTTCATATAATGGAGGCGGCGTGCTCCTGTCCAGCGGGACGGGACGTCGCGGGCGCAGCCGGGCCGTGCCGTGCGGCCGGGCCGTGCCGTGCGGTCAGGACCTGGCCATCAGCCTGCGGTCCAGTGCCGCCAGCGGGCGCAGCAGGCGGCCGAGCGGCGGCCAATAGCCCCATGTGCCGCCCAAGGCGTGCAGTTTTGCGCCGGTGCCGAGCTTGAAGCGGGCAAGGCCGGGCGCGTCCTCGGTATTGATCAGGCCGAGGTCGAGCCGGGAGATGCCCTTGGCGGCGAGCCAGGACATGGCCTCCCACAGCAGCAGATTATGGGCGCTGAGCTGTTTGCCGAGCGCGGTGGTGTGGGCGACGTGGTAGGTGGCGCCCTGGCCGTGGGTGAGGATCAGGATGGCGGCCACGGGTTCCTTGCGGTCGATGGCCTGGAACAGCTTGGCCTGCCCCTTGTTCACCTGGGCATAGGCCAGTGTCAGGCCGATGGGCCAGCTGCGGTAGCGGCGTCTGGCCTGCTGCCGGGCCTCAGCCTGGAACAGCCAGTGCGCAGGGGCGATGGGCAGGTTCTGCCGGGTGAGGCGGAGGTTTCGGGATTCGCCGTGTTTGAGCCGGTTGCGCCATTTCTGGTGCAGCGCGGCGCGGCGCTGGTCCGGGTTGCCGCTGAGGTCCAGGAAGGCTGTATGGGCAGGGCTCATCAAGGGCAGGGCGCCGCAGCGGGCAAGCGCCGGGGCCGGGGTTTCCGGCGACAGGATCACCGGTGTGCGGGTAAGGCCCTGTTGCTGCAGCAGGTCCAGCAGGGGCTGCGGATTGCCAAGGGGGGCACGGTTGACCATGGCTGCGCTGAAGCCGCCGGGAAAGCGGCGGTGCAGAACCAGCGTATCTTCCAGGGAGCCGAGGATCAGCGGCCTTTCACCGCAGGCCTGCAGTGCCCGGGCAAACTCCGGCGATTGCTGGAGCGCGCGGGGCTGTCCGGCGGCGGTGTGGCGGGGCATCGCATCGGCTTGGGGAAGATCGAACATGGCACCATTTACCGGTTGGAAACCTAAATCGCGGTTAATGGCGGTATGAAAAATTTGACGAAAGTTTTGGGCCGATCGGCGCCTGCGAAAGTTTTGGGCCAATCGGCGCCTGCGCCGAGGCTGACCAAGGCGGCGGCCTTGCTGATTGCCATCGGCCTGTCGGTGCCGGTGTTTGTGCTGCTGACGCTGCTGGATCTGCTGCTGTTCTAGCGGCTGGCGGGGGGCTCCCGCGCCCGCAGGTGCATTGGCTGCGCCAATACGCCTTTGTGCGGCCTTGGGGTGACGAGCGTTAGGGAAACCGTCCGGGGGACGGTTTCAGCGAGGAACGGGCGGAGCCCTGGGTGCGCAGCAACAGAGATGCTGAGAGGCGCTTAAGGGCAGGTCTGCCCTCAAGGCGCCTGTTTCAGGGTATCCCGGCTCTCCCCGCCTCAAGGGTGAACCGTGCTGCGCACGGCCGCGTGCGCGGCCCTTGACCCGGGGACAGCCTGGGTGAGCCGTTGCGTAAAACCGCTGCCGCGCCGCGCGGCGGCGCCGGGCCCAACCGTGAAGGCCCGTCTTTGATGGGGCTGGAACGGGCGGGAGGGCCTGCGGCATGAAAAAAGGGAGCGCGGCGGCTCCCTTTTTACGTTTCAGGCCAGGTTACGTTTCAGGCCAGGCGGTTCAGCCTTCCAGACGCACCAGCGCGTGGCGTTTCTTGCCGGCGCTCAGCTTGATCGGCGAGGACAGGGCGCCGGCATCAATCATCAGGCCTGCGTCGGTCAGCGGCTGGTCGTCGATTTTGGCGCCGTTCTCGGCAATCAGGCGCTTGGCGTCCTTGCCGGATTTGGCGAGGCCGGACTTAACGATCAGCTGCACGATCGAGATGCCGTCACCGAGGTCGGCAGGGGACAGCGACAGGGTGGGCAGGTCGTCGCCGACGCCGCCTTTCTCGAACACCTCGCGGGCGGTGGCTTCGGCGGCCGCCGCCGCTTCGGCGCCGTGGCAGAGGGTGGTCACCTCATTGGCCAGGATCACCTTGGCGGCGTTCACTTCAGATCCAGCCAGCGCGCCGAGGCGTTCGCATTCCTCGACCGGCAGCTCGGTGTAAAGCTTCAGGAAACGGCCCACATCGGCGTCGGTGGTGTTGCGCCAGAACTGCCAGAACTCATAAGGGGAGCGCATCTCGGCGTTGAGCCACACGGCGCCGTCCTGGGATTTGCCCATTTTCTTGCCGTCGGAGGTGGTCAGGAGCGGTGAGGTGAGGCCGAAGATCGAATTGTCCAGCACCCGGCGCGTGAGGTCGATGCCGTTGACGATATTGCCCCATTGGTCCGAACCGCCCATCTGCAGGATGCAGCCGTAGCGGCGGTTCAGCTCCAGGAAGTCATAGGCCTGCAGGATCATGTAGTTGAATTCGAGGAACGACAGCGACTGCTCGCGGTCGAGGCGCGATTTCACGCTCTCGAAGGACAGCATCCGGTTGACCGAGAAATGGCGGCCGATGTCGCGCAGGAATTCCAGGTAGTTCAGCCCGTCAAGCCATTCGGCATTGTTCAGCATCAGCGCCTTGTTGGGCGCATCGGTGTCATAGTCGATGTAGGCCGAGAAGACCTTCTTGATGCCTGCGATGTTGTCGTTGATCGCGGCTTCATCCAGCAGCGGGCGTTCATCGGCGCGGAAGGAGGGGTCGCCTACCTTGGTGGTGCCGCCGCCCATCAGGGTGATCGGCTGGTGGCCGGTCTTCTGGAACCAGCGCAGCATCATGATCTGAATGAGCGAGCCCACGTGCAGCGATTTCGCGGTGGCGTCAAAGCCGATATAGGCCGGGCGCACGCCGCTGATCAAGGCGTCATCCAGGCCCTGATAATCGGTGCAGTCCGCGAGGAACCCGCGTTCCATCATGACTGCGACGAAATCCGATTTCGGTGTGTAGGTCATAACATGCCTCGGTCTATGGTTTTGCACCATGCCCTATAAATCGCATCGCTGCCGGTTGGAACCTGTTTTCCCGGCAAATGTTGCGCGGTAGTATCCTGTGCAACGGGCGGGACGGTCCGGTGTGTTGGAAAGGCAGGGGCGATGAGCAAGGCCATTGCAAAAACGGGTATGGTGCGGGCGCTGGGGGCGATGAGCGGCACCTCGCTGGACGGGGTGGATGCGGCGGTGGTGGTGACCGACGGCGCGCGCATTCAGAGCTTTGGCGAGAGCAGCTACCGCGAATATACGGAAGAGGAGCGCGGCGTGCTGCGCGCCGGCCTCGGCAAGTGGACCGGGCCCGAAGTGGAGGCCGCGGCAGAGGTCTGCGATGCGGCTCATGCGGCGGCGCTGGCGGAATTCGGGGATGTGGAGATCATCGGCTTTCACGGCCAGACCCTGGCCCATGCGCCGCGGCTGCAGGGCACGCTGCAGGTGGGCGATGGGGCGGCTTTGGCAGAGAAACTGGGCAAGCCGGTGGTCTGGGATTTCCGCTCCGACGATGTGGCGATGGGCGGCGAGGGCGCGCCTCTGGCGCCATTCTTTCACTTTGCCTGTGCGAAATACATCGGTGCTGAGAGGCCCCTGTGTTTTCTGAATCTGGGCGGGGTGGGGAACCTCACCTATGTGGATCCGCGGTTCGAGAGGCCGGAGGAGCCGGGGGCGCTCTTGGCCTTTGACACCGGCCCGGCCAATGCGCCGGTCAATGATCTGGTGCAGGAACGCTTGGGCATTCCCTGGGATGCGGATGGCAAGGTGGCGATGTCAGGCACAGTTGAAACCGGTGCGCTGGAGCTGTTCCTGGCCGAGCCCTATTTCTCAAGAATGCCGCCCAAGTCGCTGGACCGTAACGATTTTGCCGAGATGGTCACGCTGGTGCGCGAGCTGAATGATGCTGATGCGGCAGCCACTCTGACAGCGATGTGCGCGGCTTCGGTTGCCCAGGGAATGCAGCATTGCCCGGAGCCGCCGGAGGTGGTTCTGGCCACCGGCGGCGGCCGCCGCAACCCGGTTCTGATGGAGATGCTGCGAGTGTCGCTGGACTGCCCGGTGAAGCCCATCGAGGACGCCGGGCTGGACGGCGACATGCTGGAGGCGCAGGCCTTTGCCCATCTGGCAGTGCGGGTGGCGCGCGGGATGCCGACCTCGGCGCCGGGCACCACCGGAGTGAGCGCCTGTGTCGGCGGCGGGGTGGTCAGCGTGCCGGGGGCATGACGCGCCGGAATTCTGCAAGAATTCCGGCCAAAATTCCGTGCCGGAATTTTGTTGCGTTTCAATGACCGGCTTAGCGTGCCAGCTGCTTCACATAGTCCGCCGTGAATTCTCCATACCCGTTCGATGTCGACTTCAGGTGCGCCTGGGTAATCGCGTGGAAAGCCGGCAGCTGGTGGAAGGGCACGTTCGGGAAGGAATGATGCTCGGCATGATAGGGCATGTTCCAGGCCAGAAAGCGCACCAGCCGGTTGGTGAAGGTGGTGCGGGAGTTTTCCAGCATGTTGGCGACCGGCGGGCAGAGGCCGTGCTCCGCCAGCAGGTAAGCGCGCAAAAACGGCTGGCCGATCAGCAGCGGCACGATCCACAGCCACAGCACCAGCGGCGAGACCAAAAGGCTCAGCAGTGCGGCGGCATAGATGGCCAGCAGAACCCGGGCCTCCAGCCGCATGTGCGCGTGGCGGCGTTCCGGCAGGTAGGGCGAGGTGATGGTGCCGAAGGCGTTGCGCCAGATGGTCCTGGCCATGCCTTTCCAATAGCCCCAGCCGCTGAGGTACAGGATCCACTGGCCGAAGGTTTCCGGCCGGCCGCCGTGTTCCAGCTCCGGGTCGCGCTCAGGGTCGTTGGTGAACTTGTGATGCGCCAGATGGTAGTAGCGGAACCAGACAAAAGGCAGCGCGATGGCCAGGGCGCAAAAGTGGCCTGCGGCCTCGTTCATCCAGCCGCTTTTGAACGGGGTTTTATGGGTGCATTCATGCGACAGCGTGAACAGGAAAACCAGCAGCACGCCTTGCGGCAGCATCAGCAGCGGCCACAGAGGGACCTTCACCGCGATCCCCAGCATACACAGAGCCAGAGCCCCCAGATACAACGCCAGATGACGCAACCCTGCGGCATCGGAACGTTTGGTCAAACGGGTTTTGGTTTCGGCGGGCAGCGCCTTGATCAGCGCGGTGTGGTCGACTGCATCAGACATACTGGACAATATTGTCCAGTGGATTGATTCGCACAAGAGGCCGGACTCAGCCGCGCGGGATGTCGAAACCGGGTGCGGCCAGCTCGAAACCCTCGAACTGAAACCCGGGCGAGACGGTGCAGCTGACCAGGGTGAACGCACCAGTGGTGCGGGCCGCCTGCCAGTGGCCGTCGGGCACGATCAACTGCGGCGCGCCCTTTGCCAGGTCCGGGGTCAGCAGATGGTCCTGCGCGGGGCCTGCGTCCGTTGCCGCCAGCGACAGCACCAGCGGCGCGCCTGCGTGGTAGAGCCAGATTTCGGCGGCATCCACCCGGTGCCAGTGGCTGCTCTCGCCTTCCTTTAAAAGAAAGTAAATACAAGTGCCTGCGGGGCGCCCCTCATTCGATGCGCGCCAGGTTTCCCGGTACCAGCCGCCCTCCGGGTGCTGCTGCAGGCCAAGATGTGTGATGATCTGATCCGCGGTCATTGCTGCTCTCCCTGCATTGGCGCTGGTAAATCCGCATCCCAGCCATATGTTTGGGCCATGACACTCACGATCCCCTTTGACAACACCTATGCCGCCCTGCCGCAGGGCTTCTACAGCAAATTGCCGCCGCAGCCGGTGAAGGCGCCAAAACTTGTGGCCTTCAACGATAACCTGGCAAGGATCCTGGGCGTCGCGCCCGGTGAGGCGGCAGAGATGGCCGAGGTCTTTGGCGGCAACCAGGTGCCGGAGGGGGCGGAGCCGCTGGCGCAGCTTTACTCCGGCCATCAGTTCGGCACCTATAATCCGCAGCTGGGCGACGGGCGCGCGATCCTGCTGGGCGAGACAGTGGGCGCGGATGGCAAACGCCGCGATATCCAGCTGAAGGGCTCGGGCCGGACGCCCTATTCACGCAATGGCGACGGGCGGGCCTGGCTGGGGCCGGTGCTGCGCGAATATGTGGTCAGCGAAGCGATGCACGCGCTTGGCATTCCGACCACCCGGGCGCTGGCGGCGGTGGAGACCGGCGAGACGGTCTGGCGCGAGGGCGGACTGCCTGGTGCGGTGCTGACCCGGGTGGCCTCCAGCCACCTGCGGGTCGGGACTTTCCAGGTGTTTGCGGCACGCGGCGACAAACACAGCCTGCAGCAGCTGACGGAGTATGCCATTGCCCGCCATTATCCGGGTGCGGAAGGGCCGATGGGGCTGCTGCGCGCGGTGCGCGATGCCCAGGCAGAGCTGATTGCCGCCTGGATGGCCGTGGGCTTCATCCACGGGGTGATGAATACTGACAATTGCGCAATCTCGGGCGAAACCATCGACTATGGTCCGTGCGCCTTTATGGACGTCTACCACCCGCATACGGTGTTCTCCTCGATCGACCGCGGGCGGCGCTATGCCTATGCCAACCAGCCTTCAATTGCGGTCTGGAACCTGGCGCAGCTGGCCACCGCGCTGATCCAGCAGATGGAGGATCCGCAGGCGGGTGTCGAAGAAGCAACAGAGGTTGTGCATGCCATGCCGCAGCTGACCGAAGGCGCCTGGCTGAGCCGGTTCCGCGCCAAACTGGGGATCTCCTCGGCGCGGGAGGGGGATCTGGATCTGGTGACCGCGCTGCTGGGGCGGATGGCAGAGAACCAGAGCGATTTCACCAATACCTTCAGAGCGCTGGCAGATGGCTCTGCCCGGGATCAGTTCACCGATCCGGCGGCATTCGATGCGTGGGACCAGGACTGGCAGGCGCGGCTGGAAGGCGAACCGGAGCCGCAGGCGGTGATGCGCGCGGCCAATCCCGCCTTCATCCCGCGCAACCACCGGATCGAGGAGATGATCGCCGGTGCGGTTGCCGGGGATTACGCGCTGTTTCACCGGCTGAACGCGGTGCTGGCAACCCCTTATGAAGACCAGCCTGAACACGCGGACCTGCAGCGCCCGCCGCTGCCGGAAGAAGTGGTTCAGGCAACCTTCTGCGGAACCTGATCCCTCTTCTTCTTGCTGGAAATATCCTCGGGGGTGAATTGAGCTGAAAGCTCAAGAGGGGGCAGACAGCCCCCTTCCTGTGCGATGCCCGGCGCGAAACGGTTGTGCCAAAGGCGGCTCCCGGCGCAAACTGGCGGCATGGGCCGGGAACAGAAGATACCAGGGCGGCCGCGGGGCAGGCTGCGGGTTGCAACGTACAACATCCGGAAATGCATCGGCATGGACCTGCGCCGCAGGCCGGAGCGGACGCTGCAGGTGATGGCGGGTCTGGAGGCGGATATTGTCGTGCTGCAGGAGGCCGACAAGCGGCTGCCGCCGCGCCCCGCTGCCTTGCCGCATTTCCTGGTGGAGGAGACCGGCTGGCAGGCGGCGGAACTGGGCGGCGCCGGGTCGCTCGGCTGGCACGGCAATGCGGTGCTGTTCCGGGATCGCGTGGCATTGCGCGGCAAGGGCCATATCCCGCTGCCGGGGCTGGAGCCGCGCGGTGCGGTCTGGGTGCTGCTGGAGAGCCCGCTGGGAGCGGTGAAGGTGATCGGTGCGCATCTGGGCCTGACCGGCCGGGCGCGGCGGGAGCAAATGCATGCTTTGGCCCGGGCGGCGGCGGCGGAGGATGCCGCGGTGGTGCTGGCCGGCGATTTCAATGAATGGTCGCGCAGGCCGGTGCTGGAGCATATTGCCCCGGCATTGACCTTTGTGCCTGCAAGGCCCAGCTTCCCGGCGCTGCGGCCCTTGGGCGCCTTGGACCGGATTGCCCATTGCCGCCGTCTGATCGCGGTGGCGCATGGGGTGCATATGGGGCGGCCTGCGCATGTCGCTTCGGACCATCTGCCGGTCTGGGCGGATTTGCAATTGGCGTAAGGTCAATAGGCGGGGGAGGAGCTCCCGCGCCCGCAGGCGGATTGGCTGTGCCAATCCGCCTTTATGCGGCCTTGGGCCTGGCGCTGCTGCGCAGCGCAAGGACTTTTGCTGAGAAGCGCTTAAGGGCAGGCTTGCCCTTAAGGCGCGTATCCAAGTGTGTATTCCGCCGGAACCGCGTCAAGGGCAAGCCGCGCATCCGCGCGGTCCCTGCGGGACCCTTGACCCGGTGCCGCCGGAGTCTGGCCGTCAAGTCAGCGGGCGCGCTGTTTTGCGCCGCCGCGGCGCTGGCCGCCCGGCTTGCTGCCTTGGGGTTTGCCCTGTCCGCCACCGCGGCGCCGGAAACCGCCCGGTTTGCCGCCGGGGCCGCCGCGGCGGCCGCCCGGCTTGCCTGCAGGCGCAGCCGGGTCGGGCATTGCCTCCCAGGCGCGGCCGGAAGCCACCGGGATGGAGATTTTCATCACCTTCTGGATTGCTTTCAGATCGTCCATTTCATCCGGCGCACAGAAGGCCACGGCCTGGCCGTCCTTGCCTGCCCGCGCGGTACGGCCGATGCGGTGGACATAGGCGTCCGGCACATTCGGCAGCTCGTAGTTGTAGACGTATTTCACGTCCGGGATGTCGAGGCCGCGGGCGGCGACGTCGGTGGCGACCAGCACCTTGATCTCGCCCGCCTTGAAGGCCGCCAAGGCGCGCTCGCGCTGGCCCTGGCTTTTGTTGCCGTGGATGGCGGCCGCCGCGAAGCCGGATTTCTCCAGCGTCTTCATCAGCTTTTCCATGCCCCATTTGGTGCGGCCGAAGACCAGGGTACGCTCATCCTTGTGGGCGTCCAACAGCTCTTTCAGCAGCGAGAGCTTTTCGGCCTTAGCGATGAAATGCACCGACTGGGTGATCTTGTCGGCGGCCTTGCCCGGGGGCGAGACCTCGATCCGCACCGGGCTTTGCAGGTAGGAGTTGGCGATCTCGTTCATCTGCTTGGGCATGGTGGCCGAGAACAGCATGGTCTGGCGCTCGGCCGGGATCAGCGCCGCAATCTTGCGCAGGGTATGGATGAAGCCGAGGTCCAGCATCTGGTCGGCTTCGTCCAGCACCAGGAAGTCGCAGGAGCCGAGGTCCAGCGCGCCGCGGTCGAGGATGTCGATCAGGCGGCCGGGGGTGGCGACCAGGATGTCGGTGCCCTTGGCGATGCGGGCGATTTGCGGGTTGATGGAGACACCGCCCACCACCAGGCCGACCTTCATCGGGGTGTTTTCGGTCAGGCCCTTCAGTGTGTCGGCAATCTGGTTGGCCAGCTCGCGGGTCGGCGCCAGAACCAGGCCGCGCACGGTCATCGCGGCGGGCTTGCGGCCGTATTCCAGCATCCGCGCCACCAGCGGCACGCCAAAAGCGGCGGTCTTGCCGGTGCCGGTCTGCGCCAGGCCCAGCACGTCCTGGCCGTTCAGCGCATGGGGGATGGCGCGGGCCTGGATCGGGGTGGGGTCGTTGAGGCCCATGTCCTTGAGGCGGGCGAGGAGCTTTTCGGGCAGCCCCATGGTCGAAAATTCAGTCACATTCATATCCTTGTGCGGCCAGGCAGTATGCACAGGCCGGTGCCGCGGATCAGAGCCGCGGATGGGGTGGGCAGGGGCCTCAGACGGGCGCTGGCCGGATGCCAGGCCGCTGGCCTCTGCAATCCCCACGCGTGATTTTGGGAATGGCGGCATATCACTAGACCCCGGGCATTTGGTTGTGCGCATTCGGCGCGGCCGGTTTTGGTCTCTGCTCACGCGGCAGGGAGGGATGCCTGGGTGCCACATGGCTGTGGATAAAGCGCATGTCAAGCGGGTATCTCTGCAAAACCCGGTTTTCGCGGCCTTTGGCATCCGTTAAAGAGGTGGACCAGAACTTCATGAGGACACCGATGCCAGAGACGATTATCGCCCGCTGCGAGGCCAAGGGGCTGCGCATGACCGGCCAGCGCCGGGTGATTGCCCGGGTGCTGCAGGAGAGCGATGATCATCCGGATGTGGAGGAGCTGTATGCCCGCGCCAGCGCGATGGATGCCGGTATTTCGATTGCCACCGTCTACCGCACCGTGAAGCTGTTCGAAGAGGCGGGGATCCTGGAGCGGCTGGAGTTCGGAGACGGGCGCGCGCGTTATGAGGATGCCGAGCGCGAGCATCATGATCATCTGATCGACATGAACACAGGTGCTGTGATCGAGTTCTGCGATCCGGAGATCGAGGCGTTGCAGGAGAAGATTGCCCGCAAGCTGGGCTATGAGCTGCGCGGCCATAAGCTGGAGCTTTACGGGGTGCCGCGCAAGGAGGGGTAGGCTGCGCGGCTTGCGGCAGGCCGTTTTCTTGTAAAGAAAACGGCTCGGAATTCGTGGCGAATTCCGGTTGCGCCCGGTGCAAACCGGCCCATCCATCACGGGTGTTGATATGTGTGCTCACGTCTTGTCATGAAAGCGGGTCGGAAACGGAGTTGCCGGACGTTCAGCGCTGATGTCATGTGCCCGGATGGCCTGGCATGCAGCTGGTCCGCAACACGGGACGCGCGAACATGAACAACCTGCAGGGTATTTTGCTGGTCATCGCTTCGATGGCGTTTTTCACGCTTGAAGACATGTTCATCAAGCGCCTTGCGGGCAGCATCCCGGTTGGCGAGATCCTGATCTGCCTTGGGGTTGGCTGCGGGCTGGTGTTTGCGGTGATGGCAAAGATGCAGGGCACCGCGCTGTTTGCGCCGCGGGCCTGGCGGATGAAGCCGGTGCTGCGGGCGGGGACCGAGGCCATCTCAGCCATGGGGTTTGCCTCGGCGCTGGCGCTGGTGGACATCTCTACCGTGGCGGCGGTGTTTCAGGCAACGCCGCTGGTGATCACCATGGGCGCGGCACTGTTTCTGGGTGAAGACGTGGGCTGGCGGCGCTGGCTGGCGATCTGCACCGGATTTGCGGGCGTGCTGCTGATCATCCGGCCCGGGCTGGACGGGTTTGAGCCCGCCGCCCTGCTGGTGCTTGTTGCCGTCCTGGGCGTTGCTGCGCGCGACCTGATGACCCGGGTGATGGACAGCGCGGTGCCGTCTTCGGTTGTCAGCTTCCAGGCTTACCTATCGCTGATCCTGGCGGGCGGGCTGCTGCTGGCGTTCACTCCGGGCGAGGCGCGCATGCTGGAGGGCGGTGAATACGGCATGATGCTGGGCGGCATCGTCTTTGGCGTCATGGGCTATTACGGCATTGTGGTGGCGATGCGGATCGGCGATGCCTCGGCCGTCACCCCGTTCCGTTACACCAGGCTGCTGTTCTCGATTCTGGTCGGCGTCATCGTGTTTGGCGAGCGGCCAGATGCGCTGACACTTGCGGGGGCGGGGCTGATCATTGCGTCCGGGCTTTATACCTTTGTCCGCGAACAGCGGCTGGCGCGGCGCGCCCGCAGGGCGGCGGCAGCCGCGTCGGCTGCGGCCTAGGGCAGCGCCCCGCGCATTTGTCTGATCCTGTTGGCGCAAACAGGGCAATGTTAGCCCTAAACCGCCGCTTTTATGTGTGTTAGCGATAACGCAGCCGGTTTACTTTCCGGCAGCGGCTGGTATGACGCTGGCAACAGAACGCGCCTCTTTCAGGCCCAACCAAGGATGGACAGATGAGCACCATTATCGACATTCACGCCCGTGAGATCCTCGACAGCCGGGGCAACCCGACGGTTGAGGTCGACGTGATCCTGGAAGACGGCACCATGGGCCGCGCCGCCGTGCCCTCGGGTGCGTCGACCGGTGCCTATGAGGCGGTGGAAAAGCGTGACGGCGACAAGTCCCGCTACATGGGCAAGGGTGTGCTGGAAGCGGTTGCCGCGGTGAACGGCGAGATTGCCGAAGAACTGGTCGGCTTTGATGCCACTGAGCAGGTCGCCGTGGACAGTGCGATGATCGAGCTGGACGGCACCGAGAACAAGGGCCGCCTGGGCGCCAACGCCATCCTGGGCGTGTCGATGGCTGTGGCCAAGGCTGCGGCCGATTTCACCACCCAGCCGCTCTACCGCTATATCGGCGGCACCTCGGCCCGGGTCCTGCCGGTGCCGATGATGAACATCATCAACGGCGGCGAGCATGCCGACAACCCGATCGACATCCAGGAATTCATGATCATGCCGGTGGCCGCGGACAACATCCGCGACGCGGTGCGCATGGGCTCCGAAGTGTTCCACACCCTGAAGAAAGAGCTGTCGGCGGCGGGCCTGAGCACCGGGATCGGCGACGAGGGCGGCTTTGCCCCCAACATCGGCTCCTCCCGCGAGGCGCTGGACTTCATCCTGAAGTCGATCGAGAAGGCAGGCTACAAGCCGGGTGAAGAGATCTATCTGGCGCTCGATTGCGCGGCGACGGAATACTACAAGGACGGCAAATACGTCCTGGCGGGCGAGGGCAAATCCCTGACCTCCGAAGAAAACGCGGACTACCTGGCGGCGCTGGTCAACGACTACCCGATCATCTCCATCGAGGATGGCATGTCCGAGGACGATTGGGACGGCTGGAAGCTGCTGACCGACAAGATCGGCAATTCCGTGCAACTGGTGGGCGACGACCTGTTCGTGACCAACCCGGCGCGTCTGGCCGAGGGCATCGAGCGCGGCGTCGCGAACTCGATGCTGGTGAAGGTGAACCAGATCGGTTCGCTGACCGAGACCCTGAAGGCGGTCGATATGGCGCATCGCGCCCGTTACACCAACGTGATGTCGCACCGCTCGGGCGAGACTGAGGACGCCACCATCGCCGACCTCGCCGTGGCCACCAACTGCGGCCAGATCAAGACCGGCTCGCTGGCGCGTTCGGACCGGCTCGCCAAGTACAACCAGCTGATCCGCATCGAGGAAGCGCTGGGCGAAGTGGCGGAATACGCGGGCCGTTCGATCCTGAAGCGCTGAGCGCCTCCATTACGACGAATGATCCGGAAGGGCTGATGTCAATCGGCCCTTCTTTTTTCAAGGGGACATTTCGATGGGCGTATTTTTGAACCTGCCTGAAGCGGTTAAAACTCTGTTTGAAGCACGGGCAAAGCTGGAAAATGAATTCGCCGGTTCAGGATTGAATTTTACTCTGGATGGCAAGCTTGTAGGCGACATCGGAGAAGCAATCGCCTCCCGCGCTTTTGGTCTTGAAATCACGGCCAACAATAGTCCGGGTATCGATGCGATGATGGCCGACGGAAGGGCTGTCCAGATCAAGGCAACTGGTGACCCTAAAGGCGCGGCACACTTTCGGCCGCATAACACTGGTGCCGATTTTCTGATTGTCCTGTTGCTTGACTATAAAGAGCTGAAGGCCGAAATCGTTTACAACGGGCCGGAGGCATGTGTCCGTACCCATTTGAATGAGAAAACCAACTTTGCGAGCCAGCGCCCGGTGTCATTGCGGCAGCTGCGGGCGATGCAGGAAAAGAACACCGCTTCTGCTCAATTGCCATTGGTTAAAAAACCAGCCGCGTGATTAATTTTCCTGCATGCAGCAACGACGGAACCGGCGGAGGACAAAAGTAAACTATGCAGACACCCTCTCCGGAGAACAGCTATCAAACCGCCCATGCAGATTTGCTGCTGTCCTCCTTTGCCCAGGTGACAGGCCGCCCGCTGCTGGAGGGGGCGGATGCCGAAGCGCTGTACCGCGCGCCGTTCCCTGTGCTGTCGCACGATACCGAGGCCGATCCGGTGCTGACCTATGGCAACCTTGCGGCGCAGGAACTGTGGGAGATGGGCTGGGAGCAGCTTACCGCGATGCCGTCGCGTCTGACCGCAGAGCCTGCGCACCGCGGCCAGCGGGATGCGATGTTTGCCGAGATGCGGGCCAAGGGCTTTATCAACAAATACGCAGGCGTGCGGATCAGTGCCTCAGGAACGCGGTTTGAGATTCGCAATGCGGTGATCTGGCCGCTGCTGGGGCCGGACGGCCGGAAACTGGGCGAGGCGGCGACGTTCAAGGACTACGTGTTTCTGTAGCGGCAATTGCGGGCCTTGTGTGGCCCGGATCACAGACGCTCACGCGGGTGTTATGTTACGTTTTCCTTGCGCAGCAAGCACTGCGGGAAAGGGGAACAGGCCATGACGACGCGGGTTCTGCGCACAGTGGCGATCTGTGCAATTCTTTCAACACTTCTGGGATGCGGCGGCGCGGGGGTCTATCCCCTCAGCGGCCAGCCTGCCTCCGCCGGCGATCCGGTGATGCGGATGAACATCTCTGCGGACTACATGCTGCTGCCGGGGCTGTGAGCCAAGGCCGGGGACCATCCGGTGCAGCAGGCGCCCTGGCCGGGGCAGGGCGCCGTTGATCCGGGCTGGACCCTAAGCCGCCTCCTGCCTATGATTTGATCAAATTTCCGGCGGGATTTCTGGAGGCTGAAGTGTCCGGCGTATCGATACGTGTTCAACAAATGGAAGCGGGCGGCGCACATCTGGCTGCGCGGTTCATTGCAGCACTGCTGGAGGAGCTGTCTGGCGGTGAAGCCTGCGATCCGGCCCCGCTGGAGGCTGTTGCGCATGAGCTGCTGGGATCCGGGCGGGTCAGCGGATTTGCAGCGTACAGCCAGGAGCAGCCGGTTGGCGTGGTGATGCTGAACGAATGCGCCGCGGTGTATGCGGGCGGGCGCTTTGGGGAAATCACCGAGCTGTTTGTGGAGCCGGAGTGGCGGTCGCAGGGGGTGGCGGCAGCGCTGGTTGCTGCCGCGGCGGAGCACGGGCGCAAGCGGGGCTGGACGCGCCTGGAAGTTGGAGCGCCGGACCAGCCGGCCTGGCACCGCACGCTGGCGTTTTACCAGCGCTGCGGTTTTGCCGAGGTCGGGCCGCGGCTGCGGTATCTGCTGTAGGCAACCGGAATTCGGCGCGAATTCCGGCCATGAAAAATCGATTTTTCATGGCCGTTTTCCGTGCCGGAAAACGGCAGCCGTCAGAGTTCCTTGGTCATCAGGATGTACTTGCCCCGCGGCTGGAACCGGGTGCGCAGGTAGAGCCGCTGGGCGGTCTCGTTTTCGCGGTCCACCTCCAGGTGCAGGGCGCGCATGCCGGCGCCCGCCAGTGATTTCGGCAGTTCAGTCAGAACTTCGGTGGCAATGCCGCGGCCGCGCACGGCGGGGCGGATATAGAGCTCATCCACAAAACCGTCCATGCCGCCGAATTCCACCGACCAGCCGAAGGTGATGACGATATAGCCAATGGGCGCGCGAGTGGGGCCGATCAGGTAGACGGCGCCGTAGGGGTGGCCGTTCAGCAGAGGCTCGATACCAGCGCGGCGGTGCTCGTCGGTGGTGTCCAGACCGGATTCGGCGTGGAAGGCGGCAACCAGTGCCAGCACCCTGTCCAGATGCTCAGGCTTGGCGAGATGCAGGGCGGCGCTCATAGGCGGGCGAGCCTTTCGGTCAGGAGGGTGAAGAACCCGTCTGCATCAGCATCGCCGATGAACAGGGCGTTGGGTTTGCGGTCCGTGACACCCCACCAGTCGGCGACGGTCATGCCGAGGGTGAGTTCGGAGCGGGTCTCTATTTCGACGTTCACATGGCGGCCGGAGAAAAGCTCAGGCTTGAGCAGCCAGGCGATCACGCAGGGGTCATGCAGCGGGCCGCCTTCGGAGCCGTATTTCTCCACGTCGAAACGTTCGAAGAAATCGAGCATGTCTGCAGTGAAATGGGCCACCCTTGTTTCCAGTGCGCGGATCGCCGCGATGCGGGGCCTGGTGGCCAGCACCTTATGCGTCACATCCAGCGGCATGACGGTGATTGGCGCGCCGGATCTGAACACGATTTCAGCGGCTTCCGGGTCGACGTAGATGTTGAACTCAGCCGCGGGAGTGATGTTGCCGACCTCGAAATAGGCGCCGCCCATCATCACGATGTCTTGCACCCGTTCGATGATGTCGGGCGCGGTGTTGAAGGCGGCGGCGATATTGGTGAGCGGACCCAGCGTGCACAGGGTGACGGTGCCCGCCGGTTCGCGGCGCAGGGTCTCGATGATGAAATCGACGCCATGGCCTTCGGCCAGGGGCATCTGCGGCTCCCATAGGTCTGGCCCGTCGAGGCCGGTTTGCCCGTGCACATGTTCGGCGGTGATCAGCGGGCGCGCCAGCGGCGCCTTGCTGCCGGCGTAGATGAGGACGCCGGTTTTGCCTGCGGCCTCGCAGATGATGCGGGCGTTCTTGCTGGTGAGATCCAGCGGCACATTGCCGGCAACGCAGGTGATGCCCAGCAGATCAAGCTCTTGCGGGCTGGCCAGCGCTAGCAGAAGCGCCACCGCATCATCCTGGCCCGGGTCGGTGTCGATGATGATTTTCCTGGCGCTCATGGCTCACTCCGCATTGGCTGAGCCGCGAGCCTACGCCTTGTCCGCCCGGGATTGAACCGCTGCCGGGCAGGTCTGTGCAAATTTCCGGAAGTTTTCTGCACCCGGCCTTTGCAGCCGGGAGGTTTGCTTCCTATGTTTGTTTGACGTGGCGGCAACCTGGGCGGGATGGTCCGGCGGCCGGTGCGGATTTTTAACGCCCGGTTCCGGGCGGTATTGGTGCGGCGCGGTTTTGCCGGGAAATGCACGTTGTTGATTTTGAATGGGGAATACATCAGATGGCGAAAGAGCCCAAAGTTGTTGGCGATATCCTGAAAGACAAGAAAATGACCGCTGCTTACATGGACTACTGCAAGCGGCGCTATTGCCTGAACGAGTTCATGTTCACCCAGAACAAGGGCAACCCGGAATTGCTGTGGGCCCGTTACATGGACCAGAAAAAGGGCAAGGAGCCGGTCAATATCACCTCCAAGACCTATAACGCGGCCAAGGTTCTGGCTGAGAAGGGCGACTTCAAGAGCGGCGACTGGAAGAAGATCATCGCGACTGGCAAAGACGAGGTCGTGAAGATGCTGAACAAGGATGTGATGGGCTTCACCGGCAGCGATGAATACAAGAAATACGTGGCTGAAAACGGGATGGGCGATCCCAAGAAAGCGGCCAAGCTGCTGGGTATCACAGATGCCAAGAAGCTGAAGGATGTGATGGTCAATATCGCCGTGGGCGACAAGAAGACTGCGGAGAAGCTGTGGAAGGATCTGATGAAAAAGGAAAAGATCATCGAGGACTTCAAGACCATCATGGCCAATCTGAAGAAGGCCGGGCTGGCCTGAGGACAGCTGCTGCTGCCCGGCGGCTGCGCCGCCGGGGATTTGAGTATTTGAAGCAAGATGAAGGAGGGGCGTGCCGTCAGGCGCGCTCGTCTGCTTTGACTTCGTCCCAGAGCGCGTCCATTTCGGCCAGATTGCTGTCTTCGGGGCGTTTGCCGCGGGTGGCGAGCTTGGCCTCGACGCCTTCAAACCGGCGGGTGAATTTGGCGTTGGCGGCACGCAGGGCGGCCTCCGGTTCGACGCCGAGGTGGCGGCCCAGGTTGGCCATCACAAACAGCAGATCGCCGAATTCTTCCTCGACTTCCGCCTGGGTGAGGCTGTCGCGGGCTTCGACCAGTTCGGCGCATTCCTCGGTGATCTTGGCGATGACATTGTCCGCCGAGGGCCAGTCAAAGCCGACGCGGGCGGCGCGTTTCTGCAGTTTATAGGCGCGCAGCAGGGCGGGCAGGCCAACCGCGACGCCGTCCAGCGTGCCCTTCTGTTCCTTGCCGGCCCGTTCGGCAGCCTTGATCGCCTCCCAGTCCCGGGTCTGCTGTTCGGCGGATTTCTCGCGGTTTTCGTCCCCGAAAACATGCGGGTGGCGGGAGACCATCTTGTCGGACATGGTCCGCACCACATCCTGAAAGGTGAAATGCCCGGCTTCCTGCGCCATCCGGGCGTGGAAGACGGATTGGAACAGAAGGTCGCCCAGCTCGCCCTTCAGTTCCTCCCAGGCCTCGCGGTCGATGGCGTCGGCAACTTCGTAAGCCTCTTCAATGGTATAGGGGGCGATGGTGGCAAAGTCCTGTTCGATGTCCCAGGGGCAGCCGGTTTCGGGGTCGCGCAGGCGGGCCATGATTTCCAGCAGGCGTTCGATACCTGCGGTCTCATCGTGGATCAGGTCTGTTTGGGGCATTGCGGCTGCTCTTGTTTGGGTGTCAGATGCATCATCCCTAACCTGGAGCAGGAGTCCAGCCCAATGCCCGTTGTGAACCGTATCGCGGATTTTGCCGAAGACATGAAGGCCTGGCGGCGGCATCTGCATCAGATCCCAGAGCTGGCGCTGGACCTGCCCAAGACCGCTGCCTTTGTGGCGGAGCGGCTGCGGGAGTTTGGCGTGGATGAGCTGCATGAAGGCATCGCGCAGACCGGTATGGTGGCGATCATCAACGGGCGGGGAGAGGGGGCTACGATCGGCCTGCGTGCCGACATGGATGCGCTGCCGATTCCGGAGGAGACCGGGGTGGAGTATGTCTCCGGCCATGAAGGCAACATGCACGCCTGCGGCCATGACGGGCACACCACGATGCTTTTGGGGGCCGCGAAGTACTTGGCGGAGACGCGCAACTTTTCGGGCAGGGTGGCGCTGATCTTCCAGCCTGCGGAAGAAGCGATCGGCGGCGCCCGCATCATGGTCGAGGAAGGCATGATGGAGCGGTTCGGCATCGGCGAGGTTTATGCGCTGCACAATGCGCCGGGGCTGCCGGCAGGGAATTTCCTGACCACGCCGGGTGCGCTGATGGCGGCGGTTGATACGTTTCACATCCATATTCAGGGGGTTGGCGGCCATGGTGCCATGCCGCAGGAAACCCGCGATCCGGTGATGGCGGCCTGCGGCATGGCCCAGGCGATCCAGACCATCGTCAGCCGCAATCACCACACGCTGGAGGATCTGGTGGTCTCGGTCACCCAGATCCACACCGGCAGCACCGATAACGTGATCCCGGACACGGCCTATATCAACGGCACCGTGCGCACCTTCAATCCGGAGGTGCAGAAGATGGTGATGCGGCGGATGAAGGAGATCGTGGCGGGGCAGGCGGCCAGCTATGGGGTTGAGGCGGAGCTGGACTATGAGATTGGCTATCCGGCAACATACAACGATGCAGAAAAGACAGCCTTTGCGGTTGAGGTTGCCAAGGAGATCTCGGGCGAAGGCAATGTTGAACCCGAGGGCGGGCGCGAGATGGGCGCCGAGGATTTTGCCTATATGCTGCAGGCGCGGCCCGGGTCGTATCTGTTCCTGGGGCAGGGCGATACCGCCGGGCTGCATCATCCGAAGTATGATTTTAATGATGACATCGCTCCGGTGGGGGCGTCCTTCTTTGCCCGGCTGGTGGAGCGGGCGCAGCCAGTGGGCAGCTGAGCGTTCAGGGTAGATGACAGAGGCCTGCGAAGCGGGTATTTGATCAAAAACAATGCATCACAACAGGGGCGCACCGCCATGGCTTTGGAAGACGCAAAACATATGATCGACCACGCCTTCACCCGCGAGGATCTGAAGGGCTTGAGTTTTGAGATCACCTTTGGCGGCGCGACGTCTTTTTTGCGCCGCAAGTACACCAAGGACTTGACCGGTGTGGATATTGCCGTCACCGGCGTGCCCTTTGACCAGGCGGTGACCAACCGGCCCGGCACCCGGCTGGGACCGCGGGCGATCCGCGAGGCCTCCAGCCTGCAGAGCCCGGATGAGCCTTATGGCTGGCCGCATAAGCCGCTGAGCACGCTGGCGATTGCGGACTATGGCGACCTGGCATTTGATCATGCCAACGTGCCGGAGTTTCCGGGGGCCTTGACCGAGCATATCCGCGGTATCCTGGACTCGGATACGGCTTCGGTGGTTCTGGGCGGCGATCACTACATCAGCTTCCCCATCCTTAAGGCTTACGCTGAGAAATACGGGCCGATCTCGCTGTTGCAGTTTGACGCCCATACCGACACCTGGCCGGACGACAATATGGACCGCGTGGACCATGGCACCATGTTCTACAAGGCAGTGAAGATGGGGATCATCGACCCTGCGACCTCGGTGCAGGTGGGCATTCGCACCACCAATGAGGACACGCTGGGCGTCAATATCATCGACGCGCCGACGGTGCATGAGATCGGGCCTGTGGAGACGGCCAACCGGATCAAGGCGATTCTGGGCGACCGGCCCACATACCTCACCTTTGACATCGACTGCCTGGACCCGGCCTATGCGCCCGGTACTGGCACGCCTGTGTGGGGCGGGCTGACTTCGGCGCAGGCCTCGCGCATCCTGCGGGAGATTGCCGGCATCAATATCAAGGGCGGCGATGTGGTCGAGGTCTCTCCCCCCTTTGACACAAGTGGCGCAACTGCTATTGCCGGGGCACATGTGGCGACGGAAATCATCTGCCTTCTGGGCTGGAACATGAGAGACAATGACTGACTTCAATCAGCCGATCAGCGGCAATGACCTGGCCCGGTTCTCAGGGCCCAATACCTATATGCGGCTGCCGCAGGCGACCTCGCTGGATGGCTTGGATGTCGCGGTCGTGGGCGTGCCGATGGACATCGGCACCTCCTGGCGGTCGGGCACCCGGTTCGGCCCCAAGCAAATCCGCGCCGAAAGCGCTATGCTGCGGCCTTACAACATGGCCACCGGTGCGGCGCCGTTTGACAGTCTGAACATTGCCGATATCGGCGATCTGGCGATCAATACGTTTTCGCTGAAGGAATTGCTGCGGATCATCCAGGAAAGCTATGAGGCAATTCTGTCCGGCGGGGTGATCCCGGTGGCGATGGGCGGCGATCATTCGATCACCCTGCCGATCCTGCGGGCGGTTGCGGCAAAATACGGCCCCGTGGCGCTGGTGCATGTGGATGCCCATGCGGATGTGAACGACGAGATGTTCGGCGAGCGCGAGACCCATGGCACTGTGTTCCGCCGCGCCTATGAGGAAGGGCTGATCGTCCCTGACAAGACCTATCAGATCGGCATCCGCGGCACGGGCTATGCCGCCACCGATTTCTCCGAGGCGCAAAGCTGGGGCTTCCAGCACTTCCCGGCGCAGGAGCTGTGGGGCCGGCAGCTGCACCAGATGGGTGCGGAAATTCGCCGCGATATCGGCAATAGGCCGGTCTATGTGAGTTATGATATCGATAGCCTTGACCCGGCTTATGCGCCGGGCACCGGCACGCCGGAAATCGGCGGGCTGACCACGCCGCAGGCGCTGGAACTGATCCGGTCGCTGAAGGGGATCAATATCGTCGGCTGCGACCTGGTGGAGGTGTCGCCGCCTTATGATCCTTCGGGCAACACAGCTCTGGTGGGGGCAAACCTGCTTTATGAGCTGCTGTGTGTGCTGCCGGGCGTGACAACGAGATAAGCGGCCCGGCCTGCACGGCAGGCCAGGGGAGGGCCGCGCAGGGAGGAGGCAAGGTTTGACCTTGAAACCGCGATGAGGCGGCTGATGCTGTTTGGCTGGATTTTATTGGCTGCTGTGGTTGCCGGGCTGGGGTTCATCCGCCTGGCGCCGAGCGATCCGCTGGATTGGAACACCCAGCCGGAGTTCACAGAGGACAAAGAATTCCGCGGCGGCGTATTCCGGGTGGTGCGCACCGGGCCGGACGGGCTGGTGCGGTTCCACCGGATCGCCAGCACCGCTCCGCGCACCAGCGTGCTGGCGGGCGGGCCTGCGGACGGGATGGCGACCTATATCACCCGCACCCAGTTGCTGGGCTTTCCCGACTACACCACCGCGGCGCAGGACGGCGATCTGCTGAAGGTCTATGCAAGGCTGCGCTTCGGCCGCTCGGATTTGGGCGCCAACAAGGAGCGGATCAACGGCTGGCTGGAAGCGATGGAAGCGGCGGCGCAGGCTGTTTCGGCTGGCGAGTGAGCATGGGCTCCCGCCTGCTCGCGGGCTTTTGGAAAAAGCCCCTCACAGTTGGGCATGGCGCCTCGCTGGCGCGCGGCGCAGGCTCATCGGCCATAGGCCGATGAGCCATGGTTTTTGCTGAGAAGCGCTTCAGGGGCAGGGCTGCCCCTGAAGACGCGTTTTCGATTGTGTTTGTTTCTGCCGCCTCAAGGGCAAGCCGCGCTGGCGCGCGGTGGCTGCGCCACCCTTGACCCGGCTGGACTTAAGTACAAGAGGTTAGGAAGCGCTTCTGAGTATGTCGAAGTGAACCTTTGACTGGAACCTTTTTAATAAAAGAGATTTTTGTACATGACGCTACGTGGCTTCACCGCTCTTTCCACTGGCCTGGCATTTGCCATTCTTGCTTCTGGGGCATCTGCCGAAATTCGAAGCTACTACTGTAAGCTTGATCATTCGACGCATTTTCAGGCTTTGATTGAGGTTGACGCCGAAGAAAATACAGTGCGCGCATATGGCGACTATATTGCTCATTCATACAAGCATCCGATCGAGGTCAAACTATCTGAACGAGCAGAAGGCAAAACCAGGTTACGTTGGAAGGTGAGAGGTCTGCCTGGTACTTTAACGAGGAAGTCAGGGCATGTGGTGGATACTGTCACTGAGGTAAAGGTCACCATTTCAATCCGTCTGGATTTGGACAAGACTTTTTCAAGTTTCAGTTTCCAGGAAAGAGTGCATGGTGGCGGGGGCTGGAGAAGTCCAAGGAGCGGAAGCTGTAAGACGCTAACTGGAAGCATCGAAGACTACATCAAGTCATAAACGCGAATTTGTTCAGGGGCGATATTTGTGTGCCGCCATTGCGGTCCTTCAAGGCTCTGGTTGTTCAGAATGCGCAGAACTTTGTTAACGGCGTCCATTTTTGCCGGGGGCGAAGCCGCTTAAAGCTGCGGCAGCTCCGATTCTGCGCCTGAATAACCGTTCAGCGACGCCGACAGGCAGCTGCTTTGCACCTCGCGCCACATCGGCACGTTCAGGGACATCTGGCATTGCGCCATGAACATGCGGCCGTCGACTTGCAGGCAGCGCAACTCACCCAGTTCGACGCGGGAGCCGGACTTGTCGGTGCAGTAGCAATCAATGGTCTTGCCGCCCGGTCCGGTCACATCCGCGAGCGCCAGGCCGGGCAGGGCGAGGAAGATTGTGGCAATAAGGGCTCTGGCATGTCGCATGGCTCTAGCATATCACAATGGGCAGAATTGGCCAAAACATGAACAAGCATAGGCGCGCCCATGGTCCCCGAAGAACGGCTGGAACAGATCCTGCAGCGGTTTCAGTATCTTGAAGCCGCAATGGCGGATGGTGCCGGGGGCGGGGATATTGCCGCCCTGGCCAAGGAGTATTCCGATCTGCGCCCGGTGGCGGAGCAGATTGGCGCCTACCGCAAGCTGCTGAGCGATCTGGACGAGGCGGAAGCGATGCTGGCGGATCCGGATATGAAGGATCTGGCAGAGGAGGAGATCCCGGCGCTGAAGGCGGCCATCCCGGAAGCGGAGCATGCGCTGCAGTTGGCGCTCTTGCCCAAGGATGCAGCTGACGGGCGTCCGGCGATGCTGGAAATCCGGCCCGGCACCGGCGGCGATGAGGCGGCGCTGTTTGCCGGTGACTTGCTGCGGATGTACCAGCGCTATTCCGAGGCGCAGGGCTGGAAGTTCGACATCATCGAGGAGCAACCGACGGAGCTGGGCGGCATCAAGGAGGTGGTGGCCCATATCAAGGGCGAGAATGTCTTTGCCCGGCTGAAGTATGAATTGGGTGTGCACCGGGTGCAGCGGGTGCCCACGACCGAAAGCGGCGGGCGTATCCATACTTCGGCGGCGACGGTGGCGGTGCTGCCGGAGGCGGAGGATGTGGATCTTCATATCGATCCGAATGACATCCGCATCGACACCATGCGGGCGTCAGGTGCCGGCGGGCAGCATGTGAACACCACCGACTCGGCGGTGCGGATCACCCACCTGCCGACCGGGCTGATTGTGACCTCCTCGGAGAAGTCCCAGCACCGCAACCGCGAGATTGCCATGCAGGTGCTGAAGACGCGGCTTTACGACTTGGAGCGGCAGCGGATCGACCGCGAGCGCTCGGCGGACCGCGCAAGCCAGGTGGGGTCGGGCGACCGGTCGGAACGCATCCGCACCTACAACTTCCCTCAGGGGCGCATGACCGATCACCGCATCAACCTGACGCTTTACAAGCTGGATCAGGTGATGGGCGGCGATCTGGAAGAGATCATCGACGCGCTGACCGCGGACAATCAGGCACGGCTGCTGGCCGAGATGGGGCAGTAACCATGGCAGAGACCGCGGCACAGGCAATGGCGGCAGCAACAGCCAAACTCCGCGCAGCCGGGGTACAGGACCCGGCGCGCGATGCGCGGGTGCTGCTGGCCCATGCGGCGCGGATCGAGGCCAGCCGGGTGACGCTGATCGCACCCGAAGAGCTGGCGCCGGAAATCGCCGAACGCTACGAGCAGCTGATTGCGCTGCGCGCCGTGCGGGTGCCGGTGTCGCATCTGATCGGTGAGCGCGAGTTTTACGGGCGCCGTTTCAAGGTCTCGCGCGATGTGCTGGACCCGCGGCCGGAAACCGAGATCTTGATCGAGGCGGCGCTGGCGGAGCCTTACCGCAGGGTGCTGGATCTGGGCCTGGGGTCCGGATGCATCCTGGTGACGCTGCTGGCAGAGCGGCAGGAGGCAGCCGGGCTGGGGGTGGACATCAGCGAGGCTGCCTGCCTGCAGGCCAGCGCCAATGCGGTGCTGCACCGGGTTGAGATGCGCGCGGATATCCAGCAGTCGGACTGGTTCGAGAAGGTTGAGGGGGAGTTTGACCTGATCGTCTCGAACCCGCCTTATATCGCGCTGGATGAGATGGAGGGCCTGTCGGCGGAGGTGCGCGGCCATGAGCCGGGGATTGCGTTGACCGATGGCGGCGACGGGCTGGGTGCCTACCGCAGGATTGCAGCCTCGGTGGCGGCGCATCTGGCGCCGGGCGGGCGGGTCCTGCTGGAGATTGGCCCGTCGCAGGGGCAAGCTGTCAGTGCTCTGCTGGAGGCTGCGGGGTTGCACGGCATCTCTGTGCTGCCCGATTTGGACGGCCGCGACCGGGTGGTGCGGGCGCATTCCGGCGCAAAGAGCGGGAAATAGCGCGAAAATTCGTGTTTTAGAAAGAAAAATCCTGGAAAATCGCCTTGTGCCCCTTGTATGGGGCTCTGTAACATGGTTACTCAGAGGAGCTGCTTGAGGAGAGAGCTCTGCAAGCCCTCCCGCGGCATCAAGCCCAAAAAAGCTAACGATCCGGCGCTGAGGCGCGCTGCACAGGGTCAACGGCGCATTAACTCAAGGCTTATGATAGGCATATGAGATCGTCCAAATCACGTTCACGCTCCAAGTCGAACCGGAATTGCCCAAATGGCGCCAATGTCGTCAACCGGGTGTTCGACAGCTCGGGCCCCGAGGGCAAGGTGCGCGGAACTCCGCAGCAGATCATCGACAAGTACAATCAGCTGGCCCGCGACGCGCAGCTGAGCAATGACCGGGTTGCGACTGAGAACTTTCAGCAGCACGCCGAGCATTATCTGCGGATGCTGAACGAGGCGCAGCGCGAGATCGAAGCGCGCCGCGAGGAGCAGGAGCGGCAGAACCGCGAACGCCAGGCTGAGCGCGACCGCGAGCGTGCCGAGCGGCTGGAGCGCCAGGAGCGCGAAGCCGCAGCTGCTGCAGCTGCACCGGCGGCAGACCCGGCCGAAGCGCCGCAGCCTGAGGTGATCGACCCGCGCGGCGATAATGGCAACGGCGGCGACAGCGGCTTGGTCGAGACCCCTGAAAGCCAGGCGGCAGCGCCTTCCGAGGCCCCGGCAGAAGCACCTGCCAAAAAGGCTCCGGCTCGCAAGCCCCGCAGCCGCAAACCTGCGGCCAAGGCAGAGGATGCTGGCGAAGCGGCCGCGGATGGCGGTGAAGAAGACGCCAAGCCAAAGAAAGCCACCCGGCCGCGCGCCAAGCCCAAGCCGAAGACCAAGCCGGACGATGGCGCGTCAGACGCTGCCGAAGCGGCTGAGTAAGCAGGTTTTCCTGAATTAGCCCCGGTCAGAGCAGCTCTTGCAGCAGGTCTGGCCAGGCATCAAAAGAGGCTCCCATGCGGCCCATCGCGTGGGAGCCCAGATAAAGCCGTTGCAGCGCAGTTGCCTTGCGCTCCAGCACATCGCGCGGCTGATCCGGCGCCACTTCCTGCACAATCGAATAAAGCGCGGTCCAAAGCTGCCGGGAAATCCGGTGGCAGCGGGCCTCGCTTTCGGCGTCGAAGGGGGCCATCTCGACCATGACATTGCACAGGAAGCAGCCGATCCGCGGAGCGGGGCGCTGCGGTGTGTTTTCGGTGCGGTAGAAGAAATTGGTCAGCCGATCGCGCGGCGGCGGGCCGTCCTTGGCGGCTAGCTCCGCCAGGGCCTTGGCCATCCGGGTTGCGCCATAGTGGTCCAGGGCCCGCAAGTAGACCGAGTGCTTGTCGGTAAAGGCCTTGTAGAACGAGCCGCGGGTAAGCCCCATTGCGTCCAGCAGATCGGGCAGGTTGGTGCCCGCATAGCCGCGCTTCCAGAACAGCATCATGGCGCCTTCCAGGGCGTCTTCCTCGTTGAACTGCCGGGGTCTGCTCATGCCTGTGCCTCTGCCGCTGCAAACGCCGCCCGGCGGTGATGCAGGGCGGAGCAGAGGGGAGCATAGTGCCGGGCCGGGGCGGGTTCAATCGCAACCGGTGCGCAACCGGGGCGCAACCGGGCCCGGGATCAGGAGTCCGGCATTTGCTGCGGGTGCTGGAAACCCAGGTTCGGGCGCTGCGAATGGGAGACAAATTTGACGGAGCCTTCCTGCAGCCCGGTATGCACGGTGTTCCAGTTGGCCTGGTTCTGGGCCAGCAGATTGGCCTTGTCCTGCAGGAAACGGTCCTTCACCTCGGCGGACCAGGTGATGTAAAGCTTGTCATCCTCAATGAACCAGCCGTTGATGAAATCGGTTTCCGCAGCATAGCCATGGGCCACGGCCCAGGCGCACCAGCCGTTGTTTTGGGGGGCGTATTTCTCCGGTGCGGCAGCAAATTGGTCGCGGTTTTGGGCGGAGGCAAACAGCCAGGTCCGGCCCTTGTAGGCATGGCGGAACGCCTGGCCGCCCTTGGTTGCGGCGCCGGTGGTGAAATAGGCCACCGGGTCGAAGCCGTCCATGGCGATGCCGCGGCTGGTGGAGTTCACCACATGGGTTGTCAGCCCGCCCGCGCCGGAACCGGAGCCAGCGTCAGCCGGCGGGCTGGCGAGCATCATCGACAGGGCGCAAAACGCCGTGAACAGAAGTTTCTTCATGGGTACCTCCCTTTGGTACTGTTTGGATTTTGTTATAGGAACCAATCAGTACATAATGGGTTTCGCCGGGCAATTCACATCCGTTTCACGATGCTGTGAGGGTGCAGACGGAAAAGGGCTCCGGCGGCCAGCGGCCGGGAGCCCTTGAATTAATGCAATGGGAGGGGGTTTCAGGCGCCGTGGCCGAGCACCCGCAGGTAGCGGCGGACCGCTTCGGGGAAGCCCAGCATCAAGGCATCGGCGGTCAGGCCGTGGCCGATGGAAACCTCCGCCAGATCCGGGACCGCCTGCCGCAGAGCGGGCAGGTTTTCGACCGTCAGGTCGTGGCCTGCGTTCATCATCAAGCCGCCAAGCGCGCGGGCGGCGCCGGCGGTGTCCTTGATCTTGGCCAGCTCAGCGGCGGTTGCCTCCGGCGTGGCCTGGTTGGCGTAAGGCCCGGTGTAGAATTCGATCCGGTCCGCGCCTGCCTGCTGCGCCAGTGCCGGGTCTGCCGGGCTGGCGTCCACGAAGCAGGAGACGCGGATGCCCGCAGCTTTGAATTCCTCGGCGACGGGCCGCAGCATTTCGCCGTCCTTGGCGAAATCCCAGCCGTGATCAGAGGTGGATTGCTCCGGCGTGTCCGGCACCAGCGTGACCTGATGCGGGTTGTTTTCCAGCACCAGGTCGATGAAGTGGCGGGTGGGGTAGCCCTCGATGTTGAACTCGGTTTCCGGGAATTCCTCGCGGGTGAGTTTTGCCAGCGCGGGCAGGTCGGAAAAGCGGATGTGGCGCTCATCCGGACGGGGATGCACGGTGATGCCATGGGCGCCCGCCTGCAGAATGGCGCGGGAGATGTCGATCAGGTTCGGCCACGGCACCTCGCGCCGGTTGCGCAGATACGCCACGGCATTGACGTTGACGGACAGAAGCGTCGGGCGGGATGATACGGTCTGGGTCATCGGAAAACAGGCCTCCGGGAAAAGACTGGCAAGAGAAGATAAATCAGGTTTTGGCAACTTCGCGCGCCAGGGCGCAGAAGGCCTCAAGGCTCACCTGCTCGGCGCGTTCGGTCGGCGGGATGCCTGCGGCGGTCAGGTGGTCTTCGATCGCGGGCGAGATGCCTTTCAGCGAAGCGCGCAGCATTTTGCGGCGCTGGTTGAAGGCGGCGGCCACCACGCGCGACAGCACCGCGGCATCGGCCTCGAACCGAGGTTGGGGCAGGGCGTCCAGATGCACTACTGCGCTGGAGACCTTGGGCGGCGGGGTGAAGGCGCCGGGCGGCAGCGACAGCACGATCTTTGCATCCGCCCGCCACTGGGCCAGGATCGCCAGGCGGCCATAGGCCTTGGAGCCGGGCTGCGCGACGATGCGCTCGGCCACCTCGCGCTGGAACATCAGGGTGAGGCTCTGCCAGACCGGCGGCCAGTTCTTGGGCGTGAGCCAGCGCACCAGCAGCTCGGTGCCGACGTTATAAGGCAGGTTGGCGGCGATGCGGATCGGCGGCGTCAGGTGTTCGAGCGGGTCGATCTCCAGCGCGTCGCCATTGATCACCTCGAAACGGCCCGGGTAGGCGTCTGCGATTTCCTGCAGTGCGGGCAGGCAGCGGCTGTCTTTTTCCACCGCCAGCACCCGCCGGGCGCCTTCGGCCAGCAGGCCGCGGGTGAGGCCGCCGGGTCCCGGGCCGATTTCGAGCACGTCGCAGGTGGCAAGGTCGCCGGCCTGGCGCGCGATCTTGGCGGTGAGATTCAGGTCCAAAAGAAAGTTCTGGCCCAGAGATTTGCGGGCCGACAGCTGATGCGTTGCGATCACTTCACGTAAGGGGGGAAGAAGTCGATAGCGCTCATGTCATCTGGACCTTGGGACTGGGCGCAGGGCGCGCGCCAAAAATTTCATGCCTCCGGCGGGGATATTTCCCGCCAGAAGAAGAATCAAGGGCTGGCGGCCATCGACTGCGCCAGCTTCAGGGCTTCGATGAGGCTGGTTGGATTGGCCTGGCCGGTGCCGGCGATATCGAAAGCGGTGCCGTGATCGGGGGATGTGCGGATGAACGGCAGGCCCAGGGTCACGTTGACGCCGCGGTCGAAATCCAGCGTCTTGATCGGGATCAGCGCCTGGTCGTGATACATGCAGACCGCCGCGTCATAGCGGGCGCGGGCGGCGGCGTGGAACAAGGTGTCGGCGGGGTGCGGGCCGGTGACATTCAGGCCATCTGATTGCAGCTCACCGATCAGTGCGTTGATCCAATCGAGTTCTTCCGAGCCCATGGCGCCGCCTTCGCCGGCATGGGGGTTGAGGCCTGCCACCGCGATGCGGGGCGCGGCGATGCCGAATTGATCGCGCAGGCCTGCGGCGGTGATCTCAACGGTCTCGCGCAACACTTCGGGCGTGAGCGCCTTGGGCACATCGGCCAGGGCGATGTGGATGGTGGCAGGCACCACGCGCAGCTGCGCGCTGGCCAGCATCATCACCACACGGCTGCGGCCTGCGAGGGCTGCCAGAAACTCGGTATGGCCGGGGTAGGCAAAACCGGCGCCGTCGATCAGCGCCTTCTTGTGGATCGGGGCAGTGCAGACAGCGGCGGCCTTGCCTGCCTGCACCATCCGGACGGCAGTTTCGATTGCTTGGATCACTCCGGCAGCATTGGCCGGATCCGCGGTGCCCTTGGCCGCGCTGCCGCCAAAGGTAAGAGGCAGCACGGGAAAACTGTCAGCAGACGCGGTGCCCGCTTCGGCGGGGGCGGCGATCTCTTTGACCGGTGTCCCGGCAGGCAGGTGGCGCGGGTCGCCGATCCAGAAGAACGGGCAGCTGCCGCGCAAGGCTGCCCAGGCCTTCACTGCGATTTCCGGGCCAATGCCTGCGGGTTCGCCGCAGCTGAGCGCAATGGGCCCGGCAGCGCTCATTTGATGTCGATCCGCGCGTCGGCGCGCAGCTGCTCCAGGTAGCTCTCGACCAGGGAGGTCATCCGCTGCGCGGTGAGCGCGTTGGCGACGGTGTCGCGGGAGCTGTCCTCGCCCAGATCGGCAGTACGGCCACAGAGCATCAGCACCATCAGGGTCTGACCGTTGTTGCGGGTCAGCGCGGTGGAGGTTTCATTCGGGTCCAGCTTGGCCAGCTCCAGGGCGATATCGGCGGGAAGTTCCGACGGCGGCAAGCTCTGGATGTCCAGCACCGACGGGTCCTGGCCCTGGGCCAGCCCGTAGAAATCATCGCAAGTGTCGGTGCTGTTCACCACGTCCTGTGCGGCGGCAAGTGCTTCGGGAGTGCGGCCGCCAGGCAGGTAATAGGCTGCGTATTCAATGGCGGTGTAGCGGGGGGCGGCGCCGTCCACTTCGCGCACGCCGCGCATCTGGAACAGCGCAACGGCGCCCTGCAGCGGCAGCGGTTCGGAAATCTCGCCCGGTTTCAGCGCCAGCACAATTTCCTGCAGTTGCGGCGGCAGTTTGGTCAGCGGCATCCAGGGCAGGCGGCCGCCGTCATTGCGGCTGGAGGCGGCGGAGTATTGCGCCGCCGCGGCCGAGAAGCTGTCATAGCTCTTGAGCTGCGCCACCTGATCCACCAGGTCCTCGACCTGGGGGGCGTTCTGCTCGTTGATCGGCACGATGAATTCGCTCAGCAGGACCTGGACGCTGCCAGTGCCGGCGGCGCCCATGGCGCGGTCGATTTCGTCCGGTGTGGGGCGGGCACGGGACAGGAAGCGGGCGCGGGTGTATTCGCGCCAGCCCAGCCCGACCTTGGCGAAGTCGCGCAGGGTTTGCGGCTCCACGCCCTGCTGCTGCAGCGCGGTCAGGAAGTCGTTCAGCGACAGGTTGGCGCGGCCTGCCAGCTCTTCCATGCCGGCGGTGACGTCCTCGTCGGACAGGTCGATCCCGGCTTCTTCCAGAACCGCCAGCTTGAGCCGGTCGTCAATCAGCTCCTTGCGGGCGGTTTCCAGCGGATCGCCCGGCACCCGCAGCGCTGCCTGAAAGCGGGCGCGCTGTTCCAGCTCGTAGCGGGTGATGACGTCGTCGTTCACGGTGATTGCCGGGGCAAAGAGATTCTGCGCGCCTGCGGGCAGGCCAGTCAGCCCCAAGCCGGTCAGGCCGAGGCCTGCGGCCAAGGCCAGCGCGGCGGCCGATTTGAGAGCGCGGGAAAGGAAAGGAGCCCGGAACCGGGTATTCACGTCTTGCTGCATGACCGCCTGTACTGTTTGCTGCCGCTTTTCACGGAAAATCCGCTGAGCGAGATGGTAAAGCCGAAATCGGTTGTCGGCTCAACACTTGTTGTTGATGTATAGCGGCGGTTGACTGACAGGTCGACCGTCACGCATTCGTTGCTGTAGGCGACACCGAGACCTGCGCGGGTGGCCTGGGCGCCGGCGACATCATAGCGGAGCCGGGCGCTGGCCGACCAGCTGGGGTTGAAATCATAGCTGCCGTCGAACCAAAGTTCCGAGGTTTCCTCGGTTCGGTCTTCCGCCGGATCGGTGCCGAGCCACAAGTAGGTGCCGGAGAGGCTGGAACGGTCGGTGCGCCAATCGCCGCGGAATTCTGCCTTGGAGAAATTCAGCGAGCCGTTCAGCAGGCCGCGGCTGGAGACCGCCAGCCCGTCGCCGAATTTCAGCTGACCTGCCAGCAGCAGGTCCGAAGAGGTGCCGCCCAGGCCGGAGCTTTTGGTAAAGCGGCTGTCGCCCTCGCTGCGCAGCACCTGTCCCACAGTGGCATAGGCCTGCCAGCCGGCCGGGGCATAGCGGGCCCAGTTGGCGCCGTAGACCAGGGTCAGCCCGTCCTCGCGGGCATCCGTGGCCGGAAACCGTGACAGCGCCAGCAGGTTGCCCTGGCCGAACTCGACAAAGCGGCTTTCCTCGCTGACCACGTCGCCGCCGCCCTCGTCGCGCCAGCCAAGTTGCAGGATGGGCTCCAGATACTGGGTGGCGCCGCCGGCTTCGCGGCGGCTCATCGGCAGGCGCAGGGTGAGCGCGGTACGCGGGGTCAGGCGGGTGATTTCCTCGGTGAAGAAGGCCTCGTCATAGGCGCGGAATGCGTCGGCCGCAGCCCCCACTTCCCATTCCGCAATGATGCCGTAGCCCAGGCGCCAATTGCGGCGCCAGTCGATGTCAGCGGTGAGCCGGGCCAAGTCGCGGCCATTGCTGTCGGTTTCCGTGCCTTCCAGGCTGGAGCTGCGGCGGTGCCCGTGGCCCTGAAGGGTCAGCCGCAGCTCGCCGCCGGTCAGGGCCGGGAAATGGCGGGTCTGATAGTAAATCTCGGCAATGCCGGACGGAATATCGGCTTGGTTTTCGCTGGAGCGCAGGGTCTTGTAGTGGGTCAGCGAAGTCCGGAACAGGCTGTCGCGCTTAGCCCGTGACAGCACCGCCTCGGAACGCAGACGGTCCAAGTCGGGCAGGCCGTAGTCTTCGAGGTAAGCATCATCCGAGACCGCCTTGACGTCGAAGGTGAAACGGAAGTCGTTAGGCAGATCGAACCGGCCTTCGCCAAAGATGTAGCCGCGGTCTTCATCCGGGAACAAGTCGTCTTGTGTATAGGCGCCGTTAAACTCGATCCGGCCGCGGCGGAACGCCTGCCGGTAGCGCAGGTCCAGCGTTTGGGTGCTGGAGGAGACATAGGGTGCAATCGTCAGGTCGCGGTGCGGGCCGAGGGTGAAGAAATATGGCAGCCGGATGCCGGTGCCGAGGTTCGAGGTGGAGCGCAGCGACGGGATCAGGAAACCGGAGGACCGGTCCAGCGACGGGTCCGGCAGGCGGATCGCCGGGAAATAGAAGATAGGCACATCCAGCACCCGCAGCTGGGCGCTTTCGAAATAGAGCTGGCGTTCCTGCTGGTCATGAGTGACCCGCTCGGCCCGGATCTGCCAGAGCGGCGGGCGGCCGTCGTCGCAGACGTGGCAGGAGGTGACAGCGGTCTTGTAAAGCTGGGTATAGCGGCCGCTGACCCGGGTCATCTGCAGCGAGGCCAGCTGCAGCTGCTGCTGGAACACCATACGCGCGCCGGTCAGCAGGCCGTTGCGCAGGTCGCGGTCCAGCTCGGCGGCATTGGCCAGAATGGTGACGCCGCCATCCTGGTCGATGCGGATCGGGCCTTCGATCTGCAGGGTGCCGCTGGTCTGGTCAAAGGTGATCTTTTTGGCCTTCAGGCGGATATTGCCCTGGAACGCCTCGACATTGCCCTCGGCCACCAGGGTGCGGTCCGGGGTGATGAAGACCTGATCGGCCACCAGCATGGCGGGCTGCGCGGGGTCCGGCGGCGCGGCGGTTTGCGCCTGCGGGGCAGGGGCGGTCAGCGCCAGCCAGGGCAGCACGGCGGAAAGAAGCAGCGCCCGGCGCAGGTTACCCGTCTTCGGCATGGAGAAGCAGTCCCAAGGTCAATAGTATCGCGGCGGCAGGCGGTGCCCAGGCAGCAAGCGCCACCGGGATTTGCCCGTTCTCGCCAAGGATTTGCGCGAAATTGCGGATGAAATAAAGCCCGAATCCCAACAGCACCGCCATCAGCACCGCCAATCCGGTTCCGCCAAAGCGGGCGTGCCGCATGGTGAAGGAGGCGCCGACCAGCACCATGGCAATCAGGAACAGCGGCCGGGCCAGCTCAGCCTGGTAGCGTACTTCATAGCGTTTGGTGGTGAAACCGGCTGCCGAGAGCTCGCGGATGGTGGCGGGCAGGTCATAGATCGAGATGCCGCTGGCGGTGCCCAGCGTATCGCGGATGCGGTCGGTGGTGAGCGTGGTGGGCAGTTGCAGCTCGTCATGCTGGGCGGCGCCGGATTCCGGGTTGATGCCGGCCGCCAGCGGCCAGGATTTGGCATTGGCCAGCACCCAGTTGCTGCCCATCAGCCGGGCGCTTTCGGCGGTGATGCGGCGCACCGGCCCGCCTGCGGTCGTGTAGCTGTGGATCGAGACGTCGTGCAGGGTGATATCGGCACCGTCGCCGCTGTAGCCCTTGGCGTGGATCACCGACTGGCCCTGGGCGCCGCCCTGGCGCAGCCACAGGCCTTCACCCGACAGCGACAGCGCCGAAGGACCGCCGTTATGATAGGTCTCGGCCAGATCCTGGTAGCGGTTGGCAGTGGCGGCGGCGATCGGGTTCAGCATGGTGACCGCCAGCCCGCCGATGGCCGCAGCCGACAGCACCGGAGCCGCCAGCGCCCGGATGCCAGAGCGGCCGATGGCGCGGGTCACCACCAGCTCGCTGCTGCGGGCGAGGCCGACAAACAGCACGATGGTGGTCAGGATCATGATCAGCGGCAGGAACTCGCTGAGCGCGGGAGGGATGTTCAGCAGGGTCAGACCCAGCAGCTGCGCCAGGCTGAGATCCAGGGCATCAAAGCGGCGCACCTGTTCGTTGAGGTCGATCAGCATGACCAGAGTCATCAGCACCGCGCAGATCACCAGGAACCATTGCAGGAACCGGCGGGCGTAGTAGAAATCCAGTTTCATGCCGGTGCCTCCGGCAGTGGTGCCCGGGTCCGCTTGGGCCGGGCGGCGAGGATCAGGAAGACCAGCGCCACGCCAAGTCCCAGCACCGTGGGCAGGTAAATCAGCGGCCACAGGCTGGGGTTGTCCAGCACCGGTTCGGAGACCACGCCGCGCAGGCCTTCGACAAAGATCAAGACGATAAAAGCGAGGAAGGCCTGCCGCCAGACGCCAAAGCGGGAGAAGCTGCCGATCATCAGCGCGGAAAACCCGATCAGCGTGACGGCCACGCAGACCAGGGCGCGGGCAAAGCGCAGATGCAGCTCTTCGGCCTGGGCGCCGGCTGTGTAGCCATCCTGTTTGGTGACCGTGGCGGGGCTGGTCAGCAACTCAAGGCTGGGAATGGCCCGGATATTGCGCGCCGGGCTCTCAGCTTGCCGTGCCAAAGCGCTGATATCGTAGGAGAAGTCTGAGAAAAACGTGGTCGACAGCCGCCCGGTTTCATTGTCCAGCCGCTGTGCCATGCCTTCCACCATGATCAGATGCGCGCTGCTTTCGTCGCGCACCAGAAAGGCGCGCGCGCCGGTATAGGTCACGCTCACCGCTGGATCGCGGCGGTCCGACAGGAAGACATCGTTCAGGGTGCCGTCCGGATCGATCTGGCGGATGTAGAAGGTAACGCCATCTGCCGGATGCAGGAAGTCGCCCTCGCTCAGCAGTTTGGCGGTGATGTTGCGCGACACTTCGCTTTCGCGCACCTCCAGCTGGCTGATCGAGGCAGGCAGCAGGTAGTGGGTCAGCGCCGACATCATCAGAGCGGTGATCACACCGAAGGCCAGAGCAGGCCGCGCCATTTGCCAGGGACTGGTGCCGGTGGCGCGCAGAACCGTCAGCTCGCTTTCGCTGTTCAGCCGGTTGGTCACCCAGACCGAGGCGCCAAAGGCCGCAATCGGCAGAACCATGCGGATCAGGTTCGGCAGGGTCAGCGCGGTGAATTCCAGGAAGACCAAGGCCGACTGGCCATTGCCGATCAGCCGGTCAAACAGCACAACGGCCCGGTTGACCCAGAAGACGGCCACCAGAATCAGCGCGAAAAAGCCGAAGAACAGCAGATATTGTGACAGCACATACCTGTCGTAGCGTGACACCCGATCCCCCCAGATCTTGCCATTGTTGTTTTGCGGGACCTTAGTGGATTTGGCTGGCGGGGAAAACTGCATTCTCGCCAAGGGCGTGGATCGGCGGCAGACCGCGGATCGCGCAGAGGCGAAGGCAGGTCTGGCCAAGCGGTTCCGGGCAGGATACCTGTTTTGTCAAAGAAACGCATGACCTCAGCAGGAGAGCACGGAATGAGCAGCCTTACCCCGATCCGTTTTGCCGATTACGACCCCAAGGCCTTGGCGGAAATGACCGGCCGCGTGGCGGTGATGGTGACGCCCGAGGGCAGCATGGATCAGGCCGCGCGCAGTGCCAACCGGCTGAGCAAAGGCGCGATTGCCCGGCTGATCGAATCGGAGGGTTTCAAGAAAGCCAAGACCGGCGATGTGATTTCGCTGGGCTGGCCTGCTGGCATGCAGGCCGAGGCGCTGCTGGTTCAGGTGCTGCCGCGCAAGCTGACCCCGGTGGAGGCGCGCCAGACGGGGGCCAAGCTGGCCAAGGCCGTTGCGGGCAAACGGCTCACCGTGATGGCGGGCAGCATGAACAAGGCGGCGGATCTGACTATGGGGATCGCCCTGCGCGACTACGGTTTTGACGACCACAAATCGCCCAAGGAGGACAAGCCGGAGGGGGAAGTGGTGATCGCCTCCAAGACGCCTGCTGATCTGGAAGCCGCCTGTGCGCCGCTTTTGGCGGTGGCCGAGGGCGTGCATATGACCCGCGACCTGGTCAATGAACCCGCCAACGTGCTGACCACCACCGAATTCGCCCGCCGCATCGAAGAGATGAAAGCGATCGGCCTGGAGGTCGAGGTTCTGGAAGAGGCGGAACTGGAAAAACTGGGCATGCGCACGCTCCTTAGCGTGGGGCAGGGATCCGATAGTCCTTCCAAGGTGGCTGTCATGCAGTGGAAGGGCGGCGCCAAGGATGCGGCTCCTCTGGCACTGGTCGGCAAGGGGGTGGTGTTCGATACTGGCGGCATCTCGCTGAAGCCCGCGGGCGGCATGGAAGAGATGACCATGGACATGGGCGGCGCAGGTGTAGTCACCGGCACCATGAAGGCGCTGGCTTTACGCAGGGCCAAGGCGAATGTCGTCGGCCTGGTGGGTCTTGTTGAAAACATGCCTTCCGGCAATGCCACCCGTCCGGGCGATGTAGTGAAGTCGATGAAGGGCGACACGGTTGAGATCATCAACACCGATGCCGAGGGCCGCCTGGTTCTGTGCGACGTGCTGTGGTACGCGCAGGAGCGGTTCAAGCCAGCGGGCGTGATTGACCTGGCCACCCTGACCGGCGCCATCATCATCGGCCTGGGACATGAGAATGCCGGTGTCTTCTCCAATGACGACGACCTCTGCAATGCATTCCTGAAGGCAGCTAAGGCCGAGGATGAGGGTGCTTGGCGGATGCCCTTGGGCAAGGCCTATGATGACCAGCTGAAATCGCGCATTGCCGATATGAAGAACGTCGGCGGGCGTCCCGCGGGCTCAATCACCGCGGCGCAGTTCCTGCAACGCTTCATCAAGGAAGACATGCCCTGGATCCATCTGGACATCGCGGGTGTGGCGTCCGTGAAATCCGATACCTCTTACGCGCCCAAAGGCGCCACCGGCTGGGGTGTTGCGGCGCTGAACCGGCTGGTCGCGGACAAGTTCGAGGCGGAATAAGCAGGCATGGGGGCTGCCTATTTCTATCATCTGACGCGCAGGCCGCTGGAGGAGACCCTGCCGGTTCTCCTGGACAAGGCGCGCGGGGCGGGCTGGCGCATTGCGGTGCGCGGGCGCGACCCTGAACGCATGGCCTGGCTGGATGACCGCCTGTGGCTGGGGCCGGAGGAGAGCTTCCTGGCCCATGGCCTGGCGGGCGGCCCCCACGATGCGCTGCAGCCGGTGCTGCTGACGGCGGGACCGGAGGCGGCAAATAGCCCGGATTGCGTGATGGCGGTGGATGGCGCCGCGGTCACGCCGGAGGAGGTGCAGGCGCTGAGCCGCGTCTGCATCCTGTTCGACGGCACCGATCCGGAGGCAGTGCAGCATGCCCGCGGACAATGGAAAAGCCTGACCGATGCGGGCTGTTCTGCCCAGTACTGGTCCGAGGAAAGCGGACGCTGGGAAAAGAAGGCCGAGAAATAGCCTGCGGGCGAAATTCGTTCGGCGGTTTTCTGCCAATTCCGATCAGGTTTGTTTCAAATGTGCAGGAAATGCTCGCCTGAATCGCAGTTCCGCAGTATTGCTCCCCGCCAAAAGAACAAGACGACTGGGGGACAGATCACCATGGAGCGTGCGTTTTCGCGGGCACGGCACCTGCCGCTTGCGGCTGCAAGCCTGCTGATCCTGGCCAATTGCGCAAGCCCGAACGGCGGCGCGGTCAGCCGCGCAGAGGTCGAGGCCGAGCGCCTGGAATATGCCGTGAACCAGGTGGAAAACCTGCAGTCCAGCGGCAAACGCGTGTGGTGCGTGCCGTTTGCCCGCAACGCCAGCGGTATCGAAATTTACGGCAACGCCAAAACCTGGTGGGGACAGGCCAAGGGCCAGTTCCTGCGCGGGCAGGACCCTCAGCCCGGCGCGGTGATGGCCTTCAGCGCAACCCGCTCCAATCCGCTGGGGCATGTGGCGGTGGTGTCCAAGGTCGAAGACACCCGCCGGATAGAGGTCAACCACGCCAACTGGCACCGCAACAAGGTCTCGCTGGGCATGGCGGTGATTGACGTGTCCAAGGAAAACGACTGGTCGGCGGTGCGGCTGGAAAGCAACCCTGGCGCCTTTGGCCGGGTATACCCGGTTACCGGTTTCATTCTGCCCTCTTTGGAAGACAGCTGAACCTGAGAGAGCGGGGCGCTGCTCCGGGGCTGGAAAAGATCAGGGGCGCTGCCCCTCTCGGCCTCGCGGCCAATTCACCCCGGAGTATTTCGGACCAGAAAGAAGCGGGCCGGCGGCTTCTTTCTGGTTAAAAATACCTCCCGCCGGAGGCAGGTGCCGCAAGGCACCATTCAGCGGGTCAGGATCAGCGCACCATTGCGGATTTCTAAACCGGACCAGCGCTGCAGGTATCCCATGCCCAAGAGGGATTGCTCCAGCTCCCCCTGGTTGACCCAGACGCGCACGCTGGTATCGGTGATGCCGCCCAGCGATATCTCATCAACCCAGACCGAGGCCGTGCGCACTTCGCCATTGGCGGTGCGGGCGCGGCCGAGGTAGGCGAGGTTTTTGGTATCAATCCCGGCGCGCTGCGCATCGGCGGCGTTCAGCACGACCTGGCTGGCGCCGGTATCGACCAGGAACTCGATGGCCGCACCGTTCACCTCCAATGTCAAGTAGTAGTGACCGTCCGGTGCGCGCGGAACCTCGACCCGGCCGGCATCGACAGCAACGCTTTGCTGCGGGCGCACGGTCTGGCGGATGTCCTCCCACAGCCCGTAGGACGCCACGGCGCCGAGGAAGATGAAGCCCCAGACGGCAAACATTTGCAGGGTTTTGCCAATGCTTTGGCGGTTTTGCACAAAGACCCAGGAGCCAACCGCAATCAGCAGCAGCAGCAGATAGATAAACCGCCCGATGTCATGTTCGCCCATGCGCGCACCTCCTGACGTTAATGTAGGCGGGCCGGGGCGTGATGCTAGCCTGCAAAGCCGAAGGCGCGCAGCCCGTCCAGCACGAACTGCACCGAGAGCGCGGCCAGCAGCATGCCCAGCAGCCGGGTGACAACCGTGATGCCGGTCTTGCCGAGAAGGCGTTCGAACAGGCCGGAAAACAGGCACATGATCAGGAGGATGGCCAGCACGGCCGCGACAACGCCCATCACCATGGCAAAACCTGCCAGTCCGGGTTGCTGGCCTGCCAGCAGGATCACGGTGGCGATGGAGCCAGGACCGGCAATCAGCGGGATCGCCAGCGGGAAAATGGAGGGATCGTCGAAATCATCCTCTTCGCTGCGGTCCTCACGCCGTTTGTTGCGGCGTTCGAACAGCATGTCGAGCGCGGTGAGGAACAGCAAGATGCCACCGGCCACCCGGAAGGCTGGCATGGAAATGCCGATAAAGCCCAGAACCGCCTCGCCCAGGGCGGCAAACAGTGCCAGCAGCACGGCGGCGGTGATGGTGGCCCGCAGCGCGATGGCGCGGCGGCGGGCAGGCGGCATGCCTTGGGTCAGCGCAATGAATATCGGCGTGAGGCCAATCGGGTCGATAATCACAAACAGCGTCACAAAGGATGTGATCAGGAGTGCGGTGTCGATCATTGCGCTTCAGCCTGCTCCAGCTTTTCAAGCGCGTCCATCCACAGGCCTTCGGCCCGTTCCAGCGCTTCCAGGCATTCGGCGTGTTTTTTCTGCCAAACCTCGATGTCGGCGGCCTTGCCCGGTTCATACAGGCTAGGGTCGGCCAGCTTTTCGTCAAGCTTTTCGCGCATCTCGCTGAGCTTTTCGACGCGGGCCTCGGATTTGCGGACCTCTGAGCGCAGGGAGAGCAGCACGTCGCGGGAGGCGCGTTTGGGCTTGGCCGGTTTCGCGGTCTCCGGCTTGGCGGGTTTGTCCCGGGCCAGAAGCAGCGTGCGGTAGCTTTCCAGGTCGCCGTTATAGGGTTTGACAGCGCCGCCGGAGACCAGCCAGAGCCGGTCCGCCACCAGGCTGAGGAGATGCATATCGTGGCTGACCAGGATCACCGCACCGGAATAGGCGGTCAGCGCTTCGACCAGCGCTTCGCGGCTTTCGATGTCCAGGTGGTTGGTCGGCTCGTCGAGGATCAGCATATGCGGCGCGTCGATGGTGGCAATGAGCAGGCTGAGCCGTGCCTTCTGACCGCCCGACAGCCTTCCGACCTCGGTTTCGGCCTGTCCCGCACCCAGGCCAAAGCCGGCCAGGCGTGCGCGCAGTTTGGCGGGTGCCTCATCCGGGCGCAGGCGGCGCAGGTGGTCGATCGGGGTTTCATCGACATACAGCTCATCCACCTGGTGCTGGGCGAAGTATCCGATGCGCAGCTTGGAGGAACGGGTCATCTTGCCCGCCATCAGCGGCAGCCGGTCCGCCAGCAGTTTCGACAGCGTCGACTTGCCCTGGCCGTTCTTGCCCAACAGCGCAATGCGGTCGTCTTGATCGATCCGCAGGTTCAGCCGCTTCAGGATTTCCGTGTCGCCATAACCGGTTGTGCCGCCTTCCAGATGTATGATCGGGGGCGACATTTCCTCTGGTTCGGGGAAGGTGAAGGCGCGCAAGGCCGCTTCCTGCGGGGTAGTGATCGGCTTCATCTTGGCGATCATCTTGAGGCGGGACTGGGCCTGCACCGCCTTGGTGGCCTTGGCCCGGAAACGGTCGACAAAGCTTTGCAGGTGGGCGCGGCGGGCTTCCTGTTTCTTGGCTTCGGCCTGGGCTGCCAGAATTCGGGCAGCGCGGGTCTCTGCAAAGGTGTCGTAGGTTCCCTGGTAAAGCGTGAGCTTCTTGTCTTCCAGATGCAGGATCGCGCCAACCGCGCGGTTCAGCAGGCCGCGGTCATGGCTGACGATCAGCACCGTATGGGGGTATTTCGCAAGGTAGCTTTCCAGCCACAAAGCGCCCTCGAGATCGAGGTAGTTGGTGGGCTCATCAAGCAGCAGCAGGTCGGGCTGGGCAAACAGCACGGCCGCAAGCGCCACCCGCATCCGCCAGCCGCCGGAGAAATCGGCGCAGGGGCGTTGCTGGTCCTCGTCGTCAAAGCCCAGGCCCTTGAGGATGGAGGAGGCGCGCGCCTCAGCCGACCAGGCGCCGATGTCTGAGAGCCTTGTCTGGATCTCCGCAATACGGGCGGCATCGGTGGCGGTTTCAGCCTCGGCCAGCAGAGCAGTGCGTTCGGTGTCAGCGGCCAGCACCGTATTCACCAGCGACACGTTTGACGCCGGGGCCTCCTGGGCAACGCCGCCGATGCGGGCTTTGGAGGGCAGCGAGATGCTGCCGGTCTCCAGCGCCAGCTCGCCCCGGATCAGGCGGAACAGGGTGGTCTTGCCGGTGCCGTTGCGCCCCACGAGGCCCACCTTGTGGCCAGTGGGAACAGTGGCGGAGGCGCCCTCGATCAGCGGGCGGCCTTCGACCGAATAGGTGATGTCCTGAATGCGTAACATGAAGAGCGGTGTGGCCCAGGTGCCCGGGGCTGTCAATCAGGCCCTTTCGCTTCTTCCGGCAAGAAATTTTCCCGCCTGAGGCACGGGCGCCTGCGCTGGCCCTGAAAACGTCTTCCCAAGCGGCGCCAGCCATGTTACGCGGCGCGCGGAGTTTCCGGCCCGGGCATTGGCCCGCGGCCCATCAATCAGGAGAATGCCAAATGGCTCTGGAACGCACTTTCTCGATCATCAAGCCCGATGCAACCCGCCGCAACCTGACCGGCAAGATCAACGCCAAATTTGAAGAAGCAGGCCTGCGCGTTGTTGCGCAGAAGCGCATCCACCTGACCAAAGCGCAGGCAGGCGAGTTCTACAAGGTGCACGCCGAGCGCCCGTTCTATGACGAACTGTGTGAATTCATGGCTTCCGCTCCGATCGTTGCTCAGGTTCTGGAAGGCGAAAACGCCATTGCCAAGAACCGTGAAGTGATGGGTGCCACCAACCCGGCAGATGCCGCGGCCGGCACCATCCGTGCTGAATTCGCTGAATTGGTTGGCGAAAACTCCGTACACGGTTCCGACGCGCCGGAAACCGCTGCTGTGGAGATCGCCTACTTCTTCTCCGGCCTCGAGCTGGTCGGCTAAGCCACTGGCTTACCGGATGAATTGAGGCCGCCCTGTTTCGGGGCGGCCTTTTATTTTGGGGCAATCAGCGCGGCGCGGGTTCGGAAATTTTCAGGTCCGCAGGTGTGGCGCGCACGCCGATGGCATCCAGCTCCGACAGCAGTTTTGAACTGTGCTGAGGGTGGACATCGGCCTTGATCATGTCGAAGCGCTTGCGCAGTTCTTCTTTTTCCTTGCCCTTGCAATCGTTCCAGGGCCGCCCCTGCAACGCCATCACCAGAACGTAATAGCCGATGAAATGCGGCCGGGTGCCGGATTGCAACAGCCGGGCATAGGCCGCATCGGCACCGATGGCGCGCAGGTCTTCGGCCGAGGTGATACCGGCACGGTGGCAGGCCTCCTCGTAGGCGGGACCAAGATTGCGGATCGAAGAAATGGCAGTGTTCATGGTTTGTTTCTATCGGTTCCGCGCGTCGCTGTCACCCAGCAATTTGCAATGTTCGTTAACCGCGCGAGGCTGTTGTGACGCTGGGTTCGATGCTGCCTGATTGATTGACAGTCGCATTTCTGACGGGAAGCTGTTGACCGTGGCAAGCAGAACCGCCGGAGGGGTGAGATGAGGGGAAGCCAGCAAGTATCTGTGAGGGCACAAGGTTTCGATCTTGCACATCCGCCGCGGGGATTTGTGGAGGATCCGTTTCCCTTTTACGATGCGCTGCTGCGCGATGCGCCGGTTCTGCCGCAGCCAGACGGGTCGATGCTGATTTGCCGTCATGCGGACCTGGATCGTATTTACCGTGACACCACTTTGTTTTCTTCGGACAAGAAAAAGGTTTTTGCCCCGAAATACGGCGCGGGCTCGCCTTTGTTTGAGCATCACACCACGTCGCTGGTGTTTTCCGACCCGCCGCTGCACACGCGGGTGCGCAGGATCATGACTTCGGCGCTGACACCTAGGGCGATCGCAAAGATGGAACCGGGGCTGGTTGAGACGGTTGACTGCCTGCTTGAGCAGATGGCGGGCCGGGCGCAGGTTGATCTGATCGAGGATTTCGCCGCTTCGATCCCGATCCAGGTCATCGGCAACTTGCTGGATGTTCCGATGGCAGAGCGGGCGCCGCTCCGCGATTGGTCGCTGGCAATTCTGGGCGCTTTGGAGCCTGTGCTGAGCGAGGCTCAGCTGGCAGCGGGCCACCGGGCTGTCGAAGAGTTCAAGACCTATCTGCAGGATCTGATTGCCCGGCGCCGGGCTGATCCGGGCGATCCGGAAACCGACGTGCTGACGCGTCTGATCCGAGGCGAGGGGGCAGAAGGGAAGCTGAGCGAGATCGAGCTGATCCAGAATTGCATATTCATTCTGAATGCTGGTCATGAGACCACCACGAATTTGATCGGCAACGGGCTGGCGCTGCTCAATGACCACCCGGAGCAGAAACAGAGGCTGCTGGCACAGCCGGAGCTGATCAAACCGGCGGTGGAGGAGGTGCTGCGCTTCCGCTCACCCAACCAGCTGGGCAACCGCGAAACCACGGCAGAAGTGGAAATCGGCGGCGTCCGCGTGCCCGCCGGAACAAACCTGCATCTGGTGATCGGTGCGGCAAACCGTGATCCGGAGGTGTTTGAAAGTCCGGGAGTTTTCGACATCTCGCGGGCACCCAACCGGCATCTGGCCTTTGCCGGGGGCCCGCATGTCTGTGTCGGGCTGACCTTGGCACGGCTTGAAGGGAAGATTGCGATTGAACGGTTCCTGAAGCGGTTTGCGGACTATCGCCTGAAGCCAGGCCGGGTGCCGGGGGGACGTATCCGCTTTCGCGGCTTTTCGGCCCTGCCGGCCGACTTGAGCTGACGCCGGCGGGCCGCCGAAACGGGCAGGCTAGAACAGCCCGGCTTCTTTTGCGGTCAGGGCGGCCTGGGTACGGTTCTTTGCGTCAAGCTTGCGGCACAGCGTGCGCACATGCAGCTTGATGGTGACTTCCTGCAGTTCCAGCTCGCGGGCGATTTCCTTGTTCGACAGGCCGCGGCACAGGCCATCCAGCACTTCCAGCTCCCGCGGGCTCAGCTTTTCGGCCAGGGGATGGGTGTTGCCAGCGGCCTCTTCGCGCATCAGGTCGACCGGCACGTAGATCTCACCCGCGCTCATGAACCGCACCGCGTTGAGCAGTGACTGCGCGCCCATGGTTTTGGGGATGAACCCGATGGCGCCGGCATCCAGAGCATCCTGGGCGGTGCGGGCCGGAGCGCTTCCCGACAGGATTGCCACGCCTTTACCGCCATTGGCCTCCAGCGCTTTGGCGAGCCCGTCCAGCCCCATCATGCCAGGCATATTGTAGTCGAGCAGGACAAGGTCGAACGGCCCGTCGCCGGAAATCTGCTCGATCGCTCCCGGCAGGTCGGTGGCCAGTGTCACCTCGGCCCCGCCCTCCGAGCGGAGGTAGGCTGAGATTGTTTCGCGGACCATGTCATGGTCGTCTGCCAGCAAAATTCGCATGTAGCCACTAGACCTGTTTTGAAATTCCCGCTCCCAGTCTACAGCGACAAGGGTTTCAAAACTGTCAACCGTGGATTGCGGTCTGGCTGCGTGCTTCAACATCGGCTGCTGCTCCCGGAAAATGGCTGTAATTTTTCTGATTTTATGCCAGCCGGGCGGGATCCGGTAAGTCGGCATTAGGGTGCTGTCAATATGCTGGAGGTTGTGCACCCTATACGGAAGGATAGGAGACTATCCTCTGGTGCCGGTTTCCGGGCAGGCCGGTTGTGGCATGCTCCGCCTGAACGCTGTGTCGAAGGATAGAGGAAAGGAAGGCTGGAATGAGACGATTGATTGCGCGCGCCGCTGCACTGGCCGTTGTGGTGTTTTCTGCCTGTGCTGCTGCTGTCTCTGCCAGCGGCGAGGAACCGGTTCTGCTGTCTGTCCGCCTTGCCGGTGACGCCGCCCCTGAGGCGCAATTCACGATGGAGGACCTGCGGGCCCTGGCGCCGGTGACCTTTGAGACAGAGACCATCTGGACCACCGGGCCGCAACGCTTCACCGGTGTGCCGCTGGCCGTGCTGATGGAGCGGATGGGGGTCAGCAGCGGGCAGCTGATTGCCCATGCGGTGAATGATTATTCGGTGGAAATCCCGGCTACGGATGCGGTGGACGGCGGCCCGATCGTCGCCTATGAGCGCAACGGTGCCGAAATGTCGCTGCGCAACAAGGGGCCGCTTTGGGTGGTTTACCCTTATGACAGCAATCCGGCTTACCGGACCGAAGAGGTCTATTCGCGCAGCATCTGGCAGCTGGACCGGATTGTGATCCGGCCGTAGGCCGCAGCCAGGGGCCGGGCAGCTGATGTTTCGCGGGTTTCCAACCATGCCGCGCTGGGTTCTGGCGCTGGTGCTGGCCCTGGCGGCCGCCTTGGCTGCGCAATCGGTGCGGCTGGGTCATCAGGTGCTGCAGCAGCTGGATGAGCTGTCGACGGCGGCCACCGACAACATGCAGTGGAACCTGTCCCAGGCCGAAGTCGAGCATCTGAAACTGGAAACCGCAGTTCTGACCGTGCAATCGGCTGCGGATCTGCCGAGGCTGCGGCGCCAGTTCGATATCTACTACAGCCGGATTGCCACGTTCCGCGAAAGCCCCTTGTTTGCAGGGCTGCGCCAAAGCCCGGGCGGGGCCGCCCTGCTGCAGCAGATGCAGGTCCGGCTGGACCGGATGGCGGTGGCAATAGACAGCGCCGACCAAGCGCTGCTTGGCAGCTTGCGGGACCTTGCGGCGGAACTGCAGCAGAACAGCGGCGACGTGCGCGAATTGGCTCTGTTTGGGGTCGTGCTGCAGGTGGAGGATTCCAAGGATAAACGGCTGAAGCTGTTCACGATCCTGGCGCGGCTGGGCTGGGTGGTTCTGGCACTGGTGCTGGCACTGGCGCTGGCCGCGCTGCTGCTGGGGCGGCTGTACCGGAAGGGGCGCCAGCTTGCCAAGGAACGCAGCCGGGCCGCGGCGCGGATGGAGGCGATGATTGCCTCTTCGCTGGATGCGATCCTGGTGGTCGGGGCCGATGGGCGGATCCAGGCCTTCAACGGTGCGGCGGAAACCGTGTTCGGCTACAGCCGCGAGGAGGCCGTTGGCCAGCCGATGGTGAACCTGATTGTGCCGGATCACCTGCAAGAGGCGCACAACGCGGGGATGCGGCGGTTCCTGCAGACTGGCGAGGCCCGAGTTGCGGGCAAGGGGCGGCTGCAGCTGGAGGCAAGGCGCAAATCCGGTGAGCTGTTCCCTGTGGAGCTGTCTGTCTCGGTCAGCCAATCGGGCACCGACATGGTGTTTGTCAGCTTCCTGCGCGACATTTCCGACCGGATCGCGGTCGAGGAGGAGCTGCGCCGGGCGCGGGACGATGCCCTGGCGGGCGAGCGGGCCAAGCACAACCTGCTGACGGTGATGAGCCATGAAATGCGCACGCCGCTGACCGGGGTGCTGGGGGCCATCGACCTGATCGAAGACACAGGCCCAACCCCGGAGCAGCGCCGCTACCTGCAGGCGATGCGGGTGTCGGGGGAGCTGTTGCTGCACCATGTCAACGACGTGCTGGAACTGTCGCGGCTGGAATCCGGTGCCGAGGCCGAGAAACTGCGGATCTTTGATCTGGAAGAACTTGTCGGTGGTCTGGTGGACAGCCAGCAGGCCAGCGCCAAGGGGCGGGGCATCGACTTGTCGCTGCATTGCAGTCTGGATGGCAGGAACATGGTGGCGGGCCGACCCCGCGCGGTGCAGCAGGTGCTGCTGAATTTGATCGGCAATGCGCTGAAGTTCACCGGCGAGGGGGCGGTGAGTGTCGATGTAATGCGCCTGCCGGGCGGCGAAACCGTGGAATTCCATGTCGCCGACACCGGCCAGGGGATCGCACCGGAGGATCTGGACCGGATTTTCGAGGATTTCATTACCCTGGATGCCAGCTATGGCCGCGGCAGCGAAGGCACCGGGCTGGGGCTGTCGATTACCAAGCGGCTGGTGCAGGCCATGGGCGGCACTATCAGCTGCGAGAGTGAGCTGGGCGAGGGCAGCCTGTTCTCCATTTCCCTGCCGCTGCCCGCAGCCAAGGCGCCGCCGCGCCGGGCAGAGAAGGACGCGCCAAGGCTCAACGGCGCCTGCCGCCTGCTGATCGCGGAGGACAATGACATAAACCGCGAGCTGCTGGCCACCATGCTGCGGCAGGAGGGGCACCAGGTTACCGCTGCGGCGGGCGGGCTGGAAGCGGTGCAAGCGGCGGAGCAGCAGCGGTTCGATCTGATTCTGATGGACATCAGCATGCCGCAGGTGGACGGGATCGAAGCGCTGCGCCGGATCCGGGCTCAAAAACTGGCGGAGGGCACGGACATCGTGGCGCTGACCGCCCATGCCGCGGCCGAGGATCACACCCGGATCCTGGAAGCTGGATTTGCCGAGGTGCTGACCAAGCCGGCAAACAAGGCCGGGCTTGCGGATGTGATCGCGCGCCGGGCCGGCGGCGGAGTGAAGGCCCTGCCGCAGACCGAGTTGGACATCCAGCAGTTCTGCGATGCGCTGGGCCAGGAGCAGGCCCGCGTCTTTCTGTTGGCGTTCTGCAGCGAGGTCAAACAGTTCCAGGAGGAGCTGCAAAGCTGCGCTGCACTGGCAGACGGCCAGCGCAAGGAAGCGCACCGGCTGGCGGGTTCGGCCGCGGTGCTGGGGCTGCCGGATCTGCGCACAGCAATGCTGGCCATCGAGACGGCACAGGAAGGCGCCGAACCGCCGCTTGCCCCGCTTCTTCAGGCCTGGGCGCACGCTGAAACGGTCTTGGAACCGCATTTGCGGGTCTGACGGGGCTGGCACGGCGGCCATCTTTGACACTAGTCACTGGCAGAAGGGTGTAGAGCCGGGGCACGCAGCCTGCGCCACCGGATAGGCGCCCAGGCTGGCCGCAGCCTGATGGCCGCCGCGATCCCTGGCAAGGCTGCCGGTACTGGGGAAGAACGCCGCTTCAGGCCTTGGCGTGACCGGCAAATTGCAGGCCTTGATCAGGCCCCGGTTCTCTTTACCCGCCTGCGGGTCCTGACTGCCCGCCAGAGTTCACTTCCAGAAACTCCCTCAGCAGGCGGTTGAATTCCGGTGCCTTTTCGATGTTAACCAGATGACCGGTTCCGGGGAACCTGTGCCATGCGGCGTTGGGCAGGACCTCCTGCAAAAGGGCATTGGTTTCTGCCACCAGGTAGTAATCCTCGTCCCCTGTCACCAGCATCACCGGTTTGGCAAGCGCCCTCAGGCGCGCCTGGTCTTCAAACAGGGAACGGCGGTTCCAATGCAGCGTTGACAGCACATGCACGGCGCCTTCGGCCGGCTGGCTGCGCAGGTTTTCCGCATAAACCGCCCAGTCTTCCGGGGAATTCCTCTGAAAGCTCTGATAGGCGGGGTCCTCTTCCAGAACCGCGACAGCACCGTTCCCGCCATCTCTCTCCCGCAGCCGGATTTCATGGCCGACCCAGTCCTCGCGGTAGCGGGTCTGCTCGGCTTCGTCCCGGGGACCGGAACTGTTGCCGACCAAGGTGACGCTTGCGGTGCGGGGGGAATGGTTCAGGGCAAAGTCCAGGCTGGTGAAGCTGCCCATGGAGGTTCCGACGAGATGGGCGTCTTCCAGCCCGAGGTGGTCCAGCAGGGCCAGGAGGTCAGCGGTCGACTGCGCTTGCCCGTATTGGCTGCGCTCCTGGGGGATGGCGGAGGGCAGGAAGCCGCGGGCGCAATAGGTGATGCAGCGGAAAGATTGCGACAGAACCGGAACTTGCCGGTGCCAGCTGCGGTGGTCGCCGCCGAATTCGTGAACAAAGACAATCGGGGCGCCGCTTCCGGCCTCTTCGTAATAGAGCCGGATGCCATCGGCGGTCTGGAATTCGGGCATATTAAAAGTCCTGCCTGAGTTTTCGAGAGTAGGGTAATCAGCGCGCCAGAACTGCAATTGCAGCAGCGTCATAGCCGAGTTCGGCCAGAATCTCCGCGGTGTGCTCACCCAGTTCCGGCGCCTGGCTTTCCTGCTGGCCGCGCTCCGCGATGGGGTTGCGGGCAAATTGCATGCTGCGGCCGTCCGAACCGGCTTCGACGCTGGAAAAGGCGGCGTATTCTTCGGCAATGGGGCTGTCGGCGATGGTCTGGATGGTCTCTACCACCGAACAGGGAATGGCATTTTTGATCAGGATCTTCGTCCAATAGGCCGACGGGTGCTGTTTCAGTTGCGCGCCCAGCACCTCATCCAGCGCATCCCGGTTGGCCAGCCGCGCCTCGTCGCCCTGGAACCGCGGATCGTCCAGTAGTTCGGTGTAGCCGATGGCCTCGCAGAAGCGCGGCCAGTCCTTGTCGCTGCCGAGGCCGATGACAATGTCCCGGTCGGCAGTGGGGTAGGGCTCGAACGGTGTCATCGACGGATGGCGGGACCCGATCGGCCCCGGCACGATGCCCGCGTTCAGATACCGCGCAAAGGCATTTTCCAGGCACACCCACTGGCAGGCCAGCATGGAGACATCCAGATGGCTGGTTTCAGCTGCGCCTTTGGCATCACGCTCATAGAGGCGCTGCAGGATGCCGATGGTGGTGAACAGGGCGGCTGCGATATCGCCAACCGAGAAGCCGACGCGGGTCGGCTCGCCCCCCAGCTCGCCGTTGATGCTCATCATGCCGCTCATCGCCTGCACCACGATGTCATAGGCCGGGCGGTGCGACAGGCTGCCGGCCTGGCCGAAGCCGCTGATCGAGGCGGAGATCAGCCGCGGATTGATCCGCTTGAGGTCGGCATCGCCGCAGCCCAGCCGGTCGCGCACGCCGGGGCGCATGTTTTCGACAAAAACGTCAGCGGTGGCCAGCAGCTTGTGCAGGGCTTCCTTGCCCTCCTCGGTTTTCAGATCCAGTTTCACAGACCGTTTGTTGCGGTTCAGCGAGGCGAAATAGAGGCTGATGCCGTCCTCGAACGGCGGGGTGGTGCGGGCCAGGTCGCCGTTCGGGTTTTCCACCTTGATCACATCGGCACCGAGGCTGGCAAGCAGCCAGGTGCAGAACGGGCCGGATAGCACCGAGGTCATATCGACAATGCGGATGCCTTTCATGACGAACCTCCCCTCAGCATGGACTTGAGTGTTTTCAGATGCGCCGCGTCCGCGGCCAGCGCCGTGGCGCACAAGCTGCGACAAGTGTCCTGCAGCGCGTCCCGCGGCACCAGACGGTCGGCCAGGCCCCAGGCGGCGGCGTCCTCTGAGCTCACGGTGTCGCCGCCGAGCAGGATTGCAGCGCAGCGGCCGGGACTGCTCAGGGCCTGCAATGTATCCACGTCATACTGCCCGGGCAGCACGTTGTTTTTGAGGACGGGATAAGAGAACCGTGCCTCGGGCACGCAGACGCGGATGTCGCAGCCAAGTGCCAGGGTCAGACCGCCGCCGATGCAGGGGCCGTTGATGGCCGCCACTGTCAGCACCGGAACAGCACGCAGCGCCGCGGACATCTCGTCCCAAGGGTCGGGGCCGTCCAATTCGTCGTAGAGCGTGTTCAGATCCGCACCGGCGCAAAATACCCGTTCGCCTGCGCCTGTGAGGATGACGGCCCGCAGTTCTTTGTCACTGGCGGCCGTGCGGAAGATGTCCCGCAGCGCCGTCAGCATCCCGGTGGTCAGGGAATTGGCCTTGTCCGGCCGGTTGATGGTGACGGTCAGGCAGGCGCCTTCGCACCGGGTCAGGATCAGGCTGTCTGCATTCATGACCGGAACTCCGGTACTGTGCGCTCCAGCATCCGGATCAGCGCGGGCCATTGCACTTCGCCGTGCGGGCCGTTTTCCGGTGCGCCCCAATCGTGCAGGGCGGCCATAGCATCCTTGGTGATGGAGATGGGTTTGTCCGTGGCGCCTAGGATATCCACCTGGATCTTGCAGGCCATCTCAAGGAAATAGTGATAGGTGAAAGCCTCTGCCGCGGTTCGCCCGACGGCCAGCAGCCCGTGGTTCTGCAGCAGCATGGCGAAATTGCCGCCCAGGTCGCGGGCCAGAAGCGCGCCTTCGTCTTCCACTGCGGTGGAGTCCTGGTAGGGGTGGCTGGACAGGGTGCCAAGCACAAATCCCGCGTGCTGCGACAGCGGCAGCAGGCCTTCAGGCATTGCCGAGACCGCGACACCTGCACGGGTGTGGCTGTGGATCACGTAGTTCACATCGGGGCGCGCGTTCAAAATGCCGGAATGGATGATATGCCCGGCCAGATTGATGATCTTGCCGCTGCCGGGCTGATCATCCACCGCTTCACCCTCAAACGACATGCGGGTGAGGTTCGATGCCGTAATCTCATCGAACATCAGGTCGTGCGAGTTCAGCAGGTAGTGCCCTGGGTCCTGCGGCAACCGGGCCGAGATATGGGTCGAGGTCAGGTCGGTCCAGCCATAGTGGTGCGACAGCCGGTAGAGCGCGGCCAGATCCTGGCGGGTCTGGGTGGCGGTGCTGGATGAAGAGGTCAGCATTCCGGTTCTCCCAAGGCGTCGCGGTACAGATTGTGAAAATGGCGCAGTCCGACTTCGCTCATGGCGCCGCAGCCGTCGCCGATGACATAAGGCCCGGGCTCGAACGCGCGGCTTTGCATGCCTTTCTGGATTTTGGAGACGACCACCTCGTCCTCGGCGCCGGTGGTTTCGCGGTGCTTGACCATCAAGGCGCGCACTTCCTCGTCCGAAACCGTGCCGCTTGCAAACCAGCGGTAACGGTAGATGGTGCGGTTCCACGCCACCGGCAGCCATTGCCGGATGGTGAAATAGCCGCCCGGGTAGCAGCACATCGAGACATTCGGCCAGATCCAATAGGCGCCGTAGTCGCCGGCCCGCGGACTGGCTTCCAGGTTGTAGTCGTACTGCTTTTCGTTTCTGGTTTGTGCTTTGCCGTCGTGCCAGATGGTCATGCCGCGCGGTACCGTGGTGTAGCCTTCCATGTCCAGAACGCCATGGGTCAGCGAGGAGGCATGCACTGTGGGACAGTGGTAGCATTCGTTGTAGTTCTCGACCGACAATTTCCAGTTGGACTTGTGCTCGATCTCGGTTTCGCAGACGAACCGCAGCTGGGCTGGATCGGGGTGAAAGCTCAGCAGGTTTTCCCTGTAGTCCTCCAGCGCAGGCCCCATTGGCGCAGCATCCTCGTCCAGATTGACAAAGACAAAGCCGCAAAAGACCTCCGCCCGGACCCCGCGCAGGTTAATCTGATCGCAGGTCAGCCCGTCGCTTTCGACGGATCCGGGAGCGCGGCGCAGCTTGCCGTTAATCTCGTAGGTCCAGGCGTGGTAGGGGCAGACCAAGACCCGCTTGCCCTTGCCTTGGCCCTCAACCAGTGGGTGGCCGCGGTGGCGGCAGATATTGTAGTAGGCCTTGATGCCGCCATCCGGCGCGCGGATCACAAAGACATCCTCATCAACAATGGTGAAGGTCTTGAAATCGCCCGGTTCCGCGATCTCGGACACATGGCAGACGCATTGCCAGCTGCGGAAGAAGATCTTCTCCTTGTCGGTCTCAAAACACTCCGGCTCAACGTAATACCGCGCAGCCAATGGCGTATCCCGTGACATATGCTCTCCGTTTCCGGCCGGCGTACCAATGGCAGCCGGTTTGTTCGCTCCTGATAAGGGGCAGCCTGCCTTGTTGTAATTGTCATGAATAGATAGAAAGATTTTACACCTAGGGTAATTTCAGGTTGGCCTATTCATGTCCGAAGCCTCCAATCCCGTTCCGCTGGGCGCGGTCCGTGTCTTTGCCGTCGCCGCGCGGTATGAGAATTTCAAGCGCGCGGCTGGCGAATTGGGGGTGACCCCAACCGCCGTCAGCTCGCAGATCAAATCTCTCGAGGCGTTCCTCGGTTGCGCGCTGTTTGACCGCAACGCCCAGTCGGTCTCTCTGAACGAGGCGGGGCGGCAGTTTTCCGTGGCCTGTGAGGCGGTGTTTGCCAGCCTCGACAGAGCGGTCCAGGACGTGCGCCAAACGGCCGGCCGCGCGTCGATCACCGTTGGCGTGGGCGCCCTGATCGGCTCGCAATGGCTGTCCAAACGGTTGTTCAGCTTCTGGCAGCGTTTTCCCGAAACCGGGCTGCACCTGCAATATTCGCCTGGCGGGGTTGAGTTCTCGGATGGTCAAACAGACATGATGCTGGCCTGGGGCGATGGCCGCTGGCCAGGGCTGGTCTCGGAGCCACTGCTGCGGTTTCAGACCGCGCCGGTTACTGGTCCGTCCTTGCTGGCGGGAAAGCCGGTTCCCGCGGCCCCGGCGGACCTGCTGGAGCTGCCGCTGCTGCATTGGAAGGACACATTCGACTGGCAGGAATGGTTCGCCGCCATGCAGGTCGACACAGGCGGGCATTTGCCCGGGGTCGTCATTGACAATTCCAGTGTCCTTCTCCGGGCGGCGCTGTCCGGGCAGGGGGTTGCCCTTGGGCTGCTGCCGCTGATTGAGGGGGAACTGCAATCCGGACAGCTTCTGCGCCCGTTTCCTGCGGATTTCACGCCCTCACGGTCTTATCACCTGGTTTACCCGCCGGAAGCCATGGAGCAGCCGCAGCTGAAGGCGTTCCGGGATTGGATAATCCGTGAAGCCGAACACCCTGAGGAGAACCGGGCAGACGCCGTCTCTGCCTGAAGACACTCTGTCTTTGATCTGCTGCCTGGCTGTTCTGCTGCCGCCTCCAGCCGCAGGCCGGCGGTTCGTTCCCTTGGTCGACAGGAGGCGCCCCGAAACAACAAAAGCGCCCCGGGCTGGAGCGCTTTGCCGTCTATTTCCAACCTCTTAGGGGGAGGTTGGCTCCGGCGGTAGGGATCGAACCTACGACCAATTGATTAACAGTCAACTGCTCTACCGCTGAGCTACGCCGGAATGTGAGGCGTCGTATAGAAGCTCCAATCTGCGGCGTCCAGAGAAAAAATCGCTTTGCTCAAGAAATTTTTTCTGCGGCAAAACACAAGGCCGTCAGAGGCGCAGGCCTGCCGTTTCAGGGCGGGCAAAACAGCTGAGGTTCTTGCTGGAAGAGGGGATGTCTGATTGCCGGGATGCCAGCGAAGCTGACAGTGGACGGTGCGGAACAGAACCGGAGACGCGCCGTGGCCGACGGCCAGCGCACGGGAAAACCTCTTGTGTTTTCATGTGCTTGAAAATGGCTCCGGCGGTAGGGATCGAACCTACGACCAATTGATTAACAGTCAACTGCTCTACCGCTGAGCTACGCCGGAACGGTCTGTGCCGTATAGCGCCCCCCGGAACAGGCGTCCAGAGGGGCAGGGGAAGTTTTTTGAAAAAAATCAGCCGCCGCGGAGCTCAAAGACGGCAGTTGCCGACAGGGGGCCTTGCGGTGCTGCCAGCGCGCGGGTGGTGAGGTCCACCAAATGGGCAAAGACATTGCGTTCTGCCGCTTTCATCAGCGCGGCAGGGGTTTCGGTGTAGATCTGCTCTGCCAGCGCGCGGGCGGTTGCAGGTGCTTTTGCCAGCGCCTGCAGAATCGCGGCCTCGCGCGATTCCCGGTGCGCAATCAGCCAGTCGAGCCGCCCGGCGGGATCGGTGACCGGCGCGCCGTGGCCGGGGTGGAAGACCCGCCAGCTGCGTGCCCGCAGGCGGCGGCAGGAGGCCATGAAATCCGTGAGGTCGCCATCCGGCGGTGACACCAGCGAACTGGCCCAGCCCATGACGTGGTCGGCGGTGAAACAGGCATCGCCCCAGGCCAGCGCGATATGGTTGCCCAGATGCCCGGGCGTGTGAATCACTTCCAGTTCCCAGCCGTCTCCCTGGATGGTTTCACCGTCACCTATGACGATGTCCGGGGAAAATCCGGTGTCGATCCCCTCACCGCCGCCGGCCAGCCCGTCCGCGGCCAGCTGCGCCATGACCGCGCTGCGCCCTGCTTCCGGCCCGCCAAAGGCATAGACCGGCGCGCCGGTGGCCTGGCTCAGGGCCGGGGCCAGCGGCGAATGGTCCAGGTGGCTGTGGGTCACGATGATATGGGTGATCTTCTGACCGGGCTGCACGGCCGCCAGGATCGCCTCAAGATGTGCGTCCGACCCGGGTCCGGGATCAATCACTGCGAGGCTGCGGGTGCCAAGCATATAGGTATTGGTGCCGCGGTAAGTCATTGGCATGGGATTCGGCGCCAGGATCCGGCGCAGGCCGGGTTCCAGCTCCTCGGCCGCGCCGGCGGCCGGGTTGAAATCGTCTGGTGCCTGCATGGTCTCGCCCCGCTGCTGTTTTCCTGGCCGCTGCGCGCCTGGAGTGTCTTTCCTCTTTCCCAAGCGCCCGATAGGTTTAGCCCATGTTCTTCAAATGGCTCAAACGATATATGCCGCGCAGTCTCTATGCCCGGGCGGCGCTGATCCTGGTGGTGCCGATCGTGGCGCTGCAGATCGTGGTTTCGGTGGTGTTCATCAAGCGCGACCTTGAGGATGTCACCGTGCAAATGACCGCAACGGTGCTGCGTGAGCTGGTGCTGCTGCAGCAGATCATGGCCAGCGAGCCTGACCAGGAGGCGGCGCTGGCGCAAATCGCCCCGCTGCTGCAGCCGCTGAACATGCAGGCCCGGTTCCTGGCGCCGGATGCGCCGCCGCCACAGAACCAGTTCAGCCTCAATGAGTTCTCCGGCAGGGTGGTGCGCGACGAGCTGCAGAAGACCTTTCCGGCGTTTCTGGCAGCCCGGTTTCCGGCCGACCGCACCGCGCATATCTATTTCGAGACCGTACACGGGCCGCTGGAGCTGAGCTTTGACCGCCGCCGCCTGACCGCGGCCGCGCCGCACCAGCTGATTGTCACCATGCTGCTGTTCGGCCTGCTGATGACGCTGATTTCCTTTCTCTACATGCGCAACCAGCTGCGTCCGATCAAGCGGCTGGCCAATGCAGCCGAGGCCTTCGGGCGCGGGCGCGCGGTGCCCTACTCCCCGGCCGGCGCGCTGGAGGTCCGGGCCGCGGGCAGCGCCTTCCTTGATATGCGGGCGCGGATCGAGCGTCAGATCGAACAGCGTACCCTGATGCTGTCGGGGGTGAGCCATGATTTGCGCACGCCTTTGACCCGGATGAAGCTGGAGCTGGCGCTGCTTGACGAGGAGGACGCGGCGCCGATGCTGCGCGACGTGGATGAGATGCAGGCGCTGCTGGATGCCTTCCTCGATTTCTCCCGCGGGGCAGCAGTCAGCGAGCCGGAACCGGTGGATCCGCAAGAGCTGATCCGGACCATTACCGCCGACTGGCAGCGGCAGGAAAAACTGGTGGTGCTGGGTGAAATGTCCGGCGAGGGTGAGGTGATGCTGCGCCGCCAGCCAATGCGGCGCGCGGTGGAGAACCTGATTTCCAATGCTGTGCGCTATGGTTCGCAGGCGCGGGTATCGGTGGCGCTGACCGATCGTTCGATGCGGATCCGGGTCGAAGATGACGGCCCCGGCATCCCTGCCGCGCAGCGCGGTGATGCGGTGCGCCCGTTCACTCGGCTGGACCCGGCACGCAACCAGGACCGGGGATCCGGGGTTGGCCTCGGGCTCGCAATTGTGGCCGACACGGCACGGGCCCATGGCGGCACCCTGCGCCTGGGTGAGAGCCTGGAACTGGGCGGGCTGAAGGCGGATATCGTGATCGCCCGCTGAACCGCGGCGGCCTCCGGAAAGGGCGCGCCGGCCTGTTGCGCCGCACCGGAAACAAGCGCACGCCTGCTTTTCCATATATTCTTTCTTTGCGGATATCCCTTTGATCCCGGGCAGCTTGCCCGGGACCGAAACACTGTTGGGAGACCCCTCATGCCGCAGATTGATCCTTTTGCCCATTTCCGCCGCGGGCTGGAAAGCCCTGTCACGCATCAGCTGAACATCACGCCGCAGGACGGTATCGACCTGCCTGTCAGGCCGCGGGTGCTGCGGGTGCTGACGTCTGGCGATCTGGCGCTGCGCGATGAGGCCGGAACCGTAATCACCTATGCCGTGGAAGCGGGAGAGATCATCGGCTTTTCCGTTGTCGGCGTCGAAGCCACCGGGACAACGGCCGCCGTCGCAGGATGGTACTGAGACCGTGCGGACATGCCTCCACCGGCCAGCGGCACGGTTTGTGTGCTGTTGGCCGGCTCCGGCCTGACATGCCGTTCCAGAGGCGCGAGGCACAAGATGAAAGGTCCGGGCAGCTCCTGCGGGTTCAGATTGATCCGCTGGATGCAAACGGGAAAGCTTGAGAAAATCAGTGCGGGCGTTCTGCCTGCGCGCTGAAGGGGATTCCCCTTTTAAGGACTTCCTCCCCTATCGGAGACGTTCTTCCTTAAGTCGGTTCTTACGGTCCTGATGTCGCAAATGCTGATCATTCCGGCGCGCTGGCATCGAGTCCGGGACGCGGATCTCTGGTGTTTGAGCGCATCCGCCTCGTACAGGCGACCTGACTCAAGGGAGGAGAAACCCGTGTCACCATCTGATCCGAATACCGTGAAACCCGGGCTGGGAATGGCGCTGCTGCCGATCCTGCTGACGCTGGCCGTTCTGGGCGTCCAGCTGTTCTACTTCGGGGACTTCACCCCGCATATTCCGCTGGCCATCGGCATTGCCATCACCGCTTTGGTGGGGCTGAAGCTGGGCCACAAGTGGGACAACATCGAAGAAGGCGTGTTCCACGTCATCAATATCTCGCTGCCGTCGGTGTCGATCCTGATCACCGTCGGCATGATCGTCGGCATCTGGATTGCCAGCGGCACCGTGCCGACACTGATCTATTACGGGCTGAAGATCCTGTCGCCGGAGCTGTTCCTGGCTGCGGGCATGGTGCTGTGCTCCATTGTGTCGGTGTCGCTGGGTACCTCCTGGGGCACCGTCGGCACCGTTGGCCTGGCGCTGATGGGGATCGGCGCGGGCTTTGGCATTCCGATGTACTGGACCGCCGGCGCGGTGGTTTCCGGCGCCTTCTTCGGCGACAAGATCTCGCCCTTGTCGGATACCACCAACCTGGCTCCCGCCGTCACCGGCACCAACCTGTTCGACCACATCCGCAACATGCTGCCGACCACCGTGCCGTCGATGCTGATTGCGCTGGTGATCTATCTGGTTGTGGGCTTCACCCTGATCGACACTTCGCAGGTGTCGTTTGAACGCATCGACGCGATCACTGCTGCACTGGACGAGGCGTTCTGGATTTCGCCGCTGATGCTGCTGCCCGCATTGCTGGTCATTGTGCTGGCGGTGAAGAAGCAGCCGCCGATCCCGTCGCTGTTTGCCGGTGCGGTTGTCGGCGGCATCATGGCGATGGCGTGCCAGGGTGCGGGCCTGCATGAGACCTTCACATTCGCCAACAGCGGCTATGCCATCGAGACCGGCGTGGCGGAGATCGACCCGCTGCTGAACCGCGGCGGCATCCAGTCGATGATGTGGACCATCTCGCTGGTGCTGCTGGCGCTGGGGTTCGGCGGCGCGCTGGAGCGGACCGGCTGTCTGCAAGCCATCATCGAGGTGATCATTGCCCGGGTGAAGTCCTTTGCCGGCATCCAGACCTCGGCCATCCTGACGTCCGTGGCGACCAACACCGTGGCGGGCGACCCCTATCTGTCGATTGCCCTGCCGGGCCGGATGTATGCACCTGTGTATCGCGGCATGAAGTATTCGCCGCTGAACCTGTCGCGCGCCATCGAGGAGGGCGGCACGCTGGTGTCGCCGCTGATCCCCTGGAACGCGGGCGGTGCCTTTGTAATCTCGGCGCTAGCGCTGGGTATTGCCGACGGCAACTTTGAGAACTTGCTCTACATCCCGCTGGCTTTTGCCTGCTGGCTGTCGCCGCTCATCGGCATCTTCTATGCCATGACCGGCCTGTTCTCGCCCAGGGCCAGCGAGGATGAAATCGCAGCCTGGGAAAACAGCGGCGAGCCGGTGGCGCAAGTGACCGCCTGACCGCCCGCGCGCGCCGGGGCCTCCCCTCCGGCGCGCGTTTTGATGTAAACACCCCATCTGTTAGGTTACCGATATGCTTTCCCGCAGCTATGTCCCGAAAGGTGCGGCCAGTTTCCGGGTTGATTACGACGGGCCGCCAAAAGACATCTACTTCCTGCTTCTGCCGAAGCTGACCATGCTGGCCTTCAGCGCCGCCGTGGAACCGCTCAGGATCGCCAATCAGGTGACCGGCAAGGAGCTGTACCGCTGGTTCCTGATGAGTGAGAGCGGCGCGCCGGTGCCCTGTTCCAACGGTATCGAGGTCAAGACCGACCTGGACCTTGAGGATCTGCCGCGCGGCAGCTTTGCCTTTGTCTGCTCGGGCATCGAACCCTCGGACAGCACCAATCCCCGCACGCTGGCCTGGATCCGGCGGCAGAATGCCCATGGCAGCCGCTTCGGCGGCATCTGCACCGGCGCCTTTGCCCTGGCACAGGCCGGCATCCTGCAGGATCAGCGTTTTACCCTGCATTGGGAAAACCAGCCCTCGTTCTCGGAGTATTTTCCAGGCTTGGAGCCTACCGCCAACCTCTATGAAATCGACAGCGGGCTGATGACCTGCGGCGGCGGCAATGCGGCCACCGACATGATGCTGGAGATGATCGAGACCGACCATGGCAAGGACCTTGCTGTGATCGTGTCTGACATGTGCATCCACTTCCGCTCCAACAACCGCGAGGCGCTGCAGAAGTCGGCCTATTCGGTGGCCTTGAGCAGCAGGAACCAGCATCTGATCAACGCGATGCAATTCATGCACGACACCATCGAGGAGCCGGTGGAGATCGGCGAGGTGGCAGATCATGCCCAAATCTCGCGCCGCCAGCTGGAGCGGCTGTTCCAGCGCTATGTCGGCACCTCGCCGGTTCAGTTCTACATCGAGCTTCGGGTCGGGCGGGCTTTGGCGCTGCTGAACGAAACAAACCTGACGGTGGCGGAAATTTCCGCAGCGACCGGGTTCAGCAGTGCCACGCAGCTATCGATCCGGTTCAAGAAGCGCTACGGGCAGTCGCCGGCGTCCTTTCGCAAGAGCTGGAGCAGCACGCCGGAGTAGGAAGGGCGCAAGGCCTGCCTGCCCCTGGATGCACTGCAAAGGCCGGCCCGGTAAACAGCACGTCGAAGGCGCCGTTCCAGCCTGTGCTGCTACCCCTCGACCACTGTCATTGCGCAGCCGCGATGGGCATTGGGCATGCCAACGTGATGGGGGTTCTGCACGAGATACCAGACCGGCGCATGCCCCGGTGCCTGAGTGCGCGAATAGGTGCATCCGTCAGGTGAAGTCCAATGCGCGGCATTGCCGCTGCGGGACACGCTTTCCTGCGACAGGAAGCTGTTGACGATCTGCCGCTGAGCAACCGGGTTACGGTAGTTCGTGGCAGGCCCATACATTTTGGACAAATCGTTCCTGTCAAACTCAACTGCCCCGCAGGCAGACAGGGCAAGACACAGGGTGGAAGGGATAATCAAACGCATTGCAGGCATTCCTTTTGCAACAGGACACTGGAACAGCCCTAGCCAGACTCCAATCTGCCGCCCACACCCTAAGCAGAAAGCCGGAAACCAGAACAACTATAGGGTAAATGTTTGGGGCAAAGAATGCACAATTCGTTAACGGATGAGGGGCGTCTAAAATGCAAGATATTTTTGGCCGGATAAATTTCCAGAATACAGGTTCATTCGGCGCGCCGGGACCTGCCTTAACCCTCTGTTTTCCCGAAGGTGATACTGACTGAAGGAGTTACGAGGGAGTGGTCGCTATGCGGAAAGCCATTAAGTTCAATCTACTGCTGTTCACGGTTGCGGCACTGGCAGGCTGCGTTTCGCCGGAGCAGTTTGAAACGGAACCGGTGCAGCTCGAAACCGGCAAAGGTATTGTCACTTGCCAGTTGTACACAAAGGACCGGGTTCTTTGGGACCGCTCGATTAGCCGCCCGCAATCAATGTCGATCGAAGAGGCCGACGCCATCTGCCAGCAGGAAGGGCACAGGCAAAAGAACGGTGGCTGAGCGCCGCGCCGTTGACCGCTTGCAAACATGAAGATGCGAGCGCCGGCGGTCATTCGGTCTGGATGGCCGAATGACCGCCGGTATCCGCTCGCCCGTTCCGGATTTATTGAGTTGTCAAGCCTCTCCAGGCGGGGCTGGTTGCAGGGAGGCCTCTCGCAGCGGAGACCCTGTGCAACGCAGCGGGCCTGCATCAGTTTCGTGCTTGGATGCGATGAAACTGCGGCACACCCTGGTTTTCGATCTTTTGCGAAATTCAGGCGGTCGGACCGTTATTCGGCACGCTGGATACCCTGAAAACCTGAGTATGGTGGTAGGCCCGGCAGGATTCGAACCTGCAACCAAAGCGTTATGAGCGCTCTGCTCTAACCGTTGAGCTACAGGCCCGCCATGGTTCGTGGGTATGAAATAGGGCGGATGAGGTCAAGCGGTGATTGCCGGGGCCGCGGGCGATTTTGCGGCAGGCTGCCGGAGCAGCGCCTCCAGCCGTTTTACCGTGTTTTCAATCGTCAAATCCCGGCGGCGGTCCGGCGTGCGGCGTGAGGGGTAGACGGCAAAGACTTCCTTGAGCGGCGCCTCGTACCCGGGCAGCACCTGCTCGTATTCGCCGGAGGCCAGCTGCGCTTCGACCATGAAGCGGGGCGCGCGGGTAAAGCCGGATCCGCTGCTGACAGCCCGCATGATCAGGTCCGGGTCATCCGCGGTGAACCCCACTTGCACCGGCGCCAGAAACTCCTGCCCCCCGCGGCGCAGCGGAAAAAAGCCTTTGGTCTGGTCCTCGTAATGCTGAATGAACTTGAGCCGCTGCAGCTGATCCGGGGTCTGCGGCCGGCCTTCGCGGTCCAGGTATTCGGGGGCGGCAAACATTACGGTTTCCAGCACCGAGATTTTGCGGCCGAAACCGTCGGTATCACCCAGCTGCCCGGTGCGGATGGCCAGGTCATAGCCTTCGCGCACCACATCGACCAGCCGGTCCTCCAGCCGCATCACGATGTTCAGGTCCGGATGGTCGCGGTCCATCTCTACCAGCATCGGGCCGATCACGCTGCGGCCCAGGAAGGAATTGACGCTGATCCGGAAAGTGCCGGAAACGCTGCCCTCCAGCGCATCGAGTTCTGCCGTCATCCGGTTGTAGCCGGTCAGCAGGGTTTGTGCGTGGCTGTACACCAGATCGCCGGCGCGGGTGGCGTGGATGCCCTTGGCGGTGCGGTGCAGCAGCTGCTGGCCGGTCAGGTTTTCCAGCTGCTTGATCTGCTGGCTGACGGCGGACTGGGTGATGCCGCGGCGCTGGGCTGCCTTGTTCAGGCTGCCTTCGTCCAAGGCAATTGCAAATGTTTCGAGCAGGGAAAGCCTGTCCATGATTAACCTATAAGCATTGCTGATAACCGCTATCGGAGCCGCTGGGCTGCAAGTGCCGGAAGCACTGGCTTATCTCCGGGGGGCAGGGAATTTCTCCTTGGACAGATATCGGAGTTTCTTATGACAATCAATCGCAGGGCACTTTTGACCGGACTGGCCGCGGCCCCCGCAGCGGCGCTGGCCGCCGGGGCCATGGCTCCCGCATTTGCAGCAGCAGGAGGGACCGCAATTCCAGAGCCTGCCGTTCACGCCTTCACCTTGGGGGACGCCAGGGTCACCGTGCTGCTGGACGGGCATCTGCCCCTCGGCACGCAGCTGATCAATGACTATGACGCAGGCAAGGCGGAGGAGGTGCTGGCCAAAGGGCTGCACCGGCTGCAGAACGATGCGCTGCAGATCCCGGTTAACGGCTATCTGGTGGAGCGTGGCGGCCAGAAGCTGCTGATCGACACCGGCACCGCACAGCTGATGGGACCGGAGTTGGGGCTGGGGGCGCTGGGCGCGGGTCTGGCCGCAGCCGGCGTAGCACCCGAGAGCATCGGCACGGTGCTGCTGACCCATATCCACCCGGATCATTCCGGCGGGCTGATCACCCCGGACGGTGCGGCGGCCTTTGCCAACGCGGAACTGGTGGTGGCGCAGCGCGAATGGGATTTCTGGCATGACGATGCCATTCTGGCCGGCGTCCCCGAAAGCAGCCGCGGCTTCTTCGATATGGCGCGCCGCTCGGTTGCGCCTTATGCAAACCGGCTGAAACTGCTGCAAGGGGAGCGCGAAGCGGCGCCGGGGTTCACAGCTTTGGACCTGCCGGGCCACACGCCGGGCCACACCGGCTTCATGCTGGATGCAGGCGGCGAGGGGCTGCTGTTCTGGGGCGACCTGATCCACAGCACCGCCTTGCAGTTCGCGCTGCCGGAGTGGACCATCGCCTTTGACACCGACCCGGCACAGACCGCGCAGACCCGGCGGCGGATGATGGACCGGGCAGCGGCAGACAATCTGCTGGTGACAGGCGCGCATCTGGACTTTCCGGCGCTGGGGCGGGTGCTGCGGCAGGGCGAGGCTTTTGCCTATCAGGCAGCGCCTTGGCAGTTCGGTCTCTGAGGGCTGGCAATCGCCCTGAAAAACACCCCGCCGCGCCGCCTGGGACGGCGCGGCGGAATCCCTTGTTTCCTTCTGATGCGCCTTGCGTTAAAGGCTGCGCAACCGAGTTGAAGGAGCCAAGTGATGACCAGCGGCAAGAACGGCCTGACCTATGCAGATGCAGGCGTGGACATTGATGCGGGCAACGCCCTGGTTGACCGGATCAAGCCGGCCGCCAAGCGCACCAACCGCTCTGGCGTGGCCAGCGGCCTGGGCGGCTTTGGCGCGCTGTTCGACCTGAAGGCTGCCGGCTACAACGACCCGATCCTGGTCGGCGCCACCGACGGCGTCGGCACCAAGCTGCGGATCGCCATCGACACCGGTGTGGTGGACGGCGTTGGCATCGACTTGGTGGCGATGTGCGTCAATGACCTGGTCTGCCAGGGTGCGGAACCGCTGTTCTTCCTGGATTACTTTGCGACCGGCAAGCTGGAAACCGAGATCGCCGCGCGCATCATCGAAGGTATCGCCGAAGGCTGCGTGCGCTCCGGCTGCGCGCTGATCGGCGGTGAGACTGCGGAAATGCCGGGCATGTACCCGGAAGGCGATTTTGACCTCGCAGGCTTTGCCGTGGGCGCAATGGAGCGCGGCACCGCGCTGCCCGAAGGTGTGCAGGAAGGCGACGTTCTGCTGGGGCTGGCGTCCGACGGTGTGCACTCCAATGGCTACTCGCTGGTGCGCAAGCTGGTGGAGGTCTCGGGCCTTGGCTGGGACGCGGACTGCCCGTTTGGTGAAGGCTCCCTGGGCGCCGCACTTCTGACCCCGACGCGCCTTTACGTTAAACAGTGCCTGGCTGCTGTGCGGGCAGGGGGCGTGCGTGCGCTGGCTCATATCACCGGTGGCGGCCTGACCGAGAACCTGCCGCGGGTACTGCCCGAGGATCTGGGTGCAGACATCGACCTGAACGCTTGGGAATTGCCGCCCGTGTTCAAATGGATGGCAGACACCGGCAGCATCGCCGAAGCTGAGATGCTGAAGACCTTCAACTGCGGCATTGGCATGATCCTGTCGGTCGCGGCCGACCGCGCTGATGCGCTGAGCGAAGTACTGGCCGCAGAAGGTGAGACCGTGACCCGCCTGGGCACCGTGACCGCAGGCGCGGGCATGCGCTACTCGGGCAAGCTGCTGTGAGCCACAAGAAAGTCGCCATCCTGATTTCCGGGGGCGGCTCCAACATGGTGTCGCTGCTGGACAGCATGACCGGGGATCACCCGGCGCGCCCCTGCCTGGTCCTGTCCAACAATGCCGATGCAGGCGGGCTGGCCAAGGCCGCGGCGGCAGGCGTGGCTACTGCCGTTGTTGACCACCGCCCGTTCAAGGGCGACCGCGAAGCCTTTGAGGCAGAACTGGTGAAACCCATCTTTGAGGCCGGGGCGGACATCGTCTGCCTTGCGGGCTTTATGCGGGTGCTGACCGCCGGTTTCGTGTCGCAGTTCGAAGGCCGGATGCTGAATATCCATCCGTCGCTCTTGCCCAAGTACAAGGGGCTGCACACCCATGCCCGCGCGCTTGAGGCGGGCGACGCCGAGCATGGCTGCTCTGTGCATGAGGTGACGCCGCGCCTGGATGACGGGCCGCTCCTGGGTCAGGCCCGGGTGCCGGTGCTGAAGGGTGACACGCCGGATACGCTGGCGGCACGGGTGCTGGTTGAAGAACATAAACTCTATCCGGCGGTGCTGCGCCGTTATGCCGCTGGAGACAAAACGCCGGTTCTGCTGGGCTGAGGCCCGGTTGATTGCAATGCCGGGGCCAAGCGCGTATCACGATCTGACCCCACTAGATTGAAAAGCCGTTATTGATGAAAACTCTGACCACCACCGAAGACCTGCAGTCCTTTTGCGAAGCTGCTGCCCAGCATCCTTATGTCACGGTGGATACTGAGTTTTTGCGGGAACGGACCTATTACTCCAAGCTCTGCCTGATCCAGCTGGCCTTTTCCGGCGACGGCGAAAATGATGCGGTGCTGGTGGATCCGCTGGCCGAGGGCATCTCTCTGGAACCGCTCTATGACCTGTTCCGCAACGAGAATGTCGTGAAGGTGTTCCACGCCGCGCGCCAGGATCTTGAGATCTTCTGGGTCGACGCGCAGGTCTTCCCCAAGCCTTTGTTCGACACCCAGGTGGCGGCGATGGTCTGCGGCTTTGGCGAACAGGCGGGCTATGAGACGCTGGTGCGCAAGATCGTCAAGCAGGGGCTGGACAAGACCTCGCGCTTTACCGATTGGTCGCGCCGCCCCCTCAGCGAAGCGCAGAAGACTTATGCGCTGGCGGATGTGACCCATCTGCGCAAGATTTATGAGTTTCTGGCGGCCGAGCTGGACAAGTCGGGCCGCGCCCATTGGGTGACCGAAGAGCTGCAGGTGCTGACTGATCCGGCGACCTATGACATCCGCCCTGAAGACGCCTGGAAGCGGGTCAAGACCCGGACCACCTCGGGCAAGTTCCTGGCGGTGGTGCGCGAACTGGCAGCCTTCCGCGAGCAATATGCCCAAACCAACAACGTGCCCCGCAACCGGGTATTCAAGGATGACGCACTGGTGGAGCTGGCCTCGACCAAGCCGCGCAACACGGGCGAGCTGGGCGGCTCCCGCCTGCTGCTGCGCGAGGCCCGCAAGGGCGCGATTGCCGAAGGCATTCTGCAGGCCGTGGCCAAGGGCGTCGCCTGCCCGGCGGAAAACCAGCCCAAGATGGACCGCAGCAAGGAGAAACTGCAGGTGAATCCTGCGCTGGCGGACCTGCTGCGGGTGCTTCTGAAGGCCAAGACCGAAGCCGAGGGTGTCGCCGCCAAGCTGATTGCCCCCAGCGCCGATCTGGACGCCATTGCGGCGGGCTTGCGCGATGTGCCTGCCCTCAGCGGCTGGCGGCGTGAAGTGTTCGGTGCCGATGCCCTGCGCCTGTGCGAGGGCAAGATCGGTCTGGCAGCAAAAGGTCAGGATGTGAAAGTGGTAGTGCTTTAGATCCTGGCACGAGCAGCAAAAGAAAACGCCCGCATCCGCGGGCGTTTTTTGTTTCCGGCATCAGGTTTCCCGGGTCAGCGGCGGCGGCTCTCGCGGGCGTTCTCCGCCGCATTGACGCGCACAGTCCGGATGCCGTCCAGATCCTGTTCGGACACGGTGCGGGCCGCATGCACCGTGCGGCTGAACGCGCTGCCGCTGGGGGTCTGAAATTCGGGGTAAACAACCCGGAAGTCAAAGGCGAGCACGCCGTCCTCCGGCAGTTCAACCGGGCGCAGTTCTACGTTGTAGGCGCCCTGGCGGCTGGCAATTGCGGTGGCATAGATGATGGCGCCCGCAGCGGTCCGCTCGACCCGCAGGTCCGAGATCTGGCTGATCAGAACCGTGGTATCCTCGGGTTCGGGGCGGGCAAAAATGCCTCTGGGATTGCTCTCCTGCGGCAGCAGGGGGTTGCTGTTTGCTGCCACGGTCTCTTCAGCGGGCTGCGACTGGCCGAACCAGTTGGACGGGTTGATCCGCGACTCTTTCCAGCCGCAGCCTGCCAGCACCAGCGCGCCGGCCAATGTGATCGCCAATGGTTTCTGCATTCGTCCCCGCCCCAATCGAAATTGCTTTGCAAGGGATTACCCGATTGGCTGCGGCTTGAAAAGCGGTTGAAATACAGGCGGCAGCGGCTTAGGTGCTGATCTGCCCCAGGACGCGTAATTGAGGATTGACTGGCGATGGCCACAGCTGCCTTTGAAGAGATCGTGGAAGACTTCGAGTTCATGGAGGACTGGGAGGACCGCTACCGCCATGTGATCGACCTGGGCAAGGCGATGGAACCGCTGGAGGAGGCGCTGAAAGTGCCGGCCACCAAAGTGGACGGCTGCGCCAGCCAGGTCTGGCTGCATGCCACGGTGGAGGGCGGCGCGTTCCGGTTTGACGGCGACAGCGACGCGATGATCGTGCGCGGGCTGATTGCGGTGCTGCGGTGCCTGTATAACGGTCTGCCGGTTCAGGATGTGGCTGCCGTGGACGCCAAGGCTGAATTGGGGCGGCTGGGTCTGAACGAGCATCTGTCCTCGCAGCGCTCCAATGGCTTGCGTGCGATGATTGAGCGGGTGCGCGAAACCGCGATGGCGAGCGCCTGAAGCGGGCCAGGCGAGGGGCCGGCCCCTCGCGCTCCCCGGAGTATTTTTGGCAAGATGAAAGGCTACCGGGCCCAGTTCGTCATGGCGGCTTCCAGATCGCCGTAGCCGGTGTGGCGGTGTTCGAACTCAAGCCCCATGCGCTCGGCGCATTCCTGTGCCTTTTCCATCAGCCTGGGGTCATTGACCTGTGACTGGTAGACCAGCTTGGTGTAGTTGCCGAAGACCATATCCCGAAGTTCAGGGTTCTTATCGAGCCCCATCGGCCGCCAGACAAAGGCGTCAAACTGCTTGACCAGGAAATCGGTCAGATAAAAGGCGGTGATTTCGCCTGCGTCCGCGTGGGCGGCAAAGGTTTCGTTGCCTTCGAAAAAGGAATAGCAATGCGGGCCTGCCACCATTTCGACACCCAATTCCGCGCATTTGCGCTCCAGCGCGCCGCCGGTGCCGCAGTCGGCGTAGACCACGAAGATCTTGTCATAAACGGCTGAATGCTTGGCCACGGCACCGTCAACGGCGTCGACGATCTGCTCCGGGTAAAGGTGCAGCTTGGCGGGCAGGCAGGTGAGGTCGATGTGATCCATGCCGTTTGCATCCTTGATGGCAAGGATCTCGCGCGCCAGCGCGCCGCAGGCAATCAGCAGGATGCGGCCGGTCTTCTTTTCGGGCGCGGCCAGGCCCTGTTCGGTGAGGGAAGCTTCCTCAAGCGTCCGCCCGGTGGGAGGACGGAAGGCAGCCCGCTCAGTCAAGCGGGCTGCACGTCCTTTGCGTGCCAAATCAGGCGCTCATCGAGTTGTGCTTGCGCGCAACGAAGTCCTTGGCCATTTCCACGGCCACGGCTGCGTCACGGCAATAGCCGTCGGCGCCGATTGCCTTGCCGAACTCTTCGTTCAGCGGCGCACCGCCGACCAGCACGATGTAGTCGTCGCGCAGGCCCTGCTCGACCATGGTGTCGATAACCACTTTCATGTAGGGCATGGTGGTGGTCAGCAGAGCCGACATGCCGAGGATGTCCGGCTTGTGCTCTTCCATGGCTTCCAGATAGTTCTCGACCGGGTTGTTGATGCCGATGTCGACAACCTCAAACCCTGCGCCTTCCATCATCATGGACACGAGGTTCTTGCCGATGTCGTGGATGTCGCCCTTGACGGTGCCGATGACCATGGAGCCCACGCGCGGCGCGCCGGTTTCGGCCAGCAGCGGCTTCAGGATGGCCATGCCGCCCTTCATCGCGTTTGCCGCCAGCAGCACTTCCGGCACGAACAGGATGCCGTCGCGGAAGTCGGCGCCGACGATTGTCATGCCGCCAACCAGTGCTTTGGTCAGAATGTCGTAGGGAGTCCAGCCGCGCTCGAGAAGGATGTTCACACCTTCTTCGATTTCCTCTTTGAGACCATCATAGAGGTCATCAAACATCTGCTGAACAAGTTCCTCGTCATCGAGTTCAGAGAGGATGATGTCTTCTTCGTCCGACATTCGCTTAATCCTTGCTTACGGGGCGGGATGCCCCGTGTTGGCCTAGTTTTGGAACTTTTGTGACAGAATGCCGCCGCTCGACTGCATTGTTTGCGACATTGCTGTTGTCCGAACCGACCTATAGGAGGAAATTCGGCTTATTGATACTTCGGATTATGCATGAAAATCTTCAGTTCTGCGCATTTGTTCTTTATTTGTTCTTGCTGCAGATGCATAATCGAGCCATGCCTTACCACAGCGTTCCCGAACCCATGCGACGCAAAGCGCGCGCGAGCCTCAGCAATGCGGCAGGCCGCTATGAAATGGCACGGGATGCTGTGGATGATGGCTGGTTCCAGGAGGCGGACCCGGAAGTGATTCCCACCGAGGTGCGGGAGGAGGCGGTGCGGTCTCTGATCACCTATAACCGGTCTCCCGACCTGCCGTTCGACCGTTCCATCAATCCGTACCGGGGCTGTGAGCACGGCTGCATCTACTGTTTTGCCCGGCCGACGCATGCCTATTTGGGGCTGTCGCCGGGCATGGATTTTGAAACCCGGCTGGTGGCGCGCCCCAATGCGGCAGCAGTCCTGCGCAAGGAACTGTCGTCGCCGCGTTACCGGGTGGCAACGCTGGCGCTTGGGACCAGTACCGACCCCTATCAGCCATGCGAGCGGGACTATGGCATCACCCGGGCCTGCCTGGAGGTGCTGCGGGATTTCAATCATCCAGTGGCGATCGTGACCAAGGGCGCGATGGTGGAGCGGGACCTGGACATCCTGGCGCCGATGGCGGCCAAGGGGCTGGTGCGGGTGGGAATTTCCGTGACGACCCTGGATCCGGACCTGTCGCGGCGGATGGAGCCGCGGGCGCCGCTGCCCGCCCGGCGGCTGGCGGCCATCCGGCGGCTGACGGATGCAGGCGTGCCGGTGCGGATCATGACCTCGCCCGTTGTTCCGGGGCTGACAGATCATGAGCTGGAGGCGCTGCTGGCTGCCGGGGCAGAGGCGGGGGCGGATGCCGCGAGCTGGATCATGCTGCGGCTGCCGCGGGAAGTGTCGGAGCTGTGGCAGGAATGGCTGGCCGAGCATGAGCCTGGCCGAGCGGCCAAGGTGATGGCGCGGCTGCGGGAGATGCATGGAGGGCGCGACTATGATCCGCGCTGGGGCCACCGGATGCGCGGCGAGGGCCGCTATGCCGAAATGGTCGCGCAGCGGTTCAAGGCAGCCTGCAAGCGCCTGGCGCTCAGCGAGCGCAGCCCGGAGCTGCGAACGGATCTGTTTGCCCGCCCGCCGCAGCCGGGAGATCAGCTCGCCCTGTTTTGATCCTGTATAAAGACGCCGGTCCGGCGCATTTGTGCTATGCTAGGTGCACAATGACGGAAAGGAAGGTGTCTCATGACCTCTGTCGCGATCAAAGCGCGGGTCACGGGCCGCGTGCAGGGCGTGGCCTTCCGTACCTGGGCCAAGGCGGAAGCGGTGCGCCACGGGCTGGCCGGCTGGGTCCGCAACGAGCCGGATGGCTCTGTGAAAGCATTGCTAATGGGGCCGGCAGGCAGCGTCGCGGATATGGTGCGCCGCATGGGCCGCGGACCGGGGGCGGCGGCGGTGAAGGATGTGCTGACCGAAAAGACCGATCCGGAACCGGGGCTGACCGGGTTCCGGATTGTCAGGTAGGCTGATCCGCCCAGAGTTGCGCCTGTACAAAGATACGCCTGCAAGGGGTCCCCGCAGGCGCGCCGGGGGTTGAGCCGGGAGGGCGGAAGCCGAAACCGGCCGCGCCGCTTGGTTCCATGAAAGGACACGCCGCCGCATGCGGGCATGCGGCGGGGTATCTTTTTGGAAAATCAAATTGTTTCCCGCGTGCCGCGGTCCTGCCGGTTCAGGCGCGGCGGCGGCGGCGGGGGCGGCGCTCGCCGCCGGCATTCGCGTCTTCACCAGTGCCGTCGCTGTCAGAGGTGAAGGGGCCGAGCAGTTCGACGATTTCCTCCAGCGCCGGGCGGTCGCCGCGCGGCCGGGTGTCCAGCGCCTCGCGCATGGCGCGGAGGTGGGCGGGCATGGTGCCGCAGCAGCCGCCAATGATCTTGGCGCCGGCATTGCGCGCCATGACCGCATATTCGCCCATCAGATCGGGCGTGCCGTCATAATGGATGTGGCCGTCGACATATTTCGGAATGCCGGCATTGCCCTTGGAGATGACCGGACGTTCGGTGCCTTGCGCGGCAAAGCCCAGAACGGTGCGCAGAATGTCGGATGCGCCGGTGCCGCAGTTGGCTCCAAAGGCCAGCGGGGCATTGTCAAACTCTTCCACCAGCTGGGCCAGATCCGCCGAAGTCACACCCATCATGGTGCGTCCTGCGGTGTCAAAACTCATGGTGCCGCACCAGGGCATGCCGGCCAGTTTGAACGCTTCTGCAGCAGCGCGGAACTCTTCCGGGGCCGAGATGGTCTCGACCCACAACACATCCGCGCCGCCTTCCTTCAGGGCGTCTGCCTGCTCATGGAACATTTCCACTGCGAGGGAATGTGACATCTCGCCAACGGGCTGAAAAATCTCACCGGTCGGGCCGACCGAGCCGGCCACTGCAATTTTGCGCTCCGCCTTGTCGGCAACTTCGCGGCCGAGTTCTGCAGCGGCGCGGTTCAGCTCGCGCACCCGGCCCTGGGCGTCGTGCAGCTTGAGGCGCGCTGCGGTGCCGCCAAAACTGTTGGTCAGGAACAGGTCGCTGCCCGCATCCACCGACCCCTGATACAGCGCCATGATCTTCTTGGGCTCATCGGTGTTCCACAATTCAGGCGCATCGCCGGATTGCAGCCCCATGGCAAACAGGTTGGTGCCGGTCGCACCGTCCGCCAGCAGAACGTCTTTGGTCTCAAGCAAATGAGTGAAGGTGTTGGTCATAGCTCATGTCCCGATCAGGGGCCGCCGCAAAACGGAGTGCGGGCGGCTGGTAGGTCTGGTGTTCTCTCTCATGCCGTATGGGCAAGCGCAATTTCATTTTCTTCATCTTCATTATGAGTTTGCGTGCCCGGTGCAGCTGGCATCACCGCGGGCGGGCGGTGCACCAGGCGCACAAGTTCGGCAATGCAGAGCGCCATCTGCAGCCAGCCTGGCGCGGCCATGTAGCGGGGCTCCCATGACGGGGCAAAACAGGTCTTGAAACGGCGCAGGCCGCGGTCGACGCCTTTGGCCAGCCGGTGATCCGGGACTGCAGCCAGCGACAGGCGGCTGATCCCGGCGGCGGCGGCTGAAGAAATTCCTGCGCGCACCAGGGCGTGGCCGGTGCCGTCCGGCGCATCCGGGCGCAGGCGGATCAGGTCGAGGCACCATTCGCGCGAAGATGCATGGAAGCTGGCGAAACCGATCAGTTTCCCTTCCAGGAAAGCCAGAACAACTTCTTGCCCGGCGATGTAGCCTGGCTCGAACCGGCCCATCGTTGTGCCATAGGCGGTGCCGTGGGCGGCCTGCCAGGCTGCGTCCACCTCTTGCATCTGATCAAGCGGCAGCGAGGCGCCTGCCGAAAAGGCCTCCAGCCTAGCCTTTTCCGCGTGGCGCAGTTTGCGGCGCAGCTGGCGGCGGCTGGATCCCTTTTCGGCAAAGGCTAAAGGGTTCAGCACGGCCTCTTCGGCAATCCGCAGAACCCGCCATCCGGCCTTGCGCGCCGTTAATGCAGTGCGGGGGGCGCACTTATAGTAGCAGGCGGCAGCATTGCGGCTGCGGGCGTGGGCTGCCAGCGGGGCAAATGTCTCCTGGGTGATGCCGGAGAGGGGGTCAAACAGCGCGACCGAGGCTTGCGGCGTGTTCAGCAGCGCCACCTGATTGAGGCCGAAGGCCTGCACATGGCCGCCGTTTTGCCGGATGATTCCGGCTTCAGAGCATGGCCGGTCTTTGGGGAGAGCAGCGGGCGACAAAGCGCGGCTGCCTTGCAGATCCGTGTCTTCCAGGGGCTTGTTGCGCACCGGGATGAGGCCGGGGAAGATCAGCAGCAGGCCTGCCAGAGCGGCCGGAACAGCGTAATAGACCAGCCGGAAGGCCAGCAGCCCGGCAATCAGCGTGCTGTCAGGCACCGCGGGAAGCAAAGCACAGAGGGCAAGTTCAAACGGGCCCGCACCGCCTGGAGCGGAGGAGACGACCGCCAGCCCCAGCGCCACGGCATAGGCCGTCAGGAGCGGTGCCCAGGAGACGCCGGCGCCTTCCGGCAACAGCAGCCACAGGGCGGTTCCAGCCGCCGCAACATCCACCACCGCCCAGAACCCCAGCGCGGCCATCGCGGTCAGCGAGGGCCAGCGCAGCTTGAACCGGAACAGCGGCATTTCCGGGTGAAGAAAGCTGGCAGCGGAAATGGCCGTGGCTGCCAAAAGGATCAGCGCCCCGGCCCAGCCCAGGCCCGGCGCAGGCGGCGCTAGGATCAGCGCCGCACCGCAAATCACTGAAAGTGCAGCAAGAAATGTCGCTGCCACCAGGGCGGTCAGCTGGCCTGCCTGCAGCGGCGCAAGCCCCGGCAGCAGCCGCCAGCGCGCATAGGCGCCGGTGAACAGGCCGAACCCGGCGGTTTGCGAAAAGGCAATCGCTGCGATGCCCGCGCGCCGCGCCGCGGGCCCGTCCAGCCCGGTTTGCAGATGCCGGTGAGCAACGGAATCATAGCGCCCCAATGCCCAGAAACTGAGGGCGGTTGCCAGGGCCGCGCCCGCCCATTTCCAGGCGGGCAGCCCAGCCAGCACGGCGCCAAGCTCGGCCAGCGGCGGCAGCTCCGTTTGCGCCTGCAGCAGCCAGAGGCAGCCGCCCATGACCAGAAACGGCAGTGTCAGCCGGATCAGCCGCACAGCCGGTCTGGGGGCAGGGGATTTTGAAAACAGCATGACAGTCCTGAACAGGCGGAGCAGAGAGGCATTCCAAGCCAGTCTAGGGGCAGCGGTTTTCAGTTCGGTTAACCTCTAAAATTGTGCGGGGATGTGCAAATGCAATCCCGGCCTGACGCAGCCAATTGCCAAGCCGGACGCGCAGGACGCGCCGGGCGTTCGATCCGGGCATCGCGGGCGGAAACAGGCGCCGGGCGCGGGGTCAGCCGGCCTCTTGCAGGATCTCTTGCTGGGCCTGAGGCATCATCTCGCGGATCTTGCTGCGGATCTGCTCCTGAGTGGCCCGGTAGCCGAGATCGCCGTACAGCTTTCGCACCAGATCCTCGTGGCCTGCTTCTTCCAGGTCGGCGGCAACGACGGTTTGAGCGTATTCCTCGGCTGCCAGCCCGGATTTACCTAAAAGCTCAGCTGCCCAAAGCCCGACCAGCTTGTTGCGGCGGGCACGGGCGTTGAACTGCATTTCCTCGTCATGCGCGAATTTGGCTTCGAAGGCCTGTTCGCGTTCGTCGAATGTCGTCATGGCTGATCCTCTTTAACCGCTTGCACATTTGTAATGATAGGAGTGTGATCCCCCTCCAGGGCAAGAAAAAACTGAGCCGGTCAAAGCCCTTGCCCGGCGCGGCCCGCCTTGTGCAGGCCTGCTGGCCTGCCGCCGGGGCAGGCGGGCGCGCCACCATGGATGCGGACAGAGGGGTGCCGGCCCGCTGCAAGCTTGCGGCGCGGCCCCCCTTGCACTATGAGGGCGGCACATCGCAGGGCCGGATTCCCGGCATTGACCCGAAAGGTTCCCAATGGCGCGTCGCAAGAAAATCTACGAAGGCAAGGCAAAGACATTGTATGAAGGCCCCGAGCCGGGCACCATTGTGCAGTATTTCAAGGACGACGCCACCGCCTTCAATGCTGAAAAGCACAACGTGATCGAGGGCAAGGGCGTCCTGAACAATATTCTCAGCGAGTTCTTCATGCTGGGGCTGGCGCAGATCGGCGTGCCGACCCATTTCCTGAAGCGGCTGAACATGCGCGAGCAGCTGGTGCGCAGCTGCGAGATCGTGCCGCTGGAAGTGATCGTGCGCAACTATGCGGCCGGGTCCATCTCCAAGCGCCTGGGCATTGATGAAGGCACCCAGCTGCCGCGCCCGATCGTGGAGTACTGCTACAAGGACGACGCCCTGGGCGACCCGCTGGTCACCGAAGAGCATATTGCCGCATTCGGCTGGGCAAGCCAGCAGGACATGGACGACATCCTGAGCCTGGCGCTGCGGGTGAATGATTTCCTGTCCGGCGTGTTCCTGGCCGTCGGCATCCGCCTGGTCGACTTCAAGATCGAGATCGGCCGTGTGTATGAGGGCGATTTCCAGCGCCTGGTCATTGCCGATGAAATCAGCCCCGACAGCTGCCGCCTGTGGGACATCAAGACCGGCCAGAAGCTGGACAAGGACGTGTTCCGCCGCGACCTGGGCAGCCTGACCGATGCCTACAGCGAAGTGGCGCGGCGTTTGGGCGTGATGCCGAATAATCCGCCGGCGCCGGGCAAGCCGACGCTGGTGAACTGATCCGGTCCCGCCCTGCTGACAGGGCGGGATTTTGAGTATTTTTGGAAAGATGAAGCCTAGATGAGGCTTCGCCATCGAAAACCTGAGGGATGATGCGATGAAGGCACGGGTGCATGTGATGCTGAAGAACGGGGTTCTGGATCCGCAGGGCGAGGCGGTGCGCCACGCGCTGGGGGCTCTGGGCTTTGACAAGGTCGAAGGCGTGCGTCAGGGCAAGGTGATTGACCTGGATCTGGCCGAAGGCGCCACCGAGGCCGACGTTACCGCGATGTGCGAGAAACTGCTGGCCAACACCGTGATCGAATCCTACAGCATCGAGATGGCCTGATGAAAGCGGCGGTTGTTGTTTTCCCGGGTTCGAACTGCGACCGCGATCTGGCGGTGGCGTTTGAGCAGGCCGGTTTCGACGTGTCGATGGTCTGGCACAAGGACAGCGCGCTGCCCGAAGGCGTCGACATCGTCGGCGTGCCGGGCGGCTTTTCCTATGGCGACTATCTGCGCTGCGGTGCCATCGCGGCCCAGTCGCCGATCTGCAAGGCCGTGATCGAACATGCGGACCGCGGCGGCTATGCCATCGGCGTCTGCAACGGCTTTCAGATCCTGACCGAAACCGGCGTGCTGCCTGGGGCGCTGCTGCGCAACGCAGGCCTGAAATACATCTGCCGTACCGTGGGCCTGAAAGTGGCGACCTCTGACAGCGTCTTCACCCAAGGGTATAACGCGGGCGATGTCATCGGGGTGCCGATTGCCCACCACGACGGCAACTATTTTGCCGATGCGGATACCGTCAAGGCGCTGCAGGATCAGGACCGCGTTGCCTTCACTTATGAGGACAATCCCAACGGTTCGGTCGCGGACATTGCGGGCATCCTGTCTGAAAACCGCCGTGTTCTCGGCATGATGCCGCATCCGGAGCGCGCAGCCGACGAAGGTCATGGCGGCACCGACGGAACGGCCATGTTCCGCGCATTGGCCGGCATGGTCACCGCGGCGTGACTTGAGAAGGCGGGGCGGCCGCAATAGGTATAGGCTATGACCGCCCCGCGCTCTGATTTGACCAAATCAAAACCCAGGACCGGCTCGCGCACGATTTCGTGGCGCGCCCGGCTGGCGCTTGTGCTGTTCATGGCGGTCGCAGCCATCACTGTCTGGACCACCAACCGGGCGCTGACCCACCGCTTCACCGAAAGCACCCGCAACCGGGCCGAGCTGCGGCTGGCGCTCTATTCCGGCAACCTGCTGAGCGAGCTGCGCCAGCACGCCATCGTGCCGCAGCTGCTGGCGCGCGACCAGACGCTGATCTCGGCCCTGCAATCCAGCGATTTTTCCCTCTCCACCCAGCGGTTGATCTCCTTTGTCGATGAGATCGGCGCCGCTTCGATCATGCTTTTGGCACAGGACGGCCGCACCGTGGCGGCCACCGACCGCAACCGGCTGGGCGAGAGCCACCGCAATGCCGCCTATTTCGTCGATGCGGTGCGTGCCAAGTCGACAGTTTTCTCGGTGATCCCGCGCGAGGTGGGCGGCTACCGCTTTACCTATTCGCGGCGGATGGTGGATGCGACCGGCGTGCTAGGCGCCATTGTGGTTGAGGTCGACCTGCAGAAATTCGAACGCGCCTGGGCGGGGATTTCCGACGCGGTGCTGGTCACCGACAGTACCGGCAACATCATCCTGGCAACCGAAGCGCGCTGGCGCGGGCTGCAAGAGGGCGATGCGCTGACCTTGCAGACGCCCGAGGGCGCCATTCAACGGGCGATCCGCGCGACCACCGACTGGACTGCACTGCCGCCGGACGCCTACCTGCAAGGCGAAGCCGTGATGCGGCTGGAGACCCGGGTGCCGTTCCAGGGCTGGCGGATGGCCTCTTTCACCACCTATTCCTCGGTGCGCGAGCGGGTAAACGCGGTGCTGGCGCTGGAAATCATGGGATTCGCCATCCTGCTGGCGCTGGCCTTCTATGCGCTCAGCCGGAAAACCGCGCTGCGGATGGCGCTGTTTCAACGCGAGTCGGCAGAGCTTCGCGTATTGAACGCTCGCCTCCAGCGGGAAATCGCCGAGCGTGAACGGATGCAAAAGACCTTGGCGGTCGCTGAACAGAGCCTGGCGCAGAGCTCAAAACTGGCGGCCCTGGGCGAGATGTCGGCGGCTGTCAGCCACGAATTGAATCAGCCGCTTGCAGCGATGAAAACCTATCTGGCGGGCGCCCGGCTGCTCTTGAACCGGAACCGCCCGGACGAGGCGCTGGCCTCCTTTGGCCGTATTGACGACCTGATCGAACGGATGGGGGCGATCACCCGGCAGCTGAAGTCCTATGCGCGCAAGGGCGGCGATGCGTTCAGCCCTGTAAACTTGGGCGATGCGCTGGCTTCCAGCCTGTCGATGATGGAGCCGCAGCTGCGCCAGCGGCATGTGAAAATCACCCGGATTTTGCCGGAAGAACCTGTTATGGTGATGGGCGACCGGATGCGGCTGGAACAGGTCATGGTCAACCTCTTGCGCAATGCGCTGGACGCCACCAAATCAGTGGCCGATCCAGAGGTGGAAATCCTTCTGGCCGCGGGCGAGACCGCGACCCTTTCGGTGCGCGACAACGGGGTGGGGATCAAGGACTTCGACGAGCTGTTCGAGCCTTTTTACACCACCAAGCAGCCCGGCGACGGGGTGGGTTTGGGGCTTGCCATCTCCTCGGGGATCGTCAACGACCTTGGGGGACGGCTGACCGCCCGCAACGGGCAGAACGGCGGGGCGGTCTTTGAGATGCAATTGCCGGTCCTGGTGGACGGCATCGAGGCGGCGGAGTGACCGCGGCCCGTAAGAGTTAGGAGAGGACGCGCATGGCACAGGCTATGAAAATCGCGATCGTCGATGATGAACAGGATATGCGGCAGTCGATCAGCCAGTGGCTGGCGCTGTCAGGCTATGACACCGAAACCTTCTCCAGTGCCGAAGAAGCGCTCAAGGTGCTGGGCCCGGATTATCCGGGGATCGTGATTTCCGACATCAAGATGCCGGGCATGGACGGGATGCAGTTCCTGAAAAAGCTGATGGGCAGCGATAGTGCGCTGCCGGTGATCATGATCACCGGCCACGGCGATGTGCCGATGGCGGTGGAGGCGATGCGCGTCGGCGCCTTCGACTTCCTCGAAAAACCCTTCAACCCGGACCGCATGTCAGAACTTGCCAAGCGCGCCACCGGTGCGCGCCGCCTGACGCTGGACAACCGGGCTCTGCGGCGCGAGCTGTCCGACGGCGGCCAGATTATGAAGAAGCTGATCGGACAGAGCCCGGTGATGGAACGCCTGCGAGAGGATATTCTGGACCTGGGTCAGGCCGATGGCCATGTGCTGATCGACGGCGAGACCGGCACGGGCAAAACGCTGGTGGCGCACGCGCTGCACGCGGTTGGCAGCCGCGCGGGCAAGAAATTCGTGCTGATCTCCTGCGCGGCGCTGGAAGAGGAGGCCCTGGCCAAGCGCCTGTTCGGTCCGATGCTGCCGGAAGACAGCATGCTGCCCGCCATCGAGGAGGCCCGCGGCGGAACTCTGGTTCTGGAAGACATCGACGCGCTGTCGGAAACCCTGCAGGCCAAGCTTCTGAGCGTGATCAATGAGCAGGGAACCCCGGCGGAAACCCGGATCATCGCGATTTCGAACCTGCAGGAAGCGGGCAAGACCTGCGAAGACGCCCTGCGCCCGGACCTGTTCTACCGCCTGGCCGCACTGCGCATCACCGTGCCGCCGCTGCGCCAGCGCGGCGAGGACATCCTGACCCTGTTCACCCGCCTCAGCGAACAATTCTCCGAGGAATATGGCTGCGACGCACCGCAAGTGAGCGCTCAGGAAGCCGCGCAGCTCTTGCAGGCCCCCTGGCCGGGCAATGTGCGCCAGCTGATCAACATCGCTGAACGCGCCGTGCTGCAATCGCGCCGCGGCTCCGGCACCATCGCGTCGCTGCTGATGTCGGATCACGAGGAGATGCAGCCGGTGATGACCACCGAAGGCAAGCCGCTGAAGGAATATGTGGAAGCCTTTGAGCGGATGCTGATCGACAACACCATGCGCCGCCACAAGGGCTCGATTGCCAGCGTGATGGATGAGCTGTGCCTGCCGCGGCGGACCTTGAACGAGAAGATGGCCAAATACGGGCTGCAGCGCTCGGATTATCTGGCGTGAGGCCTGCGGCGCCGTTTCCCGGCGCGGGAAACGGCCCGGAAAACGCATGTTTTCCGAGCCGGAATTCGCGTCGAATTCCGGCGCCCGCCTGAAAACTTACCTGAAATTAACGGCTTGCCTGCTAAGGGCAGGCTGTCTGCATTTTAAGGCCTGGCAGAGTCGAATGGCCATTGTCATTACCTATCCACAGGCCTTATGCTGACCCAACGGGCCGGAAACCGGCATTTGGTTTCGCCCGTTCTGATGAGTTTCGCTGGTTATGGCTTTTGTCCGGCAAGATCCGAGAAAGCTGCAGCCAGACCGATTGGCCCCCTGATGCAGGGGGCAGTTTAGCGCCCAAGCCGGAATTTAAACCGGTGAAGGGATAATAGGGCAGGGACGGGACAGCCCGCCTGCCGGAGAAGAACCGCGATGACGCGCGCGAGAGCGAAGAGCACTGAGGCAGGAAGGCCGGGCACTGTCCCCGGGACCACCTGCTGCACCGCGCCGTCCGAGATCGCCCTGACAAGACACCACCCTAAACGCGCGCGGCCGCCTGGAAGCAGAAGGCTTGCGGGCGCACAGGGCAGGTGCACCAAGGAAACATGGCTAAGAAAATGCTTATCGATGCCACCCACGCGGAAGAAACCCGCGTCGTGGTGGTTGATGGAAACAAGGTTGAGGAGTTCGACTTTGAATCCGAAAACAAACGGCAGCTTGCCGGCAATATCTATCTCGCAAAAGTAACCCGGGTCGAACCCTCTCTGCAGGCGGCCTTTGTGGACTATGGCGGCAACCGCCATGGCTTCCTGGCGTTCTCCGAGATCCATCCGGATTATTACCAGATCCCCGTTGCGGACCGTGAGGCCCTGATGGAGGAAGAGCGCGCCTATGCCGAGGCAATGCGCGCCCGCGACGAGGAAGAGGAAGCCAAGCAGTCCAAGCCCAAGCGCTCCCGCAAGTCCAAGTCTTCCGCCAAGGCGGCCAAGGCCTCCTCCGATGATGCGGTTGAGACCAAGGAAGTCGCGACACCGGAAGACCAGCCCGCTGAAATCGCCGGCATGGAGACGATCGACCTGAGCGACAGCGCTGAGGCGGCGGATGAACCGGCTGCAGAGCTGGCCGAGGTTCCGGAAGGGTCCTCGCCGATGGAGCGTGTGGCGGAAACCCCGGTGGAAGACCCGGACGAAGCCGCCGCGGAAGGCGAAGCGGCTGCAGATGCTCCGGAAGGCGATGCAGCGGCTGCTCCGGCAGATGGGGAAGAGCCCAACGCTGAAGCTCCGGCCGAAACAACCGAAGACGAAGCTCCGGCCGGGCCCGCGGAAGACACGGCAGCGGCGCCGGAAGCTGCTGCCGAAGACATTGCTGAGGCCGCGGCGGACACCCCGGCCGCCCCTGAAGCGGAAGATGCTGCGGCAGAAGCCCCGGCGGCAGACGCCAAGGCGGACGACGCTGCTGTTGCTGAGGACAGTGCCGAAGACGCGGCTGACGAAGCCGCCGCCGAAGCTGGCGATGATGGCGATGACGAGGACGACGCCAAGTCCCGCCGGGCTGACGCAACCTCCAAGGATGAAAACATCGAATCCGTTGCGGATGAGGACGACAGCGAGGACATCCGTCCGCCGCGCAAACCCCGTCCGCGCCGCTACAAGATCCAGGAAGTCATCAAGGTCCGCCAGGTTCTGCTGGTGCAGGTCGTCAAGGAAGAGCGCGGCAACAAGGGTGCGGCGCTGACCACCTACCTGTCACTGGCCGGCCGCTACTGCGTGCTGATGCCCAACACCGCCCGCGGCGGCGGTATCTCCCGCAAGATCACCAACGCAGCCGACCGCAAGAAGCTGAAGGACATCGCTACCGAACTGGACGTGCCGACCGGCGCAGGCCTGATTGTGCGCACCGCCGGTGCCAAGCGCACCAAATCCGAGATCAAGCGCGACTACGAATACTTGCAGCGCATGTGGGAACAGATCCGCGAGCTGACGCTGAAGTCTATCGCGCCCGCCAAGATCTATGAGGAAGGCGACCTGATCAAACGCTCGATCCGCGATCTTTACAGCCGCGAGATCGACGAGGTTCTGGTGGAAGGCGACCGCGGCTACCGCATCGCCAAGGACTTCATGAAGATGATCATGCCGTCCCACGCCAAGAACGTGAAGCACTACCAGGAAGGGCTGCCGCTGTTTGCGCGCTACCAGGTGGAAAGCTACCTGGCGGGCATGTTCAACCCGACGGTGCAGCTGAAATCCGGCGGCTATATCGTGATTGGCGTCACTGAGGCGCTGGTGGCGATCGACGTGAACTCCGGCCGTGCCACCAAGGAAGGCTCGATTGAGGAAACCGCGCTCAAGACCAACCTGGAAGCCGCCGAAGAGGTGGCACGCCAGCTGCGCCTGCGCGACCTTGCCGGTCTCATCGTCATCGACTTCATCGACATGGACGAGCGCAAGAACAACGCCGCCGTCGAAAAGCGCATGAAGGACAAGCTGAAGACCGACAGGGCCCGCATCCAGGTGGGCCGGATCTCGGGCTTCGGCTTGATGGAAATGTCGCGCCAGCGGCTGCGCCCTGGCATGATCGAGGCCACCACCGCGCCATGCCCGCACTGCCACGGCACTGGCCTGATCCGTTCTGACAATTCGATGGCGCTTTCGATCCTGCGCCAGATCGAGGAAGAGGGCACCCGCCGCCGCTCCCGCGAGGTGCTGGTGCGCTGCCCGGTCTCCATCGCCAACTTCCTGATGAACCAGAAGCGCGAACATATCGCCCAGATCGAAGCGCGTTACGGCCTGTCCGTGCGCATCGAAGGCGATGTGCATCTGGTCAGCCCGGACTTTGTGCTGGAGAAGTTCAAGACCGCGTCGCGCAATGTGCCTGCGGCAACCGCTCCGGTGGTGTCGGTGGATACCTCGATCATGGATCAGGTGGACGCTGAAGAGGCCAAGCAGGAAGAGGAAGAAGCAGTTGCGGCTGCCGATTCCGCTGAGGACGGCAGCCAGGAGGACAAACCCAAGCGCAAGCGCCGCCGCCGCCGCCGCCGCAAGTCCGGCGCAGGCGATCAGGCTCAGGCTGGTGAGGGCGCAGAAGCGGTTGCTGAGGACCAGGATCAGCCCAAGGAAGACGCCACCGAGGCTGAGGCTGAGGCCGCGGCTGAGGGTGAAGAAGCGGCTCCGGAAGAGGTGAAGGAGAAAAAGAAACCTTCCCGCACCCGCACCCGGTCGCGCAAGTCCAAGCCGAAGAAGGATGAGGTGGAAACTGCAGAGGTTTCTGAAACTTCCGCGGAAGTCGCCGTTTCCGAAGCTGAAACCGGGAAAACTGCGGAAGACGCCCCCGAAGCGGCTGAGCCCGCTGCGGAAGCGGCAGAGGACGCCTCCGGCGAAGCTCCGGCTGCGGAAGCTCAAGCACCCGAAGCCCCTGAGGCAGAGGCCGTTGCTGAAAGCTCAGAACAGGAGGCCGCCGAAGACGCTGATGCGGCTGCTCCGGCTGAAGACACCCCGGCCGAAGAAACCGAAGCGGTGGCAGATGCAGCAGAAGAACCCGCTGCAGAACCAGTTGCTGAGGACGCTGAACCTGTGGCGGAAACCCCCGCTGAAGAAGACCCTGTGCAAGCTGAACCTGCACCGGCAGCTGAGGAAAATCAGCCGGAACCTGCGATGGCAGGGGCCGAAGCTGAGCCGGAACCCGCAGCGCCGCCCAAGCCCAAGCGCCGCGGCTGGTGGTCGATGGGCGGCTGAGCCTCGGAAGAACCAACAAACAAAGGCAGGCCGCTTGGCCTGCCTTTTTTGTACCAGATGCCGGGAAAGCGCCGCTCGGACTTCCGTTTCCCGGCGCGGGAAACGGCCCGGAAAACACGTGTTTTCCGAGCCGGAATTCGTGCCGAATTCCGGCACCCCGGGGCAGGTTCCGTAGCGGTTGCGGGCTTAGCTGCCTTTGCGGATCAGATAGACCTGGTGGCCGGCTCCGTCGCTGTGGCCCAGAAACTCATGGCCCGCCTCGTTGCAGAAATGCGGCACATCGATCACCGCTGCCGGGTCATCGGCCAGCAGCTCCAGCACATGGCCGGGCTGCAGCGCTTTCAGCCGCTTGCGGGCCTTCAGGACGGGCAGCGGGCACAGCAGCCCGATGGCATCCAGGGTCTCTTTGATCTCGCTCATGGTTTTCAGATAAGGGGGATGTTTCATGCTGTCCACAAGGATGTGACCAGCCGCCCCCGTGACGCTGGCCACTTGCTGACATAAGTGTTGGATCATGTTTGGAATCGAGATCATAGACGCAGGGCTGCTCCCTGCCATGCTGGTTGCGCTGCTGGGCGGCGTGATCAGTTTTCTGTCGCCCTGCGTTCTGCCGATCGTGCCGCCGTATCTGGCTTATATGAGCGGCGTCACCATCGGCGAGATGCAGGGCACCGCCGCAGCCCGCCGCAAGGCGGTCATTGCGGCGCTGTTCTTTGTTCTGGGTCTGTCGACCGTGTTCCTGCTCCTTGGTTTCACCGCGTCGGCCTTTGGGGCCTTTGTGCTGCAAAATCAGGAGCTTTTCGCCCAGGTTTCGGGCGTGGTTGTCATTGTCTTCGGCCTGCATTTCCTGTCGGTCTTCCGTATTCCCTTGCTGGACCGGGAGGCGCGGATGGACGCAGGCAAATCCGGCGGTTCGGCGCTTGGCGCCTATGTGCTGGGCCTGGCCTTTGCCTTTGGCTGGACCCCCTGCATCGGTCCGCAGCTGGGTGCCATCCTGTCGCTGGCGGCTTCCGAGGCCTCGGTCAGCCGCGGTACCATCCTGCTGGGCGTCTATGCAGCGGGCCTGGGCATTCCCTTCCTGCTGGCGGCAATGTTCCTCAACCGCTCCATGGTGCTGATGAACAAGATGAAACGCCATATGGGCGCCATCGAGAAGGCCATGGGCGGACTGTTGCTGCTTGTCGGCGTGATGCTGGTGACCGGGCTTTTCACCGAGTTCTCCTGGTGGCTGCTGGAGGCGTTCCCGGCGCTGGCAACGCTGGGCTGAACACCGGGACGAACAAAGGGGCCTTCGGGCCAGCCCTTTACCATAAGTGTTGCAGCCCAGAGATCTCCTCTGGGCTGCTTCAGTTCTCGACATCAGAAGGTAGCTTTCCGACGCTTACCAGTTCTTTACCGGCTTCTTTTCACGAACGATCTTGGGGCCTTTATCGTTGAATAATCTTTTTCCACAAAACGCAGTTGCAGTCTCAACAGAAGCGCGAGCAGAACGCGTCAATGAAGGCCTCTTGCTGTAGCGTGGAATTTGGACACTTTTCGATGTCACACCCGAAGCTATAGACCTTTCGACTGCACATGAACAAACGGCTTCTGTTCCTTTTCCGTTTCCTCCCATGCGATACCAAACCGGGTCCCTCAACGCGATTGTTCCCAAGCAAGTTTCACCGATGAGATTTCGAAATTGTTGTTGGGAAACAATCGGATTGGCATTCGCTGCTACTCCCAAAACTGCTCCTGCACATAAAGTTCCAACAAAGACCATATTGCGCATCCCGATGCTAACTCCCTTAAGCCTAACCCAGTGAGAAATAGGTGGTTTTCTGCTGGATCATAAAAGGCTTTTCAGATCGTCGCTAACTGAACAGGTCCTTCGCATTGACCTTGCCTCTGGCCAACCCCAGCTTCATCGCTGGGGTTTCCTTCGTTGAGCGCCTGCCCATCCAGTTATGCGTGAAGCGAAAAATATCGACGATTTTCACCATGGTTTCAGGGTTGTAGAGGTAATGGCGATGCCAGGCGCGGCCGTTGGCGCTTGGTGTATGAGAAGGACGTTCTGCGAACTTCAGATTGCTCCGGACCTTATGAAAGTAGGCATCAACGCTGCGTAGCGTGGCCAGACGCATGAGGCGCGCGCGGCGGTCCGGCGCCATGCTCTCCCGATCTGTCAGAATGCGCATACAGCGATGCGGCTCCGACTTCGTATGATATGGCCACTCGAAGGTTGCTGCCAGCGGCAGATCCTCCAGCATGCTCTCCACCAGGATGTCCTTGATCTCGTCTTTCGTGCTTGGATCGAAGTCATCAAAGATATGACGAGGCACATTGCTGTCGTTTTCCAGCTGCTTGCGACCTTCGTTCATCAACATGTTCCGTTGATCGTTGGATTGGTTCTTGTCGAATTCCACGACGATGACATCTGCTCGACCATCCTGGATCCTTCCGGCGAAGGCAGAGATGAACGACATCGCCAGTCCAGGGTCAGCATCCAGGACGAATACGAAGCGCTCAGAGCCTTTGCCGAGGAAATGACGCATCTGGAAAGCATGCGCCATCTGCATGGCGTCCTGGCGGACCAGGGCGCCGCTGTGGGGCAGCTGTAGCCCCAGATCGACCTCTGGGGCCTCATCGGGGTGAATGGCCACGTTGTGGGTCATTTTGTCGAGGTAGCCTTTGAACTCCGTTTCCGACCAAAGGCGTGCCTGCTCCCGAAAGGCTCTTGGCAGACTGAAATCCCCGGTTGCGACCATTCTGGCCTCAATATCCGGCAGCTCGATCGCCGGATCCAGCTGCAGGTGAGCGACCATGATGTAACCGGAGTTGGCGTGCGCTGTGCAAAGATGCTGAACAGCGATTTGCGCCCTGGTCCGCTTGTTTGGCCAATTCAGATGGAGGATCTGAGAATCCGAAGCGAAGCGGCGGCCGACTTTCTCCCAATGCACGCGCTTGAAATCAGCTTCCCGCTTGGCGGTGAAGTCGATAACGCGGTCATGGATGAAGTCGATCTTCCGATAGACATCCCGCGGAGATAGCTCAGTGAAATCGCAGATCTTGGTGATCGGCACGCCATTGGTGATCATCCAGAGGACATCGCGGTTCGTGTGGCTACGCTTCTGGCGACCCAGGCGCGTTCCCGTCGAGAATGTCTTCAGGCAGGATTTGCATTTCCAGCGCTGCGTGCCTTTCTTCGTCGTTCCCGCTTTGCGATACAGCTCCGGGTGCTCGGATTGGGTCTTCCCGTGATTTGCGCACTCCTCGGTGGAGCAGGCATCTCTTGGAAATTCGGGGCGGAACTTCCGACGAAGGCGGCGATATTCTTTGATAATCGCCTTGTTGTTCTTGATGATGGAGGTTTTTCCGCACCCACCACACTGGAAGGTTTTTTCATCGCCGGATCCGATGACCCTGCCGCGCGGCATGTTCGGCTTGACCTTGCTCCGGTTTTGCCCGCTTCTATCAAACGGGTCTGGAGCCTCTGCAAAGAAATCACATTGAGGATTTCGGCAGAAATTTACGCTGATGCCAAAGGAAGGCAAAGGCAAGCGCCTACGAGCGCCTGACGAAGATTTCTTCGTGGCTGTTCCCACACGTTCTCTCCCGGTTTTTCCGAGTTTTTCTTATTATTGTGGGATAAGATTGGCCAAAAACTGGCCAACCAAAATCTTATTTTTGCAACACTTATGGCAAAGGGCTGGGCCTTCGGGCCTCTTTTTCTTTGCCCGGTGCGGCCTTACTCTTGCCGGATTGCCCTGCTAACCTGGCGGAGCAAGGCAGAGCAGGTAAGAGCGTGGATCAAAGCGGCTCCAATCCCCAGGACGTGCGCAAGCGCCGGGTTTTCTACATTCCGGGCTACGACCCGATTCATCCGCGCCGTTACCGCGAGCTCTACCGCAAGGAAAGCGCGGCCCAGGCGCAGATTTCCGGCTATGGCATTTCCCTGTCGCCCAAGCAGACCAAGGGCCCCTACGGCTGGCACGTCACCGCTGAAATGGACGGCACCGAAGTTCAAGCGGATGTAGAAGTCCTGGTCTGGTCTGACATTGTCCGCGGCAGCATGGAGGCCTCTGTCGCAGGCACCTACCTGCAACTGGCCCGCACCGCCTGGATCTATATCACCACCGGCGCGCTCAGACGGTTGATGCGGCTGCGCAAGGGGCCGGTGATTGCAGCGCTCTATCCCGTGGGCATGCTGATTTTGCAGGCGCTGCTCGCGCTGCTGCTGGCCTGGGGCGTGGCCCATGCTGTCTCACTTGTGGCCGGTGCAGCGGGGCTGAGCGGCAGCATCGTTGCGGCAGCTGGCTGGGCCTTGGGTCTGAGTGCGGGCTATGCGCTGCTGCATTGGTTCAAGGCGCGCGATGGCAAGTTGTTTGCCTACTACCTGATGCACGACTACGCCTATTCTGCTGCGTCCCGTGGTGCCAACCCGCCAGAACTTGAAGCCCGGATGGCCGAATTCCGCCATCTGATTTCGGATGCTCTGCAAGACCGCAGTTTGGATGAAGTTCTTGTTGTCGGCCATTCCTCCGGTGCCCATGTCGGCGTGTCCGTGCTGGCGGACCTGATCCGGGAGAGCCTGCCCGCAGACCGCCCGGCGCTTGGCTTCCTGTCGCTGGGGCAGGTGGTGCCGATGGTTTCCTTCCTGCCGCAGGCCAAACGGCTGCGCGCAGACCTCAGATACCTGTCGCAGCGCGGCGAGCTTGCCTGGGTGGACGTCACTGCCCCCGGCGACGGCTGCGCCTTTGCACTCTGCGATCCGGTTGCTGTCAGCGGTGTAGCGCCAGAAGGCAAGCGCTGGCCGCTGGTGTTTTCGGCCGCTTTCACCCAGACCCTCAGCCCGGAGCGCTGGCAGGCCTTGCGCTGGCGGTTCTTCCGGCTGCATTTTCAGTATCTCTGCGCCTTTGACCGGCCGGGCGATTATGACTACTTCCATATCACTGCCGGGCCTCTGACACTGGCGGAACGGTATAAGCACCGCAAACCCTCGCAGTCGCGGATCGATGTGCCGGTGTCCAAGTTCACGTCGGTGGCCGCTGAATGACGCAAGCTCTGCCGCCGAAACCGCCAGCACGCCCGGACCGGGTGTCGCTGTGGCGGTACGCCAAACTGTTCCGCCAGGACATTCTCTCGGCTCAGCCAGCGCGGCTGTACCGGGCCTGGATGGCCGAGTTCCGCACGCCGTTCTTCCGCTCTTTTCTGGTCAACCAGCCGGATCTGGTGAAACTGCTGCTGAAGGACCGGCCGCAGGATTTTCCAAAGTCGGACCGGATTGCCGAGGGGCTGAAACCCTTGCTGGGCAATTCGGTGTTCCTGACCAATGGCACGGCCTGGAAGCGGCAGCGGCGGATCATCGATCCGGCGTTTGAGGGCGGGCGGCTGAAAGACACCTTTCCGGCTATGCGGGCGGCGGCTGAAGCTGCGGTCGAACGGCTGGCCACCCGAACCGGGCCGGTGGAGATCGAGGAGGAAACCTCGCACGCCGCCGCCGATGTCATTTTCCGGACGCTGTTCTCCATCCCGATCGAGCATGAGGTTGCAGGGGAGGTATTCAGCCGGTTCCGAGATTACCAGCGCAGCCAGCCGATTTTGAACCTTGCCGCCTTTTTGCCGGTGCCTGCCTGGATGCCGCGGTTTTTCCGTAAGGGAACCAAGGAGAATGCCGACCGGATCCGGGCACTGATTGCCCGTCTGACCGAGGCGCGGATGCAGGCGATCAAGGCGGGCACTGCGCCCGATGACCTGGCCACCAAGATCATGACCACCAGGGACCCGGAAACCGGAGGCACCTTCAGCACGGAAGAGATGGTCGACCAGGTCGCGATCTTCTTCCTGGCGGGCCATGAAACAAGCGCGTCCGCTTTGGCCTGGGCGCTTTACCTGATGGCGCTTTACCCGGAATGGCAGGACAAGGTGGCCGAAGAGGCAGCGGTGCTGGAGGATGTGAGCTTTGCTGCGGTTTCCAGGCTGAAGATCAGCCGGGACGTGTTCCGCGAGACCTTGCGGCTCTACCCGCCGGTGCCGATGATGGTGCGCGAAGCCGCTTGTCCCGAACGCTTTCGTGACCGGGATGTGCCGAGGGGATCGCAGATGGTGCTCAGCCCCTGGCATCTGCACCGGCATGAGCGCCTGTGGGAGAACCCGGACGCCTTTGATCCTGCCCGCTGGGGGACGCAGAACGGCAGGCAGTGCCAGCGCGATGCCTATATTCCCTTTTCAGCCGGATCCCGTGTTTGCACCGGAGCAGGGTTTGCGATGGTGGAGGGGCCTCTGATCCTGTCGATGATCTTGCGCCGGATCCGGATTGAACCCGTGGAAGGTAACACACCGGTGCCCGTGGCGCATCTGACAGTGCGGTCGAAAAACGGGATCTGGCTGCGGCTATCGCCCCGGCAGCCAAAACTTTTCTAAAAAGTTTTGGCCAAAGTTTTCAGAAAACTTTGGCGTCAGCACAGCAAGCGAACAGGCTGATTGTTGCAGAAGATAACAACCTGCTCCCCGTTCAAAACCGCGTGGTAACCCCGGCGCTGGACTTCGTGCTGCAATCTGGCAAGCCCCACATTTCTTTCCACATCGCGCAGTTTTCGGCGAACCACGCCGCCCTGGCGTGCAGATTTCACGTCGAATATCTGCTGCATCCACAATTCAGGTGAGATTGTGCGAAACACTTGTGCCATAGGGCGAGTGTCCGGAAATGTGGTTAACGCGACCTTAACCGGCGCAGCACAAACAGCCGGATCGCGGAGGCCAGGCCGCAGTCTTCGCCGCGGGTTTCATCGATTTCGGCTGCAAGATCGTTGATTGCACGGTCCTCGTCAGCTGCGATCTCGCGGAAGGCATCCCAGAAGTCATCCTCCAGCGACACTGAGGTCCGGTGTCCGCGCAAAGTCAGGGAGTGTTTCTTGGGACGGGCGTTCATTCGTCGCGCTTATGCTCGTCCAGCCGACGGACCTCTTGCGCATTGCGCGCCTTGTCCAAATCCTTTTCGGCCTTGGTCCGCCCGAAGGTCACGGCGTTCTGGTCAGCGCGGGCCTTCTTCTCGGCCCGCGCTTTGTCCTTTCTGTACCGGTTCAGATTGACCGGCTTTCCCATCAGTCTTTGGGCCCGATCATCTGCTCCGGGCGGACCACTGCATCAAAAGTCGCCTCATCGACAAAGCCCAGGGCAATCGCTTCTTCCTTCAGCGTGGTGCCGTTCTTATGCGCGGTCTTGGCAACCTTGGTGGCGTTGTCATAGCCGATGGTTGGCGCCAGCGCGGTGACCAGCATCAGGCTTTCCTTCATCAGCTTGTCGATGCGCGGCTCGTTGGCCTGGATGCCGTTCAGCATGCGTTCAGTGAAGCTGTCCGCCGCGTCGCCCAGCAGCTGGATCGACTGCAGCAGGTTGTAGGACATCATCGGGTTGTAGACGTTCAGTTCGAAATGGCCTTGCGAACCTGCGAATTTGATCGCCGCGTCATTGCCCATCACGTGCGCCGCCACCTGGGTCAGCGCCTCTGCCTGGGTCGGGTTCACCTTGCCCGGCATGATCGAGGAGCCGGGCTCGTTTTCCGGCAGGATCAGCTCGCCCAGGCCCGAGCGGGGGCCGGAACCCAGGAAGCGAATGTCATTGGCGATCTTGTAGCAGCTGCCGGCAATGGTCGCGAGCGCGCCGGACAGGAACACCATGGCGTCATGGGCGGCCAGCGCTTCGAATTTGTTCGGCGCAGTAACAAAGGGCAGGCCGGTGATTTCGGCCATATTGGCAGCGACCTTTTCGCCCCAGCCTTTTTGGGTGTTCAGGCCGGTGCCGACGGCAGTGCCGCCCTGTGCCAGCTCGTAGATGCCGGGCATGGCTGCCTCGACTCGCGCCAGGCCCTGACGGATCTGATGCGCGTAGCCGCCGAATTCCTGGCCCAGGGTCAGCGGGGTGGCGTCCTGGGTGTGGGTGCGGCCGATCTTGATGATGTCCTTGAACTCTTCCGATTTCTTCTCCAGCCCCTCGGCCAGCTTGGTCAGGCCCGGCACCAGCACGTCGCGCACGCTCATCGCGGTGGCGATATGCATGGCGGTGGGGAAGGTGTCATTGGAGGACTGGCCCATATTGCAGTGATCATTGGGGTGGACCGGGTCCTTGGAGCCGATCACGCCGCCAAGGATCTCAATCGCGCGGTTGGCGATCACCTCGTTGGAGTTCATGTTGGACTGGGTGCCGGAGCCGGTCTGCCAGACCACCAGCGGAAAGTTGTCGTCGAACTTGCCCGCCACCACTTCGCTGGCCGCTTGAATGACGGCATCGCCGATTGTCGCGTCCAGCTTGCCCGACGCCTTGTTGGCCATGGCGCAGGCCTGCTTGATCACGCCCAGCGCGCGCACGATGGCGACGGGCTGCTTTTCCCAGCCAATCGGGAAGTTCATGATCGAGCGCTGGGTCTGTGCGCCCCAGTATTTGTCTGCGGGGACCTCAAGCGGGCCAAAGCTGTCGGTTTCGGTGCGGGTCTCGGACATCCGTCGCCTCTCTGATTTGTATGCGGTTGTATGCCGTTTAGCCTTTGCGCAGATGCAGCGCAATTGGCCAGTTGCGCGCAGCATAGCCATTCATGCGGTCAGGTATAGGGGTGTTTTGGCGCAGCCGGCGCCATGGCCTGGGCACGTTACCATTGTGTAAGGCTATGCTATGCTTACATAGCAGGGGATAGGCTTTGAATTCAGGCCAGGTAATCCGGAAAGGAAGACAGAGTGCCGATCCGCGTGCGAACCCTCCATGACTGCAAGGCTGCGATTGCGCCTGCGCTGACGGCGGCTGCCTTGCTGCTGCTGCCCCTGCAGGCGCTGGCCGATGTGTCGCGCTTTGCCGGCGAATACACCGGCAGCGTCGAGGTGGTCAAAGGTGATGGCGACACAGACCCGCGGGACATGAGCGTGGTGATCCGGCAGATGAAGAAGGGCTTCACCCTGAAGTGGACATCGACCACCGAAAAAGATGATGGCCGCAGGAAAACAAAGACTTACGAGATTGAGTTCCTGTCCAGCGGCAGCGACGGCGTCTATTCCGCGGCGATGACCCGCAATGTGTTCGGCCATGCGGTGCCGCTCAATCCGATGGAGGGGGAACCCTTTGTCTGGGGCCGCATCACCGGCGCTACCCTGACCGTGTTTTCCTTGTTCATTCATCCCAACGGCGACTACGAGATGCAGCAATATGACCGGACCCTGGCCGACGGCGGGCTGGATCTTGTCTATACCTCCCGCCTGAACGGCGAGACGCAGCGCGAGCTGAAGACCTTTCTGACCAGAGAGTGAGCGGGTTCAAAAAAGGCGGCCCGGACGGCCGCCTTGCAGGCATTCAGCTGATCTCACGGATTATTTACGGAAGCTGTCCAGCGAGACGACATCTGCGTCTTTTTTCTCCGGTACTGGGGCTTCGCCGCTCTCCGGCTCATCTTCGATTTCCGCAACCGCGGCATAGCCTTCGGCCTCTTCCTCGGCGCTTTCAAAGCGCAGGCCAAATTCCACCGACGGGTCCACAAAGGTGCGGATGGCGTCATAGGGAATATAAAGCGGCTCAGGCGAGTCGCCGAAGTTCAGCGTGACGGCAAAGCCGTCCTCATCGACGGTCAGATTGTCGAACCAATGCTGCATGACCACGGTCATTTCGCCCGGGTAGCGGTCAGACAGCCAGTCGGCCAGCTCCACATCGGGGTGGGCGGTGTCGAAAGTGATGAAAAAGTGGTGGTTACCCGGCAGCCCGTTCTCGGAAATATCCTGCAGCACGGTCCGGATCAGGCCGCGCATGGCAGAATGCATCAGGTTGCCATAGTCGATTTCACGGGACATGCAGTCACCCTTTGTTCATTTGCTCCCAGCATAGGAGATTCTGCCGGAAACAAAAGAGCGGCCTTTCGGCTGAGGCCATTATTTTTGGTATCGGCAGCCTATACGAAAGCGGGGCAGTCAGCTGATTGCAAACGGGAATTCTGCGATCCCAAGGCCTGAGGCCGCCATCACCGCCAAGAGCAGCAGCATATTGCCGCGCACGGCCCAAGCGGCAAACGGCGCCAGCAGAACCAGCAGTGCGGCGGTGGTGTTCATGCTGGCCCAGACCGGAGCGGGGACATGCAGAACGCCTGCCTCGAAGATCCGGGTTTCGGCAAAGGCCACATGCAGCAGGAACCAGACCGACAGGTTCAGGATGACGCCCGCAACTGTGGCAGTCACAGCCTTCAATGCCATGCCAAGGCGCGGATGCGCGGCGATACGCTCCACATAGGGGGCCGCAGCAAAGATCCACAGAAAACAGGGCATGAAGGTGGCCCACAGCGCCACGGCGCCCGCAGCCAGGAACAGGCCAAAGCCGTCTTTCAGCAGGCCTGACAGCATGGCGACAAACTGGGTAACCAGGATCAGCGGTCCCGGCGTGGTTTCGGCCAGCCCCAAGGCGTCGATCATCTGCCCGGCGGAGATCCAGCCGAACTGGCTCACCACTGTCTGGCTGATATAGGCCAGCACCGCATAGGCCCCGCCGAAGGTGACCACCGCCAGCTTGGAGAAGAACCAGCCGATATCGGCCAGGAAGTCAGCGCCAGACAGGCTGAGCGCAATCAAGGGCAGCAGCCACAGCGCCCCCCAGACCGCGATATTGCGCAGAGCGCTGTCATTGCGGGCAGGCGGGCTGTGTGCTGCATCGTCTGCGCTGGCATCCTTCCGCATCAGGCCGATGCAGGCTGCCGCCAGCACCACCAGCGGAAACGGCAGGTTGAGCAGGAACAGCGCGGCGAAGCCAAACCCGGCCAGCGCCCAGTCCAGCGGATGGTTCAGCGCCTTTCCGGCCAGCCGCCGCAGCGCCTGAAGGATGATGACAACCACGGCTGCCTTAACACCCAGAAAGGCGGACTGCACCGCGGGCAGGGTGCCGTATTGCGCATAAAGCCAGACCAGTGCCGCAATCACTGCGGCTCCGGGCAGCACAAACAGCAGGCCCGCCAGCAGACCGCCCGCGGTGCCGCGCATCCGCCAGCCGGTATAGGTGGCCAGCTGCATCGCCTCCGGCCCAGGTAAAAGCATGCAAAAGGACAGGCCGCGCAGAAAGCTCTCCTCGCTCAGCCAGGGGCGCTCCTCGACCAGTTCCTTATGCATCACCGCAATCTGCGCCGCCGGGCCGCCAAAGCTCAGCACGCCGATGCGCCCGAAGACACGGAACATCTCCGCCCAGGAAGGCTGGCTCATGCTTTGCCGCCCGCCGGCCAGTCGTGGCCTTCGCCGCGCCCGTCGCGGGCCCAGCGGTAAAGCGCATCATAAAGAGTCATGCCTGCCTCAAGCTGCTGATGGTCGTCCTTATACTGGCGCGACAGCCCGACGGAGAGAGCCAGAAGCCCCGCTGCCTCAGGCGCAAGATCGTGCCGGTTGGTGTCGGCGCCTCTCACAACCCGTGCCAATATGTCAAGCGCCGGAATTCTAAGACCGAATTCATCCAGCATGATGTCAAAGGTGCACAGCTCCCCGCGGTGCGACCAGAACACATCCTCGACATCAAACGGCGTGGCGCCAAAGCGTTCCGCCACACCCGCAACCTCGGACGGTGACACAAACAGAAACCGCGCCCCGGTGTCCACGAACCGGCGGATCAGCCAGGGGCAGGCGATGCGGTCGATCTTGGGCCGGTGCCGCGTCACCCACAGGGTGCTGCCGCCGACAGGCGCGGGCAGGGCACTGGCCGGAATGCGCGGTGCGCCCTTCATATCGCGCCAGGCGAACATGCCGCCCTGCAGGTACTCGGCCTCGATCCCGTCATTGCGCAGCCAGGCCGCCACGCCTTGCGACAGCTTGATGCCCTTCTGGCAGATCACCACGCAGCGGCGCCCGTTCAGCCGCGCCTTCAAACCTTCCATATCGGTATGCGGATGGCGGATGGAGCCGGGGATCAGGTAGGGATCAGCAGCGAAATCCTCGCTGATGCAAATATCTATCAGCACCGGAGCATTCGGCGTGCCGATCAGGCGGGATAATTGGGCAGGTGTGATTTCATTCGGGGCAGCCATAAGCATGTCTCCTCGCGAGCAAGGTTAACATGCGAACCTTGGGCTGTCGCCTCACGGGGCGTTCGCGTCTCTCCCCATGGCTCTTTACAAGCGTATTTCCGGACCGGTTGTCAAGATTGCCGGCGCCGCGGGCGGCTATTTCAGCCGCTCGCCGGTCATGCAGATGGCCAGGGCCTCAGGCGGCAGCTGCCCCAGCATCTCGAACATCCGGAAATAATCCATGTTGGAATGCATTTCCGCAATCCGGCCGTTTTCAACCCGGGCCATGAGCTGGCCGGTGATCTGAAACGGGGTGCCGTCCCTGGGGTTGCTGGTATCTGCCAGCAGCCGCACCGACACCCAGTCGCCGGTTTCCATCGCATGGGTAAAGGTGACGCTGACCGGACCCAGCAGATTGCGCAGCGCTGCAACCACCTCGCCATAATCGCACTCCGGTTCCGCCAGGGCCGAGACTGCGCCCGAAATCAGCGTGTCCGGGGTCATCACCTCACCTACGGCTTCCAGGTTGCCCTTGCACCAGACCTCTTCGAACCAATAGTGCAGCAGCCGGGTCAGCGGCATACCGGGGCAGCCGGCCGGATCAAAAGGTGCAGCCATGGCGGGGGAAGAACGCTCCTGCGGCTGGCTGGGAGCCTTGGCGGCCCTGCGAGGAGAAAACGGGGCGGGCTGGTTGCTGGTTCTGGTCATCTTCATCGCCACATGAGGCCCTGGCCGGTGAGGCAGGCGGCTACGGTGTCTTGCGGCAGCTGGCCGAGCTGCTCGAACAGGGAGATATAGTCGAACTGGCTGAAGGTTTCGGCCATCTTGCCGTCCTCGAAACGGATCATGACATGGCCTGAGGTGCTGACCGGTTTGCCGGTGGCAACGCAGCGGCATTGGAACTTCGTCCGGGCTGCCAGCCAGTCATCCTGTTCGACAACCTGGGTAATGCCGATCTTGATTCGCTCCACGCGGCTGCGCAAGGCGGTCACAAAATCTTCGAAGTCGCCCCGTGAAAGCTGCAGCGACGGCACCGCACCCGTCGCGGTGCTGCCGGGCAAAAAACAGTCGTCAAGGGCACTTAAGTCGCCGCGCGACCAGCCCTGATCGTACCAGCGCTGCAAAATTTCGGCTTTGGAGGAGGGGGCAGTCAAAGGTCGTGTCAGCTTTCGTGCTGGGCAGTTTCGTCCGGGCACCATTTTTATAGCCGTGCGGGCCGGGTTTAAAAGCTCAAAACTAAAGTCTTAGCATTCCCCAAGTCAGAAACAGCGGTGCCGCAGCGGAAAGAAGCAAGATCGCAAACAGGGGGAAAGTGCAGGTTTCTGTTGCCAGGTACCTGCGAACCCCGCCTTACGCGGCTAGGCGCAAGGGCTTAGATTTCGATTCCTCGAACTGCTTACGCAGCCAGAGCAACCGGAGCACGATTGTCGTTTGCAATTGTACTGTTTGGGCCGGTACGGTGGCACCCCGCCGAGACAAAGCAAACCCCTTTAGACGTCCGTCGATCCTGTTTCGGCCCCATGATCCCCAAACGAAGGATTTTGGTGGAGCCGCCGGGTACCGCCCCCGGGTCCGATCCGCTTATTACGAGCGCGTTTATGTCCATAGTTCCACGAGGGAACAGGAGTCATATAATCGGCTTCTGCTCGGATGCAAAGAGGAGAACCGGAATCCTGCGAGGATTCCGGCCAGTTTTCCGGCGCGGAAAACCGGCGTCAGCTGCAACTGATGCGCATAAAAATCCTCGCAGGATTTTTGGCCGTTTCCCGCGCCGGGAAACGGCGGCGCTAGTCAAGCTTCCGGATCGGAGCGCTATTGCAGAAGATGATGACCTGCTCGCGGTTCTGCACCGCCTGAAACCCGCGGGCGCGCACCTCCGCCAGAAAGGCCTCCATCCCGGCATAGCCTTCGATGTCCCGGAGTTTGCGGCGGACCACACCGCCGTTCTGTACCGCCTTGCAGGCGAAAATATCGCGCAGCCAGATGTCGGGGGACAGGGCGGAACCGGGTTTGACCATGCCGGAAGTGTCCGGGGTCGCGGTTAACAAATCCTTACCGCCTGGCTCGGGCCGCAAAGACGTTGCAGGCAAGATTGCGGGTTTCATCTTCCAGGTCCTGCAGCCCCGCAACAGCTGCGCCGCCATCGCCGGCCTCGATGGCATCGGCAATCCGGGTGTGCAGCCCGGTGATCACGGCGCGGTCGCGGGCGGTGAAGGTGATCATGTTCATCAGAGGCTGCATCGCCTCCACCGCGCCGGCCAGCTGATAGGACAGAACCGGATTGCAGGCTCCGTCGACCAGTGCCCGGTGAAAGGCCACGTCGGAGGCACAGAAAGCCACATCCGTCAGCCCCGGCTGTCCTTGCCGGAAAATCTCTGCCCGCATCGTCGCCAGATGATCGGGACTGCGGCGGGCGGCGCTGAGCGGCGCGCAGGCCCGCTCCAGCGCATAGCGCGCCTCGCAGGCGGTGTCGAAACTCACCGCGTTCATGCTCAGGAGCAGCGTCGATGTAGTAATCTGCTGCGAATAGGCATCCTCAAAGCTTAAGCGATTGACAAACGCCCCGCCGGACGCGCCGCGCTGGGTGCGGATCAGCGATTGCGCCGCCAGCCGCTTCAGCGCCTCGCGCACTGTCGGGCGGGAGACCTGGAAATGCTCCGAAAGTTCCGTCTCCGACGGCAGACGGGCATCGACATCCAGCTCGCCCGAGATAATTGCATCCTTGATCGCCTGGGCGATCTGCACCGGCAGATCGGCGGTACTGTTGGGGTCAATCTTCATCTGCAAGGCCCTGACGCAGCGTGACGCCGGCGGGGGCCGGCAAGAAATCATTTGTCTGACATTTAAAAGTCTGACATTTAGATCCTAAGGCTTGAGTTGGGGGAGGGCAATGCCTGGACCCTCTGCGCGCAAGCTTTTGCGGCATTGGTTTTGCCGCGTGCAGCCAATGATCTGAAACGCTCAAACGGAGACTTGAGCATGGCAAGCATCTTTCCCTCCCGCCGCATCCGGCGCACGCCCTTTTCCCCCGGTGTCGAGGCCGCGGGCGTCAAGGGCTATACGGTCTATAACCACATGCTGCTGGCAACGGTGTTTGACAGCCTGGAATATGACTGCGCCCACTTGAAAGAACATGTGCAGGTCTGGGATGTGGCCTGTGAGCGCCAGGTCAGCATCAAGGGTCCGGACGCGCTGCGGCTGATGAAGCTGATCAGCCCGCGCGACATGGACAAGATGGCCGATGACCAGTGCTACTATGTGCCGACGGTCGACCACAACGGCGGTATGCTGAACGATCCGGTGGCGGTGAAACTGGCAGCGGATCACTACTGGCTGTCGCTGGCGGATGGCGACCTGCTGCAGTTTGCCCTGGGCATCGCCATCGCCAAAGGTTTTGACGTGGAGATCGTCGAACCCGATGTCTCGCCGCTGGCGGTGCAGGGCCCCAAGGCGGATGAGCTGATGGCGCGCGTCTTTGGCGACGCGGTGCGCGATATCCGCTTCTTCCGCTACAAACGGCTGTCCTTCCAGGGGGCGGAGCTGGTGGTGGCGCGCTCTGGCTGGTCCAAGCAGGGCGGGTTTGAGGTTTATGTCGAAGGTTCGGATCTGGGCATGCCGCTGTGGGATGCGTTGTTTGCGGCCGGCGCAGATCTGAAGGTGCGGGCAGGCTGCCCCAACGCGATTGAGCGGATCGAAAGCGGGCTGCTAAGCTATGGCAACGACATGACCCACGCAAATACGCCTTATGAATGCGGGCTGGGCAAGTTCTGCAATTCGCCGGAGGACTACATCGGCAGGGCCGCGCTGGCGGAGCAGGCCGCAAACGGTCCCGCCCGCCAGATCCGCCCGCTGGTGATCGGCGGAGAGATCCCGCCCTGCCTGGACGCCTGGCCGCTCTATGCGGATGGGCGCCGGGTTGGGGAAATCGGCTCGGCAATCTTTTCGCCTGAATTCGGCGTGAATGCAGCAATTGGAATGGTGGACCGGTCTCATTGGGCGCCGGGCACTGTGCTGGAGGTTGAAACTCCTGCGGGGATGCTGCCGGCAACGGTGCAGAAGCGGTTCTGGCGCTGAAGTGAAACACCGGGGGCGCTGCCCCCGCCGCGGCAGGCCGCGGCTCCCCCGGGATATTTTGGGCCAGGTGAACACGGGATCTGGTTCGCGGTACAGGAAAGGATGGCATGATGTTCAATGCACTGGTTGTGAACAAGGACGAAGACAGCGGCAAGACATCCGCCGCGGTGGAGCAGATCAGCCTGGATCAGCTGCCCGAGGGCGAGGTGACCGTGGCGGTGGAATATTCCACCGTGAACTACAAGGACGGTCTCTGCTTGGGCCCGGGCGGCGGTTTGGTGCGCAAATACCCGCATGTGCCGGGGATCGATTTTGCCGGTACCGTGGAGGCGTCAAGCGACGGCCGCTACAAGCCTGGCGACAAGGTGGTGCTGACCGGCTGGCGTGTGGGCGAGGCCCATTGGGGCGGTTACAGCCAGAAAGCAAATGTGCGCGCGGATTGGCTGGTGCCGCTGCCCGGGGGGCTGGACACCCGCCAGGCAATGGCCGTGGGAACCGCGGGCTTTACCGCGATGCTGGCGGTGATGGCGCTGGAAGACCACGGCCTGGAGAAAGGTCACGGGCCGGTGCTGGTGACGGGCGCCGCGGGCGGCGTCGGCTCGGTTGCGACTGCGATCCTGGCCAACCTGGGCTATGAGGTGGCCGGTGTCACCGGGCGCCCGGAAACAGCTGAATACCTGAAATCGCTGGGTGCCACGCAGATCGTCGCGCGTGAAGAGGTCAACGAAACCACCAAACGCCCGCTGGAAAGCGAAAGCTGGGCAGGCTGCATCGATGCTGTCGGCGGCGCCATGCTGGCGCGGGTGCTGGGGCAGATGAAATACGGCTGCTCGGTGGCGGCGGTGGGCCTGGCGGGCGGCGCGGTGCTGCCGGCCACCGTGATCCCCTTCCTGTTGCGCGGGGTGAACCTGCTGGGCATCGACTCGGTGATGCAGCCCTATGAAAACCGCCTCCGCGCCTGGCAGCGCATCGCCAAGGACCTGCCGATGGACAAGCTGGAGGCGATGGTGCAGCCCGCCTCCCTCAGCGACCTGCCGCAGCTTGGCGCGGACATCCTCAAAGGCCAGGTCAAGGGCCGGGTTGTCGTTGACGTGAATGCCTGATTGCGACCTCTGCGTCTTGCAGGTCTAGGGCCGGTTTTTACCGGCCCTTTTTTGTGCCTGGAACTCTAGGCAACCGTGCAGGGGGCAGTAAAATATAGATTTCAGGCACATGTTTGCAATGCGGCATTCAATCGGAGTTTTGCGAAACCCGGCAGAACGGCTCCTGTCACAAAACCGGTAGGATGTCGGTTTTGTCTAATTTCTGGTCTTTCCTGCGGCTCCCTGGGCAGGCTTTCCCCCGGATGACAGCCCCACTGACTATTCGGGGAGACAAGTCATGACTTCTGAAACCAATGAGCCTGATGCCGGCTATGAAGCCGGCCAGGACAATATCCAGGTCATGGGCCTGGATGTGCACAATCCGGTCTTTGCCATTTCGGCGGTGACCATCGTCGCCTTTGTGTTCTTTTCCCTCGTGTTCAAGGAACAGGCGGGCGAATTCTTTGGCTGGCTGCGCCCGGCGCTGACCAGCAGCTTCGACTGGGTCTTCATGATCTCGACCAACATCTTTGTGCTGTTTGCACTGTTCCTGGTGGTGACGCCTTACGGCTCGATCCGCTTGGGCGGCGATGATGCGCGTCCGGACTATTCCTATGCCGGCTGGTTTGCGATGCTGTTTGCGGCCGGCATGGGTATCGGCCTGGTGTTCTGGGGTGTGGCGGAGCCGATCTCGCACTACGGCTCCGCTCTGGGCGGCACCGCCGTTGGCGAAGACGGCGTGCGCACCGACTGGGCGCCGCTGGGGGCGGCCGCTGGCGATGAGGCAGCCGCGCAGAAGCTCTCCATGGCCGCAACGATCTTCCACTGGGGGCTGCACCCCTGGGCGATCTATGCGGTGGTGGCGCTGGCGCTGGCCTTCTTCTCCTTCAACCGCGGGCTGCCGCTGACCATGCGCTCGGTGTTCTACCCGCTGTTCGGCAATGCCACCTGGGGTGTGCTGGGCCATATCATTGACGTGCTGGCGGTGTTCGCCACCATCTTTGGCCTGGCGACTTCGCTGGGTCTGGGCGCGACCCAGGCGCTGGCCGGCCTGAACTACCTGTTCGGCGTGCCCATCACCGACGGCATGAAGGTGTTCCTGATCGTGGCCATCACCCTGTTTGCCCTGATCTCGGTTGTCGCGGGCCTGGAAAAAGGCGTCAAACGCCTGTCTGAGGCCAATATGATCCTCGCGGCGGCGCTCTTGCTCTTGGTGCTGATCGTCGGCCCGACCGTCGCCATCCTCACAGGCTTCTTCACCAGCCTGGTGGATTACGCCATCTTCCTGCCGGAGCTGTCAAACTGGGTCGGCCGTGAAGACACCAACTTCCTGCAGGGCTGGACCACCTTCTACTGGGCCTGGTGGATTTCCTGGTCGCCGTTTGTCGGCATGTTCATTGCCCGCATCTCCCGCGGCCGCACCGTGCGCGAGTTTGTGATCTGCGTGCTGCTGATCCCGACCGTGGTCGGCGCCCTGTGGATGAGCGTCTTTGGCGGCGCAGCCCTGGACATGGTGGCAGGCGACGGCGGCCAGGCGCTGAAGGACGCGGCACTTGAACTGAAGATGTTCAAGATGTTCGAAAGCTTCCCGCTGACCGGCATCCTGTCATTCGTCGGCATCATCCTGGTGGTGGTCTTCTTTGTCACCTCCTCGGACTCCGGCTCGCTGGTGATCGACACCATCACTGCTGGCGGCAAGACCGATGCACCGACCAAGCAGCGCGTGTTCTGGTGCGTGCTGGAAGGCGCCATCGCCATTGTACTGCTACTGGGCGGCGGTCTGGGCGCGCTGCAGGCTGCAGCCATTGCCACCGGCTTCCCGTTTGCCATCGTGCTGGTGCTTATGTGCCTCTCGGTCTTCATCGGCCTGGCCGGGGAAAGGCGCCGCCGCAAGTAAGCGGACTGCCAGAGACCAAAGAGAAGGCCCCGGGTGATCCCCGGGGCCTTTTGCGTGTCAGTCGTTGTACTTGAAGAAGCCAAGCGAATTACCATCCGGATCCGTCGCATAGAAGAAATGCCCTGGCGGGATCTCGATAACCGGAGAGACCACGGCGCCGCCTGCGGCGGTAACCCGCTCCATCACCTCATCCAGCTCACCCTCGGCGGTCAGATGCAGGGTCGGGCCGCGGCCGTCGCCTGCGGGTTTGCCAGGGTAGAGATGCAGCGCGATGCCGGTTGCCTCATCCGCGGGCTTGAACATCGCCATCGGGTTGGGGCCATTGGTGTCGATGCTCAAATCCGCGCCGGTCACCTTCGAGTAAAAGGTCACCGCTGCGTCCATGTCGCTGACAGGCAGTTCTGCCCAGACCAGGAAATCCTTGGGGGTAAAGGCCATAACAAATCCTCCGTTTTGCCTGCTGCCAGGATGACAGGCGGTCCTGTCAGTTTTTGTCATCAGGCAGCAGGGGCAGGGCGTAACGGTGCAATCTCCGCCAATGTGATTTCCGGCTTGCAGGGGCGCTCCTGTTCCCTCAATCCTTGTCCGCGAGCGAGGAGAGACAGAACCCATGACCGCATTGGATATTGATTTCGTCCGGGCGCAGTTCCCGGCCTTTGGTGAACCCAGCCTTGAAGGCCAGGCCTTCTTTGAAAACGCAGGCGGCTCCTACACCTGCCGGCACGTCATAGACCGGCTGACCCGTTTTTACACCCAGCGCAAGGTGCAGCCTTATGCGCCTTATGAGGCCTCCCGCCTGGGCGGCGAAGAAATGGACGAGGCCCGCGCCCGTCTCGCAGCCCTCATGGGCGTCGCCACCGAAGAGCTCAGCTTTGGCCCCTCAACCACCCAGAACACCTATGTGCTGGCCCAGGCCTTCCGCAAGTTCATGAAGCCCGGCGAAGCCATCATCGTCACCAATCAGGACCACGAGGCCAACACCGGCCCCTGGCGCCGCCTGGCGGAGGAGGGGATCGAGATCCGCGAATGGCAGATCGACCCGCAGACCGGCCATCTGGACCCGGCGCAGCTGGAGACCCTGCTGGACGAAAACGTTCGACTGGTGTGCTTCCCGCATTGCTCCAACGTGGTGGGCGAGATCAACCCGGTCGCCGAGATCACCGCGCTGGCCCATGCCGCCGGTGCCTTTGTCTGCGTCGACGGCGTCTCGTATGCGCCGCACGGGCTGCCCAATGTCGAGGAGCTGGGCGCCGATATCTACCTGTTTTCCTCCTACAAGACCTACGGGCCGCACCAGGGGGTCATGGTGATCCGCAAGGCGCTGGGCGAACTGCTGCCCAACCAGGCGCATTACTTCAATGAAGGCACCCTCTACAAACGCTTCACCCCGGCAGGCCCCGACCACGCGCAGGTGGCGGCCTCTGCCGGCATGGCCGATTACTTTGAGGCGCTGGCGGCACATCACGGCCACAGCGGCAGCGCCGCGGACACCGGCGCCTTTGTCCACGACCTGATGCGCGCGCATGAGATCAAGCTGCTGCAACCGCTGCTGGACGCGGTGAAGGACCGCAATGATGTCCGCCTGCTGGGGCCTTCCACGGCAGAAACCCGTGCGCCCACAGTGGCCGTCGCCCTGAACAGGCCGGCCGGACCAGTGGCGGCAGCCCTGTCAGAACATGGTATCATGGCCGGCGGCGGCGATTTCTATGCCGTGCGTGCGCTGCAGGCGATGGGTATTGATCCAGCCGAGGGGGTGCTGCGTATGAGCTTCACCCACTACACGTCCGGGGCAGAGGTCGCCAAACTGATCGAGGCTCTGGACCACGTCCTGTAACAGCCCGGGAGCCGATGCATGAGCAACCGTCCTTTGGTGATCTGGTGGATCCGGCGGGATCTCCGCCTGGCCGACAATCCCGCCCTGACGGCTGCCCTTGCAAACGGCGCGGCGGTCCTGCCTGTCTATATTCTGGACGAACAGGACGAAGCGCTGGGCGCCGCCCCCAAGTTCCGCCTCGGCCTGGGGCTGGCGCATTTCGGGCGCGACTTGGCCAAGGCCGGCTCCCGCCTGATCCTGCGCCGCGGCGACGCGCTGGAACAGCTCCGCCGGCTGATTGCGGACACCGGGGCAGGGGCCGTGTTCTGGTCCCGCCTTTATGATCCGGCAGCCATCGAACGCGACACGGGGGTAAAACAGCAGCTCATGCGGCAGGGGGTTGAGGCCCGCTCCTTTGGCGGCCGCCTGCTGTTTGAACCCTGGACGGTCGGGACCAAGGCCGGCGGTATGTTCAAGGTCTTCACCCCGTTCTGGAAGTCTGTCCGGGTGCGCACGGTGGACCCCCTGCTGCCTGCACCGGACGCGCTGCCGGCCCCGGAACACTGGCCTGCCAGCGACGATCTGGCCACCTGGAACATGAGCGCTGCCATGAACTGCGGCGCGGATGCCGTCGCGCGCCACTGCCGCGTGGGCGAGGCCGCAGCACAGGCGCGGCTGGACGCCTTCCTGGACATCTCAGTCGCCGCCTACAAGGACCATCGCGACTTCCCGGGCGAAGACGCCACCTCGGGCCTGTCGGAAAACCTGGCCTGGGGCGAGATCAGCCCGCACCGTATGTGGCACCTGGGCCGTGCCGCGATGGAGCGCAGCAGCCAGGGCGCTGAGACCTTCCTGAAAGAAGTGGCCTGGCGCGAGTTTGCCTATCACCTGATGTACCACTCACCGCAGATCCTGACCCAAAACTGGCGGCCGGAGTGGGACGCCTTCCCCTGGCAAGAGGCAGAAACCCCGGATCTGCAAGCCTGGCAGCGCGGCCAGACCGGCTATGACTTCATCGACGCCGCCATGCGGGAGCTGTTCGTTACCGGCAAGATGCACAACCGGGCCCGGATGATTGCCGCAAGTTTCCTCACCAAGCATCTGATGATGCATTGGAAACTGGGCATGGACTGGTTTGCGGAGACGCTGGTGGACTGGGACCCGGCGTCCAACGCCATGGGCTGGCAATGGGTGGCGGGCTCCGGCCCCGATGCTTCCCCTTTCTTCCGCATCTTCAACCCTTCGGGCCAGTTGCAGAAATTCGACCCCTCCGGCCGCTACACCCGCCGCTGGATCGCCGAGGGGCAAGGCACACCGCCGCAAACCGCGCTTGACTTCTTTGCCGCCGCGCCCCGGCGCTGGAGGCTTTCACCGGACATGCCCCGCGCCGCGCCGGTCATCGCTTTGCAGGCGGGCCGCGAGCGCGCGCTCACGGCCTATCACGAATTGCGCCAAAACCGCTAACACACAGTTTTCTTGCCAGAAAGCACCCTCCGCCCTAGCATTTTCCCTATAGTGCTGAGGAGGAAGGGAATGATCTTCACGGATACCGAAGGCCAGAAAGACCTGCCGCGCTACTTTGCGCCGGTGTTCGAACAGGTTTGCCGGATGGAGACCGGCCAGCTGGATATCCACCTGCCAGACGGCCGCATCTTCCGCGCCAAGGGCAGCAACCCGGGTCCGGCCGCCGATTTGCACATCCGCAACCCGGACTGTTTCTCCCGTCTGATCCGCGAAGGCGAGCTGGGGTTTTCCGACGCCTATCTCGAAGGCTGGTGGAGCACCTCCGACCTGCAGGCCTTCATGGATCTGGTGCATATGGGGGCGGAGACGGTCTATGACGATTTCCGCGGCCAGGCGCTGCTGCGTGCTTATGAGCGGCTGCGGTTCTGGCTGCACCGCAACCACCGCCGCCAGGCGAAAAAGAACATCTCCTATCACTATGACTTGGGCAATGAGTTCTACAGCCTGTGGCTGGACGACACGATGACTTATTCCAGCGCCCTGTTCCGCAGCGGCCAGGACAGCCTGGAAAAGGCGCAGACCGCGAAATACGCCTCCATGGTGGATCAGATGGGGGTGAAACCCGGCGACCACGTTCTGGAGATCGGCTGCGGCTGGGGCGGCTTTGCCGAATATGCCGCCAAGGAGCGGGGCCTGCGGGTGACCGGCCTGACGATCAGTAAAGAACAGCTTAACTTCGCCCGCCGCCGCATTGAAAAAGCGGGACTTTCCGGCCAGGTCGAGCTGCGCATGCAGGACTACCGGGATTGCAAGGGCCAGTTCGACGGCATCGCCTCAATCGAAATGTTCGAGGCGGTGGGCCAGAAATACTGGCCCGCCTATTTCAACACCATCCGCAACCGGCTGAAGCCCGGCGGCAAGGCCACCTTGCAGATCATCACCGTGGCCGACCGGCGCTGGGAGTTTTACCGCAGGGGCGTCGATTTCATCCAGAAGCACATCTTTCCCGGCGGCATGCTGCCCTCGCCGAAAATCCTGCGCGAACAGGTGGAGCGGGCCGGTCTCGGCGTGGTGCGCTCGATCGAATTCGGCGACAGCTACGATCAGACGCTCAGGCGCTGGCACGAGACTTTCAACGCCCGCTGGGGGCAGATTTCCCGCATGGGCTTTGACGAGCGCTTCCACAAGATGTGGAACTTTTACCTCACTTCCTGCGCGGCCGCCTTTAAGACTGGCAATTGCGACGTGACGCAGATTACAGTTGCGCATCGCTGATTGAACTGGCCGCACGGAAACTGACCTGACATGCCCACCGGAGCCCGACTGACCGCTGCCATCACCCTTGGTCTGGTGGCCTTTTTCGTGTCTTTCCTGGTGATGCCGCAGATGCCCGAGGGCACCGATTTCGGCTATTTCGTGCATGTGAACGTGGCCTTGGGCCTGCTCTGCGGCTGGATCTTCATGGGCAAACGGGCAGGCCGCGGGCTGGTGCCTGCGATCAACAACGGCCTGACAGGCATGGCCGTCATGGTGCTGTGGGCGCTGTTCATCCAAGGCGCCTGGGAAATGTTCCGCCTCGCCATGCGCCACCGCTATGACGGCCCGTTCGAAGCTCTATCGGCGATCTTTGTCATTGCGCTGGAATATTTCTTTGTTATCGCTGTTCCCACTGTGCTGATACCGCTGGTGGTCGGCGGTGTCCTGTCCGGGCTGGCGACCGAAAACGCCTCCCGCCGCTGGCGCTGAATATATTTATTAACAACAGGTTATCTTCCGTGGCTGATCTATTCTTCTTTGGCACGCTGCGCCATCGCCCTTTGCTTGAACTGGTTCTGGGGCGCAGCGGTGCGGCGCTGAAAGCGCAGGAGGCCACGCTGGCCGGCCATGGCATCTACCAGGTTGCGGATCAGCCCTTTCCCGCAATTGAAGCCCGCGAAGATGCCACTGCCGAAGGCCTGCTGGTGCAGGACCTGTCGCCGCAGGATCTGGACGCGCTGAACTTCTACGAGGGCGGTTTCGGTTACGCGCTGAAACCTGTTTCTGTGCAGCTGAAGGACGGCAGCAGCGCCACGGCCGAAGTCTATTTCCCGGAACCCGGCCTGTGGCAGACCGCCGAGCCCTGGGACATGGACGCCTGGGTCCGGCAATGGGGCGCGCTGTCGCTGCGCGCGGCGGAAGAAGTGATGGCCTACCACGGCCGGATGACGGCGGAGGAGGTTGCCCGTGTCTTCCCCTCGATCCGCCGCCGCGCCGCCGCCTGGCTGGAGGCGCAGGCCCGCCCCGGCGACGGGGGGCATGACCTTGCCAAGGACGTGATCGTCCACAACCACAACCGCGGCTACCTCAACTTCTTCGCGATGGAGGAGATGGACCTTCAATACCGCCGCTTCGACGGCACGATGAGCCCGGTGATGAACCGCTCGGCGGCGATGGCGGGGCATGCGGCGGTGGTGCTGCCTTATGACCCGGTGCGCGACCGGGTGCTGCTGGTGGAGCAATTCCGCGCTCCGCCCTTTATCATGGGCGACGCCCATCCCTGGATGCGGGAACCGGTGGCCGGCGTCATCGACCCGGGCGAAACCGCTGAGGAAACCGCCATCCGCGAGGCGGAGGAAGAGGCAGGCGTCACCGTTCTGCGGCTGGAGCCGGTAGCCCAAGTCTATCCCTCCAGCGGTGCATTGGCGGAATTCATTCACGTTTTCATCGGCATAGCCGATCTCTCTGACATCAGGGGCGGCGGCGGCGTTGCAGGCGAAGGCGAGGACATCCGGAGTGAGATCCTCAGCTATGACGCGCTGATGAAAGGGGTCGATGCCCAGATCTACCAGGACATGCCGCTGGTCACTGCCGCCCTGTGGCTGGCGCGCCACCGCGGCCGCCTGCGGCACCGGGGATATTGACGGCGGATATTGACGGAACGGTGCGTGCTTCCCGCCTTGTGGTCGCCTGATCCCTTGGATACACCTTGGGGGAACGATCGAAAGGGATACCATGCGCATTGCACGCGATCTGGCTGATGCCATCGGCCACACTCCTCTTATCCGCCTGAACCGTGTCAGCGAAGAGACCGGCTGTGAGATCCTGGGCAAGGCGGAATTCATGAACCCGGGCCAGTCGGTCAAGGACCGTGCGGCGCTGTACATCATCAAGGATGCTATCGCCCGCGGCGAGCTGAAGCCGGGCGGCACCATTGTCGAGGGCACCGCCGGCAACACCGGCATCGGCCTGGCGCTGGTCGGCGCTTCGATGGGCTTCAAGACGGTGATCGTGATCCCGGAAACTCAGTCGGAAGAGAAAAAGGACATGCTGCGCCTGGCAGGCGCCCAGCTGGTCCAGGTTCCGGCGGCCCCGTACCGCAACCCCAACAACTACGTGCGCTACTCCCAGCGTCTGGCCGAACAGCTGGCCAAGACCGAACCCAATGGCGCCATCTGGGCCAACCAGTTCGACAATACCGCCAACCGCCAGGCCCATGTGGAAACCACCGGCCCCGAGATCTGGGAACAGACCGGCGGCAAGGTCGACGGCTTTGTCTGCGCCGTCGGTTCCGGCGGCACCCTGGCGGGCGTTGCTGACGCGCTGCAGCCCAAGGGCGTGAAGATCGGCCTCGCCGATCCGCTGGGCGCGGCGCTTTACTCCTATTACACCACTGGCGAGCTGGCCTCTGAGGGCAGCTCGATCACTGAGGGCATCGGCCAGGGCCGGATCACCAAGAACCTGGAAGGCTTCACACCTGATTTCAGCTACCAGGTTCCCGACGCCGAGGCGGTGCCTTACGTATTTGACCTGCTGCACGAGGAAGGCCTGGTTCTGGGCGGTTCCTCTGCCATCAACATTGCCGGCGCTGTGCGTATGGCCAAGGATATGGGCCCGGGCAACACCATCGTCACCGTTCTGTGCGACTATGGCACCCGCTACCAGTCCAAGCTGTTCAACCCGGACTTCCTGCGGGAGAAAAACCTGCCGGTGCCGGAGTGGATGACCCACACGCCCGCGTCGATCCCCGGCGTATTTGAGGACGTATGACACCTATAATAACCGCTTTGCGGACTGTTTTACTGGGGCTGGCCCTTGCGGCCGGCCTCGCTATGCCTGCTCTGGCCCAGCTCAATGCTGAATCCCGGGCGATTTATCAGGACTGGCTCAAGACCGCCAATCGCGCGGAAGAAGTCATTGACGCCAGACGGGCCTCCAGCGCCGCCATGGAAGCGCTGCGCAAGGAGCTGACCACCTACCGGCAGAATTTCCTGGAGGCGCGCACCGGCAATGGCGAGCGCATCCAGACCCTGGAAGGCCAGATCGCCGCGCTTGGCGCCGCACCGGGCGAAGGCGAGAGCGAGCCCGAGGACATTGCCCGGCTGCGTGCCTCGCTGGAACGGCAGCTGAAGGATCTGAAGGTCCCGCGCATCGTCGCAGAAGAGGCCTACAGCCGCGCCAACGGCCTGATTTCCGAGATCGACAAGATCATCCGCGACCGCCGCACCCGCAGGCTGCTGGAGCGCGGGCCCTCGCCGTTGAACCCGGAAAACTGGGCAGGCGCCTGGCGCGCGCTGACCCGCTCCGGCGGTGCGATCTGGAACGAGACCGCCAGCCGGATCTCCAGCGCCACCACCGCCGAGCGGGTGCAAAACAGCCTGCCGGCCCTGCTGGCGCTGCTGCTGGCTGCGGCGCTGCTTTTGTTCCGCGGCCGCCCCTGGGCGCATGCCGCGGGCGACTACCTGCGCAGCTTTGGCAGCAGCGGCCGCGGAGTCTGGGGTTTTGTGGTCTCGCTGCTCGAGGTGATCCTGCCCTTCATCGGCATCGTCTGCCTGGTGGCGGCGGTGAACCTGTCCGGCATCCTGGGCATCCGCGGCACTATCCTGCTGGACTATGTTCCGGGATGGGCGCTGCTGATCCTCTCCTTCCATTGGCTGGGCAATCAGCTGTTCTCCAGCCGCCTTGAAAACGACCTGGTGCCCGTGCAGCAGGGCCGTCTCAACGAAACCCGCCTGATGGTCGACATTCTGGCGGTGATCCTGGTGCTGCAGGACGCGCTGCGCCAGCTGGAGGCCATCGAAAGCATCCCGGCAGAGGCCCATTCGGTTGCCAGTTTCCCGCTGATCATGGCGGCCGCCCTGGTGCTGCTGCGGCTGCACCGCATCGGCGCCAAGCGGCGCCAGAAACAGGCGGATACCGGCACCGAGGAAGACGGCGCCATCACCGCCGGCGCCACCCGCATCATCACGCTGGTGCGCCGCGGCACCTATCTGCTGGGTTTCCTGGCACCGGTGCTGGCTGCCTTCGGCTATGTGAACGCGGCCGAGGCGCTGATCTACCCGGCGGTGTCCACCCTGGCGCTGCTGGCCGCACTGCTGGTGGTGCAGCGCTTCCTGGGCGATGTCTACGGCTGGCTGTCGGGCGAGGGCTCCGCCGCCCGGGAATTGCTGTTCTCGGTGCTGATCGGCTTTGTCCTGGCGGCCCTTGCGGTGCCGCTGCTGGCGCTGATCTGGGGCGCCCGTGTTGCTGACCTGACTGAGCTGTGGTCGACGTTCCTCGAGGGCTTCCAGATCGGCGACGCCCGCATCTCGCCCACCGCCTTCCTGACCTTTGCTGCCGTCTTTGCCATCGGCTACACGCTGACCCGGCTGCTCCAGGGCTCTTTGCGCAACTCATTGCTGCCCAAGACCAAGATCGATCCCGGCGGCCAGAACGCCATCACCTCCGGCCTCGGCTATGTCGGTATCTTCCTGTCGGCAGTGGTGGCAATTTCCATGGCCGGCCTTGACCTTTCGTCGCTGGCCATCGTCGCCGGCGCGCTTTCGGTCGGCATCGGTTTCGGCCTGCAAACCATCGTGTCGAACTTTGTCTCCGGCATCATCCTCCTGATCGAACGCCCGATCTCCAAGGGCGACTGGATCGAGGTTGGCGGGCTGATGGGCTATGTGCGCGACATCTCCGTGCGTTCCACAAGGATCGAGACCTTCGACCGCTCCGACGTGATCGTGCCCAACTCGGACCTGATCTCGGGCACCGTCACCAACTATACCCGCGGCAACACCGTGGGCCGGGTGATCGTGCCGGTCGGCGTGGCCTACGGCACCGACCCGCGCAAGGTGGAGGCGATCCTGGGCGAGATTGCCAAAGCGCATCCGATGGTGCTGCTGAACCCGGCGCCCTATGTGGTGTTCCAGGGCTTTGGCGCCGACAGCCTCGATTTCGAGATCCGCGCCATCCTGCGCGACGTGAACTGGGTTCTGACGGTCAAGTCCGACATGAACTACGAGATTGCCAAACGGTTCGAGGAAGAGGGGATCGAGATCCCCTTCATGCAGCGCGACATCTGGATCCGCAATCCGGAGGCGCTGGCGGCAGGCACAGCCCCGGCAAGCCCAGAGGCAGAGGCCCCGGCCAGCTCTCCGGCCCAGCCGCCGCAAACAACGGCTCCGGCCAAACCGGACTTGAACGACCTGCAGGACACAGAGGGAGACGGCGATGCCGACAAGTGAGAAACTGTTCCTCAAGGACGCCTATGCCCGCATGACCGAGGCGCAGGTGCTGGCCCATACGGAGCAGGGCGGGATCATCCTCGACCGCTCCCTGTTCTACGCCACCGGCGGCGGCCAGCCCGGCGACAGCGGCCAGCTCTTGTGGGGCGATGGCCAATGCACCATCGCCACCACCGTCAAGGGCGAAGGCGATGCCATCGTGCTGGTGCCGCATGAGGATGAGGCGCTGCCCCCCGCGGGCACCACCGTCACCCAGGTGCTCGACTGGGACCGTCGCTTTGGCCACATGCGCGTGCACACCGCGCTGCACCTCTTGTCGGTGGTGATCCCGCTGGAGGTGACCGGCGGCTCGATCAGCGCAGAGAAGGGCCGTCTCGATTTCAACATGCCCGAGGCGCCGGAGGACAAGCAGATGCTGCAGGACCAGCTGCAGGCGCTGATCGACCGCGATCTGGAGGTGACCGAGGACTGGATCACCGACGCGGAGCTTGACGCCAACCCGCAGCTGGTGAAAACCATGTCGGTCTCGCCGCCGCGCGGGGCCGGGCAGGTGCGGCTGGTGCGCATCGGCACCGCGGACGAACAGACCGACCTGCAGCCCTGCGGCGGCACCCATGTGAAACGCACCGGTGAAATCGGCAAAATCCGCCTCGGCAAGGTGGAGAAAAAGGGCAAGCAGAACCGCCGCGTCTACCTGCATCTGGAGTCCTGAAAAAGAATTGGGGGTAAGTGAAGTTTTTGAAAGATCGGCTCTTGCAATTCCCCGGCCGATCCTTCAAAAGCCCCCTCAACGGAGAGGTGGCCGAGTGGTCGAAGGCGCACGCCTGGAAAGTGTGTAGGCGGGAAACCGTCTCCAGGGTTCGAATCCCTGTCTCTCCGCCATATACCCCTGAAATTGGAAATCGAAACTGCCGGATGCTGAATTGCGCCGCCTTTTCAAGGCCGTGGCACCCGGCAGGCTGCGTGTTGCTGATCTGGCCGGCCGCTTAGTTCGGGCGCACCGCAACCAGAACAACGCCAAGTTCTTCTTCCAGTTCCTGCAGTTTCCTAAGCTGATCTTCCGGCAGGGCGGCGGTATTTGCATCAACGCCGGCCAGCGCCACCACCGGGCTGCCAATATCCTTTTCCAAGGCCTGGATCGCGTTCAGTTTCTCAAATTCCAGCGTGGCAAGCGGATAGAGCATGGTGTTCTCCTGTTTTGTGGATACAGCCGAGTATAGCCAGAATTTGCGAATGCGGGGTTTTAGTTTCCCGGCCTGGCTGCAGCGCGGGCGGAACCGGGGCCGGCGGCGGATGGGCGCCGATGGTTTGAATAAAGTCTTCAGCGTTATTTACTTTGCCGGGCGGCTGCGCTGACCTTTGGTTCAGGCCGGTTGATTCGAAAGGCGGGCGCGCGCCTTTCGCGGCTTCCGGAAACAAACCGGGCAAACGGCAGGGATTGAAATCAAATCCGGCCTATTTCCCTAGGGGCAACCGGCGGCCGGGGGATAAATCAGCGCAAGCGGCCACATTCTCTCCATGTTTCGGGTCTGGAAACAATCCTTGTGTGCCGTGGCATCAGACCCCCTGAAAATAGCACTCTGCGAACCTTTCCGCCTCGAATTGCCACTAATTCGGGAAACAATAGGGGCCGATTTGCACAGGCAGGCATCCCTGGCAGCAGGCCATCACGGCGCATTGAAGGGAATTTTAGGCAATTTTTTGGCTTTGTGGCCCGAACCGCCTAAAGTATGGATGGATTAGCCCATTGGGGGGGCGAGTTCTGCGAGCTGCTGGAGTGTGGTGGACTACTGAAAAATTGAAATGGTCCCGGTGCCGTTAAGTCGGCACACCACTGATCCGAAAGCTAATGCTATCCGGCTGCGCGCCGCTGCGGCGCGCAATTCAGTGCGCTTGCGCGTTCTGGCCCCCATCCCGTTTGGGCTGGTGTTTTGATTGCGGCATGCCGCGTGGCTTTGCGGCTGTCCGGCTGGCCCGAAAGATGGGGCTTGGGGCCAGACTGGCGAGGAGAGGGTAATGACAAAGAGTTACGATAAGCCGAATCCGGCGCTGGATGGGGTTGTTGAAGGCACTTCAGGGAATGACCTGATCGATGCAGCCTACACCGGCGATCCGGAAGGCGACATGGTCGACAATGGCGATGCCATCGACCCGTCGGCAGGCCCGGACGATGACGTCATTATTGCCGGTGCCGGCAATGACAGCATCTATGCAGGTGCCGGCGACGACACCGTGGACGGCGGCTCCGGCGACGACCTGATCCTGGGCGATGGTGCCTCCGGCGCCACCAGCCCGGTTTCGATCACCATCAACTCGACCAGCGCTGCGTTCCGCAACCAGGTGTTTGCCTATACCATCGACCCGGATACCGGCGAGATCAGCAACGTCGTGGTGCTGAGCGAGAACGCCAAGGCGGACGTGGGCGAAACCTTCACCTATGACGCGCCTGCCGGCGCCGTGGTCGGCGTGGGCATCATCAGCCCGCAGGGCACTTTCTTCTCGTCCGGCTATGGCCCCAATGTCGGGCTGAACAGCGACGGCCTGGTTCACACCCAAGGCATCACCCAGAACCCCGACGGTTCGGTCAAGCTGGGCTTTGAGGATCTGGCCGGCCTGGGCGACCGCGACTTCAACGACGTCAAGCTGACCGTTGATCTGGGCACCTCCGGCACCGAGTTCGATAACGCGCATTTCGACTATGAATCCGATCCGGCTGACCCGGTTGTGCCAGGCGACGACGTGCTGATCGGCGGTGACGGCGACGACACCATCTTCGGCGGCGGCGGTGACGACACCATCGACGGCGGTGACGGCTCTGACGGGGTCGACGGCGGCGATGGCGACGACGTGATCGACACCTCCGGCGGCGTGCCGCTGCCGGACCGCGGCTTCCCGGGCTACACCGGAACCGATCCGGACATCCCGTTCATTCCGGCCGACCCGGTCCCGTTTGATGACATGGACACCGTGCTGGGCGGTGCCGGCAATGACACCATCTCGACCGGCGACGACGCCGATGTGATCGAGGGCGGCACCGGCATGGATGTGATCGATGCGGGCATCGATGACGACACCATTGACGGCGGCGCAGATGCCGATGTGATCACCGGCGGTGAAGGCTCCGACCTGATCCAGGGCGGCAGCGGCGGCGACACCATTTATGGCGGCCTGAACCCGGCCTTCCCGGACGGTCTGAACATCACCGATGACGGCAGCGACGGCCGCCCGGCGGATCCGGATCCGACCAATGGGATGGACACCATCGATGGCGGTGCCGGCAATGACCTGATCTTTGGCCAGGATGATGATGATGTCATCTCCGGCGGTTCCGGCAATGACACCATCGACGCGGGTATCGACGACGACGAAGTCTTTGGCGGCTCGGGCAACGACCTGATCACCGGCGGTCAGGGCGCGGATACCCTGTCGGGCGGCGACGGCCGCGACACCTTCATCGGCGGCGATGCCGGCGACGTGGTCGATGGCGGCTCTGGCGGCGATGACTTCGACACCCTGGATCTGACCGGCTCCGGCCCGTTTGAGCTGACCGGTGTCACCGTGGACGCGGATGGCAACAGCATCTCGGGCACTGTCAACTTCCTGGACGATGACGGCGATGTCACCGGCTCGATGAGTTTTGGCGAGATCGAGCAGATCATTCCCTGCTTCACGCCGGGCACGCTGATCGCAACACCGCTGGGCGAACGCCGGGTCGAGGACCTGCAGGCCGGCGACCGGGTGATCACCCGAGACAACGGCATCCAGGAGATCCGCTGGGTTGGCACCCGCACCCTGGAAGGCCGCGACCTGGCCCGTGCCGCGCATCTGCAGCCGGTGCTGATCCGCCAGGGCGCCCTGGGCAACGGCCTGCCGGAGCGCGACATGATGGTCAGCCCCAACCACCGGGTGCTGGTCGCCAATGACAAGACCGCGCTTTACTTCGAGGACCGCGAGGTTCTGGTGGCGGCCAAGCATCTGACCGGCCTCGCGGGCGTCGACCGGGTGGAGACCTCCAAGGTCACCTATATCCACTTCATGTTCGACCAGCATGAGGTTGTGCTGTCCGACGGTGCCTGGACCGAAAGCTTCCAGCCCGGCGACCAGTCCCTGCGGGGCCTGGACAATGCGCAGCGCAACGAGCTGTTCGAACTGTTCCCGGAGCTGAAGTCCGAGAAGGGCCGGGCCGGCTACACCGCGGCGCGCCGCTCGCTGCGCAAACACGAAGCGCATCTGCTTGTGCATTGATTGATGCAGCTGCCGTTTTGGGGGAGACGGCCGCAAGAAGCAAAAGCGCAGGGAGGCAGGGCATTTTGCCCTGCCTTTTCTTTTGCGGCCTCAGCGGCGGCTGCGCCAGGCAGCCCAGTCTTCGGGCGTGTCCAGATCCGTGAGCGCGTGGCGGCCGGGCAGGGGGATGGTCTGCACAGTTTCGCTTTGCAAAATGCTGCGCGCGCCCTGGTCGCCGCTGAGGTTTTGCAGGACGCCGAAGCAGCGGCGGGGAAACAGCACCGGGTGGCCGGGGGTGCCATCTTCGGCGGTGGCGCGCAGGACCGGGCTGGCGTTCCCGCGGAAATGCGCGGCCAGGTGCAGCATGTCCTGGGTTTCGACGTCCGGCATGTCGGCGGGCAGGATCATCACGGCCTCTGCCGCGTCCGGAAGGGCGGCCACGCCGCGCCGAATTGAGGCGGACATGCCATCGGCTGCATCAGGCACTTGGACCGGGCTTGCGGTTCCGGTGGCCTGGGCACGGGGATGTCCGCTGGCGGGGATTGTCACATAGACCGGCAGCCCGGTCAGCGCCGCGCGGCGGCACATCAGGGTGAGCAGGGGCTGGCCGTCCACCTCCTCCATCAGCTTGTCCCGGCCCCGCATCCGTGAGGAAGCGCCGGCGGCAAGCAGGAGAATGGCGATGGCGGTCATGACTGTTCGAACCTCGGCTTTTGCCGGGCTGATGGATGCCTCCGGCGGGGATATTTTTAGCCAGAAGAAGGGGAGGGTCCAGTGAAAGCCGCATAGGTCAGCAAGGTTGACTAAATGTTTCGCGCGCGAAACATTCGGGTGCTGCTGCTGACGTTTCCGTTGCGCAAGTTCCGCGGCGTCAGCGTGCGCTGCCGTGGCAACGGGGCGGATTCAGGTCAGGCGGGCTGACCTGAATCCAGTGCTTTTGTGGCTCAGCCGCGCATCCGGGCGCCATCGGCGTCGAACAGCGGTTCGGTGATCAGCCGGGCCTTGTACATCTTGCCGAGGATTTCGATCTCGACTTCCAGGCCGGCCTGGGCGCGGTCCGTGGGAACAAAGCCAAGCGCGATGGATTTCTGCGCGTGGTGCGAATAGCCGCCGGAGGTGCAGAAGCCCGCCACGGCGCCGTCGAGCCAGATTGGTTCATAGGCGACCACATCGGCGTCGTCTGCGTCGACCTCAAAGGCGCAGAGCTGGCGGGCGGGGCCTGCGTCGCGTTCGGCCTCGGCGGCGGCACGGCCGATGAAATCCGCTTCCTTCTTGAAGGAGATGAAACGGTCGAGACCGGTTTCTGCCGCTGTATAGTCGGGGGAGAATTCCCGCAGCCAGGAGCCGAAGAACTTGTCCAGGCGCAGCGACATCATCGCCCGCATGCCAAAGGGTTTCATGCCGTGCGGCTGGCCTGCGGTCCACAGCGCGTCCCATAGGGCGCGTTGCGAGGGCAGGTCGCAGTAGATCTCATACCCCAGATCGCCGGTGTAGCTGACCCGCTGCACGATGCAGTCGGCCATGCCCACGGTCAGGCGGCGCACATCCATGAAGCGCATGTCCGAGACGTCCTGCCTTGTGCAGGCCTGCAGCACCTCGCGCGCCTTGGGGCCTGCGATCTGGAAGCCGTTGCGGGTGTCGGAGATGTTTTCCAGGCTCACACCATCGTCGAGGTTCTGCAGGAACCAGCGCATGTGGTAGGCTTGGGAGCCGTAGGAGGCGGTGAGCTGGAACTCTTCCTCGCTGAGGCAAGAGATGGTGAAATCGCCGATCAGGCGGCCCTTGGGCGATAGCATCGGGGTCAGCGACAGGCGGCCCGGTTTCGGCACCCGGCCTGCCATGATGCGGTCGAGCCAGGCGCGGGCGCCGGCGCCTTTGATCAGGTATTTGCCGAAGTTGTGGACTTCGTTGATGCCGACGTTTTCGCGCACGGCTTTTACTTCGCGTGCGGTGGCCTCGAACGCGTTGGAGCGGCGGAAAGACGGGGTCTCGTAGCGGGGTTCATCCCCTTCGGCGAAGTAGTTCGGGACTTCGATGCCGTATTGCGCGCCCCAGACCGCGCCCATGCCGTCAAAGATGTCGTACATCGGGGTGGTGCGGAACGGGCGGGCCGCGGGCAGCTCCTCGTTCGGGTAGGCGATGGAGAAGCGTTTCTGATAGTTTTCAATGACTTTGGGGCGGGTGTAGCCCGGGGTGATCCAGTCGCCGAAACGGGCGCAGTCCATCGCGAAGGTGTCGCGCTCGCATTCGCCTTCGACCATCCACTGGGCCAGCATCAACCCGACGCCGCCGCCCTGGGAGAAGCCGGCCATGACGGCGCAGGCGGACCAGTAGTTGCGCATGCCAGGCACCGGGCCGACCAGCGGGTTGCCGTCGGGGGCAAAGGTGAAGGGGCCGTGGATCACGGATTTGACGCCTGCGGCCTCCAGCGCCGGGAAGCGTTTGTAAGCGAAGGCAATAGAGTCTTCGATCTTGTCGAAGTCATCGGGCAGCAGTTCATGGCCGAAGTCCCAAGGCGTGCCATCCACCGCCCAGGGTTTGCAGGGCTGTTCGTAGAAGCCGATGCAGAGGCCGCGGCCCTCTTGCCGGAGGTAGCTTTCGCCGGCCGGGTCCATCACATGCGGGTGCTCGCCGCCGCCGTCGATGATCTCGGCGATCATCGGCACCTCGTCGGTGACGATATACTGGTGCTCCATCGGGTGCAGCGGGAAGTAGACGCCAGCCATCGCGCCAACCTCGCGGGCCCAGAGGCCGCCTGCGTTGACCACATGCTCGGCGTGCACGGTGCCCTTGTTGGTGACCACGTCCCAGGTGCCGTCCGGGCGCTGGTTGGTCTCGATCACCTTGCAGTGGGTTTCAATGGTGGCGCCGCCCATGCGGGCGGCCTTGGCATAGGCGTGGGTTGTCCCCGAGGGGTCGAGGTGGCCGTCGAGCGGGTCATAGAGACCGCCGATAATGCCGTCGGTGTTGGTGACAGGGGCGATCTTCTTGATCTCTTCGGGGGAGACAATCTCGGTCTCCAGCCCCATGAAGCGGTGCTTGGCGCGCTCCGCCTTCAGCATGTCGAAGCGCTCCTGGGTTTCCGCCAGGGTGACGCCGCCGACGTGGTGGAGGCCGCAGGACATGCCGGTGATTGCTTCCAGCTCTTTATAAAGCTTGATGGTGTAGCCCTGCAGCGCCGCCATGTTGGTGTCGCCGTTCAGGGTGTGGAAACCGCCTGCCGCGTGCCAGGTGGAGCCGGAGGTGAGCTCCGAGCGTTCGATCAGCATGACGTCGGACCAGCCGAGCTTGGTCAGGTGATACAGGACTGAGCAGCCGACGACGCCGCCGCCGATAACTGCCACGCGTGTGGTGGTTTTCATGTGGGCCTCCCTGAATAGGTGTTGCCTGCATTCTGGACATATGTGTGCAGTAGTCCAGCAGAAAAACGGCTGCGCATGCCGCAGAAGGCGGCGCAGAGGAGGAAAAAGTCACTCGGACGTGCGGAAGCGGCTGTTTTGGATCACGAAAATCGCGGTCAGGGGGGCTGCGAGGAGGATCACGCCGACGGTGATCAGCAGCATGCCCAGCTGGGAATAGTCGGCGGCGGTGGTGATGGCGCCCGCCGAATTTGTGACTTCACGGGTCACCACGAAGATTTCATTCAGATATTTGGTGCCCAGGCTGGAGGCCGAGAGCGCCAGGTTGGTGAAGGAGGCCATGACCGCAAAGAAGGTGGCCTTGAGCCCGGAGGGCGCGTTGCGGGCGATCCAGGCGAGCATCGGGATCATCGCGACCTGGCCCAGCGGGGATTCGACGGCGGTGTCGACCATTGCGATGAAGCGGGCGTCGACCACGCCGCCGGTCATGGTGGCTGTCCAATGGTGGGCGCCGTAATAGAGTGCGATGTTGGGCAGGCTGAGGACAGCCTCGGTGACCGCCAGGAACGCAACGATCCAGGCGATGGGGCGGCTGGCCATCAGCGGGCGGAAGATCAGCATGCCGGCCAGCGTCAGCAGCGAGGTGATCAGGGCAAGGACCGAAAGGAACTGCTGATCAAACCCCAGCACGTCGATCTCGAACCAAGTGGCTCCTGGGCCGCGCAGGGGCGTGGCGCGGTAGGCAAAGATGATAATGGCGGTGCCGATCAGGGCGCGGGCGTGGTCCACCGGCAGGACCGAGACCAGCTGGCGCATCAGGAACAGGACGATGGCCATGGAACCGGCAAAGACGATCTCTTGCGAATAGGGCACATCGCCCAGGCCGACGGCGAGGGACAGCGCCACAAAGGCGCCGCCGCCAATGAAATACCAGTGGTTCGGGGTGACCGGTTCCCGCGGGAGGTCGAGGCGGGTGCGGATGTCAGCCTCGGACACACCGGCGCGGCGCAGCCGGGCGGCCTTGCGCCATTTCTGCCAGATTGCCAGGGCGACGCCGGACAGCGAAATCACCGGGATCAGCAGGGCGAGGATGAAGACAAAGCCGTAAAGCGCACCCTTGTCCGCTTGCGGCAGCGCGCCGGCGCCGTCGAACAGGGCGACGTTCAGCGCGGCGGCAGCGCTGGAGCCGGCAATCAGTGCGATGCGGCCGAAGGTCTGCATGGTGGTGTGCAGCGATTTGGTCTCGGCCTCGGGCAGGGGGCGGCCCTGGTGGTCGGTGTGGGGCACCGCCTCGACTGACATGGCGTCGGCGACCACGTCCTGCAGCACAAACCCGCAAGGGGCCAGCAGCGCTGAGGCCACGTACCAGGAGCCGAGCGGCATCACGGCGGACATCATCGCGGGTTCCAGAACGATGGCGGCGAGGATGGCGTAGCTGGCCGCCATCAGTGCAGCACCCAGCAGGATCAGCAGGTATTTCCAGCGCCAGATCAGGTCGACCAGATGGCCGAGCGGCATCTTCAGCGCCCAGGGCAGGCCGACCCAGAACGCGAGACCGGCCAGAAAGGCAGCGGATAAGTCCAGGTATTCCTTGACGAAAAACGAAGCGGCAACGGTGGTGATGCCCTGCGCGCCATAGGCGAAATAGATCAGCAGCGGCGGCAGGAACGACCAGCGCATCTGACGGAACAGCTCAAGGATGATGCTGTCGAACCAGGTGCGTGCCAGTGCTGCGGTGCGGATCATGACAGGCCCTTCCTCAAGAAAGCGGCCTGATTTTCAGCCCGGTCACCCGGTTGCCTTCGCGCTCGGTGACCTCAAACCGGAAGCCGTGGAAGGAGAACACCTGGCCCTTGGTCGGAATCATCTGCGCCTCGTGGATGACCAGGCCCGCGATGGTGTTGGCCTCGTCGTCCGGCAGGTTCCACTCGGTTGCGCGGTTCACGTCGCGGATGGTGGCGGCACCTTCGACCAGATAGGAGCCGTCGGCGGTTTTCTTGACGATGTTTTCCTCGGCCGGGTCGAATTCGTCGGTGATCTCGCCGACGATTTCCTCAAGGATGTCCTCCAGCGTGATCAGCCCCTGCAGCGCGCCGTATTCATCCACCACCAGCGCAAAATGCGAGCGCATCCGCAGGAACTGCCGCATCTGCTCGTCCAGGGTGGTGGTTTCGGGGACAAAGTAAGGTGCCTTGGCTACCTTGCTGATATCAAATGATTTCAACCGCTCAGCATCGCCGCCCGCCTGTTTGTACATGGCGCGGAACAGGTCCTTGGCGTGGACCACGCCGATGATGTTCTCCTGCTCGCCGCGGAAGACCGGCAGGCGGGTATGGGGGCTTTGCAGGCAGTGCTCCAGAATGGTTTCGGGCTCTGCGTCGGCGTCGATCATCTCGATGTTGGAGCGGTGCAGCATGATTTCTTCGACAAAGCGGTCGGAGAGGTCGAGTGCGCCGAGGATTCGGTCGCGGTCTTCCTTTTCGACCACGCCTTCGGAATGGCCGAGCTGCAGCGCGCCGGCAATCTCCTCGCGCACCGCCATGATCTGGCTGTCGGGGTCGATGCGCACACCGAACAGGCGCAAGACGCCGCGCACCAGCAGCCGCACGGTGCCGACGATGGGCGACAGCACGGTGACCAGGAAGCCGATCACCGGCGCCACCGCAGCGGCCGCCTTTTCGGCGTTTGAGATGGCGTAGGTCTTGGGCAGAACCTCGGCAAAGATCAGCACCAGCAGGGTCATCACCAGGGTGGCCAGCGCCACGCCGCTTTCGCCAAAGGCGCGGGTGAACAGCGCGGTGGCAAGCGAGGCGGCCAGGATATTGACCAGGTTGTTGCCCAAGAGCACAGAGCCGATCAGCCGTTCATTGTCTTCGGTGATCGACAGGGCGCGCTGCGCCCCGCGTGAGCCCTTGTCGGCCTGGGTGCGCAGCTTGCCGCGCGAGGCGGCGGTCAGCGCGGTTTCGGAGCCCGAGAAGAAGCCGGACAGCACCAGAAGCAGCACGATGGCCCCGGCAGTTGTCCAGAAGGCGCTGTCGAGAACGGTGGAGGCAGTGTCCATGAGAGGTCCAGAGGTCCGGTCAGTTGTGAATCTTCGCTGTATTTATGGGGCCTTGGCGCCGCTGCTTCAAGCGGTGCTCAGTTGTCTTTGGCCAGCGGGTGGTGCTCCAGCACCAGTTCTTGCAGCCGGGCGTCCAGCACATGGGTGTAAATCTCGGTGGTGGCGATGTCGGCGTGGCCCAGCAGCGCCTGGATCGCGCGCAGGTCGGCGCCGTTGGCCAGGAGGTGCGTGGCAAAGGCGTGGCGCAGGGTGTGCGGGGTGACCTTGTCCGGAGAAACGCCGCCAGTAACCGCCAGCTCCTTGATCAGAAGATAGAAACGGTGCCGGGTCAGGTGGCCGGATTTGCCGCGGGAGGGGAACAGGAAGCGAGAGCCGGGCTTGCCTTTGACCTCGCGCTCAGCCTCGGCCTCATCCCGCACCAAGAGCCATTGCGCCAGCGCCTCGCGTGCAGGGGGCGACAGCGGCACCATGCGCTCCTTGCCGCCCTTGCCCATGATCAGCAGCATCCGGGGATCGCCGCGGGCGGCGGAGACCGGCAGCGACACCAGTTCGGTCACCCGCATGCCGGTGGCGTAAAGCAGCTCCATCAGGCAGGTGTTGCGCAGGCGGTCGGCGGTGGTGCGGCCGGTTTTGCGGGCGGCCTCCAGCAGGCGGTCGACCTCGATCACTTCCAGCGTTTTCGGCAGCCGTTTCTCGCGGCCGGGACCGCGGATCTGGATCGCAGGGTTGTCCTCGCGCCAGCCTTCCTCGAAGGCAAAGCGGTAGATTTGCTTGACCGCCGACAGCCGCCGTGCCCGGGTGGCGCGGGAAAGACCCTGGGCGTCGCAGCTGATGAGATAGGCCTCGATATTGTCCTGGGCCGCGGTGAGGAAGTCCAGTTTGCGGTGTTCCAGCCAGGCGGTCAGGTCCTTGAGATCCCGGCCATAAGCCAGCAGGGTGTTCTGCGAAGCGCCGGTCTCGGCGGCCTGGGCGTCCAGGAAAGTGGAGATCCATTGCAGATTGTCGCGGGGGGCGGCCATGTCACTGCCGCTCCAGCAGCATCAATTGCAGCGCCGCCCGGCGGGCGGTGTCCTCCAGTCCGACCGCGCGGAAGGCGGCCAGCGCCGAGGTCAGGTCGCCCAGGTTGCCGTCGGCGCCCCGGGCAAACAGCATCATGCTGCGCAGGATGGCTTCACCCAGCTGTCCATTGTCCAGAAGCTGCCGGATTTGCGGCGGGACGGGCGGCGGCGCAGAAAACCCGCGGGTGATGGCGTCGCCAATCTGCGATGGTGCGGCGGCATCTGCGGGGCGGCCCCGGGCGAGGGCGGCCAGGAACTGCTCCTCTGCGCCTGCGGGCGGGGTGTCATGGGCGGCAAGCTCATAAAGCGGCGACAAGAGGCGGATGCGCCAGGCCAGCGCCTGGGCGGGTCCGGTCAGTTCGGTCCGGGCCAAGGGCTCGGCAAAGAGATCGGCAAAGACGGTTTCGGTGCCCGCCTGCTGCATGGCGGCCCAGGCCCGGGGCAAAGAGCGGGCCAGCGCCCCGGCGCTGCCGGAGCTGAGGTCGGCCTCCAGCCGCTGCACCGCTGCGACCCGGTCCCAGATGCCGCCCGAAGCGGCAGGTTTGCGGGCGCTGAACAGGCCGAGATATTGATTGGGGTTGAGCGCACCGCCGCGGGCCAGCCGCTCGGCGGCCTCCAACTGCGCCTTCCAGCCCGCGATGTCACGCAGATCGGCGGCAGCAAAGGCAGGCGGCAGCGGCGCCGTGGGCATCGCCTCGCCAATGGTTTCGAACAGGCGGAAGGTCAGCGGGTCCGGATCGGACGGCCGGCGCAGAGGCGCGGCCAGCTCAAACAGGTCCGGGTTCAGGAAACGGTCCAGCAGCTCCATCTGCGCTTGCGGCAGCAGCTCCAGCGCATGGGCGGTTTCCAGCATCAGTGCCGCGGTTGGCCAGTCGCCGCGCCGTGCAGCGCAGAAGATCCGGGTGGCGTAATCGTCCGACAGGTGGGGGGACGCGGTCAGCGCCGCGCAGGGCTTGTCCTCGCTGCCGGTGAGAAGGGTGGCGTCGAACCAGCGTTTGAACCGGGCCTTGCTGGCGGCGGGGCCTGCGTGTTCGGCCAGCGCCTGGGACGGATCGGTTGCCCCCAGCGCCAGCAGCCGGTCGAGACGTGCCAGCAGGATCCGGTCCCCGGCAGTGGCCGGCGGGCGCGTCTCTGACAGCAGCAGGGTGAACAGCAGCGCCTGCATGGCGGGGCTGCGGCGCACCGGAACGGTCCCGATCAGTTGCGCGATCTCCGCCGCATTGCTGCCGCGCCACAAATCGGCCGGCAGGCCGGTGGCCGACGGCGGCACCAGGCCAACGGGGGGCAGCAGTGTTTCCAGGGGGGTCACCGAAACCGGCGGCAGCGCCGCGGTGCCGGTCACCGGCGGCTCCAGCAGCACGGTTCCGGGCAGGTCGCTGCGCGGTTGCGGCTGGTTCAGCCAGTCGATTGCCGCCAGGGGCTCATTGGCAAGCGCCTGGCCTGCCAGCATGACCCCGGCCGCGGCCGCCTTAATCCGCATTCAGCACCACCGGCTTGCGCACCTCGGTGGCGGGCGCACGGAAATCGGCGCCGAACCAGGGGCCGACATAGGCATAGCCCACCAGCCCGATCGCGGCGAGAACCGCTAGATAGACCAGATACTTAATCAATCGCCCCATATCGTGTCCAATGCCTGTTTCCTGCTCTTTTGCTCAAGTTATATATGGCCTTTTCCGCAAGATCACGTCATTCACTGAAGAATGAGCGAAAAAGAGCAAAGCCGCGGCCAGGAGGCTGCAAGCCCGGTGTCAGAGAAGGTGCCGGGGAAACTGAAAAAGACCATCGTGATGGTGGGAATGATGGGGGCCGGCAAGACCGCCGTGGGCCGTGCTTTGGCGGCCCGGCTGAACGTGCCCTTTCTGGACAGCGACCATGAGATCGAGGCCGCTGCCAATATGACGATCCCCGAGATTTTCGCCCGCGACGGCGAGCCGTTTTTCCGCCAGAAGGAGCGCCAGGTGATTGCGCGGCTGCTGGAGGAGGAGCGCGGCGTCCTGTCGACCGGCGGCGGCGCCTTCCTGGCGGAGGAAAACCGTGAGGTGATCACGGCCAAGGGGGTTTCGGTCTGGCTGAACGCGGACCTCGAGGTGCTGTGGAACCGGGTGCGCCACCGCGATACCCGGCCGCTGCTGCGCACCGCCGATCCGCGTGCGACGCTCAGCGGCCTGTACCAGGCGCGGGTTCCCTATTATTCGCAGGCGGATCTGGCTGTCGTCTCGGACGGGCAGGCGGCGATTGAAACCATGGTTGACCGCGTGCTGGAGGCGCTGAAGGCGCGCCCCGACGTATTGGAGTGGAAGTGATGGAACGTGTTGTGCATGTGCCTCTGGGCGAGCGCGCCTATGACGTGGTGATTGCGCCCGGGCTGCTGGCGCAGGCGGGGGAGCGGATCAAGCCGCTGCTGAAGCGGCCGCAGGTGGCGGTGCTGACCGATGAGACGGTGGCGGAGAAGCACCTGGAGGCCCTGCGCGCTGGCCTGGCCGCGGCAGGCATTGCCATGGAGGCGCTGGCGCTGCCGCCGGGCGAGGCCACCAAGGGCTGGCCGCAGTTTTCCCGTTCGGTGGAGTGGCTGCTGGAGCAGAAGGTCGAGCGCGGCGATGTGGTTGTCGCCTTTGGCGGCGGGGTCATTGGCGATCTGGCGGGCTTTGCTGCCTCCGTGCTGCGCCGCGGGGTGCGCTTTGTGCAGATCCCGACGTCGCTTTTGGCGCAGGTTGACAGCTCGGTCGGCGGCAAGACCGGCATCAACGCGCCGCAGGGCAAGAACCTGATCGGGGCTTTCCACCAGCCGTCGCTGGTGCTGGCGGATACCTCGGTGCTGGAAACCCTGACGCCGCGCGATTTCCTGTCCGGCTATGGCGAGGTGGTGAAATACGGCCTGCTGGGGGATGCGGAGTTCTTTGCCTGGCTCGAAGAGCATGGGCCTGCCCTGGCGGAGGGCGATGCGGCGGCGCGGGTTGAGGCGGTGGCGCGCTCGGTGCAGATGAAGGCGGATATCGTGGTGCGCGACGAGACCGAGCAGGGCGACCGGGCGCTGCTGAACCTGGGCCATACCTTTTGCCATGCGCTGGAGGCGGCAACTGGCTATTCGGACCGGCTGCTGCATGGCGAGGGTGTGGCGATCGGCTGTGCGCTGGCGTTTGAGCTGTCGTCGAAGCTGGGCCTGTGTTCGCAGGAGGATCCGAGCCGGGTGCGGGCGCATCTGAAGGCCATGGGCATGAAGACCGATCTGGCCGATATCCCTGGCGATCTGCCGGGGGCCGAAGCGCTGCTGGACCTGATGGGGCAGGACAAGAAAGTGGTGGCCGGCCAGCTGCGCTTCATCCTGGCGCGCGGCATTGGCGAAGCTTTTGTGACCGGCGACGTGCCGCCCGCAGCGGTGCTGGAGGTGCTGCGCAGCGCCGGCGCCTGAATCTGAACCGGAACAGCAGACAGGGCAGCCGCTGCGGCTGCCCTGTATTTTCGGCCCGTGATGACAGGGGCGGGCTCAGGCAGCCGCGCTGTCCGCATCAAACCCCGGATCCCCCTCATCGAAGTCGATCGCAAGCGGCGGCTGCGGCGCGGCTGCCGCGGGCGGGCTGCCGAAGTCGCTGAGATCGCCGACTGTGAACTGCTGCACCTGGGCCCGCAGGTCCTGCGCCTGTTCGGACAGCGAGGTGGTTGCAGCGGTGGTCTGTTCCGCCATGGCCGCGTTCTGCTGCGCCATCACTTCCAGCTCGCCAACGGCGGTGTTGACGTCGCCCATCTGCACCGACTGCTCCTTGATATTGCCGGCAATTTCCACAACCAGGGTGGAAATTTCCCCGACCTGCTCATTCACCGTGGCCATCGCCTGGCCGGCCTGGTCCACCAGGGAGGCGCCGTTCTTGACCTGTTCGGAGCTGCGCGCGGTCAGTTCGTCGATCTGCTGCACCGCATCGGCGCAGCGCTGCGCCAGCATGCGGACTTCGCTGGCAACCACGGCAAAGCCGCGGCCCGCCTCGCCGGCCCTTGCGGCCTCAACCCCGGCGTTCAGAGCCAGCAGGTTGGTCTGGAAGGCGATGTCCTGGATCACCTTGGTGATCTGGGAGATCTCCTGCGAGGATTCCTGCAGCTTGTCCATCGCGACAATGGTGTTCTTCACCACCTCGTCGCAGGATTTGACGCCGTTCTGGGCGCTGTCGGCCAGCCGCTCGGCGCGCCCGGCGTTGTCGGCCGATTGCTGCACGCTGCTGGTCAGCACGTTCATCGCATGGGTGGTCTTCTCCAGCGTGGCCAATTCCGCCTCTGTGCGGTGGGCCAGATCCATCGACGCCTCGGCGATCGACTTGGTGCTTTCGTCGACGCTGCTGGTCAGTTCGCCAATGGCGGAGACCGCCCCGGCCAGGGATTTCAGCGAGTCGTTGAAGTCCATCCGGATCGATTTGAACTCTTCCGGGAAGTACTCGACAATCGGGTTGTCCAGCCGCATGTTCTGCAGATCCATCAGCGCCGCGCCAATACGGCGGGCAACATCGAGGATTTCCTCGCGGCGCTTGGTGTCGAGACGCTTTTCCTCTTCCTGCTTTTCCTGGGTAACCGTTCGCAGGGCGACAACATTGCGCGCCACAGAACCGATTTCGTCGCGGCGCCCGGCGCCGGCCACGTCGGCATTCACATCACCGCTGGCCAGCTGTTTCAGGGCGTTGTTCAGCACGCCGAGCCCCTTGGTCATGTCGCGGGCGATCACCAGGGTTAGGGCAACGACTCCGAAGAGGAGTACGCCGGTGAAAATCAGCATCTCGGCCAGCAGCAGCTTGTTGTTGGCGTCATAGGCCGCCATGTCTTCTTGCAGGTGTGCGATCAGAATACCTTCTTTGCTGCGCAGGACCTTCAGCATGCCGGTTGCCGCTGCAAACCAGGACTTTGCATCATAGCCGGAGGTGTCGCCACCGGTCAGCACGGCTTCACGGATGTCGTTGAAGATTTTCATCTCTGGCGCTTTGCTGAGCTCTGCAACCGCGTTGCGGTCTTCTATGGTGGCAAAGTCCAGGAAACGGTCCAGGCGTTCTTTGAAGCGTTCATGGGTCGAAACGAAGTTCTGCAGGTCGGCCGGCGTCCATTGATTGGAAAACCCAACCGCACCGGCGGCCCGCTCCAGGCCCGCAGCATCCTTGGCCCGCAGGAACAGCGACAAGGCCACGGCCTCCTGGGAAATCCGCGGGTCATCGATTTTCTGTGCCACAGAAAGGCCGGACTGGATCAGCGCGGTATTGAGGCCGGTGTAGTATTCGACCGCATTGCGCAACGGTATTGTGCGGCTGGAGATCTGCTGACGGATCTCCTTCTTGCGGCCAAGTTCGGTCTGGGCCACCCGGAAGGTCTGAAGGGCTTCGGTGCTGAGGCCGTCGCGGTCGACGGTTTCAAGCTTGGCCAGATAGTCCGCCATGGCTGTGTCGTTGGAAAGCCTGATCTTTGCCAGGGCATCCGGAACAGTTGCGGAGTCCCCGCCAAGATAGGCGGCGCTCATCCCGCGTTCGACTTGCAGGGTATGGACCAGGCCGCTCATGCTTTCGAGCAGTTCGCCCGCAAGCGCGGTGTTCACCTGAGCCCGCTGGTAAAGTTCATTCAGCTTGGTTCCCATGAACCAAAGGCTAAGCAGCAGTGGTGCCGCCAGGAGCATCGCGATCTTCACCTTGATCGAAAGATGCTGCAAGAAACGCATACCCATACATCTGTTTCCTTGTTACTCATTTTCTCAATAGTTGAATTCAACATGCAGGATGTGTCTTAATATTCAGCTACCCAGCGCGCGTTCCGGAATGACGTCCGGCAACGGCCTTGCCAGGCTGTCAGAGATTTGGGCCCGGCGGCAGGGCCGGTGCAGTGAAGGCAGGTATTTTTCAATAAAAACAACCGAGAAGAAGAGGGACAGCTGCGGTGTTCCCGGGCAATAGGGATGCGTTCCGTGATGTGTTTCCAGAGGCTGGCGAGAGTGCTCCTTCAGCCGTGAAATCACCAGAAAACCGGGTAAAAAATAGGAGAAACTTCCAAATGTGCGGGTCGGGTAACCTCAGTCTCTTCTCTTAAAAAGGGTGTTTGCGAGGAGCCCGAAGTGTGGTGCAGGCTTGTGGCGGCTTTCGGGTGTTTTGTGCAGGCAATGGCGTCGGCCGTGCTGGTGAAGGGCACTGCCAAAGACGGATTGGCATGTTGCCGGCGGAACTCAAGCCGCACCCGGTGGTCTCGCCATGGCGGCTGCAGCCTTGCGGCCGGTCCAAAGCCTTCCATCGGCGGCAAAGCGTTGATTGATGGGGCTGTGCCCGTTTGGAGCACGGGCCGCCGGGATGAACCGTTCAATCCCGCGCTTTCCTCGTCCGGCATCAAAGCCCGTGCCAAGCCGGCTGCAATTGCAGATGCCTGCTTGGGTCATGCTGGCTGCTGGATGTGAGCCCCGTTGCCGCATGGCTTGACCTGGGACCGCCCGCCGGGGGGGACACTTTGCAATCCGGGGGAGGGAAACCTTGCGCCTCCCGAAGCAAAGAAGAAGGGCTTGGCACGTGCCAAGCCCTTCATTGTATTCGGAGTTCCGGGAATCTTTGCATGATCCCCCTATCGGAAATCAGAACGGGATTTCGTCGTCGTCGATATTGTGGGAGGCACCGCCGCCGAAACCGCCGCCGCCACTGCCGCCGCCCTGCGGGCCGCTGTCATAGCCGCCGCCGAAACCGCCGCCCTGGCTGCCGCCGCCCTGGCTGCCGCCGCCGTAGCTGCCGCCGCCCTGGCCGCCGCCGTAACCTCCGCCGCCGCCGCCGCCTTCGCCGCGGCCGTCAAGCATGGTCAGGGTGGAGCCGAAGCCCTGCAGAACGACCTCGGTGGAATAGCGGTCCTGGCCGCTTTGGTCCTGCCACTTGCGGGTTTGCAGCTGGCCTTCGATATAGACTTTGGAGCCCTTGCGCAGGTACTGCTCGGCCACCCGCACCAGGCCTTCGCTGAAGATCGCCACCGAATGCCATTCGGTCTTCTCGCGGCGCTCGCCGGTGTTGCGGTCCTTCCAGGTCTCGGAGGTGGCGATGCGCAGGTTGCACACCTTGCCGCCATTCTGGAAGCTGCGCACCTCGGGGTCGCGGCCAAGGTTGCCGATAAGCATGACTTTATTCAGTGAGCCGGCCATAGGGTTCGGTCCTTTTTTGTCTTGATGTTCTTGTTCCGCAGCGGTCTGGCGCGAATCCGTCCGCGCTGATTTCCAAGCACACTATAGACCCGCGTGGCCCTAGAAAAGCAGGTCTCTGGGGATAAATCCGGCGGTGTTTGCGCAGTGGTGACGGTGGGTCACGCCTGTGTTGCTTTAAATTTGTTCTGCATTAGTTATATTTGCGCGTAGTGGGACAGTGCCGGAACAGTGAGTATGCGCCAAGCGGTTGCGTGGATGGTTGTTGCGATGGTCGGGGCAGGGCAGCCTGCCGCCGGGGATGTTTTGAGCACCAAGAGCAGGCGGGATCTGTTTGCCGCCCATACCAGGGTGCTGGATGGCCGCGCTGCGACACAGTACAAGAACTCGGCCCGGCTGCAGCCCAAGACCTACAGCATCCCCTCCGCTGGCGGCGGATTGCCTTACTCCGGCAAGTACCGTGGCGAATATTTGCAGATGGCGCGCGACGCTGCCCGCTTGCACGGGGTGCCGGAGGAGCTGTTTCTGCGCCTGGTGCAGCAGGAGAGCAACTGGAACCCGAGGGCGAAGTCGCACAAGGGGGCGCTGGGGCTGGCGCAGCTGATGCCGGCCACGGCGCGGGCATTGGGGGTGGACCCGGCGGTGCCGAAGCAGAACCTGGAGGGCGGCGCCCGCTACCTGGCCCGCCAGTTCCGCAAGTTCGGCTCCTGGCGGCTGGCGCTGGCGGCCTATAACGCAGGGCCAGAAGCGGTGCGGAAATACGGCGGGGTGCCGCCGTACAAGGAAACCCAGAACTACGTCAAAAAGATCTGGGGCAGCTGAAGCTGCCGCCGCTTAACCTTTGGGGCGGTTAACCTGCGGGTAAGGACTATTAATGCCCCGTTAACTCCGCTGATGTGTCACGTATTTGCCTTAATTTTTCGTGAATCTGACCTCAGGTTCAGGAGGGAAATTCCTTGCATATCAAGAGCTTTGACGAACGCATCGACGGGATCCATTGGCAGCCGAGCGCAGTGCCGACAAAGGCGATGATCGACAGCGTGCTTGGCAGCCGCCTGCCGCGCAAGCCGCGCAATGCTGTATTGTCCCTGGCCGGTGCGGTCAGTGGTATCCTGGTCGGCGTCGGGCTCAAGGGCATGGTGCTGCCGGGCTCTCCCTGGGGGCCGGAGACCGGCTTGGCCGGTGCCCTGGGCGGCACGCTGGCACTGTCCGGGCTGGCGCTGTCAATCGCTGCGGCGCTTTATGCGGCGGCCCGCGGCAAGCAAGCGCCCCGGCTGATGCAGTTTGCGTCGATGAACCTGCTGATGATTGTGGTGCTGCTGCTGAGCTGATCAGCATGCGGTTAACGCCGTGGGAGTGGCGTGGGAAAAGCGCGTTTGAGCCAGGCTCAAGCGCGCTTTTTGGGTTTGTTCATGGATGGTTTTGCAACCCGGCATGCAGGCTTCGCCTGGGGCCGCACGAGATTGACTCGTACACGGGGTGTTTACCACTTTACCGTAGCCTGAGGCGGTTTTTTATAAATCGAGTAGGCTCATGAACCAGCATCTGCGCAATGCCCCTGGCAATACGGATACCAAGGAAGACTGGCTGGTCCAAGTGGACCGGCTAATGGCTGAGGGGGAGTTCAAAGGGGCGCTTGCTATTCTCAATCCGCGCCTGCGGGGCGGCGATCTTGACATAAGAACCCTGGATCGCGCGTCGGTTAGTTTTTTCAGCCTGGGTGATGTGAAAACGGCGATATCGCTGATGAAGGTCATGCGTGATCTTCGGCCTGAAATCGCGCCGATCTGGGGCAAGCTGGCCAGCATGCAGGTTACTGCAGGCGAAACGGAAGCGGCTATCAGCAACCAGAAAAAAGCGCTTGAGCTGAACCCGCACCTGGCCGCAGGGTTGGCTTCCCTGTACAGGCTGGAGCCATTTTCAGCAGACAGTCCCTATGCGGATCGTCTGCGAGAGATCACTGTGATGGAGCAACTGCCAGTCAAGGCCCGGTCAGAAGCTTGGAATGTGCTCGGTGCGATTGAAAGGCGAGCGAACAACCCGGCAGAGGCGATGCGTTGCTTTGCGAGATCCAAAGGCCTTATGAATGAGCAATACAAACCCGGCGGGATTGATCAGGCGGTTGCTATCCAGGCCGAAAGCTATTCGCCCGTACAATCAGCGGACACTCCAGTGGACGGGCCGAGGATGGTTTTTGTCTGCGGCCTGCCGCGGTCCGGCACGACCTTGACGGAAACCATCCTGCAGCGCCATTCGCAGGTGGGCACCGTTGGCGAAAGCAAGGCGCTTTCGAACACTCTGAATGAAGCCAAGAAACTGTTCTCTGTCACCGGCCGGCAAGGCGAATTCTGGCCTTGGCTCCTGAGCCGTAGCCCCGAGGAGATTTCGGTATTCCGGCGGCACTACTTGGCGGGAGCATTGCGCGGAGACGACAAGGGTACCGCAGTCATCGACAAAATGCCGATGAACTGCCTTCACTTAGGATTTGCGCAAGTTCTGCTGCCCGGTGCCAAGTTTGTCTTCATGTCCCGCCATCCATTGGACGTGGGCCTGTCAATTTTCTCCCTGTCCTTCAGCGAGTTGATGCCATTTGGCTCCCGCCTGGATTGGCTGGGCCACATGACAGCGGCGGTCTACCGGTCTGCCTTGGACTATCAGGTCAAGCTGGGCAGTCAGATGCGGGTGCAATCCTATGAAGCCTTGGTGCGGGAGCCGGAAACCCAGATCCGGGCTCTGCTGGCGCACTGCGGGCTGGATTGGGAGGAGGCCTGCCTGAGCCCCGAAGAGAATGCAGGTATGGTGAACACGGCCTCTCAGCTGCAGGTGCGCGAAAAGATCAACACCAAGGGGCTGAACAAATGGAAGCCGTTTGAGGCGGAGCTGCAGCCGCTGACAGAGGCCCTGGGCGGGCCGGAATGGCTGGCCAAATGGGAGAGCTGGGACCGGAACGCGGCGCGCAGCGGTCAGTTTGGGCCTTAATCCGGTAAAACAATTTCTTACATGGCGATGCTAATGTGGAAAAGCCGGGCTGCGAGGCCCGGCTTTTGCTTCATTTCTGGTGCTTTGGGCCGGAGAGAACGGCCTTACTCCGCCGCGATCTTGATCACCGGGGTCATCTGGTCCAGCACGTCGTCGCTGAGGTGGCACTTGATCTGGTGGCCGTCCTCCAGCTGGCGCACCGGCGGCACCTCGCGCTCGCACAATCCGCCCGGAACCTGGGATTTCCAGCGGCAGCGGGTCTGGAACGGGCAGCCCGGCGGCGGGTTCATCGCCGAAGGAATGTCGCCTTCCAGAACAATGTGCTCTTTCTCGATCGAGGTGTCGGCAATCGGCACCGCCGACAAGAGCGCCTCGGTATAGGGGTGGTAGGGCGGTGAGAACACCTGGTCGGTGTCGCCAAGCTCCACCACATGGCCGAGGTACATCACCATCACCCGGTCGCTAAGATAGCGCACGATCGACAGGTCGTGGGAGATGAACAGCAGCGTGGTTTTCTCGTTGCGCTGGATCTCCATCAGCAGGTCGGTCACCGCCGCCTGCACCGACACATCCAGCGCAGAGACGGGCTCATCCGCGACCACGATCCGGGCACCGCCGGCAAAGGCGCGGGCAATGCCCACCCGCTGCTTCTGGCCGCCCGACAGCTGCCGCGGCATCCGGTCGGCAAAGGCGCGCGGCAGTTTCACCAGATCCAGAAGCTCCAGCATCTTCTTCTTGCGCTCGGCCTCCGAGTTGCCGATGCCGAAGATTTCCAGCGCCCGCATGATCTGGCGCCCGACGGTCATCGACGGGTTCAGCGTGTCAAACGGGTTCTGGAACACCATCTGCACGTCGGATACGGTCCTGGTGTCGCGTTCTTCGATCGGCACCTGTTCGATGTTCTGGTTGTCGAGCAGGATTTGGCCCTCAGTCGCGGTTTCCAGCCCCATCAGCACCTTGGCGAAGGTCGACTTGCCGCAGCCGGATTCACCCACAATGGCAAGGGTTTCGGATTCTCGGGCCTCGAAGCTGAGGGTCTCGTTGGCCTTGACCACTTTCTTCTCGCCGCCGCCGAACAGGGCGTTGGCCGCAACCTCATAGTATTTCTTGAGGTTGTCCATCTTCAGGACAACCTTGCCAGGCGCGGTCTTCTCCTTCTGGTCACCCACCGTCAGCGGCGCGTTCCAATCGATTTCCTCGAACTTCAGGCAGCGGGTCTCATGGCGGTCGTTGCCATGCACCGGCGACATCGGGATCACCATGTCCTTGTCGCAGCGCCCCTCCTCGAAATAGTCGCAGCGGGGCCCGAAGTTGCAGCCGGGCGGGCGCTCGTGGGGGAGGGGGAAATTGCCGGGGATCGCCACCAGCGGGCGCGAGTTCTTGTCGGCGCCGGGCAGCGGGATCGAGCGGAACAGCGCTTGGGTATAGGGGTGCTGCATCTCGTCGAAGACATCCTTGATCGAGCCGCGCTCGACCGCCTCGCCGGAATACATCACACACAGCCGGTCGCAGGTCTCCAGAACCAGCCCGAGGTTGTGCGAGATAAACAGCATCGAAGTGCCGTATTTCTTGCCCAGATCCTTGACCAGCTCGACCACGGCGGCCTCAACCGTCACGTCCAGCGCGGTGGTGGGTTCATCCAGGATCAGCAGGGCGGGTTTGGACATCAGCGCCATCGCAATCACGATCCGCTGCTGCTGGCCGCCCGACAGCTGGTGCGGGAAAGAGTTCAGCATCCGCTCCGGGTCGGGCAGGCGCACGTCGGTGACCACCTCCAGGGCGCGGGCATAAGCTTCCTTTTCGCTGACGCCCTCGTGGATCATCGGCACTTCCATCAGCTGCTTGCCGATCTTCATCGCCGGGTTCAGCGAAGCCATCGGCTCCTGATAGATCATCGCGATCTCATTGCCGCGAATGTCGCGCAGCTCTTCGGCGCTCATCTCGGCCAGGTCGCGGCCCTTGAACTTGATTGAACCGCCGACGACACGGCCGTTCTTGCCGAGGTCCTGCATGACGCCAAGCGCCACGGTGGATTTGCCGCAGCCGGATTTGCCGACCAGGCCCACGGCCTCGCCGGGCTGCACGGTGACCGAGAAATCCATCACCGCGGGAATTTCGCGCAGGCGGGTGAAGAAGGAGATCGACAGCTTGTTGATCTCGAGGATCGGGCCGTCGTAATCTGCCAGTTTGTTCATGTTCTTGTCTCCCTGTTGGAGCTGGAAGGGAACTCATCCCTTTCTTCTGGCTCCAAATATCCCGGGGGTCCGGGGGCTGGCCCCCGGTCCCGCCGGTTTGGATCAATCCTTCAGGCTCTCTTCGCGCAGGCCGTCGGCCAGCAGGTTCAGGCCAAGAACCAGCGTCAAGAGGGCAAAGGCAGGCGGCAGCGCCGGGTGCAGGTAGATCGACAGCAGCTTGCGGCCGTCATTGATGGTCGATCCCCAGTCCGGGCTTTCCGGCGGCAGGCCGAGGCCGAAGAAGCCCAGGGTCCCCAGCAGGATGGTGGTATAGCCGATGCGCAGGCAGAAATCGACGATCAGCGGCCCGCGCGCGTTGGGCAGGATCTCCCACAGCATGATGTACCAAGGGCCTTCGCCGCGAGTTTGGGCAGCGGCCACGTAGTCGCGGGTTTTGATGTCCAGCGTCAGGCCGCGTACGATGCGGAACACCGTGGGCGAGTTGACGAAGACCACCGAGACGAAGACCACCAGGATGCCGCCGGGAATGTCGAACAGGTCCATCGCCCTGGGCAGGCCGGGGATCGAGTAGGCCGGGGTGTTGATCAGATAGCCGCCGTTGGAGACCAGCTGCAGGTAGAACCAGATGATCGTGCCCAGCACCAGCGGCAGCAGCATGTTGCGCAGCTTCGGCCGTGTGTAATAGCGCGAGTTCAGCAGCACGCCCACAAAGATGATCGGGAACACGAACAGCACGATGGCCATATAGTTCGGCACGCCGGTGGCGACGATTTCCGGGGTCACCAGCAGATAGAACAGCAGGATCACCGGGAAGGCCAGGATCAGGTTGGCAGCAAAGGACAGGATGGTGTCCAGGCGGCCGCCGTAATAACCCGCCGGCAGGCCGAGGGTGATGCCGACCATAAAGGCGAACACCGCGGCCATCGGGGCGATCTTGATCACTTCCCATGCGCCTTTGACCAGGCGGCTGAAGACGTCGCGGGCCAGGTTGTCGCCGCCCAGGAGGTAGTAGGCGTAATCGCCTTCCTCTGCGCCGCGCAGCGGCGTGCCGGGCACCTTGTTCTTCATGCCCGAGACCTGGGTCAGCGCGTCGTGGGTCACGATCATGTCCATGGCGCCGTAGATGCCGGTGAAGACCCAGAACATCACCAGGCCAAAGCCGATCATGCCGATGGGGCTGTCGAACAGCTTGCCATAGAGGCCCAGCTTGCGTTTGAAGCCGATGGAGAAGCCGTAGAGGATCACCAGAGAGATCCAGACCGGAGACAGCTGGTAGATAATACGCCCAGCAATTTCGAGTGTGCTAAGAGGTTCCATACTCTGCTGCCTTCCTTAAGAGATCCGGATACGCGGGTTCAGGTACACGTAGCCGATATCGGAGATCAGCTGAGTGACCAGCACCACGACAACTGAGACCACGGAGACGGCCAGCAGCAGTTCGATGTCATTATTGCCGGCAGCTTCCACCAGCACCCAGCCGAAGCCCTTGTAGTTGAACAGGGTCTCGACGATCACCACGCCATTCAAGAGCCAGGGGAACTGCAGCATGATGACGGTGAAGGGGGCGATCAGCGCGTTGCGCAGGGCGTGCTTGATCACGATGTTGTGGAAGCTCACACCTTTCAGGCGCGCGGTCCGGATGTATTGCGCGGTCATCACCTCGGTCATCGAGGCGCGGGTCATGCGGGCGATATAGCCCATGCCGTAAAGCGCAATGGTCAGAACCGGCAGGAAGAAGTTTTCAAAGGTCGGGTTGTCCATCGCCGAGGTGGCGGTGCCCTTGAACCATTTCAGGCCGACGGTGGAGGAGGTGAAGACGGCGATGAAGATAACGCCCGAGACATATTCGGGGGTCGCCGTGGTCAGGATCGAGGCGGTCGACAGGCTGCGGTCGGTCGCCGAGCCTTCGCGCATGCCAGCAAGAACCCCGATGATCAGCGCCGAGGGCACCATGATCAGCAGCACGCAGAGCATCAGGAAGCCGGTGTTGCCCAGGCGTTCGGAAACGATGGTGGACACCTCATCCTTGAAGCGGGTGGAATAGCCCCAGTCGCCTTGCAGGATGCCGCAGAAAGTGGAGGCAGCGGCGGCTTCCTCGGCGGAAACGGTGCCGGTGATGCAGCGGCCGGTGAACCCCTCTTCGGTTTCGCGGGTCCAGCCCGGCAGCACGCCCAGCCATTGGCCGTATTTGGATACCATGGGGCCGCCGTAGCCGTTGGCGTCCAGCCAGCTTGCCACAGCTTCATCCGACATCCGGAAGTTGCCCTGGGTTTTGGCGAGTTTCTCAAGGTTTGGGTAAAGGTTCGTCAGGAAGAACACGATGAACGTCAGGCACAAGGCCGTCAGCAGCATCACGCCCGAACGTCGGAGAATGAAAAGTCCCATGGGGTCCCCTGTCAGTCTGGCGGATCGGACCCGCCTGGAACTGCGGGTCTCTTATCATCTATGCTGGAGCGCACCGCCCCTGGGATGGGGCGGTGCTGATGTCAGAAGCCTTGCGCGGGAACGCTTATGCGGCCCAGCCCCACTTGTAGTGGTGGTGCTCAAACGAGATGTGCATGCCGGCACCAGCCACGCCTTCGCGGCTGTGGCGGTACAGCGAGCGCCAGTAGGGCTGGATGGTCACGCCTTCTTCCTGGATCAAGGCCTGGCCCTTGGCCGAGATCTCGCGGCGCTTGTCGGCGTCAGCGATCGACAAGGCATCTGCCAGCAGCGCGTCGAAGTCCGCATTCGCCCAGCCGAACTCGTTCCAGGCTTCACCGGACTTATAGGCCAGCGCCCAGATCTGCACGCCCAGCGGACGGTGGTTCCAGTTGGTCGAGGAGAACGGGTATTTGGCCCAGTCGTTCCAGAAAGTCGAGCCCGGCAGAACGGTCCGCTTCACCTTGAAGCCGGCGTCGCGCATTTGCGCGGCCACAGCATCGGTGGTGTTCCGGCGCCAGTCGTCGTCGATGGACAGCAGCTCGTGCTCGTAATCCATCATGCCCGCTTCTTCCATCAGTGCCTTGGCGGCTGCGGGATCAGCTTGCTGAGCCGGCAGTTCGGCATATTCCGGATGGATCGGGCCGACATGGTGGTTTTCCGCCGGCGCGCCGCGGCCGCCATAGCCGAGTTCGAGGCAGACAGCATTGTCAACGCACATCTGAATCGCCTTGCGGACCCGCTTGTCGGCATAGACTTTCTTGCCGTCGATTTCCGCCAGCTGGTTGGGGCGGATAACCATGGTCGCCATGGTGACAACTTCGGACTTCTGGTAGCCGAGGCCGTCCAGAACGTCGATGAACTCACCCACGGATTTATGCAGCATGTCGACTTCGTCGGATTCCAGCGCCGCCATCCAGGACGACGGGTCGGTGCCGAAGTCGATGTATTCGATGCGGTCCAGCGCCGGCTTGCCAAACACGGCTTCGCCCCACCAGGTGTGCTCGGTGTTGCGCTCCAGTGCAGCCTTCACGCCGACTTCCAGCTCGGCCAGCACATACGGGCCGGTGCCGACGTTGCTGAGGAAGTCGTTGGTCTGGTAGCTGGAGTGCACGATGGCAGCCGGGTAATCCGCCATGCCGGCGATCAGCGAGATGTCGGAGGACGGCAGGTTCAGCTTGACGGTGTGGCTGTCGACCACTTCGATGGCGCCTTCGATCGCCTGGCCGGAGTCCGCATCCACCAGGGTGCCGAAACGGCCCGCCATCGAGTTGCCTTCCATCGACTTGTCGCACCAGCCGGCAATGTTGCGGGCCACGTCCTCGGCGGTGAAGTCGTCGCCGTTGTTCCACTTTACGCCCTGGCGGACGTTGAGAGTGTAGACGGTGGCGTCTTCGTTGATTTCCCAGCTTTCCAGCAGCATCGGGCTGAAGGAGCCGTCGTTGTTGTATTCAACGAGGTATTCCAAGGTGCCGCGGGTCTGGTTGCCCATTTCCGACCAGTCATAGGTGCGCGGATCCTTGAGCGGGCGCACGCTGGCCTGAACGCGCAGGGTGCCGCCTTCCTGCATGCCTTCAGCGGCCTTGGCCGGAGCCGCCATGCCGATCATGCCGTAGGCTGCGGTTGCGGTCACACCAAGCGCGGTGGCGCGGGTCAGGAACTCCCGGCGGTCGAGCTTGCCGTCCAGCACTTCTTGCGCGTGCATTTTGGCTGCCCAGTGTACCGGTGCTCCGTTGATGGTGTCTTTGGTCATTTAGGTCTCCCTGTTGAACCGTTCGGTTTTTGTCTTTCGAAACGGATTTTGGCCCGGCGGCTGCCGGGCGTTTGTGTTTGGTGTTGTGGATTATAGTTTCCCCATAACCGCATTCGGGCAGAGATATGGCGTTTCGTCAATGCACAGTTTCGGCGTTTCGAGGTAAAATTGCGACATTTGGGGCGTCGTTTTTCCAATTTGATTTGGGATGCAGATGCATACTGTTCAAAACTGCCCAGTAATTGGGCAGAAATCGGCGCCCCGGGGCCGAGTTTCAGGAATTTGCTGCCGGATCAAACTATTGCGATCCGGCGCGCGCGGCCTTGCGCAGGGTGCTGGGGGTGCGGCCGGTGTGCTGGGAGATGAAGCGGGTGAAATAGGCAGCGCTGCCGAAGCCCAGCTGGGCAGCGATGTCCCGGATGGCCAGTTCGGAGCTGATCAGCAGGGTGCGGGCGGCATGCAGCTGCCGCTCAGTGAGCAGTGCGGCGGCGGTCTTGCCGGTCTCCGCCTTGCAGACCCGGGTCAGATGGGTGGGGGTTACCTGCAGCGCTGCGGCGTGGTCAGCCATGGTGGCTGATGTGCCCTCCAGGCTGGCTACACGGGCGCAGTAGGCCTGGCACAGGCGGCGGGCCGCTGTTTCGCGGACCGGAGGCACGGGGGGCTCGGGCTGCCGGCGCAGGGTGATCGCCGCCAGTTCGCAATAGGATTGCACCGCCCGCCGCCACAGCGGCGCCTGCGCTGCCTGCTCGCGCCCGACCGCCTCGAACAAGGTGGTCAGCCGGGCCTGCTCCTCGAGGCTGGTGATGCGCCGTTGCACCGGTGCCTCCGGGAAAGGCGGCGGCAGCGGGCCCGAGACCGAAAGAACCTGGCCGAGGCACTGGCGGGTAAACTCGGCGCACCAAAGGGTGCCTGCGGGGATGAAAATGGCACTGTGCGGGCCAAAGCCGCGCTGCACGCCATTGAGGCAGATGCGGCCCTGGCCGCGGGTGATCCAGATCAGCAGATGTTCGCGGCGTGTATGCGCCAGCCCGGTCTGCCAGACGCCGTCAGGGGACAGCCGGGAAAGCGGGGCAGATTGGATTTCCGCCGAAAGGTCGGGATCAAAAGGCATTAGCTATCTTGGGTCACGGAAACAAAATTGATCGGCTGCACAAGGCCATGAATCACTGATTCTGGCAAGTTATTGCCGAGCGAAGCGGAAAATGCTTCAACTTGTCCGTGCTGCGGCCGCCCTTGGCCCGGGCCGGTATGGCCAGGCGGCCGTGCCGGAAAACAGCAGTCAGGCCAGCGTCACCTGACGCCAGAATTTCATCCGGGCACGGAACCAGCTGCGCTGGCGCTTGGCGAACTGCCGGGTGGCGATGGCGGCGCGCTCTTCGGCCTCTTCCAGCGTGAGCTGTCCGCGGGCGTATGCCATCAGTTCCGGCACCCCGATCGCCTTGCAGGAGGGCAGCGCAGGATCATACCGGTCCTGCATCGCCGCGATTTCATCCATGGCGCCCTGGTCCAGCATCAGGCCAAAGCGCTTGCGGATTCGCGCCTCAAGCCAGGATTTGTCCGAGTTCAGCACCAGAGCGGTGCAATCTTTCAGCGGCAGCGCGGGGGCAGGGGTGCCGTCCTGCCACTGCGCCAGCGGGCGGCCGGTGGCCTTGAGCACTTCCCAGGCCCGCTGCACCCGGGCGCGGTTCTGCAGGTCAATGCGGGCGGCGGTGTCCGGGTCCAGTTCTGCCCGCAGGGTTTCCAGCGGCATCGTGTCAGCTTCGGCGCGGACCTCGGGCGGCGTGGCGGGGATATCGGCCATGCCTTCGGTCAGCGCAGTGAAATAGAGGCCAGTACCGCCGACAATGATCGCCCGCTCGGGGCCCTTCAGCAGCGGCAGCACCTCGCGCAGCCAGTGGCCGGCCGAATAGTCGGCGTCATAGGGCAGGTGGCCATAAAGCGCATGCGGCGCCTGGGCCTCCTCTTCTGCCGAAGGACGGGCGGTGATCACCCGCCAGCAGTCATAGACCTGGCTGGCATCGGCATTGACGATGACGCCGCCCTGGCGGGCGGCAATCTCCAGCGCCAGGGCCGATTTGCCCGAGGCAGTGGGGCCTGCGATCAGAACGGGCAGGTCCGGGTCGGTATCAGGCAGCTTCATAGAGGTATGGTCCGTTCATAAGTCCAGTTCCGCAAAACTCTGCGGAAACCGCGCTGCGCGGATTGAAACCGGCAGCGATTTACTCCATTTTGCGCCGCAAATTAACCCTCACATCTTCTGGAGCGCAACATGCCTCAACCGCAAGACAAGCCGGAACTGGATCCGGCCGCCGCCTATAAACGCGTCATGCTGAAAATTTCGGGCGAGGCATTGATGGGCGATCAGGGGTTCGGCCTGCATCCGCCAACCGTGCAGCGCATCGCAAAAGAAGTGAAATCGGTGCAGGAGATGGGCGTCGAGATCTGCATGGTGATTGGCGGCGGCAACATCTTCCGCGGCCTGTCCGGTTCGGCCCAGGGGATGGAACGCACCACCGCAGACTACATGGGCATGATGGCCACCGTGATGAACGCGCTGGCGATGCAGTCGGCGCTGGAAGGCTTGGGCGTCTTTACCCGGGTGATCTCGGCGATCCGCATGGATGAGGTGGCAGAGCCCTATATCCGCCGCCGCGCCGTGCGCCACCTGGAGAAGAAGCGGGTCTGCATCTTTGCGGCCGGCACCGGCAACCCCTATTTCACCACCGATACCGCCGCCACCCTGCGCGCCAACGAGATGGCCTGCGAGGCGATCTTCATGGGCAAGAACGGAGTGGATGGCGTCTATGATAAGGACCCGGCGCTGCATGACGACGCGGTCCGCTATGACGAGATCAGCTATGACGAGGTTTTTGCCAAGCGCCTGAAGGTGATGGACGCCTCGGCGATTGCGCTGGCGCGCGACAACAACCTGCCGCTGATCGTGTTCCCGCTGGACGAGCCGGGCGGCTTCCGCGGCATCCTGTCGGGGCAGGGGACTTACACCAAGATCCAGGGGTAAACCGTACCTCCATAAGCACGATAATCAGCGCAGGCCCCGGCCTGCGCTTTTGCGTTTGTGAGGCCCGTTTGCCTTTGCTGCCATTTTCAGCGGCAGGAAAATTACTTCGGCCAATCTATATTCCTATAGACGGAGGCGGGGTGCTGCGGGCGCATTATGACAGGATTGGTGCCGCGAATCCTCCGCATGATCGCTATACATCGGCCCGCCAATGGCTTATGAGCCAAGGGAAGACCGCCTCAGATAAGGGGAGAGAGCAGCATGTCTGATGATTTCGAACTGGATACCGACGACCTGAAACGCCGCATGGAAGGCGCGATGGCCAACCTGCGCACTGAATTTGCGTCCCTGCGCACGGGCCGTGCCTCGGCCTCGATGCTGGAGCCGGTGATGGTGGATGCCTATGGCTCGATGACGCCGATCAACCAGGTGGGCACCGTGAACGTGCCGGAACCGCGCATGGTCACCATCAACGTCTGGGACAAGTCGCTGGTCGGCAAGGTGGAAAAAGCGATCCGCGAATCCGGCCTTGGCATCAACCCGCAGCTTAATGGCACCATCATCATGCTGCCGATCCCGGAACTGAACGAGGAGCGCCGCCGCGAGTTGGGCAAGGTGGCCGGCCAGTATGCCGAGCATGCCCGTGTGTCGATCCGCAACGTGCGCCGCGACGGCATGGACCAGGTCAAGAAGGCCAAGGCCGATGGCATGTCGGAAGACGACCAGAAATTCTGGGAAGCCGAGGTGCAGGAACTGACCGACGCAATGATCAAACATGTGGACGAGGCGCTTGAGACCAAGCAAGCCGAGATCATGCAGGTCTGACGGCGCAGTATGCCGGGAGATGCAAATCCGCAAGTGAGCGCTGCCGGAGAAGCTCCGGCGGCCCGCTCTGGCCCGCGTCACGTGGCCATCATCATGGACGGCAATGGCCGCTGGGCGCAGGCCCGGGGACGGCCGCGGCTGTTCGGCCACCATGCCGGCGCGCGCCGGGTGCGTGAAATTGTCGAGTGCTGCCCGGGTCTGGGTGTTGAATATCTGACCATTTTTGCCTTTTCGACCGAAAACTGGAAGCGCACCCAGACCGAAGTTGCCGGTCTGATGAGCCTGTTCCGCCGGTACATTTCCAAGGAAATGAACGCCTTGGCCGAAAAGAACGTGCGGGTGCGCTTTATCGGCGACCGGGTCCGGCTGGATGCCAAACTGATCGAGCTGATGGATAAGCTGGAACAGAAGACCGCAGGCAACGGCGGCACCCAGCTGACCATTGCGCTGAACTATGGGGGCAGGGACGAGGTGGCGCGCGCCACCAAACGGCTGGCCCGCGATGTGGCCGAAGGGCGGCTCAACCCGGAGGACGTCGATCAGGAGACCCTGCCGCGTTATCTGGACACCCATGTGCTGCCGGACCCGGATCTGGTGATCCGCACCAGCGGCGAGGCGCGGATTTCGAACTTCCTGCTGTGGCAGTCGGCCTATGCGGAGTATGAGTTCATCGACACTCTGTGGCCGGATTTCACCAGTGAGGAAATGGCACGGCTGTGCAACAGCTTCGGCCGCCGCGACCGCCGGTTCGGGGCCATCAAGACATGAGCGCCGCCAAGGGCCGCTGGGCCGATCTGCTGCCGCGGGTCCTGTCCGCCATCGTGATGGTGGCCGCGGGCGGCTATGCCGTCTGGGCCGGCGGGCTGATCTTTGATGTGCTGATTGCGCTGTGCTGCGGCGGCATGGTGTGGGAACTGGTGCGGATGCTGCAGCCCGGGCGCGGCGCCACTGCGCTGCAGCTGGGGGCAATCTCCGCCGCAGCGGTGCTGCTGGCCTCCTTGCTGCCGGTCCTGTGGGTTCTGCCTGTGCTGGCGGCGCCGGTTGCCGCGGGCTTCAATCAGATCCGGGAACAGCGGCAGAGTTTCACCAGCTTTGCGCTGTGGGTAATGCTGGCAGGCTTTGGTTTCATCTGGCTGCGCGGCCAGATGGGGGTGGACTGGATGTTGTGGCTGATCGGTATCGTGGTGGCCACCGATGTGGCGGGCTATTTTGCGGGCAAGGCGATCGGCGGGCCGAAGTTCTGGCCGCGCATCAGCCCCAAGAAGACCTGGAGCGGCACTTTGGCGGGCTGGGTGGCTGCGGCCATCGTCGGCGCTGTCTTTGCGGCGCAGGCTGGATTGGGCTTTGGCATTGTGGTGCTGTCGGTGCTGCTGTCTATGGCCAGCCAGGCCGGCGATGTGGCTGAAAGCGCCTTGAAGCGGAAGATGGGCGTCAAGGATTCCAGCGGTCTGATCCCCGGCCATGGCGGGCTGTTCGACCGCTTCGACGGGATGCTGGGCGCCGCGGCCATGTTCCTGGCCGTGACCTTCATCTGGAGCTAATACGTCCGGGCTAACCAGGCAGGAAAGAACATGCGGAAAGTCTCGATTTTCGGCGCTACCGGGTCGATTGGCCAGAACACCATCGACCTGATCCGCCGCGCGCCGGAGGCCTATCAGGTGGTGGCGCTGACTGGCGGTGCCAACATCGCGCGGCTGGCGGAGGATGCCACTGAGCTGCGGGCTGAAGTTGCTGTCACCGCTTTTGAGGACCGTTTGCCGGAACTGCGCGCGGCACTTGAAGGCTCGGGTGTTGAGGCCGCAGCCGGGCAGGCGGCGCTGGTCGAGGCCGCAGCGCGGCCTGCGGATTGGATCATGTCGGCGATCGTTGGTGCGGCCGGTCTGGCGCCGGGGATGGAGGCGCTGAAACACGGCACCACCCTGGCGCTGGCCAACAAGGAATCGCTGGTTTGCGCAGGCGAGCTGCTGTTGCAGACAGCACAGAAACACGGCGCCCGGCTGCTGCCTGTCGACAGCGAGCATTCGGCAGTGTTTCAGGGGCTGGTTGGCGAAGATGTCAGCGCGGTTGAGCGGATCATCATCACCGCGTCCGGCGGTGCCTTTCGTGATTGGCCGCTGGAAGATCTGCCGAAGGCCAGCTTGGCGCAGGCGTCCTCGCACCCCAATTGGGACATGGGGCAGCGGATCACCATCGACAGCGCCTCGATGTTCAACAAGGCGTTGGAAGTCATTGAGACACGGGAATATTTCGGTGTACGCCCGGATCAGATCGAGGTGCTGGTGCATCCTGAATCCCTGGTGCATGCACTGGTCGGATTCAACGACGGGGCCATCATGGCGCATCTGGGCGCGGCGGATATGCGCCATGCCATCGGCTATGCGCTGCACTGGCCGGAGCGGCAGCATCTGCCGGTGGAACGGCTGGATTTGGCCCGCATCGGCCAGTTGAATTTCCGCGCCCCCGACATGGCCCGCTATCCGGCGCTGCGCCTTGCCTATGAGGTGATGGAGCGCGGCGGTTTGATGGGGGCGGCGTTCAACGCCGCAAAGGAGCTGGCGCTGGATGAGTTCATCGCCGGCCGCATCCGTTTTACCGATATGGCAGCCGTTACCGCGATGGTGCTGGAGCGCATTGAGGCGGAAAGCGGCCTCATAGATGCCGCAATGACACTTGATAACGTGACGCGGGTTGACCATCTCGCACGCAAACAGGCGGCAAAAGCTGCCGCAGAACGCATAGGGTAGATCTTTGGACGCACTTGCCTTTGTCCCGCAGTTTGGCGGTTTTCTGTATACGATCGCCAGCTTTGTCATCGCCTTGTCGGTGATCGTGGCGGTGCATGAATACGGCCACTACATCGTCGGCCGCTGGTCGGGTATTCACGCCGAAGTGTTCTCGATCGGATTTGGCCCGGTGCTGTGGAGCCGGGTCGACAAACACGGTACCCGCTGGCAGATCGCGGCGCTGCCATTTGGCGGCTATGTGAAGTTCCTGGGCGATTCCGATGCAGCCTCCGGCAAGGATACCGGCGCGATGCAGGCCGCGGCTGCCGATCCGGCAGCGCTGCGCCGGACCATGCATGGTGCTCCGCTGTGGGCGCGGTCGGCGACGGTTGCGGCGGGACCGGTGTTCAACTTTGTGATGTCGGCGGCGATCTTTACCGCAGTGGCCCTGTCTCAGGGCGTGATGCGCGACCCGCTGACCATCGGCAACCTGGCGCCGCTGCCGGGGATCGAGAATGGTTTGCGCGAAGGCGATGAGCTGATCACGGCAGGCGGTGTCGAAGTTCCCAACTTCCTGGACACTGGCGCCTGGGATGTGTTCCGTGAAGCCGTGCCGCAGCAGCAGCCGCTGGAGTATCTGGTGCGCCGCGACGGGGCGGAGGTGAGCGCGTCGGGCCCATACCTCTATCCGCCGCTGGTGCGCGGCGTAGCCCCCCGCAGCGCAGCCTCTGATGCCGGTCTGAAGCCTGATGACGTGATCGTGGCGGTGGATGGCGCACCGATTGTGTCCTTTGACGAACTCAAGCAGCATGTCGAAGCAGCCGATGGCAAGGTGCTGGTGCTGGACGTCTGGCGGGACGGCCAGCAGGTCGAGATGGCACTGGCGCCGCGGCGCACCGATGAGCCGCAGCCGGACGGCAGCTTTGCAACCCATTGGCGGATTGGCATCATTGGCGGAATGGCCTTTGAACCAGCCACAGATGCGGCAGGCTTCGGGGAATCCCTGGCGGCGGGCTCCTATCAGGTCTGGGCGGTTGTGGAGACCTCTTTGTCGGGTCTCAAGCACATGATTACCGGCGCAATCAGCACCTGCAACCTGTCCGGGCCGATTGGCATCGCCGAAACCTCCGGCGCGATGGCCAGCCAGGGGGCCGAAAGCTTTATCCGCTTTATTGCGGTGCTGTCGACGGCCGTTGGCCTGTTGAACCTGTTCCCGGTGCCCGCGCTGGATGGCGGCCACCTGATGTTCTACGCCTATGAGGCCGTGGCGGGCCGTCCGCCCAGCGACCGCGCAGTGCGGGTGCTGATGTCTCTCGGCATCGCCATTGTGCTGTCTCTGATGGTGTTTGCACTTGGCAATGACCTGTTCTGCTAAGCCGCCCGTACCTCTGGCATGAAACGGGGCGGCCATAGTGCCGCCCTACTGCTGCCACATTCCCCGGTTAATTTTTTGTCAATCCGCAGGACGCGCAGGGCTGCGCCTCCTTGGGTGACGGGTGAACACTGGGGGACGACCGATGCAAACACTTACCCAATCTTACCGCGGCCTGGGCCTTTTGGTGCGGCTGAACTGGGACCGTGCCATGGCTGGTTTTGCCATCCTGGGCGCCCTGACAGCAGGTGCCTGGCTCGCAACATTGTGATTCCGGCTTCCGGCGCGCCAGCCCGCAGCGCCGCAAGCCGCCCGAATGCGTTTTGTTGGTTTTGACAAGCGCTTTCAAACCCGGTACGCACAAGCCAAAGCTGCTATAATAATCGGGTTCTGAAAAATGGTTTGGGGGAAAGTCGCAGGCAAGTCCTGTGGTGAGCGCAAGTCGGGCATCAACATCTTGTATCGGAAAGTTTCTGCCATTTCTCTGGCAGTTGCGCTGGGTTATGCGTTTTCGCCGCTGCCCGCGGAGGCGCAGAGCTTCCGCTTCAATTCGGTTCAAGTGGAGGGCAATCAGCGGATCCAGACGTCTACTGTTGTCGCCTACACCGGCATCGAGCGGGGCCAGGCCGTCAGCGCCGGGGAGTTGAACGACGCCTATCAGCGCGTCCTTGACAGTGGCGTATTTGAAACAGTCGAACTGGTGCCCCGCGGCAATACGCTGGTGATCAAGGTCACCGAGTTCCCGACCATCAACCAGATCAGTTTCGAGGGCAACCGGCGTCTGAAGGATGACTCGCTGGAACAGATCATCGAATCTGCGCCGCGCCGGGTTTTCAGCCCGTCGCAGGCAGAACGCGATGCAGCCCTGATCGCCGAGGCCTACAGCGTGCAGGGGCGTTTGGCGTCGCGCGTGACGCCGCGGATCATCCGCCGCAGCAACAACCGGGTCGACCTGGTGTTCGAGATTTCCGAAGGCGATACCATCGAGGTTGAGCGCGTCTCTTTCACCGGCAACCGGGTCTATTCCGACCGCCGTTTGCGCAGGGTTCTGGAGACCAAGCAGGCCGGTTTTCTGCGGGCTTTCATCAACTCCGACACCCTGATCGAAGACCGGCTGGAATTCGACAAGCAGGTGCTGCGCGATTTCTACCTGTCGCGCGGTTATGTGGATTTCCGGGTGAACAGCAGCAACGCCGAGGTTACCCGCGAGCGGGATGCGGTGTTCCTGGTGGTCGATGTGACCGAAGGCCAGCAGTTCCGGTTCGGCAACATCTCGGTCACCAGTGAAATGCCGGAGGCCGATGCAGATCTGTTCCAGTCGACCCTGAAGATCAAGCCGGGGGTGGTGTATTCGCCATCGCTGGTGGAAAATGCGATTGACCGGATGGAAGGGCTGGCGGTCAGGAACGAGATTGATTTCCTGCGGGTTGAGCCGCGGGTGACCCGCAACGACCGGGACCTGACCCTGGATGTCGAGTTTGTGCTGCGCCGCGGGCCACGGGTGTTTGTCGAGCGGATTGATATCGAGGGCAACACCACCACCTTGGACCGGGTGATCCGCCAGCAGTTCCGGGCAGTGGAGGGCGATCCGTTCAACCCGCGATCGATCCGCAACAGCGCCGAGCGGATCCGGGCTTTGGGGTTCTTTGCCAATGCTGACGTCGAAACCCGCGAAGGCAGTTCCTCGGATCAGGTGATCGTCGATGTCGATGTCGAAGAGCAGCCGACCGGCTCTTTGAACCTGGGCGGCGCCTACTCGGTTTCCGATGGTTTCGGGGTCAGCATCGGCCTTTCGGAAAACAACTTCCTGGGCCGCGGCCAGCGGCTGTCATTCAATGTGTCGACTGCCACGCAATCTGATTCATATGTATTGGGGTTCTCCGAGCCATTCCTGCTGGGCCGGGATCTGCGCTTTGATCTAGACCTTGGGTTGAACGAGACCGACTCCAGCTTCTCGGAATACCGGACCAAGCGGATTTTCTTCCAGCCGGCGCTGACCTTCAACACCGGCGAGGATACTACGCTGCAGGTTCGCTACACTTGGGACGCGGACGAAATGCTGTTCAGCGACAATGAAGACGATGATACGTCTACGTTCCTGGCCAGCCCGGTCATTCAAAACGAAATTGCGCAGGGAGAACGCACCGCCAGTGCGATCGGGTTTACCTACCGCTACGACAGCCGTTTGACGGGCCTGGATCCGAATTCAGGATTCCTGGTTGAAGTTGGGGCGGATTACGCCGGATTGGGCGGGGATTCTGAATACATCAAAGCAACCACAAAAGTTGTCGCGCAGACTAAGATTCTGAACGAAGAAGTCACACTGCGCGCAACCGTGGAGGCGGGCGCTTTCCAGTGGGAAGGAAGCGGCTCCAGCCGCTCAATTGACCGGTTTGTTCTGTCACCCTCGATTATCCGCGGATTCGAACCTGGCGGCATCGGACCTCGGGATCAGTCGGCCATCACGGGTGGAACCGGGAACTACAACGACTTCCTTGGCGGTAACTATTACGCCGTGGCACGCTTTGATGCGGAGTTCCCGCTGGGCCTGCCAGAAGAGTTGGGGATGCGGGGCGGTCTATTCTACGACGTCGGCAGCCTGTGGGGGCTTCAGAATGTGGATACAACAAACCCGGTCGGTGGAAATGCCGCCATTGTCGGGCGCGATCAGTCCTTCCGCCATGTGGTGGGCGTCTCGCTGCTGTGGACCACAGGCATCGGCCCGCTGCGGTTCAACTTCTCCAAGGCGATCCAGAAAGAGGATTTCGACCAGGAGCAAAGCTTCGACCTGACCCTGCAGGCGAGGTTCTGATCTGGTGCTAAGCGGGGCACACTGTACTTGGGCGGCCTGCGGTCTTGCCGCAGCGCTGGCCTGTATGGGTGCGGCTCCCGCGCAGGCGCAGCAGACGCTGCCGCCGTCGGCCCTTGCGGGCAGTGAATTTCCATTGGGGCTGCCGCAAAGCGGCATCCTCACCATTCAGCCGGAACGGCTGTTCTCCGAAAGCGCCTTTGGCCAGCGGGTCGAGCGGGAGATCGAGGCAGAGGGCGCAGTGCTGACAGCGGAAAACCGCCGCATCGAGGCCGAGCTGCGCGCCGAAGAGCTGGAGCTGACCGGGCGGCGCAGTGAAATGGAACCGGATGCGTTCCGCGCCCTGGCCGATGCCTTTGATCAGAAGGTCCAGGAAACCCGCCGCCGTCAGGATCAGAAACTGCGTGAAATCAACCAGATGGGCGAGGAAGCCCGGCGTGAGTTCATTTCGGCGTCGCTGCCGGTGCTTCAGCAGATCATGCGCGAAACCGGGGCCGGGGCGATTCTGGACCATTCCTCGGTGTTTCTGAGCGCCGACGCGGCTGATATCACCAGCCTGGCCATCACCCGGATCGACGAGGTCTTGGGCGACGGTGCGCCGGACGAAGACGGCGAGCCCTGAGCAGGGCAAACTTGCCCAATGGCCGCCTGCTTGCTAGGGACGGCGCGACACTTTTGACGAATATGGGAAACCAAGCATGACCACCGAGCTGCAAAGCGCTGATATTCAATTGATCCAGCGGATCCTGCCGCACCGTTACCCGTTCCTGCTGGTCGACAAGGTGGTCGACATCGACAGCTATAAATCGGCGCGCGGCATCAAGAACGTCACCATGAACGAGCCGCATTTCCAAGGCCATTTCCCGGGCACGCCGATCATGCCGGGCGTCACCATAATCGAGGCGATGGCGCAGACCGCGGGTGTGATGCTGGGCGTCGGCATGGATATGGTCGACACCGATCTGCTGATCTATTTCATGAACATCGACAAATGCAAATTCCGCCGCAAGGTGGTGCCGGGCGATGTGCTGGAGATGCATGTGGAAACCCTGCGCGGCAAGCCGGGCGGCAAGATCTTCAAGTTCTCGGGCCGGGCGACCGTTGACGGCGAAGTGGCGGCCGAAGCCGAGTTCTCGGCCATGGTCGACGTGCAGAAGGACGGATGAAGATGAGCCGGATCCACCCCAGTGCCGTAATCGAAGAGGGCGCCAAGCTTGGAAAGGATTGCGAAATCGGTCCCTTCTGCTTGGTTGGCGCCGAGGCTGTGCTGGGGGACCGGGTTGTTCTGAAATCCCATGTGGTCGTGACCGGCGACACCGAGATCGGCGACGAGACGGTTGTCTTCCCCTTTGCGGTGCTGGGCGAGATCCCGCAGGACCTTAAGTTCAAGGGGGAGAAATGCAGGACCGTGATCGGCAAGCGCAACCGCATCCGCGAGCATGTGACGGTGAATGCCGGCACCGAGGGCGGCGGCGGTGTCACCCGCATCGGCGACGACGGGCTGTTCATGGCGGGTTGCCATATCGCGCATGATGCGCAGGTCGGCGACCGGGTGATCGTTGTGAACTCTGCCGCGGTGGCGGGCCACTGCGTGCTGGAGGATGACGTGATCATCGGCGGCTTGTCCGGCATCCACCAGTGGGTGCGCATCGGCAAGGGTGCGATCATTGGCGCGGTCACCATGGTGACCAACGACGTCATTCCTTATGGCCTGGTGCAGGCGCAGCGGGGCGAGCTGGACGGGCTCAATCTGGTTGGCCTCAAACGCCGCGGCGTTGCCCGCAGCGACATTACCGCTTTGCGGGCGGCGTTCCAGATGCTGGCGCAGGGCGAGGGCACCTTCCAGGAGCGCGCCAAGCGGCTGGGGGATGAAACCGAGAGCCAGTACGTGCAGGAGATCGTTGCCTTCATCACCGGTGAAAGCGACCGCTCCTTCCTGACTCCGGGAGGCTGATCCCATGCTGGCAGTGATTGCAGGCACCGGCGCGCTGCCGGGTGAAGTGGCGGCGCGGGCTCCTGGCCGCCCGCTGATCTGTGCGATGGCGGGTTCCGAGCCGGATTTGGTAGATCCTGAGATCACCTTCCGGTTTGAGCAGCTGGGCACCTTCCTGGAGCGCTTGAAGGCGGCCGAGGTCACCGAGATTTGCATGGCCGGTGCGGTGCGCCGCCCCAACATTGATCCGTCGGCCATCGACGCGGCCACCATGCCGCTGGTTCCGGTGCTGCAAGGCGCGCTGTCTGCTGGTGATGACGGCGCCTTGCGGGCGATTATCGGCATTTTCGAACAAGCGGGTTTTGCGGTGCGTGCTGCCCATGAGGTGGCGCCGGATTTGCTGATGGCCGAGGGAGTGCCGACCAAAGTGCAGCCGGGCGAGCTGGACAAGGCGGATGCCGTCCGCGGGGCGGAGATCGTTTCGGCGATGTCTGCTGCCGATATCGGCCAGTCCTGTGCGGTGCGCGGGCGGCAGGCGATAGCGGTCGAAAACCTCTTTGGCACTGACTGGATGCTGACCTCGTTGCGGCAGCGCCCGGACGGGCAGGGCGGCCTTCTGTTCAAAGCCCCAAAACCGGCGCAGGACCGCCGGGCAGATTTGCCAACCATCGGAGTTGAAACGGTAGAAGCCGCCGCCACGGCCGGGCTCTCCGGCATCGTGCTGGAGGCAGGCGGCGTCATTGTGCTGGAGCAGAAGGCGGTGATCGCTGCCTGTGACCGGCTTGGCCTGTTCCTGTGGCTGCGGCAGCCGTGAGCCTGCGGGTTTTTATCCTGGCGGGCGAGCCTTCGGGCGACCGGCTGGGCGGGGCCTTGATGGCGGGGCTGAAACAGCTGGCACCCGGTGTCAGCTTTGACGGCATTGGCGGCGCGCTGATGGCGGAACAGGGGCTGGTCTCGCGCTTTCCGATGGATGAGCTGTCGGTGATGGGGCTGGCCGAGGTGCTGCCAAAGTACCGCCACCTGAAACGCCGGATCCGTGAGACCGCTGAAGCGGTACTTGAAACCAAGCCTGATGTGCTGATCACCATCGACAGCCCGGATTTTTCTCTGCGGGTGGCGCGGCTGGTCAAAGAGCAAAGCGACATCCGTACCGTGCATTACGTGGCGCCGTCGGTCTGGGCCTGGCGGCCCAAGCGGGCGCAGAAGATGGCCGAGGTCATCGACCAAGTGCTGGCGCTTTTGCCGTTTGAGCCGCCCTATATGGAAGCGGCCGGCATGGACTGCGATTTTGCCGGCCACCCGGTGGTGGCGGAGCCGCAGGCGACGGAACCGGAGATTGCCGCCTTCCGCACTGAATTCGGCTTGGGGAATGCGCCCTATGTGCTGGCGCTGCCCGGATCACGCCGGTCGGAAGTATCGCGTCTGGCCCCGGAGTTTGGCAAGGCGCTGGTGCAGTTCACTTCCAAGTATCCGGACTACCGGATTGTGGTTCCCGCCGCTGCGCCCGTCGCGGGTTTGGTGCAAGACGCACTGAAGGATTGGCCGGCGGGCACCGTCATGGTGGATCCGAACCAGTACAGCCCGGAGCGCGCCAAGGCCTTCAAACGCGCCGCCTTTGCCACCGCCAGCCTTGCGCTGGCGGCCTCGGGAACTGTGTCCCTGGAACTGGCCGCAGCCCGCACGCCGATGGTGATTGCCTATAATTTCCGGTGGCTGACCTGGCAGATCATGAAGCGCATGGCACTGATCGATACCGTGACGCTGGTCAATCTGGTGAGCGAGACCCGTGTGGTGCCGGAATGCCTTGGGCCAGATTGCACACCGGAAAACATCTCCGCCCGTTTGGAAGCGCTGGCAGCGAACCCAAGCGCTCAGCTGGAAGCGATGGAATTGACCATGAAGCGTTTAGGGCAGGGCGGAGAAGAGCCTGGTTTGCGTGCGGCACGGGCTGTTATCGACCGGCTGCCGGCTGTTTGAGTTTAAAGCGCACCGGATGCGGAGCCACCACTGCGCGGCTTCCGGTGGCGCGGATGCTTGCGCATCCGCGCGGCGCCTGCCGCCGGGCTGCCGCGGAACACAGGCGGCCGGGAAGGGCGAAAATTTTGCGGGATTTTCTGCTGTGAAGCGCCTAAGGGCAGGTCTGCCCTCAGGCGCTGTTTCAATTTTGGTTTAAGGGAGTTCTGTCAAGGACAAGCCGCGCGTGCCGCGCGGAGGCTGCGCCTTCCTTGACAGAACCACCGGGTCAGTAGCCGCGCCAGATCCAGCCGCCGCCGAAGATGCGGCTGCCCTCAGGCGCGTAGAACACGCAGGCCTGGCCGGGGGAGACGCCTTCTTCCGGCGTCAGCAGTTCCACCTCGGCAGTTGTATCGGTCAGCGGCCGGATGATTGCCTCGCGCGGGGGGCGGGTGGAGCGGACCTTGACCTTCAGGTGCCACTCTTTGCGGCTGGTAAAGGGCTCATCCCCCAGCCAGTTGATCTCGCGCACGGGGATAGTGCGGGTGGCCAGCAGTTCCTTGGGGCCAACAACAACCTGTTTCTTGTCCACGTCCAGCTTCACCACATACAGAGGTTCGCTGAGGCCGCCGATGCCCAGGCCGCGGCGCTGGCCGATGGTGTAGTGAATCACCCCGTCATGCGCGCCCAGAACCCGGCCGTCGGCATGCACGATCTCGCCAGGCTCGGCAGCTCCTGGGCGCAGTTTCTCGATCACCGAGGCATAATTGCCGTTGGGGACAAAGCAGATGTCCTGGCTGTCGGGTTTATCCGCCACCGCCAGCCCGTATTGCGCCGCCATCTCCCGCGTTGCGTCCTTGGAGGGCAGATGCCCCAGCGGGAACCGCAGGTAATCCAGTTGTTCGGGCGTGGTGGAAAACAGGAAATAGCTCTGGTCGCGGTTGGCATCTTCGGCGGAGTGCAGTTCCGGCCCTTGCGGCCCCATCTTGCGCTGGATGTAGTGGCCGGTGGCCATGCAGTCGGCTTCCAGGTCCTTGGCGGTTTCCAGGAGGTCCTTGAACTTCACCCGCTCGTTGCAGCGGATGCAGGGCACCGGGGTGGCGCCGGCCAGATAGCTGTCGGCGAACTCGTCAATCACCGCATCCTTAAAAATGTTCTCATAATCCAGGACGTAATGCGGGAAGCCGCGTTCCTCGGCGACGCGCCGTGCATCGTGGATGTCTATCCCCGCGCAGCAGGCGCCTTTCTTGGCCAGCGCCGCACCGTGATCGTATAGCTGCAGCGTCACGCCAACCACATCATAGCCCTGATCGGCCAAGTATGCTGCAACAACAGAGCTGTCGACGCCGCCGGACATGGCCACCACCACCCGGGTTTCGGAAGGCGGTTTGGCAAAGCCGAGCGAGTTGAGTTTGGTGTTGTGGTCCAGCGCCATGGGGCAGCTCCTGAAGGCAAGGGGGCAGGCGCCGCAGAATATAGGAAAATCCTAACAACTCTCAAGGGGCGTGGTTCACGCACCGTTAAGCCTGATCGGAAATTCTTTTCCCGACCCCAACGAAAAGACCTTCGAGAGGGAAACGGGATGTTTTTGAAGAAAGTCGACGGGCCGCGTGCGGTCACCCTGCCGGATGGCACCATCATGACGCGGGCGGATCTGCCGCCGCCCACCACCAAGCGCTGGGTTGCCTCGCGCAAGGCAGCGGTGGTGCGCGGGGTGCTTTACGGGCTTTTGCCGCAGAAGGAGGCGATGCGCCGCTACGGCCTTAGCGAGGAGGAGTTCCGCAGCTGGGTTGCTGCCGTTGCCGACCATGGCGAAGAGGCGTTGAAAACCACCCGGCTCAAGAAATTCCGCAACCCGGACGGAAATTAATTTTCGCCGCCCTTGAGTTGCATTCGTAAATTAACCATCATGGTAACGAGGCATTAACTTTTTTCCACCAAGGTTAACGCGACCTGAGGGAAACAGTGTACAGGCGGAGAAAATAATATGCGCATTCTGCTGGTTGAGGATGATCCGACCACGGCCAAAAGCATCGAGCTGATGCTGACCCATGCCAACCTGAACGTTTATACGACGGATCTGGGGGAAGAAGGGATCGATCTGGCCAAACTTTACGACTATGATCTGATCCTGCTGGATCTGGGACTGCCGGATATGAACGGCCATGAGGTGCTGCGCCAGCTGCGCATGTCCCGCATTGAAACGCCGATTCTGATCCTGTCCGGCGCCGATGATACTGACAACAAAATCAAGGGCTTCGGCTTTGGTGCAGATGACTATCTGACCAAGCCGTTCCACCGCGAGGAACTGGTGGCGCGGATCCACGCGATCATCCGCCGCTCCAAGGGCCATTCGCAGTCGATCATCAAGACCGGCAAGATCTCGGTCAATCTGGATGCCAAGACGGTTGAAGCCGATGGCAAGGCGGTGCATCTGACCGGCAAGGAATACCAGATGCTCGAGCTTTTGTCCCTGCGCAAGGGCACCACGCTGACCAAGGAGATGTTCCTGAACCATCTCTACGGCGGCATGGATGAGCCGGAATTGAAAATCATTGACGTTTTCATCTGCAAGCTGCGCAAGAAGCTGAGCAATGCAACGGGCGGTGAGAATTACATCGAAACTGTCTGGGGCCGCGGCTATGTTCTGCGCGACCCGCAGGAAGACCAAATGTCGGGTGATCACCGGATGGCGGTTGGCGCCTGAAAGGGTGAGGACCAAGGTGGCACATGACCTATGTGCCGCCGGTTTCAAGGACCTGCCGGCTGGCGGGTCTTTTTGCTTTGGGCGGCCCATGCACCTGCGGCGCGCGGGATGCGCTGGACGCGGCGCGCGCAGCACCGTATCACCGAGGGTGAGAACGAAGAGGGACCGCGCGTGGCAAATCAATCAGAACAACAAGACGTGGCCAGCCTGACGGCGGAGCAAGCCAAGGCAGAATTTCTGGCGCTGGAAATCCGGCTAAAGGCCGCAGATCTTGCCTATCATCAGGCGGATGCGCCGGAGATCAGCGACGCGGAGTATGATTTGCTGAAGCGGCGCTACCGGACTTTGGCTGAGGCGCATCCCGATCTTGCTGCTGCGGCAACTCAGCTTGATTCTGTTGGCGCGCCTGCTGCGTCGGGGTTCGGAAAGATCAGCCACGCCATCCGTATGCTCTCCCTGGGCAATGCCTTTGAGGACGGCGATGTCGCGGATTTCGATCGCAGCATCCGCAAATACCTTGGCCTGGATAGCGGCAGCAACCTGGCATTCACCGCAGAACCCAAGATAGACGGTCTGTCTCTGTCGCTGCGGTACGAGCAGGGCAAGCTGATTCAGGCCGCGACCCGTGGCGATGGCTCAGTCGGGGAAAATGTCACCGCCAACGCAATGACAATCGCGGATATTCCGCATCAGCTGAACGGCGCGCCGGAGGTGCTGGAGGTGCGCGGTGAGGTCTACATGAGCCATGAAGATTTCGAAACGCTGAATGCCCGCCATGCGGAACGCGGCGGCAAGACCTTTGCCAACCCGCGCAATGCCGCTGCCGGATCGTTGCGGCAGTTGGATGCGGAGATAACCCGCGCGCGGCCTTTGCGGTTCTTCGCCTATAGCTGGGGTGAGTTGAGTGAAGCTTTGGCAGAAACACAAATGGAGGCAATTTCGAGGCTGCAGTCCCTGGGCTTTCAAACCAACCCGCTGACCAGGCTTTGCACTTCGGTTGACGGCATGATCGCGCATTACCGCAGCATCGAGGAACAGCGCGCCACGCTGGGTTATGACATCGACGGTGTGGTCTACAAGGTCAATGATCTGGCGCTGCAGGGCCGACTGGGCTTCCGCTCGACCACGCCCCGCTGGGCAATAGCGCATAAATTCCCGGCGGAACTGGCTTGGACCCGGCTGGAGGCCATCGACATTCAGGTCGGCCGCACCGGCGCGCTGAGCCCGGTTGCCCGCCTTACGCCAGTGACAGTTGGCGGCGTGGTGGTGTCCAATGCGACGCTGCACAATGAAGACTATATCCAGGGCCGCGACTCCAAGGGCGGGGAAATCCGCGGCGGCAAGGATATCCGCATCGGTGACTGGGTGCAGATTTACCGTGCCGGCGATGTGATTCCGAAAGTCGCGGAGGTAGATCTGTCCAAACGGCTGGAAGACGCAGAGCCCTTTGCCTTCCCGCATGTGTGCCCGCAATGCAGCAGTCCGGCGGTGCGGGAGGAAGGCGATGCTGTCCGCCGCTGTTCCGGCGGCATGATCTGCCCGGCACAGGCGGTTGAAAGGCTCAAGCATTTTGTTTCCCGCGCGGCTTTCGACATCGAAGGGCTAGGGGCCAAGCAGGTGGAACAGTTCCACACCGATGGATGGATCAAGGAGCCCGCAGATATCTTTGATCTGAAAACGAATTACGGTTCTGGCCTGCAGCAGCTGAAGAACCGGGAAGGTTGGGGGGAGAGGTCCGCCGACAATCTCTTTGCAGCCATTGAAGAGAAACGCACGATCCCTCTGGCCAAGCTGATCTTTGCCTTGGGTATGCGGCACGCCGGTGAGGTTGCCGGCCGTGATCTGGCGCTGCACTACCGCGGCTGGCAGGCAATGGCAGATGCCATCGACACTGCACGTCCTGCGGCACTGGCGCACCGGGCGGCAGACGAGGCAGAGAAGGCGGAACGCCAGAAGGCTGCAGACGAAGGCCGCCGGGCCAAGGTTTCGGACACCCGCGCGGCAGTGGTTTCCGCCCGCGAGGTTCCGGCTGACGCGGCGTCTGCGTGGGCAGATCTGATCGGGGTCGACGGGATCGGTGCGGTGCTGGGGCTGTCCCTGTCTGATGCCTTTGCCAACCCTGAGGAACGTGCGGCCATTGACCGTCTGATTTCCAAGCTTGCTATCGTCGCACCGGATGCGCCTGCCGCGGACAGTCCGGTTGCAGGCAAAACCGTGGTCTTTACCGGCACGCTTGAGAAGATGACCCGGGCTGAAGCCAAGGCGCGGGCCGAGGCGCTGGGGGCCAAGGTTTCAGGCTCAGTTTCCAAGAAGACCGACATTCTGGTGGCCGGTCCCGGTGCGGGTTCCAAGGAGAAGAAGGCGGTCGATCTGGGAGTGAGAATTCTTGACGAGGACGGCTGGCTGGAGCTGATCGCAGAAGCATGAGCGGGCGTCCCGAGATCCTGTTTCCGCTGTTCGCAAGTGCTGAGACCCTGCAAGGTGTCGGCCCGAAAACGGCGCAGTCCCTTGGCCAGGTTGACATAGAAACACCGCGTGACCTGTTGTTTTCGCTGCCCTATTCCGTGGTGGATCGGAGGCGGCGCGCCTCTATCCAGGGCGCGGAGCTGCCGGCCACGCTGACGGTCGAGGTAACCATCGGCCGCCATCGCCCGGCACGCAACCGGGGCGGCGCCTACCGCATTCACGTTGAGGATGCGGAGACCGAGTTCCAGCTGGTCTTCTTCCACGGCCGCAGCCGGTATCTGGAGGCTCAGCTGCCCGAAGGTTCACGCCGCGTGGTTTCGGGCAAGGTGGAGCTGTTCGACGGCATCGCCAATATGGTGCACCCGGATCATATGGTGCCGCTGGCCGAGGCGGACGGCATCCCGTCTTTTGAACCCGTGTACCGGCTGACCCACGGGGTGACACAGAAGACCATGTTCAAGGCGGCGCAAAGCGCGTTGGAGCGGGTGCCTGAACTGGAGGAGTGGATTGATCCGGGGCAAGTGCTGAAAGAGAACTGGCCGGCCTGGCACGAGGCAATTGCGGCAGCGCATGAACCGCAGGGCGCGGATGATCTGGCGCCCGAGGCGTCTGCGCGGGCGCGGCTTGCCTATGATGAACTGTTTGCCCATCAGCTGACCCTGGCGCTGGCCCGGCAGACGGAACGCAAGGCCCGTGGCATTCAAAGCCTGGCCACCGGACGGCTGCAATCCCGGGTGCTGAAGGCGCTGCCGTACCGGCCGACCGGTGCCCAGGCCCGGGCGATTGAGGAAATTTCCGCCGACATGGCCGCGGGCAAGCGCATGAACCGGCTGCTGCAGGGGGATGTGGGTGCGGGGAAAACGCTGGTTGCTTTCATGGCCTTGCTGGTCGCAGTTGAAGCTGGCGGGCAGGGGGTGATGATGGCCCCGACCGGCATCCTTGCGCAGCAGCACATGGAGGGTCTGGCGCCGCTGGCCGAAGATGCCGGCGTGGTGATTGAGATTCTGACCGGGCGTGACAAGGGGGCAGAGCGCAAGGCCAAGCTGGCGGCGCTGAAGCGCGGTGACATTCATATCCTGGTCGGCACCCATGCGGTGTTTCAGCAGGATGTGGACTTCGGAGACCTGCGGCTGGCGATTGTCGATGAGCAGCACCGCTTTGGTGTGCGCCAGCGGATGGAGCTGGCGGAAAAGGGCAAGGGCGCCGATGTTCTGGTGATGACCGCGACGCCGATCCCGCGCTCGCTGGCGCTGGCGCAATACGGTGACATGGATGTCTCGGTTCTGGATGAGAAACCGCCGGGGCGCAAACCCGTGAAAACCGCGGTGATCAGCACTGAGCGGATGCAGGAGGTGGTCGATCACTTGCGCAAGGCGATTGCCGAGGGGCGGCAGTGCTATTGGGTGTGCCCCCTGGTGGATGAATCCGAGCTGAGCGACCTGACAGCGTCGGAAGAGCGCTTCAAGCATCTGCGCGCGGTGCTGGGCGAAGGCACGGTGGGGCTGGTGCATGGGCAGATGCCGCCAGGCGAAAAAGACGCGGCGATGGCGGCATTTGTCGAAGGCGAGACCAAAGTTCTGGTTGCCACCACGGTGATCGAGGTTGGGGTGAACGTGCCCAATGCCTCGATCATGGTGATCGAGCGGGCGGAGATCTTTGGGCTGGCGCAGCTGCACCAACTGCGCGGAAGGGTGGGGCGCGGCAGTGCCGAGTTGACCTGTTTATTGATGTATCAGCCGCCGCTCACCGAGGGCGGGCGCAAGCGTTTGGAGGTGCTGCGCGAGACCGAGGACGGGTTCCGGATCTCGGAAACGGACCTCCAGATGCGCGGGGCAGGCGACATGATCGGCACGGCGCAATCCGGCCTGCCGAAATTCCACATCGCCGACCTGGAACGCCAGGCCGGGCTGATGGCCGTTGCGCAAAGCGATGCACGGGCCTTGCTGGCTGCAGACCCTGCGCTGGAGAGCGGCCGCGGCAAGGCGGCGCGTGTTCTCCTGTGGCTGATGAAGCAGGATCAGGCAATCCGTTTGATTACAGTGGGTTAGCGCACTTGCTCGCAAGCGTTTCCTGTTGGCGTTCCTCTCTGTTCGCAAATGTTCTCAAAAAGTTCTTTACAGGTGTTCTTAAAAATGAGAACAAAGGGGCAACAAGGTTGCCAGAGAGCAGCAAGACAGACTGGAGGAGGCCCGAGCCATGATTGCACAGATCAAGACCACCATTCAAAATGCGCATTCGACCCTGCTGCAGGACGCCATTGGCGCGGCCTCGCTGATGGTGATGCTGGTGGCTGCACTGCATCTTCCGGGCCTGTTCTAAGGCCTTTGCACCCGTTTTCCTGATTGCATCTGCTGTGCCGGGCCGGCCCTTTCCTGTCCCGGACTGCACCAGAGATCATCCGCCTGTTTCGATCTCTTTTTGGATTGCCTCAAGATCCTGCCCGGCCTGCCCGGGTCCCGCACAGCAGAGCATAACTGCCGCCGCCATCTGCCCGGATGCGCGGCGGTTTTTTCATTGGCTCAGGTGATGCTGCTGCAGCGCGGCAGACCGGGGCGCCTTAGGCGCATTGCTCCTTGGCGGCGGTCTGCATGGCCTCCAGCGTGGCCTCCAGCGCCAGCATGATCGAGGCGTGGCGGTTCTTGAACTCACGCGCGGGCTGCAGCACTTCCAGCCCGTCAAAGGGGGCGTCAGGGACCGGGCCGCCCTGGGTCAGCATCGCCTTCAGCTGATTGCGCGCGGTCTCGATTTCCTCCAGCGAGCGGCCAATCACATTGGCGCCGGCCACCGCGGCGGAGGCCTGTCCCAGCGCGCAAGCCTTCACGTCCTGACCGAAATCCGCGATCCGCCCGTCTTCGACCTTGATGTCGATGGTCACCGCAGAGCCGCAGAGCGGCGAGCGTTTCTTGACAGTGGCGTCTGGGGCCTCCAGCCGCACCAGATGGGGAATATCTGCCGCCAGCGCCAGAATGCGGGAGGAATAGAGCTTGATCAGATCGGAGTCGCCAGACATGTGCTTCCCGGGGTTTCCCTGTTTCGCCGTTCCCCATACATAGGGAGCCAAACAGCAGATGCAAAAGGTTTTTACCATGTCTTTCGATCCCGCCAGCCTGACGTATAACGATGCGGGCCTGATCCCCTGCATAGCCCAGGATGAAACCTCGGGCGAAGTGCTGATGATGGCCTGGATGAATGCGGATGCGGTGGTGCAGACGCTGGAGACCGGCCGGGTCACCTATTGGTCGCGCTCGCGCCAGTCGTTCTGGATCAAGGGCGAGACCTCGGGCCATGTGCAGGAACTGGTGGACCTGCGGGTGGATTGCGACCGGGACTGCCTGCTGGCGGTGGTGCGCCAGACCGGGGCGGCCTGCCATACCAACCGCCGGACCTGTTTCTATACCGCAGTGCGGGACGGGGAAGAGGTTGAACTGATGAAGCCGATGGGCTGAATTGGGAAACGGCCCTGGCGGGCCGTGCCTCCGGCGGGAGTATTTTTAACCAGAAAGAAGCGGAAGCCCGGTCATTTCGCGGATGTCTTGCGCAGTGGCGCCTTCGGCGCGGTATTTGGCGATGGCGCGGGCGTCGTCGCGTTTGGCGAGGCGTTTGCCCTGATCGTCGCGGATCAGGCAGTGGTGGTGGTAGACGGGTGTCGGCAGGCCCAGCAGGCTTTGCAGCAGCACGTGGATTTGAGTGGCCTCAAACAAGTCTGCGCCGCGCACCGCATGGGTGATCCCCTGATCCGCATCGTCGGTAACAACCGAGAGATGGTACGAGCTGCCCATATTGCGGCGTATCAGGATGATGTCTCCGACCATTGAGATGAGCCGGTCCGGGTCCAGTTGATGCTGTCCTTCGAATTCCGGTCCGGTCTCTGTAAAGCTGCGAAGGCCAGTGGCGCGCACGGCCTTTTCCATGTTCAGCCGTATCACGTCCTGGCCGGCTGCTTCGGCCATCAGCCGGCTGCGGCAGGTGCCGGGATAGATGCGGCCGTCGGGGCCGTATTGCGGCACCCCTTCCTGCGGTGCGCCGGCAGCAGCCTCGATATCGGCGCGGTTGCAGCGGCAAGGGTAGGTGAGGCCCATGGCGGTGAGCTGGTCCAGCGCGGCGCGGTAGCGCGGCAGCCGGTCTGACTGGCGCATCACCGGCTGCGGCCAGGAGAGGCCCAGCCAGCTGAGATCCTCATAGATCTGTGCCTCCCAGGCGGGGCGGGCGCGGGACTGGTCGATGTCTTCGATGCGCAGCAGGAAGGTGCCGACCTTTGCCATCGCCATGTCATGCGCCAGAATAGCGGAATAAGCGTGGCCCAGGTGCAGCGGTCCGGTTGGCGATGGCGCAAAGCGGGTGGTGAATGTCACACTTTCTCAATCACATAGACGGTGGATTTCAGGTCTAGCCCGGGAAGATGCTCCCCGTGTTCCTGAAATAGCAGCCTTGCGGCGCCAACGTCGACCCATTCGATCAGTTTTCCAGTATAGGCCCGGTCGGCAAGCGCGTAGTCATTGTAGGAAAAGGCGAACAGCCCGCCCTTGGGCAGCGCATGAAGGATCATGTCGAAAACTTCGGGCGGGGCGGCGCCGGTGCCCAGAACGCCGCAGCCGATGATCAGCCGGTAGGCGCCGCGCGGGATGGGCTTGCGGTTGGACACGTCAATTTGGGTGATCTTGCGGTAGGCGCCCTTGGCCTGCGCCTGAGCCAGCATTTCCCCGGATGGCTCCATGCCGTCAACTGTTTCAAACCCCTGCCGCCGCAGCGCCAGGCCCGACAGGCCGGTGCCGCAGCCGAAATCCAGCACGGGTTCGCTCAGGTCTGATTGAAACTGTGCCAGCGCTTCGGCAATCCGCCCCGGGGTGGCGTAACCGTTTTCAGCTATTTCGGCATCATAGGACGCGGCCCACTGGTTGTAGTGCTCCAGGGTCGCTTCCGGTGTTTCAAGGTTGTAGGCCTTGTCCAGAAACTTTTCGCTCATACCTTAAGCTTAGGCGCGGCGGACGCATTCCGTCTAGGAAAAGTTTGCGAGCCACTGCTGCCAGACCTCTTTGGCGCGGTCGGTATAGGCCTTGTAGCGGTCTTTGCGGCCGCGGCGGCCGCCTTTGAGGCCGTCAACCGGGCGGAACAGGCCGAAGTTCACGTTCATCGGCTGGAAGGTCTTGGCCTCGGCGCCGCCGGTGATGTGGTGGATCAGCGCGCCCATGGCGCTGTCCTGCGGCACCTCGGGCAGCTCCTGGCCCTGCATCTCAGCCGCGGCCAGGCGGCCGGCCAGCAGACCCATGGCGGCACTTTCCACATAGCCCTCAACGCCGGTGATCTGGCCGGCAAAACGGATATGGGGCCGGGACTTAAGCCGCATCTGGCTGTCCAGCAGGGTGGGCGAGTTCAGGAAAGTATTGCGGTGGATGCCGCCGAGGCGGGCAAAGCTGGCGTTCTCCAGCCCGGGGATCATCTTGAAGACCTCCGTCTGGGCGCCGTATTTCATCTTGGTCTGGAAGCCGACGATGTTGAACAGCGTCCCCAGCGTGTTGTCGCGGCGCAGCTGCACCACCGCATGGGCCTTGATCTCGGGCTGGTGCGGATTAGTGAGGCCCACCGGCTTCATCGGCCCGTGGCGCAGCGTCTCGCGGCCGCGTTCGGCCATCACTTCGATCGGCAGGCAGCCGTCGAAATAGCCAGCCGTTTCGCCCTCATGGAACTCGGTTTTGTCAGCAGCCAGCAGCGCGTCGATGAAGGCCTCGTACTGGTCCTTGTCCATCGGGCAGTTGAGGTAGGCGGTGCGCTCTTCCTCGGTTTCGCCCTTGTCATAGCGCGACTGCATCCAGGCCTGGGACATGTCGATGCTCTCGGCATAGACAATCGGCGCGATGGCGTCGAAGAAGGCCAGCGCCTCGGCGCCGGTTTCCGCCTGGATCGCCTTGCCCAGCTCGGGCGAGGTCAGCGGGCCGGTGGCAAAGATCCAGTGGCCGTCCGCGGGCAATCCGGTGATTTCTTCATAAGACACCGACACATTCGGATGTGCCTTCAGCTTGGCAGTCACGGTTTCGGCAAAGGGATCGCGGTCCACCGCCAGGGCGCCGCCGGCGGGCAGCCGGTGCTCGTCCGCGGTGGTCATGATCAGACCGTTTGCTGCGCGCATTTCCCAGTGCAGCAGCCCCACAGCGTTCTGCTCGTCATCATCCGAGCGGAAGGAGTTGGAGCACACCATTTCACCCAGGTTTCCGGTCTGATGGGCAAAGGTCTCTACCTTGGGGCGCATTTCGTGGATCACCACGGATACGCCCATGTTTGCCGCCTGCCAGGCGGCTTCGGACCCGGCCATGCCGCCGCCCACGATATGCAATGTCTGTGCCGAATGTTCTGTCATGCTCGCGACATAGGGCAGGGGGCGGGCCGGTGCAACAGATATGGAAGCCCAAGGCGGGCCGCAGTGCTGCCACAATTGCCCTGCGATTGCCGGGAAGTGCTGAACCTGATTGCCGGGAGGGGGAAATTTGGGGCCGCCGCTGCGGGAATGGTACACCGGTGAGAGAGATCCGGCTGGAGGGACCCTTCCGCAGCAGCAGCCCAAATTGTGCCAGCCAGTGATTGCTCGTCGGCTGTGCCCAATCTTTGCCATCTTTCCGCCCAGATTGGAAGCGGTTGATCGGCTTCTTATGGAAACAGTTAGTGCGGATTAGTAAACAAAGCCTAAAATTTTCGGAGAATACCGGAGAATACCGGAGAAAACCGGAGAAAACGCCGGAATTCTCCTATGGGCTTAGGTTTCCTGCCAGTCCGGCGTGCGCTTTTCGATGAAGGCGGCCATGCCTTCGATGGTGTCGCGGTACATCAGGTTTTCGACTATCACTCCGCTGGTATAGGCATAGGCCTGATCCAGCGGCATTTGCAGCTGCTCGTAAAACGCCTGTTTTCCGATCTTCACCGCAGCACCGAGTTTCGAGGCGATGGTTTCGGCAAGCTTGGTGGTTTCTGCGTCCAGTTCCTCCAGCGGTACGGCGCGGTTGGCCAGGCCCAGATCGACGGCACGTTCCGCGTCGATGAATTCACCGGTGGTCAGCAGATCAAACGCCTGCTTGCGGGGGATGTTGCGGGACAGCGCCACCATCGGGGTGGAGCAGAACAGGCCGATGTTGACGCCATTGACGCCGAATCTGGTGCCCTCCGCCGCTACCGCCAGATCGCAAGAGGCCACCAACTGGCAGCCCGCCGCCGTGGCGATGCCGTGGACCTGGGCGATCACTGGCTGGGGCAAAGACTGCAGGCCGGTCATCACGCTGGTGCAGCGGGCAAACAGATCCTGGAAATAGGCCTTGCCGCCGTCTTCCGCGGCGCGGCCTGCGGTCATCTGCTTGATGTCATGGCCTGCGCAGAACCCCTTGCCGGTGCCGGACAGGATCACCACCTTGATGCTGCTGTCCTCGCGCAAGGCATCAATTTGCTCCTGCAGCGCTGCCAGCATCTCATCCGAGAGCGCATTCAGCTTTTCCGGCGTGTTCATGGTCAGCCGGGCAATGCCGCCGGTGTCGCAACGTTCCAGAATTGCCATCTTGCTCTCCTCCCAAATCCTGCGGCAACTCTAGACAGCGCGAAGGGAAAGGAAAAGCATGGCACTGGCATTTGATGTCGCAGGTCTGACGGATTACCTGCATGAGATCTTTCCGCAGGTGAAAGACGACTTTGCCATCGACGCGATGGATGAACATGGCCTGCGGATGCGGCTGCTGACGGCAGAACGGCACCTGCGGCCCGGCGGCACAGTGTCCGGCCCGTCGATGTTTGCGCTGGCAGATTGCGCAATCTACGCGCTGATCCTGTCGCGGCTGGGGCGCGAGGCGCTGGCGGTGACCACGAATTGTTCGCTGGATTTCATGCGCAAGCCGGTGGCGCGTGCCGACGTGATCGCCGAGGCGCGGCTGTTGAAACTGGGGCGCGTCTTGGCGGTGGCCGACGTGCTGATGTACTCCGAAGGTCAGAATGAACCTGTCGCCCGCGCCTCGATGACCTATTCGATCCCGCCCAAGCGTTAGAGTGCAGTGGCGAAGGGCTGGCCGACCTTGACCAGGGTTTCCCGGCCATTGGCGCTGTTGGCCGCCAAGTCGTCCGCAAAGCGGATCTTGCCCGGCTCAAACACCACCACCACGGTGGAGCCGCCGAATTTGAAATAACCCTTCTCGTCCATCTTCTGCACTGCGCCTTCGGTGCGGGTGTTGACGATGGAGCCGACCCCAAAGGCGCCGACCTCGACAAAGCAGTAGGTGCCGCAGGTTCCGGTCTCGACCAGTGTCCAGCTGCGTTTGTTTTCGCCAAACACATCCGGCCCGGCCCCCAGCGCAATCGGGTTCACCGAATGCAGCGCGCCTTCGATGTCCAGTGTGCCCGCGATCCGCCCGGCAGCGGGGAAGTGGTAACGGTGGTAGTCCGCCGGGCACAGCCGCACGATGGCCAGCGCGCCGCCAATGAAGCGGTCTGCGATGCCGGGCAGCATGGTGTTGATTGACATCGGGCAGCCCTTGACCGGGACAAAGACGTCTTCCGCCAGTTCCGGAAACACCAGCACCCGGCCATCGGCAGGGGAAACAATGTCCTTCGGGTCGGTGCTGTAGGGCCGGGCTTCCGGTTTCAGGTTCCGCACGAAGAAATCGTTGAAACAGGCGTAGCTCTCTGCCGGCGCGGTGGCCTCCTGCATGTCGATGGACAGCTCTTCGATTACTGCCTGGATTTTACCCTTGGAAAACCGCGAGCTGAACCAGGCACCCATGAGGCGGCTGACCATGGCGGAGCGGAACAACAGCTTCTCCACTGGTTTTGCGCTGGCGTTCTGATAGGCCCAGCGGATCCATTTCTCGCCCAGCACGACCTCTTCAAAGGTCTCGCCGGTCTCGCGGTCAACAACAAGGATCGGGTCGTGCTGCATGGGGCCTGCCAGGTTCGGTTTCGCTCCCGCTGCGCCTAGCAAGATGCCAAGCCCGCGCCAAGGGGGATTTGCGGGCACAGAAGAGGGGCGCCGCCCCTCTTGGCCATCGGCCAATTCACCCCGGAGTATTTGAGACCAGAAAGAAGCTGCTGCCGGGCACTGCTTGTGAAAGGAAATGGCCTCAAGGGCGCGGTGACCGGCGGCGTTCTAAGCCAGCTTATCTTCCAGCCAGTGGATTTGCGCCCTGACCGCGGCAATTGCGGATTTGGCATCTTTATACGCCTGCCCGCCGTAGTGGCCGATGCTGTACCAGCCGCGCCCGTCCTCGGGGTCGCGGCGGAACTCGTCAAAGCCATAGGTGCCGTCCGGGCGCTGGAAGACATCGGTGCAGACCAGTTCGCCATCCAGCTTGACCGATTTGATGACCTTGTTGATATGAGCCATGTGCGCCTCCCTTGCGGCGCAGTGTCAGCCGGGCAGGGCGCGGGCTTCAAGCGCAAAATCCGCGCAAAAGAAAAGGGGGCCGAAGCCCCCTAGCGCGTGCCCTTACGGGAACAGCTTTTTCACGTAGTTCGGCAAGGCGAAGGCGGCCTTGTGGATCTCCGGGTTGTAGTAGCCGGTCTCGATCCCTGCTGCGGCAAAGCGTGCCTGGACATCGGCGAGATCGACGTTGCGGGCCTTGTCCGAGTGGCTGCCCCAGCCAAAGGCCATCGGCCCGCCGGCATAGGTTGGCACCGAGGCCAGGTAGCACGACGCATCGGCAAAAAGCGCCTGGAACGCCCGCAGGGTGCCGGTCAGCTCGTCACCCTGCATGAACGGCACGCCGTTCTGGGTGACGATGATGCCGTCCTCAGTGAGCGACCGCGCCGCGTGGCCATAGAAAGTGTCGGTGAACAGCACTTCGCCGGGGCCGATCGGGTCGGTCGAATCGACGATGATCACGTCGAACTTTTCGGTGTTCTCTTTCATGAAGAGCGCACCGTCGTTGATCACCAGGTTGAGGCGCGGATCGTCAAAGGCGCCGTCGCTCAGCATCGGCAGATACTCTTTCGAGAAATCCACCACGCCTGCGTCGATCTCCACCATGGTGACATGCTCGACCGAGGTGTGGCGCAGCGCCTCGCGGGCCATGCCGCCGTCGCCGCCGCCGATGATCAGCACGCGTTTTGCATTGCCATGCGCCAGGATCGGCACATGAGTCAGCATCTCGTGGTAGATGAAGTTGTCGCCTTCGGTGGTCTGCACCACGTCGTCCAGTGTCAGAATGCGGCCGAACTGGCCGTTTTGGAACACTTTCAGGCGCTGATGCTCGGTGTTGCTGTCATAGAGCATCTCATCCACGCGCAGGCGCTGCGCATAATGCGCGTGCAGGCTCTCGGTCACCCATTCCTGTTTCGTGGCATCGCTCATGCCGCAACCTCTTTGGCGATCAGCTCTTCGCCGCGCAGCAGTTCGCGGACTTCCACCATATCGGTGTTGAACGCCTCTTTCAGCACGCCGACAGCTTTCCACGGCTCTGCGTCGCCGCACATGAAGACGTCAAAGGCGCCATAGCCGATTTCCGGCCAGGTGTGGACCGAGATGTGGCTTTCCGCCAGCACCGCCACGCCAGAGACGCCTTGGGGCGAGAACTTGTGGGTGTGGATGTGCAGCAGGGTGGCGCCGCAGACCTCGACACATTTGCGGAAGGCGTTCTGGATGCGCTCTTCGCAGTCCAGGCCGGTGCCCTTCATCACCTCGATAATCAGGTGGGTGCCGGCGAACACTTTCCCATCCTTGCGGATGAAATGATCTTCGCGGTCGGAATCAACAACAGCATCAAGATTCGCGGCAGTTACACCGCGGGCGGTATCTTCCTCATGGGCGCCTGTCTCCAGACCGATCCCCAGTTGGAAGAGGTTGGCGTCTTTCATGACACTCCCCTTCGTTCCAGTAGATGACAATCCAGCCGGCCCTTAGCGCCCCCCCGGATAGAGTTCGGGGTTGGGATCGGTACCGAAAGTGAGGGGCGTTTAGGCCGGGGGGGAGATTCGATCAACATTTATTTTTTGCATAGCCGGTAACCTGCAGGGGCCTGCGGCCTGCGGGCCAGGGCGGCACAAAAAAAGGGCCGGGGCGAACCCCGGCCGTCAGGTTGTTCCTTTGCCCAGGGGATCATGGGCGCCAGAACGGAAGAGTGGCTTCATAATGGGCGTCCTGGCGGCTCAGCCCGATGTCCTTCAGCTGCGCGTCGCTCAGATGTTTCAAATGAGTTCGTGTGCGGTGGCGCAGGCTCCACTTGGTCACCATCACGGCAAAGGAGACGGCCCACTGCGCCAGAACCGGCAGGGCCGGACGGCTGATCAGATAGGACATGTTCGAATGTTCCATTTGCGTGTTGTGTACCATGGGAGGCTTCCTGTATTGTGTTGATACAATCCTGTTGATTTGTCGTAGTGTTCTGATACAAAGGGCTCGGCGCATTGTCCAAGGATGGATTGTAATGGGTACAATTTGGCCGCAGAGCCTGGGGGAAGCCAAAGGCCCCAAGTACAAAAAAGTGGCAGATACAATCCGCTCTGCTGTCGAAACGGGCAGTTTGAAAACTGGTACAAAGCTGCCGCCTGTGCGCGACCTCGCGTACCAGTTGAGCATCACCCCCGGCACCGTCGCCCGCGCCTACAGCATTCTGACCGATGAAGGCGTGCTGGAGGCCGAGGTCGGGCGCGGCACCTTTGTAGCGGAAAAGAAAACCCCGGTGCCCGATGACGTATGGTCGCGGGAGCTGCATTTGCTGGAGGCGCGCGATCCCGGCCATGTCAGCCTGTTCAGCCCGCGGATTGCCGACATGGGGCAGGTGGCCGCGGTGCGCGAGGCGATGCAAAAAGCCGCCGAGAGCGACGCGGCCAAGTTCCTGAATTACCCGACGCGGAATGCCTACCAGCCGGTGCGCCAGGCGGCGGCGGACTGGCTGGCGCAATCACCGGTTGGCAAGATCTCCGAAAGGGACATTGTCCTGACGCACGGCGGCCAGAACGGGCTGATGGTGGTGCTGCAGGCGATCCTGCAGGGTCCGCAGCCGGTGATCATGGTCGAAGACCTGTCCTATGCCGGCTTCCGCCGTGCCGCCGAATTGCTGCGCGCGCAAGTGGTGGAGGTGGCGATGGATGAGCACGGCATCCGCCCCGACTCGATCGAGCTGGCAATCCGCAAGACCGGTGCCACGGTGCTGTGCACCAGCCCGGAAGTGCACAATCCAACCGGCTACTACACGCCGCTGGAGCGGCGTAAGCAGATCGTCGCCATCGCCCGCCGCCACGGGGTGCAGATTGTCGAAGATGATTGCTACCGCCTGGGCGAGGCGCGGGCGCCCAGCTACCGGGCGCTGGCACCGGAGCTGGCCTGGCATGTGTCCTCGATCTCCAAGCTGCTGACGCCGGCCTTGCGCGTCGGCTTTGCCCTGGCGCCCGAAGGCCGCGCGGCGGATTTGCGGCGGGTAGCGGAATACGGCTATTTCGGCCTGGCCCAGCCGCTGGCCGAGATCGTGCGCATCCTGCTGGCAGACCCGCGGCTGCCGGACCTGATCCAGGCAGTGCGCGCCGAGATGGCGCGTTATGTGCGGGTGGCGGTCAACGCGCTTGGCGGCTTCGACCTGACCTGGAACCCGGATGTGCCCTTTGTCTGGCTGCGGCTGCCCTCGGGCTGGCGGGCAGCGGCCTTTACCCGGGCGGCCGAAGCCAACGGGGTGCAGATCCGCTCGGCGGATGAATTTGCCCTGCGCGACGGCCGCGCGCCGCATGCGGTGCGCATTGCCATCAATGCGCATGTGTCGCTGAAACGCTTTGAGGAGGCGATGCTGCGGCTGCGCGCCCTGCTGGACAACCCGCCGGAGCAGATCAGCGTCTGATTTTATGGGGTATTATAATACCTAATTTTTAACACGTTGAAATTGCTTGATTTAATCTTGTTTACCCCTGTTGACGGGCGCTTTTGATCCCCGTAAACCCCCTCCATCGCATTCAGGCGGCCCCGTCCGGGGATTCTGCCTTCACGACAAACAGGATTGACCTGCCATGAAAACCTTCTCTGCTACTCCGGCAGATATCGAGAAGAAGTGGATCCTGATCGACGCCGAGGGCGTTGTTCTGGGCCGTCTTGCCTCGATCGTTGCCATGCGCCTGCGCGGCAAGCATAAAGCGTCCTTCACTCCGCATATGGACATGGGCGACAACGTCATCATCATCAACGCCGAAAAGGTTCAGATGACCGGCAAGAAGCGCGACGAGCACTTCTACTGGCACACTGGCCACCCGGGCGGCATCAAGTCGCGCACCAAGCAGGAGATCCTGGAAGGTGCACACCCGGAGCGCGTTGTGACCCAAGCGGTCAAGCGCATGCTGCCGGGCAACCGCCTGTCGCGCCAGCAAATGACCAACCTGCGCGTTTACGCTGGTGCCGAGCACCCGCATGAAGCCCAGGCCCCTGAAGTTCTGGACGTCAAGTCCATGAACAAGAAAAACACCCGGAGCTGATATTGATGTCTGATCAGATCAACACTCTCGAAGAGCTCGCAGCTGCAACCGGTGTGGAAGCAGTGGCTGAAGAAACCATCGCGCGTGAGCCGGTTCGTGACGAACTGGGCCGCTCTTATGCCACCGGCAAGCGTAAAGACGCTGTTGCCCGCGTTTGGATCAAGCCGGGCTCCGGCAAGGTCGAGGTGAACGGCAAGGAAATCAACAAGTACTTCGCCCGTCCGGTGCTGCAGATGATCCTGCGCCAGCCGTTCCAGGTTGCCGGCGTCGAAGACCAGTTCGATGTCTACGCCACCGTCAAGGGCGGCGGCCTGTCCGGTCAGGCCGGTGCGGTCAAGCACGGCATCTCCAAAGCTCTGCAGCTCTATGATCCCGCCCTGCGCGGCGCACTGAAAGCAGCCGGCTTCCTGACCCGCGACAGCCGTGTTGTGGAACGTAAGAAATACGGTAAGCGCAAAGCCCGCCGTTCGTTCCAGTTCTCGAAGCGTTAATTCGAGACACATTCAGATGTGGAAGGGCTCGCCTTTGGCGGGCCCTTTTTCTTTTCTTTCCCGTTAGGGAAGAAAATGGCGCCGTGCCTTAAGGGCATCTTAGGCTGTATAGGCGAGCTTGTTGTTCAAATGTTAAATGATAGGTGTAAGCTTAAGAATTTAAGGGATTTTGACGATGCAGGAACGTCACGACTACGCGGGTTGCCCGCTGTGCGGCTCAGGGGATTTTGCGGAATTTCATCGCGGGGACTGTTCAAAGAAAAAGAAATACATGCGTCAGTTCAATCCTGAGATTGTTTGGAACAAATGCACACCCTGCGACCATGTGTTCACCAGCGGTTACTTTACCGATGAGGCGTTCGGGCTTTTGCTCTCCAAGGCTGGCGAACACCTGAGCGTAGGTTGCAATATGGAGAAAAACCGGCGCGTTTCCGCGATGATGATCGAAAAGGTTCTTCCCTATGCGAGCAGCGGCCCCTGGCTGGACATCGGCTTTGGCAACGCATCGCTTCTTTTCACGGCACGTGAATTCGGATTTGAACCCATCGGGGTTGACCTTCGCCAGGATGGCGTTTCGATTCTTCAGAAGCTTGGGATCGAAGCCTATTGCGGGGACATTCAGCAGCTTGAACTGGGCCGGAAGTGCTCGGTGGTCAGCATGATGGACGTGCTGGAACATGTGCCTTATCCGAAGCCGTTCCTGGAGGCCGCAGTCGCGCTCCTGGAGCCCGGGTCACCGCTGCTGATCTCGATGCCGAATTCGGAAAGCTTTTGCTGGGATTACACGACTGCCGTCAACCAGAATCCCTATTGGCGCGAGATGGAGCATTTTCATAATTTTTCCCGCAGCCGTCTTTATGCCCTGCTGGAGGAGGCCGGAATGGAACCGGTGCGCTTTGGAATCAGCGAACGCTACCGGATGTGCATGGAAGTGGTAGCCGTGAAAAAGTGAGGCCTGCCTGCTTGCACAGTGCGCCGGGGGGCGGCAGCGGCGGTTCCGCCGCCTGTATCCCGCGGCCGTTTGGCCTTCGACAAAGGACCAGCCAGCCAAGGGCAAGGGCCGTAAGAGGGCCAGGTCCTGACAATCGCTGCGCCGGCCCGGCTCGCTACTTTGGGGCGGCTTTCAGGGTTCCTTTAGAAAGTTTTTCTAGAATGCTCCGGAACAAGTGATCCCTAATTCAAGACAGGACAGAGCATGGCCACACCGGAGAACACCAAGACAGCCTCCATCGGCAACGGGCAGCTGACGATCGGCCGCTTTACCCATGGATACGAAGGGATGGATATTCTGGAGCAGGGCGGCGATGCCAGTGTAACAGTTGGCTCTTTCTGCTCAATTGGCAGGGATGTGCGGGTTGTTCTGGATGAATCGCCTGCGCTTGACCGGGTGTCCGCCTTTCCCTTTGGCGAGGTTTTTGCCGACCAACTGGGCGGGGCTGAACAGCAGATGCCGCATCAGGGCTGCGGCGATGTTGCCATCGGGCATGACGTCTGGATCGGCGCCAATGCCACCATTCTGGGCGGGGTATCAATCGGCCACGGTGCCGTAATCGGGCCCAATGCAACCGTCGCCGGCGATGTCGGCTGCTACGAAATTTGGGCAGGCAACCCGGCTCAGCTGGTGCGCAAACGGTTTGACGATGAGGTTTGCGACAAGCTCCTGGAACTGGAATGGTGGAACCTGCCGGCTGATCTTATCCAGGAAATGGCGCCGCTGCTGTCCTCCCAGCCCACAGTCGAGCTGATCGACGGGTTACAGAGCATCGTCGCCGATCTGGTTTCCTTCTCAGAAGACAGCGCCGCCTGACGGCAGCGGTGCGGAACGGGGCTTTGCCACGGCCCCGTTAACTTTTCCAAAAAATTATCGTAACATGGGCGGCACTGCACCCGATGGGGGACTGCTGATATGCCGCAAACGATCTACGAGAAATACGGCGGGTTCAGCGCCATCAGCCGCGTCGTGATGACCTTTTACGAGATGGCGCTCGATTCCGATCAGATCGGCGATTACTTCGCCGATGTCGACATGCCGCGGCTGATTGACCACCAGACCAAGTTCATTTCTTCGCTGCTGGGCGGGCCGGCTTCGTTCAGCGACGAGAGGCTGGAGGCAGTGCACCGGGCGCTTGGCATCACCCATGAGGACTTCGATGAGATGGGTGCGCTGCTGAAGCTGGCGCTGGAACAGCACGGTCTGTCCGAGCCCGATATCCGCACCACGCTGGGTGCTATCGAGACCAAGCGCAATATCATCGTAACCCGGGACGCGGCATGAGCATTGCTGCCATCAACGAGCAGCTGTTGCGGGCCATTGGCGTGGGGGTAGCGGTGGTGCGTGCCTCCGATCTGGGATTTGTCTTTCACAATCAGCCTTTTGCTGAGTGGTTCGGCACCCCCGGCCCGGACGCCGCTCTGACCGATGCGATCGAGGGGCTGACGGCAGATGACCTCGGCCCGCTGTGCGAAGAGGGGCTGCGCTATTCGGCTGAACTGAAGATCAAGCGCAAGCGCCGCACCCTGGTCTTTGCCATCAACGTCTCGCAGGCCAGCCACCGTGACGAGGCGCTCTTGGTCGTGGAATGCCAGAACATCACCCGCATCCGCGAGCTGGAAAGCATGATCGACAGCTACTCCGCCATGGTCGAGCGCAACACCCGTGAGCTGGAGCGCGAGAAGGAGCGGGTGGAACGGCTGCTGCTCAACCTGATGCCGCGCTCGGTCTACGAGGAGTTCAAGACCTTTGGCGTGGTGACCCCGCAGCTTTACCCCAAGGTCTCGGTGGTGATGCTGGACTTCGTCAATTTCACCGATTTTGCTTCACGCACCGATCCGACGGTCACCCTTGGAGAGCTGAACGACATTTTCACAGCCTTCGACCGCATCGTCGAGCAATACGGCTGCGAACGGATCAAGACCATTGGCGACGCCTATCTGGCTGTTTCAGGCATGCCTGAGGCGGCGCCGGACCACGCCACCGCAGTCGCACACTGTGCCACCCGGTTCCTGCGTTATCTGGAGCGGCGCAACCAAAGCCATCAGCACAAGTGGCAGGCCCGGATCGGTCTGGGCACCGGGTCGGCTGTCGGCTCGGTTGTGGGGATCCAAAAGTACGTCTATGACGTCTTCGGCCCTGCGGTGAACCTGGCTTCCCGGCTGCAAGTCTTTGCCAGGCCGATGAAAATTGTCGCGCCGGAGGACATGAAAGACGCCCTGTCCGAAGAATTCCGCGTCACCGATATCGGCATTGAGGACATCAAGGGGATTGGCGAGGTGTTCCTGGTCAATGTCGGCGATGAGCTCAGCACCCCGCAGCCAGCGACGCGTTTCTAGCTATCCGGAGCAATCAGCCCCAGACCGCGCAGATAAATGCCGATGCCGCTTTCCAGCAGATCTTCCGGCGGGAACGGGGAGGCCGCACCGGGGGAATTGCGTGCATAAAGCTCGACCACCCCGTGGCTCATCGCCAGCACATGGGCCGAGAACATCGAGGCCGGAGGACGCTTGTCCTCGGGGATATGCTGACTGAGATCGGCCGCGGCGCGCTCTAGGATCGCCCGGGCGCGGGCCGCGGCATCGGCCAGGTCCGGCGTGCGGTTCACCGAGATGCCGCTTTCGAACATGGCAATGTAATGGCCCGGATGCTTGCGGGCAAAGGCCAGATAGGCGCGCCCCGTCGCTTCAAACGCTGCCAGCGCGGAGGGCTGATACTTGTCATAGGCATGCTGCATCAGGTCGGCGAACATGACATAGCCTTGGCGGGATGCTTCGGCGATCAGGTCCTCGCGGCCTTCGAAATGGCGGTAGACTGCGGCAGGCGTCACGCCCGCCGTCTTGGCGGCTTCCGACAGGGTAAAGCCGGTCGGCCCCTTGGCCTCGATCAGCTGCAGGGCGGCCTCGACCAGGGCCTGGCGCAGATTGCCGTGATGATAACCGCGTTTAGGCATCCCAGATGTCCGGGCCTCCGCATATCTCCGGATCCAGGGCTCCGATCGCCTTGGGGTCCTTGTTGGTGTAATCAATGCGGCTCAGCACCTGGCGGATCGCCATCAGCCGCGCCCGCCTTTTGTCATCCGAGCGCACCACGGTCCAGGGGGCCTCAAGCGAATGGCTGCGGTCCAGCGTTTCGGAAATGGCGGCGGTGTAAGCGTCCCACTTCTGCAGCCCTTTCACGTCGATGCTGCTCAGCTTCCATTGCTTCAGCGGGTCGGATTCGCGGGCGAGGATCCGCCGCAGCTGCTCGGCCCGGCCGACATTGAGCCAGAATTTGAACAGTATCACGCCGTCTTCGGCGAGGGCCCGTTCAAACCCGTTGACCTGGCGAAAGAACCGCTCCCGCTGGGCATCGGTGCAGAAGCCGAACACCTTTTCGACCACGCCGCGGTTGTACCAGCTGCGGTCGAAAAACACGATCTCGCCGCCTGCGGGCAAATGCTGGACGTAGCGCTGAAAATACCACTGGCTCTGTTCGGCCTCGGTTGGTTTCGGCAGTGCCACCACCCGGGCACCCCGCGGGTTCAGGTTCTCGCGGAACCGCTTGATGGTGCCGCCCTTGCCGGCTGCATCGCGGCCCTCAAAGACAATGGCAATGCGGGCGCCGGTGCTCTTGACCCAGGCCTGCAGCTTGACCAATTCGATCTGCAGCGCCTCCAGCTCTTTTTCATACTTCTTACGAGGCATCCGTTCCCGGTGCGGATAGCTGGAGGAAAGGATTTCGTCCTTGTCCGCACCTTTGATGGCCTTGCGGATTTCCTCCGGCGCACCGGTTTCGAAAAACCGGCTGATGGCCCCGTCAAATGGCAGCGTCATGAGTAAAACCCTTCTGTCCTCAATCCCTTATATGGGAAGAGAGTATGGAATGTGAATCACCTTAACGCAAATTTGCACGCGCCGCGGCGCGGTTTACGGCGGCGGCAACTGCATCGGTTGCCACGTGGTGCGGCATATGGCCGATGCCCTCCAGCAGCGTCAGGCCGGCTTCCGGCACATCGCGGGCAAGCTGCCGGGCATGGATCTCCGGGCTGACGGTGTCGTCCGCGGTGCCATGGAGGATTTCGACCGGTACGGCAATCTGCGGATAAAGCGGCACCTGCGCTTTCACTTCCTTCAGCAGATTGGCGCGCTGCAAGGCGTTGGCCCGCAGTGAGGCGCGCCGCAGCGTCAGGCCGATGCCGAAATGCTCGGCATAGCCCTCAGGCACCAGTTGCGGCGCAAACACGGCGTCCAGTGTTTCCATCACCGTGGCGCGGGGCACAAAGGCTGTGAGGGCAGGGACCGCAATCGCGCTGCCGAGGCGTGAAGAGGTCACCTGGTAATACATGTCCAGCGGCGTGTCCCAAGGGTGGGAGACACCGCCAACCGTCACCAGCGCCGAAAGCGCTTCGGGGTGACTAGTGGCCCATGCCAGCGCCACAGCGCCGCCATAGCTTTGCCCCAGCACAATCGGCTTTTCCGCACCCATTTGCGCCGCAGCCTGCCGCAGCAAATCCGCCTGTTGCCGGATGCTTGCGCCGTTGCCATTGAGCGGGCTGGAGTAGCCCAGCCCGGGGCGGTCAAAGATCAGAATGCGAAAGTCTCCTGCCAGCGCGGGGGCCAGCCGGAACGTCATGTCGCGGATGTTGCCGCTGGAGCCGTGTATCAGCACCAGATCCGGAGCGCTGCCCTGCGGCGGGCCGATTTCGACAACATGCACCTGGTGGCCGCCAATCCGAAGGAACTTGCCCTGCGGAGGGTAGGCGGCTTCGGCCCGTGCCTCATTGACAGATGCCTTCCAAAGGGTGCCGCCCCAGGCCAGGCCGGCCAGCAGCAAAAGGGAGGCGCTTATTGCCACGGCTTTCTTCAGGCGCGCAGGTCCGTCATCTCGACGCCGATCCGATTGATGTCATAGGGCGTGGTTTCATAGATCTCGCTGATCCAGTTCGTGTACAGAAGATGCGCATGGCTGCGCCAGCGGTTCAGCGGCGGGCGGCTGGGATCATCGTCCGGGTAATAGTTGCCCGGCACATTGATCGGGGTGCCATTGGCCACGTCGCGGTCGTATTCCTGCTTCAGCGTATCGTTGTCATACTCGAAGTGGTTGAAGATATAGAGCGCCCGGTGGCCGGGATCCTCAACCAGGCAGGGGCCGACCTCGTCGCTGCCCAGAAGCGTCGTCAGCCCCGGTGCAGCGTCGATTTCTTCCTGCTTCATCTCGGTCCAGCGGCTGACCGGGATCACGAAATCATCCGAGAACCCGCGCAAGTAAGGCGAGGCCGGCGCCAGGTTCTGGTGCCGGAAGCAGCCAAACGCCTTGTGCTCCAGCATGTGCTTCTTGACGCCGTGGAAGTGGTTGATCATCGCCATGCCGCCCCAGCAGACGCCAAAGGTGGAATGCACGTTGGTCTGGGTCCAATCCATCACTTCGCGCAGCTCTTCCCAGTAGGTCACATCGTCAAACTCAAGATGCTCAATCGGGGCGCCGGTGATGATCAGCCCGTCGAACTTCTCGTGCTTCACCTCCTGGAAGGGGCGGTAGAACTCGGCCATATGCGCGGCGGCGGTATTCTTGGTGCGGTGCTCGCTCATCCGGATCAGGTTCAGGTCGATCTGCAAGGGCGTGGCGCCGATCAGCCGGGCAAACTGGTTTTCGGTCTGGATCTTCTTGGGCATCAGATTGAGCAGTCCGATGCGGATCGGCCGGATATCCTGACGTGCCGCCTGATCCGGCGACATGACCATCACGCCTTCGTTCTTCAGAACGTCGTAGGCGGGAAGGTCTGCGGGGATCTTGATGGGCATGTCAGTGTCCTGATTTGCGGAATTGTGTACGATATAGCGGAGGCAGTCAGATAAGCTGGTTAGCCGCGCGCCTCAAGGGCTGTTGCGATCAAATCTACGAAACCGGCCTCATCCTTGACGGCCGAGATCTGATCGGCGGTGACGGTGACGCCCCAATTGTCGGCCATCGCCTGATAGCGCGGCTGGCGGTGAGCAAGCGCCTGGGCATAGGTCCAGCGGATGAATGCATCGGGGTCGACATCCCCCTCGGATACCCCGTTTTCCTGAAGATACTCTTGCCAGACCCGGTCCAGGAACTCCGGCTGATAGGACATCGGCTTAGGGGCGCGGTCGAACCGGCGCACCAGCTCAGCCGTATGTGCCTCGCTGCCCTTGATCCAGACCATCAGCGTGTGCTTGCTGAGCTCGGACAGGATCTGGTCGTTGGGATCGGCGGCATCGACCCATTCGCAGATCGACCCGCCGGTGTCGCAGATAAAATTCGGATAGCCATAAAGCTGCTGCGCACGGCCCTCGAAATACTCGGTGTCCAGAAGCGCGCGGATCTCGGCAATCCGGAACTGCTCTTGGCGGTGTTTGTACTCCTCGATCGGCAGGCCGCCCTTGGCCTCGTCGCCGGGTTTGCCGAGGTAGGACGCGACCGGGGTCAGGTTTTCAAAGGTGATGTTGGAGCCGATATAGATCGAATCCGTCAGCAGTAGCTCACGCAGGAACGGCACCTTCATGGCCTCGGCCTTGGCGTTGTCGGCGATGTATTCGCCCATGTAGCGGGTGCCGATGCGGTAATCGATCGAGTAGTGGAACCAGCTGCCCGCGCCGCGCAGGATGTTGCTGACATAGGTTTTGCCAAGCCCGGACATGCCAAAGAACAGCACCCGTTTGTTGGGCGCATCGCGCCAGTCCTGAGCAGAAGAGTAGAGCATCGGCGTTCCAAGTCCCTGAAGGTTTCACGCCTTGCTAATCGCCTCTGCAGGCTTGGTCAATTCCGTGCGCGCTTGCGCCGCAAGCCGGGCTTGCCATTGAGGATCACCAGCCCGGCCGCCAGCAGGGCAAAACCGGCATAGGCCTGCGGCTTCAGCTCTTCCCCCAGCACCCAGGCGCCCAGCACGATAGCCACCGGCGGAATGATCAGCGTGACCAGCATCAGGTTGCCGCTGCCCGCCAGCGCCAGCACCCGGTAGTAAAGCAGATAAGCGCCCGCGGTGGCGATCAGCGAGAAATAGGCGATGGAGACCCAGGTGCCGGTTTCCAGAGCAAAGGAGACCGGCCCGTCGATCAGCAGCGCGGCCGGCAGCAAACAGACGGTCGAGCCGGTCAGCATCCCAGCCGCGGCCACTTGCGGCGCCAGGCCGGACAGTTTCAGCCGCGCCCAGGCGCTGGCAAAGGCATAAGACACCGTGCCCGCCAGCACGGCCAGCTGGGCGCTGCTGCGGATGTCGAAACTGGCAAATTGCTCCAGCCCGATCGCGGTGGCAACGCCCAGAAAGCCCAAGCCAACCCCCAGCGCCTTGCGCGGTGTCAGCCGCTCGTCTGCAAAGATCAAGGCTGCCACGACAACGCCGAAGATGGCGGTGGCGGCATTCAGGATTGATGTCAGCCCGGTCTCGATATGCAGCTGCCCCCAGGCCATCAGCCCGAAGGGGATCACGTTGTTCAAAAGCCCCATCACCAGAAACGCGCCCCAGATGCGCGGCTCCTTGGGGACTGGCAGCCGCATCGCCAGCACCACGCCCCACAGAAACAACGCCGCCCAGCCGCAGCGGTGCAGCACCAGGGTGGCAACGGGGATTTCATCCAGGGCGATGCGGATCGACAGGAACGATCCGCCCCAGATCACGCCGAGCAGGATCAGCTCGGCCCAGGCGCGGGGGGATATGGTCTTTTGCGGGCTCATGGGGATCAGCTAGCGCGGTCCCCGCAGTCAAGCGACCCGTTTCTTGCGGCAAAAGAAAACCCCGCCCGGATCGGGGCGGGGCTGGATTTTCGGACCAAGGCGGCTTCAGAAGTTGTAGCCAACCTTGAGCCCGACACCTATCGCGGTGTTGTCGCCAAATTGCGAGGTCGAAGCAGTCGCGGGGTTCACCACCGTTTGCGCGCTGCCGACACGGGTAATGTTCACCCCGCCTGAGATGCTCATTTTACCCTTTTTGTACTTTGCGCCGATGGTCATCCCCAGCCGGCCGTCCTGCGGGCTCAGGTTGGACTGGAAACCGCCAAGGGTTTCCTCATAGCTGACCGAGACGGAGCCGGACCAGTTCTCAGAGAACTTGCGGCCCACACCAAGGGTGTAAGTGAAGCGGTCATCCGCAAAGGACACCAGCGGCCGCCCGGAGCTGATGTTGGCCACATAGAACGCCGGCGAAATGTTGAACTCGGACCAATCGACCCAGCGTACGCCGCCAAACAGCAACGTGTCCTTTGCAATGCCGGTCTGAAAGTCGAGATTCACGGCCTGCGGTGTGTCGATACTGGTTGCAGAGTTCAGAACCGGGGTGCCGCCAAGGGTCTCGGTGGTATCTACGTTGTGCTTAACTTCCGAGAAATACGTAAGTGCTACGCGCAACGCGATCTCGGGACGTTCATAAGCGACGCCAAGCAGGTAGCCATACCCCTCGTCGCGGTCGCCGTTGGCGGCGTAATTGCTGAAGACGGGAATGGAGACATTTGCCTCCATGGTTTGAACGCGCAGGCCGCCATGGACGCTGAAGGCCTCATTGAACTTGTAGCGCAGCACGCCTGTGATAGCATTGGAGTTCAGTTCTGCAGTGGCGCCCTCGAAAATGTATCCGGTGCTGCCAGGATATTCGACGTCCGCGCCAAAGGGCTGGTCAAAAATCAGGGCAAAACTCAGTTTGTCATTGATGTCGCGCTTATAGGCGGCGCCAAGCTGCAAGTGCGCGCCGATCATGTCGCCTGAGCTGGCCCCAAGAGCAGTGCCCGAAACATCCGGGCTGACACGGCCAAAGGAGAACTCCGCATAGGTGCCTTCTTCAAACAGCGCGCCAAGTGTCTGTCCCGAACGGTCAACGCCGCCAGCCATTGCAACACCCGGCAGCAGCGCCAGCGCCAAGGGCGCAGCGTGGATCTTCTTCATCTGTTCCTCCCTGTACGAAAGCCTTTCCGGCTTCTTGTCCCGAGACCGTAACCGGCGGAATTTCGGCAAATCAATGCTAACGAAACGGAAACCAGCCGGAATCGGTCAATTCTGAGCGGATTCCACCGGTTTCCTTGCAACTATGTTGATATAATTTGCAATGCAAATGATCGCCGCGCCGCTCAGCACCCAGGCATCCAGCGCTTCGCCGTAGATCAGCATGCCCAGCACAGCGATGGCGGGCAGGCGGGCAAAATCGACCGGCACCACCACGCTGGCGGGCGCCAGCGACAGCGCCGTGGTCAGGCAGAAATGCGCAGTCAGCCCGGCAATGCCGATCAGCACCAGCCAGGGCAGGGTGGCCGCAGACGGCGGGGCCATGTCGCCGTCCCAACCCGCCGCCAGGAGCCCCATCGCCAGTTGCATGGCGGTAAGCCAGAACAGGATCGACGCGGTGCTCTCGTGCCGGGTCAGCCGTTTGGTCAGAATCGCGGTGAGCGCAAAGAAGATGGCGCAGCTTGCCGCCGCGCCGAGGCCCAGGCTCAAACTGCCGGGGCTCGGGCGGGCGACAATCAGGATGCCCGCAAAGCCAAGCAGAACTGCCAGCATCCGCCGCCGGGTCAGCACTTCGCCCAGCAGCAGCGGCGACAGGATGATCACCCACAGCGGCGAGGTGAATTCAAGCGCAAAAACCTGCGCCAGCGGCACCAGAGTGACCGCCAGAAACCAAAGGTTCTGGCCGGTGAAGTGAAACATGTTGCGCAGCAGATGCACGCCCAGCCTGGCCCTGCTCACCTGGTGCCAGGCGCCGGTCGCGCCCAGCACTGCCAGCACGATCAGCAGCCCCACCAGGCTGCGGTAGGCCATGATTTCAAAGGTGTCCAGCGTCAGCCCGGCCTCGCGGCCGGCAATCGCCATGGCGGAAAAGGACACGATGGCGCCAACCATCCAAAGAGCGGCAAGCCCTGTGCGTGTGTCTGTATCTGCCATGGCTGCCCCGAAAGTCCTCTGCTGAGAGGAAAGGAGGATTTCCAGGCCCGGGTCAAGCCCGCAAAAACCGCCCCGGCGGTGGGACCGGGGCGGCTTCAATACTGTCATTGCGGCTGGCGGGCTGCAAGGTCAGGCGGCAGCCTGTCGCGGCTGGGGCAAGACCGGAGGCGAGGATAGCAGTCTTCCGCCTTTGATATAAGTTTCTGCGACAGTCTTTGCGTCAAAGCGCAACCGTGTCAGCAAGGTACGGATTTCCGCGGTCAACGCCTCCGTGACATCTGACTGGTTTTTGGTGGCGTTTTTCTTTGCGGGCATCACAGGATCGCCGCTGTGGCCGAGGGACGCCAGCAGATGCGCTGCGCCTTCCGGCTTGGTAACTTCTTCCAGCTGGGCCTCTACAAAATTGATCCGGTCCCCGAATTTCAACTGATAATAGGCATAGCGGGCTTCCATTTCCATCGCGTACCACAGGGCCAAGCCGATCTGCCCCATTGGCTGGAAGGGGGCCGGGTTCACGATCTTGTTGCCGTAGCGCATGTCCAGATACCATTGCCAGCGGAGGGTAATGTTCTGGAAATCGTTGCGTCCCACATAGCTGGCGCACTGCTTGGCCAGATCGCGCCGCAGAATGATGACGGTGCTGCGGCTTCGGATACTGCTTTCGGACAGTGCCTCAATCAGCCCGCATTTTCCAAGCGTGTGGTTGGATTCCGCGTAAGGAGCCTGCAGCGATGCCAGCTTGTTCTCCCAGAAATCCCACATCACTGCGTCCATGCCGACGGTGTTGAAAGTGCGCATGTGGCGGATTTCCGGCATTGCCGCGCCGAAGTCATCAAAACCCAGCGGCTCGTGCACCGACGTAATCTTGAGGTTGTCGCCAAGAAACTGTGCAAGCCAGGCCGTCCCGGTGCGGCCGGCGGAGAGCGTAAAGATGAAGTCGCTTTTGCTTTGCTCAGCGGGATTGGCTGCTGCCGGGGCCGCAGCCGGACACCGGTAGCCGAGTTTCTGGATCTCCATGGCGCACTGCCGGGCCACGATGGCCGCAGCCTCTGGATACTTTGAGTACATGGTTTCTGGATCGGCTCCGGTTTTGGGGCGGAATGCGCCCTTGGCCCGCAAGCCCGAGAACCGCTCCCATAGTCCGTCAATGCCCAATGCGGCGATGTCTTCCTCAAGGTGTTCGTAGCGCAGGTAGACATCCAGCGCATCCGGCCCTTCCAGCGGTGCAATACGGTTGTTTTCGCACAGCATGCTGCGGAACTGGCTCACAAACTGTCCGAATGGCACACCATGCGACTCCATTGCTTCCCAATAGTAACGGGAGATCATCGCGTCAAAAGGGTCCCGGCAAATTGTGACCTTGGTATAGCTGTCCCAGATCTCTTGCGGGACCTGCTCCTTGACCAGCGCGGCAGTCACGTGGTTGTAGAAGTTTGCCTCTGTTTGCGAACCATCCGGCCAGATTTGCTGCTGATGGTTTTGTGCGCCAGGATAGCCAAGCGAGCCGCGCATGGCCTCATCTTCCTGAGAAATCGGCGTGATAATGCTGGATTTGTCGCAGAAACTCGACAGGGCGATTTCAAATGATGTGCCGCCGACCTTCTTGGTCTTGATGAAGATGAGTTTCAGCGGATGGCAAATGATCATTGGATTCTCCAATACCGGCGGTGTTTAGGAGAATATTTCAAAAACACCTAACGGATTGGTTAATCGATCTGGGAAAGAGTCGAATTTCAACCTTATGAACCGAAGAACCGGAAAACCTACGTTTATTAGGTGGGAGCACCCGTGTCAGGGTTGCGCGCGCACAGGTCTTGCCGACTGTTTCGCGCTAGTCTCCAAACATGTCCTCCCGGGAGGCAATTTAGCCGGATAGTGTGCAAAACTCCGAACCGGTCCCCGGGAACGGCGGCCTCAAGAGAAGTTTAGCCAATCAAATGCAAGGATTCTTTGCTGCATGGGGGCGATGCAAGCCTGGCTGGGCTGGCGAATAAGTATCCCGTTACAGTATTTCGTCCAACAGCACGGCTTGCGGGAGGCGCGCCATCGTTTCCTTTGCCTTCGCTGCCAATTTGGCCAATTCACCTTTGTCCTGCAGAATTTCAACAATGCCGTCAGCAAGTTCTTCGTAGGGCAGGCCCAGCAGGCCATTGCGGTAACAGTCGTCGATCTGCGTGCCAGGGTTGATCTCGCTGGCAAGCGGGATGCCATTGGTCATCAGGTAAAAGGCACGCACAATTTCGAAAATCTGCGAATTGTAAAAGTGCAGGTTCAGAACCATGCGCGAGCGGGCAATCCAAGCGTCGCGATCGCTTCCGTAGGTCCCGTTCAGATGCTTCACCCGCAAGCCGCGGGAATGAAGGTCTTCGAGAAAGGTTCTGCGGCGCTGGTTTATCGCGCCATAGAAAAGAACGTCGACATCCTTGGCAGCCCGCGCAGGAATGCGGCAAAGCTCCTTTTGGAAACCGATCTGAAGTTTCTCCACCCGGCCGACGCCGAAATTTTTCAAGGCCGCAATATTGGTGTCGCTGTAATCCCAAAGCGTGAAATCTTGTGAGAACCAGCCAAGAATTCTTTCGTTCCAGGTTTCATAGACGCTGCCCAGCTGTTCGGTGTTGAGGATAATGGTTCCCGGCGGCATGTCCTTGGCGCTGTTCTGGTCCATTAGATGGATGCCGATCAGAATGTTTCGGGCGTTGGGGTCGATTGCGTTTTTCGCAAGCGTCACTTCACAGCCGAGCTCCCTCAGCGCATACAGAATCAGTTCTGCGACTTCAAAAAACGCGCCGGAATGCTGGAAACCCGGAGGCGAGGCGAAACAGATGTGAAATTTCTTTGGCAAAACAAGCGGCTCCGATGGTTCAGCCGGCTGCCGCGGCAGGCTGTGGATGGGAAAAGGAGGGGCGTTCGTAGCCGAAATTGTCAAAGTCCATGCCATAAAGCGTTTGGGCGATTGCCTGGCCCTCGTCGCTCAACGTCAGGTCGTCCGGGTTGAAGGCCGCAGGAAGGCGCAGGTGGTTTGTATGCGTCATCTGCAGGCTGGACGGGTTGCCGAACAGGGCGGCATCAATGAAGGCTTTGGCATTGGCGGCGCCGTCTTCTTCTAGCTTGAAGACCTGGTAGTTGGCGGCGGGGTAGAAGAAGCCCGACTGAGGATAGAAATGCCCATCCATCCAGCCTTTGGTCAGGCCATTTTCCACCAGCTGAGTCTTGACAAATGTGTCAAGGGTGACGGTGTGGTCAATCTTGCGCTCGACAAAGCGCTGGAATTTGTAGGCGCTTTCCAGCCGTGAAATCGGGTGCCGGACGACGGCTAAGAACGCGGTGAAGAAGTCCTTGGGGAACAACCGGGCAAGGGACTCACCATCGATGTGCTGCGGAGAGGAGATGTTCCAGTGCTGCTGCGGCGGGCTGGCCACGTACTGCTCGTCCAGGAATGCCAAGCTGACGCCATTCAGTCCCTGTACGTAACGCTCGATGGAAGTGCCGCCGCATTTGGGAATATGCGCAAAGTGCAGCAGCACGTCCTTGTACTTGATAATCGGCATATTGCGCCTCCTGTTGCCGTGAAGCACGTGGCCGTCGGTGGGGTATCGGCGGCCAGGTGTTTCGCGCAAGTTGGCGCAATTTGTTTAAACCTTCTTTAAATCAACCGGGGGCTTCCCGGATTCTTCAGGAAACCCGCTCAGATTGGATCATTCCCACTCGATGGTTCCCGGAGGTTTCGAAGTGATGTCATAGGTGCAGCGGTTGATGCCCTTGACCTCATTGATGATCCGGGTGGCAGTTTCGCCCAGAAACTCATGGCTGAACGGGTAGTAATCCGCCGTCATGCCGTCAACCGAGGTCACCGCGCGCAGCGCACAGGCGTAGTCATAGGTGCGGCCATCGCCCATCACGCCCACGGTGCGGACCGGCAGAATGGCCACGAAGGCCTGCCAGATCTCGTCGTACAGGCCGTGCTTGCGGATCTGGTCGATATAGATCGCATCCGCCTCGCGCAGGATCTCCAGCTTTTCGCGGGTGATCTCGCCGGGGCAGCGGATCGCCAGACCCGGACCGGGGAAGGGGTGGCGGCCGATGAACGACTGCGGCAGGCCCAGTTCGCGGCCCAATGCGCGGACCTCGTCCTTGAACAGCTCGCGCAGCGGCTCCACCAGTTTCAGGCCCATCTTCTCCGGCAGGCCGCCCACATTGTGGTGCGATTTGATGGTGACCGAAGGGCCGCCCGAGAAGGACACGGATTTAATCACATCCGGATACAGGGTACCCTGCGCCAGGAACTCGGCGCCGTCGATGGTGTCGGCGTGTTTCTGGAACACGTCGATGAACAGCTTGCCGATAATCTTGCGCTTGGTTTCCGGGTCGGATTGGCCGTCCAGCTCGCCCAGGAACAGGTCGCTCTCATCCGCGTGGATCAGCTGGATGTTGTAGTTGTCGCGGAACATCGAGACGACTTCTTCCGCCTCATTCTTGCGCAGCAACCCGTGGTCGACAAAGACGCAGGTCAGCTGGTCGCCGATCGCCTCGTGGATCAGGATCGCCGCGACGGACGAATCCACACCGCCGGACAGGCCGCAGATCACCTTCTTGTCGCCAACCTGCGCGCGGATTTTCTCGATCATCTGCTCGCGGTAGGCGCCCATGGTCCAGTCGCCTGCGAAGCCGGCCAGCCGCACGAAGTTCTCATACAGTTTGGCGCCGTTCGGGGTATGATGCACTTCCGGGTGGAACTGCACCGCATAGAAATTGCGGCTGACATCGGCGGTGATGGCAAAGGGCGCGTTGGGCGAGGTGCCGTAGACCTCAAACCCCGGAGCGATTTCACTGACATGGTCGCCATGCGACATCCAGACCTGCTCGCGGTCGTTGTCATTGGCAAACCAGCCCTCCAGCAGCGGCGGCGTCTCGACCGTGGGGGTCACATAGGCGCGGCCGAATTCGGCGGTGCCATGGCCGCTTTCGACCTTGCCGCCCAACTGGTGCATCATCACCTGCTGGCCATAGCAGATGCCCAGGATCGGTACGCCATAGTCGAAAATCTCCTGCGGCGCCCGGGGGCTGCCCTCGCGGGTCACACTGTCCGGCCCGCCCGAGAAGATCACCGCCTTGGGCGCCAGTTCGCGCACAAAGTCCATGGTGACATTCTGATAAGGGTGGATTTCGCAATAGACGTTCAGCTCGCGCAGGCGGCGCGCAATCAGCTGCGTGACCTGGCTGCCAAAGTCGATGATGAGAAGGCGGTCATGGGATGTCTCTGTCATGCACGCGCCATAGGCCAAGGAGGGGCTTTTCGCAAGGGGTTTGCTGCAAGCAGTGAAGAAGGAGCCGCGATGCCCGTGCCTTCTTCGGCTGCGGCGGCGGCTGCCCAAGGAATTCTGCCGCAGCGGCACGTAGGGATTGCCAAGCGCGGGCCGGATCTGCTGTCTGGATAGAAGGCATTAGGGAGGCTGACCGCATGATTATCAGAGAGATGCGCAACACAGACCGCGCGGCGGTGGCGCAGTTGCAGATCAGCAGCTGGCGCGGTGTCTACGCCGGGGTTCTGCCGCAAAGCTATCTGGAAACCGGGGTTGTTCCGGACCTGACAGCCCATTGGCAGCAGCTGGAGTTTTCAAGCAAGGACGCCGTGCTGGTGGCGGAGGATGAAGACGGCTGCATTCAGGGATTTATTGCGGTCTGGATCGAAGAAGACCCTTACATCGACAATCTCCACGTCACTGCGCCGGCGCGGTCGCAGGGGCTGGGCCGCATCCTCATGCGGGAGGCAGCGGCGCGCTTGGCGCGTCAGGGCGAAACCTCGGCTTATCTGTGGGTTGCCGAAAGCAACATGCGGGCGAGGGCCTTTTATGAGCGCCTCGGCGGCAAAACCGGAAACCGCAAGGAGATTGATGTCTTCGGATATCCGATGCCTGCTGTCCGGATCCATTGGCAGACATTGGCACCCCTCATGCAGGACTAGGGCCGCACCGGCAGCGGCGGATTTGGTGGAATCCGTACGGTGAATGTCGCTTTTCAACTTGAATGGCCGTTATCCTGCGGCGCGGTGGCCCGTGGTGGCTATAATACCCTTCGCAATGAAATGCCTGTGGTGAGGATAAACCATGACAGAAGCAGCACCGCGCCGTCGCGCCCGGGGCGGCGGCGGCGCAGCCCGCCGCGCCGAACGCACCAGCGTCAAGATCGAGACCGCCAAGTACATCCAGCGCAACATCCCGAACTTCGAAGTTCTGAACGATGAAGCGCTGGAAATCATCGAGTACAACGCGGACACCATCCTGGAAGAGGTCGGCGTCAACTTTGTTGACAACCCGGCCGCACTGGAGCGCTGGCGTGAAGCGGGTGCAGACGTTCAGGGCGAGCGCGTGCGCATTCCCCGCGGCCTGGCCCGCAAGCTGTGCGCCACAGCGCCGTCGGAATTCACCCAGCATGCCCGCAACCCCGAGAAATCGGTGGTTATCGGCGGCAGGAACCTGGTGCTGGCACCGGTCTACGGCCCGCCGTTTGTGCGCGACGCCGCTGGCGGCCGCCGCTATGCCACCATGGACGACTTCAGCAAGTTCGTGAAGCTGGCCTATATGTCCAAGTGGCTGCACCACTCGGGCGGCACAGTCTGCGAGCCCACCGACATCCCGGTGAACAAGCGCCACCTGGACATGCTGATGGCGCATATGACCCTCAGCGACAAGCCGTTCATGGGCTCTGTCACCGAACCCAGCCGCGCCCAGGATTCCGTCGATATGGCCGGCATCCTGTTCGGCAAGGAGTTCGTGCAGAACAACACCGTGATGACCTCGCTGACCAACATCAACTCGCCGATGACCTTCGACGACGTGATGATGGGCTCGCTGGAAGTCTACGCCCAGAACAACCAGGCCTGCATCATCTCGCCCTTCATCGTCGGCGGTGCCATGGCGCCGGTATCGGTTGCCGGCACCCTGACGCAGGTTCTGGCCGAAGTTCTGGCCGGCGTCGCCTACAGCCAGCTGGTCCGCCCCGGCGCCCCGGTGATCTTTGGCGCCATGGTGACCTCGATCGACATGAACTCCGGCGCGCCGACCTTCGGCACCCCCGAGGCCTCGCACATCACCTATGGCGCAGGCCAGCTGGCCCGCCGCATGAACCTGCCGTTCCGCTCGGCCGGCTCCTTCTGCGGCTCCAAGCTGCCCGACGCGCAGGCGGCTTATGAAACCGCCAACTCGCTCAACATGGGCCTCTTGTCCGGCGTGAACTTCATGCTGCACTCCTGCGGCTGGCTCGAAGGCGGCCTGGTTGCCGACTTCGAGAAGTTCGTGATGGACGCTGACCAGCTGGGCGTGCTGCACGGCCTGGCCAAAGGTGTTTCGATGGACGAGAACGCACAGGCCATGGGCGCGATCCGCGAAGTTGGCCCTGGCGGCCACTACCTGGGCTGCGAACATACCCAGGCAAACTTCAAGTCCGCTTTCTGGAAGTCCGACCTGCTCGACTACAAGCCGTTCGAGACTTGGGAAGAGGAAGGCGCGCGCGACACCTATGCGCTGGCGACCAACCGTGTCGAGCAGCTGCTGGCCACTTACGAGCAGCCGGCGCTGGACCCGAACATCAAGATGGCGCTGGACGAATACGTCGCCGAGAAGAAAGCCTCTATGCCCGACGCCTTCATGTAAAGGCGGGGGAACTGCTATGCCGGCAAGGGGTCAGGCCCCGGCCGGTTCAGAACGGCGGCCAGCATCGGCCGCCGTTTTTTTACGGGCATCGGTACCGGACTTGCGAAGGTAGGCCGCCTCTCCGGCCAGGGCAATCAGCACATCCACGTGCCGCACCATCGAATACCCCGCTTCGCCGGCCTTGCGGGCGTCATTCAGCGCAGCCTCCATTTCCAGAAGCCGCATCGCGGCGGCCGCGGGCCGCGGCAGTGTTCCATACCCCAGGATCCGGCGCAGATCGCGCTGGCGGCAGTAGTTCTGTGCACCCGAACGGGCCGCCCGGGCCAGAACCCGCGGGCGCTGGAGCAACGCCAGGCGGCTGAATACATCCTGCATAGTCCTCTCCTTTCCTATCTCTGTGGGTGCTCTGCTATAACACAACCTGACGTGGTGTTGCGGGAAGGGCGCTACCGGCGAACGGTGCGTTTTGTGATGATTATTTATTTTCGGGAAACAATGATGCCAGATCTGAGTTTCTGTTCACAGAGGGTCGGGAGATCGCGGACTCCGCCAAAAAGGGGGAAGGACGAAGGCTGCGGGCGGTCCCGACTGACGACCGGGGGTTAAAAACTATGCATAACATGCCGATAGCACCCTTGCCGGAGTGGGTGCCGCTTGAGACGTGCCGCTATCTTCAGCATACCGAGGGCGGACGGCCGATCCGGCAGCTGGCTCGTAAGGCAGGTTGCCATCCGTCCACAATTCTGCGGCAGATCCGGCGGGTGGAAACCCTGCGGGACGATCCGCTGATTGATGAGGTGCTTGTCTACCTGGCGGAAAGCTATCACGCCTGCGCCGGAACCGTGGAAGACGGCCCGGGCGCCAGTGTCGGGCGCTGCCTGGCGGGCGGGTTCGAACGCGAGGCGGCCGGAATCCTGACCCTGCTCTGCCGTGGCGGTGCAGTTCTGGCGGCGGCAGAGGGTATGGAAAAGGCGGTGGTCGTTCGCGAGGGCGCAGATGCCGATGGCCAGAAAGTGGCGGTGTCACGCCCTTTGGCCGGTGCGATGGCACTGATCGGCTGGATCTCCTGCGCCCGGCGCAACCGGATCAGCCGCTACAGCATCACGCCGGCCGGGCGCACCGCGCTGAACCGTTTCATCGCCGATCAGGAGAACCGCGCCAGGGCACGGCTTGAGGGCGGTTTTGCCGAAGCCCAGGTGCCGTTTGCTGCGGCTGACAGCGACGCCGGCGCCCCCTATGGCCGCAAGCCGCGCTACGGCGGGTCGGAAACCCCGCTGGAAAGCCTGGCGCGGCTTTCGGACAAGGATGGCAACCCGTTCCTGACCCCGGGAATGATCGGTGCAGGCAAGCGTCTGCGCGAGGATTTCGAACTGGCCCAGATCAGCAGCCACCTGATGCAGGAGAAATTCTATTTCTCCCAGGACAGCAATGGCATGCACAGCAACAGCCACGAAGCCGGCGCCGCTGCGCACAAACGTATGACAGAAGCTTTGAAAACGCTTGGCGCCGGCCTCAGCGACATCGCCCTGCGCTGCTGCTGCCATCTGGAAGGGATGGAAACGGCAGAGCGCAACCTGGGCTGGCAGGCCCGTTCGGGCAAGGTGGTGCTGCGCATCGCCCTGCAGCATCTCTCTGAGTACTACGGCGAAGCCAGAGCAAAAGAGGCAGAGCTGATCGGCTGACCCCGTTTGGCCGCCGTAAACGTAAACGGGCCCGCACTTGGCAGGCCCGTAAAAAACTTTATCCGGCAGTGCCTTAGGCGGGAACTTCTGCCTTGGCTTCTTTCAGATGCGCCAGAACGGTCTCCGGGGAGGACACGCCATAGGGGTCTTCGCCGTGGTTGTCGGACAGGCCCGGCTCTTCGAACCATGCCTCAACAACGCCGTTGTTGATGATGGCCGCATAGCGCCAGGAGCGGTTGCCGAAGCCCAGGTTGTCCTTGGCGACCAGCATGCCCATCTTGCGGGTGAACTCGCCGGAGCCGTCCGGGATCACGTCCACGTTTTCCAGCTCCTGCGCGCGCGCCCAGGCGTTCATCACAAAGCTGTCGTTCACCGACATGCAGTAGATCGCGTCGATGCCTTCGGCCTTGAAGTCGCCAAAGCCCTTTTCAAAGCCCGGCAGCTGGTAGGTGGAGCAGGTCGGGGTGAAGGCGCCCGGCAGCGAGAACAGCACAACGCGCTTGCCTGCAAAGTAGTCGGCGGTGGTCTTGTCTTCCCAGCGGAACGGGTTCGGGCCTTCGATCGACTCGTCGCGCACGCGGGTGTGGAAGGTCACGTCGGGCAGCTTAACGCCAGCTTTCATTTCGGGATGCTCCTGAAGGTGGAATGTCATTCGGCGCGCAGGCTTAAAATGATTCTAAGCTGGTATCAACATTTGCGTGAGCTTGTTTTGAAGGTTCTGCACAAACGCCGCAGCAGGCGGCGCAAATGCGCCGCCGGACCGGCGGAACGCGGCAGGCCGGTGCGGTCCTGACCCTAGGCCGCGGCCTTCTTGATCGTCACCGTGGTGCCGCGCAGCTTGCGCTCGGCCGCCGCGGTCAGGTCATTGAACCGTTTCAGCGTCGCCAGCAGCTTCTTCTTGTCCTTGGAGTCGTTGATGGCGCCCGGGAATTTCTTCTTAACGCTTTGATACTGGTCGTTGATCTTCTTCAGATCCTTGAACTTCGCCGCTGCCGCCTTCAGGTCCGGCGCGGCAGCCTTCAGATCCTCGCCGGCCTTCTCGATCGCCGCCATGCAATGGCCATTGATCGCTTTCACCAGCGCGCCCACCCGGTTGGTGTATTTCTTCAGGTTCCGGTCCACCAGCAGCTGCGGCAGCTCGGTCGCATCCAGCTTCTTGTCGTGGCTGCCGTCGCTTTCTTTCAGGATCTTGTCGGCCGTCTTCTGGAAATTCGCGGCATAGAATTTCTGGGCGGCGTTCAGCTTGCCCTCATACTGGACCGCCTTCTTCACCTCGGCCGCTTCCTTGGCCAGAGTGTCGCGCAGGCTTTCAATGTCTTTCTTGGAGGCGGATGACTTGGAGCGCTTCTTCAGGTCCTTCTCGATGTCAGCAGCCAGTTTCTGGATCTTAACCAGATGCGCCTGCGCCTCCTTGCAGAAGCCCAGCATCGCATCCAGTTCCTGCTGATGAATGTCCACCGCCTTGTTCCAAGTGGTCAGCCCGTCCTTGAAATGCTTGTTCTTCTGCAGGTCGGCCATCTTCTTGGACTCGACCCCGTCCTTGCGCGCCTTGGCCAGGCTTTCGCGGAAATAATCCTCGCCCTCCCAGGCGTTGCCCAGCGAAATGCCGACACGTTTCTTCAGCTTTTCGCCCTCGGCGGTGGTGTATTTCTTGGTCCCGGCCGCCAGTTTCTTATGTTCCGCTTTGAACTTCTCCAGCTCCTTGGCCATGGGTCCCTCCCTGAACTCGTTAACGGCGCTTTTGCCTTGCACAGCTAGACTATGTGTTCCGCAGCGGCATTTTGGCAAAGGAAAACGGCATAAAATTGCGGTATGAGCCATGACAAGGCAGCAAGGCAGGGTTGCTGATAGCCGGGTGTCAACCGCGGGAAGCTATGTTACACCTTGGCCAAGTGAGATGCCGGAAGGGAAAAACCACGTGCGAGACCTGAAAATCCCGGAGCAGCGCCACCCCGAAAAGGCGCACCGTCCCGACAATGCTCAGCCGAAAAAGCCAAGCTGGATCCGGGTCAAGGCGCCGGGCGGGCAGGGCTACGCGGACACCCACAAGATCATGCGCGAGCATAAGCTGACCACGGTTTGCGAGGAGGCCGGCTGCCCCAACGTCGGCGAATGCTGGAGCCAGGGCCACGCCACCATGATGATCATGGGCGAGGTTTGCACCCGCGCCTGTTCCTTCTGCAACATCGCCACCGGCAAGCCGCCCGAGGCGCTGGATGTGTTCGAACCCGGCCGGGTGGCCGATGCGGTGCAGAAGCTGGGCCTGAACCACGTTGTGATCACCTCCGTTGACCGCGACGATATTGAGGACGGCGGGGCAGAGCATTTTGCCCAGACCATCCGCGCGGTGCGCCACCGCTCGCCGGATACCACCATCGAAATCCTCACCCCGGACTTCCTGAAATGCGACCCCTCGGTGCTGGAAACCGTGGTCGAAGCGCGCCCCGACGTGTTCAACCACAATCTGGAAACCGTGCCCGGCCTTTACCCTGAGGTCCGCGCCGGTGCGCGTTACTTCCACTCCCTGCGGCTCTTGCAGCGCGTGAAGGAGCTGGATCCCTCCATGTTCACCAAATCCGGCATCATGGTTGGCCTGGGCGAGGATGCGCAGGCGGTGAAGCAGGTGATGGACGACATGCGCGCCGCTGATGTCGACTTTCTGACCATCGGCCAGTACCTGCAGCCGACGCCCAAGCACCACGCGGTGGACCGGTTTGTGACGCCTGAGGAATTCAAAACCTATGAGAAAGCCGCCTATGGCAAGGGCTTCCTGATGGTCTCGGCCACACCGCTGACCCGCTCCTCCTACCACGCGGGCGATGACTTTGCCCGCCTGCGCGACGCGCGCAACAAGAAGCTGGGCCTGGCATGACGCCCGAGCGTCTGGCGCGGCTCACTGCGCTGCGTCACGCCCTGCACCAGATCCCCGAGGTCTCCGGCGCCGAGGAAAAGACCGCCGCGATGGTGGCAGACTATCTGCGGCTCTATGAACCTGACCAGCTGCTGACCGGTCTCGGCGGCCACGGCATTGCCGCGGTCTATGAGGGCAGGGAAGATGGCCCCGCAGTGCTGATCCGCTGCGAGCTGGACGGCCTGCCGATCGAGGAGCTTTCGGATCAGCCTTACCGCTCTACCCATGCAGGCCGGGGCCATCTTTGCGGTCACGACGGCCATATGACAATGGTCGCAGCACTGGCAGAGGACCTGGCTGCGCAACGACCCGCCCGGGGCCGCGTTGTGCTGCTGTTCCAGCCCGCCGAGGAAACCGGCAAAGGTGCCGTAGCGGTAATTGCCGACCCCGCGTTCAGCCGGATCGCGCCGGACTATGCCTTCTCTTTGCACAATCTGCCGGGGCTGCCGGTGGGGCAGGTTGCCTTGTGCTCCGGCCCGGCCAACTGCGCCTCGCGGGGGATGCGGATCAAGCTGACCGGCAAGACCTCTCACGCTGCCGCGCCGCAGGACGGGGTGTCTCCGGCTGGCGCCATCGCGCAATTGCTGCCGGGCCTGGCGGCTTTGGCCAGCGGCGGAGACTTGGGCCCGGAGTTTGCCCTGGTCACCCTCACTCATGCGCATCTGGGCGAGGCCACCTTTGGCATCGCCCCCGGTTACGGCGAGGTCTGGGCCACCCTGCGCACCGTCACCGACGCCCGCATGGAGCAGCTGATTGCCGATGCCGCAGCGCTGGTGGAACAGGCCTGCGCGGCGGAGGGGCTGACGTTCTCCATCGAATTCGACGACGTCTTTGATGCCTGCACCAACCACCCCGAGGCTGTGGCCCTCCTGAACGCCGCCAGTGAGGCGGCAGGACATACGGTGCAGATGCAGGACAAGCCCCAGCGCTGGTCCGAGGACTTCGGCCAATTCGGCAAGGGCGCCAAGGCGGCGATGTTCTGGCTGGGCTCCGGCACGGATCAGCCGCAGCTGCACAATCCGGACTATGACTTCCCCGACGCCGCCATCCCGGTTGGCGCGGAAATCTTTGCCACGGTAATTGATGAGCTTCTGAATTCAGAAAGTTCCGGCAACCGGTAGGGTGGGCGATTCCGCCCGCCGCGCCCGGGTGAAGTGCTCCACCCGGTGCACAGACGGTGTACAGCCGGTGCACGCATGGCACCCCCGGGTTCAGCCTGGATCAGCCCTCGTCGGTGAACCGCACCTTGCCAATATGCGGCAGATTGCGGTTGCGCTGTGCAAAGTCGATGCCGTAGCCGACGACAAACTCGTCCGGGATCTCAAAGCCGATCCAGTCGGCCCGGAAATCCACCTCGCGCCGCGACGGCTTGTCCAGCAGGGCAATGGATTTCAGCCGCGCCGGCTCACGGCTTTTCAACAGGTTCACCACGTGGTTCAGGGTGTGGCCGGTGTCGACAATGTCTTCCACCACCAGCACGTCCCGCCCTTCAATGGCGCCGCGCAAGTCTTTGAGAATACGCACTTCCCGGCTGCTCTCCATCGCATCGCCATAAGAGGACGCCTCCAGGAAATCGACCTCGATCGGCAGGTCCAGCTCGCGCACCAGATCGGCGATAAACACAAAGCTGCCGCGCAGCAGGCCGACCACAACCAGCTTGTCGGTGCCCGCAAACTCCCGGTGAATTTCCGCGCAAAGCTCCTCGATCCGCGCCGCGATGGCCTTGGCTGAAATCATCACATCAATGACATATGGACGCTGTGACATGGCTGCCCCCTTGAATTTCCCGCGCGTACATAGGACATGACGCAACACAATAGTAGCAGAAAATCAGCAGGCCGATGCCCACACACTCGGAAACCCGCCAGCTGCCGTATTCGGCACAGCAAATGTACGACTTGGTCGCGGATGTCGCGCAATACCCCAAGTTCCTGCCGTGGTGCGCCGCCGCCCGCATCCGCAGCCGTGCCGCCCTGGGCGGGGCCGAGGTGATGGAGGCGGATCTGGTGATCTCCTTCAAGGTGTTCCGTGAACGGTTCGGCAGCCGGGTAACCCTTTATCCGGACGAGCAAAAAATCGACACCGAGTATCTGGACGGCCCGTTCCGCTACATGAAGTCGAACTGGTCCTTTGCACCGCGCGAGGATGGCACTTGCGACATTTCCTTCTTTGTGGATTTCGAGTTCAAGAACGCAGTGCTGCAGGGGATCATCGGGGTGGTCTTCAACGAGGCGATGCAGCGGATCGTGCGCGCCTTTGAACGGCGGGCGGCCGAGCTCTACGGCTAAGGTGCCGCAGGCCGAAGAACGCTTGACCTAAAGCGGGCTTCAAGTCGTATCACCTACCGGAACTGAGATTTCCAAAGGAAGGAACGACCCGCGATGGAGCAGGAATTCTGGCAGGCGCGCTGGCGCGAGAACCGCATCGGCTTTCACGAGGCGGCGCCCAACTCTTTGCTGACCAAGCACTTTTCCCGGCTGAACCTGAAAGCTAGCCAATCCGTCTTTGTCCCGCTGTGCGGCAAGGCACTGGATCTGGACTGGTTGCTGGCGCAGGGGCTGCGGGTTACGGGGGCTGAGTTCAACCAGGGCGCTGTCGAAGAGGTCTTTGCCCGCCAGGGGCTTGAGCCGGAGGTTGTCCGGCAAGGAGACCTCCTGCGGTATCAGGCGGGGGCGCTGACCTTGTTTGCCGGCGACTTCTTTGCGCTCACTTCTGCACGGATCGGGCCAGTGGATGCAGTTTATGACCGGGCCGCGCTGGTGGCGGTTAAACCAGAGGACAGAATGGCTTATGCAGCGCATCTGATCCGGATCACAGGCACTGCGCGGCAGTTGCTGATCGGGTTCGACTATGACCAGTCGCTGATGCAGGGACCGCCGTTTTCCGTGCCTGGGGGGCTTGTTAAAACGCTCTATCAGGACACACATGCGATCACGCTGGCAGAGGAGCGCCCGGCAGATGGCCGCATTGGCGAGCGCTGCAACGCGCTGGAACAGGCTTGGCTTCTCACTCCCCGGTTTTGAAACCGCTGGCCTAAAACGAAAAGCGGGTCCCCGAAGGGACCCGCCCGGTGCGCAATATGCACCTTCTGCCGTGAGTGGCGGCATTCGTCAAAGCCGGGGTCAGCTGTTCATGTCGTATGCCCGCTCACCGTGTACTGACAAATCGAGCCCGTTGGTCTCGCTTTCAAGATCCACGCGCAGGGATGTGATCAAAGCGGAGATCTTGACCAGCGCGATGGTCACCACCACGGTGAAGACACCGACGATCACCAACGCGCCCAGCTGTGCGGCCCAGGCACCGGCGCCGAAGACGGCGATCATGATGGTGCCGAAGATGCCGCCGACGCCGTGCACGGCAAAGACATCCAGGGTGTCGTCAATCTGCATCTTGTTGCGCACCAGGTTAACCATTTCCTGGCACAGTACACCTGCTACGGCGCCAATGATCAGTGCCTCCATCGGGCCGACAAAGCCGGAGGCGGGGGTGATCGAGGCGAGGCCTGCAATAGTGCCGGTGACCAGGCCCACGAGGGAGGCCTTGCCGTATTTGATCTTTTCCCACAGTGCCCAGGTGAGAGAAGCGGTGGCGGCGGAGATATGGGTCACGGTCAGCGCCATCGCCGCGCCGCCGTCAGCTGCCAGCTGCGAGCCGCCGTTGAAGCCGAACCAGCCGACCCACAGCATCGCGGCGCCGATCATCACGTAACCGGGGTTGTGCGGCGGGATGGTGCGGTTTTTGCGCGGGCCCAGGTAGAAGGCGATGATCAGCGCCGCCAGGCCTGCTGTTTCATGCACCACGATGCCGCCGGCAAAGTCCTTGACGCCCACCTCGCCGAAGATACCGCCATCGGCCAGGAAGCCGCCGCCCCAGATCCAATGCACCACGGGCGCATAACACAGCAGCATCCAGAGGCCGGAGAATACGAGGACGAAGCCAAAGCCCACGCGTTCCACATAGGCGCCGACGATCAGTGCGGGCGTGATGATGGCAAATGTCATCTGAAAGGCAAAGAACAGAACCTCTGGCAGGGTGCCCGACAGGCTGTCGGCGGTGACCCCGCTGAGGAACATCTTGTCCAGCCCGCCCCACAGGCCGGAGGTGCCGCTGCCAAAGGCGATGGTGTATCCGAAGGCCAGCCACAGAACGCTCATCAAACAGGCAATGGCGTAGCAATGCATGAAGACGCTGAGCACATTGCGGGCACGCACCAGCCCGCCGTAGAACAGGGCCAGCCCTGGCAATGTCATGAAGAGGACCAGGGCCGTGGCCACAATGATCCATGCGGTATCCGCTCCGTTCATCCGTTTGTTCCTTCCCCTCAAAAAAACGGTGGCTATGGGAAAGCGGAAAGGCGGCGCAGAAAAAAGAGGCAGCCGTGCGGGAGGCGCACAAAATGGGGGCTTTTTCAGGAGTGCTGAATTTTTGGGCGGGCTTTGGCGGGCCTTGCCCGGAATGCGGCCGGTTTAGGAAAGGGCCTGCATCAGCAGCGAAAGCGCATGGTCGCGGGCGGCTTGGCGCACCTTGGCGCGGCCCAGGGCGCCGAAGTCGACGGTCTCGGTGATGGCTTTATGGCCTGCGCGGGCAAGGCCAAAGCAGACGCGGCCTTCGGGTTTGAAGTCCGACCCGCCAGGGCCTGCGATGCCGGTGACCGAGACCGCAAGCGAGACGCCTGCGTATTTTACCGCACCTTCGGCCATTTCCGCTGCAACCTCTTCGCTGACGGCGCCTTTGGCCTCCAGCGTCTCAGCCCGCACGCCCAGCATCTGCATCTTGGCGGCGTTGGAATAGGTGACAAAGCCGCGGTCGACCACGGCCGAGGAGCCGGGGATATCGGTCAGCGCTGCCGCGATCATACCGCCAGTGCAGCTCTCGGCGGTGGCGATTGTGAGGCCTGCCGCCTTGGCCTCAGCGATCAGTTTGGAGACGTCGATGCTCATAACCCCAGAACCCCGTGCGAGAAACCGGCCAGCAGGACCACACCGAAGGCGGCCAGGATGCCGGCGATGACATCATCCATCATAACCCCGAGCGGGCCCGTTTTGCGATCCGCCCAGCCGACGGGGCCGGGTTTCCAGATGTCGAACAGGCGGAACAGCAGAAAAGCCGCAACCCAGCCGGGCCAGAGCGCGGTGATCTCGATGCCTTTGCTCCAGGCCGGGAAGGAAATGGCCCATAGCGCGATCCACTGGCCTGCGACCTCGTCAATGACGATTTCCGAGGGGTCGTGATTGGTGCTGCCTGCAGTCATCACCTTGGTCGCCCAAAGGCCTGCAGGGATGCTGGCCAGCGTAGCGAGGGCCAAGAGGGGGAAGCCTCCCAGCTGATGCAGCGCATAGGCCAGCGGCAGCGCCGCAAGCGAGCCCCAGGTGCCAGGCGCGGGGCGCAGGTATCCGACGCCGCCAACCGTGCCGATCAGTTGCGCCGCGGTCATGCTTTCACCAATGCGGCCGTTGCAAGCGCCGCAATGCCTTCGCCGCGGCCGGTGAAGCCGAGGCGCTCGGAAGTGGTCGCTTTGATCGAGACGCGGTCTGCCTCGATGTTCAGGATCCCGGCCATGACTTCGCGCATCTTGGCGGCATGGGGACCGACCTTGGGGTATTCACACACCAAAGTGCAATCGACATTGGAAATAGAGAAGCCCATCCCGCGCGCCAGATTGGCGGCGTGACGCAGGAAAATCTCGCTGGCCGCACCTTTCCACTGGGGATCGGAGGGCGGGAAGTGCTGGCCGATGTCGCCCTGCGCCAGCGCGCCATAGATTGCGTCGGTCACCGCGTGCATGCCGACGTCGGCGTCGGAGTGGCCCTGCAAGGTCTTCTCATGCGGGATTTCCACGCCGCAAAGGATCACGCTGCCGCCGGGACCGAAGCGGTGCACGTCGTAGCCGTTGCCAAGCCTGATATCCATGTCTGCTCCCAGAATGCGTTCTGCCCGGGTGAAATCCTCGGGACGGGTTATTTTGATGTTGTCCGGCTCGCCCGGAATGATGCGGACGTCAAGCCCGTCGGCCCGCGCTACCTCCACGTCATCCGCGGCGCCGCCGGGGTGAGCAAGATGTGCAGCCAGAATGCCCTGATAGCGAAATCCTTGCGGCGTCTGCGCAGCAAACAACCCGGTGCGGTCCTGGGTGCCGGTGACAGAAGTCATCCGCGCCGGTCCACAGCGCGTCGGTCACCGTCAGCGCCGGGGCTGCGGCAGGTGTTTCTTCCAAGGTATTGAGAATGCTGTGGATCAGGACGGGGCTGACACAGGGGCGGGCGGCGTCGTGGATCAGCACCTTTTCCACGCTGTGCGGCTCCAATGCCTTCAGCCCGTTCAGGACAGATGCTGCCCGTTCGGTGCCGCCTTCGGCGAGGATCAGGCCGGGATTGCCGGAGAATTCCTCCCAAGCGGCGGTGTCGTCCGGGGAAAGGACCAATGCGATCTTGTCCACGCCCGCACTCGCAAAGGCATCCAGTGTCCAGTCGATCACCCGGCGGCCCTTCAGCGGGCGCCATTGCTTGGGCATGCCGCCGCCTGCGCGGGTGCCGCGGCCGGCGGCGACGATCAGAGCGGCTGTTGTCATGCGGGCCTCTTGTCTGGTTCGGCCTTTGTTTATGAGGTGGCGCGTAGATAGGCAATCGCTCGAGGTGTGGTGCCTAAAAATTAGGCAAGTGGTGTTTTGCTGTGCCTTGCAATGGGCAGTTTCGTTGCTGCATAGCAAAGGCTTCGGGTACAAACGCCCCAGTTGCACAAGGATTAGGCAGTTGTCCTTCACGCTTGGAACCACCTCCATGTCTCCGCCAATCGCATTGGCACCGATGGCTGGAATCACTGACCGCCCGTTCCGGGATCTGGTCCGCTCCTTCGGTGTGGGGCTGATGGTGAGCGAGATGGTGGCCAGCCAGGAGATGGTGCAGGCCAAGCCCGGGGTGCGGGAGCGGGCCGAGCTGAGCGCCGATGTGGAGAACACCGCGGTGCAGCTGGCCGGGCGGGATGAATACTGGATTTCCGAGGCTGCCAAACATGTTGCCGGGCAGGGTGCCCGGATAATCGATATCAACATGGGTTGCCCGGCCAAGAAGGTGACCAATGGATACTCCGGCTCGGCCCTGCTGAAAACGCCGGACCATGCGCTGAAGCTGATCGAGGCCGTGGTTGGCGCGGTGGATGTGCCGGTGACTCTGAAGACCCGGCTGGGCTGGGACGACAATTGCCGGAATGCGCCGGACGTAGCGCGCCGTGCCTGCGAGGCCGGGGTGCAGATGGTGACGATCCACGGCCGCACCCGTTGCCAGTTCTACAAGGGCTCCGCCGACTGGGCGGCGATCCGGGCTGTCAAGGACGCGGTGAACGTGCCGCTGCTGGCCAATGGCGATATTGTGGATACCGCCTCTGCCCGGCAGGCGCTGGAGCAGTCCGGCGCGGATGGCGTGATGATCGGGCGCGGGGCCGAGGGCAAGCCCTGGCTGCTGGCCGAGGTGGCCCATCACCTGTGGGGCACCCCGGCACCAGAGATCCCGGAAGGCGCGGCGTTTATCGAAATGGTTTCAGAGCATTACCGGGCAATGCTGGATTTCTACGGGCAGGATCTGGGGGGGCGTGTCGCGCGCAAGCATTTGGGCTGGTACATGGACGGGGCTGGAACCAGCCCCGCCATGCGCCGCGCCGTGCTGACGGAGAAAAACCCGGTTGAAGTGCTGGCGCTGCTGCCGGAGGCGCTGAGCGCGCAAATACCGGAGGCCGCCGCATGATGGACAGTGCAGCTCTCTGGGCCTCTTTGCCGGTGCCGGCCTTTCTGATCGATGCCTGGGACAAGATTGCCGACGTGAATGCGGCTGGTGAGGGGTTCCTCAATACCTCGCGCAAGGCGCTGCTGGGACAGCCGGTCTGGGACACGCTGGCCATCGACGCGCCGATCGAGGAGGCCTTTGCCCGCGCCCGGGTGCAGAGCACGCCGCTGTTTGTGAACGACATTGACGTCGGTTCCGGCAGCCGGGCGCCGCTGCAGTGCGGGGTGCAGATCGCACCGCTGCAGGGGAAGGAGGGGGTGATGCTGCTGATGGTCACCCCACGGGAGCTGGCCGGGCGGATGACACAGACCCATTCCGCCAAATCCGCCGCCGCCTCGGCCATCGGGATGGCAGAGATGCTGGCGCATGAGATCAAGAACCCGCTGGCGGGGATCACCGGGGCGGCGCAGCTTCTGAGCATGAGCCTTGGGCCAGAGGACTTGGAACTGACCGATCTGATCGTCAGCGAGAGCCGCCGCATTGTGAAACTGCTGGAGCAGGTGGAACAGTTCGGAAACCTGACCGAGCCGGGCTTCAAGCCAGTCAACCTGCATGATGTTCTGGACCGGGCGCGGCGCTCAGCGCTGCTGGGGTTTGGCGCCCATATGACCATCAGCGAGGAATACGATCCCTCGCTGCCGATGGCCTGGGGCGATGCGGATCAGCTTCTGCAGGTGGCGCTGAACCTGTTGAAGAACGCCGCGGAAGCGGCTGATTCTAAAGGCGGGCATATCCATATCCGCACCTTCTACGAACATTCCTTCCGGCTGCGCCGCAGCGATGGAACCGGAAAGCTGCTGCCGCTGCAGATGGAGATTTGCGACGACGGGCCAGGGCTGCCGGACAAGATCAAGGACGACATTTTCGACCCGTTTGTCTCGGGCCGGGAAAACGGCACCGGGCTGGGCCTTGCTTTGGTGAGCAAGATCGTCTCGGAGCACAATGGCTGGATTTCGGTAAGCTCGGTTCCCGGGCGCACGGTGTTCCGGCTGTCGCTGTCGCGCGTGCCGCGTGACGCAAAAACGCAGGAGAGCTGATCCATGGACGGCACCGTTCTGGTCGCTGACGACGACCGCACCATCCGCACCGTTCTGACCCAGGCGCTGACGCGCGCGGGGTGCAAGGTGCATGCGACCTCCTCGCTGACGACGCTGATGCGCTGGGTGGGCGAGGGGAAGGGCGATGTGGTGATCTCGGACGTGATGATGCCGGACGGTAACGGGCTGGAGATGCTCCCCAAGATCCAGGCGGACCGGCCAGGACTGCCGGTGATTGTGATCTCGGCGCAAAACACCATCATGACGGCGATCAAGGCAGAGGAGGCGGAGGCCTATGACTATCTGCCGAAACCATTTGACTTGCCGGAGCTGATGAAACGCACCGCCAAGGCGCTGGCGGCGAAACGCATTGCGCCCTCCGCGCCGAAACCCGGGACGCAGGAACGTCCGGAGGAATTGCCCCTGATCGGCCGCAGCGAGGTGATGCAGGCGCTCTACCGGCTGATCGCCCGGGTGATGAACACCGATCTGCCGCTGCTGATCACTGGAGAAAGCGGCACCGGCAAGTCGCTGATTGCACAGGCTATTCACGACTTCTCCGATCGGCGCACCTTGCCTTTGGTGCATGCCGATGCGGCCAGCCTGATTGAACTGGAAGGCCCGGCCAGGCTGCTGGCACAGGCCAAGGGCGGCACGCTGGTGGTGGATGAACTGGCCGATCTGCCTGAGGAGGCGCAGGCGCGGCTGGTGCGGATGATGGATGCCCCGGGCGAACACGCGCCGCGGTTCATTGCCTCCAGCCAGAAAGACCTGACAGCGGTGATGGAGGCCGGGGAGTTGCGTCAGGATCTTTACTACCGGATCTGCGGTACAGCGCTGAATGTGCCTGCACTGCGGGAGCGGGTGGAGGACATTCCGCTTCTGGCCGAGCATTTTCTGATCAAGGCGGAGAACGAGGGCGCACCGCATCGGGAGTTGAGCGAAGGTGCGCGCGAGGCGCTGCGTCATTTCGGCTGGCCAGGCAACGTGCGGCAGCTGGAAAACACTGTCCGGCGGCTGGCGCTGACGGCCCGCAGCGAAGAGATCAACCAGGCGGATGCCGGCGCAGTGCTTGGACCCCAAACGGGGCCGGAGCCTGCCGTGCCTGGGCTGGCCAGTGAAAAGCTGTCGGAGTCTGTGGCCCGCCACTTGCAGCGCTACTTCGACCTGCATGGCGACTTGCTGCCGCCGCCGGGGCTTTATATGCGTCTGCTGCGCGAAGTGGAGACGCCGCTGATCGAAATCGCGCTGGCGGCAACCGGCGGCAACCAGGCAAAATGTGCTGAATTGCTGGGGATAAACCGGAATACTTTGCGTAAGAAGATCACCGATCTGGATATTGAGGTGACACGCCGCCGCAAACTGATGTAATATCGCCACAGAAATGTGGCCCTGTTGTGAATTTCCTAGGCTGGGCCACGAGATATGGCGGTGACTCGTAAAGAGTCGCACATCAGGATGAGGGCAGTCAGTGGCGCATAAGTCACATCTGAGGGCGGCATACGGGCCTTTTGCGGCCTTTGACCGATGGCGGAGAACCCGCAAAGCCCGCAATATCGGCACCATCGGCCTGGTTTTGCTGGGGCCGGTGCTGGCGCTGGCGACTTTCCTGATCATCGGACCCTTCGGGCAGAGCGCATCCTCCCGGCCGCTTCGGCTGATTCTGCTGGCGGACTTGGTCTATATCCTGACCATTGCCGCATTGGTGATGACCCAGATCGTGCGGCTGTTTGCAGCGCGGCGGTCAAAGTCGGCAGGTTCCCGCCTGCACCTACGGCTGATCGGGGCGTTCGGCTTCCTTGCTCTGATACCCACCGTGATTGTCGCCGTCTTTGCAGTGCTGACGGTGAATGTCGGCCTTGAAGGCTGGTTCTCGCAGCGGGTGCGCCAAGTGATCGGCAGTTCGCTGGCCGCGGCGGAGGCGTATCAGACGCAGCAGAAGGAAGATCTGAGTGAGGACGCCCGGGCGCTGGCGCGTTATCTCGACAACAGCCGCTCGCGCAGCTTTTTCATCAATGACGCCGAACTTCGGCAGGTGCTGACCCAGGGGCAGCTGCAAATCCAGCGGGGGCTGCGCGAGGCCTATATCGTCGATAGCGCCGGGCTGATCCGGGCGCGGGGCGAGCGGTCTTACGAGTTTGACTTTGAAAAGCCGAATGACCGCCAGATCGAGGCCGCGCGCGAAGATGGCTTTCTGCTGATCGAGGATTGGGACAACAGCGAGTTCCGCGCCCTGGTCCAGCTGGAGGCTTTTATCGACCGGTTCCTGTACATCAGCCGCGATGTGGATGGTGAGCTGCTGAACCTGTTGGACGATACCCAGGAAACCGCGCATCTGTACCAGCAGCTGGAGAGCGAGCGGGGCCGGGTGCTGTTTGAATTTGCGCTTTTGTACATTGGCTTTGCGGTGATCCTGATCCTGGCGGCGATGTGGCTGGGGATGTGGTTCGCAGAGCGGCTGTCACGGCCGGTCGGCCGGCTGACGGTGGCGGCGCAGCGGGTTGGCTCCGGCAATCTGGACGTTCAGGTGCCGGTTGAACGGGACGGCGACGAGATTGCCCAGTTGGGCGAATACTTTAACCAGATGACCCGGGAGCTGAAGGCGCAGCACGGGCGGCTGATCGACAATACCCGGCATATCGAACGGCGCCGGCGCCTGTTCGACTCGGTGCTGTCTTCGGTCACCTCCGGGGTTGTTGGCCTGGATGCGGATGGGCGCGTGACCTTCGTGAACCGCTCCGCTGAGCGGCTTTTGGACTGGCAGGAGGATCAGCAGTCGCTGGCGCTGGCAGTGGCGGTTCCGGAATTCGGGCCGCTGTTTGCGGAACTGATCGAGAGCCGCGCGGAAATGGTGCAGGAGGAGATCAAAGTGACCCGCCAGGGGCGGCTTGAAAACCTGCTGGTCAGGATGTCGCCGCGCCGCTCGGAAGAGGGTGGGCTGGAAGGCTATGTGGTGGCCTTTGATGATGTGACCGATCTGGTCAGCGCCCAGCGGATGGCCGCCTGGGGCGATGTGGCGCGCCGGATTGCGCATGAAATCAAGAACCCGTTGACTCCGATTCAGCTGAGCGCCGAGCGGATCAAACGTAAATTCGCACCCAAGCTGGGTGAGGAGAACAGCGACCAGCTGCAATCGATGACCGATGTGATTGTGCGCCAAACCAATGACTTGCGCAGGATTGTTGATGAATTTTCGAAATTCGCCCGCATGCCGGAACCGGAGCGGCGCGAGGAAGATCTGGCCAAACTGGTGCGGGACGCGGTGATCCTGCAGCAGCAGGGCCAGCCGGGTGTCCGTATCCAGGCAGCACTGCCAAAGGTGGAAATGCCGTCGGATCTTGATGCCACGATGATCGGCCAGGCATTGACCAATCTGATCAAGAACGCAGGCGAAGCCATTGAAAGCCTGCAGAACAAGGACCCCGCTGCAACGCTGGTGCCGGAAATCCGGGTATCGGCGGACAAGGCGGGCAATTTCTATGAAGTCCGGATTGCCGACAATGGCATCGGTCTGCCCGAGGACCGGGCACGGCTGTTTGAACCCTATGTGACCACGCGTGATGCGGGCACCGGGCTGGGACTGCCTATAGTCAAGAAAATCATCGAAGAGCACGGGGGCACGCTGACGCTGGAAGACGCCCCGGTGTTCGAGGGACACGCGCATTTCGGCGCGATGGCGGTGATCCGCCTGCCTGCCGCGGCCAAGGCGGCGGCGCCAAACAAGAGCACAGTGAAAGCAGGTCTGACATGAGTGACATTCTGATTGTTGATGACGAGCGTGATATCCGCGAACTGATCTCGGACATTCTGGAGGACGAAGGCTATGCCACCCGCAAGGCCGGAAGCTCCGACGAATGCATGGCCCGGCTGGAGGAAGCCGAGCCCGCGCTGATGATCCTCGATATCTGGCTGAAGGACAGCCAGATGGACGGTATCGACATCCTGAAGGCGGTAAAGCGGGATACGCCGGACATTCCGGTGGTGATCATCTCCGGGCATGGCAATGTCGAAATCGCTGTGGCGGCGATCAAGCAGGGGGCTTACGACTTCATCGAAAAGCCCTTTAACATCGACCAGCTGATGGTGGTGATCCGCCGCGCGATGGAAACCTCGCGCCTGCGCCGGGAGAACACCGACCTCAAACGCAAGGATTCGGGACCTGCCGAAATGATCGGCACCTCTGCGGCCTACCGGACCCTGGTGGGTCAGCTGGACAAGGTGACCAAGTCGAACGGCCGGGTGATGCTGACCGGCCCGGCGGGCAGCGGCAAGGAGATTGCGGCGCGTTATATTCACGCCAATTCGAACCGTGCTTCGGCTCCTTTTGTCACCGTGAACTGCGCCAGCATCGAACCGGACCGGATGGAGGACGTGCTGTTTGGCCGAGAATCCGCTGAGCGCGGAGTGGAGCCGGGGCTGCTGGAACAGGCCCATGGCGGTGTGGTGTTCTTTGACGAGGTGGCGGACATGCCGCTGGGCACCCAGTCCAAGATCCTGCGGGTGCTGGTCGACCAGCAGTTCCAGCGGGTTGGCGGCTCTGACAAGATCCGTGTCGATTTGCGGGTGGTGTCTGCCACGAACAAGGATCTGGACGCCGAGATCGAGGCCGGCACTTTCCGCCAGGAACTGTATCACCGCCTGAATGTGGTGCCGGTGGCGGTGCCGTCGCTGGCCGACCGGCGCGAGGACATTCCGCTGCTGGCAGGCCATTTCATCGAGCAGTTCAACGAGGCCCAGGGCCTGCCGCTGCGCGAGCTGACCGAAGAGGCTGTGGCGCTGATGCAGACCATGCTGTGGCCGGGCAATGTGCGTCAGCTCAAGAACCTGGTGGAGCGGGTGCTGATCCTGGGCGACGGCAGCGGCCCGATTGAGGCCAAGGACCTGCCGCGGGATGAGGAAAAGCCGCAGGAAGAGGGCCGGGTGGTGCTGTCAGGCGCCTTGGCGACGCTGCCGCTGCGCGAGGCGCGAGAGGCCTTCGAGCGTGAGTACCTTCTGACCCAGATCAACCGTTTTGGCGGCAATATCAGCCGCACAGCCTCTTTTGTCGGCATGGAGCGCTCGGCGCTGCACCGCAAGCTGAAGTCGCTGGGGGTGGTGACATCCAACAAGGCAGGCGCCCGGGTGGCGCATGTCGAGGCCGAAGAAGAACAGGCCTGATCTTCCTGGGCGTCGCCCGGGCACTGCCGGGCGCAGGAAATTTCAGAACAGATCCTGGCGGATCGGGTTAAGCGCAAAATGGATCTGGCCGGCCAGCTGCAGCTGGCCGATGGCATCTGCGGGAACAGTGGCCGGCAGGCCTGCCTCGCGCGCCCAATTGGCCAATTGCTTGCGGGATGCCGGGCCGAACTGCCCGTCGATGGCGATGCCGGAGCCCAGCTGCCGCAGGATATACTGGGTGCCGGCGGCGACATCTGTTTCGGGCATGGCAGACAGCAGCTCCCGGGCAGAGGCGCGTGCTTCGTCGTCGTTCAGTGCCATCGCCTTGCCGGCACGGGCGGCGGCGGCGTGCGCAGGGATCCTGTCGGAAAGCTTGTTCAGTGCGACCCAGGCGCCGTTGGTGCCGCCCCAGGCATCGCCGCGGGACAGGCCCATGTCATACCATTCCAGCGCTTCTGCCGCGTCGCTGCCGGGCAGGTCGCCGCGCATGATCATGCGGCCGATCTCCCCGGGGGCCTTGGGGTGGCCAAGCTGCGCCGCTTCGGCAAACAGCGCGCGGGCCTTGTCCTTGTTGACTGGCTTGCCCGCGCCGCCATCACGGTAGACGTAGCCCAAGTTGGCGGTGCCATAGATGTCACCGCGTCCGGCGGAAGCCTCAAGATATGACAGGCCGCGCTGCGGCTGTGCCAGCTCGGCGCCGCTCCACAGGAAGAACACACCCAGCTCGTTCATCGAGTAGGTATGGCCCAGTTCCACCGCCCGGCTGAGCAGATCAAAGCCGCGCTCGCGGTCCTGCGGCCGCTGGGTACTGTGCAGCAGCCGCTTGCCGTGGGAATGCATCGCAAAGGGATCGCCTGCCGTGATGCCCTGTTCCCAAAGGCTGGCCGCCTTGTCCGGATCCAAGGGGATCGCCACGGCCTGGCGGTCGATGTTCGGACTGGTGTACAGCTTGGCCAGCGCGTGATAAGCGCGGACATGGCCCAGGTCGGCCGCTTGCTGGAACTTGCCGAAGGCGCCGGTCAGATTGCCTTGTCCCAGCAGTGCCCGGCCCAGCTGGTAGTGGAAACGGCCGATTTCCGGCGCTGTATCCGCAGCCTGCCGGCAGGCATCCTCTGCCGCTTTCAGGTTGATTTCATTTGGGTAGCGGTAAAGCCCGACGCCCTGGAGATCGAGAAGGTCTCCTGCTTCCAGATCGCATTGCCGGGCAATCATTTCGAGGTTCAGGGTGATATCGCGCACCGCCTCGCCCTGGGCCAGCCGCAGCACCATCCGGTCGGTGCGCACCTGGCCGCCGTCCTTTCTGGCGGGCAGTTCACTTAGCTGCGGCGCATAGTTGAGGCTGAGCGCTGATCCATCGCCTGATTGCAGCGACGACACCCCAGAGGAAGGGGTTTCGACGATCGACACCGTGGTGCCGGCACTGACGTAGGGCTGGATCTCCGGTGCCAGTTCCAGCGAGCGGCCGAGCGGGATTTTCACCGACAGTTCGGCAGGCAGCTGGTCCAGGCTGGCCAGCGAGGTGTCCGGGGCGCTTTGGGCGACGTTCAAGCTCTGCTGCGGCGGACGCAGATAGATCTTGCGCATCAGAGTCGAGCTTTCCCAGGGGACCTGGATATTGCCGGTGGAGGCGTAGACGTCGCTGCGGATCGCCGAGAGCACGGTCATCGCGTCCTCTTGAGGGCGGGCCGGGAACTGCCGGACGACAGAGGCCGTATATGGGCTGTTGCCGCCTGGTTCGCCATCCAGCGCGGTGGCGCCGGGGGAGGTGGAGAACGCCACCAGCGTGTTGAGCGGCGGCCGGAATACGTCAAACCCTTCGCGGGCTTCATAGAGCTGGGCGCCGACTTCGGCATTGAGCTTGGCGTCCGGGACCGGGTTGTCGCGGCAGGAATCCAGCATCAGGATCTGGCTTCCTGCCTTGCCGCCCAGAATGGCTGAGACCTGGTCCAGCGTTACGGACTGGAATGGCAGGTCATTGATGCCGCTGAGCTCGGCGTCACTGGTCAGCAGGTAATTCCGCCGCCCCAGCTGAATCCCGTGTCCTGCGTAGTAGAAGAACACCTGGCTGCCTTCGCGGATGTTCAGCGCCGCCTGCCGCAGCAGCGCCTCAAACCCCCGCTTGTCGAGATCGTAGCCTTCGTAGACCGAATACCCGAAGGATCGCAGCATTTCTGCCATTGCGGCCGCGTCGTTGCGGGTGTTGGTCAGGTCGGAGACATGGTCGTAATCCTGAATGCCGACGACGATCGCCGTTTCGCCGGCAGTGTCCCGTTCCTGAGTTTCATAGGCGGCAAGCGCGGCCTGGCCCGGAAGCAGGGCCGTGCAGGCCAGTGCAATCCGGGCAGAGGACCCAAGCAGGTCTTGCAACAGGCCGGTGGCAGGCAAACAGGGCATTACCAGCTGCCTCCGCCTCCGCCGCCGGATCCGCCACCGCCGCCGGATCCTCCGCCACCTCCGCCGCCTCCGCCAAAGCTGGAAGGTTCGGGTGTTTCAACTGCGGCTGGTGCCGGAGCGGGGGTAACGGCCGCGGGAGCTGGCCGGGTTACGGGCGCTGGAGCCGGGGTTCGGTAGGTTGCGGGTGCCGGGGCTGAGGCCGGCGCGGCCGCAGGCGGCGGAGCTATGGGCGCGATGGGCTCACAGGCTGCGGTGACAGCGGCAATCGGCAGTGCGGCGATCAGGAAATGTATCCGCATCGGGTACCTTTCTCTTGAGAAAAAACTGATGAACAAACAATCCGGGCTCGAGTTTACTTGATCCGGCGGCGCAAATCAAAGTTAGCCTGCCGCAAAACTTCGGCAAGGGGACTGGGTCAGCCGCCTGGGCGGATGCTGATGCTGCCGTCGCGGTTCCGCTGCGCACAGGAGGCCTCGGTCAGCGGCGCCAGCCGCGGGCCCGCTGGTGCCGAGGCGGTTCGCTGGGTGCAGCGTTTCAGCGCGATTTGCTGGTATCCCTTGGTGGCCATGCAGGATTTTTCCAGCCGCTGGCGCAGCGGGCGGTTCACATCCACTGTGTAGAAGCTGCCGGGCACCCAATAGCCGGGGCGGTAATAGCAGCCGCCGCTGTGGCAGACCTTGCGCCCGGGGTGGAAGACCGGTGGATGCTGGCGGATTTCATTGGCAACAGGCGCGTCCTTGAGCGCCACCGTCGCGCAGCTCAGCTCGTCCGTCTGCAGCCGGGACACATCTGCCCCCTGCTTGTAGTATACCGGAAGCGGGCCGCAGGCTGCGGCGCCAAACAGCAGGACGAGGCCCGCCATGATCGTGACATCCCTGCGCATGGCCTAAGAATGGCTGCAAACAGAGGAAGTTACAATTAAATTGACCGTGAATGCGGCTTCTGTCATTCACGGTGGGCGAAACGCCGCCAGGGGAGCCTCCAGGGGATACGCAAATGAAGGTCATTATCTGCGGTGCGGGCCAGGTCGGCTGGCAGATCGCCCGGCATCTGTCCGGCGAGCACAACGACGTCACCGTTGTCGACAGCAATCCGGAACTGGTGCGCCGGGCGACCGATACGCTGGACGTGCAGGGGATCCACGGTTTTGCCTCATACCCGGACGTTCTGGACCGGGCAGGGGCGCGCGACGCCGACATGATCATTGCCGCCACCCACTCGGATGAGGTCAACATGGTGACCTGCCAGGTGGCGCATTCTGTGTTCAAGATCCAGCGCAAGATTGCCCGGCTGCGCGCCAAGAGCTACCTGACTGCGATCTATTCCGATCTGTATCAGCGCGAACATCTGCCGATTGACGTGGTGATCAGCCCCGAGCGCGAAGTCGCCGCGGCGGCGATGCAGCGGCTGTCGGCGCCGGCCGCCTTTGACACCGAGACTTTCATGGAGGGCAAGGCGCAGCTCCTGGGCATTCAGATCGACGCGGACTGCCCGGTGGTGAACACGCCGCTGCGGCAGCTGACCGATCTGTTCTCGACCCTGCGGGCGATTGTCGTGGGGGTGCGGCGTGAAGGCACGCTGTTCGCTCCGGAAGCCGGTGACCAGTTGTTTGTCGGCGACAGCTGCTATGTGTTCAGCCACGCTGAGGATGTGCCGCGCACCATCGAGGTGTTCGGCAAGCATGAAAAGCGCCAGGACCGGGTGGTTGTGGTCGGCGGCGGCAATGTCGGGCTGGAGGTTGCAAAGGCACTGGAAAGCAGCACCTCCCGGATCCGCTCCAAGGTGATTGAGCGCGACCGCGCTTGCGCCGAACGTGCCGCCGAGACGCTGGAGCGCACCATTGTGCTGAACGGCGACGGGCTGGACCGGTCGCTGATGATCGAAGCGGGCATCGACAAGGCGGATGCGATGCTGGCGGTCACCGACGACGATAAGACCAACATGCTGGCTGCGGTGCGCGCCAAGGCCGAGGGCTGCCCCCTGGCGATTGCGCTGATCAACGATCCCACCCTGGTGCCTTTGCTGCCGCACCTTGGCATCGACGCCTATATCAACCCGCGCTCCACCACCGTGAGTTCGATCCTGCGCCACATCCGGTATGGCCGGGTGCGGCAGGTCTACTCGCTGGGCGATGCCGAGGCGGAGATGATTGAGGCCGAGGTACTGTCCACTTCACCGATTGCCGGGCAGATGATCCGCGAGACGGATTTCCCCGAAGGCGTGCTGGTCGGCGGGGTGCTGAAGAACGGCGAGATGCTGCGGCCGATGGGCGAGACCCGGATCGAGGAGGGCGACGTGATCGCGCTTTTTGCCATGGCAGATGATGTGCCCGAGGTCGAGCGCCTGTTGCAGGTGTCGATCGACTATTTCTAGATGCGCCGCGTCGCCCAAGCTCCCATCGGCGTTCTGCGCCTGCCGCTGTTTCTGCTGATCTGGGGCATATTCGCGCTGGCGATGTGGCTGCCAGCGGTGCATGCGCTGGTGCTGGACGACCACCACACCTCGCGCAGTTTTTTCTATGCGGGCGTTGCCGGGCTGATGCTGGTGGTGCTGATCGGCCTCTCAGTCGGCAACAAGGTGCCGCGTTACGGAATGCCGGGGCAGCTCTTGTCCTTGCTGGCAACCTTTACCGTGCTGCCGCTGTTCCTGGCGGTGCCGGTGCAGGATGCCTTGGTCAGTACCCGCTACCTGAACGCCTATTTCGACATGGTCAGTGCCATCACCACCACCGGCGCTGACATCTGGGCCGACCCGGACAGGCTGCCGCCCAGCGTGCATCTGTGGCGGGCGATTGTCGGCTGGCTGGGCGGGCTCCTGATGTGGATTGCCGCTTCGGCGGTGCTGGCGCCAATGTCGCTGGGCGGATTTGAAGTGACCGCCAAAGGCGAGCCCGGCGGCGGCTCGGCCGCACCGGCTCATATGGAAAAGGCCGACCCCCGGCGCCAGCTGGTTCTGGTCACCCGTACCCTGGCACCGGTTTACGCCGGGCTGACGATGGTTCTGTGGCTTTTGCTGATGATCACCGGGGAAGAGGCGCTGGCCGGCCTCAGCCATGCGACGTCGGTGATGGCGACCTCGGGCATTTCCGCCACCGGCGGTGTCGAGAACGCGGGCAGCGGACTGGCGGGTGAAATGGTGATGTTCCTGTTCATGTTCTTTGCCCTGTCCCGGCTGACCTTTTCCAGCGACACGGTGACCTCGGGCCAGGGACGCCTGGACAAGGATCCGGAATTCCGTACCGGGCTGCTGATTGTCTTCGGGGTGCCGCTTTTGCTGTTCCTGCGCCATTGGGTGGCGGCCTATGAAGTGGATGCGGCCGAGGATGTTCTGCAGGCGCTGCGGGCACTTTGGGGCACGCTGTTCACGGTGATGTCCTTTCTGTCCACCACGGGTTTCGAGAGCATGCACTGGGAAGCCGCGCAGGCCTGGTCCGGGTTGGAAACGCCCGGAATGATCCTGCTGGGACTGGCTGTGTTCGGCGGCGGCGTGGCAACCACTGCGGGCGGGGTCAAGCTGCTGCGGGTCTATGCGCTCTACCTCAACGGCCTGCGTGAGATGGAGCGGCTGGTGCACCCCAGTTCGGTCAGCGGCGAAGGCGACCGCACCAAGCGTCTGCAGAAGAACGGCGCCTTTGTGGCCTGGGTGTTCTTCATGCTGTTTGCCCTGTCGCTGGCCCTGGTCAGCACCGCGCTGGCGGCTGTCGGTACCGACTTCGAGCAATCGCTGGTGCTGGCCGTTGCGGCGCTGGCGACCACCGGGCCGCTGACCGAGGCCGCTGGCAGCGATCCGATAGTGCTCAGCCTTCTGACCGCGCCGGCCAAGCTGATCCTCTGCGTGGCCATGGTGCTGGGCCGGCTTGAGACGCTGGCTTTCATTGCGCTCTTGTCGCCGAACCTCTGGCGCAGCTGATATCCCATAAGGGGAAAAAGTGTTTTTCGGGTGGAAACTTATAATTTCTGCGTCCATAGTGATGTTTAACGTGCGTGCTGGTCCGCAGCGCGTGGCAAGAACAAAGGCGAGATAATAAAAAATGGCTTCGGACAGACAGAATCTTCAGGATGCCTTCCTGAATCACGTTCGCAAAACCAAGGTTCCAGTTACAATCTTTCTGATCAACGGGGTCAAATTGCAGGGTGTGATCACCTGGTTCGACAATTTCTGCGTGCTCTTGCGCCGCGACGGACAGTCGCAGCTGGTTTACAAGCATGCGATCTCGACCATCATGCCGGCCCAGCCGATCAGCCTCTATGAGGGTGAAGACGCCTCTTGATGGAGCACGACAGGAAGCGCACCCGGGCGTGGGTGCTGCATCCGGAAATCAAGTCAGACATGGGGCGCCGGGACGCAGGTCCTGCGCTGGAAGAAGCTGTGGCGCTTGCCGCCGCCTTGCCCGATCTCGATGTGATCGGTTCAAATGTCGTGCGCCTGCCCAAGGCGCATCCGGGGATGCTGTTCGGCTCCGGCAAGATCGAAGAGCTGGCGGGCATCCTGAAAGCCGAAGAGATAGAGCTGGTCCTGATCGACGGGCCGGTGTCGCCCGTTCAGCAGCGCAACCTCGAGAAAGCCTGGAAGGTCAAGATTCTGGACCGGACCGGGCTGATCCTGGAGATTTTCTCGGACCGTGCTGCCACCCGCGAGGGTGTTCTGCAGGTGGAAATGGCAGCGCTCAGCTATCAGCGGACCCGGCTGGTGCGGGCCTGGACCCACCTGGAACGCCAGCGCGGCGGGTTGGGATTTGTCGGCGGACCCGGCGAAACCCAGATCGAGGCCGACCGCCGTGCCATCGACGACCAGCTGGTGCGCCTGCGCCGTCAGCTCGACAAGGTGGTGAAGACCCGGACCTTGCACCGTGAATCGCGCGCCAAGGTGCCTTATCCGATTGTGGCGCTGGTGGGCTACACCAACGCCGGTAAGTCAACGCTGTTCAACCGGCTCACAGGGGCCGAGGTGATGGCCAAGGACATGTTGTTCGCCACGCTCGACCCGACCATGCGCCGGGTGCAGCTGCCGGATGGGCCCGAGGTGATCCTGTCCGACACCGTGGGTTTCATTTCGGACCTGCCGACCGAGCTGGTGGCGGCCTTCCGTGCCACGCTGGAAGAGGTGCTAGCGGCGGATGTGATCCTGCATGTGCGCGACATCAGCCACGAGGAAAGCGAGCACCAGGCCGAGGACGTCGAGGCGATTTTGGCCTCGCTGGGGGTGGATGAGAACCGCGCCCGGATCGAGGTCTGGAACAAGCTGGACCAGCTGCCCGAGGAAGAGGCTGAAGCCCGCCGTCTGCGCGCGGTGCGCGAGGATGGCATCCACGCGATCTCGGCGCTGACCGGTGAGGGGCTGGACGCGCTTCTGGCGGATATCGCCGAGCAGCTGCAGGGCGTGCGGCATGAGGAGGTGCTGAACCTCTCCTTTGCGCAAGGCAAGCAGCGCGCCTGGCTGTTCCAGCAGGATCTGATCCAGTCAGAGGAACAGACCGAGATCGGTTTTGACATCACCGTGCTGTGGACTGACCGGCAAAAGGCCAAGTTTCTGAAACTGTAAGAATTCCGGTCACTTTTCGAGTGACCGGAACCAGGCCCAGCTATCCTCAGCAATTTTCGGGCCGATCTCATAGATCCAGTGGCTGTGATCCGGAATCAGCTGCAGCGTGAAGCTGTGGCCTGATCTGGCCATGGCTTTGCCGGTCCGCTCCGCCTGTTCAACGCTGAAGATGTGATCACGGTCTCCCAGGTACAGGCGGACAGGTTTGGGATGTGCGGCCGGCTGGAATACCTCATCCCCCGCAAAACCGCCGTGCAGGGCGGCGGCTTGCCAAGGGCCCTGAAACCGGTTTGCCAGGATCGAGGCATAGCTGGCGCCGTTGGAATGCCCGAACAGATAAACCCCGCTGACCCGGCGTTCCAGCACTTGCTGCGAGAGCATCCTGTCCAGCAAGGATTGAGACAGATCCCCTAGCTGCCAGTTTTGAGCCTTGGCCTCTGGTGCTATCAGGATCAGCCCGTGCCGTTGTGCGGTGTCCTTCCAGATGTCGATCATTGAAAGGCCGGACCTGCCTGAGCCATGCAGCAGTATAATGGCAGGTGCAGGCACACCGCCGGGCGGTGCAAGACTGTACCAGGTCTGGCCGAAATCCCGGTGCTTCCGGGCCAGCTGCTGCACTTCGTGCGAGGGCGAATAGTCGAACGCGGCCGGCGCAGGCTGCCTCAGCCCGTTGCGTGGCACATTGGCATAACCGCCAGGCTGAATAGTGCCCGCCGGTGCGGGCATGGGGGGCAATGCTTCAGTCTGCTGAGGTGCCGGCAGGGCGAGGTGGAATACGCCGTAAAAGCAGGCTGCGGCTGCGAGCAGCAGAAAGGCTATCGTGTAATGTCTCATGTAAATCTGAATGGTTGAGGAAATGGGAGGGCAGAGGGGGTAATTCCCCTTTGCCGTTGATGAGGATTTTTCTAACGCGGGCTGATCCTTGTTACCCCGACAGCAGCGGCGCGGGCGAGGTCCTCGTCCAGCGACATCGGGATGTATTCGCCGCGGCGCCAGAGCTGGGCCATGTCGTCATAGTAGCGCGACAATGGATGGCCGGACTGGCCGGAGGCGACGACAAAGACTGAGCTGTCGGGATCGGCGAAATCATAGACGCCACGGTAGCCGGCTGCGTGCACGTTCTGGAACGGATCCGGATCCTTGCCCGAGCTTTTACCGCGCTGAAGGGTGTTGCTGCTGCCGCTGGTGGATTGGCGGATGTTCACGAAGTACCGCAGAACCGGCACTTCGCCGAGTACCGGGTGATCCTGGGCGGCCTGATGGGCATCGCCCCAGCGCAAGGATTCCAGCGCATCGCCGTAGCGTTCCTCAATCCAGATCAGCGCGTCATCCAGGGCCAGCCGGGCCATATCGGTGCAGGTTTCTTGCGGCGCGCTCTGCTGGACATCGCACCAGACGGCGGCGCCATCCACATTGCGGTACACCCGCTCAATGAACAATGGCTCTACATGGCGGAAGCTTTTGGCGACCGGGCCGAGTTCGTCGGTGATCAGCCGCGCCTGCAGCGCCCGCAGCCAGGCGGCATAGATCAGCGGCTCGGGCAGGTGCTCGTTCATCTCGCCATTCCATTCGGACAGCAAAGTCAGCGCAATCTGGCGCTGGCGTTCGCGGGTGCCGGCAGCAGCAGCTTCGCCGGTGAACCACAGGTCCGCGCCGATCAGCGGCAGCAGCGTGCGCGCAGTGTAGGAGACGGTGTCCAGCTGCGCCTCGATAAAGCTGTCGCGGGTATGCACTTCGCGGTTCTGCATCAGCTTTTCCCAGCGGTGAATGCGCTGCGTATCGCCCCAGTCAAAGGAGACATGATTGGGGAAGGGGCGGTCGAGAATCTTGTTGTTGGTGTTGCCTAGGATTCCGCCAGCCGGGGCAAGGAATTCCGGGTTTTCCGCATAAGGCAAGCGGCCCTGCCAGCGGTTTTCCGGGCGCCAGCCCTGGCTTGGCAGACGGCCTTTGCTTTGGTGCGCCGCGTCCCGCGCCGGGAAGGCTCCAACGGTTTTGAGCGCGATTGTGTTCTGGTCCGCAAGGGTGAGGTTTTGCGATGGGGCAACAAAATCCTCCCCTGCGATGATGGCTTCTCGAACTGAGGCGCTGCGCATCAGGTTGATGGCCGCGGTCATCGAGGTGTCATTGGGACTGAGCACGGTCCAGCCGAGCGATACCACGTGGCCAGGCGGCGTGATGTCCGCCAGTCTGAACATCGAGCCAGGCAGCACCGGCCCGTTGTCTGTCCAGCGCAATGTCAGTGTGACGGGTGCTTCGTCCCTGATCCTGACGATCGAGGGGCGGGAGACAAACTTCTTGTAGCCCTCAGCCGACAGGTATTCCTGCGGGTTTTCCGGGTTCAGCTGTTCGATAAAGAGATCCTGGTCATCCAGGAATGAGGAAGTCACCCCCCAGCCAAGCGTGTCGGAACGTCCGGTGATGACCGCGGGGATGCCTGGAATGGTGCCGCCGATCACGCCGCCGGAGCCCAGTTCCAGCCGCGCCAGGTACCAGACGCCCGGGGCGGTCAGGCCAAGATGCGGATCGTTGGCCAGCAAAGTGCCGCCTGCGGCCGAGCGGCTGGGGGCGGCGGCCCAGGCATTGGATGCCCCTGCCAGCCCGCGCGGGGCAACTGGAAACAGCAGGCTGTCTTCCCCTGTTTCGCCGGACGAAGCAAATTGACGGCCGCCCGAGATACCTGGCACAATTGCGGCGTATTCAGGAAGAGCTGTCAGGCCTTCACCTGGCGCATCCGGCATAATGTCCTGCAGGCGTGTTTCATCGTTCAAGGCCAGCGAGGTTCGGGCGCGCAGGATTTCTTCCTTCATGTGGCCGGACAATTGCAGTGCCATCAGCTTCATGATCGCGATGCTGTCGGCGGGCTGCCAGGGGGAAACCGGCATGTTGAACAGGAACATCTCCGGCGCACCGCGGCCGAGGGCGCTTTCGTTGATTTCCTGCAAGCGCGCGTTAACGCCGGCGGAGTAAGCCTTGAGCGCCGCAAGAGCCTCGGGCGACTGCACCTTCACCGATTGCTGCGCCAGGCCATAGATGTCCAGACGGCGCAGATAGGTGTCGGTCTCGACCGTGCGGGTGCCGAAGACTTCAGACAAGCGGCCCTTGGCGGTCCGGCGCATGACGGCCATCTGCCACAGCCGGTCCTGGGCATGGGCATAGCCAAGGCCGAAATAGACATCCTCGTCGCTGGCGCCGTAGCTGCCGAAGATATGCGGCACATTGGCATTGTCGCGCACGATCTCGACCGGCGAGGAGAGGCCGGGCAAGTCGATTTCCTTGTCATATTCCGGCAGCGATTGCGAGGCGAGGTAATAGACCAGCAGTGTGGCAAGGACGCTCAGCAGAATCAGCCCGGCTGCAATGCGCAGTAGCCAGCGGAAAAGATGTCCCATCGGCGGTTGTTTCCCCTTGGTTTTTTGTCATTTCCGCTTAGGGGCAGATTGCGCCCGGCGGCGGCGGTGGTAGGGTCGGCGCCAACATATGCGAAGTGAGATCAAGGGAAAAGCAGATGGCAAAAATCGCGTTTCTGGGAATGGGGGTGATGGGTTATCCGATGGCTGGCCACCTGCAGGCAGCAGGCCATGAAGTCACCGTCTACAACCGCACCGAAGCCAAGGCGAAAGCCTGGGCCAAGGAGCATGGCGGGCATTTTGCCGCCACCCCGCGGGCGGCGGCGGCGGGGGCGGAGTTCGTGATGGCCTGCGTCGGCAATGACGACGACCTGCGCTCGGTCTGCCTCGGCGCGGATGGAGCCTTTGCTGGAATGGGCTCAGGCACGGTATTTGTGGATCACACCACGGTCTCCGAAACGGTCACCCGGGAATTGCATGCGGCGGCTGAGGGTAAGGGCGTGTTCTTTGTCGATGCGCCGATCTCGGGCGGCCAGGCGGGAGCCGAGAACGGTGTGCTGTCTGTGATGTGTGGCGGCGATGAAGATGCCTATGCCCGGGCCGAGCCGGTGATTGATGCCTATTCCAAGATCTGCCGCCGGATCGGCGGCACCGGTGCGGGCCAGCTGACCAAGATGTGCAACCAGATTGCCATTGGCGGGCTGGTGCAGGCGCTGAGCGAGGCGCTGCATTTTGCCGAAAAGGCCGGCTTGGACGGGCGCGCGGTGGTGGAGGTGATCAGCCAGGGCGCCGCGGGCAGCTGGCAGATGGTGAACCGGCATGAGACCATGCTGGAGGATCACTTTGACCATGGTTTCGCGGTGGATTGGATGCGCAAGGATCTGGGCATCTGCATGGATGAAGCCAACCGCAATGGGGCCACATTGCCGGTTACCGCGCTGGTCGACCAATATTACAAGGACGTTCAAAAAATGGGCGGCGGGCGCTGGGATACTTCGTCGCTGTTCAAGCGGCTGCGCGCGCTGGATGCGCTGGCCTCGGACGGCTGACGTAAAAATGGCCTTTCCTAATGGAAAGGCCATGCCTCCGGCGGGAGTATTTCTGACCAGAAAGAAGCTGGGGCAAGAGGCGCTGCCGGACCGCTCAGGGAATGATCCGGGTGTACTTTGTGCCTTCCAGAGTGGCGCCGACACGCAGGCCTGCCTGGCCGAAGACTACCGCCAGCACGGGCGAGGTCAGGGTGTTTGTGTCTGCGCTCAGCGCATTGCCTTCGTCCTTGATGACATATTCCACGTCGGCGCCTGCGGCCCAGCCGGTGGAACGCCGGAAGCCGGCCAGCGCATCCTGGGTCATGAAGAACAGCACATGGGCGTATTGCTGGGCGCCGATCTGCAGACCGGCATTGCCCTTGACGGTGGAGTAGTAGTCGACGGTCACGCCGTTGATCCGCAGGGCGCCGCGGCCGAAGGCGCCGCCAAAGACAAAACCGGCTTCAGTGACCAGCGGCATCACCAGCATACCGGTGGCTTTGTCCGCCAAGGTTCGGGTGTTGGGATACTGGCTGAACATCTGGTTCAGGGTGGCATCCACCCGGGCGTCGATCTTGGCGGCGTTGCTGGTGCCGACGCCGTTGCCGCAAGCGGCGGTCACGCCCGCGCCGGCCAAGGCGGTCAGGGCAAACCCGCGGCGGGTCATGCGGGAAGAGGAAAAACTGCTCATTTCTCAGGTGCCTGTAATGATTTTCTGTGAGGCCGGTTGGGTCCGGCTCTGGCCCTTTGTATACGCGGAAAACCGCTGTCTGTCATCCGCTATGAAGCCGAACACTGGCGGCTTCCCGCTGACGTGATCCTGTTTGCGCTCAGCCGTTCAGCAGTTTGGCCGCCGCCGGTGCGAAATAGGTCAGGATGCCGTTGCAGCCAGCGCGTTTGAAGGCCATCAGGCTCTCCATCATCACTTTTTCACCGTCGATCCAGCCGTTTTGCGCAGCGGCCTGGATCATCGCGTATTCGCCGGAGACCTGGTAGGCATAGGTCGGCACGCCAAAGGCGGATTTCACCCGCTGGCAGATGTCCAGATAGGCGATGCCGGGCTTCACCATCACCATGTCTGCGCCTTCCATCAGGTCGCGTTCGATCAGCCGCAGCGCCTCGTCGCTGTTGGCCGGGTCCATCTGGTAGGTTTTCTTGTCGCCTTTCAGTGCTCCGGAAGCGCCAACCGCATCGCGGAACGGCCCATAATAGGCGGAGGCGTATTTTGCGGCATAGGACAGGATCGCAACATTGTGGTGGCCTGCCTTTTCAAGAGCACCGCGCATGGCGCCGATGCGGCCGTCCATCATGTCGGAGGGGCCGATGATATCGGCGCCGGCCTCCGCCTGGGCCAGGGTCATCTTGACCAGCGCCTCGACCGTTGCGTCGTTGACGATCTCGCCATCAACAACATAGCCGTCATGGCCGTTGATGTTGTAGGGGTCCAGCGCAACGTCGGTCATCACCGCGATATCCGGTGCCGCCTCCTTGATCGCACGGATGGCGCGGTTGGTCAGATTGTGCGGGTTCCAGGCCTCTGCGCAGTCTTCGGTCTTGAGAGAGGCGTCGGTGTAGGGAAACAGGCAGATGGCCGGGATGCCAAGTGCCTGTGCTTCCACTGCGGCTTCGGCAATCTTGTCGACAGTGCGGCGCACCACGCCAGGCATCGAGGCGATGGGTTCTTCCATGCCTTCGCCTTCGCGGATAAAGACCGGCCAGATGAAATCACCCGGCGTCAAGGTGTTTTCACGAACCAGATCGCGGATGGCCTGGCTGGCGCGGGTACGGCGCAGGCGGGCGGCGGGAAAGGGCGCAACGGTGGGCTTCATGGCGGTCTCTCATTCAGGTTTGCATATGGGTGGCATGGAAGCGGCCCCGGGAACAAGGGTCACATTCGCCGCGCTGGAAAACTTATGCACTGTGCAGGCTTGCCTGTGCCGGGTTCCCGGTGGATATAGGGCCGGTTGAGGAAATTACGGTCCGCAGGCCTGCGGCCGCAAGAAGGGGGGGCTGGCGTGGATCTGCTTCAGATTATCTACGAGATGATTGAGCTGCGGTCATTCTCCAACCTTTGGTACTGGATCGCTCTGGCGGTGCTGTGGTCATCGGCCAGCCACTGGATCCTGGGCGTGCCTTACGACATGGTCCACCGGGCGCAGCGCAAGGGCGGCCAGGCTGAACGCGATCTGGAGGATATCACCCGGGTCAATGTGAACCGGATGCTCTATATTGCCGAGGTGTCCGGCCCCTGGCTGGTGGCGCTAAGCTGCTTTGCGCTGTCGGCGCTGGCCACGCTTGGCTTTGTTTTTTTGCTTGAGATTGCCCAGGCGGTGTTCCTTCTGGCGTTTCCGATGGCGGTGGTGGGGCTGATCAGTTACTTCACCGCGCGCCGGATCGCCAGCGAAACGGCAACCGGTGAGGCATTGCGCAAACGCCTGGCTTTCTGCCGGCTCTACGTCCAGTTCGTGGGTGTGATTTCGATTGTGGTCACCGCCTTCTGGGGCATGTATCAGAACCTGACAATCGGAGCGTTTTGACAGGCGGGCGGAAGCGCCCCGGGGTTCCTGGAGAGGATAGGGTATGGCACAGCGTGCAATCACCATGGGCGGCGCGCCCGAAGGGTTTGACGCCCGGCTGATCCTGAAGGAAGTGCAGCAGTCCGGCACGCCGGTTCTGCATGTGGCCCGTGATGACAAGCGGATGGAGGCAATGCGGGCAGCACTTGCCTTTTTTGCACCGGACATGCCCGTGTTTGTTTTCCCGGGCTGGGACTGCCTGCCTTACGACCGCGTCTCGCCGAATGCGGATATTTCGGCTGCGCGGATGGCCGCGCTGGCGGCGCTGGTTCATCAGATGCCCAGGCAGTTTGTGCTGCTGACAACCTTGAACGCTGCCGCCCAGCGGGTGCCCGCGCGCGAGGTGCTGCGCGAGGCAGCCTTTACCGCCCGGGTGAATCAGCGCGTGGACGAAGACGCACTGCGCAAGTTCCTGGTGCGCATGGGTTTTACCCAAAGCCCGACAGTGATGGAGCCAGGCGACTACGCTGTGCGCGGGGGGATCATCGACATCTTTCCGCCGGGTGAGAGCGGTCCGGTCCGGCTGGATCTGTTCGGCGATGTGCTGGATGGGGCCAGGCGCTTTGATCCGGTCTCGCAGCGCACCACCGAGAAGCTGGAAGTTGTGGAACTGGCGCCTGTGTCCGAGGTGATCCTGGATGAGGCCGCGATCACCCGGTTCCGCCAGAACTACCGGATCGAGTTTGGCGCTGCCGGGACAGATGATCCTCTGTACGAGGCGGTCAGCGCAGGCCGCAAACATCAGGGAATAGAGCACTGGCTGCCGTTCTTCCATGAGAAGCTGGAAACCCTGTTCGACTACCTGCCGCAGGCCACGGTGACGCTGGATGATCAGGTGACGCCGGCGCGTTTGGCACGCTGGGAAACAATTGAGGATCAGTACGAGACCCGCAAGCATGCGATGGAGCAGAAGGGGCGGATCGATACGGTCTACAAGCCCACGCCGCCGGGGCTTTTGTATCTTGATGATGCGGCCTGGGAAGCGTCGGTTGCTGGCCACCGGGTGGTGCAGCTGCATCCGCTGCCGCAGGCCTCGGGGCCCGGAACCGTAGACGCTGGCGGGCGGATCGGGCGTAATTTCGCGCCGGAACGGCAGCAGGAAAACATCAGTCTTTTCGGTTCTTTGGCCGCGCATATTAAAGCCAGGATGCAGGAGGGGCCGGTGCTGATCGCCTCTTATTCCGAAGGCGCGCGCGAACGTTTGACGGGTCTGATCGAAGACGAGGGCCTGGCCGAAGCGATCCCGGTGATGGATGGCACCCGTATCGGCAAGTCCGGCCTGCATCTTGCGGTCTGGGCGCTGGAGCACGGGTTCGAGGCGCCGGATATGACGGTGATTTCGGAGCAGGACGTGCTGGGCGACCGGCTGATCCGGGCGCCCAAGAAACGCCGCAAGGCCGAGAACTTTTTGACTGAAACCCAGTCGCTCAGCCCAGGCGATCTGGTGGTGCATGTGGACCACGGCATAGGCCGCTTCAAAGGGCTTGAAGTGGTGACGGCCGCTGGTGCGGCGCATGAATGCATCCTGCTGGAATACGCCGAAGCAGCCAAGCTCTACCTGCCGGTCGAGAATATCGAGCTGTTGTCCAAATACGGCCACGACGAGGGGCTCTTGGACCGTCTCGGCGGCGGCGCCTGGCAGGCCAAGAAGGCCAAGCTCAAGGAGCGCATCCGCGAGATGGCGGACAAGCTGATCCGCATCGCCGCCGAGCGCGCCCTGCGCAAGGCGCCGGTGATGGACCCGCCGCCCCATGCCTGGGAAGAATTCTCCGCCCGCTTCCCCTATCAGGAGACCGACGACCAGCTGCGCGCCATTGATGACGTGATGGAGGATCTGCACTCCGGCCTGCCGATGGACCGTCTGGTCTGCGGCGACGTGGGGTTCGGCAAGACCGAGGTGGCGATGCGCGCGGCCTTTGTCGCCGCCATGTCCGGGCTGCAGGTGGCGGTGGTGGCGCCGACCACGCTGCTGGCGCGCCAGCATGCCGCTTCCTTTGCTGAGCGGTTTCGCGGATTTCCATTGCAGGTCAGGCAGTTGTCGCGCTTTGTAAGCAGCAAGGAGGCCAGCCAGACCCGCGAAGGCCTGGCCAAGGGGACCGTTGATATTGTGGTTGGCACCCATGCGGTTCTGGCCAAGAACATCAAGTTCCAGAACCTTGGCCTGCTGATCATCGACGAGGAGCAGCATTTCGGCGTTGCGCACAAGGAGCGGCTGAAACAGCTGCGCAGCGACATCCATGTGCTGACCCTGACGGCAACACCGATCCCGCGCACGCTGCAGCTGTCGCTCACGGGTGTGAGGGACCTGTCGATCATCGGCACGCCTCCCGTCGACCGCCTGGCGATCCGCACTTACGTAAGCGAGTTTGACACCGTCACCATCCGCGAGGCACTGCTGCGCGAGCATTACCGCGGCGGCCAGAGCTTCTATGTGGTGCCGCGGATCACCGATCTGCCGGATGTTGAAGAGTTCCTGAAGGCGCAGCTGCCCGAGCTCACCTACGTGGTGGCGCACGGCCAGATGGCAGCCGGAGAACTCGACGACCGGATGAATGCCTTCTATGACGGCAAATACGACGTGCTGCTGGCGACGACGATCGTCGAAAGCGGATTGGATATCCCGACCGCCAACACGATGGTGGTGCACCGAGCCGACATGTTCGGCCTGTCGCAGCTCTATCAGATCCGGGGCCGGGTGGGCCGCTCCAAGACCCGCGCCTATGCCTATCTGACCACCAAACCGCGCCAGCGCCTGACGACCGCGGCAGAAAAGCGGCTGCGAGTGCTGGGCTCTCTCGACACGCTGGGCGCGGGCTTTACCTTGGCCTCGCAAGACCTTGACATCCGGGGGGCGGGCAATCTTCTAGGCGAAGAACAGTCCGGCCAGATGCGCGATGTGGGCTATGAGCTCTACCAGTCGATGCTGGAGGAGGCGATTGCCAAGATCAAGGCAGGCGAGATGGAAGGCCTGTCGGATGCTGACGATCAATGGGCGCCGCAAATCAATCTGGGTGTGCCGGTGCTGATCCCCGAGGATTACGTGCCGGATCTGGATGTGCGCCTTGGCCTCTACCGCCGTCTGTCGTCACTCTCGACCAAGGTGGAGCTGGAAGGCTTCGCAGCAGAGCTGATCGACCGCTTCGGCAAGCTGCCCAAGGAAGTGAACACGCTGATGCTGGTGGTGCGGATCAAGGCGATGTGCAAGCGCGCAGGGATTTCCAAGATGGATGGCGGTCCCAAGGGCGCAACGATCCAGTTCCACAACGACAAATTCGCGTCGCCGCAGGGGCTGGTGGAGTTCATCCAGGCACAGGACGGCCTCGCCAAGGTCAAGGATAACAAGATCGTCGTGCGCCGCGACTGGAAGAGGGACGCGGACAAGATCAAGGGCGCCTTTGCCATTGCCCGCGATCTGGCAGAGAAGGTCGTGGCGGAAAGAAAGAAAGCCAAGGCTTGATCTCTGGCGCCAAGGAAACTTGAATTTCCTTGGCAAATTTCTTTTTCAAGAAATTTGATCAGCCGCAGCCGGGGCTTGGTGCCATCGCCGCCTGGGCGCAGAAGCAGGACGCGCCGACGGCTCGGTCCGCCCGTGCGAGCGCCAGGTCCAGCTGCTGTTTTATGTGCCGGATTTCAACGCGTTCACCGCGGGCCTTCAGGCAATCATGCAGGCCCTTCAGGCTCCAGATATTGCCGGGATGCACAGAGGCGCGCGACAGGGTGCCATCCAGCCCGAGGTCGGCACGGTAGACGGCCTCGGCTTCCTCAAAATGGCCCTGTTCAAACAGCAGCGCACCCAGCGCGTGGCGGGTGGGTTGCATCCAGCCCCAGGGCTCATCGTATGGCAGGTTGTCGTCGAGTTCAGCAGAGTGGCGCAGATGGGCAAAAGCCGCGTCGTAGTTTTGTTTGCGGTACTCGATCTCTCCCCGCAGCATTTCCGTTGCGATCTCAAGCAGATCAGCGACTTTATTATTGTGCAGGCGGCGGCTCTCCGGCACCCGGATCTTGGCTGCGAGGAACAACTGCTCCTCAGCCTCGGCTTCTGTCACGCGGCCGGTTGCAGCATAGGCAATGGCGCGGGCGTAATGGGTGTTGGCGGTCAGGGTGCAGTACAGCGCCGGATCCTCCGGCAGCTCCAGCGCCATCGCCTCCTCCCAGCGGCCAAAGCGGAGCAGGATATGCGGGTGCATTGCCAGGTAGCTTTCAAAGAAATCTGCGATGGGCGGGCTTTCGACCAGCAGCATTTCCGGCGGGGTGGTATCCAGTATGCCCTGGTTGGCGGCCAGCGCCGGCTCAAGCTGGCCCAGGAACATCGCGCCGTATATGACAAAGTGGTAATTGTGCTGGCGGTAACCGGTATAGATGTTGAAAGCGCCTTCGCGTGCGTAGAATTTCAGGTCCGCTTCGATTGCTTTCTGGTTCCAAAAGACCACGCTTTGATAATCGCCGCAGAGCACGTCGATATGGGTTGGCATATGCACCAGATGGCCCGCATCCGGCACCAGCGTGCGCAGGGCATCCGCGGCTTTCAGCGCCTTTTCGGGCTCCGGCGACATCTCCATCAGATGCACATAGAGATGCAGCAGACCCGGGTGCTGCATGGCGCCCTTTTCACTCTCCATCGCCTCTTCCAGCACTTCCTGTGCTTCCAGTGTGGCTGCACCCTCGGCGGGCGCGCCGGTCTTCAGGTCCCACATCTTCCAGGGGGTCAGGTTCAGCAGGCTCTCGGCATAGACGGTGCGCAGGTCCAGATGACCCGGGCAGGCTGCAAAGGCCGCGCGCATCGTCTCGGCAAAGTCGTAGTCCCAGGCGTGCATATCCTCACCGGGCTCGCGCTGCGGGTATCGGGCCTGTATGGCGCGGATCAGCTGCTGTTCAACGTCGGTGCAACCATCAATGCAAGCAAGGGCGGATTGCGCTGCGTCATAGGCCTCAGCCAGCGCCTCGGCACGGCTTTTGGCATCACGCAGGTCCCAGGGCAGGTTGTAGTTCGGCCCGGCGGCATAGGCGGCGCCCCAATGAGCCATGGCACAGTCCGGGTCCTGTTCCAATGCGCGGCGGAAACAGGCGATGGCTTCTTCGTGGTTGTAGCCGTAGGTCCAGATCAGGCCGCGGTCGAACCAAAGCTGTGCCTCGGGAGAATTGGTAGTGACCGGGCAGGAGTAGCTGCCGAGATTGTAATCGTATGCCATGAAAAAACCTCCCCAATTGCTTGGAGAGGTTATGGGGGCAGCCGGAACCGGGCAAGGCGGTTATTCTGCGGGCAGCCGGGCCTCGGCCTTGGCCATTTGCAGCATCAGGAGAAACGCAAGGCAGGCCATGATCAAAAGCCCGCCAGCCAGCGGCACCAAAGAGCCGTCGAACAGCAGGCCAACAGGAGCGGCGATAGCAGCGGCCAGAACAGTCGAAATCGCACCGATCACCGAGGCCGCCATGCCGGCGATATGCCCCATCGGTTCCATTGCCATGGCATTCAGGTTGCCGACCGTGGTGCCGACCATGAAAAAAACGCTGGCCTGCCAGGCAACAAACAATCCGAACATCCAGGGGTCCGGCAGGCTCCAGCCGCTGATCAGCAGCATGCCGCCGGTGACCGCGATCTGCGCGGCCAGCGATACGGTGACGATGCGGCGCATGCCGATCCGGACCACGATGGCTGCGTTCAGCAGGCTGGCAGTGCCGGAAATCGCTGCAACCAGCCCGAACCAATACGGAAAGCTGTCTGCGCGATCAAAGATGATGTCATAGACCGGCTGCACCATCGTCAGCATGGTGAACAGCATGCCGAGGCAGAGCGTTTGCACGAAGATCGACAGGCGGACGGTGGGATGTGCCATCATTTCCTTGACGGCGGCCATCAGCAAAGGCGTGCGGAAGGCGCGGCGGTCTTCCACGGCCAGTGTTTCCGGCAGGCGGATGCTGGTCCACAGAACAATGACGGTGGCAAACAGTGCAAACGACAGGAAAATGGCGCGCCAGCTGGAAACCGCAATGATGCCGGCACCCATCAGAGGGGCAATGGCCGGAACGATCATGAAGATCATCATGGCAATCGACATCAGCCGCGCCATTTCGCGCCCCGAATAAAGGTCGCGGACAATGGCAACCCCCACAATCCGCGGACCGGCCGCACCGATCCCCATCAGCACGCGGGAGATCAGCAGTACCTCCAGCGACGGCGACAGCCAGGCGGTCAAGGCGCAGAGGATGTAAAGAATGCATCCTGCGGCAGCGACCGGCTTGCGGCCAAAAGCATCTGACAGCGGGCCGGTGAAGAAGGTGCCAAGCCCCATGCCCAGCACAAAGGACGTCAGCACCAGCTGCGCCCGGTTGATATTGTCCGGGCTCAGCGACTGGCCGATTTCCGGCAGGGCGGGCAGCATGGCGTCGATCGACAGGGCAATGGTGGCGAACATCATTGCGATCAGCGCAATGAATTCCGCCTTGGCCATACCATGGGCCGGCGTTTGGTCCTGGATTTGTGACATTTGAAACCTCGGGCGGCACTGCAGGCGGTCCCCCGGGAGCGGGGCCGGTCTGGGAGCCGTCTGCTTCCGCTATCACGAATCCGTCATCCGGGCCAGCGCCCGGCCGCACAGAGTCCTGTGCATTGTTGCGATGCTAAGTAATTGTGCGGGGTTATTCGGCCCCGGCGGCCTTCAGCTGCTGCAGAATGTCTTCGATCACCTGTTTCCACAGCTCCGGGGGCTGGGCGCCGGGCACTGCGTGCTGGCTGGCAACGATAAAGGTCGGCACCGAGGTCACGCCCATCTTGCGGGAGTGAGCGTCGCGGTCCCGGATAGCCTCGGCATCGCTGTCGCCTTCCAGGAGCCGGGCGGTGGCGTCGGCGTCCAGACCGGCATCCTTGGCGATCTCTGTCAGCACCCCATGGTCGCCGATGTCCTTAGCATCCACGAAGTAGGCCTTGAACAACGCATCCACGACCTGCGTCTGCCTGCCCTCGATCCCGGCCCAATGGATCAAGCGGTGCGCATCCAGCGTGTTGGGGGTGCGTTTCATTGCTTCGAAATTGATTGTGAGACCAGCCTTTTCGGCGTGTTCTACCACTGGTGCATAGGCTTTGACCGCGCCTTCCTTGCCGCCGAACTTGCGCTCCAGGTATTCGCGCCGGTCCATGCCTTCGCGCGGCATGTCGGGGTTCAATTGGAACGGATGCCATTCAATGACAAAGGGGTGGCCTGGCACCTCGGCAAGTGCCTTGTCCAGGTGGGTCTTGCCGATATAGCACCAGGGGCAGATCGGGTCCGACAGGATGTCGAGCTTGACGGTGGCCATTGGGGTCATCCTTTGAACAGGGCGGGCAGGGCGCGGCGCAGCAGTTTGCCATTGCCGCCGGTCGGCAGGGCGTCGAGATGGACATAGACGCGGGGCTGCTTGTAGCGGGCCAGACGCTGGGATGCAAAGGCCTGCAAGTCGGTGGCGTTCAACTCTTTGGGACCGGTGTAGAAGGCGGCGATGATAAAAGTGTCGGCCTTGATCTCCACCGCTGCTGCGCCGGCCTGAGTGACGCCGGGATGGGCTGCCAGAGCGGTTTCCACCTCGATCGGAGAGACCCGGTAGCCGCCGGCATTCATCATGTCATCGCTGCGGCCCAGATAGCGGATCTGGCCGTTCTCTGACATTGCCCCTTGATCGCCGGTCAGGAACCAGTCGCCATGATAGCGGGCGGCGGTCTCTGCTGGCGCGTTCAGGTAGCCAAGCATCAGCCCGGGGTCCGAGCGATGAATGGCGATGGTGCCTTCGCCGTCCTGGGGCACCGGGCCGTCCGGGCCGATTATGGCCACCTTGCGGCCTGGCTGCGGCTGGCCCAGAGCGCCGTCTTGCGCCGGGCGGAGCGGTGAAGAAGAAATGAAAGTTGAGCATTCCGACATGCCGAAGGCCTCGTAGAGACCGCAGCCGGAGGCAGCCTCCCAAGCCTCATGCAGGTGACGGGAGAGCTTTTCACCTGCGCAAAGCCCGTGCCGCAGGGATGGCAATTCCAGAGGCCCGCCGCCCAGGAACTTGCGGTAAACTCCGGGAGCAGCCGCAAAGATTGTCGCCCGGTGTTCGCGCAGCAAATCCGGCAGCTTGTCTGGCGATGTTCCGGGGGCAGGGATCAGCGCCGTGGCGCCCGCAGCCCATGGGTCCATCAGCCCGGTTCCCAGCGTATAGGTCCAGTTGAAAGCTCCCGCATGCAGCAGCCGGTCATCCTGTGTCAGACCGTACCAGCCATCGACCATCATCTGCCGCGCCCACACCGCCCGGTGCGCGTGCGCCACCGCGCGCGGATTTCCGCTTGTTCCCGAAGTGTAGACCACATAGGCGAGCCGTTCCGGGTCGCCAAAGGCGTACTCACAAGGGGGTAACGCGTGCATTTTCAACAAGTCGGCCGTGCTGATCTGCAGCGGGTGACTCGCACATGGCACGGCAGGGTCGCGCAGCACTGCGGCCGGGTTCAGATCTGCGATCATCCGGGCGGTTTCCGGCTCGGTCAGCTGGGCCGAGGTCGGCACCGGCACCAGACCCGCAGCGATGGCGCCGAGATAGGCAATGGGAAACTCGACCGTGTTCCCCAGCCGCATCAGAACGATGTCCCCGGGCGTGAGTCCAGCCTGCAGCAACCCGGTGCCGGTGCCGCGCACAGCGGCCTCGAGGCGGGCATAGCTCCAATCTTCACAAGTCTGGCCGTCGAGAACCGACAGCGCGGTCTTGCTGTCAAGGCGCGAGGCATGGCGCAGCACATGGGCGGCGAGATTGAAGGGCGCGGGGCAGGGCGCAAAGGGCCCCTGATCAAATATCGACAGCATGGCAATTGGCTAGCCCGCACCGTCCTGCGTTGCAAGCGGCGTGAGCGCGGCTTATAGAATGGCTATGACTGGCCGCGACCCCAAATCCCTGATCACCATCGCCCGCGCAAGCGGCGGCGAAGACGAAGCCGAACCCCTGGACCTGGGCGCCCGCGTGCGCGAGCTGCGCAAGGCGCGGGATTGGACATTGGAACATGCCGCCAATCAGGCGGGGCTGGCGCGTTCGACCCTGTCCAAAATCGAAAATGGCCAGATGTCACCGACTTACGACGCGTTGAAGAAGCTGGCCGTGGGCCTGCAGATCTCCGTGCCGCAGCTGTTCACCCCGCCGCAGCGGGACCAGGTGAACGGCCGGATGACGGTGACCAAGTCCGGTGACGGCGCCGCGCATGCCACTGCGACATACGAGCATGAGCTGCTGGCGGACGGGCTGTCGCGCAAGCAGATGCTGCCGTACCGGGCGCGGGTGCGGGCACGGTCAATGGAAGAATTTGACGGCTGGGTACGCCATGACGGCGAGGAATTCCTCTATGTGCTGACCGGAGTGGTCAAGCTTTACACGGAATTCTACGAGCCGATCGAAATGCGGCGTGGAGACAGCGCATATTACGACGCTGCCATGGGGCACAATGTCATTTCCGTCAGCCCTGAAGATGCAATGATCCTCTGGGTGACATCTCTGGCCTGACGCCCGGGATTAGTGCGGGCGGCCGTCCAGCTCTCTCAGCAGGCTTTCGATATAGAGGAAATCATCCACCTCTTCCTTGGCTTCATTCAAGGTAAGGTGGTGGGTGCGGGCCAGATAGGCGACGAACTTGTCCCGGTCATCCAATAGCGACGGTGCGTTGCTGGCTTTCAAATGCGGAAAGCGTTGTTTGATGCGAGGCATCCTGTCAATCCAGCTGGCAGCGGCTGCTTGTACAGGCATGGGGGGCACTCCCTGACAAACTGTTTATGGTTCTTGGCCCCCCATGGTAACACTTTTTGCGTCATTTTGTAACGGCACGGCCGGCCCGGCCCGTCAGCCCTGCCTGGCTGGGCGGGATTCTGCCGGGTTGGATGGTACCGCAAACAAACGGGTCAGAACCACATGGGCAATACCGACGGCAATCAGCTGCATCAGGATGAACATCGGAATGTGACCTGGATAGATGCCTGCAAAGGTGTCGGTGAAGCCGCGGGCGATGGTTACTGCCGGATTGGCGAAGCTGGTTGAGGACGTGTACCAATAGGCGCCGGTGATATAGAGGCCGACCAGAACGGGGACAGCTTCCGGGCGCGAACGAAGGCCCCCGAAAATCACGAACAGCAGCCCAAAGGTCGCCAGAATTTCTGAGAACCACTGCGCGCTTCCGGTGCGGTGCATCGTGGCAGAGCTTTGCAATATTGCAAGATCGAACATCATGTGGCTGGCCCAGACGCCTAGGACGCCACCGCCGATCTGCACCAGGATATAAGGGGCAGCCGCGCTCCAGGGATGCTCCCCGCGCAGCGCAAAGGCAATCGTGACCGCGGGGTTGAAATGGGCTCCGGAAACCGGCCCCAAGGTGGTGATGATGGCATAAAGCATACAGCCGGTGGCAATGGCATTGGCCAGCAGCGCCAGAGCGGCATTCCCGTCTGCCAGGTTTTCAGCCATGATGCCGGACCCGACCACGCCGACCAGCAGCATGGCTGTGCCAAGGCCTTCGGCCAGCAGTTTCTGTGCGGTCATACGATCTCTCCAATCCGCTTGAGCTGCTGGCTCAGCTCGACCGGGGGCATGGTTTCGAACGGCAGTTCCAGCAGCGCCTTGGCACGCTTCTCCAGCGTGATGTAGGCGGTGCGGAAGGCCTGATCCCATTCGGGCTGCTCAGCCGCTGCCGGATCTTCTACCCCCCAATGAGTGCGGACCGGAGCTCCGGGCCAGACGGGGCAGGTTTCGCCTGCGGCAGAGGCGCAGACGGTGATCACGACATCCATTTTGGGCGCAGCGTCCTCGGCAAACTCATCCCAGCTCTTGGAGCGGGCGCTGCTGGTGTCATGGGCCAGCTCTCCCAGCAGCACCAGCGATTGCGGGTGTACTTTGCCGGCCGGGCTGGAGCCGGCGGAATACGCGCGGACGCGGCCCGTGCCAAGGGTGTTGAAGATCGACTCAAGCAAGATGGAGCGTGCTGAGTTGCCCGTGCAGAGGACAAGAATGTTCATGGGTGTTGACCGTTCTTTAGGGTTAGCCGGAAAAGTGCAGGCGGCCGATATCGTCCACTTGATGCTGGAGCGACATGCGGTTGAGAGTTTCGAAAGGCAGCGCCACGAAAGCTTTGATCCGGTTCCGCAAGAGGCCATAGGCTTGCTGAAAGGCGAGACGGCGTTCGGCTTCGGTGCCTTCTGCCTTGACCGGGTCGGCAAGGCCCCAATGGGCGCTCATCGGCTGGCCGGGCCAGGCCGGGCATTCCTCGTTGGCGGCGTTGTCGCAGACGGTGAAGATGAAATCCATCTGCGGCGCATCTTCTGCGGAAAACTTGTCCAGATCCTTGGAGTGCAGCTTGGCGGTGTCGTAACCCTTGGCCTGCAGCAACGCCGTTACTTCGGGGCGCGGGCCAGGCGAAGGGCGGGTGCCGGCCGAATAGGCCTGGAACTTGCCTTCGCCCTCGATGTTCAGGATGGCTTCGGCCAGCAGCGATCTGGCCGAGTTTCCGGTGCAGATGAACAGGACGTTCAGCGGGCGTTCGATTGACGGCATGATTTTGCCTTCGCTTTTTACTGGCATGCAAATGTCCGGCCGGTTCTGGCAGCAGCCCGACAGAAGATTGTCGAACATGCCGCGCAGGCCGGGAAGGTCGGCGGTGTACATCAAAGAGGTGCCGATCCGCTGCTGGCTGATCAGCCCAGCCTGTTTCAGCACGGACAGGTAAGCGGAGGCGGTATTGGCTTTGAACTCCAGCGCTGTGGCGATCTCGCCCGCGGGCACGCCATCCGGATAACGGCGCATCAGCAGGCGGAACAGCGCCAACCGGTTCGGATGCGCCAGAGCGCCGAGTTTATCAGTGATTTCTATTTCCATGATTCATGAAATATGGAAGTAGATGGGGCGTGTCAACGGGCTTGGCAGCTAGGGAACTGGTGCTCAGGCCGTCAATCGGCCTGATACCACCAGACGTCCGGCATGAAGATGGTACCCCGGTCGCCATAAGCTGGAATGGCTTCCGGGAAGCGCATCTGTTTGATATGGGCGATGCGGCCCACATCAAACTGCCAGAAGGGGATCACATAGCGCCCGGCGGTCAGCACGCGGTCAAGTGCGCGCACGGCGGCGGTGAAATCTTCTTGGATTTCCGCGGTGAGCATAGCATCGATCATCGCCTTCACTGCCGGGCTGTCCATGCCCATCAGGTTTCGGCTGCCAGGCTGGGTGACACCTTCGCGGCCCCAATAGTACCGTTGTTCATTGCCTGGGCTCAACGACATTTCCCGGCGGTAGCGGGTCAGGTCGAAAGCGTATTCGTTCCTCCGCTCGACATATTGTGCGTTATCAACGATTTCGGCGGTCAAGGTGATGCCCAGCCGCTCCAGCGCGCGGGTGTAGATTTCCACCACGGTCTTCATTTCAGCGTCGCCCTGTCGGATCAGGACGTTGAGTTTCAGCGCCGTTCCTTCTGCATTGCGCAGCACGCCATCAGTGACGGTCCAGCCCGCCTCACCCAGCAGTTTCATTGCTTTGCGTAGATTGCTGCGGTTGCGCTTGCTGCCATCCCCTTGCGGCAGGGTATAGCCTTCCAGCGTCCCCGGCAGCAGCGTATCCCTGTATGGAGTTAATAGGGCTTGGACTTTGCCTTCGGCCGCACCGGGAAGCATTCCAAGAACGGTGCCTGAGAAATAGGAAGGGATCCGAGGCAACACTCCATTTGTTATTGTTTCATTGATATATTCAAAGTTGAAGGCAAACAGCAGCGCCTCACGAACGCGCCAGTCATCCAGTGGCGCGCGGCGGGTGTTCATCACCAGCCCGGTCATGCCGGACGGGCGCTGATGGGGGATTTCACTTTTAACCACATCGCCGCGGACAACGGCAGGAAAGCCATAGGCTGTGTCCCACTTGTTTGCGTTGAACTCGCGCACCGCGCTCAGCTCGCCCGCCTTGAAGGCCTCGAACAGCACGGTCTGGTCGCCGAAAAAGTCGATGCGCAGTTCGTCAAAATTCTGGGTGCCGCGGCGGAACGGCAGGTTTTTGCCCCAGTATTCGGGATTGCGGGACAGGGTAACAAAGCGTCCTGGCTCGAAATTTGTCACCACATAGGCACCGGTGCCGATGGGGGCGCCGGTAATGGTATCGCTGCCGAAATCCTTGCCCTCCCATTGCGCCTTCTTGAGGATTGGACGCAGGCCTGCGATCAGCGCCAGCTCCCGGTCTTCGGTGTTGAAGGTCAGGCGCAGGCTGCGCGGGCCGGTCTGTTCGATCCGTCCGACTTTGCCCCAGAAACCGCGGTAGCGGGGGTGGCCTTTGGTCCCGAGTGTCTCGTAAGACCAGATCACATCTTCGACGGTCACCGGGCTGCCATCGGAGAATCGGGCCTCCTCGCGCAGGGTGAATTCGACCCAGGACCGGTCCTCGGGCACTTCAACCAATTCGGCCAGCAGCCCGTAAAGCGTAAATGGCTCATCCCAGGAACGGCCCATCAGGCTTTCGTAACTCCAGAACCTCAGTTGCCAGGGAACGGTGCCTTTCAGCGTGAAAGGGTTCAGCGAGTCAAAGCCGCCGGTATTGCCGAAAACAACTTTGCCGCCCTTGGGGGCTTCCGGGTTGGCATAGGGCAGAGACACAAAATCCGGTGGCAGGGCGGGGTCGCCGTACATAGCTATGCCATGAGCTGATTCTGCTTGCGCAAAATTAGCGCCGGCGAGACAAGTGATTCCGGCCAGTGCCATGCGCAGTTTCGGGAAATTTTCTTTTCTCATTTTGCCAACAATCCCGCTCTGCCCTTATTTTCTTGACTAGGCACGCTACGCGCGCCTTTTCGTCTTTTCAAACTTTTAGCTTGGACGAAAGCCGGAAATTGCTTATAAAGGGATCACTGCTCGATAGGTTTCTTGCCTGTATGAAACCTGCCTCAATAACTAACGCCCGCCTTGTGCGGGCGTTTTTTTTGACCTGCATCTCTCCACTCCCGCCTGCAATTGCCGCCGCGTTAAGGCGCCGCTTATCCGTAGTCTTACGCGTTTCTTTTGCATCTGCAGCATGGCACAGTGCTGCCAGTTTCAGTCAGCGGAAGGGGAAAGAGATGTCCTTGCAAGGGAAGACCGCCGTTATCACCGGGTCAAACTCCGGCATAGGCCTGGGTGTTGCACGCGAGCTGGCGCGTGCAGGCGCCGATGTGGTGCTGAACTCGTTCACCGACCGTGAGGAGGATCACGCGCTTGCCGCCGGGATCGCCCGTGAATTCAGCGTCAAGGCCCAGTACATCCGCGCGGATATGTCCAAAGGCGAAGACTGCCGGGCACTGGTTGAGCAGGGCGGGGCCTGCGACATCCTGATCAACAATGCGGGCATCCAGCATGTGGCGCCGATTGATGAGTTTCCGCAGAACAAGTGGGACGCGATTATCGCGATCAACATGAACTCGAATTTCCACACTATGGCTGCCGCCTTGCCCAGGATGCGGGCGGCCGGCTGGGGGCGGATCGTCAATATCGCCTCGGCGCATGGGCTAACGGCCTCGCCCTACAAGGCGGCTTATGTGGCGGCCAAGCACGGGGTTGTGGGGATGACCAAGACAGTAGCGCTGGAAACCGCCGAAGAACCGATCACCTGCAATGCGATCTGCCCAGGCTATGTGCTGACGCCGCTGGTGGAAGCGCAGATCCCGGACACCATGGAGAAATACGGCATGGGCCGGGAAGAGGTGATCAAGAAGGTGATGCTGGAACGCCAGCCAAGCCGGGAATTTGCCACCGTTGAGCAATTGGGCGGCACGGCGGTGTTCCTGTGCTCGGATGCGGCAGCGCAGATCACGGGCACCACGCTGAGCGTCGATGGCGGCTGGACCGCGCTGTAAGCGATTGCGGTGACGGTGGGAGGGGGCCAGCCCCCTCTTGCCCTTAAAGGGGCAATTCACCCCCGGAGTATTTTCACAAAGGTGAAATTGGAAGGTGGCGTTTGGTGATACGGATTAACCTTGCCTTGCAGGGCGGCGGTGCGCATGGGGCCTTTACCTGGGGGGTGCTGGACCGGCTGCTGGAGGAAGACAGCCTCGAAGTGGCCGCAATCACCGGCACCTCGGCGGGCGCGCTGAACGGCGCGGTGTTCAAGTCCGGCATGGTGCAGGGCGGGCGGCAGGGCGCCAAGGCGGCACTGGATGGCCTTTGGCAGAAGATGGGCGCGGTGGGAGACATGCGCTTTGCCCATTGGCTGACGCGGTTTGATGCGGTGGCTTGGGCGGGCGCTTTGGAAGCCGTGATGCCGTTTTCCCCGCTGGAGACGATGAGCCAGGCGATTTCGCCCTATCACTATGGGCCGTTCTACAAGAACCCGCTGCAGGAGATTGTGGACCAGCTGTGCTTTGATGACATCTGCACGGGGGCCGGACCGGAGTTGTTTGTCTGCGCAACCTGTGTGCGGACAGGGAAAATCCGGGTGTTTGAAGGGTCGGACATCAGCACCAATGCGGTCCTCGCCTCGGCCTGCCTGCCGGACTTGTTTCAGGCGGTGGAGATTAAGGACCCCGAAACCGGCCGCGTCGAGGCCTATTGGGATGGAGGCTATACAGGTAACCCGGCGCTGTTTCCGCTGTTCCGGCAAAAGCTGCCGGGGGATGTGGTGGTGGTGAACATCAACCCTCTGGAGCGTGATGAAATCCCGAAGACGCCGCAGCAGATCCGCAACCGGGTGAATGAGATCAGCTTCAACTCCTCGCTGCTGCGCGAATTGCGGGCGATTTCCTTTGTTCAGCGGCTGCTGGAAGACGGCACATTGGAGCCTGGACGGATGAAGCAGGTCAGGGTGCATATGATCGCGGATGATGCGCTGATGACGCAGCTCTCGGTCTCCACCAAGCTGATCCCGGTGCCGCAGATCCTGGTCCGGCTCAAATCGGCGGGGCGGCAGGCTGCGGAGCGCTTTCTGGCGGAAGACCGGGAGAACCTTGGCCTGCGGTCTTCGGTGGACCTGCCGGCCATGTTCGGCTGAGGGGTTACTTGCCCATCACCGGCGGCTGGGTCGGGTCCTTGGGATTGGGGTAGACGAGACCTGCTGAAATCACCAGCTTGGCGGAGTCTTCCACAGACATTTCCAGCTCGATCACATCCTCCTCAGGCACGAACAGCAGGAAACCCGAGGTGGGGTTCGGCGTGGTCGGGAGAAAGACGCTCACCAGACCGCCGCTGGTTTCGGCGCGTTCGGCAATCTCGCCCTTGGCGGTGGTGGAGATAAAGCCGATCGCCCAGATGCCCTTGCGCGGGTATTGCACCAGGCAGGCTTTCTCGAAACTGCGCTCGGACTGGGCAAAGACGGTTTCAGAGATCTGCTTGATGCCGGAATAGACCGTGCGCACCACTGGCATCCGGTCCACCAGGCTTTCGGCGAAGCTGATCAGCGACCGGCCGAGGATCCCCTTGGCGATCCAGCCCACCACAATGGTGAACAACAGGAAGATGATCAGCCCGACGCCGCGCAGGTTGATGCCGATATACTGTTCCGGCCGGAAGGTGGTGGGCACCAGCGGCAGCACCACGCTGTCAATCCAGCCCATCACAGACCACAGAAGCCAAATTGTCAGCCCCACCGGCGCGATGACCACGATGCCGGTAAAGAAGGAGGCGCGCAGGCTGGCAAACAACCCGGGGCGGCGGTGCGGTTCTTCGTCGAAAGGCGTGGTCATTGGTCTGCTTTTTGCGGAAATTCCGTGTGGAACCTAGGGGCTGATGCCGGGCCTAGCAATGGTTTAGGCCCGGAAAATCAAGTCATTGTGTCAGTTTGTTCAGTTCCTGTGCGATCTTTGCCGCGAGCCGGGCATTGTTGCGCACCAAAGCGATGTTGGCGGTGAGCGAGCGGCCTTCGGTCAGTTCGAAGATCCGGCGGAGCAGGAACGGGGTCACATCCTTGCCGGTGACGCCTTGCGCGTCCGCCTCGGATTGGGCCTGGGCGATCACCGGGGCGAGGTCCTCAGCGGCGATTTGCGCCTCGGCCGGGATCGGGTTGGCGATCAGCTGGCCGCCGGGCAATCCCATCGCCTGGCGGGTGGCGTGGGCGCGGGCGATTTGGGCGGGATCGTCCATCCGCAGAGGGGCTTTCAGCCCGGATTGTGCCGACCAGAAGGCAGGGAAGCTGTCCTGGCCATAGGCGATGACCGGTACGCCCTGGGTCTCCAGCACTTCCAGCGTTTTGGGCAGGTCGAGGATCGCCTTGGCTCCGGCCGCAACAACGGTGACCGGAGTCTGCGCCAGCTCCATCAGGTCGGCAGAAATGTCGAAAGAGGTCTCTGCCCCCTTATGCACACCGCCAATGCCGCCGGTTGCAAAGACACCAATACCGGCCAGACGCGCCGCAATCATTGTTGCGGCAACCGTGGTGGCACCGGTGCCGCCAGTGGCGATGCAAGCAGGCATGTCGGCGCGGGAGATCTTGGCAACACCCTTGGCCTGGCCAAGCGATTGCAGCTGATCAGGTTCCAATCCCACGTGCAGCACGCCGTTCATGACCGCCATGGTGGCTGGCACCGCGCCTGCGTCGCGGATGTCCTGCTCAACCTGCGCTGCGACCTCGACGTTCTGCGGGTAGGGCATGCCGTGGGTGATAATGGTGCTTTCCAGCGCAACAATGGCGCGGCCTCCGGCCTTGGCGGCCTGGATTTCGGTTGAGTACTGGATCTCGATCACAGCGGGGGTTCTCCTGAAACGTAAGTGGCGGCGGCCTTGAGCGCAGAGGCCAAAGCGGTCCGGCGGTCCTCACCGCGTGCTTCGGCGGCGATGTGAGCGGCCATGAAGGTATCCCCGGCACCGGTTACACGGGCGACCGTGACACGTGGAGGGACAAGGGTGATAGCGCCGTCTGCATCGGCCTCGGTGGCGGAACGGCCGCCGTCGGTAACCAGCACGCGGGCGGCGCCGCGGTCCAGCATCGCCTTGGCGGCGGTTTCGCTCTCGGTGAATTCGGATTGGCATAGAATGCCGGCCTCTTCGAGGTTCACATACAGCGTGCCGCGGTTGCGGGTAAGGAAGGGGCGCAGGCGTTCTGCCTTGCCGGGGGATGCGGGGGCAACGCGCAGATCGGCCTTGGCAAAGGCTGTACTGGCGGCGATGTCGTCGAGCAGGGACAGCGTTAAATTACCGTCCAGGGCCACTTGGCCCACATAGGGCGCGGCCTCAGTGCCCAGCGTGCCATCTGACAGCGGGCGCAGGATCTTGTCGCCTGCGGCCTCAAGCGAATGGGCATCGGCAATAGCGGCGATCAAGCCGTTGGCGCCTTCGACAGCCATGTAACGGTCGGTTGGCAGATCCTCGGAGCGGTAGACGTAATCGGTGATCAGCCCGAAATGGCCGCAGGCATTGATCAGCTCATCGCCTTCCGGGTCGCGCCCGACTGCGGTCAGCAGCGCCGGTTTCATGCCGAAACGGGACAGCGTCATGGCGATGTTCATGGCGACGCCGCCGGGCAGGCGGGTGATGCGGCCGGGCATGTCGGAGCCGCGCTGCATTTCCATGGTGCAGCGGCCGATGATGTCCCAAAGGACGGATCCGATGCAAAGAACACCGGGGCACTGAGGGTCAGAAGCTTGTGTCATAATGACCTATTGCCGCCTTTGTGCGGGCTCTGCAAGCGGCTTCACCGGGCCGGGACGGCAAAGGTCAGCGACGCCCAAAGGCTTTCCCATACGTAATCTTTGCCCTTGGGGGCGGGGCGCAACACCACGGAATCCAGCAGGTAGGAATGCCCTGGGGCCACGGTAATACGGGTCTCGCCGTGCTGATCCGTAAGTAAGGTGCTGATGGACACGGTCCCGTCCGGCGCCTTGGTGAAGATCTCGACCTGCGCCGCGGGCCGCGGGTTGCCTTGATACAGGACCCGCACCGGCAGCCCGTGGGTCAAGTCATCGGTATAGGGATTGGCCAGGGCAAGGATTTCCGTTTCCAGGCCGGCTTCCTGATCGCTGCCTTGGCCCTTGCCAACCGCCACAAGCGCCTTGGCATAACGGCTGTATTGTTCGATGAACCCGGCCTCTGGGTGACCAAGCGCTTGATGCAGCTTTCCAACACCGTCAATTCCCTTGTGGTCTATGAAGGCCTGAAACTCTTCCCAGCTGTCATAGGTCAAGGTCTGCGGCTGGGTCTGATGAATCAGAATGCTCAACCCGTCTTGTGTCGCATTCCCGGTGAAGGCCGGCATGTCTCCCATCCGGCCCAGATAGGGGAACGCCGCGTTCCCCTGCATCACCTCGAACCGGGCTATGCGATGATCCAGGTAGGGTTGCTCTGCGCCGTTGAATTCCTGTCCGTTGCGCAGCCGTGCCACCACGGGCTTGCCGGATTCGACTTGATATTTTTCCGGCTCAATCCAAAACTCGTGAGATAACAGCAGGGAGGGCCCCAGGGTCAGCCCGGCGCAGAGCATTGAGCAGAACAGGCAGGATTTCATGAATTTGTCCTTGGTTGCCGGGCGGTGGATGACTTGGCTGCAGATCCTATTTGCACTGGTGTTCTGTACCGTTGCAATAGCTGCCCCCAGCGCCCGGGCGCATGAGGTGACGCCTGCCATTGCCGACTTCTCGGTCAAGGAGGGTCAGATCACCCTGGAGCTGCGGCTGAATGCCGAGGCATTTGTCGCCGGGATCAACCTGGACGGGCTGTCGGACACCAACCAGACCGAGCAATCTGCCGACTATGACGAATTGCGCGCGCTGGGGGCAGAGGAGCTGGAACCGATGGTGCAGCTTTTTGCTGAGGAGTGGCTGCCTGGCTTTTCGCTGGAGGCGGGCGGCCCGGTGGAACTGAGCGTTTCCAGGATCACCATTCCCGATGCAGGGGATACAAGCCTGCCGCGCGCGTCCTATCTGGAACTGACGGGGAAAATCCCTGCACAAGCGCGAAGCCTGCGCATTGCATGGCCTATTGGATCCGGTGGTGTGGTCCTGCGGCAGAATGACGTAGAGGCGCCCTATACCGGCTATCTGCAGGGAGGGGAGACTTCGCCGCCGATAGCCCTCGGCGGCGGTTCAGCTCAGACACCGGTGGAGGCCTTCATGGAGTATATCCCCGTGGGCTTCACCCATATCCTGCCCAAGGGGCTGGACCATATCCTGTTTGTGCTGGGGCTGTTCTTTCTCAGCCCGCGGGTGCGGCCGCTGCTGCTGCAGGTGAGCGTGTTCACCGTGGCCCATACCCTCACCCTGGCGCTGGGCGCGCTGGGCATGGTCAATGTGAACCCAGGCATCGTCGAGCCGCTGATTGCGCTGTCGATTGTCTTTGTCGCGGTCGAGAACATCTTTGCCCGCAAGCTGCACAGCTGGCGGACCATTGTGATCTTCGGCTTTGGCCTTTTGCACGGGCTGGGGTTTGCCTCGGTGCTGGGCGCGTTCGGCCTGCCGCCCAGCCAGTTCCTGCCCGCGCTGATCGGGTTCAACGTCGGAGTGGAACTGGGCCAGCTGGCGGTTATTGCCGTGGCCTATTTGGGGGTGCGGCTGTGGTTCGGGCGGCATCCGAAATACCGCGGCCGCGTGGCGATCCCGGCTTCGGTTACTATCGCAATGATTGGTGGCTACTGGTTTGCGGAGCGGGTGTTCCTGTAACAGCCCGCTGCCGGGTCAGCCCATTGCCCGCATCAAGACCTTGAGCGCGGCAAGCGGGTCCTCGGCATGCCAGATCTCGTCGCCGATGCCAAAGAAGTCAGTGAACGGGGAAACTTCGCGCAACAGTTCCTCGGTCAGGCCGCCCTCGGCCACCACCGGCACTTCGATCATCTGCGACCACCACTGGAACAGATCCGCCTCGGCCTGCGCACCATCTCCCAGACCAGACGTGCCAACGGGGCCAAAGCTCACGTAATCCACGCCTGCCTCGCCCGCGACCATACCATCATGCTGCGACGCACCGCAGAAAGAGCCGACAATGGCATCCGGACCAAGCGCCTTGCGCGCGGCGCGCACGGATTTGGACGCATCGGTCAAGTGGACGCCGTCCAAGCCCAGGCGTTCTGCCAGGATCTGGTGGTCCGAGATCACCAGTGCCACGTCGCGCTCCATGGTTACCTCGCGCAGCGCATCGCCCGATCGGCTGAGGGTGTCCTCGTCGCGGCTCGCCAGGTCCAGGCGAACGCAGGACACGTCAACCTCGTCCAGCACCCGCGCCAGGATCCCGGGAAATTTGCCCAGCTCGAAACTCGGCGGGGAGATCAGATAGATCTGCGGCTGCTCCGGTGTTTCTGCAGGGCTTCCCATGGCGGTGCTCCATTGTTCAGGCATTTGCCGGTGTTTAGCGCATCTGCTGCAGGACGCAAGGATTTGCAGCCCTGCGGTAAGCAGTAAATGCTGCCGTTCAGGGTGCCGGACCTTGCCCCGGGCGCTTGCGGGGATTACAGCAGGGCGGATTTTACGCGCCAACCAACGGATGCCTGCCGCAATGCCCACCGATACGCCTCAGCCCGCCTTTGTCTTGGTCCGCCCGCAGATGGGCGAGAATATCGGCGCCGCGGCGCGGGCGATGTGGAACTTCGGCCTCGACCGGATGCGCATCGTGGCGCCGCGCGACGGCTGGCCGAACCCCAAGGCGGTGGCGATGTCATCTGGCGCGGGCCGCCTGCTGGACGAGGCGCAGCTCTGTGCGGACGTGCCAGAGGCGCTGGGTGACTGCACCTATGTGTTCGCGACCACCGCCCGTCAGCGCGGGCTGACCAAACCGGTTTACAGCCCCGAACGCGCCATGCAGATCGCGGCGGAAAAGATCGCCGAAGGCGAGAAAGTCGCCGTGATGTTCGGCCCGGAACGAGCTGGGCTGGAGAACGACGACATCGCCAAGGCCAACGCCATCATCTCGGTCCCGGTGAACCCGCTCTATGCCTCGCTGAACCTCGGTCAATGCGTGCTGCTGACCGGCTATGAATGGATGCGTCAGTCCGGCGAATTGGTGCATGAGACCACCGACCTGGGACGCAAGGGCGACTGGGCCACCGGGGTGGAGGTCGAAAAGCTGGTCGAACACTACGAGGACCGGCTGGACCAGGCAGGCTTCTTTTACCCGCCGGAAAAGGCCGAGGGCATGAAGACCAACCTGCGCAACCTGTGGTCCCGGATGCGGATGACCCGCTCCGACGTGCAAATGCTGCACGGCATCATGCGTCAGATGGTCCGCTGGAAAGAACGCGGCGGCGAATAAGCTGCACTGGACCCCATCCCATTCCGCCCCTAGCTTGGCAGCAAATATGACGAGGCAAGCATGAGCAAGCGCAGCATTTTCGAAGAGGTTGAGGGCGAAAAGAAAGACGCCCCCGCGGTGCAGCCGGGACTGATCGACCGGGGCCGGGGCGGTGCCCGCAAAGCGATCCGAGGCTGGCTGATGGTGCTGTTTGCCTTGGTCGTTGCGATGATCGTGGTGGGCGGGCTGACCCGCCTGACGGACTCCGGCCTGTCGATCACCGAATGGCGCCCTGTGACCGGAGCCATCCCGCCGATGTCCGAGGCCGAATGGCAGGCAGAGTTCGACAAGTACAAAGAGATTGATCAGTGGCGTATTCAGAACCAATGGATGGAACTGGCTGATTTCAAAGAGATCTATTGGTGGGAATGGGGCCACCGGCAGTTGGGCCGTGTCATGGGCCTGATCTGGGCTGTTGGCTTCCTGGGCTTTCTGGTGGCGCGCAAAATCCCGGCTGGTTGGGCCGGCCGTTTGGCGCTGCCCGGCATCCTGGGCGGCGTGCAGGGCGCCATCGGCTGGTGGATGGTGGCCTCCGGCGTGACCCAGGGTGAGGGAATGACGGCAGTTGCCTCATACCGTCTTGCGGTACACTTGGGGCTGGCCTTTGTGATCCTTGGCTTCATCGCTTGGTATGTGCTGATGCTGGGCCGCGAGGAGCGCGAGCTGATGCAGGCACGCCGCGCCAAGGAGGCCAAGCTGTTCAGCCTGTCAACGGGGCTCATGCATTTTGCCTTTCTGCAAATCCTTCTGGGTGCACTTGTTGCGGGCATCGACGCAGGCCGCTCTTACACTGACTGGCCGCTGATGGGCGGGCAGGTGTTCCCGCCGAATCCTTTCATGATCGAGCCGGTCTGGAAGAATTTCTTTGAAAATCCCGGGCTGGTGCAGTTCATTCACCGGGTAGCGGGTTACCTGCTGTTTGCCTTTGGCGTGGTGGCCTGGCTGCGCGGCCGCGGCAGCGCCCATACACGCACCCGCTTTGCTTTTAACGCAGTCTTTGCGGCCCTGATGTTACAGGTTCTGCTGGGGATCATTACCGTGATCTATGCGGCTCCGCTGCACGCGGCAATCACTCATCAGATCGTGGCGGTTGGCATCTGGGTGCTGATCCTGCGGGCGCGTTTCCTGTCTGCTTACCCGATTGCAACCTCGATCAAGGACCATTGAGAGCATGAGTGCATTTGAAGAACTGATGGCCTTCCAGCGTGACACCCAGGCACTGGGGCAGATTGCAGGCCGGCTGGGCTGGGACCAGGAAACCATGATGCCGCGCGGAGCGGCACCGCAGCGGGGCGAGGAGATGGCCGCGATCGAGGCCGTGCTGCACGCCCGCCGCAGCGACCCGCAGGTGGCGGAGTGGCTGGAGCGGGCTGTAGCGCCCAATGAGGCCGGCGAGGCCCAGTTGCGCGAAATCCGCCGCAGCTATGAGCGCGCCGTCAAAGTGCCAGCTGATCTGGCCAAGAAAATCGCCCAGGTGACCTCTGAGGCGCAGGGTAAATGGGCCGCCGCACGCGCGGATGAGGACGTGGCTGCCTTCCTGCCGGTGCTGGAGGAAGTTGTCGCGCTGAAACGCGAGGAAGGCCAGGCGCTTGCGGCTGGCGGCGATGTCTATGACGCCATGGTCGAGGACTATGAGCACGGCATCACCGGGGCAGGGATCGCGGAGATCTTCGACGCCATGCGCCCGGGTCTGGTCGAGCTGCGCGCCAAGGTGTTGGAGAGACCTGCGCCGAAGGGGCTGGAGGGCACCTTCGACGAAGCGGTGCAGATGAAGCTTACGCGCAAGGTCGCCAAGGTCTTCGGCTACGACATGGCGCATGGCCGCGTCGACAAAGCGGTGCATCCGTTCAGCTCCGGCTCGGGGCTGGATGTGCGGATCACCACGCGGACCAGCGAAAGTGATCCGTTCAACTGCTTCTATTCGACCATTCACGAGGTTGGCCATGGCGCCTATGAGCAGAATATCAGCCGCGACTACCTGCTGACCCCGCTCGGCAGCGGCGTCTCGATGGGCGTGCATGAAAGCCAAAGCCGGATTTACGAGAACCAGATCGGCCGCAGCCGCGCCTTTACCGGCTGGCTGTTTGGGGAGATGAAAGACGCCTTTGGCGATTTCGGGATTGCCGATGCGGATGCCTTTTATGCGGCAGTGAATGCTGTGCATAAGGGCTATATCCGGACCGAGGCGGATGAGCTGCAATACAACCTCCATATCATGCTGCGGTTCGGCCTGGAGCGCGCGCTGATGAGCGGCGATCTGGCGGTGAAAGACCTTGAGGCCGCCTGGAATGACCGGTTTGAGGCGGACATTGGCTACAACGTCGACAAGCCGTCGAACGGCTGTTTGCAAGATGTGCATTGGTCGGTGGGCCTGTTCGGCTATTTCCCGACCTACTCGCTGGGCAATGTCTATGCAGGCTGCCTGTATCAGGCGCTGCGCCGGGATGTGCCGGGGCTGGATGCAGAGCTGGCAAAGGGCGACACCAGCGGTGCAACCGGCTGGCTGAAAGACAACCTGCAGCAGCATGGCGGTTTGCGCAGCCCGCGGGACACAATCATTCATGCGTCCGGCATGGAACCCGGGCACCAGCCGCTGCTGGGGTATCTGGAGGAAAAATTCAGCCTGATTTACGGGCTCTGATCACGGGTGGCACAGCCTGGCGGGGCGCAGGAAATCCTGCTGCCCCGGAAATGCCGTATTTTATGTTTATTCTCGGAAGCTCATGGGGATGTGAGTAAGAGAGTGAACCGATGCATACAGCCGTATCATACCTGATTTTTGCCAGCTTCGTGCTGGCGCCGGCCCTGATCTGAGGCGCAGGTCTCAGATCAAAGCCATCCGTTCGGCCCGTTCAGGGTCCGGGAACGGGCGGTAGAGGCCGATCTCAGCCCTGGCGATCAGGGCGGAGACGTTTGAGTAGAGGCGTTCAACCTCTTCATCGTGCTCTCCTAGCACTCTGAAGGCTTGATCCAGCTGGGTCATGTCCTTGAATTCGATTTCCAGCAGAAAATCGCGGCAGTTTTCACTGGCCAGGTTCAGCTTGCGCCGCAGCAGACGCCACCCCAGCACCACGCCGCGCTCTTGCAGATACGCCATCCATTGATCGACCGCGCTGGCAAAGGAAAGCGCCTTGGCTTCGTGCTGCAGGTCGATGGAGCAATGGTACAAGTTCATGGGGCACACCCTTCCTGAGAGAACAGAACTTGACCGAAAGAATGGCAGATACCGGTTAGAGCTCGGTTAATTCAACGAACGCCGCCCCGGCAACGGGACGGCGTTCAATGTTTCCAATGGGATGCGGCTTATTCCTCGCCGCCGTCCTCATCCTCGCCGTTTTCAGCAATCCAGGCGACAGAGACCACTTCCTCACCTTTGCCGGTGTTGAACACCCGCACACCGCCGGCCGAGCGCGAGCGGAAGGAGATGCCATCAACCGGCACCCGGATCGACTGGCCCTTGGAAGTGGCCAGCATGATCTGGTCGTCCATCTCTACCGGGAAGGAGGCCACGATCTCGCCGCCGCGCATCGCCTTGTCCATAGCTGTGACACCCATGCCGCCACGGCCGCGCACCGGGTAATCGTGCGAGGACGACAGCTTGCCCGAGCCGCCGGTAGTGATGGTCAGGATCAGATTCTCGGCTGCCGACATCTCTGAATAAAGCTCGGTGGAGAAGTTCGGATCCTCAACCGCATCTTCATCTGAAGCTTCGGCATCGTCGGTAAGGCCGGCCATCGCCCGGCGCATCTTGAGGTAGGCGGTGCGCTGCTCCGGGGTGTATTTGGAGTGGCGGATCACCGACATTGAGACAACACTGTCCTCGCCAGTCAGCTTGATGCCGCGGACACCGGTGGACTCGCGCGAGTTGAACACGCGCACATCCGTGGAGCGGAAGCGGATGGCGCGCCCCGAGTTGGTGAACAGCATCACGTCGTCGTCTTCCGAGCAGATGCGCACATTCACCAGCTGGACAGAACCGTCTTCGGGCAGCTTCATCGCGATCTTGCCGTTGCGGCGGACGTTGGTGAAATCCGACAGGCGGTTGCGACGCACATCGCCGCCGGAGGTCGCAAAGACCACCTGCAGGTTTTCCCATTCGTCATCCGGCACATCGACCGGCATGATGGCGGCAATGGAGACCCCGGTCGGGATCGGCAGGATGTTGACAATCGCCTTGCCCTTGGAGGTGCGGCCGCCCTGCGGCAGGCGCCAGGTCTTCAGCTTGTAGACCATGCCATCGGTGGTGAAGAACAGCAGCTGCGTATGGGTGTTGGCCACGAAGAGGGTGGTGATCACATCCTCTTCCTTGGTCTGCATACCCGAGACGCCCTTGCCGCCGCGCTTCTGGGCGCGGAAGTCGGCCAGCGGGGTGCGCTTGATGTAGCCGCCGGAGGTCACGGTTACCACCATGTCCTCGCGCTCGATCAGGTCCTCGTCCTCCATGTCGCCGGACCAGTCGACAATCTCGGTGCGGCGCGGCACCGCGAAATTGTCGCGCACCTCGCGCAGCTCGTCGCTGATGATGCCCATGATCCGCTCGCGCGAGGACAGGATTTCGAGGTATTCCTTGATCTTGGCCGCCAGTTCTTCCAGCTCGTCAGTGACTTCCTTGACGCCGATCTGGGTCAGGCGCTGCAGGCGCAGTTCCAGAATGGCACGGGCCTGGGTCTCCGACAGGTTATAGGTCCCGTCGTCGTTCATGGTGTGGGTCGGATCGTCGATCAGGCGGATGTAATCGGCAATGTCCGAGGCCGGCCAGCGGCGGGTCATCAGCTTTTCACGCGCCTCGGCAGCGTCGGCGGAGGAACGGATGGTGGCGACGATCTCATCGACGTTGGAGACTGCAACGGCCAGACCGCAGAGGATGTGGCTGCGTTCGCGCGCTTTGCGCAGCAAATGCGCGGTGCGGCGGGCAACGACATCCTCGCGGAAGTCGATGAAGGAGGTCAGGAACTTGCGCAGCGTCAGCTGTTCGGGCCGGCCGCCGTTCAGCGCCAGCATGTTGCAGCCGAAGGAGGTCTGCATTGGGGTGAAGCGGAACAGCTGGTTCAGCACCACCTCGGGCGTGGCGTCGCGTTTCAGCTCTACCACCACCCGCACGCCGTTACGGTCGGACTCGTCCTGCACGTGGGCAACGCCCTCGATCTTCTTCTCGCGGACCTGTTCGGCGATCTTTTCGATCATCGCGGCCTTGTTCACCTGATAGGGAATCTCATCCACGACAATGGCATAGCGGTCCTTGCGGATCTCCTCGACACGGGTTTTCGAGCGGATGATCACGCTGCCGCGGCCCTCAAGGTATGCCTTGCGCGCGCCGGAACGGCCCAGCATGACGCCGCCTGTCGGAAAGTCCGGGCCGGGGATATAGTCGATCAGCTGCTCGCTGGTCAGGTCGGGTTCGTCGATCAGCGCCAATGTGGCGTCAATTACTTCGCCCAGGTTGTGCGGCGGGATGTTGGTGGCCATGCCAACTGCGATACCGCCGGCACCATTGACCAGCATATTCGGGAAACGGGCCGGAAGCACGGTCGGTTCCCGGTCCTTGCCGTCGTAGTTGTCCTGGAAATCGACGGTCTCTTTTTCGATATCTGCCAACAGCGCCGCCGCGGGCTTGTCCATGCGGACTTCGGTATAACGCATCGCCGCCGGGTTATCGCCGTCCATGGAACCAAAGTTGCCCTGGCCATCCAGCAGCGGCAGCGACATCGAGAAGTCCTGCGCCATCCGAACCAGCGCGTCATAGATCGCGCTGTCGCCGTGCGGGTGGTATTTACCCATCACGTCGCCGACCGGGCGGGCCGACTTGCGGTAGGCCTTGTCATGGGTGTTGCCGGATTTGTGCATGGCGTAGAGAATCCGCCGGTGAACCGGTTTCAACCCGTCCCGCAGGTCGGGGATCGCACGGCTGACAATGACCGACATCGCATAGTCGAGATACGAGTTGCGCATCTCGGTTTCGATGGAGACTGTCGGGCCATCGTATGCCGGACGTTCCGGCAAATTTTCTTCCATGTTTTCAGGAGTTTCCGGCGTATCGCTCACGTTGGATGCCTGCTCTTCATCTTAGGGCTATATATTGTGTTTGCACCCTAACAGATACCGTATATGGGGCGCAAGCAAACAGCCCCGGGTGCCGCAGCGAAACCGTTCAAGCCAGGATAACGCACTGTTTTTGCGGAAATTAACCATTTGCAGCCTAGCATCATAAAGAGGGGGCAAGAATTGGAGGCTGAAAATGGAGAGCAGCGAAACCGAACTGATGCTGAAAGGCTATGGGCTGACAACAGCGGAATTCACCTACCGGATGCCCGATTACATCCATGTCCTGAACACGTTTGTCTGGCAGGAATACGATCTGGCGCCCGACCATCCGCGGCTGTTTGAATTCATCGAATTCTGGCAGCGCGAAATCGAAGGCCCGCTGCATTCGGTCCGCTTTACACATCGCAAGATGATCGGTCCCGGCGAATGGCGCAATGTGGTCGGGGAGTTTCAGATCCACTGAACGCTTGTCTGCCTAGCGCCAAGCGTAAACCGCGCATCCGGTGGAGCCGCTGGAGGTGAAGCTTTTCCCGTCCGCTGCCAGACGGCCCCGCCAGGTAACCGTGATACCAGGAAAGTAGTCCGTGCCGTTGATTTGCTGTCCGTTCAGATAAACCTCGGTGTTGGCGTTCTGGCCCAGTGAGTTGCTGAGGCGGCCGTGGTACCTGTTGCCGCCCGCGTGGGTATAATGCACGTTTCCTGTGACCTTGATGACCAGCGCACAGGTCGCCTTGAATTTCCAGGAACCGGCCAAGGGCGCCGCAGACGCGGATTGAGCGGATGTGGTAACCGGTTTGGCTGCCGGCTTGCAAAGGCGGCCTGTGTGGCTTTGGATTTCCTCAAGTGCATGTGCCGTTCCCAGGTCGTCAACTCCCAACGCTGATTTTGATGCTTCAAGGTATGCCGCGAACGCCCGGCGCGTCCTTGGGCCTGCGATACCGTCGGCGTGTCCAGCCTTGCAGCCGATCTGGTTCAGGGCATCCTGAGTTTCGGCCATAATGTCCCTTGAGTCAGGAACAACAGGTAAGGCGGCAGGCTGTTCAGTTGCGGCTTCCTGGCTGGGCAGGACCGGCTCCAGCCCCTGTCTAAGCTGCAAGGCTACGGCATAGCTGTATTCGTCTTTGCGGGCGGCATAGCGCTCCAGAAAACTGTCGAGCGCCATCGGGGTGCCGATGGACCTGGCGATTTCGAAGTCCGCGTGCATGGAGCCAGAAACAGGTTCGGCAGAGGGCGATGAAGCGGCAGCCTGCGTGAAGTAAAACTCTCCGAGCAGTTCATCATAATAGGCCGGAAATTGGTTGTGCTGAACTGTGTGCGCCAGATCGCGGACCTCCAGGCGCAGGCCGGAAACCAGCGATCGAAGCTCCAGGCCGGGTTCCGACAAGAGCGGAAGCAATGTCCGGGTAAAGACAGAGTTTTCCGCCGTGTCGGTTTCATTCAGCCGGTCCAGGGCCAGCTGGCCCGCTCCGGCGGAGAAAACAACGAAGGTGCCTTGCGGTGCGTTCATCCGCCCCAACCCCCGCGCGGTTCCGATACTGCGGCCCTCGGTCAGCTGGAACGGGTTGTTCCGGCAGGCGTCTATAATCGCGATTGCCGACCGGGCCCCGGTTTTGCGGATCCTGTCGAGAAGGGACGAAAGTGCGATGGACTCGGATTTCACAAAGTCGCTGCCGCCAGCGCCGGGAACGGCAATATCGGTTGGCAGCAGGTAATTTTCACCGTCGATCTCAATGCCGTGTCCAGCAAAGAACACAAAGGCGGTATCTCCGGGTTCCAGCTTGGCAGTGAATTCGGAAATCTTGCGGTTCAGCCCGCGCCGGTCTTGATCCAAGGCCTCCACAAGAGTGAATCCAAGCTCATTCAGCTTGGCCCCGATTGCCTCTGCGTCTGCCCGTGCCTTGGCCAAGGCAGGTACATCCGTGTAGCGGTCGTTACCAATAACCAGGGCCAGCCTGTTCTGAGCAGCGGCCGAAAGAGGAAGAAAACAGAACGCAATAAGGCAAAGAAATCGCATGAGACATACCTGGCAAAACAAGCGGCTTTAGCTGCTACATTACCATAGACAGGCCAAAGGTGCGCCTGTTCTGGCAGACTCTCCTGCAATTTGGCCTAGGCGGAACAGCTAGCTCCACCCAGAACGCAAAATTTGGCGCAGTGGGGATGGTTCAGCTGCACCGGGCGTTCCGCTTCGGCCAAGGTTTCTCCCATCTCGAACTCCGGAGCGTAAGGCAGCAGCGTACAGGCGAGAACCGCGGGGCTGTCCGCGCCCTTGCGTTTGACCACCATCCGCGATGAAGCGCACATAACGCTCTCCGGGCTTTTGTTCAAGATACTCCAGCAAGCGGTTGTAATCTCAGGTACTTCCACGCTTTCATCCATCTCGGGGAAAAGCACGGTCTGACCCGGGTTTGCCGCGTCGATGGCAAAGTCATGGGCCGCAAAAAGTGTGGCATACCCGGCGCGGGCCTCTGCCTCGGTCTCCTGCCAGACGGTGCGCCCGGCAACTGCCATCTGGAAGCCGTTGTCGCGCAGCCACTCCATTCCGGCAATGGTTTTGGCAAAGCTGCCCGCACCGCGCTCCTTGTCGTGCAGCGCCTCGCTGTGATGGTCGACGGAAATCCGGAGGGTTAGCTTTCCTTTGAATTCTTCCAGCAGTTCCAGCAGCCCGGATTTTACCGATTTGCGCATCATCGGCCGCATGGCGTTGGTTAGTATCAGAACTTCGAAACCGCGCTCCAGCGAGGCACGGGCCATGGCGATCATCTGCGGATTCATAAACGGCTCGCCGCCGGTGAAACCGATTTCACGAACCGGCCAATTGCGTTCGGAAATCTGGTCCAGGTAGCATTGCACTTCAGCTTCGGTCAGATAAACCAGCGCATCGTTGGTGGGCGAGCTCAGAATGTAGCAGTTGCTGCATTCGATGTTGCAAAGAGTGCCAGTGTTGAACCAAAGGGTCTCCGGATTGCTGAGCGGAACGGAAGCGCGGTCCTGACCTTTGGCCGTCACAAAGGCGTCTTGAAACTTGCCTAGGTTCGCGACGGGTTTTTGCAGGTCTTTCATGCGGATGTCCTTTGGGGCAGTTCCTTTCGCGGGAAGCTACCTTATACTGGGCAGGAAATGAAAGCAGCCGGGCAGGCACATGACAGGGATGTGAGCGGCAGTGTGCCGCCTCTGCACCGGACCAACGCAGGAAGAAGTAAGGAATGGTTTCGCGAGTCATACCGGTTGATCCGTTCGACCTGGTGATTTTTGGCGGCACTGGCGATCTTGCGCAGCGCAAGATTCTGCCGGCGCTGTTCCGCCGCCACTGTGCGGGTCAGCTGCCGGGCGGTGAGCGGATCATCGGGGCTGCGCGCACCGCGCTGAGCAGCGCTGAGTACCGCACCGTTGTGGCTGAAGCCATTCGCAACCACGCAGGGCCAAAGGCCTGCGGCGGCGGTGCGCTTGAGAGTTTTTTGAAACGGGTCAGCTATGTTGCGCTGGATGCGCTGGGTGAAGGGGGCTGGGGGGCGCTTGCCACTGAACTGGACACCGCTGCCGAGGCACCGGTCCGCGTGTTTTACTTCTCGGTCGGGCCTGGGCTGTTCGGCCCGCTGGCCGAGCGCCTTCAGCAATATGGTCTGGCCAACGCGGATACCCGGATTGTTGTGGAAAAGCCCTTCGGCCGGGATCTCGGCTCGGCGCGGGAGTTAAACCGGACTCTGGCGGGTCATTTTGATGAAGGCCAGATTTACCGGATCGACCATTATTTGGGCAAGGAAACCGTCCAGAACCTGATGGCGGTCCGCTTTGGCAACATGCTGTTCGAGCCTTTGTGGAACAGCCAGTACGTTGACCACATCCAGATTACCGTGGCGGAAACCGTCGGCGTTGAAGGGCGTGAGGAGTATTATGAGCGCGCAGGCGCCATGCGCGACATGATGCAAAACCATTTGATGCAGCTTCTGTGCCTGATCGCGATGGAGCCGCCGGCCAAATTTGACCCCGATGCGGTGCGCGACGAAAAACTGAAAGTCATTCGCGCGTTGGATCCGGTAGAGCCGCATCATATCGTGCGCGGCCAGTATCAGGCGTGTTTGGATCCAGCGGATCCGCATCCCTCGTACCGCGGGCTGGTGGACAATGCGCGCAGCACCACCGAAAGCTATGTGGCGCTGAAGGCGCATATCAGCAACTGGAGGTGGGCAGGCACGCCGTTTTATCTGCGGACCGGCAAGCGGCTGGTGAACCGGTCCTCGGTGATCAACGTAATGTTCAAGGACGCACCGCACTCGATCTTCGGCGCCGAGGCGGGACGCCATGCCAATCACCTGAAGATCCGCTTGCAGCCGAATGAGGGCATCACTCTGAGCGTGACCATCAAGGAACCGGGACAGGGCGGCATGCGTCTGGTCGACGTGCCGCTTGACATGAGCTTTGCCGAAGCACTGGGGCCGGAAGGCGGCGATCCGCCGGATGCCTATGAACGTTTGATTATGGATGTTGTGCGCGGCAACCAGACGTTGTTTATGAGGGGCGACGAGGTAGAGGCGGCCTGGGCCTGGACGGATCCGGTGATTGCGGGCTGGAAGTCCCGGGGAGATGTGCCTAAACCCTACGAGAGCGGCAGCACCGGACCCGGCGATGCCGATTTGCTGATGCGCCGCGATGGGCGTGAATGGAGGGGGATAAACCCATGAAATTCAACGAATACCCTGACCGGGACATGCTGGCGATCGAAGTGGCAAATGAAATCGCGGGTGATTTGAAGACGCATCTTTTTCACCATGAAGGGGCCTCCTTTGCGGTGGCTGGCGGCTCGACCCCGGGGGCGATCTTTGATGATCTGTGCGCGGCAGACCTGGAGTGGGACCGGGTGCAGGTGATGGCGACTGACGAACGCTGGGTTGCAACGGACAGTGAACGCTCAAATGCACGGATGATCCGCGCGCGCCTGCTGCAGAGCCGGGCCGCTGCAGCACGGTTTTTGCCGTTTCATGTCCCGGCGCGGGAACCAGAAGATGTGCTGGCGGAACTGGAAAGCCAGGTCGTTCCCCAGCTTCCGCTGTCGGTGCTGCTGCTGGGGATGGGCGAAGATATGCACACGGCTTCATTGTTTCCCGGGGCGGAAGGGATCGAAGCGGCACTGGCGGCTGACGCTCCGGCGCTGACGGTGGTGCGGCCGGACAGCCAGCCGGAAGCCCGGATCAGCCTCACGGCGCGGGTGCTGGATGGAGCAATCGCCAAGCACCTGGTGATCTTCGGAGATGCCAAGCGCAAGGCGCTTGAGCAGGCGATGTCGATGCCGCCGGAAAGTGCGCCGATTCAGGCAGTTCTGTCCGAGATCTCCGTCCATTGGGCGCCTTGAATTCAGGAAAGAAAATTATGTTTACGGTATTGAAAGCGCTGCATTCCAAGACCTGCAGCGGAAAAATGGTTGATTTGTTTGCTGAAAACCCTCATCGCGCCGCTGAGTTCAGCGTGCGGTCCGGGTCACTCCTCTTTGATTACTCCAAAACATGGATCACAGCAGAAACGCGTGCAGAACTGATTGCGCTGTGTGAAAGCCGGGGTGTTGCAGACAGGCGCGCGGCGATGTTCGACGGCGGCCGGATCAATGAAACCGAACAGCGCGCTGTCCTGCATACGGCTTTGAGGGACCCTGAGGGACCAGAGCTTCTGGTCGACGGGCAGGACGTCCGGGCGCCGCTGCGGCACACGCTGGAGCGCATGGAGGATTTGGCGGGGCAGGTGCGCTCTGGGGCCTTTGCCGGACCGGGCGGTGCCTTCACTGACGTTGTCAATATCGGGATCGGTGGCTCTGACCTCGGACCGGTGATGGCTGCATTGGCGCTGGCGCCCTACCACGATGGCCCGCGCTGTCATTTTGTTTCCAATGTGGACGGGGCGCATATCCACGATATTCTGCAACGGATTGATCCAAAGACAACTTTGGTGATTGTGGCTTCCAAAACCTTTACCACCATCGAGACGATGACCAACGCTGCAACGGCTCGGCGCTGGGTTGTGGAGGGCGGTGGTGATCCGGCGCAGCAGTTTCTGGCTCTGTCGACCTCAGAGGAAGAAACCGCGGCCTTTGGTATTCCGCTCAAGCACGTGTTCGGGTTCGAAGATTGGGTTGGCGGGCGCTATTCGGTCTGGGGGCCTATTGGGCTCAGCCTGATGCTGGCCGTCGGGCCGGAGAATTTCCGTGCTTTCCTGGCGGGCGGCAGGGCGATGGATGATCATTTCCGCAGCGCGCCCTGGCAGCAGAACATGCCTGTGATGCTGGCGCTGACCGGTATCTGGCACAATCAGGTGTGCGGCCATCCGACCCGCGCGGTGCTGCCCTATGACCAGCGGCTGAGGCGGCTTCCTGCGTATCTGCAGCAGTTGGAGATGGAATCTAACGGCAAGTCAGTAGCGATGGATGGTTCGGATCTGCCGTATTCCTCAGGTCCGGTTGTTTGGGGCGAGCCAGGGACCAACGGCCAGCACGCATTCTACCAGCTTCTGCATCAGGGAACCTCTGTCGTGCCGGCCGAATTTATCGTGGCAGCACAAGGTCATGAGCCAGATCTTGCACATCATCACAAGCTGCTGGTGGCGAATTGCCTGGCCCAGTCCGAAGCGCTGATGTGCGGACGCAGCCTGGAGGAAGCCTGTGCGCTGATGCGGGCAAAAGGCTATGAGGGGGCCGAGCTGGAGCGTCAGGCGCGGCACCGGGTGTTCCCGGGAAACCGTCCTTCGACCACACTGGTTTTTCCACAGCTGACACCGCATGTTCTGGGCCAGATAATTGCCCTTTATGAACACCGGGTGTTCGTAGAAGGGGTGATCCTGGGGATCAACTCTTTTGATCAGTGGGGGGTGGAACTGGGTAAGGAGCTGGCCAATACTCTGGCGCCTCTGCTGGCTGGCGAGGCTAGTGCAGACGGCAAGGATGGCTCTACCCGCGCCTTGCTGGATTTCGTGCGCGAGGCCGGCAGCTGACGCCAGTTATGGAAGTTGCGGGGCGGGGACGCCCCGCAGTGCTGATCAGGGCAGGGTAATGCTGCTGGTGATCGTGTTGACGAATTTTCCGTTCGACGGATCCGTCAGGGAAGAGAAGGTGCCGCCGCCTTTCGCCCCGGACCAGGGGCCCGTTCCGCCGCTTAGTTTCCAGCTGCCGGTCAATGCACCTGAGGCGTCCATGCCCTCGGCGTGCCAATGCAGCACAACCTTGTCTCCGGCCTTGTCGGTAAAGGCGCAGATACCTCCGCCGGTGACCCCGGAGGGGGCAGCCTCGACTGCGCCAAAGCATGGCCCTGCGGCACCGTTCATCGGGTGTCCCGCCTCTTCCATCTCAACATTTTCATAAGAACTGCTGGTCTGGATAACCATGTAGCCGTCGGAAACTTCGGTGGGTGTGTTGTTTGCAATGCCAGTACCGGTGCCGCCCTGTTCCCAGGTCGTGCCTGCACCCGCGGTTGCGGCCCCAAAGGCGCACAGGAGTGTGGCGGCGAAATATTGTTAAGTCATACTGGTACCCTCCCAAACTGGCAGCCCAAACAAAGCGGGCCTGCCGGGGCAGTCTAACATAAGAAGACGGCTTGCGCGCGGTCTGATCCGTCAGGCGGTGGCGCCATGAAATTTGGCGGGAAGACTCTGAAAAATAAGGAGAGTTGGAGCGGGTAGCGGGAATCGAACCCGCGCCTTAAGCTTGGGAAGCTCGCATGATACCATTTCACCATACCCGCTTGTGAAGGCAGGAGTATGCCGCGGCGCCGGCAAGGTCAAGGGTGCCGCGGCGAAAATCTTTCAGGGACTGGATCAGCCGCGGCGGCGTCGGCGGCGTCCGCCTCCGGCGCCTTCGCCTTCGCCGCCGCCGGTGTTGAAGTTCACCTGCGGCAGGGTCACGACGGTTTCCAGGATCGGGAAGGGCTCCGCCGAGTTTGGAATGGCGGACGCATTCACGAAATGCTCCTGGAAGCGGGGTTCCACGGCGGTTTCGATCTTCTCGATATTGCGGACGGTTTCCTCAATCTCGCCGCGCGCTTTGGTATTCAAAAGCGCAATGCGGGCACCGGTCCCGGCGGCATTTCCTGCCGACGTCACCTTGTCCAGCTGACAGTCGGGAATCATGCCCAGCACCATCGCGTGTTTGGCGGAGATATGGGCGCCAAAGGCGCCGGCCAGCACCACGCGGTCTACGGTCTGGACGCCGAATTTATCCATCAGCAGGCGCGCGCCGGAGTAGAGAGCTGCCTTGGCCATCTGGATGGCGCGGATGTCCGGGTTGGTGACAGTGATGGTGGGCCCGCCCTCGGCGGAGCCATCCCACAGCATGTAGGCGTTGGTGCGCCCGTCGGCGATACAGCGGGCGGAGCCGGTTTGTTCGGCCGAACCGATCAGGCCTGAGGCGTCCAGAACACCCGCCAGACGCATTTCGGCAATTGCCTCGATGATGCCAGAGCCGCAGATGCCGGTGATACCGGTAGTGGCAATGGAGGCGGCAAAGCCGTCTTCATCCGACCAGATTTCCGAACCGATCACACGGAAGCGGGGCTCCTTGGTCTCAGGATTGATCTCGACGCGTTCAATGGCGCCTGGCGCGGCGCGCTGGCCGCTGGAGATCTGCGCGCCCTCAAACGCCGGGCCGGTAGGCGAGGAGCAGGCCAGCACTTTTTCCTTGTTGCCCAGCAGGATCTCGGCGTTGGTGCCCACGTCGACGACCAGAACCAGGTCTTCGGATTTGTCGGGCGCTTCGGACAGCGCCACGGCCGCGGCGTCGGCCCCCACATGGCCTGCGATGCAAGGCAGCAGGTAGACACGGGCGGCAGGGTGGATGTTGAGATCCAGCTCAACCGCGCGCAGCGCCAGTGCGTTGGAGGTGCCAAGTGCAAAAGGCGCCTGGCCCAGCTCAAATGGGTCAATCCCGAGGAACAGGTGGTGCATAACCGGGTTGCAGACGAATACGGCGTCGACAATCAGCGCCTTGTCGATCTCCGCTTCGGACGCGATCTGGGTGAAAAGCGCGTTCATGCCCTCGCGAACGGCGTTTGTCATTTCGACATCGCCGCCCTTGTTCATCATCGAATAGCTGACGCGGCTCATCAGGTCTTCGCCAAAGCGGATCTGCGGGTTCATGATGCCCGAGGAGGCCACTACTTCGCCGGTTTTCAGATCGCACAGATGCGCCGCGATGGTGGTCGATCCGAGGTCTACAGCCAAGCCGTAGACGGTGCCCTCATAATAGCCCGGCCAGATGTGCATGATCTTGGGTGGGTGGCTTTCGTCGCCCAGATGCACGGCGACGGTGACTTTCCAGCCGCCCTTGCGCAGGATCGGCTGCATGCACTGCAGGATGTGCAGGTCGGTCTTGACGCCCTTGAGGCCCCACTGGGTTTCCAGCGCTTCGATCAGCCGCTCCATATCGCCGGAGGGCTTGTGCATGTCAGGCTCTTCCACCTCGACATAGAACAGGCGGGTGGAGGGATTCATGGTGATGTCGCGAGCCTCGGCGCGTTTGCGCACCACCTGGCGGTGCACCTGGCTCTCCGGCGGCACGTCCACCACGATGTCGCCTTGGATCGTCGCCTGGCAGCCCAGGCGGCGGCCGTCGATCAGGCCGCGCTTGTCCTTGTAGCGCTGCTCGACCTTGTTCCACTCGCTCAGCGCGCCTTCTTCGACGGTCACACCGTGCTTGGGAAACTCGCCGTAAGACGGGGTGATCTGGCATTTCGAGCAGATGCCGCGGCCGCCGCAGACCGAGTCGAGGTCGACCCCGAGCTGGCGCGCAGCGGTCAGGATCGGGGTGCCGGCGGGAAAACGTCCGCGCTTGCCGGAGGGGGTAAACACAACGAGGGGTTCGTCAGTCATGCCTGTGGCCTTCTCATTCCGCAATTTAGGCGGAGCATATGGGCTTTTGCGGCAAGCGAAAGGCAAAGGGCGGCATTTTCCCGTCTGCCGGCGCCATTTTTGAATTTTTGATGACCTTGGGATGCGGGTTTTCAACGGTCTGGCGGCTTGGATCCTTGCCGGGTTTCAACCTCTTTCAGCCACGACAGAATCTCTGCCCGGTTGCCATCCAGCCGGGGCGCAGAGGGGCGGGTGGCAGGATCCGGCAAACCGCTCATCTTGATCGGGTTTCCGGCGGCGGTATAGGTGGCGTTTCCATCTTCCCCCAGCACGCTTACAACCATATTGCGGGCAAGGATCTGCGGATCCTCAAGCACCTGGTCCATGGATTGGATCGGCCCGGTTGGAATGCCAGCTTCCGAGAGCAAGGCGATCCAGTGGTCTGTGCTGCCGCCCAGGGTCACAGCTTCGATCAACCGCTTCAGTAGCCGGGCATTCTCGCAGCGCGCCGGATTGGTGGCAAAGCGGGGGTCCTGGGCAAGCGGCAACTGCAGCACCGTGCAGAGCTTGGTAAAAAGCGCGTCGTTCCCAGCTGCAATCACAAACAGCCCGTCTGAGGCATGGAAGGTTTCAAACGGAGTGATTGACGGATGCCGGGCGCCAGAGGGCTGCGGCGCGTCTCCCGTAACCGAAGTGATTGCAATCGCGTGTTCCAGCAGTGCCAGCTGGCTGTCCAGCATGGCAACATCGACGAATTTGCCTTCACCGGTCTGCTGAACCTCCAGTAGAGCTGCAAGAATACCGTGGCCCAGGAACATGCCTGCCACGATATCGCCGATCGAGGCACCGACCCGCACAGGCTCACGGTTCTTTTCGCCGGTGATTGACATAACCCCGCCGCGGGCCTGTACCACCATGTCATAGGCCGGTTTGAGGGCATCCGGTCCGGTATGGCCAAACCCCGACACCGCGCCATAGATCAACCGCGGGTGTTTAGCGTGCAGGTCCTGCCAGCCATAGCCGAGCCTTTGCATCACCCCGGGGCGGTAGTTCTCCAGCAGCACATCCGCCTGCGCCAGCAGCCGTTCGAACACCGCGCGGTCTTCCGCCGCCTTCACGTCCAGCGCGATGCTTTGCTTGCCGTGGTTGATGGTGGCGAAATAGGCGCTTTCGCCGTCCTTGAACGGCGGAAAGGCACGGGTGTCGTCGCCCCCGCCGGGGCGTTCCACCTTGATCACCCGGGCGCCGAGATCCGACAGGATCATCGAGCAATAGGGACCCGCCAGCACATGGGTCAGGTCCAGAACGGTGATGTTGTTCAGCGGGCCGGGCATGGCTAAATCCTACACTGTTTCCTCAGCTTTTCTGATACGCCGCCACTTGCGGGGCGCCTTGACCCAGATCAGCCGCACCCAAGAGTTTTTCTGCACTGCAGGAATTCTGGCCCGGGCCTCTTTTCCCCCGCGGCTTTCTGTGCCATAGGGTCACCGCCAAACGGGGTTATGCATGGGGATGACAAATGCAAATTCGTGAGGCTCTCACCTTTGATGACGTTCTTCTGGTGCCGGGCGCGTCCAGCGTGCTGCCCAACACCGCCGATACCCGCACCCGGGTGACGCGGTCGGTGTCGCTGAACATTCCGCTGCTGAGTTCGGCAATGGACACCGTGACCGAGGCACGGATGGCGATTGCGATGGCGCAGGCCGGCGGCATGGGCGTGATCCACAAGAACCTGGATACCGAGGAGCAGGCCCGCCAGGTGCGCCGGGTCAAGCGCTTTGTCTCCGGCATCGTTTACAACCCGATCACGCTGACGGCGGATCAGACTCTGGCCGACGCCAAGGCGCTGCAGGAACGCTACCGGGTGACAGGTTTCCCGGTTGTCGACGGCTCGGGCCGTGTTCTGGGCATCGTGACCAACCGCGACATGCGCTTTGCCTCCGATGACAGCACGCCGGTCTCGGTGATGATGACCTCCGACAACCTGGCCATGCTGCAGGAGCCGGCCGATCTGGAGGAAGCCAAGTCGCTGATGAAGGCGCGCCGGATCGAAAAGCTGCTGGTCACTGATGGCGAAGGCAAGCTGACTGGTCTGCTGACCTTGAAGGACACTGAACAGGCGGTTCTGAACCCCACTGCCTGCAAGGATGAACTGGGCCGTCTGCGCGTAGCTGCCGCAAGTTCGGTTGGTGACAGCGGTTTTGCCCGTTCCGAGGCGCTGATCGACGCCGGTGTAGACATCGTCGTGGTGGACACCGCGCACGGTCATTCCGCTGGCGTGATCGAAGCGGTGAAACGGGTCAAGGCACTGTCCAGCTCTGTTCAGGTGATTGCCGGTAACGTGGCCACTGCAGAAGCCACAAAGGCGCTGATTGATGCGGGCGCTGACGCCGTGAAAGTGGGCATCGGCCCGGGTTCGATCTGCACCACCCGCATGGTGGCCGGCGTGGGTGTGCCGCAGCTGACCGCGATCATGGATTGCGCCGCAGCTGCCGGCGATATTCCTGTCATCGCTGACGGCGGCATCAAGTTCTCTGGCGATTTCGCCAAGGCGATTGCGGCCGGTGCGTCCTGCGCCATGGTGGGCTCGATGATTGCGGGCACCGATGAATCCCCGGGTGAAGTGATCCTCTATCAGGGCCGGTCCTTCAAATCCTACCGCGGCATGGGCTCGATGGGCGCCATGGCGCGCGGCTCGGCCGACCGGTATTTCCAGAAGGATGCGGCCAGCGACAAGCTGGTGCCGGAAGGCATTGAAGGCCAGGTGCCCTACAAGGGCGGCGCCAATGCGGTGATCCACCAGCTGGTGGGCGGCTTGCGTGCGGCAATGGGCTATACCGGCTGCGCCACCGTCGACGAGATGCGCAAGAACTGCAATTTTGTCCGCATCACCGGTGCCGGCCTGAAGGAAAGCCACGTCCATGACGTGCAGATCACCCGCGAAGCGCCGAACTACCGGGTGGGTTAAGAGCCATGCAGGCCGCTTGTAAGAAGAGGGCAGGGGCATGACCCCCGCCGCCCGCCTGCAGGCGGCCATCGAAATCCTGGACCAGGTGCTGGCAGGCGCGCCCGCCGAAAAAGCGCTGACGTCATGGGGACGGCGGAGCCGCTTTGCCGGTTCCAAGGACCGGGCCGCAGTGCGCGACCATGTGTTCACCGCGCTGCGCTGCCTGCGGTCGCACGCAGCACTTGGCGGTGCCCGCAGCGGCCGCGGATTGATCCTGGGCGCCGTGCGTGAGGCTGGGCTGGACCCGGAGGAATTCTTCACCGGTGAGGGCCATGCCCCGTCGCCGCTGACCGGGCAGGAGCGGCAGTCGCCTGCTGCGCCCGAAGGGGCTGAGGCCCTGGACATCCCGGATTGGCTCTGGCCTGAGTTCAGCAGCAGCCTGGGTAATCAGGCAGAGGCCGCCGCCCGTGCCCTGCGCAGCCGGGCACCGGTGCATCTGCGGGTAAACACGGCCAAGGGCTCCTTGCAGAAAGCGCAGGCAGCGCTGGAGGTCGCGGGAGTCGCCGCTCAGCCGCATCCCGTCGCTGCAACCGCTTTGGAAATCACTGAAGGTTCCCGCAAGCTGCGCAATTCCAAACCCTATCAAACCGGGCTGGTGGAACTGCAGGACGCCGCCAGCCAGGCGGTGGTGGAGAAGCTGCCGCTTCGGAATGGCATGACGGTTCTGGACTATTGTGCTGGCGGCGGCGGCAAAAGCCTGGCGATGGCAGCTCAGGCCAAGCTTGATGTCTTTGCCCATGACGCCGACCCGAGACGCATGAAGGATCTGCCGGAGCGTGCGGCACGGGCGGGTGCCAAGGTTTCGCTCCTGGAAAGCTCGATGCTGGCGCGCAATGCTCCGTTTGACCTGGTCCTGTGCGACGTGCCTTGTTCCGGCTCTGGTTCCTGGCGGCGCTCGCCTGAAGGCAAATGGCGTCTGACCCGAGAGGACCTGCAGGCGTTGCAACAGACGCAATCGGAAATATTGCGCAAAGCGGCCCGCCTGGTGGCGCCGGGGGGCACATTGGCCTATGCGACCTGCTCAATGCTAATTGCTGAAAATAGCGAACAGGTTCAACAGTTTATCCGGGAGAGCCAGGAGTGGTTTCTTGCCGCAGAGCAAGGCTGGCAGGTACAAAACGGCACGGACGGTTTCTACGTTGCCGTGTTGACGCATACAAAAGGCGGTTGTTAGGCTTCACGCTGGAAAACCGTTGTGTTTCTTAACGTGGTTTTAACCAAAACCGCCGCGTTATGGCGGCATCAAGCACTGTTGATGGAGCCGTAATGTCCGTGCGCCAAGAAACCTCCGTTCCGGAATTGCGGGTGTACGCGCCTGAACATGCCAGGCTGGCAGCAATTGTGCTGCTTGCCTTGATTTTGCTGTTCGGCCCCTGGCTGCTGCCGTTGCCGGAGTGGATCGGCCGCGGTTTCGTGATGGTCGGGCTGACGCTGATGGCAGTGGCGGTTCTGATGGTGATCCAGACCCGGGTCCGGTTGAATGCGCGGGCGATGGCTGCGGAGCTGCTGACCGGTTTCATCGAGAAGGATGCCACGCCAAGCTTTGTCACCGATGACGACGGGGTGATCCACGCCTGCAACGGTGCTGCTGTTAAGCGGTTTCAGGATGCCAGCCGCGAAACGCTAGCAGGAACACTGCGCTCGGTGCTGGCGAACCCCTCAGCGGTGCTCTACCGGCTGCAGAGCCGGGCTAGGGTCGACGGCGCAGCACGCGAGGACATCGTGACCCGGCGCGGCCAAGTGCGGCTGGCGGTGCACCAGATGAATGGCGGAAGCTTCCTGTGGCGGGTGGAGGACATCCTGGACCGCGGTGGCAATGGGCGCGGAGCGGAAACGATGCCGGTTCCGATGATCACCGTCGGCCGCACTGGAGCGGTCCTGTTCATGAATGAAGCCGCCCGCGGCCTGATTGGCGAACGGGTAAAGTCCACCGACCGGCTGTTCCCTTCGCTTCCGGTTCTGCCCGGGCAAATCAACACGCTCAGCACCAAAACCGGTCCGGTTCAGGTGCTCGTCAGCGAAAAGAACCGCACCCAGGGGCGCAGCGAGTTGTTCCTGATGGAGGTGGATGAGACCGGGTTCGATTCCGCTCAGGCCGGGCTTGAAGCGCTGCCGGTGCCGTTCCTGAAGGTTGCGCCGACGGGCGAGATCCTGACAACAAACCGGATGGCCCTGCGCCTATTGGGGGTTGATAGCTGTGCGAACCTGAAACTGGGCCAGCTGATGGAGGGCCTTGGCCGCCCGATGTCCGACTGGCTGCGCGATACGGCGGACGGGCTTGCGCCGAACAAGTCCGAGTTCCTGCGCCTGTCGCGTGCGGACAAGGAAGTTTTTGTCCAGGTGACGCTCACGCGCGTTGTGGAAGAGGGCACTCCGGTGCTGATTGCGGTCTTGAACGACGCGACCGAACTGAAGACGCTGGAAGCGCAATTTGTGCAAAGCCAGAAGATGCAGGCGATCGGCCAGCTGGCCGGCGGTGTGGCGCATGACTTCAACAACTTGCTGACGGCGATCTCGGGCCATTGCGATCTGCTGCTTCTGCGCCATGACCAGGGCGACCAGGACTATGGCGACCTGATCCAGATCCATGAAAATGCCAACCGGGCCGCCTCGCTGGTCAGCCAGCTGCTGGCGTTCTCGCGCAAGCAGACACTGCAGCCGGAAATCCTGGATGTGCGCGACACGCTCTCGGACCTGACCCATCTGCTGAACCGTCTGGTCGGCGAGAAGGTCACCCTGACCCTCAGCCACGATCCGGTGATGAAGTCGATCCGCGCCGACAAGCGGCAGCTTGAGCAGGTTCTAATGAACCTTGTGGTGAATGCGCGTGATGCGATGCCGCAGGGCGGCGAAATCCGTGTCGAAACCGAAGTGATCTCTCTGGACAAACCGCTGGAACGCGACCGTGCGACCGTGCCTTCAGGGGATTGGGTGACGGTCAAGGTTTCGGACGAAGGCGTCGGGATTGCGCCGGACAAGCTGCAAAAAGTGTTTGAGCCTTTCTACACAACCAAGCGCACCGGCGAAGGCACCGGGCTGGGCCTCTCGACCGCATATGGCATCATCAAACAGACCGGCGGTTATATTTTTGTCGACTCGGTCAAGGGCCACGGCACCCAATTCACCTTGTTTTTTCCTGTGTTCAAACAGCAGGCTGAACAGGCGGTGGTCGAGACACCTGCCGAGACTGACGACAAGGCAGCATCGGCTAGCCAGCATGGCGAAGGCGTGGTGCTGCTGGTTGAAGACGAGGCGCCAGTGCGCGCCTTTGCGTCCCGAGCGTTGCGCATGCGCGGCTATACGGTTCTGGAAGCCGAATTTGCCGAGGATGCGCTGCGCACGCTGGAGGATCCGGGCCTGACCGTGGACGTCTTTGTGACCGACGTTGTCATGCCTGGCATGGATGGCCCCAGCTGGGTGCGTGAAGCACTGAAAGAGCGGCCCGATACAAGGGTGGTGTTTGTCTCGGGGTATGCCGAAGGCGCCTTTGGCGAAGCTGACCCGGATGTGCCGAACTCGGTATTCCTGCCCAAACCGTTTTCTCTCAATCAACTCACTGAAACGGTGCACGCTCAGCTGCACTGACCCCTTAAGAAAGCCGCCGGGACTGGCGGCTTTCTTGTTCAGCGCAGGAGTATTAACTCGTAGAGCTCAAACTCCGCCGGGCGCTTGTGCCGCAGATGCGCTTCCGCCCCGGGGCTCAGCACGAGGTCGCCTTTGGGGCTGATATTCTTGCGCTCCAGAAAAATCTCCTGCTGCAGGCGCTGCTCAAGAAACGTCTTTAGCTTGTCCTGATCCTCGTAGCGGAACAGATGGCTGACCTTGCAGCCATTCGGCTGGGCTTCCAGAAACTTGGCCTGGCTTCCGACATTTGCAAAACTTGGCGGCTTGCCCTTGCAGTAGGCATGCAGGAATTCCTCGAAGCTGACGCCCTTGGTCGAGTTCGGCCTGCCGTCCAGGCTTGGTCTTTGTCGGTACCTGTACCAGCTGCCCAGCCAGCTGACCGGTTCCCGCATGACGGCTGCGACTTCCAGCTCCGCTCCGCAAACCCGTTCATACATCGGCCGGATCCACCGGTTATATCGGTAGAGCGGGGCATGCTTCAGCTCTGGCGGGCCGGAAATCACCAGGTCCGCCCGGTTGCGCAATGCGGCATGAAAGGCTGTGGTGCCAGTCTTGGGAACAGACAGCAAGGCCAGCCGTTCCTTGAAAAATATCATCATTCCGTTAACTGCCCGGTAAAATTTCTTGCTCGGCTTTAACCATAAACCAATCTTTAACACCCTGGCCTTGATGTGGGTACATCAGATTTTGGGTTGCAATGTTCTCTTTTTGATCTCATAAGGAACAAGAGGTGAACAAAGCAGTGATTGCCGCGCGCCCCGGTGTGTGACACATAGAAAAGGACAAGGGACTATGGCGGATCTTTTGACCATGAAAAATAAAGTAAGTGGTGACAAGCAAAAGGCGCTGGACAGCGCGCTTGCCCAGATTGAGCGGCAGTTCGGCAAGGGCTCGATCATGAAGCTTGGCGACGGCAATGCCATGCAGGAGATCGAGGCGAGCTCGACCGGTTCTCTGGGGCTGGACATCGCATTGGGAATCGGCGGCCTGCCGATGGGCCGGATCATCGAAATCTATGGCCCGGAAAGCTCCGGTAAAACGACGCTGACGCTGCATTGCATCGCAGAACAGCAGAAGAAGGGCGGCGTCTGCGCGTTCGTTGACGCAGAACACGCGCTGGACCCGCAGTATGCGGCCAAGCTGGGTGTTGACCTGGACGAACTGCTGATCTCGCAGCCCGACACTGGCGAACAGGCGCTGGAGATTACCGACACGCTGGTGCGCTCCGGTGCGGTCAATATGGTCATCGTCAACTCGGTGGCGGCACTGACACCGAAGTCCGAGCTTGAGGGCGACATGGGCGACAGCAACGTCGGTGTGCAGGCGCGCCTGATGAGCCAGGCAATGCGCAAGCTGACCGGCTCCATCAGCCGCTCCAAATGCATGGTGATCTTCATCAACCAGATCCGCATGAAGATCGGCGTGATGTTCGGTTCGCCCGAAACCACAACCGGCGGCAATGCACTGAAATTCTACTCCTCCGTCCGCTTGGACATCCGCCGCATCGGCGCGATCAAGGACCGGGACGAGGTGGTCGGCAACTCGACCCGCGTGAAGGTGGTCAAGAACAAGGTGGCGCCGCCGTTCAAGCAGGTGGAATTCGACATCATGTATGGCGAAGGCATCTCCAAGATGGGCGAGTTGCTGGATCTCGGCGTTGCGGCAGGGGTCGTGAACAAGTCGGGTGCCTGGTTCTCCTACGGGGATGAGCGGATCGGTCAGGGCCGGGAGAATGCCAAGGTTTTCCTGCGGGAAAACGCCTCTGTTGCTTATGACATCGAGGACAAGATCCGCGCCGCCCACGGGCTGGAGTTTGAGCGTCCTGATGTGGGTGATGCAGACGACATCCTTGAGGCCTAAGCGCCGGACAATCTGATCAAATCCAGGGAATATCAGGGCGTGGCGCAGGCTGCGCCCTTTTTCGCAGGGCCATGCCGCTTCCCGCTGTGGACAGTGAGCCGGCGGGCGGGTAAACCTGCCCGGAACGCTTTTTTAAGCCCGCAAGAGATCCCGCACATGCCGACGCTCAACGATATCCGCTCTACCTTTCTGAACTACTTTGGCCAACAAGGTCACCAAGTGGTGGACTCCAGCCCGCTGGTGCCCCGCAATGACCCGACCCTGATGTTCACCAACTCGGGCATGGTTCAGTTCAAGAACTGCTTCACCGGGGTGGAGACCCGCGACTACAAGCGCGCGACCACCTCGCAGAAATGCGTGCGCGCGGGCGGCAAGCACAACGATCTCGACAACGTCGGCTACACCGCGCGCCACCACACGTTCTTTGAAATGCTTGGCAACTTTTCCTTTGGCGATTACTTCAAGCACGAGGCGATCCCCTTTGCCTGGGAACTGATCACCAAGGAATTCGATATTCCGAAGGACCGGCTGTACACCACCGTCTATCACACAGACGATGAGGCCTTTGAAATCTGGAAGAAGATGGGCGTGCCGGAGGACCGGATTATCCGCATCGCGACCTCCGACAACTTCTGGCAGATGGGCGACACCGGCCCCTGCGGCCCCTGCACCGAGATCTTCTATGACCACGGCGAGCACATCTGGGGCGGCCCTCCGGGCTCGCCTGAGGAAGACGGCGACCGCTTTATTGAGATCTGGAACCTCGTCTTTATGCAGAACGAGAGGTTCGCCGATGGCTCGATGGTGGATCTGGAGATGCAGTCGATCGACACCGGCATGGGATTGGAGCGGATTGCGGCGCTGTTGCAGGGCACCCACGACAACTATGAAACCGACCTGTTCAAATCGCTGATCGAAGCCTCGGCAAATGTCACGAATACCGACCCGTTTGGCGACCAGAACGTGCATCACCGGGTGATCGCCGATCACCTGCGCTCCTGCTCCTTCCTGATTGCCGAAGGCGTGCTGCCCTCAAACGAAGGCCGCGGCTATGTGTTGCGCCGGATCATGCGCCGCGCGATGCGCCACGCCTCGCTGCTGGGCGCCATCGATCCGGTTATGCATAAGCTGGTGCCGTCTCTGGTCCAGAAGATGGGCGCGGCCTATCCGGAGCTTGGCCAAGGCCAGGCACTGATCGAGGAAACCTTTGAGCAGGAAGAAACCCGCTTCCTCAAGACCTTGGACCGCGGTCTGAAACTGCTGGACGAGGCCTCCGCCGACCTGGGGCAGGGCGACGTGCTGCCGGGTGAAACTGCGTTCAAGCTGTATGACACCTATGGCTTCCCGCTCGACCTGACCCAGGACGCCCTGCGCGCCAAGGAGATCGAGGTCGACACCGATGGTTTCGATGCTGCGATGAAAGAGCAGAAAGAGAAGTCCCGCGCTGGCGGCATTGGCCTGGGTGAAGCGGCGGATGTGAAGGTCTACTTCGACATCGTCGACGCGGCCGGCACCACGGATTTCCTGGGCTATGAGACCGAGAAGGCCGAAGGCCAGATCATGGCCATCGTCAAGGACGGCGCGCAGGTGCCGTCCGCCGCCAAGGGCGCCATGGTACAGATCATCCTGAACCAGACGCCATTTTACGGTGAAAGCGGCGGCCAGGTTGGTGACATTGGCGTGCTGACTGTTGAGGGCGGCGCGGCCCGTATCACAGACACCAAGAAAGTGGAGGGCCTGTTCCTGCACATCGCCGAAGTGACCGAAGGCGAGATCACCGTTGGCCATGGCGCTGCGATGGAAGTGGACCACGTACGCCGCAGCCAGATCCGGGCCAACCACTCGGCCACACACCTGCTGCACGAAGCGCTGCGCAACGCGCTGGGGGAGCATGTGGCACAGAAGGGCTCGCTGAATGCCGCCGACCGTTTGCGGTTTGACTTTAGCCACAACAAAGCAATGAGCGCTGAGGAACTCTCCAAGGTCGGTGCGGAAGTGAATGATTTCATCCGTCAAAACACGCCTGTGTCCACCCGGATCATGACCCCGGATGACGCCCGCGAACTTGGCGCCCAGGCGCTGTTTGGCGAGAAATACGGCGAAGAGGTCCGCGTGGTTTCCATGGGCCGCGCGCCGACCGGCAAGGGCCACGATGGTGAGACCTATTCGATTGAGCTTTGCGGCGGCACTCATGTGAAGCAGACCGGTGACATCGGCACATTTGTGATCCTCGGTGACAGTGCATCCTCCGCTGGCGTGCGCCGGATCGAGGCGCTGACAGGGGCCGCCGCGTTTGCGCATCTGGAACGCGAAGCGGGCCGGATGGCTGAAGTTGCCGGCGCGCTGAAGGCGCAGCCTGCCGACGTGATGGACCGTCTCAAGGCGATGATGGACGAACGCAAGGCGCTTCAGAACGAGATTTCCAACCTGAAGCAGCAGATCGCCATGGGCGGCGGCTCCGGGGGCGGCGCCGAGGCCAAGGACGTCAACGGCAAGAAGTTCCTGGCCCAGGCTCTGCAGGGCGTGTCCGGCAAGGACCTGCGCGGTCTGATCGACAAGCACAAACAGAACCTTGGCTCTGGTGTGATCCTGCTGATTGCTGAAGACGACGGTAAAGTGGCTGTGGCTGCGGGTGTGACTGACGATCTGACCGGCGACATTTCCGCCGTGGACGTTCTGAAAGCCGCGGTGCCGGCTGTCGGCGGCAAGGGCGGCGGCGGCCGCCCGGATATGGCCCAGGGCGGCGGTAAGGACTTCTCTGGTGCCGAGGAAGCGATCAAGGCTGCCGAGGCTGTTCTGGCAGGCTGACCGTTTGGTCAAAAAAATGCTTGGTCTTTCCGGCAAAAGCCTTAGGCTGCCGGAAAGACCATAACCTTGGGAGGCTCCGATGCCCGCGCTTTGGATTGCACATGTGACCGTTACCGACGCCGATGCCTATGGCAAATATGCAGAGCTGGCGGGCCCGGCCATCGCCAAACACGGCGGCACGTTCATCGCCCGCGGCGGCCGGTTTGTGCAGCTCGAGGGCAAGGAGCGGCCGCGCAATGTGGTTGCCAAGTTCCCGAGTGTCGACGCGGCAGTCGATTGCTATCACAGCCCGGAGTATCAGGAAGCACTGAGCCACGCGCGCGGAGCTTCCGAGCGCGAGCTGATGGTGGTGGAAACCTCCGAATAATGGTCACCGCATTTGCGGAAATGTTGAAACGCCACTCAGGCCAGGGCTGGGTAGCGTGGATCGGCGTGCGTCCCGGGCGGCGCGAAGATGTGCTGGCACCTGAAGCCGTTGACATTTCGCTGGCTGGTCTGGACGGAGATCACGGCAAACAAGGCAAGCGCGCAGTCACTTTGATCCAAGCTGAGCATTTGCCGGTGATTGCTGCATTGGCAGGGCTTGACGCTGTTCAGCCGGACCAACTGCGCCGGAACTTTCTGATTTCGGGTATCAACCTGGCCGCGTTGCGCAAAGCCAGGCTGCAGATTGGCAGCGTTGTTCTACAGATCTCCGGCCCTTGTCCGCCCTGTTCGCGGATGGAGGAGGTGCTGGGCCACGGTGGCTATAACGCAATGCGCGGGCATGGCGGCTGGTATGCCGAGGTGCTTCAGCCCGGCAGAGTGGCCCTGGGCGGCAGCGTCACCCATCTGACGGATCCAGAATGAAAAACGGCGGCAGATTTTTCTGCCGCCGTTTTCTATTCGTTAGGCGCTGGCCTTGGACATCCGCTTGCGCTCATGCGGGTCCAGGTAGCGCTTGCGCAGGCGCACGTTGTTCGGCGTCACCTCGACCAGTTCGTCGTCGTTGATATAGGCAATCGCCTCTTCCAGCGACAGGGTCATCGGAGTGGTCAGGCGCACAGCCTCGTCCGAGCCGGAGGCGCGCACGTTGGTCAGCTTCTTGCCTTTCAGCGGGTTCACTTCCAGGTCGTTGTCGCGGGAGTGCTCGCCGATGATCATGCCGGTGTAGATGTCGGCCTGGGCGCCGATCATCATCTTGCCGCGGTCTTCCAAGTTCCACAGCGCGTAAGCCACAGACTGGCCGTTCTCCATTGAGATCAGCACGCCTGCGCGGCGGCCCGGAATGGCGCCTTTGTGCGGGGCCCAGCCGTGGAACACGCGGTTGAGCACGCCGGTGCCCCGGGTGTCGGTCAGGAATTCGCCGTGATAGCCAATGAGCCCGCGCGAAGGGACGTGGGCGATGATGCGGGTCTTGCCTGCGCCTGCGGGCTTCATCTCGACCAGCTCACCCTTGCGGGCGCCGGTCAGCTTTTCGATCACCGCGCCGGAGTATTCGTCGTCCACGTCGATGGTGGCTTCTTCGATCGGCTCCATCTTCTGGCCGTCTTCCTCGCGCATGATCACCTGCGGGCGCGAGATCGACAGCTCGAACCCTTCGCGGCGCATGTTCTCGATCAGAACGCCCATCTGAAGTTCGCCGCGGCCGGAGACCTCGAATGCCTCGCCGCCTGGGGTGTCGGCGATTTTGATGGCAACGTTGGACTCGGCTTCTTTCATCAGCCGGTCGCGGATCACGCGGGACTGCACTTTTTTGCCGTCACGGCCGGCCAGCGGGCTGTCGTTGATGCCAAAGGTCACGGTGATGGTCGGCGGGTCGATCGGCTGGGCGTCCAGCGGCTCGTCGACAGCCAGTGCGCAGATGGTATCAGCCACGGTGGCCTTGGACATACCGGCGATGGAGACGATGTCGCCTGCCTGGGCTTCTTCGATGTCCTGCTGGGCCAGACCGCGGAAGGCCTGGATTTTGGTCACGCGGAATTGCTCGATCTTCTGGCCGATGCGGGAGATTGCCTGCACGGTGGCACCGACCTTCAGGGTGCCGGTCTCGACACGGCCGGTCAGCAGACGGCCCACAAAGGGGTCGCTGCCCAGAGTGGTGGCCAGCATGCGGAAATCGTCGTTCTGCTTCTTCACCTGCTTGGGCTCGGGCACGTGGTTCACGATCAGGTTGAACAGCGCGCTCAGGTCCTTGCGGGGGCCGTCGAGCTCATTGTCGGCCCAGCCATTGCGGCCAGAGGCATACATATGCGGGAAGTCCAGCTGGTCCTCGGTGGCGTCCAGCGAGGCAAAGAGATCAAAGCATTCGTCCAGCGCCCGGTCGGGTTCGGCATCCGGCTTGTCGACTTTGTTCAGCACCACGATCGGGCGCAGGCCCAGGGCCAGCGCCTTGGAGGTCACGAATTTGGTCTGCGGCATCGGGCCTTCAGCGGCGTCCACCAGCAGCACCACGCCGTCGACCATCGACAGGATACGTTCCACTTCGCCGCCAAAGTCGGCGTGGCCGGGGGTGTCGACGATATTGATCCGGGTGCCGTTCCACTCGACCGAGGTCGGCTTGGCAAAAATGGTGATGCCGCGCTCGCGCTCCAGATCGTTGCTGTCCATGGCGCGTTCCGCCACAGCCTGGTTTTCGCGGAAGGCGCCGGATTGTTTCAGCAGCTCGTCGACCAGGGTGGTTTTGCCGTGGTCAACGTGAGCAATGATCGCAATGTTGCGCAAGTCCATGACGTTCGCCTTTGTAAGGAAGTTGCGCCGCGCATAGCCCGAACCCCGCACAAAGGCCAGAGGAAAACCGCCTTAAGCCTGCGCAAATGCGGATCAGTGGCCCGAGGACTTGGAAAACAGGTGGATGATGACGATGCCGGACATGATCAGAACCATACCGATGACGGCGGGCAGATCCAGCTTTTGCCCGAAGACAAAGAAGGCAATCACCGCAATCAGCAGAATGCCAAGGCCGGACCAGATGGCGTAGACAATGCCCACCGGCATGAACTTCAACGTCAGCCCCATCATGTAGAAGGAAAAGCCATAGGCGACCAGGACGATCAGCGACGGCCCCAGTCTGGTAAACTGCTGGCTGGCTTGCAGGGCCGTGGTGCCGATGGTCTCAGCCGCCACCGCAATGATCAGATAAAAGTAGTGAATCGGCATCTCTGCCTCCCTCATCCGTGCTACGGTCTTCCCGCGGGCCCATGCTCCCCGCCTATCCGATCTTCATGCCGCGGGGAAGTCCCGATGCGTCACCGGCTGGTCCGTTTCCGCAGGTTGCAGCAGATGAACACATACTTGTGCGTGGGCACACTGGACTGTGATTGGGGGGATTCTTAGGAGTATGTTCCATCATTAGACCAATTCCCGGGAATGCCGTCTGCATTCCTGCTGCAGGAAAGGGATTGCAGACATGTGCCGATGGGCTGCCTACACCGGATCCGAGATTTTTCTTGAGGACATCATTTCCAAGCCCGAACATTCGTTGATCGTGCAAAGCCAGCAGGCGGCGGAGGCCAAGACGGTGACAAACGGCGACGGGTTCGGGGTGGCTTGGTATGCCCACCGGGAAGAGCCGGGGCTGTACCGCGATGTCTATCCGGCCTGGTCAGATTGCAACCTGCGCGCGGTGGCCGGGCAGGTCCAATCCGGTCTGTTTCTGGCGCATGTACGCGCGTCAACTGGTTCAGCCACCAGCCGAAACAACTGCCACCCGTTTGCGGCCGGACGGTGGAGTTTTATGCACAACGGCCAAGTGGGCGGGTTCGAAAACTTCCGCCGCCACGCCGACATGTGCATTCCTGACGAGCTGTATGAATACCGCCGCGGTGCCACCGATAGCGAGGTGCTGTTCCTGCTTGCCTTGTCCGAGGGCCTGGATGCGGATCCCAAAAGCGCTTTGGAAAGGGCAGTGGCCCGGATGGAGGCGCTGTCCCGCGCCCGGGGCACCACGCCGCACATGCGTCTGTCGGTGGCGATGTCAGACGGAGTACGGCTGTTTGCCGCCCGGTATTCTTCGGACCGGATCGCGCCGACCGTCTACTACCGCTGGAGCGCGTGCATGAATGGCTGGGCTGTGGTCTCCGAGCCGCTGGAGCAGAGCGGCCATGCCTGGAATGAGCTGAAGCCCGGGGAGTTTCTGACACTGACCCGGGACGGGGCCAAAACCCAGCTCTTCCGTCCGCAACTGGCCTAAAGTCGTCCGGCGCCGCGGAACCAGGGCTCGATCTTTGCCCGAACATAGATCCAGACGCCGGGTGCGCCACGGCTGACCTTGCTGCCGACCCGGGCGTCGATCTGCGGCAGGCTGACGTCATAGTCGACCCAGCTGCCGCCTCCATTCAGCAGGTTCAGCAGCACCGGTTGCACCCGGTCGATGGATTTGGCAAAAGTGGCATCAGTGCTTTCCGCCGCCTCGAACTCTTCCCAGATGCTCCGCATCGGTTTGCCTTGCTCCTGGGGCAGCATGCCGAACAGGCGGTCGGCCGCGGCCTTCTCTGCCTTGGCCAGCGCGGCCAGCGCATCGGGATCAATCACACCGTGGATCGGCGCGTCGCCTGCGTCGATTTCCACCAGGTCGTGCAGCAGCAGCATTTGCAGTACCCGGTCCACATCAACCGTGTTTGTGCTGTGCTCTGCCAGCACCCAAGCGTAAAGCATGATGTGCCAGCTGTGCTCTGCCGAGTTTTCATGCCTTGAGCCGTCGCCAAGCTTGGAGGCGCGTTCGACCAGCTTGAGCTTGTCTGCTTCATTCAGGAAGGCGAGACGGTTTGTGAACGGGCTGCAGTCAAATCCAGTGTCTTCCCCCAAAAGCGACCTTGCATGATGATAGGCTTCAGGAAAGTCCTGCTCCAGCGCCGCCGCGCGGCCGCCGTGCAGGTTCTGGCGGACCACGCCGACATGCCAGTCCAAAGGCTGGGCGCCGTAAAGGGTTTGAAAAACCGGCTGACAGTGGTCCACCCGTTTGGCAAAGCGTGCATCCGGGCTCTCCGCCGCCTCGAATTCCTGCCAGAGGGAAAGAAATTCAGCGCCTTGATCGGCGGGCAACATGCCGAAAAGGCGCCTGGCAGCGGCTTGCTCAGAAATTGCGACCGCCTCCCAGTCTACCGCATCGGTAATCGGGTGATCGCCGGCGTCAATCTCCACCAGGTCATGCAGCAGCAGCATCCGGATGGCGCGGAAGACATCCACATCCGGACCGGCAAAGGGCGCCAGTACCAGCGCATAGAGCGCCAGGTGCCAGCTGTGCTCTGCCGAGTTCTCGCAGCGGCTGCAGTCCAGGATCAGGTTTTGGCGCTCGACATGGCGGAGCTTGTCCGCCTCAAGAAGGAATGCGAACTGGGCATCCAGCCGGTCACTCACGCTTCGCCCTTTGCTTCTAGCTGCGCCTGCAGTGCGCTGACTTTCTGATTGAGGAAATCGCGCGCCTTGCGTTCTGCCAGGCGCACGCGGATTTCGGTCAGGAATGCCTCTTCGAGCGACTGGGAGGCAGCGCCAAGCACCTGGCCCACCTCCACATAAAACCGCTCCTCACCGCAGGCATCCTGCACCTTGAGTGTATCGACCGCCAGTTTTTGTGCCAGCGTCTCGATCGTGCCCATCAGCGGGTGTTCTCCGTCAGGCGGCGCTTCACGTAATCGGTCACATCGCCGATCATCGTGTCCATATGCGGTTCCTGGAAGAAATGATCGGCACCCTCGATCTCATTATGAGTGATGGTGATGCCTTTTTGCTCATGCAGCTTGCCAACCAGGCTGGCGGTGTCCGCGGGCGGTGCCACACGGTCGGCGGTGCCGTTGATGATCAGGCCCGAGGACGGGCAGGGCGCCAGGAAGGAGAAGTCATACATATTGGCGGGCGGAGCCACCGAGATGAAGCCGGTGATCTCCGGGCGGCGCATCAGCAGCTGCATGCCGATCCAGGCGCCAAACGAAAAACCCGCAACCCAGCAATGCTTGGAGTTGGAGTTCATCGACTGCAGGTAATCCAGCGCCGAGGCTGCATCGGAAAGCTCACCCACACCCTGGTCGTATTCGCCCTGGCTGCGGCCGACGCCGCGGAAATTGAACCGCAGAACCGTGAAGCCCATGTTGTAGAACGCATAGTGGAGGTTGTAGACCACCTTGTTGTTCATGGTGCCGCCAAACTGCGGATGCGGGTGCAGCACGATGGCGATGGGGGCGTCTTTTTCTTTTTGCGGGTGGTAGCGGCCTTCGAGGCGGCCTTCGGGTCCAGGAAAGATGACCTCGGGCATGGGCGGTTAAAATCCTACTCTCGTTGTCGGTCTGCCGTCAGAAAACTTGACGGGTTCCGTCAGGCATCTTAGAACAGTTCTAATTAGGGGCGCGGGCCAAGCCATGCACCGTCAGGCTGAGATACGCACAGTCGGTGGCAAGGTCAATGTTTTCGCACACACGGGCCCGTTTCGAGGGGTAAATTATGAAGCTTTCCACCAAAGGGCGCTACGCGATGGTCGCGCTGGCGGATATCGCGCTGCAGCCGCAGGACGCTTTGGTGCCGCTGGGCGACATTTCCAAGCGGCAGGACATCTCGCTGCCCTATCTGGAGCAGCTGTTCGTCAAGCTGCGCCGGGCCGGCCTGGTCAACTCGGTGCGCGGTCCAGGCGGCGGCTACCGGCTGGCCAAGGCGGCATCTGAGATCCGGGTGGTCGATGTGCTGTCTGCCGTGGATGAAACCGTAGACGCGATGCACAAGGGGGCAGGCGCCTCCGGTGCGCTGTCCGGAAGCCGGGCGCAGTCGCTGACCAACCGACTGTGGGAAGGCCTCAGCGCGCATGTCTACGTGTTCCTGCACCAGACCCGCTTGTCCGATGTGATCAAGAACGACCTGGCGCCGTGCCCGGCGGTGCCCAGCCTGTTTGCCGTGGTGGATGACTGACCGTGCGCCCTGACTTCAGCAGCTACCCCGCAATCTGCGGTCTAGATGGGATCGATCTTTCGGTGCAAAGCCCGGAGGCCTTTGAGGCCTTTGGAGCGTTGGCACCCAGGATCGGCGCGGTGGCATCTGAGGACAGGCATCATGTGAAGGGCAGCGCACGGGCAAGGAAGAGAGCCCAGATCGAGCGGCTGGCCTTTGCCGGTATGACCGCGGGCGAGGTGTATGTATTCCTTTTCCGGGCAACGGTGACAGCGCAGGAGGCTTGGTATAGGTCCCGCCATTTCTGGGGCAGGCTTTACAACTGGATGACCGGGCCGGCAAAGGCACATATCGAAGTGCCTGGCCATTTGCTGATCCGTATGTTCGAGGAGACCGCAGGAGAAGCACCGTATTTTCTGCAGCCGGGCTACACATACCAGCTCCGTCTCGATTATGCCGAGGCCTTTGCAGATTTGTACAAAACCCCTTATGAGGCGGAAACGCTCCGGGAAAAGATGACTTTATGACTCGTGTTTACCTCGACCATAACGCTACTGCGCTGCTTCGCCCCGAAGCCAGGGATGCAATGATTGCGGCGATGGACGTTTGCGGCAACCCGTCGTCGGTCCATGCCGAGGGCCGGGCTGCCAAGGCACTGGTAGAGAAGGCGCGGGCGCAGGTTGCAGCAGCTTTCGGGGCGGATGGCGCCGACATCGTGTTCACCTCCGGGTCAACCGAAGGTGCCTCGCTGGCGCTGTCGGGACGCAGCCTGCACGGGGCTCCGGTGGAGCATGATGCGGTGCGGGCCTGGACCGTTGAGGACCTTTCCGTGACGCCTGAAGGTGCTGTGCAGGCCGGCATTCCGGAGCAATCCACCGTGCAGCTGGCAAACTCGGAAACCGGCATCGTGCAGCAACTGCCGGACGGGCTGGCTGTAACAGACGCGACACAGGCCTTTGGCAAACTGCCGCTGGCCTTCAACTGGCTTGGTGCCGAAATGGCGCTGATTTCGGCCCACAAGCTGGGCGGCCCCAAGGGTATCGGCGCGGTTGTAATGAAACGCGGCACCGATCTGCCGGCCCAGATCAAGGGCGGCGGTCAGGAAATGGGGCGCCGCTCCGGCACCGAAAATGTCATTGGAATCGCGGGCTTCGGCGCTGCAGCTGAAGCAGCCGGAAAAGATCTGGCAAATGGTGTTTGGGATAGGGTTGCACAACTTAGAAATATTCTAGAAAAGGCTCTTGTGGCTGGCGCAAGCCATACTATTTTTGTCGGGAAGGATCAGAAGCGGCTGCCGAACACTTTGTGTTTTGCGACACCGGGCTGGAAAGGCGAAACCCAGGTCATGCAGATGGACCTCGCAGGGTTTGCGATCAGCGCGGGCAGCGCCTGTTCCAGCGGCAAGGTGCGCGCCAGCGCAGTGCTGACCGCCATGGGGTATGACGAGGCCACAGCTCAAAGCGCGGTGCGCGTTTCGCTGGGGCCTGAGACGACAGAAGAAGACGTGCTGCGCTTTGCCGATGCGTGGCTGCAAAAAGAAAAGAAACATCGCGCCCGCGCGGCGTGAGTGAGGAGAAGACAATGGCCGCTTTGGACCAGACCCAAGTCAAGGAAGGTGTTGACCAGGAAACCGTGGACGCCGTCCGCGAGGTTGGCGGTGCGTATAAATACGGCTGGGAAACCGATATCGAGATGGAATACGCGCCCAAGGGCGTGAACCCCGATATCGTCAAGCTGATCTCGGAAAAGAACGAAGAGCCCGAATGGATGACCGAGTGGCGCCTGCAAGCCTTTGAACGCTGGGAGCAGATGGACGAACCGGACTGGGCGATGGTCAGCTACCCGGAAATCGACTTCCAGGACCAGTATTACTATGCCCGTCCCAAGTCGATGGAAGTGAAGCCCAAGTCGCTGGATGAGGTCGACCCCAAGCTGCTGGCGACCTACGAAAAACTCGGTATCCCTCTGAAAGAACAGATGATTCTGGCAGGAGTCGAAGGCGCAGGCGAGACCCCGGAAGAAGGCCGGAAGGTTGCTGTGGACGCGGTGTTCGATTCCGTTTCCGTCGGCACCACCTTCCAGAAAGAGCTGAAAGAGGCGGGCGTCATCTTCTGCTCCATCTCGGAGGCGATCCGCGAGCACCCCGAGCTGGTGAAGAAATACCTTGGCTCGGTGGTCCCGGTCTCCGACAATTTCTATGCGACGCTGAACTCTGCCGTGTTCTCCGACGGTTCCTTTGTCTACGTGCCGCCGGGCGTGCGCTGCCCGATGGAGCTGTCCACCTATTTCCGGATCAACGCGGAAAACACCGGCCAGTTCGAACGTACCCTGATCATCGCCGACAAGGGCTCTTACGTGTCCTACCTCGAAGGCTGCACCGCACCGCAGCGCGATACCGCGCAGCTGCATGCTGCGGTGGTGGAAATCATCATCGAGGAAGACGCCGAGGTGAAATACTCCACCGTCCAGAACTGGTATCCAGGCGATGAGAACGGCAAGGGCGGCATCTACAACTTTGTGACCAAACGCGCCGACTGCCGCGGCGACCGCGCCAAGGTGATGTGGACCCAGGTGGAAACCGGCTCTGCCGTGACCTGGAAATACCCGTCCTGCATCCTGCGAGGCAACGAGAGCCAGGGCGAGTTCTACTCGATCGCCATCGCCAACAACATGCAGCAGGCCGACACCGGCACCAAGATGGTGCACCTGGGTAAGAACACCAAGTCGCGTATCGTCTCCAAAGGCATCTCGGCCGGCAAGGCGCAGAACACCTACCGCGGGCTGGTGTCGATGCACCCCAAGGCGAAGGACTCGCGCAACTACACCCAATGCGACTCGCTGCTGATCGGCGACAAATGCGGTGCCCACACGGTTCCCTACATCGAGGTCAAGAACAACTCCTCCCGTGTGGAGCATGAGGCGACCACTTCCAAGGTGGATGACGACCAGCTGTTCTACTGCCGCCAGCGCGGCATGGACGAGGAAGAGGCGGTGGCCCTGGTGGTCAACGGCTTCTGCAAGGACGTGCTGCAGGCGCTGCCGATGGAGTTCGCCATGGAAGCGCAGCAGCTGGTCGCGATCTCGCTGGAAGGGTCTGTCGGCTGATGGCAGGCCCCTGGGCATCACCGCAGGGAGGCAAGAGCATGATCGTCACAACGACCAATAGCGTCGAAGGCTACCAGATCGCCGAGTACAGAGGCATCGTGGTGGGTGAGGCGATCATGGGCGCCAATGTGGTGCGCGATGTCTTTGCCTCGATTACCGACATCGTCGGCGGTCGCTCCGGAGCCTATGAAAGCAAGTTGCAGGACGCGCGCGAAACCGCGCTGGCAGAGTTGGAGGATCGCGCCCGGGCCAAGGGCGCAAACGCTGTGGTTGGCGTTGATCTGGATTACGAAGTGGTCGGGCAGTCCATGCTGATGGTCTCGGCCAGCGGCACCGCGGTGGTGCTGGGATAGGAATGAAACGGCCCTCTGGGGCTAGAGAATATCGCGAGCTTGAGGCTTGCACGACATGTGAGACGAGGAAAAAATGCTCGAAATCAAAAACCTGCACGTCAAACTTGAAGACGAAGACAAGCAGATCTTGAAAGGTCTGGACCTCAAGGTCGAAGCCGGCAAGGTGCATGCCATCATGGGGCCGAACGGCTCGGGCAAATCCACCCTGTCTTACGTGCTGTCTGGCCGTGACGGCTATGAGGTGACCGAAGGCTCTGCCGCGCTGAATGGCGAAGAGATCCTGGAACTGGAACCGGAAGAGCGCGCCGCAGCCGGCATGTTCCTGGCGTTCCAATATCCGGTGGAAATCCCCGGCGTCGGCAACATGACCTTCCTGCGCACTGCAGTGAACGCACAGCGCAAGGCCCGCGGCGAAGAGGAGCTGTCCGCTTCCGACTTCCTGAAAGAAGTGCGCGCCAAAGCCAAGACGCTCAAGATCGACGCCGACATGCTGAAGCGCCCTGTCAACGTCGGCTTTTCCGGCGGCGAGAAAAAGCGCAACGAAATCTTGCAGATGGCGATGCTGGAACCGAAGATGTGCATCCTGGACGAGACCGACTCCGGTCTCGATGTGGACGCGATGAAGCTGGTTGCTGATGGCGTGAACGCGCTGCGCGACGAAGGCCGCGGTTTCCTGGTGATCACCCACTACCAGCGTCTGCTTGACCACATCAAACCCGACGTGGTGCACATCCTGGCAGGCGGCCGTATCGTCAAGACCGGCGGCCCCGAGCTGGCTCTGGAAGTGGAAAACAACGGCTACGCCGGCATTCTGGCCGAGGTGGACGCGTAATGGCACTGGCTGAAGCAAAGCAAACCGCAACCGAGGCGCGGCTGGCCGCGCTGGAGCTGCCCGAGGGCGGCTGCCTCAAGGCAGCGCGCCAGGCCGCGTTGTCGCGGGTCCAGACCATGGGCCTGCCCAGCCGCCGCGACGAGTATTGGAAGTACACCCGTCCCGACACGCTGACCACAGCAGAGGCCCCCAAGGCGGCGGTCTTCGAGACCGGCGAAGCCCCGATGTTCGACGGCTTTGACCGCCTCAAGGTCGTGTTCGTGGACGGTGTCTTTGATGCAGACGCCTCGGACGACCTGTCTTTGGAAGGTATCTCCATTGAGCGGATCGCCGACATTTGCGAGAAAGACATCCATTGGGCCAAAGACTTGTACGGTGTTCTTGAGGCACGCGGACAGACTCCTGTTCAGCGCCCGCTGGCCGCACTGAATACGGCCTTTGCCACCGATGGCGTGGTGATTCATGTGACAGGCTCGCCCTCCAAGCCGGTGAACCTGGTTTACCGTCACGCGGATGAGGCGTCTGACGCGATCCTGCACCATGTGATCAAGGTCGACAGCGGCGCATCCGCAACGATCCTTGAAAACGGCCCGGCTGCAGCGCGGTTCAACAAATGCATGGAAATCGACGTAGCGGATGGCGGTGCTTTGCATGTGGTGCGGGCGCAGGGCCGCGACCATGAGCGCCGTGCTGCAACGCACATGTTCGCCCGCCTCGGCACCGAGTTGGTTTTTAAATCCTTCACTCTGACTGTAAATGGCGTGCTGACCCGCAACGAGGCTGTGGTCGAACTGACCGGCGACGATGCGGTTGCCCACATCGCGGGCGCCTGTGTCGGCGATGGCGACTTCCACCACGACGACACCGTTTTCATCACTCATGACGCGGTGAACTGCGAAAGCCGCCAGGTTTTCAAGAAGGTGTTGCGCAACGGGGCGACCGGCGTGTTCCAGGGCAAGATCCTGGTGAAAGAAGGCGCGCAAAAGACTGACGGATATCAGATTTCCCAGTCCTTGCTGCTGGATGACGACAGCCAGTTCCTGGCCAAGCCCGAGCTGGAAATCTACGCCGATGACGTGGCCTGCTCGCATGGCTCCACCTCGGGTGCGATCGACGAGGAAGGCCTGTTCTACCTGCGCTCGCGCGGCGTGCCCAAGGCAGAGGCAACTGATCTCATGACGCTGGCTTTCCTGGCCGAAGCAGTCGAGGAGATCGAGGACAGCGATGTGGCTGCGGCCATTATTGAACGCCTCGAAGGCTGGCTCGCCCGGCGCCACTGATGTCTGTCACCACGGATATCCCGGCTACCTACAAGGGGCCGCGCAAGGTTTTTGCGCGGCTTCTGAGCATGGGTGCCCGGGAGGACCGGCTGCTGATCTTCCTGATCAGCGGCTGTGTGCTGACCTTTGTCGCACAGATGCCGAAACTGGCCCGCGAAGCGCATCTGACCGGGCAGGAATTGAACATGCTGCTGGGCGGGGCACTGCTGGGTCTCGTCTTCATTGCGCCTCTGCTGCTCTACACTCTGGCTCTGGCGGCGCATTGGATCGCCCGCGCGGCTGGCGGCCAGGGGGATGCCTACCGGTCCCGTCTGGCGCTGTTCTGGGCGTTCCTGGCGGCAAGCCCGCTGATGCTTCTGAACGGCTTGGTTGCCGGTTTTATCGGAGCAGGCGGAGCCTTGAACCTGGTTGGTGCGCTCTGGTGCGCCGTGTTCCTGTGGTTCTGGGTGTCCGGCATGATCCAAGGCTATTGGGCAAAGCAATGAATGCGCTAGCGGCCTTTGCTTTGCTCACGGTAAAAGCCCCCAAGGAGGCTGCCCGGCAGATCCTGGCGCATGATTGGCCGCGGGAGGCGCTCTGGACCGCGTTTCTGCTGTCTGTGGTGCTCAGCACCATGGTCCATGCCATTCAAAACATTCTGTTTCCGCAGCCGGCTGGTGCGGGGCTGCTGCAGGTTCCGCCAGGCGTGTTTTTCGTGATGATCCTGGTTCTGCAGGCGGGCTTCATAGCCATGCTGACAACCGCCGGCCGCTGGCTCGGCGGTCAAGGGAACTTCGTTTCGCTGCTGGCACTGATAACCTGGCTGCAACTGCTGATGGAGGCCTTCAAGGCCGGGATAGTCGCCTTGGCTTTGCTGGTGCCGTTTCTTGCAGACCTGGCCGTTATCGCCGTGAACGTCATGGTGTTTTTTATCCTCTTGCACTTTGTCAATTCGGCGCACAAATTCGGCTCGGTATGGCGCTCGCTTGGGGTGGTCTTGATGGCCAGTGCACTGCTTTTGTTTGCCCTTCTCTTCCTCGTGGGTCTGATCGGCCCCGCAAATCTGGGACTGCCCGAAAATGTATGACGTGGACAAAATCCGCTCCGACTTCCCGATCCTGACGCGCGAGGTGAACGGCAAACCGCTGACCTATCTTGATAATGGTGCCTCAGCTCAGAAGCCGCAGGTGGTGATTGATGCGGTGACCAGGGCATACGCAGAGGAATATTCCAATGTTCACCGTGGTTTGCATTATCTTTCTAACCTTGCGACCGAAAAGTACGAGGCGGTGCGCGGTATTATTGCGCGCTTCTTGAACGCCGGCGACGAAAACACCATCGTGCTGAACTCCGGCACCACTGAGGGCATCAACCTGGTCGCCTATGGCTGGGCCATGCCGCGGTTTGAGGCGGGTGACGAGATCGTGCTGTCGGTGATGGAGCACCATGCCAACATCGTGCCCTGGCACTTCCTGCGCGAGCGCCAGGGGGTGGTGCTGAAGTGGGTCGATGTGGCAGATGACGGCAGCCTCGATCCGCAAAAGGTGATCGACGCGATCGGCCCAAAGACCAAACTGGTCGCGGTCACCCAGTGCTCCAACGTTCTGGGCACGGTTGTGGACGTCAAGGCAATCACCCAAGGTGCCCATGCCAAGGGTGTGCCGGTGATGGTCGACGGTTCGCAAGGCGCCGTGCATATGCCGGTCGACGTACAGGACATCGGCTGCGATTTCTACGCGATCACTGGCCACAAGCTCTATGGCCCTTCCGGCTCTGGTGCAGTGTACATCAAGCCGGAACGCATGGCCGAGATGCGCCCCTTCATCGGCGGCGGCGACATGATCAAGGAAGTCTCCAAAGAAGGGATCATCTATAACGATCCGCCGATGAAGTTCGAGGCCGGCACGCCCGGCATCGTGCAGACCATCGGTCTGGGTGTGGCTTTGGAATACATGATGGATCTTGGCATGGACAACATTGCCAAGCATGAAGGCAGTTTACGCGATTATGCAATGCAGCGGCTGACTGGGCTGAACTGGATCAATGTACAGGGGCAAGCACCCGGAAAAGCAGCGATTTTCAGCTTCACTATGGAAGGTGCGGCGCACGCTCATGACATTTCCACCATCCTCGACAAGAAAGGCGTGGCGGTACGCGCCGGCCACCACTGCGCCGGACCGCTGATGGACCATTTGGGTGTCTCCGCCACCTGCCGCGCGTCCTTTGGCCTCTACAACACCAGGGATGAAGTCGACACGCTGATTGACGCGCTGGAGCTGGCGCACGAATTATTCGCCTGACCCGGCAGACAGCGATAACGAAAACGGCGCCTCGATAGGCGCCGTTTTTTCTTTCAGGGCAGTATATTACCCTTGGATCTTATCCGCCCGCAGCGGGCAGGACAGGTACACTCCGAACTCCTTGCCCAAATCGCAACTGACCCGCGCGTGAACCTTGCCCTGACGGTCCAGGAACCGCTGGCTGTCCTCCACCGGAAAGATCCCCTCGTGCCAGATGTTCGGGTGGATATAGAGCCCTTTGGAGCCGTCGCACCAGAAGGCAACAACCTTCTCCGGTTTCAGATCATCGCCGGGCAGCGCTGCGGGAATGATGAAGGGTTTGTTGTCCAGCGGGTAGAACAGCTGGCCGCCGTCCGGGTGGTAGTTCATGTGCCACAGCAGCACCTGGTCCCGCGGTGCGGTCTGCGCCTCCACCTGCGCCTTTTGCGGGTCGGTGGACCAGCCCAGCACATAGTTGCCATTGACCGCTTCGTTCTCGCCATAGAGCACATCACCGCGCCAGTCGCCGCGGAAGGTGCCCTCGACCCAGCCTGCCTCGTCGCCAGTGCCGTCGTCAATCGGTCGCCAGCCCTGGGCGGGCCACTGCACGATCTCGATCTCGAAATTCTCGGGATCATCCACCAAGCAGCCATAGCCCTTGACGCTTTCCTCGGTGGCCCGGATCAGCGGCACCTCATGCCAGGGCAGCGAGGGTTTGGAACTGGCTTCAAAGATGTACTCGGGCGCGCTCATTTTGCAGAAACCCGCGCGTTCATGTGCTGATCCACCATGCGCTGCACCATCGGCGCAAAATGCCAATAGTCCGGCGTTTCCATATCTGCCCGCTTGCCGGCCTCATCCAGATAGCGCACGGCGATGATCTGCTTGAGGTTCGGGTTCTTCTCCATCTCGGTGACTTCCTCGGCATTCATCGGCCCGCCTTGCAGGTTCAACGAATGGATGGAAGCCTCTGATAAACGGTTGAAATATTCCGGTTTGGTGGCGCAGAGATAGCGTTTCGCCGCCACATGATAGCGCACGCAATCGGTGATTACGGAAGGGAAGAACTGTTCCAGCACCTCGGCGCCGGCTTCCTCGTGGAAGCGGTCCTCGGTGTCATCCATGCTGAAGGTTCCGAACTCGCTGGTGAAATGGCCGATATCGTGGAGCAGCGCCCCCACGATAATCTCTTCCGGCTGCTTGTTCTGCTCGGCAATGGTGGCGCCCTGCAGCATGTGCTCGGTCATGGTGACCGGCTCGCCCAGGTATTCCTCGTCACCGCGGCGGTCGAAGATGTCGCCAATGAAAGCGACAATATTGTCTTGGGTCAGCTTGCTGAAATCCGGCTTGCTCATGTCTCAGCCCTCCAATTGGGCGTTCAGCACGTTCAGGGTCGAATGCAGCCCGTCCTTGTCGGCGTAGCAGCCCTGCAGCCAGCGCGAACCGGATCCGGAATACCCCAGGCGCGCGTGCATCACGCGGGTATTGTCGACAATGAAGCTCTCGCCCGGCTCCAGCTTGAAGGAGACACCCATGTCCGGATCGTCGATGAACTCGCCCAGGCGGCGGTAGGCGGCGTAATAGGCTTCCATCTTGTCGAACGGAATGTCGACAAAAGGCGCTGACGAACGGTTGTTGAAGCGCATGCCAACCATCTCGCCATCCGGCGACAGCTCGATCATCGGGCGGCGCGACTTCAGATGCACGCCGTCGGACCCCTTGTATTCGAACCGGGCCGGGTAGCCTGCCAGCAGGGCGAAACCTTCGGGGTTTTCCGCTTTCAGACGTTCAGCGGCGCGGAAGCCGTCAACAACGATACTCTCACCGCCTTCAGCCGAGTTTTCCAGGCAATAGAGGATTTGCAGCGACGGCACCGGATCGCGGTAGGGGTTGTCGGTATGCGCCTGCAGGCCCAGCCCGGTATAGGCGAGGTTGGTCGGGTTCACCTCGGTGCGGACCTCGAAATACTTGCCGTAGTTGGTCTCGCGGACAAAACCGAACATTTCAGCGTTCTCGACCAGCGCGCCTTCGGTCACGGGGCCGTTCACCAGCTTGGCAAATCCGAGACGGGCAATCGTGTCCAGCCAGTCGCGCTTGACCTGGGGGTCGGATTTCACCTCGTTCCAGTCAAAGGCAGGCGCCGGCTTGCTGCTGTTCCAGGTCTCGATGCCCGGTGCCGTGCGGCCGAATTCAGACGCTTGGTCAACGTCATAGGCGTGTTCTTTCAACCAAGCACCTGGGAAGGTAACGGTTTTGCCTTCGGGTGCAAAAGTCACGGTCAGCGCGCCGTCTTCCACCAGTGCGGTGCTGATCTTGGTATCCGCCGGAATGTCACCGATGGTGATCAGCCGCTGGCCGTTGCCGGGCGAGCGGGTCTCGGGGTCCAGCGCGTTGTCGCGCAGCCAGATTGCGTGAAAGCGGCTGTCGCTGCCGTCTTCGAATGTCAGGGTCAGAAAGCTGCCGGATGCGTCAGCGGTCACGGAACGGGGCATGGTGTTTCTCCGGTTGGCCTGGTTCTCTCTTGCGCTGATACCGGCGCTGAGCCATCAAGAGAACGACGGAAATCAGGGTTTGAGAGTTAGGTTTTCTAATGACCAGGAAAGTCACCAAACAGGGGCTGCCGCCGCTTGATTGGCTGAAAGTGTTTGAGGCCGCAGGCAGGCATGGCAGTTTCACAGCCGCCGCTGAGGAGTTCGGCGCCACCCAGGCGGCGGTCAGCCAGCGGATCCGCAACCTCGAAGCTTGGCTTGGGCGTCAGCTTTTTATCCGGTCGGCACGTGGTGTGGCCCTGACTGTTGATGGTGAGAGTTATCTGCCCCTGGTGCACGATTCCCTGCGGGCACTGGAACTGGGGACAGAGAATATTTTCGGCCAAACCATCCGTGAACTGCGGATCGCGGCGTCGCCATCTCATCTGGATCTGCTCCTCCTGCCGCGGCTGGGGGCTTTCTCCAGGAAATTCCCCGAGTTGCGGATTGTTACTGAAACGGTGCCGAAACGGCTGGAGTTTGAAGCCGCCGAAGGAGCCTTGCACATCCGTTATGGCCGTGGCGGCTGGGACGGGCGGGAAGGTGTGCTTCTGGCCAATGAGGTGCTTCAGCCCATGACGGCCCCCGGACTGGGGAAGGATTGGCGGCAGCTTAAGGTCATTGAATTGCGCGGCGAGCGGCCAGGCTGGGCTGAGTGGGCCCGGGTTACCGGCGAACCTGAGCCGGAATCTGGGCAGGTGTCCGTGGATTCCATGGCCCATGCCTTGCGGGCGGCCCGGCTTGGAATGGGCGTGGTGCTGGGCTCGCAGGCCCTGGCAGCCAATCTGCTGCAGACCGGCCAGCTTGAAAGTGCAGAGGCTCCGGAGCTGACGACGATTGACGGCTACTGGCTGACCTGGCCGCCGAGCCTTGGGAAGTCATCCCGTCAAAAGGCGCTGCTGGAGGCGCTAAAAACAGCTTTGCAGGCGTGAAAAGCGCAAGGGTTTCGAATGGTCTAGTGGAAAGTGGCGCACCCATGAGGATTCGAACCTCAGACCTCTGCCTTCGGAGGGCAGCGCTCTATCCAGCTGAGCTATGGGTGCGTCGTTAAGCCGGGGTATAACCGCGCTTTGCTACCTCTGCAACGGGAAAAACCGCCTGTTTCCAATTTCATGACATGACCCGGCACCAATTGCCCAAAAGTCTTGGCCTTCAAACGAAAAAGCCTGCAACGGGACGTGCAGGCTTGCATTCTTGCAAAGGGTTAGGGGGTTAGCCGCGCCAACTGCGGACAACGCCGCAATCCATGTGCACAAAGTTGGAACGGTAATATTTGCCGACGCCGCCCGCGCGGCAGGCCTCGGCAGCCTTGGCCATCTGCGAAACGGAACGGGAAGACAGCCGCAGGTCGGCTGCCTGGCCGCGCATGTGCAGCGAGTTCTTTGCCACCCCGCGCGAGCGGCTGCGCAGCATCGCGTTGGTCTTGGGGCTGCGGTAGCCGGACAGCAGCATATAGGGCTCATTCACGTCCAACAGGTTGTGAGAGGCCGCCATGATGTCGATGGTGCGCAGGTCCATGTCCTTGACCTGATCTGTGCGCCAGTCCCGCATGAAGTGGTTGATTTCCTTGACCGCGTCCTTGATGTACTGGCCATCGATCCAATAGACCATGTCCAGACGTTCGCCGGTGCGGCCGGAGTACATGCGGATGCGCCGGATATCGCCGCCGCCGCGCAAGAATCCTGCTGCATTGGAGAAGGTCGGGGCCGCTGCCACTGCGGTTGCAGCAAATACACCCAAGAGAGAACGCCGGGAAATCCCCGTGCCCGCGGTTTCTGCCATTTTCACTGCGCCGTCCCGTACGCTTTTTCGTCCTGCCTAGTTGCCCGATGTTACGGGCCCGCTAACTTCTTAGTTAACGTGCGGCTTGTATGGCACACCCTAAATCGTGTTCCAACAATTCTTTGCCGCGGGAGTATGGATAGGATGGATTTCGGCAATTTCTTGCGCAAAAGGGGAGGGTGGTTCCACTTTTCCCCGCGACTGTTGCAGGGGAGTCCCATAGACGCGGCTCCGGTGCATCAAAGTTAACTTTTCGCGATTGTGAATGGACAACGAAGGCTGGCTTTTACCAGAATTTCAGATAGGCACTGCCAGAATTGACAAAATACGGCTCGAGGACCGGAGATTATGATGCGCGCTTCCGCTGGAAAGATTTTGCCAGGGTTCAAAGCCGGGCTGTTTGCCCTTGCATTGGGCGGCTTGATGGCGGGGGCTGTTTCCATCCCGGCGCAGGCCGAAATTTCGGCGGCTTTCCGCCAGGCGGTGGCTGAGGCTGCGTCGTCCAGCGATGCAGTGGCCCGGTTTTACCGGGAAAACGGGTATCAGGCGATCTGGACCGGAACGGACGAAGCCTCGCGCCAGCGCCGCAGTGCGCTGCTGGCGGCACTTGGAGAAACCAGCGCCCACGGGCTGCCGGACCGCTCGGCCCAGGTCAGCGCATTGATGCAGCAGATGCGCGATGCCCGCACGACCCGGGATATCGGCAACGTCGAGGCCGCGCTGAGCCAGGCACTGGTGGATTACGCTACCGACTTGCAGACCGGCCTGCTGGTGCCGTCACGGATCGACGACGGCATGGTGCGCAAGAAACACACTGTGGACGGCGCCGTCTTCCTGAACGGCATCCGTGACGGTCAGCCTTTCGCCTATATGCGCAGCCTGGTGCCCGCGTCGCCGCAATACCGCGGCCTGATGCGCGAAAAGCTGCGGCTGGAACAAATTCTGGCGGCTGGCGGCTGGGGGCCTGTGGTCAATGCCAAGAAGCTGGAGCCTGGCGATCAGGGGCCTGCCGTCATTGCCCTGCGTAACCGTTTGATGGTGATGGGCTACCTGCCGCGCAGCGCTGCGCGCAGCTATGACGCCGCCCTCGAAAAAGCCGTGCAAAGCTTCCAGTCCGACCACGGCCTGGAAACCGATGGCGTGGCCGGGGCAGGCACCATTTCCGAAGTCAACAAACCCGTCTCCGAGCGTTTGAAGTCGATCATCATCGCGATGGAGCGGGAACGCTGGCTGACCCCGGACCGGGGTGAACGGCATGTCCTGGTCAACCAGACCGATTTCACTGCAAAGATCGTCGACAATGGCGATGTGACCTTTGAGACCCGATCGGTGATCGGCAAGAACACCCATGACCGCCGCAGCCCTGAGTTCTCTGACGAGATGGAGCATATGGTGATCAACCCGAGCTGGTACGTGCCGCGCTCGATCATCACCAAGGAATACCTGCCGCAACTGCAGAACAACCCGGGCGCCGTCGGCCACATTCAAATCACTGACCGGCGCGGCCGGGTGGTTGACCGCAGCACTGCTGATTTCACCCAGTACACTGCACGGAACTTCCCCTATTCCATGCGCCAGCCGCCCAGCAGCCGCAACGCGCTGGGGCTGGTCAAGTTCATGTTCCCGAACAAATACAACATCTATCTGCACAACACCCCGCAAAAGAGCCTGTTTGCCCGCGAAGTGCGCGCGTTTTCGCATGGCTGCATCCGCCTGGCCCAGCCATTTGAATTTGCCTATGCGCTGCTGGCCAAACAAACTGAAAACCCCAAGGACTTCTTCCACCGCATCCTGAGTTCCGGCAAGGAAACCAAGGTTGAGCTTGAAACCAAAGTACCGGTCCACATCATCTACCGGACTGCAGTTGTCTCCGGCAAAGGCCGCGCGGAATTCCGCCGTGATGTCTATGGCCGCGACGCCAAGGTCTGGGCCGCGCTGGAACGGGCAGGGGTGGTGCTGCCCAGCGTTCAGGGGTAAATATCAGGCCCATACAGGATAATTCTGAAAGGGCCTGCCATGTTCACAATCCGCCAGATCGCCGAGTCCCTGGGTGCAGAAGCCCAGGGCGACCTGGACCTGCAGATCGCAGGCGCGGCCGAGCCGCAGGATGCTGGCGCCAGCCAGATCGCCATGGCTATGGCACCTAAGTATGCCGAAGGCCTGCAGGTGGGAAATGCACAGGCAGCGGTTCTGTGGGAGGGCGCCGATTGGCAGTCCTTTGGCCTGAAGGCGGCGATCTTTGCACCGCGCCCCCGCATGACCATGTCCGGCGTGACGGAGATGCTGGACCGCGGCCAGGGATTTGCCGAAGGCATCCACCCCTCAGCCGTTATCGACCCTTCGGCAGAACTGGGTGATGGGGTTTCGGTCGGTCCTCTTTCTATCATCGCGGCCGGTGCTAAGATCGGCGCCCGCTCCGTGATCGGCCCGCATTGCTATGTCGGTGCGGATGCGGTGATCGGCGAGGATGCACACCTGCGTGAAATGGTCTCGATCGGCGCCCGCGCAAGTATCGGCAACCGCTTCCGCGCCCAGCCTGGCGCGCGTGTTGGCGGCGACGGGTTCTCCTATGTCACACCCGAAGTCTCCGGCGCCGAAAACGCCCGCAAGACCTTGGGCGACCAGGGCGAGGCCAAGGCCCAGGCCTGGGTGCGCATCCACTCGCTGGGTGCAGTCACCATTGGCGACGATGTCGAACTTGGCTCCAATTGCACCATCGACAACGGCACCATCCGGGACACAGTGATCGGCAATGGCACCAAGCTCGACAACCTTGTGCACGTTGGTCACAACACCAAGGTAGGCAATGACTGCCTGCTGTGCGGCCAGACCGGCGTCTCCGGCTCGGTTGATATCGGCAACAACGTGGTTCTGGGCGGCCAGTGCGGCGTGGTCGACAACATCTTCATCGGCGATGGCGTGATTGCAGGCGGCGGCACCAAGATCCTTTCCAACGTGCCTGCAGGCCGGGTGATCATGGGCTACCCCGGCGTCAAAATGGAAACCCACACCGAGATGTACAAAGCACAGCGCCGTCTGCCGCGTCTGATGCGTGACATCGAATTGTTAAAAAAGGCTGTTTTCAAGTAGCGGCGTAGTTACTACATCTGCCGCAACAAGAAAGCCGGGGGTCCCATCATGAGCACACAGGACAAGGTCATCGCAATCATTGCAGAACAGGCGGTTCTGGAACCATCTGACGTGACCCTGGACAGCACATTGGAGGACCTGGGCATCGACAGCCTGGGTCTGGTCGAAAGCATCTTTGCCATTGAAGAGGAATTCGACATCTCGATCCCTTTCAATGCCAACGCGCCAGAGCAGAGCGACTTTGATATCTCCAACGTTGCTGCGATCATATCCGGCATCGACCATCTGGTTGCGGAAAAAGCGTAAACTCTCATGAAACAAGTCGTCATCACCGGGGCAGGAACGATCAATGCCCTGGGCCACTCTGTGCCAGCCACGCTTGAAGCCATGCGCGAGGGGCGCTGCGGAATTGGCGAGCTGGAGTTCCGTGATGTTGACCGGCTGGCGATCAGGATCGGCGGCCAGGTCCGCGGGTTCGAAGCCGAAGGCCGCTTCAACCGCCAGCAGATGAGCCTCTATGACCGCTTCACCCAGTTCACCCTGACGGCGGCCAAGGAGGCGATTGAGCAATCCGGGCTGGAGTTTCACGGCGAGCTGTCGGCCAAGGCCGGCGTGGTGCTGGGCAACTCCGGCGGCGGTATGCAAACGCTGGATGAGAATTACCGCAGCGTCTATGAGGACGGCAAGAACCGGGTGCACCCCTTTGTGGTGCCCAAGCTGATGAACAATGCCGCGGCCGGCCATGTGTCGATGCAGTTCAATCTCAAAGGCCCCAGCTTCACGGTTTCCACGGCCTGTGCCTCGTCAAACCACGCCATGGCGCAAGCGTTCCAGATGGTGCGGTCCAGCATGAGCCCGGCGATGATCACCGGCGGCTCGGAATCCATGCTGTGCTTTGGCGGGGTCAAGGCCTGGGAAGGTCTGCGGGTGATGTCCAAGGATGCCTGCCGCCCGTTCAGCGCCAACCGCAACGGCATGGTGCAGGGCGAAGGCGCCGGAATCTTCGTGTTTGAAGAATATGAGCACGCCAAGGCACGTGGGGCGGAAATCCTCTGCGAAGTCATCGGCTTTGCCATGTCATCTGATGCAGCGGACATTGTGATGCCCAGCAAGCAGGGCGCGGCCCGCGCCATTGCCGGGGCGCTGCAAGATGCCAGGGTCGATGCCTCGGACGTGGGGTACATCAACGCCCATGGCACCGGCACAGCCGCCAATGACAAGACCGAATGCGCCGCTGTCGCCGATGTCTTCGGCCCCCAGGCTGACCAGCTGATGATCTCCTCGACCAAATCCATGCACGGCCATCTGATTGGCGGCACCGGCGCGGTGGAACTGCTGGCCTGTATCATGGCACTGCGTGACGGGGTGATTGCCCCGACCATCGGCTACGAGGAGGCGGACCCGGAATGCGCGCTGGACGTGGTGCCGAACGAAGCGCGGGAGGCCAAGGTTGGTGTGGCTTTGTCCAACGCCTTTGCCTTTGGCGGGCTGAACGCCGTGCTTGCGCTGCGCAAGATCTGACCGCACAACGGAAAACGCCGCGGCTTCAAGGACCGCGGCGCTTCAAAAGACGGCTGATACCGCGGCTTACTGCTGGACCACATCCACTACGTCATAGCCTGCGGTGAACCCGCTCAGCGACAGTTTCATCTGCACGACCTGTTCCGGCGCCGGGGCGGGGCGCAGCGACAGCACCGCCTCACTGCCTTTCTTGAAGGCATCGATATCGCCCTGGGTCAGGCCGATTTGCGCCACGCAGCCCAGCTGGTTGCAGAAGGAATAATTGTACCGCTTGGCCGGGGCGCCGTCGACTGAGATAGTCAACGCGGCCGGCAGCAGGGTCTCCAGCGGCACGATCACGGTTGCACCTGCGACGGCCTGACCGCCTTGCTGTTCGATCCGGAACAGAGAAACCTCCGCGATCGGATTGCCCTGTGGCCCGGCCAGAACCTGCAAGAGCGAGCAGGGGTCGGTCTCGTTTTCAGTCTTGATGCAAGCCAGATCCCAGTCGCCGTGCTTTTCCTTGGAATACCGCTCGCCCAGCTGCGGGCCGTCCGTGACGGGTTCACCCAGATCCAGCAACTGGTCCGCTGTCGATCCCGTTTGCCCGCCCTGTTCGGCTGTTTCCGCCCCGGCGGCATCCGCGTCCTCGGCGGTTTCCTGTGCAGCCAGCGGCGCGGTCATCGCCAAGAGGGCGGCAAGCGTAATCGGGGTCAGGGATTTCAACATGAATGCCTCGTGTTTCTAAAGACGCTGCCACCGCATGTAACACGCTGTCTGGACAGTGTCAGGTCAATAACAAATGATCGGCGGGGAAATCCGCGCACATCTCTTCAAATCCGGTAACTGCTGCGGCAACAACAAAAAAGGGAACCCGCTGGCCCCCTTTTTCGTCATTGCGTCTCCCCGTCGGACTGGCCGACTTAGTTATTGCGTAGGACGTTACGAAAGGGCTGGCCATCGGTCAACATACAAGTTCAAAAAAATTCAATTCGGCATGGATTTGAGGAAAACGCTCTGCAGCACGGCAGGCGGCGCTTACAAGTGGTGCTGAAAAAAGAAGGCCGTGCACAAGGCACGGCCAGTCTGACAGGGAGGAAATGTCCGCCACGGCAACCGCATTTGCTGGGGCGGGCATGTTTGAGTGTCGCATCTAAAAGTTAACGTTGTATTGTTATTCACAGGAAAAAGAACGAGCAGGGAACAGGTATGGCTGAGAGTGTTTTTCTGGGCGGTGGCGGTGAATCTTATGGTGAAGCGCAAGGGTTGAAGCTGAAATATGCAAACCGGCACGGATTGATTGCCGGGGCGACAGGCACCGGCAAGACGGTCACGCTGCAAATCCTGGCGGAAGGGTTTTCCAATGCAGGCGTGCCGGTCATTCTGGCGGATGTTAAAGGGGATCTGTCCGGCCTCGCAAAACCCGGAACCGCAGAGCACAAGCTGCACGGCGCCTTTACTGACCGCGCAGACACGATCGGATTTGCGGACTACAGCTACCACGCCTGCCCGGTCACATTCTGGGATCTCTACGGAGAGCAGGGCCATCCGGTCCGGACCACCGTTGCCGAAATGGGGCCTTTGCTGCTGTCACGCCTGCTGGAATTGAGCGAAGCGCAGGAAGGAATCCTGAACATTGCCTTCCGGCTGGCGGATGAAGAGGCCTTACCGCTGCTGGACCTGAAGGATCTGCAGGCGCTGCTGGTCTGGATCGGCGAAAACCGCGGGCAGCTGTCCCTGCGCTACGGCAATGTCTCTCCTGCCTCCATCGGCGCGATCCAGCGCCGGTTGCTGGTTCTGGAAAACCAGGGTGGTGCCGGGCTGTTCGGAGAGCCAGCGCTGGAACTGGCGGATCTGATGCGTTGCGACGCGGCGGGCCGCGGCATGGTCAATATCCTGGCGGCGGACAAGCTGATGGCCGCGCCAGGCCTTTATTCAACGTTCCTTTTGTGGCTGCTCAGTGAATTGTTCGAGGAACTGCCTGAGGTCGGAGATCCGGATAAACCCCGACTTGTGTTCTTTTTTGACGAGGCGCATCTTCTGTTCGAAGACGCCCCGAAGGCATTGGTCGACAAGGTCGAGCAGGTTGCCCGCCTTATCCGGTCCAAGGGCGTCGGGATCTACTTCATCACGCAAAACCCGGCCGACGTTCCTGAGGACATTCTGGGCCAGCTCGGCAACCGCGTTCAGCATGCGCTGCGGGCGTTCACTGCCAAGGACCGCAAGAATTTGAAACTGGCTGCGGAAACCTATCGCGAAAACCCGCGGTTTTCGACCGAAGACGCGATCCGTGAGGTTGGTGTCGGAGAAGCGGTGACGTCAATGCTGCAAAAGAAAGGCGTGCCTGGCGTGGTTGAGCGCACCCTGATCCGCCCGCCGAGTTCCCAGTTGGGGCCGATCACGCCGGCGGAACGGGCGGCTTTGCTGAATACTTCAGATCTTGCAGCGAAGTACACTGAGACCTTGGACCGGCGCTCAGCCTATGAAATCCTAACCCAGAGGGCCCAGTCAGCTGCACAGCAGGCGGAAGTTTCCGAGGTCGAAGCAGAAGAGGCTGCGCAGCCGATGGCACGGGAGTTCAACGCTGCCAGGCGCTACTCCGGTGCGCGCGTCAGCCGCTCCTCCTCCAAGGCCTACCGCAAGCGGGACACTTTCGCTTCGGCGATGTCGCAAGCGGTCATCAAGGAACTGAAGGGCACCACCGGCCGCCGCATTGTCCGGGGTATTCTCGGCAGCCTGTTCAAGGGGCGGTGACGGAAAACGGGGCTGGCAGCAGCCAGCCCCGAGCCTCCGGCGGGAGTATTTTCCACCAGAAAGAAGCAAAAACGCCGCCTGGTGTGTCCGGGCGGCGTTTGACGTTTATTTTTCAGGGATCAAGCCGCGGGGGCTGAACCTGAGTACCAGCAGCAAAATCAGCCCCATGGTGAACAGCCGCATGTGCGATGCGCTTGCCAGCAGATGGGCTTTCAGACCGCTGCCCTCAGCCATGCCGGAGGTTACCAGTTCCATCAGCAAGATGCCCATCGGCTCTACCTTGATCCAGAAGAACCAGATCAGCATGCCGCCCAGGACTGCGCCAAAGTTGTTGCCGGAACCGCCGACAATCACCATCACCCAAATGAGGAAGGTGAAGCGCAGCGGGTTGTAGGTCCCCGGCGTCAACTGGCTGTCCAGCGTGGTCATCATCGCACCGGCAATGCCGCAGATCGCGGAGCCCAGAACGAAGATCTGCAGGTGGCGGCGGGTCACATCCTTGCCCATCGCCTCTGCCGCGGTCTCATTGTCGCGGATCGCACGCATCATCCGGCCCCAGGGGCTTTTGAGGGCCATCTGCGCCATCCACAGGAAGGCCAGCAGAACCGCAGTGAACAACAGCGCATAGCCCGCCTTGACGTAGATGGTCGAGGCCAGAACCGGATCCAGGCCGAAGCCCGCAGCGCTCTCCACAAAGGCGGGATCGTTTTGCAGATCCACCTCATAGGGCAGCGGGCGCGGCAGGCCGACCACGTTTTTCACGCCGCGCGAAAGCCAGTCCTCGTTCTTCAAGACCGCCAGAATGATCTCGGCAATCCCGAGAGTAGCAATCGCCAGATAGTCCGAGCGCAGCCCCAATGCAGTCTTGCCGATCAGCCAGGCCGCACCCGCGGCCAGCAAGCCACCCGCAGGCCAGGCCAGCAGCACCGGCAGGCCCAGGCCGCCGATATTGCCCTGCAGCGCCGGGTTGATCGCCTCAACCGAGCCCACTGCCGGATCAAAGATCGCGCGATAGACGAAGAAGCCGGCGGTCATGACAGCAACCAGGACCAGCATGCGTGCCTTGCCGGGGGCCATGAACTTGGTGATCATCACACCGGACACGACCGTCAGCGCCCCCATGACCAGCGCCATCACGATGCTGACCCCGCCAGAGGACCAGGCCTCAGGGATCACCGGAGTCGAGGTCAGCACCACGGCCAGCCCGCCCAAAGCGGTAAAGCCCATGATGCCGACATTGAACAGCCCGGCAAAGCCCCATTGGATGTTCACCCCGATCGCCATGATGGCCGAGATCAGCCCCATGTTGAGGATCACCAGCGCCGAGTTCCAGGAGCCGGAGAAGAACAGGAAGTCGGTCATGCCTTCCAAGAGGATCATCACGCCGACAAAGACGAAAAGAAAGGTATGCTTCATAGTCTCACTCATACCGCTTTCCCTTTGAAAAGGCCGGTGGGCTTGAACAGGAGGACAACAATCAGGATCGCGAAGGAAACCGCGAATTTGTAGTCGGTGCTGAGGAGCTGAACCAGCCCGTCAGGTGCCAGTGCGTCGGGCAGTGAGTAGTTCAGCACCTTCTTCCAGGCATAGGTGATCGTCACCTCGGAGAAGGCGATGATGAATCCGCCGGCAATTGCGCCCAGCGGATTGCCAAGGCCGCCGACGATGGCGGAGGCAAAAATCGGCAGCAGCAGCTGGAAATAGGTGAAGGGTTTGAACGACTTGTCGAGACCGTAAAGCACGCCGGCAATGGTCGCCAGCGCCGCCACGATCATCCAGGTGTACATCACCACGCGCTCCGGGTTGATGCCGGACAGCAGCGCCAGATCCTCGTTATCCGAGTAGGCCCGCATGGATTTGCCGGTGCGGGTCTTGTTCAGGAACCAGAACAGCACTGCCACCACGATGATCGCGGTGATCACGGTGATGCCCTGGGTGGTCTTGATCGCCAGGCCCTCATTCAGGCCGGTCATCTGCTTGAAGGTGCGCGCCTTGATGATGAAACGCTCACCATCAGCAAACCGCTGGTCGCCAGGGCCGATGATGAAACGCACGAGGCCGTTCATCATGAACATCACGCCGAGCGAGACCATGACGAAGATCACCGGTTTCGCCTTCTGCTCGCGATAAAAGCGATAGACGGTCCGATCAGTGAACAGCGCCAGCAGGATGGTGCCGGCAATGCCAAAGGGCAGGGCGAGCAGCGCAGTCGGCAGCACGCCAAAGCTGATGCCCATCGACTGGAATAGCCAGGTGAACAGGATCGTCACCATCGCGCCAAACGCCATGGTGTCGCCATGGGCAAAGTTCGAGAACCGCAGGATACCGTAAATCAGCGTCACGCCCAGCGCGCCGAGCGCCAGCTGGCTGCCATAGGCCAGCCCCGGAATGACAACAAAATTAGTAAGCGCCACAAGGGCGTTGAGGAAGTCCATTAGCTGACACCCTTTTCGCAGTTGCCACGGACGTTGATCCCAATGGCCACGAGCTGTTCGTTTTGATTGACCAAGACGCTAGAGGTGAGCACAAACTCATAGTTGCGAAACAATGCAAAGGTTTGAGCGCCAACTTGATCTTTTGCGCCGCCGACCCCGACGACAAGAGTCTCGGAACTGTTTTCTAACAGCTCAAACTCTAGCGGCGTGTCAGCCGGGTTTTCGATATAGCCAAACGATAAGGTTCTGTTAGCGGCATCAACCGACAGCTTGTGAAGCAGTTCTGTTTCTTCGCAATATGACTGAGTTTGACAGGCCTCAGTGGCTACACATGCAAGTTCCATCGCTTGAGTACTTGTGGAAGTGACCGCGAATGCCCCAAGGGCACCTAGCACCGGAAGTAATTGCATACTCAGCCCCCCAAGAACGACTTGCGCACTTCGGGATCGGCAAGAAGCTCTTTGCCGGTGCCGGTATAGGCATTGCGCCCCTGCACCAGAACATAGCCTTTGTCCGCGATCTCAAGCGCTTGCTTGGCGTTCTGTTCCACCATCAGGATCGGCAGCCCGGTGCGGGCAACCTCGATGATCCGGTCGAACAGCTCGTCCATGACGATGGGGGAAACGCCCGCGGTGGGCTCGTCCAGCATCAGAACCTTGGGTTTGGTCATCAGCGCGCGGCCCACGGCCACCTGCTGGCGCTGGCCGCCTGACAGTTCGCCTGCAGGCTGGCTGCGCTTTTCCCGCAGGATCGGAAACAGGGTATAGACCTGCTCCATCGTGTCCCGGATGTCATCGGTGCGGATAAAGGCACCCATCTCCAGGTTTTCCTCAACCGTCATCGAGGTGAAGATGTTGTGAGTCTGTGGCACAAAGCCCATGCCCTTGACCACCCGGTCCTGGGGAGACAGCGCGGTGATATCCTCGCCGCCCAGCCGCACGGACCCTGAGCGCACGTTCAGCATCCCGAACACCGCCTTCATGGCGGTGGATTTGCCGGCCCCGTTCGGGCCCACGATCACGGCAATTTCGCCGGGGTTCACGGCGATGGTGCACTCATGCAGGATATCCGGCCCCTTGCCGTATCCGCCTGTCATGGTGTCGCCAATCAAAAAGGGTTCAGACATCAAAGGCCTCCCTTGTTCTTCTGGCTGAAAATATCCCGGGGGAGCCGCGCAGCGGCGGGGGCAGAGCCCCAAAAACCAACAACTCTGCCCATCATGCTTCCAGCTTGTCTTTGTTCTTGAGACCCGTGCCCAGATAGGCTTCGATCACGTGCTCATTCGCCTTGATCTCGTCCAGCGTGCCCTCGGCCAGCTTCTTGCCTTCGGCCATGCAGATCACCGGGTCGCACAGGCGGCCGATGAATTCCATGTTGTGTTCGATCACAACAAAGGTATAGCCGCGTTCTTCATTCAGGCGCTTGATGGCATCAGCAATGGTGTAAAGCAGGGTGCGGTTCACACCGGCGCCAACCTCGTCGAGGAAGACGATCTTGGCATCAACCATCATGGTCCGGCCAAGCTCCAGCAGCTTTTTCTGGCCGCCGGACACCTGGCCCGCCTTCAGATCGGCGATATGGCTGATCGTCAGGAACTCCAGCACCTCATCCGCCTTGGCGCGCAGTGCGCGCTCCTCATCGGCAATCCGCTTGCGGCCGAACCAGGTGTTCCACAGGGTCTCGCCCGACTGGTTGCCCGGCACCATCATCAGGTTTTCCCGGCAGGTCATCGAGGAGAACTCATGCGCGATCTGGAAGGTGCGCAGCAGCCCTTTATGGAACAGCTCATGCGGGGGCAGGCCGGTGATATCCTCACCATCCATGGTGACACGGCCGGAGGTCGGCGGCAGAACACCCGCGATTACATTGAACAAAGTGGTTTTGCCGGCACCGTTCGGCCCGATCAAACCGGTTATGGACCCCTTTGCGATTTCCAGCGAAGCGCCGTCCACCGCGTGGAACCCGCCGAAGTGCTTATGCAAGTCCTCGACGACGATCATGTCATTTCATCCCCTGCCGCGATTTTGCGGCGTTTTTAACTTGGAACAGCCCGGGCGGAACCCGGGCTGCTCTTTTTCGGTTAGATTTCTGATGGTTATCAGCGGAAGCGCAGGGTTTCGTTCTTGCCGCCCTTCACTTCGATCTCGCGGTAGGAGCCAGCGCTCTCACCCGGGCCGATCAGCTCGACGCCGGTCGCGCCCTGATAGTCGATGTCACCGCCAGCGGCGAGGATTTCCAGCGCCTTGCCCAGTTCGCCCGGGTTGATCGGCTCGCCCGGGGCGTTGGCCACGTCCAGGATCTTGCCGACATAATCCGCCGGGTTGGTGGAGTTGGCAGCCTGCATCGCCAGCAGGAACAGCGCCGCTGCGTCATAAGATTCAGACGCATAGGCCGAGGTGCCGTCAAAGCCGCGCTCCTTTGCCATTTCGGCAAAGATTTCCGCGCCTTTGGAGTCAGAGCCTGCGATCTGGCCAAAGGAGCCGTCCAGGTCCGGGCCGACGTTGGCCGGCAGGGTGTCGCCGATCATGCCGCCAGGCAGGCCAAAGGTGTCAAACGCACCGGAGTCCAGCGCACCCTGAATGATGCCAAGGCCGCCCTGGTCCAGATAGCCTGCAACCACCAGGATGTCGCCGCCGGCCGATGCCAGCGCGCCGACTTCTGCGGAATAGTCGCCCTTGCCGTCTTCATGCGCGGTCACGATGGTGACTTCGCCGCCGACACCTTCAAAGGAGGACTGGATCGCGTCCGCCAGGCCCTTGCCGTAGTCGTTGTTGGTATAGGTCAGCGCGATCGAGTTGATGCCGCGCTCTTTCAGGATCTCGGCCATCACCTGGCCTTCGCGTGCATCCGACGGCGAGGTGCGGAAGAACAACCCGTTGTCTTCCATGGTGCTGAGGCCGGGCGAGGTCGCCGACGGTGAAATCATCACCATGCCGTTCGGGATCGCCACGTTTTGCAGGATGGCGCCGGTCACGCCCGAGCAGTCGCCGCCGATGATGCCGTTGGCGCCTTCAGCAATCAGCTTTTCGCCGTTCGCCACGGCCAGGCCGTTGTCGATGCAGCCGGTGTCGGCACGGATTGGAGTCACGGTGGCGCTGTCCAGCAGCTTGCCCGACTTGGTGACTTCTTCCATGGCCAGCTCGGCGCCGTCGCCCATGGCCGGGGCCAGCGATTCAATCGGGCCGGTAAAGCCGAACAGCACGCCCAGTTTCACTTCCTTGGCGTGGCCGCCGGCATAAGCGGTGCCAGCCGTCAGCGCAGCGGCCGCGGTGGCCATCAGCAGTTTCTTCATTTGAAAACTCCCATTGTTGGAACAAAAATGTTCACATCGGACCCTAGGCAAGGCGGTTGAAAAAGAAAAGACTTATCGAACCGGAACACTTTCCTTGGGCCGTTTGGTTGAGGCTGCATCTCCATAAGATCCCCGGATGCAGCGCGGGCGTGGCTCTACAGGGGAATCAGTGAAAGGAAAAGGCCCCGATGCTGCGAAAATCCCTTCTCCTGACGGCTGTCGTAACGTTTTTGACGGTTTTCTCCACGGCCCGTGCAGAAAACTTGTCCAGCAGTCAGGGAGAGCTCAAGGTCACCCGCATGGCAGAGGGATTTGACGTGCCTTGGGCGTTTGATTTCATGCCGGATGGCGGCGTGCTGGTCACAGAGCGGGACGGGCAGTTGATCTACGTCCGGCAGGGCCGCAAACAGCGCATCACGGGCGTACCTGCGGTAGCCGCGGAGGGGCAGGGCGGCTTGCTGGACGTGATGGTGCCGCGGGATTTCTCCCAAAGCCGAGAGATCTTCCTGACCTATGCCAAACGCCAGGGGAGCGGCGCAGGCACCGCGCTGGCCTCAGGCCGGCTGAGCCGGGACAACAGGCGGCTGACAGGTGTCAAACTGCTGTTTGAAGCTGCACACGGCGCGCGCGGCGGGCGGCATTTCGGGTCCCGTGTTGTCGAGGCACGTGACGGCACGCTGTTTGTATCGCTGGGGGAACGCGGCGACCGGCCCAGCGCTCAGGATTTGACGCGGCACCAGGGTTCGGTGGTCCGGATCAACCGGGACGGCACGGTTCCCGCAGGCAACCCGTTCACAGGCCAAGCCGGAGCACAGCCGGAAATCTGGTCCTACGGCCACCGAAATCCACAGGGGATGTCACTCGACTTGCAGGGCAATCTCTGGGTGGCGGAACACGGCGCCAAGGGCGGGGACGAGGTCAACCGGGTGCACAAAGGCGCCAACTACGGCTGGCCGGTGATTTCTTACGGCCGTCACTACTCCGGCCGGAAGATTGGCGAAGGCACCTCGAAACCGGGCATGGAGCAGCCGGAATGGTACTGGGACCCCTCGATCGCCCCCTCCGGCATGATGATTTATTCCGGCAGGATGTGGCCGCAGTGGCGCGGAGATATCTTCGTGGGGTCACTGAAATTCGACTATGTCTCGCGCCTGTCCGGCGGCCCTCTGCGTGAGGAAGAGCAACTGCGCAGCGATGAAACCGGCCGCATTCGGGACGTGCAGGAAGCGCCGGACGGCAGCATCTGGTTTGCGTCGGAAAGCGAAGGCGGCATTTTCCGGATTTCCAAGTAGCAGCCTTGCGATGTTAAATATGGCTGACAGATTTGCAGAAAAAGGAATTTATCATGCGCAACTACCTAGCTGCCGCCGCCGTGGCTGTCTTGGCCTTCATGCCCGGGCTGGCCTTGGCCCAAGACAGTGTGTTCAAATCCTATGCCAGCTATGAGCGGTTTTTGGACACGGTCATCATGAGCCGGGATTTCAAGCAGCTGATTATCCGTCTGGGCGGACGGGATGAATACACGCCGGAGGAGATGAGCAATGTGGAAAGGCAGTTGCTGTCAATCTACCCGCGGGATTTCTCTGGCGGCGTACTGGCGGTGCGTCAGGAACTGCTGAACGGTTTCAGCAGGGAAATCCGGATTTTCTGGGATGATAAGTCACTGCGCTATTGTTATTTCTACGCCTTCCTGCATGAAGTGGACGGAAGTGTGGTGGTGCTGAAGTTCGACCTCAACACCAACTCCGACGTGATCTTCGGGAAATTGTAGCAGCGTCCCGGGGGCATGCAGTATCACGCCTTGTACGTCGCCGCCTTGCTGCCGCGCTCGCGGTAGGGGGTGGTGTCGTAATGCGCCCGATAGCATTTGGAGAAATGCGACGGCGAAGCAAAACCGCAGGCCAGCGCCACGTTGATCACGCTCATATCGGTCTGCATCAGGAGATTGCGCGCCTTCTGCAGCCGCAGCTCCATGTAATAGCGCTTGGGCGAGCGGTTCAGGTAACGGCGGAACAGCCGCTCCAACTGGCGGGTGGACATGCCCACATCCTGGGCCAGCACCGAGGGGCTGATCGGCTCTTCGATATTGGCTTCCATCATCTGGATCACCATCGACAGCTTCGGATGCCGTACCCCGATGCGGGTCGGGATCGACAGCCGCTGGGTGTCCTGGTCGGTGCGGATCGAGGAATAGATCAGCTGATCCGCCACCGCGTTTGCCAATTCCTCGCCATGGTCGTTGGCAATCAGCTTGAGCATCAGGTCGATAGAGGAGGTGCCGCCGGCGGTGGAGACCCTGTTGCCGTCGATCACAAAGACCGATTTGGTCAGGTCGACCTCATCGAACTCCTCGGCGAAGCTGTCGGCGTTTTCCCAGTGGATGGTCGCACGCTTGCCGTCCAGCAGCCCGGCTTTGGCCAATGCATATGATGCGGTGCACAGCCCTCCGACAGTCAGGCCCTTGCGGGCTTCGCGGCGCAGCCAGGCCAGCAGTTTCTTGGTGGTGGCTTCTTGCACGTCGATACCGGAACAGACCATCACCACATCGTCCCGGTGCAGCTCGATCAGGTCGTCATCAAGCTGGAAGGTGGTGCCTGCCGAGCAGGTCATGGTGTCGCCGCCTTCGCCGATCAGCGTCCAGCTATAGCTGTCGTCTCCGTTCATCCGGTTGGCGATGCGCAGGCATTCGACAGCCGATGCGTAGGACAGCATCGTGAACTTCTCGAGCAGCACGAAGACAAACCGTTTTGGCTGGCCGGCTTCAGTTCCAGAATCAGCAGGCTTGCGTGGCGTCTGCATGGCGGGCGTCCTTCAAGAAACAAGTCGGGCCGCGGGGCGGGCACCGCGGCAGGTCGGGAAACCGTGCTCACAGCTTGCAGCCCGGGTCAAGTGGGCTCAATTCTAAACTGGTCTCTCCGGTGCGGATTTTGTATAGAGCACCCGTTATACCTTAAAGACCTCTTATGCGGAGATAAAGTCATGAGCGAATGGCAAAAATCGGACTGGCGCAGCAAGCCGCGGGTTCAGATGCCGGACTATACGGATGCGGCAGCTCTGAACGCTGTCGAGGCTCAGCTTTCCAACTATCCGCCGCTGGTCTTTGCCGGCGAAGCCCGCAGGCTGAAACAGCACCTCGGCGCGGCAGGCCGCGGCGAAGCCTTCCTGCTGCAGGGCGGCGACTGCGCCGAGAGCTTTGACCAGTTCAGCGCCGACGGCATCCGCGACACGTTCAAGGTGATGCTGCAGATGGCAATGGTGCTGACTTATGGCGCCAAGGTGCCGGTGGTGAAGGTGGGCCGCATGGCCGGCCAGTTCGCCAAACCGCGCAGCGCGCCGACCGAAACCGTCGATGGTGTCGAACTGCCCAGCTACCGCGGCGACATCATCAACGAGCTGGCCTTCACGTCCGAGGCCCGCATTCCGAACCCGCAGAAGATGCTGCAGGCCTACACTCAGGCCGCGGCCACTGTGAACCTGCTGCGCGCCTTCTCGACCGGCGGTTTTGCCGACATGAGCCGGGTGCATTCCTGGACCCTGGGTTTCACCGACGAACAGGAAGTCCAGAAATACAGCGAGATTGCGAACCGTATTCAGGATTTGATCGACTTCATGGCCGCTGCGGGCATCACCGCCGACACCACCCATGAATTCTCGACCGTGGACTTCTATACCAGCCACGAAGGCTTGCTGCTGGAATATGAAGAAGCGCTGACCCGTCTCGATTCCACCTCCGGCAAATGGCTGGCCGGCTCCGGCCACATGATCTGGATCGGCGACCGCACCCGTCAGCCCGACGGCGCCCATGTTGAATTCTGCCGCGGCGTGCTGAATCCGATCGGCTTGAAATGCGGCCCGACCACAACGGCTGAGGACCTCAAGGTGCTGATGTCGCGCCTGAACCCGGAAAACGAAGAGGGTAAGCTGACCCTGATCGCGCGTTTCGGCGCCGGCAAGGCGGGCGAGCATCTGCCGCGCCTGGTCCAGGCGGTAAAGGAAGAGGGCGCCAATGTCACCTGGGTCTGCGACCCGATGCATGGCAACACCATCAAATCCTCCACCGGCTACAAAACCCGCCCCTTCGACAGTGTGCTGCGCGAAGTGCGCGACTTCTTCGGCGTCCACAAGGCCGAGGGCACCATCCCGGGCGGTGTGCATTTCGAAATGACCGGCCAGGATGTGACCGAATGCACCGGCGGCGTCCGCGCAGTGACCGAGGAAGACCTGAGCGACCGTTACCACACCGCCTGCGATCCGCGCCTCAATGCCAGCCAGTCGCTGGAACTGGCCTTCCTGGTGGCCGAGGAACTGTCGGACCTGCGCGCCGGACAAAGCGCCCGCCAGGCAGGCTGAAACGCAAGAGGGGCTGCCAGGCAGCCCCTTCCTGACTCTTGTCGGTGCAATCCAGTCTGACAACAAAAGAACGCCCCGGGGGTTCTCCCTCGGGGCGCAGTGCATTCAAGTGCTATGACCTTGAACTTGTATGAGGAAATTCGTACCGGCGGACCGGATCAGTCGTCCCGGCTGACCACCAGCCGCAGATGCGGCGCGCCCTTGCGCTTGCCCTCCGCAGGCTCTGCCGCTTTTGCCGCCGCGGCCGGATTGCCTGCCTTGCTGCGTTCCAGCAGCGCCTTGGCTTCTTCCAGGATCGAACGTTCGTTCTTGAACCGGGCCTGGGTCTCGGCAAAACCGGGATTGGGCTGGTTCACATCCCGGCGCTCATCCCTGGCGGGCTCTTTCGATGCCCGCGGCTTGGCCTTGAACTCTGCCGAACCGGAGGCCTTGGCAACTGCCCGCATTTCGATCGAGGAAATCGAGAACCGCTGCGACGTAGCCGCGTTATCTTCCTCGCCGAACGCCACCAGCACCCCCAGAACCCGGCTGATGTCGCCCAGATCGCTGCGCAGCGGCAGCAGCAGCATGCGGGCCTCACGCGGCTTGCGCATCCGCGGGCCTTCGATCTGCAGCTCCAGTTCAACAATGGCGGGCGTGTCGAACATATGCTCCATCGCAGAGCTCAGCTGCTTGCGGGCCTCGGCGGTGAAAAACGCGGTGATCGGCATGCCGCGCACTTCCATGCCGGCCATTTCATTCAGCATCGAGCCGGCCAGGCGGAAACGGGCGATGCCCGGCGCAATCCGCTCAAGGATGAAGGTATGGCTCAGGATGTTTTCCAGCCCGCGCGGATCAATCTGCGACCGGCTCGGCACATCATCGCCCCGGCGCAGTGCAGTCCAGTAGGCTTCGGCCTGGCGCAGCGCCGACAGCGACCCGCCATTGCGGAAGCTGTTCATCGAAACCACATTTTCGCGTCCTGAGGACATGCCATTCCCACTGCGGCTGCCAAAAATCATCTCATCATCCCCTAAAACCCTGGGCCCGGTCTTTCCTGCCAGCTAGCCGCTGTCTTAAGACTTAGGGCCGGTTTGGTTACCCTGAAGTTAAGATGACACAATCTAATTCAAATTTGGACTACTTCTTTAAGCAATGGTTAACGCGGGCGGGTAGAGGCATTTATGCGATTGCGCTTGCACCCTATACTTTCGAGACAGTAGAGCAGATCAATCACCAGCAATAAGAGGGCACCCCCATGACCATCCGCAGCATGACCGCCTTTGCCTCAGCTCAAGGAAGCTCCGATCTGCACAGCTGGAGCTGGGAAGTCCGCTCGGTCAATGCCAAGGGGCTGGACCTGCGCTTAAGGGTGCCGGATTGGCTAGAAGGCCTTGAAAACCATGTCCGTTCCGTTCTGGGCAAGGCGCTGGCGCGGGGCAATGTCTCGCTGACCTTGCGGATTTCCCGGGCCGAAGACGGCGCAGGCCGGGTGCAGGTCAACACCGCCGTGCTGCAATCCGTGGTCAAGGCGCTGGCCGAGGCGCAATCGGCCGCCAGCCAGAACCGCCTCGAAGTGCAGCCCGCTTCGGCGGCTGAGCTTCTTGCCTTCAAAGGGGTGCTGGAACAGTCCTCCGGTGACGATGATCCCGCTCCCCTGGTCAAGGAATTGAGCAAGGAGCTGGAAACGCTTGTGGCAGAGTTTGTTAACATGCGCGAAGCAGAAGGCGGCGCGCTTGCCCAAATCCTTAACGGCCAGCTGGAGCAGGTCGCCGCGCTGACCCTGCAGGCCGCAGAGCGGGCGGAAGACCGCAAAGCAAAGATGTCAGAGACGCTGAGGGCCAATTTGGCCCGGGTGATGGAAAACGCCGATGGCGCCGATCCGGACCGGGTGGCGCAGGAACTGGCCCTGATCGCAGTCAAGGCGGACGTCACCGAAGAGCTCGACCGCCTCGGCGCCCATGTCACGGCCGCCCGCGATCTGCTGGCCAAGGGCGGCGCCGTGGGCCGCAAGCTCGACTTCCTCATGCAGGAGTTCAACCGCGAGGCCAACACGCTGTGCTCCAAGGCGCAGCATGCCGGCTTGACTGCGGTGGGGCTAGAGCTGAAAACCGTGATCGACCAGATGCGCGAGCAGGTGCAGAACATAGAATAAGAAAAGGAGTGCCAGATGGCGGACCGCCGCGGCCTTTTGATCATCCTCTCGTCGCCTTCGGGCGCCGGCAAATCCACACTGGCGCGCCGCCTGATGGCGTGGGACCCGGGCCTTGCCTTCTCGGTCTCCGCCACAACCCGTGCCCCGCGCCCGGGAGAGGAGCATGGCCGTGAATATTACTTCATGTCCGAGGATGAGTTTAAGCAGAAGGTGGCCGAGGGTGGCATGCTGGAGCACGCCCACGTGTTCGGCAATTTCTACGGCTCGCCCGCAGGCCCGGTGAAGGACACCATCAAGGCCGGCCAGGACGTGCTGTTCGACGTCGACTGGCAGGGTGAGATCCAGATCCGCAACTCCGACCTGGGCAAGCACGCGCTGTCGATCTTCATCCTGCCGCCGTCGATCACCGAACTGCGCCGCCGCCTGGAAACCCGGGCGCAGGACAGCGACGAGGTGATCTCCAAGCGGATGATGAAAAGCTGGGATGAGATCAGCCACTGGGGCTATTATGACTATGTGCTGGTCAACGACGACTTGGACGAGACAGAGGCCAAGCTGAAAACCATCGTCGAGGCCGAGCGCATGCGCCGCATCCAGCAGCCCAAGCTGCAGGACCACGTCCGCGCCCTGCAAACCCAGTTCGAGGAGCAGTCATGACCCTTTTCGCTCTTGGCGCCGACCAGCCGCAGATCCATGACGATACCTGGGTCGCCCCCGATGCCAACCTGATCGGCAAGGTGGTGATGGAGGCAGGGTCTTCTGTCTGGTTTGGCGTCACCATCCGCGCCGATCACGAGGAAATCCGCATCTGCGAAGGCACCAACGTGCAGGAAAACGTGGTGATGCACATTGACGCGGGCTACCCGCTGACCATCGGCAAGAACTGTACCATCGGCCACAAGGCGATGCTGCATGGCTGCACCATCGGCGAGAACTCCCTGGTCGGCATGGGCGCCACCATTCTGAACGGCGCGAAGATCGGCAAGAACTGCCTGATCGGAGCCGGGGCCTTGATCACCGAGAACAAGGAAATCCCTGACAACTCTCTGGTGATGGGCAGCCCCGGCAAGGTGGTGCGCGAGGTGGACGCGGTGCTGGCGCAAAAACTCACCCAAAGCGCGCTTCTCTATCAGGACAATATGCGCCGCTTCCGGGCCGAGATGAAACCGCTGTAAGCGGCTGGGTTTCACGCCGGCTGAACGCTGCTGCCATATGCCGGTTACATGGCGGCGCTAAGCAGGCCGGACGATTGAAAGCGGAGACCAGATGACAACGGAGCAAACAGACGGTTTCCTGGCCGCCATCCCGCTGCCTGCGGTGCTGGTGGACCAGACCGAACGGATCATTGCAGCCAATACTGAAGGTGCAGCGTTGCTGGGCCTGGGTATCTTGGGCCGTCACTTTGCCACCATCCTGCGCCAGCCCAGCGTTGCCACGGCGATAAATCCTGCCTGCGCGACAAGACGCCCAAAACCGCCAAGCACCTGTCCAACGACGGCGCCCAGGACACCGCCTTTGCCGTCACCCTGCGCTATGTGCCCGGCATCGGCGCCGTCAGCGGCGGCGCGGTGCTGGCCTGTTTCGACGACATCACCGAACGCCAGCAGGCAGGCCAGATGCGGCGCGACTTCGTTGCCAATGTCAGCCACGAGCTGCGCACGCCGCTGACCGCCCTGATCGGCTTTATCGAGACCCTGCGAGGCCCGGCCAGGGATGACGCCGCCGCCCGCGACCGCTTCCTGACGATCATGGAGGGAGAGGCCAGCCGGATGAACCGCCTTGTCGGCGATCTGCTGTCCCTGAACCGGGTCGAGAGCGAGGAACGGGTGCGCCCCAAGGCGCAGGTCGATCTCACCGGCCTGCTGTCCTCGACCCTGAAAACGCTGGCCCCGGTGGCAGAAGCCCGCGGTGTGAACATGACGCTGGAAGCGCCGGAAGGCGGTATTCAGGTCACAGGCGATCCGGACCAGCTGCAGCAGGTGTTCACCAACCTGGTTGAAAACGCTGTGAAATACGGCGGCGATCAGGTGCGGGTTGCGCTGACCTATGCAGAGCGCGATCCGTCGGTGCGCGCGCCTGCCGCGCTTGTCCAAGTCATCGACAACGGCCCTGGCATCGCCGCCATCCACCTGCCGCGCCTGACCGAACGCTTCTACCGGGCCGACAGCCACCGCTCCCGCGAGATGGGCGGCACCGGCCTGGGACTGGCCATTGTAAAACACATCATCAACCGCCACCGCGGCCGCTTGCGGGTTGAAAGCGAACTGGGGCAAGGGTCTGTTTTCACCGTGATTCTGCCGGAATAACCGGTCTGAACCCTGTCCCAACCGCAAGCCGCCTCCGGAAAAAAAACGGCGGCGGCTTTCCCGTTTGTGGCAGATTTTTTTCGCAGCAAACCGGCTTTGTCATACAGCCGTTACACACGTGTCACAAAAGCCTTAACAGCAGCTTCTAGGAGAGGCGGCAAGATCATCACGGGGTGATCGAACATCGAAACTCTTGGAGACAACAGATGTCCTTTGTGAAACTGACCGCTTCCGCCCTGGCGATTTCCGCCGTATCTGCCACCGCAGCCGCTGCGCGTGACCAGGTCCAGGTTGCCGGTTCGTCCACCGTTCTGCCCTATGCCTCGATCGTGGCCGAAGCCTTTGGCGAGAACTTCGACTTCCCGACCCCGGTTGTGGAATCCGGCGGCTCCTCCGCTGGCCTCAAGCGCTTCTGCGAAGGTGTGGGTGAAAACACCATCGACGTCGCCAACGCCTCGCGCCAGATCAAGGACAAGGAAATCAAGGCCTGCGCCGAAAACGGCGTGACCGACATCATCGAAGTCCGCATCGGCTATGACGGCATCGTCTTTGCCTCCGACATCAACGCCAACGGCTTTGAGTACACCCCGACCGACTGGTTCCTGGCGCTGTCCGACAAGATCCTGGTCGACGGCCAGCTGGTCGACAACCCGAACCAGACCTGGGCAGACGTGAACGCCAACTTCCCGGCCGTTGATATCCAGGCCTTTGTTCCTGGCACCAAGCACGGCACCCGCGAAGTGTTCGAAGACAAGGTGATCCTGGCCGGTTGTGAAGCCACCGGCGCGTTTGAACACCTGCTGGCTCAGGCGGAAGGCGACACCGATAAGGCCAAGCACAAAGCGGCTGAGAAAGCCTGTATCGCCCTGCGCACCGATGGCAAATCGGTCGACATCGACGGCGACTACACCGAAACCCTGGCCCGGATCGAAAGCAACAAGGACGGCATTGGCGTCTTTGGCCTGGCCTTCTACGAGAACAACACCGACAAGCTGCAGGTTGCCACCATGTCCGGTATCGTTCCTTCCACCGAAAGCATCGCAACCGGTGAATACCCGGTGTCCCGCCCGCTGTTCTTCTACGTCAAGAAAGCCCACATCGGCGTGATCCCGGGCCTGAAGGAATATGCTGAGTTCTTCGTCGCTGACGAAGTTGCAGGCGAAGACGGCCCGCTGGCCGAATACGGCCTGGTTGCCGACCCGGAACTGGCAGACACCCAGGAAGCGGTTGCCAATGAGGCCGTGATGGGCGGCAACTCCTAAGCTGCCCCGCCTGAGATCTGATCCCTGCCGGGGCGGAGCCAACCTCCGCCCCGGCGCTTCTTCCGCGGCAGGGCTGCCGCAGCCAATACGCCACCGCCAATACCGGAGCTTTTCATGCCCACTTTCTGGCTTGTTGCCCTCCTGCTTGCGCTTTCTGCCGCGGGCTATTACGGCGGCCGCCGCCGCGCGATTGCCACCGCTGCGGGCAATGTCAAAGACCTGCATTCTCTGCCAGCCTACTACGGCTACCACGTGGCCCTTGCGGCCTTTGTTCCGGCGATCGGCGCCCTGGTAGTCTGGCTGCTGGCCCAGCCCATGTTCATCGAGACCCGCGTCTCCGGCATGATCCCGGCGGATGCAGTTCCGGAAAGCTCCTCTATTGGCCTGGTGATGAGCGACGTGCGCCGGGTGGCCGAAGGGCTGGACCTGGCGGTGGAGCAGGGGCTGCTGACCGCCCGTGAGGCCCGCAACGTCGCTGACAGCGGTCAGGACGTCCGCGCTCTGATGGGCGAAGTGGGCGTGGCCCTGGGCGATGACGTGCGCCCGGAAGTGCTGAATGCCGCGCAGGCCTACCGCAACCTCTCGAACACCGGCCGCATCGCGATGACCGTGGTTGTCGCCCTGCTGGCGCTAGGCGGGTTTGCATGGGCCTACGGCAAGACCCATAAGGAATATCGCGCCCGCAACGTGGTGGAGCGTGCGGTGCTGGCGCTGCTGATCCTGGCCGCCTCGCTGGCGATCCTGACCACCGTCGGCATTGTTCTGTCGATGCTGTTTGAAACCAAAAACTTCTTTGGCCTGCACAGCTGGACCGACTTCTTCTTCGGCGCCACCTGGGCCCCCAACTTCCGTGGCGACAGTGAGCTGTCGATCCTGCCGCTGCTGTGGGGCACGCTCTACATCTCCTTCATCGCGCTGCTGGTTGCGGTGCCGGTTGGTCTGTTTGCAGCCATCTACCTGTCGGAATACGCCAGCAACACCGTGCGCTCCTTTGCCAAGCCGCTGCTGGAGATCCTCGCGGGCATCCCCACCATCGTCTACGGCCTGTTTGCGCTGCTGACCGTTGGCCCGGCACTGGCAGACCTCTTTGGCAAGGGCGGCCTCCTGGGCGTTGAATGGATGGCAGGCGCCACTTCGGTCCTGACCGCGGGCCTTGTCATGGGCATCATGCTGATCCCCTTCGTCTCTTCCCTTTCAGATGACATCATCAACGCGGTGCCGCAGGCGATGCGCGACGGCTCGCTAGGGCTTGGCGCCACTAAGTCGGAAACCGTGCGCCAGGTGGTGATGCCGGCAGCACTCCCTGGCATCGTCGGCGCGGTGCTGCTGGCCGCCTCCCGTGCCATCGGCGAGACCATGATTGTGGTCATGGGGGCGGGCGCAATTGCCAAGTTCTCTGCCAACCCGCTGGAATCGATGACCACCATCACCACCCGCATCGTCAGCCAGCTGACCGGCGACACCGATTTTGCCAGCCCCGAAACGCTGGTTGCCTTTGCCCTGGGGCTGACCCTCTTTGTCCTGACCCTCGGCCTGAACGTCCTGGCGCTCTACATCGTGCGCAAATACCGGGAGCAGTACGACTAATGACTGACCTCAGCCAAACCCCTGCAGGCGCCGCGCCCCGTAAACACGCGGCTCTCTGCTGGAAAAATCCCCGCGCACCCGCAAGCGCAACGCTGCGGAAACCCGGTTCAAAGCCTATGGCATCGCCGCTATCACCGCGGGGCTGATCATGCTGCTGGTGCTGGTGACCACCATCGTCAGCAAGGGCACCGGTGCCTTCCAGCAGACCTTTGTCACGCTGAATGTGGAATTGCTGGAAGCCAAGCTCGACAAAAAGGGCAACCGCGATCTGGCCGACATTAAGAAGGTCACCACCTTCGGCTACGCCCCGATCATCAAGGGCGCGATGGAAGCTGCGGTTGAGGATCTGGGCATTGAAACCAGCCTCAAACCCAAGCAACTGGCCGGCATCCTGTCCAAGGACGCCGCCGCACAGCTGAGAAACTACGTGCTGGCGAACCCGGACCAGATCGGCCAGACGGTGGAGTTCCGCTTCCTCGCCTCCAGCCGCGTGGATGGTTACCTGAAGGGCCGCGTCACCCGCGACAGCATTGTCAACGACAAGAACATCTCGCCAGAACAGCTTGATCTTGTTGACGATTTGGCCGTTGCCGGTGTGCTGGAAAAGACCTTCAATCCCGACTTCATCTTTGGCGCGGATGCCTCTGACGCCCGCCCGGAGGCGGCCGGCATCGGCGTCTCCATGCTGGGGTCGCTGTTCATGATGCTGGTGGTGCTGGCGCTGGCGCTGCCGATCGGCGTGGCCGCCTCGATCTATCTTGAGGAATTTGCGCCGCAGAACTGGCTCACCGACATGATCGAGGTGAATATCTCGAACCTCGCGGCGGTTCCCTCCATCGTGTTCGGTATCCTCGGCCTCGCGGTCTTCATCAATTACATGCACCTGCCGACCTCGGCGCCGCTGGTGGGCGGGCTGGTGCTGACGCTGATGACCCTGCCGACCATCATCATCTCCACCCGCGCCTCGCTGAAATCGGTGCCGCCGTCGATCCGCGACGCCGCCTTGGGCGTCGGTGCGTCGAAGATGCAGGCGGTGTTCCACCATGTGCTGCCGCTGGCCGCGCCCGGCATCCTGACCGGCACCATCATCGGCCTGGCGCAGGCGCTGGGGGAAACCGCGCCGCTCCTGCTGATCGGCATGGTCGGCTTCATCGCCTCCAACGCGCCGGAAACCCTGGCTGACGGGCTGCTGGCCCCGAACTCCGCAATGCCCGCCCAGATCTACGAATGGGCCAAACGCGCCGACCCGGCCTTCTATGAGCGCGCCTGGGGCGGCATCATCATCCTTCTTCTCTTCCTGGTGACCATGAACACGCTTGCCGTGATCCTGCGCCGCCGCTTTGAACGCCGCTGGTAAAAGGGCATAGTGCAATGAACGACATGACCGTGATGGATAAGACCGTGGAAACCCAGAACATTAAAATCGCCGCCAAGGACGTGAACGTCTATTACGGTGACTCCCACGCGATCAAAGACGTGAATGTCGAGATCGAGGACAAGACCGTTACCGCCTTCATCGGCCCCTCCGGCTGCGGCAAGTCGACCTTCCTGCGCTGCCTGAACCGGATGAACGACACCATCGACATCTGCCGCGTCAAGGGGGATATCCTGCTGGACGGCGAGGACATCTATGACAAGCGTGTCGACCCGGTGCAGCTGCGCGCCAAGGTGGGCATGGTGTTCCAGAAGCCGAACCCGTTCCCCAAGTCGATCTATGACAACGTGGCCTACGGCCCGCGCATCCACGGCTTGGCGAAGAACAAGGCGGAACTGGATGAAATCGTGGAGAAATCCCTGCGCCGCGGTGCCATCTGGGATGAGGTGAAGGACCGCCTTGATGCGCCCGGAACCGGCCTGTCCGGCGGCCAGCAGCAGCGCCTGTGCATCGCCCGCGCCGTGGCGACGGAACCTGAGGTGCTGCTGATGGACGAGCCCTGTTCAGCGCTCGACCCCATCGCCACCGCGCAAGTGGAGGAACTGATCGACGAGCTTCGCAGCCAGTATTCGGTGGTGATCGTCACCCACTCGATGCAACAGGCCGCCCGGGTCAGCCAGAAAACCGCCTTCTTCCACCTTGGCAACCTGGTGGAATTCGGCCCCACCGGCCAGATTTTCACCAACCCCAACGACCCGCGCACAGAAAGCTACATCACCGGCCGGATCGGCTGATCTATAGGAATATCAACATGGTAGAACAGCATATTGCATCGGCATTCGACCGCGATCTGGAGGCGATTCAGGCCCGGATCATGAAAATGGGCGGATTGGTCGAAGACGCGATCCGCGAAGCCGCACGGGCGCTCGAAACCCGCGATGAGGAATTGGCACTTGAAGTCCGCCAGGCGGACAAGGCCATCGACGGTCTGGAAGAGCTGATCAACGAGGAAACCGCCCGGCTGATCGCTCTGCGCTCGCCAGCAGCTTCGGACCTGCGCCTGGTGCTGTCGGTGCTCAAGATCGCCGGCAACCTGGAACGTATTGGCGACTATGCGAAAAACATGGCCAAACGCACCGGCGTTCTGGCCCAGGGCCCCAGCACCAGTGAAGGCGCCGCCGCCCTGCGCCGGATGGCGCGCGAAGTGGAGCGGATGCTGAAAGATGCGCTCGACTCCTACATCCAGCGCGATGTGGAACTGGCCGCCGACGTGATCGCCCGCGACCGCGACGTCGACCAGATGTACAACGCCCTGTTCCGCGAGTTCCTGACCCATATGATGGAAGACCCGCGCAACATTTCGGCCTGTATGCACTTGCATTTCATAGCAAAAAACACCGAACGCATGGGCGATCACGTGACCTCGATCGCCGAGCAGGTGATTTATCTGGTCACCGGCGAAAAGCCGGAGGAAGACCGCAAGAAAGCCGACACCACCTCGACCACACCGCAGGAGATCTGACCGATGGCTGCCGAACAGCCCACCGTTTTGGTTGTCGAAGACGAAATGGCCCAGCGGGAAGTGCTGGCCTATAACCTCGAAGCCGACGGCTTCCGCGTGCTGCGCGCAGAACATGGCGAGGAAGCGCTGCTGGTGGTTGAAGAAGACATGCCCGATATCATCATCCTCGACTGGATGATGCCGAACCTCTCGGGCATTGAGGTCTGCCGCCGCCTGAAGACCCGTTCCGAAACCCGCAATATCCCGATCATCATGCTCTCGGCCCGGTCAGAGGAAGTCGACAAGGTCCGCGGGTTGGAGACCGGCGCCGACGACTATGTGGTGAAACCCTATTCGGTGGTCGAGCTGATGGCCCGGGTGCGCACCCAGTTGCGCCGGGTTCGGCCTTCGACTGTGGGCGTGCGTCTGGAATACGACGACATCGTTCTGGACGCGGAAACCCACAAGGTCAGCCGCGCCGACAATCCGCTGAAACTTGGGCCGACCGAATTCCGCCTGCTCTCCACCTTTATGGAAAAGCCGGGAAGGGTGTGGAGCCGCGAACAGCTTTTGGACCGGGTCTGGGGCCGCGACATCTATGTCGACACCCGCACCGTCGACGTCCACATCGGCCGCTTGCGCAAGGCGCTGACCCAATTCGGCGGCAGTGACCCCGTGCGCACCGTCCGCGGCGCAGGCTACGCGCTCGGCTGAGAACTGGCACCAGGGGGTGTACGGGCGGTGCACAGGGGGTGCACACAAGGCACCCCCTCATTCTTCAGGCACTTAGCGCGGCAGCGGGTCCTCGGGCTGCGCCTTGCCAGCCAGCCATTCCCGGAATTTGACGAGCGCCGGGGCACCGGCTTTCCGCTCCGGCCAGACCAGGTAATAGGCGCCCTCGGTTTCCGCAGCCTCCCCGTGCAGGGCCACCAGGCGCCCCGTCGCAAGATCCTGCTCCACCAGGTAATCCGGCATCAGGGCAACCCCCAGCCCGTGCAGTGCGGCCTGGGTTATGGTTGCGAATTGATCATAGATTGTACCGCTCAAATTCGCGCCAGCCTCGAAGTCCTGAAGTGCAAACCAATCCGCCCAGGCGTTTGTCCGCGTCTGGATGTGCAGCAGGGGCAGCTTCAGGATGTCCCTCGGCTGATCGACTGTCCTTCCCTCCAGAAGCTGCGGCGCACAGACCGGCAGCAACTGTTCGTGCTTGAGCAGCAGTGATTGAGTCCCCGGCCAATCCGCATTTCCGAAGTGTATTGCTGCATCAAAGGGTTCAGTGGCAAAGTTGAATGGCTCCAGCCGGGTCGACATATTGATTGTCACATCCGGGTGCAGCCGGGCAAACTCCGGCAGGCGCGGCATCAGCCAGCGCATTCCAAAGGCAGGCAGAATGGCCAGGTTCAGCGTGCCGGCCAGCGGTGCAGCCTGCAGACGCAAGGTTGATTGCACGATCTGGTTCAGCGCCTGACGTATCTCGGCGGCATAGTCCTGCGCCTCATTCGTCAGTGAGAGCCGCTTTTGGTCCCGCTGCACCAGCTCCATGCCCAGTTGCTTTTCCAGCGTTTGCAGCTGCCGGCTGACGGCACCTTGGGTCAAGGCAAGCTCGTCTGCAGCGGCAGAGGCGCTGCCAAGCCGGTCCAGCGCCTCCAGGGCGCGCAGGGAAGAAATGGAAGGCAGAAACCGCCGTGGTGTGCTCATGTATGAGTATTTCGCATATGTGCTTGCCAAAGTCTCGCTGTTTTTCCCGGTAACCTGCCGTTAGGGTTCTGTGCAATTCACATCCGAAAGGCAGGACAATGACCGACACTCCCGAACTGCGCGCAAAGGATGCGCCGGACCTGGGCCGTTTCACATGGGAAGACCCGCTACGGCTCGACGATCAGCTGACAGAAGACGAGCGCATGATCGCTGCATCGGCCCGCAGCTATTGCCAGGAAAAACTTCAGCCGCGCGTCCTAAGTGCTTATGAAAACGAGGAAACAGATCCGGAGATCTTCCGCGAGATGGGCGCGATGGGCCTTCTGGGCACTACGATACCGGAACAGTACGGCGGCCTCGGCGGCGGCTATGTGTCTTATGGCCTCGTGGCGCGTGAAGTGGAACGTGTCGACAGCGGCTACCGCTCGATGATGTCGGTGCAAAGCTCGCTGGTGATGTATCCCATCTACGCATATGGCAGCGAGGAACAGCGCCAGAAGTATCTGCCGAAACTGGCCGCTGGCGAGTGGATCGGCTGCTTTGGCCTAACCGAACCTGATGCCGGCTCCGACCCCGCCAGCATGAAGGCCCGAGCGGAAAAAACTGATGGAGGCTATAGGCTTACAGGCTCCAAGATGTGGATCTCCAACGCGCCGATCGCGGATGTCTTCGTGGTCTGGGCAAAGTCCGAAGCTCACGGCGGCAAGATCCGCGGCTTTGTGCTGGACAAGGGCCTGAAGGGCCTCAGCGCGCCGAAGATCGAAAACAAGGCCTCGCTGCGCGCGTCGATTACCGGTGAGATCGTGATGGATGGCGTTGAGGTTGGCGAGGATGCATTGCTGCCGCATGTTCAAGGCCTAAAGGGCCCGTTCGGCTGTTTGAACCGTGCGCGCTATGGTATCAGCTGGGGCGTAATGGGCGCTGCCGAGGCTTGCTGGCATGCGGCTCGGCAATACGGGCTGGACCGGACTCAATTCGGCCGCCCGTTGGCCAACACGCAATTGTTCCAGCTGAAACTGGCCAATATGCAGACTGAAATCACCTTGGGCCTGCAAGCCTCGCTGCGGGTCGGACGCCTGATGGATGAAGCGAATGCCGCGCCGGAGATGATCTCGATCATCAAGCGCAACAACTGCGGCAAGGCTTTGGAGATCGCGCGGCATGCAAGGGATATGCATGGCGGCAATGGGATCAGTCTGGAGTTCGACGTGATCCGTCACATGGTGAACTTGGAGACCGTAAACACCTATGAGGGCACCCACGACGTACATGCACTGATTCTGGGCCGCGCGCAGACCGGGCTGCAGGCGTTTTTTTAACACTCCGGTGCGGCGCAGAGGCTTTCTTTGCGCTGCATTTTTGCAATTACTATTTGCGAAACCGCAAAATCTGAAGGGGCAGGGATTTCTGCAACGGATTTCGGCAGTGGAAACCTATTCCTGATCTCCATTTTGGATCCAAAACTTTAAAGACTGAGCGACGCCTTGGGCTGATTTCTCCTGGAAAGTCCGCTGAATGTCAGCCCCAGAGTTAATCTCAAAGCGGATTAAATGCGCATTTGCACGCAGATCCCTTCTGTGTGCCAAGCGGTCTGGCAGAACTTCAAACTCGGAAATGCTGTCTCAGAAACCTCAGCCGTTTTGCATGTCTGATGGCGCTAACCTGCATTCCCAAAGGCGTAGCAAGTTGTAACGGCAATTTTGCAAGGTGGTTTTGCGTGCTTACACACCCATTCACGCAAGGGCGGCAGTCAAAACTGGAGATGAGTGTTGCAAAAATATGTCTATTAACAACAGCTTAACACGGAGAGGTCGGGTTTGAAAGATGTCTTCTCATATGCTGGGCGCAGCCGTCGGCAGAACCTGTGTTGTCGTATGGTGCCTGGCTGGCAGGAGGCAAAAGCGGTCCTGCTGGACAAAGAAAGCGGGCCGGAGAATGAACTCCGGCCCGCCCGATTTCAATTTAGAAACGTAGCAGTTACGCTGGCAGGTGAATGTTGAACTTCTCCCGGATCGCCATATCGGTCGCAGCATCGAACCGGGCAGCGGCACGCTGGGACAGGATCTGCTCTTTCTTGGCGGTTGCCTTGGCGATCAGGTCCGGCTTGTCGAGCTCGGCCCATTCCTTGGGTGAAGTGCGGTCGCCCAAGTCGGGGTAGACATAGTCCACCTGCATCCGGCTGAGAGTCTGGTCGGTGCCCAGATAGTGGCCGGGGCCGCCCATGCAGGTGGCGCGCATCTGGTCCAGTGCCAGGGTTTCGTCGTTGACCTCGATCCCGCGGACGCAGCGCTGTGCCTGGCCGAGCAAATCGTTGTCCAGGATCAGCGACTCGAGACAGAACCCCAGCAGCGAGGCGTGCATGCCTGCGGCTTCATAAACCATGTTCAGCCCGGACAGGCCGGCCATTACGGCAGAACACATCTGCTCCCAGCCAGCCTGCATGTCGGGAAGCTTGGAATCCGATGCGCCGGCGGCAGCGCCGCCCGGCAGGTTGTAAAACTTGTGCATCTGGGCGCAGCCTGCGGTCAGCAGGGCCTGTTCGCCGGAGCCAACGGTCATGGCGCCGGTGCGCAGGTCCAGGCCGAACGGCCAGGTGCCGACAATTGCCGGAGCGCCGGGTTTCACAGCGTTCACATAAACCAGGCCGGCCAGGCACTCGGCAACCGCCTGGGTGATTGCGCCGGCAATGGTGGACGGCGCAGTTGCGCCCGCCATGCCTGCCGACAGCAGCAGAACCGGCATGCCGCCCTTGATGCACTCTTCCATCACTTCGCAAGATTCCGTCGCGAATTTCATCGGTGGAACCACAAAGCAGTTGGAATTCGACACAAAGGGACGTTCGCGCCATTTGTCTTCGCCGCCTGCAATCATGTGCAGCAGCTCCAGACCGGGTTTGACGAAATCCGGCTCGGTAAACGAAACGCCGACGTGTTTTGTGGTGCCGGCGCAGGAAGCGTAGATGGAGTTCAGGTCCATTTCGCAATTGTCAGGAATATCGCGGCAAACCATCGGGCGCTGCACAAAGTGGATGTTGTCCAGCTGGTCGCAAATACGGGCAGCGTCGTGCAGGTCCTGTACAGTGGAGTCGCGGTATTCGCGGCCGTGCACATCGACCATGCTCACCGCGGCGCCAGCGGTGCCGTAGTGCACGCGGCCGCCGGAAAGCTCGAGGTCGTTCTTGCCGTCGCGGCTGAACAAGGTGATCGAGCGGTTGGCCTTGGCGATGGTGTCTTCAACCAAAGCGCGGGGGAAGCGGATGCGGCCGTCATCGCCGAGGATGGCGCCGGCACCTGTCAGATAGTCGATGCCGCTTTGCGGCGCGTCGGCGAGGCCGATCTCTTCCAGCGCAGTCAGTGCGGCTTCGTGGATTTTTTCCATGTCCGCTTGGCTGAGCATTTTCAGTGCCGTGGACTCCATGCCGGGACGCACTGGACGCAGATGTTCCGGCAATGCGGCAGCCCGGGCTGCACGGCGCGCGTTACGCCCGCCGCTGCGGCCAGCGCGGGAGGAGGAGGCTTGATCGTTCATTCTTGGTGAGCCTTTCAGGAAGTTGAGTTGAAATACTGAAGTTCCTACTCAGTGCGGCCGGCCCCTGGCCGCACGGCCGCGCGCCGCACCAATGGTGCGGTAGATCAGGCTGACGTGGCAGCGTTCTCCTTGCATGCGGACTCCTGTGTCTTTGCCGGTAATTTGGCATGCGTTTGCGAAGTTTCTAGCACATAAACGACCGCGGTGAAAAAAACGACATGTTTTTCATGTGGGCGGAATTTGCGGAGGAGGGCCGTCGGGCGAATCTGCGTTTGAGTAAAATGCTATTATTTTTAATGATGTAACCTCTATTTTTAACGCTTTTCAGAGCCTTTGGTTCTTGGCAGTTTGGCGATGGGAACCGAATATTAAGCATTAATGGCGATACTGGGGTCCTTGGGGATGGCGCGCTGAAACAGCGCATTTCGAAGAAGGCACAGCCACATGCCGAAGGTTAGGAAGACCAAACACTGTCTGACAATTGCTGCAGCCCTGGCGGTCACGGCCATGTTTGCGCAATCCGGAGCGGCCGATGGCTGGGCAAACCCTGAAACAGGCAGCATGTTCCCGGCCGCCGCGGTTTCAGCTGACACGAAAACAAACTCCTTTCAGCTGGCTTACGGCCGTGACCTTGGCGGCATGATCCTCCGCGGAATCGCCGCGCGTGAACGTGAGGGCGTTCTGACACGCGCTGTGCATGCAGATGAAACACGGCATTTTAGATTGCTGGCCGGTTATGACTTTGGCCCGGCCACGGGTTTTGTGAGCCTGGGACGGCTGCAAGCGCGCTCTTCCACAGGCAGGCAGGAAGGCCCGCTGGTGGGCCTGGGAATGCGGGTCTCGCTCAACCGAGCTCTGCAGCTGACCGGGGAGCTCCTGCATCATGAGACGGAACCGGCGCAAGGCGGTGGCCGGCAGCGGGGGGAAACGCTTTCGGTGAGCGCCGCTTTCCGGTTCTGACCGGAGCAATTGGCCTGGTTTCCCGCTAGGAAGCAATCTTCTGCTTTTCAATGGCTTGGCAGAATTCCGCCTGTGCGGTCCGGCGGAAATGCGCAAGGAGCGACGGACTTTCGGCCAGTCACTGCCAGTTCAGAGGGCGTGAGCAGCCGGGCTCTGGAACTTCCTGCAACAAGACCTTTTGTAGCGTTCAACGGCGCACAGCCTGCGCCGGGACTGCAAAAGGAGAAGTCTGAATGACTCGTTTCGTAGCTATGACAGCCATCGCCACCGTTCTGGGCAGTGCGGCATTCGCCGGCAATGTGAGCGAGCCGGTAATCGAACCCGCACCGGCGCCGGCACCTGTGCCGGTTGCCAATGACGGCGGCGATTGGACCGGTTTCTACCTGGGTGGCCAGATCGGCCAGCTGGATGCGGACGCCAGCAGCGGCGCCTCGGGCGATGATGCCGCCTATGGTATTCATGGCGGGTACAACCACGATTTCGGCCGTTTCGTTCTGGGTGGCGAATTGGATTATGATGCCACGGACCTGGATCTGGGCGGCGGCGCCACCATCGATTTTGTTGCCCGCGCCAAGGTGAAGGCGGGGTATGACTTTGGCAATGTGCTGGCCTATGTCACTGGCGGTGTCGCCGAGGCCGACAGTTCTTTGGGCAGTGAAACCGGCGAATTCTACGGTGTTGGCCTTGCCTATCAGGTCACCGACCAGTGGCAGATCGGAGGCGAGGTGCTGGAGCATAACTTTGATGAGTTCGGCAGCTCGGGCGTCGGCTCCGATGCCACTTCGGTTTCGCTGCGCGCGTCCTTCAAGTTCTGAATGGTTTGAGTTGGGGGCGCAGCACTCCTGTTCCGCTGCGCCCTTGGCCGCCCGGTCTGCACCCAAGGCAGATGGGGCGGCCTCTGCATTTTACGGTTAATGGCTTGGCTGGGCGGCAACCGCGTGGTATGCAGCCCGTATGAACCAGATCTGCACCGCCATTATCTGCTGCATTACCTGCTGACATATCAGCGGGCTGGTTTCTGTCGTTTTCATTTCCCTGACAAGTTGCTAAGCCCGCGCTGCGCGCAAAGGGTGATGCCGGCCTGTTCTGGCTGGGCATGGAAAAGGAACCGGGCATGGAAACCAAGGACATAGAGATCAAGCTGCAGAATACGAAGACCCGCAAGAAAGAAGTCTTTGAGCCGATCGACGCCAGCAATGTGCGGATGTATGTCTGCGGCCCCACGGTTTACGACCGGGCGCATCTGGGCAATGCGCGCCCGGTGGTTGTTTTTGATGTCCTCTACCGGCTGCTGCGCGAAGTTTACGGCGCAGATCAAGTGACTTACGCCCGGAACTTCACGGATGTTGATGACAAGATCAATGCCCGCGCCGCCGAAAGCGGGCGCCCGATCAGTGACATCACGGCGGAAACCACCCAGTGGTTTCTGGACGATATGGGGCAGCTTGGCGCGCTGGAGCCCAACCATATGCCGCGGGCAACTGAGTATATCCCGCAGATGGTGGCGATGATCGAGGATTTGATCGCCAAGGGGCACGCCTACGCCGCCGAAGGCCATGTGCTCTTTGCGGTCGATAGCTGGAAGTATGGGTATGGCAAACTGTCCGGACGGTCTGTGGATGATATGATCGCCGGCGCCCGGGTGGAAGTGGCCCCTTACAAAAAGAACCCGATGGATTTTGTCTTGTGGAAGCCGTCCACGGATGACCTGCCGGGCTGGGACAGCCCCTGGGGACGCGGGCGTCCGGGCTGGCATATCGAATGCTCGGCAATGTCCTATGAACTGCTGGGCGAGACTTTTGACATTCATGGCGGCGGCAACGACCTGATGTTTCCGCATCATGAGAATGAAATCGCGCAAAGCTGCTGTGCCCATCCGGAAGGCGAGTTCGCCCGGTTCTGGCTGCACAACGAGATGCTGCAGGTTGAAGGCAAGAAGATGTCCAAGTCGCTAGGCAATTTCTTTACCGTGCGCGACTTGCTGGACCAAGGGTATCCGGGTGAAGTGATCCGCTTGGTGTTTTTGCAAACACATTACCGCAAGCCGATGGACTGGACCGACAAAAAGGCCAAGGAAGCCGAGGCAACGTTGCGCAAGTGGCGTGCGCTGACCGCGGGCATTGAGCCCGCGTCCAGCGCTGCTGCCGCGGTCCTGGCGGCTCTGGCGGATGACCTCAACACCGCAGGTGCCATAGCTGAACTGCACAAACTGGCAGCGGCTGGCGATGCAGCGGGGTTGTTGGCATCGGCACAGATGCTGGGATTGCTGGCCGACGAAATGGGCGGGTGGCTGGCTGCATCCTCTGTCGACCTTTCTGCTCATGAAACGCGGCTGTTCGAAACGCGTCAGAAGGCGATGGAAAGCAAGGATTTTTCCGAAGTCGATAGGTTGAAATCAATCTACATTGAGGCCGGGTTGGAAGTTCGTATGAGCAAGGCCGGCGTTGAACTTGTTCCCGGTGCAGGGTTTGATCCAGACAAGCTGGAGGCGCTTTGATGGTAAAAGAACGCCTCTATCTTTACGACACCACCTTGCGGGATGGGCAGCAGACCCAGGGGGTGCAGTTCTCGACCGCCGAAAAAAAGCAGATTGCCCAGGCGCTTGACAACCTAGGTATCGATTACATCGAAGGCGGCTGGCCCGGCGCCAATCCGACCGACAGTGCGTTTTTCGGTGAGGCGCCTACGACCCGCGCCACTATGACCGCCTTTGGGATGACCAAACGGGCAGGGCGTTCGGCAGCCAATGATGATGTTCTGGCTGCAGTGATGAATGCGGGCACCAGGGCAGTGTGCCTGGTGGGCAAGAGCCATGACTACCACGTGACCCATGCGCTGGGGATCGAACTGGAGGAGAACCTCGACAATATCCGCGCCTCGGTGGCTCATATCGTTGCCCAGGGGCGCGAGGCGCTGTTTGATGCCGAGCATTTCTTTGACGGCTACTTGGACAACCCGGAGTATGCGCTGGCAGCTTGCCGCGCGGCTCTGGAGGCGGGGGCGCGCTGGGTGGTGCTGTGCGACACCAATGGAGGCGCGCTGCCGGCCGAGGTGAGCCGGATCGTCAGAGACGTGGTCGCAGCCGGAATTCCAGGTGAGAAACTTGGCATACACACCCATAACGACACGGAAAATGCGGTCGCTTGCTCTCTGGCTGCGGTGGATGCCGGCGCGCGTCAGATCCAGGGAACGCTGAACGGGTTGGGTGAACGTTGCGGCAACGCCAATCTGACCGCGCTCATCCCGACGCTGCTGCTGAAAGAGCCTTATGCGAGCTGTTTCGAAACCGGAGTGAGCCAAGCGGCACTGGCAGGCCTGACCCGGATCAGCCGGATGCTTGACGACATCCTCAACCGGGTTCCGGTGCGCCAGGCGGCCTACGTCGGCGCCTCGGCCTTTGCCCATAAGGCCGGGTTGCATGCCAGCGCGATCCTCAAGGATCCGACGACCTACGAGCATATTGATCCTGCACAGGTTGGCAATGCGCGGGTGATTCCGATGTCAAATCAGGCCGGGCAGTCAAACTTGCGCAAGCGGCTGGCTGATGCAGGATTGAGCGTTGAAAAAAGCAACCCGGCGCTGGCCCGGATCCTGGAGCGGATCAAACGGCGGGAGACGGACGGATACTCCTACGACACGGCCCAGGCCTCATTTGAGCTTTTGGCCCGGGAGGAACTGGGGCAACTGCCTGAGTTTTTCGAGGTCAAGCGCTACAAGGTCACCGTCGAGCGGCGCAAGAACAAATACAACCGGATGGTCAGCCTTTCGGAGGCGGTCGTTGTGGTGAAGGTAGACGGCGAAAAGCGCTTGTCTGTCAGTGAGTCACTGGACGAAACTGGCAGCGACCGAGGGCCGGTGAACGCCTTGGCGCGGGCGCTGATCAAGGATTTGGGGCGCTATTCGGCACAGCTGGAAGACATGCGGCTGGTCGACTTCAAGGTGCGCATTACACAAGGCGGCACCGAGGCGGTGACCCGTGTCATCATCGACAGCGAAGACAGCCAGGGCCGCCGATGGTCTACGGTTGGGGTCAGCGCAAACATAATCGATGCCTCCTTTGAAGCGCTGCTGGATGCGATCCGCTGGAAGCTGATCCATGATAGCGGGGCCGGGCAGGCGGATGCAGTTTGACGCTGATCTGACTGCTTGTGCAGAGCAGGTTCAAAAGAGCGATCCTGACCGCTTCCTTGCGGCCATGGCGGCGCCGGTCCAGGCGCGGCCGGTGCTGTTTGCGCTGTATGCTTTCAATGCTGAGCTGGCCCGGGCGCCCTGGGCCAGCCAAGAGAGCATGATTGCAGAAATGCGGGTGCAATGGTGGCGGGACGTTGGAGCGGAAATTGCCCAATGCAGGCCGGTCCGCCGCCACTATGCAGCGACACCTTTGGGGCGGTTGCTGAAACCTGAACTGGCTGTCTGCATCGATGCCATGGCAGAGGCGCGGCGCTGGGACATTTACAAGGACCCCTTTGCCGATCAGGCGGAGTTCGACAGCTACATCGATCGCACCAGCGGTTCACTGATGTGGATGGCCGCGGCTTCGCTTGGACAGGCCGACGAAGAGGTTGTGCGGGGATTTGCCTATGGCGCGGGAGTTGCCAATTGGCTTCGGGCGATTCCGGAACTGGAAGCGCAAAGGCGGATCCCGCTATTGGATGGCACCCCGGAAGGTGTGCGAGCTTTGGCTGGCAAGGGGCTGGAAAGGCTGGAAAAGTCCTGGAAGTTCCGTAGTGAAGTGTCAGCGCAGGCCGGGTCTGCTCTGCTGCCCGGCTGGCAGGCCGCGGCACTGCTGAAACAAGCGATCCGCCAGCCGGAGAGGGTCGCTCTGGGACAGCTCGGGCAAAGCGAGTTTAGGCGCAAAGCCAGCCTAATGTGGAAGGCCGCTACGGGACGCTGGTAGCAAAAGGGCCCTTGGAGGGTGCCCTTCACATGCCAGAAGGACGGATCAGGCCTCCTTGGGCCGCAGGACAAGCCACATCAGGGCGCCACCTGCCAGCACCAGGAACGGGCCCATAGCCAGATTGACCGCATTCCAGCCGTCCACTGGACTGCCGCCCGAGCAGTTCATCAGCCCGCCGGATGCCAGGGACGCCATGGTGACGCCGCCAAAGACCAGAAGGTCATTCAACCCTTGCATACGGCCTCTTTCATGCGCGTCATGGGCGCCTGCCAGCATGGTGGTGGCGCCTATGAAACCAAAATTCCAGCCCAGCCCCAGAAGCACCAAGGCGATAAAGAAGTTTTCCAGGTCAACACCTTGCAGGGCCACAGCACCCGCGCCGGCCAGGATCACAAGGCCCGCAGCAACGATTTTTTCAACACCGAAGCGGGCGATCAGATGGCCTGTGAAGAAAGACGGAATATACATTGCGAGAACATGCCATGTGACAACATCTGCCGCATTGCCCTCGGTAAATCCGCAGCCGACCACAGCCAGCGGAGTGGAGGTCATCACCAGATTCATCAGGGCGTAAGACACCATGGCGCAGATCACTGCGACGGCTATCACCGGCGTTTTCAGCAGCTCCATGCGGCTGCGGCCCTTGGGGCTGTCCTGGCTGGGCGGCGAAGGTTTGGGAATATCCAGAAAGAGGAATAGGACCGCTCCCAGCACGTTTACCGCGATTACCGCCAGATAGGTGCCCAGGAAAGGCACAACAAAGGCCTGGCTGGTTGCCTTGACCACCTGCGGGCCGATGATTGCAGCAGCGAGACCGCCGGCCATGACATAGGAAATCGCCTTGGGGCGGTATGCTTCTGAAGCTGTATCGGCTGCGGCAAAGCGGTAGAAACCATGCGCACTCATGTAGACGCCGGTCAACAGGCTGCCCAGCAGGAAGATGGGGAAGGAACCCAGATACAACCCGTATGCGCCGATCATGCCGCCAAGCGCACCAAATGCTGCTCCGGCAAAGAATCCGGCCCGGCGGCCCCAACGCTGCATGATGGCCGAGATTGGCGTCGCTGCCAGCATTGAGCCGCCGACAATCAGCGAAATTGGCAAAGTCGCAAAACAGGGGTTGGAAGCCAAGGACTGGCCGGCCAGCCCGCCAATGGTGAAGATCATCGGCATCTGCGCGCCTAGGATCGCCTGTGCCAGTACAAGAACGGCAACGTTTTTCTTGGCGACCGCGTCGCTGGGGGTGGTCATGCTCATGGTCATGTGGGATGCGTAGCTGTGAATATGTTCAGGGGCAAGCCGCCGGAACGCCGTGAGCGATCACGCTTTCTTTCAGACGGCTGCGCAGGGGAAGTAACGTGGCGTCGGAGAAGCGGACATTTGTTCCCGGCATCGGCCGGATCATTCAATGCGATGAGTGCGTGAGCGAAGGGGCAGCCTGGCTGGCCCAAAGCGATGCCCGCTTTGCCGAAGCGTTGAGGCTGACGGGTCCGCTGCCGCTCAGGCGCAAGCCGGAAGGGTTTGCGCAGCTCTTGAGTGCAATAATCAGCCAACAGGTGAGCGTGGCTTCAGCCAATGCGATCTGGAATCGGATGAAGGACGCAAAACTGGCGGGGCCTCGCAAGATCATGCAGGCAACCGACGACGATCTGCGTGCTGCGGGCCTCAGCCGTCAGAAAATCCGCTATGCCCGAGCGCTGGCGGAGGCGCGTATTGATTTCAATGCATTGCGCGATTCTCCTGACGGCCAAGTGATAGCCACTCTGGTTCAGGTACCAGGGATTGGCGTCTGGACGGCCGAGATCTATGCGATGTTTTCGCTGGGGCGTGCGGATGTGTTTGCCCATGGCGATCTGGCGTTGCAGGAGGCCGCGCGGGTGTTGTTTGAACTGCCGGAGCGGCCAAAGGAGCGCGAGATGCGGCAATTGGCCGAAGCCTGGTCGCCCTGGCGGTCGGTTGCGGCCCGCATCCTCTGGGCCTATTACCGGGTGGCGAAGGACAGGGAAGGGATCCGATAACTCGTGTACTTAATGCCGGCCGTAAAGAGCCGCTTTCCGGCGAAACCCGCTCGGTTGTAGTGTTCCTGCATGGCTATGGGGCCAATGGCGCCGATCTTCTGGGGCTGGCGGATCCGCTGAGCGAACACCTGCCGGATACGCTGTTTGTGGCACCTGACGCACCCGAGGCCTGCGCCGGGGCGCCTTTTGGCTTCCAGTGGTTCCCGATCCCCTGGATCGATGGGTCGTCGGAAGAGGAAAGCATGCGTGGTATGCAGGCGGCCGTCGAGGATCTGAACGCCTTTCTGGACGCCCTGATGGTGGACGAGGACGTGCTGCCTGAGCAGGTGGTTCTTTTCGGGTTTTCGCAAGGCACCATGATGAGCCTGCATGTGGCGCCGCGGCGTGAGGATCCGGTTTCCGGGATTGTTGCCTTTTCCGGGCGCCTTCTGGCACCAGAGCTGCTGAAGGACGAGGCGGTGTCCAAAATGCCAGTGCTGCTGGTGCATGGGGACCAGGATGATGTGGTTCCGGTGCAATCGCTGCCGCAAGCTGCCGAAGCTTTGCAGGAAGCCGGTTTCCTGGACGTTTTTGCGCATATCCAGAAGGGAACAGCGCATGGTATCGCGCCGGATGGCCTAAGTGTTGCGCTGGCATTCATGCGCGACAAACTGAGTCTTTGAGCCTGCGCTGAACCGGAGGCTCCCGCCCTGTTGCTGTCCCATCAGAGATAGGACGCGCCAGGTTGGGCCCGGCGGCGCGGATGCGCCGCAAAATTCTTGAAAAGAATTTTGGCCGGAAAATTTGAATTTTCCGGTTCGCTGCCCGAATGTCAGTAACTCCACAACTGCGGCTCGGCGATTTCCAGCGAGTTTCCAGCCGGATCCCGGAAGTAGATCGACCGGACGCCATGAGGCCAGTCAAACTCAGCCTCGATAGCAATACCCGCTTCCCGCAACCGGGCACGCATCCGCAGCAAGTCTTCGCGCGGCTGCGCAAAACAGACATGCCCGGGGCCGCGGGCGCCATGGGGCGGGACCGGCAGCTCCGGGTTCCCCGGCGGTTTCACAGTCTCATCTGCATTGAAAAGAAGAAGGACAGAAGCTCCGCAGCGGTAGAATAGGTGGCGGTTCCCTATGCGCTGAATTTGCTCAAGCCCAAGGATACCGCCATAAAACCGTTCTGCGGCATCAAGATCGTCCACATAGAGGGATGCTTCAAGAATTGCTTTGGGGGCAGGGGCTTGTGAGACCATGGGAGCAGGCTATCAGCGCCGCCTGGGCCTGTCACCCTTATCCCTGCGGGGACCGGCTCCCTTTGGCCTGCGTGGTGGTTTTTGCGAAGGTTTAGGGGGGGCTGGCACGCGCGGCGGATCCAGGTCTTCCCATCCGCCTTGCGGTAATCCGTCCAAGGTCCAGGCGCCAATGCTGTAGCGGATCAAGCGCAATGTCGGGTGTCCAGCAGCTGCAGTCATTCGGCGCACCTGGCGGTTTCTGCCTTCGCGGATCGTCAGCTCGATCCAGCTGTCCGGTACCGATTTGCGGACCCTGACAGGCGGGGTGCGTGCCCACAGGCCGTGCGGTTCCGGGATCCGCTTGGCCTTTGCAGGCTGCGTTGGCCCGTCTTTTAGCTCTATACCTTCTGACAGAACCTTGAGTGCATCGTCATCAGGTATTCCTTCGACTTGAACCCAATAGGTTTTCTCCATCTTGTGCTTGGGATCACTGATCCAGGATTGCAGCCGCCCGTTGTCGGTAAGCAGCATCAGCCCTTCGCTGTCGCGGTCGAGACGGCCCGCGGCATAGACGCCGGGGCAGTCAATAAACTTGCTCAGAGTTGGCCGCGGGCTGCCCTGGCTGCCGCGGTCAGTGAACTGTGGCAGGACATCATAGGGTTTGTTGAAACGGATCAGGCGGGTCATGGCTAGCCAATAGGCTGGAGCAGTAGGCAAGGCAAGCGGGCAGCTTGTGGATAACTGTCACGGGGGCGTCATGGAAACAGCCTAGTCAAACTGCGACATATTGTGGGTGATCAGGGCTTGTCAGGCGCTAACCACGATATATAGTCAAAGTTAAGCTGGGGCGGGTTCCCCGCTCTGGTTCCGGGACGCGGAAGATCAGGGCGAGGAAGACGTTCACAATGGATGGCGATTTCAGAGCAGAGTTTGTCAGATCCCCGGGGGCTCTCAAGCAGCACCCGGCACTGGTATTGAATGCAGATTACCGGCCATTGTCATATTACCCCTTGTCCTTGTGGTCCTGGCAGGATGCGGTGAAAGCGGCATGGCTCGACCGGGTGGCCATCGTGGCCGAATATGACGAGGTGGTGCACAGTCCGAGTACTGAGATCCGAATACCGTCTGTGGTGGTTCTGAAAGATTATGTAAAACCTCAAAAGCGCGTGGCCTTCACGCGCTTTAATTTGTTTCTGAGGGATGAATTCCGCTGCCAGTACTGCGGCAGCAAGGGGGAGCTGACTTTTGACCACGTGGTGCCGCGGGCCGCAGGCGGGGTGACGAGCTGGGAGAATGTTGTGGCGGCCTGCAGCCCCTGCAATCTGAAGAAGGGTTCCAAGTCGCTGCACCGAGCCGGGATGTCCTTGCGCAAGCCACCGCGGCGTCCCGGAGCCGAGGAGTTGCGCAATACCGGCCGTAAGTTCCCGCCGAACCATTTGCATGAAAGCTGGATGGATTTCCTGTATTGGGACACCGAGCTGGACGCTTAAGTATCATTTGTAAGGTTTTGAAAATCCAAGTTTCCAGCCTCCTCAGTCTCGTGTTTTTCCCGCTGAGCGGGCGGCGGATGTTCAGATCCCCATGAACCCTGCCTGCACGGCCTGAAGACTTCAGGCAAAGACTGAAGAGGCCGGAGTTGCCGGCGGCCTCAATTCTGACGGGCCGCCGTTGCATGATGTTAGGACTTGGCGCGCTGGAGCATTCCGAACAAATCACGGGGATCATCCGGATCGGCCAGCATATCGAGATCGATAAAGTAATCGGTGCCCTTGATGCGGTCGCGGATGTAGCGCAGGGCCGAGAAGTCCTCGATCGCGAATCCGACGCTGTCAAACAGGGTGATCTGGCGGTCGCCTGTGCGGCCTTGCTTCTGGCCCGTTATCACTTCCCACAATTCGGTGACGGCAAAGTCCTCGGGCATCTGTTGGATTTCGCCTTCGATCCGGGTTTGCGGCGGATACTCAACAAAAACGTCCGAACGGCTGAGGATGCCAGCCGCCAGTTCTGTTTTGCCGGGGCAATCGCCGCCGATGGCGTTGATATGCACACCGCTGCCAACCATGTTGTCGGTCAGGATGGTGGCATACTGCTTGTCGGCTGTGCAGGTCGTGAGGATTTGTGCGCCTTCGATGGCTTCCTCCGGCGTTTTACAGGAAACCACTTCGATCCCCAGCCCTTGGAGATTGCGGGCGCATTTCTCTGTTGCCGCCCCATCCTTGTCATACAGACGCACGGATTTCAGGCCGATAATGGCTTTCATCGCCAGCGTCTGAAACTCCGATTGGGCGCCATTGCCGATCATCGCCATCGTGTCCGCGCCTTTTGGTGCCAGATACTTAGCGGCCATTGCTGAGGTCGCGGCGGTACGCAGTGCTGTCAGCATGGTCATCTCAGTCAGCAGCACCGGGTAGCCGGTGTAAACGTCCGCCAGCAGGCCGAAGGCTGTAACCGTCTGCAGACCTTCGGAGGTGTTCTTGGGGTGGCCATTCACATATTTGAACCCATAGGCCTCACCGTCCGAGGTCGGCATCAGTTCAATCACGCCAACGTCGGAATGGCTGGCCACACGGGGGGTTTTGTCAAACAGCTCCCAGCGTTTGAAATCCTCTTCAACATAACCCGCCAGGTCCTGTAGCATCTGTTCGACGCCCACGTGATGAATGAGGCGCATCATGTTGTCGACGCTGACAAAAGGCACCAGGGCCTTGTCCGAAGGCTGGGTCATGCGGTTTTCCTTTCACGGGGGCTGAGATGGATGCCTGCCAGCATGCAGCGCACCGATCCGCCAGCGGTTTCGATGGTTGGAATGGTCAGGGGAATCAGCTCAGCGCTCTGTTCGATGAGCGCAACCTGATCCGGGCGCAGCGTTTGAAGAGCCTTGGCTGAGAGAACCAGAACACGCCCGCGGCCGGTGAGTTCAAGCGCGTTGCCGGCGAAGCTGGAAATTTGCTCCGCTGTCAGGTCTATCACCCGCCGGCCAGTCTCTTCCAGCCGCGCAGCCACTTCAATGCGGCGGGCAGGGTCCACGATCATGTCCAGGCAGATCAGCGCGTATTCAGTGCCGATACCCATCAGAACATTGGTGTGATAGACGTCGCAGCCCGCTTCATCTTTGGCTTCGAACACCATGGGTTCAAAGTTGAAATGGGTGCAGAAACGCTCCAGCAGCACAGGATCGGCACGGTTCGATTTCACCGTGTAGGCGATGCGGCCAATGTGATCGAGCACCATGGCGCCGGTGCCTTCCAGCGACAACCCGTCCTGCTCCAGCCCTGAATAGTCGATGACGTCCTGGACGCGGTATTCGCGCTTGAGCAGTTCGATCACGTCCCAGCGGCGTTCCTTGCGCCTGTTTTCCGCGAACATCGGGTAGACGGCCACATGCCCGCCGGCATGAGTCGAAAACCAGTTGTTCGGGAACACACTGTCTGGCGTTTCGGTGCCGGTGTCATCAAATACATGAACTGTCACGCCTGCACCGCGCAACACTTCCACGGCGCCGTCAAATTCCGCCAAGGCCTGGGCGGAAGTGGCTTCGTCGGAGTCGTTCGCTGATGTTTGAAAGGCGTTATCACCCTGAGTTTCCGGGTTTGAGCGGAAATGATGCGGCCGGATCATGATCACCGCCGAAGGGGCTTGCAGGCTGCTCACTGGTAGCTCCGTGTCGGGCGGTCAAAGACGCGGCGGCCAAGCGCAGAGGCGCAGAGGTCCACCATCAGATGCGCGGTGCGGCCGCGTTCGTCGAGGAAAGGGTTCAGTTCCACAAGGTCCAAAGAGGTCATCAAGCCGGAGTCATGCAGGATTTCGCACACCAGATGCGCCTCCCGCACGGTGGCGCCGCCGGGGACAGTTGTTCCGACGGCTGGAGCCACCGAGGGGTCCAGGAAGTCCACATCAAGCGACACATGCAGCATGCCATTGGCCTGCGCCACCTGCTCAAGAAAGCGGTTCAGCGGGCCGGCAATGCCGTTCTCGTCAATGTCGCGCATGTCATGCGTGCGGATAGCACTGTCCGCCAGTGCCAGCCGCTCCTGGGTGTCAACAGACCGCAGGCCGATCATGCAGACGTTTTCCTGAGGCACCGGGTTGGCGACCTCAGGAAAGCCTTCAAAACCCTCGCGGCCAGTGAAATATCCAACCGGAGTTCCATGCAGGTTGCCGCTGTCGGTGGTTTCCGGAGTGTGAAAATCAGTATGGGCATCAAGCCATAGAACAAACAGCGGCCGGTTCTGCCTGGCTGCAAAACTTGCAGCCCCGGCGACTGACCCCAGAGACAAGGAGTGATCTCCCCCTAGAAAGACGGGCAGGCCGCATTCCAGCGCATCTTCGGCTGCCTGTGCCAGGCGGGAGGTCCAGCCAATGGTCTCGTTGCGGGCAAAGACAACACCGTCCTCACCATCAGGCTTATGCGAGTCAGGCGCCACATTGCCCAGGTCCTCAACAGTGTGGCCCAGCCCCTCCAATGCTTCGGTGATACCAGCCGTACGGTAGGCGTCAGGGCCCATCAGGCAGCCGGCCCTTCGTTTGCCGCTGTCAACCGGTGCGCCAATCAGGATGCAATGTTGCGATGTCACGGGTCTCATCTCTCAAAAAGTCAGCTTTCCTACTAGAGACTTCCGAAACGCGGTGGATTCCAGCGGACAATTTGACCATAACGGGGTGGCATTGATCAATTTGAGGTGGAAAATGGACAAAACGGATGAGCGGTTGGTATCAGCACTGCGCCATAACGCACGTGCTTCTTTGTCGGACCTTGCGTTGGAGTTGAACCTGTCGCGGACGACGGTCCGGGCCCGGATCGAACGCCTGCAGGCGCGGGGGGATATCCTTGGTTTTACTGTCGTGCTGAAAGAGGATGTACTGCGTGATCCGGTGCGCGGGCTTATGCTGATCGGGATTGAGGGCCGCGGCACCAGCCGGATTACCCGGCAACTGCAAGGCTTGCCGGAGGTTCGGGCGATTCATACCACAAACGGCCGCTGGGATCTGATTGTCGAACTGGGAACCGAAACCTTGGAAACGCTGGACACGGCCTTGGCGAAGATCCGCACTTTTGAAGGCGTTGTCAGCAGTGAGACCAATCTTCTTCTGGCAACCAAAAAGGATACTTAAAGTCCAGGAATACAGAATAAGGTCAGTGTGTTGCTGGTCAAATCTCAGCTTACTGGAAAGTTACCCCTGCTTGCGGGCATGGTTGGCGGCGGCAATCCACAGAAGCGCGAGGCCAAAGGACGCAATTGCATTCCAGCTTGCCATCGACAGGGACAGCATCTCCCACGGCACCTCGTCACAGCGGACCAGCGGCGCAGCCATGATCTGTTCCATCAACTGATCCGGAGACAACCCGCCGACCGGGCCGGAGGTGCAGGTGGATGGGCCCTCCCACCAGCCTCGTTCCACGCCCGTGTGGTAGGCGCCAACACCTGCCGTGGCCAGCGCGGCCAGAGCGCCGAGGTAAGGCAGAACCGCACCGGGAATGATCAATGCCAGAACACCGATCCCGGCCGCGGCGGCGTGGGGGTAACGCTGCCAGTAGCAGAGTTTGCAGGGTGCCATTTCGCCAAGGTATTGGAAACCCAGCGCGCCCAGCAGCAATGCTGCGGAACCGCCAGCGGCCAGTATGATCAGAAAACGATGCATGATCAGATGAACCTCACCATCAGAAAACCGCCGAACAGGATCACCATGAAGGCGGAAAACACCATACCCAGACGGCGTTCGATGAAATCCCGGATCGGAGCGCCAAATTTCCACAGCAGGCCGGCTACGATGAAAAAACGCAGCGCCCGCGCAAGGATAGAAGTGGCAATGAAAGTGCCCAGCGGCATCCCGGTCCATCCCGACATGATGGTGATAACCTTGTAGGGGAACGGCGTGATCCCGGCACCAAGCACAGCCCAGAAACCAAAGTCGTTGAACCTGGTATTGAACTCTGCCATTGCGCCGCCTTTGCCCATGGCCTCCAGCACCGGCTGTCCGATGCTCTCATAGAAGAAGGCGCCGATGACATAGCCCAGCACGCCGCCTGCAACGGAAGCCACCAGCGCGACCAGAGCAATCAGCCAGGCACGCGACGGCCGCGCCAAGATCATGGGGATCATCAGGACATCGGGCGGGATCGGGAAGACTGAGCTTTCGACAAAGGCAACTGCGCCCAGCCACCAAAGCGCCTTGGGGTGATCAGCCAGAGCCATCGTCCGGTCGTATAGCGGTTTCAGCATTCTGCGGCCTGCATCCTCAACGGCGTTTGCGAAGGGAGGTGGCATGTGTGCGGGTCTCCGTCAACCTTTGCTGCCAATGAAATTGCCACCCGGCAATTTTTCGGGTGCAAAGTTCCGTTTTGGCTCTGGACCTTGGCCGCGCGCTTGGCTAGGAACGGGACGTGGCCCAAGTGGCGGAATGGTAGACGCAGGGGATTCAAAATCCCCCGCTGGTGACAGCGTGCCGGTTCGAGTCCGGCCTTGGGTACCAATAAAAACAAAGGCCTGCAGCGTCTTCTTGCTGCAGGCCTTTGTTTTATCTGCTGCCGTTATCAGGGGCCGTTCCTGCAATCATCGCAGTCACATAAAGTCAGCGGCTGTCCTTCAATCCGTAGTCCGCAAAGGCTGCTGCAACTTCTGCCATTTCGGAATCGCTGAGTATATGCGGCTTGCCCAAAGTCAAACTGGTTGCATAGCCCTTTGCCAAGGTTTCCAGCTCCACCATCCTCCAGAGCGCGCGGGGCAGGCTTTCGCCAGTAGCTACGGCCCCATGATTGGCCATCAGGCAGGCGCTGCGGTCCCGCAAAACCCGGGTGATATTGTCCGACAGCTGCTGGCTGCCAAACAGCGCATAATCCGCAACAGGCACGTCATTGCCGCCAAATGCGGCCACCATATAGTGGCAAGCCGGAATCGCTTGCCGGTTCATGGCCAGCGCACTGCAATAAACCGGGTGGGCATGCACAACCGCGCTGACATCTGGTTTTGATTGCAGGATGGCCAGGTGAAACGGCCATTCCGTCGATGGCTTCATCTGGCGCTCTGGAATTGCGCCGCCGTTCAGGGGCATCTGCACCAGCATGTCCGGGGTCATTTTTTCGTATGGAACGCCTGAAGGGGTGATCAGCATCTGGTCGCCGGCACGCACCGAGATGTTCCCGGAGGTCCCCTGATTGATGCCGGTGATGTTCATTTCAAGGCAGGCATCGATCACAGCCTGCCGCAGTTCGATGCTGTCCTGATAGGGCGGTTTCATGGGCAGACCTCTGTCAGGCGGTTTTTGCGGCGGCCATTTCCGGGAAGAGCTCTGCAAGGCCTTCTTCGGACGCAGTGCAGACGCCGCGTTCAGTGATCAGCCCGGTGACCAGCCGGTTCGGGGTCACATCAAAGGCAGGGTTGCCGCCCGGGGTGCCGTCGGGGGTGACTTGCACCAGGCCGATACCGCCATCCTCGGTTCTGCCTTGAACATGGGTGATTTCGCGTTCGCTGCGTTCTTCGATCGGGATCTCGGAAACGCCGTCGGACACCGTCCAGTCGATGGTCGGCGAGGGCAGCGCAACATAGAAAGGCACGCCGTTATCTTTTGCCGCCAAGGCCTTGAGGTATGTGCCGATTTTGTTGCAGACATCGCCGCGGCGGGTGGTGCGGTCGGTGCCGGTGATCATCAGATCGACCTGCCCGTGCTGCATCAGGTGGCCGCCGGCATTGTCGGTGATGTAGCTGTGGCTGATGCCATGGCTGCCAAGTTCCCAGGAGGTCAGCGCGCCCTGATTGCGCGGACGGGTTTCATCCACCCAGACATGGATCGGGATACCGGCATCATGGGCTTGATACATGGGGCTGGTGGCAGTGCCCCAGTCAACAGTTGCGATCCAGCCGGCATTGCAATGGGTCAGCAGCCGGACCGGCTCACCATTGGGTTTCTTCGCGGCAATTTCCTTAATCAGTTCCAGGCCATGCGCGCCGATACTGCGGTTGATTTCCACGTCTTCGTCGGCAATTTCATGGGCCAATGCCAGTGCGGCAGCCGCGCGTTGGCCTTCAGTCAGCGGACGCAGGCGGGTTCGGCAGCGATCCAGCGCCCAGCGCAGGTTGATGGCGGTAGGCCGGGTTGCGTTCAAAAAGCTCCAGGCCTGGTCCATCGCCGCATCCGACGGGTCAAGGCGCATCGCCAGCGCCATGCCATAGGCCGCGGTGGCCCCGATTAGCGGCGCACCACGCACCCGCATCTCGATGATGGCGTCAGCGAAATCCTGAAGGGTGCTGACCGGTTGCACCCGAAAGTCATGCGGCAGCCAGCGCTGGTCGATGATTTCCAGCACGTCTGCGTCGTGGTTCCACCAAAGGGAGCGGTAGTGCGTACCATTGACTTTCATCGGAAGTTCCCTTTCCCGTATCAGTTCCGCTGCGAGGGGGCCCGTCGACGGGCTCTGACACCGGTTTCCCTGAAATGCCCGCGGCGCGCAAGGTTTCGATGACGCCAGGGAGAAAATCCGATGTTTCCGCACCGGAAAACCGGTCACACCGCGTGTTCAACTTGCAGAAGAAGCCAGCACGTTATTCAATGCGGTTAACGGTTTGGATACATAGCGGCGGTCCGCAACATGGGCCGCCAAGATTTTTCTTGCAGATTGAAAGGCTCAGCAATGAAGCGTCTTTGGAACAGGGGCCTGCCCGGGACAACCGGGCTTGCAGTGATTGCGGCAATCGGATTGGCGGCACCCGGGGCCATTGCGCAGCAAGGGGCGGCGCCCAAAGTGTCCGTTGCCCAGGCGGTGATCAAGCCGGTCAAGGAGACGTCCACCTTCATCGGGCGTGGCGAAGCGATCGATAAAGCCGACATCATGGCCCGTGTCAGCGGCTATCTTGAAGAGGTTCTGGTCAAGGACGGCGCCGAGGTGGAGCAGGGCGATGTTCTGTTCCGCATCGAGCGCAGCGCTTATGAGGCGGTGCTGGAAAGCCGCCGGGCGGAACTGGCGCAGGCCGAGGCCAATCTTGAACTCGCCTCGCTGGACCTGGCCCGTAAACAGGAGTTGTTCGAGCGCGGCTCAGTGCCGGAAGCCGATCGCGACACCGCCCGCGCAAATGAGCTGGTGGCCGAGGCCCAGGTGCGCGCGGCTAAGGCTGCGATCCTGCAGGCAGAACTGGATCTGAGCTATACTGAAATTCACGCACCCTTCTCGGGCCGGGTTGGGCGCGTTGAGGTCAGCATTGGCGACGTAGTGAGCCCGAGTGGCTCTGCCTTGGTCAACATCGTGCGGGAAGCACCCGTTTATGTGTCTTTCTCGGTGAACGAAAAGCAGTTCGTCGAAATCCTGCAACAGCTTGAGGCGGAAGGCATTGACCGTTCCGACACCGAAACCGCGCCCGAGGTCTTCGTCGTGTTGCCCAACGGTGCAGAGCTGGAAGAAAAAGGCCGCATCGCCTTTGCCGGCAACAGGGTGGACCCGGCAACCGGTGCGGTGACAATCCGGGCCGAGTTCCATAATGATCACCGGCTGATCCTGGACGGCGCCTTTCTGACCGTTGGCCTGCAATCCCAGGAAGCGGTGGACCGGATCATCATCAGCCAGGCGGCAATTCAGCGCGACCAGCAGGGACCGTTTGTGCTGGTGGTGGATGAGCAGAACCAGGTGCAGCAGCGATACATCGTGACCGGCGATGTTCAGGGCACGGGTATCATCGTGCTGGACGGCTTGACCAAGGGCGAGACCGTTGTTGTCGAAGGCCTGCAAAAGATCCGTCCTGGTGTGGAAGTGGACCCGGTGCTGGCCGGTCAGACTGGAGAGTAAGCGATGTTTTCCTCCATCTTCATCTCACGGCCAAAGTTTGCGATTGTCATTTCCCTTGTTTTGACGGTTCTGGGCGTGATCGGCTATTTCGCGCTGCCAGTGGCACAGTTCCCTGAAATCACGCCGCCGGTGGTGAATGTCACCGCCAGCTACCCGGGCGCCAATGCCGAAACCGTGGAAAAGAGCGTTGCTGCGCCAATCGAGGCGCAGGTCAACGGGGTGGACGGGATGCTTTACATGTCATCCACCTCGGCCGACAACGGCAGCTACTCGCTGTCGGTGACTTTTGAGGTCGGCACCGATCCAGACATCGCCTCGGTCAACGTTCAGAACCGGGTGGCGCAGGCGGTTGCTGCGTTGCCTGCGGAAGTCACCGCCAACGGCGTGGTGACCCAGAAAAGCTCTTCCAACATGCTGCTGGTAACGGCGCTCACCTCTCCCAATGGCACGTATGACAGCGTGTTTTTGTCGAACTATGCCGCGATCAACCTCAAAGACGCGCTTGCCCGGGTAGAAGGCGTGGGCAAGGCCGATATCCTGACCAACTTTGAATATGCCATGCGGGTCTGGCTGGATCCCAACAAGATGGCAGGCCTGGGCATTTCGCCCGGTGACGTGATAAATGCGGTGCGCGAACAGAACATCGAAGTTTCCGCAGGGCAGGTGGGGGCACCGCCTGTCCCCGGTGACCAGGTGTTTCAATACACGATCAAGTCCAAGGGCCGGTTGACCGAGGTCAGTGAATTCGAAGACATCGTGATCCGTACCGGCGATGGCGGCAGCACCGTGAGGCTGCGCGATATTGCGCGGGTTGAATTGGGTGCCTCCAACTACGGTTCTTCCGGCTATTATGACGGGGTGCCAGCCACCATTCTTGCGGTCTACCAAGCCCCAGGCGCCAATGCGTTGGCAGTGTCGGAGGCTGTCCTGGCTGAAATGGATCGGCTGTCCGCAGACTTCCCCGACGACGTCACTTACGCAGTTCCTTTCAACACCACCGACTTTGTCGAGCAATCGCTGAATGATGTGATCTCCACCTTGATGATGACCTTTGTGCTGGTGATCTCTGTGGTGTTCATCTTTCTCGGCTCTGTCCGGGCGACGATCATTCCGGCGGTAGCGATCCCCGTGTCGCTGACCGGGACCTTTGCCTTCCTTCTGCTGCTGGGCATGTCGCTGAACACCATCTCGCTGTTTGCGCTGGTGCTGGCCATCGGTATCGTGGTGGACGACGCCATCGTGGTGGTCGAGAACGTAGAGCGTATCATCGCCGAGGAAGGTCTGCCCCCCGCCGAGGCAACCCGCAAGGCAATGGGCCAGATTACCGGCCCGGTGATCGCCACCACATTGGTGCTGCTGGCCGTGTTTGTTCCGGTCACCTTCATGCCGGGCATCACCGGGCAGCTCTATTCACAATTTGCTGTGACCATTTCAGTTGCGGTGGTGATCTCCTCGGTTAACGCGCTAACGCTGTCTCCGGCGCTGTGCGGTATCGTACTCAAAGCGCGGTCCGGTCCGCCCAAAGGGCTGCTGGCACTGTTTGAAAATATGATTGGCGGCGTGCGCAGCGGTTACCTGAGTATCGTAACGCGTCTATTGCGGCTGCCGGTCATTGGGCTGGCGATCATCGCGGCTGTTGCTTTTGGCACTGGCAGCATCTTCAACACAACCTCCAAAGGCTTCCTGCCGGCCGAAGACAACGGCTATTTGTTTGTCGATGTGCAACTGCCTGACGCGGCAGCGCTGGGGCGGACTGAGACGGTGACAAGCCGGATCGACGAGCAAATCCGGCAGATCCCCGGCGTGCAGGGCACCGTGCTTGTCAATGGTTTCAGCTTGCTGAACGGGGCCGGAGCCAATGGCGCGATGATCATTGCCAACCTTGCGCCCTGGGATGAGCGGCAAAGCGAGGCGCTGCATCCCAACGCGATCCTCGGCCAGATCTATGGCATCGCCAATGGCGAGGCTGCTGCCAGCATCGTCGCCTTCAACCCGCCGCCGATCTCTGGACTCGGCATGTCCGCCGGCGTGGAGATGGCAGTGCAGCAAACCGCCGGCGGCACCCCGCAGGATCTGGCGCAGTCGGTTGGCTCGCTGGTCTATTCCGCCAATCAGCGGTCTGAGATCCAGCAGTCCTACACCACTTTCCGGGCGAACGTGCCGCAGGTGTTTGTCGATTTGGACCGGGAGAAGGCCAAGACGCTGGACGTGCCGATTTCCGAGGTCTTTCAGACCATGCAGGCGCATCTCGGGTCCTATTATGTCAATGACTTCAATCTGTTCGGGCGTGTCTATAAGGTCATGCTGCAGGCCGAGGGCTCTTACCGCGACAAGATCGAGGATATCGGCGGCCTGTACGTGCGGGCGCAATCGGGGGAGATGGTGCCGCTGTCGACGCTGATTGATGTCGAGAATGTTCTGGGGCCGGTACTGCTCAAGCGGCACAACATCTTCCGCTCGGCGACCGTGACGGCGGTTCCAGCGGCGGGATTATCCACTGGTGATGCCATCCGGGTCATGCAGGAGGAGGCGACCAAGGCTCTGCCACCCGGCTACGCTTTTGAATGGACCGGAACGGCACAGCAGCAGCTGGACTCAGCCGGCCTGGTGACGGTCATCCTGGCGATGGCGGTGCTGTTCGGCTACCTGTTCCTAGTGGCGCAATACGAAAGCTGGACCATGCCGGTGGCAATCCTGCTGTCGGTGATTGTGGCCTTGTTCGGAGCCGTTGCAGCAGTGGCCCTGGCCGGCAATGACATCAACCTCTACACTCAGATCGGGATGATCATGCTGATTGGCCTGGCGTCAAAGAACGCAATCCTGATTGTCGAGTTCGCGATGGAGCAGCGCGCGGCAGGCCTGTCGATCCGCGAAGCAGCGCAGGAAGCCGCAAAACAGAGGTTCCGCGCGGTAATGATGACCGCGCTGTCCTTCCTCTTGGGGGTGGTGCCGTTGATGGTCGCCTCCGGCGCCGGAGCGGCCAGCCAGCGCGCGATAGGTATCGCTGTTTTTGGCGGCATGCTGGCAGCCACGGTCGTAGGTGTGATCGTTGTTCCGGTGCTCTATGCAGTGATGCAGGGGATGCGGGAACGGGTCAAAGGCATTCCTGCCGCCAGCCCGGCAGAGTGAAAACAACCGGCCCCGCAAGCCACCAGGTTTGCGGGGTTTCTACACGCTGGCGTGCTGTTTTTCAGTGGCAGCGGTGCGCGCATGATGGGCCTGCCGCGCCCGAAGCCCGCGTTCATGCGCGGCGGACAGGATCAAATCCCATTTACGCGGCGTGCAGCGGAATTCCGGTTCCACGTCGCAAGTCAGCGGCGCATTTGCCTCACTCGGCATCTTACGGGCTTCGGCGGACACACAGCGTTCCAAAGCCCAAAAATCCGTCAGAGACGGATTGGCGTAAATCACTTGGCTAAGCAGCATCGCTGCAAGCTCCCTGTCAATCTGTTGGTCACGGCTACGGTTTCTTGAACCGCGGCTCAATTTTTGTGTGATGCTTACTAGCGTCACACTTTCGGTTTGTCACCTGTTTCCTGACAGGCACGTGCCGTATTTGCGTTGATTTATCCGCACACCCGGCTGCGCGGACAGAGCGCGGGAGTGCCATGGGCAGAAGAAAAAGAATCGCGCAATGGTTTGATGATGACGCAAGGAAATTTTTAGTGTGCAGCACCGTACTTGCATGGTTCAGAGACGGGGAAAAATGCGTAACTTGCGTCAATAAAGAAGAAATTGCCGCCACAATGGGTGCGTCAATAAATAGCACCCTTGACTTGGCGGGGTGCCGGTGAAACCCTGCTGCGCGTGCAAAATAATCGCACGCGCCTTGCCTGGCGGGCCCAAAACCCCGTGCCGTGAAAGCCCCGTAATACCGTTTTCACATCTGTGTCAGGCCGGGCTGCAAATCATAAGACAAGTGGGAGAGACTTGATCATGAAACACACCAAGCTGGCTATCGGTGCATTGGTGGCGGCGTCCTTTGCGGCGCCCGCAGCATTTGCTCAGGAATACATCACCATTGGCACCGGCGGCGTGACCGGTGTTTATTACCCGACCGGCGGCGCCATCTGCCGTCTGGTGAACAAGGGCCGCAAGGAGCACGGTTTCAAATGCGCTGTCGAATCCACCGGCGGCTCGGTCTACAACATCAACACAATCCGTGAAGGCGAACTGCAATTCGGTGTGGCGCAGTCCGACTGGCAGTACCATGCCTACAACGGTTCCTCCAAATTTGAGGAAAAGGGCCCGTTTGAAGGCCTGCGCGCCGTATTCTCCGTGCACCCGGAGCCGTTCACGGTTGTGGCCCGTGCGGATGCCGGCATCGCCACCTTTGATGATCTCAAGGGCAAGCGTGTTAACATCGGCAATCCGGGATCCGGCCAGCGCGGCACCATGGAAGTGCTGATGGGCGCCAAGGGGTGGGGCATGGAAGACTTCGCCCTGGCGACTGAGCTTAAGGCGGCTGAACAGTCTGCAGCGCTGTGCGACAACCAGATCGACGCAATGATCTACACCGTCGGCCACCCGTCCGGCTCGATCCAGGAAGCCACCACTGCCTGTGACTCGGTGCTGGTGACCGTGGACGGCGAAGCGGTGGAAAAACTGGTGGGCGACAACGCCTTTTACCGCACCGCGACCATCCCCGGCGGCATGTACCGTGGCTCGGACGCTGACACCCAGACCTTTGGTGTGGGCGCTACTTTTGTGACTTCGGCGGACGTCTCTGATGATGCGGTCTATGCGGTGGTCAGTTCGGTGTTCGAGAACTTCGACGCCTTCAAAAAACTGCACCCGGCCTTTGCCCATCTGAAGCCGGAAGAAATGATTGCGGACGGCCTCTCGGCACCGCTGCATCCCGGCGCGGCCAAGTACTACAAGGAAAAAGGCTGGATCGAATAACCGGCCTGGACCTTAGAACGGGGCGCAGCGGCGCCCCGTTTCGTTCCCCAGGGGTGGGGAGATAATATGAAGGCTGCGCCTGCAGGCAGCGGCCCAAGGGGAGATTATCCATGACATCCGATGCTCAGGGAAATCGACCGCTCAGCGAAGAAGAGCTTCAGGAACTGGTCGCGTCCTCCGACGCCGGCGCCCGCAACCCGGTGGGGAGCGTGGGGGTGTTTCTGGCTGTTGTCGCCGTCATCTGGTCGGTTTTCCAAGTCATTCTGGCCTCGCCGCTGGCCAATCAGCTGCTGCCTGGCAGCGTGATCAATAACTCACGGCAAATCCACTTGGCCTTTGCCCTTTTCCTAGCCTACGCCGCCTATCCTGCACTGAAGTCCAGCCCTCGGGGCCACATCCCGATCCAGGATTGGATTTTTGCCGTTCTTGGAACAGGCATCGCGCTCTATGGCTATATCTTCTATCAAAAAATCGTCGACTCCGGCGGCCTGGCTGATGATGTCGACAAATGGTTTGCTCTCGCAGGCTTGATCCTGTTGTTCGAAGCAGCCCGCCGCGCGCTTGGACCGGCGATGGCGATCATCGCGACCATTTTCCTTGCCTATGTTTTCTTCGGCTCGTCGGATTGGGTGCCCGAAGTCATCCGCTGGAAAGGCGCCAGCCTGAAAAAGGCGATGAGCCATATGTGGATCACGTCCGAGGGCGTGTTTGGCATCGCTCTTGGCGTGTCGACCAAATTTGTCTTCCTCTTTGTGCTGTTCGGTGCGCTTCTCGATAAGGCCGGGGCAGGGAACTACTTCATCAAAATGGCCTTTGGCGCGCTGGGTCACCTGCGCGGCGGCCCGGCCAAAGCTGCCGTTGTGGGCTCGGCTGCAACCGGTCTGATCTCCGGTTCGTCTATTGCCAATGTGGTCACAACCGGCACCTTCACCATCCCGCTGATGAAACGTGTTGGCTTTACCAGTGAGCAGGCGGGATCGGTTGAGGTCGCCTCGTCGGTGAACGGCCAGATCATGCCGCCGGTTATGGGTGCAGCCGCGTTCCTGATGGTGGAGTATGTGGGCATCTCTTATGTCGAAGTGATCACCCATGCCTTCCTGCCAGCCGCGATTTCCTACATCGCGCTGGTCTATATCGTGCATCTGGAAGCGGTGAAGCGGAACATGCCGACACTGGGCAACCGCGTCGTCTCAATGGGCCGCACCATCGGTGGCATGGCGTTGTTCTTTGCCGGTTTTGCCGGGCTGTGCTACGGCGTTCAGTATCCGGTGAAATGGATCGTGGCAGCGATGCCGAACGCCTCTGGCCTGACCCTGTCAGCTTTGCTGGTCGCGGTCTATGCAGGGCTTTTGTGGCTAGCCTCTGGCGTGGACGATCTTGTGCCGGATGATCCGAATGCCAAAACGGTTGAACTGCCGGTTGTGGCCGAGATCTATAAGGCCGGTTTGCATTATCTGCTGCCGATCATTGTGCTGGTTTACTTCCTGATGATCGAACAGAAGTCGCCGGGCCTCTCTGCCTTTTGGGCCACGGCGCTGCTGTTTGTGATCTTGCTGACCCAGAAACCGCTCAAGGCGATTTTCCGTGGTCAAAGCAACATGGCAGAAACTTTCGTTGATGGCGTCAAGGACCTGTGGAACGGGCTGATTGACGGAGCCCGCAACATGATTGGCATCGCGCTGGCCACCGCCACCGCGGGGGTCATTGTGGGCACCGTAACGCTCACTGGTGTCGGGCAGGTGATGTCCGAATTGGTTGAGTTCGTCTCGGGCGGCAACCTGATCCTGATGCTGGTTATGGTCGGCCTGCTGTCGCTGGTGCTAGGCATGGGGCTTCCGACCACTGCCAACTACATCGTCGTCAGTTCGCTGATGGCGGGTGTGGTGGTAGAGCTTGGCGCCCAGTCCGGACTGATTGTGCCGCTGATTGCGGTGCATCTGTTTGTATTCTACTTCGGCATCATGGCGGATGTGACGCCGCCTGTGGGGCTGGCCAGCTTTGCCGCCGCCGCGGTGTCGGGCGGTGATGCCATCCGCACCGGTTTCACCGCATTCTTCTACAGCTTGCGCACCGTGGCGCTGCCGTTTGTGTTCATCTTTAACACTGATCTACTGCTGATCGATGTGAACTGGATACAAGGGATCATCGTCGCCATCTCGGCGACCATCGCTATCCTGGTCTTCACTGCCGGCACCATGGGCTACTTCGTCAGCCGCAGCCGGATCTATGAAAGCATCCTGCTGATCGCGGCGGCCTTTGCGCTGTTCCGGCCGGATTTCTTCATGGACCGTGTGATGCCGCCATATGCTGAAGTCCCGCCTGCAGAACTGGTTCAGGCCCTGGATGCGGCGGAAGCGGGCGCAGAGTTGAGGATCACTGTGCAAGGTCCTGATTTTGATACTTCCAAGATCAAGTCCACGACTCTGGTCCTGGCTGCGGGCAGCAGCGGCGGCCAGCAAACAGTGGATGATTTCGGCCTGTTGATGCTGGAAGAGGACGGGATTGTGAAATTGGATGAGCCGATGTTCGGCAAACCCGTTGCTTCAAGTCTGGACAGCTTCGACTTCTACGCTGACGAACCGGTGCAGATCATGTCGATTGAAGCCCCGGCCAGCCAGTTGCCCAAGGAACTGATCTTTTTCCCCGCCTTGCTGCTGGTCGCACTGGTTGCGCTGCTGCAGCGCGGCCGCGGGCGTGAACAAGAAGGAGTAACGGCATGAGCAAACCCGTTCTTTGCGCCTTGGAATTGAGTGATCAGGCGTCTGATGAAAAGGTCCTAGCCCAGGCCGGTCGGCTTGCGGAGATGGACGGAGCGCAGCTTGACGTAGTCAACGTGTTGCCGGATTTCGGCGAAAGCTGGGTTTCGGGGTTCTTTGAGGATCACCACCATGAAAAGGCGGTAAAAGACGCCACCCTACGCCTCAGCGACCTTTGCGCCAAGGTTCTGGGAGAGGAGAGGAACGCTACGGTGCGCCACGTGGTTGCAACCGGCACCGCCTATCAGGAGATCCTGAAAGTTGCGGAAACCGCGGGCAGCGGTCTGATCGTGATTGGCGCGCACAAGCCGGACTTGAAAGACTATCTGCTCGGGCCCAATGCGGCCCGGGTGATCCGGCATTCGGACTGTTCTGTTTTCGTAGTCCGCTGACTGTTTAAGGGGCGCCTGCGGGCGCCCTTATTCATAGCCTGTCATCTCCAGATACCCTTTGCCGCTATGGCTTCCGGTGACAGATACCGGGCCTTCCCAATAGGAAAATGAGGTGCCCATCCAACTTTGAGAGTTAAGTGCTTGCACCTCTACGGAAATTCCTTTCTCAGGCAGGCTGGCCTGCCAGCGGGTTGGTATCTTGCGGCCGTGTACTTCGCTTAATTCCAGTGGCTTGGCTTGGAAACGTCCAGGCAGCAACGGCTGCGCCTCGCCGGTCTTTGAAATCCACGTGCCGGAGGTGAAATCGCCGCTGTCACCGCGCAGAACAAATCCCATTAGTTTTTCGCCGCTGTCAAAGCTTAGCGAAAACCAGTCCCAGCCGCTTTGATCTTCCGCTAACGGCTGGCTTGACCATTCTCTGTCCAGCCAGCCATGGCCGGTGACATCAACCGGTCCGTCCGGCAGGGTAAGTGTTCCGGAAACCTGGTAATGCGGCTGGGAGTAATAGTAGCTGGCCTGGCCGCTGGCGGACTTGACCGAGAAACCTTCATCCCCATGCCAGACAATCGGGCCGTCAGCCCGAAGGCTTAAATCATAAGAAAAGGCATGGTCGCTAGCGGTTAATCGCATCTTTTCGAGGTCGCTTCCCTCTGATCGCATCTGCCAGTTGCCGATCCAGGCCTCAAACGGTGCCGTGGTAACTCCTGCCTGACCTATCCCGCCCCGCGCGATGCGCTCTGCAAACAGATGGCGGCCAGGAGAGGTCACGGCTGCATGGGCCATCCAGATCTGCGGGCTTTGCCAGCCCTCGGCTTCGCCTGGTGCAAGGGCTGAGCGGAACAACGTCCATTGAACGCCATAGCTCTGGCCATCCGTCCCTTCAAGATTGGCTGTTAAGTACCACCACTCAATACGGAAATCTGGATGAGCGCCGTGATCGCGCGGAAAGGTCAGCTGGTAACCTCGCTGCGGAACAGAAAACCCTTCAGCTTCTGTTCCCAAGCCGGCGTAACTCTGCGGACTGGCCGCCGCGGCCCATCCACAGAGGAAAAATGCGAGGGTAAATCTAGCGTTCATTGGCAAACACCTTGAGAAGTTCAGATGGATCCAGCCGGCTGAGGCGGAAGGCGGGCAGAGCGGCGGCAACAACCGCAGCCAGAAGAGCAAGCAAAAACAGCCGAAGCCAGTCCGCCGGAAACAGATGCATTGGCAATTCCCAGCCGAAAGCTTCCACGTTGATTACTGCCAGCAGTGCCCAAGCCAGAACCAGGCCCAGAGGCAGCGCAAGCACCGCGGTAAGTGCGGCCAGCAGCACGCTGCGCAAAAGCTCCGCGAGTGCCAGATTCCGGCGGGTAAGCCCCATGGCCCAGACCGGCGCCAGCTGAGGCAACCGCTGGCTCCACAAGGTCAGGAGGCTGCTCAGCATCGCAAAGGCGGCAACGCCAAGCGTGAGTAGGTTGAGCGCCGCGGTCACCACAAAGGTCCGGTCAAAGATTGCCAGGGACCGGGCTTTGATGCTGGCTTGGTCGATCACGTTTTCTCGTTGAAGGTCAAAAGTCTCCCGGATGTAGCTGACAGTCTCAGCCACCTTTTCTTGGGGTAGCCGCAAACCGAATTGCCGGTTCGGGAGTGCCGGAAACCTGGCGAGCAGTTCCGGCAGCGAAACAATTGCCTGGCCATTTGGATTGCCATAGTCGGAATACACCCCGGCAATGTTCAGCTCCCAATCGGGGCCAAGCCGGAGAGTGCCGCCGGGGGCGAGGCCATGGCGTCTCGCAAGCTGCTCATTGACCAGCAGGCCATTACCGTTAGCGACCTGTTCCCAGACATCCGGCAGTCCCTCCAGCAAAGGCCAATTGTCGCGGTAGGTCGCGTCGTCCACAATTCCGTAAAGCCGCAGCGGCGCCCTTTGAAACCGGATGTCGGTTCGACGGATTGGCAGAACTGTCACGCCACGTCCCTTAAGCCAGGCGGCAAGTTCAGCCCCCTGAGCGTCAGTGTTTGCAGTGACATATATTTCCGCTGACAGACGTTGGTCCAGCCAGCCCACGAATGTGAGGCGGAAACTGGAAACCATTGTTCCCACGCCAATATTTGCCGCCAGTGCCAGTAATAGCGCCATCAGGGCAAGCGACATGCCAGGCAGCTGGGCCCGTGTGTCAGCCCACAGCCAATCGCCAAAAGGACTGCGGGAAAACCGTGCGCCCAGCCGGAGCCCAGTTGAGATCAGCAAAGGAAGCATCAAGGCAGCCCCCAGCATGATACCGCCTAGAAATACAAAACCGGCAATAAGCCCTTGAAAAAAGGATAAAACAAGAAGGCCCGCAAGGATGCTGGCCGCGCCGGCTGTGGCCGACAGAATATGAGTGCGGCCAGCTTGCTGCCCCCGGGCACAGGTCGCTGGACCGGCCAGCAAAGGCATGCGCGATAGGGCAAACAGGGATTGGGCTCCGGCCAAAAACGTACCGCCAAGCGCCATGCCCAGCCCCGAGATTGCCCAGAAAGGCCGCAAGGACAGACTGCCTTCAATCGGCGCGCCATACAGCCCGGCCAAAGTGGCGCTGACTCCCGGAAGAAGGGCGGCGGCCACAAAGTACCCGCCGGCGAGCCCGATCAACCCGGCGCACAGCGCAATGGCAGCCAGTTCCCCCGCAAGCAGCAGCATCAGCAGGCGCATCGGCAAACCCAAGCCGCGCAGGGTCCGGATCAGGCCGCGGCGTTGTTCCAGGCTCAATCCTATCGCACCTTGAACAATGAACAGGCCTACGGCGAAAGACAGCAAGCCGAAAGCCGTCAGATTGAGGTGGAAACTGTCGGTTAGCCGCGCGGTATCTGAAGCCGCGCTCGCAGCGGAAACCCGGGTCAGGTCCGGGGCGAGTACCTCAAGCGGCCGCAGGCCCGGGATTTGTTCGGGAAGCACCAGAAGGTAGCTGAGCGTGTCCGGCTGGCGAAGCAACTCACCGGCAAGGCTCAGGTCTGCGACCAGGACCGTAGGCGGTAAAGCCTCGGAACGGGTGACGGGATAGGGCGGATGCGCCGCTTCCACCAAAGGGGCAACATCCGGGTGCGCAAACACCCGGCCGGGTGGCAGCAGGGCATCAAGGGGCGATGCGCCTTCCAACTCCACCGCTTGCGCTAGGGCTGGAACCAGAGGATGGCTGAGCAGATCAACTCCCATGATTTCAAAGCTTTGCCGCCCGATCCTGGCTGACCCTTCCAGTACAGGTGCCAGCTGCCAGCCGGCCCGGCGCAAGGCGGCGTATTGAGCCAGTGAAATTGATCCATCCTCAGGAATAATCCGGTCCGCACCGGCGGTTCCCAGCTGTTCTGCGGCCTGGGCATAGCTTGCACGGGCTTCGCTGTTGATTGCTTGAACTGCCGACCAGAGACCGGTTGCCAGTGCTAGCCCTGCCATCAGGGTTGCCAGTTGCAAAGGGTGGCGCCGCCAGTGGGACAGGATCGTTAGCAGGGCAGCGCGGATCATGCGGTTTTGCCGTGCTGCAAATGCAGCCTCCGGTCCAGCATTTGCGCAATTGCGGCTGAGTGGGTCACCAAAAACAGCGCCGCGCCGCTTTCGCGAACCAGCTCCAGCATCAGGCTCATCACCGCATCACTGGTGTTTTCGTCCAGGTTGCCAGTTGGCTCATCCGCGAGCAGCAGCCTAGGCCGCACTGCCAGTGCACGTGCAATGGCAACTCTCTGCTGCTGTCCGCCGGAGAGCTGCTCAGGGTAGCGGTCAAGCAGGCCGGCCAGTCCAAGTTTTTCTGTCAGCCGGGTTCCCCAATCGGCCTGCCATCTGCCGCCGAGCCGCGCGTGCAGCGCAATATTTTGCTGCACAGAGAGTGAGGGGATCAGGTTAAACTGTTGAAATATAATCGAAACTGAACCACGTCGCAACGCCGCGCGCTCAGCATCACCCAGCCTGGAAAGCCGCGTGTTTCCGATTTCGATCTCACCGCTGTCAAAGCTGTCGAGCGCCCCGGCGAGGTGAAGAAGGGTGCTTTTGCCCGATCCGCTGTCCCCGGTCAAAGCGAGGCTGTGCCCAGCTTCAATATCCAGCGAGACACCGCGCAGAACGGCCATGTCCGGCGCTTGGCCGGGATAAATTTTCGTCACATCGCGGATTCTCAGAACCATTCTGCAGCTGCCTCCGGCGCTTGTGGTCGTCGCTCCTTGCAGCAGCACTCAATACCCACGGCTCGCAGAAGTCCAGTGCGGCACATTTGCAGAATTTACGGGACGCTTCCGCCAGTTTCGCGAAAGGCCATTGTAGAATGGTTTGCACAGGTGCAGCAATGGCTTGCCGATACTTCACAATGCCGGGAGGACAGAGATGACACTTTGGAACCAGTTGTTGTGGGGATCGGTTTACTTGAGTGTCTGCCTGGTACTGGAAATCAGCGTGCTGGTGTGGTGCGCCGCCGTCCTGAACAAATTAGCCGGGCGCTTTGTCAAACCATACCGGGCCTGGCAGCTTGGCTTGATGCTGGTTGTGGCCATTTTTATCATCCTGGGCGGCCACACCGCGCAGGTCTGGATTTGGTCGGCAGCCTTCGTCCTGGTCGGGGCGATCGGAGATTGGAACACGTCCGTCTATTTCTCTCTGGCGACCTACACCACGCTGGGCTACGGCGATGTGGTTCTGGGGCCCGCATTAAGGATCTTTGCCGCGTTTGCCGCAGTCACAGGGCTGTTTGGCTTCGGTATAAGCACGGCCTTTCTGGTGAGCGCCATGGGCCGTCTGTTTGCTCTTCAAAGGCAAGAAGATGCGGTTGGAGGTTAAAGCACAGGCGCCAGCAGCCGCGCCGCTGGTGCAAGCAGGCGAATTGATAGTGTTTGCTGTTCCAGAGGCTGCGCAAGGCCAGTTGCGCGAAGAAAGTCCCTTTCCAGCATTTCAGAAATTTCACCGGCTGAGACGGCATCAAAAAACAGCGCCATGGTCTCAAAGTTCAGCCGGAAAGACCGGTTGTCCAGGTTGGCCGTGCCGATCCCTGCAATGGTGTCGTCTATGACAAAACACTTCTGGTGCATAAAGCCGCCTTGATAGCGCAAGATCTTCACCCCAGCGTCTCTCAGTTCATCAAAAAATGCAAAGGCGGCCAGCCAAGGAAGGTAGTGGTCAATGGATTCCGGCAAAAGGATCCGAACATCCAGTCCGCTTAGCGCTGCATGTTTCAACGCTGCAAACACGTCCTGGTCTGGAACGAGATAAGGTGAAGCCAGCCAAATACGGCTGCTGGCTGCGGCGATGGCAGAGAAGAACAGCATTGAGCCATTGCCTGTGTTGTCGCCGGGGCCAGTGGCAACGATCAACGCCGGCCGGTCTTGCTCTGACGGTTCTGCCTCCCAGTTCAGCAGATCCAATACCGGCTCTTGCGAACGCCAGTGCCAATCCTCTGCAAATCCAAGCTGCAATTGCTGGACAACCGGTCCGGTCAGGCGCACATGCGTGTCGCGCCAAGGGCCAAAAGCGGGATCCAGCCCCATGTACTCATCCCCGGCGTTTAGCCCTCCGGTGAAGCCGACACGGCCATCCACGATGACCGTTTTCCGGTGGTTCCGGAAATTGATCCTCAGACGCCGCCAGGGGCGCCAGCGGCCCGCAGGATCTAAGGTATTGACGCCCGCTGCCTCCAGCGTCTGCAGATAATCCCGTGGCAGGCGGCGGCTGCCGATACTGTCCAGCATGAACCAGATCGTGACACCGCGTTCTGCCGCAGCAACCAGCCGGGCCTGCAACTGGAGGCCAAGATCGTCGGCACGCAGGATGTAATATTGAATGAGAATGTATTCTTTCGCATTTTCAATCTCTTTGAAGATGGATCTAAATGTGTTCTGACCATCTATCAAAAGCTCCAGGCCGTTTCCCCGGCACACTTCCGATCCGGCTATCCGTTCAAACGGAGCGGTGTTGACTTTTAGTGTGCCAGCGCCTTCAGATTGGGTGCTGGTATAGGTGCGGGCAGCTGTTACGGCTTGCTGCGCTGCCTTGCAGGCGCGCCAGTAACCTTTGAACCTGTGGTGGCCAAACACCATGTAAGCGGGCAGGGCCAAAACGGGTGCTGCCAGCAGAAACACAACCCAGCCGATTGCGCCTTGCGGAGTCCGTGCTGTTCGTGCCGCGCTGAGGGCCGCCAGCCCTGCGGCTGTCCAGGTTGCGGCCAGCGCCGCCGTGCTGAGAACAAACCAGAACATGCAAATCCTTAAAAAGTCCGCATTTACTTCAAACTAGTATCCGCAGAACCCGATCGCCACTTGTGGTCGGCGGAAAGAAAACCGCAGGTTCTAAAAAGCAAACTGTGCGGCTGGCAATTCGCTGACGGCTGTGGAAACGTGCACCTATGCCGATCCTTCCCCCTTTCCACTGTTGGCCCGCCGCCCTCCTTTCAGCCATCCGCCGTTTCAACAGGAAGAACGGCTGGGTGATGAGCAGCCATATTGCCATGTCGATGATGCTGGCGCTGTTTCCCTTTGTCCTGTTCACCGTCGCTCTGGCGGGGACGGTCGCAGGGATGCTGTCCCAAGACGTGGAAAGAGAGACCATGACCGAGCTGGTGTTTGGCGCTTGGCCGGACACCGTTGCCCGGCCTATTCTGGCCGAGCTGGAAGCAGTTCTGCAAACGTCGAGCCCGCAGCTGGCAACTTTGGGTGGGCTGTTTGCTCTGTACTTCGCCTCAAACGGGGTGGACGCGGTCCGGATAGCCCTGGTGCAGGCTTATCATGACACAGACACCAGGCCGTACTGGAAGACCCGCGGCATTTGCATCTGCCTGGTGGTTTTGGGGGGCGCAGGCATCCTGGCTGCAGCCGTGTTCGAATTGCTGCTGCCGTTGTACGTGCGCTATCTTGCAGACCTGCTGCCGTTCGCCCAGCTTTCCGGTCATTGGGAGAAAGGTTTGAGCGGCATGCTGGCTTTGTTGCTGCCAGCGGGTGCGGTTCTGGCTTTTCATATTCTGTTGCCGGGCCGGATCCACAGGATGCGCCGTATATTGCCCGGCGTTGCGCTCACCCTGTTTTTGTGGCTGGTGGCGGGCAGTGGTTTTGCAATCTACGTTAGTTCCTTCGCTCAGTATTCAGCCACCTATGCCGGGTTGGCGGGCGCAATGGCGGCGATGATTTTCCTTTACCTGAATGCCGCGATCCTGATCCTGGGCGCAGAGTTCAACGGCGCCTTGATCGATATGGCGGATGGGCAGCTGTCATAGCCTCCGCGGCTTTTCTGCAACTGTTTCTGCTTCTTCAACAATAAGGCGGCGTTGCCACAATTAGGCCGTTCGGCGGCCCCAATCGCCTTCTACTTTGCAGAAAAGCGGCGGATCCAGAAGGGGCCATCATGACAAAACTGCAAAACAAACTGCGTCATATGCGTCTGTTCGAACTGATGCGCCAGCGGGAAATGGCCAGCCATGTGAGCCGCAAGCTGCGGGTGTCACGACTGACAGATGGCGAAGGCGACGAGGCGATTTTGCTGCGCACCCTGGCCGAAAGGTCGCTGACCACGCCGCACAACCGCCGGATCTGACTGGCTCAGCCGCGGAATCCCGTGGCGACTACAAACTTCTCAGAGCTGTCCGAACGTGAAGAGGGCGGCTTTATGTTCATCACCTTGGTGAATTTCTGTTTCAGCAGTTTCTGCAGTTCGCCTTCGGCACCGCCAGCCAGAACTTTGGCAACAAAGGTGCCGCCTTCTTCCAGCACGTCAAAAGCGAAATATGCGGCGGTTTCGCACAGCGAGATAATCCGCAAGTGGTCCGTTTGCTTGTGGCCCGAGCTGGCCGCTGCCATGTCGGACATCACAACGTCAGCCTTGCCGCCGAGCCATTCTTTTACCTTGTCATCGGCACCATCGTCCATGAAGTCCAGCTGGTGAAACTCGGCACCGGCCAGGGGTTCAACTTCCTGCAAGTCCACTCCGATAATCCGGCCGACAGCCTTGCCGGGCTTTTCGCCCAGAGAATTGATCCGCTTCACCGCTACCTGCGCCCAGCCGCCCGGCGCACAGCCTAGATCCACCACGCGGGCACCATTCACCAGAAAGCGGAATTTGTCGTCCAGCTCCATGATCTTAAAGGCCGCACGGCCGCGGTAGCCCTCGGCCTGGGCACGCTTCACATAGGGGTCGTTCAATTGCCGCTGCAGCCAGCGGGTTGAACTGAGCTTGCGCCCGCGGGCGGACTTCACTTTGACCTTCAGGTCGCGCTGACCGCGGCCGGAGGTGTTTTTGCCAGTTGGTGTCTTTGCCATTTCGCCGCCTTCCGGACCACGTCCGGTGCCTCAGAATTCCAAGCCTTGGGACATAGGGTATTTGTAACGGAATTAGAAGGGGCCGTCTTCCAGAACCCCGTCAGCGCTCATCTGCGCGTAAAGCAGCCCCTCACGCAGGCCGCGGTCCGCAACCGACAAACGGTCAGTTGGCCAGCAGCGCAGTAAGGCTTGCAGGATGGCGGAGCCAGACATGATAAGCGCTTGCCGGTCCTCGCCGATGCGGGGGTCTCGTCGGCGGCCCTGGGGGCCAAGTTCCAGGTATCCGCGGATCACCTTGTCGATTTGATCGCTAGTCATCCGAAGACCGTCTACCTTGGTGCGGTCATAGCGCTTGAGCCCCAGATGCGAGGCAGCCACGGTCGTCACCGTGCCGGAGGTGCCGACAATCTGGAAGCCTGCACGCGCCTGCTCATCCTTATAGGGGGCAAAATCGGCCAGGTTTTCCTCGAAGAACCAGCTCATCAGTGCAAAGCGGGCCGCGTCATCCTCGACGTCGTTGAACTGGTCGCGCAAAGTGGCCACCCCCAATGGAACGGAAATCCAGTCCACAACTTTGGCCGCAGGGAAGGGGCTTTCGCTCGGATGAAAGCCATTGTGCAGGCGCATAATCGCCGACGGGCGGTCGCGGCGGGGAACCGTGGAGATGTCGATCCAGACTAATTCGGTCGAGCCGCCGCCGATATCGACGACCAGCAATTGCGTGGTCTTGGTGGAAACCAGAGGCGCGCAGGAGATTACTGCGAGGCGCGCTTCTTCCTCCGGCTGGATGATCTCCAGGTTCAATCCGGTCTCCCGTTTTACCTGGCGGATAAAGTCCCGGGAATTGCGCGCTCGGCGGCAGGCTTCGGTAGCGACCAGCCGCATCCGCTTGACCTTGTTGCGTTTCAGTTTCTGCTGGCAGATCCGCAGCGCCTGTATGGTGCGCGCCATCGAGGACCGCGACAGCCGTCCGGTCCGCTCCAGCCCGGCACCGAGCTGCACCGACTTGGAGAAACTGTCGACCACATGAAAACCGCTGCCCTTGGGCTGGGCGATCAGCATGCGGCAGCTATTTGTACCCAGATCCAGCGCCGCATAAAGCGCATCAGGATCGGGCCGGGCCGGTGCAGGGGTCTCAACCGCCTTGGGAAACGCGCCCGCACCTTTCGAGCGCCTGGGCGCCATAATTCACGCCCTCCGATTATCGTGTTAAGGACGACAATAGGTGCGCGCGGGCAGCGGCGCAAGCACCGGGCGGCAGAAGCAGAGCAATTTCCGTCCGGTACCGGAAATCTCATAATCCACATGAATATTTTTGCGCCCGTGCCCTGTGGCATTCGAAGGTGCACAAAGCTAGGGTCGCGGCAGGGAAAACGTCGCTCTATCTCTTCACGTTGTCGAAATTCGACCAACGTGCGGGCGGCCGCCACTCTAGAACGTGGTCTATCCAGGTTAGGAGGAAATCAGGGTATGCCCGACGTTACGATCGTATACTGGCGCGACATCCCCGCGCAGGTCATCGTTGGCAAAGGCCGCCGCGGCGCCAAACGGCAGCTGGAAGAGCGGTTTGAGCAGGCCATCGACCGTGCGGCGATGAAGGTGAACGCCAAGGATGCCGACGCCTATCTTGCCGAATGGCGCAAGGCAGCCCCCTTTGCTGCGGAAGGCGAGGCGGCTGATATCGCCGAAGCCGAGGCAACCCGCCTGGAGACAGAATATGATCAGGACCGCCTGAAAGCGCTGATCGCAAACGACGGATGGGCGTGAGCCTGACACCACTATGGGAGGCCGTGATGGCTTTGCTGAACTTTAAGAAACGCGATTCTGGCGCAGGCCAGGCAGCGACCCCTGAAATGGAGGCCTTCCTGAAGGGTTACTCCATCGAAGTGATGCCGCGCACCGCCGCCAAGGTCGAAGATTTCCGCGACCTTCTGCCCGCGGGTACCCGCGTCTACATCGCGCACATCGAAGGCACTCCGATCGAGGATATGGTCGCCACCGCCAAGCGCATCGCCGGCGAGGGCTACGATGTGATGCCGCATTTCCCGGCGCGGATCATCAAGGACAAAGCAACCCTGGGCGACTGGATCAACCGTTACCAAGGCGAAGCAGGCGTCAAGCAGGGCCTGATCCTGGCCGGCGGTGTTGCTAAGCCGCACGGTGATTTCGACAGCTCTATGCAGCTCTTGGAAACCGGCCTGTTCGACGACGCGGGCTTCACCAACCTGCACGTGGCTGGCCACCCGGAGCCGAACCTGGACATCGACCCCAACGGCGGCCGCGCCAACACCTACTCAGCGCTAGACTGGAAACAGGAATTCTCCAAGCGCACCGACGCTGAGATGGCGCTGGCAACCCAGTTCTGTTTCGAAGCCCAGCCGGTGATCGAGTGGGTGAACGAGCTGAAAGAGCGCGGCATGAACCTGCCGGTGCACATCGGTATCGCCGGCCCGGCCAAGCTGCAAACCATGATCAAATTCGCCATTGCATGCGGCGTCGGCCCGTCGCTGAAAGTGCTGCAGAAGCGTGCCAAGGACGTCTCCAAGCTGCTGCTGCCGCATGAGCCGGGCGAGATCCTGGCGGATCTGGCAGCCCACAAGGCAGCCAACCCGGACTTCCAGATCGAGAAAGTCCACTTCTTCCCGCTGGGCGGCATCAAAACCAATGCCACCTGGGCCATCAACAACGGCGGCGAGTTTGCCAAGCCGGTTAACTCCTGAGACCCTAAGGATCAAAAATGACCCGTACAGTCGTAAATCAAAAACAAAAACCGCGATCCTGGGCTTTGACGAGCCCTTCTGCGTGATCGGTGAGCGCATCAACCCGACCGGCCGCAAGAAACTGGCAGCCGAACTGGAAGCCGGTGATTTCTCCACCGTTGAGAAAGACGCCCTGGCCCAGGTGATGGCAGGCGCCAACATCCTCGATATCAACGCGGGCGTGGTGTACAACTCCAACCCGAACCCGAACGAGACCGAGCCGCCCTTGATGACCAAAATCGTCGAGCTGGTGCAGGGCCTGACCGATGTACCGCTGTGCATCGACTCCTCGGTTCCGGGCGCACTGGAAGCCGGCCTGGCCGCGGCTGAAGGCCGTCCGCTGCTGAACTCTGTGACCGGCGAAGAAGACCGCCTGGAAATGGTGCTGCCGCTGGTCAAGAAGTACAACGTTCCGGTCGTGGCGATTTCCAACGACGACACCGGCATCTCTGAAGATCCGGAAGTCCGCTTTGCGGTTGCCAAAAAGATCGTTGAGCGCGCAGCCGACTTCGGCATCCCGGCGCATGACATCGTGGTTGACCCGCTGGTGATGCCGATCGGTGCGATGGCAACTGCCGGCCAGCAAGTGTTCGAACTGGTCCGCAAGCTGCGTCTGGAGCTGGGTGTAAACACCACTTGCGGCGCCTCGAACATCTCCTTCGGCCTGCCGAACCGTCACGGCATCAACAACGCCTTCCTGCCGATGGCAATGGCGGCTGGCATGACCTCTGCGATCATGAACCCGGTTGCGCTGCCGGTCACTCAGAAGAAGATCGCCGAGAAGAAAGCCGAAGTCGAAGCCGCTGGCATCATCCTGCCGGAAGGCATGGACGACGAGGCCTTCGTTCAGATGTTCGGCCTGGGCTCGACCAAGCCGAAGGCCGGCAAGGAAATGGAAGCCATCCGCGCGGCCAACCTGCTGACCAACAACGACCCGCACGGCGGCGACTGGATCAAGTTCAACAAGGCACCGGCAGCCGAAGGCGAAGAAGGCCGCGGCCGCGGCGGCCGTTCCGGCGGACGCCGCCGCCGCGCCTGATCCGCGCTGCAGAAGATTGAATGAAAGCCGGGCCAAGTGCCCGGCTTTCTTTTTGCAAGTTGGAACTCAAAATGTGGTTTTGAGACCGGTTCCGAGGGCACGTCCACTCGGTTCACGTCAACGAAGAATTTGATTTGCGAGGGTGGTTTCAGCAGTCTTGGTGCAGCAAGCAGGCAGGGGCAAAGTTGAATGCGCCAATTGAGGCTGCGTTCGGAACTGGATCAAAATTGAAGCGGGCGGAAAGTGGAGTCTCGTAGAGGTCAAGTTAAAGGGTGCAAGTGCTGAGACCCGCCTCCTGCCATGCTACATTCCAGGTGTCCAGCAGCGAGGCCAGCGGAACGGCGGCGGAAGAGCCCTTGCTCCAGGCTTTCAGCCAATGGGCGATAGGCTGGGCATGAAAACAATCCGCCAGTACCGCAGTCAGGTCCGCCTCTGGGCAGTTGCTAGGATCTGCCAGTTCCGGGGGGGCAGCTAAGAGATACCGCTGGCTGGCGTTCTCTAGGAGAGCCAGTCAGCGGAGGCTTCGCTGCAGTGATAGAACGGGGTCTCACACAGTGCGTACGTGCGGCATTGTCGTACATGAAGGGCACCTGAATCATATTGCCGCCGGCCGATTACGACGACCTGGCGACCCAGCTCAAGCGAAGACTTCCAGCGGGATCGCGTATCAAAGGCGGATTCCTTCCAGCGGGGGCCGCCAGGCAGGTCGAAGCGGACCACCCACCAGGACGGGCTGGGGTTCATCCGCCGCCGCGATTGGCTGGCCATTGCCGGGGCGGCGGCGGGGAACTTCATCTAATGCCACCCGCGCCCCGGTTCCGAGCCGCAATTGGTGTTCTCCATCGCCGTTCTGCGCGACCGCACCGTTCTGCGGCGGTTCCGGTAGGCCGTGAACTTGACTTCGCAAGCATGCTGCCTGGCCTAGCGGCTGGATGCTGGCAAGCTCCTGTTTGAAAACAGCGGTCTCTCTATCGAAGAGATTGTAGTTGCCTGCAGGTTCGGGATCCACGGCGCATTCAAGCGGGCCTTTCAGAGCAAATACAGCAAAGGGACCTCGAACAATCCTGATGCAGCGCCGTAAGCCGCTCATTTGATAGCACACTGATTTTACGGTACGAAAATCGACAACGACGAGTGTCTGGATCGTACGGGGTTGTAGCGGCCGTTGGAAGATAGTGGCGGAGAGACAGGGATTCGAACCCTGGGTGGGCTTGCACCCACAACGGTTTTCGAGACCGCCCCGTTCGACCACTCCGGCACCTCTCCGCGGGGGTCTGGTGGGGCAGCGTTTAAGGTTGATTCCGGACCTGCGCAAGGGGGAAATGCAGCTTTGGCAAAAAAAGCCGGTTTCCCGTTGTCTGCCAAAGGTTTTTGCCTAGATTTGACTTATGCGTATTACTGTTCCGTTGCCCGCAATATTGACCCGTGCCGTCCTGCTGGTTTGCTTGGCACTCATCACCGCCATAAGGCCGGCCCAGGCGGCGGATCGCGACCAGGTGGAAGCGTTTCTTGAAGTCACGGGTTTTGACGTTGCCCTGGACAGTATTGCGCTCTCCGCGTCCAGCGCCCCGCTGATGCTGGGCGTTGATGCGGGTGCGTTTGGCAGCCAGTGGACGAAGATGTCCGAGGAAGTGTTCGACACCTCGGACATGCGGGCCCTGGCGCTGGAGATCCTCGAGGAAACCCTGGATGATGAAGCCTTGGATCATGCGGCTGATTTCTATGCCAGCGATTTGGGGCAGCGGCTGGTACGGGCCGAAAATGCCTCGCACCTGGTGGAAGACGACGAGGTTAAGCAAATCGCGGGAAACCGGATTATCTCTGACCTTGTCAGGGCCGGCAGCAAGCGTGTTGCCATGTACCAGCGCATGGGCACCGCCATTGACGCCGCGGGCACCGGGGTGAAAGCGCTGCAGCAGATACAATTCCGTTTTCTGATGGCCGCCGCCGCAGCGGGGGTTGTTGAGCTTGAGCTGGATGCAGACGGGCTGCGGGCGCTGATGAAAGAACAGGAGGGTGAGATGCGGCTCAGTCTACAGGCCTCCAGTCTGGCGGCCTCTGCATATACCTACCAGGAGTTTTCGGATGCTGAAGTGCAGGCCTATGTGGAGGCACTGGAGGAGGCTCCAATGCAGCGGGTGTACGAGTTGCTGAACGCGGTGCAATATGAAATCACCGCCAACCGCTTCGAAGAGCTGGCGCGCCGGATGGCAGAGCTGACGCCGGGGCAGGATATCTGACTCAATAAGGCATTCGGACAGTCCTGTGGAAATTGGTTGACAGCACAGTATTTCCGAACCATAAGCCCGCATCCCGGCCCGGAATCCGTGCGCCGGGATTTATTTGCAATACCGCCCTATAGGGGCGCGCTGTTCGAGGCGGCATCTGCCGAAACACCCGCAAGGGGGCCGTAGGACGCGGTTAGAAAAGGAAAAACGCACATGTTTGCGGTCCTCAAGACTGGCGGCAAGCAGTACAAGGTTCAGGCGGGCGACGTGCTCCGCGTTGAAAAACTGGCTGCTGATGCTGGCGAAACCATCCAATTCGACGAAGTTCTGATGCTGGGCGGCGACGCACCGGTTGTTGGCGCTCCGCTGATCGAAGGCGCTGCTGTGAAGGCAGAAGTCATCGACCAGATCAAAGGCGACAAGGTCATCAACTTCGTCAAACGCCGCCGGAAGCACTCCTCCAAGCGCACCGTCGGCCACCGTCAGAAGCTGACCCTGGTCCGGATCACCGAGATCCTGGCTTCGGGCGCAACCAAAGCTGCTCCGAAAGCCGCTGCCAAAGCTGCACCTGCTGCTGCAGAAGCCGCTGCCTCGGACGACCTGACCCAGCTGACCGGCGTCGGCCCCGCAGCTGCCAAGAAACTGGCAGAAGCAGGCCTCACCAGCTTTGCCCAGATCGCAGCCTTGTCCGAAGACGACATTGCTGGTATCGAAGCAATCAAAGTGAAGCCCGAGTGGGTTGAGCAGGCCAAAGAGCTGGCCAAAGGCTAAGGAGAGAGAGAATGGCACATAAGAAAGCTGGCGGTTCCTCACGTAACGGCCGCGACTCCGCGGGCCGCCGCCTTGGCGTGAAACTGTTTGGCGGCCAGGCCGCCATCGCAGGCAACATCATCGTGCGTCAGCGCGGCACCAAGTTCTGGGCCGGCGAAGGCGTGGGCATGGGCAAGGATCACACCCTGTTCGCAACTGCCGACGGTGCTGTAAGCTTCCGCAAAGGCCTGAAAGGCCGCACCTTTGTATCGGTTCTCCCAGTGGCGGAGGCCGCTGAGTAAGCCGACCCGAACGGTAAAGAAATCTTTAGGGGGATCGGCTATACAGCCGGTCCCTTTTTCTGTTTTCCGATTGTGAGTTGATCATGGTTTCCCCAGCATCGATGAACGCCCCGTCTTCTGCTTTCCGCGTGCTTGGCGCTCACGGAGCGTCAACGGGAAGTTTGGCGGAATTTGAGGGCGCTATGTCTTGCCGCAAGGGCAGGTCATGCACATCTGAACTGAAACGCTGCAAAAACAAGGGCAAATGCCACCGGAAGATCTTTGGCAGAGGAGGAGCATGTCCATGAACCTGGAGCAGATCGTGAACCAGCAGGTCATCGAAACCGAGCGTTTTATCCTGCGCCCGCTGCGAAAATCGGACGCCGGGCTGATCTCCCACTATGCGGGTGAAGAACGCGTGGCCCGTATGACGCGCTCGGTGCCGCATCCGCTGCCGCCCGGCGCGGTTGAGGCCTATGTGGCGCGGGCAATGGCAGAAGACCGCGACGAAGATGTCTGGGTAATTGACGGCACGGCAGATGGCGACGCCGAACTGAAGGGGCTGATCGGTCTGAAACGGATGGACCGGAACCAGTCCGAGGTTTCTTATTGGACGGCGCCGCCGTTTTGGAATACCGGGCTTGCCTCTGCCGCGTTGAAGGCGCTGGTGGATGCAAATCCGCAAGGCAACGATGCGATGTTTGCCGTCGTCTTTCAGGATAACCCCGCTTCGGCCCGGGTGCTGATCCATTGCGGTTTTGATTACTTGGGCGACGCCGAAAGCTATTCGGTGGCGCGCGACACCACCGTCCCAACCTGGACTTACAGCCGAAAACTGTGATTGGCGCGGCGCGCGCTTTGCGGTAAGGCAATCGAAACATCCCGCAAGGGCGTCAAGCGCTTGCGGGACACTTGTACTGCGCGGACGGGCAGGGTGCCTGCCGCATTAAGGAGCTGTCATGAAATTCCTCGATCTGGCAAAGGTCTATATCCGCTCGGGCGCCGGCGGGAACGGCTGCGTCAGCTTCCGTCGTGAGAAGTATATCGAATACGGCGGGCCGGACGGGGGAGACGGCGGCAAGGGCGGCTCGGTCTGGGCTGAGGTGACCGAGGGGCTGAACACGCTGATCGACTTCCGTTACCAGCAGCATTTCTTTGCTAAAAACGGTCAGTCCGGCATGGGCCGCCAGCGCACCGGCAAGGACGGTGACGACATTATTCTGCGTGTCCCCGTGGGGACAGAGATCCTGGACGAGGATGAGGAAACCGTTCTGGCTGACCTCACCGAACCCGGCGCCCGCGTGCTGCTGGCAAAGGGCGGCAACGGCGGTTTTGGCAACCTGCACTTCAAATCCGCGACCAACCAGGCGCCGCGCCGGGCCAATCCAGGCCAGGAGGGCGTTGAACGCACCATCTGGCTGCGGCTCAAGCTGATTGCCGATGCGGGCCTCCTGGGCTTGCCGAATGCGGGTAAATCCACCTTCCTGTCGGCCACCTCCAACGCCCGGCCCAAGATTGCGGATTATCCGTTCACCACGCTGCACCCGAACCTGGGCGTGGTCGGCATCGACAACACCGAATTTGTGGTCGCGGACATTCCCGGCCTGATCGAAGGCGCCCACGAGGGCCGCGGCATCGGCGACCGTTTCCTGGGTCATGTGGAGCGTTGCGCAGTGCTTCTGCATCTGGTGGATGGCACCTCGGAAACCGTGGTCGAGGATTACGAGACCATCATCGGCGAGCTGGAGGCCTATGGCGGCGAACTGGCCACCAAAACCCGGATAACTGCGCTGAACAAGGTTGATGCAATTGATCCCGACGAGCTGCAGGAAAAGCGCGCCGCGCTTGAGGAAGCTGTCGGCGGGCCGGTGCTGCTGATGTCCGGTGTCAGCCGTGAGGGTGTGAGCGAAGTACTGCGCGCCTTGCGGAATGAGATTGATGACGACCGCCTGAGGATGAAGCCTGCCGAGGAGGAAGAGCCTTGGCAGCCTTGAGCAGCGCGAAACGGATTGTCGTCAAGATCGGCTCAGCCCTGCTTGTCGACCGCAATAGCGGCGAGCTGCGCGCAGGCTGGCTGCACTCTCTGGCCAATGATGTCGCATGGCTGAAGTCGCATGGCACCAATGTCGTGCTTGTCTCGTCGGGTTCGATTGCCTTGGGCCGCGGTGTTCTGGGTCTGCCCCGTGCAGATTTGCCGCTAGAACAGTCGCAAGCGGCCGCTGCGGTCGGGCAAATCCGCTTGGCCCGTGCGTATGAGGAGGCCTTGGCGCCGCACCGCATCACGACTGCACAGGTGCTGGTGACACTGGAAGACAGCGAAAACCGGCGCCGCTATCTGAATTCCCGTGCGACGCTGGAAACATTGCTGAGCATGGGCGCCGTGCCTATCGTCAACGAGAACGACACCATTGCAACGGATGAGATCCGATATGGCGACAACGACCGGCTGGCAGCGCAGGTGGCAGTGACGGTGGGGGCGGATGCCTTGATCCTGCTGTCAGATGTCGATGGCTTTTACAGCGCCAACCCCGCCTTGGATCCGAACGCCAAGCGCTATGACCGGATCGATGAGATCACACCGGAGATCGAGGCAATGGCAGGCGATGGTGTTTCCGGCCTGTCCAAGGGCGGCATGATCACTAAATTGCTGGCCGCGAAGATGGCCACAGCGGCCGGCTGCGCCATGGCGATCACTGAAGGTTCGCCCCTGAACCCGCTGAAATCACTTGAGGAAGGCGCAACCTGTACCTGGTTCACCGGACAGGGCGACCCGCAAGGAGCCCGCAAGCGTTGGATCAGTGCAATGAAGACCCGCGGTGTGATTACGATTGATCAAGGCGCCGCACGCGCGCTGATGTCCGGTAAAAGCCTGCTGCCCGCGGGTGTCCGTCATGTGGAGGGTGACTTTGGCCGCGGCGATCCGCTGGCCATCCTCGGCCCAGACGGCCACAAGCTGGGGCAGGGGCTGTCACGCTATACCGCGGAGGAGGCCCGTGCCATCCAGGGGCGCCAGTCACAGGAGATCGAGGCGACGCTGGGCTATCCCGGCCGTGCCGCACTGATCCACCGCGATGATATGGCGCTTTGAGAGACTAGACGAATAGTTTATTCCAGCCGGCAAGCCGAAGACGTGCAGACAGGGACCGGCAAGGGTGCGAGACATATGAAAGATAATGAGAACATTCCCGCCGTGATGGCGGAGCTTGGCAAACGTGCAAAGCAAGCAGCGCAAATCCTGGCGACAACCAGTGCGGAACGCAAACACGCAGCCTTGATCGGCGCTGCGGAGGCGGTCTGGAGCCGCCGGGCAGAGATCATCGCAGCAAATGCCAAGGACTTGGAGTTCGGCCGAGGCAAAGGCCTGTCGGACGCGATGATGGACCGGCTGATGCTGGACGAGGCGCGTATTCAGGGCATCGTTGATGGCCTGCGCGCCGTGGCGGAACAGCGCGACCCGGTAGGCGAAGTGATGGAGGAGTGGGAGCAGCCCACCGGCCTCAAGATCCAGCGCGTGCGCACACCGCTGGGCGTGATCGGCGTGATCTATGAAAGCCGTCCGAATGTGACTGCCGATGCCGGCGCGCTTTGCCTGAAGTCCGGCAATGCTGTGATCCTGCGCGGCGGTTCCGAAAGCTTCCATTCCTCGCAGGCTATTCACGCCTGCCTGGCGGAGGGGTTGAAATCTGCAGGCCTGCCGGAAGACGCGGTGCAACTGGTCCCGACCCGCGACCGCGCTGCGGTGCAGGAACTGCTGACCATGACAGATTACGTCGATGTCATCGTGCCGCGCGGCGGCAAGGGGCTGGTTGGCCTGGTCCAGCGTGAGGCTCGGGTGCCGGTTTTTGCCCACCTTGAGGGCATTGTGCATATCTACCTCGACAAGTCTGCCGATCCGGAAAAGGCACTGGACGTGGTGCTGAACGCAAAGACCCGCCGCACCGGCATCTGCGGCGCGGCTGAATGCCTGCTGATTTATCAGGACATCGCAGCTTCGCTGGGCAAGATGGTTCTGGAGGCCTTGACCTCCGCCGGCGTGGAAATCCGTGCCGAGGCTGGGCTGCCTGGACCGGACAGCATGACCACTGCTACGGCGGATGACTGGGGTAAAGAGTATCTGGATTCCATCATTGCGGCCAAGCAGGTAGCGGGCATTGATGAAGCAATCCAGCACATCCGTACGCATCACTCTCAGCATACTGATTGCATCATCACCGAAGATGAGGCCGCAGTTCAGAAATTCTTCTCCGAACTCGACAGCGCCATCCTGATGCACAATGCCTCAACCCAGTTTGCCGACGGCGGCGAGTTCGGCATGGGCGCCGAGATCGGCATTGCCACCGGCAAGATGCACGCCCGCGGGCCGGTTGGGGCCACCCAATTGACCAGTTTCAAGTACCTGGTGCGCGGCAACGGTACGACACGCGCCTAAGGCATCAAAAACGCAAAACGCCGGGCAGGAAGCCCGGCGTTTCTTTGTGAAAATACTGCAAATCAGAATTGCAGCGTAATTTTCTCCAGGCTCTGTTCCAGCCTGACTGTGCGGTTGGCTTCCTTTGCAGCCTCAGGCAACAGGGCGAATTGAACCAAAGCCGGGGTGATTTCGGCATTGGAGTTCCCGCCGCTGACCCGGGCCCAAAGCTCATCATCGACCGCCAGCTTGCTGCCTTCGCCCATTACCGTCCATTTGCCGTCTGCGCAGAAAATCTTGACCGTTCCGCCATAGGGCAGGGCGCTTTCCAAGCACAACGCTGACAGCAGCGCCAAACGTGCTTCACTGCGGGTGCAGCCGTCCAGCGGCGACCATTGGTACTTGATACGGCCGGACTTGGAGATATCTTCCAGCACCGATACCACTTCGGCACGCCCCATCTGCTGGTCGCCGGCGGCGCCAAAGGCGATACGGAAGAAACGGATACGCGCATTGGCATTGGCAACGCTGTCTGAGATCAGCTCCAATTCCGGACCGGACATGCTGCCGGCCATGCCCAGCAGTTCCAGCCCGTTGTTGATGGCACCGACGGGGCTGATCAGATCATGGCAGATCCGCGACCCTACCAAAGCGGCCAGATTGGCGTTATCTACACCCATAACTTCTACTTCCTCCGAATTGGGCCACCCGCCAATGAATGACCTCAACGCTATTTTAGCCCCCGGAATGTTCGTCCGGCACCCGGATCACCCTGAGTGGGGCATCGGCCAGGTTCAGTCGAACGCGGGCGGCAAGATCACCGTGAACTTCCCCGATCAAGGCAAGCTTGTGATTGATGGAGCGCGCGTCTCCCTTATCCCCGTCTTTGAGCCATAACGGTTTATGAAGGGTTAACGAACTCATTCAAACTTGACTGATAACTTGCGCTTTCTTTGCCTCTCAGGCTAGTTGCGCGCAAGCCTGAACCACGCAGGATAGCCGAATGCAAGACCGTGCTCCGGAATTTTCCGTGAAAATAGCAGAAACCGAGGCAGAGCTGCGCGCGGCACAGGCCTTGCGCTATGATGTTTTTGTCCGGGAACTCGGCGGCGGCGGTGAATTGGTCGATCACAATGCCGGGCTGGAGCGTGACCGGTTCGACCCCTTTTTCGACCATATGCTGGTCACGGATGAAGCGACCGGCCAAGTGGCCGGTGTGTACCGTCTTTTGCGGGATGACCAGGCGGCAAAGGCAGGGCAGTATTATTCTGAAGATGAATATGACTTGACCTCTCTAAAGAGGTCTGGACGCAGATTGCTGGAACTTGGCCGTTCCTGCCTGCATGCTGACTATCGCGGCGGGACTGCGATGTTTCATCTCTGGGCGGGCTTGGCGGAATATGTAGAGGCGCACGGTATCGACGTTCTGTTCGGTGTCGCAAGTTTTCATGGAACCGACCTGCAGGCGCTGGCCAATCCGTTGTCGATGCTGCACCATAACCACTTGGCTCCCCGGGACATTCGTGTCCGATCAAAAGTCTTTGAAAACATGGACTTGATCAAGGAAAGTGATCTGGACCGCAGGCGCGCGATGGTGGAAACACCAGCCTTGATCAAAGCCTATCTGCGGCTTGGCGGTTTCGTCGGAGCGGGCGCCTACATCGACCATGGTTTCAATACCACGGACGTCTGCCTGATCCTGGACACGGCCCGGATGAATGAACGGCAGCGCAAGATCTATTCCGGAGGCCGCGGCCGCTCATGAGTATCAGCTGGCAAAGCGAGGAGGCGCCAGACCCGGTCCGGATCGCGCCGCTTGGCTGGGGTTTGGTGCTGCTCCGCGGGCTGCCGCTGGCGCTGCTGGTCTTTGGTGGTCTGCTGGTATTGCTTGCAGTGCGCCTGATCGAACGGCCCGTCTGCGGCCTGCACCGGCCGGTAACCCCGTTTATCACCCAGTTTGTCTGCCGCAACGCGTTCCGCATTCTTGGCATCGCTTACAGAACCCGCGGAACTCTGATGCGGGAGCGTGGCCCTGTAGTGGCCAATCATTCTTCCTGGCTTGATATCTTTGCGCTGAATGCTCGCAAGCGGATCTACTTTGTATCCAAGGCCGAGGTCGCCAATTGGCCCGGCATCGGCTGGCTGGCCAGGGCCACTGGCACCGTGTTTGTCGAACGCAACCCCAAGAAGGCGAAGGAACAGGCAGAACTGTTCGAACAACGATTGGGTGCTGGCCACAAATTACTGTTCTTCCCAGAGGGAACATCTACGGATGGCCTTAGGGTTTTGCGTTTTAAAACAACGTTGTTCGCGGCATTTTTCACGAAAGAACTTCGCAATAGCCTGCATGTCCAGCCGGTCTCGGTAGTGTATCACGCACCCAAGGGGGCACCCGCCCGGTTTTACGGCTGGTGGGGCGACATGGACTTTTGCCCGCACCTGCTCAAGGTGCTTGGGGCTGCGCGGCAGGGTTCTGTTGAACTCATCTACCATCCACCGTTGAAAGTGTCTGGCTTTGCGGACCGCAAGGCGCTGGCTGCCCGCGCCGAAGAGGTCGTGCGCGCGGGTCACCAAAAAGCCCTGGAAGGATGAAACCAAGGACGGTATGGCAATTTCCGCTGTTCAGCCCTTGCCACGCTTCCGGAACTGATCTATAGGCGCGCCTACGAACCCGCAGGCGGGGTTTGGCCTGATCAGGGGAGACATCCCTGACGGACCCCCGGTTGGAGCATCCGCTCTGAACCCCCGCCGAGGATAGAAACCGGAAAGGAAAGAATAGCATGGCTCTTCCCGAGTTCACCATGCGTCAGCTGCTGGAAGCTGGCGTACACTTCGGCCACCAGACCCAGCGCTGGAACCCGCGCATGTCGCCGTTCATCTACGGCTCGCGCAACGGCATCCACATCATGGACCTGACCCAGACTGTTCCGATGCTGGACCAGGCGCTGCAGGTTGTCCGTGACACCGTCGCCAAAGGCGGCCGCGTCCTGTTCGTCGGCACCAAGCGCCAGGCCGCTGGCCCGATCGCCGAAGCAGCCGAGAAGTCCGCACAGTACTTCATGAACCACCGCTGGCTGGGCGGCACCCTGACCAACTGGAAAACCGTTTCCCAGTCGATCAACCGCCTGAAGGAAATCGACGAAAAGATGACCTCCGGAGCCGAAGGCCTGACCAAGAAAGAGCGTCTGGGCATGGAACGCGACCAGGAGAAGCTGCAGGCCTCCCTGGGCGGCATCCGCGAAATGGGCGGCGTGCCGGATCTTCTGTTCGTCATCGACGTGAAAAAAGAAGCGCTGGCAATCGCCGAAGCCAAGAAACTGGGCATCCCGGTTGTGGCTGTTGTCGACACCAACTGCTCCCCCGATGGCGTAGACTACATCATCCCGGGCAACGACGACGCATCGCGCGCCATCTCGCTGTACTGCGACCTGGTGGCCCGTGCCGCTCTGGACGGTATGTCCGCTCAGCTGGGCGCTGCTGGCGTTGACCTGGGCGCGCTGGAAGAGGCACCGGCAGAAGAAGCCGTTGCTGAAGAAGCAGCCGCTGACGCCTGATCCGTCCTGTCACGGAACTGACATGCGGGGCAGGGTATCACCTGCCCCAAATCCGTTTTTGAATTGAGGAGAGCCTAAGATGGCAATCACTGCAGCAATGGTGAAAGAACTGCGCGAATCCACCGGCGCAGGCATGATGGACGCGAAGAAAGCCCTGGTCGAAAACGACGGCAACATGGAAGCCGCTGTCGACTGGCTGCGCACCAAAGGTCTGGCAAAAGCCGCCAAGAAATCCGGCCGTACTGCTGCGGAAGGCCTGGTTGCTGTTGTCGTCGAAGGCGGCAAGGGCGTTGCGGTTGAAGTGAACTCGGAAACCGACTTCGTTGCCAAAAACGGCGAATTCCAGGAAATGGTTGGCAAGATCGCGACCGCAGCTCTGGGCGTTGCCGACGTCGAAGCGCTGTCCGCAGCAGACTTGGGCGGCAAGACCGTTGCCGACACCCTGACCGACAAGATCGCCACCATCGGCGAGAACATGTCGCTGCGCCGCATGGAGTCGCTGGAAGGTGAGACCGTCGTGTCCTACGTCCACAACGCGGCCACCGCCGGCATGGGCAAGATCGGCGTTCTGGTCTCCATGAACGGCGGCGACGAAGCCATCGGCAAGCAGATTGCCATGCACATCGCAGCCGTGAACCCGGCCGCGCTGTCCGAAGCAGACCTGGACGCCTCCGTGGTTGAGAAGGAAAAGCAGGTCCAAATGGACATCGCCCGCGAATCCGGCAAGCCGGAGCAGGTGATCGAGAAGATGATCGTCGGCCGCATGAAGAAATTCGTGGCGGAATCGACCCTGCTGAACCAGCAGTTCGTGGTGAACCCGGACCTGACTGTGGAAGCTGCTGCCAAGGAAGCCGGCGCGACCATCACCGGCTTTGTCCGCGTGGAAGTCGGCGAAGGCATCGAAGTTGAAAAAGAAGACTTCGCAGCGGAAGTGGCAAAGGCCGCTCAGGGCTGATCAGCTTCACAGCTTTCAAAGTTTAAAAGCAGGCAGGATCGTCCTGCCGGCTTTTTTGTGCTGTCCGGGAATGGCCAAACACCGTGCAGCAGTTGGTTTAGCTGCGTGATTTCCATGGGGTCAAAACTGGAGGCCGGAGAGGGTGAGGGGCCCCACTGATGGGGATGGATGGGACCCCTCTGATATCCGGAATAGGACGCGGACGAATACACGCCTATTCCTGATAAGGTAGGAGAGCCTTGAAATCGCAAGGGTCGATACCCGAAGTTCCTTGGCTAAAGCCACCACTCACGGAACACGTGCAACATGCAGCGAATTAAACTAATACGGTAGTATAGAATTCCTTACCTTTTTGACGCTGTTTGGCGTCTGAAACTGCATACAATTTTCTTGTAACATGGCGGCGACACGTCCGCATAGCGCACGATTTTTAAACCTATATATTTCAACTGCTTACGTGACTATTTGGGAGTTTCTTCGACGGTTTTTAGCGCAGTGTCAGGCGTCGACGACATACATCTGGTTATGCAACGCTGCCTTCAGGACGGCTTGCGCTGTTGTCTCGACGGACAGGGATTCCCGGGCCAGCCGAAGATGCTTTTCAATGGTCGCTGGGGTCAACCCCATCAGCATTGCAATATCCTGAGTTGTCTTCCCATCGCCAACCCATTGCAGGACTTCACGCTGGCGCTTGGTCAGGCTGCGGTTCGGGGCCGTGTAGGGCAGGGTGAGGATTTTCAGGTGTGCGACATTGTTCATCAGTACGATGTCATCACCGCGTTCTTCCCAGAGGGCATCCACCTCATCCTGGCTCATACCCGGTTTGGCGGCCAAGGAAATCGCCCCTTTGTACCGTTTGGAAGCGGAATAAAAGCTGACCGTGTAACCGGCGTTCATGTCCAGTTTCTGGTTGAACTCATGCACTTTCTTGGCTTGTGGGCTGAGCGTGTCGCTGGCGGCCATTTCCTGGACAATACGCCAGCTGCCGGCACCTTCATTGTCCAACGCCCAGCGAAGCATCGGCGCGTGAAAATAGAGCCCTTTGTGCAGGAACCCGTTCAGGTATTCGCTCTGATGATTGGAAAGGATGACAAAATCGTCGGGATCGCCAAGGGACGTTTCCGTTTTGTAGCGTGTATAGCCATAGATCAGACGGTCAAAACCGAATTCGGCCATTTGCTGGACATGCCCGTGCCAAAGCTGTTCCAGGCTTTCTGCGCCGCAAACGAAATTCAGATACTTTTTAACTTTCATGCCTGTCAGATCTTTTTCAAGTGAGCTGCCAGAGCATCCATCGCCAGGAGATAACCTTGGGCGCCAAACCCGCAAATCTGTCCCAGCGCCGCCTTGGCAATAAATGACGTATGGCGGAACGGCTCACGGGCATGAATGTTAGTGAGATGCACTTCAACGGCCGGGATCTCTACTGAAATAAGGGCGTCCATCAAAGCAATAGACGTATGGGTATAGGCGCCGGCATTGAGTGTGATACCCTGATGGCGGCCTTTGGCAGCGTGAATGGCGTCGATGAGTGCGCCTTCGTGGTTCGACTGCAGGCAATCCACCTCGAACCCGAGCGCCTTGCCATGGGCTGCACAGGATTGTTCAACCATCTCCAGCGTGACCGAACCATAAATGTCCGGCTGGCGCGTTCCCAGCAGGTTCAGATTTGGTCCGTTCAAAACCAGAATGCTTGGCATCGATTGTTTTCCTCACAGTGTTTCTTTTGAACTTCTAAGGCAAGTTCGCCCGGAAAGCGAATACCGAAAGGCGCTTGAAACCGAAATTCCGGATTTTGGGTAAATAAGGATACAGATCGGCTTGAGCTGAAGCTGAGCATAACAAAAACGTGACAAATCACTGTCTTGCTCAAACTTTTTCTGGCTCATTCCTCAGCTTCGCAAAAGTTTCTGGAAACGGTACCTGCTGGCTGTCGCTCCGGGCGTATCAAGTTAAGATGACCTGCCCGAAACCAAGAAAGCCTGATCCATGCCGGACACCGCAAAAATACTTCTGGATCTGCTCGATTTAGAAGAACTGGACACCAACCTTTACCGCGGCTCTGGTTCCGGGGGAGAGACGCCAACACGGATCTACGGCGGCCAGGTAGTTGCACAGGCGCTGACTGCAGCTTATGCTTCTGTTTCCGGGCGCTTATGCCACTCGCTTCATGCATATTTCATCCGTCCGGGCGATCCGTCCCGTCCGGTGATCTATGAAGTCGACCCCGCACGCGATGGCCGCAGCTTCACTACGCGCCGCGTGGTCGCTATGCAAAACGGAAAGCAAATTCTGAACCTGGCCGCGTCCTTTCAAGCCCGGGAATCAGGCTGGGAGCACCAGCATGCCATGCCGGATGTGCCGCCGCCGGACGGTTTGGAGCCTCGGCATAAGATCCTTTTGAGAAATGCATTCCGGGTGGAGAGTGGCAAGCGCGGCGAGTTTGTCCGGCCTCGGCCGTTTGAAATCCGCGAAGTGGAGCCAAGGGATCCATTGACGCCTGAAAAAACTAGCGACGTCAATAACATGTGGGTGCGGATGGAAGCAGCAAAGGGCGCGGGTCCTGAATTGCAGCATATTTTGATGGCCTATGTTTCCGACTTTGGTTTGCTCGGATCATCCTTGCGGCCGCACGGTTTGACGTTTCACAAACCAAACGCCATGACCGCCAGTCTGGATCACGCAATGTGGTTTCATGCACCGGTCCAGTTCCAGAACTGGCACCTGTATTCAATGGATGCTCCGTTCACGGGGAACGGCCGCGGCTTCAACCGCGGAGCAATCTATACGGAAGATGGACGACTGGTCGCCAGCGTAGCGCAAGAAGGCTTGCTGCGTCCCATAAGGTACTGAAATGTAATATCTTCATACCGTAAGATGTGTTGACTGTTCAGCTCAATAAATAACATAATTCTGATTATAGGATTTATGGGCAAGGTAAAAGTGGATTCACAACCGAAGTGCAAATTCTTTACGAATACAGAAGCTTGCATGGAGGATGTTGAATGGGACGCCACTACTCTCACTTGAGATTGGACGAACGCCGCAAGATTGCCAAGTGGCTTGAAGCCAAAATGCCGATTGCGGAGATTGCGGATCGTTTGTGCCGTGATGCTTCGACAATCTACCGGGACATTAAACGGAACCGTTACACAAACTCTGAACTTCCCGAACTGGATAGCTATCACGCCGTAGCCGCGCAAGACATGTATGAGCGCCGCCGTGCCATTCATCGAAAGATGATCGTTTTCCCGGAACTCAAGGTTGCCATTGAGGACCGGCTCAAGGTCGGCTGGTCACCTGAACAGATCGCAGGCCGGATGCGCCTGGAGCGCCATCCAGTCCGCGTGAGCCACGAGACGATCTACCGTTTCGCTTATTCCAAGGATGGCCGGGCTGAAGCGTTCTACAGGCACTTGCCCGAACAGCGCCGGCGCCGCAGGCCCAGAGGGTATAGGCGGCATCATCGGACCCGGATCTTTGACAGCCAGAGCCTGTCACGCAGACCCGAACGCATTTCCGAACGTGCCGAGTTCGGCCATTGGGAGTGCGACCTGATGATGTTTCGCAAAGAGCATGGAAAGATCAATGTCACCTCCCTGGTTGAGCGCGTCAGTCGCTACGCTGTCGTCATGCGCAACGAAGATCGTCAGTCAAAGCCGATCATGGAAGCGCTGATCAACGGGCTCGCTCCCCTGCCCGCCGATGCACGCCAGTCGATCACCTTCGACCGTGGAACGGAATTCTCTGCATGGGTGCGGCTCAAAGACGGGATCGGAGCAGACAGTTGGTTCTGTGACCCGCAAGCACCTTGGCAAAAAGGTACCGTCGAAAACACAAACAACAGGCTGCGAAAGTACCTGCCCCGCTCGACCGAACCGGCGGCGCTGACAAATCGGTATTTAAGGTCGATTTGCCACCGCCTCAATTCCACGCCGCGCAAATGCCTCGGATACCGGACCCCCGCCGAAGTGTTTGAAAACCACCTGATAGAAATTCAGAACCGATTGGAATAAAAAGGGATATCGGAAACTGCACTTCACCGTGAGCTCACAAATCTGAAGATGCCTGCCAAAGAAAAAGGCTTCCTCTGATTGACAGAGGAAGCCAGTTATCACCGATCAGGCTCCTTCATTGACTGCCCGAGTGTATTCTTACCTGGGCCTTCTCGATGTTCAGAACGGGCGCACCCGCTCCGGATAGTATCGGAAGCAGCCAATTCCACTTCCAGCTCCCGTCTGCGCCACCGAGGGAAATCCAGAGGCGAAGACAGTATTCGTCAGCTGCAGCCCGAGGTTCCGCCGCAAGTGTTGCACTTCATGCAGGTGCCGTTGCGCACCAGCGTGTAGTTGCCGCATTCGCCGCAGGCTTCACCCTCGTAGCCTTGCATTTTTGCCTTGGTGCGTGCGTCCATGCCTGTGCTGGGCTGCACGGTTGCCTCACTGGTCTCCGGCACCAGCGACTGCAGCGCGGCAACCGGATCGGTGCCGGTGCCCAACACGCCCGCTTCGGTCTGGCCGCCTTGCAGCACCACCAGTTCCTGCGGCAGACGCTTGCGCAGATAGCCGGTCGAGGAAATTTGCTTGAGAACCTCCAGCGACCGCGTGGCAGCGCTTTCGCTCAGCTCGGAGACGTTGGAGACGCCTTCTTCCTCGCCGCGGCCCAGATCGTCGAATGTTGCGCCTTCCGGCTTAACATGCGCCAGATCGGTGCGGTCGAGATAGGAAACCGCCAATTCGCGGAATACATAGTCAAGGATCGAGGTTGCGTTCTTGATCGAGTCGTTGCCTTGGACCATGCCCGCGGGCTCGAACTTGGTGAAGGTGAAGGCGTCGACAAACTCCTCCAGCGGCACGCCGTACTGCAGGCCAACCGAGACCGCGATGGCAAAGTTGTTCATCATCGCCCGGAATCCTGCGCCTTCCTTATGCATGTCGATGAAGATCTCGCCCAGGGTGCCGTCCGAGTATTCCCCGGTGCGCAAGTACACCTTGTGACCGCCGACAACCGCTTTCTGGGTGTAACCTTTGCGCCGCTGAGGCATCTTTTCCCGATGGCTGCGGACCAGCTCCTTGACTACGACTTTCTCGACGATCTTTTCGGCCAGCACAGCGGCTTTCTCCTGGGTCGAGCCGCTTTCCAGCACCTCCGCCGCGTCGTCGTCATCCTCGACCAATGCTGCGGCCAGCGGCTGGCTCAGCTTGGAACCGTCACGGTACAGCGCGTTGGCCTTCACGCCCAGGCTCCAGCTGAGCTCATAAGCTTTCTGGCAGTCCTCGATAGTGGCCGAGTTCGGCATGTTGATTGTCTTGGAGATAGCGCCGGAGATAAAGCTTTGCGCTGCGGCCATCATGCAAATATGGCTGTCAACACTCAGGAAACGCTTGCCTTTCTTGCCACAGGGGTTGGCGCAGTCAAAGATCGCGTAATGCTCTTCCTGCAGATGCGGCGCGCCTTCAAGGGTCATGGTGCCGCAGACGTGATCGTTGGCCGCGTCGATATCCGCCTTGGTGAAGCCCAGGTGACGAAGCAGGTCGAAAGTCGGATCGTTCAGCTTGGGTGCCGGGATGCCCAGCACGCCGGTGCAGAAATCCTCGCCCAGGGTCCACTGGTTGAACACGAACCGGATATCAAAAGCCAATTCCAGCGCCGCATCCACCTTGGCCAGCTCATTGGGACCAAAGCCATGGCCAGCCAGCGAGGTATGGTTGATGCCAGGCGCATTGCCGATGGAGCCATGGCCCACCGCGTAAGAGACGATCTCTTCAATCTGCGCGGAGCTGTAACCCAGCCCCTCAAGCGCCGAGGGCACAGAGCGGTTGATGATCTTGAAATACCCGCCGCCCGCAAGCTTCTTGAACTTCACCAGGGCAAAGTCCGGCTCGATGCCCGTGGTGTCGCAGTCCATCACCAGGCCAATGGTGCCGGTCGGTGCAATCACCGTGGTCTGGGCGTTGCGGTAGCCGTGCTTCTCACCCAGCTCCAGCGCTTCGTCCCAGGCACTGGCGGCCAGATCGGTCAGCAGCGCGTCCGGGCAATTGGCGATATCCAGCGGAACCGGCTTCACAGACAATTGTTCGTAGCCGTCAGCGTTGCCCTTTGCAGCGTTGCGGTGGTTGCGGATCACCCGCAGCATGTGATCTGCGTTTTTCGCATAACCCGGGAACGGGCCAAGCTCGGAGGCAATCTCGGCAGAGGTTGCATAGGAGACGCCGGTCATCAGCGCGGTCAGCGCGCCGCAAAGCGCCCTGCCCTCATCCGAGTCATAGCCAAAGCCCATGTTCATCAGCAGGCCGCCAATGTTGGCATAACCCAGGCCCAGAGTGCGGAAATCATAGGACCGTTGCGCGATTTCCTTGGACGGGAACTGTGCCATCATCACCGAGATTTCCAGCGTCAGCGTCCACAGGCGGCAGGAATGCATGAAATCATCCGCCTGGAACAGCCCGTCTTTCAGGAAACTCAGCAGGTTCAGTGATGCCAGATTACAGGCGGTGTCGTCCAGGAACATGTATTCCGAACAAGGGTTTGAGCCGCGAATCTCACCGTCTTCGGGGCAGGTGTGCCACTCGTTCACGGTATCGTGGAACTGGATGCCCGGATCGGCGCAGGCCCAGGCTGCATGGCCTACCTTTTCCCACAGGTCGCGGGCCTTGATCACCTTGGCAACCTTGCCGTTGGTGCGGTTGAACAGCTCCCAGTCAGCGTCCTTTTCGATTGCGTGCAGGAACGCATTGGTAACGCGGATAGAGTTGTTGGAGTTCTGGCCGGAAACAGAGCTGTAGGCCTCGGAATCCCAGTCGGTGTCGTAGGTCGGGAATTCGATCGACGTATGGCCCTGCTTGGCGTAGTCCAGCACCCGCTTGATGTAGGTTTCAGGGATCGCGACCTTCTTGGCTTCTCGGATGGCCGATTTCAGTCCGCCGTTGACCGCAGGGTCGTAGGCATCGGCCTCAGCCCCGTCCCAACTCCGGATCGCCTCGAAAATGCCGTTCAGCATCTTCTCGTGCATCTTGGAGCCCGCGACGATGGACGCGACCTTCTGCTCCTCGATCACCTTCCACTGGATGAAGTCTTCGATATCCGGGTGATCGGCGTCGACGATCACCATTTTTGCTGCCCGACGGGTTGTGCCGCCCGATTTGATGGCGCCCGCCGCGCGGTCGCCGATTTTGAGGAAGCCCATCAGGCCAGAGGATTTGCCGCCGCCCGACAGCGGCTCGCCTTCGGCGCGCAGATGGCTGAAATTGGTGCCAGTGCCGGAGCCGTATTTGAACAGCCGCGCTTCCCGCACCCACAGGTCCATGATGCCGCCATCCTTGACCAGATCATCCGAGACCGACTGAATGAAGCAGGCATGCGGCTGGGGGTGTTCATAGGCGCTGTCCGACTTTGTCAGTTTGCCGGTCTTGTAATCGACATAGTGGTGGCCTTGAGCCGGCCCGTCGATGCCATAGGCCCAATGCAGGCCGGTGTTGAACCACTGGGGCGAGTTCGGGGCCGAGCGCTGGGTCGCCAGCATATAGCGCATCTCGTCGTAATAAGCGCGGGCATCTTCCTCGGAGGAGAAATAGCCGCCCTTCCAGCCCCAATAAGCCCATGCGCCCGCCAGACGGTCGAACACCTGCTTGGAGGAAGTCTCGCCACCCGGAACCGCGCCGTCGTCGGGCACCGAGCGCCACAGGAACTCTGGTACGCCTTTCTCGCGGACCTTCTTCAGACGCGATGGCACGCCGGCCTTGCGGAAATACTTCTGGGCGATGACGTCGCTGGCCACCTGGCTCCAAGAAGCAGGAATTTCGATGTTGTCGAGCCGGAAAACGATAGTTCCGTCCGGATTGCGGATCTCAGAGGTGGCAGAAACGAATGCCAGATCGGCATATGCATCCTGGCCCGGTTTTGTGTATTTCCGTTCGATCTTCATGCTCTGCCCCTTTTCAAGCACTCATCGTTCATATGTCCTAGTGCCCCCGCACCAGCCGGTTCCGGATGCAAAACATGCAAAATCCATGGCGCACACCTTGCATGGCGTACCTGAGGCCCTCGCCGACCATTCTTCACAGGACTGTCTGCTGTTTTCAGCGTTGTTGCCGAGGCGTCTCGATCTACCAGATCTAGTATCGCCGCAACCGGTGTCCACAATTTGGCGTATTCAGACACAAAGGGTCAACGTTAAATTTACACCTCCGTAACGATCTTTGCTGTTGACGCTTTCTGCGGTTTCCCGGGTCCGGCACTCCCCATTGATTCATCCACAGGACGCCCCCGGCAAAGGGCTTCCGGCAGCAGTGTTCAATGCCGCAAAATTCTTCCGGCCAGAGAACGACTTGCCACACAACAGGACAGAGCGGGCCAACCTCCCGGCCCGGGACCCGGGACAAATTCTGGACGAGTTAACCTCAACAGGCGGCCTGAACAACTTAACGATGAGCTTGCTGTAGTCTTGCGCATCGAAGTATTCAGAGCGGCGGAGGGCATTAACCTTCTGACGCTTCACAGCGGCAATTGGTTAAGGGTGTCTTAACAGAAGGTTAAGGAAGTATTAACACCCAGAATTGTAGAGAGGGAAAGTCGAACAGCAAATACGGGAAACGAATTTGTCAGGCGCATCCGCGCGAGAAGATTTGTTCCAGTTTTATGCTGAGAAGTGGTCGGGGCGGCGAGATTCGAACTCACAACCCCCTGTACCCAAAACAGGTGCGCTACCAGACTGCGCCACGCCCCGGACCGTGCGCTTTCCTATATCCGCGGAACTGATTTGAAAAGCCCTAACAGGGCCAAACAGCACGTTTGCCTGAAAAAACTTGATGCCGCATCTCAGTGCCGGCAGAGATGCCATAGCGATGCGCCAGTCCACCGTTGATTTCCAAAACAGCAAACACATGATCACCGCCAGGGATCGGCGTCAGATCGCCCGGAACAGCATTTCCATGCACCGAGGTCACCGTTCCGGTTTCATCCAGGAAAATGATATCCAGCGGGATAAGCGTGTTCTTCATCCAGAAGGCGGCGGGTTGCGGGTGCTCATAGACAAACAGCATCCCTGCCCCGCGCGGCAGGCTCTCCCGGAACATCAGGCCTTGCGCCCGCTCCTGTTCATCGTCTGCGATTTCGACGCTGAATGCGGTCTGCCCCCACGTCCCGCGCAGTTCAACCCTTCCAGGCTTGCACTCAGAAGCCGCAGCGGTACCGGCTCCGATGGAAAGCACAGCGCCCAAACTCCAGGAAAGCAGGCGCCGTCTCAACGTATCAATCCAGACTGCCAGGCATCAGCGCGGCTTCCCACGCCAGGACCTCAACCGCCATACGGCCGCGCTTTCCGTCAATCACGCGCATCGCCAAGGCCTCGCCCGGCTGCAGATCCGCAAGCCCGGACTGGCGCAGAACCTCAACGTGCAGGAACACGTCCTCACCCCGGCCAAAAACATTGGCAAAGCCGAAGCCCTTACCTTTGTCGAACCATTTAACACGGGCGGGCTCGAGCGGCTCGCTTTGCAGGCTGTCCATGTCCAGTTCGGCAAAATCGCTCAGAACCGGAGTGTCGTCGCGTTCGGGCGGGAGAATCGAAAGCACCTCAACGGCCTGAACGCCGCGGCCGGTCTGGTGAGTAACCACCTCGATCCGGGCGCCGTCCGCAACGGAGCTTTGACCGAAATTGCGCAGCACGTTCACGTGCAGAAGAATGTCAGGCCCACCCTCGTCAGATACGACAAAACCGTACCCTTTGGCCGGGTCGAACCACTTCACCAGCCCCTGTACCTGCTGCAAGCTGCTGAGATCTTCTGCCACTTACTTATTCCACCGCGTTTTTTTTATTTTGATGATGCCCTGATGCGCGATTCTGACCTTGGAATTCAAGCTAAAAAGTCCTGAAATTGTCACGAAACTGCTATTGACCCCAGGTAAACCTTAACCATTTGCGTCATGGGTTGAGGCGCATGATTTCCCATGCTGCGTTTGCATCCTTGCGCCGCCAGCGGAACCGGTCGTGCAACCGGAATGCGCCATCGGCCCAGAACTCTATCTCCACCGGAACCAGCCGGTAGCCGCCCCAGAACGGCGGCCGGTCCGGGTTAGTTCCTTTGGTAGCGGTGATTTTCGCAACTTCCGCCATCAGCGCGCCGCGGCTTTCCAGCGGTTGCGATTGCTGCGAGGCCCAGGCGCCCAGGCGGCTCTTGAGTGAGCGCGACTTGTAGTAATCATCAGCCTGTGGGCCCTCTTCCCGGGTAATTTCGCCGCGCACGCGAATTTGACGGCGCAGAGATTTCCAGTGCATCACAAAGGCGGCCTTGCCGGCGTGATCCAGCTCTTGCGCCTTGGCGCTCCCGTAATTGGTGTAGAATACAAAGGCAGCGTCCTCAATCTCCTTGAGAAGCACCATCCGGCTGTTCGGCAGACCGGTCTCATCCACCGTGGCCAGGGCAATGGCATTGGGATCATTGGGTTCGGCCTGTTCGGCCTCCGCCAGCCAGGCACGCGCGATGGCAAAGGGATCGTCGCCTGCAAAAATACCAGAACGGTCGGACATCGGGCACCTCGTATCGGAATTGAGTGCAACCTATGCAGCTTCCCGGCCATCGGCAAGGGCGTGCACCCTTGAAGCGCCCCGCGCGGCATACTAAACACCGTCTAATTCAAGAGATCACAGGCGGAGAACCTGCATGTCTAGTCAACTGATGGCCGGTAAGCGCGGCCTCATCATGGGCCTTGCCAATGACAAATCGATTGCTTGGGGGATCGCCAAGGCCTGCGCCGACGCGGGTGCCGAGCTGGCGTTTTCCTATCAGGGCGATGCCCTGAAGAAACGCGTCGGTCCGCTGGCCGAACAATTGGGCAGCGGTATCGTCCTGCCCTGCGACGTCTCGGATGAGGCCTCGATCGACGCCTTGTTTTCCGAGCTGGAAAGCAAATGGGGCAAGCTGGACTTCGTGGTTCACGCCATCGGCTTTTCCGACAAGAACGAGCTGCGCGGCCGCTACGTCGACACCAGCCGGGCCAACTTTCAGATGACCATGGACATCTCGGTCTTCTCCTTCACTGCTGTTGCAAAACGTGCAGAGAAGATGATGACCGAAGGCGGCTCGCTGCTGACCCTCACCTATTACGGTGCCGAGCAGGTTATGCCTCACTACAATGTAATGGGCGTGGCCAAGGCGGCGCTGGAAGCATCGGTCAAATACCTGGCCGAGGATCTGGGCAAGGACGGTATCCGCGTCAACGCAATCTCGGCCGGCCCGATCAAGACACTGGCCGCCTCAGGCATCGGTGACTTCCGCTACATCATGAAGTGGAACGAGTACAACTCGCCGCTGCGCCGCAATGTGACCATTGATGACGTCGGAAATTCCGCGCTCTACCTGTTGTCCGACCTCAGCTCCGGCGTAACCGGCGAGAACCTGCATGTGGATGCCGGCTATCACGTGGTGGGCATGAAGGCGGTCGACGCGCCCGACATCTCCAAGTAACTGAACCCATTGAGAGCCCAGGCCCCGGCCCGGGCTCCCGCCAGCTGACGCGAACCCGCGGGGAGCAAGAAACATGACCGACCGTCTGCCGCACGAAAAAGGCTTTCACATCAGCTGGGACCAGATCCACCGCGACTCGCGGGCCTTGGCCTGGCGCCTGGACGGGCAAGGCCCGGATGACGGCGCCTGGCGTGCGGTGGTTGCGATCACCCGCGGCGGCATGGCGCCGGCCATGATCGTCAGCCGCGAGCTGGACATCCGCACCGTCGACACCATCTCGGTGAAATCCTACCACCACCAGGCGCAGGGCGAGGCCGAAGTGCTGAAAGCGCCTGACGCCGAACTGATGGGCGACGGCGAGGGTGTTCTGATCATCGACGATCTGGTCGACAGCGGTAAAACCCTGGAGCTGGTGCGCGACCTCTACCCCAAGGCGCATTTCGCCACCGTCTATGCTAAGCCCAAAGGGCGGCCGATGGTCGACACCTTCATCACCGAGGTCAGCCAGGATACCTGGATTTTCTTCCCCTGGGACATGGCGCTGCAATATGTGGAGCCGTATCGCGGCAAGGATTGATCCCTTCTTCAGTTCTGGTTTCAGCATCAGCGCGCCTTTCGGGGCGCGCTTTTCTTTTGCCGGGCTCCGGGTAATTCCGCTTGCGGCGCCCCCTTTTGCCAAGGATAGTCTTGACGGACTTCCGCTGCAATTTCCGGCGCTGCATACTCTCTGGAGCCTTTGATGAACCGCACCCGCACCCAAGCCACCTTTGTCTCCCCGATTGTCGAATCACGCCGCTGGGTGGCCGGAGTTGAATTTCCGCCAGAGCGCCCGCTGCTGAACGTCAGCCAGGCCGCGCCCGCAGAAGCACCGCCCCAGGGTCTGCGCCAGGCATTGGCAGACGCCGCACTTAATGACGTGAACGCTCATCTTTATGGCCCCGTGCTTGGCAACGGCCCGTTGCGGCAGGCCTTGGCCCGGCAGATTTCAGATCACTACCAGGCAGCAGTTAACTCTGACCAGACCGGGATAACCTCAGGCTGCAATCAGGCCTTTGCTGCCGCTATTGCCGCACTTTGCGGTGAAGGCGACGAGGTGATCATCCCCGTGCCCTGGTACTTCAATCATAAGATGTGGCTGGATATTTCCGGCGTCACCGCTGTGCCGCTGCAGGCCGGCGCAGGCATGCTGCCGGATCCCGAAGCCGCCGCGGCACTGATCACCGAACGCACCCGCGCCATTGTTCTGGTTACCCCCAACAACCCCTGCGGTGTGGAATACCCCGATGGGCTGGTGCGGGCATTCTTTGATTTGGCCCGAAAAAACAACCTGTCTCTGATCGTGGATGAGACCTACCGGGATTTTGACAGCCGGTCAGGAGCGCCGCATGGGCTGTTTCAAATGGCGGACTGGGACCAAACCCTGATCCATCTCTACTCCTTCTCCAAAGCGTACCGCCTCACCGGCCACCGGGTCGGGGCCATCGCGGCCTCCCCAGAAATGATGTTCGAAATGGAGAAGTTTCTGGATACTGTCACGATTTGCCCGTCCCAGCTGGGCCAGGCCGGTGCTCTTTGGGGAATTGAAAACCTGCAGGGCTGGCTGGCGGGCGAGCGGCAGGAAATCCTCGACCGCCGCGCCGCCATCGAAGAGGGGTTTCCGGCGCTTGCGGCAAAGGGCTGGCGATTGCTCGGATGCGGAGCCTACTTTGCATATGTTGAACACCCCTTCGATCTCACGTCCGGCGAAATCGCACGCAAACTGGTCGCCGAGGCCTCTGTTCTGATGCTGCCTGGTTCCATGTTCATGCCCGAAGGGAACCCGGACGGCGCACGCCAGTTCCGGATTGCCTTTGCCAATGTGGACCGGGCGGGCATTCAAACGCTGTTTGACCGGCTGGCTGCCTTTAATCCCTGACAACCCTGCGGTTTGATCCGCAACCGTCTTGCCCCTCTGCGGGCAGCCGCGTATTCAGTCAGCGGCATTTCCCGCCGCCGGGCCAGCGTCCCGCGCGGCAGAACAATAAAGAGGGCATCATGGCCGCAGGCATGCAAAAGCTATCCAAAACCTTTGTCTGGATCCTGATGGGGATGCTCATCGTCGGCCTCGCCGGATTTGGCGCGGTGAATTTCACCAGCTCGGCGTCGTCTGTTGCCCAGGTTGGCGACGAAGAGGTCAGTATCGGCGATTATGTGCGCGAGCTGCAGCGGGAACAGCGCGCCCTGCAAGCGCAGACCGGCCAGGCCATGCCGATGTCGCAGCTAACCGCCTTTGGCCTCGACCGGGTGGTTCTGGGCCGGCTGATCTCGATCGCGGCACTGGATCACGAGGCGAAGGAACTGGGCCTGTCGATCGGTGACGAAAACCTGATCGAGGAGCTGGCTGCCATCGACGCCTTCCAAAGCGTGAACGGAGGTTTTGACCGCGAGGCCTACCGTTTTGCTCTCAGCAATGCGGGCTTGTCCGAGAAACAATTCGAAGAAGACTTGCGCCGCGAATCCGCCCGCACCATCGTACAGAACGCTGTTCTGTCCGGCGCCAAAATGCCGCAAACGCTGACTGATACCCTGACCGGTTTCATCGGCGCCCGCCGCAGTTTCTCTTATGTGCAGGTGAATGCTTCTGACATCGTTCTCACCTCGCAGGTGCCTTCGGACGCTGATCTCCAGGCTTTCTACGAAGCTAACCAGGCCCTGTTCATGCTGCCTGAGGCCAAGGTAATCACCTATGCCGCCCTGCGCCCAGGAATGCTGGTGGATGAGGTGGAAATCGACGAGGCTATGCTGCGCGACCTGTTCGACGACCGCTCCAGCCAGTACCAGGTGCCGGAGCGCCGCCTGGTTGAACGCCTGGTCTTTGCTGATGAGGACGCCGCGGCCAGCGCCAAGGCGCAATTGGAAACCGGCGGTGCCACCTTTGAAAGCCTGGTCGACGCCCGCGGCCTGACCTTGCAGGACATTGACCTGGGTGACGTGACCATGGGCGATCTCGGCGCAGCTGGAACCGATATCTTTGCCGCCCAAGTGGGAGATGTGGCCGGCCCCTGCCCTCGGACCTCGGACCGGCGCTTTACCGCGTGAACGGCCGCCTGGAGGCGCAGATCACCACTTTCGAGCAGGCCAAACCCGAACTTCGCGACGAACTTGCCTCGGACCGCGCCCGCCGTCTGGTGGAAGCGCAGGCCGAAGATATCGACGACTTGCTTGCGGGCGGCGCCACGCTGGAAGAGCTGGCCACCGAAAGCGGCCTGGAACTTGCCCGGATCAATTGGACCAGCGAAGCCAGCGATGGCATCGCCGCCTATGAAGGTTTCCGTGCCGCCGCCGCTGCCGTCACCGCCGAAGACTTCCCGGCAGTGGATTTCCTTGATGATGGCAGCTTGTTCGCCCTGCGTCTGGACGAGGTCCTGCCCGAACGCCCTGAGCCTTTTGCAGAGGCAAGGGAAAAAGTCCTGGCTGCCTGGCAGGCAGACCGCCTGGCAACTGCGCTGCGAGAGCAGGGTGAAGACTTGCTAGCCCAAGCTCAGTCCGCAAACGGCTTTGCCGAAGGTGCCGCGGTAAAATCCGAAACCGGCCTGACCCGCACCGCCTATATCGACACCGTTCCGGCGGATCTGGTCACCCAGGTGTTCGAGATGGATGACGGCGAATTCCGCCTGGTTCAGGATGCGGAATCGGCTGTGGTTGCCCGCCTGAACGCTATCCTGCCGCCCGAAGAAACCGACGATATGAAGCTGCTCACCCAGGCCTTGCAGGCACAGATGGACCAGGCGCTGGCTCAGGCGCTGTTCCAGGCGTATATGCAAGACGTCCAGACCCGCGCCGAACCCCGTGTAGACCAGCAGGCGCTGAACGCCGCGCAGGCAAACTTCCAGTAATCAAGGCAAGCACCCATGGCCCTGACCCCCGATTTCGACAGTTTCTCCAAGGCCTATGAGGCCGGCGAAAACCAGGTCGTCTACACCCGTCTTGCCGCCGATCTCGACACGCCGGTGTCGCTGATGCTCAAACTCACCGGCGCCCAAAAGGACGCTTTCATGCTGGAGTCGGTGACCGGCGGCGAAGTGCGCGGGCGCTATTCGATAATCGGCATGAAACCGGATCTGGTCTGGCGCTGCCACGGGGAGCAGTCGTCGCTGAACCGCACAGCGCGGTTTGACGCCGAGAATTTCACCCCGCAGCCCGGCAATCCGATGGACAACCTGCGGGCTTTGATCGCCGAAAGCAAAATCGACTTGCCCGATGATCTGCCGCAGGCGGCGGCAGGCCTGTTCGGTTATCTTGGCTATGACATGATCCGCCTGGTGGAGCATCTGCCGGATGTGAACCCGGATCCGCTCGGCCTGCCCGACGCGCTGATGCTGCGCCCTTCGGTCATTGCCGTACTGGACGGTGTCAAGGGAGAGGTCACCGTGGTGTCGCCGGTCTGGTCCAGCGACGGTCAAACAGCCAAGGCGGCCTATGCCCAGGCGGCAGAACGGGTGATGGATGCCGTGCGCGACCTTGAACGCGCCATGCCGGCCGAAAGTCGCGACCTCGGGGAGGCCCATGAAGTGGCGCCGCCCAAGTCGAATTTCACCAAGGACGGCTACAAGGCTGCGGTGGAAAAGGCCAAGGAATACATCCGCGCAGGCGACATCTTCCAGGTCGTGCCGGCGCAGCGCTGGACCCAGGCGTTCCGCGAGCCGCCCTTCGCGCTTTACCGCAGCCTGCGGCGCACCAACCCGTCGCCCTTCATGTTCTATTTCAATTTCGGCGGCTTCCAGGTGGTTGGCGCCTCTCCGGAAATCCTGGTCCGCGTCTTCGGGCAGGAGGTCACAATCCGCCCCATCGCCGGCACCCGCCCGCGTGGCGCCACACCTGAGGAAGACAAGGCGCTGGAAGCCGATCTGCTGGACGACAAAAAGGAACTGGCCGAGCACCTGATGCTTCTGGACCTGGGCCGCAATGACACCGGCCGGGTGGCCAAGATCGGCACCGTGCGCCCGACCGAGAAATTCATCATCGAACGTTACAGCCATGTGATGCATATCGTCTCCAACGTCGTTGGCGAACTAGCCGAAGACAAGGACGCATTGGATGCCTTCTTTGCCGGCATGCCCGCAGGCACCGTTTCCGGCGCTCCCAAGGTGCGCGCAATGGAGATCATTGATGAACTGGAGCCGGAAAAACGCGGCATCTACGGCGGCGGTGTCGGCTATTTTTCAGCAGGCGGCGACATGGACATGTGCATCGCCTTGCGCACGGCGATCGTGAAGGACCAGAACCTCTACATCCAGGCTGGCGGCGGCGTTGTCTACGACAGCGACCCGGAGGCGGAATATATGGAGACGGTTCATAAATCCAATGCCATCCGCCGCGCTGCGGCAGACGCCGCCCGCTTCACTGGCAACGGCAACCGCTAAGGCAAATCCTGGAAGCCCGGCAGCCTCTTTCTGGCCGAAAATACTCCCGCCGGAGGCAACGGCGTCCTGCAGGGCGCCGTTTTCTATTTCGGCAGCTTGGCTTCCAGGCTGGCGGAAACCGGCGCAAGCGCAACCCGGGACGCCCGGTCCTGCAGGCCCCAGATCAGCAGCGCCGAGATGGTATCGGGACGCAGCCGGCCCAGCATGATGACCGCGCCCTCCTGACCGGCCCGGAAAGCCGCCTGATCCAGAAACCGCCGGATCGCCCGCGGGTTCTGGCCGGCGCCGTCAAAATCACGGAACACCACACCAGCAGGCACCCCATCGCGCAACGCCAGCTTCTGCACGGTATTGAGACCGCTGTTCTGGGTCACCAGCCCAAACCCAGCAGAAGCCGCAACCGCTGACACCTGATCCGCCAGCGGCCTGTTTCCCTGCACGCCGCTCTCAACACCTTCCAGGATCGCCACCGCCTCGGGCAGTTTGCCGCGCCAGACCTCCAGCGCAGTTTCCGCGTCCTGCGGCGACGCGCTGCGCGGCAAGTCCGCCAGCATCAAAACCTCGAACCCGGCCGATCGCCGTGCCGCCATCTTGGCCGCGGCCTGCGGATCTTCCGGATCAATCGCAAAGCTCAGCGGGTAGGGAAACTCCGCCAGAGCCTCAGCGCCAACCGCGCCGGCATCGTCGATCAGCACAATCGACATCAAGGGCCGGCCATCCGGGTTTGCAAACGACTCGGCATTGGCGGCAAAGGGGCGGCCTTCCGGCGCGCCTGCTTCAGCCAGCACAGGTTCCGCGGAATTGTCCCGCTCCGTAAGCGGCACAACCGGCGTCCCGATCCCCGGCGACAGAGGCTCCGCTTCCTGCGTTTCTTCCGCAGTCACTGTTTCTGCGGCAGGCGCCGCCTCTATTGAACCTTCAGCCTGGCCCCCGCCCGCCGCACCGATCACTGGCAGGGTTGTTGCCTGCGGAGCGGTACCGATATCCGGAGCCAGAACAGCCGCGCTTCTGGAAATTTCCGGCTCTTGCGCGGGATCTATCTGAACAGCCTCAGCAGCGCCTGCCTCAGGTTCTGCGGACGCAGTTTCAATAGGGTTTTCCGGTTCGGGCGCCGGTTCCGTTGCCGCAACAACATCAGCTTCGGCACCGGGCGCCTCAGGCACCTGTGGCTGCTGGGCTTGGGGCAGGCTTTCACCGCTTGCCCGCACAACACCCGGCGCATCTGCGGTTTCGGGGCCGCCGCTGCCTGCCGTGGCAGATGTCAGCCCAACATCAGGCTTTCGGGCCGGAGAGGTGTCTGCTGAGGCCAGGGCACTCAAATCGTCGCCACCGTTCAGGGTTTCAGGGGCATAGGGCTGCGCTTCAACCAGGTCCGCATCCTTAACAGGATCACTGTCAAGCTGCAGCGAAACTTCGCCTTCGCCATTTGGCAGTTTCGGCGCGGCGCCCGGGTCAATCTGTTCCGGCTGCAGTGCCGCCTGCGCGCTGTCATCAGCCGGTTCTGCCGATGGCTCCGGCTGCGGCGGCTGCATGGGCGAAGACAAAGACAACATCGCCAGCCCGCCCGCAGCCAGCAATGCCCCGACACTCACGCCGCCCAGAAATCCACGCATGCCTGTTCCGCCTCTCAAATCCTATCTGCCGTGCTGCGCCACCCGGCCCGCCTGGACGCCGCCTTTAGCGGTCTTGCCCAGGCAATCGCCTCTCCTGCCCTTGACGCTGCCCCGTAACCCTGAACATGTATGTTGCGACCACTATACTGCGGCGCGGCCCCCGCCCGCCACCCTTAAAAGAGCCCGTCCCGATGCTGCTGCTGATCGACAACTATGACTCCTTCACCTACAACCTCGTCCATTACCTGGGCGAGCTGGGTGCGGAAATGGAAGTGCACCGAAACGACGCCATCAATGTGCAGGAAGCTATGGCGATGAAGCCCTCCGGCATCCTGCTGTCGCCCGGACCTTGCGACCCTGATCAGGCCGGCATCTGCCTGGCCCTGACCGAAGCCGCCGCCGAGACTGGCACCCCGCTGCTGGGTGTTTGCCTTGGCCACCAGACCATCGGCCAGGCCTTCGGCGGCAAAGTGGTCCGCTGCCACGAAATCGTGCACGGCAAGATGGGCAAGATGCACCATAAGGATATTGGTGTTTTCAAAGGCTTGCCGACACCTTTTGACGCGACCCGCTATCACTCGCTGGTCGTTGAGCGCGACAGCCTGCCGGAATGCCTGGAAATCACAGCCGAGCTGGAAGATGGCACGATCATGGGTCTCCAGCACAAGGACCTGCCGATTCACGGCGTTCAATTCCATCCCGAGTCCATCGCTTCGGAACACGGCCACGCACTGCTGAAAAACTTCCTCGATGTCATGAAGGTGCCCGCATGAGCGATCAGCTGAAACCGCTTATCGGGGCCGCCGCCGAACGCGCGCTCACCCGTGAAGAAGCTGAAACCGCATTTACCCTTCTGTTTGAGGGGGAAGCCACCCCGAGCCAGATCGGCGGACTGCTCATGGCCATGCGCACCCGCGGCGAAAGCGTGGATGAATTCGCCGCCGCCGCCGCCGTCATGCGCGCCAAATGCAATCCGGTGACAGCACCCTCCGGCGCCATGGACATCGTCGGCACCGGCGGTGACGGAAAGAACACCCTGAACATCTCTACCGCCACCGCATTTGTAGTGGCCGGCGCCGGGGTAACCGTGGCCAAGCACGGCAACCGCAATCTCAGCTCCAAATCCGGCACCGCCGACATGCAGTCGCAGATGGGCATCAACGTGATGGTTGGCCCGGAAGTTGTTGAAAAGGCAATCAATGAGGCGGGCATCGGCTTTATGATGGCACCCATGCACCACCCGGCTGTTGCGCATGTGATGCCGACCCGGCAAGAGCTGGGCACCCGCACTATCTTTAATATCCTCGGTCCGCTCACCAACCCGGCCGGCGTGAAACGCCAGCTGACCGGCGCCTTCAGCCGCGGGATGATCCGCCCAATGGCTGAAACGCTCAAGGCGCTGGGTTCTGAACGCGCCTGGCTGGTGCATGGTTCGGATGGTACTGATGAACTGACCATCACCGGCGTTAGCTGGGTATCAGCGCTTGAGGAAAACGGCGATGTCCGCGACGTGGAAATCCATCCGGAAGACGCGGGCCTTCCGGTTCACCCGTTTGACATGATCGTCGGCGGCACGCCGGAGGAAAATGCCATGGCCTTCCGGGTGCTTCTGCAAGGCACCCCGTCCGCCTACCGTGACGCAGTTCTTCTGAACTCCGCTGCAGCGCTGCTGGTTGCCGGCAAGGCCTCCGACCTCAAGGAAGGTGTGACGCAAGCCGCAGAGTCCATCGACAGCGGTGCAGCCAAGGCGAAAGTCGAAGCCCTCGCCCGGATTACGTCCGCCGCATGACTGGTCTTCCTCCCGGGCTGGGTGCTTGGTCCAGCCTGCCGTTCTTCTCCGGCGAATGGCCAGCAATCGCCGCGGCCCTTCACGATGACCCGCGGCAGATCCTGCCGCCGGAACATCTGCGGTTTGCAGCGTTTGAGCTGACCCAGCCCGGCTCCGCCCGCGTGGTCATCCTCGGCCAGGACCCTTACCCGACGCCGGGCCATGCGCACGGTCTTGCCTTTTCCGCTGAGCCCGATGTGCGTCCTTTCCCGCGTTCTTTGTCTAACATTTACAAAGAGCTGGAGGCGGATATTGGTGTGACACGCCCGAACGCTGACTTGCGCGGCTGGGCCCGTCAGGGCGTGCTTCTTCTGAATACCGCGCTCTCGGTTCCCGCCGGAGAGGCAAATGGACACAAGCACCTCGGCTGGCACCATCTGGTGCATCAGGTCCTGGAACTTACGTCAGAACGCCCCACCGCCTACATTCTCTGGGGAAATACGGCGCAAAAGCTTGAAAAACATATCAAACCGGGCGATCACCTGATCCTGAAAACCGCCCACCCCTCGCCCTTGTCGGCGCGGCGCGGTTTCTTCGGGTCCCGGCCCTTTTCAAAAGTGAACAATTGGCTTACCGCCCGCGGCGAGGATGCCATAGACTGGAATGCAGGAACGGAGGCCCAGGCATGAGTGGAACTGGTATGACCGAAAACGTGCTCGACAAGATCAAGGCCTACAAGCTGGAAGAAGTGGCCGCAGACAAGGCCGCCAAACCGCTGGAGGCGGTCGAGGCCGAAGCGCGCGAGGCCTCCCCGGTGCGTGGCTTTGCCGACAGTCTCCTGCAAGCCAACCGCACAGGCTATGGCCTGATTGCCGAGATCAAGAAGGCCAGCCCCTCCAAAGGCCTGATCCGCCCTGATTTCGCGCCGACAGAGCTGGCCAAAGCCTATGAGGCCGGCGGCGCCACATGCCTGTCGGTGCTCACGGACACCCCCAGCTTCCAAGGCGCAAAAGACTTCCTCACCCAGGCGCGTGAAGCCTGCGCACTGCCCGCGCTGCGCAAGGATTTCATGTATGACACCTACCAGGTTGCCGAAGCCCGTGCTCTGGGCGCCGATTGCATTCTGATCATTCTCGCCTCGGTTTCCGATACACAGGCTCAGGAACTGGAGGTCAGCGCGTTTGAATGGGGCATGGATGTGCTGCTGGAGGTGCATGACGCTGAAGAACTGGAGCGCGCCTGCAACCTGAAATCACCGCTGATGGGCATCAACAACCGCAATCTCAAGACCTTCGAAACCACGCTGGACACCACCCGCGAACTGTCCCGCATGGTGCCAGCAGACCGGACCATCGTCTGCGAAAGCGGCCTGTTCACTCCTGCGGACCTCAGCGACATGGCCCGGTATGGCGCCCGCACCTTCCTGATCGGCGAAAGCCTGATGCGCCAGGAGGACGTGGCCATGGCAACCCGCAGCTTGCTGGCCAATCCGCTGATGCCTGGCGCAATGTAATTCAAGGAGTTAGGTCATGAGTCTCACCCATTTTGACACCAAGGGCGACGCCCATATGGTCGATGTCTCGGACAAGGCCGTGACCTCCCGCATTGCGACCGCCGAGGGTCATGTCTCCATGGCGCAAGAGACCTATGCGATCATCTCCGAAGGCCGCGCCAAGAAGGGCGATGTGTTGTCGGTCGCCCGGCTGGCCGGCATCATGGGCGCCAAGAAGACGCCCGATCTGATCCCGCTCTGCCACCCTCTGCCGGTGACCAAGGTCGCGGTGGAACTGACGCTGGACCCGGACCTGCCCGGCGTCCGCATCGAGGCCACCGTCAAGACCACCGGCCAGACCGGGGTGGAGATGGAAGCGCTCACCGCCGTCTCCACCGCCGCGCTCACCGTCTATGACATGGCCAAGGCCGTGGACAAGGCCATGCAGATCGGCGGCATTCGCGTCACCCTGAAAGATGGCGGAAAATCCGGCAGGTACGAGGCGTAAATGATCCCTGTCAGTGAAGCCCGCACGCATCTGCTGGCGCTTGTCCGGCGGCTTGAACCCGAAGAAGTTCCTCTGGCTGAGGCTGCCGGCCGCGTGCTTGCCCAGGACGTCCAAGCGCGCCGCGACCAGCCGCCGTTCCCGGCCTCCGCAATGGACGGCTATGCGGTCAACGCAGCCGAGGTTGAGCTGCACGCGATGTTCAAGGTGGTCGGCGAAGCCGCAGCCGGCCATGCGTTCAGCGGCCGCATCGGTGCAGGCCAAGCCGTGCGCATCTTCACCGGCGCGCCAGTGCCAGAAGGCGCAAGTTTCGTTGTCATCCAAGAGGATGTCACCCGCAATGGCGACCTGATCACCATCACGGATGCCCCGGGCAGTAACAGCAACATCCGCCCCTGCGGCGGCGACTTTCAAAGCGGCCAGACCATCAACGCCCCCAAGCGTCTGGCACCGGCAGATATTGCCTTGCTAGCCGCCATGAACATCCCCTCTGTGCCAGTCACCCGCCGGCCCGATGTAGCCCTGATCTCCACTGGGGACGAACTGGTGATGCCCGGCGGAACCCCAGGCCCGGACCAGATCATCGCCTCCAACACCTTTGGCCTGAAGGCAATGCTGGAAGATCTTGGCGCCCGCGCCCGCATCCTGCCGATCGCGCGCGACACCGAGAGCTCTCTTCGCATGGCCTTTGAACTCGCCGAAGGCGCCGATCTGGTCGTGACGATCGGCGGCGCCTCTGTCGGTGATCACGATCTGGTTGGCAAGGTCGCCGCGGACCTGGGAATGGAGCGCAGCTTCTACAAGGTTGCCATGCGCCCAGGCAAGCCGCTGATGGCGGGCCGGCTCAATGGTTCAGCCATGGCTGGACTTCCAGGAAACCCTGTGTCTGCAATGGTTTGCGGCCACATCTTCCTCGCTCCGATGATCCACGCCATGCTTGGTATGCCGGCCGGAGCCCAAAATTTGAAGACCGCTGTTCTTGCAAATTCCTTGTCTGCCAACGGCCCCCGCGAGCACTATATGCGCGCCAGGGTAGAAGCCGGCGCAATCACCGCATTCGCCAATCAGGACAGTTCCTTGCTCACCGTGCTGAGTGAGGCCAATGCCCTCCTGGTCCGCGCTCCCAGCGACCCCGCCCGGAGCGCAGGCGAAACGGTACACTACCTGCCGGTCTAACCGCTCTTTCATCTTTCCCTAAATACTCCCGCCTCGCCGCCCGGCAAGCGGCGGTGCCGCTGTGAGGGTGCGCGCACTCTTTGGACACTTCGCACCCCGTTGTTGACACAAAACGTGAACATGCGTAGAACAAAAGAAAACTTGAGGCCTGGAGGGAGCGGCGATGCTCACAAAGAAGCAACTTCAACTGCTGGAATTCATTCACAAACGCCTTCAGCGCGACGGAGTTCCGCCCAGCTTTGACGAAATGAAGGTCGAATTGGATCTGCGCTCCAAATCTGGCATTCACCGGCTGATCACTGCCTTGGAAGAACGCGGCTTTATCCGGCGCCTGCCGCACCGGGCGCGCGCAATTGAGATCATCCGGCTGCCCGAAAGCCTGGGTGGTGAGCCCGAGGCGCAGGGGTTTTCTCCCAAAGTGATTGATGGCGGACAAAGCAAGGGTGTATCACCTGCTTCTGCGGCATCTGATCCGATGCGCCAGGCCGCGGTGGAACTACCCGTGATGGGCCGGATTGCCGCCGGCGTGCCGATTGAGGCAATCAGCCAGGTTTCCCATCAGGTCGCCGTGCCGGGCGGCATGATTGCCCCTAATGGCCAGCATTTCGCGCTGGAGGTTAAGGGCGACTCGATGATCGAGGCCGGGATAAACAACGGTGACATCGTGGTGATCCGGGAAACCGGGGCTGCCGACAATGGAGACATCGTTGTCGCGCTGGTCGAAGGACAGGAAGCCACCTTGAAGTATTATCACCGGCAGGGCGGCATGATCGCTTTGGAGGCTGCAAACCCGGCCTATGAAACCCGCCGCTACCCAGAGGATCAGGTACAGGTTCAAGGCCGCCTGGTTGGTCTGATCCGTACCTACTGACCCAGCGCATCCGGGAGGAACATCTGGCGGAGCCGGCTGACTGTTTCTCCTTCCGGGTGCCAGCTGGTCCACAGTCTCTCCCCGGCAGCATCCCGGGCCGTGCGCATCCCGGTATCCGCGCTCAAGGCAATACTGCCTGTTTGCCACATCACTTCGGGTGTGAGCAGCAGGCAGCTCTCCAGCGTGTCCGCCTCAACAGTGGAAACGATTATTTCTTCCTCTCTACAATTAGTTTTTCTGGAAAGCTTGCGCAGCCCGGGTGCATGGGTCAGCTGAAAATCCGGACCAATCCAAACAGGCAAATCCGCTTCAAAGGTCTTCCAGCGGGCCGCAGCCGCACTTTGGATGGAGGGATCGCCATCATTTTCAAGCCAGATTTCCGCAGTAAACCCCTGCCCTTTTGCCCGCGATAACGCCCGGCCCTCCGGCTCCATCACACCGATCAGCCCTCCGGAGTCCGAGATCAGAACGTCCGGCCGCTCCGCGCCGGTCCACACTGCCAGGGCCGCGGCGGCGGGCAGAAATCCGGCCAGGCGCAGCCGACCTTGCCAGATCACTGCAAACAATGCACCCGACGCCAGCAGCGGCAATACCCAGGCTCCCGGTGCCGGGACATAGGACAAGGCGCCGTCAACACCGGACACAAACTGCGCCACGCTCAAAATCCAGTCCATTCCCCATTGCATGACTTTCAAGCCGATGCCCTCCAGGCCAAGGGGAGCCAGGCAAAGTGCCAGCACGGCGGCCGGAATAACCACGGAGCCCATGACCGGAACCGCCAGCAAGTTTGCCAGCAGCCCATAATGCGGGACAGTGTTGAAATGCGCCGCGGCAAAGGGCGCGGTTGCCGCACCGGCCACAGCCGAAGAAATCACCAGCGCGGTGACCGGACGCAGCCAGCGCGGGCCAAGCGGTATCCCGCTATCCCGCAGCCCGGCAAAAACTGCAACCAAGGCGGCGGTGGCGGCAAAACTCATCTGGAACCCAGGGCTCAGCAGGCTTTCCGGCCGCCGCAGCAAGACAATCATTGCCGCCACCGCCACCGCCCGCAAAGTAATGGCACGCCGGTTCAGCAGCACCGCACCCAGCATCACAGCCACCATGACAAAGGCCCGCTCGGTTGCAACATTTCCGCCCGACAAAGCCAAATAGCCCGCTCCCGCGGTCAAGGCTGCAATAGCCGCCAGTTTTTTGACGGGCCAGCGCAAGGCAACCGGAGGAACCAGGCAAAACATCCCCCGCACTGCGGCAAAGATAAATCCGGTCAGCAGCCCCATGTGCAGTCCCGATATCGCCAGCAAATGCGCCAGATTGCTTTGCCGCAGCGCTGTGAGCGTCTGTTCTCCGACGCCGCTCCGGTCGCCGGCCGTGATCGCTGCGGCAAATCCGCCTGTTTCCCCCGGAATACGGTGCTGCAAATACTGCGCCAAGGAACGTCGAAGGCGCTCAATGGGCACTCCGTTTCCTGGCGCCTCGCTCAACAAAACCGGAACCCTTGTGTAGCCCAGGCCGCCCAATTGCTTGAACCAGGCATGGCGGCGGAAATCAAAACCGTCTGGCTCGGCGGGCCCCTGCGGCGGCAGCAGATGCGCTGTTGTCATCACCCGGGCTCCGGGGGGCGGCACATCAGCCTGGCCTTTCAGAGAAATCCTCACCCGTGCAGGCGTGTCCTGCGGTGCAACCCGGGACAGCCTGACCTGATCCAGGGTTAGCCGCAGTGCATCGGTGGGAGAGCGGTCCACCGACACCACCCGTCCTTCCACAGACCCGTAATAGCGGAAATCCAGGACAGGTTCCGCAACCCAATGCGCTCTGGCACCAGCCAGGCACAGCCCCGCGGCGGCGCAAGCTGGTGCCCAGAACAAAAACGCCAGGGCCCGCCGCCGCAACGCGCAAATGGCAGACAGGACGGAAATAACTGCGAGAACCGCAAAAACCGCGGCTCCGGGTTCCTGTTTCAGAAAGAAATAGCTTCCAATCCCAACGCCCAGGAACGCTGGCACCCAAGGAAAGAGATGTCCCCGCTGCACCTGCAGCGTATCTGCGATCGCAGCGTTCAGCCGCATGCTTGCCCCCCGCCTTCTGGCCCGGTAGACAGGCGGAAATACTAGGCCTCAGATGGTTTCCAAAAGGTAAATCCCGCACATGACCCAACCGGTTGTCACCCGTTTCGCGCCCTCTCCCACCGGCTTTTTGCATATCGGCGGCGCCCGCACTGCGCTGTTCAACTGGCTCTACGCCCGCGGCCGCGGCGGCAAGTTCCTGCTGCGCATCGAAGACACCGACCGGGAACGCTCGACCCCAGAGGCTACCGCAGCAATCCTGCAAGGCATGGAGTGGCTCGGCCTGGATCACGACGGAGAGGTGATCAGCCAGTTCGAAGGCGCGGACCGGCACGCCGAAGTGGCGAAACAGTTGCTGGCCGAAGGCAAGGCCTATAAATGCTTTGCGACCCAGGACGAAATCGCCGCCTTCCGCGAGCAGGCCAAGGCCGAAGGCAAATCCACCCTCTACCGCTCGCCCTGGCGCGACGCCGAAACCTCCAGCCATCCTGACGCGCCCTACGTGATCCGCATCAAGGCGCCGCAAGGCGGCGTTACCGTTATCAAGGATCAGGTCCAGGGCGACGTCACCATCAGGAACGAGCAGCTGGACGACATGATCCTGCTGCGCTCCGACGGCACCCCCGTCTATATGCTTGCCGTTGTGGTGGACGACCATGATATGGGCGTCACCCATGTGATCCGCGGCGACGACCACCTCAACAACGCCGCACGCCAGATGATGATCTATGAAGCGATGGGCTGGGACGTTCCGGTCTGGGCGCATATCCCCCTGATCCATGGCCCTGACGGGAAAAAACTCAGCAAACGCCACGGCGCCCTGGGGGCTCAGGAATACCAGGCCATGGGTTATCCGGCGGCCGGCATGCGCAACTACCTGGCCCGTCTTGGCTGGTCCCACGGCGATGACGAATTTTTTACGGACGCGCAGGCGCAGGAGTGGTTTAACTTCGACGGCATCGGCAAGAGCCCGGCCCGGTTCGACACCAAGAAGCTGGAAAACCTCTGCGGACAGCACATCGCCGTTAGCGGCGACGCTGCATTGCGGCAAGAGATTGAGGCCTACCTGGCGGCAGCTGGCGAACCTGCTCTGACTGACGCGCAGTCACAGGGGCTGGAAGCTGCGATGTATTGCCTCAAGGACCGGGCGCGCACCTTCCCTGAACTTCTTGAAAAAGCGCATTTTATCCTTGCCTCACGGCCAATTGAGCGGGATGCGAAGGCGGAAAAGGCGCTTTCCTCTGTATCCGATGGTATACTGGAAGAATTGACGCCGCAGCTGCAAAATGCTAGCTGGGTCCGAGACGATCTGGAGGCGCTTCTGAATGAGTTTGCAGAAGCACAGGGTACCAAGTTCGGCAAGCTGGCAGGCCCCTTGCGGGCCGCGCTCGCGGGCCGCGCAGTAACGCCTTCGGTGTTTGACATGATGCTGATTCTGGGCCGCGAGGAAACTTTGGCCCGGCTCGCTGACGCAACGGGCTGAAACCGGTCATTAACTTCCGGGTAAGCCTGTTTTGATACGACAACCCCTGCGCGAATTCGCGCAGGTGCTGCCCGCATGAAGACGCCCGAGCGGCAGCTTTCGTGCCTGTAACAGGAAGGGACATCCATGACCGACACACAGAAATCTGCCACGCTCAGCCTGAACGGCGAAAACTACGAGCTGCCCATTTTCTCGCCGACGGCCGGGCCCGATGTCCTCGACATCCGCAAGCTCTATGCGCAGGCAGGTGTGTTCACCTATGACCCGGGGTTCACCTCGACTGCCAGCTGCGACAGCACCATCACCTATATTGATGGCGGCAAGGGCGAGCTGCTGCACCGCGGTTACCCGATCGACCAGCTGGCATCAAAATCCCATTACCTCGAAGTCTGCTACCTGCTGCTCTATGGTGAACTGCCGACCGCAGCCCAGCTGGAAGATTTTGAGACCCGTGTGACCCGTCACACCATGGTGCATGAACAGATGCACAATTTCTTTCGCGGGTTCCGCCGCGACGCGCACCCGATGGCGACCCTGGTGGGCGTGGTTGGCGCGATGTCGGCCTTCTACCACGACTCGCTGGACGTGACCGACCCCTGGCAGCGCGAAGTGGCTGCCGTGCGTCTGATCGCCAAACTGCCGACCATCGCCGCGATGGCCTATAAATATTCGATCGGCCAGCCATTCGTCTATCCGAAGAACGATCTCGACTACGCTGCCAACTTCCTGCACATGTGCTTCTCGGTGCCGTCCGAGGAATACCATGTGAACCCGATCCTGAGCCGCGCGATGGACCGGATCTTCATCCTGCACGCAGATCATGAGCAGAACGCATCGACCTCGACCGTGCGCCTGGCGTCTTCCTCTGGCGCCAACCCGTTTGCCTGTATCGCGGCCGGCATTGCCTGCCTCTGGGGTCCGGCCCACGGCGGCGCAAACCAGGCCTGCCTGGAGATGCTCAAGGAAATCGGGTCCGTGGACCGCATTCCGGAGTTCATCGAACGCGCCAAGGACAAGAACGACCCGTTCCGCCTGATGGGCTTTGGCCACCGTGTCTACAAGAACACCGACCCGCGTGCCAAAGTGCTGAAACAATCCGCGGACGAGGTGCTGGAGCTGCTGGGTGTCGAAGACAACCCGCTGCTGCAGGTCGCCAAGGAACTGGAACAGACGGCGCTGAACGACCCCTACTTCATCGAGAAGAAACTGTTCCCGAACGTCGACTTCTATTCCGGCATCATTCTCGAGGCGATGGGTTTCCCGACCTCGATGTTCACCCCGATCTTCGCGCTGTCGCGCACCGTCGGCTGGATCTCGCAGTGGAAGGAAATGATCGCCGATCCGCAAAACAAGATCGGCCGCCCGCGCCAGCTGTACCTGGGCGAAACCATGCGCGACTACACCGACATCGAAAAGCGCTAAGCGCCGGTTCCAAGCAATTCAAACGCCCCGCAGTTTGCGGGGCGTTTTCCTTTGCGTATCCGCAGCAAAACCAACTCCGGCATTGCTGCGCTGCCCACGAAATCCGGAGCAAACCGGTAACAATCACGCATTTCCGGACGGACTGTTTCTTCGGGAAATTCAATATTAAAGAGTATTTGACTAAATAAAAACAACCCAATACTCAATTTGACAACTCACTCAATTATGGCAGAGCGTCCCACGAAGATACTCCGGCAGAACGCTGGCTGTCAGGCAGTTAAAGGATTGAAAAAATGATCTTTTTGATCTTACTCGGCACCGGCCTGGCCATCGGCGGCGTGGCGCTTGCACTGGATGATGACAATGACCAGGCCGCTGACAGCACAGGTGAAACGATTACCGGAACAGAAGATCGGGACTTCCTAAGCGGTACAGAGCTTGACGATACCATCCTTGGTGAATCCGGCGACGATGCCCTTGCCGGGACCGAAGGTGATGACTGGCTGCGGGGCGGTGGCGATCAGGACCTTCTGTCCGGCGGAGCAGGAAATGACTCTCTTGCGGGCAGCCTGGGCGCGGATTGGCTGCAAGGCGGAGAAGGAAGCGATACGCTTCTCGGCGGTTTCGGGAACGATGCACTCAATGGTGGCGAAGGTGCCGACCTCATGGAAGGCGGGGAAGGCAATGACGTGCTGTCGGGCGGGTTGAGTTTCGAGGCCGGCGACGAAGACCTTGCGGATGCATTGGACGATTTCCTGTCTGGAATAAATCCGCAGCTTGACCCAAGGTTTGACGAAGTTGAGGACGACAACGCTGTGGACACTCTATACGGCGGCGCGGGCCATGACACTCTTGTTGCCGGCGCGGGTGATGTGCTTTCCGGCGGCGGCGGCAGCAACGACTTCGTAACTGGCTATTGGAGCGAAGCCGGCAACCCGGCGACTGTGACCGACTTCAACGTGGATGAGGACCAGTTGGTCTACTACCACAAGGACAGTGAAGCTGAGCCTGATCTAACGCTTGAGAGCGAAGACAACGAAGCCGGCGGCCAGGATGCTATTCTGTATGCCGATGGCGTTGCCGTTATGCGTGTCGCCAGCGCCGGCGGCGTCCTGAGCCTGGCCACGCATGTTACGATGGTGGAATCCTACGTAGACTAAAATGCGCAAAGCAGCCCAGCCCGGTAAAGGGGCTGAGCTGCTTTGCCTGATTCAGCGCCCCTCGAATTTCGCGGGGCGCTTTTCCATGAAGGCTGTGACACCTTCCAGGAAATCCCGTGTCTTGCCGCATTGTCCTTGCAGATGCGCTTCTTCGGAAAGCTGCTCTGCCAGGGTGCGGCCGAAACTCTCCCGCAGCGCCGATTTGGTGGCAGCAAATGCCTTGCTGGGTCCTTGCGCCAGATAGGCGGCCCGCCCGCGCCACTGGTCCTCGAAACCATCATCCGGCACAGCTTCCCAGATCATGCCCCAATCGCTGGCCTGCTGGGCGCTGATGCGGTCGGCAAACAGCGCCGCACCCATCGCCTTGGCCAGGCCGATCTGGCGCGGCAGGAACCAGGTGCCGCCAGCATCGGGGATCAGCCCGATCCTGGTGAACGCCTGCATGAAAAACGCGCTTTCGCAGGCAATCACCACATCAGCTGCCAGCGCCAGGTTGGCGCCTGCCCCGGCGGCAGCGCCATTGACCGCGGCCACCACCGGCACCGGGCAGTCATAGATCGCCTGCAGCATCGGCAAGTACTCATCGCGCAGCGTGCGCTCCAGGTCCAGGCTCCCCGCGCTTGCTGCATCGCTCAGATCCTGACCGGAGCAGAAGGCATCACCGGACCCTGTCAGGACCACCGCCCGCGCCTCTGCAGCGGCAAGGCGTATCGCATGGGTGATCTCGGCGCGCATCCGGCTGCTCAGCGCATTCTTCCGCGCCTCGCGGTTCAAGGTAATGACCGCCAGCCCGTCCTGTAGAGAAAACAGGATTTCCTTGTATTCCATGGGATTGCCTCACATGACTTCATCCAAAGGCGGAGCCCGCCCAGCTGCAGGCATCGTGACGCAAAGCCGCTCTGCCGGAAAGGCAGACCCGGCGTCAATCCTCAAGGATTTTCCGGAGCCGCTCCTGTTCTTCCGCACTCAGGCTCTTCTCGGCGCCCCTGGGCGCCTGGGCCCGGCCGCGCACATAGACGATGGCAATCAGCAGCGCTGCCAGCAGCATCAGTGGGCCCGCCGCCCACAACAGCCAATTGGCGCCGCTGGTGGTCGGGCGCAGCAGCACATACTCGCCATAACGGGCAACAATGAAATCCATTGCCTCGCGATCGCTGTCGCCAGCCACCAGCCGCTCCCGCAGCAGCACCCGCAAATCCCGGGCCAGCTCGGCGTTGGATTTATCGATGCTTTCGTTGCGGCATACCAGGCAGCGCAGATCCTTGGACAGCTCGCGCGCGCGCCCCTCAAGCGCCGGATCCTCCAGCACCTCATCAGGTTCAACCGCGACAGCCGGGGCCGGCGCAAAAACCGAAACAGCCAAGAAACAAGCCAAAACCGCGATCAGGAAACGCATGTGCTTCATTCCGCTGGCACTCCCTCCGAAGGTGTCTTGCGCGCGCCAGCCGCCACGCGGAAGCGCCGGTCGCTGAGGCTGAGAAGCCCGCCAAGCGCCATCAGGATCGAGCCGCCCCAAATCCAGTTGGCAAAGGGCTTGATATAGGTCCGCATGGTCCAGCCGCCATCCGCCTGCTGATCCCCCAGCACCACATAAAGGTCGCGGGTCACGCGGTAGTCGATGGCCGCTTCGGTCGTGGGCATCCGGCTAACCGGGTAATCGCGCTTCTCCGGGAACATCACCGCTTCCGGCCGGCCGTTCCGGGTCACTTCTACGCGCCCCTTGGTGGTGAAGTAATTCGGCCCCTGCTCGCGGCTCACGTCCTTCAGCACCAAGGTAAAAGCGCCGACCTGGAACGGCTCGCCCAGCTGCGCGACACGGATGTCTTCCTGCTCCCAGGCGGTGAGGCCGGCGATGGCAAAGATGGTGATCCCAAGGCCCGCATGTGCCGTGGCCTTGCCCCAATCCGCCCTCGGCAGCCGCAGCATGCGCTGCAGGCGCCCGGATGTGCCACTGCGCAGCCACAGGTCAGCCAGCGCGCCAAAGACCACCCAGGACCCCAGGAACAAGCCAACCGGTCCAAGGGCAGAGCGGCCGGTCTGCATAACCCAGCCCAGCACACCCAGCGAAACCGCCAGCAGGAACACATAGCGCAGCTGCCAGGCCGTCTTACCGATCCGCCCGCGCTTCCAGGGCAGCATGGCGCCCACTGGCAGCAGCAACCCCAGAACCACCATGAAGGGTGTGAAAGCAGAGTTGAAGAACGGCGGCCCGACACTCAGCTTCCGGTCAAAGACCATCTCGGCCACGATCGGCCAGACAGTTCCGAAGAATACCACAAAGCAACTAACGGCCAGCAGGATGTTGTTTGCCACCAGTGCGCTCTCGCGGCTGATCATGCCAAACACGCCTTTGGCCTCCATCGCCTGCGCCCGGGCCGCAAACAGCGTCAGCGCGCCGCCGGTGAAGAAGGCCAGGATGAACAGGATGAACACGCCGCGTTCCGGGTCATTGGCGAAGGCATGCACACTGGTGATGATGCCGGAACGCACAATGAACGTGCCGACCAGCGAAAACCCAAAGGCAAGAATTGCCAGCAGGATGGTCCAGCTTTTCAGCGCCTCGCGCTTTTCCACCACGATGGCCGAATGCAGCAGCGCCGCCGCCAGCAGCCAAGGCATGAAGGACGCGTTCTCAACCGGATCCCAGAACCAGAAACCGCCCCAGCCCAGTTCGTAATAGGCCCACCAGGACCCCAGCGCGATGCCGATGGTCAGGAAGATCCAGGCCGCCAGCGTCCAGGGCCGCACCCAGCGCCCCCAAGCTGCGTCAATCCGGCCCTCGATCAGCGCCGCCACGGCAAAGGAGAACGCCATGCTCAGGCCGACATAGCCGAGGTACAGGAACGGCGGATGGAAGGCGAGGCCCGGATCCTGCAGCAGCGGGTTCAGGTCCTGGCCGTCAAACGGCGGCACGGTAAGGCGCAGAAACGGGTTGGAGGTGAACAGGATGAAGGCAAAAAACGCCACGCCAATGGCGGCCTGCACCGCCAGCACCCGCGCCTTCAGGGTCGGCGGCAGCCCGCCTCCGAACACTGACGCCAGCGCTCCAAACAGGCTGACGATCAGCACCCACAACAGCATCGAGCCCTCGTGGTTCCCCCAGGTGCCGGAGATCTTGTAGAGCATCGGCTTGGCGGAATGGCTGTTCAGCGTCACCAGCTTCAACGAGAAGTCGGAGGTGATGAAGGCCCACATCAGCGCCCCGAAAGAAAACGCCGTGAACAGGAACTGCGCCTGGGCTGCGGGCTCAGCCACGGCCATCCAGCCGGGCCAGCGTTTCTGTGCGCCGATCAAGGGGATAACGGCCTGCACGATGGCAATCATGAAGGCGAGAATTAGGGCGAAATGTCCGAGTTCTGTGATCATGTGCCGGTCTGTCCATGCCTGGTCTTCGGGGATGGGTTTTCTATACGCCTGTCTGGTGGCAGGGCCAATGGCAATCGCCGCGCCACGCCGCCGCAGTGGGTAAATTGTGATCAGCCGCGGCGGGTTTTCCAGGCCTCCAGCGCCGGATTGCCCTCGCTTTCGGTTGCCTCCAGCCTAGCGCCTGCCTCAGTGCCAGCGGAGGCCGCTCCGGGAGTGCCTGCCCGCAGCCGGTTCAAGGCAGTGATGTTCTCCACCGCCTGCGGCACCCGCGCCATACTGGCGGCCAAGCCATGCTGGAATTCCTGCGTCTTCAATTGGTGCCGGGCACCGAAATAGAACGACACGATGACACCCAAGAGCCACCACAGCGGTTCCGGCACCAGGGCCAGTCCCTGCATCCGGGCCGCAAACCACACCGGATCTGTCAGCGCCGCCCCCATCAGAGCCAGCGTTCCCAGTGCCAGCATCGGCCGCGGCAGCCGGTTCACTCCGTCCATGAAACGATCGAAGCGGCCCTTAGCAGGCTGCTGAAACTCCGCGCCAAGCTGGCTCAGCGCAGCGATCTGAACTTCATGCGTCCGTGCGGCGCCCGCTTCGGAGTTCTCGCGGAACACTTCAACTGTTTCCCGCAGCACATTGCGGCGGCTGCCGAAAATCAGCGTTAGTACATCTGTGATCAGCCCCATGATGCGGTCCTTTGCTGAAAGTCCTGCTGGCTCAGATGGTACCCGGGGGAGATGAACTCTTCCGCCCGCTTGATCCAGCCCCCCTTGCCGCCATTGCGGCTGCGGGCATATTTGCGGCTGGCGGGCCTCCGGTCTGCCAAACGGAAATAATAGTTGCGCCGGGCGATCCCATAGGCATCGCGCAATGCTTCCGCGCCAATTTGCGCAGCTTGCCCTGCCGCACCAGCCGTCTGCGGTCCGATGGCTCCGTCCACCGCAACCTCATAGCTCATTTCGCGCAGCAGCCGCTGCAGGATCCGCACCGCATTGCCGCCAGCGTTGACGTACATGTCAAACACCGTTGCCTGCAGGCACTCGGGCAGGCTGGCGATCCTTGGTGCCTCAAAGTAGTGACGGATGAAGATCTCAGCCGCTTGTTTGCGGGTCAGCGCGCGCACATCAGCAATGCCCACCGTGCCGTCTCCGGTCAGATCCAGCCCCAGCCGGCGCAGGGTTCCAATCGTCACCCCGAATTTTGTGGCGCCGCCTGGATCATCCGGATCGTTCACATATCCGCCTTCGCGCGCCACGATCTCCGCGGCGATTTCCTTCACACTCAGCATCGCATCTCACCCTTTTCCAGCCCCGCAACCCTGCCGGAAAAAGACTAAGATCCGGCAGCACCACCGTACGCTGCTTACGCAACACCCGGCCGCCCGCGCTGCCGCGCCGCGCAACGCGCGGCGCCGGGCCCAACGCAAAACGCCTCCCGGAAGGGAGGCGTTCTTGGGGCGGGAGCAGCTTGCTCCAGCAGCGGATTCAGGTTTCGGGCTCCTGATAGACCCCCTGTTCCTTCAGGGCGTCCATGACTTCCTTAGGCATATAAGTCTCGTCATGTTTTGCCAGGATTTCAGAGGCTTCAAAGACACCGTTCACATAGCGGCCGGTGCCGACCATGCCCTGGTTCTCTTCAAACAGGTCCGGCAGCACCCCGGTATAGGCGACCTGCACGGTTGCCCCGCCATCGGTCACCGCAAAGCGCACGGTCTCACCCTGGCCGCGCTGCAGCGAGCCTTCGGCCACCAGCCCGCCGATGCGGAATACCTCAGAGGGCTGCGGCGGCGCCTCGGCCACCTGGCTGGGCGAGCGGAAATAGTTGATCCCGTCCCGCATGGCATAGCCGATCAAAGCCGTGGCTACGACCAGGGCCACCGCGGCAACCGCGATGACCTGGATACGGCGCTGTTTCTTCAGGTTCTTCATGGTGTCCTCAATTCAGCCCATGCATCAGCGCCTTCCCCTGTTCAGGGGAACAGCGGCGCCATCATCAGGCCTTCGGTCTCTTTCTCACCTAACATCAGGTTGGCGTTCTGCAAGGCTTGGCCGCTGCTACCTTTTGTCAGGTTATCCAGCGCGGTGATCACGATGGCGCGGCCTTCGATCCGGTCCTGCGCGACGCCGATATGGCAGAAGTTGGAGCCGCGCACATGATGGGTGCTCGGCGCTTCGCCAAAGGGCAGCAGCTCGATGAAAGGCTCATCCGCGTATGCCTTGGCAAAACTGTCGTGGATCGCCTGTGCATTGCCCTTGACATAGACGGTGGCCAGGATGCCCCGGTTTGCGGGCACCAGGTGCGGGGTGAACTGCACCTTGACCGGGCGGCCTGCGAGTTTGCTGAACTCCTGGTCGAACTCCCCCAGATGCCGGTGAGTGCCACCGATGGCATAGGCGTTGTAGCCCTCGCTCAGCTCTGCATGCAGCAGGTTTTCCTTAAGCGACCGGCCCGCGCCGGAGACTGCACATTTCAGGTCCAGGATGATCTCGTCCAGGTCAATCACACCGGCCTCGATCAGCGGCCGCAGGGCAAATTGGCCGGTGGCGGCGTTGCAGCCTGTACCAGCCACCAGGCGGGCGGATTTGATCTCTTCCCGGTAGAACTCAGTCAGGCCGTATACCGCCTCTTCCTGCTGCTCCAGTGCGGCGTGCGGGTTGCCGTACCATTTCTCGTATCCCGCCGGGTCGCGCAGCCGGAAGTCTGCCGAGAGGTCAACGATCTTCAGGGTCTTGGGCAGCGCCGCGATCACTTCCTGGCTGGTCTTATGCGGCAGCGCGCAGAAACACAGGTCGATGCCGGAAAAATCGATCTCATTGATCTTGCACAGCACCGGCAGTTCCATATGGCGCAGGTGCGGGAACACCTGGGCCATGGTCATGCCCGCCTTGCGGTCGGCGGACAGGGCCGCGATTTCGATGTTCGGGTGCTGGGCAATCAGCCGCACCAGTTCGGCGCCGGTATAGCCGGAAGCGCCAAGGATAGCCACTTTGTGGGTCATGTCAGACCTCGTCTTTCAATATGATATGCCGGTTCCGCAGCCATCTGCGGAGAGAACTAACGGAGTGCGGGGCGGCGCACTTTGACCTGGAACAACATGCCAGGCCGAAAACACTCAGGCCGCCTGAAAGGTCATTTCCCGTCGGAGAAACTGGGTCGCCCGGTCGCTGACGCGCGAGGGATCACCGGTGGTGAAAAAGCCGCCTTCGCCTGCGCCATACATATCCGGATGGCGCTGCAAATAATCCGCCAGGCTGTCGGCCACCAGATTGCCCTGGCTGAACACCTTGACGTCCGGGCCCAGAGCTTCCTGAAATGTCTGCTCCATCAACGGGTAATGGGTGCAGCCAAGGATTGCAGCCTGCGGATGCGGCATCTTCCGTTTCAACGCATCGACGTGGGAGCGCACAAGCGCTTCGGCCAGGATCATGTCGCCATCCTCGATCGCATCGACCACGCCGCCGCAGGCCTGCGCCTCGACATCGACACCAATGGCCCGGAACGCCAGTTCCCGCTGAAACGCCCGGCTGGCGACAGTGGCAGGCGTTGCGAACAGTGCCACATGCTTCACCTCGACCTCGCGCGGCGGCGAATTGTCGCCCCACTGGCGTTCCGTCAGCGCTTCGATCAGCGGCACAAAAACGCCGAGCACCCGCTTTCCCTGGGGCAACCCGCCCTCCTGCATCCGGCGCAGCGCTGCGGCGGACGCGGTGTTGCAAGCAAGGATCACCAGATCGCAGCCCTTGTCCCACATGTCCTGAACCGCTGATTTGGTCAGCTGATAAACGTCCTCGGCATCGCGCACGCCATATGGCGCCCGGGCATTGTCGCCGTAGTAGAGGAAATTCACATCCGGCAGGCGCGCCTGCGCCGCATTGAGGACGGTCAGCCCGCCCAGTCCTGAATCAAAGATGCCAACAGCCATAACGCTCTCTCACACGCGGTGTTTTTCCTCGAACTCAATCCCGTTGCCGCGGGAATTGAGCGGTACCGGTGTCAGGTCATACGTGGCTTTTCGCAGGAAATCCATCATTGCTTTGGAGACTTTTGCGCGCGGGGCGGGAACACCCGGTCCAACAGGCGCGCCATTACTGCCGGCACCGGTGTGCCTGCCCGCTTGCGGAATTCCTTGACCAGCGGCCTCGGGCCGCAGCGGTCCGCCATCCCCACGGCCCAGTGGATCACATTCACCCGGCTGCAGGCGTTTATCCACAAGTGGTTCATTGCTCCGGCAGACCCGGCAGCTGCAGAATGGACAATGGATAGGCCGCAGGCCAGGCGGCGGTGCATTTTCTGAACCTTACCTTTCATTCCGGTGTGGCAGATTGGGGTCATCCAGGACTGGGGCTCTGCCCCAGACCCCGGAGTATTTTTGACCAGAAAGAAGCCACAGGCCTGAGGGAGCGGACAGCGCCGCGCGTCAGCGCGGCGCGGGGCCCAACCGCAAGGTGCCATTCTGCGAATGGCCCCGGGCGGGCGGGAGCGCTTCGCCCGGCTGTTCTATTCTGCCGCTTGCTTCAGAGACACACCGCCCTGGCGCAAGGCGGCAAGCAGTTCTTCGCGGCGTTTGGCCGCCTTTTGCTCATTGGCCAGCTTGACCGGACCGAAGCCGCGGATCTGCAACGGCAGTTCCGCCAGAGCGATCAGGGGCTCCATCAGGTCCGGGACGGCCTTTGGCAGCCACTCCTTCATGTCGCGTTCATACTGTTTGATCAGAGCCCTCTCCATCCTGCGTTCGGCGGTGTAGCCGAAAACATCAAGCGGTGTGCCGCGCAAACCCTTCAGCTTGGCCAGCAGCCTGAACCCGCGTTCCATGCCCGCGCCGAACTTGCGTTTCATCGGGCGGCCGTCGGGACCGGTGCCGCTCAGCATCGGCGGCGCCAGGTGATAGGAAAGTTTGAGGTCGCCCTCGAACTCGGCTTCCGCCTTGGCGCGGGTGTCGAGCAGCAGCCGGGCCACCTCGTATTCATCCTTGCAGGCCAAGAGCTTGTGGTATCCCTTTGCCACCGCCTCTTTCAGCGCGGGATCGCTGATACCATCCAAGAGCTTGCCATAGCGTTTCGCCAGCCCTTTGCCCTGGTAGGCAATCAAGTGGTCCTTCCGGAAGGCGATTTTCTCGTCCAGCGTCTTGGGCTGGTCCACCACCTTGGGTTCGATCAGCCTGGCCGCTTCTTCCGGGTTCAGCACAGCCCAGCGGCCGATATCAAAGGCACGCTTGTTGCGCTCCACCGCGGCGCCGTTCATCCCGATCGCCTGTTCGATGGCTTCATGGCTGACAGGCACCAGCCCCTTTTGCCAGGCGCCGCCGAACACCATCATGTTGGAGAAGATTGAATTGCCCATGGCGGCGCGTGCCAATTCAGACGCATCGAACAGATCAAGCCGGTTGCGCAGGCGCGCCTGCAGGGCAACTTCCAGGCGGTCAACCGGCACCTTGAACTCGGTGTTTTTGGTGAACTCGCCGGTGATGATCTCATGGCTGTTCACAACCGCACCAGTCTGGCCGGTGGTTGTCAGGCCCAGCGTCTTAGCGCCGGCACTCACCACCAGGTCGCCGCCGATCAGCGCATGCGCTTCGCCGGTGGCGATGCGGATGGCCGAGATGTCCTCGGGGTTGTTGGCAATCCGGCAGTGGATGTGGACCGCGCCGCCCTTCTGGGCGAGGCCTGCCATTTCCATCAGGCCTGCACCCTTGCCGTCGATCTGCGCTGCCTGCGCCAGCACTGCGCCGATGGTCACAACGCCTGTGCCGCCGACGCCGGTGATCACCACGTTATGGGTGCCGTCGATTGCGGGCAGGTCGGGCTGCGGCAGATGCGGCAGGTCGATATCGGCAGTGGCTTCTTTGCGGACCTTGGCACCTTCGACAGTCACGAAGGACGGGCAGAATCCATTGACGCAGGAGAAATCCTTGTTGCAGGAGGACTGGTCGATGGCCCGCTTGCGGCCGAGTTCGGTGTCCTTGGGCACGATGGACACGCAGTTAGACTGTACCCCGCAATCGCCGCAGCCCTCGCAGACGTCTGTGTTGATGAACACCCGCTGGTCCGGGTCCGGGAACAGGCCGCGCTTACGGCGGCGGCGTTTTTCCGCGGCGCAGGTCTGGATGTAAATGATGGCAGAGACGCCCTCAACCTGTTCGTACTCGCGCTGGATCTTCATCATCTCGGCGCGTTCGTGCATCCGCATACCTGCCGGGAACAGCGCGGCGTCGACGTCTTCCTTCTCGTCATAGACCACGGCCATGGTCTTCACGCCCATCGCCTGCAGCTCATGCGCGATCTGATGCGCCGTGAGGCCCCCTTCGGCCTGCTGGCCGCCGGTCATGGCAACGGCGTCATTGTAGAGGATCTTGTAGGTGATGTTGGTGCCTTCAGCGAGCGCAGCACGGATCGCCTGCACACCGGAGTGGTTGTAGGTGCCATCGCCCAGGTTCTGGAACACATGCTTGCGTGTCGAGAACGGCGCTTCGCCGACCCAGTTGACGCCCTCGCCGCCCATGTGGGTGAAGCCTGTGGTTTCGCGGTCCATCCACTGCACCATGAAGTGGCAGCCGATGCCGGCATAAGCGCGGGATCCATCCGGCAGGCGGGTCGAGCTGTTGTGCGGACAGCCGGAGCAGAAGTAGGGCAGCCGGGTGGCGATTTCCTCAGCGTTGTCGGCGCGGCGCGCCTCAGCCAGGCTTTCAAGACCTGCCTTGATTGCTTCGGTTTCGCGGCCTTCCTCGATCAGGATACCGCCCAGTTTCTCGGCGATCATGATCGGGTCCAGCGCAAATTTTGTCGGGAACAGCTCCTCGCGGTGCAAGGCGCCTGCCCCGCCCTTGTACCAGCCATAAACCCGGCGGCCGCGGCGGTCGTCAAAGATCGCTTCCTTGATCTGGATCTCGATCAGCTTGCGCTTTTCCTCAACCACCACGATCAGGTCCAGCCCTTCGGCCCAGTCGTGGAAGCCCTTCATGTCCATCGGGAAGGTCTGGCCCACCTTGTAGGTGGTGATGCCCAGCCGCTCGGCCATGTTTTCATCGATGTTCAGCAGCTTCAGAGCATGCACCAGATCCAGCCAGTTCTTGCCTGCCGCGACAAAGCCGATCTTGGCGCCGGGCTTGCCCCACACGCGCTTGTCCATCTTGTTGGCGTGGCTGAACGCCTCTGCCGCAAAACGTTTGTAGTCGATGATGCGGTTTTCCTGGCGGAAGCGGTCGTCATCCAGGCGGATGTTCAGCCCGTCGCCCGGCATGTCGAATTCCGGTGTGACGATCTCCATCCGCTCCGGGCGTGCATCAACCACGGAGGTTACCTCGATGGTGTCCTTCATGGTCTTTAGGCCAACCCAGAGGCCGGAAAAGCGGCTGAGCGCATAGCCATAGATGCCGTAGTCCAGGATTTCCTGTACCCCGGCCGGGCTGACGATCGGCAGGTAGCAATCCAAAAGCGACCATTCCGACTGATGCAGCACGGTTGAGCTTTCGCCGGTGTGGTCGTCGCCCATCGCCAGCAGGACGCCGCCGTGTTTCGAGGTGCCGGCCATGTTGGCATGCCGGATCGCGTCGCCCGAACGGTCCACCCCGGGCCCCTTGCCATACCACAGGCCAAAGACGCCGTCGTATTTGCCCTCGCCTCGCACTTCGGCTTGCTGCGCACCCCACAGAGCGGTGACAGCGAGATCCTCGTTCAAGCCGTATTGAAAGGTGACATCCGCCTCTTTCAACTGCTTCTCGGCCCGGCTCATTTGCAGGTCAACCGCACCCAATGGCGATCCGCGGTAACCGGTGACCAGCCCGGCGGTGTTCAATCCCGCTGCCACGTCGCGGTGCTTTTGCATCAGCATCAGCCGCACCAGCGCCTGCGTGCCGTTCAACAGCACCGGCGACTTTTCGAGGTCGTATTTGTCGTTGAGTGAGATCTCTTGCGTGCCCATCCGGTCCTCCTCAACCTTGGATTAGCTTGCCTAACTGAACCCAATAATAGGTCAGAATTGCTGACCTGTGTAGAGCTCTTTTTTCACATTTTTGCTCGCTTGCACTGCGGAAACTGATACATAACTAAGATTTCATACAGTCGGCCCGAAACGCACAGAAAGTAACGCATATGGATTGGGATAAGCTCAGAATATTTCACGCGGTCGCGGATGCGGGCAGCCTGACCCATGCCGGAGATAAGCTGAATCTGTCGCAATCGGCGGTCAGCCGCCAGATCCGGGCGCTGGAAGAGAGCCTGAATGCGACGCTTTTCCACCGCCATGCGCGCGGACTGATTCTCACCGAGCAGGGTGAACTGCTGTTTGACGCCACACAATCCATGTCCAGCCGCCTGGAAGCCGCCGCCGCGCGCATCCGCGACAGCGAGGAGGAAGTGTTCGGAGAACTTCGTGTGACCACCACTGTTGGGTTCGGCACCCTGTGGCTCGCGCCGCGGCTGACAAAACTGTACGAGCAATACCCCAACCTCAAAATCGACCTGATGCTGGAGGAGCGGGTTCTGGACCTTCCCATGCGCGAGGCCGACGTGGCCATCCGCATGAAGGAGCCCAGCCAGGCCGACCTGGTGCGCAAGCGGCTGATGACGGTGCGGATGGGGTTATATGCCTCTCCTGCCTATATTGAGCAACGCGGCACATTGGAAACGGTGGCCGATATTTCCGAACACCGCCTGATCTGTCAGAACCAGCGGTCTGCCCAAGTCGGCTCAGCCGCTGTTCTGGGCAAGGCGCTGATGGCGAATAACCCGGGCTCTCTGCTCACCGTAAACAACTATTTTGGTGTGCTGCAAGGCGTGCTGCATGATCTCGGCGTCGGCATTCTGCCGGATTATGTGACCGAAGAGTTCCCGGAACTTGTCGAAGTGCTGCCGCCAGAAGACCAGAACCAGGTGCCGGTTTACCTTGCCTACCCCGAAGAACTCCGCCACTCACAGCGTGTTGGCGCTTTCCGCGACTTTGTGCAGTCCGAAATCATGGCACACCGAAAGCACATGAAAGAGCTCGGCAAGCTCTAAGCGCTAAACTTCCGGCAAGGCAGGATTTTCCCGCGGCGGCGCAGAAAGCTGGCCGGTTTTCGATGCGTCAATCCAGTGCTGCGGACCAAGCCATGCAAATTGCGCATACCAGCATTGACGTTCATTTGGTGTTAATCCCCTTGAAGGGGCAGGCATGGCGCCCTAAATGATCCTCATGAAGGCGGCGGCTTCGCCCCCCTTCATACCTCCCTGTTGGACTTCGGCCGAGCTTAGTGCTCGGCCTTTTTTTTGGCAGCTAACCTGCTGGCTTCATTTGATTTACTTCACGCCCGTCTTAGCTGGCCAATGCCGGAATCAAAGGTTCGGAGAAGTTGTTGAAACAGACAGGGGCCCTTGCTTTATGGATAACCGGACGAAATTTGTTCCGTCACTGCAAGAATTCTTCAGACGCTGAGCGACTTTCGCAATGCTTGTAATTTCAGCCGCTTTCCGAAGCCCGGCCAAAATTTGCATCACTTTGAAAAGCCTGCAACTTCATCCGGGCGGCCTCGCCCGCAGCTGCGGCGCAAAGACGCCCTGTATGAGAACTGATCCGGATTTCTTTAATTCCACTTCCCCCGCGCCCTTCCTTGCCCTAAAAGGCGCGCAATCGCAGCCATTGGGGACGTTTACGGATGCAGGAACCCGCCATCACGCCTGAATTGATTGCTAACCACGGGCTGAAGCCCGAGGAATACGATCTGATCCTCGAAATCATCGGGCGGGAGCCGACCTTCACTGAGCTGGGCATCTTCTCGGCAATGTGGAACGAGCACTGCTCCTATAAATCCTCAAAAAAATGGCTGCGCACCCTGCCGACTGAGGGCCCGCAGGTCATTTGCGGCCCTGGCGAGAACGCGGGCATCGTGGACATCGGTGATGGCGACGCGGTGGTCTTTAAGATGGAAAGCCACAACCACCCCTCCTACATCGAGCCCTACCAGGGTGCTGCAACCGGGGTTGGTGGCATCTTGCGCGACGTCTTCACCATGGGCGCACGCCCCATCGCCTCGATGAACTCGCTGTCCTTCGGCGAGACCTCCCACCCCAAGACCAAACAGCTGGTCAACGGCGTGGTTGAAGGCATCGGCGGTTATGGCAACTGCTTTGGCGTGCCTTGCGCCGGCGGCGAAGTCCGCTTCCACCCGGCCTACAACGGCAACTGCCTGGTGAACGCATTCGCCGCAGGCCTGGCCAAGACCGACGGCATCTTCTACTCTGCCGCGTCGGGCGTGGGCATGCCGGTTGTGTATCTGGGCGCCAAGACCGGCCGTGACGGCGTAGGCGGCGCCACCATGGCCTCGGCCGAATTCGACGACACCATCGAGGAAAAGCGCCCCACCGTTCAGGTTGGCGACCCCTTCACCGAAAAGCGCTTGATGGAAGCCACGCTGGAGCTGATGCAGACCGGTGCTGTGATTTCGATCCAGGACATGGGTGCCGCGGGCCTCACCTGCTCGGCCGTGGAAATGGGCGACAAGGGCAAGCTGGGCGTGCGCCTGGACCTGGAAAACGTGCCGCAGCGCGAAGAGAACATGACAGCTTATGAAATGATGCTGTCGGAGTCTCAGGAACGCATGCTGATGGTGCTGAAGCCGGAGCTGGAAGCCGAAGCCCGCGCCGTGTTCGAGAAATGGGACCTGGATTTCGCTATCGTCGGCGAAACCATCGCAGAAGACCGCTTCCTGATCATGCACAACGGCGAAGTGAAGGCGGACCTGGTTCTGTCCAAACTCTCCTCGACCGCGCCGGAATATGACCGCCCCTGGAATGAGCCGGTCATCCCCGAAGCACTGACCGACGCCGACGTGCCGACCATCGACCCGATTGATGGCCTCAAGGCACTGCTGGCCTCGCCGAACTATGCCGGCAAGCAATGGGTTTACGAACAGTACGACACCACCGTCATGGGCGACACCCAGCGCCGTCCGGGTGCAGGCTCTGGCCTGATCCGCGTGCATGGCACCGACAAGAAACTGGCCTTCACCTCCGACGTGACCCCGCGCTACGTCAAGGCGAACCCGGTTGAGGGCGGCAAGCAGGCAGTGGCCGAAGCCTACCGCAACCTGACCGCCGTTGGCGCCAAGCCCCTGGCAACCACCGACAACCTGAACTTCGGCAACCCCGAAAAGCCCGAGATCATGGGCCAGTTCGTCGGCGCCATCAAAGGCATTGGCGAGGCCGTGGCCGCACTGGATATGCCGATCGTCTCCGGCAACGTGTCTCTGTATAACGAGACCGACGGCCAGGCGATCCTGCCGACCCCAACGATCGGTGCCGTTGGCCTGGTGGCTGCAGATGAAGAGCCGATCATCGGCGAAGCCCGCGACGGCCATGTGGCCCTGTTGGTGGGTGAAACCATCGGCCACCTGGGCCAGTCCGCCCTGCTTGCCGAAGTCTTCAACCGCGAAGACGGCGACGCGCCAGCGGTCGACCTGGCAGCCGAGAAGCGCAATGGCGAATTCATCCGCGCCAACCGTGACTTCATCAAGGCCTGCACCGACCTCGGCGATGGCGGCCTGGCACTGGCAGCCTTTGAAATGGCTGAGGAAGCCGGCGTTGGCGTGCAGATCGATGCAGGCGACACTCAAACCCTGTTCGGTGAAGATCAGGCGCGTTACCTGATTGCCTGCAACTTCGATCAGGCCGAAGCTCTGATGCTGGCCGCGGGCCAGGCCGGCGTGCCGCTGACCACCGTCGGCAAGTTCGGCGGAGACAGCATCAAGATCGGCGGCTCCGAGGCATCGCTGGCCGAGCTGAAGGAGATCTTCCGCTCCAGCTTTGCGGCTGCTGTCGCCTGACCGCACGGCTTTACAAGGCTCTGAACCAACAACATGTTCAAAGGCGGGATGGCAAAGTCATCCCGCCTTTTCTATTGAACCGGGAGCCGGCCTTTGCACCTTCCTGAGCTGAAAGAGGATTGCAGCCGCTGCGCAGCCCTGTGCTGCCTCGCTTACCCGTTTGAGCCGCATGAAGACTTCGGGCTGGTCAAAGCGCAGGACACGCCCTGCCCCAATCTTGGGCCGGACTTCCGCTGCACGATCCATGACGACCTGATCCCCTCCGGCTTCGGCGGCTGCGTCGCTTATTCCTGCGCCGGCGCCGGTCAGCGCGTGACGCAAGAGCTGTTTGACGGCGAAACCTGGCGCGATGATCCGGACCTCTTGCCCCATATGACCTACGCCCTGCGGGTGCTGCGCCCGATCCACGAAGCGCTCTTGGTTCTGCAGGAAGCCTCTGCCCTGCCTTTGCCTGCGGCGCTGCAGGACCGTTGCCAGGTATTGACCGGGGCGCTCTGCCCGGAAAATCCATCTTCGGTCTGGGATTTCGAGGAAGACGGCGTGCAGGATGCGCTCGCCGCACTGCCGGACTTCGTCGAGGCTGTTGCACCTTTTGCGCAAGGCCGCAGCTAATCCTGCTTGCACAGCCCCCGGCGCCAACCTACATTTTTACCAAACGAGATAAAGGACTTCCCCGGATGCCCATGCAAGCCCACGAGATTGAAGAACTGCTGCGCGAAGCCTTCCCGGACGCCGAAATCCAGGTCGGCGGCACCGATGGCGTGCATATGTCGGCGATGGTTGTCGACGAAAGCTTCCGCGGCAAGAACCGCGTCCAGCAGCAGCGCGCCGTCTATGCCGCGCTGAAGGGCAAGATGGACGGCCCCGACGGCGAGCTGCACGCGCTGGCGCTGACGACGAAGGCGCCGGAGTAAGCGCTATGTCCTTGTTCACCTCCATTCTGGTTCTCGGCATTGTGGTCATGACCGCCATTGTGGCGTTAGTTTCCCAGCGCCGCCGCCCTTTGGAGGAGGACGACACAGACCCGAACTACCATACCCTGCGCTCTGATTATCAGTCGGGCATGGGCGGCGGCTCTGTCCGGACCTGGAAGGTTCCGAAAGACCCGCAGGAATACGCGCGCTTTTTCGTTCCCAGGAGCAAACGGAAATAGCGTTTTGCACATTCCGGCAAGCCTCCTGGCGCGGATTGGCAAAACGCACGTTATTACCTATATGACGGCCAACGGAAACGGCGCAGCAGCCGAAAGGAAATGGATTAATGACCGACGTAAAGACCCGCATTGACGAAACCGTCAAAGCCAGCGACGTTGTGCTGTTCATGAAAGGCACCAAGGAAATGCCCCAGTGCGGCTTCTCCTCGCGCGTGGCGGCGGTGCTGAACTACATCGGCGTGGACTACACCGATGTGAATGTCCTGGCGGATGAAGAGATCCGCGCCGGCATCAAGGAATACTCCGACTGGCCGACCATCCCGCAGCTCTATGTGAAGGGCGAATTTGTCGGCGGCTGCGACATCATCACCGAGATGACACTGTCCGGCGAACTGGACGGCATGTTCGACGAAAACGGCATCACCTTCAACAAGGATGCCGCCGACAAGATCCGCGAAGCCAACGGCTGAGCAAGGCTGCGCCAAAAAGAAAACCCCGCCGAGGCTTGTCTGCTCCGGCGGGGTTTTTCATGCCTGACGCAGATCAGACGTAGCTGCCGACAACCAGATAGTCGTTGCTGAAGGTATCACCGGCACCCAGCAGACGGGCAATGACTTCACCGCGCTCCAAAATCAGCGCATCACCAGTTTCATCGTCCTTTTCGACAGTGTAGTCGCTGCGGACCGGGGTGACCTCGTTGCCGTTCCCGTCATCAATGATGATCTGAACACCATCCTCGCCAAAGGTGTAGTCCTCGATGATGATGACTTCGTCACCCTCCTGGCCCACAACCAGCTCAAACTCGTCAGAGCCCGCACCGCCATTGCCGGTGTCCCCCTTGCCAAGAGCCAGGTTGTCGTCGCCCTCGCCGCCGACCAGCGTATCGGCGCCATCTGCAGCGGTGGAAACAAATACATCCGTCACCGGGTCCGGGTTTTCTTCATCACGGAACCGGGCAATTTCCTCGGCTGTCAGCTCGCGGTTCAGGTTCACCCCGTTCAGCTCGTCATCGCCCAGACCGCCGCTCAGGTAGTCGGCGCCATTGCCGCCGGACAAAGCGTCGTTCCAGGCGCCGCCTTCCAGCACATCGTCGCCATCACCGCCGAACAGCGCATCGATTTCATCGCCGCCGTTCAAAGTGTCATCTCCACCCTGGCCATAGGCAATATCGTGGAAACCGCCGCCAGCGACACTGTCGTCCCCGTCTCCGGCATAAACTACATCCTTGCCCTCGCCTGCGTCCACAGTGTCATCGCCTGCGCCGGCGTTCACCGTGTCAAAGCCGGTTCCTGCGTCGATCAAATCATCGGTGCCGCCATAACGGAGGTCATCTGCGGAATCCGTGGGTTCGGTGTTCAGGTCTTCACCGTCATTGTCGCCAATGCTGATGGCCAGGCCCGCGACAGCCAAAGTTCCAAGCAGAATTGCTGCAATCATCCGAACTTCCTTAAATTGACCTAAAAACATCTCTAAATTGTACTATGCGGGTTTGCCTGCCAGGTCCAGAGACCAGGCGCAACAGCCGTGCACCGCAGCTTCAAAACTGCGTTTCAACTCCGGAAACAATCTATAGGCGGCCCCAAGGCCGCCCTGAAGTCACACAGGACAGAAAGGCGTGCCGACAGTTATTCCCCGGGCGTAAATTCAAGCTGCTCAAGTGAAAAACTGCTGCCCGCGCCGGTCAGCCGCGCCACTAGGTTCCCGCTTTCCAGGATCAGCGCATCATCGCTGCCGTCTTCCTGCTGGACACTGTAGCCGCCTGTGTCCGCGCCCGCGATACGGATGCTGTCAGTCCCGGCCTCGTAATCCTGGATCGTGATGACAGCGGTGCCGGCGTCCGCCGGATAAAGCTCAAAAACATCACGCCCCGCGCCGCCATTGCCCGTATCTCCGGCGCCCAAAGCCAGGTAGTCCTGGCCATCGCCGCCGTTCAGCGTGTCAGCTTCGTCATCCGCCGAAAGGCTAAAGATATTCTCCGCAATTTCTTCACCTTCGCGCAATTGCGTCAACGTGTCTGCGTCCGGTTCGGGAACCACGCTGACGCCAAAGATATTGTCGTTGCCGCGCCCGCCTTCCAATAGATCGGATCCCGCACCGCCCGAGATCACGTCATCCCAGTCGCCGCCCAGCACGGTGTCGTCGCCCGTGCCGCCCAGCAGAATATCCTTGCCTTCCTCGCCCTCCAGCAGGTCATCTCCGTCACCGCCGAACAGGATGTCGTGAAAGCCGCCTCCAGACAGCCGGTCATGACCCGCCTCGCCAAACAGGATATCCTTGCCCAGCCCGCCGGCCACTGTGTCATCCCCGCCGCCCGCCGCGACCTGATCATTGCCGCGTCCGGCATCAATGCTGTCGGCGTCATCGCCAAGCTGCAGCCGGTCCGAGTATTCGGTCGGTTCCGTGTCAGGAACATCCTCTTCCGGCTCCGGAATATCGACATCAAAGCTGCTCATCGAGACACCGGCAACAACCAGCACCGCTAGGATCATCGCTTCCAACACTTTGCTGCTCCACTGCCTCAGGTCATTTTCCTGTGCAGCGAATTTACCGAAAATTGTTGTTAACCACGAGGCTTCAGTAGCTGCACGGCTTGAAAAACAGTGTTTCCGGCGGATCCAGCAAAGGCCCGGAAACGGACAGAATTCTGCCTTATTCCCAGGTCCTTAGAAGGCAAACTAACTGGTCAGGCGCCCGGCTGCGCCTTTTCTTCAAGCTCCTGAGCCAGTGCTTCGCTCCGCGCTGCCAGCTCTGCCAGGGTTTCCGCGACCTGGGGCGGAACAATCGGCACTTCAATGCGCTCGGGTTCCGGCGCGGGTGCCTCCCGCAGTTCTGCCAGTTCCCGCTCGCGCTCGGCAAGCTCGGCCTCGACTTCCTTGATCCGGTCTTCCACCGCAGCGGTCTTGTCCGCCAGCATCAGCCCGGCCATCAGCAGCATCCGCGCTTCGGGCATCCTGCCGATTTGGTCGGACAGAACCTGCGCCTCGTCGTCCAGCATCTTGGCGGCGGAATGCAGATAGCTTTCCTCGCCTTCCTGGCAGGAGACTTCAAAACTGCGGCCGCCGATATGAATGGTTACTTCGGGCATCAGACTTCCTCCCCTTCCGGCAGGTTGCGGGCATTGGCCAGCAGTGGCTCCAGCTTGGCCAGGACCGCGTTCACCTGGGCCTGATCACTGGCCTGTGCTGCGCGCAGCCCCTCAATTTCAGCCTCCATGGAGGAGTTGATCAGCCCGGCATCCCCCAGGCTCTGGGCGTTGGCATCGCGCAATGCAATGTTGGAAGCACGCAATTCCTCATTGGCCTGACGAAGCTGCTGCAATTCAGTGTCCAGCCTCAGCAGGGTTTCATTCTGGTGCGCGATCTCGGCACTCAAGTCCTGAGCCGGAGCCGCTTCAACCGGTGCCACAGCCCCTGCCTGCGCCTCCTCCAACTGCGACATCAGACTGTCATTCGCGGCCTTGACCTCAGCAAGCTGATCTTCCAGGCCTTCCTTCTCGCTGGCAGAGGTATTGGCAGCCGCTTCCAGCTCGCCCTTCAGACGCGAAACCTCTGCCCGCAGCGCTTCCTTCTCGGCCGGATCACCGGCCTCGTTGCGCAGCAGTTCAAGCTCAGCCTGCATGGCCGCGACATCCTCGCTGGCCGCAGGCGCCTGACCGCCGGCCTCTTGCAGGCGGGCGTGCAGCACTTTCACCCGCTCTTCAAGCTGGGCATTGGCGAGCTTTTCTTCTTCCAGCGCCTGCTCAACTTCGGCGTTGGCCGCGCCCGCAGCCGCAGCCTCTGCCGCTTTGGCGGCCTCAGCTGCTGATGCCTCTGCCTTGGCAGCGGCGTCCTCGGCCCTTGCCTGGTCCGCAGCGCGCGCCTCTTGCAGCGCGGCAGAGCCTGCACTGATACGCTCCAGCGCGGCCTGGATGCGGCCTTGCAATTCTTCAATCTGGTTCATGCCTGTCCCTCACCCGTCCACATCTTTTCCATATTCTCTCCGGCGCACCTGCGAATTGAACGCAACACCGCTGACATGGGCCAGTTCTTCTCTCTCAGGAATAAATCACCCCCCTTTGCGTTTCAACCACTTGCCGCGCCAAGTTCGCGCAGCAAGGCAGACATGCGCGCAAGCATGCTTGATCTTTGCGGCATCGCTGTTATTGAGCGCAGCAAATGCCTGTTAACGCCAAAGGACAATCCAAGTGGACCTGACAGCCCTGCGCACCGCAAACCCCGAGCATTGGAACAAAGCCGCCGCCATCCGCGCGCTGGCGCTGGACGCCGTTGCTGCCGCAAACTCCGGGCACACCGGCATGCCGATCGGCATGGCCGATGTGGCGACCGTGCTGTTCGAAAAGCACCTCAAATTCGATGCATCGAACCCGCAGTGGCCGGACCGCGACCGTTTCATCCTGTCCGCGGGCCATGGCTCGATGCTGATCTATTCGCTGCTGTATCTCACCGGCGACAAACAGGTCACCCTGGATCAGATCAAGAACTTCCGCCAATCCGGCGCGCTGACCGCAGGCCACCCGGAGAACTTCCTGCTGGACGCTGTTGAAGTCACCACCGGCCCGCTGGGCCAGGGCATCTCCAACGCCGTCGGTTTTGCCATGGCTGAGGAAATGCAGCGCGCCCACTACGGCAAGAAGGTCGTGGATCACCACACCTATGTGATCGCCGGCGACGGCTGCCTGATGGAAGGCATCAGCCAGGAGGCCATCGGCCTGGCAGGCCGTCACCAACTGGGCAAGCTGATCGTGTTCTGGGACAACAACAACATCACCATCGACGGCACCGTTGAACTGTCCGACCGCACCAACCAGGTGCAGCGCTTCAAGGCGTCGGGCTGGCAGGTGCTGGAAATCGACGGCCACGACCCCAAGGCCATCGACGAGGCCATCGAGGCGGCGAAGAAATCGAAAAAGCCGTCGATGATTGCCTGCAAGACCCACATCGCCCTGGGCCACGCCGCACAGGACACCTCCAAAGGCCACGGCGCCCTGACCGACGCAGGCCAGCTGCAGGCGGCCAAAGACGCTTATGGCTGGACCGGCGGCGCGTTTGAAGTCCCAGCCGACATCAAATCCCAGTGGGAAGAGATCGGCGCCCGCGGCAAGTCCGAGCGTGAAGCCTGGGAAGCCCGCTTTGCCGAACTGTCGCAGCAGAAGCAGGACCGTTTCAACCGCGCCTATGCGCTGGACGCGCCCAAGAAACTCTCTGCCGCCATCAAGGCACTGAAAAAGCAGGTAAGCGAGGAGCAACCCAAGGTTGCCACACGCAAATCCTCGGAAATGGCGCTGGCCGTCATCAACCCGCTGATGCCGGAAACCGTGGGCGGCTCTGCCGACCTTACCGGCTCCAACAACACCAAGACCGGCGACCTGGGTGTCTTTGACACCGACAACCGCAAGGGCCGTTACGTCTACTGGGGCATCCGCGAGCACGGCATGGCAGCCGCGATGAACGGCATGACCCTGCACGGCGGCATGCGCCCCTATGGCGGCACCTTCTTCTGCTTCACCGACTATGCCCGCCCGGCGATGCGCCTGGCCGCACTGTCGAAAATCCCGACCGTGTTTGTGATGACCCACGACTCGATCGGCGTCGGCGAAGACGGCCCGACCCACCAGCCGGTTGAACACCTGGCAATCTGCCGCGCGACCCCGAACACCTATGTGTTCCGCCCGGCCGACACCGTGGAAACCGCCGAGGCCTGGGAGATTGCCCTGACCGCCAAGGAAACCCCCTCGGTAATGACCCTGACTCGTCAGAACCTGCCGACCGTCCGGACCGAGCACAAGCTGACCAACATGGTCGAAAAAGGCGCCTATGTGCTGGCTGAGGCTGAAAACAAGCGCCAGGTGATCCTGATCGCCACCGGTTCCGAGGTTTCGGTTGCGATGGAAGCCAAGGCCAAGCTGGAAGCCGAAGGCATCGGCACCCGCGTCGTCTCCATGCCCTGCATGGAGCTGTTTGCAGCCCAGGACGAAGCCTACCGCCGCAAGGTCCTGCCCGCAGGCCCGGTCCGCGTCGGCATCGAGGCCGCCGTGCGCGATGGTGGCTGGGACCGCTGGCTGCTGGGCGAGCGCGGCCAGGAGAAGAAAGCCGGTTTCGTCGGCATGGACCGCTTCGGCGCCTCCGCCCCCGCAGGCGAGCTGTTCGAACGCTTCGGCATCACCGCCGAGGGCACAGTGGCGAAAGTGAAAGAGCTGCTGGGTTAACACCCGAAACTTAGATCATGACCTAGGGCACCCTAAAGGGTGCCCTTTTCTATTTCTGGTCGGCCATCCGGCGAAGGTTGCATCCGATCAAGCCTGGCTCACTTGAATGATCAGGTCATGGGGCACGTCTTTTAGACTGGTCTGCCAAGCTTGCTTTCGTCCAACAACTTTCTCTAGTCGGAGGCGCATGATATCTTCTGCTCGCCGTGACGCGACTTCAGGAAAACTCGTTTCAACTGCCTGTAGCAACCAGCCTTGAGGGTTACTCTTGCTCAACTCAACGGTCTTCGTTTCGGTTCCGTAAGTCAGACTGTAGAGAAACAAAGGCATTTTGATCTCCAATGTAAGCTATTAGTAAATTGGATCTCTGCTGGAAGGCCCGCAAAGCGTTAAAACTGAGTATAAACTAGCAGGACCAACGGACTTTTAGTGACCTGCCTTGCTTGCTCCAAGCTTCCCTAGAACCGGCCCGATCACCTTCGTCGCCAGCGGGATCAGCAGCAGCCCCAGCGCGACGCCAAACACCCCGTCCATCGCGGCCTTGGCCGTCCACTCGGCAAAGCCTTCCCAGGCAGAAGGCACCGCGTGGCCCACGGCATAGGCCCAGTCGTGGATCAGATGGCCCAGCCAGCCAAAGCCCAGCACCTCCAGCCCGTGAATGATGATGGAGCCGCCGACCCACAGCATCGCCGCGGTGCCGACCACCGACAGGATCTTCATCAGCACCGGCATGAACTTGACCAGCCCGCGCCCCAGCCCCCGGCCGATAGGCGTCGGCGCGTTGTTCGTCAGGTACAGCCCCACGTCGTCCATCTTCACAATCAGCGCGACAGAGCCATAGACCGCCAGCGTCACACCAATCGCCACCACCGCCAGAGTCGCAGCCTGCATCCAGACATTCGGCGCCTCGATGGCGGCCAGCGCGATGGTCATGATCTCCGCCGACAGGATGAAGTCGGTCTTGATCGCACCCTTGATCTTCTGTTCCTCCAGATGGCCAGGATCCTTGACGCTCATATCCTCGTCAATGGCGTGGCTGGCGTGCGGGAACAGCACGTGAAAGATCTTCTCAGCACCCTCAAAACACAGGTAGGATCCGCCCAGCATCAGCAAGGGCGTGATCAGCCAGGGCGCAAAATTGGCCAGCAGCATCGCAACCGGCAACAGGAGTATCAGCTTGTTGAACAAGGAGCCGCGAGTGATGCGCCAGATGATCGGCAGTTCGCGCGCGGGGGCAAAGCCCTGCAGGTACTTCGGTGTCACTGCCGCATCGTCGATGATCACGCCCGCGGTCTTGGCTCCGGCCTTGCCCGCTGCCGCCGCCACATCGTCGACCGAGGCCGCCGCAACCTTGGCAATCCCTGCCACATCATCCAGCAGCGCCAGCAAACCGCTCATACCAATTCCCTCAAATCCTGTTCGCGTTTGGGGGCAATCTGCCCGGTTCCGCGCCGCAGCACAAGCGTTAGCGCCACCGCGCCTCGAGCGTTGATTTCCGTTACCGCCACCGCCGCAAACCGTTACCGCCAACATCATGATTTTGCGCTAACAGTTTCATTTAATGCCGCTTTTACCCCTTTAGACCACATCCGCCCCGGTCTATATGGCGGCCAAAGGTTTTGCTCGCTTGGAGACGTACTCATGACCATCAAAGTCGGGATCAACGGTTTTGGCCGCATCGGCCGCTGCACCCTGTCGCATATCGCCGCCTCGGGCCGCGACGACATCGAAGTGATCAAGGTGAACGCCACCGGTCCGCTGGACACCGCGGCGCATCTGATCAAATACGACTCCGTGCATGGCCGTTTCCCCGGCGACGTCACCATCGGCGAAGGCACCATGAACCTGGGCCGCGGCGACATGCAGATGTTCTCCACCTACGACATGAACGAGCTGGACTGGTCGGGCTGCGATGTTGTTCTGGAATGCACCGGCAAGTTCAACGACGGCGAGAAGGCGAAGGCGCACCTGGAGCGCGGCGCCAAGAAAGTGCTGCTGTCCGCCCCCGGTAAAAACGTCGACAAAACCATCGTGTTCGGCGTCAACGACGACCAGCTGGAAGCCGGCGACACCATGATCTCCAACGGCTCCTGCACCACCAACTGCCTGGCGCCGCTGGCCAAGGTGCTGGACGAGGCCTTCGGCATCGAGCACGGCATCATGACCACCATTCACGCCTACACCGGCGACCAGCCGACCCTGGACCGCCGCCACAAGGACCTGTACCGCGCCCGCGCTGCGGCCATGTCGATGATCCCGACCTCGACCGGCGCCGCCAAGGCCCTGGGTGAAGTGCTGCCGAACCTGAAGGGCCGCCTGGACGGGTCCGCCATCCGCGTGCCGACCCCGAACGTCTCCGCTGTCGACCTGACCTTCCGCGCCGGCCGCGACGTGACCGCCGAGCAGATCAACGCTGCCGTCAAGGAAGCGGCTGAAGGCCCGATGAAGGGCGTTCTAGGCTTTGAGCCGGCGCCGCTGGTCTCCACCGACTTCAACCACACCCCGGAAAGCTCGATCTTCGCGCCGGACCAGACCCGCGTGGTCGAAGACCGCATGGTGCGCGTGCTGGCCTGGTACGACAACGAGTGGGGCTTCTCGGTGCGCATGGCCGATGTGGCTGTTGCCATGGGCAAACTGGGCTGATACCGGCCTTAACAGCTTGAGAATGCACGCCCGCTCAGGTTATCTGGGCGGGCGTTTTCTTTACGGCGGAGCCTTCATGACCAACCGGATTGCCATCTTCCTCGGCCTGTTCCTGATCTCCGCAGCCGTCATAGACATCGCCCTGTTCGGCGACGCACATATGATCTTCCTCGGCAAGAAGTTCTTTGCCTTGATCGACTGGGTCGCCTTCTGGCGCTGACCCGCGGCCGCCAGCCAACTGCATGCGCTTCAGCCTGCCGCTGGCGGAGTTGCTTCTTGCTGGTTGAAAATACTCCGGGGTGAATTGGCCAAGGGCCAAGAGGGGCAGCGCCCCTGCCCCGTCCCCCAGCCAAGCACATTCCGCCGCGGGTTTGCTCGCCGCTTGTTCAGCCCGTCTTGCCCAGCCGCTCCAGCAGCCGCTCCTTGACCAGGGGCGTCACGAATTTTGACACATCCCCGTCCAGCCGGGCGATTTCCTTGACCAGTTTGGAGGCAATCGCCTGATGCCGGGCTTCCGCCATCAGGAACACCGTCTCCACCGAGCTGTCCAGCGCCCGGTTCATGCCGACCATCTGGAATTCATACTCGAAATCAGCCACGGCCCGCAGACCGCGGACGATGATCTGGGCGCCGACGTCGCGGGCGCAGTCGATCAGCAGGTTCTCAAACGGATGCGCCACGATTTCGGTGCCGGTCTCGGCACACAGCTTGGCGCATTCCGCCTCGATCATTTCGACCCGTTCTTCCAGGTTGAACAATGGCCCCTTGTCGCGGTTGATCGCAACGCCGATCACCAGCTTGTCCACCAGCGCGCTGGCGCGGCGGATGATATCGATATGCCCGATGGTGATCGGGTCAAAGGTGCCGGGATACAGACCCACGCGCATGGGCGGCCTCCTGCCTTGTCAGAATTTCTGCGCACGCAAACACATTTGCATGCGCGAATGCAAGAGGGCAGAAATACGGACGCCCTGCCTGCGGCTCAGTGCCCCATGATCATGTCCTGCAGCGCGTCCTTTTCCATCGCGACCTGCGCCAGCTGCGCCTTCACGGCATCGCCAAGTGTCACGATTCCAATGAGTTTTCCGTCCTCGACCACCGGCATATGGCGAAACCGCCCATCGGTCATCTGCTGCAGGATCTCACCCACATTGGACTGGCTGGTGCAGGTGACCAGCTCGCGCGTCATATAGCCGCTGACCGGCTGGTCCAGGCATCCGGAACCGGCTTTGGCCAGTTCCCGCACAATATCGCGCTCAGACAGGATCCCGTCCGGATACTCGCCGTCAGCAGAAACCACTACGGTGCCAAAACGGTTGTCCGACATCACTTTTGCAGCCTCGGCAACGCTCGCATGCAGAGGCACGGTGACAACACCGGAGCCGGCCTTTGACTTCAAAATCTCCTGAACAAGCATTCTGCGCACACCTCCGAAATATTATTGCGTATTTCAGAGGTTTGCCGCAATGCAGCTTTAAGTCAAGGCTTCCAGCCGGGCCACCTCGTCGCGGATGCCTTTGGACAGGGCTTGCGCAAATCGGTTCAGCCGCTCGCTGCGCTGGTCCCCCTGATGGCGCACCAGATGGAAACTGCGGGTCAGGCTGACCTTGTCCGTCAGGATCTTGCGCAGCATCCGGTGGGCCGGCAGGCTGAAATCATGTGCGACGCAGATAGCCGTGCCCTGCGCCGCCATCTTGATCTGCACCGAAACGGAATTCGAGGCCAGCGCGACCCGTTCGATGCCAATGTCGTTCAGGTAGTCAAGCTCCTTGTCGAAGATCATGTCGGGTATGTAGCCGATCATTTTATGGCCCTTCAGATCTTCCAGACGGTTCAGCTGCGGGTGCTGCTTCAGGTAGTGGCGCGACGCCACCAGGTGCAGCCTGTAGTCGCAAATCTTCTGCACCAGCAGCTTGCCCGCGGTCGGCGCGCTGACGGTGACAGCCATATCCGCTTCCCGGCGGCTGAGATTGATCACCCGCGGCAGAGCGACGATTTGAATATCCAGATCCGGATTGTCTTCGGCGATCTGCGCGCAGACCTGCGGCAAAATGTAATTTGCGCTGCCATCCGGCGCGCCGATGCGGATTTGGCCTGACAAGGTGTCATTGGGTCCCGTCAGCGCTTCGGTGCCCGCACGCATCGCCTGCTCTGCCGCTTCTGCATGAACCAGCAGACGGTCGCCAGCCGCGCTCAGCGCATAGCCCTGCGGGGACTTCACAAACAGCGGGGTTTCCAGTGCTGCTTCAAACCGGGCAACCCGGCGGCCCACCGTGGCAGGGTCCATCTTCAGAATGCGCCCTGCCCCCGACAGGCTCGCCTCCCGGGCCACAGCCAAAAACACTTTCATATCATCCCACTGCGGATCCATTGCGCCGGTTCCTCCGTGCTTATGCTAACGATGCGTTAACCTTTTGCGTTCCTGCAAAGCCTCTTTGAAATCTTTCCTCTTTTCCGGCGTTTTTTGCAAGCCTAGGATTGCTGTCAAGGAAAACAGGAGGATCCGATGCAAGAACTCGGCCACTTTATCAACGGTAAGCTCTCTGCCGGCACTTCGGGCCGCTTTGACGATGTCTTCAACCCGGCCACCGGAGAAGTTCAGGCGAAACTGGCAATGGCCAGCGCAGCTGAAACCACCGCAATCATCGAAAAAGCCGCTGCTGCACAGCCCGCATGGGCTGCAACCAACCCGCAGAAACGCGCCCGTGTGATGATGAAAATGGTCGCGCTGATGAACCGCGACATGGACAAGCTGGCCGAGGCACTGAGCCGCGAGCACGGCAAAACCATCCCCGACGCCAAGGGCGACCTGCAGCGCGGCCTGGAAGTCGTCGAATACTGCGTCGGCGCACCGCAAATGCTGAAGGGTGAATTCACCGACAGCGCCGGCCCCGGCATCGACATGTTCTCCATGCGCCAGGCGCTGGGTGTTGTCGGCTCCATCATGCCGTTCAACTTCCCCGCCATGATGCCCCTGTGGCATGTTGGCCCGGCCCTGGCCTGCGGCAACGCCGTGGTGCTGAAGCCGTCCGAGCGCGACCCCTCCGTGCCGCTGATGCTGGCTGAACTGTTTGTTGAAGCCGGTCTGCCCGAAGGCGTGTTCCAGGTTGTGAACGGCGACAAGGAAGCCGTGGACACCATTCTGGACAGCGAGATCATCCAGGGCGTCTCTTTCGTGGGCTCCACCCCGATTGCGCAGTACATCTATTCCCGCGCCACCGCCAACGGCAAGCGCGCTCAATGCTTCGGCGGCGCCAAGAACCACATGATCGTGATGCCCGACGCTGATCTGGACCAGGCCGCTGACGCACTGGTCGGCGCTGGCTTTGGCGCGGCCGGCGAACGCTGCATGGCAATCTCGGTTGCGGTTCCGGTTGGTGAAGAAACCGCCGACAAGCTGATCGAAAAGCTGATCCCGCGCATCGAAAAGCTGAAAGTCGGCCCCTATACCGCAGGCGACGACGTCGACCTGGGCCCGGTGGTCACCGCAGCTGCCAAGGACCGTATCCTGGGCCTGATCCAGTCCGGTGTCGATCAGGGCGCGGAACTGGTTGTCGACAACCGAGACTTCTCTCTGCAAGGCTACGAAGACGGTTTCTTTGTCGGCCCGCATCTGTTTGACCGTGTCACCACCGACATGGACATCTACAAGCAGGAGATCTTTGGCCCGGTGCTTTCCACTGTGCGTGCAGGTACTTACGAAGAAGCCTTGAAACTGGCGATGGATCATGAGTACGGCAACGGCACCGCGATCTTCACCCGTGACGGCGACACCGCGCGCGACTTCGCATCCCGTGTGAACATCGGCATGGTCGGCATCAACGTTCCGATCCCGGTTCCGCTGGCCTACCACACCTTTGGCGGCTGGAAGAAATCCATGTTCGGCGACCTGAACCAGCACGGCCCCGACAGCTTCAAGTTCTACACCCGCACCAAGACCGTGACCTCCCGCTGGCCCTCGGGCATCAAGGAAGGCGGCGAGTTCAACTTCAAGGCCATGGACTAAGCTTCTGCGTTCAAAGAAAAATCAAAGGCCCCGGATTTCCGGGGCCTTTCTTTTTCCGCCCCATTCGCCGGGCATCACCCGCAATCCGTCACGACGTGAACCCGCAACTGTGAAGGAATAAACCTGTTTGCGGCAAAATTTCCCTTGCTCTGCCCGGCTGGTAGTCTATCCGGTCTGCACCACTCAAGAACAACGGCAGGCGCATGAGCAGCACCCAGATTCCCGACCGGCCCGGCGCGGCCGAAAAGACAGCACGCGAATGGGTCAAGGTGCTGGCCCACTACCGGGAACCGGATCATCTGCGCAGTGCCTTCGAACTGGCTGTCACTGTTGTGCCCTTCCTGGCGCTCTGGGCGCTGGCCTGGTGGTCGCTGTCCGTCAGCTATTGGCTGACCCTTGCCATCTCGGTTCCGATCGCCGCCTTTCTGCTGCGCCTGTTCACCATCCAGCATGACTGCGGCCACGGGTCCTTCTTCCGCAACCGCCATGTGAGCGACTGGGTCGGGCGGATCATTGGCGTGCTCACGCTCACGCCTTATGATGTCTGGCGCCGCACCCACTCGATCCACCACAGCACCCACGGCAACCTGGGAAAGCGCGGCATGGGCGACATCCACACGATGACCGTTGCCGAATACCGCGCAGAAAGCCGCTGGGGACGGCTGATGTACCGGCTCTACCGCCATCCGGTGACGCTGTTCGGCATTGGCCCCGGCTATCTGTTTTTCCTGCAAAACCGCATCCCTTACGGCCTGATGAACCAGTCCCGCTACTGGATCAGTGCGATGGGTACAAACGCCGCGATCCTCGCAGCACTTGGCGCAATCTGGTACTTTGGCGGCCTGATGCCGCTGTTGCTGATTTTTGTGCCCGCCACGCTCATTGCCGCGACGGCCGGGCTGTGGCTGTTTTACGTTCAGCACCAGTTCGAGACCACCCAATGGGAGCAGGAAGAAGATTGGCAGTTGCATGACTCTGCGCTGCACGGCAGCTCACACTATGTGCTGCCGCCGGTGCTGCAATGGCTCAGCGCCAATATCGGCATTCACCACGTGCATCACCTCTACAGCCGCATTCCCTTCTACCGGCTGCCGCAAGTGCTGCGGGACCACGCAGAGCTGGCCGAAGGCAACCGCATGACCATCCGCGAAAGCCTGGCCAATGCGCGGCTGCACCTGTGGGACGAAGACAGCAAGCGGCTGCTGTCTTTTGCCCAGGCCCGCCAGCTTTACGGCTGATACCTGCCCGGCGCAGCGGCGGGTTCCTGCCGCCCGCGCCTACACAAGCTTGTGAGGCGGATCAAATCCGCTATTGGGCCCCTAGGAAAACCCGTGTGCTTGCTTATCTTGCTGCGGAGTTTTCGAGCAGCCCGGCAGAGGACAAGATGACCAAACTCCGCATGACCCGCCGCGCCGCCCTGACCGGGCTTGGCGCAACCCTGGCCACGCCTGCGCTCTTGCGCGCCCAATCTTCCGACGCGTTTCCGCAAAGCGAACCGGCCATCCGCGAAGAAGTGCCCGTGCAGCGTAACATTTCGGCTTTTGCCCAGCAGGATTGGCGGGTGCATTTCGATGAGCTGGGGGTTGGCTGCTTGCTGGCCGATATCAGCTCCCGCGCCCTGCACTATTGGGGCGGGGACGGCGAGACGTACCGGCTGTTCCCTTCCTCGGTGCCGATGACCGAAGAACTGACCAAGCGCGGCTATACCAAGGTTGTGCGCAAGCGGGAAAACCCCAGCTGGACCCCAACCGCTTCCATGCGGGAACGTGACCCCACCCTGCCCCAGCGCATCGGGGGCGGCGAACCCGGCAACCCGCTGGGCACCCGCGCGATGTATCTGGACTGGCCCGCCTACCTGGTGCATGGCACCCACGACACCCGCAAGATCGGGCGGCAAAGCTCTTCCGGCTGCATCGGGCTCTACAACCAGCATGTTGAAGAACTTTATGAGATGGTTCAGATCGGCACCCAGGTCCGGCTGGTCTGAACCAGCCCGGCGCGCCGTCCGAAGGCGCGTTGAACAGTGGGGCGCAAACCGGTTTGCGCCCCTTGGCCATGCTCTTTGGAATTGACCCTAAATGGGCCGCAAACCGATGTGGGCCGGCTTCAGTCCCGCTTCATACCGTTCCACGGTTTTCTCCAGCAGCCGCTCGAAGTTGCGGGTGAATTTTTCAGTGTCATAAAGAGGGCCGGACTTGATGCCCTCCCCGACCCGCGATTTCACGTCCGCCAGGTATTCCGCCTCCTGCGCCAGCTTGAGCGCGATCGTTTCATACTGCTGCGGCGTCGCGGCAATCAGTTCCTTCATGCCAACGGTGGTCAGCAGGCTGGCCGCAACCCGCGCAGCAAATTGTTTGCCGGCCTTGGTGACTACGGGAACCCCGGCCCAAAGTGCGTCACTGGCGGTCGTGTGGGCATTTACGTTGAACGTATCCAGGAAAACATCCGCCAGCGGCAAACGGGCCAGGTGCTCATCCTGCTGGGCAAAACCTGCAAAGACAATCCGTTCTTCCCCAATGCCGCGTTTGGCGGCTTCGGCAAGAATGTTTTTCTTGATGATGTCATCCAGCGCGTAGAACCAGAGCACGCTGCCCGGCACCTGCTTCAGCAGGTTCATCCAGATATCGAATTCCTCTGGCGAAACCTTGTAAGGGTTATTGAAGGAGCAGAACACCAACGCATCTTCCGGCAGCCCCACACCGGCGCGGGTCGGTGTTTCCTCTGCAGCCTGGCGGCGGTCATCGTTGGATTGATAACAGTCCGGCATATAAAGGATTTTCTCCGAATAATATTTGCGGAACCGGGACGGCACGGTCACCGGGTCGGCAATCATGTAGTCCATTTCCGGAACACCAGTGGTCCCGGGGTATCCCAGATAGCTCACTTGAACCGGCGCCAGCCTGTAATCAAACAGGTTCACGCGGTTGCCCTTTGTGTGGCCCTTCAAGTCGACGGCGATGTCCAGATTGTCCGCGTGTGCTTGAGCGACAATGTCCTCGCTCGGCGCCTCTGCAACATAGCGGTACACGTCAGCGGAATCCTCTGCCCGCTGACGGCCCGCGTGCTCTTGCCGTGCCCCATAGTCGTAGATGTAGATCTCGAACTTGCCGCGGTCATGCAGTTCGAACATGCGGCCGATCAGGAACATCGTGGCGTGGTTGTAAAAGTCGCAGGAAAAATAGCCGATCCGGATTTTCCCGGACTTTTTCAGCGGCCCGCTGAATTTGGCAGGTTTGCTGCAAACCCTGGCAAAGTTCGCCGCCTGCTCGGAATAATGCCTCTGAATTTCCGGGTCATCAATAACGCTCAGGAATGAAAACGGATCAATAGTGGCCATAAACTTGGTACGGCTCTTAGACTTTTTACTGGACCTCGCAATGTCCGACCAGTCGCACTTGCGCCGCATCAAATGCGTCAAACGCGCCAGCACCACCTCGTTCGAAGGGTCAAATTTCAAAGTGTCCTTAAAATAATTTATTGCCTCTTCGTCCTGACCGATCCGCATCAGGTAACTGCCAATATACGCCAGGCACAGGGGGTTGTGCGGCTCAAGTTTCAAGGCCTCAATATGGCTGAGAAGCGCCTGATCTCTTTTCTCCATCAGCTCCAGCACTTCACCAAGTGTGGTGTGGATCTGCCGGTTCCGGCTATCAAGCTTAACTGCTTCCCTCAGCAGGTGCACGGCGTCATCCACCTTGCGCTCAAGCGCCTTGTTGCAGGCCAGCTTCCAAAGCTGCACAGCCTGTTCCTGGGGTGTCCCCTTGAGATCGGCCTGCACACCGCGCTTCATTGACATAGCAAGGTTTGCCCGGTGATTGGCCGCCAGGGCACCGGTGAAATCCGGCATTGGCCCGGTTTTGGCTGCTTTTGCGCCTGAGGAAGCCAGAAAATGCTGCGCCCCTGAATTCGACACTGCGTCTACTCCTTTTGGAATGTCCTGCAGGATTCACCTGCAATGGGTCTCTTTGAGGCAGAGTTTCCGCGAAGTTTCTTAATTTTCCCCTCATCGCCCTCCCGGTTCCGGCCAGATGGCCTGCGGCATTGATGCACGGCGGCTTTGCAATTGCGCAGCTTGCCTCCGCTCCCTGGGGCGGCTATTAAATAAACAACTGTTCAATTCATGCGCTTGCGGGAGGAGCTGCACATGGACTTCGCACTGACCGAGGAACAGACGGCCATTTTCGACATGGCCCATGCCTTTGGGCAAGAGAACATCGCGCCGCATTCCCGCGCGTGGGAAAAGGACGGCTCCATTCCCAAAGCGCTGTGGCCGCAATTGGCGGAACTGGGCTTCGGCGGCCTGTATGTCTCCGAGGAATACGGCGGCTCCGGCCTCAGCCGCCTGGACGCCACCCTTGTGTTCGAGGCCCTGGCAATGGCCGATCCGGCAGTTGGGTCCTTCCTGTCGATCCACAACATGTGCGGCGGCATGATCGACAAGTTCGGCTCGGAAGAGACCAAGCAGAAATGGCTGCCCAGCCTGTGCACCATGGAGAAGATCTTCTCCTACTGCCTGACCGAACCGGGCTCCGGCTCTGACGCGGCGGCCCTGAAAACCCGCGCCGAGCGCAGCAATGAGGGCTACGTGGTGAACGGCACCAAAGCCTTCATCTCCGGCGGCTCCTATTCTGACGCCTATGTCGTGATGTGCCGAACCGGCGAGGACGGGCCCAAAGGCATCTCTACAGTGGTGGTCGAGGACGGCAACCCGGGCCTCTCCTTCGGCGCGCTGGAGGACAAGATGGGCTGGAAGGCGCAGCCCACCTCGCAGGTTCAGTTCGACGATTGCGCAATTCCTGCGGACAACCTGATCGGCGAGGAAGGCAAAGGTTTTTCCTATGCGATGGCCGGGCTTGACGGCGGGCGGCTTAACATTTCGGCCGGGGCGCTTGGCGGCGCCCAGGCTGCGCTGGACCAGACCGTGCAATACATGTCGGAGCGCAAGGCCTTCGGCAAATCCATCAACCAGTTCCAGGCGCTGCAATTCCGGCTGGCAGAGTACGAAACCCGGCTGCAGGCCGCCCGCACCTTCCTGCGCCAAGCCGCCTGGAAGCTGGATACCGGCGCCCATGACGCCACCAAATTCTGCGCCATGGCCAAGCTGATGGTTACCGACACCGCCTTTGACGTGGCCAACGGCTGCCTGCAGCTGCACGGCGGCTATGGCTATCTGGCCGACTACGGCGTCGAGAAGATCGTGCGCGACCTCAGGGTGCACCAGATCCTGGAAGGCACCAACGAGATCATGCGCCTGATCGTCGCCCGCCAGCTTATTGCGGAGTAGCAGGCGCCCAATACAAATGGAGCTCCCACTATGAGTGACATCCATATCCGCAAGTCCGGCCAGGCCGGCCGCATCACTTTCACCCGCCCGAAGGCGCTGAACGCGATGAGCTATGAAATGTGCATGGCTATCGACGCCGCCATGCGCAGCTGGGCCAATGATGAAGCGGTCAAACTGGTGGTGATCGATGCCGACGGCGACAAGGCCTTTTGTGCAGGCGGTGATATTGCCGAGCTTTATGACACCGGCACCAAGGGCGACTATTCCTATGGCCGCACCTTCTGGCGCGATGAATACCGGCTGAACGCGCGGATCTTCGAATACAACAAGCCGGTAGTCAGCTTCATGCAGGGGTTCACCATGGGCGGCGGCGTCGGCATCGGCTGCCACGGCACCCACCGGGTTGTCGGCGAGACCAGCCAGATCGCCATGCCGGAAGTCGGCATCGGGCTGGTGCCGGACGTGGGCGGTTCGCTGATGCTGGCGATGGCGCCGGACCACCTGGGCGAATACCTGGGCATGAGTGCCGCGCGGATGGCGGCTGATGATGCGATCCTGGCAGGCTTTGCCGATTATTTCATCCCGCAAGAGCAGTGGCCGGACCTGACCGCCGCGCTGGAGGAAAGCGGCAGTGCCAAACCGGTGGAGGACGCAGCTCAGCCCGCGCCGGAGGGCAAGCTGCGCGCAGCCCGCGAGGACACCGCAAGACACTTCGGCAAGGACAGCCTGGAGGACATCCTTACAGGTCTGGAGGCCGAGACCAGCGAATTTGCCGCAGCCGCGCTGAAATCGCTGAACCGCAATTCGCCGCTGTCGATGGCCTGCACGCTGGAGATGCTGCGCCGCCTGCGGGCCGATGGCCCTGCCATCCGCCGGGCATTGGACCTGGAATACCGCTATACCTTCCGCGCCATGGAACAGAGCGATTTTCTGGAAGGCATCCGGGCCCAGATCATTGACAAGGACCGCAATCCGCAATGGCAATATGCGGGCAAGGATGTCCCGCTGCAGGCGGTCGAGGACATGCTGGCGCCGCTGGGCGCGGAAGCGCTGACATTTGAGGAGGACGTGCAATGAAGATCGGATTTATTGGACTGGGCAATATGGGCGGGCCGATGGCCGCCAACCTGGCCAAGGCAGGCCATGACGTCACCGGCTTCGACATGGCCGACGTCAGCATCGAGGGCGTGACCATGGCCGCATCCGGCCCCGAGGCCGCAGCAGGCGCCGATGCCGTCATCACCATGCTGCCCAACGGCGCTATCCTGCGCTTGGTCGCAGCCGAGGTCCTGCCGGCAATGGCCAAGGGCGCAGCCTTCATCGACTGCTCCACTGTCGATGTGGACTCTGCCCGTGCCGTGGCCGTGCAAGCCGCAGATGCAGGCCTGCTGTCCGTCGACGCACCGGTTTCCGGCGGCATCGGCGGCGCGGCAGGCGGCACGCTCACCTTCATGGCCGGCGGCTCTGCAGACGCCTTTGCGGCGGCGGAACCGCTGTTCGCCATCATGGGCCAGAAGGCCGTGCATTGCGGCGAGGCCGGCGCAGGCCAGGCTGCCAAGATCTGCAACAACATGATCCTCGGCGTCACCATGATCGCCACCTGCGAGGCTTTTGCCCTGGCCGACAAGCTGGGCCTCGACAGACAGAAGATGTTCGACGTGGTCTCCACCTCCTCCGGCTACAGCTGGACCATGAACGCCTATTGCCCGGCCCCCGGCGTCGGCCCGCAATCGCCTGCCGACAACGGCTACCAGCCAGGCTTTGCGGCGGAATTGATGCTCAAGGACCTTGGCCTCAGCCAGCAGGCGGCGGAAAGCGCAGACGCGGACACACCGATGGGCGAACTGGCGATGGCGCTCTACAAAAAGTTTGTCGAAGATGAAGGCGGCCAAGGGCGGGATTTTTCAGCCATGCTGCCCCGGTTTGAGCAGCGCAGCCGCAAAAACTGACAATTTACTCCGTAAGTTCAAAATCTTAACGAACGCCAACACAACGAAAGGGCAGCCCGGTGACAGCTGCCCTTTCCGTTTCAGTTATCGGAAATACCCCTAAAATTCGATTAAACTCCAGAATTCCGGCACCCCTCTGCCACAGTTCTGTCCAAGTTCAGCAGCATTCCGGTAAGCAATCGTTAAATCTTGCCCGCCGGAGACAGGCTGACCGCCATGGCCACTGCAACGGAACTCAATATCAACACCTCTGCCACCGCCACTCAAATGGCGGAAGAGATCTTTGGCGATGGTGTGACGGTCAACAGCGCCAGTTACAGCGGCGATGCCCTGTCCTCGGGCATCTACACCGGTGCAGACACCACCACCCCCGGGGTTGCGCCCGCGGACTCGGGTGTCATCCTGTCGACCGGCTATGCCCGCGACTTTACCAACAGCGATGGCTCCACCAACACCAACGTCCGCACCAACACCAGCACCAACACCACCGGTGCCAACAATGATGCAGACTTCAACGCCCTGGCCGGCGCCCCCACCCGCGACGCCTCCTTCATGGAGATCGACTTCACCCCGGACGGCGACCTGCTGACCATCGACTTCGTGCTCTCCTCCGAAGAATACCCCGAGTTCATCAACTCGCAGTACAACGACGTGGTCGGCGTCTGGGTGAACGGAGTAGAGGCGCAAGTCTCGATCGGCGACGGCACTGCCTCGATCGGCAACATCAACGGCGGCACGGAAAACATCTATGTCGACAACACCGGTGATCAGTTCAACACAGAGATGGACGGGTTCACCATCACCCTGACCTTTGTGGCTCCGGTCAATCCCGGCGTGGTCAATACGCTCAAGATCGGCGTCGCCGACACATCCGACAGCAGCTATGACACCAACCTGCTGATTGCCGGCGGATCTGTGCAAACGGCGGTTGTTGCCCAGGACGACCAGGAAGACATCGCCATCAACAAGACCCGGGTGATTGATGTGCTGGACAATGACAGCACCACCTCCGGCACGCTGACCATCACCCACATCAATGATCAGGCAGTCGCGGCCGGAGATACCGTCACGCTGACCACCGGCCAGCAGGTCACCCTCAACGCCGACGGCACCCTCACTGTGGTGACGGATGGCGATCTTGAGACCGTCTACTTCAACTACACTGCCGACAATGGTTTGGGGAACACGGACACCGGCCTGGTCGAGATCAACCAAACGGTGCCCTGCTTCCTGCGCGGCACGCTTATCCGGGTGCCGGGCGGCGAAATCCCGGTCGAGGATCTGCGCCCTGGCATGCAGGTGCTGACCTACGACAACGGCCCGCAGGAATTGCAATGGATCGGCAGCCGCCGCACCGCCTGCACCCCGCAGACCACGCCCATCCGCTTTGCCAAAGGCACTTGCGGCAACCACCGCGACCTCTGCGTTTCACCGCATCACCGGATGCTGGTCTCAGGGCCCCATGCGCAGTTGCTGTTCGGCGAGGACGAGGTGCTGGTCAAGGCCAAGGATCTGGTCAACGACAGCACCGTCCGCCCGGCGCAGGAGATGGCGGAGGCGGAGTACTTCCACCTGCTGTTCGGCCGCCACCAGATCCTCTGGGCAAACGGCGCGCTCAGCGAAAGCTACCAGCCCGGGCCGGAAACAACTGCCGGATTTGATTCCGGCACCCTTGCGGAAATCCAGGAGCTGTTTCCAGAACTCTGCGCGGAATCCGGCCGCGGTTACGGAAATGCCGCCCGTCTGGCCTTGCGCAGCTATGAGGCGCGGGTTCTTGCCGCCGCCTGACGTCCCATCCGGCGGGCTGCCGCCGCTGTTTGCCCGCACTCTTGGCATTTGCGCCGCACCCAGTATGTGAAAGGCAGCCAGGAAAGGACGCCCGTAAATGGTACGCCGTTACATTGTATCCGTTGTTATTGTTGCTGCAGCCTGCGCGGTGGCGATTCCGCTTGCTGCCGGCAATGGCCAAGGCAAAGCCGAAAAACCCGGTTTCCACTGCCCGCCCGGCCTTGCCAGGAAGTCGCAGCATTGCGGGCCGCCGGGCCAGGCCAAGAGGTTCTACCGCCGCGGCGACCACATCCTGGAAGACTACATCTGGATCGGCGATCCGGGTCATTGGGCACCCGATCCCTATGGCAGCTACGTTCAGGCCGGAGGCTACGTCTACCAGGTCAACCGGGAAACCCACAAAGTGCTGCGCCTGATCGGCGCTGCTGCGGCGCTGGCAGAGTGAGCCTTTACACGCTGCCCAAGATTCGCAACTTACGCCGCGCTGCCTCCGGCGGGGATGCATCCGGCCAGATGAAGACTGGATCCGCTCTTCTTCTGGCCGAAAATATCCCGGGGTGAATTGGCCCGCAGGGCCAAGAGGGGCAGCGCCCCTCTCCCACCAAACCTGCGGGGCAGCGCCCCTCCCGTTATTCCGCCGCCACCTTCCGAGCAGACAGAATGTCTTTCAAGTAGCGCCCCGTATGGCTGCGTGGCTCATCCGCCACCGCTTCCGGCGTGCCGGCCGCGACGATCTCGCCACCGCCGTCACCGCCCTCCGGGCCGATGTCGATGATCCAGTCGGCGGTCTTGATCACATCCAGGTTGTGCTCGATCACCACCACTGAGTTGCCCTGCTCCACCAGCTCGTGCAGCACCTCCAGCAGCTTCTTCACATCTTCAAAATGCAGACCTGTGGTCGGCTCATCCAGAATATACAGAGTCCGCCCGGTGGAGCGTTTCGACAGCTCCTTGGACAGTTTCACCCGCTGCGCCTCGCCGCCTGACAGCGTCGTCGCCTGCTGGCCCACCTTGATATAGCCCAGGCCCACCCGCATCAGCGCGTCCATCTTGTCGCGGATCGCCGGCACCGCCTGGAAGAAGCCTTGCGCGTCCTCCACCGTCATGTCCAAAACATCGGCAATGCTCTTGCCCTTGAATTTGATCTCCAGCGTCTCGCGGTTGTAACGCGCGCCCTTGCAGGTCTCGCAGGTCACATAGACGTCGGGCAGGAAATGCATCTCGATCTTGATGACGCCATCGCCCTGGCAGGCCTCGCAGCGGCCGCCCTTGACGTTGAAAGAGAACCGCCCCGGTTTGTAGCCGCGCGTCTTGGCCTCCGGCAGGCCGGCAAACCAGTCGCGGATCGGGGTGAAGGCGCCGGTATAGGTCGCAGGGTTCGATCGCGGCGTGCGCCCGATCGGGCGCTGGTCGATGTCGATCACCTTGTCCAGATGCTCCAGCCCCTTGATGCTCTCGCAGGGCGCTGGGGTCTGGCGCGCGCCGTTGAGGCGCATCGAGGCGGTCTTGAACAGCGTCTCAATCGTCAGCGTCGACTTGCCGCCGCCGGACACGCCGGTCACGCAGACAAACTTGCCCAGCGGGAATTCCGCCGTCACCTCTTTTAGATTGTTGCCGGTGGCCTTCACCACCTTGATCTTTTTCTTGTTGCCCTTGCGCCGCTTGGCCGGCACCGCAATCTCCCGCGTCCCGGCCAGATATTGGCCAGTGATCGAGTTGGTGTCGGAGGCAATCGCATGCGGCGTGCCGTGGCTCACCACCTCGCCGCCATGCACGCCGGCGCCAGGGCCGATGTCAAAGACATAATCCGCCTGGCGGATCATGTCCTCGTCATGCTCCACAACGATCACTGTGTTGCCTTGGTCGCGCAGGTTCTTGAGCGTGCCGATCAGCCGGTCATTGTCGCGCTGATGCAACCCGATAGAGGGCTCGTCGAGCACATAAAGCACCCCGGTCAGGCCGGAACCGATCTGGCTCGCCAAACGGATACGCTGGCTCTCGCCACCGGACAGGGTTCCGGAAGAACGAGACAGCGTAAGATATTCGAGCCCCACGTTATTCAGGAACCCAAGCCGCTCGCGGATCTCCTTCACAATGGCCCGCGCAATCTCTTGCTTTTGCTGGGTCAGATGGTTGGGCACATCCTCGATCCAGGCCAGCGCCTCGCGGATCGACAGCTGCACCACCTGCCCCACATGCACGCCTGCGATCCTCACCGCCAGCGCCTCGTCGCGCAGCCGGTAGCCCTCGCAGTGGTGGCAATGACGGTTGTTCTGATAGCGCTCGAATTCCTCACGGATCCAGTTGGAATCCGTCTCGCGGTAGCGCCGCTCCATATTTGGAATGACGCCCTCGAAGGTGCGCTCCACCTGGTAGACCCGTCCGCCCTCGTCATAGCGGAACATGATTTCCTCGTCCCCGGAGCCATACAGAAACACCTGCTGCACATGCTTTGGCAGGTCCTTCCAGACGGTATTCTTGTCAAACTCATAGTGCCGCGCGATGGCTTCGATGGTTTGCAGGAAATAGGGCGACTTGCCCTTGCGCCAGGGCGCCAGCGCACCATCATAAACCTTCAGAGACTGATCCGGCACCACCAGCCGCTCGTCAAAGAACAGCTCGACGCCCAGCCCGTCGCACTCCGGGCAAGCCCCGAAGGGCGCATTGAAGGAAAACAGCCGCGGCTCGATCTCAGGGATGGTGAAGCCGCTGACCGGGCAGGCAAAATTTTCGCTGAAGGTAATCCGCTCCGGATCACCCTCGCGCGGCGCGGTTTCCAGAATGGCAATGCCGTCGGCCAGATCCAACGCGGTACGAAGGGAGTCCGCCAGCCGCGTCTCCATGCCGGTCCGAACCACCAGGCGGTCGACCACCACGTCGATGTCATGGCGGAATTTCTTGTCCAGCTTGGGCGGTTCGTCCAGTTCATAGAACTCGCCGTCCACTTTCACCCGCTGGAATCCCTGTTTGCGCAGCTCCAGGAATTCCTTCTTGTACTCGCCCTTGCGGTCGCGGACGATCGGCGCCAGCAGATAGCCGCGGGAGCCCTCCTCCATCTCCATGATCCGGTCGACCATGTCCTGCACCTGCTGCGCCTCGATGGGCAGCCCGGTGGCCGGCGAGTAAGGCGTGCCGGCGCGGGCAAACAGCAGGCGCAGATAGTCGTAGATCTCTGTCACCGTGCCAACGGTGGAGCGCGGGTTCTTCGAGGTGGTCTTCTGCTCAATCGAAATCGCCGGGCTCAACCCGCTGATGTGATCCACATCCGGCTTTTCCATCATGTCGAGGAACTGGCGCGCATAAGCACTCAGGCTCTCGACATAGCGGCGCTGGCCCTCGGCATAGATGGTGTCGAACGCCAAGGACGACTTGCCCGAGCCAGACAGGCCGGTGATCACCACCAGCTCATCGCGCGGAATATCCACGTCGATGCTCTTCAGATTATGCTCGCGCGCGCCGCGCACTTCGATGGTTTTCAGCTCAGCCATAATGCCCCCGTGCCCGCGCCGCCGAACCCATGGCGGACGCCCGCCCTACAGATAGGGAATGCGGCGGAAAACGCCAAGCCCCAAAAGAGAACAATGCGCGAACAGGATGAAACTTGCTGACAGCAGCTGGCAGCAGCCGGAAATCCTGCGTTTTCCGGCCCGGAATTCGGTGCGAATTCCGGCGCGCCGCGCATCCGCGCGGCGCTTGGCCCAACGGGAACGGTCCCTGAAAAGGGTCCGGTGACGGGCGGGAGCCGCTGACTGTCCCGACGCTAAGCCCAGGCGCGCCGCCGCACAGACAGCAGCTGGTGCACCAGAATACCCGCCAGGAACAACGCGCAGACCACCAGCATCATGCCGCCGTAGCCCGCCACGCCCAGCGAGCCCAGCAGCAGCGGCGTGCCGATCACATTGCCAGCATTGCCCGCCTGCGACATGGCGCCGTTTGCCTCGGCCTGGTCTGCGGCAGAGATGTTCAGCTGCGGGACAGAGGCAAAGCTGCCGCTCTGCACCAGGCCAAAGGCCGCGGCCAGCGCAAAACACGCCAGCCAGTCCCCTGGCATGGCCCACAGCCACAGGCCCGCTGCTGCGCAAAGCGCAAACCCCAGCTGGATCAGCTTCACCGCCGGCATCACCCGCAGGAGTGCCACGCCCAGAACCATTGACGTCGCGATGGAGATCAGCGGAAACGCCCCCATCACAAACCCCCGCTGCCCCTCCGGCAGATGCGGCGGCAGCACCGTCAGCAGCGCCACAAAGCAGGTGGTATAGAACAGCCAGCCCGCGGCCGGCGCCAGCTTGAACGGCGAGCGGTAGATCTGCAGATGCAAGGCCGCCAGATTTGCCAGCCTCGGCATGGGCTGGCGCTGAGGCACCGGCAGGTCGCGCATCGCCCGCTGCAGCAACACCGCCAGCGCGGTCATCAGCACCGCATGGGCGGCAAACAGCGCCAGAATCCCGTGGGATGCCACCAGCGGCAGCCCCAGCCAATTGAGCAGCGCAAAGGCCACGCCAAAAAACGTGCTCCACACCGTCAGCGCCGCGCCCCGCTGCCTGTCACTGGCCAGCAGCGCCATCAGCGTCGGCCCGGCCACCACGATGCCCAGATGCGACAGCCCTTCGATCAGCCGTGTCGCCAGAAACAGCCCGTAGGGCAGATGCAGCACCTGCAGCGCCGACATCGCCGCCCCGGTCCACAAGGCCCAGACCAGCGCCCGCCGGAAGCCAAAGGCAGAGACGAACAGGCCCGCCGCCACACCCAACAGAACGCCGACAACCCCGGTCATCGAAACACTCAGGCTCAGGCCAGCACCGGCTTCAGGGTACAGCGCGCCAAGCTGTTCAAAAACAACCGAAACCTTTCCGTATTGCGCCGCAGCCCCCAGACCAGCAGCCCAAACCGCCAGAATCGCGCCCCAGCGGGTTTTACTGGATGCAACCATGACCGCTGCCCCTGTGTTCATGTCCGGCCTCTGGTTACCGCGGCGCGCAGCCAGAGGCCAGAGCGCCTACAGAAACTGACGCAACGCCCCAGAAAAGAACTGCGCCACAAAAAAGGCGGCCCGTCACAGGCCGCCCTTTCGAACTCCGCTTGACCGGAAGCTTACATGTGGATCACCCGGTCATAGGCGTCGAGCACTGACTCATGCATCATTTCGCTCAGCGTCGGGTGCGGGAAGACGGTGTTCATCAGATCTTCCTCGGTGGTCTCCAGCTGGCGGCCCACCACGTAGCCCTGGATCATCTCGGTCACTTCGGCGCCAACCATATGGGCGCCCAGCAGTTCGCCGGTTTTGGCGTCAAAGATGGTTTTCACCATGCCCTCGGCCTCACCCAGCGCAATCGCCTTACCGTTGCCGATGAAGGGGAAGCGGCCGACCTTGATGTCATAGCCCAGTTCCTTGGCTTTCGCCTCGGTATAACCGACGGAGGCGACCTGCGGCTGGCAGTAGGTGCAGCCGGCGATGCTTTCGGGCTTCACCGGATGCGCGTGTTTGCCTGCGATAAGTTCGGCCACCATCACGCCCTCGTGCGACGCCTTATGCGCCAGCCAGGGCGCGCCAGCGATGTCGCCGATGGCATAAAGGCCATCGACACCAGTGCGGCAGTACTCGTCAGTGATCACATGGGTGCGGTCGACCTTGACGCCCAGCTCTTCCAAGCCCAGGCCCTCAACGTTGCCGACGATCCCCACGGCGGAAATCACGGTGTCGAACTCTTGCTTCTCAACCTTGCCGCCCACCTCGATATGCGCGGTGACTTTACCCTTGCCGCGGTCCAGCTGCTTGACCATGGCTTTCTCCATGATCTTCATGCCCTGTTTGACAAAGGCCTTCTTGGCAAAGGCGGAGATTTCCGCGTCTTCCACCGGCAGCACCCTGTCCATCACCTCAACCACTGTCGTTTCGGCGCCCAGCGTGTTGTAGAAGCTGGCAAATTCGATGCCGATGGCGCCGGAACCAATGACCAGCAGCTTCTTCGGCATGCGGACCGGTTGCAGCGCGTGCTTGTAGGTCCAGACCAGATCGCCATCGGCTTCCAGCCCCGGGAGTTCGCGGGCGCGGGCGCCGGTGGCCAGCACGATGTTCTTGGCGGTCAGATCCTGCGTGCCCTTGTCGGTCTTGACCGAGACCTTGCCCTTGGCCGGAATGGACGCCTCGCCCATCACCACGTCGATCTTGTTCTTCTTCATCAGATGGCCGATGCCGGAGGACAGCTGTTTGGCCACCCCGCGCGAGCGTTTCACCACCGCGTCCAGGTCATAGCCGATGTTTTCCGCCTTCAGGCCGAAATCCTTGGCGCGCTCCATCAGGTGGAACACTTCCGACGAGCGCAGCAGCGCCTTGGTCGGGATGCAGCCCCAGTTCAGGCAGATGCCGCCCAGGTGCTCACGCTCCACTACACAGGTCTTCAGCCCCAGCTGCGCAGCGCGGATGGCGGCCACATAGCCCCCCGGCCCGGCGCCGATTACGATCACGTCATAGGATTGTGCGGCCATGGTGTCCCCTCGCCTAGAACAGGTTTCAAAAACTAGTTTACCGTTAAACTAGTTTTTTCTGCACTGCAATCACACTGTGCTGCGGCATAGCGGCCATGCAATTTCCAGCCATTTTTGCAACACCAGCCCGCTCAGGCTATGCCGGGTCCATCCGGCTTTCCAGCCCAATCGGTTGCTTTGCCGCAATAGATAACCGCAATACCCTGCGCAAAAGAAAACGCCGCGCCCCAACCGGGACACGGCGCTTGCCATCAAATTCAGTCTCAGGTCAGCCGGCCGCTTGCATCTGCCGCACTGTTTCGCCGTAGCCGCCTGCCATCACGTAATCCAGCTCCGGTCCGGTGCTGGCGCGGTGCAGCGCCTCGTTGCGGTAGGGAAACCGGCCGAACTGGCGGATCACCTCGCGGTGGGCGCGGGCATGCAGCAGGTTGCTGGTGCCGGTCTTGGGCATCCGCTCCATCATCAGGCGGATGCAGCGTTCCTGGTCGCAGAGGTTTTCCGAATGCATCAGCGGCAGGTAGAAGAACTGCCGCGCCGGCTCGTCGATCTTCATGTCCCACTTCTTGTTGATCGCCACCTTCGCCGCCGACAGCGCCGCCCGGTCGGACGCAAACGCCTTGCCTTCACCGCGGAACATATTGCGCGAGAACTGGTCCATCAGGATGATGTAGGCCAGCGTGCCGCTCGGGTAGGTGAGCCAGAAGGAGAACTTGCCCTCGCAAGCCGCCTCCCAGGTCTTTTGAAACTTCTCGCGGATCTGTTGATCCAGCGCCTCATCCTGCAGATACCATCCCTTCTCGCCGACTTCGTCGAGCCAGAATGCAAGTATCTCTTCGGGACCAGCCATCGGTCTGTAACTCCAAGTTTTTCCTGACCTTAACTTCAGGCCATTTTACATTGCGTTTACAAGTAAGCTTGGGTCACATTTTGCAACAGACAAGGGGGCTGTGTGAAATAATCCTCACAATTCCCGCTGGTTAGCGCAATCAGCCCGCTTCTTGGGCAGTTTCCTGCTCCTCCAGTTCCGTTTCGATGGCATATTCCTGAGCAAACTCCACCGCAACCGGCGTTGCCGTCGGCGTCATCACGGTGAAGCTGCCGGTCTCCTCGACGGGGACAGAGGCACGCTGGGTCGAGCGGTAGGCGGCATAGGCGGCCATCACAAACATCAGTGCAGCGATGAAGGTAAAGAACCCGGCCGGGCCAAAAACCGCATCCCCCATCAGCCAGCCGGTGATCACGGGGCCGGCAATGGCCCCCAGCCCGTTGATGAACACCAGCCCGCCGGAAGCCGCCGCCATGTCGTCGTGGTCCAGGTAGTCGTTGGTATAGGCGATCAGCAGCGAATAAAGCGGGTTGGACAGGCCGCCGATGAAGAAGGCCGCCACCAGCAGCATCTTGAAGTCGCTGCCGAACAAGAAGCCATGCACAGCCGCGCCGCCGCCGACCAGGGCGACAAACAAGATCAGAACCCGGCGGTCCATCCGATCGGACAGCCAGCCCAGCGGATACTGCAGGATCGTGGCCCCGACATAGAAGGTGGCAATAAAGATCGACAGCTCGGTCAGTGTCAAACCGGCGGCGGTGCCGTAAACCGCGCTCATGCCGAATTGGGCCGAGAACACACCGCCCAGCAGGAACATGCCGACACAGCCCAGCGGCGAGATCTTCATCAGCTCTTTCAGTGTCATCGGCTTGGTGGTGTCAAAGGCCGGGGTCGGCGAAATCGACAACAGAATCGGGCCAAAGGAGATCGAAACCAGGATCGAAGCGATGATGAACGCTTCATAGCCGCCCGGGTCGCCGATCTGGATCAGGCCCTGCGCGGTGACGATGCCGATCATCTGCACGATCATGTAAAGCGACAGCGCCTTGCCGCGGTTGCTGTTGTCGGCGGCATTGTTCAGCCAGCTCTCGGCGGTCACATACACGCCGGAGAAGCAGAAACCGATGATCACGCGCCCCAGCCCCCAGGCAACAGTGTTGGGCAGGATGGGGTAAAGGATCATCACCGCCGAGATGAAGGAGGCCAGTGCCGCAAACACCCGCACATGGCCCACCCGGCGGATCATCTCCGGCGCCAGCCGCGAGCCGCCCAGGAAGCCAACGAAATAAGCGGACATCACAATCGACATCTCAAAGGAGGAAAACCCCTCCAGGTCGCCCCGGACGCCCAGCATGGTGCCCTGCAGGCCGTTGCCCACCATCAGCAAGCATACCCCCAAGAGCAGCGCCCACGCGCTCGACAGCACCTGCAGCATTTCCATGCCTCCTTTGAAAGCAAAGCAGCCCTCCACAAGGGACGGGCTGCGGTCACAATTGATTGTTATGTCCCGGCGATCAAGGCTCAGGCGCCGTGTATCGCTGATTCTGATTGCAGTTTCGTGACCCCGGTCAAACCGCCGGCGCCCGCGTCGCGGCGCTTGTCTATGGATTCGCGCCGCTTTTCTGAAGTGTATCCGCCTTGGCGGGGATCAAAAGCGACGCGTCGCCATAAGAAAAGAACCGGTAGCCGCTGCGCACGGCGTGATCATAGATCCGCAGGATTTCCTCCTGCCCCATCAGGGCCGAGACCAGCATCAGCAAGGTCGACTTCGGCAGGTGGAAATTGGTCATCAGCGCATCCGCCACCTGGAACGTGAACCCCGGGTAGATGAAGATGTCGGTATCGCCTTCCCACGGATGGATCTGCCCGTCCCTGGCGGCGCTTTCGATCAGCCGCAGCGCTGTGGTGCCAACCGGGATCACCCGCCCGCCAGCCGCCTTGGTGGCCGCGATCTCGGCCGCGGCCTGCCCGCTCACCTTGCCCCATTCCGCATGCATCCGGTGGGTGGTCACATCTTCCACCTTGACCGGCAGGAAGGTGCCCGCGCCCACATGCAGCGTGACATAGGAAATCTCCACCCCGCGCGCGGCCAGGGCTTCCAGCAGCGGCGCATCGAAATGCAGCGAAGCCGTGGGCGCCGCCACTGCGCCGCTGTTCCTGGCCCAGACCGTTTGATAGTCGGTCTTGTCCTGTTCATCCGCGGCGCGTTTTGCAGCAATATAAGGCGGCAGCGGCATCGCGCCGGCCTCGGCCAATGCGGCGTCGAAATCGGTGCCGCTGAGGTTAAAGCGCAGTTGCCCCTGCCCGTCCGACACTTCTTCCAGCGTCGCGCTCAGCTTTTCGGAGAACACAATCTCCTCGCCCTGCTTGATCTTTTTCAGCGGCTTCAGCAATGCCGCCCAGCTGCCATCGGCACGCGGCTCCAGCAGGGTCGCCTCGATCTTGGCCGCCACTGGCCCTTGCGCACTGTCGCGGTGGCGCAGCCCGCTCAGGCGTGCAGGGATCACTTTGGTGTCGTTCAGCACCAGCCGGTCGCCGGGCTGCAGCCAGTCCACCAGATCGGTCACATGGCCGTCATGCAGAGCGCCGCCCGCGGCCACCAGCAGCCGCGCCGAGCTGCGCGGATTGGCAGGCCGGGTAGCAATCAGATCGTCGGGCAGGTCGAAGTCGAAGTCACTGAGTTTCATGGCGCGCGCTATAAGATGTGCTGCAGGGAAAATCTATGGCGATTTTCCAAGTTTGCGAGGGGCCGCGGCACAGGTCACCTCTCGCCGCCGCGCGGTTTGCGGTACTCCTCCCGCTGTTCCCGGGCGGCTTCTTCTTCGGCGGAAAAGGCCCGCTCCTGGCCGGGCACCTTGGGTGCCGGACCGCGGAACACCTCACGCAGGAAACCCGGCGCCAGCCCCGCCAGCGGGTTCACCGAAACCGAAGGATCATCCGCGGTGCCGCGCAGGGTGAAGGTGAACCCGATCAGCCCCTCGCCGTCACGCGGCGCCAGGATCCGCCCGATGGCGTTCACCAGATAGATCGGCGAGATCACCCCGCGCATGTTCAGCCTGCTGCTGTTCAGGTCATAGTTGCCGTCAAGCGACAGCCCCATCGACGGCCCGACCGCGCTGCTTTGATGCAGGATCAGATGCGACGCGCCCAGCCTGAACCGCCCCTCCATGCTGGTGAACAGGATGCCCTGGCCAGTCATTTCATCCAGCAGCCCCACCAGGCTGATGGCGTTCAGGATCGCGGCCATCGAGGGCGCATTGCGCACCCGGATGTTGCGCACATTGACCTTGCCGTCATATTCGCCGGGCCTGTCCGCCGGGATCAGCGTCATGTCGAAACTGCCGCCGCGGCCATGTTCGAACACCCCGGCAGAGCGGAACACACCGCCCGCGTCATTGGCGCGGATTCGCGAGGCGGTGCCGCCGTTCTGCGGCACCAGCGTGCCCGCCACCGGGGTCTGGCCGTTCAGCCGGGCAGTGAACTCGCCGTTCATGCCGCCCCGCGTCGAAAACCGGCCCTGAAAGTTCTGCAGCCCGATACTGTCCGTCACCTGCAGGTTCTGCAGCCGCAGCGTGATCGGCCCCGAATTGCCGCTGCTGCCGCCAGTGCTTTCCGAAGTTGCAGAAAACGGCGACCGGTTCAGATCCAGCCGCCCACCGGTCACTTCGATTGCAGGCGCCGCAGTGCCGCGGCCCCGGAAGGTCACCGCACCCTGGAACCAGTTACCGACCCGGGCGGAGGAAAACACCGCCTGGTCAAGCCCGCCGCTCTTGTGTGTGGTCACCCGGCCAGTTGCGGCGAGGCCCGGCGCCTGCAGCTCCAGCCGCTCCACCGTGGCGCTTTCTGCCAGCACCGCCGACAGCGACAGCTTGCCCTCAGCCTCTTCCCGCTTGCGCCAGCCCACATCCGGAATGCGCAGCCCAACCCCTGCCAGATCCGACTCCAGTTGCAGCCGCGGCGGCTGCCCCGGCTGCAAGTCGACCGCATAGCGGCCCTGGCCCTTGCCGAACACCGACCGCCGGGGCAGGCCCAGATTGAATGCCTGAACCGCGTCCTCCGACAGCTCGATGGTGCCCTCAACCCGGCTGTCCGGCGCGGCCTCCTTGCCGACCTGCTGCCGCCAGCTGGCGCTCAGCGGCACCCCGGACAGGCTGCCATCGCCACTGATCCGCACCTCGCCCTGGTTTCCCTCGACCTGCAACAGCGCAGCCGCCGCCACATGGCCCGGCACCAGCGTGCTGCTTTGAACAGCCCGCGCCTGGCCCCGGTAGTGATACAGGATCTCCTCCACCGGCACCTGTTTCTTGAGCGGCAGCGCCAAGGTGCCCGAGGCCTCCACCTGCCCCTGCGCCAAATCCACCGGCAGCCCGGCCTTGTCCATCACCAACAGCGGTTCCCGGTTCAGCAGGGACAGGGCCGCAGTGGCAGAACCGCGGGCCTCGATCCGGGCAATGCCCGGCGTGCCGTCGCGGGCCGAAGTATCGGGGATAATGAAGGAGGTTCCGGCGACATCCACCGCGCCGCCCTGATCCGCAATCACCTGCCCCCTGGAGGCCGTCACCACAAAACGGGTGCCGTAAAGGCTGAGCTGCCCTGCCGCCCGCCGCACCGGCGGCATGAATTTCTGAAACAACACCTCGGCTTCTTCAAACGCCAGATCCAGGCTGATGAAGGGTTTGCCGCTGCCGCGCCCGCGCATGTGGAAGCCGACATCCCGCACCGTTCCCTTGCGCAGGTTCTCCCGCACCCAGCCGCGCGGGTTCGGCGCCAGCGGCTCCGGCCACAGCTCCTTGACCCGGGCAACGGAAATCTGGTCAACCCGGCCGTTCAGGTCATAATCCCAGCCTTCCGCCCCGGCGCCGATGTCGCCATTGAAATGGATCCGGCTTTGACCATCGCGCACCAGCATCTCCCCCAGCTGTAACCGGAAAGGTTTCAATTGGAGGTCGAAATCCGCGTCCAGCCCGGGGAATTGCACCGGTGTTTCAAACAGCTGCTGCGGGTTCAGCTCCAAATTGGAGAACCGCAGCTGTCCCACCAGCCCGGCCAGCTGGCCGTTCTCGATCCCTGCCAGGCTGGCCTGCCCCTGCATCACACCCGACCCCCAGCCGCTCTGAACGCTCAGCTCGCTGAACTCCAGCACCTGCCCCGCGGGATCATAGGTGAAATAGCTGCGCGCGCCGGTGATCGGGACCGGCTTGGTCTGTGCTTCCGGCTGGATCACCCCTTCGCCGATGCGCAGGCTGGCCTGCACCGGCTCGATGGCGCCATCCTCCTCCACACCGCCGCGCAGCGCGCCCGAAATCGGCGCCCTCAGCACGCCCAGCCAGCCAAGCGCCGGGCTTTGCAGCGCTATATCCTCACTGGCGAGATCCGAAATCAGCACCCCGAAATCCGCCTCCGGGCTGCCAAGTTCGGAGGTATAGCTGGCCTCGACCGTGCCGACCTCGCCGCGCCCGCTCAGCACCGAGAAAGCCGCCGTAAGCGACACCGACTGACCATCCCGCTGCAACCCGATCTGACCGCCGTCCAGCGTCCAGCCCCGGCCCAGCCGGTCATCGGTGTAAGTCAGCGTCAGGGCGCTGGTTTCCACCCCGGTCAGCGCCGCCAGCACCGGTTTCTGCAACTGGCTGTCCCATTGCTCGATCAGCTCCGCCAGGGTGCCCGCCTGCCGGTACGGCAGCCCGCCGCTGGCAAAACTCAGCGCAAAGGAGCCGTCCTTGTTGCGGCGCAGAGCGGCAAACAGCCCGCTGAGCGCAATCCGCTTGGGCTGCACCTTGCCGCGCAGCAAGGGCCGCATGGCCAGGCTTGCCTGGGCATCCGCAAGCTGGGCGAACACGGTTCCGTCAGGGTGGCGCAGCACCACATCCTTGAGGCTCACCCGCGGACGCAGCCCTTCGTTGACCACCACATGGATGGCGCCGAAGTCGATCTGCAGCCCGTTCAGATGCTGCTCGATCCGGGTCTCCACCCGCTGGCGCACCCAGTCCGGCGCGTCCAGCCGGGTGCCAATGCCGAAATAGACCGCGCCCGCGCCCAGGAAGCACAGCAGCGCCAGCACCCAGGCCAGCCCGCGCAGCAGCCGCCAGCGCCAGCGGCGGCGCGCCGGTTTTTGCGGCCCGCACAGGCCGGTCTCCGCTGCCTGGTCAGGGCCGCGGACCGGCACCGCCTCTGCGGCGGCGCTGTTTTTCCCGCCGTCAGGTCCGATCTCAGCTTTCCCTTTGCTGCTCATTGATTATGTTTGCCGCCCAGTGAATTGCTCAGAAATCCGGAGACAGGCCTTGCTAGACGTATCAGATCCCGCCCCTTCCTTTACCCTGCCCCGCGGCGGCGGCGGAGAGGTCACATTGTCCAGCCTCCAGGGCGCGCCCGTGGTGCTGTTCTTCTACCCGCGTGATGATACCCCCGGCTGCACCAAAGAATCCATCGCCTTTTCAGAGGCTTTGCAGTCCTTCGCCGATGCCGGCGCTCACGTTTTCGGGATTTCCAAGGACACCGTCGCCAAGCATGAGAAATTCACCGCAAAACACACGCTGACAACACCTCTTCTGTCGGACGCGGAGGGCACGGTCTGCGAGGACTATGGCGTCTGGAAGGAAAAGAACATGTACGGCAGGAAGCATTGGGGAATCGAGCGCTCGACCTTCCTGATCGATGCCGGCGGCCGGATCGCCCGTGTCTGGCGCAAGGTCAAGGTTGATGGCCATGCCGATGAGGTGCTGGAAGCGGTCCGCGCCCTGTAACGCCGCAGCGGGGGCGCTCCCGCCAGATCCGCCAGCGCCTGTGCAGGCACTGGCTTCCCTGTTGGGCCCGGCGCCGCCCGCTGGGCGGCGCGCACCGCGCTTGCGCGGTGCCATGCCCAAGGCCGCCAGGGGGATCAGCCTGCTGATCTCCCGCGGGCGCGGGAGCGCTCCGGTTTCCGCACTGGACTCTGCCGCTGAATTCAGGTGAACCCGGAACCGCCGCACCGCCGCTTCAGGAGAGACGCATGACCGATCAGCCCCTTTCGCTTGCCGAACGCGCCGCCGAGGTTCTCACCACTGCGGACGGCCGGGAGAAAACAGCCCTGTCCCGCCGCCATGCTGCCGCGTGGTTCGCCAGCCGCAAGGGCGAAACGCCGCAGATCGCCATCGGCACCGCCTCCCCGCCGATGCATCCGGCGCGGCCCCAGGAACCCGAACTCCTGAACCCCCGCGACGTGCCCAAGCGCAAGCCGGGTTCTGAGGCGGGCCGCATCGCGCTGCTGCACGCAGTGGCGCATATCGAGCTCAATGCTGTCGATCTCCACTGGGACATCATCGCACGGTTTTCCCATGTGCCGATGCCGCTCGGATTCTTCGACGACTGGGTCAAGGCTGCGGATGAGGAATCCAAGCATTTCAACTTGATGTGCGATTGCCTTGAAGCACTGGGCAGCCATTACGGCGCCCTGCCGGCCCATGCAGGCATGTGGCGCGCCGCCGAAGACACCGCCGGCGATCTGATGGGCCGCCTTGCCGTGGTCCCGATGGTGCTGGAGGCCCGCGGCCTCGATGTGACACCGGGTATGATCGGCGTGTTCCGCAAGGCAAACCTGCCCCAGGCGGTGGACGCGCTGGAACTGATCTATGCCGAGGAAGTTGCCCATGTCGCCTACGGCTCCAAATGGTTCAATTTCCTCTGCGGGCGGGACAATCTGGACCCCAAGGAAGAGTTTCATGCCCTGGTGCGCAAATACTTCCGGGGCGCGCTGAAACCGCCCTTCAACGAGGAAAAGCGCGCCGACGCAGGCCTGCCGCCGGATTTCTACTGGCCGCTTGCGGATCAGGTGAAGCCGCTGCCGGGCTGGTGATCTCCGCCCCTTGCAGCACCGCCGGCAGTTTGACCGGGCGCCCGGTCAGCCTAGTTTTACCTGCAGCCTTCCAAGGCCTGACAAGGCAGAACCCAGCAACCGGTCGGCAACATGTTTGATAACGATTTTCCACTGTTAAGCGCTGCCAGCCTGGTGGCGCTGATCCTGCACAAGGCCGGCTCCGGCCCCATCACCCTGAAAAGCTGCGAAGAGGCGCTGGCCAATCTGTTCCGCCAGGCCAATGAAGATCCCGGCCTGCCGCCGCAGGACCTGCGCGGCCTTCTGGCCGGCCATCTGAACGATCTGGAAATCGCCCGCATCCTCGAGCCGGAGCAAAACGGCAGCTGGCAGCTCACCCGCCGCGGCCGCCAGGCGCTGAAACGGCATCCCGAAGGGCTCGACCAGACCGATCTGGCGAAATACCCGGAGTTTGCCGCCCATCTGCGCGACACCGCCCACCGCGCCTGCGGCATGGATCCGCGGATGAACAGCTATGACGAAGGCTATCTGGCCCGGCGCCGGGGGCTGTCCTTCACCGCAAACCCCTACGCCTTCGACAACGTCGACCATCAATCCTGGGAAAACGGCTGGATGGAGGCCCTGGAAGAGCGCCAGGGCTAGCACCCTGCCCGCCGCCCTGCCCGGCAGCCTGCCCGCCAGCCAGGAAACGGCTGCACAAGCCGCCGCGCGTTCGGCAGATTTCCGCCTATCCTGCGCTGCCTTCCCCCGGTTTCCGGCGCAAAGGGTCAACAGGCTTGCCCTATGGCCGCGCCCTGTCTATTCACTTCGCCCAAGGAGGCGGCACTGCGCTCACTGCGCTGCCTCGCAAGAAGGGACAGGGAACGGACCTTGCGCACTCGGCTCGCGATCAGAATTCATGCTTTCCTGGAACGCCGCTTTCCTGAGCGGCGGGTGTTCCTCAAATCAGACAGCGATACGCGGTTCATCCGGCTGCGCTCGGAGACCCAATTGGTGGCGGTGGCCGGCATCACCCTGTTTGTTGCCTGGGCCATTGTTGCAACTGCCATTGTGCTGATGGACAGCATCGGCGCCGGCAATTTCCGCGAGCTGGCCAAGCGCGACCAGCAGACCTACCGCGAGCGGCTGAATGCCCTCTCCGAAGAACGCGACGCCCGCGCCGAAGAGGCTTTGGCAGCGCAAGAGCGCTTCAACGCCGCGCTGGCGCAGATCTCGATGATGCAATCCGAATTGCTGGCCTCGGAAACCCGCCGCCGCGAACTGGAAACCGGCATTGAGGTGATCCAGACCACCCTGCGCGACACCATGACCCAGCGCGACAAGGCCCGCAAGACACTGGCCCGGCTGCAGGACGAAGCCGAAGACGAGACCGGCACCTATGCGGATATGGCCAGCGCGGCCGCGCAAACGGATATGCTGGCCGAGGTCCTGTCGGACACCGCCGCCGAGCGCGACCAGATCCTGGCCGATGCCCGGGATGCCATCAGCCAGCGCGACGAGCTGCAGCTGGAACTGCAGCTGATGGATGAACGCAACAGCCAGATCTTCCGCCAGCTCGAGGAAGCGGTTGCGGTCTCGGTCACCCCGCTCGACAAGATGTTCCGCAGCGCCGGCATGCCCACCGACCGGATCCTCGAACAGGTGCGGCGCGGCTACAACGGCCAGGGCGGCCCGCTTGAACCCCTGGCAATGTCGACCCGCGGCGAGGAGCCGGCACCGGAAGAGCTGCGCGCCAACAAGATCCTGGCGCAGCTGGATCAGCTGAACCTCTACCGGCTGGCGGCCCAGCAAGCGCCTTTTGCAACGCCGGTGAACCTGGGCCAGGTCCGCCAGACCTCGGGCTTCGGCTACCGGCGCGACCCCAAATCCGGCGGCCGCCGCCTGCACAAGGGCTCCGATTTCGCGGGCCGCACCGGCACCGACATCTTTGCCACCGCCGACGGCGTGGTGACCCATGCGGGCTGGCAGTCCGGCTACGGCCGCCTCGTCACCATCCGCCATGCCTTCGGCATCGAAACCAGATACGCCCATAACTCCAAGATCCGCGTGACAGAGGGCCAAAGGGTCTCGCGCGGGGATCACATTGCTGATATGGGTAACACCGGACGGTCCACCGGGACTCACCTCCATTACGAGGTCAGGGTCAACGGGCAACCTGTAAACCCCATGATCTATATCAAGGCTGCGAGAAATGTTTTCTAAGAGCAAAATCAACGAGCCCGGGCCGAAGCAGGCCGACGCAACCCCGGCACCCGCTGCTGCGCCGGCGGCTCCGGTCAGCGATTACAAGGCTTCCGCCCCCAAGGCCAAGCCCGCCGCATCGCTGCTGAGCTCGGACCTGCACATCACCGGCAACGTGAAAACCACCGGCGACATCCAGGTCGAAGGCACTGTCGAAGGCGATATCCGCGCGCATCTGCTGACCGTTGGCGAAACCGCCACCATCAAAGGCGAAGTCACCGCCGATGACGTGGTGATCAACGGCCGCATCGTCGGCCGCGTGCGCGGCCTCAAGGTGCGCCTGACCTCCACCGCGCGGGTCGAAGGCGATATCATCCACAAGACCATCGCGATCGAAAGCGGCGCCCATTTTGAAGGCTCGGTGCAGCGTCAGGACGACCCGCTGAACCCGGGCGGCCGCAAGGCAGCCCCGGCGCCTGCACCGGCCGCAGCCCCGGCCCCGTCGGCCGCTGTCCAAGCGGCCACCGCCGCCCACAAAGCCGAAGGCTGAGCCCCTCCCATTTGCGCCGGGCACTTGCCCGGCCTGCTCCAGGCGCCGCAGGCTGATCCCTGCGGCGCCTGTTGCATATCAAGCCTTTGCCCACTGCACAGGGTTTCGTAACAGCGCAGGCTTAGTGCCGGCAAAGACAGGCACCGCAGCGAGTTTACGTCACGTTAAGGAATCCATTACCTTGCGCTTTGCCAAACAAAGAGGCATTTGAGCAATCCAGCACACAACTTATTGGTTTTCTTATGGCCGTCTTCACCGTGAATGACTCCAGCCGTTCCTGGAGCGTACAAGATCTTCAAACCTACCGCGTTCTTAATCAAACGGTTGGTGACGTAAATCCCGGGCAGATCGAAATTCTCGGCAATAATTCTTCCGGCCGCCCTTCAAGCCTGACACTCACCGGCAGTTTCTCCGCCTTTGGGGCATCCATTTTCGGAACCGTCCGCGGAATCACTCATAAAATCGACGGTTCCATGGCCATGTCAGTGACCGGAATTGATGTCTCCTTTACCAAGTTCAACAGTTCGTTTCCGTTCTCCAGCGGCTTTGTCGAGGAAGCAACTGAAGGCAACGACACGTTCAATATCAATTCCACAGCCGGCGGTTTCTGGAGTGCGGGTGCAGGCAACGACACCATCAACGCCGGCAGGGGTGACGACACGATTTCCGGCGGCACAGGCACCGACCGCGCCGTAATCGCGGACCGGATCGGCGATGCAGAATTTTCCACAAGCTTTGGCTCCACGGTAATTGAAACTTCGCAAGGTACAGACCGCCTCACCTCAGTTGAACTTGTTAAGTTCGACAATTTGCTGGTCAGCCTGCGCACCGGCTCAACCTCTTCCAACACCCTTAATGGCGACACCCGCGGTGCCACCAAAAACGACCTGCTGCTTGGCGGCGATGGCAATGACACGATTTCCGGCAAGTCCGGACAGGATCTTTTGCTTGGCGAAAACGGTAACGACCGCCTCGTCGGCGGAGCCGGAAGTGACAAACTTATAGGCGGCAACGGCAACGATGTCCTCTATGGCAGCAATGGGACAGACACTCTTATCGGCGGAACCGACGACGACAGACTTCTTGGTGGCTCAGGACTGGATCGCCTGACAGGCGGCAGCGGCAAAGACACCCTCAATGGTGGCAGCGGCAAAGACACCCTCAATGGCGGCAGCGGAAGCGACCAGATGTACGGCGGCAAGGGCCAAGACATATTGAACGGCGGCAACGGCAACGATACGCTCAAAGGCCAGGATGGCAACGACACGCTCATGGGTGAGGCCGGCCGCGACCTGCTAATTGGCGGCGGCGGCGATGATGTGTTTGCCTTCCTCAGGCGTCAAGGCAACGACACCATCCAGGATTTCACCCTCGGCGAAGACCTGATCCAAATCGGCTCAGGCGGCGCCAGCCTGGATGACCTCAGCTTTACCAGCAAGGGAGCTGACGTGCTGATCTCCATTGCCAATGCAACAATCCTGGTGGAAGACATAACCCGCGCCGAGTTGCGCGATGCGGACAACTTCCTGTTCTGACCATCCTACCAGCCCGCAGACACTTGCGCCCTTGGCCGTTTCAACCTTGTGAGACATCGGCAATGCCCTGGGCCAGCCACGAAAAAAGGCCCGCCCCAATTCAGGAGCGGGCCTTTTCATGCAGGTAACCCAATCAGTTATTCGGTCACGGTCACCTTGGTCATCGCGTCGGGCTGGCCGACAACCGCACCGTTGTTCCCGGCGCCGCGCTTGATCGCGTCCACCACATCCATGCCTTCGGTCACCTTGCCGACAACCGTGTACTGGCCGTTCAGGAAATGGCCCGCATCAAACATGATAAAGAACTGCGAGTTGGCACTGTTCGGGCTTTGCGAGCGGGCCATGCCCACCACGCCGCGGTCAAACGGCAGGTCGGAGAACTCGGCCGGCAGGTCCGGACGGTTGGACCCGCCGCGCCCGGCATAGCTCATATCGCCGCCCAGCTTGCCGAACTCGACATCGCCGGTCTGCGCCATGAAGCCCTCGATCACCCGGTGAAACACCACCCCGTCATACTGGCCTTCAGCTGCCAGCGCGGTGATTTGCTCCACATGCGCAGGCGCCACATCCTCGAACAGGTCGATCTTGATGGAGCCATTGGCCTCGCCCTCGACCTGGATTTCCAGGCCGGTCGCGCCCGCTGGCGCGCTGCTCAGCACGCCAAAGGCAGGCCCCGCCGCCAGCAGGGCCAATGCGGTCAGGCATTTACGCATCCGCAGCAACCTTGACCGAAATCATCCGGTCCGGGCTCGCAGGCGGCTCGCCGCGGGTGATCGCGTCGACATGCTCCATGCCTTCGATGACACGGCCATAAACGGTGTACTGGCCGTTCAGGAAGTGGTTGTCCTTGAAGTTGATGAAGAACTGCGAGTTGGCGCTGTCCGGGTTGGCAGAGCGCGCCGCACCCAGGGTGCCTCGGTCATGCGGAAGTTTCGAGAACTCGGCCGGCAGGTTCGGCAAGTCAGAGCCGCCGGTGCCCGCCATGCGGATGTTGAAGCCATCTTCCATGTCACCGTTGGCCACGTCGCCGGTCTGCGCCATGAAGCCGTCGATCACGCGGTGGAAACAGACGTTGTCATACTCGCCGGCACGCGCCAATTCCTTCATGCGCTCAGCATGCTTCGGTGCCACGTCGGGCAGCAGCTCGATAACAACATTGCCGTCCTTCAGCTCGATGATGACGGTGTTTTCGGGATCTTTAATCTCGGCCATCTGGCCCTCCTGTCGTCGAAATTTGCAACGATAGTTAAGGGTAGCGCCACCAAATGCCAAGGGAGCATTGACTGATACGCAAAAACCCCCGAAACAGCGCCCGGATTTGACCGCATTTTCACCATAAGGGGGCTCTCAGGATGGGCTGGAAAACACTCGACGACATGGATCTGAACGGCAAGCGCGTGCTCGTGCGTGTGGACATCAACGTGCCGATCGTCGACGGGGTGGTCACCGACTCCACCCGCATCCGCCGCATCGCCCCCACCGTGGCCGACATCATCGCCGCAGGCGGCAAGCCAATCCTGCTGGCCCACTTCGGCCGCCCGGGCGGCGAGCGCCGCGAGAACCTGTCGCTCAATCAGCTGGTGCCGACGCTGGAACGCGCCTTTGAAACCAAGGTCCTGTTTGCCGCCGATTGCGTCGGCGCCGGGGCTGAGGCCGCCGCAGATGCGCTGCAGCCGGGTGAAGTGCTGCTCTTGGAGAACACCCGCTTCCACGCCGCCGAGACCAAGAACGACCCGGACCTGGCCGCCGGGATGGCGCGCCTGGGCGAGGTCTACTGCAACGATGCCTTCTCTGCCGCCCACCGCGCCCATTCCTCGACCGAGGCCATCGCCCGCCTGCTGCCCGCCTGCGCCGGCCGCCTGATGCAGGCCGAGCTGGAAGCGCTGGAAAGCGCCCTGGGCCAGCCCCAGCGCCCGGTGACCGCCGTGGTTGGCGGCGCCAAAGTCTCCACCAAGCTGGAGCTGCTGGGCAACCTGATCGAGAAAGTCGACCACCTGGTGATCGGCGGCGGCATGGCCAACACCTTTCTGGTCGCCAAGGGCCTGCCGGTCGGCATCTCCCTGGCCGAACGCATCATGAAGGACACCGCCGCCGAGATCCTCGCCAAGGCCGAGGCCGCAGGCTGCGAGATCATCCTGCCCTCCGACATCGTGGTCGCCAAGAAGTTCGAAGCCCACGCCGATCATGACACCCTGCCCGCCGATCAATGCCCCGAGGACGGCATGATCCTGGACGCAGGCCCCGACAGCCTGGCCCGCATCAACGAAGTGTTCGAGACCAGCAAGACCCTGATCTGGAACGGCCCGCTGGGCGCCTTTGAGCTGGAGCCCTTCGACACCGCCACCAACGCCGCTGCGCTCAAGGCCGCCGCCCTGACCCGCGCAGGCCAGCTGATTTCGGTCGCAGGCGGCGGAGACACCGTGGCCGCGCTGAACGCTTCAGGTGCTGCGGGCGATTTCAGCTATATCTCCACCGCCGGCGGCGCCTTCCTGGAATGGATGGAAGGCAAAGTGCTTCCCGGCGTTGCCGCATTGGAACAGTAAGTCTAACCCGCACTCAGCATGACCGCGCCCCGGCCTTCCCGCCGGGGCGTTTTCTTTGTCACGGGACAATAAAGCCTTTGCCGCAAGTCACTGCCTGCCCCTAGCGTCTTCCGCAGATATCCGGAACAAGGAGGCACAGGGATGTTTCAGGAGCGCATGACCCGCCTGCGGCAGAAGATGGCAGAGGCCGAAATCGGCGTGGCCCTGATCACCGACGACGACAATGTCTATTACCTGACCGGCTACTACGACTACCTGCATATGGAGTTTGGCCGCCCCACCATCCTGGTGGTTCCCTGCGACGGCCCTTCCCTGCTGATCACCCCGGTGATCGACGTGGTGATGGCCGAGGAGGTCGCCCAAGTGGACCGCATCGCTGCCTGGAACGACGGCGACGGCGCCGAGTGGCGCGCCGAACTGCCAGACGCCTTGGCAGGTGCTAGCCGCATCGCCATCGAGCCGGACCACATGCCGCCAATGGTGCGCGCTTGTGTCGATGAACTCGCGGGCAGCAGTGAAATCGCCAGCATCACCCCGGCGCTTTCCGACCTCAGGATGATCAAATCGGCGGAGGAGCTTCAGCTGGCCCGCCACGCTGGTCAGGTCGCAGGCGCCATGATGTCCGCAGGCCGCGCCGCCATTGCCGCCGGCGTGCCGGAATATGAGGTCGCCATTGCCACCTCCCAGGCTGGCACCCGAACTGCCGCGGACCTGCTGCGCGCCCATTACAGCGATGCCAACATGTCCCCCAGCACCCATTTCCTGCAGATCATGGCCTCAGGCCGGGAGATCACCAAGACCCATCATCGCGCCTCTACCCGCGTCATGCAGCAGGGAGAGCCGGTGTTCCTCTGCTTCTGCGGCATGACCAATTTCCACCGCTTCAAACTCGGGTTTGACCGCACCTTCTGGATTGGTGAGGCAGACCCCGAGCAAGCCCGCATCTACGAAGTGGCCGTAGCCAGCCAGAAGGCCGCGCTGGACGCTCTAGGACCAGGGGTGGAGGCTCAGGACGTGCACCGTGCCTATGCCGAGGTTATCCAGGACGCAGGCTTCAGCTACCCGTTCCGCTGCGGCCGCGCCACCGGCTTCAGCTTCCTTGAGCGCCCGCAGCTTGTGACCGGGGATACCACCGTCTTGCAGCCCGGCATGGTTTTGGCTGTCGACGGCTCCGTCTCAACAGACACATTCCGCGCCCAGGTTGGCGACAGCTTTATCATCACCAGCACAGGCTACGAGCAGATCACCTCCCACCCGAAGGCGCTGCAGGATATGATCCTCTGACCACCGCCTCCGCGCCCGCCGTCACACGCGCACAAAATCACCCCTGTGGACAAATTTGGGATTCCCAAGCCGATTCGGCTGTGGCATAGTCGGTTCAGACGCCGGCAAACGGTGCAAAATACAACACAAGCAGTAACATACAGGCACTCCCAACGTGACCCGAAGCAACCGCCCGCCGCTGGGCGCCATCGCCTTTTTTGCGACCGCCTTTGCGCTCAGCGCGTATTTCACCTTTGCGGCGGTGCAGGGCGATTTCGGTCTGTTCCGGAGGGTCGAGATCCAGGCCGAAGCCGAAGAGCTGCGGCTGGATCTCGGCCGTCTCCAATCCCAGGCCGCGGAGATGGAAAACCTCACCCGCCGCCTCTCCGACGACTACCTCGATCTCGATCTTCTGGACGAACAGGCCCGCTCGGTGCTCGGCCTTGTCCGCGCCGACGAGATCGTCATCCGCTGAAGCCCCCCCTTTCCGCAAAACCGCGTCCGGTTCCGCAAGAAACCGTTTCCCTGCAAACTCCGGCATGCCTGCCCGGCTGCCGCCTGCGTGGCATTTTTGCGCGGTTTGCGCGGTTTTTTACGCGCTGGAAACCCCGCGGCAGAATAACACTACCCAGGCGGCGAAAAACCCGCTATCAGTTTGTTTAACACTAAACTATCTAGCCTGCAGGGGGAGCCGACCACCATGGCCGCTAGAAAAAGCGCAAAGAAACCAAACGTTTCTGCCGAAGAACTGACCAAGTACTACCGCGAAATGCTGCTGATCCGCCGATTCGAGGAAAAATCGGGCCAGCTCTATGGCATGGGGCTGATCGGGGGCTTCTGCCACCTCTACATCGGCCAGGAAGCGGTTGTCGTGGGGCTCGAGGCCGCCGCCGAGGAAGGCGACAAGCGGATCACCTCCTACCGCGACCACGGCCACATGCTGGCCTGCGGCATGGACCCCGATGGCGTCATGGCCGAACTGACGGGCCGCGAGGGCGGCTATTCCAAGGGCAAAGGCGGCTCCATGCATATGTTCTCGAAAGAGAAGCATTTCTATGGCGGCCACGGCATCGTCGGCGCCCAGGTGCCGCTGGGGGCGGGCCTGGCATTTGCCGACAAATACAAGGGCAACGGCCGCGTCACCTTTACCTATTTCGGCGACGGCGCTGCCAACCAGGGCCAGGTCTATGAGACCTTCAACATGGCCGCGCTCTGGGATCTGCCGGTGATCTTCGTGATCGAAAACAACCAATACGCCATGGGCACCGCCCAGGCGCGCTCCACCTCCACCCCCGACATTTATACCCGCGGCGCCGCATTCGGCATTCCGGGCGAAGCGGTCGACGGCATGAACGTCCTCAGCGTCAAGGAAGCCGGCGAACGCGCCGTCGCCCACTGCCGCGCGGGCAAGGGCCCCTATATCCTGGAAGTCAAAACCTACCGCTACCGCGGCCACTCGATGTCGGATCCGGCCAAATACCGCACCCGCGAAGAGGTCCAGAAAATGCGCGAAGAGCGCGACCCGATCGAGCAGGTCCGCGACATGCTCCTGACCGGCAAGCACGCCACCGAAGAAGACCTCAAGGCGATCGACAAGGAAATCAAAGAGATCGTCAACAAATCCGCAGACTTCGCCAAGGAGAGCCCCGAGCCCGCCCTGGACGAGCTCTGGACCGACATCTACGCCTGAGAGGGAAGACCAAGACATGGCAACTGAAATCCTGATGCCCGCCCTGTCGCCGACCATGGAGGAAGGCACCCTGGCCAAATGGCTGGTCAAGGAAGGCGATACCGTGAACTCCGGCGACATCATGGCCGAGATCGAAACCGACAAGGCCACGATGGAGTTCGAAGCCGTCGATGAAGGCATCGTCGGCAAGATCCTGATCGGCGAAGGCACCGAAGGGGTTAAGGTCAACACCCCGATCGCGGTGCTGGTCGAGGACGGCGAAACCTACGACGCATCGGCAGCAGCAGCCCCGGCGGCCGAAGCTCCGGCACCCGCAGCCGAGGCTCCGGCCCCTGCCCCGGTTGCAGCAGCCGCAGCCGCACCGGTGGCCTCCGTCACGCTGGAGCCTGACTACCCGGAAGGCACCGAAATGGTGCAGACCACGGTCCGCGAAGCCCTGCGCGACGCCATGGCCGAAGAGATGCGCCGTGACGAAGACGTGTTCCTGATGGGCGAGGAAGTCGCCGAATACCAGGGCGCCTACAAGGTCAGCCAAGGCCTGCTGGACGAATTCGGCTCCAAGCGGGTGATCGATACGCCCATCACCGAGCACGGCTTTGCCGGCATCGCCACCGGTGCTGCCTTTGGCGGCCTGCGCCCGGTTGTCGAATTCATGACCTTCAACTTCGCCATGCAGGCGATTGACCACATCATCAACTCCGCGGCCAAGACGCTCTATATGTCCGGCGGCCAGATGGGGGCCCCGATGGTGTTCCGCGGCCCCAATGGCGCGGCCGCCCGCGTCGGTGCCCAGCACTCCCAGGACTACGCCGCCTGGTACATGCAGATCCCCGGCCTCAAGGTGGCGATGCCCTACTCCGCCGCTGACGCCAAGGGCCTGATGAAGACCGCCATCCGCGACGACAACCCGGTGATCTTCCTGGAGAACGAAATCCTCTACGGCCGCGCCTTCGACGTGCCCAAGCTGGACGATTACACCGTGCCCTTCGGCAAGGCCCGCATCTGGCGCGAAGGTTCGGACGTCACCATCGTCTCCTTTGGCATTGGCATGCAATACGCGCTGGAAGCCGCGGACAAGCTGGCCGAGGAAGGCATCAGCGCCGAAGTCATCGACCTGCGCACCTTGCGTCCGATGGACCTGCCCACCGTCATCGCCTCGGTCCAGAAGACCAACCGCCTGGTCACCGTCGAGGAAGGCTGGCCGCAGGGCTCCGTCGGCAGCTACATCGCCTCCGAAGTGCAGCGCGACGCGTTCGACTATCTGGACGCGCCGGTTGTGGTCTGCACCGGCAAGGACGTGCCGATGCCCTATGCCGCCAACCTGGAACGCCACGCGCTGATCACCACGGATGAGGTGGTCGCGGCGGTGAAACAAGTGACCTACCGGTAACCAGATGAAAAAGCGCTGGCTGTTTCTCCTGATCCCATCTGTATTCTCTGCTGGTTTTGCATCAGCAGAGATCAAAGATGGACTGCACAACGCGATGATGAACTCATACATCAGCGATCTTAAGAAACAGGCTGGCCGCTGCTCCGAAACGGGAGAAAACTAAATGCCCACCGAAATCCTGATGCCCGCGCTGTCCCCCACGATGGAGGAAGGCACTCTAGCCAAATGGCTGGTCAAGGAAGGCGATACTGTCTCCTCCGGCGACCTGATTGCCGAGATCGAAACCGACAAGGCCACCATGGAATTTGAAGCCGTGGACGAAGGCGTGGTCGGCAAGATCCTGATCGCCGAAGGCAGCGAAGGCGTGAAGGTGAACACCCCGATCGCGGTGCTGCTGGAAGACGGCGAAAGCGCCGATGACATCGGCAGCGCATCCGCGCCCGCCGCAGCACCTGCTGCAACGGCAGAGCCGGGGCCCGCCCCCGCACCCTCTCCTGCCACCGCAGCACCCGCCCCGGCGGCACCCGCAGCACCCGATGGCAGCCGGATCTTCGCCTCGCCGCTGGCGCGCCGCATCGCTGCGGACAAAGGCCTGGACCTGAGCGCAATCAAAGGCTCCGGCCCAAAGGGCCGCATCGTCAAAGCCGACGTCTTGGATGCCCAGCCGCAGGCTGCTGCAGCTCCGGCGCCTGCTGCCGCGCCTGCCGCAGCAGCTCAGGCCCCTGCCGCCGCAACACCCGCTGCCGGCCCCTCGGCCGATATGGTGGCCCGCATGTACGAAGGCCGCGCCTACGAGGAAGTCTCGCTCGACGGCATGCGCAAGACCATCGCTGCCCGCCTCAGCGAGGCCAAGCAGACCATCCCGCATTTCTACCTGCGCCGCGACATCCAGCTGGATGCGCTGCTGAAGTTCCGCCGCGAACTGAACAAGCAGCTCGAAACCCGCGGCGTCAAGCTCTCGGTCAACGACTTCATCATCAAGGCGGTGGCGCTGGCGCTGCAAGCTGTGCCCGACGCCAACGCGGTCTGGGCCGGCGACCGGGTCCTCAAGATGAAGGCCTCCGACGTGGCCGTTGCCGTCGCCATCGAGGGCGGCTTGTTCACCCCGGTGCTGCAGGACAGCGACACCAAATCCCTGTCGGCGCTCTCGTCCGAAATGAAGGACCTCGCCTCCCGCGCCCGCGAGCGCAAGCTGGCGCCGCATGAATACCAGGGCGGCTCTTTCGCGATCTCCAACCTCGGCATGTTCGGCATCGACAATTTCGACGCCATCGTGAACCCGCCGCACGCGGGCATCCTGGCGGTCGGCTCCGGCGTCAAAAAGCCGGTTGTCGGCGCCGATGGCGAGCTGAAGGTTGCCACCGTGATGAGCGTCACCATGTCGGTTGACCACCGCGTGATCGACGGCGCCCTGGGTGCGGACCTGTTGAAGGCCATCGTCGATAACCTGGAAAATCCCATGGTGATGCTGGCGTAATGCGCTCCGGCTCTCAGCCGCGACAGACCACCGCAAAAGACCGGGTCCGCCCGGTCTTTTCTGTTTTCGACCGCGCCGGCACCGCGGGCCGTTCGCAACGTGATGCAATGTGACCCGGGCGGCAGTTGTTCTGTTTGCTGCCAGGCTCCACCTTGAACCTGAAACCCGGTCCCGCAACCGGCCCAGCCTCAGAAACAAGGTGTCCCATGCCCCGCAGACATGTCCTGCCAGCCGTGCTTGCCGCCGCCGTGCTTGCCGCCGCTTTCCCGGCGCCGCCGGAGGCCAAGCCAAACGGCTACCCGGGCGAACACAGCTCCCTGAAACCGCCGGACCCGGAAGCCGCCGCCGCCCGCAAAGCCAAACGCCAGGAACGTGCCGAACGGCGCCGCCAGAGGAACGAAGACCGCAGGCTGCAGCGCCGGCAAAAGCAAAGCGGCAGCGCAAAATAGCGCTGCCGCCCCTTCTTCTTTGTAAAAATACTCAAAATCCCAGGGCCTGCGCCCCGCGGCTCACTCCGCTGCCGGCGATCCGGCCGGCACCACCTGGTCCATGTTGACAGAGGGCTGGTCGCAGCCCGCCTCGCCCACGATCCTGGCCGGAACCCCGGCCACCGTGGTGCAGGGCGGCACTTCAGCCAGCACCACAGAGCCGGCGGCAATCCGGCTGCAATGGCCGACCTTGATATTGCCCAGCACCTTGGCGCCGGCCCCGATCAGCACGCCATCGCCGATCTTGGGGTGGCGGTCCTCTTCTTCCTTGCCGGTGCCGCCCAGGGTCACCGAATGCAGCATCGAGACATTGTCTCCCACCACCGCGGTTTCGCCAATGACGATGGAATGGGCATGGTCGATCATGATCCCCTTGCCGATGCGGGCGCCGGGGTGAATGTCGATCCCGAAAATCTCGGAGGTGCGCATCTGGAAGAAATAGGCCAGGTCCTTCTGACCAATGTCCCACAGGTAATGGCTGACCCGGTAGGCCTGCACCGCCTGGAACCCCTTGAAATACAGGATCGGCTGCAGCAGCCGGTGGCTGGCCGGGTCGCGTTCGTTGATCGCCATCAGGTCGGCGCGGGCCGCCTCGACCAGCTCATTGCAATCGGCATAGGCGTCATCGACGATTTCGCGCAGGATGGTCATCGACATCTCGTTCGAGGACAGCTTGGCGGAAATCCGGTAGGACAGCGCCTTCTGCAGCGATTTGTGATGCAGGATACAGGCATGGATCAGCCCGCCCATCAGCGGCTGCGAGGCAACCGCCTCTTCAGCTTCACGGGTAATCCGGTCCCAAACAGGATCGACCGGGGTCACGGCTTGGCGCGTTTTGATCATGGCTCAGCATCCTTTCTCCGCTCAAGACTGCCATCTAAGCTTCTTTTCGGCAAACGCAAACCCGTGATGGCGTATATTTGCGGCATGAATGAGTCCGAACAGCAGAAATGGAAGGCGCAAATCCCGGCCGGGCCGCACAGCCTTGCCCGCGAGGACAGCCCGGGCGCGGACGGGGAGCGGCAACTCCGGTAATAGCTCGGAAAGCAGGGAGGATATCGTACCACGGCGCCTGTAACCGGGCTTGGCCGCGCGCAAATGCATCTCCGGCGCGTCCGGTTAAGCCTTTGCCGCGAGGGACAGCTGCGGTCAAAGCCAAGCGGCCCCGCGCCGGGCGCCTTGGCGCGCGGCGCTGCGCCCAACGGCTGGCCGGGCAGGTTTCCTGCCTGGGTCAGCGGGCGGGAGCACCGCCGCCGCCTCTGGCCAGAACCGCCGCGGCTTGGCGCAGCACCAGCCGGGTGCAGGCCAGATACTCCGGGTCATCCAGGAACGGCTCATCCGCCAGCCGCCAGGCCCGGGCCGCCGCTGACAGCGACCCGTCGCCCCAGCGCGGATGCAGCGCACCATGCGCCAAGGCCTCCGCCGCCCCCCTGAAGATCCGGCAGCACAAGGTCCTGCGGTCTTCTGCCGGCACCGCCAGCAGCGCCCGCGCCGCCGCCGATATATCGCCCGGCAGCAGCGGCCGCCTCATGCCAGCTCCAGCCGCGCCGCCAGCCCGGCGCCATAGCGCGCCGATAGCTGGCTGACTTCCAGGACAGCGCCGGGCATCACCCCGTCTGCCGCCTGGCTTGCCGCCGGATACGCCCACTGCGGCATCGCAGAGGTCTCCTGCCGCAGCACGGTGCTGCCCTGAAGCACCCTGATCCGGTAGGCCTCCGTCTCCTCGCCCAGCGGCACCTCGGGCAGCTCCCAGCTGTCGCCATCGACCCTTGTGCGGCGGATCCAGCTTGCGGTCAGGTCTTCTCCCAGCACGCCCGCCGCGCGCAGATGCACCGGCGCATAGGGGCGCAGCCCGTTGCCGTCGAAACTCTCCTGCAGATGCACATAAGAAGGATCATCCAGCGCCCGCCGCGCCGGGCCGATCCGGTAATGGCGCAGCCGCTTCCTCTGGCCCGGCGCCAGCTCCATCTGCAGCGGCGTGCCATCCAGCAGCACCACGAACGAGCCCGCCGGCCAGACCTCCGGCATCAGCCCGTCGCTGCCCTGCTGGCCGCGCAGGCGCCCGCGCAGCAGATAGGTCCGCGGTGCGATCAGCTCCGCCTCGCGGAACTGGAACAGCTCCCAATTGCCGGCCGTGCCATCGCCGATGGCCATCGCATTGGCGCCGTTCAGGACCGCCTGTTCGCCGCGGCTCTCCAGCGTGCCGGAGATCAGCTTCACCTGCAAATCCGCCCCCAGATCCCAGCGTCCGGCCCCGGCCGCCGCCAAGGGCGTTTGCGTCACCCCCACCACCTGCCGCGCGGCAATCACCTGCTCCAGCACATAGTTTTCATCCTCTTCCGCGCCGTAAACCGCGACGCTGCCGGGCCAGGCCTCGGCGGTCACCGCCAGATGCGGCGCATGCGGCACCTCATCGCCGCGCAGCAGCGGCAGGTCCATGAACAAGGGCAGCACCGGCCCCGGCGCCGCAAAGGCGTTGACGCCCGGCAGCTCCTCCGCCACCACTGCAAGGTCATAGACCCCGGGTTCAATCCGCACCGCCTCCACCAGCTGTGCCTCGGCCTGCTCAACACGGTCGATCCGGTACAGCTGATCCCGCCCCTCCAGCGGCAGCGAGACCACATCCCCGGCCCCCAGATGCAGCATCGAGGGCGGCAGCTGCAACCGCACCGTATCGCGCGAGATCCGCGTCTCCGCCAGCCAGCGCGCCACCACCTGGCGCGCCTCGGCCCGGGTCAGCGCCAGCGGCAGCTCGTTCTGGCTGACCGCATGGGTGGCCTCATCCGGCAGCACCGCCTCCACCGCGCCCGTGGCATGATCGCCGCCCCATTCGGTGAACTGCAGCCGCACCCGCCCGGCCAGTTCGGCGCCGCTTGAGCGGCTCAGCTCCGTGGTGCCCTGCATCTCGTCGCTTTCCGCCAGATGCTCCGGCGCCAGGGCCTCTGCCCCGGTGCCCTTGCGCATCCGGAAACGCAGCACCCCGTCGCGTTCGATCGCATCGAACCCGTGCCGCAGCATCAAGGGCTGCAGTGCCGCACGGGCATCGCTGACATCCGGGGTCACATAGCCATGCACCACCCCGTAAAGCCCCGTCACGTCAATATCGCTCAGCCCGGCCCGGCGGCAGATCTCCTCCACCACCGAGGCCAGCGTGCGCTGCCCGGCCCGCCCGTTGAGCCAATGGCCGCGCAGGTAATTCTCGCCGTCGTTCCAGATCTCCAGCCGGTTCGGAAACGCCGGAAACGGGCGCGCATCCCAGGCCCAGACATAGGCATTGGACATATCCAGCATCCGCCCGCCGTATTCCTCGGAGACCGGGTTGTTGGCCGGGTCCTCCCAATAGCCCAGGATCGCGCGCAGGTAATGAATCTGGATAAGATCATCCCGCAGGCCATTGGAAAATCTTGGAAGTTTCGATTCCGAGCTTTTCGGGTCCAGAAACTTGTTGGGCTGATTGGTGCCCTTGTCGATGGCCGCGCAGCCCAGTTCGGTGAACCAGACCGGCTTGGACTGCGGCTCCCACTCCGTGGGCAGGGCCTGGCGTACACCGTTGATCCGGTCGTAGTGCTGGTGCAGCCACCAGTTGCGGATGTCCTTGTAGCGCCAGATCCAGGGCTCCTCATAAGCACCGTCGGTGATCTCGGTGCGGATCTGCGCTTCGCGGGCTTCGGGGGAATGGTAATACCAGTCATAGCCCTCGCCGCCCTCGACATTGCTGCGCAGATAGTCCGGATCATAAATCGCAGGCACGCCGGCTTCGGCATCCAGATGATCCTCGCCCTCGCGCCAGTCGGACAGCGGCATGTAATTGTCGATGCCGATAAAGTCGATCTCCGGGTCGGCCCACAGCGGATCCAGGTGGAAATACCGGTCGCCCTCGGGGGATGTGTAGCCCCAGTATTCCGACCAGTCGGCGGCATAGCCGATCTTGGTCTGCGCCCCCAGCAGGATGCGCGCCTCAGCCGTCAGCGCCCGCAGCGCCGCCACCGCCGGGAAGCCCGCGGCTCCGCGGATCTGCGTCAGCGCCCGCATTTCCGAGCTGATGCAAAAGGCCTCGACCCCGCCCGCCGCCGCGCAAAGCGCCGCATTGTGCAGGATAAAGCGGCTCAGGCTCCACTCCTGCGGCCCGCTATAGCTGACGGTGCCGTCGCCAACGGTGAAATCCGCCGCGGTCACGGTGCCAAAGAATGCCGCCACTTCCGCATCCGCCGCCGCAGTCCCGTCCGGCGTACCGGGCTGCCCGGGCGCCTGCGACAGGGTAATGCGCCCGCGCCAGGGCAGATGCGGCTGGCTGGGGGCGCCGGTCCAGGGATCGGGCAGCGCGTTGCCCTCTGCCTGGTCCATCAGGATGAACGGGTAGAACATCACCCTGAGGCCGCGCGCCTGCATCTCGCGGATCGCCTCCACCACCGAGCCATCCGCCGGCGTGCCGCCATACAGCGGACCGTCTTCGTTGCTCAGCACCAGTTCAGCCGCGTCCCGGGTCAGGCCGCTGACGCTCCAGGCCATACTGCCCTCGGCGTCCTTGTGCTCCACCTTCGGCATCAGGCTGCATTCGCCGCAGCGCAGGTCGCCGCCGAACCAGGAGACAATCAGCGAGGCCGCCCCGCAGGACGGCAGCTCTGCCTCCAGCGCGTTAAGCGAGGTGTTCAGATCGGACAGGCCCGAGGGGGTATGCGCATTGGCCGGTTTCGACGATCCCGGCCCGCCGGAGTAATGCACGGTTTGTGCCGCCAGCGCGTATTCGCCGGTGCCGGGCATCAGCGCCACCCCCTGCACCAGCTGGCCCAGGTCCCCGCCGTGGGAACTGCTGTCCTGCTGCTCCGGGCGCAGCACATCAAAAGAGAACTGCGGCACTCGGTTGCCGAACCGGGCCAGCTCCAGGTTTTCCATCACCACATAGGCGGTGCCGCGGTAGGCAGGCACCTGCCCTGCGCCTTCGATCGCCTCCATCACCGGGTCGGGCAGCTGGTCCTTGCTGCCGCGGTAGACGGTCAGGTTCAGATCCTTGAGCGCCACCTCCTCGCCATCGGCCCAAACCCGCGAGACTGAAGCAATTTCACCTTCGCACAGCGCCACTGCCAGCGACACCGAATAGCTGTAGCTGGTCACCTGCGGCTGGCTTGGCCGCCCCTTGCCGCCGCCGCCGCCGCTGGTGGCTGCGGTTTCCAGAAAACGGGAGGACCAGATCACCTGCCCGCCCAGCCGCATCCGGCCATAGACCTGGGCCGCGGGCGCACCGTCGCCTGCCTGGGTCAGCCGGAAGCGGTCGACCTTGCCGGTTTCCACCGCCGCCGACCCCTGGCCCAGGAGCCGCTCATCGATCAGCCGGCCCAGGGTCGCCCCCACCGCGCGCCCGATCACCGCCGAGGACAGCCCGGCAACAGTGCCGCCAATGGTGCCGCCGATCGCCGCACCCGCGGCCGAGAGAAGAATGGTTGCCATCAGATCAGCTCCTTGAAATCAGCAAGTAGTCAGCATGAAGTCAGCGCGGCAGGAAATTGAAACCGCGCCACGATGCGGCGCTGCCAGGGCGGGCTCAGCGGGCTTTCCACCACCCCATGGCCCGCATAGGCATGGATGAAGGCCGGACCGGCGCGGCCCTGTCCCGCCTGGCCGCCAGGCCAGGCAGCGCCCGCCCCGCCGTGCAGGCGGGCGCTGCCCCCGCTGCCGCAGGCGGTGTCCCGCGCGACCCGGGACTGCACCCCCAGATGCTTGGCCACCGAGCCTTGCCGCATCCGGAACAGGATCACGTCGCCCGGGGCGGCCTGTTGCAGCGGCTTCTCCGCCAGATGCCGCCGCGCCGCCTGCCACAGCGCCTCGGCGCCCTGCGGCTCGGACCAGTCCATGGTGTAGGCAGGCGGCACTTCCGGCTCCCGCCCGTAGAGCGCGCGCCACAGCCCCCGGATCAGGCCAAGGCAATCGCAGCCCGCCCCCTTGCAGGAGGCCTGATGCACATAGGGCGTGCCGATCCAGGCACGCGCGGCAGTGACAACCCGGACGCTCACCTGCGGCTGCCCCCGGTATTGCTGCCCGACTGGCGCGGCACCGCCATCACCCAATCCTCGCCAGGAATATCCGGGAAGCCCTGGAAATTCAGCAGGTTGTTGAACTTCAGCCGGCAGGTTTCCTGGCGCTTGTCGCACCCCGCCTCCAGCCGGACCCGGTCGCCCGGCGCCACCAGCGCCCGGACCGGCTCCCACAGGGTGATGCTGCGGCCATCCGCCCGGCTCTGATCGGCCTTGATGGCGGCCCACAGGCCTTCGGCCGCGCCGCTCAGAACCGACAGCCGCCCACCGCTGAACCAGCCCGGCTCAAACCCCGGCAGCCCCTCCCAGTGGAACGTCTCATTGCGCTCCACCTCACCGGCCTCAAGCTCGGTGGCATAGCCGGGCGTGTCCAGATCGAACCGGCAGGCTGCATCGCCCAGAACGGCCGTGCAGGGTTTCTGATAAATCCGCCCCTGCGGCTGGTTCAGCGCATCGGTCAGCCCGCGCAGCTCTGCCTCAAAGGCGCCGCCGGCCCGGCGGATCTCGCCGATGGAGCCGCGGAACTGCAGCCAGCGCATCGACACATCCTGCCAATTGACCAGCCAGCAGCGCACCCCGGCGCCATCAAAGCGGCCCGCCTCGATGTCCTCGCCGCGCACCGCAGCATCGCTCAGCACGCCCAAGGCTTCGGTGTTGTCAACCGACAGGCCGGTGGCCTGCTGCACTGCCCGCGCGGTCAGCCCGCTGCCGGGCTGAAACGTCATCCCGCCGAATTCCAGCACACAGTCATGATCGGTAAAGCCCAGCACCCTGCCATCGCGCCGCTCCACCGCCCAGGCCCGGCACAGGGTGGTGATCCCGCTTTGCAAATGGGTGCGGAAGGCGTCAGACAGCCCGCTCATACCCGCACCTCCACCACCGGAACCGCCGGCGCCTCGCCCGCCTGGAACGAGGCAACGCTGGTCTGGATGCTGCCGGTGTCAAAGCGCACCGGCACGTCAAACTCGAACCCGGCCACGATGCTGCGCCCCTGTTCCGGCGGATGGGCCAGGGTGATCAGACCGGTGGCGGTGTCCAACTCGTAATCGATGCCCTCCCGCAGCTCATCCTGGTCGATGCCGACCCGGACGGTGCCGGCCACCGGCTTGGTGATCGGGCGCTGATAGGTAAAGGCGCCGGAGCGGTAGGTCTTGGCCAGCTGGAACGCTGCCGTGCTGCCGTCGCCGCCCGCAATCACCTGGTCGCGGAAATCGGCCTCGGCGCTGGGCCGGGCGGATTTGTAGTCGCTCCAGTCCTTCCAGCGGAAGCCATAGAGCTGCCCCTGGCGGGCCTCGAAGAAAGCAATCAGCACCTCGATATCCTCCAGCGAGCGAAGACCCAGCCCGGCATCATAGCGGCGGCGGGAGTGCGCCCAGGGGGTGTTGCGCTCCTCGAACCCATTGGCCAGCGTCACCACATCGGTGCGCCGCTCCGGGCCGCCGACAGAGCCGAAGCTGAGCGAAGCGGGAAATCGGATTTCGTGAAAATTCATGTGCTTACCCTCCGGTCTTTAGCGGTTGCGCCCGCCGCGGCTCAGCGCGCGGGACAGCTGTGCGGCGATCTGGCTGCGGCTGCGTTCAAAGCCTTTGACGTCCGGGGTGGAGACATTCATCACCACATTGACGCCGCCGCCGCCCTGGCTGCGCACCCCCAGCGACCCATCGGCGCCGCGGGTCAGCGGCAGGATCGCCTCGGGCCCGGCTTCGCCCATCAGACCCGTCGCGCCGCGCATCGGGAAGGTCACCGGCCCGGTCACGATCCCGCCCTTGGCAAAAGGCATCACCTTTCCCTGGCTGAAGGCCGCGCCATCGGCAAAGGGCAGGATGTTGCTGATCAGCGCTGTCAGACCGTCCGTCATCATGCCGCCGACATGGCTGGTGACCGGCTTCATCGCCGCATTGTAGGTGGTGCGGATCATCGAGCGCGCCAGCGTGTCCATCGCCTCCGACAGATTGCCGCCGTCGAACACCAGCTCGTCAAAAGACCGCCGCAAGCCTTTGGAAAGACTGCGGTCCAGGATCTGCGCGTCGCGGCCGGTTTCGGAAAACCCTTCCTTCACCCGCCCCAGCACTTCTGCAAAGGCAGAGGCCATTCCGGACGCTCCGTCCAGCGCTTCTCCCAAAGCTTCACCCTGCAGTTCCAGTTCTGCCATCGAAGATGTGTCAGCCATCTGTTGTCTCCTTTTCCTGCGGTGGCGGAAGGTCCGGGAAGTCCTGCATCAGCGCGGTGAGGCGGTCGCGGCCCAGCGGCTGCGGCGCCGCCGCCTCGCCCAGCATCAGCCGCAGCTCAGCCGGGGTCAGCTGCCAGAAATCGCGCGGCAGCAGTTTCAGCCCGGCCATCCCGGCGCGCATCAGCGCAGGCCAATCCAGCTTGCTCATGGGCTCTCGGGCACGGAAAAGCTGCGCACCAGCAGTTCCGCCGCCACTTTGGCCGCCTGCAGCGGGCCGCCGCCGATGCTGGCCGCGGCCAGCTCTTCGCGGCTGAGGTCATGGCCGCCGCCCTGCAGACCGGCCGCCAGCAGCGCCAGCACATCGCGGGCCGAGAACCGTCCCTGCTCAAACCGCTGCACCAGCTCCACCAGGGTGCCTTCCTCCAGCGCGGCCTCCAGCCCCGCCAGCGCGCCCAGCGTCAGCTTCAGAACATAAGGTGTTCCATTCACGAGCAATTCCGCCTCGCCTGCGTGGGGGTTCACCATCAGATCAGACCGCCGTGAAGCTGAGGGCACCGGCGCTGGCGAGGCTCAGCTCATAGGTTGCCTCGCCATTGTGGCTGCCGGCATATTCCAGCGCAGTCACCTGGAAGGCCCCCTGCACGATGCCGAAATCGGGGATGATCACCTGGAACTCCGGCGTGAGGCCATCAAAGAACAGCTGGCGCGCCCGTTCGTCGGTGGCCTCGTCACGAAAGATGCCGGAGCCGGAGATGCTGGCCGAGCGGACGCCTGCACCGGCCAGCAATTCACGCCAGCCGCCCTGGCTTTCGAGGCTGGTCACATCGACGCTTTCGGCGTTGAAGCTGATCCGTGTGGCGCGCAGGCCGGCGATGGTCTCGAACAGGCCTGCGCCGTTCATGTCCACTTTGACCAACAGGTCCTTGCCGTTTTGAACTGTCATGGGGTTTCTCCCGGTATTTCAATTGGTTTGATGGTGTTGGTGAGGTCACACGTCATCCACGCGCGCCCGGAAGCGCAGGGTGATCCGGCGGGTGCCGCCGCTGAGACGCTCGGCCTTGGCCCGGTCGAACCAGAGGCCGGTCAGCTGGCCGCGGGTCAGCGGCACCGAGGCCCCCACCAGCGCGTCGCAGACCGCCGCGGCCGCGGCCTTGGCGTCGGCAAACCCGGCGGTGTCGGTGGTGACGGTGATGAAGAACCGGTGCTCGGCGCCGCCCGCAGTCTTGTCGGAGCGGTCCAGCACCTCTTCGCTGCCAAGCGTCACATAGGTCTGCGGCAGGGTTCCGGCGGGGAGCGCGTCGTAGATTGCACCGCCCACCAGCGCGGTGAGGCCTGCGTCTCCGGTCAGATGGGTGTAGACGGCGGATTGCAAACCGCCTGCGATGGCATAGGTCATCCGCTCACCTCCTCAACCGCGAAACAGGTGAGGTAGCGGGTGCCGTGGCCGGATTCCGCAACCGCATCAATGCGGTAGAGCCGATTTCCTTCGCGGAACCGCTGATCCGGACGCGGACGGGACGCAAAACCTACTGGCGAAGAGCGCAGGGTAATCCGGTATTTCTGCAAAGACAGACTGTCACCGGCCACACGGCCCGAGAGCGCCTTCACCTCGGCCCACAGGGTCCCGAGCGCCACCCAGGTCTCAGTATAGCCGCCGGCGCCGTCAGAGACGCGCTGCGGGTCTTCCAGCATCAGCTGGCGGGAAAGCTTGGGGAGGGGTTTCACGACACACCTCCCAGGGTCAGCCGCAGGGTGCGGTAGCGCTCGATCAGGCTGGTGACGCCAAAGGGCATGCAGCCGCCGTGCAGGCCGGTGTCGGCGCGGTATTCGTAGTAATGCGCCGCCAGCAGCATCACCGCCTGGCCCAGGTCGGCAGGCAAGCCGCCCCAGTCCGCAGCCATGCCGGCCTGCAGTTCGATCCGGGCCAAACCGCCGGACGGGATCGCCGGCAGAAGGCTGCCCGCGGGGCGCAGGCGCGGGGTCTGGCTGTCGCGCTCCAACCGGTAAAGGGAGGCGGCCAGCACCGTCTCGCTGCCGCCGGCATCGCGCAGGACCACTTCGGTGACGGCCTGCACCGGGGCGATCGGAAGCACCATCTGCGCCCGGTCGCGCCAGTGACGGGTCTCAAGGGAAAAGTCACGGGTAATCAGCGCCTTGCCGGTCCTAGCTTCGATCGCGGCCAGGGCGGCGCGCAGAAAGCCAAACAGCACCTCGTCCTGCAGGCTGTCCTCGCCGAACCCGGTGCCCAGACGCAGATGCGCCTTGAACTGGGCCAGCGGCAGTGCGGCCTCGGGCACGGGGGTTACTTCGCTCAGCATCATCATCTCACTCCTGTGGGCGTCCCCCGTTCCGGCCCTGATCTGATGTCCATGTCAGGTTTGGCAGGCACGCACCGTCTCCTGCCGCTCGGACGGAGGGGGAGCAGCTAGACGGCAGAAGACTATGGGGGGCGTGCCTGCCGGCGGACCGGGCTGCCGGTCCGCCATCAGCGCGAGCCGGTTAGCTCGTGCCGAATTTCATCAGTTTGATCGCGGCAAAATCGCTGACATCGCCGCCGACGCGCTTGGTGGCATAGAACAGCACATGCGGCTTGGCGCTGAACGGGTCGCGCAGCACGCGCAGGTCCGGGCGCTCGGCGATGGTATAACCGGCCTGGAAGTCGCCAAAGGCGATGGAGAAGCTGTTGGAAGCCGGGTCCGGCATGTCCTCGGCGATCAGCACCGGGTAGCCCATGAGGCGCGCAGGTTCACCCGCGGCCAGCCCGTCCGACCACAGGAAGCGGCCATCGGCGTCCTTCAGTTTCCGCAGCATTCCCGCGGTCTTGGAGTTCATAACGAAGGTGGCATTGGCGCGGTATTCCGCCCCCAGCGCATAGACCAGGTCGATGATCGCGTCGCCGTTGCCGGCCTCGCCATTGGTGCCCGAGACGACGTAGCCGAGGTTGCCCCAGCTCCAGCTGTCATTCTCTGCCACCGGGTGGAACAGGAAACCCTTGGGCTTGTCGATGCCGTCGCCGTTGATGAAGGCATCCGCCTCGGAGCGGGCGAATTTGTCGGCGATGCGGCCGGCCAGCCAGCCTTCGATGTCAAAGGCGCTGTCGTCCAGCAGCCGCTGCGAGGCCTTGGGCAGCGCGCTCAGCTCATGCAGCGGGATGGCGATGCGGTCGATGGTGCCGGTGGCGGTCTCCGCCGCCGGGTCGGTCTCGGTCGCCCAGCCGGCGCCCATCTCGGTGTGGTCGATCAGCACGTCGTAAGAGGTCGCCTCCACATGCACCACCGAGGCCACCGCACGGATCGAGGCCGAAGAACTCAGCACCGATTTCACGGTCTCTGCGGTCTGCGGATCAACCAGGTAGCCGCCGTCGCTGTTGACGGCCGTGGACATCGCCTTGCCTTCCAGCTCGAGGCCGCGCAGGCCGTCATCGTCGCCGCTGCGCAGGTAGGCGTTGAACGCCTTCTGATGCGGTGCGCCCGCGTCCTGGCTTGCGGCCAGATGGGGGCGGTTCTGAGAGATTGTCTTACGGTCCAGCATGTTCACTCGCTCTTCTGCCTGTTTCAGCCTTGATTGCACGTCGTCCTGAAACCCCTTGAATTCATGAAGAAAGCCTGCCATGGCCTGCTTGACTTCATACGCCAGGGGCGCTGCATCCCCGGTGTTTGCCGGGAGGTCTTGATTGCTCATGATCGGTGTCCTGTTTTAGGGCTGGCCTGCCTTGAGACCGTTGGTGATTTGCCGCAGGCCGTCGGCCAATGCGCGCAGCGCCTCGACCTCGGAAGCTGCGGATTTGGCGGCGACCCGGGCGGTGGGCAGCATCGGGAAGGTGACCAGCGACACTTCCCACAAATCCACCTGAGTCAGATGGCGGCTGCCGCTCTGGCCGCGAGTGGATTTCACGGTGCGGTAGCCGATCGAGAGGCCGTCAATGGCGCCCGCTTCGATCAGCGCGGCGGCTTCGGCGCCCTTGGGGGTGGCGGTGAGGATGCGGCCCTTGACGTAAAGCCCGCGCTGGTCCTCGCGCACCTCGTCCCAGACCCCGATCGGCTGCGCCGGGTCGTGCTGCCACAGCATCTTGACCGTGCGGCCCTGATCCTTGAGTGCTTTCAAGGAGGCCGCATAGGCGCCGCGCTCTACCACGTCGCCGCCCTGATCGGTCTGGCCGAACAGGCTGGCGTAACCCTTGATTTCGGTTGCATCCTTCAGCGAGAGATTCTCGCCGAAACGTGCGAATTTATGTTCAAGCTGGGGTGTTCCCTGCATGATATTTGCCTCGTAAGTTATTGCAGTTACGGCAGTTGCACGGTCAGAAAGGATTGGAAGGCCTGCGCCAGGATCACCGCAGCAACGCCGTAGACGGTGAGCCACAGCCGTTTCTCCAGCCGCTCCATCATCTGCTCGATCCGGTCGAGCCGGCGGTTCACTGCTTCGTGCTGGATCTGGGCGACCCGCTCATGGGCGGACAGGCGCAACCCCGGTGAACAATCGAAAGCGTGCATCGGGTGCTCAGTCATCCTGTCCGCCCTCCTGCGCCGGGGCCTGTGCGGGAAGCCCCAGCAAGCGGCGTTTCTCTTCGGTGGTGAGGAAGTCTGCGGTGGACACCCGCCGCCACTGCGCCTCGCGCTCAGCCGCCAGCGCTGGCAGCTGGTCGAGGTCGGGTTTCAGGCTCAGCGCCTCGCCGGTCCAGCCGGTCAGCCAATCGGCCAGCGCGGCGGTGACCTTGGCCACCAGCGGCAGCACCGTCAGCCGGTAAAAGGCGCGGTTGGCCTCCTGGTAGTTGGCGTAGGTGGCATCGCCGGGGATGCCCAGCAGCATCGGCGGCACCCCGAAGGCCAGCGCGATCTCGCGGGCGGCGGTGTCCTTGGTCTTTTGGAACTCCATGTCCGAGGGCGAGAACCCCATCGGTTTCCAGTCCAGCCCGCCTTCCAGAACCATGGGGCGGCCTGCATTGCGGGCACCTTGGAAATTTTCCTGAATCTGGTCGCTTAGATTGCGGAATTGATCTTGGGACATCTGCCCGTTTCCGTCAGATCCTTTCCAGACCAGCGCACCCGAAGGCCGCGCCGCGTTGTCCAGCAGCGCCTTGGACCAGCGCGACGCCGCGTTGTGGACATCAATCGCCATGGCTGCGGATTGCAGCGGCGACAACCCGTAATGGTCGTCCTGAGGGTGGAAGCTCTTGATGTGGCAGACCGGCGATTGCGTCCCGTCGACGGTGAACCGGTGCTTGCGGGCGCCCACGGTGTATTCGAAGCCGGCGGGCCAGCCGTCCGGCCCCGGCACCACGCTCATCCGGTCGGAGCGCAGCACATGCAGTTCCACCGGAGTGCCGGTGTCCGAGGCCACCGCCTCAATATAGGCGTTGCCCGACAGCAGCAGGTGGCCATAGAGCGCTTCCAGCAGCTCTGCCTGGCCCTGCGCCGGGTTGGGGCGGGCCAGCAGCGCCAGCCAGGGGTGGCTGTCAAAACGCTGGCGGCTGTCCTGCAGCACCAGCGGCACCGCGGCGGCGGCCTCGGCAATCATACGGATCACCCGGTGGCCGACCGGATTGCCGGCAAAGCCGCTGCGGGTCAGGGACACGCTGTCGCGCGGGCTCCAGGCGACACGGCCTGCGCCCTGCCAGGACACCACGCGGGCGGTCTGGCTGGCTTTCTGCTCCAGCGGAGTCTCTGTGGTTTCGGGCTTGTTGCGCCGCAGCAGGTCAAAGACCATTGTCCGCTCCTTGTTCCTCAGGATCCGGCGCCTTCCGGCCGTGGTGGCCAATGCGCCTTTGCTGAGGATGATTAATGACAGAAAGGCCTGAAGATTTGCCGAGGGGTGCGTACGCACATGACGCAACACCCCGGCCTACCGAATTGATTTCAAACAAAAACCGCCTGCCAAACGGCAGGCGGTTCATGGGTTGCAAGCGGGTATTTCCAGCCGCGGGCGCGGCCTTGCGGGGCTGTTACAGCATCCGGACCTGCGGCATCCGGTGGTGCGCCGCCGGGGCAATGATCAGCTCGTGCAAGGCCCAGACCAGCGCGTCCAGCCGGTCAGGAGATCCCTGCCCCCGGAACCCCTGCGGGGTCATCTGGCACATCTGTTCCTCCAGGTCTGCCAGCCCCGGCAGATGGCGGACCCGGCCCTGCTCGTAGAGGGCCGCCACAGGCTCTGCCCGTGCCGCCTTGCCTTTGCGTGCATGCAATGCCCGGAAGGGCACCAGCGGGTCCGTCTGGCGCAGTACCGTCTCCACCAGGGCGCCGCCCTGGTTGACCTCTGCCACCACCCGCTCCGCACCATAGCGGTCGCGGGCGGCGATCACCGCCTGCGCCCAGGCCAGCGGCCCGACGCCCTGCACCGTGCAATCGGCAAGCACATAGGCCTGCCAGTCCTGCGGCGTGCCGCGGGTGACGGCACCGGCCACGACGATGCCGCAAGCGTCGGAGGATTTGCCCGCGCTCACCGCCGGGTCGACGGCGACCACAATCCGATCCAGCGGCGGGGCATCAGATGCCTGCGCCGCCTCCAGCCCGGCCGTGGTCCAAAGGGCCCCCCGCACATCCGACAGCATCACCCCATCCAGTTCCTGCCGCCCCAGCCGCGTGCCGGCATAACGGGCCCGCATTTCCGCGATGAAGGAGGGGGCGAGGTTGGCGCTGTTGGCCTCGGTCGGCGCGTGGGTGCGGACAGTGCTGGGCGACGCCAGCAGCCGTTTCAGCACCGGCGCGTTGCGCGGCGTGGTAGTGACGCAGGCGCGCGGGTCGCGCCCCAGGCGCAGGGCAAACTGCAGCATGTCCCAGCACTCCTGCCCCTTCTTCCACTTGGCCAGCTCATCCGCCCAGGCGGCATCGAACTGGGGGCCGCGAAGGGCTTCGGGGTCGCTGGCGGAAAACGCCTGTGCCTCGGCGCCGTTCGGCCAGGTGAGCTTGCGCTCTGACGCCTTCCACTTGGGCCGCCGGTCCGGCGGCGAGCAGGCCAGGATACCGCTGTCGCCGTGGATCATCACGTCGCGCACCTGGTCATAGGTCTCGCCGACCAGCGCCACCCTGCGCGCGATGCCGGGATCATGCGGCCGCGCGCCTTCCACTTGCGCGCGGACCCATTCGGCGCCCGCCCGGGTCTTGCCCGCGCCGCGGCCGCCCAGGATCACCCAGGCGCGCCAGGCGCCTTCCGGCGGATGCTGATGGGCCAGCGCCCAGAAGTCGAACAGATGCGGCAAGGCGCACAGCGGTTTGCCCTTCAGCTCATCCAGAAACATCTCCTGGAGAAAACACGGCACGGATGCCAGAAAGGCGGCTTTCGACTTCTCTGCGGGCGGCGTCAAAGTCGAGTTCATGTTCGGCGTTGAGCATACGGGCGAAATCGGCGCTTTGTTCTGCAATGGTTTTCCCAACTTTCTGACAGTCCCGGATCAGATCGCTGAGTTTAGCGACCTGGCTTTTGCCACCGGTGCTTTCATCGGTGCCATTGATTTCGAGCTGCTCCCGCAGTTCTTCTGCTTCATTGCGCAGGCGGTGGATCGTGTCCTGCAGCGAGCGCAGCAGATCCGCCGTGTAAAGGACCTGCCTTTGGAGGACGGGGCCACCGTCCTGCCCAGCCTGCCCGGTCTGGTGTTTTGTCATTGGGTGTTGCCTGTCTCATGCGTGGTTGACCCGCACGAGAGAAAGAAGACGGCCGCCGGTCGTATCACCCGGGTCCGTCCTTGTTTCTTCCAGCTGCAACACAACCTATACACGAAAAACTTCTAAATGTCAAGCTGTATGTGGCAGGGTGAAAAAATAATCCCAACAATTTTAAGCACCTGAGCCCGTCCCGCCGCCGGGCAAAGCCCGCGCACCAGGAACCCTGCATCTAGCAATTTGTTAAGACGTTTGAAGAATTCCGTGGAAACTCTTTCTTAAGACTGAGCGGCGCTGCACCGCCAATCTTCCGCTTTGGCCGGATGTTAGGCAACACCGCACAGCAGAGCCCGCCGGGGCAGCAGGAAAATTCTCTTCAAAAAAGGGCGCACCAGGGCGCCCTTTGCACGCCCGGTCTCCGCCGGGTGGACGGCATCAGTTGTTTTGCTGCTTCTGGGCTTCGATCTCGCGCCATTTGGCGACGTTGCGGTTGTGCTCCTGCAGGGTCTCGGCAAAGGCATGGCCCCCGGTGCCATCCGCAACAAAGAAGATGTACCCGGTCGCATCCGGGTTCACCGCAGCTTCCAGGCTCTCCACCCCGGGGTTGGCAATGGGGGTCGGCGGCAAGCCCTCGATCACATAGGTGTTCCAGGGGGTTGCGCGGCGCAGCTCGCTTTGACGCAGGCCGCGGCCCAGAACGCCTTCGCCTTTGGTCACGCCATAGATCACCGTCGGGTCGGTCTGCAGCCGCATGCCGCGGTTCAAGCGGTTGGTAAAGACAGAAGCCACCACGCCGCGCTCGGAAGCCACACCGGTTTCCTTCTCGATGATCGAGGCGAGAATCAGCATCTCCTCCGGTGTTTGGACCGCCGCATCGGCAGAGCGGCCCTCCCAGGCGGCATTGACACGCAAGAGCTGGCGTTCCTGCATCTCGGCCAGAACATCCGCACGTTTGGTGCCCGGGGTGACCTCATAGCTGTCCGGCGCCAGCAGCCCTTCGGCCGGGCGCTCGCCCGCATCGCCCGCCAGCACATCCATCGCCTTCAGCGCTTCGACCACCTGCCAGCTGGTCACGCCTTCAGCCAGTGCAATGCGGTAACGGGTGTCGCTGTCCTGGCGGGTTTCGGTGTATTCCGCCGGGACCTCATCTGTTCCAAGGATGAATTCGGCTTTTTCCGTGAACTTGTTTGTCGCGGGATCCAGCTCGCGCACTTCAGCCTGGGTGCGGGTCACACCGATGCGGTAGACGATCTCGGTGCCGCAGGTGGAGGCGCCGGAGGTGGTGATCCGGCTGACGATCTGCTCCATCGAGGCGCCGGGTTCCACCAGGAAACTGCCGGCCTTCAGCTGGCCGGTCTTCTCGCTGTATTTGGCGCCCAGCCGGAACAGGGTGCCGGAGGCGACCGCGCCCTGGGTTTCCAGGTCGCGGCTCACCCGTGTCATATTCGAGCCCCGCTCCACCCGCAGGCAGATCGCCGTCTCCAACGGCCCTTCAGCGGTGTATTGCGATTTGCCCCACAGGATGAAGCCGCCCAGAAGGAACAGCGCCGCAATGAGGACCGTCAGCATATTGGAGGCGAGGCTGCGCCACATTACTCAGACTTTCCGAAGATCACGGAGGCGTTGGTGCCGCCAAAGCCAAAGGAGTTGGACAGCGCCACCTCGATCTTGCGCTCGCGCTTGGCGTTGGGCGCCAGGTCGACCGCGGTATCAACCGCCGGATTGTCCAGGTTGATGGTCGGCGGAGCGACCTGGTCGCGGATCGCCAGGATCGAGAAGATCGCCTCGATCGCGCCGGCCGCGCCCAGCAGGTGGCCGGTTGCGGATTTGGTCGAGGACATGGTGACATTGCCTGCGTGATCGCCCAGCAAGCGTTCGACCGCGCCCAGTTCAATGGTGTCGGCCATGGTCGAGGTGCCGTGGGCGTTGATGTAATCAATCGCCGAGGGTTCCAGGCCGGCGTTCTTCAGCGCTGCCTTCATCGAGCGCTCGCCGCCTTCGCCGTCCTCGGAAGGCGCGGTGATGTGATAGGCGTCGCCCGACAGGCCGTAGCCCAGCACCTCGGCATAGATCTTGGCACCGCGGGCCTTGGCGTGCTCATAGTCTTCCAGCACCACAACACCGGCACCTTCGCCCATGACAAAACCGTCACGGTCGGCGTCATAGGGGCGCGAGGCCGCCTTGGGGTCGTCTGCGCGTTTGGTCGACAGTGCCTTGCAGGCGTTGAAGCCGGCGATGCCGATTTCGCAGATTGCCAATTCCGCACCGCCTGCGATCATCACGTCGGCGTCGCCGGATTTGATCAGCCGGGCCGCGTCGCCGATGGCGTGGGCGCCGGTGGAACAGGCGGTCACAACTGAGTGGTTCGGACCCTTGAAGCCGAACCGGATCGACACCTGGCCCGAGATCAGGTTGATCAGCGCGCCGGGGATGAAGAACGGCGACACCCGGCGGGGGCCTTTTTCCTTGATCATCACGGCAGTGTCGGCGATCGACGACAACCCGCCGATTCCGGAGCCGATCATCACGCCGGTGCGCAGGCGGCTGTCCTCGTCCTCGGGGGTCCAGCCCGCATCGCGCACGGCCATATCGGCGGCAGCAATACCATAGAGGATGAAGTCGTCGATCTTCTTCTGCTCTTTCTTGATCACCCAGTCATCCGGGTTGAAAGAGCCCCCGGTGCCGTCGCCGCGCGGAACTTCGCAGGCGTAGGTGGTGGTGACGCCGCTGGCTTCGGCATCAAACAGGGTGATCGGACCAGCGCCCGACTGGCCGTCCAGCAGCCGCGACCAGGTTTCTTCAACACCGCTGGCCAGCGGGGTGACCAGGCCCAGTCCGGTGACTACTACTCGACGCATTCCTTGCTCTCCTTTGCCTCGGCAATCCGTCCGTCCAAATAGCTTGGAATGCCCCGCGGGTGCAAGAGCGGGCTAAGCAGGGAGTTGACCCTGCGGCAGGCGGATTTTTGCGGGAAAATTAAGTTGCGGGAATACTTGCTTAACCAATCTCCCGTAAGTTGACCATACCACATTAAATCAACTTGGCTTCCGTCCTCCAGGAATGCCACAGCGGGCTGGAGATCTGGGCCAATTTTGCTCCAGCCCGTTTTTCTGCCCCTCCGCCACGGTTCGGACATTGGGTCAGGTCCCAATCATTAGCCCCTTGCGGATCCGTCCCCCCTGCAATTCAGCCGTTTTACCTCCGCCAGTCCCGTCGCGCTCAAAACTCCTGCGTCATGGCTGGTCCCGCGCCGTCGTCTCAGCATTCCCTCTGCGCAATTGCCGTTCGCGCACCATCGGCGCAGCATTAAAGGATCCTGCGCCAAATGACGCGGCGCTGGATTACAGAAAGCCTGAACCGGCCGCCAATTGAAGCCCCCCCGCCTTGGCGCAACAGCGGCAGACCCGCGGCCGGCCCGGCAGATTTTTTCCGGACGCGATGGAAAACAGCGTGCTCCCGCGCCCGCGGACGATCAGCGGGCTGACCGTCCTGGCGGCCTTGGGCATGGCACCGCGCCGCGGCGCGGTGCGCGCCGCCCTGATGGGCGGCGCCGGGCCCAACAGAACCGCCGGCTTCTGGCAAGAAGCCGGACGCGCTGGCGGGAGTACTCCGGAACCGGAATCATCCGCGGCGTTAACCGCTAATTCGGATCTCTGCGCCATAATTTTGCCTGGAAGGAATGAAGGAACGACTCCGCCATGCGTCAATGGCTTCACATTGCGGCTCTCCTGCTGGCTGCCTCCCTATTGCCGGGCCTTGCCAGCGCCAGCTGTGCCGTCCACCGGGACCTGTCGAATCTGCACCGGGCCTCCAAGGGGTTTCTCTCCTACCTTGGCTCCGGCCAGGGGTCTTATCACGTGCAAGCTTTGCAAAGCTGGCTCCGCACCCACCCGCCTGCCCCGCTGCGCCAGCGCATGCGGGCCGTTGGCATTCAATCCGTGGAAGCCGGCACTCTGCAGCTTCTGCAAAAACAGAAGGCGCTGCTGAAGATCCTGTCAAGCCAGGGCCGTGCAGTTGCCCTGGAAAGCGCCCGCCACATGGGGGTGCACGACTTGACTGCGGATTTCGGCACCCAGGTGGAGGCGCTGCCCTGCGACCAGGTGAAGGAAGCGGGCAACGGCAGCAAACTGGTCGCCGTGGCCGCCGATGATGCCCGCCAGCGCCAGCAGATGATCAATGCCGCCATTGCCTGGCTGTCCTTCCTGGTTCTGGGCGGCAGCGTGCTCTATTTCCTGGACCGCATCGGCATCCGCAAGATCCGCCGCACCAAACGCTACCCCTGTGCGGTTCCCTGCACACTTCAGGCCGGAGCGCGGACGATTCCGGCCCAGCTGGTGGACCTGAGCCGGGCCGGCGCCAAGGTCCACCCGGATACGCCCTGCGAGGTTCCGGGGCGGGTCACGCTCAGTTTTGGCGGGCACACGGTTGCAGCGCAGGTGCGCTGGCAGACCGCGGACTACATCGGCGTGCAATTTTCCAAGGATTTCAACTTCCTGCAGCTGCACCGCCTGCTTGAGGCCTTCCCGATGGAAGACACGGATGCGCCCCGCGGTGTGTCCCGGGAGCCGCCGGGCCTGGGGGCCTGACAGCATCACCCTCCGCCTGCCGGCAGCAAAGGGCCGCCCGGCGAAAGCTGAGCGGCCCGGTGCCTGGATGAGCGGTCCGCCGGTCCAAAAACCGGCGGCAGCGGGCTGATTGCTTTACTGCAGTTCCGCAACAGGCTCCGGTTCAGGGCGCGCAACGGCAAGCGCTTCCTCGACCGTCAGAGACTTCCGGAACAGCGCCCGGCCCACCATGGCGCCGGAAATGTTGTAGATATATTTCAGCCGCGAGATGTCATCCGAGCTGCGCACCACCCCATGGGCAATCACCGGGGTGCGCGATTTTTCGGCCAAGCCGGAAATCAGGCCAAGCTGGGCCTCGAGATCGGACATGTCGCTGTCGATGTCGGTTACAATGATTCCCGCCAGCGGCGCGGTGTCGAAGGCCGCGATGAAATCTGCCGGCGAAATCGCCCCGGCCTGGCGCCAGCCATCGGTCATCACCTGGCCCTGGTACACATCGACCGCCAGCACGATCTGGTCGGGGTGATGCTTGGCCAGTTCCTGCACCAATTGCGGATCGCGCGCCGCCAGGGTGCCGATCACAATCCGCCCGGCGCCTTTGTCGATCCATTGCTCGACATGCTCGCGCGAGCGCATGCCGCCGCCCAGCTGCACCGGAATGCCGGCGCCGCGGATGATATCGCCGATCAGCTCTTCATTGCTGTAATCGCCCTCAATCGCATTGAAATCAGTCACATGCATCCATTCCGCACCCGCGGCGGCAAAGCCCTTGGCGGTTTCGACCGGGTCCACATGCCAGATCTGCGGCTCGTCCAAGCGGCCTTTTTCGAGGGTCACGCAGCGGCCGTTCTGAATCTCCATCGTGGGGTAAATCATCATAGTGCCTATCTCCTCTGTTTTTGCCTCTTGAGGAGAGCTTAGCACAGTTACCCGGGACCGATACGGCGCATCCTGCGAATTTACGCCCAGATTGCGGCGCTTAGAAGGGCGCTGCCGATAGCGCAAACAGGATCGGCTGGCCAGATCGCCGCGGCAGCAGAATCGCTTGCAGCCGGCAAAAGAAAACGGCGCCTTCCCCGCTGGGAAGACGCCGCTTGTTCCGGTCATCCGGAAGCGTGGTTCAGGACGCTTCGGAGATGAACTTGACCGCGTCGCCGAAGGTCTGGATGGTCTCGGCTGCGTCGTCCGGGATCTCGATGCCGAACTCTTCTTCAAACGCCATCACCAGTTCAACGGTGTCCAGGCTGTCTGCGCCCAGATCGTCGATGAAGGAGGCGTTTTCGGTGACTTTGTCTTCTTCAACACCCAGGTGCTCAACAACGATCTTCTTAACGCGATCTGCGACGTCGCTCATGTCTCTTCCTCGTCTTTCAGGGCACTCTGCCCGGTTCTGCCCTTGCCCGTTCGGGCGGCGTGGTTTTTGCCCGGAGCGGGCGGTGTGATCCCCGCCGGGCGGGGACAGTGCGGCGTTTCCGTTAGGAAAGGCCTGCGCGAATATGGGCCGCCTATAACATAGACCGCGGCCAAGGCAAACGGTTTCGCTTGGTCACCTGAGCCGCGGCAGCCCGCGCCTGGCCGCTATGAAGCGTGCAGATGGCCCCGCAATCAAGTCCTTGCAAGAGCAAGGCGTGAATTTTTTCGCAAATTCACCGCTTTTCAATCGCTTGGCGGCGGAAACCGGCTGCAGGGGGCGGCCGGAGCCCTGGTGCCGGGAGTGAAAAAGCCCCGCAGAAGACCTGCAGGGCTTTGCGCGCAGCAGACCCGCTGCGCGCTCAGATCATTGCCATGCCGCCGTTCACATGCAGCGTTGTGCCGGTGACATAGCCGGCTTCCTGGCTGGCCAGATACAGCACGGCAGAGGCGATTTCCTTCGATTCTCCCATCCGGCCGGCAGGGATCTGGGTCAGGATCGCATCTTTCTGGGTGTCGTTCAGCTTGTCGGTCATCGCGGTGGCAATGAAACCCGGCGCAACCGCGTTCACGGTGATGCCGCGGTTGGCGACCTCATAGGCCAGCGATTTGGACATGCCGACCATGCCGGCCTTGGAGGCGGCATAGTTGCCCTGGCCCGGGTTGCCGGTGGCGCCGACAACGGAAGAGATGTTGATGATGCGGCCCCAGCGGGCCTTCATCATGCCGCGCAGCACACCGCGGCACAGGCGCATGGTGGAGGTGAGGTTCACGTCCAGCACGCTCTGCCATTCCTCGTCCTTCATGCGCATGAAAAGATTGTCGCGGGTGATGCCGGCGTTGTTCACCAGGATGTCGACGGAGCCCATCGCCTCCGCCGCCTGTTTCGGCAGCGCTTCGACCGACTCCGGGTCGGACAGGTTGCAGGTCGCCACATGGGCGCGCTCGCCCAGTTCTGCGGCCAGCGCCTTCAGCGGCTCTTCGCGGGTGCCGGACAGCGCAACGGAGGCGCCGGCTGCGTGCAGCGCACGTGCGATCTCGCCGCCGATGCCGCCGGACGCACCGGTCACCAGGGCATTCTTGCCAGTCAAATCAAACATGTCGTTTCCTTTTTGAACGCTCCGGCCCGCCACAGGCGCCGTTTTCCGGCACGGAAAACGGGCCGGAATTTTTTGCAAAATTCCGGTTACCCTGCGGCCGCGGCTTGCGCGTCTTCCGGGGTGCTCACCTGGCGGCAAGCCAGCGCCCGGTCGATCTTGCGGATCATGCCGGACAGGGCTTTGCCTGCGCCGATCTCCCAGAATTCGGTCACGCCCTTGGCGCCCATTGCCTGCACGCTTTCGCGCCAGCGCACCGAGCCGGTGACCTGCTCGACCAGCAGCTGGCGGATCTCATCGGGGCTGGTGACCGCATCGGCGCGGACGTTGGCAATCAGCGGCACTGCCGGGGATTTGATACCGACGCCGGCCAGCGCTTCGGCCATCGCATCAGCCGCCGGCTGCATCAGGGCGCAATGGAACGGTGCGGAGACCGGCAGCATCACCGCGCGCTTTGCACCTTTTTCCTTGGCGATCACTGCTGCGCGCTCTACCGCGGCCTTGGCACCTGAAACCACGACCTGGGTCGGATCATTGTCGTTGGCAGCCTGGCAGACTTCGCCCTGCGCGGCTTCTTCGGCCACCGCGCGCACGGCTTCCAAGTCCAGGCCCAGGATTGCCGCCATCGCGCCCTCGCCCACCGGCACGGCGCTTTGCATCGCCAGGCCGCGGGTGCGCAGCAGGCGCGCGGTGTCCGCAACCGAAATCGCACCGGCAGCAGCCAGCGCGGAATATTCGCCAAGCGAATGGCCCGCAACGAACGAGGCTTTTTCAATTGTGACTCCCTCGGCCTCCAGCGCGCGCATCGCGGCCATGGAGGTGGCCATCAGCGCGGGCTGCGCGTTCTGGGTCAGGGTCAGTGTTTCTATCTCACCTTCCCAGATCAGCTGGCTCAGCTTCTCTCCCAGCGCCTCGTCCACCTCGTCAAAGACGGCCTTGGCGGCCGGATAGGCATCGGCCAGCGCCTTGCCCATGCCGATGGTCTGGGCGCCCTGCCCGGGGAACACGAATGCGATCGTCATTGAAGACCTCGTCTGTTTTAGCGTTTTGCCTGATGTAACGGCCCTTTCCCATGCGTACAAGCAAAGCTGCACGTTGCGCACCAAACCTGTGCAGGAATGAAGGGCGCGCGAATATTGAACGGAGCTGAGGTGTTGCTAGGTTGAGAGCACCTTCCGAACACAAAAGGACCCAATGTCCCATGCCCCGCCAGAACACCTTTCAAAGCTATGGCAGCGTCGCCAAGACGTTTCATTGGCTGACCGCCCTGCTGATCTTCTCGGCTTTCCCGCTGGGCTATTTCGCCAATGAGCTGGCGCAGGAGATTCAAAGCCCCGGGTTTGACGGCAGCCAGGATGTGATCGAGCGGGCCACGCTGCTGTTTTCGCTGCATAAAACGATCGGTGTTACTGTGTTCTTCACGGCGCTGCTGCGCATTCTGTGGGCGCTGCGCCAGCCCAAGCCCGGGCTGCTGCATCCGGACCGCAAGGCAGAGGCGCTGGCGGCGGAGATGGTGCATTGGCTGCTTTATGGCTCGCTGGCGGCGGTGCCGCTGAGCGGCTGGATCCACCATGCGGCGACCAGCGGCTTTGCGCCGATCTGGTGGCCGTTCGGGCAGAGCCTGCCGTTTGTGCCGAAATCCGAAGCGGTGGCCGGTGTCTTTGCCGGGTTGCATTGGGTGCTGGTCTGGACCCTGGCCGCCTCGCTGGGGCTGCATGTTGCAGGCGCGCTGAAGCACCATGTGATCGACCGTGATTCCACGCTGCGGCGGATGCTGCCGGGCAGCGGCGACCTCCCGGAACCGCCCGCGCAAAGCCACAGCCTGGCACCGCTGGCGGCGGCTTTGATGGTTTGGGCCGGCGCCTTGGGCGGCGGTGCTGCGATCGGCGTGTTTGGCGGCCACGGCCACGACCCTGCGGAAGCCCATGCTAATGAGGGCGGCAGCACAACCGGCACCGCAGCGCCCGTTGTTGCGGCGGCGGCGCCCGCAGGCGCCTGGGCAGTCCAGTCCGGCACGCTGGGGATCTCCGTCACCCAGATGGGCAGCGTTATCCAGGGCAGCTTTGGCGAATGGACTGCGGTGATCAACTTCGAGGAACCTGCCGCTCCGGGTCCGGCCGGCGACGTGGAAGTGGCCATTGCCATCCCGTCGCTGGAACTGGGGTCGGTCGCGAGCCAGGCGATGGGAGCTGACTATTTCGACAGCGCCAATTTCCCCACAGCCCTGTTCAAGGCGGACATCGAAAAGCTGGCGGAGGGTTACCAGGCTGTTGGCACGCTGACGATCAAGGGCCAGACAGTGCCCGCCACCCTGCCCTTCACGCTGGAACTGGAGGGCGGCGCTGCGCGGATGGCCGGCGGTTTGACGCTGAACCGGCTGGACTTCGGCGTCGGCAAGAGCCTGCCGGATGAAAGCTCACTGGGTTTTGCCGTGGATGTTGCAGTGGAGCTGGAGGCCAGCAAGTCCGAGTGATCCCAGCCCCATGTGCGGGCGCGGCCCTCCCGCGCCTGCCAGGCGCACCGGCTGTGCCGGAGCCCCTGGCAGCCTTGGGCCCGGCGCCGCGCTGACGCGCGGCGCTTTGCCGTTTCGCGGACAGCGCCTGCGCCATTCAGCTGGTGCCGTTCAGAAGGTCCGTTCCAGGATCGCCACATCGATCTGCGGCAAGCCGGGATCCCGGCCCGGAAACACGCCGCGCCCGGTCTCGGCAAATCCCCATTGCGCATAAAAGGGCACCGCGTTCAGCGTCGCCTCGATCCGCACATGCCCGCGCCCATCCGGCAGGGCATCCGCCAAGGCGCGCTGCATCAGCCCCGCCCCCGCGCCTTTGCCGGTATGCCCGGCGGCAACAAACAGGCGTTTGACCTCGCCCGGCTCGCCATGGGCAAAGCCCGCAGGCACCCGGCCCGCCATCCAGCTGTCCACAACCTGTTGCGGATAGGGGTCAGGCGCCAGCGGCGCGACCGAGGCGCGAACCAAATCAAAGATCTGCTGCACGTCTGCCGCGTCTGACCGCCTGTACCGGATTTCCCCGGCTGAGATCTTGCCTGCTGCCATCATCCGCCTCCCTTGCCCCTGCCGGTATCTGCCGGTATCTGCCGGGGTTCTTGCACGGCGGCGGCAAAGCTGGCAACACTCATCGGCTGCAACATTCAGGGATCGATCAACCTATAACAGCGATCAATGCCGGTGCCGGTAATAGCCGCCATGCCGGGTGCGGTGACGGTGAATGCCGCGGTGGTAGTGACGGTGGTGCCCGGCGCGGTGCCGCGGCCGGTGCGGGTGGTAGGAACTGCGCGGCTGATAGGAATAGCTGTGGCTGCTGTGGCGGTGTTTGCGGTCGTCCAGGCTCTTGACGATGATGCCCAGGGTAATCAGCCCGGCAATCGCGCGGGCGGCGTCGTCTCCGGAGCCATGGGCGGCTGCAGGCGGCGTGTATGCCAGGTTGATGGCCAGCGCCAAAGCCGCGCCGGCCGATGTAAGATAGCCTAAGCGGAACATGGTGCCTCCTTTCCGGGGTGGCCGAGGGGCCGTCTTCAGGATGCACCGGAGCGCGGCTGGTGGCCAATGAACTCCTGTCACGCTTTGGGGAGGCGTATTCAGCCGGGAACAGCCGGCCTGGCCTGGGTTCAGGCACAAGAAACCGCCGGCCCGCTAGAGACCGGCGGCCTTGCTCAACGGGCGGAGGCTCAGCCTTCGGCTTTCATTGCCTCAATCGAGATCTTGATGTTCACCTCGTCGCTGACGAAGGGCGCAAACTGGCCGAGGTTGAAGTCGGAGCGCAGCACAGTGGCGGTTGCGTCGAACCCGGCCCAGGGTTTCTTGGCCATCGGGTGCTCGCCAGCCTGGTTCAATTGTGCGTCCAGCACCACCGGCTTGGTCACGCCGTTCAGGGTCAGGTCTCCGGAGATCTTGGCAGTGTTTTCGCCAGTGACTTCGATCGCAGTGGAAGAGAAGCTGACAGTTTCATCCTCCGCCGCATCAAAGAAATCCTTGGTCATGAAGTGGTCGAACCGGGCCTGCCAGCCGGTGAACATCATGGCAAGCGGCATCGAGACCGAAACGGAGGAAGCCGCCGGGTTGTCCTGATCGAACATGATCTCGCCCTCAAAGCCGGAGAACATGCCCCAGGTGGTCGAATAACCCAGGTGGTTGTAATCAAAAAGGATCTGGCTGTGGCTGGCGTCGAGAACATATTTTTCGGGCGCTGCGGCAGCACCGGTTGCAGCAGCGGCGGCCAGGGCGGCGGCAAGCAATGTCTTTTTCATGGGGAATGGCTCCGTCTGTTCACTTCATGTGGCATCAGATGTGGGGGCAGGCTTCCCAAAGGGGAAGCCCGCAAAATCCAACAGTATCTGTGAACCGGCGAACAAAAAACCCGGCGAATAAAGCGACGGAACCCGCCTGCCCGCGCGTGCAACCCTGTTCAGGACAGAATCCGCACCGCGCCGCTCAGCTGGTCGCGCAGATGGCTGCGCATCGCGGCCGAGGCCACCGGCAGCTCGATCAGCAGGCTGCCGTCGGTCTCGAACATCTGCACGGTGGCGGCAGTGAGCCGCACCCCGCCCAGGGTGTCATAGCTGCGGCGCAGGACGGTGCGCGGGCGGCCGCGGCTGTCGCGCTGCAGCACCCGCAGCTCCCGGCGCACCGGATCGAAGCAGGCCTCAGGCTGGTTGGCCGGCTCATGGGCGGTCATCAGCACCAGCCCGGTCAGCAGGAAGGCAACGGAAATCCCGAACCGGATCAGGTTCGTATCCGGATCTGCCCCGGCCCCGGGCGCCAGCCACAGCCCGGTGGAGCTGAGGATCATCGCCGCGCCGAGCACCCGCAGCAGCACAACCCGGACCTTCCAGTTTGCCTCCACTCTCAGGCTGAGCGGCACCGCACGGGCCGCAGCGCTGAATTTGCCGGCCCCGGGAACCCGGGACACCTGCGGAGGGGTTTGATCTGTCAGTGCCATGGGCCTGCCCTTTCTCAAGCTGCCTGCGCCGGAATTTCCCCGGTGCCGCGGCGGTTTTCCGCGTTAAGGCTTCGTTAATAGTTGAAGAACTGCAATTGGGCATGAATGAGGCGAGCCTGCGGTAAAGCCGCGGCGTATCCCTCCAGACGTCCGGAACCTGCGGTTTGACCTTGCTCTTTCGGCCTCAGCCTGTATAGGGGGCCTGCTTCCGCACCTCTTTCGATCCGCGCAGCCTCTCGTGACCTGGCAGCGGAAGCAGCAAATGCCCGGTCTATGAAATGCGCCTAGACACAAACAGGAGTTCGCATGCCACTCTATGAGCATGTCATGATTGCGCGTCAGGACCTGTCCAACTCGCAAGCAGAAGGCCTTATTGAACACTTCGGTGCTGTTCTGTCCGACAACGGCGGCAAGCTGGTCGACAACGAGTACTGGGGCGTCAAGACGATGGCCTACAAGATCAACAAGAACCGCAAGGGCCACTATGCCTTCCTGCGCACCGACGCACCCGCGTCTGCCGTGCAGGAAATGGAGCGCCTGATGCGTCTGCATGATGACGTGATGCGCGTCCTGACCATCAAGGTCGACGAGCACGCCGAGGGCCCTTCGGTCCAGATGCAGAAGCGCGACGAACGCGACGGCCGTCGCGAGCGCCGCTGATCAACGCTTGAGAAAAGGACGCTAAATCATGGCAGCCAAACCGTTTTTCCGCCGCCGCAAGGTTTGCCCGTTCTCGGGCGACAACGCGCCGAAGATCGATTACAAAGACACCCGTCTGCTGCAGCGCTACATCTCTGAGCGCGGCAAGATCGTGCCTTCGCGCATCACCGCCGTTTCGGCCAAGAAGCAGCGTGAGCTGGCCCGTGCTATCAAGCGCGCCCGCTTCCTCGCCCTGCTGCCCTACGCCGTGAAGTAAGGAGATAAGCAGATGCAAGTTATCCTTCTTGAGCGCGTTGCAAAGCTGGGCCAGATGGGCGACGTCGTCGACGTCAAACCCGGTTATGCCCGCAACTTCCTGCTGCCGCAGGGCAAGGCAAAAACCGCATCCGAGGCCAATATCGCCTCTTTTGAGGCCCAGAAAGCGCAGCTGGAAGCGCGCAACCTGGAGACCAAGAAAGAAGCCGAGGCCCTGGCAGAGAAGCTGGACGGCCAGCAGTTCATCGTGATTCGCTCCGCATCGGACGCGGGCGCGCTGTACGGCTCCGTCACCCCGCGCGACGCTGCTGATGCGGCCACCGCGGACGGTTTCACCATCGACAAGAAACAGGTCGCCCTGATCGCTCCGATCAAGGAACTGGGCCTGCACTCGGTCGCCGTGAAGCTGCACCCGGAAGTCGAAGTCGAGATCAAGATGAACGTTGCCCGTTCGGCAGAAGAAGCCGAGCTGCAGGCATCCGGCAAATCGATCCAGGAGCTGGCCGCCGAAGAGGAAGCCGCTGCTGAATACGAGATCGCCGAACTGTTCGACGATATCGGCTCTGCTGCGTCTGACGACGACGACGCACCGGCAGCTGAAGCCGCTGGCGAAGAAACCAACTGATCCTTTCCGGATTGGCGAAACATGGGAAAGGCCGTCTTTTGAGGCGGCCTTTTTCTTTTGCGATTAACAACTTGCAAAGCTTTCTTAAGTTTTAAGAACTTCCCCGGACCGGCGTAAACCATTCGTTTGCCCTTAGCCGCCACGATGGCTGCGGGTGACAAGAAAGGGGTGTGCCATGCAAGATGCATTGGAGCAGGAAGAACTGGCCCTGCGGCGCAGGCTGCTGTTCCGGCTGCTGCGGGGCCACAGGTTCGACCGGCCGGACTTCAAGACCGAAGCCATTGCCGATCTGGTGCCGCAGGGCATGATCCAGGCTGGGGCAGAGCTGTTTGAAGCCACCCGCCCGGCCCGGCTGCATCAGAACTGAGGCCTGGGCCGGCACCGCCGCAAGCCATTCTCATGGCGCCCGGCGGAAATATCATGTGGTGCTTGATGCCATAGGCAGTAAGTTCCCGCCGTGACACATTTCATTTGCGGCGGGATCCATGCAGACACGAGCGCCTCTTAGCCGGGCCGGGATTTTTCCGGAGGCAGACCTGCCGGCCGGCCAGACACTGCTGAATGAAGGCAGGCAGCTGGCAAGCCTGTGGAGCGTCGGCAACAGCGCTTTTCAACTGGCCACGGGCTGCACCAGCGAGGCTGAATACAAGCGCCGGCAAATGGCTGCGGACGCAGTCATGCAGCATGCCCACCTCGGTTTCCGGGACCTTGCGCATACGGTGGAGGCCACGGCCTCGGTCTATGAGGCTTGCGATGCACGCGGCGCCCGGATCGACCGCTTTGGCATGTGTCTCGACTGGTCAATGGGATTTCCGCGCGCAGAGCGCCGCGAACAGGCCCGCGGCACCGGTATCTTGCTCAAGAGCGATGAGGACTTTGCACGCCTCACCCAGGCCGCGCCGGCCGCGATGCATTTCGGCGACTTCATGCTGGGCTTTCCGGCAGCGCTGGAAAACACCTGCTCAGCGCTGGCAGCCGGTGCCACAACCATCGGCAACCTGGGCCAGTATTTCACTTTCCGCCTGCCCGGCTATGCGGATGACGTGGAAACCACCGCCGCCACGGTCAAGGCGCTTGGCCTGATCGCCGCGCAGCCGGTTGAGGTTCTGGTGCATTCAAACCTCGATGACGGCTATGCCGCTGTCTACGAGGACCTGACGTCTGCACTTGGCCAGGCGATGCTGGAGAAATACATCGTAACGGATCTGATCGGCGCGCCCTATGCGGTGTGCTACGGCCACCATTTCACTGAGCCGCTGACCCGGATTGCCTTCCAGCGGGCGCTCGCCGTGCTCTGTGACGGCGTGCCCGGCTCGCAGGTCTATGGCGCAACTGTGCTCTACAAGGGTACCCATGCCGAAAACTATGCGGGCCTTTCTTCCTACCTGCTGGCCGACATCGCGGCACAGCGGCTTTTGCCGACCGGCCACGCCGTGAACCCGGTGCCCGTCAGCGAAAACGAGCGGATCCCGGACGCAGGCGAGATCATCGCCGCGCAGTGCCACTTGCACCGGATGCGGGAGCTGGCCGAGGGGTATCTGCCGCTGTTGAACATCGACGCCATTGATCAGGTGCGCAATACCCTGCTGGCCGGGGCCAGGGGGTTCTGCAACAGGGTTCTGCACGGCCTGCAGGAGGCGGGCATAGATATTTCCGACCCGTTTGAACTGCTGCTGGCCCTGCGCCGGGTTGGCGGGCGGGCGCTGGAGCAGCGCTTTGGCGCAGGCCAGCCACGCCCGGACATGCCCGGGCGGCGTCAGCCGGTTGTGGCTGCAACCACCTTCACGGACATCGAGGCAGAGGCGGAGGTGTTCCTGGCGAGCCCGGCCGGAGGATCTCTCACGGCCCTTGCCCGTCCGGGCCTCTGCATCCTGACCGCAACAACCGATGTGCACGAGCATGGCAAAATGCTGCTGGACACGGTCTTTGCGCGGACAGGCTTCACCCTGGCCGATGGCGGCATCTCCAGCGACCCGGCGCAGGTCGCGGCGGCGGCCATTACCCATGGTGCGGATGCCATTGCGCTCAGCACTTATAACGGCGTTGCGCTCCGCTATGCCCGGGAATTGCTGCAAGCACTTTCCAGCCAGGGCGCGGAGATCCCTGTGCTGATCGGCGGCCGCCTGAACGAAATTCCAGCGGCCAGCAACACCAGCCTGCCTGTGGACGTGAGCCGCGAATTACAGGAGCTGGGGCTCTGGCCCTGCCCGGATCTAACTGCTGCAAGCCGCTGTCTGCAGCATCTGCTGCGGCGCGGCCGGGACGCATGATCTGCGGGTCCGGGTGCGTTTCACCGGGGAAACGGCAACTGCCATCCAGGCGCCCGCAAGGGGCCGGGTTTGCGCTTGTAGGGACCGCGGAAAATTGGGAAACAGCCGCGGTCCCTTCTGCCCGACTTGGTCAGCTGCCCCACAGGCGTGAGGGGCAAACTGCCCTGAGGGTTGGTTCTGCCTCAATGCGCACCCCCAACATGTAGTGTTTATATCTAATTAACAATTGCATTGATTTTAAAGTTTGACACAAATCCCAAGGGTTCTCCCCGGCAGGCCTTTGCGCCGCCAGATTGCCGCCGCTTGCGGACGGCATGAGAGAAAAAGCGCCACCGCCCGGGGGTTCCGGTTGCAGCCCCGGCGCCCGTCTGTAGGCTGGCCGCAGATCCCGATCCCCCAACCCACCGGAGGCCAGATGAAACGCCGGGTTTTGCTCTCCCTCATTCTCGCGGCCGGCGCGCTGGCCGCCTGCGGCAGCCGTGCAGATGCACCGCCGCCAGCCTATGATCCGCCGCTCTTTCCCAACGAAACTCCGGAGCTGAGGCAGAAGATCAACCATTGGGCCGACCACTATGAGGTGCCGCGCAGCCTGGTGCACCGGCTGGCGGTGCGCGAAAGCACCCACCGGCCATGGGCAGTGAACCGGCCGTATTACGGGCTGCTGCAGATCCTGCCCGCCACTGCCCGCTCGATGGGGTTCCAGGGCCGGCCCAAGGACCTGCTGGATGCGGACACCAACCTGAAATACGCGGTGAAATACCTGCGCGGCGCCTGGCTGATCTCCGATGGCAGCCAGGACCAGGCGGTAAAGCACTATTCGCGCGGCTATTATTACGAGGCCAAGCGCCGCGGCATGCTCAAGGAAACCGGCCTGCGGCCCTGACCTCGTCTGTGCCGCACAATCCGCAGCGCCCTGCAGGGGCGCTGCCCGGCCCAACGGGACGCGTTGTCTTGCGCAGCAAGGCGGCAAGGCCGGGCGGGAGGGCCCGCTTGCGGCCCGCATTTTAGGGGAATTGTAATCAGCTGCGGCTTAACTGGCGCCATGCTGAGCCTGATCAAACTCCTTCTTCCCGCCCTGATGCCATCCTGGCGTTTTTTCAAGTCGATTGACCCCTCCCCAAGGGTGGAATGGACACTGCTGGAAAATCCAGGCAGCACGGCCTCTTCCTGGCAGGAGTTCCGCCCCCGGCCCCGGCATCTGTCCCTGGCGTCCATGGCGCGGCGGATGCTGTGGAACCCGCACTGGAATGAGGGCCTGTTCCTGGTCAGCTGCGCAGAGCGGCTGACCCTCAACCAAACGGAACACAGCCTGCAGGAAATCCAGCGCCGGATCGCGGCACAGCTTTCCCGCACCCTGCCCGCAGGCGCAATGCAGCCTTATCTCCAATTCCGCCTCGTCTTCATCGACCGGGACGAAGATGGAAGCCTGGTGCAGGCCGTTACCTATCAGTCGGAGCCGTGGCCGATCCCGCCTGAGGCCGCGGCATGAGCCTGGAGCTTGCCCTGCGCATGACCGAAATCCTGCTGGGCTTTGCCTTTCTGCTGCAAAGCCTTGAGCATCTGGGGGGATTCCGCAATGAGCAGATCATTCACGGACCCCGGCTTGTCCTCAGCGGGCTGCTGCTGGCGGGCCTTGCCACGCCCTGGGTCCTGCTGGGGCTGCTGGGCTTGGGCCTGCTGCATCTGCGGCGCTTCCAGGGTCCCTATAACGGCGGCAGCGACAAGATGAGCCTGCTGATCCTCTGCTGCCTCACCGCCGCCCGCTGGCTGCCGTCCGTGCAATGGCAGGAATACGCCTTTGCCTATCTCGCGGGGCAACTGGTGATCTGCTACTTCATCTCCGGCCAGGTGAAGATCGTGAACCCAGAGTGGCGCTCGGGCCGGGCGCTGCAGGATGTGTTCCGGTTCTCCGCCTACCCGGTCAGCGAAGGCTTGCGCGGTCTTGCGGACTATCCGCGCCTGCTGTGGGTGATGGGCTGGGCGGTAATGCTGTTCGAGGTGGCATTTCCGCTGGCGCTCTTCAGCCAAGAGGCGTTGGTGCTGGCCCTGTTCACCGCGGCCCTGTTCCATCTGGCCAATGCCTGCCTGTTCGGGCTGAACCGGTTCTTCTGGATCTGGCTGGCCGCCTACCCGTCCCTTTTTTGGCTGCAGGAGCGGGTAATCCTGTAACGAAAAGGCCGCCCTTGGGGCGGCCTTTCCTTAACTCTGAGAGCTGAGGAGGATTACTCCTCTTCCAGCGCCTCCACAGCCTTTTGCAGGTCATCTTTGGAGACTTCTTTCTCTTCCACCTTCGCCTGGGAGACGATGTGGTCGACAACCTTGTCTTCAAAAATCGGCGCGCGCAGTTGCTGCTGCATCTGGGCGTTCTGCTGGATGAACTCGAAGAACTGACGCTCCTGGCCCGGGTACTGGCGGGCTTGCGCCATGATCGCCTGGGTCATTTCGGCGTCGGTCACTTCGACCTCGGCTTTCTGGCCCAGTTCGGCCAGCAGCAGGCCCAGGCGCACGCGGCGCTCGGCCAGGGTGTTGTGCTCGTCGGTGGCTTCGATTTCAGGATGGTTGTGGCCCTGCACGTCCGGGTTTTCCTCGTGCCACAGCTGGTGTGCGATCTGCTTGGCTTCGGCTTCCACCAGCGACGGCGGCAGGTCGAAGGAAACCAGGGTGTCCAGCTTGTCCAGCAGCGCGCGCTTCATCACCGCGCGGGCAGCACCGGCGTATTCGGCTTCCAGACGCTCGGAGATCTGGCCTTTCAGGCCGTCCAGGTCGTCAGCGCCGAATTTTTTCGCCAGCTCGTCGTCGATCTCGGCCGCTTTCGGGGCTTTGACCTCTTTCACCTTGCAGGTGAAGACAGCCTCTTTGCCGGCCAGGTGCTCTGCACCGTATTCTTCCGGGAAGGTGACGTTCACGTCTTTTTCTTCACCGGCTTTGGTGCCGACCAGCTGCTCTTCGAAGCCGGGGATAAAGGAGTTGGAGCCCAGGGTCAGCGGGTAGTCGTCGCCTGCACCGCCGTCAAAAGCTTCGCCGTCAACCTTGCCCAGGAAGTCGATCACAACCTGGTCGCCGTCTTCAGCTGCTGCGCCTTCTTCACGCGCTTCGAATTCCTTGGCTGTTTCAGCCAGGTTGTTCAGCGCCTCGGTGACGGCTTCGTCTTCGGCCTTCACAACCAGTTTTTCCAGCTCGACGCCGGAGAAGTCGACTTCGGGGATTTCCGGCAGCGCCTCATAGGACATCTCGACGTTGACGTCGTCGCCTTCTTTCCAGTCTTCGTTGGTCATCTTGACGTCGGGCTGCATCGCCGGACGGTCGCCGCTGTCCTCGAAGTGCTGGTTCATGGCGCCGTCGACGGCTTCCTGCATCGCTTCGCCCATCAGGCGCTGGCCAAACTGCTTTTTCAGCAGCGCCATCGGCACTTTGCCCTTGCGGAAACCCTTCATTTCGATTTCCGGCTGCGCTTCGGCGAGCTTCTCGTTGACCTTTTCGGCCAGCTCGTCAGCGGTGACGGTGATGGCGTAGCCGCGTTTCAGACCTTCGTTCAGCGTCTCGGTGACCTGCATCATATTCCCCATAAGAGATTCGGAGCGCATGCACGCAGGCGCCCCCAGACAATTTGCGGTCTTCTATGTGGACAACGGCGGCGGCGCAAGAGGCATTGCCTGCTTCACCGTGGAATTGGCCGTTTTCCCATGCATTTTCCGCTGGGGTTCAGCCGCTGCAAACGAAGAAACACGCCCCCGAAGGGACGTGTTTGTGTTCTGAAACCGAGGGAGTTGAGAGATCAGAACTTCCAGCGCGCGCCTGCCAGGATCACATTGGCATCCTGATAGGTGGTGGCACTGGTGTCGGCATAGGAATAGTCGCGGTAGGCCAGATAGGTTTCGACGTTCAGACTGTCGATTTTCTGAACCGCGGCCACGCCCCAGGATTCCGCGCTGTCGCCAGCGGTCACCATGTCGGAGCCGTCATAGTAGTCGACCGAAAACGCGGTGGAGCCCGCAGCAATCAGGTCTGCCTTGTAGCCAAGCTTGGCATAGGCATAGGTGCCTGCAATGTCGCGCTCGCCCGCGGCCACATTAAGCGACAGACCGGTGGATTTGTGCAGCACCGCAAAGGAGCCGGAGATGTCGCGGCGGTCGGCCTCGCCGGTTTCTTCGGTCCAGGAGGCGCCGATACCGGTGTCGATGGCAAAGCCTGCAGCATCGTCATTGGCCCAGCGGACCGCAACATCATAGCTTTCGCGGTCATTGGCGTCACGCAGCACATCGGTGCCATAGGAGGTCGAGAACGTGAAACCGGCCAGTTCCGGCGAATTGTAGCGGATCCGGCCCAGACGGCTGCCGTCCAGATCGGTGAAAGCATCGCCGATTTCCACGCCGCTCAGCGCCCCGCCGCTGGTGCGGAATGCGTATCCGCCCGCGGAATTTGCCACCGAGTTGGAGGCGCCAAGTCCGGTGCCCGAGAAGTCCGCGCCGGTAATCCCGTCGGTTGCCATCGACCCTTGGCCTGCCGAGAAGCGGCCATAGCGCGCAGTGTCGAACTGGAAGTCCACATGGCGGATGTTGGTCCGGTCCCAGCTCACGTTGTCGCCGGTGGTCAGCTGGTTCACCCCGTCTGAGGCGCGGAAGCCAAAGGCGGTCTCAAAGTTGAACCGCAGGGTGTTTTCGCCAAAGCTCTGCTCCAGCCAAAAGCCGATGCGCGAGTTGGAGGCTTCGTTGTCAACGAGGCGGTTGAAGTCTTCCTGACCGTCATCAAAGGACTGGAAGGACGGGTTGAACTGGCCGTACCAGCGGAAGCTGCCGCCGGACTCACTGGTGTAAGTGGGGCCGGCCATAGCCGGGGCTGCCGCAATGGCCGCCAGCGCAACTGCCCCGGCGCGGGATGCATATTTGATGCTCATTTTCTTGAGTTTCCTGTTCCGTCGGCTGCGAGCCTCTCCATCCCTGAGACCGCGGCCTGGCAACGGGCTAACACGCGTTTTTTTGAGCCTTCAGGGTTGAAATCCCCGTTGAATTTCACGTCGCCAGAATAGGCGGATTTTCGCTCATGACGCTCCCGTTGAAAGCATAAAACCGCTCGCGAACAGGGGCTTACGTGATCTTAATCACATTCGGCGCAGCGCGTTTTGCAGATGCGCCATGCGGTTCATGCAACTCTTCGAAATTGCTCAGTCTACCGTGTCTTTTTGCACAGGCCGCCGATGCCTCCCGGGCAGAGTATTTCAGCAGCGCAAGCGCCTTACTGCGGCTGGTTCCGCGCATCACAAATGTCAGAAAAACCGAACGGTTGCGGCCTCCAGCCGGGCGGCAGCCCCCCAGGGCATAGCAAAACAAAAGGGTTCCGGTTCCGGCTGGACCCAACGCCCTTGCGTTCTCATTTGGCAAAGAAGTCAAGTGGTGCGGGTGAAGGGACTTGAACCCCCACGCCTTGCGGCGCCAGAACCTAAATCTGGTGCGTCTACCAATTCCGCCACACCCGCACGTGCCGCAAAGCCCGCGGCCTTGCGTGCCGCGCTCAATAACAAAGCTTTGCAGGGGATGCGAGAGAAAATCGCACAGGCTGCCATCGGTGCAGGACAGCAACAATCCGTCCGCATAATTGCAACAATAAGCGGGTTTTTGCCGGAATAGGCTAGGCCTGGAATCCGGTTGTGCCGTAGTTTCGGAAAAAAATTCTGAGGCAAACAGAGCGAGCAACATCATGAAACCGTTTGGCAATGCGGCCTTGCGCGCGCAGCTGGCTGCGCGTGGCCAGGCTCAACCCCGACGGCTGTTTCAGGGCAGCCAGAACATCAGCCTGCTGCGCGGCACCATTGTGCTGACCCGCGAAGGCGAACGCGCGGCGGAAGAAATCAAGGCAGGCGACAGCCTGATCACCCGCACGCAGGGAATGGCGCAGGTGGAGGCCGTCAAAACCCGGCGCGCCATGCTGCAGGCGGTGTGCATTTCAGCCGGTTCGCTTGGCGACACCCGGGGGGAGGGCGACCTCACCGTGCCTTGGGATCAGCGGGTTCTGGTGCGTGACTGGCGTGCAAAGGCGATGTTCGGCCAGCCGCAGGCGGTGGTGCCGGCCTATGAACTGGTGGACGGCGAATTCATCCGTGACATGGGCCTGCAGATGATGGATCTCACCATCCTGGAATTCTCCCGCCCGCATGTGATTTATGCAGGCGGTTTGGAACTGGCAGCCGCAGCGCAAGCCCCCGAGGACCTACGCCCAGCGGCTTGACACTGCGTCATAGCCCCAGTTTCCGGAACACCGCGGGGATCTGCTCCGGCAGGTCCTCGGCGATCAGGCCGGGGCCGAATTCCAGCGCGCACTCGACGTGAATGTATGCAGCGGTTTCGGCCGCCTGCATCGGTGCGAAGCCGCGCGCCAGCAATCCGGTGATGAAACCCGCCAGCACATCCCCCGACCCGGCGGTTGCAAGCCAGGGGGCGGAACGCTTGTAATGGGCAGAATTCACTGAACAGCGCCCGTCCGGCGCCGCGATCACTGTGTCCGGCCCTTTGAACAGCACCACGCAGCCCGCACGTTTTGCCGCCTCGCGGGTGGCGTCTACCTTGGAATAGGCCGGGCCCGCGGTGGCGGGCGCGTCCAGCTTTTCCGCCAGGTCCGGGAACAGCTTGGCAAATTCGCCGCCATGCGGGGTCAGCACGCAGTTTTCGTGCAGGATTTCAAACAGCGCTTCCGGCTTCAGTTCAAACCTTGTGAGCGCATCCGCGTCCAACACGGTGGAGCGGTTTTCCTTCAGCACAGCCATCACCACCGCCTGCGTATCGGCACCGCGCCCGAGGCCGGGGCCAAGGCAGACCGCATTGAAGCGCTCATCCTCCAGCATTTCGCTGACCCCATGCGCGCCGTCGATCTGGCGCAGCATGATGGCGGTCAGGTTGGCGGCATTTTCAAACATCGCTGAACGCGGCGAGCCGACAGTGACCAGCCCTGCCCCGATGCGCAGGGCTCCGCGGGCAGCGAGGCGGGCAGCGCCGGTTTTACCGTGGCCACCGGAGAGGACGAGGGCGTGGCCCTCATTGTATTTGTGCCCCCCCCCCGATTTATCGAGCATTGGGTGCGGAAACCCCGGAGATTTCAAAGGACGCCCGCAAAACCGGGGTTCAAGCAACCGGACTCGCTCTAAATCCGTATCCTGCGCACAGGCAACTGTTCTTTCCATCGCGTCGCCCCGGAGCCCGATGTCAACAACTTTGACACTAGCTCCATTGCAGCTTGGATTTCCGGAATAGTGGCCAATTTTCGGGCTGTGAAACGTCACTGTGAGTTCGGTTTCGAAGACAAATGACGCCCATGAAACGAACGTGCTGCCAGCAGCCTGTCCGCTGTCGATCCTTTCTTGAGACAAAAGCGCAAACCCGGAATTGGCACACAAACCAGAAGGCAGATCTACCGAAACTCTTCTAAGTTTCATCCCGGCTCTCTCGCCTTTCACTTCGGGCTTCCAACCACGTCGCCAGTCATAAAGGCCTCGAACTACGTCGCGAACCAATTCTGGAAGCGGCCGCGAAAGTCCGGTACCGAACAAAGCGTCTATCAGAAGAGTTGGCTGAAGTACCGAGGATCGAAAATCTTCAGACAGCGGTTTTGTCTCACCCAGCTCCCGCCACCGCTCATAATTCGCCTTGGCATCCGGCGGCAGCTTTTCCGGGTCTCCGTAGAGGAACACCTCCACCTCCCAGCCCCGCTCCTTCAGCAGCCGCGCCACCACAAAACCGTCGCCGCCGTTGTTGCCCGGCCCGCACAGGACAACGGCCCGGCGCGGGCTTTCATCTTTCCCCAAATACTCCGGGGAGCGCGAGGGGCCGGCCCCTCGACCGCTTTCAACAGGCTCCGCCAGCTCCGGCCACTCCTCGAAGATGGCCTCCACCACCCCCTGCCCGGCCCGCTCCATCAGTTCCAGCCCAGTCACCTCGCCGGATGCAATGGCGGCCTGCTCGATGGCCCGCATTTGGGCTGCGGTCAGCAGTTCGGTCATGTTTCGCCCTTCCCCGATTCAATTCTGCGCATTTTCCAGGCGCAGTGCTTAATTTTTAGGCAGACAGCTTCAAATCCCGCCTTCAAATGCCGCAGCTGCACAGCCTTGCATTGCTGCCTTCATTTAGAAGTGAAATGACACCCCCAACAAGCTTGCGAGGAGCCCAGGCATGAAAAAGATCGAAGCCATCATCAAGCCTTTTAAACTGGATGAGGTGAAGGAAGCGTTGCAGGACGTCGGCGTCCAGGGTCTTTCTGTCATCGAGGTCAAGGGTTTCGGCCGCCAGAAGGGCCACACTGAGCTTTACCGCGGCGCCGAATATGTGGTCGACTTCCTGCCCAAGGTGAAAGTCGAGGTTGTGCTGGACGACGATCAGGTCGACCAGGCGATCGAGGCCATTGTCGACGCCGCCAAGACCGACAAGATCGGCGACGGCAAAATCTTTGTCTCGCCCGTCGAGCAAGCCATCCGCATCCGTACCGGCGAGACCGGCCCGGACGCGCTGTAAACACACACGAAATCTCCAGATACCTATATCAGAAGGACCAAGGGAATGAGCGTAGACGCAGTTCTCAAGACTCTCCGTGAAGAAGACGTGGCCTACGTCGACATCCGTTTCACCGACGTGCGCGGCCGCTTGCAGCATGTGACCGTGGACGTGGACCTGGTCGACGAAGACTTCCTGGAAGAAGGCTTCATGTTCGACGGCTCCTCGATCGCCGGCTGGAAGTCGATCGAAAACTCCGACATGAAACTGATGGCCGACACCACCTCGGCCTATATCGATCCGTTCTACGCGGAAAAAACCCTGTGCCTGCATTGCTCCATCGTTGAGCCCGACACCGGCGAAGCCTATGAGCGCGACCCGCGGGGCACCGCGCAGAAAGCGGAAGCCTACCTGAAGTCCTCCGGCATCGGCGATGTGGCCTATATGGGCCCGGAAGCGGAATTCTTCCTGTTCGACGACGTGCGTTACTCCAACACCATCAACAAGGTGTCTTATGAAGTTGACGCAACCGACGGCTCCTGGAACACCGACGCCGAGTTCGAAATGGGCAACATGGGCCACCGCCCGGGCCTGAAGGGCGGCTACTTCCCGGTGAACCCGACCGACGAAGCACAGGACCTGCGTTCCGAGATGCTGTCGACCATGAAGCGCCTGGGCATGAAGGTCGACAAGCACCACCACGAAGTGGCCTCCTGCCAGCACGAGCTGGGCCTGATCTTCGACAGCCTGACCAAACAGGCCGACGAACTGCAGAAGTACAAATACGTGATCCACAACGTGGCGCACGCCTACGGCAAATCGGCCACCTTCATGCCGAAGCCGATCTATGGCGACAACGGCTCGGGCATGCACGTCAACATGTCGATCTGGAAAGACGGCAAGCCGCTGTTTGCAGGCGACAAATATGCTGACCTGTCGGACGAGGCGATCTACTTCATCGGCGGCATCCTGAAGCACGCCAAGACCCTGAACGCCTTCACCAACCCGTCCACCAACTCCTACAAGCGCCTGATCCCCGGCTTTGAAGCCCCGGTTCTGCGCGCTTACTCCGCCCGCAACCGCTCCGGCTGCGTGCGTATTCCGTGGACCGAAAGCCCGAAAGCCAAGCGCGTCGAGGCCCGCTTCCCCGATCCGGCGGCAAACCCCTACCTGTGCTTTGCCGCGCTGCTGATGGCCGGCCTGGACGGCATCAAGAACAAGATCGATCCGGGCGAAGCCATGGACAAGAACCTCTACGATCTGCCGGCCGAAGAGCTGGAAGGCATCCCGACCGTCTGCGGCAGCTTGCGCGAAGCCATCGACGCCCTGGCCGCCGACCACGACTTCCTGCTGCAGGGCGACGTGTTCACCAAGGACCAGATCGACGGCTACATCGAGCTGAAGATGGAAGAGGTCCACAAGTACGAGCACACCCCGCACCCGGTGGAATTCGGCATGTACTACAGCTGCTAAGCTGTCCCCGCCAAAATATAGAAAGGGCACCCGGCCGGGTGCCCTTTTTTGCTGTTACAGCTTCCCACTCAACTAACACCCCCGCACGGCCGCCACCAGGCAGTCCGCGAACGCTGCCTTAGAACAGAAAATCGTCCTGGCTGAGGTCACCGAGGCTGATGCCCGCCAGGGTCACCGTATTTCCAGACGTGTCATCAATAAGAACATCCGCGCCGGATTGCGACATATGGCTGTTCATTAGATCGTTGTAGGAGTCGATTCCGGAATTCGCCGACAAATCTATGAGATCAGTTCCTCCGTGCTGAAAGTCGGTCACTGTGTCTGCCCCGGACATGTCCCCGAAAATAAACGTGTCGCTATCTTCCCCGCCGAGCAGCGTATCGTCTCCACGGCCGCCGATTATCCTGTCAGCGCCGCGCCCGCCCTCGATCCAGTCATCACCGCGGCCACCGTTCAAATCGTCATCGCCTGAATGGCCTTTCAGAGTATCCGCGCCCTGGCCGCCAATCAGCTTGTCCCCCTGCTGCCCGCCCGTCAGCCGGTCCATGCCGCCACCGCCTTCAAGCCGGTCATTGCCCCAGCTCCCGAACATGACGTCGCGGCCATCGCCGCCAAGCATTGTGTCATTTCCGCCTTGGCCCCAGAAATGTCCGCGCCCGCCATCAACCGATAAATGGTCATCGCCGCTCTGGCCGATCAGGACACTGTCCCGGTGCGTTGCCACCCGTGTGCCGCTGTTCGGTCCGGTAATTACAGCGGCTTCTCCCCAGGTTCTCAGCATATATGTTCCTATACTCTGGCCCAAATAGGATTCCGCGCTCAGGTAGTAGGTTCCCGTTTCAGTCGGCGTGAACAGCAGAAGCGAGTCAAATTCGATCCCGCCATCATCATTCCGTGCAACCTCAGTTCCATCGCTGTCTCGCAGGTAAACATACGGGTCTCTCAGGCTGCCCTTATTTGTATGGGTCGCTTGCATGCCAAAGGCATAGTCCACCCCGGCAGTCAGCTCTATCGAAACCCAATCCAACTCGTCTATCCGCAGCAATTCGCCGTAAAACCGGTCGCCAATTTCAAGGCTATAAGGGGTGGAACTGCCGTCCGGCGCTTCTGTAACCTCTACAATCCGGGACATAACGGGGTCTGCTCCTCAAATAACTGGACCTATGTTTCAAAAAAAGCAGCAATGAGCCCTAACCATCCAAGGGGCAGCACGCGCATCAACAGTATAGGCTGCGGCGGGGCAGCGTTCCTCCCCCCGCGCACCGCGCACCGCCAATTTTAGCTCTGCCGCCTTGGCCTGACCGGAAAATCCGCTGGTCTAGAACAGGAAATGTTCCTGGCTCAGGCTGGCAAGACTGACATTGGCCAAGGTCGTGGTATTTCCAGCCGTATCATTGATGACAACATCCGCGCCTGATTGCGAAATATGGCTGGCCATCAGATCATCGTAAGAGTTGATTTCGGAATTCCTCGACAAATCAATTACATCTCCCCAATCAGGTTTAAAATCGGTGATGAGATCATTGCCGGCCCGGTCGGCAAAGACAAAGGTGTCTTCATTACCGCCTCCGGACAAAGTATCGTCACCACGGCCGCCGGAAAGCGTGTCACGGCCGCTATCGCCGACAAGCACGTCGTTTCCGCGCCCGCCGCGCAATTCATCATGGCCGCTATAGCCCTTCAGACTGTCCGCTCCGGAACCGCCGATCAGTGTATCCTGGTGCCTGCCTCCGGTAAGCCGGTCCCTGCCGCCACCGCCCTCGATCAGGTCGTTGCCCCAGCCGCCAATCATGGTGTCACGGCCGTCGCCACCAATCAAAGTGTCGCGGCCTTTCCAGCCCCAGAAATGGCCGCGGCCGCCGTCTACAGACAAATGATCATTGCCCGCCTCTCCCACCAGCACACTGTCCCAGTCGGTAGCGACCAGCCTGCTGCCTTCAGCGGAGGCAACAGCGGCCTCGCCCCAGGCTTTCAGCATGTAAGTGCCAAAGCTGGAAAACTCAAAGGATGTCACTTCAAGGTAATAAGTGGCCGTTTCAGACGGCGTGAACACCAGGAGTAAATCGCCGCGGATGCCTTGATTATCATCACTGGCCACCACATTCCCGTCACTGTCTCTCAGGTTCAGAAAGGGATTGCCCAGCGACCCCCTGTCCGTAGCCCCGCCTTGCAGGCCAAAGGCATAATCCTCGCCAGCAGTCAGTTGAACGGACACCCAATCCGGGTCTTCACTCCCCCACAGCGCTCCAAAAAACCGTTCTCCAACACCAATGCTATAGGGTGTGGAACTGTCGTTCGGTGCGTCTGTTATTTCATCATTCCGAGCCATGGATCGATTCCGTTGAGAAAATTTCAGGTTATTGGAAATGCAATCAAGAAGAGAAAGTTTCGGTTTGCAATATGCGTTGAATTGCTTGCTCTTGCAACACCATCCAGTCCTTGTATGTGCCGCAGCGATCACCAGGGCGGCTGGCGGGTTTGGTTTTAGAACCCTTGATCTGAACCGCTTGCGGCGTTAGTGCAGCCGGTTCCACTTGCCGCACAGGAGCCCGCCATGCCTGCCCCCAGCACTCTTGGCATCGATTTTGGAACGTCCAACTCAGCCGCCGGGATTGCGGTTGCGGGCCGGCCCTGGCTGGTCGAGATGGAGCCTGGTGAACAGACACTCCCCACAGCAGTATTTTTTGAAGAGAACACATGCCGAATGCGAATTGGACACAGCGCCGCCCGGGCTCTGATCAGCGGCGACGAAGGCCGGTTTATGCGGGCGCTGAAAAGCCTGCTTGGCACGCCCCTCTTGCAGGAGGAACGGCGCTTTGGCGGTGAGCGGCTGAGCTTTGCCACACTGATCGCGCGGTTCCTGGCAGAGATGAAACGCCGGGCAGAGACTGCAACGCATATGGAATTCAGCCATGCGCTGTCGGGACGGCCTGTGCGGTTTCACTCCAAGGATGAAGAGCGCAACGTTCAGGCCGAAAAGGACCTGCGTGCCTGCTACCTTGAAGCCGGATTTCAGGACGTGCTGTTCATGTATGAGCCCGAAGCAGCCCTGCGCGCTGCAGCGCCTGTGCCGGGCCTGGGTCTGATTGTCGACATCGGCGGCGGCACTTCGGACTTTACCGCCTTCGAGCAGCAGGGGAACGGCCGGCCCCGCATTCTTGCGTCAAACGGAGTCCGGCTGGGCGGCACCGATTTCGACCGTCAGCTCAGCATTCATCACGTGATGCCCTTGCTGGGCCGCGGCAGCCCGATCCGCAACAGCTTCGGCGGCGGCACGCTGCCCGCGCCCAACCGGCTGTTCAACGATCTGGCCACATGGCAGATGATCCCTTTCCTCTACACGCCGGAAAGCCGCCGGGCGGCCAGGGACCTGGAAGCCAATGCAGCGGAGCCGGACAAGCTGGCGCGCCTGGTTGCGGTGCTGGAGGACGAGCTGGGTCACGAGCTAGCCTTTGCTGTCGAACGCGGCAAGATACGGGCCAACGGAACAGATGGCGCAGCCGCGATCGACCTGAAACTGCTGGAGCGCGGCCTGTCCGTGCCGCTGCCCGCAGAAGATATGAACCGGACCCTGGCGGAACAGACCGCCGCCATCGGCGCCTGCGCGGCGGAAACGCTGGCACAGGCCGGTATTTCTCCGGACCGGGTGGAGCGGATTGTGCTGGTCGGCGGCTCTTCGCTGCTGGCAGCAGTGCAGGCGCAGATGCAGGCGCTTTGTCCAAATGCCCGCACCGAAACAGCAAATGCCATGACGGCCGTCGCCGATGGCCTGGCCCTGGCCGCAGCTGGGGCCTTTGCTTAGGCGGATGGGAACCATTGCAAGGAATTCCCGTTAGACAAAGGGCGCCAGCACGCTAGGCTGCAAGCGCCCGAGTCACATTTCGAGAGTTCCTTCATGCGCCGTTTTCTGGCCCCTGCCCTGATTTCCGCCCTGCTTGCTTCCCCGGCTCTGGCTGCCACCTGCGGCAACACCTCTGCCGGGTTTGACGCCTGGAAACAGGAGTTCACACGCGACGCCAGGCGCGCGGGCGTACGCAAGGCCGGGCTGCAGGCGCTGGCCTCCGCGCAATACGCGCGCCGTACCATCGCCGCCGACCGCAACCAGAAGAGCTTCAAGTATTCGCTGGAGAAGTTCATGCAGATCCGCGGCTCTGCCACCATCGTGGCCCAGGGGCGCAAGCGCAAGGCGCGCAACCCGGACTTCTACGCTGCCCTGGAACGGCAATACGGCGTGCCCGCCGGCGTGCTGATTGCCATCCACGGCATGGAAACCGCCTTTGGCAACTACATGGGTGACAGCCAGGTAGTCTCGGCCATTGTCACCTTGACCTACGACTGCCGCCGCTCGGACTTTTTCCGCCCGCATGCGCTGGGCGCGCTGAAGCTGGTGGATCAGGGCGCCATCACGCCCGCGACCCTTGGCGCCAAACACGGCGAGCTGGGCCACACGCAGTTCCTTCCAGGCAATGCCCTGGAATTCGGTGTGGATTGGGATGGCAACGGGCGTGTCGATTTCTACAATATGGGCGATGCGTTGGCGTCCACCGCCCACTACCTGCGCCAGAAGGGCTGGAAGCCCGGCAAAGGTTACCAGGATGGCGAACCCAACTACCGCGTTCTGAAGGAATGGAATGCCGCAACTGTCTATCAGCAGTCGCTGGCCATCATGGGCCACCAGATCGACGGCTGACCGCTATCCCGTCCGCTTACGGAACCTTTGCGCCCGCAGCTTCCGTAGGCAGGCGGGTCCTTGGCGCAGTGCCACCCAAAACAGTCTCCGCGATTCCCGCCCCATTGTAGGCCCTAAGGCATCAATGTGTCCGCCCGCCGCCACAGTTGAGCCGTAATCCAGCCGTCAAAAGCGACAAATTTCAGTTAATTTCACTTGATTTCAACCACTTACAGATTGCCCCATTCTTGAACACTGCGCTTTGGTTGTTTCTGTACCTGGGGCGTTGCCTGCCCCACTTTCAACTACTTCAAATTTTACTCTTTCTTTATCGGCACCCTGAATGGAGGATCCGGAAGGTGGCAGAGAAGGTGAATTACACAGGCAGGCTTGGGCTGGAATACCGTGACTCCGGCACTCTCTCGGCTGCAGTAACTGCAGTTGTGGACACGCTCGAGGATTTCGGCCACTCCGCGGACCGGATCGATGCCCGCGCCGAGAACACTGCCAAGCTGCAAAGCGACCACTACCTTGCGACTGTCCGCCTGCGCCGGGTGCCGCTGAAGCGCGCCAGCAAGCTGACCGGCAGCATGCTGCAGCCTGCCGCCCTGCTTGAGCTGTCGCTGACACCGGTCTACCCCAGTCATTGCGATCAGGAACTGTCGGAACTGCTGCTTGCGGAAATGCTGCACCGACTGCTGCCCGAGGTGGAGGCAACTTCGGTCGAGTGGCTGGAGTCCGAGGTGGCGCTGACCTGCGAGCAATTTCTGAGCGCGTTTGAGCCGCAGCAGCAAGAGGCCGGACGGGAGCCTTCAACGGCCAAGCAAACGGCAATGCCCCGCCCCCGCGGCCGCGCCTGCTTTACCCCGGTCGAGGAAACCGCGCAGGAGCTCGAGGTTCACTGCGACCGTGCCTTTGCAGCCGCATTGGACGACCGGAAAGCCGCCACGGCCTCTGCTCTTGCCCGCACGCCCGCCCTTGTGGAGGATCTGCGCCAGGGCTGGGGCAGCCAGCTGCGGTCCTCGGTTGTTGCCGCCTTTTCCCTCTCAAGCACCAAACGCCTGCGCTTTGTCAGCCATTTGCTGCTGCTCACCGCACTGATCCTGTTCCTGGACAGCGCCGGAATGGTACAGGCCGCCCGGCCCCTGGTCCCCTGATCCTGGGTCAGCCCGGCTGATCCGGAGCGCTGTCCTGCGTCCCCCACTGCCGCATCACGTCTCCACGCGCCAGCACGCGGGTATGAATGGCAAACACAACGGCGCGGCTCTGCGGCAGCCGCAGAATCATCTGCTTTTCGCTGCGCAGGAAATCCGCCCGCGCCCCCTGCGGCCGGTCCCTCGGCGCAAACTGGCTGCGCGGCTGAAACAGTGCAGGATCCTGGTACCACAGCGCGTTGAACCGCCATAACGGCCGCCCTGCCTGCACCCCGTCAAACAGCCGCTGCACCCGGGCTGCCATGCCTGTATCATAGCTGTCCACCGGCACATGGATGCCGGCCAGCGGCCGCATGAATTTTTCCGCTAGCATCCAGCTTGCAGGAAAGCATAGCACCGCACCTGTCAGAACATGCTCCTCCGCGCCGTCCGGTTTCTGCAGGATGCAGAAGTCCTGCTGCGCAATCCGCCCCAGGGTGCCAAGCGGATCCTCCCGGTCAACCGGCACTGCCGCACCATCCGGACGGACCGCCGAATCCCGGGCACCGGGATCGACCGTATCCAGCACCGTCTGCAGCAATTCCTGCGCTGCCGCTATGGCGCCAGCGTTCAGCTGCAAAACCTCCTGCCGCCGGTCGGACAGCAGACGCGCGCGCTCTGCCATCTGGCCGCGGTAGGCGTCATCCGGCGAAAGCCAGCCCTCCGGCGCAAGCGGCTGAATACCGGGGAGTTTCTTCTCCTCCAGCGGATTGTAGGGAATGGTTTTCTGCAAAATCGCGGTCATTCTCTTCCGATAGCACCCCCTGGACCGGAAGCCATCCGCGACGTTGCATCATAGGTCAGAAACGACCGGGGAATCAGTCGTTTTCTGCAGCAATTCCGGCGGCGGCAATGGGCACATTGGACAGGATTGAACAGAGCTGTGCAGCGACGGAGGCCACGCATGAACGAGCATTACCGCGACATCCGCAAGATCGACCCGACCCGCGGCGCCAATCTGGGTGACAATACCCCGAACGACAATGACCGTGTCGAGATCGGCCCGACCCAGCTCGCCTTCTCCGAATGGGCCGAGGCCGGGCTGCAGCTGCCGGACTTGCAGGCGATGCGAAAGTTCCGCTGGGAACGGCTGGTCAAGCACATCAACGACCGCGGCTATGCGGGCCTTCTGGTGTTTGATCCGCTGAACATCCGCTATGCCACCGACAGCACCAACATGCAGCTGTGGAACACCCACAACCCGTTCCGCGCCCTGCTGGTCTGTGCCGATGGCTACATGGTGCTCTGGGACTATAAACAGTCGCCTTTCCTCAGCGAATTCAACCCGCTGGTGCGCGAACAGCGCGCGGGCGCCGACCTGTTCTACTTCGACCGCGGTGACAAGGTGGATGTGGCCGCCGACGTCTTCTCCAACGAGGTCCGCAAACTGCTGGAAGAGCACAGCGGCAGCAACAAGCGCCTAGCGGTGGACAAGATCATGCTGCACGGCCTGCGCGCGCTGGAAGCCCAGGGCCTGGAGATCTTCCCCGGCGAGGAACTCACTGAGAAATGCCGGGCAGTAAAAGGTCCAGATGAGATCCTGGCGATGCGCTGCGCCAGCCACGCCTGCGAAACCGCGGTGGCTGAAATGGAGAGGTTCGCCCGCGAAAACGTGCCCGGCGGCAATATCTCCGAAGATGACGTCTGGGCGGTGCTGCACGCGGAAAACATCCGCCGCGGCGGCGAATGGATCGAAACCCGCCTCCTGGCCTCCGGCCCCCGCACCAACCCCTGGTTCCAGGAATGCGGCCCGCGGATCATCCAGAACAACGAGATCATCAGTTTCGACACTGATCTGGTCGGTTCTTACGGCATTTGCATCGACATTTCCCGCAGCTGGTGGATCGGCGATGAAAAACCGCCCGTGGAGATGGTCTATGCCATGCAGCACGGGCTTGAGCACATCCGCTATAACATGGAGATGCTGAAACCGGGCGTGAACATCCAGGATCTGTCCCGCGCCTGCCACCCGCTCGATGCGCAGTTCCAAAAGCAGAAATACGGCTGCATGATGCACGGCGTCGGCCTGTGTGATGAATGGCCGCTGGTAGCCTATCCCGACGCGATGGTCGAAGGCGCTTTCGACTATGAGCTGGAACCGGGCATGGTGCTGTGTGTCGAGGCACTGGTTTCCCCCGAAGGCGGCGATTTCTCGATCAAGCTCGAAGACCAGGTGCTGATCACCGAGGACGGCTACGAAAACCTGACCAAATACCCATTCGACAAGGAGCTGCTGGGCGAAGCGTAGCGCCCGGCTGCCGGTCCCTCCCAGCGGGAGGGTCCGGCTCCTCCTGCGGCGCCGCCAGGCGCCACCGTTTAACAATAGCTGCTCAGGAACGGCTGCAACTTGTCCCGCAGCACCAGCACGCCAGGAGACTCCGTCACCTCCTCCAGCCGGGTGAGCGGCACCCAGGCCAGAGCGTGGGATTCACTGCTGGGTTCAACTTCGCCCGCCTCCGCCTGAAACAGATAGCGCACGTCGTAATGCAGATGCGCGCAGTCACGGGCATTGGCCGGGATTTCGTGGATGTCGACGTCAAACACGCGGTCTGACAGTGCCCGGATCCGGCTGAGCCCGCTTTCCTCATAAGCCTCTTTCAGCGCTGCAAAGGGCACATCGGCGATACCATCGCAATGGCCGCCCAGCTGGTACCAGCGGTTCAGCTTCCGGTGATGGGTCAGCAGCACGCATTTCATGTCCGGCGACATGACAAAAACCGACCCGGTCACGTGGCCGGTTCCGGGATTGCGCCCGAAGGCTTGCGGCTCGCTTCTGCAAAACGCCTGCAGCCGCTGCCACATTTCCCGCTCCTGTGCGTCCTGCGGGCTGTAACACCCGATACCTGCTATGCTGCCGCCGCTCATTTGCCTTCACCTTCCCGTGACGTCCGGGTCTGTTGCCTTGTTCATGACCCAAGGAGCGCTCAATCTATGCGGAACACCCAACAAAGGCCACGCCCATGCCCACGGAACGTATTTCCTTCCCCGGCCACGCCGGAAACACCCTTGCTGCCCGCCTCGACCTGCCCGAGGGGCCGGTCCTGGCAACTGCGCTCTTTGCTCATTGCTTCACCTGCTCCAAGGATATCCCCGCCGCGCGGCGCATAGCCGGACGGCTGGCCGCCATGGGGATTGCCGTTTTGCGGTTCGATTTCACCGGCCTCGGCCATTCCGAGGGCGAGTTTGGCAATACCACCTTCAGTTCCAATGTGGCGGATCTGATCATGGCCGCGCAATACCTGGCATCGCGCAACATGGCACCGTCGCTGCTGATTGGCCATTCGCTGGGCGGCGCAGCCGTACTGCGGGCGCGGGCCGGCATTCCGGCCATCAAGGGGGTGGTGACCCTGGGCGCGCCATTTGATCCTGGCCATGTATCGCATCACTTCGATGCAGCCTTGCCGGAAATCGAAGCCAAGGGCCAAGCCGAAGTCTGCTTGGGCGGGCGGCCCTTCGTCATCGGCAAGGAGTTTGTCGACGACATCACCGCCGAGGCGCTGGAGCCCGCAATCGCAGATCTCAGGGCCGCGCTGCTGGTGCTGCACGCGCCGCGCGACGAAACCGTAAGCATCGACAATGCCGCGTCGATTTTCACGGCTGCCAAACATCCCAAAAGCTTTGTCACCCTGGACGATTCCGACCACCTGATTTCGCGGCCCGCGGATGCGGAATACGCGGCCGAGGTGATTGCGGCCTGGGCAAGCCGCTACATCGATATGTCGCCGCCCGCGCCGCCGCCCGGAGCGCCGGAGGGCATCTTGCGCGTCACCGAAGCCGATCCGGATGGCTTCCTGCAGGACGTCCAGTCCGGCCCCAGCCACCACACTTATGCGGATGAACCGCTGGCCTATGGCGGCACCAACCGCGGCATGTCGCCTTACGGCTTTGTCGCCGCGGGGCTTGGCGCCTGCACCTCGATGACCCTGCGCATGTACGCCCGCCGCAAAGGCTGGCCGCTGGAAGGTGTCAGTGTTGATGTGAGCCACGACAAGGTGCATGCGCAGGACGCCCAGCCAACGGGTCCCGCGAAGATCGACCAGTTTACCCGGGTGATCCATCTGTGCGGGCCGCTGAGCGAAGAACAACGCGCCAAACTGATGGAAATCGCCGACAGATGCCCGGTGCACCGCACCCTGGAAAGCGGTGCCAAAGTGGTGACCCGCCTGGATGCCAAGGATCATTCAGCCGCGGTGTAAGGCTGCCTGGCGTGCTCCCGCGCCCGGCCATTGCAGGAAACCTGCAACGGCTGCGGCCTTGGGCCCGGCGCCGCACTTTGTGCGGCGCCGGGCCCAACTGCGGCAGGCCTTCGCATGAAGGCCGCAGCGCAGGCGGGAGAGCCCCGCTACTGTTCCGCGTACCTTCCTGTGGTGATGTCACCGCCTTCGCCGACAAACCGCAGCGCCGCCCCATCGGTTTCCAGTGCGAAACAGGCCCACAGGTCCGACGGCGGCCAGGTCGAGCAATATTTGCCGTCCCGCACGCCCCAATAGCCCCAGCTGTCATGGCCAGCATTGTAAAGCGTCCGGCCAGAGGCGCGGAATTCCTGCCAGGCGCCGCTGCCGTAAACCAGCTTGCGCCCTTCCAGCGCCTGCTGCACCTCTTCCCCGTTCAGCACCTGCCATTCGCCCGCCCAAACGGGCGAAACCGCGCATGATACCGCAATCATCAGGGCAATCTGCCTCATGCCGTCCTCCCAGACTTGCTGTCTCTCCTCTCCTCCTCTAATAGGCCGGGCATCTGCTGCACAATCACATAAAGGTGCTTTCGCCCATGATCCCGCGCTATGCCCGCCCCGAGATGACCGCCATCTGGTCGCCTGAGACCAAATTCAAGATCTGGTACGAGATTGAGGCCCATGCCTGCGAAGCCATGGCGAACCTCGGCGTGATCCCGCGCGAAAACGCCGATGCGGTGTGGAAAGCCAAGGACCTGGAGTTCGACGTCGCACGCATCGACGAGATCGAGGCCGTCACCAAGCATGACGTGATTGCCTTCCTGACCCATCTGGCTGAGCATGTGGGCTCTGAGGAAGCCCGCTTTGTCCACCAGGGCATGACGTCTTCGGACGTGCTGGACACCTGCCTGAACGTGCAGCTGGTGCGTGCCGCCGACCTCCTGCTGGACGGTATGGACAAGCTGCTGGCCGCATTGAAGAAACGCGCGCTGGAGCATAAGCACACCGTCCGCGTCGGCCGCTCCCACGGCATCCATGCCGAGCCCACCACGATGGGCCTGACCTTTGCCCGCTTCTATGCGGAAATGGACCGCAACAAGAACCGCCTGGAAAAGGCCCGCTGGGAAGTGGCCACCGGCGCCATCTCCGGTGCGGTCGGCACCTTTGCCAATATCGACCCGGCGGTTGAAGAACACGTCTGCGAGCAGCTGGGCCTGCGGCCTGAGCCGATCTCGACCCAAGTGATCCCGCGCGACCGCCACGCGATGTTCTTTGCCACCCTCGGCGTCATTGCCTCCTCGATCGAGAACGTTGCCGTGGAAATCCGCCACATGCAGCGCACCGAGGTGCTGGAAGGCGCGGAGTTTTTCTCGATGGGCCAGAAAGGCTCCTCGGCAATGCCGCACAAGAAAAACCCGGTTCTGACCGAAAACCTGACCGGCCTGGCGCGCCTGGTGCGCATGACCGTGGTTCCGGCGATGGAGAACGTGGCCCTGTGGCACGAGCGCGACATCTCGCACTCCTCGGTGGAGCGCGGCATCGGCCCGGACGCCACCGTCACCCTGGATTTTGCCCTGCACCGTCTGGCCGGCGTTATCGACAAGATGCTCGTGTTCCCTGATAACATGCTGGAAAACATGAATAAATTCCCCAGCCTGGTGATGTCTCAGCGGGTGCTGCTGGCGCTGACACAGGCAGGTGTCAGCCGCGAAGACGCCTATGCCATGGTGCAGCGCAATGCGCTGAAAGTCTGGGAAGACCGCGTCGACTTCCGCGAGTTGCTGCTGGCAGATGCGGAGGTGGTTGCCGCCCTGGGCGAAGAGGCGATCAACGAGAAATTCGACATGGGCTACCACACCAAGCATGTCGACACGATCTTCCGCCGGGTGTTCGGCGAGTAAGCCAGGCCTAGCTGCTTTATCAGAAACGCCCCGCAAGTCCGGCGGGGCGTTTTTCTGCTCCATCCAACAGTTTCCGGCGGTTATTCGGTCTGCCTCCGGACGTTTTCGTCAATCGAATGCCTGCAGATCCCCGCCGAGATAGGATTTTGCCGTATCGATCTGCCACGGATAGGCATAAACCGCCTTTGAGTTTTCAACCTGCTGCAAGAAAGAATTCAGATCCTTGGCGGCGGACGCTTGCGTGAACTCGCCCCCTAAGCCCTCCCTGGCCCCCACGGCTTTTACCCAGCCCTTTGCATAGTCTACTTTTGCATAGGGCTGCGCAAAATTGGCGTCGAAAGTGCTGGACAGCACTGCTGCCGAGTTCAAATTTTCCAGCGCCTTTTCAAAGCGCAGCAGCGTATTGTCTGTATCTTCGGAATCCAGCACTAGGTAGACACCCTTGTTATAGAAGAAATGCGCCTGAAGGTCATAGGCAAAGGCTTTGGAGTTTACACCCGCCTTCTGGACCAATTCATCAATTTCCATCTGCATTTGGTCGGTCGGATAGCTGATTGCAAAACGCTTGACGTTTTCCCTGACATAAGCACTTGGGTTCAGCGCATGGGAGAGCATGAACGTTACCACCTCAGCCGGCACATCCGGTGCTTGGGACAAATCGTTCCAGGGATCCGGGCGGCGCCGCGACAACACCCAGGTGATCGCGCCGATTTCCCGCTCTGTCGCATTTGCCGGGTTTTGCGCAACTTCTTCAATCCATTCCCGGTATAATCCGAAATGCGCAAGCAGTGTTTTCCGTGCTTCATGCCGGAGTTCATATGTATCGCTCTCCAGCGCGTTGCGGACGTCCTCCAAATCTGCAGGCTCAGGAGTTTCACTTGCAAAAGCCGGCCTCACCAGGCCGCCAAGCCCGGAGGGAAGCAAGGCGGCGGAATCGTCCGGCAAATCGGCGCCAACGTCTTCAATCGGCGCTTTCAGCGGCGGTTTGATTTTCAGCGCCGGCCTTGGGCCGCAATAAGCCTGGCCGCCAGGAAGAAAGTCAACTTTGTCAATCGCCAGAAGGGAATTGCCCTCACCCAGCGAATAATGTGCTGTCAGATACATCTCGGCGCCTTGTGCCGGGACACTGTTAACTCGGCAGCGCACAACAAAGTCATCGGCAAACCGCACATCGAAACTGAGAGCAGACAACGGTTGATCGTGCAGCACCACCCATTCGATACGGGTATCCAGGCCAGCGTCACCGGGCACTTCTCTCGCAAAAAATCTGGCGACCCCGGCCGCCTTCACTTTTGCACCTTTGGACAGGTTATCTATGGAGCCGATATAGACATGCTTTCCGCCAATGAATGCCGGAATGATGTTTGCCGTGGCATGCACCACAAGCAGCAAAAGCGCAACGCCCCACACTAGGTATAAATTGCGCCGGAACATCGTTGCATTCTGGGAAAAGCCGCCTTCTGTGGCCTCCATCAGACGTTGCGAGAGCGCCTTATGCGCATAAACAATCAGGAACAGCGCAATAACCGTCGGCACTCCAGACGCAAGCAAGCGGAAACTGTCCTGATTGGTTACAAGAAACTTTGCAATGTCGCTCATAGGCAGAACTCCCAAGAATAACTTTTGCTAGTATTTCATCTTCCGTACCACACACTTTAAGTTGAGTCACCTGACATGAATTCCCGCAAAGCCATGATCATCCTTCTTCTGCGCAGCACAGTCCCGGATTGGAAAATTCTGCAAAAACGCATTCGTGATGCGAATAAATTCGCTGTCCCGCGGGTTCTCTGAGTACATTGAACGTGACTTTGCACATCAGGAGTTGATGATATGCGTTATTTTGCTCTGGCCGCCGCCTTGACCCTTCCGATGGCGGCCTTTGCCGCCAGCGGCAACGACTGGAACCCGCCCAAACCCACCGAGACCACCAAGACCTGCAAGGGAAAACGGGTTTGGGACGAGGAAAAGAAACGCTGTGTTCGGGCCCGCAAATCATCGCTGAACCAGCAGGAACTGATGGGCGCGGTGCGCGAGCTGGCCTATGCCGGCCGCCAGGAGGACGCCCAGGCGGTGCTCAGCGCAATGGCTGACCAACAGGATTCTCTGGTGCTGACCTATTGGGGCTTCACGCACCGCAAACAGGGCAATTTCGACTTGGCACAGGTCTATTACGATCAGGCGCTGGCTCAGGATCCGGATAACATCCTTGCCCGTTCGTATATGGGCCAAGGCCTTGTGGAACAGGGAAAATACGGGGCTGCCCTGATACAATGGAAAGAAATCCGGGCACGGGGCGGTGATGGCACCTGGGCTGAAGCATCGCTGCGCAACGCCTTGGAAACCGGCGCGTCCTACAGCTACTAGGCTTCAGCATTTTTTTACGGCTTGCGGCCTATCCTGCTCCCGGATCAAGAAAATCTTTGGTAGGGTGCGAGAATGCCTCAAGACAATATGCTGGCACTTCCCATGGCGGGCGGCGGAATGGATGCGGGCGGTTTTGCAGCCCCGGCCCCGCTGGGTGGCGGCGGCGGTGCCGGCGGGCTCAGCGGCAAGGCCAAGGCCGCAATCATCGTCCGGCTGCTGCTGAACGAAGGCGCGGAAATCCCGCTGGAGGAGCTGCCGGATGACCTGCAGCTGGAGCTGACCAAGCAGATGGGCAATATGAGCATTGTCGACCGTGATACGCTGAACACGGTCGCCAATGAGTTTGCCGATTTGCTGGACAACGTCGGCCTGCACTTCCCCAATGGCCTGGCGGGCGCTTTGAACGCCATGGAAGGCAAGATCAGCCGCTACACCCACAGCCGCCTGCGCAAGGAGGCCGGGGTGCGCCAGTTCGGCGATCCCTGGGAACGCCTCAAGCAACTGCCGCCAGAGGATCTGGCGGGGCTTGCCGAGGCTGAAAGCACCGAAGTTGCTGCCGTGCTGCTGTCCAAGCTGGACACTGCCAAGGCGGCGCAGATGCTGGCGCATCTGCCGGGACCCGTGGCCCGCCGCATCACCTATGCCGTCAGCCAGACTTCTAACGTGACGCCGGAAACCGTGGACCGGATCGGGCTGTCGCTGGCGGCCCAGGTCGAAGCCCGGCCCGAAGTCGCCTTTGATGAAACCCCGGGCCAGCGCCTGGGCGGCATCCTGACAGAGGCAGCGGCGGCAAAGCGCGATGAGGTTCTGACCGCGCTGGACGAGGAGGATGAGGAGTTTGCCATCAAGGTGCGCAAGGCGATTTTCACCTATGCGCTGATCGGCGAACGGATGCAGAAGACCGATGTGCCCAAGCTGATGCGGGTCCTGTCGCAACCGGATCTGGTCACCGCCATGGCCTTTGCCACCGACGAAGAGGACGTCGCCACCAACGATTTCCTGCTGGCCAATATGTCGAGCCGGATGGCCGACAACATCCGCGAGGAAGTGGCCGAACGCGGCAAGGTCAAGCGCAGCGACGGCGAGGCCGCCTTCAGCATGATCATCTCGGCAATGCGCGATCTGGTGGCCACCGGCGATATCGAATTGAAATCGGATGAGGAAGAAGACGGCGAGTGATGCAAACCGCTGAATGACCGCTCCGGCGGCCCTCCGCGCGGCCGCTGCGAGAGCTGCTTGTGCCTGCCGCGGTGCGGGCTTATGATGCGGGCTTCCAGCCGCCTTCCTGCGCCGCAGCCATCCGGACCCCATGCCCGTCGACCCTTCCGAACTCTCCACCTGGAGCCATGCCAAATACTATGGCAGCAACCTGTTTCTGCGCGGGCTGCTGCTGGGTGCAGGCCTGATCCCCTACCGTATGCGGGTGCCGCTGCTGGGCCGGCTGGTCACCCTCATGGGCCGCGCCGCCGGCTTTGAAAAACGGGTGCGCGACAATCTGAAACTGGTCAACCCGGAGCTGTCAGGACTGGACGCCAAGCAGCTCTACCGGGATGTCAGCGACAATGCCGGCCGGATGATTGCCGAGCTTTATGCGGGCCAGGAGTTCTTTGAGCGCGCCCGCAAGGCCCCCATTACCGGGCCCGGGCTCGAAGCTCTGGAAGCCGCGCGCGCGGCAGGCCGGCCTGTCCTGCTGGCCACCGCTCATTTTGGCAATTACGATGCCGCCCGCGCCGCGCTGGTGGCCCGCGGCCATGAGATGGGCTCGCTCTACCGGCGGATGGCAAACCCCTATTTCAACGAACATTACGTTGCCGCCATGAAGGCAAATCACGACCTGATGTTCGAACAGGGCAAACGCGGCATGGTCGAGCTGGTCCGTCACCTCAAGAAGGGCGGTATCGCGGCTATCGTCACCGATCTGCACGCCCAGGGCGGCGAGCTGATCGATTTTTTCGGCAAACCGGCCGTCACCTCAACCGTGCCGGCCGAACTGGCGCTGAAATTCGGCGCTGCGCTGATCCCGGTCTATGCGGTTCGTCAGGAAAACGGCTTGGATTTCGAGATCGTGATGAACGCCGAAGTGCCGCATTCCGATCCGCTTACCATGACCAAGGCCTTGAGCGCGGATCTGGAAGCCATCGTGCGCAAGCACACCGGCCAATGGTTCTGGATTCACCGCCGCTGGAAACACCAGGCTGCCTTCCGCAAGCCTGAGCCTGAAGTAGAACCGGCCAGGGATTGATCCGCTGAGTTAATCTGCCCGGGCCGCGGCAAGGATGCGGCCAAACGGGGCTTCCTGCACCAGAACTGCAGCCGGAAGATCACCCGGGACCGGCACCGAGACCTCCAGATCTCCTGCGCCGTCCCATTCGGCAGCGATTTGCCAATCCTCCACCACATTGGAGTAAGACAGCGTGCGCCCGGCCAGCTCGCCGCGCTTGATGCTGACGGTCCGCTCCGGCGTGTAGCGCACCACTTGCACCAGAAGCTTGCCGTCCGGCATCTGCACCCGCGGCTGCAGCCGGATCACCAGCTCCTCGCCCCGCCGCTCGACCGCCAGCGACACCGGCCGCGGCTGGTCCTTGTGTTTGGCAATGGCATCCGCCACTTTCATCGCATCGGCGCCTACCACGTCATCCTGGCCCATGATGATCATCTGCGGCGTATAGATCATCCGGCGCCCGCCCACATGGGCATAGCCCTTTTGCCGCTGCGTGTGCGAAGGCCGCGCAAACGCGTCCTTCCAGCCAATGTAGTCCCAGTAATCCACATGCAACGCCAAGGGCAGCACGTCCTCGCGTGCGGCCAGCTTGTGCAGCAGCGCATCGGCCGGCGGGCAGGAGGAACAGCCTTGCGAGGTATAAAGCTCCACCACCACAGGCTCTGCCGCGGTTTGGCCGTAAACCGGAAGGGCCAGGCCCAAAGCTGTGACTATCGACGCCAGAAGTTTCATGAATCGCCCACGCTGTTTCTTAGGCTTCTGGTCTAAAGATGTGGCTGCGGTTACGCCAATCAATCATTTTTGAGCCGGGTTTGAACCCGGTATCGCGGCACTTACCGCAAAAAATGTGTACAATCGCATACAAAAGTGCTGCCTGCGGCGTTTGGGCTATTGAATGCTTAATCTTCCTCATGCATTTAGCAGGCAGCGAATTCCCGATCTGAAATTCTTGAGGGAGGCCAAACATGCCTATCACCGTCGGTCAGGACAATGCCAACGCACGCAGAACGCTGAGCGTTAACGGCAAGTCGATTTCCTATTACTCCATTCCCGCCGCCACCGAGGCCGGCTTTGGCGACTTTTCCAAGCTGCCCGCCGCACTGAAAGTGGTGCTGGAAAACATGCTGCGATTTGAGGACGGAGGCTTCTCCGTCTCCACCGACGACATCAAGGCCTTTGCCGAATGGGGCGCCCAGGGCGGCAAGAACCCGCGCGAGATCGCATACCGCCCGGCCCGCGTGCTGATGCAGGACTTCACCGGCGTTCCCGCCGTTGTCGACCTGGCGGCTATGCGCGACGGCATCGTCGGCCTGAAAGGTTCCGCCGCCAAAATCAACCCGCTGGTGCCCGTCGATCTGGTCATTGACCACTCGGTGATGATCGACGAATTCGGCAACCCGCGCGCGTTCCAGATGAACGTGGACCGCGAGTATGAGCGCAACATGGAGCGTTATCAGTTCCTGAAATGGGGCCAGAACGCGTTCAACAATTTCCGCGTTGTGCCGCCGGGCACCGGCATCTGCCACCAGGTGAACCTGGAATACCTGGCGCAGACCGTCTGGACCGACACCGACCAGAACGGTGAAGAAGTCGCCTATCCGGATACCCTGGTTGGCACCGACTCCCACACCACCATGGTGAACGGCGCCGCGGTTCTGGGCTGGGGCGTTGGCGGGATCGAGGCCGAGGCCGCGATGCTGGGCCAGCCGATCTCGATGCTGATCCCCGAAGTCATCGGCTTTGAGCTGACCGGCCAGATGGTCGAAGGCACCACCGGCACTGACCTGGTTCTGAAAGTGGTTGAAATGCTGCGCGCCAAGGGCGTTGTCGGCAAGTTCGTCGAATTCTACGGCGAAGGTCTGGACCGGCTGCCGCTGGCCGACCGAGCCACCATTGCCAACATGGCGCCGGAATACGGCGCCACATGCGGCTTCTTCCCGATCGACGGCGAAACCCTGCGCTACCTGCGCAACACCGGCCGCGACGAGGACCGTATCGCCCTGGTCGAAGCTTACGCCAAGGAAAACGGCTTCTGGCGCGGTGCGGATTACAACCCGGTCTACACCGACACCCTGACCCTAGACATGGGCAGCATCGTTCCTGCGATCTCCGGCCCGAAGCGCCCCCAGGACTATGTCGCTCTGACCGACGCCAAATCGGCCTTCGCCAAGGAGATGGAAGAGACCTTCAAGCGTCCGATGGGCAAGGAAGTCGCCGTCAAAGGCGAAGACTACACCATGGAGTCGGGCAAGGTCGTGATCGCCTCGATCACTTCCTGCACCAACACCTCCAACCCCTATGTGATGATCGGCGCCGGTCTGGTCGCACGCAAGGCAGCCGCTCTGGGCCTCGACCGCAAGCCCTGGGTCAAGACCTCGCTGGCACCGGGTTCGCAGGTTGTGTCCGCCTATCTGGAGGCCGCGGGCCTGCAGGAAGACCTGGACAAGGTCGGCTTCAACCTGGTGGGCTACGGCTGCACCACCTGTATCGGCAACTCCGGCCCGATCCAGCAGGAGATCTCCGAAGCAATTGCCGAGGGCGATCTGGTGGCAACCTCGGTCCTGTCGGGCAACCGCAACTTTGAAGGCCGTATCTCACCTGACGTGCGCGCCAACTACCTGGCCTCGCCGCCGCTGGTCGTGGCCTACGCGCTGGCCGGCACCATGGACATCAACCTGGCGTCTGACCCGATTGCTCAGGACAAGGATGGCAATGACGTCTACCTGAAAGACATCTGGCCCTCGACCCAGGAAGTCGCGGAACTGGTCGAACAGACCGTCACACGCGAAGCCTTCCAGTCGAAATACGCCGACGTCTTCAAAGGCGACGATAAATGGCAGGCGGTGGAAACCACCGATGCGGAAACCTATGACTGGCCCGCGACCTCGACCTACATCCAAAACCCGCCCTACTTCCAGGGCATGGGCACCGAGCCGGGCACCATCTCGAACATCGAAGGTGCCAAGGTTCTGGCGGTTCTGGGCGACATGGTCACCACCGACCACATCTCGCCCGCCGGCTCCTTTGCCACCACCACCCCCGCAGGCCAGTACCTGCTGGAGCGCCAGGTGCAGCCGCGTGAGTTCAACTCCTACGGCTCCCGCCGCGGCAACCACGAGATCATGATGCGCGGCACCTTTGCCAACATCCGCATCAAGAACGAGATGCTGGAAGGCGTCGAAGGCGGCTACACCAAAGGCCCCGATGGCGCGCAAACCTCGATCTACGAGGCCTCGATGGCGCATCAGGAAGCGGGTACCCCGCTGGTGGTGTTCGGCGGTGAACAGTACGGCGCGGGCTCCTCGCGCGACTGGGCGGCCAAGGGCACCGCGCTGCTGGGCGTCAAGGCGGTGATCGCCGAGTCGTTTGAGCGTATCCACCGCTCCAACCTGGTGGGCATGGGCGTTATCCCGTTTGAATTCACCGGCGGCGACACCCGCAAGTCGCTGGGCCTCACAGGCGATGAAACCGTGTCGATCAGCGGGTTGGACACCATCCAGCCGCTGCAGGAAGTGCCCTGCTCGATCACCATGGCCGATGGCTCGGTGAAAGAGATCACCCTGAAGTGCCGCATTGATACCGCGCCCGAGATCGAATACATCGAACACGGCGGCGTGCTGCACTACGTGCTGCGCAACCTGGCCAAATCCTAAGGCTGCCGCAATTCCGGAAGTTCAAAGGCGCCCCTCGGGGCGCCTTTTTCACTGCCTGCGCGGCGATGGCTATTGCGTGAAATCGAAGCCGCCCAGAATTTCGGCAATCCTGCCATCGGCCCTCAGTTCCGAAATGGCCCGGTTGAATGCGTCCAGATATGCATCCGCGCCGGCCGCTTTGGAGAGGCCGAAATGCGAATACCGGCTGGAAATCGGCTCAGCGATCCGGCCGATCCTGTCCTGCCAGCCATTCCGCGTCACCTGATGCCATCCGACGGCATCGTCCAGGGCAACAAGGTCCAGCTGGCCAAACAGCAGCATCTGCATCAGGCTGCCGGCATTGCTGCTTCGGACAATCGGATTGTGCCGTTCGAACGCAGCCTCCATTTCCTCATCTATGACACTGGCGTTCACCATTCCCAGCCGCAGCTGCGATACTTCCGCAAACCCCTCTCCCAGCTCCAGCCCGCCGGGATAACGGCGCCGGCTGAACCATAAAGTGTTTGTTTGCAGAAAGGTGCCTTCAGTAAAGGCCAGGTAGCTTTCCCGGCTGGAGGATCTGAACAGCGGCAGAATGCCATCCGCTTCCCCGCTCTGCGCCTGCGCCTGGCACCGCTGCCAGGGCAGCAGTACAACCACGGCGCTCAGCCCCTCGATCCGGCTGGTCACTTCTTTCAGCAACTGGACCTTCAGCCCGCCGGAGGGGATACCACCAGCTCCCATGGTATAGGGCGGATAGGGATCATAGCAGAACCTCAGAACGGTTTCGTCCCGGGCCTGCACGGGGGCCGCCGCAATCCAAGCAGCCGCCGCCCCGGTCAGGAGCGCCTTGAGGTAACGGAACCGCGCCATCAAACCACTGGCCTCCTTCCAGAATTTGGCCCGTCGGAGAGCTTGCCCCGGCGGAATATCCCAGCCTGACCGGCTAAGCGTGATACTGCGCCAGTTACGGCAAACTGGGAAGCCGCGATTTGTAGCGCTGGCCAGGCTAAATCACCGTTCCTGCGTTCCAAATCCCCATCTCCGCGTATCCAGCCTGAGCCGGGCTGCCGCCCATGCCCAGCCACAACCCTAGCGCTACGCGAAAAACGTTAATACCGGCTATACCGGTTAGTTCAGCTGTGCAAAGGTGCTTTTCACAAATACGTTAAATGCTAACAAGACTACCGCAAAACCAGGCGAAAGAGCATGAAAGAAGCTGCGATTACCGTCGTTTACCCGGACGTGGACACGTTCGAGGACCATGCACAGGCGGTGCTGGACATGCTTCCAGACACCCGTAATTTCCCCGGCTGCCTGCAAGCGCACGCAGGCATCAACCGGGAGCGTTTCGAGATCGCCGTCTTCCACATCTGGGAGTCGCTGGAACACTTGGACCGCTACCTGACCTGGCGCGCCGAGCGCGGTGATTTCGATGCGCGCAGCGCCACCATGCGGCGCGAGCAGGATTTTCGCACCTTCTCAGTGCCCTGAGTGGACCCCGGCCCTTTGGCCGGGATCGTTATCCTAGGGCAAGGCCGGCTGCGCTCGCCTTCGAAAACACGGCCGCAAACACCGGAGGAATTCGGGGGTTTCACATCCGCCTCCCCTTGCAGCTGAGGATCAGTAGGCAACGGTGAAAATCTGCCGGGGATGTTTGGGCACTTCCACCTCATCCAGCAGGGCAACTGCGTAATCTTCGGCAGAAATCCGGCTGTTGCCCTCGGGATCAGTCAAAAGGGTCCGGCCGCCCAGGCGGAACACCCCGCTGCGCTCGCCAGGCTCGATCAGGCCCGCAGGCGCCAGAACGCTGTAGTCCAGACCGCTTGCCGCGATTTTCCCGAAGGCTTGCCGCATGCCCTGCGCTTCTGCCTGGTAAGGCTCCGGCACCGCATCTGCAACCGGCGAACCATCCGGCAGGTTCAGCGAACCCGCGCCGCCAACCAGCAGCAGCCGGCGGCCATCAAGACCCGCTATCAGGGCGTCGGCATAGGTGTTTGCCTCCGCGACCGCATCGCCGCTGCTGCGCGGGCTGACCGCACCGATGACCACATCCGTCTGCGCAGCCAGTTCCGCCAGCCGGGCTGTATCCCGGACGTCCAGCCTTTCAGCGCGCAGGCCCGTGCGCGGTTCGGCATTTTCCGGGCTGCGCACGGCTGCAACCACCTCATGGCCGCGGTCCAATGCTTCGGCTGTGATCCGCGATCCGATCATCCCGGTTGCGCCAATAATCAGGAGCTTCATTCCGCTTCCCTTTCATCCTATAGTTACCAATGAGAACCAGATAGGCGCCTGAAACTGGTGCCGGAATACGCATTTCTTCGTCACATGGTTACCTGAAAGGAACCGCCATGAGCCGCCGCCGCGCCATCGAATACGACTGTCCCGTCCGCGATGTTCTGGACCGGATCGGCGATGCCTGGTCGGTGCTGCTGGTGATCGAACTGGCCAAAGGCCCCTGCCGGTTCAACGCGTTGCGGCGGGTTATCGGCGGAATTTCCCAGCGGATGCTGGCAGTCACCCTGCGCAATCTTGAACGCGACGGGCTGGTCAGCCGCACCGTTCTGGACCTCTCGCCGCCTCAGGTGGAATATGCGCTGACCGAGCGCGGGCACTCCCTGTTTGGCACCATACGCCAACTGGCCAGCTGGGCCGATGCACATCAGCCGGGCATCCGCGCTTCCCGGGCGGCCTATGACGCGGCGCAGCGGGCAGAGATCTGAAACAGCCCGCCTGCACAGGATCTGTTCGCAAACATCAGGTTGCCCCCGCCGCCCCAAGCGGAAATAGTGGCGCCATGAACCAGACTGACAGCATCACCGGCTACCACGCCCATATCTATTTCGACGAAACCACTGTCGAGCAGGCCAGCGCCCTGTGCCGCCAGGCTGCCGAGCGGTTCGGAGTCCAGATGGGCCGCGTCCACGAGAAAAACGTCGGCCCGCATCCGATGTGGTCCTGCCAGCTGGCTGCGGATCCGGATCAATTCGCTGAACTGCTGCCATGGCTGGCGCTGAACCGGGACGGGCTGATCGTGTTTGCCCATCCGGAAACCGGCAATCACCTGGAAGATCACCGCGATCACGCCATCTGGCTGGGTACCGGGCTGGAGCTGAATCTCAGCATTTTCGGCTGACCCGGCGCAAATTTACCAGAAATTTCCGGTGATCTGCTAGGGTTCTCGCACCCTCAGCAATGCGGAGCGTTTCGTGACGGAAGCCGTAATCATACTTCTGCAGCCCTTGCCCGGAAAATACACCGAGCTGGCTGCGCTGGTAAAAAAGATGGTCGAGCAGGTCCGGGACTATCCCGGCTGCCTGCAGGCAGAGACGCTGCTCGCGCCGGAGCGGGACGAGATCGCCGTGTATCAGCACTGGAGCAGCGCCGAAGAGCTGAGCGAATACCTGATCTGGCGCTCCAAACAGGAAGACTTCGGGAAAGTCTATGCGCTGTCAGCGGAAGAACCTGATTTCAAGACATTCACGCTCTGCACGCCCTTGTGACACCGCAGCACCCACAGAAGGATCTGCTGCTCTCCTGTCAAGGTGACAAATATATATTTTACAGTCACCAAAAGTAGCGGCGTTCAACCTTTTCGGTTTTAGTCAGAAAATACTTAAGGGGACTTCGAGATGCCTGCGCATATTCAAGCTGGTTTCCGGATTGTTTTCCAAATTAATGAGTCCGGCGAAGGTCCTACAGTGCTCATCGAACCGGCCTCGCTCGACATCGTGACCAAAGTCGGCGTTGACGGTTTCACCTACCCCCCTTGCACCCAGCGACCACTCCGAAGATGATCCTGTCGCGGAAATTGTCATGGCCGCCCTTGGCGCCTGCCTCAACGGGACTGGCCTGGACGGCGATCACCTGCCACAGTTTGCAACCCTGGCCACGTGGGATGCCTGGGCCGCCTCCGTGACAGTTGGCGAGCCGAAGGGAGCCTCCGCTCCCAGCCAGTTCATCACCTGTGACGACGTAGGCGGAACTGCTTTCCGCGCGCTCCTGGGCACAGATGGCGACGAAACCCCTACCGGCAGCAGCAAATGCAACTTCCTGGATGTCTGCGACGGCAAGGACTCTCTGAACGGCAGCAGCGGCCGAGGCCGCCTGTTCAGCGGAGAAGGCGGCGACTCCCTGACCGGCCGGGCCGGCAATGATTGGCTCGATCCCGGCGGCAACAAATTCTGGAACCAGTTGCGGACCGGCGCCGGCAGGAACACCATTTCGCTCAGCTGTGTCACCGAAGGTTTCAACGATTTCTACCACGAAGACCTCAACCAAGGCATCGCCGCCCGCATCGGAGGCGATGCAATTACGGCGGTAATCGAAAAGAGCGGCACTGGCCGGCCGGAAGCCGTCGACATCGCCAAGCCGATGCAATCCGGCTGGAATACAGAAACAGGCGGCCATTTCTGCCTTGATTACAACAGATCCGCGGAAAGCGGCATCCGCGTCAATCTGGAGAATGGTATTGTCTACGACGACGGTCTGGGCGTCCGAGACCGGATCAGAAGCGATGTTTTCGAACGCCGCGCCAGCAAATTTGACGACCGGATCACCGGCTCCGGCAGCGATGAGCCTTTCATTACCCAGCGCGGCGATGATAACCTGTTTGGCGAGGCTGGGGACGGCTTCCTCAATGGCAGAGCGCGCGACGACAAACTGTCTAGCGGTGAAGGCTTTAACACCTATGTGTTCAATGGCGGCAATGACCGCATCAGCGACTACGGCTTTGGCACCATCCGCGTTGAAAGCTGGTTCCTGGGCGGGTTCGAAACGGCACTATCGGCCGTCGATGGCGCTTTGATCGTCGATTGTAACGTTGTTGCGGATTTCACCAGCGGCAACCGGCTGCCTCTGCAGAACTATGACAATCTGGACACCTTCTTCGCCACAACATCCATTTTTCTGACCAGCTACAAAACGAAAAGAGCACCGGAAACGGAGCTCTTGTTCTTTTCCGCTATGCCGCTGGCAATTACCGCCCGGTCGCCTTTTCCATCGCCGGGCGCAGTGTGCTTTCGATCACCCGCTGGGTCACCGGGCCGGCAAAGCGCAGCACGATCTTTCCTTCGCCATCCACGACAAAGGTCTCCGGCACGCCATAGACCCCCCAGTCGATACCAGTGCGGCCGGGCAGATCATGAAGAATTGCTGCATAGGGGTCGCCCAGTTCCTCCAGGAAAGCCGTGGCGTTCTTCAACTGGTCCTTGTGGTTGATGCCATAGACCGGGATGCCTTCTTTGGACAGCGCATCCAGATTCGGATGCTCGGCGCGGCAGGGCGCACACCAGCTGGCCCAGAAATTCACCAGTTTCACATTGCCGTCGCGCAGAGTATCCGCATCGAAGCCGGGCTTACCGGTGAAGGTTTCAGCTGTCAGTTCCGGCGCCGGCTGGCCCTCGCGGGTGGACGGCAGGCTGTTCGGATCTTCACGGAACATGCCTACCAGCGCCAGGCCGACAAAACCTGCAAACACCACAACCGGAACCGCCATCAGCGGAGAGATCTTAGCCATTGCGCTTCATCCGCGTTTCCAGGGTTTCCATCTCCCGGCGCACCTTGCGGCCGCGCCAGATCGTCAGCACCACCAGCGCTGCCAGCAGCGCCAGCGAGGCACCATAGGCGGACAGCACCGTATCAGCGTATTTTCCAAGATCGGGCATCAGGCCTCCAGCCGTTCACGCGCCATCAATGCCTTGATGCGGCGGGCGCGGATTTCAGTTCCAGTGCGGTAGAACACCAATGCAATGAACAGCAGCACAAATCCTGCCATGCATACATAGAGCGGGTTGGAGAACGCATCAGCCACGTTCTCCTTTTCATCCAACGACAGCGACGCCCCCTGATGCAGCCCCTGGTTCCAGAAGTTAACCGCATAGCGGCTGAGCACCGCAAAGACCGAGCCCACAAGGCAGAGGATCGAGGTCAGGTCGGCGGCGGTGTCGGGATTGTCGATCGCCTCCCAAAGGGCGATGTAACCGAGGTAGAACAGGAAAAGCACCAGGAAGGAGGTCAGCCGCGGATCCCAGGCCCACCAGGTGCCCCACATCGGCTGCCCCCAGATCGCGCCGGTGATCAGCGCAATCACCGTCATGACCACGCCCACGGGCGCTGCCGCACGGGCCGCCAAAGCGCTGACATGATGGCGGCGGATCACCCAGACCAGCGAGGTAACCAGCATCATGAACCAGGCGTTGATCGCCATCAGCGCCGAGGGCACATGCAGGAAGATGATCTTGACGGTGGAACCTTGGCGGTAATCGTCAGGCGTGAAGAAGAAGCCCCAGACAAGGCCAACGGTGATCAGCACCGCAGAACTGATCCACAAGGCCGGCATCACACGCTCGGTGGTGGCCAGGAACTTCTTCGGGTTGGCGTATTCCCAGATCGACATGGTGGCTATTTAGCTCTTGTTCTCGGGTTTCTCAATTCACGGGCGCGGCATAGGTCAGCGCAAATTGACGCGCAGGACAGCGGCACTGGCAAAGGGCAGCAAGGCGATGGAAGCGGCGGAAATGCCCGCCAGCAGCAGCATGGGTGTCTGAACCGCCATGCCCTCGGCGCCGCGGCGGGCCACTTCGGAGCCGAAGATCAGCGTCGGCACATAGAGCGGCATCACCAGGAGCGACATCAGCAGGCCGCCGCGCTTCAGCCCAACAGTCAATGCGGCGCCAAAGGTGCCGATGACGGACAGCGCAGGTGTGCCCAGCATCAGGGAGATCACAAGCCATTGAAAGCCCTGCACAGGCAGGTTCAATAGCACCCCCAGCACCGGCGCCGCCATCACCAGCGGCAGACCAGTGGTGATCCAATGGGCCAGCGCCTTGATGGTGACGGTGCTTTCCAAGGGCAGCGGCGCAGTGGCCAAGAGGTCGAGCGAGCCGTCCTCCCAATCCAGCGCCAAGAGCCGGTCCAGCGACAGCAGGCAGGCCAGCAGCGCGCCCAGCCACAGAACACCCGGTGCGATCCGCATCAGCAATTCGGACTGCGGTCCGACAGAGAACGGCACCATTACGGTCACGATCAGGAAGAAGGCCAGCCCCAGCCCAAAGCCGCCACCGGCGCGGAAGGCGAGCTTCAGGTCCCGCAGCAAAAGCGCAATCACAGGAAGCCTCCGTCAAAATCGTCGATCTCTGGCGGCTTGGCCTTGAAGGGGCCGACGTCCAGCACCTCCGCCTCCAGGCCCAGGTCGATATGGGTGGCAATCAGGGCGGAACCGCCCTGCCCCAGATGCGCCCGCACTGCATCCGCAAACATCGCGACAGAGGTTTTGTCGAGACTGACGGTCGGCTCATCCATGATCCAGATGGGGCGGCCCGTGACCAGCATCCGACTCAAGCCCAAACGGCGTTTCTGACCCGCCGACAGCGCACCGGCCTGCCGGTCGCGCAGGGTTTTCAGGTCGAACCCGGCGAGCGCCTGTTCAATGCCATTGCGGCCAAAGACGCTGGCCCAAAAGGTCAGGTTCTCCGCCACGGTCAATGTAGGCTTCAACCCATCGGAATGGGCCGCGTAAGCGATCTGGTCCTCTGCGCCTTCGACCCGGCCCCTCAGCGGCGGCTGCAACCCGGCCACGGTGCGCAGCAGGGTTGTCTTGCCGATGCCATTGGGCCCGCGCAGGATCAGCGCGGTGCCGGGCACCAGCGCAAAGCTCAAGGCCTCCAGCACCGGGATGCCGCCGCGGGCCACGCTCAGATCCGTCACAGTCAATGTCATGAAGTTCGCTTATCCCATTGCTCCGGCGCATGAAAAGAGCATTCAGCGGATGCCCGCTTTGCGGCAGGTCAAATACATCGGAAATTCATCTTCAGACCGGCAAGGCGGCCAGTGCAATCCGCCGTCCCTCGGACAACAGCACATTGTAGGTGCGGCAAGCCGCAGGCGAATTCATCGCCTCGACGCCCAGTCCCGCGTCCTCCAGCGCCTTGCGCAACTCTGCCGGAATATGGGCGATCTCGGGACCGGTGCCGATAAACAGCACATCAACCTCCCCGGCCAGTGCCAGCAGCGGTGCGGTATCCTCCATGCCTCCCCAGCCCGCAGTGCCAACCGCCGACGTCAGCACGCCGCCCTGATGCACCTGCCCGCCAATGCGGAAGAACCCCGCACCATAGCCGTCAACCGGCTGCGCGTCCGTATAGCTCACTTCGTTCAAGCGCATGTGCGGGTCCTTTCAGTCAAACACCGGGAGGCTGGATACCACGGCCAGCGCAATCACGGAATAGGAGGCAAAGCGGTAAAGCTTCTCCAGCTTGGGATCGAACAGCGCTTTGCCGGTCAGTGTGGTGACCACGTAAGGAATGCCCAAAAGCCCGGCCAGGATAAAGGCCTGCAGGCTGGCCAGCCCGCCGAAGATCAGATTGACCGCAATCACCACATCCAGCGCGGCCAGGAACACGATGGTGTTGGCCCGCACCCGCGCCACATCGCGCACATTGGCCAGATAGAACACAATCACCACTGGCCCTGTCAGCCCGGTCATGCCGCCAACCACCCCGGCCGCGCCACCAATAGAGAACCGCCCGGGCCAGCCGATCTTACCCTGCCAGCGCCAGCCCGAGACCACCGCCGCCAGCGTCAGCCCGATCACGCCTGCGGCCACCCAGCGCACTGTCAGCGGATCCATCTTCCCCATCAGCCACAGGCCCGCAGGCACCGTCACCGCGGCGGCCATGGCCAGCGCGCCAACCTCTGCCTTGTCGGCCTTGCTCCAGGCCTGCGGGAACAGGGTGATGGTGGAAAACACCCCCATCAGCACCATCAGGAACACCACATCCGCCGAGGGCAGGAACTGCGCCCCGACGGGCACAAAGATCATCGCAGTGCCAAAACCAGTGAAGCCGCGGACAAGACCCGCGGCTCCGATGGTGACAAGCAGCCAAAACAACCCCGGTGTGGCCAGGGCTGCGTCAAAAGCCTCAAGCATCGATGTTCGAGAACTGGTTGCCGGTGGTATTGGCCTGTTTCGACCAGTCGCGCTTCACCCCCAGCTTCAGCAGAATGGTGGAGGCAACAAAGACCGACGAGTAGGTGCCGACCACAACACCCCAGATCATCGCAAAGACAAAGCCGCGGATCACGTCGCCGCCCAGCACATAGAGCGAGATCAGCGCCAGCAGGGTGGTGACCGAGGTCATCACCGTCCGGCTGAGGGTCTCGTTGATCGACAGGTTCAGAACCTCTGCCAGGTCCTTCTTCTTGTAGCGGCGCAGGTTTTCACGCACCCGGTCGAACACAACCACGGTATCGTTCAGCGAATAGCCGACGATGGTCAGCAGGGCTGCGATAATGGCCAGGTCGAACTTGATCTGCAACGCCGCAAAGACGCCGATGGTCAGCACGACGTCATGCACCAGCGCCGCCACCGCGCCCAAAGCGAACTGCCATTCAAACCGCAGCCAGATGTAGACCAGAACAGCAGCAATCGCCAAAGCGACGGCCAGCACCGCGGTCTTGATCAGCTCGCCCGAGACCTTGGGGCCAACGGATTCGACCGCGGCAAACTTGATGCCCGGCGCCACCGCATCCAGCGACTGGTTCAACGTCTCGATCATCTCGCCCGAGATCGCCTCGCCGCCTTCCTGCGCTTGGATGCGGATCTGCGACACATGCTGGTCGTCGTCGAAGGCCGGGTCGAACACTTCGGTGATTGAAATGTCGCCCAGCTGGTGCACCGCCAGCGCATCACGGTAGGCGCCCACATCCACAGGCTCAGAGGCCTCAGTGCGGATGGTGGTGCCACCGCGGAAGTCGATGCCGAAGTTCAGGCCCTGCAGCGCAAAGGACGCAATGCCGATCACCAGCAGCAGCGCCGACAGGCCCAGCCACAGCTTGGCCTTGCCGAAAAAGTCGAAGGAGGTTTCCTGGGGAACTAGTCTCAGCCGCATATCACACCTCAATCGTTTTCGGACGGCGCCGTTCAAACCACATGACAATCATCAGGCGGGTGACAAAGATCGCGGTGAAGACCGAGGTCATGATGCCCAGACCCAGGGTGATCGCAAACCCGCGCACCGGGCCGGAGCCCATGGCGAACAGGATCACCGCGGTGATGAAGGTGGTGATGTTGGCGTCGAGAATAGCGCTCAGCGCCTTGGAGTAGCCTTCGTCAATCGCCTTGGCCGGGCCGCGGCCCGCCTTCAGCTCTTCACGGATGCGTTCAAAGATCAGCACATTGGCATCCACCGCCATACCGACGGTCAGAACAATACCCGCAATGCCCGGCAGGGTCAGCGTGCCGCCAATGAGGCTCAGCATGCCAAAGATCAGCGCGATGTTGAGGATCAGCGCCACATTGGCAAACAGGCCAAACAGGCCATAGCTGAGGCCCATGAACACCAGCACTGCGATAAAGGCCACGATGGTTGCGATCTTGCCCGCATCAATGCTGTCCTGGCCCAGTTCTGGACCGATGGTACGTTCTTCCAGGAACACCAGCTCTGCCGGCAGCGCGCCTGCGCGCAGCAGCACGGCCAGGTTGGTGCTTTCCTCAATGGTGAAGTTGCCGGTGATGATGCCGGAGCCGCCCGGGATATGCGATTGGATCACCGGAGCTGAGACCACCTCGTCATCCAGCACAATGGCAAAGGGCGAGCCAATGTTCTCAGCCGTGTAGTCCCCGAACCGGCGCGCACCGGAGGTGTTGAAGCGGAAGGTCACCGCAGGCCGGCCGTTCTGATCGAACGAGGGCTGCGCATCCACCAGGTCCTCGCCGGTCACAACGGCGGCGGACTCGATGGTGTAGTATATGCCTTCTTCATCCAGCGACGGGATCACTTCGTTGCCGATCCCCGGCGCCGCATCCGGATCACTGCCGCGGCCGGCAACCGGATTAAAGGTCAGCTGTGCGGTGGTGCCGATAATAGCTTTCAGTTCCGACGCGGATCCAATGCCAGGCACCTGAATCAGGATCCGGTCGGCGCCCTGGCGCTGAATGGTTGGCTCGCGGGTACCGACCTCGTCAATCCGGCGGCGCACGATTTCCAGCGCCTGGCGCACGGTGCGGTCGTCCGAGGCGATCTTTTCCGCCTCGCTCAAGCGCACCACCAGGATGTCCCCCTCGGCGGAGACCTCGATGTCATTGGCACCGACGCCGGTCAGCGTGGTGATCGGATTGGCCAGACCCCGCACCACTTCCAGCGCGCGGGCCATGCCGTCAGGCTTGGACAGTTTCAGACGAATTTGATCTGCCGACCCAGGCTGGCGGCGGAAAGTGCCGACTGTGTCCCGCTCAGGCCGCAGCGCGTCGCGCACCTCCGGCCACAGCGCATCCATCCGCGCTTCGTACACATCGCTGACCTGCACTTCGGCCAGCAAATGCGCACCGCCCCGCAGGTCGAGGCCGAGGTTCACCAGCCCCGACGGCAGATACGATGGCCACTGGCCCGCAACTTCCAGCCGCTGCGGCGTCTCGCCCTTGGCGATGATGTCGGCGGCCGCATCATTGGCCTGTTCGACGCGGGTGTAAAACCCGTTTGGCAGGGCAAGCATCAGACCGGCTGCGCATACCAGCCAGATCAGCACCCTCTTCCAGAGATCAATTTGCAGCATTGCCCTGCCTTTTCAGATCGTTGCGGGAAACGCTTAAGATGCCGGCTCGGTCTTGTTCAGAACCTGGGCAATGGTCGCCTTGACCACGCGCACCTTGACGCCTTCCGCGATTTCCACCTCGATCTCGCCGTCTTCCTTGACCTTGGCCACCTTGCCGATGACACCGCCCTGGGTGACCACCTGGTCGCCGCGGCGCAGGCCGTCGACCATCGCCTGATGCTGCTTCATCTTCTTCTGCTGCGGGCGGATCAGCAGGAAGTACATGATCGCGAAGATCAGGATAAGCGGGAGAAATTGGGCGACTGCGCCACCGTCCATGGGATATTCCTTCTGTCAAAGCGGCATGGGGTTTCATGCCGGAATTTTGCAGCGGAACCTATGCGTTGAGGGAAAGGGTTGCAAGGCTCACACCGCGCTCAACAGGGCCAAATCCGCCCCCCGGCGATGTTGTTCGCATATAAGGAGGCGCCCAGCACTCCTGACGCAGGTTTTTTGGGTGCTTCCGGCTCCTCAGAAACGCAGCTGAGAGATTGCGGCTTGAGCACGCGAAACCCTCTCTGGCGGCCTAATCAAAGCCTCCAAGACAGTGCAAATCAACGCTTCCAGAACCGCTTCGGTTTGGGCTTTTGTGCCTTGAGGTACTTCTTCAAGTCGGTAAAGCCGCCAACCTTGACGCCATCAATAAATACAAGAGGCGTCGTGGTGATGTGATGCTTGTCTTTGAAAGCATCAGTTTCACGGCGCGTTCGGAGGATGTGCTCCTCCACTTCAAACTTCTCACGGTGCAGCAGATCACGGGCCGCGGTGCCGTAGCCACAGGTGTAGTTGGGCAATTCCATGCGGTAAAGTACGGCCTTAGACATTTGAGCGGTCCCTCTTGTTCCCGGCCGATTTCGGGTGTTGACCCGTCTTACGCAAGATCAGACCGATCACTTTGGCGTGGGCTATCTTTGGTTCTTCCACTGCATCTAATTGCCACAGTCAGCACGCCTGATTTTGCCTGCCCGAATTGCATTCATAAAGGAGTGACCCGAACGGCTCCGGATTTGCAGAAAGCTGCAACGCAGGAACAGTCTGGATCCACTAGGCTGCCCCCTCTTCCCCTTTCTGCACCCTTGCGTCATAGGATGGGTCTACTGATTCAAATACCATTCAACGCTAGGAGAGACTTCTCATGCATGACATCCGCGCTATCCGCGAAAATCCTGCCGCATTCGACGCCGCTGTGGCGCGGCGCGGGGATGCGGGTGTGTCGTCAGAGATCCTGGCACTGGATGAGGCACGCCGGGCCAAGATCCTAGCGGCCGAAACCGCACAAGCTGAGCAGAACAAGGCCTCCAAAGAAGTCGGCGCCGCCAAGGGCCGCGGCGATGAGGCTGAGTTTGAACGCCTGCGCGCGCTGGTGGCGGAGAAGAAGGCCGAAGTGGCGGCGATGAACGCGGAGGCCAAGGAGCTGGACCAGCAGCTGACCGATATGCTGGGTACCATCCCCAACCTCGCGCATGACGATGTGCCGCAGGGAGAAGATGAGGACGACAACGTCGAAATCCGCCGCTGGGGCGAGCCCAAGGCGCTCGATTTCGAGGCCAAGGAGCATTTTGAAATCGAAGGCGTGAAGCCGGGCATGGACTTTGAGACCGCGGCCAAGCTCTCCGGCAGCCGCTTTGTGGTGCTGTCCGGTGCGGTCGCCCGCATCCACCGGGCGCTGGCGCAGTTCATGATCAACACCCATGTGGACGAAAACGGCCTGACAGAAACCTGGACCCCGGTGCTGGTGCGCGAAGAGATGATGTACGGCACCGGCCAGCTGCCCAAGTTCGGCGAGGACAGCTACAAGACCACCAACGGCTGGTGGCTGGTGCCGACGGCTGAGGTCACGCTGACCAATATCGTCAACGGCATGACGGTTGAGGAAGGCTACCTGCCGCGCCGCTATGTGGCGCACACCCAGTGCTTCCGCTCGGAGGCCGGCAGCGCGGGCAAGGACACCGCCGGCATGCTGCGCCAGCACCAGTTCGAAAAGGTCGAGATGGTCTCGGTTACCCATCCGGACAAAAGCCTGGACGAGCATGAGCGCATGACCCGCTGCGCCGAGGACATCCTGGAGCGTCTGGGCCTGCCCTACCGCACTATCGTTCTGTGCACCGGCGACATGGGCTTTGGCGCCCGCAAGACCCACGACATCGAGGTGTGGGTGCCCGGCCAGAACACCTACCGCGAGATTTCCTCGGTGTCGGTCTGCGGCGACTTCCAGGCGCGCCGGATGAATGGCCGGTTCAAGCCCGCAGACGGCGGCAAACCGCAATTCGTGCACACGCTGAACGGCTCTGGCCTGGCGGTGGGCCGCTGCCTGATCGCGGTACTGGAAAACGGCCAGCAGGCGGATGGTTCGGTTCAGCTGCCCGAGGTTCTGGCGCCGTATCTGGGCGGTAAGCTGACCCTGACGGCCGGGGGCGAACTGGTCTGACCTGACTGCAGGGCTGAAACTCGGAAACCGGCGCCACCTTGCGCCGGTTTTCTTTTGAAATCAGGCGGATGCCCTCACTTCTTCGCCTTCTTCTTTTTCTTCTTGGCGGATTTACCCTTTTGCAGGCTCTTGCCTTCCAGGATGGCCTTTGCCTTGGCTTTTTCCTTTTCAATCGCCCGCTTTGCCTTGGCTTTCACCTTCTTGGCTTTCTGCTTCGCCTTGTCCTGAGCCACCGCGAAAGCCACCGCCAGCGACGCCGCCTTGCGCTTGGCCTTCAGGGCCTTGGCCTCTGCCTTGGCCGCCTTGTCCTCGGCCGCGGCCCGGGCTGCTTCCGCCTCCGCCAGCCGGGCATCCATCTCTGCTTTTTGCACCTCAGCCTCCTGTCCGCCCGCCTGACCGTTCACCCGCTGCGCCGTTTTGACCGCAGGCGCAGAACCGGTTTCGGCCATGGCCGCTTCCTTGAGCCTGGCAGCGCGGTTCACGCCAATCCCTGGAATGCTGCACAGCTTCGCGTCCTCCAGCGCCGCCAGCGCCTCAGCCGTCGTTACGCCGTTTGCCAGCAGGATCCTGGCCAAGGCAGGCCCCACCCCGGTCAGCTTCTCAATAGGAGTCATGCCTGGTTTTCTCCCCCGTTTGCCCCGGTATGCTTGCCGCTCTCAGATTTGCACGGTTCCAGTCACGCTGGAAAGGGGACCAGGCATTTTTTGTCTTCGTCCCAGAGCTTTAACGTCAGCGCCCGGATGGCTTCCGGGAACTTGATGCGGCGCAGACCGATCTCCTCCGGCAGGCTGTAGTGGCATTGACGCAGCCGGTAGGACGGGATGCGGGCGTTATAGTGGTGAATGTCATGCAGGGTGATATTGGCGACCGCCATGTCGAAAATCCAGCCGAAATCGAGGCAGGAGGAGCCCTGCAGCGCCGCCACCTGAGGATTGAGGTCCGGGCGGCGGTCCCAGTAGGTGTCCTCGAAGTTATGCTGCAAGTAGACCAGGAACACACCAATCATCCCGCCGAGAAAGGAAAAGGCGAGCCAGGTCCAGATCCCGGTCATTCCCGCAGCCCAATAAAGCAGCGCCAGCATCGCCACGATCACCAGATTGTGCAGGATCACTCCCAGCGCTCCGAAGCGGGCGGTGTTCTTGGGCCAGCGGTACCGGATGAAATAGGTGAAAGCCGCCCCCAAGGGCACCAGCACCAGGGGATTTCGGTACAGCCGGTAGCCCAGGCGTTCCCAGAATCCAGCCTTCTCCCACTCCCGCAGCGTCATGGTGTGGATCTCGCCGGTCTCCCGGTGCTCCAGGTTGCCGATATTGGAATGGTGCAGGTTGTGGTTCTGCTTCATCACCTCAAACGGCGCAAAGGTGAAGGGCGACAGCACATGGCCTGCGATCTCGTTCTGCAACCGGGTTTCAAACAGCGAATGATGGCCGGTGTCATGCTGCAGCACGTAAAGGCGCACCGCGGCAAAGGCAAAAACCACCCCCGCAGGCAGCAGGGCATACCAGTATCCGGCGTATGTTATGGCCGCCGTCAGCGCAGCGAAATAAACCGCAAAGGTGCCGCAATAGCTGAGCAGCGCCAGCCGGTTGTCCTTTGCAGTAAACTTGCGGGTATGCGCCCTCAGATCCATGTATTCGCTCATAAATTTGCTTTGTGACAGCCGTGCGAAAGAGACGGCTCATCCAAGGTTAAACCTCAGATAATCCCGTGCAGCCCAAAGACAAGGCCCCCGGCCTGCAGCATTACAACCAAAGAGGTAGCAAACCCGCCGGGCAAATGAAATGCGGCCGGATGCGCCAGCGGCCTGCCGGCAACAGACCGCGCACCCGCATCGGAACGCAAAAACGCCGCCCGTCAGGGCGGCGCCGGGCCCAACGGGGCTGGTGCATTCACTTGAATGTGCCAGGCCGGGCGGGAGAACGCCGCCCAATGCCCGGGTCAGCTGCCGGGTTTCTTCAAATGCTTGGCCAGGGCACCGGCGTTCTTCTGCCGTTTGCCCTTGTAGGGGTTCTTGTCGCCCTGCCCGCGCATGTACAGGCGGATCGGGGTGCCCGGCATGTCGAAATCCTCGCGCAAGCCATTGACCAGATAGCGGGTATAGCTTTCCGGCAGCTTGTCGGGATGCGAGCACATCACCACAAATCCCGGCGGCCGGCTTTTGGCCTGGGTCATGTAGCGCAGCTTGATCCGTTTGCCCTGCGGCGCAGGCGGCGGGTGCTGCTCCAGCATGCCAACCAGCCAGCGGTTCAGCGCCGCGGTCGGAACCCGTCGGTTCCAGACGCCATAGGCGCGCATGATTGCCTCATGCAACCGGTCCAGCCCCTTGCCGGTCTTGGCCGAAACCGTCACCAGCGGCGCCCCGCGCAGCTGCGGCAGCAAGCGGCCGAAGGCCTCTTTCAGATCACGCAGTTTTTCCTGCTTGTGTTCTTCCGCGTCCCATTTGTTGACCGCCACCACAACCGAGCGCCCCTCGCGCTCTGCCAGGTCGGCAATCCGCAGGTCCTGCTGCTCAAACGGGATGCTGGCGTCCAGCAGCACCACAACAACCTCGGCGAATTTCACCGCGCGCAGACCGTCGGAGACGGAAAGCTTTTCCAGCTTTTCCTGCACCTTGGCCTTCTTGCGCATGCCCGCGGTGTCAAACACCCGCATCGGCACGTCTTTCCAGTTGATCCGCAGCGAGATCGCATCGCGGGTGATCCCGGCCTCGGGCCCGGTCAGCAGCCGGTCCTCGCCCAGGATCTTGTTGATCAGCGTCGACTTGCCCGCGTTGGGCCGGCCCACCACGGCAACCTGCAAGGGCTTGGCGTCGGTCGGGACAGGAATGATCTCTTCCTCGTCCTCGCCGATTTCCTCGTAGACCTCGACATCGGTGACCGGAGAATGATCCACGGCCTCGGCTTCGAACTTCTCCGCCAGCGGCTGCAGGATGCCGTAAAGATCCGGCATCCCCTCCCCATGTTCACCCGACAGGCGCAGCGGCTCGCCCAAGCCCAGGCCATAGGCTTCCAGCACGCCGGCCTCGGCGGCGTTGCCCTCGGCCTTGTTGGCGGCCAGGATCACATGCGCCGACTTGCGGCGCAGGATGTCGGCAAAGATTTCATCGGTCGGCGTCACCCCGGTGCGCGCGTCGATCATGAACAGGCAGATGTCGGCCATGTCGACAGCACGCTCGGTCAGGCGCCGCATGCGCCCCTCCAGCGAGTTGTCGGTGGCGTCTTCCAGACCCGCGGTGTCAATCACGGTGAAGCGCAGATCGCCCAGCCGCGCCTCGCCTTCCCGCAGGTCGCGCGTGACGCCGGGCTGGTCATCGACCAGGGCCAGCTTCTTGCCCACGAGGCGGTTGAACAGGGTGGACTTGCCCACATTGGGACGGCCCACGATGGCGAGGGTAAAGGACATCAGACCAACTTTCTGCGATTCAGACGCGCCCCATAGCGCATCTTGGCGGCAACCGCCAGAGCTCAGCGGTAGGCCAGCAGATCACCCTTGGAAGAAACCACGTAAAGCGTGCGGCCGGCAATCACAGGCGCGGTGGTGGCACCGCCCGGAACCTCGACGGTGCGGGCCAGGCTGCCATCCTCGGGATTGAAGAAGCGCAAGAGCCCGTCATTGGAGGCGATGATGATCTGCCCGCCCGCCAGCACCGGGCCGTAGTGCACATAGACCTCGCCGCGCTTGCCTGGCTTGTCCTTGAGGAAGCCAGGCAGGTCCACCGCCCAGATCACCTCGCCGCTGTCCGCATCCAGGCGCAGCAGCCGGTTCTGGTCGCTGACCTGGAACAGGCTGCCGCCTGCCGGCCAGGCGGTTCCGGCAGCCCCTTCGCGCGCGGTCCACAGCCGGTCGCCGGTATCCAGGTCGATAGCCACGGTGCGGCCCGAGTTGTTGCCTGCATAAAGCCGCTTGCCCGAAACCACCGGCGCGCCGGTCACATCGCTGATCCGCGACAAGGTCTGTCCGGTGCGGCGGCCGGAGACCGAGGCGCTCCAGCGCCGCAGTCCGCCGCGGCGGAAGGTGGCAATCAGATCGCCCGAGCCGAAGGCAAAGACCGCCAGGTCCCGGGTTACCACCGGTGCCGGCGCCCCCAGGATATTCGATGCCGAAGGCGCCCCTTCGATCTGCCAGGCAATGCGGCCATCCTTGGCGTTCACCGCCCAGCCGGTTTCATCGCCTGCAACCAGATACACCAGCCCGCCGCTGACCCGCGGCTGACCCGACCCTGTGGCCTCCAGCTCCTGGCGCCAGATCAGGCTGCCGTCCGCCGCATCCAATGCTGTCAATACGCCGAAACCGGACGAAACATAGACAACACCATCGTCATAAGCCAAACCGCCGCCGGTGGCCTGGCCTTCATCATCCTCGGCGGGGATCAATTCGCTCTGCCAAAGCACCTGCCCCTGCGGCGACACCGCCGAGACCCGCGCCGCACTGTCCAGCGTGTAAACACGCCCGCCGCCGGCCACCGGGGTTGCGGTGATGCGCTGGCGGCGCCCGTCGCCTTCGCCGATCGGCGCGGACCAGACCCGCTGCGGTGCCGCAGACAGCGCCGGATGCGCGGTGCGCCCGGCCTCGGCGCCGTGGCCCTGCGCCCAATCCGCATTGGCCACCTGTTTGGGCAGCGAAATTGCGCGCGCCTGGTTCACAACCTCCGCAGCAGCGTCCGGGCGGATATCCTCACGCTCGCCGCGCAGGATGATCTCTTCCTCGGCGCAGGCCGCCAGAAGAGCAGCTGCTGCGGTGCCGCACAAAAGCGCCCGTACCCGGGAGAAAGTCTTTGTTGTTGTCATTGCCCTGCCCTGTCTTCTGCCGATTGTGTTCCGCAACATCCCATCCGCGGAGCGCCTTACCCCTCTGGCGCAGCAGCATCCCCGACGGTGCCGCCAAGCGCCACAATCACCTGAGTTGCACGTTCTTTCAAGTCCGCGCTGACCGCCGCGTCGGCCGCAATCTCCCGCAGCCGGGCAATTGCCGCCTCGCCATTGCCTTCTTCGGCATCCAGCAGCGCCAGCTGCTCAGAGGCCAAAAGCGCCAGCGGCGCGCCCGGCTGGGCCAGCGCCTCATACTGCAGGCGGCGGTCCGCAATGCTCAGCGTTTCAGACTGCAGAGCCAGCGCCTTGAAGCTGGCAATGTGGCGGTAGATCAACGGCAGCTCGCCGTCGATGGCCACGGCCTCCAGCTGGGCAACGGCCTCCGCAGTCTTGCCTGCGTCGGCCAGAACACCTGCCTTCAGCATGTTCAAAATGGCCGCGCCGCCGGTGCTGTCCGCGGTCACCGCGGCCAGGGCTTCCGCCTGGGCTTCGCTGCCTTCGATCTCCAGCGCCGCGGTAATCCCGTCGCCCAGGGCCTCTGCCGCGGCCCGGTCCTGCGCCTTGGTATATTCACGGAACGCGGCACCGCCGACAATCAGTGCAACTGCCACGCCGCCAATCCAGCCATAGCGCTTGAGCATCAGGTAGAACCGGTCACGGCGGACCTCTTCGGTCACCTCATCGATAAAGCTGTCGGTATCGCTCATGAAAAGCCCCTGATATGCGCGGCCCGGGTCCGTGCCCCGGCCGTATTGAATGCGTCGCGCCCCTCATACCGCGCCTCTAAGGACAAGCCAAGTGGCCCGTTTGCACCGGAAACATCTGCTTTCGGGCCGGAAAAGCAAGAAATGTGAACTGAACCACTTAGTTTAGAATGGACATCGCCTATATGAAGTCTATCACATACGCGCGAGTCCCTTCGTGATAGCGCCAGGCCAGCGCCCAGGCTTCACCCCAAGGGATCAGACAGGAAACAGGAAAGGCCCAACCATGCGTATCGTACCGGTACTGACCGCCGCAGCAGTGATGACCGCCCTCTATCTGGTGGTGATTGAGCGCGACGATCTGATGGCCTTTGCCCGGGGAGAGGAAGCTGCCGAGGCGGCTGAGACCAGCCCTGAACCTGCCGAATCCCAAGAACTCGCCCAAGCTGAAGACGCCCGTGTCGGCGTAGTGGCGCTTCACAGCAAGGCGCGCACCATCGGCAGCGCGGTGATCCTGCGCGGCCAGACCCAGGCGATCCGCCAGGTTGAGGTGCGGGCGGAGACCACCTCTACCGTGATCTCCGAGCCGCTGCGCAAAGGTGCCCATGTCAAAAAGGGCGACTTGCTGTGCGAATTGGACCCGGGCACCCGCCCCGCCATGCTGCTGCAAGCGCAAGCCCAGCTGAAAGAGGCTGAAATCAACCTCACCGCCGCGTCGAAACTGTCCCAGGGCGGGTATGCATCCGAAACCCGGCTGGCCGGTGCAGAGGCCGAAGAACGCTCCGCCCTGGCATCCGTCGCCTCGGCAGAACGCGAGATTGCCCACCTGCGGATCACCGCGCCGTTCGATGGGCTTCTGGAAAGCGACACCGCAGAACTGGGCAGCCTGCTGCAGCCCGGCAGCCTTTGCGGCACCGTGATTCAGCTGGATACCATCAAGCTGGTCGGCTTTGTGCCCGAGGCGGAAGTGAACAAGGTGGAACTGGGCGCCGAAGCAGGCGCCGAACTGGCCACTGGCCAGCGGGTCCAGGGCAAGGTCACCTTCCTCAGCCGCTCCGCCGATCCCAATACGCGCACCTTCGAGGTCGAGATCACCGTGCCCAACCCGGATCTCAGCATCCGCGACGGCCAGACCGCTGACATTGCAATCTCCTCTGCCGGGCGGCTGGCGCATAAGGTGCCGCAGTCGGCACTGACCCTGAACAACGAGGGCCAGCTGGGCGTGCGCGTTGTCGGATCCGATAGCACCGTGGTATTCTACCCTGTGCAGCTGCTCAGGGATGAGGCCGACGGCGTCTGGCTGGGCGGCCTGCCTGAAAACGCAGACGTGATCGTGGTGGGACAGGATTTCGTAACCGAAGGCGTCGCTGTGGCGGCCACCTACCGGGAGACTGAACAGTGATTGGCATCGTCGATTGGGCCGCCGGCCGTGCCCGGATGGTCCTCGCCTTCATAGCTATCTCGCTGCTGGTCGGCGGGTTTGCCTATTCCATGCTGCCCAAAGAGGGCGAGCCGGACATTGAAATCCCGGCTCTGTTCATCTCTGTCCCCTTCCCCGGCATCTCAGCCGAGGATGCAGAATCCCTGATGGTCAAGGTGATGGAGACCGAGCTTGCCGACCTCGACGGGCTCGACAAGATGACCTCCACCGCTGCCGAGGGCTATGCCGGGGTGGCGCTGGAGTTTGAGTTCGGCTGGGACAAAACCGCAATCATGGCCGACGTGCGCGACGCCATGGACAAGGCCGAGGCGGAATTCCCCGAAGGCGCCGAGAAATACTCGATCACCGAGATCAACTTCTCGGAGTTCCCGATCGTCATCGTGAACCTGACCGGCGCCGTGCCGGAACGGACGATGGCCCGCATTGCCAAGGACTTGCAGGACGACCTTGAGGCATTGGACGCGGTGCTGGAGGCCGGCATCGCCGGCAACCGGGACGAGATGGTCGAGGTGCTGATCGACCCGCTGCGGCTGGAGGCCTATAACGTCACCGCGCTGGAGCTGATCAATGTTGTGCAGAACAACAACCAGCTGATTGCAGCGGGCGAAGTGGAATCCAGTCAGGGCGCCTTCTCGGTCAAGATCCCCTCTTCCTTCGATGACGTCCAGGACATCTACCAGCTTCCGATCAAGACCAACGGCGACCGGGTCGTCAAACTGGGCGAGCTGGCGCAGATCAATTTCACTTTTGAAGACCGCGAAGGCACCGCCCGTTTCAACGGCGAGGACACGGTGGCGCTGCAGGTGGTGAAGCGCAAGGGCTACAACCTGATCGACACCGTCAACCTGGTGAAAGAGACCATCCAGGCCTCCAAGGCCAAATGGCCGCCGGAACTGCAGGCCGCGGTTGAGGTGGGCACCTCCAACGACCAGAGCCGGGTTGTCGGCTCCATGGTCAGCCAGCTGGAAGGCTCGGTCCTGACCGCCGTCGCCCTGGTGATGATCGTTGTGCTCTCCGCCCTTGGCAGCCGCGCTGCCCTGCTAGTGGGCTTTGCGATCCCCACCTCTTTCCTCTTGTGCTTTGCCTTCCTCGCGCTGATGGGCGTCACCATTTCCAACATGGTGATGTTCGGGCTGATCCTGGCAGTCGGCATGCTGGTCGATGGCGCCATCGTGATCGTGGAATACGCCGACAAGCGCATCCGCGAGGGCTCCGGCCCCATGCACGCCTATGTCGAGGCTGCGCAGCGGATGTTCTGGCCGGTGGTCTCTTCCACCGCCACCACGCTCTGCGCCTTCCTGCCGCTCTTGTTCTGGCCCGGCGTGCCGGGTGAGTTCATGGGCATGCTGCCCGTCACCATGATCTTCGTGCTGTCCGCATCGCTGGTGGTGGCATTGATCTACCTGCCCGTTATGGGCGGCGTCACCGGCCGCATCAGCCGCACCTTTGAGGGCGCTTCCCGCGCCCTGCGCATGGTCGCACCCTGGTGGCTGCGCGCGGCTTTGGTGCCGCTTCCGATGTGGGGCATGTTCGCAGGTGCCATGCAAATGCTGAACCCGGCCTATCTGCTGGGCACAGGCGCAGGTATGGGCGGCGTTCTGTTCGGCGGGCTGGTCTTCACCCTGTCGGCCTTTGCCGCCTCCATCACCCTCAGCGCGGTGAAGATCGAGCGCGAGCAGACAGAAGCCGCGCCCGGCTACCGCCACACGCCGTTTGGCCATGTGATCAAGTTCATCGCAGGCAACCCGATCATGCCGGTGCTTACCATCGTGGCCGTGGTGTTCGCCATTTCCAGCGTGTTTACCGCCTATGGCGAGAACAACCGCGGCGTCGAATTCTTTGTCGATTCGGAACCGGAGCAGGCCTCGGCCTATGTCCGCGCCCGCGGCAACATCTCGCTGCACGAGAAGGACGGGATGGTCCGCGCCGCGGAAGACATCATCCTGCAGCACCACGCGGTGATCAATGTCTTCTCCTTTGCCGGCGACGGCGGCCTCAACACCGACAGCTCCGGCGCGCAGCTGCCGCCGGACACCATCGGCCAGGTCCAGTTCGAGATCATCCCCTGGGAGGACCGCCCCACCCAGACCGAGCCGCTGGACGGCTGGTTCGGCGGGCTGCTGACCGAATACCTGGGTGTTGAAAAGGAAATCATCGCCGAGGAATACGGCGGCAACACCGTCCTGGACGAACTCAATGCCGAGCTGGCCAAACTGCCCGGTTTCGAGGTCGAGGTCCGCGCCCTGGCGCAAGGCCCCGCCACCGGCAAACCAGTGCACCTGCGCCTGCGCGGCGACGATTGGGAAGACCTGACCGCCGCCACCCTGGCCGCCCGCGCGCATTTCGAGAACACGCCGGGCCTGATCCTGATCGAGGACAGCCTGCCGCTGCCTGGCATCGACTGGCAGATCGACGTCGACGTCGAAAAGGCCGGCCGCTACGGCGCCGATGTGGCCACCGTGGGCGCCATGGTGCAGCTGGTCACCCGCGGCATCCTGCTGGACACCATGCGGGTCGACAGTTCGGATGAGGAAATCGACATCCGCGTCCGTCTGCCGGAACAGGACCGGGTGCTGTCCACTCTGGACAGTCTCAAGGTCCGCACGCCCGACGGGCTGGTGCCGCTGTCAAACTTCATCACCCGCAAACCAGTGCCGAAACTTGCCCAGATCAACCGCATCGGCCAGGAGCGGTATTATGACGTCAAGGCGGATGTGACAGCCGGCCTCAGCAAGGTCGAGGCAGAAGATACGGACACCGGCGAATTGAACCGGCTGGCCCTGCTCAAGGAACTGCCAGAGGGCACTGCCGCATCGGGTGACACCCTTACCGCCCCCAACGGCAGCACGCTGGAGCTGGTGCAGCTGACCGGCGCCGAAAGCTTTGAAGCCGTGCAGGCGGCAATCAGCGAGGGCGCCAAGATCGTTCCGGTGAACCCGAACGAGCGGATCATGTTGATCACCGAGTGGCTGGAAACCAACCCGCTGCCGCGCAGCATCTCCTGGGAATGGACCGGCGACCAGGAGGAGCAGGAGGAATCCGGCGCCTTCCTGTCCAAGGCGTTCCTGGGCGCCCTGGCGCTGATGTTCGTGATCCTGCTGGCCCAGTTCAACAGCTTCTACAATTCGGTGCTGGTGCTCTTGGCGGTGGTGCTCTCCACCACCGGCGTGCTCATTGGCATGCTGGTGATGAACCAGCCGTTCTCGATCATCATGACCGGCACCGGCATCGTCGCGCTGGCGGGGATCGTCGTGAACAACAACATCGTGCTGATCGACACCTACCAGGAATACGCCAAGAAGATGCCGCGGATCGAGGCGATCATCCGCACCGCCGAGGCCCGCATCCGCCCGGTGCTCTTGACCACCATCACCACGATGGCCGGCCTGACGCCAATGATGTTCGGCGTCAGCCTGGACTTTATCAACGGCGGCTACTCGATCGACAGCCCCACCGCCCTGTGGTGGAAACAGCTGGCAACCGCCGTGGTCTTTGGCTTGGGGATTGCCACCGTGCTGACGCTGGTGCTGACACCCTCGCTGCTGGCGGTCCGGGTCTGGTTCTCCACCTACATGCGGGCTCTGGGCCGGGCGCTGTCGCGGATCACCCGCGGCCGCTCCAGCCGCATCGCCCAGGACAGCCGCCTGTTCAAGAAGGCCCGCCAGCTGCCCTCGACCGAAATCCAATGGGTCGAGGATGAGGCGCCTGCCGCCCCTCAAGATGAGGCGGAGGAAGACAAACCCGAGCCGCCCGCCCCCCAGGGCCGCCTGCGGGCCGCAGAATAACAAAAAGCCCCGCTCCGGCGGGGCTTTTCCTTCGCTGCGGCCTGCGAAAACCGGCCTCAGGCATGATCAGTCGGTGAAGGTGTACTCGCCCAGATCGCACAGATCGAGACCGAAATCCTCTGCCTCGGACCCGTCCGAAAAGCCGCCGCGGATGTCGTAGACGCAGGTGCTGGCGCCATCGGCAATCAGCACACCGATTTCGTAACCCGGCGCCAGGTAGCCGCCGTCCAGCAGGTTCTCTTCCCAATTGTCCGACGCGGCGGGCGACACGTTGAATTCGACCAGTTCCGCACTGCTGTCATTGACCAGCAGGAAATCCAGATCCTCGGCAAAAGCAGGCGCCTGGAAAGCCAGCAGAGCAGCAGCAGAAGCGGCGGGCAGTAGTTTCTTCATCTAATCGTCCTTTCAGCCGGGCCGCACGGCGCCATGCCGCAGGTCCCGGAATAGATGCACTTTAAATTCGAAACACCACCGGTCAATGGGGAAAGCTCCTGGCCGCTTCCCCGGTCCCGGACCGCTATGCCCGCCACTGCTGAAATTCACGCTTCCGCAGGAAAGTTCTGCTAGCTGCTGACGGCAAGTGAGAGTGAACCTGGGAAGACCGCGCATGACACGGCATCACATCTTCTGGAAAGGATTAGCCGCCGCGGCTGCCCTGCTGCTGCTGGCATCCGGCGCCCGCATCACCGCGCAAACCGCCGCGCACATCCAGCCCGCAACCGTTGTCGTGCCCCACGGCCTGGAGGCCCGCTCCACGGCGTTGATCGTGACCGGATCCGATGGCTGGACCGGGGAACTGGCGGCGCGGGCGCAGCGGCTGTCCGAAATGCATACCCTGGTGATCGGCGTTGGCGGACAGCAGTTGCTGGCCCAGGCCGGCGGGGACTGCGCCGCCGCAGCGCCGCTTTTGTCGGATCTTGCCCGCCGCATTCAGCAGCAGGAAGGCGCGCTGTCCCGCACCCCCGTACTGACCGGCTACGCCGAAGGCGCCGCCATCGCCCTGCATGCCGCCGATGCCGCTCCTGAGCAGTTCAAGGGGCTGGTCACGGCCGGCTTCACGGACCTACAACCGCCGTGCAGCGGCACTGCGCTCACGGATGCCCGGCAGGGCAAGGCGCCCCTGCGCTGGCTCGACGTGGTGCAGCCCGGCAGTACTTCGGTGGCCGAAGGCGTGGCAGGCGCAACTGTTGTGCAGCCAGAGCCCAGCTCCCGCCGGGCCTTCTACCAAAGCTACCTGCGCCTCGCAGGCACGGATCATGCCTTTGATACAGGGACCACGGCCACCGGATCCGGTCTCGACGGGCTGCCGCTCACCATCCATCAGGACAGCAGCGCACCTGTAACAGGCACCTATGCCATCTTCCTGTCTGGTGATGGCGGCTGGGCCAGTTTCGACGAGCAGATTGCAGACCGGCTGGCCGCCCGCGGCATTCCCGTGGTGGGCATTTCCAGCCTGCGCTACATGTGGCGGGAAAAGCAGCCGGAACAGATCGCGGCGGACATCTCCCGCATCGACTCGCATTTCCGCAGGGCCTTTGGCCGCGACCGGGTGCTGCTCCTGGGCTTTTCGCTTGGCGCCAACACCCTGCCCTTTGCCGCCGCCGGCCTGCCCGCCGGGCTGCGTGCGCGGCTGGCGGGGATCGGCCTGATTGCACCGGAAACCCACACCGGCTTTGAAATCGTGGCCGGCGGCTGGCTGGGCCAGCGCACCGGTTCGGTCGCCGTGGCCCCGGCCATCGGCGCGCTTGCCGCCAGCCTCCCGCCAGAGCGTGTCCTGTGCCTCTATGGGCGCAAGGAAACCGTCAGCGCCTGCCCCGCCGCGCGCCTGCCCGGTATGCAGCGGCTGGAGTTCGACGGCGGCCACCATCTGGGCAAGGACTATGGCCGCATCGTGGAGGCGCTAACGGCACTGGCCGTGAACGGCAGCTGACACGCACAGGGCGGTTTCGCGCCCTCCCCTGTTCCGCCGCGTTAGCAGATCCGTCTAAGAGACAGTGGATCCGGAACAGACGGCCTCATCAGACTGCCGCCGGCATTTGAAATCTCTAAAACTTTCCCCATTTGACAGGACCGGCCAGGACACTGCCAACAGCCTCATAGGTATTGCCAACCCACTGTCTTCAAGCCATTTTTTCTCGCTTTCCTGATGTTCCTCCATCACCCCGGAAGCGCCTGCTGCGCCCTAACTTGGCCGCATGCGTCATTTCCCTCCGGAATATGACGCATTTCCAGGCTTTTCACTGGAAAATCCGCGCCTTCGGGCCTCCAGCCGACATCTTCAACCTTCACGATATGTTATCGTTTTCATGCCAAGGAGATGCATGGAGCTGATACCTTCCCGCTCTGCGTGTTCTTTTCGGTTGGGGAAACAATATGTCACTACGATCTCAAATCCTCGCATTGATCGCGATCCCGCTAATCGCCCTTGCGGGTATCGGCGGTTTCAATGCCTTCGACGACTGGCAGCGTTACCAGGCTGCCCAGGTCACCCAGGCTGAAACCCAGGAATCCATTACTCTTCTTGAAGTCGTTCACTACCTGCAGGTCGAGCGCGGCCTCTCGGCCGTCTACCTGTCTTCGGGCGGCGAAACCGGAGCCACCGATCTGCAAGGCGCTAGGAGCAAGGCAGATACCGCCAGGCAGTCGGTGCCGGCTTCCGCGGCCAGCACCTTGAAACACCTGAACAGCCTTGCGGGACTGCGCGAGTCCGTCACCACGCAGGAACTCAAGCCCGCCCAGATGGGCGCGCAGTACTCCAAGATCATCGCCGATATCCTGAAGGACGTCAGCGTCCAGCTGCTGCATCAGAAAAACGCCGATCTGGCACAGGTCAGCACCGGCCTTGTCACCATGGCCTACGCCAAAGAGGCCGCCGGCCAGCAGCGGGCGGCAGGCGCCGGCGGGTTCGGCAACGGCAGTTTCAACCTGAAACTCTACCGCTGGTACGCCAGCACCGGTGCGGTCGAAAGGCAGCTCTTGGATATCGCAGGACTGGCCCTGGGCCAAATGCTGCCCGGGCTGAACATCCGCCAGGGCCTGGAGCCCACCGGCCTGCCCGGCATCCGCGAGCAGGTGCTTGAGGCCGGCCCCGGCGCTCCGGCTCCGGCCTATACCTCGCGCGACTGGTTCGAGCGGGCATCCCGCTGGGTCACTTCGCTGCATGAGGTGGACACCACTGTCGCCAAGACAATGATCACCATGGCGCAGGAAGAGGCCACCAGCGCCCGGAACGCCCTGATCGTCACCCTGGCTGCGGTTGCACTCTCGCTGATCACTAGCAGCATCATCGGCCTGCGCCTGATCACCGCTTTCACCAAACAATTCGGCGCCCTGCAGTCGGATCTGGACAAGCTGGCCCGCAAGGAATTCGACTTTGAACCGGCCTTCCTGGACTCCAAGACCGAAGTCGGCAACCTCAGCCGTGCGATGGAGAAAACCCGCGCTTCGCTGGCCGAGGCAGAGGACAAGCTCGCCAATATCGAGGCCAGCCGCATCGCCGACCGCGGCGCCGTGGTGGGCAAGCTGGACGACCATCTCGCCCGCCTGTCGAACCGCGATCTGGAATGTTCCATCGACGAGGCCTTCCCGGAGGAATACGAAGAGTTGCGCAAGAGCTTCAACACCACCGTCGCGAACCTCAAAGAGACCATCGAGCAGGTGATCTCGGCCACCGGCAGCATCCACAATGGCGCCACCGAGATCAGCACCGCGTCGGACGACCTGTCGAACCGCACCGAAAGCCAGGCGGCGACACTGGAAGAAACCGCCGCAGCGCTGGAAGAGCTGACAGCCTCGGTGAAATCCTCGGCCGAAGGCGCGCGCAATGTCGAAATCACCATGGAGGAAGCCCGTCAGGAAGCCGAAGCCAGCGGCGGCATCGTGCGCAAGGCAGTGGAGGCCATGACCGCGATCGAGCAATCCTCGACCAAGATTTCGCAGATCATCTCGGTGATCGACGACATCGCCTTCCAGACCAACCTCCTCGCCCTCAACGCAGGGGTGGAAGCGGCCCGGGCGGGCGAGGCCGGCAAGGGCTTTGCCGTGGTTGCCTCGGAAGTGCGGGCGCTGGCGCAGCGTTCGGCGGACGCGGCGACCGAGATCAAGACCCTGATCGGCGACAGCTCCAAGCAGGTCGGCCAGGGGGTGGATCTGGTTGGCGAAACCGGCGAGGCGCTGAACAGCATCGTCGGCCGCGTCAACAACATCTCCGAACTGGTGTCCAACATCGCCGAAGGCGCCGCCGAGCAGTCGACCGGCCTCAGCGAGATCAACACCGGGGTCAGCCAGCTGGACCAGGTGACCCAGCAGAACGCCGCCATGGTGGAGGAAGCCACCGCTGCCGGCCATATGCTGCACTCCGATGCCAGCAAGCTGGCAGACCTGATGGGGCAGTTCAATATTGCCGGCGCAGCGGTCTCTGCGGGCAGCAAGGCCCCGGCGGCAGCCCCTGCTGCACCCAGCGCCCATGGCGGCGACATGGATTTCGATGCCGCGGTGCCCATGCCCGCGCAGGCAGCCAACGCCAAATGGGACGATTTCTAGAACCGCCCAGATACCTGACACAGAAAAGGCCGGTCCCTGGACCGGCCTTTTTGCTGCGCGGCGCAACTGCCCGCAAGTGCCGGATGTCAGGCTGCGTCCTGATCCGCCTGCTGCCGCTGCCACAGGCGTGCATAGCGCCCCTCCTGCGCCAGCAGTTCCTCATGGGTTCCGGTCTCGGCAATCTCGCCCTGCTCCAGCACCACGATCCGGTCAGCCTCGGCTATGGTCGACAGCCGGTGCGCAATGGTGATCACCGTGCGCCCCTGCCCGGCCCGCGCCAGCGCCTCCTTGATCTCCTGCTCAGTGTCGGTGTCCAGCGCCGAAGTCGCTTCGTCCAGCAGCAGCACCGGCGGGTTCTTCAGGAGCGTGCGGGCAATGCCCACCCGCTGCTTTTCACCGCCGGACAGTTTCAGCCCGCGCTCGCCCACCTGGGTGCCGTAACCCTCCGGCAGAGCCATGATGAAATCGTGGATCTGGGCATCGCGCGCCGCCTGTTCGATCTCTGCCTGGCTGGCGCCATCACGGCCATAGGCGATGTTGTAGCGGATGGTGTCGTTGAACAGCACCGTGTCCTGCGGCACCACGCCGATCGCCTGGTGCAGGCTCTTCTGGGTCACATCCCGCACGTCCTGCCCGTCGATCTTCAACGCCCCGCCGGTCACGTCATAGAAGCGGAACAGCAGCCGCCCGATGGTCGATTTGCCCGAGCCGGTCGAGCCGACAATCGCCACCGTCTCCCCGGCCTCGGCCTGCAAAGAGACGCCTTTCAGGATCTCGCGCTCCGGCTCATAGCCGAACCGCACATTCTCCAGCGTGATCCGTCCGCCGTTCACCGCCAGCACCGCGGCGCCCGGGCGGTCGCTCACGTCGGCGGGCTGCTCCAGCAGGTCGAACATCTCGCCCATGTCGACCAGGCTCTGGCGGATTTCGCGGTACACGGTGCCCAGGAAGTTCAGCGGCACGGTGATCTGGATCATATAGGCGTTGACCATGACAAAATCGCCAACCGTCAGCGCGTCTTTCTCGACGCCGATGGCTGCCATCACCATCACCCCGATCAGACCTGCGGTGATGATCACGCTCTGCCCGAAGTTCAGCGCCGCCAGTGAGTAGGCCGTTTTCAGCGCCGCCTGGGCATAGCCCCGCATCGCCCCGTCATAGCGCGCCGCCTCGCGTTCCTCGGCAACGAAATATTTCACCGTCTCGAAATTCAGCAGGCTGTCGATGGCTTTCTGGTTGGCGTCGGTGTCCTGCTTGTTCATCTCCCGGCGCAGCTTTACCCGCCATTCGGTGACCGCAAAGGTGAACCAGACATAAAGTGCGATGGTGCCTGCCACCACCAGCAGATACCAGGCGTCAAACAGCACCGTCAGGATCACTGCAACCAGCGTCAGCTCCAGGATCAGCGGGCCGATGGAAAACAGCATGAAGCGCAGCAGGAACTCGACGCCCTTCACCCCGCGCTCGATGATCCGGCTCAGCCCGCCGGTCTTGCGGGTGATGTGATAACGCATCGACAGGCGGTGGATATGGGTAAAAGTCTCCAGCGCCAGCCGCCGCAGCGCCCGCTGCCCGACCGGGGCAAAGACCGCGTCGCGCAGCTGCTGAAACCCGGTGGTCAGGATCCGAGACATGCCGTAGGCGACCGTCAGGCCAACAGCTCCCAAAGCCAGCGGCGGCACGCCCTCGCCCGCCAGGCTGTCAACCGCCCCCTTGTAGAGCATCGGCGTATAGACTGCGATCAGCTTGGCCGCCACCAGCACCGCCAGCGCCAGAACCACGCGGACCTTCACCGCGCGGTTGTCTCTAGGCCACAGATACGGCCCGACCTTGCGCAAGGTGCGCAAGCCTGAGCGGCGTTCGTCTTCGGCGATGTCTGCTTGGGTCGGTGCAGAGGCCTGGTCGGTCTGGGTCATGGCAAATCCTGGCTAGACCTTCAGAGATACGCACCTGATCACGGATTTGCGAGGGGCGGAGGTAAAAAACGCGCCGCAAGGGCGCGTTTTTGTTCTGTTATTCGGGTACAGTAAACACTTGCCCCGGATAGATCAGATCCGGGTTGCGGATTGCGTCACGGTTGGCCTCGAACACCCGCACGTACAGGAAACCGCTGCCGTATTTCTCCTGCGAGATGGCCCAAAGCGTATCGCCCTTCTGCACCGTCACCGCCCGCACCAGCGGCGCAGGCTGATCCGGTGTTGCATCGCCACCCGGCTGCACCAGAGCCTCGGGGGCCTCGCGTTTGAACGGGGTTTCCAGACGGCTGACCACGGCGCCGCTGGTCAGTTCGATCTCATCCAGGCGCAACGTGTAGATACCAGGCTCCACGCCCTCCAGCCGCCCGTTCCAGCGGCCATCCGCACCGGTATCCAGCTCAGCCACCGGCGCATTGTCCACATAGACGCGCACCCGCGAATCCGGCCGCGCCCGGCCCGCCAGTTCGACACCGCCTGTGCCGTTGTAGCTGATCGAATCCAGCGCAACCTCATCGCTCAGCCCGGGATCGGCAGGGATCGCAGGCTGCACCACCTCGATGCCGTCCGCATCCGCCCGCAGCACGGCAACAGCCTGGCCCTGCGGCTGCGGCGCATCAGGTTCTCCGGCCAAGGCCGGATCTTCCGCCGCAGGTGCTTCGGCAGCGGGGTCCGCAACATCCTGTGCCGGCGCCTCCGCATCTTTTGTCCCGGATGCGCCAGCAGCGCTAGTCCCCTGGCCAGCAGAGGACGCGCCTTCAGGCTCGACCGCCCCGGTGCCGGCGTCCGGATCCAAAGCTGCAACCTGCTCGCCGCCTTCAGCGGTGTGTTCAGCGCCAGCAGCAACACCGTTCTGGTCAGCCGCACCAGCGGTTTCTGCGGATTTAACCGCCGCAGTCTCCGCAGGCTGTTCTTCCTCTGCCGCCGCCACCGGGCTCACCGGCGCCAGAATGAAGGAGGCGCCCGACGTGCTTTGCTGGCCTTCGTGCTCTGCCAGCAGCGAGACCACCCGGGCCTCGGCGCTTGCCGGGATATTGGTCAGCGACACGAACTCTCCACCGGCCGGCACCTCGACCTGTTCCAGAACCTCGCCATCCAGCAGCACCGACACTTGCACGCCCGCTTGTGCACGGCCCGCAATCACTGCAGCCCCATCGCTGTCGACGCGCACCAGGTCCAGCTCCGGCGCCTCAAGCACAAAAAGCTCTTCCTTGGCATCCGGCTCCTGCACCGCCGGGTCCGGAACGGCCTCAGCCTCTGCAGCCGGTTCCGCCAGCGCAATCTGCTCTCCGGCCTCTTGGGAAGCCGCATCATCTTGCGCCGTTTCTGTTCCGTTTCCATCCGTTACGGCCGGTTCTTCAACCGCTGCAGCATCCACGGCAGATTGCGTCTGTGCAGGATCCTCTGCCACCGCCTGTCCGGTCTCATCGGCCCCGGCATTCTCCGCCGCAGCCGTTTCCGTCCCGGCATCTTTGGACTGGCCCAGCCCGTTGTTCTGCAGTGGCTGCCCGGATTTATCACCGTCACCGGTAAATGCGCCGCCGTTGGCTGCCGCCTGGCTGCCTGCCTGGCCGCCATTTGCCGCGCCTGGATCCGGTTCCCCCGAACCGAACACCCCTAGCTGAAACAGCACCACGCCGCCCAGCACCACGACTGTTCCGGCAATACCGCCAAGTGTGAGGGCCCCCAGACCCCCGCTTCCAGATGCATCCGCCATTGCGATCCCTTCAAGAGTTGCGGAATGTGGCCTTCCGCTTAGTTGAGCAAATCTAGCAATCCCGCTATCACGGGTCAAAACACCAATTGCGTTTCACCTTGAAATTCCACGGAAAGGCTGGCCGATGAGCATCAAATCCGTTTGTGTCTATTGCGGATCCCGCGCCGGCGCGCAGACCGCATATGCCGAAGCCGCCCGCGAATTCGGCGCCCTGCTTGCCGGAAACGGGATGCGGCTGGTCTATGGCGCCGGCGATGTCGGGCTGATGGGCGAGGTTGCCCGCGCCGCGCAATCAGCGGGTGCCGAGACCTTCGGCGTGATCCCCGGCCATCTGGAGCGGCGCGAAGTCGGCAAGTCAGATCTCACAACCTATGTCGTCACCGAGACCATGCACGAGCGCAAGAAGGTGATGCTGTGGAACGCCGACGCTGTGGTGGTGCTGCCCGGCGGCGCCGGCTCGCTGGATGAGCTGTTTGAGGCCCTCACCTGGCGTCAGCTGGGGCTGCACGACAAGCCGATCGTGATCCTCAATACTGCCGGATACTGGGATAAGCTGCGCGATCTGCTGGACCATGTCGTGGGTCAGGGCTTTGCCGGTCAGACGACCGCAGACTATCTGATCTGGGCCGACACGCCAGTGGCGGCCATTGCCGCCCTGCGCGACGCCCGTTCCTGACGCAGCGCCGAGGCCGAGAACCCCCCTACTGCGCTCCAGATCAGCGCAAAGGCGATGCCGTGCCACGTCGTAAAGGGTTCGGCAAAGACCAGCACCGCGACCAGGAATTGCAGCGTCGGGTTCAAATACTGCAGCACCCCCACCGTGCCCAGCCGCACCCGTTTGGCGGCATAGCTGAACAGGATCAGCGGCAGACCCGTCAGGATGCCGGAAAACGCCAGCATGGCGGCGTCCCGCGGCCCTCCCAGGAACCCTGCCCCGCCGGTCGTCCAGATCACGGCCAGCGCCACCGGCAGGATCAGCAGCACCTCAGCCGTAACGGAAACAACCGGCCCCAGCGGCAGTTTCTTCTTGGCCACGCCATAAAGCGCAAAGCTGACCCCAAGAACCAGCGCGATCCAGGGCGCGACCCCCAGCCCAAAGGCCAGAACCGCCACTGCAAGCGCCGCCAGTCCGATGGCCGCGCCCTGCGCCCGGGTCAGCAGCTCACCAAAAACCAGCCGCCCCAAAAGCACGCTGAGCAGCGGAAAGATGTAGTAGCCGAGGCTCGCCTCTGTTGCGTGCCCGGTCTGAACCGATGAAATAAACACAAACCAGTTGAGCGAGATCATCGCCGTCGCGCAAACCAGCAGCCCGGCGTTGCGCCATGTGCCCAAAGCGGCCCACAGGGCGCCGATCCGCCCCTGCACCAGCAGCACGCCGGCAAAGAACAGGAACGACCACAGCACCCGGTGCGACAGCACCTGCTCCGGCGGCACATGCGACAGCGCCTTGTAATAGATCCCCGACAGCCCCCAGACCACGCAGGCCGCAATCATCGCCAGGATGCCTTTGGCCGATTCACTCATTGGCTGTCCTCCCCAGCAACGCATGAGTGCCTTGCAATTTGGATGCAAGCAGCAAGTTGCCCAGAGCGCCCAAACAGATGCGCCAAGACGTCCCTTGGCGCATCTGGCTCCGGATCACTGCGCAGCAGGGTCAACGCTGTATTTGGCAATCAGGTTCCGGACATTGCTTGCCGTTTCCTGATCTTTGGCACTTGGCTGAACACCGCTGACCTTTTCGGCACCGGCAACGGAGCTTTCCCATTTGATGCCGCAGCCATCAAAATCCTCGTCGTCCACGCGCGCCCTCGCTTCCAGCTTGAGACATGCACGGTTGACCTTATGCAAGAGGGCTGCAACCTGCCACTCCTCCAATTTCCAGTTCAATCCCGCATTGATCGCCTCACTGGAGGCCAAATACACGTCCCGTAAAGGGCGCTCTTGACGGGCCACGTCAAAATCCGCGGTCCGGGACCGGTCAATCAGCTCGACAAACTTTTCATCGACCTTGCCGCAGGCAGAGGCAAGCGCAGATAGGCTTGGAGTCAGCGTGCTCTTGAAGGCCTGCAGATCCTCGTTCTGGAGCTCTGTTCTTTGCTTCACTCTCTGAAGGCTCTCGATCCCGGCCCTGGCTGCCGATGCCTGGCCCACGGGGACAACGCAGGAGGTCACCACTGATTGCCCAAAAATAACAGTAACATCCCGGTAGGTCGCCAGATATTCAACCAAAACGGGCACCAAGTGGCGAGCCCGCAAAATTGTCCGCAACAGTTCGATGGGTTCCAGCGCAAGAATTTTTTTGACATTTGCCTTTAATTCCAGATTGTCAAACCCTTGCTTCAGCGCATCGTAGAGCGATTTGTTCACGGTAAAGGCCAGCCGTTCAAAATCCAGCGCGGTCGCTCCGTTTCCGGCAATCATTTCGGCAGAACAATTACTGACCTGAACCGCCGTTCCTTCATTGTTCAATTCGGGCCGGCAAACCGGCTGTGCCTCCTTCAGCGCCAGAATGGTGGCGTACAGCTCATCGATGGCAGCGGAAGTCAGCTTGGCTTCACTGGAACTTTGCGCAGTTTCAGCAATGAACGGAGCAGTCAGGGACAGCGTGACAATGAACCGGTTCACCCGCTGTTCATGGCCGCGGGCAAACAGGGCATGCCTGTCTGCCAGGAAGCCTAGATTGCCGCCGGGATAGCCTGCTTCGCGTTGCAAAAGGCTGCAGGACGCCAAACTCATAATCGAAACCAGCACTACAAAATATCGCATTTAAGAAATCCCCCAGGAAATACACTCCTCTTAACGGCGAGCAGGTTCCCCTAGGTAAAGATAAAACGCAATAAAAAACCCCGCCTTTCCGGACGGGGTTTTAAATTCTTCTTTTCCGGTCGTTATTACATCCGCGAGGCGACGTTTTCCCAGTTCACCAGGTTGTCCAGGAAGTTGGTCAGATAGGCCGGGCGCTTGTTGCGGAAGTCGATGTAGTAGGAGTGCTCCCACACATCGCAGCCCAGCAGCGCGGTCTGGTTGAAGCACAGCGGGTTGACGCCATTCTCGGTTTTGGTGACGGCCAGCGAGCCGTCGGCGTTCTTGACCAGCCAGGCCCAGCCGGAGCCGAACTGGCCCGCGCCGGCGGCGGAAAACTGTGCCTTGAACTCGTCAACCGAACCGAAGGATTCGACCAGGGCCTTTTCCAGCTCCCCGGGCATCGCGCTGGTCCCAGGGCCCATCATTTCCCAGAACTGGTTGTGGTTCCACAGCTGCGAGATGTTGTTGAAGATGCCGTTCTGGGCAACCGCGCCTGCATCATAGGTGCCGGTGATGATCTCTTCCAGCGACTTGCCTTCCCACTCGGTGCCGGCAATCAGCTTGTTGCCGTTGTCGACATAGGCCTTGTGGTGCAGATCGTGGTGGTATTCCAGGGTTTCCGCCGACATGCCTTTGGCAGCCAGAGCGTCATGTGCATAGGGAAGATCGGGAAGTTCAAAAGCCATTTGGGCCCCCTGTGAAATAAGTTTGCGTTCCTGCGCAGATACATGCTGTGTGCGCGCTATCAGGTCAAGAGCCAACACGGCAAATCAGTGCGGGGCCTATGTGCAGATTTCAACGGGTCCGGCGGCGCTCTTGCAGCAGGGTCAATCCAAGGCCGCGTCGATCCGCGCCAGCTGCGACAGGCTGCGGTGCCTCCGGCAGGTCCCTGACCCGCGCGGCAGCTGCCCGCCTTCCACGAGACGGATGGATTGAATGCTCATTTTCAGGTTTGCCGTATTCAGAACCGCCCGGAACCGCGGTTCTGCCTGGCCGTTTTCAGCGGCAACCGCCAGACCGGGCAGCGACCAGCTGAGCGCGTAGGTCGTGCCGCTGCGCTTTGCGACCCTGGCAGGAACCGTGACACCAAACGCCGCATCCTCAACCTTGGCGGTTGAAAAATCCTCTGCGAAATGCACGGAAATGCGGCTGGGTATCCAGGAGGCGCCGGACAGCGGTTTCAAATCGCAGCTGAAGCTGGTGCCGACCATCGCCGCCGCGCCGGCAAGCGTAAAAACCAATGCCAGAAACCCGCATTTCGGCACACCCATCTGCCGCCCCCCAAAACCATCTCACAGGGCTGCCTCCCAGGCCGGGTAACAGCCGCAAAATCAATCAGTTGCATTCACTGCAAAGGTCTTTCTCCGGATCCTGCGCCAGCGGAAAATGCGGCGCTCCGGATGTCTTGGGCCACCGTAAATGACGCACCATGGCGTCACAAGCAAAAAGCGAGTAATAATTTTATTAAACACCCAAGGCAATGCATGGGCGCGCTGCGCCGCAGCATGGCATCATCTTCTGCGGGTCCGAAGGGGCCGGGCCGGACGGCCGGCGATCCGGAACACCAGGAAAACCCTATCCGGCGTTAAGGCTGCATTTCCCGATACCGCGCGGTTCAGGCCCGTGCATTCCCGGGAACAGGACATCCATGAACAGCTTGTTCTTCTTGAAGTTAAACATTGCCTCATAAAACACATTGCCACGATGGGTGTTCTTCCAGCGCGGCACGTCTTCCAGAGTCCAGAAAAGCTTCACTGTTGCAGCAGAGCGAGGTTTCACAGTTACGTCTATTGGCCCGCCGTACCGTTTGCCAATCAACCGGTCGTGGACCTTCGCCGTGGCCCGGCTGTCCCCGAACTCAACCGTAATGGTCTCAGGGATCCACTGCTCAAGCACTGGCGCATATGTTGTCACGTCGCAAACGAATGTTTCTTTTGCCTGCGCGGCCTGCGCTCCAAGTACAAGAGCAGCAGCAGCCGAAAGTACTTTAAAGGTCTTCACCTTAAACTCCTAAAATCAGTCCGCAATTCAGCCCAGCCGGCCGCCAGGCACAAAAAAACGCCCCTTGCTCGGCAAGGGGCGTTCAAATAGCTAGCTTCAAGTCAGGGTTTAGTAAACACCAACTTTCGACTGCGGGTGGGCGGCGGTGCTCAGCAGTTTGAACACATACTCCCCGACCGAGCGGAAGCAGACGATATAGAAACTGCCGTCTTCGTTCAGCCAGAAGGCACCGGCCACCTGCGCCAGGCGCGAGCGGCGGAACTGGCCAGGAACAAAGGCCGCGCCGTCAAAGTCCACCGGGCTCACCTTGCCCAGCACCTCGCGCGCGCCCTCGCCCGACAGGCGGAAGAAGGCACGGGCGTCGGATACGTTCACCGCCAGCGCGTGCTCGCCCTTCAGTGCCTCGGACACCTCGGCGGTTTTGGCAACCGCGTCCTCGTAAGGCACCAGCAGCAGCAGCTCGTCGGTGGACATCCAGGCAACGGCGCCGTTTTCGGCAACATTGACAGAGCCCTGAGCCGGAACCTCAGCGCCGGTGGCGGCTTTGACAGCCGCCTTCAGCGCCGATGACCCCAGATCGCCGCGCAGGGTGATCATCCCCTGCAGGCCGGCATCTTCGACCTTGGCCAGCCCGGTATACTGGGCGCCGTTCAGTACGGAAACAGCCTTAGACATTCTGCTTCTCTCCATCCTTGTCGTAGAAGACCGGGTCAACGATCTTGGCTTTGTAAGTCTTGCCGTCAGTGCCCGGGAACTCGATCACTTCGCCCATCCGCTTGGGACCGTGCTTGACCAGGCCCATGGCGATGCCCTTGTTCAGGGTGGCGGAGAAGTAAGTCGAGGTGACCCGGCCGATCATGTTGCGCTGGCCGTTGGCGTTGACGCCTTCACCCACCGCATAGGCGCCGTCGGGCAGCACGGAACCGTCGACGGTTTCCAGGCCAACCAGCTGCCAGCGCTCCGGATCGACCATGTGCGAGCGCGCCTGCGCGCGTTTGCCCAGATAGTCTTCCTTCTTCTTCGACAGCGCCCAGTTCAGCCCCAGATCCTGCGGGATCACAGTGCCATCGGTTTCGTCGCCGATCATGATAAAGCCCTTCTCGGCGCGCAGAATGTGCAGGGTCTCGGTGCCATAAGGCATGACACCGAATTCCTTGCCTGCTTCCATCAGCGCATCCCAGAACGCCTGACCCTCAGAGGCCGCAACCGCGATCTCATAGGACAGCTCGCCCGAGAAGGAGATCCGGTAAGCACGCGCGTCAAACCCGCCGATCTTGCCGTCACGCCATTCCATAAAGGGCAGCGCCTCTTTCGAGACATCCATGCCGCCGCCGGCTGCCGCGTTCAGCTTTTCCAGCACCTTGCGGGCGTTAGGGCCGACCACAGCCACTTGCGCATACTGCTCGGTCACGTTGGCAACATAGACTTTCCAGTCCCACCATTCGGTCTGCAGCCATTCTTCCATCCAGCCGTGGATGCGCTCGGCGCCGCCGGTGGTGGTGTGGCACAGCCAGGTGTCCTCGTCGATGCGGGCAACCACACCGTCGTCCATCAAAAAGCCGTTCTCGGTGCACATCAGGCCATAGCGGCATTTGCCGATCTTCAGCGTCGACATCATGTTGGTGTACATCATGTCCAGGAACTTGCCTGCGTCGGGGCCCTTGACCACCAGCTTACCCAGGGTCGAAGCATCCAGCAGGCCCAGGTTTTCGCGGGTGTTCTTCACCTCGCGGTTCACCGCGGCATGACGGTCCTCGCCCGGGCGGGTGATGGCGAACGGGCGGCGCCACTGGCCGACCGGTTCCCAATCCGCGCCGTTCCGGTCCATCCAGTCTGCAATCGGTGTCTTGCGCACCGGCTGGAAGATCTCGGCCCGTGCCTCACCGGCGATCGCGCCCAGCGAGATCGGGTGGTAGGGCGGACGGAAGGTGGTGGTGCCCACCTGCGGGATTTCCGAGTTCAGGCTGTCGGCCAGAATGGCCAGACCGTTGATGTTGGACAGTTTGCCCTGGTCGGTGGCCATGCCCAGCGTGGTGTAACGCTTGGTGTGCTCGACGCTTTCATAGCCTTCGCGGGCTGCCAGCTGCACGTCCGACACTTTCACGTCGTTCTGATAATCCAGCCAGGACTTCATGCGCAGCTTGATGTCCGCCTTGGCCGGCATCAGCCAGACCGCTTCCATCTGCACTTCCGCCTCGGACTCGCCTTTGGCAGCCGCCACGGTTTTCGCCGGGAAGCCAGCCTCTTCGGCCGCCTTGGCACCAGCTGCCGCTGCGTCTTCCAGCAGCGCGCCCAGGCCGAATTCGCCGTTGGCGCTACCCGCCGGAACCACAAAGCCGGTTCCGTCATGGCCCAGCGGCGGACGGGAGGCATCGGGGCGGAAGTTGGCGTTTTTCTCGTCCCAGATCAGCTTGCCGCCGCAGTGGGACCACAGGTGCACCACCGGCGACCAGCCGCCGGACATGGCAACTGCGTCGGCCTGCACGGTCTCGCGGGCACCGCCTTCACCGTTCTGGGCGCAAATGGAGACCTCGGTCACGCATTTGCCGTCCTTCACCTTGGCGATGGCCCGGCCCAGCTCGACACGGATACCCTTCTCGCGGACTGCTTCCATCAGCGCGCCGCCGCCGGTTTCGCGGGTGTCGACCACGCGGACCACTTCGACGCCTGCGTCATGCAGCACCAGCGCGGTGCGGTAGGCGTCGTCATTGTTGGTGGCAACCACAACCTTCTGGCCCGGGTTGATGCCCCAGTTGACCACATAGTCGCGCATCGAGGCCGCCAGCATGACGCCGGGAACATCGTTGCCTGCAAAGGACAGCGGACGCTCAATCGCACCGGTTGCGGTGACGATACGGGTTGCACGGATCCGCCACAGCCGGTGGCGCGGGCCGCCCTGGCCCGGCGCGTGGTCGGTCAGGCGCTCATAGCCCAGGGCATAACCATGGTCATAGACGCCCGAGCCCATGCAGCGGTCGCGCAAGGTGACGTTGTCCATTTCGCGCAGCTCGGCCAGGGTCTTTTCGATCCAGGCTTCGGGCGCTTCACCGTCGATGGTGCCGCCGTCGACCGGCGCGCGGCCGCCCCAGTGGCTGTTCTGCTCCAGCACCAGAACCTTGGCGCCGGTTGCCGCAGCGGCCTTGGCCGCCTGCAGGCCGGCAACGCCGCCGCCGATGACCAGCACATCTGCGAAGAAGTAGAAGTGCTCGTAGGTGTCGGCGTCCTTCAGTTCCTTGTCGGGGGCAGCGCCCAGACCGGCGGACTTCCGGATGATCGGCTCATAGACGTGCTTCCACAGCGGACGCGGGTGGATGAACATCTTGTAGTAAAAGCCGGCGGTCAGGAAACGGCTCAGCTTGTTGTTCACCGCCAGAACGTCGAACTCCAGGCTCGGCCAGTGGTTCTGCGACTGCGCGGTCAGACCCGAGAACAGCTCGGTGGTGGTGGCGCGCTGGTTCGGCTCGTAACGGTCGCCCACGCCCAGCTGCATCAGCGCATTGGGCTCTTCCGACCCCGACGCCACGACGCCGCGCGGACGGTGGTATTTGAACGACCGGCCCATCATCACCTGGCCGTTGGCCAAGAGTGCGGATGCCAGAGTATCGCCGGCATAGCCCTTCATGGACTTGCCGTTGAAGGTGAAGTCGATCTGTTTGGAGCGGTCGATCAGCCGGCCCTGATTGGCGAGACGCGTGCTCATGTGCTCAGACCTTTCAAAAGAAAAGCGGGTGTTTCAGTCAGGCGGAGGATCATTTCTGCTCGTCCGCAAATTCACGCCAGGTCCAGCCCGGCCGCTTGGCAGCGATCTTGTCGATGATCTCCTGCGTCGGCACCGAGGTCTGGGCCGTGTAGGTGCCAAAAACCTCCAGCGTGGTGGTGCAGCGCGCGGCGTGGAACCACTTGCCGCAGCCGTTGGCATGGCGCCAGCGTTCAAAGTGAACGCCTTTAGGGTTTTCGCGCATGAACAGGTAGTCATGGAACTCATCATCCGAGGAGCCGGGGCCAAAGCGCTTCAGATGCGCTTCGCCGCCCGCGGCCAGTTCGGTTTCTTCGGCTTTGACGCCGCAGTAGGGACATTCAAGGATCAGCATAGGCAGAACCTCCAGCTTGAATTTTCAACGCGGCAACCCAAAGTGAATCTCATGTTTGCTTTGATTCTCATTGCGGTAGCTGCAGTATTTCTTCTTGTCGCTTTCTTCGATTGGCGCCGGGATGAACGCATTAACCCGGCTGGCAAGTTCAAGGGCCCCGCGCCCGTCAGATTTGTGAAACACGTTTTGTGCCTCATGTTCGACGGTGTGGCGAGCGGCCCTTGACCGGCCGCGCCCGCGTCAGTGGGCCACGCCCGCAGCAACGCTTTCGTCGATGAATTTGCCTTCTTTGAAGCGGTTGATCGAGAACTCCTCGGTCAGCGGCGAGTGGCCGGTGGCCATCAGCTCTGCCATCGCCCAGCCAGAACCCGGGATCGACTTAAAGCCGCCGGTGCCCCAGCCGCAGTTGATGAAGCAGTTCTGAACCGGGGTCTTGGAGATGATCGGCGAGCGGTCGCCGGTCACATCCACGATGCCGCCCCACTGGCGCAGCATCTTCAGGCGGCTGACCATCGGGAAGGTCTCAACAAGCGCGCGCACGGTTTCTTCGATATGATGGAAAGAACCGCGCTGGGTGTAGTTGTTGAACCCGTCGGTGCCGCCGCCAATCACCATCTCGCCCTTGTCCGACTGGGACATGTAGCCGTGCACGGTGTTGGCCATCACAACCACATCCATGCAGGGTTTGATCGGCTCAGACACCATCGCCTGCAGCGCCACGGATTCCATCGGCAGACGGAAGCCCGCCATTTCCGACAGAACGGAGGCGTTGCCGGCAACGATCATGCCGATCTTGTCGCAATCGATCGGGCCTTTGGTGGTGTCGACACCAACGGTGCGGCCGTTCTCGGTGCGCACGCCGGTGACTTCGCACTTCTGGATGATGTCCATGCCCATATCGGAACAGGCACGCGCATAGCCCCAGGCCACAGCGTCGTGACGCGCAGTACCGCCGCGTTCCTGATAGAGGCCGCCGAGCACCGGGTAACGCGGGCCGTGCAGGTTGATGATCGGCACGATCTCTTTCACCCGCTCCGGAGTGATCCATTCGGTCTGCACACCCTGCTGCTGGTTGGCATGCGCAGTGCGCTTGTAGCCGCGGATCTCATGCTCGGTCTGCGCCAGCATGATCACGCCGCGCGGGCTGAACATCACGTTGTAGTTCAGATCCTGCGACATGGTCTCATAAAGGCTGCGCGCCTTTTCATAGATCGCAGCCGAGGGATCCTGCAGGTAGTTCGAGCGGATGATGGTGGTGTTCCGGCCCGTATTGCCGCCGCCAAGCCAGCCTTTCTCGATAATTGCGACATTGGTAATGCCGAAGTTCTTGCCCAGGTAGTAGGCAGTGGCAAGGCCATGCCCGCCCGCACCCACGATGACGACATCGTAGTGGCGTTTGGGTTCCGGCGAGCGCCAGGCGCGCTCCCATCCGGTGTGATAGCGCAGGGCTTCCCGCGCAACAGCAAAGACTGAATAGCGTTTCATGAGCGAATCCGATGGTTCGTGTCTGCTAGCGGGTATGCCCTAAACGCATGGGCTACCCGTGCCGTTTATCGTCCCCTTTCTGCGTTATTGCGACATATCTTAATGACGCATTGCGGCATGTCTCGCGACGGCGCGGCAGTTTGGCCCTTTTGTTCGGCTGCCCCCGCATATAGATGAAAACCAAACTACGGAGACGGCATGGTTTTCTGGACAGTCACCGCCCTAATCGCCTTTGCAGCAGCGCTGCTGCTGGCAATGATCATCATTCGCGCCCGCGAGCAAGGCGAACCTGCCGCGGCCTACGACCTGCGCGTCTACCGCCAGCAATTGCGCGAAGTGGACAAGGACCTGGCCCGCGGCGTGATCAATGAAGGGGACGCCGAGCGCATCCGCACCGAAATCTCGCGCCGCATCCTGGCCGCCGACGCACAGCTGCAAAAACGCAAGACCGGCCCCGCCCAGCCGCAAGCCCTGTCGCTGGGCTTTGCCATTGCCACTGCGCTGCTGATCACCGGCGGCACCCTGGGGGTCTACTGGCAGCTTGGCGCCCCGGGTTATGGCGATCTGGGCCTTCAGGACCGTATCCGCCTGGCAGGCGAGCGCGCCGAAAACCGCCCCTCGCAAACCGAGGCCGAAGCCGAGGTGCCCGCGCTGCCCAAGCCCCAGGTCGAAGAAGGCTACATCCAGCTGGTCGAACAACTGCGCAAGACCGCAGGCGAACGCAAAGATGATCCCCAGGGGCAGGCCCTGCTGGCCCAGCACGAGGCCAACCTCGGCAATTTCCAGGCTGCCTATCAGGCCAAGGAAAATTACATCCGCCTGGCAGAGGGCCAGGTCAACGCCCGCGACTTCACCGAACTGGCCGAGCTCCGGATCATGGCGACCGGCGGCTACGTCTCGCCGCAAGCCCAGACCGACTTGCAAAAAGCCCTGGCCATCGACCCCGCCCACGGCCCCGCGCGGTATTACTGGGGCCTGATGCTCGGCCAGATCGGCCGCCCGGATCTCGCCTACCGTGAATGGGCCGCAGCCCTGCGCGCAGGCCCCGCGGACGCGCCATGGGTCCAGGGCATCCAGGGCCAGATCGAGGAAATGGCCTTCCGCGCCGGCGTCCAGCACCAGCCCATCGCGCCCGGCGGCGCCAGCCCTGCCGCCCTGCCCGGCCCCAGCGCTGAGGACATGGAAGGCGCGGCAGAGCTGACGGCAGACGAGCAGCAGGAAATGATCCGCGGCATGGTCACCCGCCTGTCGGACCGGCTGGCAACCGAAGGCGGCAGCGCCGAGGAATGGGCCCGCCTGATCGGTGCCCTGTCGGTTCTGGGCGAGACCGAGCGCGCCCGCACCGTCTATGACGAGGCCCGCGGCGCGTTCGAGGCAGACGCAGAGGCGCTGGCACTGCTGGAAACCATCGCCGCCCAGGCAGGACTGACAGAATGATCCATGACGCGTTTGAAGACTTCGCCGCCGCCCTGCCGCCGATGAACGCGCTGATGGGGCTGGACCTGGGCACCAAGACCATCGGCGTTGCCGTCTCCGACCGCATCGGCGCGGTGGCGACACCATTGGAGACCGTCAAGCGCAAGAAGTTCTCGCTTGATGCCGCGCGCCTGCTGGAAATCATCCAGCAGCGCGACATCAGCGGCATCCTCCTCGGCCTGCCCCGCAATATGGACGGCACCGAGGGCCCCCGCTGCCAATCCACCCGCGCCTTTGCCCGCAATCTGGCCCAGCTCACCGATCTGCCGATCTCCTTCTGGGACGAGCGCCTCAGCACCGTGGCGGCAGAAAAAGCGCTTCTTGAGGCAGATACGACACGCAAACGCCGCGCAGAGGTTATCGACCACGTCGCGGCCTCCTATATCTTGCAAGGCGCATTGGACCGGATGCGGCATTTGAAGAACGGATGAATGATGACTGACGACGTATGGAAACGGGACGAAATCCAAAGCCCCTGCATCAAGATCTGCGTCGTCCACCCCGAGGCGCGCATCTGCACCGGCTGCTACCGCTCCATCGACGAAATCCGCGACTGGTCCAAAATGACCAATGATGAGCGCGCGGAGATCATGGACGCCCTCCCCGCCCGCGCCAGCAAACTCGTCAAGCGCCGCGGCGGCCGCGGCGCAAGGTTAAAACGCAGCTGAGCATGTCGCTCAAAAGTGGGAACCGGTTTTGAGCTTCTCGGACATGCGCAATTATTAACGCAGCGCGCGGCAGGGTAAGGCTCTGTAAATCATGCGGAATAAGTGCTGACCCAATGTTTCGCGCGCGAAACATTCAGGTAGAATTGCTGACCTATTTCACGCGTACTCCCGCGCGTGTTCAAAGAAAAACACGAGCCTTTGCACTTGTCTCATCAAGGCAGTAACGTTCCGAGGAAATTCTACCTTACACTTCTGGTATTCCTTTGACGAACCCTGAAAACCCTGACGAGCGCTATTACTTCGAAATCTGGAGTGGCCCGGCCAAACCGATGGAGGACAGAAATCCCAGTATTGCCTATTGTGAGAACCACAACGGCGACTTTGACTATGGCCTCGCTGCAACTGATTTCGAGATGGCTGCAGAAGCTCTAATTGGAGTGCAGCTAAGCCAACCTGTAGTTGGTAATTGGACTGCACCGGTGCTCCACTTAATCCGGCAGACACTCGAACTAAAGCTGAAAGAATTAATTGAAACAATTGGGTGGAGAACAAAAAGCCAAAAATCCCCAATGAAGCATGGTCACAGTCTAGACAAATTGTGGTCGCAAGGCCGACAATGGTTAGTGGACAATGGATACCAACTAGAACTTGACGCTAGGCTAAAGAACACAGATGGCCTGATCGAAAACCTTCATGCGATCGACCCTACAGGTGACCTGTTTCGTTTTGGAACCTCTCTCAAAACAGCTTTTGGGCGCGAAAAGAGCTCGGACCGCGTAGGATACAATCAGGAAATGCTTTTTTCCGAATTCAAAGACGCTTGTGGGTGTCTAAACCATTGGACCGGCGTGCTCATGCGAGAAATCATTCAAGCTGAGCAAGGTTGGACGCAAGACCCATACTTCGACAAAGACGATTTTCCCAAGATTAACGCTGCAACTTAAAGTACCCGCAGCCTACCCCTCCGCCAGCCACCCTTTGGTCCAATCCGCCAGCTCAGGCCGGAAATAGGCAATCATCCGCCCCTCTTCCGGCGCGCTTGCCCCCTCGCCCCAGGGCGCAACCCCGTGCAGGCACAGCCGGTGCATCAGGTAGGACTCGCCCGGCTTGGCGGGCACGGTGATCCGCGGGCAGGTCTCGAACACCTCTGCGCGGGCGGCGGTATAGGCATCGGTCACATCCACATCCGCCCAATCTTCCTGCGGCACGCCCTCGAATGCGGCGGCAAAGGCGCGGCGCATGATCCTGTGGCTGCCTTCCCAGATCACCAGCGGCGAGGCATCGGGGCTGCTGTCGTTCAGCGGAATGCCTAGCACCCAAGCATGCGGCTCCTCCACCTTGCGGCGGCGGTGCTCGCCGTACATCTTGACCCCGTCCACATGCGCCGCATCGCGCTTGACGCGGTAGCGGAAGGCGGCCTCGCCTTCACCCGGACGCGGCCGCGGATAGCCCGGAAAGACCGAGGACACCTGCGCCCGGTGCAACTCCGGGATGGGCCCGAGGTGCTGCGTGATGAACTCCACCGGCGCCCCACCCAGCGGCGGCCCGTCCGGCAGGCGCCCTGCGGCGTCATTCGGCAGGGCATCCACACCGATGAACCAGGTGCGCTCGCACTGGAACCACTCGGCACAGGCCGGATCATCCAGCGACCGGACCCCATGCTGCAGGGCATCCGCTGCCCAGGCGGCGATTAGCGGGTCCTGGCCAAAGCGCACCCAGCCCTTGTCCTGAAACTGTTCGAACTGCTCGTACTGCTTGTTCATTTTCATCAATATCCCAGCGCTTTACGCAGCATGTTAAGGGCGACCAGCACCAAAAACGCCCCGAACAGCCGCTTCAACGGCTTGGGGTCCATCGCATGGGCCAGCTTGACGCCGTAAGGAGCCGTGATCAGGGTCATCGCAATCACGATAAAGAACGCCACCAGGTTGACCGCACCGATGGTGAAAGGCGGCCGCGCGGCCGGGTCCACTTCCAGCAGCAGGAACCCCGCAACCGAAGGCACCGCGATGATCACGCCAAAGCCGGCGGCGGTGGCCACCGCCCGGTGCACCGCCACCCCGTGCAGGGTCATCAGCGGCACGCCGAAGCTGCCGCCGCCAATCCCCATCAGCACCGACAGGAAGCCGACCGCAGGCGACAGCGCCGCGCGCCTGCCGCCCTTGGGCATCGCCTCCGCCAGCCGCCACTCAGAGCGGCCCAGCCCCAGGTAACAGCCGATCACCAGTGCCAGCCCGCCGAACACGCCTTGCAGCACGCCAGAGCGCAGCGCCGAAGCCGCCAGCACGCCTACGATGGCGCCGGCAGCAATGCCGACCCCCCAGCCGCGCAGGATCTCCCAATCCACCGCGCCCTTCTTGTTGTGGCTCATGACAGAACGCACCGAGGTCACGATGATCGTCGCCAGCGATGTCGCCAGGCAGATCTGCATCAGCTGATCGCCGCCATAGCCAAGGGTCTGGAAGGCATAGAAGAACGCAGGCACCAGAACGATCCCGCCGCCAACACCCAGAAGCCCTGCCAAGACGCCGGCAAAGGCCCCGATCACAACCAGCAGCCCGCCCATCTGCATCAGCAGCGCAGGCTCCGGCCACAGGGCGGCTGTCACGGCGGGATCAGTCATGCGGGGCACCTCAGGCTTTTGCGTCACCGGCAAAGGGTTAGCTGCCGCCCAAAGGATGCACAAGCCACTAGCGTGTGAGGCGTTCCGTCACGCTGCGGCGCGGCTCTCCACCTGCGCCAGCGCCTCCAGCACCAGCTCCGGCCCGGCGCCCGCCCGGCAGGCGCCTTCGGACAGCATCCGCCGCCATTGCCGCGCGCCCGGCTTGCCCGCAAACAGCCCCAGCATGTGCCGGGTGATCTGGTTGAGCTTGGCGCCTTCGCCGAGACGCGCCTCGATATAGGGCAGCATCTGCTGCACCGCCGCGCCCGGCTCGCTGACCGCGCCAGTGCCATAAATCTCAGCATCCGCCGCACAGAGCACATCGGCAGGCTGGTGATAGGCCGCACGCCCCACCATCACCCCGTCCAGCCCGCGCTCCAGATGCGCCCTGGCCTCGTCCAGCGTGGCAATGCCGCCGTTGATGGAGATATGCAGATCCCCAAACGCCGCCTTCATCCGGTGCACCAGATCATAGTCCAAAGGCGGAATGTCCCGGTTCTCCTTCGGTGACAACCCCTGCAACCAGGCCTTGCGCGCGTGGATGGTCACACGTTTGCAGCCCGCCGCGCGGATCTTCTCCAGGAAATCCGGCAGCACCTCCTCCGGCTCCTGTTCATCAACGCCGATGCGGCATTTGACAGTGACTTCCACCTTCACCGCCTCGCGCATGGCAGCAACGCAATCGGCCACCAGCTCCGGTGTCTGCATCAGCACCGCGCCAAAGGCACCGGACTGCACCCGGTCGCTGGGGCAGCCGCAATTGAGGTTGATCTCGTCATAGCCCGCTTCCGCCCCCAGCCGCGCTGCCTCGGCCAGCTCTGCAGGGTCCGACCCGCCCAGCTGCAGCGCCACCGGATGCTCTTGCGGATTGAAGTCCAGCAAATGCAACGCCCCGCCCCGCACCAGCGCCGGCGCGGTCACCATCTCGGTATACAGCAGCGCCTCACGGCTCAGCAGCCGGTGCAGATAACGGCAGTGCCGGTCGGTCCAGTCCATCATCGGTGCCACGGAAAGGCGCGCGGCTTGGTGCAAGGGGGCAAAATCTGTCATGCCGCGCCATATAGGCCCTGCACGCCCGCCTGCCAAGCCGATCTGCTTCGGAGCCGCGTTCGCGTGAGCACGGACAGCCTGGGACAGGGGGCGGGATCAAGAGAAACCGCCGCGGGGCCCCGCCCAATGGCGGGGATACGGCTGTTTTGCTTGAGGCCGGCCGCTGGCGCTGGCAGGCAGGGATCATGTGAAGGCGGGTTTGAAGCCCGTATCTGCTTTGGAGAGCCCTGAGCGCTCTTCTCTTCCTCTACCCGGCCAAGGACGGCAGGTAGAGGACGATCCCCGGGAAGGCGACCAGCAGGGCAATGGTCACCCCGTCCGCAATGAAGAACGGCGTCACGCCGCGGAACACGTCCTGCACGCTCAGGTCATCGCGCACCCCGGCGACCACAAAGCAGTTGAGGCCGATGGGCGGGGTGATCAGGCAGAACTCGGCCATTTTCACCACCAGGATGCCGAACCAGATCGCGCACATGGTGCCGCTCATGCCAAAGGCGCTGTCTGCCGCCGCCACGCTCTCGCCGCCATTGAGCGCCATCACCGCCGGGTAGACCACCGGCAGCGTCAAGAGCAGCATGCCGATCGCATCCATGAACATCCCCAAGACCGCATAGGCCAGCAGGATGCAGATCAGGATCAGCATTGGCGACATCTCCAGCGAGGTGATCCAGTCCGAGAACGCCCCCGGCAGGTCGGCAAAGCCCAGGAACCGCACATAGATCAGCACCCCCCAGATGATGGTGAAAATCATCACAGTAAGCTTGGCGGTCTCCAAGAGCGCCGATTTCAGCTCTGCCCATTTCATGCCTTTAAAAACGGCCATGCAGAAGACCACAAAGGCGCCCAGGGCGCCGCCTTCGGTGGGGGTTCCCCAGGCATCGCCGCCAAAGGGGTTGTAGACAAAGCAGATGATGATCACGACGACAAAGATGATCGGCAAGGCCCCCGGCAGCGATGCAAACCGCTGGCCCCAGGTGAAGCCCTTGACCGGCGGGCCGACGGATTTGAAGATAACCGCGATGCCCACAATCAGCAGCCCGTAGATCACCGCCGAGAAGGCACCCGGGATAAAGCCGGCCAGCAACAGCTTGCCCACGTCCTGCTCCACGATGATGGCATAGATCACCAGAATGGCCGAGGGCGGGATCAAGGAGGCCAGCGTGCCGCCTGCCGCCACAACGCCTGCTGCAAACTGCTTGTTATAGCCGATCTGCAGCATCTCCGGGATCGCGATGCGGGCAAAGACAGCGGAGGTGGCAACCGACGCACCCGACACAGCCGCAAAACCCGCGGTGGCAAAGACGGTAGAGACCGCAAGCCCGCCGGGCAGCCAGGCGATCCAGCGCTTGGCGGCCTCGAACAGCGCCCGGGTCAAGCCTGCGTAATAGGCCAGGTAGCCGATCAGGATGAAGGTCGGAATGAGGCTGAGCGCCTGGCTGGAGACCTTTGAATGCGGCACCTGGCCCGCGATCTTGACCGAGACGGTCAGCGCCTTGCCAAACCGCGCCGGATCATAGCCGAACTTGGCCCAGAAGATCCACACCAGGCCGATGAGGCCCGCCAGGCCGGCGGCAAAGGCCACCCGCATCCCCAGCACCACCATCGCCAGCAGGCCGCCGGTGACCCACAGGCCGATTTCAATGGGTTCCATATATCTTACCCCTGCCCGCTGCCACTTGTGTCATGGCCTTCCAGCTGCTCGGCCTCTGCTGCCGCCTGCTCCGCCGCGCTCTGGATCAGCGGCACCGCCACCGGCGCCTCCAGCCCCAGCACAAGCGCGCGGCCATAGCCCCAGATCTGCAGCGAAAGCCGCAGCCCCAGCACCGCAAAGGCCACCGGCGCCAGCAGCTTGGCGGGCCAGATCGGCAGGCCGATGTCGATAGAGCTGTCGCGGCTCCACCAGGGTGCGGCAAAGTCAAAGGAGCGCAGGAAATGCGACCAGCTGCCCCAGACCAAAGCCGCGATCAGCACAAAGATCAGCAGCACTGAGACCAGCTCGAACAGCCACAGCGCCCGTCCCCGCAGCGCGCCGATGAAAATGTCCATGCGGATATGGGCGCCGTCGCGCTGCACGAATGCGATGCCCATGAAGGCGATCAGCGGCATGATCTGCTCGATCCAGTCCACGTAACCGGGCAAGGGCGCGTTCGCCGCATTGCGCCCGCCGACCGAGACCACCGCCAGGATCATCAGCGAGAACACCGCAATGCCGCTGAGCAGTGCCAGCACACGTTCCGCTTTCAGTAACCCCCGGTCCAGCCTGCTGATCAGGCTGCCGTCCTCCAGGACTGCTGCTCCTGCCGCCATTTTGTATTTCCCCAAACCGTGAGATAGAAAACTATCGCCCGGCTGAAAGGCCGGGCAGCGCCCGGCCTCCCCCACGGGAGGGCACTTCGCACCCACCCGAGGTCGGGCGCTGCCCTAGGTACTTAGCTGCCCGAGCGGTGATCGCTCAGCGTTTTCTGCACCAGATCATACAGCTCCTGCGCCGGCAGGCCTTGGGCGGTCATGTCCTCGATCCACTGGGCACGGATCGGGTCGGCGGCCACCTTGCGGAACTCGGCCAGCTCTGCGTCGGAAATGGTGACCTTCTCCACGCCCTTCTCGGCCAGCACGCTGTCCCATTTCGCAAGCAGCTCGCCATAGTTGGCCAGATAGTGATCAATCGCCTCAGCAATCGAGCTGTCCAATGCTTCGCGCTCCGCATCGCTCAGCGCGTCATAGGCATCGGTGTTCACCACCACCGGGCAGTTCACGGTGCCGGGGTTCAGGTTCGCGGTCCACCAGTCGGCGCGGTTGATGGTGCCAAAGGCCAGATGCGCGTGCTGAGCAAAGGCAACGGTGTCCACAACACCGGATTCCATTGCATTGTAAGCCTCCGTCGCGGTCACTGAGGTCGGCACCGCCCCCACGGCAGAGAACGCCTTGCCGATGCCGCCGGTGGCGCGCACCCGCATGTCCTTGAACTCACCCAGCTCGTCACGCGGCTCGCCGGTGCCGACAATATTGTACTGCGGCATCGGCGAGGTCATCAGCAGCTTGGCATTCCAGCGCGCCAGATCCGCCTGCACCGCCGGATGCGCATAGACCGCATTGGCCACGGCCACCTCTTCCTCCAGCGTGTTCACGCCCAGGAACGGCAGTTCCAGCACGGTGATCGAAGGGTTCTTGTCGCGGTGGTAGCCAGCGCAGAACTGCGCCATCTCGAAGGCGCCGATGGAGATTCCGTCGAGGTTCTCCTTGTTCTTGCTGAGGCCGCCATAGCTGATGTTCAGGGTGAACTCGCCGCCGGTCTTTTCACTGACCAGCTCGGCCAGTTTCTCCACATGCTCGGTAAAGGCGCGGCGCTTGCCCCACAGGGACACGTTCCATTCCGTCGCGGCAGCCTCGCCCGCCAATGCAACGCCCGCAGTTGCCGCAACAGCGGCAGTCAGAAATTTATTCATGATGTAACTCTCCCGAATTGCGCCCTTTTCCGCGTTGGCAGGGGCCAAGGGCGGGCGCTTGGGCGTCAGGCTAACGGCTTGCCCGCGCGCTGCCAACCCCCAGGGCGGAAAGGTTACGCAGCGACTCGCGCCAGGCGCGCAAGGCCGGGGCTGATGCTCCTGTTAAAGCGGCAGGTGGCACAATATGCCGCAGCGCGGCAGCAGCATGTTTCCGCCAACGGCGCGCACCCTGCCCGGTCCGGCTGCAACTGGCCCCGTAAAGCAGCCGCAAACGCATTTACAGGCAAGCCATTGATTTTGCGCAATCTGAAAATCAAAAACGTCATCAACTTTACAAAGGTGTAGCGCTCAGGGAAATTCGTTCACAAGCAAATGCTTAAAAACCCGCTGGTTATTCACAAATTTTCAGCCTGCTCTATTATCGGTTCGCAGGAGGAAACGGTTTGACAGCCGCGGCACAGCGTTGTCGTTTGTCTTGCCAATAAAATTTCTGGGAGGAAACCGCATGAACGCGCTGCACGCAGACGCTGTCTATCCGCCATCCGACGAAACCGTTGCCCGCGCGCATGTCAATGCCGCGAAATACCAGGAGATGTATGACGCCTCTCTGTCCGATCCCGAAGCATTCTGGGGCGAACAGGGCAAGCGCATCGACTGGATCAAGCCCTTCACCCAGGTGAAGGACGTGAATTACAACTTCGGCAATGTCTCGATCAACTGGTACGCCGACGGCACCCTGAACGTCTCGGCCAACTGCATCGACCGCCACCTGGAAACCCGCGGCGATCAGACCGCGATCATCTGGGAGCCGGACAGCCCCGAGGATGAGGCCCAGCATATCTCCTATAGGGAGCTGCACCGCCGCACCTGCCGGATGGCCAACATTCTGGAATCAATGGGCGTGCGCAAGGGCGACCGGGTTGTGATCTATCTGCCGATGATCCCCGAGGCGGCCTATGCCATGCTGGCTTGCGCCCGCATCGGCGCCATTCATTCCATCGTCTTTGCCGGCTTCTCCCCCGACGCGCTGGCGGCCCGTATCAACGGCTGCGACGCCAAGGTGCTGATCACCGCAGACGAAGCGCCGCGCGGCGGCCGCAACACGCCGCTGAAATCCAACGCCGACGCCGCCCTGCTGCACACCAAGGACAGCGTGAAATGCCTGGTGGTCAAACGCACCGGCGGCCAGACCACCTGGGTGGACGGGCGCGACTACGACTACAACGAGATGGCGCTGGAAGCGGATGACTACTGCGCCCCGGCCGAGATGAACGCCGAGGATCCGCTGTTCATCCTCTACACCTCCGGCTCCACCGGCCAGCCCAAGGGCGTGGTGCACACCACTGGCGGCTATCTCACCTATGCCGCGATGACCCATGAGATCACCTTTGATTACCATGACGGCGACATCTACTGGTGTACTGCCGACGTGGGCTGGGTGACCGGCCACAGCTATATCGTCTACGGGCCCTTGGCCAATGGCGCCACCACGCTGATGTTCGAAGGCGTGCCGACCTACCCCGATGCCTCGCGTTTCTGGCAGGTCTGCGAGAAGCATAAAGTCAACCAGTTCTACACCGCCCCCACCGCGATCCGGGCGCTGATGGGCCAGGGTCCTGAGTTCGTTGAGAAATGCGACCTCTCGGCACTGCGCACCCTGGGCACCGTGGGCGAGCCGATCAACCCGGAAGCCTGGACCTGGTACAATGAGGTAGTCGGCAAGGGCAAATGCCCGATCGTCGACACCTGGTGGCAGACCGAGACCGGCGGCCATCTGATGACCCCGCTGCCAGGGGCGCACGCGATGAAGCCGGGTGCGGCGATGAAACCCTTCTTCGGCATCCAGCCGGTGGTTCTGGACCCGCAGTCCGGTGTCGAGATCGAGGGCAACGGCGTCGAGGGCGTCCTGTGCATCAAGGACAGCTGGCCGGGCCAGATGCGCACCGTCTGGGGCGACCATGAGCGGTTCGAGAAAACCTATTTCTCCGACTACAAGGGCTACTACTTCACCGGCGACGGCTGCCGCCGCGACGAGGACGGCGATTACTGGATCACCGGCCGGGTCGATGACGTGATCAACGTCTCCGGCCACCGCATGGGCACGGCCGAGGTCGAAAGCGCCCTGGTTGCCCACGCCGCCGTGGCCGAGGCCGCCGTGGTCGGCTACCCGCATGAGATCAAGGGCCAGGGCATCTACTGCTATGTGACCCTGATGAACGACCGGGAGCCTTCGGATGAGCTGCGCAAGGAGCTGCGCACCTGGGTCCGCACCGAGATCGGCCCGATCGCCAGCCCGGACGTGATCCAGTGGGCGCCGGGCCTGCCGAAAACCCGCTCCGGCAAGATCATGCGCCGCATCCTGCGCAAGATCGCCGAGAACGACTTCGGCAGCTTGGGCGATACGTCGACCCTTGCCGATCCGTCGGTGGTCGAGGACCTGATCGAAAACCGCGCAAACAAGGGGTAAGCAGACATGAATATGGCAGTCCTCACCCGTCCCGCCGTGCTGATCCTGCTGGGGCCTCCGGGCGCCGGCAAGGGCACCCAGGCGCGGATGCTGGAGGAAAAATTCGGCTATGTGCAGCTGTCGACTGGCGATCTGCTGCGCGAAGCGGTTGCGGCTGGCACCCCCGCGGGCCTCGCCGCCAAGGCAGTGATGGAAGCGGGCCAGCTGGTCAGCGACGAGATCGTGATCAACATCCTGCGCGACCGCCTGGCGGAGCCCGATTGCACCAAAGGCGTGATCCTCGACGGCTTCCCCCGCACCACCGTACAGGCAGAGGCGCTTGACGATCTGCTGGCGGAAACCCAGCAGAAGATCAACGCTGCGATCAGCCTCGAGGTGGACGACGCCGCGATGGTCGAACGCATCTCCGGCCGCTACACCTGCGCAGGCTGCGGCGAGGGCTACCACGACAGCTTCAAGCAGCCCGCAGAGGCCGGCAAATGCGACAAATGCGGCAGCACCGAAATGAAGCGCCGTGCTGACGACAACGCCGAAACCGTTGCCAGCCGGCTGGAGGCCTATCACGCGCAGACCGCGCCGCTGATCGCCTACTACGGCGGCAAGGACGTGCTGAAGACAACAAATGCCATGGGCGACATCTCCGGTATCGCCCAGGACATGGCGGCCATCGTGACCGAGGCCACCAGCTAACCAACAAGAAACGGGGCCTGCCTGACCCGCAGGACCCCGTCCCCTGACATTGGAATACCCATCGGCACCGCCCTGGCGGACCGGAGGAGTCATGCCTGTACGCCCGTGAACCCGGCGGCAGGCAAATGGAGAGAGCTTGCCTGAGAACACTCGCAGGCAGGTTCAGGAGGAAGAAGGAGGAGCCGCCATGGCGGACCAAACCACAAACGCCGCAAAGGCCGCCGAAGCCGACAAGGGCTATTGGGCGGCCAATGTGCGCATCATTCTCGTCAGCCTGGTGATCTGGGCTGTTGTATCATTCGGCTTCGGCATCCTGCTGCGCCCTGCCCTGTCGGGCATCAGCGTCGGCGGCAGCGATCTAGGCTTCTGGTTCGCCCAGCAAGGCTCGATCCTGGTGTTCCTGGGGCTGATCTTTTTCTACGCGGTCCGCATGAACAAGCTGGACCGTGAATACGGCGTGGAGGAAGAATAAGATGGACCAGTTTACCATCAACCTGCTGTTTGTGGGCGCCTCCTTTGCGCTCTACATCGGCATCGCGATCTGGGCCCGCGCGGGCTCGACCTCGGAATTCTATGCCGCCGGCCGGGGCGTTCACCCCGTCACCAACGGCATGGCCACCGCGGCGGACTGGATGTCGGCGGCGTCTTTCATCTCGATGGCGGGCCTCATCGCCTTTACCGGCTATGACAACTCCACCTTCCTGATGGGCTGGACCGGCGGTTATGTGCTGCTGGCGCTGCTGCTGGCGCCCTACCTGCGCAAGTTCGGCAAGTACACCGTGTCCGAGTTCATCGGCGACCGGTTCTATTCCCCGACCGCGCGCGTGGTGGCTGTGATCTGCCTGATCGTTGCATCGACCACCTATGTGATCGGCCAGATGACCGGCGTCGGCGTGGCCTTTGGCCGCTTCCTGGAGGTCTCCAACACCGCAGGCCTGCTGATCGGCGCCTGTGTGGTCTTCGCCTACGCCGTGTTCGGCGGCATGAAGGGCGTGACCTACACCCAGGTTGCCCAGTACTGCGTTCTGATCACGGCCTACACCATTCCGGCAATCTTTATCTCGCTGCAGCTGACCGGCAACCCGGTCCCGGCCCTGGGCCTGTTCGGCGACCACGCTGCATCCGGCGAGCCGCTGCTGGCAAAACTGGACGCGATTGTGACCGAGCTGGGCTTCAAGGAGTACACGCTGCATCACGCCGACACGTTCAACATGGTGCTGTTCACCCTGTCGCTGATGATCGGCACCGCGGGCCTGCCCCACGTGATCATGCGCTTCTTCACCGTGCCGCGCGTGGCGGATGCCCGCTGGTCGGCCGGCTGGACCCTGGTGTTCATTGCGCTTCTGTACCTGACCGCTCCGGCCGTTGGCGCCATGGCCCGTCTGAACATCACCGAGATGATGTGGCCCAATGGCGGCATCGAAGGCGGTGCTGTGACCGTGCAGCAGATCGAAAACGATCCGCAGTACGACTGGATGGCCACCTGGCAGAAAACCGGCCTGCTCGCTTGGGAAGACAAGAACGGCGACGGTGCGATCCAGTACTACAACGACAAGAACCCCGATCTGCAGGAAACCGCGGCAGCCAACGGCTGGGCCGGCAATGAGCTGACCAAGTTCAACCGCGACATCCTGGTTCTGGCCAACCCTGAGATTGCCAACCTGCCGGGCTGGGTCATCGGCCTGGTGGCGGCTGGCGGCCTGGCGGCGGCACTGTCCACTGCGGCGGGTCTGCTGCTCGCGATCTCCTCGGCTGTGTCGCACGACCTGATCAAGGGCTCGATCAACCCGAACATCTCGGAAAAAGGCGAGCTGCTGTCGGCCCGTATCGCCATGGCCGTGGCCATCGCGGTGGCAACCTATCTGGGCCTGAACCCGCCGGGCTTTGCCGCACAGACCGTGGCGCTGGCCTTCGGCCTCGCAGCCGCCTCGATCTTCCCGGCGCTGATGATGGGCATCTTCACCAAGGTGAACAACAAGGGCGCAGTGGCCGGCATGCTGGCAGGCCTGATCGTCACCCTGGTCTACATCTTCCTGCACAAGGGCTGGCTGTTCATCCCGGGCACCAACTCCTTCACCGATGCAGACCCGCTGCTGGGCACCGTCAAATCCACCTCCTTTGGTGCGATCGGCGCAATGGTGAACTTTGCGGTGGCCTACTTCGTCTCCAAGTCGAGCGAAGCCATCCCGGCCGAGATCGAAGAGCTGGTCGAAAGCGTCCGCATCCCGCGCGGCGCCGGCGCCGCGCAGGACCACTAACCTCCCCTGGGCGGGCCGTCCCTCGGCGGCCCGCCACCTCCCTGATGGTCCCGCCCGGCTTTTTGCTGGCGGGACCATTTTTTGCCAATGGCAACACTCAATTACAACAGGATTGCGTCCGACCCCAGGGTGGGCGCAATCGCGCCCGCCCTGCGGGGCGGGTCGGACGCGATCCGGGCTGCTGTGCACCCCGGGAAGACAGTTCGAACCACCTGAGAAGGAAAAGCGAATGCCCCTTTCCGAAACTGCCCTGCTCCGCTTTCTGTCCTCGGTGCATCCCTACGACAGCCTGGAACCGGCACTGCTGCAGGACCTTGCCCCCAAGTTCCGCCAGATCGACGCCGCTGCCGGCGATCCCGTCTATGCGCTGAACGAGGAGCTGAAGGGCCTCTACCTGGTCCATACCGGCGAGGTCGAAGTGACCGACGAAAACGGCATCCCCGTTTCCATCCTCGGCCCCCGCAACTCCTTTGGCGAGCGCGGCCTGACCCGCAGCGGCCGGGCGGTGACCTCAGCCAAAGCCACGGCAGAAACGCTCTTGCTCCTGCTGCCCAAGGCGGACTTCCACACCCTGATGGGCAGCCAGCCGCAGGTCGCAAAATTCTTCGACCGCCGCCGCCCCGGCAGCCGCGAGGGCAACAGCCTGGCCACCACAAGGGTCGAGGCCATCATGGCGCGAAACCCCGTCACCTGCTCCGGCGGCCTCACCTGCCAAAGCGCGGCGCAGCTGATGCGCAACCATTTCATCTCCTCAGTCTGCGTCACCGACGGGGACAGCCTGCAAGGCATTCTCACCACCCGCGACCTGACCGGCAAAATCCTTGCGGCGGGCAAGCCCATCTCCACCCCGGTCAGCGCTGTGATGACCCCGGATCCGCTGACCCTGGCGCCCTCCGCCATCGGATCCGACGTGCTGCACATGATGATGGAGCACGGCATCGGCCATATCCCGGTGGTAGAGGCTGGTCGGCTGGCCGGGATCGTGACCCAGACCGACCTCACCCGCTTCCAGGCGGTCAGCTCGGGCGAGATGGTCTCGGCCATTGCACGCGCCGGCTCGGCCGCGGAAATCGCCAAGGTGACCGCCGAAATCCCCCGTCTGCTGGTGCAATTGGTAGCAGGAGGCAACCGGCATGAGGTGGTGACCCGGCTGGTCACAGACATTGCCGACACCGCCACCCGCCGCCTGCTGGCACTGGCAGAGGAGAAACTGGGCCCTGCCCCGGTCCCCTACCTGTGGCTGGCTTGCGGCTCGCAGGGCCGGCGCGAGCAGACCGGTGTCTCCGATCAGGACAACTGCCTGATCCTGTCTGACGATCTGGCGCCGGGGGATGCGCCCTATTTCGAACAGCTCGCCGAGTTTGTCTGCGACGGGCTGAACACCTGCGGCTACGTCTATTGCCCCGGCGGCATGATGGCGTCCAGCCTGCGCTGGCGGCAGCCGCTGCGTGTCTGGCGCGACTATTTCCGCGGCTGGATCGCCAAGCCCAGCCCCGAGGCGCAAATGCTGGCCTCGGTGATGTTCGACCTGCGCCCCATCGGCGGCGATGCCGCCCTGTTTGCGGACCTGCAGCAGGAAACCCTGGCGGCTGCCCGCGCAAACTCCATTTTCACCGCGCATATGATCGCAAACTCCCTGAAGCACACGCCGCCGCTGGGGCTCTTGCGCGGGCTGGCCACCATCCGTTCGGGCGAGCACCGCAACACGCTGGACATGAAACACAACGGCGTGGTGCCGGTGGTGGACCTGGGCCGGATCTACGCGCTGCAAGGGGAGCTGGCTGAGGTCAACACCCGCGCCCGGCTGGAGGCGGCAGAGTTTGCCGGCGTGCTCAGCCTCTCCGGCGCGCGGGATCTCATGGACGCCTATGACCTGATCGCCCAGACCCGGCTGGAGCATCAGGCCGCACAGATCCGGGCGGGCCAGGCACCGGATAATTACCTGGCGCCTTCGGATCTGTCGGACTTTGAGCGAAGTCATCTGCGCGACGCCTTTGTTGTTGTAAAGACGATGCAATCGGCGGTTGGGCACGGTAAAGGCATGTTAAGCTGACAGCAGCGCTTGCGGAGCGCACAGATGCCTCCGGCGGGAGTATTTTTGGAAAGATGAAAGAGCCGGCCGGATTTTGAAGAGGGCAAAGGATGTTTCTGGAACTGATTGCGGTGATTTTTGCGGGCATTGCGGCGGCGGGCGTGGTGATGCTCCTGAACCGGGTGCTGAAGGGGCGGCTGCCGCGCTGGATGGCGCCGGTGGCGGCGGGGCTGGCGATGATCGGCGTCACCATCGCCTCGGAATACGGCTGGTACAGCCGCACCGCGGCCGGTCTGCCCGAGGGTCTGGTGGTGGCGGAAACGGTGGAGAACCGCAGCTTCTACCGCCCCTGGACCTATGCTGTGCCCTACATCGACCGTTTTGCCGCCATTGATACCGCCACGATGAAAAGCCATGCGGACCACCCGCAGGTGCATCTGGCAGAGATCTATTTCTTCGGCCGCTGGGCTGCGGTGACCAAACTGCCGGTCTGGCTGGATTGCGGCGCCGGGCGGCGGGCGCTGTCCGCTGGCACGGCGGAGTTCGCCGGCGGGCTGCCGGAGGGGCTGAACTGGATTGAACCGGGCGCTGATGATGCGATCCTGGCCACTGTGTGCGGAGGATAGCGATGCTTACCCGGCTCAGCTTGCGTTTGCGGATTTTCCTGTTTTTCTGCCTGCTGGCCCTTGGCGGCATTGCGGTGACCGGCGGGGCGCTGTGGCTGGGCTACAACCGCGCCGGGCAGCCCGGGCTTTCGGATGCATTTCTGTTTTCCGGTCTGCTGAGCACATTTGCCATCCTCGGGCTTTGCGCCGGGATCTGGCTGCTGTTTGACGAAAACGTCGCCAAACCGATCGAGCGGCTGGCCGCCGATATGCGCGCCCGCGCCCATGCCGGGGTGACCGGCAAGATGGACACCCGCAGCGCCCGTTACCTGGGCGACCTGGCCGCCGCGGCAGAGGGGCTGGCGGGCCAGCTGGGCGACAGCGCCCTGTCCGCCGCCGAAGCCATCGCCCGCGAAACCGAGCATCTGGAGGCGGAGAAAACCCGCCTCGCCGCGCTGCTGACCGACATCCCCATCGCCACCGTCATGGCCGGCCCGTCGCATCAGATTGTGCTTTACGACGGCCAGGCGGCCGCGGTGCTGGCGCAGGAGGCACCGCCCCGGCTGAACGCGCCCCTGTCCGGCTATCTGGACATGAACGGACTGGAAGCGGCCTACGGGCGGATGGCGCGCAGCGGCATGGAGGTGCAGGCGGAGGTCAAGAGCGCCAGCGGCACCCAGGTGTTTGATCTGCGGCTGAAACCGCTGGGCGGCGCGCCGGGCTATATCATCCTGTTCGAAGGCACCCACGCGGGGCTTGCGCCGGAAGACCCCCGGCCTCTGGTCTATGACTTTGCCTTGCTGAACAGCGGAGCATCAGCGGAGGAAGACCGCCCGCTGTCCGCCTTCAGCTATGCCGTCTTTGACACCGAAACCACGGGGCTATTGCCGCATAAGGACGAGATTGTGCAAATCGGCGCCCTGCGGGTGGTGCGCGGCCGCATCATCGAGGCCGAGCAGTTCGAGACCCTGGTGGACCCGGGACAGCCGATCCCTGCCGTCTCCTCCCGGGTGCACGGGATCACCGATGCCATGGTGCAAGGCGCCCCCGCCATTGCCGAGGCAGCCCGCGCGTTCCACCGCTTTGCCTCGGATGCGGTGATCGTCGCCCATAACGCCCCCTTTGACATGGCCTTCCTGCACCGCCACGCCAAGCAGGCCGGCGTCAGCTGGGACCAGCCGGTTCTCGACACGGTCCTGCTGAGCGCGGTGCTGTTCGGCGCCTCGCAGACTCACACGCTGGACGCGCTGTGCGACCGTCTGGGGGTCACCATCCCGCCGGCCCTGCGCCACACCGCCATGGGGGACGCCCGCGCCACTGCCGAAGTCTTCTGCAAGATGCTGCCCATGCTTGAGGCGCGCGGCCTCACCACCTTTGGCAAGGTGCTGGAGGAGACCCGTAAACACGGCCGCCTCATTGAGGACATGAACTAGGTAGACAATCGGCCTCATGCGTGGCAGGTCACGGACCGGAACCAGAAAAAGGCACGCGACATGGCCGAAACCAGCTTTATTCCAGGGCCGGATACCGCCCGGGCCTACCGCGATGCGCTCGGCAGCTTCGGCACCGGGGTAACGGTTGTCACCACGCAGACGGAACGCGGCCCGCTGGCGATTACCGTGAACAGTTTCACCTCGGTGTCGCTGGAGCCGCCGCTTTTGCTGTGGTGCCCGGCGCGGGCATCGCTGCGCCATGATGCCTTTGTGTCGGCTGCCACTTTCGCCATTCACGTGATGGCGGAGGACCAGCTGGGCCTGGCCAAGCATTTCGCCGCCAATGGCGAGGACTTCAGCGCTGCCGCCTGGCAGCCGAATGCCCTGGGCGCTCCGGCGCTGGAGGGGGTGCTGGCGCGGTTCGACTGCCGCCATTTCGCCGCCCACCCGGCCGGCGACCACACCATCATCATCGGCGAAGTGGCCAGCGTCACCACCCGCCCGGGCAAAGGGCTGATCTTCAAGCGCGGACAATACGGCGGGTTTCTCGAGCAGACTTGATGCCCGCCAGATGCCCGCCTGCAGGCGGGCGCCGGAATTATGCAAGAATTCCGGCCCGTTTTCCGTGCCGGAAAACGCCCGGCCGCCGGCACATGGACTCATTCCTGCTGTCTAATCCTGCAGCCCCCCTGCCGCTTCAGCCTGAGGCGCTTCACGGCTGTTTTCCCCGCGGGCCAGGCGCTGCGGCAGCACCGCAGACGCGGACAAATCCATGCCTGCCTCCATCTGCAGCGCCCGTTGCGGGCAGATCGAGATGCACAGGCCGCATTGAAAGCACAGCGATTCCACAAAGCTCAGCTCGCCGCCGCTTTCGCTCAGCGTCAAGGCGTCCGACGGGCAGACCCAGACACAGCTGCTGCATGTGGTGCACAGGGTTTCATCCAGGCGGACCGCGCCATAAGGCGCCCGCTCCGGCAGCGCGACATGCTCCGCAGCGGCCGGCAGCAAGGCCGCCGCGCTGGCCCGGGCGGTGTCCCGGCGGCTGCCAACGGCCAGCACCTCCGGCGCCACCGAAGGAAAGGGGAAAACCCTGCCCGCCAGGCGCCGCTCCAGGGCGGTGTCCCTGTCAAACAGCTGGATCCTCCCCCGCCCGCCAAGCACCCCGGCCAGCTCCGTTTCCTGGCTCTGCGCCTGGCGGCCGGAAGGCTTACGGCAGCTCTGCAAATGAATGATGTCAAACCCGCCTGCCAGCGCATGCAGCAGATCCGCATGGCCGATCCTGTTCAGGCAGCACAGCGCCACCGGGATCACATCGTTCTGCCAGGCCTCCGTTCCGGCCAGCCCGGCCAGCCCGGCCAGCCCCGCAGGTTCGGTCTCATACAGCACCAGAACCTGCGCCCGGCCGCTGTCCTGCTTGCGCGCATGCGCCTTGCAGCACAGATCCATCAGCGGCAGCGCACCGCTGCGCCCGGCCGCATCCCGCAGCACGCTGCGCGGCTGCGCCGCATACCGGGAATGGCACCCGGCGGGGTCCTGCTGCGGGCATAGGCAGAGATAGTGCGGCGGATGTCCCGCCTGCATCTGCGCGTCAGAGATATGAACCCGCATCTCTCCCATAAAGTCAGGCTAGCACAAAAACACTCTCCCCAAGCGTGTATTTTGAAAAAGACACCCGATTATTGCATTTTTAACAAAATTGCCACCGGAGAGCGGTCTCCGGTGGCAGTTCATGACATCTTGGCGCGTAAAAAGGCTTACTTCAGCGCCGCATCGGTGATCGCATGGGTCCAGGCCCCCTCAGGCGCCTTGGTGATCACCGGATCTGAGCCGCCGCCCATCAGGGTCGACACGGTACGCTCGTAGTCCGCCGGATCCAGCGCCCCGTTGCTGCCCGCAGTCAGCTTGGCAATCTCGCCCATCATCCGTTTCTGATGGGTCTCGGTCTGCGCACCGGAGGCATCATTGTCCAGAACGATCTCCGCGGCTTCATCCGGGTTCTCCTCGGCATATTTCCAGCCCTTCATCGAGGCCCTCACGAAACGCTCCATCTTGCCGGTGAATTCCGGATCGCTCAGCTTCTCCTCCAGCACATAAAGGCCATCTTCCAGCGTCGCCACGCCCTGATCCTCATACTTGAAGGTGATCAGCTCATCGGCGCCGACACCGGCATCAATGACCTGCCAGTATTCATTATAGGTCATGGTCGAGATGCAATCGGCCTGGCGCTGAAGCAGCGGGTCGACGTTGAAACCCTGCTTCAAGACTTCCACACCGCTCTCGCCCTTGCCTTCGGTGGAAATCCCCAGCTGGCTCATCCAGCTCATAAACGGGAACTCATTGCCAAAGAACCAGACCCCCAGGGTGCGGTTGGCCAGATCGGCCGGCGCGGCAATGCCGGTGTCCTTCCAGCAGGTCAGCATCATGCCCGAGGATTTGAACGGCTGGGCGATATTGACCAGCGGCAGGCCCTTTTCGCGCGCCGCCAGCGCCGCGGGCATCCATTCCACCGTCACATCGGCGCCGCCGCCGGCAATCACCTGGGTCGGCGCAATATCCGGGCCGCCCGGCAGGATGGTGACATTCAGGTCCTCGTCCTCATAGAACCCCTTGTCCAGCGCCACGTAGTAGCCTGCGAACTGTGCCTGTGTCACCCATTTCAGCTGCAGCGTCACGTCGTCCGCTGCCTGGGCCGCACCTGCCGCCCCCAGCGCCAAAGCCGCTGCTGTCATAATGTGCTTCATTGGTAAGTTCTCCCTATTGGTTTTTGATTTTACCTGTTGGTGTTATTTTCTTTTCACTTTCCCGTATGTGCTGTGCCCGCTCAACCTCTTTGTGACGGATGCCAGAAGGTAAAGCTCTTCTCGATCAGCGCCACCAGCCCGTAGAAGGCCGAGCCTGCAAGGGCAGCCACCACAATTTCGGCCCAGACCATGTCCAGCGCCAGCTGGCCGACACTGGTGGAAATGCGGAAGCCCATGCCCACGGTGGGCGAGCCAAAGAACTCCGCCACAATCGCCCCGATCAGCGCCAGCGTGGTGGAGATCTTGAGGCCATTGAACACAAACGGCAGCGCCGCCGGCAGCCGCAGCTTGAAAAAGCTCTGCCAGTAGGTCGCCGCATAGGTCTGCATCAGGTCGCGCTGCATGGCAGAGGTCTCGCGCAGGCCCGCCACCGTGTTCACCAGCATCGGGAAAAACACCATGACCACAACAACGGCGGCCTTGGAATGCCAGTCGAACCCGAACCACATCACCAGGATCGGCGCAGTGCCGACAATCGGCAGCGCCGCCACGAAGTTGCCGACCGGCAGCAGCCCGCGGCGCAGGAAATCGCTGCGGTCGACCAGGATCGCGGTCAGAAACGCCGCGCCGCAGCCGATCACGTAACCGCCCAACGCGCCCTTCAGGATCGTCTGGGCAAAATCCTCCCACAGAATGGGAATGCTGGACATAAACCGCTCCGCAATCACCGACGGCGCCGGCAGGATCACCAGCGACACCTCCAGCCCCCGCACCAGCAGCTCCCAGACCAGCAGCACGGTGATGCCGAAGATAGCCGGCACCAAGAGCTGCACCGCCCGGGTTTTCGACGCCGGGCTGTTCGCCAGCCGGCTGTTCAGCCACCACCCCAGGCACCAGACCAGAACGGCAAGGATAACCATCACCATGACATGATCCCCCTGTTCATCTGGCCCAAAATATCCCGGGTGAGCCGCAGAGCGGCGAGGGCAGAGCCCTCCCTCCAATCATCCATCATGCCCGCACCCCCATCCGGCTCAGGACCAGCTTCTCGATCAAGCCCAGCAAGGCCACCAGCGCCGCCGCCAGAATTGCCGCCGCAAACAGCGCCGACCAAATCTGCACCGTCTGGCCATAGTAGCTGCCGGCCAGCAGCCGCGCGCCCAGCCCCGCAACCGCGCCGGTCGGCAGCTCGCCGACGATGGCCCCCACCAGGGACGCCGCAATGCCGATCTTCAGCGAGGCAAACAGATACGGCATCGAGGACGGCAGCCGCAGCTTCCAGAACCCTTGCGAGGTATTGGCATTGTAGGTCTTCAACAGATCCAGCTGCATCGCATCCGGCGCGCGCAGGCCCTTCACCATGCCGACAACCACCGGGAAGAAGCTGAGATAGGCCGAAATCACCGCCTTGGGAATGATCCCCTGCACCCCGATGGAATAGAGCACCACGATGATCATCGGCGCCAGCGCGATGATCGGGATGGTCTGGCTGACAATCGCCCAGGGCATCACCGACATATCCATCACCCGGCTATGCACGATCCCCACCGCCAGCAGAATGCCGAGGCCAGTGCCGATGGCGAAGCCCAGCAAAGTGGCGCTCAGCGTCACCTGCCCGTGATAGATCAGGCTGCGCTTGGAGGTGATCTTTTTCTCCACCGTGGTCTCCCACAGTTCCACCGCCACCTGATGCGGTGCCGGCAGCCGCGGGCGGTCCTGGACCCAGGTGTCATTGATGGCAAAGGCGTTCTTGGCCACCAGCCCGATCTCGCTCATATCCCGGCGTTCCTTGGCGGTGGCCGGTGACACTTCCGCCCCTGCCCGCTCGGCCTGATCCAGCACACCCTTGATGTTCATCGGCACGCAGGCCGCATACCAAAGGGCGATGATGGCGGCGACAACGGTGAGGACGGCAACAAGGCTCTTCATGCTCGCGCCCTCCCCAGCCGGCAGCCGGCCGGTGCACAGGGGGTGTACAGGGGGTGCACAGATGGCACCCCCCAATTCCGGCGGGTCGTGCTGGCAAATTCAGTCATCGCCATGCCCCGCCCGCAGACCCTCGCGCACCCGGTGGGCGATCTCGATGAACTCCGGGCTGTCGCGGATATCCAGCGGCCGTTCCTTGGGCAGCGTGCTGTCGATCACATCATGAATCCGGCCGGGCCTCGGCGACATCACCACGATCTTGGTCGACAGATACACCGCCTCCGGAATCGAGTGGGTGACAAAGCCGATGGTCTTGTTGGTCCGCGCCCACAGCTTCAAAAGCTGCTCGTTCAGATGGTCACGCACGATCTCGTCCAGCGCCCCGAAAGGCTCGTCCATCAGCAGGATATCGGCGTCAAACGCCAGCGCCCGCGCGATACTCGCCCGCTGCTGCATCCCGCCCGACAGCTGCCAGGGGAATTTGCCGCCAAAGCCTGACAATTCAACAAGTTCCAAGACTTGGTTAACGCGCTTTTCCTGCTCTGGCTTGGAATATCCCATGATCTCCAGCGGCAGCTTGATGTTCTTGGAGATCGTCCGCCAAGGGTACAGCCCCGCCGCCTGAAACACATAGCCATAGGCCCGGTTCCGGCGCGCCTCATCCGGCGTCATGCCATTCACGGACAGGCTGCCGCCGGTCGGTGTTTCCAGCGCCGCGATACAGCGCAGAAAGGTGGTCTTGCCGCAGCCCGAAGGCCCGATGAAGGAGACAAAATCCCCCTTGTTGATCTCCAGGCTCACATCCTTCAGCGCATGCACCGGCCCGTCGTTTGTCTGGAATGTCAGGTCCAGGTTCCTGGCCTCGATCACGCAGTCTGCGGGGGCAGGTGCGGACGCGGCGGCCTCGGGACGGATTGCCTGGGTGGTCGGTTCCATATTCATATCTTCGCCTTGATTTCACACAGGAAAACGGGCCGCCGTTACCGGCAGCCCGCTCCTGATTTACACGCCTGTTGCCGGGATGCCGGTGCGTTCCACCGGGCGCGGCGCCGTCAGTTCCTTCCAGGTCGACAGCGCCTTGTTCACCGTGGTGTTGGCCTCCCGGGCGACGAACTTGCCGTGGCCCTCCTGGCACTTGATCTCGCCATCGTGCACCGCCACATGGCCGCGGGTCAGGGTAAAGCGCGGAAGGCCCTTCACCTCATGCCCTTCGAACACGTTGTAGTCGATCGAGGACTGCTGGGTATCCGCCGAAATCGTCTTGCGCTTCTCCGGGTCCCAGACCACCAGGTCGGCGTCGGCGCCAACCAGAACCGCACCCTTTTTCGGATAGCAATTCAGGATCTTAGCGATGTTTGTTGACGTAACCGCAACAAACTCGTTCGGGGTCAGGCGGCCGGTTTCCACACCGTGCGTCCACAGCATTGGCATCCGGTCCTCCAAGCCGCCGGTGCCATTCGGGATCTTGGTGAAATCGCCAACGCCAGTGCGCTTCTGCTCGGTGGTAAAGGCACAATGGTCCGTCGCCACGACGGACAAGGAGCCCGACTGCAGACCGGCCCACAGGCTGTCCTGATGCTGCTTGTTGCGGAACGGCGGCGACATCACCCGGCGGGCGGCGTGGTCCCAATCTTTGTTGAAATACTCGCTTTCATCCAGGGTCAGGTGCTGGATCAGCGGCTCACCCCAGACCCGCTTGCCCTGCATCCGGGCGCGGCGGATGGCCTCGTGGCTATCCTCGCAGGAGGTATGCACCACGTAGAGCGGAACGCCTGCCATATCGGCAATCATGATGGCACGGTTGGTGGCCTCGCCCTCCACCTGCGGCGGCCGGGAATAGGCATGCGCCTCAGGGCCATTATTGCCTTCCGCCAATAGCTTAGCGGACAGCTCTGCCACCACATCGCCGTTTTCGGCATGCACCATGGCGATGCCGCCCAGCTCTGCCAGCCGCTGGAAGGAGGCATAAAGCTCGTCATCGTTCACCATCAGCGCGCCCTTGTAGGCCATGAAATGCTTGAAGGTGTTGATGCCGCGCTCCTGCACCACGGTCTTCATGTCTTCAAAGACCTGCTCCCCCCACCAGGTCACTGCCATGTGGAAGGAATAATCGCAATTGGCGCGGGTCGATTTATTGTCCCAGCGCTTCAGCGCGTCCAACAGGCTCTCGCCCGGATTGGGCAGCGCAAAGTCCACCACCATGGTGGTGCCGCCTGCAAGCCCTGCACGGGTGCCGGACTCAAAGTCGTCCGAACTGTAGGTGCCCATAAAGGGCATCTCCAGATGGGTATGCGGGTCGATCCCGCCCGGCATCACGTAACAACCGGTGGCGTCCAGTTCCTCATCGCCTTTCAGGTTCGGGCCGATCTGGGTGATCACCCCGTTTTCAATCAGAACATCGGCCTTATAGGTCAGATCGGCGGTCACAACGGTGCCGTTCCGGATGACTTTACTCATGGTTACAACTCCCTGAATTGGGGCGCATTTTCACGCCTCCATTTATTCATAAAGAACAAGATCCCTTGTTCATCTGGCCGAAAATATCCCGGGGGAGCGGCCCTAGTGGGCCGCGGGGGCAGCGCCCCCTATTCAACAATCTCCGCGGTCTCGACCACCGCATGAAACAGAACATTGGCGCCGGCCTCGGCCCATTCCTTGCTGATCTCCTCAGCCTCATTGTGGCTGAGACCGTCGACACAGGGGCACATCACCATGGCGGTGGGTGCCACCCGGTTGATCCAGCAGGCATCATGGCCTGCGCCGGAGATGATATCGAGGTGCGAATATCCCAGCCGCTCCGCCGCGCTGCGCACCGCGGTGACGCAGCCCTCGTCAAAGGCAACGGGATCAAAGCCGCCCACTTTTTCGAATTCGATCCCGACACCCATCGCCTCGGCAATCTCAGTGCCCTTTTCGCGCAGGCGGTTCTCCATGTCAGTGATCACGTCCAGATCGGGGCTGCGAAGATCGACGGTGAAGACCACTTTGCCCGGGATCACATTGCGGGAGTTCGGGTAGACGTCGATGTGGCCCGCCGCGCCCACCGCATGCGGCGCGTGGCTCCAGGCGATCTCGTCCACGGTCTCCAAGATCCGCGCCATCGCGAGGCCTGCATTGCGGCGCATCGGCATCGGGGTGGAGCCGGTATGGGCGTCCTTGCCGGTGATGGTCACCTGGGTCCAGCTCAGGCCCTGGCCATGGGTCACCACACCGATGTCCTTGCCCTCGGCCTCCAGGATCGGGCCCTGCTCGATATGCAGCTCAAAAAAGGCGTGCATCTTGCGGGCGCCGGTCTCCTCGTCGCCGCGCCAGCCGATGCGTTTCAGCTCATCCCCGAATGTCTTGCCTTCGGCGTCTTCACGCGCGTAAGCCCAGTCCTGGGTATGAATGCCAGCAAAAACACCCGAGGACAGCATGGCCGGCGCATAGCGGGTGCCTTCCTCATTGGTGAAGTTTGTGGCCACGATCGGATGCTTCGTCTTGATGTTCATATCGTTGAGAGAGCGGATCAGCTCCAGCCCTGCCAGCACCCCCAGCACCCCGTCGTATTTGCCCCCCGTGGGCTGGGTATCCAGATGCGAGCCGACATAAACCGGCAGCGCGTTCGGATCGGTCCCCGCACGCATCGCAAACATATTGCCCATCTGATCGAGCCCCATGGTGCAGCCCGCGTCTTCGCACCACTTCTGAAACAGCGCGCGGCCCTCGCCATCCTCGTCCGTCAAGGTCTGGCGGTTATTGCCGCCCGCGACGCCGGGGCCGATTTTGGCCATTTCCATCAGGCTGTCCCACAGCCTGTCGCCATCGATTTTCAAATTCTGTCCAAGCGACGTCATCTCAGCTTCCTTCCCTGTTCACCCGTCTTTGCAGGCTTCGGCCGGCGTTTTCGCCGTTTCCGGTGGCTTTGAGTGCTGGCCTGTCACCGATCCGGTCCGCCTGGGTCCGCCCAATGATTTGACCAACTGGTCAAACTCACGCTATCACGGGTTCACATTCAGTCAAGAAATTGCCGCACGCCCCTTGAAAAAATCGGCGCTTTTGCCGGAAATAGGTGAAATTCCGCGCTTCAGCTGGCGAGCGCGGCAAAACAGACAGGACAGACATGCCCGCAGACCGCGCGCCCACCCGAATTCAGAAAAAGAATCGCGCCGCCATTCTGGAGGCCGCATTGGATGTGTTTTCCAGTCATGGCTTCCGCGGCTCCACGGTCGATCAAATCGCCAAGGCGGCCGGGCTTTCGAAGCCGAACCTGCTCTATTACTTCCCCTCCAAGGAGGCGATCTTCAACGAACTGATGGCGGGGCTTCTGGACACCTGGCTGGATCCTCTGCGGTCTCTGAACCCGGAAGGCGAGCCGCTGGAGGAGATCCTCGCCTATGTGCAGCGCAAACTGCAGATGAGCCGGGATTTCCCACGCGAAAGCCGGCTTTATGCCAATGAGATCGTGCAGGGCGCGCCGCGTTTGCATGATGTCATCGCCAGCGACCTGAATGGGCTGGTGGAGGAAAAAGCGCAGCTTTTACAAGGCTGGATGGATGCGGGGCGGATCAACAGGGCGCATCCCAAACACCTGCTGTTCTCGATCTGGTCGCTGACCCAGCACTATGCGGATTTCGACGCCCAGGTGCGTACCCTGATGGGGGATGAAGACCCGTTCGACGCCGCACCGCAATACCTGGAAACCCTTTACCGCCGGATGCTTACGCCAAAAACCTGATCTTCTGGCAGCAGTCGTGCCGCCGCAAGAGAAGCACTCCCGCGCCCGCAGGGGCATCAGCCATGCTGATGCCCCCTTGGCGGCCTTGGGCCCGGCGCCGCGCAAAGCGCGGCGCCGGGCCCAACGGGAGACGGTCTCCTGCAAAGGAGGCCGGCGACGGGCGGGAGGACACCCGAAGCCGGCCCTGGCAGAGGTTACTCTGCCGCTGTTGCTGCCGGATTGTTCGGATGGGTGGTCCAATTGGCGTAGTCGTCCGAGACCACTTCACCGGTGCGTTCGTCGATCTGGCCGGCGGCGACTTCTTCCATGGTGATGCACCCTTCAACCGGGCAGACATTCACACAGAGGTTGCAGGCGACGCATTCGTCGTCCTTCACCGTGAACACCCGGTCTTCGCTCATCGCAATCGCCTGGTGCGAGGTGTCCTCGCACGCCGCAAAACACCGGCCGCATTTGATGCAATCGTCCTGGCTGATCTTGGCCTTGGTGACATAGTTCAGGTCCAGATACTGCCAGTCGGTCACATTCGGGACCGCCATGCCGATGAAATCCTGGGTGGAGGTATAGCCCTTCTCATCCATCCAATTGGACAGGCCCGAGATCATCTCCTTCACCACATTGAATCCATAGGTCATCGCCGCGGTGCAGACCTGCACATTGCCGGCGCCCATCGCCATGAACTCGGCCGCATCGCGCCAGGTGGTGACACCTCCGATGGCAGAGATCGGCAGACCCCGGGTCTGTGCATCACGGGCGATTTCCGCCACCATGTTCAGCGCAATCGGCTTCACCGCCGGGCCGCAATAGCCGCCATGCGTGCCCTTGCCGCCAATGGTCGGCTCCGGCGCCATATTGTCGAGGTCCACCGAAGTGATCGAATTGATGGTGTTGATCAGGCTGACCGCATCGGCATTGCCGGCATTGGCCGCGCGCGCCGGGTGGCGGATGTCGGTGATGTTCGGGGTCAGTTTCACGATCACCGGCTTGGAGTAGTATTTCTTGCACCACTCAGTGACCATCTGGATGTATTCCGGCACCTGCCCCACGGCGGAGCCCATGCCGCGCTCCGCCATGCCGTGCGGGCAGCCGAAGTTCAGCTCGATCCCGTCGGCGCCGGTGGCCTCCACCTGCGGCAGGATGTCTTTCCAGGCCTGCTCCTCACACGGCACCATGATCGAGACGATCACGGCACGGTCCGGGTAGTCCTTCTTCACCCTTGTGATTTCCTCCAGGTTGGTTTGCAGCGGCCGGTCGGTGATCAGTTCGATGTTGTTGAGGCCCAACAGGCGGCGGTCGGCGCCCCAGATCGCGCCATAGCGGGGGCCGTTCACATTGACCACGGGCGGGCCCTCGGCGCCCAGGGTCTTCCAGACCACACCGCCCCAGCCGGCCTCAAACGCGCGGCGGACATTGTATTCCTTGTCAGTTGGCGGCGCGGAAGCCAGCCAGAACGGGTTGGGGGATTTGATCCCCAGAAATTCTGTCGTCAGATCAGCCATTTGATCTCTCCTCTTAAGGCTCGCTCCGGGGCAGTTTGACTGCGCCCGGGCTGGCTCAGCCCATCAGGCTGGAGTGAATGTCCATTGCAGCGTCGCGGCCTTCGGCCACGGCGGTCACGGTGAGGTCCTCGCCGCCCGAGGCGCAATCGCCCCCGGCCCAGACCCCGGCCATTGAGGTGCGGCCCGTGTCACTGACCTTGATCTTGCGACCCTCAAGCTCCAGCGCGTCGGGCTGGCCCTCCAGCGTCTGGCCGATGGCCTTGAAGACCTGATCGGCGGCCAGCCGCACTGTCTCGCCGGTGCCGGAGACCTTGCCGTCTGCGACCTGAGTATACTCCAATTCGATTTCCGCCGCTGCGCCATTGCCATGCACTGCCTTTGGCATGACGTTGAACATAAGCTTCACGCCCTTGGAGGCCGCCAGATCCTGCTCAAACCGGCTGGCGCCCATATCGTCACGGCTGCGCCGGTAGGCGATGGTGACGTTTTCTGCCCCCAGCAGTTTCGACTGCACCGCGGCGTCCACCGCGGTCATGCCGCCGCCGATCACCACCACATTGCGGCCCACGGGCAGCGCGGTCAGGTCCTCCGCCTGACGCACATCAGCGATGAACTCCACAGCGTCACGCACACCGTCCTTGTCCTCGCCCGGCGCACGCAAGGCGTTAACCCCCGCCAGACCGATGGAGAGGAACACAGCGTCATAGCCGGAGATCAGCCCGTCCAAGGACAGCTCGGCGCCCAGCTTCTTGCCGTAATCCATTGTAATGCCGCCGATCTGCAGCAGCCACTCGACCTCGCGCGCGGCAAAGTTATTGGTGGATTTGTAAGCCGCGATGCCGAATTCGTTGAGGCCGCCCGCCTTGGGTTTGGCGTCATAGACCACCACATCGTGGCCCAGCATCGCCAGCCGGTGCGCCGCCGCCAGGCCGGCCGGACCGGCGCCGACAACGGCCACTTTCTTGCCAGTAGCCGCGGCACGGGTGAAGGGATGCTCCCCCTTTTCCATCAGCGTGTCGGTGGCATAGCGCTGCAGGCGGCCGATCTCGACGGGCTTGCCTTCCGCAGTTTCGCGCACGCAGGCCTCTTCGCAGAGCGTCTCTGTCGGGCAGACCCGGGCGCACATGCCGCCCAGGATGTTCTGCTCCAGAATGGTGCGGGCCGCGCTTTCGGCGTGGCCTGCCTGGATCTCCCGGATGAACTGGGGAATGTCGATGCTGGTCGGACATGCGGTCATGCAGGGCGCGTCATAGCAGAAATAGCAGCGGTCCGCCGCCACGGCTGCCTCATGCGCGTCATAGGCTGGGTGCAGGTCCGAGAAATTCTCGGCAATGCCGGCAGCGTCCAAACGCGCTGCCTGAATGCCGGATGCCTGATGGCTGGTCGCCATTGGGTGTCTCCCTGATTGTCTGTTTTTCTTGCCTATCAGAGTGCCACAGTCTGATTTTTTATCAACTGGTAAAATTTTTGATCGCGGCAAAAAAATAACCGCCCCGAAAAGAGCGGCTTGCAAAGATTTGATTTCACGCCAGAAACCCGGCGGCTGGCTAGGCGGTCATTTGCGCAAGATGGCCTGTTTTTATCCAGATTTTGGCGCCGTCCTGGCCCGCGACGGCATCAAACCGGCCTCCCGGGGGCAGCCGCAGCCAGTCCCAGCGGGTGAATGCCTCGCCACTTTCCGCATAGCTGCCAGCGACCACAAAGACCTCCATCCCGCCGGGCGCGTCGAGGCTGACCGCCTGCCCCGGCGCCCAGTTCTGCAGCGTCACCGTCTCCACCGCATCCCGGAACAGCTCCTGCTCTGGGGCATGCCCGCCGGTGCCAACACTCACCTCCGTGCGGTCCTCCGGATCAAATTGGTGCAGTTTCACCAGGATCACCGCCCCCTCTGCCGCGGCAGGCGTGTGACGGGTCGTGGGCGGGTTGCGGACATAGGTGCCGGCCGGAAAATCGCCATGCTCATCCTGAAAAACACCGTCGAGCACCAGGAACTCCTCGCCGCCGTCGTGCACATGCGGGGCAAAGGCAGAGCCCGGTGCAAAGCGGACGATTGTAGTGGCGCGCGCCACCTCCTCGCCGATACGGTCAAGCATCTTGCGCTCCACCCCCGGCGCCGGGCTTGCCACCCAGGGTGTTTCGTCGAAATGCACCGCGGCACGTTTGCTGAAGTCGGCGTTGATCCGCATCTGGCTCTCCCTTTGCTGATCCCAGCAATGTGGCCGCTGGGCTACGGCGGGGAAAGAGCCTTCACGAAACTGTGCGGAGCACTCCTAGCCCGGCAGCACCGCCGTGGCTTCGATCTCGACCTTCGCCTCATCCTCGACCAAAGCCGAGACCACCACCATGGTCATGGCCGGGAAATGATACCCCATCACCGCGCGGTAAGCCTTGCCGACCTCTGCCTGATGCGCCAGGTACTCTGCCTTGTCGGTCACATACCAGGTGAGCCGGGTGATATCCCCCGCAGAGCCGCCCGCGGCCTCGACCACCGCCAGAATATTGCGCAGCGCCTGGCTCATCTGGCCGATGAAATCCTGCGCTTCAAACACCTGATCCGCGGTCCAGCCGATCTGGCCGCCGACAAACAGCAGCCTGCCTTCGGCCACCATGCCGTTGGCATAGCCTTTGGCAGGCTTCCACCCTTCCGGGTGCACGCTTATGGCCGGCATGGCGGGCTCCTTTGCACTGTTTCGCCTGGCCCCGACACTACCTGCGGCGCGGGATTTATTTCAAGCTTAAAGTTTATTTCATCCGCGCCCCGCGCACCACCCGCAAAACAAAAGGGCCGCGCAGGTCTGCCCCGCGCGGCCCTTTTCCGGATAAGACAGGCCGGGTTACATCCCCAGCGCTTCCTTGTACATCTCCAGCACCGCCTCTTCTTCGGCGATGTCGTTCTCGTCGCGTTTGCGCAGGGCGATGATCTTGCGCATCACCTTGGTGTCATAGCCGCGCCCCTTGGCTTCGGCCATCACCTCTTTCTGCTGTTCGGCGATGGTCTTCTTCTCCTCGTCCAGACGCTCGAACCGCTCGATGAACTGGCGCAGTTCGCCAGCGGTCACACGGTAGTTTTCGCTCTTTTCGTCTTCGGTGATGTCCATCTGCGGCTCCGTCGGCATTGGCTGTCAATTGCTGTCGGAGCAAGGGGATAGCGCCCTGCCTGCCGTGCTGCAAGCAGGGAAAGCGAAACCGGCGCACAGTGCGGCAAAAACCGGCGCCCTGCCCCCGGTGTCTTGCGTGCAGGGCCAGGATCGGCTAGGCGCGGCAGAGCCCGATAAGCGCAGGAGCCACGCCTATGTTCGATCTAATTGTCTGGACCGGAGCCGCCTTGTCCGTTGCGGGCCTCCTGGGGCTGATCTGGTGCATCATCAAGGTCGCCAAGGCACGCCGCCAAAATCTGGACGACGAGGCCCTGCGCGCCGTTGTGCAATCTGTGCTGCCCTACAACCTGGGTGCCCTGCTGCTGTCGGTCCTGGGCCTGATGCTGGTGATGGTGGGCATCTTCCTGGGCTAAAGCCCCGGCGTCCGCCCTTGCCGCCAAGTCACACTGGCCAAATCACACCGGCATGTTGTCGAACATTTCCTCAACCGCTTCTTCGCACAGCGCTGCCTCCAGGCGGCGGAACCGTCCGGGAACCACCTCCCCCTTCTTGCGCATGTAGTCGAGCAGCCGGATGAATTCAGGCCGCATCGCCAGCCGCTCGGCACCGGTCTCGCCTTGTATCCGGGTCTCCAGCGCTTCGACGGTATGCAGCAGTTCTTCCTTGGTCATAAGCAGTCCTCCCTACGTCACGCGATTGTGCCAGTATTTCGCAACAGCAATGCGAAAACCCGCAAAAAATGAGAGCAGCGGCGGAAATTTGCGCAGAATTGCCGGTCCGCTGACGGTTCAACAGGCAAATGCTGCTGTGCAGCCAGGATACCGCAGCGCAGCAGGGCCTGCCTTGACACAAATCAGGCCATCGCGATGATTTCAGCAGGACACCGGATCTTGCGGCGGCAGGCTTGAATACATATTCTCAAATCAATATATGTCATGCTGGAACCAAACCCGGACCCACAACACCGGACCCAAGGGAGAGTGACAGATGACCCCGGCCGTCAAAGCCTTCTTCGATGAAGCAACCAACACCGTCTCTTACGTTGTGCGCGAGCCCGAAGGCTCGGCCTGCGCCATCATCGACTCGGTTCTGGATTACGATCAGGCGGCCGGGCGCACCTGCACCGCCTCGGCGGATGAGATCATCGCCTGGGTCAAATCCAAAGGGCTGCGGGTCGAGTGGGTGCTGGAAAGCCACGTGCATGCCGACCACCTCTCTGCCGCGCCGTATCTGCAGCAGGAACTGGGCGGCAAGATCGGCATCGGCGATCAGATCACCGTGATCCAGGACACCTTTGGCAAGATTTTCAACGAAGGCACCGAGTTTCAGCGCGACGGCAGCCAGTTCGACCAGCTGTTCCGCGAGGGCGATGCGTTCATGATCGGCCAGATGCGCGGCGAAGTGCTGCATACGCCGGGGCACACGCCTGCCTGCCTCACCTATGTGATCGGCGATGCGGCCTTTGTCGGCGACACGCTGTTCATGCCGGATTTCGGCACCGCCCGCTGCGATTTCCCGGGCGGTTCCTCCGAAGATCTTTACAACTCCATCCACAAGATCCTGGCGCTGCCGGATGAGACCCGGGTGTTTGTCGGCCATGACTACAAGGCGCCCGGGCGGGATGATTATGCCTGGGAAACCACGGTGGGCGAGCAGAAGGCGCTGAACGTGCACATCGGCGAAGGCCGCAGCATCGAGGACTTCACCGAAATGCGCGATGCCCGCGATGCGACCCTGGGCATGCCGCGGCTGATCCTGCCGTCGCTGCAGGTGAACATGCGCGCAGGGCAGATGCCTGAGCCGGATGCACAGGGCGACGTGTTCCTGAAAATCCCGGTCAACAAGATCTGACCGGCGCCAGCGGAGAGAAACAATGGAAGCGGACTGGATTTGGGCGTTCGCCGGCGGCGGGCTGATCGGGCTTGGCGGCGCGGTCTATCTCTTGGGCAATGGCCGCGTCATGGGGGCCAGCGGAATCTTAGGCGGTCTGGCAGACCGCAGCGGCTGGAGCAGCGCGGCGGAGCGGTTGGCCTTCATCGCCGGGGTGATTCTGACGCCGCTGCTGATCGGCATCCTGGCAGGCCGCACCCCGGACACGCACGTCACAACCAGCGCGCCGCTGCTGATCCTGGCCGGCCTGCTGGTCGGCGTTGGCACAAGAGTGGGCAACGGCTGCACATCCGGCCATGGCGTCTGCGGCATCTCCCGGCTGTCGCTGCGCGGGGTCACGGCCACTGCCGTCTTCATGGCTGCCGGGGTTGCCACCCTGGCAGTGCTGCGGCAGCTGTTGGGGGTGATCTGATGCTGAGACTTTTTCTCGCCACGGCAGCCGGCAGCCTGTTCGGCGCCGGGCTGATGCTCTCCGGCATGACCGACACCGCCAAGGTCCAAGGCTTCCTGGACATCTTCGGCGCGTGGGACCCGGCGCTGGCGTTTGTCATGGGCGGCGCCCTGCTGCCGATGGCCGTGGCCTGGCGCCTGGCTAACGGCCGCACTCCGGCCGCCGGCGGCAGCTTCCCTGCCCCGCCCGGCAGCAGCCTGGACCGGCGGCTGATCCTGGGCGCGCTGCTGTTCGGCGCGGGCTGGGGGCTGGCCGGGCTTTGCCCCGGCCCGGCAATGGCCTCGCTCAGCTACAACGGCTGGCAGGGGGTGCTGTTCATGGCAGCGATGGTCTGCGGCATGATGGCCGCGCCGGCGCTCAGCCGGCATCTGGACCGGCGCGCCGCAAACGCGTAAAGGGGTTGGCATGGATGCACGCGTTATCACCCCCCGCTATTCGGTCTCGCCGCAGATCTCGGCTGAGGATCTGCCCGCCATTGCCGCTGCCGGCTACAAGACGGTGATTTGCAACCGTCCGGACGAGGAAGTGCCGCCCAGCCATCAGGCCGAGGCGATCCGCGCCGCCGCCGAGGCCCAAGGGCTGCGGTTCGAGGTGCTGCCGCTGACGCACCAGACCATGACACCGGACAATGTCGCCCTGCAGCGCGAGCTGTATGAAGGCTGTGAAGGCCCGGTTCTGGCCTATTGCGCCTCTGGTACCCGCTGTTCGGTTGTGTGGGCACTGAGCCAGGCCTGCGACATGTGCGCCGATGATATTCTGCAAAAGACCGGAGCCGCGGGTTACCAGCTTGACGGGCTGCGCCCGGCGCTGGACTCTCTGGCCGAAAGCTGAGCCTGGAATTCCTTCCCGCCGTGGCAGCTGGTTCGCAGTCAGCGGCCGGCGGGCTTGTGGCTTTGGCCGCTTGCGCACGTGACAGCCAGCCCGCAAGCCCGCCGCAGTCGCGGACCAGCTCTGCCTGCGGCAGCAATTTCTTCCGCTTTGAGCTTTGTATCCGGGCTGTGCCTGCCTGACCCGCTCAGGCAACTGGATCACGCCGCGGGGCTGCGGCGGGTTTGCTGTCTCAGTTTGCGTCCGGCAAGGCGCCATCCAATCCGGCCAGCTGCGAGATTTCCGCCGCTGCATCGCCCGGATCGAAATCGCCCAGCCCGTCGCCCGGCAGGTCCGGAAGATCAGGCAATCCGCCCTCCAGGCCATCCATGCCAAGCGCACCATTGCCGCCAAAGCCGCCCAGATCCATCGCACCATCCAAGCCGTCGCCCAGGCCGCCATCAAGGCCGCTCATGAGATCACCAGCGCCGCCTTCCAGGTCGAATCCGCCGCCGCCATCAAGCGCTGGAGCCGCTTCCAGCGCGGGCAGGCCCATGTCGTCCATCGGCTCCTGCAGGCCCTGCGCGGCGATTCCCATGTCCAGCGCAGGCGGCATCGCTGCGGCCGGATCAGCGCCAGTGCCATCTGAGAAACCCATCGCATCCGCACCGGCATCGCCGACCAGTTTGGTCCTGGGCTGGTTCAGCCGCACCGCGCGCGCGCCGTTCATCTGCCCCAAGCGTCCCTGTGCCACGGGCTGGCCGCCAATGGTCAGCAGATCGGTTTCATATAAGAAGGCCTGATCCAAGGGCAGCGTGTCGCCGACCTTCAGGCTTGCAAACTCGTTCAGCGGCACCCGCATCTTGCACAGGACAGCGGACAACTCGGCCCGGATCGAGCTCATGTTGCTGCCCAGCGACGGGCCTTGGGCCGCGCCGCCCTGGCTGCCTTGCAGTTCCTCGGCAGTGGGTTCGGGAAGAATCAGCTTCATCACGCCCTGCATGGCGCCGCAGGCCAGATCGAGGTTCAGTTCGATCACCCGGTAGTCCTCAGCTTCCATTCCCAGCACCAGACTGCGCACGTTTTCAACCTGCGCACCGAAACGGTAGCCGGAAAAGATCGCCTGATCCGCATGGCCATCCAGCATCGACACCACCTTGGCAAAGGTGCGTTCCAGGAATTCCGAGGTCATTGCGGCATCAGTGGGGGTATAGTGGCGCTCGTCCGGGGCCTTGCCCATGACGGTGCCAATGGTCTGCTGCTGGATCAGCGCCGTTACCGTAGGTGCATCCATGCTGGCTGCGCCCATCCTGCCATGCGGGCAGTCCAGCACCACCAGAAGATCCTTGTCCGACAGGTGTTCAGAGAGATCCTCGGGGATACGGTTGGCCTGGCGCGCGGCCAGCACCGCCATCGGCAGATCACACAGATCGGCGGCCGCGCGCGCGATCGAGCGGCGCAAAGCTTTCAGTGTCAGGGAACTGCTGAGCGCCCCGACGCCTTCCTTTGTCGCTGCCAGCTTGCGTGCAAGCACACTCTGCTTGCCGCTGCCCGCCTCTGCTGCTTCTGTTTCAGACATAGTCTGGGTAACCTGCCTAATTTAGCGCCCCGTTTTCATGGTTTTACCCGAAAGGAGGTTAACAACTTCTGTATTTTGAAAACGCTTAAGCCGCCTTTTCACCTGCAGCAGGTATGGAAACCCGGAAAGCACCGCCGCTGCGGCCGGACAGATAGGAAACATCGCCGCCCAGCCGTTGCATGACCTCGCGGCAAATCGCCAGGCCAAGCCCGGCGCCGCCTGCGCGCTCGGGGCTAACACGCGCAAATTTCTCGAAAATCATCTGCTGGCAGTCTGCTGGCACACCACTGCCGTTATCGGTGAAATCCACATGCAGCCGCCCGCCTGCTGCGGAGGCCGAAATGGTCAGCTCGGGCCGGTTTGCGTCGCAGTATTTCTGGGCGTTTGCGATCAGATTGATAAAAACCTGCGCCAACCGGTCAAGATCGGAAGAGATGCGGAAGGTCTCGGCCTCCGGGCTGCGATGCACCCTGAGCGCCCGGTCCGAGCCCGCCAAGGCGGCCGAGACCGCGTGATCCAGCACCTCTCCCAGGGTTCCGGCCGTCATGTTGAGGCTGACCTGGCCGTTTTCCAGCACGCTGAGATCCAGCAGGTCGTTCAGCAGGCGCGTCAGCCGCAGCGTCTCGTCATGAATGATGCCGGCATAATGCTGCTGCTCCTGCGGGCTGAGCTGGCCATCGTCGCGCAGGATCTCGGAAAACGCCCGGATCGAGGTCATCGGCGTGCGCAGCTCATGGCTCACCTGGCTGAGGAAAGCATCTTTCTGCTCAGAGATCTGGGTGAGTTTTTCATTTGTTTCCCGCAGCTTGCGGGCGGTCGCCGAAAGTTCCGCGGATTGCGCTTCCAGACGGCTGGAATATTCCAGCATCTGCGCGGTTTCATCCGCCACCGCCAAAAGATCCTGGACCGATACCGAGGAGCCGCCGACGATCTGACCGATCATCGCATGTGCGGCGGCGGCACCGATGGAAGCGCTGAGCTCACGCTCAAGCCGTTCCAGAAAGGCCGGTGTCGGCTCCGGCAGCGGACCGCGGCCGCCCTGGCGCAGCCGCTCGCGCTGAAAAAACGCCTGCGCCTCATGGGCGCCAAGGATGCGTTGCGACATGATCATCAGGTCTTCGCATTGCGCCACCGAGCCGGTCCAGCCGCGCGGGCCCGCGGAATGTTCGAAGACATTGACGAATTGAGCGCCTTGCAGCCGTTCAATCGGGCTGGGAAAGCTCATCAGCGACACCAGGCAGAAGGCCAGCGCATTGAGGCTCATCGACCACATCACCGCATGCACGGTCGGGTCCAGCCCCTCGATACCGAACAACGCCTGCGGGCGCAGCCAGCTGAGGCCGAACAGCCCGCCGCGCAGGATATGGTCCGGCAGCAGGCCGCCACCCAGTGCCGGCAGCAGCATGGTATAAAGCCAGATGGCAAAGCCGACGGTCAGACCGGCCAGGGCGCCACTGCGGGTGGCGCCGCGCCAGAACAGCCCGCCGACCAGTGCCGGCAGGATCTGCGCCACGCCGGCAAAGGAGATCAGCCCAATCGCCGCCAGCGCCGCAGCACCGCCGGAGAGGTGATAGTAGAAATACCCCAGCGCCATGATCACCGCGATGGACACCCGGCGCGAAAACAGCACCACATCGCGCACGTCGCCGGAAACCGAGGCCTGGCGGCTTTGCAGGCGCAGCCAGACCGGCATCACGATGTGGTTCGATACCATGGTCGAGAGCGCCATGGCCGCGACAATCACCATCGAGGTCGCAGAGGAGAACCCGCCGAGGAAGGACAGCACCGCCAGCCCCTGCTGGCCCTGCTGCAAGGGCACCGTCAGCACGAACATGTCCGGGTTCGCGCCCGCAGGCAGCAGTTCCAAGCCGACAACCGCAATCGGCACCACAAACATCGAAATCAGAAGCAGATACAGCGGGAAGGCCCAGGAGGCGATGCGCAGATGGCGCTCGTCCTCGTTCTCAACCACCATCACCTGAAACATCCGCGGCAGGCAGACAAAGGCCGCCGCCGCCAGGAAGGTGACCGTGGCCCAGCGGCTGCCATCAACGTTCCACTGGCCGATCTGCGAGGCATCAATGCGTTGCAAGGTTTCTCCCACACCGCCGGCCACGCCCCAGACTACAAAGACACCCACCGCCAGCAGCGCCGCCAGCTTGACGATGGCCTCCAGCGCCACGGCCGTGACTACGCCATGGTGGCGCTCATTGGCATTAAGGTTCCGGGTGCCGAACAGGATCGCAAAGACCGCAAGCCCCACCGCTACCCAAAGGACAGTGGAGGACTCATTATAGCTGCGCAGCGGATCAGCCTCGGCAAAGATGGCAAAGGACAGCGTAATAGACTGCAGTTGAAGGGAAATATAGGGCGTCACCCCAATCACCGCGAGGATGGTCACGCCGGTCGCCAGCAGGTTAGACTTGCCATAGCGCGACGACAAGAGGTCAGCGATGGAGGTGATCCTCTGGCTGCGCCCGATGCGCACCAGCTTGCGCAGACCCCACCACCAGCCGATCATCACCAGCGACGGACCCAGGTAGATGGTCACGAACTCCAGACCCGAGCGCGCCGCGTAGCCGACCGCGCCGTAAAAGGTCCAGCCGGTGCAATAGATCGACAGGGACAGCGTGTAGATCAGCGGCGAGCGCATCCAGGCGGCGCTCTTGCCGCGGGTTGCCATCCGGTCGGCCCAAAATGCGATGAAGAACAGGAAGGCCACATAGCCCAGGCAGACAAAGGCAAGCACGTTCAGGGAGGCCATCAGCGCTCCTCCGCCTCACCGGGCGCCCTTGCCCCGTCCGGTCCGCCGCCGGTCCAGTGATCCGCCCACCGCTGCACCGCCAGGCTGAAGGCGAAACAGGCTCCGATCAGCCCGATCCAGACCGCAAAGACATAAATGATAGCAGTGGACATGCTGACCCCGCCGCGGGCCGCCGGATGGGTCGAGGCTTCGGGCCACAGCAGCGGCAGCGCCAGCAGCAAGGCCCCCAGAACCGGCAGCAACCGGGCGATATCCATCAGCCTGCGGCGGCGGTAGGTATGGCGTTCCGCGCGGGTGCCGGTCTGCTCCTCGCCGCTGTCCCGGGTCATCCCTGGCTGGCCTGGGCGTGCAGATCACGCACTGCCGTCAGCACCTCGGCATTGGAAAACGGCTTGGTCATGAAACGGGTGACACCGGCCTTTTCCGCCATCTCCCGGTCGCGCATCTGGCCGCGGGCGGTCAGCATCAGCACAGGCAACGCCTGCATGTCCTCTTGGGTCCGCAGCTCTCGCACGATTTCCAGCCCGCTTTTCCCTGGCAGCATCAGGTCAAGAATCACCAGATCCGGATTGGCGGCCTGAATCACCTCCACAGCCGTCGCGCCATCGGTATGCGCATCCACGCTCCAGCCGTCGCGCGTCAGCAGAAACCGGATGGCCTCGGTGATATTCGGCTCATCCTCGATCAGAACAACATGCCTGCCCATCAGCAGAATTTCCTCCCGGCGCTTCCCACCGGCGCTGTTTCCAACAAGCGGCCCGGACACGCATTCAATTTCACGCAGGTTAGCCGCGCGGCCTTACTGCTGTCAAAACTCTTCCTTCAGGATCGACGGCTCGCGCCGCGCCGGACACCCTTGGCGCGGACAAATCCGGCAGCTGGCGCCAACCGGCTGGGCGTCCTCGGCCTCTTTGCCGCCCGGCAGGATCAGCATCACCGCGCGGTACATTGGATCATGCCCGAAATCCGGCATCTCCTGCGGCCAGGCCACCGCCATACAGTCAAAACCCGCCGCAGCGCGCCCATGCTGCACCACACTGCGCCGCACCGGCACATTCGGATGCACCAGCGCGGTATATAGCGGCCACAGCGGACAGGACGCCCCGAACCGCGGCATCGCAAAACCGGTCACAGGCTTGCGGAACAGCAAGGTTCCCGAGGCATCGCAGATCACCAGCCCCGCCTCCTGCCCCAGCATCTCCTCGGGCAGCGCGGCCAACCGCCGCAGCACTTGAGGCATCGTACAGCTGAACTGCCGTGCCAGCGCCGCCGGGGCGATTCCGCAGCTGGCCAGCACCTGCTCCAGATCGTTCAGCGGCAGCGCCCGGGCATCAGCCTGGTACTGTTCCAGCGCCGCGCGCGCCAGGCTGCGCGCTGCATCGCTGACCAGCAAAGGCGCGTCCTGCAGCAAGTCTTCCGGCCGGGCTGAGCCATCCTCCAGCGCCGGGAAATGAAACCCGTTTGCCTGGAAAAAGGCCTCGGCCTCCTCCTGCGGCATGCCGCGGCGGTCTTCGCCGGTGCCGCCCTCATCGAGAAAATTCACCAGTTCCCGGCTGCTTTCGGCCAGCCGCAGCGAATCCTCGTTGAGGTTCTTGTGAAAGCGGTCCAGCCACTCCGCCTCCAGTTCGCCGGTTTCCGCCAGGATCGAGGCGGTGGAGCGGATCGCCGCAGCGGTCGACAGCACCTCATGCACCGAGGCCGCCAGATTGGGATCATGGGTCAGCCGGTCCGACAGTGTCTCCACCGTGCGCTCCAGCGTGGCGATGCGGCGGTGGCCCGCCGCCAGCACCTCGGCCCAGCCCGGGAAGCGGCCTGCAAATTCATCCACCCGGTCCAGTTCCGCCACCGGAACGCCGCTGTCCGCTGCCGCCTCGCGCAAGGTGGAGATCAGCGCCGCCTCCGCCCCCTCGCTCAGCATCGAGGGCTCGACACCAAGAACCCCGGCAATGCCAACCAGCAGTTTCCCGCCAATTCTGCGCCGGTTGTGCTCAATCAGATTGAGGTAGGAGGCCGAAATCCCCGCCTCCCGCGCCAATTCGGCCTGGCGCAGCCCGAGGATAAGCCGCCGCTCGCGGATCCGGCTGCCGGTCAGGGTGTCGCGTGCCATATCGCTGGCTCTCCAAATATACTTCCAATTCAAGGGCTTTCTGCAACGCAATATAAGTTTGTTTACAGAATGCCACAGAATACTGTTCAGTTATTTACAGAATTTTCAAGCAATAAAAGGGTTTTATTGCCTGAGTTTACATGACCCCCTCATACTGATTTTGCACGAATTGTGCTGGTACCGCGCAGAAGTGAGGAGCTGCAAGGGACCAATCATATTAGGGAGGAATACATGTCTAAATTCGACGTTTCGCGCCGGGGTCTTTTGCGGACCGGTGCCGTAGCAGGCGCAGGACTTGCGCTGCCGACCATCTTTACAGCGCAAAGCGCGCACGCCTTTACCAATGAACCGACCGGCGGCACCGTTACCCTCGGCTTCAACGTGCCCCAGACCGGGCCTTACGCGGACGAAGGCGCCGACGAGCTGCGCGCCTATGAGCTGGCGGTCGAGCATCTGAACGGCGGCGGCGACGGCGGCATGATGAACACCTTCAGCTCCAAGGCGCTGCAGGGCAACGGCATCCTGGGCAAGAAGGTTCAGTATGTCACCGGCGACACCCAGACCAAATCCGACGCTGCCCGCGCCTCTGCCAAGTCGATGATCGAAAAAGACGGCGCCATCATGATCACCGGCGGCTCGTCCTCCGGCGTGGCGGTGGCCGTGCAGGCGCTCTGCCAGGAGGCAGGCGTGATCTTCATGGCGGGCCTGACCCACTCCAATGACACCACAGGCAAGGACAAGCGGGCCAATGGTTTCCGCCACTTCTTCAACTCCTACATGTCCGGTGCCGCACTGGCGCCGGTGCTGGCAGGCGCCTATGGCACTGACCGCAAGGCCTATCACCTGACCGCTGACTACAACTGGGGCTACACCACCGAAGAAGCGGTCAAATCCTCGACCGAAGCCATGGGCTGGGACACCGTCGCCGCAGTGAAAACCCCGCTGACCCAGACCGACTTCTCGTCCTACATTGCCCCGGTCCTGCAGTCCGGCGCCGATACGCTGGTGCTGAACCACTATGGCGGCAACATGGTGAACTCGCTGACCAACGCGGTGCAGTTCGGCCTGCGCGACAAGCAGGTGAACGGCAAGGACTTCCAGATCGTCGTGCCGCTCTACTCCCGCCTGATGGCCAAAGGCGCAGGCGCCAACGTCAAGGGTATTTTCGGCTCCACCAACTGGCACTGGACGCTGCAGGATGAAGGCTCCAAGGCCTTTGTGAAGAGCTTCGGCACCAAATACGGCTTCCCGCCGAGCCAGGCCGCGCACACCACCTATGTGCAGACCCTGCTTTATGCCGATGCGGTGGAACGCGCAGGATCCTTTGCGCCCTGTGCTGTCGCTGAAGCGCTCGAGGACTATGAGTTCGACGGGCTGGGCAACGGCAAGACGCTGTACCGCGGCGCCGACCACCAGTGCTTCAAGGACGTGCTGGTCGTGAAGGGCAAAGAGAACCCGACGTCTGAATTCGACCTTCTGGAAATCGTCGAAGTCACACCGGTTGATCAGGTCACTTATGCCCCGGATCACCCGCAGTTCTCCGGCGGCGCCCTGGGCACCTGCAACAACGGCGCCTGAAGCGGCCGCTTGATCTGCACCTGAACAGACGGGCGGCGGGCTTTCCCCGCGAAGGCCCCCGCCCCCTGCTGCTCCCGCAAAAGCCGCCCTGTGACGGGCTGTACCGCTTTATGCACTCACACTTTCAGAGAGTGGGACAATGGACGCCATAATCCTCCAAATCCTGAACGGGCTCGACAAGGGCTCAGCCTATGCGCTGATCGCGCTGGGCCTGACACTCATTTTCGGCACGCTGGGCGTTGTGAACTTTGCCCATGGCGCATTGTTCATGATCGGCGCCTTCTGCGCGGTAACCCTGAGCCGCATCCTGACGCTGAGCCACACGATCATCGACGAGACGCAAAAGGACTTTCTCGGCAATCCGCTGAAGGTTGAGGTCCCTTATGTGCATGACCTGTTCGGTATAGCCACGGGCGATGCGATCATCGACTGGGCGGTGCCCCTCTCGGTCCTGTTTGCCATTCCGATCATGATCCTGGTCGGCGTGGTGATGGAGCGCGGGCTGATCAAGCATTTCTACAAGCGCCCGCATGCGGACCAGATCCTGGTGACCTTCGGTCTGGCCATCGTGCTGCAGGAAGTCATCAAGTATTTCTACGGCGCCAACCCGATCCCGACCCCGGCCCCTGCGGCCTTCAAGGGCTCGCTGGATTTCGGCGCCATGCTGGGCTTTGACCCGAACCTGATCATCTATCCCTACTGGCGGATCATCTACTTCGGCTTTGCCGCAGTGATTATCGGCGGGGTCTTTGCCTTCCTGCAATTCACCACCTTCGGGATGGTGGTCCGCGCTGGCATGGCCGACCGCGAGACCGTCGGCCTCTTGGGCATCAACATCGACAAGCGCTTCACCATCATGTTCGGCATCGCGGCTGCGGTCGCAGGGCTGGCCGGCGTCATGTACACGCCGATCAACTCCCCCAACTACCACATGGGCATGGACTTTCTGGTCCTAAGCTTCGTCGTTGTGGTTGTCGGCGGCATGGGCTCCTTGCCCGGCGCGGTGCTGGCAGGTTTCCTGCTGGGCGTGCTGGAGAGCTTTGCCTCAATGCGCGAGGTCATCGACATCATTCCGGGCATCAACCAGATCATCATCTATCTGGTCGCCATCATCATTCTGCTGACCCGCCCGCGGGGCCTGATGGGCCGCAAAGGCGTGATGGAGGACTAAGACCATGTTCAACCTGAACAAAAAAGACCTGAGCCTCCTGATCATCGTCGCGGTTCTGACCCTGTTCGCACCGTTCATCCTGAACCCCTTCCCGGCGGGCAGCGCGATGGCGCAATTCAACGCGGGCTATCCTGACCTGATGCAGCGGTTTGTGATCTTCGGGATCTTCGCCATCGGCTTCAACATCCTCTTCGGCCTCACCGGCTACCTGTCCTTTGGCCATGCGGCCTTCCTGGGTGTCGGGTCTTATGCGGCCGTCTGGATGTTCAAGCTCCTCAGCATGAACGTCATCCCGGCGATCCTGCTGGCGGTGATCGTCTCCGGCCTGTTCTCGCTGCTGATCGGCTTTGTCTCCCTGCGCCGCTCGGGCATCTACTTCTCGATCCTGACGCTGGCCTTTGCGCAGATGATGTTTGCCCTGGCCTATTCGGTGCTGACCCCCATCACCGGCGGTGAGACCGGCCTGCAATTGGCGCTCGACGATCCGCGCATCCTGGGCGTCAGCCAGACCGCACAAGGCAACATCCCGGTCCCCGGCCTGTTCGGGCTGGAGATGCGCGACAGTGCCGAGCTGGTGATCGGAAGCTGGGTCTTCACCTTCAACGTCGGCTACTACTTCTGCGCGCTGGTGCTGCTTGCCTCCTTCTATCTGGCGATCCGCATTTTCCGCTCGCCCTTCGGCATGATGCTGCGGGCGGTGAAATCGAACCAGCAGCGGATGAACTACACCGGCCTGAACACCCGGCCCTACACGCTGGCCGCCTTTGTAATCTCCGGCATGTATGCAGGCCTGGCAGGCGGTCTGATGGCCTCGATGGACCCGCTGGCAGGCGCTGAGCGTATGCAGTGGACAGCATCGGGCGAGGTGGTGCTGATGACCATCCTCGGCGGTGCCGGCACGCTGATCGGCCCGGTGCTGGGTGCAGGCTTCATCAAGTACTTCGAGAACATTTTCTCCAAGATCAACGACAACGTCCTGCACAGCTGGTTCAGTTTCCTGCCGGACGGGCTGGAGGACGCGGTGGTCTTCATCATCCACCCCTTCATCGGCAAGGGCTGGCACCTGACCCTGGGCATCCTGTTCATGCTGGTGGTGATCTTCCTGCCCGGCGGCCTGGTCGAAGGCGGTCAGCGGATCCGGGGCTGGCTCAAGAACCGCAAGACCAAGGACAACGGTTCGGCCTCCCATGAAACCAACCCTGCGGAATAAGGAGGCAGTGAGATGAGTATCCTTGAAGTCAAAGACGTGGGGAAACGGTTCGGCGGCCTGCAAGCGCTGTCCGAGGTGAACCTCAGCGTGAAGGAAAACTCGGTCCACGCGATTATCGGACCGAACGGCGCGGGCAAGTCCACCCTGCTGAACTGCCTGGTGGGCAAGCTGATCCCCGACACCGGATCGGTCATGTTCGACGGCCAGTCGGTGCTGGGCCGCGCCCCTTACGAGATCAACCAGATGGGCATTTCCCGCGTGTTCCAGACGCCTGAGATCTTCGGCGATCTGACGGTGCTGGAAAACATGATGATCCCCTGCTTTGCCAAGCGGGACGGCGCGTTTGAACTGAATGCCCTGTCCGCAGTGCAAAGCCAGAAGGACATCCTGGAGAAGGCCGAGCACATGCTGGAAGAAATGAACATGGCGGACAAGCGGCACATGCACGCCGCCGCCATGTCGCGCGGCGACAAGCGGCGGCTGGAGATCGGCATGTGCCTAAGCCAGGAACCGCGCCTCTTGCTGCTGGACGAACCCACCGCCGGCATGGCGCGTGCCGACACCAACAACACCATCGACCTGCTGAAACAGATCTCTGACGAGCGCGACATCACCATAGCCATCATCGAACACGACATGCATGTGGTGTTCAGCCTGGCCAACCGGATCACCGTTCTGGCCCAGGGCACGCCGCTGGTCGAGGACGACCCGCAGAACATCCGCGGCAACCCGAAGGTGCGCGAAGCCTATCTGGGCAAGTCGGCGTAAGGAGGAACCACAATGAACGTCAAACCCGATTTCTCCAGGAACGCCAATGTGGCTTCCACCGCGCCGGCCTTCCTGTCGGTCTGGGATGTGCACGCCTACTACGGCGAAAGCTACATCGTGCAGGGCATCAATTTCAACGTCCACGAGGGCGAGATCCTGGCCCTGCTGGGCCGCAACGGCGCAGGCAAGACCTCAACCCTGCGCTCGATCGCCCGCACCGGCTCACCCATGGTGACCCGCGGCGAGATCTGGCTGGACCATAAGCCGCTGCACAAGATGTCTTCTTACGAGGCCGCGGCGGCAGGCCTGGGCCTGGTGCCCGAGGACCGCCGCATCATCCCCGGCCTGACGGTGGAGGAAAACCTGCAGCTGGCGCAGATCGCGCCGCCGATCGGCTGGTCGCTGGAGCGCCTCTACGACCTGTTCCCGCGCCTTGGCGAACGCCGCAAGCAGGAGGGCGTGACACTGTCGGGCGGTGAGCAGCAGATGCTGGCGATTGCCCGGGCACTGGCCCGCGACATTAAGGTGCTTTTGCTGGATGAACCCTACGAAGGCCTGGCCCCGGTGATCGTCGACGAGATCGAAAAAACCCTCATCCACATCAAGGAACAGGGCATGACAACTATCATTGTCGAGCAGAACGCAGTGCGCGCCCTGGAACTCGCCGACCGTGCGGTGATCCTTGATACCGGCGGCATCGTGTTTGACGGCACCGCCGCCGAGGTTCTGGAAAACGAGGAGCTGCGTGCAGAATACCTGGCAATCTGAAAAATTCATCTCCGTCGTGCCGGCCACCCGCGTGCCGGCACTGGCAGCCTGAGGCCGGCTCTTCCCAGAGCTGGCCTCTTTTTTGCACCCTGGCAGCCACGGCGTCTGCGAACGCCTGTTTCTCCTCCATAAACCCCGGTTATACGCCCCTTATTTCAGGCCCTATCCAACTCTGCGCCTATTCTGCCGGGCCGCTCTTGCGCCGAAGTCTGGGCCACGGCCCGCGGATCTTGCTGCGGGAACATGACCAACGCAGAAAGGACCGCTCCCATGCGCAACTCCCTGAAACTCCTGGCCCTGGCTCTCGCCCTTCCGGCAGCCGCCGCCTTTGCCTCGGGCACCGCCATCAGCCCGGATACCGAAATCAAACTCCGTGACCTGCTGACCGGCCAAGGCTATGCGGTGACCGAAATCGAAGCCGAAGACGGCCTGTTTGAGGCCGAGGCCACCAAGGACGGCAAAGCGTATGAGTTTTATCTGAACGAACAGCTGGAAGTGGTGAAGATCGAAGAACACAGCGAAGATGGCGACTGAGCCCCCATTTGAACCGTCCCGGACGTTCCAGCGGCGTCCGGGGCCGGGAGGATAGACCATGCACAATTCATATATCTGGGATCCCGTGGTGCGGCTTTTCCATTGGCTTCTTGCCGGCAGTTTCATTGCCAACGCGCTGTTTACGGATCCCGAAGGCACCCTGCATCACAACATCGGCTATTTCATTGCCGCGCTTGTCGGCTGCCGCCTTGTCTGGGGGCTGGCCGGCAGCCGCTACGCCCGGTTTTCCAGTTTTCCGCCCAGTTTCAAAGCGGCGGCAGAGCAGCTGGAGGACATCGCCATTCGGCGCAGGAGCTGCCACAAGGGCCACTCCCCTCTGGGCGCGCTGATGATCTACAATCTGCTCCTCTCCCTGCTGGGCATTGCTTTGACCGGCTGGATGCTGACGACAGAGCCGTTTCTCCATTCCGCCGGAGCAGAGGCTCTGCACGAGATCCTGGTCCATTGGGCGGAGGCCTCTGTCCTGCTGCATGTTGCGGCGGTGCTGTTTGAAACCCGCCGTACCAAAGTCAGGCTGGCCCGCGCGATGATCACCGGCTACAAGAACCTGCCCTGAAGTTCAGCGGAGATCTGATAATGGCTCAAAACCGGCAAGACCCGGCCAAACCCTGGATCCTGATTGCCGTCATCGCCGTGCAGGCCCTCTGCGCGGCGGTGTTTTTGGGGGATATGTTTGCCGACCTTTCCGGCATGGAGGCCGGCGAGGCTGAGCAAGGCGAAGGCCCGCATGCCTATATCGAGGGCGTGGCGGCGGTGGCCCTGCTGGCCGCCATCGTGATCGAGACCCGCATCCTGATGTGGCTGTTGCGGCGCGCGGCGCATCTGGAGGACAGCCTGAATTCGGCCCAGGCCGCAGTGCAGGAGATGATCGACGCAGAATTTGCCAACTGGGGCCTGACACCGGCAGAGCTGGATGTCGCGACTTTCCTGGTCAAGGGCCTCAGCACCGCGGAAATCGCCGCCATGCGCGGCAGTGCCGAAGGCACGGTCAAGGCGCAGCTCAATGCGATCTACCGCAAATCCGGCACCAGCAACCGGGCCGAACTGATGAGCCTCTTGATCGACACGATGATGGGCCACCGCCCGGCGGCTGCAGGCAGCGGCTCTGCCCGCACCGCCTGAACAGCCCTCACAGCATTTTGCGCAGCTCGGTCTTCAGCACCTTGCCATAGTTGTTCTTGGGCAGCGCCTTGATGCGCAGATAGGCCTTGGGCCGCTTGAACCGGGCAATCCTGCTGTTGCACAGTTCGTCCAGCTCCGCCTCCGGCGCGTCGCCCACGACAAAGGCCACCACCTCCTCGCCCCAGTCCGCATGCCGCCGCCCCACCACCGAAACCTCGCACACGCCTGGGTGCATAAGCAGCACCTCCTCCACCTCGCGCGGATAGACGTTGGAGCCGCCGGTGATGATCATGTCCTTGGACCGGTCCTGCAGCGTCAGGTAGCCGTCTTCATCCATCACGCCCATGTCCCCTGTCATCAGCCAGCCCTTCACCAGCGTCTTGGCCGTCGCCTCCGGGTTATTCCAATAGCCGGGCATCACCGCATCGCCGCGCACCATGATCTCGCCATGGTTGCCCGCCGGCAGCAACTCCCCCTCCGGCGTGCCGATGCGCACCTCGACCACGCTTTGCGCCTTGCCGACGCTGGCCAGGCGGTCCTTCCAGCGCGGATGGGTGCGGTCCTGCACATCGTGGCGGGACAGAGCGGAAATCGCCATCGGGCATTCGCCCTGGCCATAGACCTGCACAAAGACCGGGCCGAAATGCTCAACCGCCTCGACAATGTCAGCGACATACATCGGCCCGCCGGCATAGACGACGGTGCGCAGCCCCTCGCCCTTGCGGCCCAGCCGTTTCGCCTCAGCCGTCATCCTGGTGACCATGGTGGGTGCGGCAAACATGTGGACACGGCCAAAATGCGCCGCAAGGTCAAAGATCTCTGCCTCGTCAAAGGCGCCAGACACCGGACAGACATGACGTGCGCCCGCCAGCACGTGCTGGATCGCATAGATCCCCGCGCCGTGACTCATCGGCGCCGCGTACAGCGCATGGTCCTCAGCGCTCACCTGATCCACATCGGCAAAATAGGCGATTGCCATGTTCACCAGCATCCGGTGGGTGATCATCACCCCCTTTGGCCGCCCGGTGGTGCCCGAAGTGTAAAACAGCCAGGCCAGATCGCCGGGCGCACGGGAAACCGGGTCCGCCACAGGCTCCGCCTGCAAGGCCGCAGCATAATCCGCACCCGTGATGTCGACGCAACGGGCCTCAGCCTCAGTGGCAGCGACGGCTTCTGTCAGCCCGGGTGAAGTAAACACCAGCCGCGTGCCCGAGTTCTGCAGGATGAACTCCGCCTCCTTGCCGTGCAGTTTGGCGTTGATAGGCACTGCCGCTGCTCCGGCATGCCAAATACCGAAAAGCGCAACCAAATAGTCGGGGCAGTTCTTCATGAAGATGCCAACCCGGTCACCCGGCTGGATGCCCTGCCCTTGCAGCCATCCCGCCACCGACGCCGCCCGCGCATGGAAGGCGGCATAATCCGCGACCAGTTTCTGACCAAGATACAGCGCTGGCCGCGCCCCCTCTGCCGCCGCAACACGCTGCAGCCATACTGCCAAGTTCATATGCCCATCCTCTCCGGCTTGCCCCGCAGCGCGCAACGTGGCACGCAAGGACAAGCCCCTTCAATTCCGAAGAAATACCCGGGTAGACCTACCATATGAGCGATCTCGCCTTTGACCACGCCCCTGTGGGCCTTGCCGTGCTGGAACGCCGCGTCATCACGCGGTGCAACCTGCAATTCGCTGCCACCTTCGGCGGCGCGCCCCAGGATTACACCGGCCTGCCGGTGGCGGACCTCTACCCCAGCCGCGAAGATTACCAGCGCATCGGTGCGGTGCTGCAGCAGCCCGAGGCGCAATCCGGCAGCTACAATGACGAACGCATCATGCGCCGCCGCACAGGCGAATTGTTCTGGTGCCGGGTGCGCGGCCGCTCCCTCACGCCCGAGGCGCCGTTTCAGACCGGCGTCTGGTCCTTTGCCGACATCTCCGAGGACCGCCCGGTGGTCTCCCTCACCCCGCGCGAGCGCGAAGTGGCGATCCTCACCTGCAAGGGGCTGTCGGCCAAGGAGATCGGCAAGCAGCTGAACCTCTCCTACCGCACCGTAGAAAGCCACCGCGCGCATCTGTTGCAGAAATTCGGTGCCCGCAAGCTGCCGGAACTGGTTGCCAAGCTCACCGGCATGCCGCTCTGACACAAAAAACCGGCGGGCAATTGCAAATCCGTCAATCTGTCTCCATGTTACGCCAAGCATCGACAGCGCTTCACTTGCAGGAAAGCTTGCCGTATAAGCGCGCTAATTTCCTGCCTGCCGGGCCTTTCAGGCCCAATCAGGCGCGTCGGAACCGGCTTGAGGACAAAATGACGAATAAATCTCACGAAGCGGATGTGGCCTTCATCAAGGCGCTGGCGGAACTGCTGCGCGAAAACGATCTGACCGAACTGCAGGTGAAGCGGGAATACGGCGACGATGACAGCCTGAATGTGCGCGTCTCCCGCCAGACCGCCATGGCCGCCGCGCCGGTGCAGGTTGCCGTGCCTGCCGCCGCCGCCCCGGCCCCGGTTGCTGCCGCAGCAGCCGCTGCCACCGCACCCGCTCCGGCAGCTGCCGCCGCCGACGATCCCGCCAGCCATCCCGGCGCCGTGACCTCGCCGATGGTCGGCACCGTCTACCTGGCTCCGGAACCCGGTGCCGCTGCCTTTATCTCGATCGGCCAGCAAGTGAGCGAAGGCGACACTCTGCTGATCGTCGAAGCCATGAAGACCATGAACCACATCCCGGCGCCGAAGTCCGGCGTTGTGAAGCGCATCCTGGTCGAAGACGGCGCCGCTGTGGAGTTCGGAACCCCCCTGGCCATCATCGAGTAAGGATCTGCCATGTTTGACAAGATCCTGATTGCCAACCGGGGCGAGATCGCCCTGCGCGTGATCCGCGCCTGCCGGGAAATGGGCATCAAGTCGGTTGCGGTGCATTCCACCGCCGATGCCGACGCAATGCACGTGCGCATGGCCGATGAATTGGTCTGCATCGGCCCGCCTTCCGGCACCCAAAGCTACCTGTCGATCCCGGCCATCATCTCCGCCTGCGAGATCACCGGCGCCCAGGCGATCCACCCGGGCTACGGCTTCCTGTCGGAAAACGCCAACTTCGTGCAGATCATCGAGGACCACGGGCTGACCTTCATCGGCCCCTCGGCCGAACACATCCGCATCATGGGTGACAAGATCACCGCTAAGGAAACCGCCAAGAACCTCGGCATTCCGGTTGTTCCGGGTTCCGACGGCGGCGTGCCGGATGTGACCACCGCCAAAAAGGTGGCCGCCGACATGGGCTACCCGGTGATCATCAAGGCCACCGCCGGCGGCGGCGGCCGCGGCATGAAGGTGGCGCTGAACGAAGCGGAGCTGGAAATCGCCTTCTCCACCGCCCGCTCGGAGGCCAAGGCCGCCTTTGGCAATGACGAAGTCTACATGGAGAAATACCTCCAGAAGCCGCGCCACATCGAGGTGCAGGTCTTTGGCGACGGCAAGGAGACCGGCATCCATCTGGCCGAACGCGACTGCTCCCTGCAGCGCCGCCACCAGAAAGTCTTCGAAGAGGCCCCCGGCCCCTGCATCACGCCGGAAGAGCGCGCCCGCATCGGCAAGATCTGTGCCGACGCTATCGGCAAGATGGGCTATTCCGGCGCCGGCACCGTCGAGTTCCTCTATGAGGACGGCGAGTTCTATTTCATTGAGATGAACACCCGCCTGCAGGTGGAGCACCCGGTGACCGAGGCCATCTTTGGCGTCGACCTGGTACGGGAACAGATCCGGGTGGCCGAAGGCCTGCCGATGTCCTTCACCCAGGACGATCTGGAGATCAACGGCCACGCCATCGAGGTGCGGATTAACGCCGAGAAACTGCCGAACTTTGCCCCCTGCCCGGGCAGAATCACCGCATTCCACGCCCCCGGCGGGCTGGGCGTGCGGATGGATTCGGCGCTTTATGACGGCTATTCGATCCCGCCCTACTATGACTCGCTGATCGGCAAGCTGATCGTGCACGGCCGCGACCGGACCGAGGCACTGGCGCGTTTGAACCGCGCCCTGGGCGAGCTGATCATCGACGGCATCGACACCACCGTGCCCCTGTTCCACGCGCTGCTGCAGGAGCAGGACATCCATACCGGCGACTACGGCATCCACTGGCTGGAACGCTGGCTGGAAGAGAACACACCGGGCTAAAACCTCACGGGGCGCGTGCCGCAGGCAGCGCCCCGTTTTACATTTGCGACCAATTCCCGTTTATACTGCCCGGCACCATGAGCTTGACTGCGGACCTTTTGCTGCACGCCTATTCCGCCGGTGTTTTTCCAATGGCTGAACACCGCGACGACCCCGAGGTATTCTGGGTCGACCCCAAGCGGCGGGGAATCCTGCCGCTGGACGGCTTCCGCGTCTCGCGCTCATTGGCCAAGCGCATCCGCAACGGCGGTTTCGAGGTCACCGTGAATCAGGATTTCGCCGGAGTAGTCGAAGGCTGCGCCGACCGCGCGGAAACCTGGATCAACAGCGAAATCCGCGACCGCTATCTGGATTTGCACCTGATGGGCAACGCCCATTCGCTGGAGGTCTGGCACCGGGGCGAACTGGCCGGCGGCACCTATGGTGTCTCCCTTGGCGGCGCGTTTTTCGGTGAAAGCATGTTTTCGCGCCAGCGCGATGCGTCCAAGGTTGCCCTTGCCTATCTGACCGACCGGCTGGTTCAGGCAGGCTATGTGCTTTGCGACACCCAGTTCCTGACGCCGCACCTGGCGTCCCTGGGCGGCATCGAGATCACCCGCGCCCGCTACCGCGCCATGCTGCGCGAAGCCTTGTCAATTGATGCGGAATTTGCCCGCCCCGCGGTGCCCGCGCCTCAGCTGCTGCTGCAGCGCATGACCCAGACGTCGTAACGGCTGTGATCCAACGCATTCAGCGCCGGGCTGGAGGCGATCATCCAGCCCTGAAAATGCGTCGCGCCGTTGCCGGGATCCCGCACCGACAGAAAGGCAAAGGCATCCCCTGTCGGGTTATCGGCAGGAAAACGGCAATCCGCCACAGTCACTAGCAGGCCGAACATCTCCGCACTGCCGCCGATGGCCACCTCGGCATCCATCGTATGCCCGTTGACCTTGTCCAGCGCCCGCAGCACCGCTGCAGAGCCCTGCGCCGCCTGCTCCTGCGCCCAGGCAGGCGCGGCCAGCAATGCAGCCGTCAGTACAGCGGCAAGACGCCTCAAGATTCGTCTCCGCTGCCCGCCACAAACTTCACCAGCAGCGAAATCAGGCTGACAGCGCCCTGGGTGTCCTCGATCTCATCGCCCGCCTCGAAGGCAAAGGGCGAACCGCCCGGCATGATCTCGACGAAATTACCGCCCAGCAGGCCTTCGGAAGAGATCACAACAGCGCTGTCGTCGGGGATCTCGATGCCGTCCTGCACCGCAAACCTGGTGTCGGCGCGGAAGGTTTCGGGGTTCAGGTCAACGCCGGTCACAGTGCCGATCTTGACACCGGCCAGCCGCACATCGGTGCCAACGCTGACCCCCTCCAGCGAGCGGAAAGAGGCGCTGAGGTCATAGGTCGCGCCCGCGCGCGACAGACCGGCGGCCTGGCCCGCGTAAACGGCAAAGCCAATGGCTGCAGCCAGCACGACACCGCCGGCAAAAACTTCAGTAGGATTGTGGGACATGTAACCAGCCTTCTGGCAGATATTTTATTCGGGCACCCAGGCTTCGTAGTCGCTGCGCTCTTTCGGCGCGCCGCCCGCCCGGATCGAGCCTGCCGGCGCATAGGCCATCATGGTGCCGGTCAGGTTTTCCTGATGCGGCTTTTCCCAGGCCTTGTGCTTCAACGGCTTCTCGCTCGGGACTTCGTCAAAGGTGCGGTGCAGCCAGCCGTGCCAGTCCGGGCTTACCCGGCTTGCTTCGGCTTCACCGTTGAACATCACCCAGCGCTTGCTGTCGTCCGCGTTGCGGTAGAACCTGTTGCCCTGATCATCTTCGCCGACTTTGATACCCTTGCGGCGGGTATAAAGCGCAGTGTTCAGGGTGGAACCGTTCCACCAGGTCACAGCGCGCAGAAGAGAGTTCAGGATTCCCATGGGTGCCTCCGGATTTTTCCAGCTCTGATATGGCCCAAATTCCCGCCGGGGTCCAGTGGCTTGCGCCCTCTGGCAGCGTCCCCGGCGGGATTTGGCAATTTTGCTTCAGCCCTGTTTCCAAGACCCTAACGGCTTCAGCCCTCTGCGGGCGCCAGCGCCGTGACTTCGATCTCGATGCGGAACTTCGGATCGATCAGGTTGCACTCGATCATGGTCGCCGCAGGCGGGTTGGCGCCAAAGGCCTCCGCCAGAACCGGCCAGCAGGGCTCGAACTCCGCCGCATCCGGCAGGTAGTAGTTGACCCGTACCACATCCGCGAATCCGGCACCCGCCTTCTCCAGCGCCGCGCCGATGGTTTCCAGCGCCGATTTGCACTGCGCCACAACATCGTCGCCCTGCCCCACGGTGCCCGCCACATGCACAAACCCGCCTGCCACCACAGCGCGGCAATAACCGATCTTGGCTTCAAACTCGCCACCTGACGAAATCCGCTTGATCATGCCCCTAACCCTTCTTCTGGCCCAAAATATCCCGGGGGCGCAGCGGCCTGCCGCTGCGGGGGCAGAGCCCCCTCTCCCACCTGCCCCAAAAACAAACGGCGCGGAGAACACCGCGCCGTTTGACTTGAATTCTGTCCGTTTACCCCGCCGACGCCGGCTCTTTCTCGGCGTCCGCGTGGATCATCAGCGGCTGCGCCTCTGAGGTCACCGCCTCCTCATTCACAACCACCTTGGTCACACTGTCCATACCCGGCAGATCGAACATGGTGTCCAAGAGGATGTCCTCCATGATCGAGCGCAACCCGCGCGCACCGGTTTTGCGTTCGATCGCCTTGCGGGCAATCGCCTTCAGCGCCTCATCGGTGAAATCCAGCTCGGTGTCTTCCAGCTCGAACAGGCGCTGGTACTGTTTGACCAGGGCGTTCTTGGGCTGAGTCAGGATGATCACCAGCGCATCCTCGTCCAGATCTTCCAGCGTTGCCAGAACCGGCAGGCGGCCGACAAATTCCGGGATCAGGCCGAATTTCAGCAGGTCTTCCGGCTCCAGATCCTGGAAGATTTCACCGACGCCGCGCTCGTCATTGTCGCGCACATCAGCGCCAAAGCCCATCGCCGAACCCTTGCCGCGCTGCGCGATGATCCGGTCGAGACCGGCAAAGGCACCGCCGCAAATGAACAGGATATTGGTGGTGTCCACCTGCAGGAACTCCTGCTGCGGATGCTTGCGCCCGCCCTGCGGCGGAACGGAGGCCACGGTGCCCTCCATCAGCTTCAGCAGCGCCTGCTGCACCCCCTCGCCCGACACGTCGCGGGTGATCGAGGGGTTCTCCGATTTGCGGGTGATCTTGTCGACCTCGTCGATATAGACGATACCGCGCTGCGCGCGTTCGACATTGTATTCCGACGCCTGCAAGAGCTTCAGGATGATATTCTCGACATCCTCACCCACATAGCCCGCTTCCGTCAGCGTGGTCGCATCCGCCATGGTAAACGGCACATCCAGGATCCGCGCCAGCGTCTGCGCCAGCAGCGTCTTGCCGCAGCCGGTGGGGCCGATCAGCAGGATGTTCGATTTCGCCAGTTCGATGTCCGATCCCGCCTTCTGGGCATGGTTCAGACGCTTGTAGTGGTTATGCACCGCAACCGACAGCACCCGCTTGGCGGTGGCCTGGCCGATCACGTAATCATCCAGGACCTGGCAAATATCCTTGGGCGTCGGCACCCCATCGGTGGCCTTCAGCCCCGAGGCCTTGGTCTCTTCGCGGATGATATCCATGCACAGTTCAACGCATTCATCGCAGATGAACACGGTGGGGCCTGCGATCAGCTTGCGCACCTCATGCTGGCTCTTGCCGCAGAAGCTGCAATAGAGGGTGTTTTTGCTGTCGCCGCCTGAATTCGTCGCCATGGTCTACCTTTCAGTCCGCCCGGTCTGCTGCGCCCGCGCTTTGGAGCAATCCAACTTTTGGCCAGCTTAAGCCAGTGCTCAGGCCGCCACAATGTGAAAGTGTGCCCCATTCTTTGCGCGGGGCACACGGGTCATCACAACCGCAGGCGTCAGGCCTGCTCGTCATCGCCCTTGGCGCGATTCTCGACGATCTCGTCGATCAGCCCGAATGCCTTGGCCTCTTCCGGCGACATGAAATTGTCGCGCTCCAGCGCGTCGACGATCTTGTCGTATTCCTGGCCGGTGTGCTTGACGTAGATCTCGTTCAGCCGCTTCTTCAGCTTCAGGGTTTCCTCGGCATGGATCATGATGTCGGTCGCCTGGCCCTGGAAGCCGCCCGAGGGCTGGTGCACCATCACGCGGGAATTGGGCAGCGAAAAGCGCATGCCCGCCTCGCCGGCAGTCAGCAGCAAAGAGCCCATCGAGGCCGCCTGGCCGATCACCAGGGTCGAGACCTTGGGCTTGATGTACTGCATGGTGTCATAGATCGACAGGCCGGAGGTCACCACGCCGCCGGGGCTGTTGATGTACATCGAGATTTCCTTGGACGGGTTTTCCGCCTCAAGATGCAAGAGCTGCGCCACGATCAGCGAGCTCATCCCGTCGTGCACCGGACCATTCAGGAAAATGATCCGCTCCTTCAGCAGGCGGGAAAAAATGTCATAGGCGCGTTCGCCCCGGCTGGTCTGCTCAACCACCATCGGGACCAGGGTGTTCATGTATGTTTCTCTGGGATCAATCATCTCGACCTGCCTGCGTTGTTTATGTCCGGCACCATACCCGACAGAGTGTTACCTGAGTCTTAGTATCGCCACTTTTGACCTGCAAGAGGCGGCAGCCATTTTCACGGCGGCGCAAACCTGTGTCCGGTGTCGCAATCCGCTGGAACGCTGTCGCTATTCTCGGGCTGCAGCCTGCAACAGCGCCTTAGGAAACACAACCAAGTCCGAATTCCGTGCCGGGGTCCCGCCATGACCGATGACAGTTTCGTTCAGAAAGGCGCCGCAGCCAATCTCGCCGTCCCTTTCGAAGGCGCGCCGCAGGATTTCTATTTCCTGCTTCTGCCCAAGGCGACGATGCTGCCGGTGGCCGCCGCGATCGAACCGCTGCGCATTGCCAACCAGGTGACCGGCACCCGGCTTTACCGCTGGTATATCATGACAGAGGACGGCCAGCCTGTGCATTGCTCCAACGGCATGGTGGTGACGCCGGACACGCCGCTGCAGCCGCTGCCCTCGGATTCACTGGGTTTTGTCTGCGCCGGCGTCGAGCCGCATAATGCCGCCAGCGAAGTGACCCTGAACTGGCTGCGCCGTGAAAGCCGCTTTGGCCGCTCCATCGGCGGTGTGTGCACCGGCGCCTTTGCGCTGGCCCAGGCCGGGCTGATCAAGAATCACAAATTCACCCTGCACTGGGAGAACCAGCCCGGTTTCCTGGAAAGCTACCCCAACCTGACCCCCTCGCCGAATATCTTCGAAATCTCTGGGCCCCTGATGACCTGCGGCGGCGGCAATGCGGCCACCGACATGATGCTGCACCTGATCGAGGAGCGCCACGGCAAGCAGCTGGCGATCATCGTCGCCGACATGTGCCTGCATGTGCGTTCCGGCGGCCAGGCGGCGCCGCAGAAATCGAACTATGCGGTGGCCATCGGCAGCCGCAACCAGCGCCTGCTGAACGCGCTGCAGCTGATGCAGGAATTGATCGAGGAACCCCTGTCCATCGGTGAGCTCTGCGACCGGCTCGACATCTCCCGCCGCCAGCTGGAGCGGCTGTTCTCTCGCTACCTGAATCAAAGCCCGATGCATGTCTATTTCGACATGCGCCTGAGCCACGCCTTTGCACTGATGAACGAAACCTCGATGAGCGTCACCGAAATCGCGCTGGCCTCAGGCTTCAATTCCGCCACCCATTTCTCGCGCCAGTTCAAGCGTAAGTTCGGCGCCTCCCCGCATTTCTTCCGCAAGGGCTGGAGCTGACGGCCCCGGTTTGATCCAGCGCAAATCGCATTCGGTTCAGCCGGCGTAAAGGAGCACCCCAAACACTCCTTTACGCCAGGCCCGACCGATGACCACCAAGCGATCCGAACTGCTGATGCCCGCGGGCAGTCTGCGCAAACTGAAGATGGCCATCCTCTACGGCGCAGATGCTGTCTACCTCGGCACCCCGGACTTGTCATTGCGCACCAAATCCGAGTTCTCGCTGGAAGAGGTGATCGAGGGCGTGGAGTTCTGCCACCAGCACGGGCGGCGCGCCTATCTGACGCTAAACCTGTTCTCCCACAACAAGGACATCCCCAAGCTGGACGAATATATTGAAACCGTCCGCAAAGTGCGCCCCGACGGGCTGATCATTGCCGACCCTGGCGTGTTTCAATACGTCAAGGAGTGCGCGCCGGAGATCCCGCTGCACGTTTCCACCCAGGCCAATATCTGCTCTTGGCTGTCGGTGAAGTTCTGGCAGGACCAGGGCGCCGATCTGGTGGTCCTGGCGCGCGAGGTCTCCTATCCAGAGCTGGCCGAGATCCGCGAAAAATGCCCGGATATCAAGCTGGAAGCCTTCGTGCACGGTGCCATGTGCATGACCTATTCCGGCCGCTGCCTGCTCTCCAATTTCATGGCCGAGCGCGGCGCCAACCAGGGCAATTGCGCCAACAGCTGCCGCTGGAATTACGGCGTGCGGATGCGGCTGAAGGACGGCACCGTGCAGGAGCTGGACATCAACGAGAGCAACGCCGGCATGTTCGAATTCCTGCTGGAGGAAGGCTGCCGCCCCGGCGAGCTGATGCCGATCGAGGAAGACGGGCGCGGCTCCTATATCCTCAATTCCCGCGACCTTTGCATCATGCCGAAACTGGACGGCTACCTGAAAATCGGGGTAGACAGCCTCAAGGTCGAAGGGCGCGGCAAATCTGAATACTACGCCGCCATCGTGGCCCGCGCTTACCGCATGGCCATTGACGACTACTACGCAGACCCGGAGGGCTGGGACCCCAAACCCTACATGCGCGAGCTGGAGGCCGTCGGCAGCCGCGGCTACACGCTCGCCTTCCATGACGGGCGCCTGAACAATCTGGCGCATGACTATGAACACACGGCAAGTCTCGCCCAATGGGAATATGCCGGCGTGGTAACCGAAGTGACAGAGGACGCCTTCCACGTTCTGGTCAAGGCCAAGCTCACTGCCGGCGAGGTGCTGGAATTTGTCTCCCCCATCGCCCGCGAAACCATGCTGCTGCGGGTCTATGATTTTGAGGTTGCCAAAGACAGCACCCGCACAGAGGTGGTGCACGGCAGCACTCAGACCGTGATCTGCCTTCCATTCTCCCTGTTCGATCACGAGGACATCGAGGCGCTCAAGACCCGCTTCCCGGCCTTTACCGTCCTGCGCAAGGAACGCGCCCTGACCGAAGAGCAATGGAACCGCATCCGCTTTGACAAGCTGACGCAAGCCCTTGAGGTCTCCGGCAAGGACAACCCCAAAGCCTATGTGCGCCGCCGCGATGCTCTGGCCGAAAGCATCGCGCAGGACAGCAACGAAAAGCGCTTCAAGACCAACCGCACCGGGACCGAGGGCTGCTGCGGCAAGGGCTGCAACGGCTGCCTGATCTTCTGGCAGGATCCGCAGTACGAACGGGCCCGCACCGCCCTGGAAAAGCGCAAGCAGGGCGAAATGCTGAGCCGGGTCGAAGCCTCGGAACTGCGGCTGCCGGCCAGTTAACCCGCGCGCTCCGCCCGGCCCCGGTTTCCGGCACGGAAACCGGCCAAGAAAATTCGAATTTTCTTGGCCGGAATTCGTGCCGAATTCCGGCCGCCCCGCCGCAGGCTCAGCCGAACATGTCAGAGGTAATCCCGGCGTACCAGCCGATGCTTTCCTCATAGGTCACTTTGCGCAGCTCGGCATCTTCGCCGGTCTGGCTGATGAAGCCGTCCACCTTGGCAATCTTCTCGTCCGTCGCCTGATAGGTCGCCCCCACCTTCACACCGTCATTGGTGCCGATCAGCGACCAGCAGGTATTGGAGAACTTCGCTGGGAACACCTTGCTGTCCGTCAGCGCCCCGCGCACCGCCATCGCCGCCACCTTGGCTTGCGAGTTGGCCGAGAACCCCGATTTCGGCATGTCGCCCTGCGCGCAGGCATCGCCCAGCACATGGATGTTCTCATCAACCCGGCTCTGCATCGTGTGGCCGCTCACCGGCGCCCAGTTGCCCTCGGTAATGCCCGCCATCTCGCAGATCCGCCCCGCCTTCATCGCCGGGATCACGTTGCAGGCATCCACCGGGGTCACCTCGCCATCAATGGTCACCGTCATCGCATCCGGATCGACCGAGACATTGCCGCCGCCGAACTCCTCGCCGATCCAGTCGATCATCCCGTCGTAATGGTTCCCCCAGCCCTCCTGAAACAGCGCCATCTTGGAGAACTTCGGTTTGGGATCGGCAATGATGATCTTGGCCGTGGGGTTCCGCTGCTTCAGCACATGCGCCACCATCGACACCCGTTCATAAGGCCCCGGCGGGCAGCGGTAGGGGTTGGGCGGCGCCACCATGGCAAAGGTGCCGCCTTCCGGCATCGCCTCGATCTGCGCCTTCAACAGCTCTGACTGCGAGCCCGCCTTGTAGGCATGCGGCATCTTGTTTTGGGCGGAGACATCCCAGCCCTCAACCGCACCGTCGACAAAATCGATGCCTGGCGACAGGATCAGCCGGTCATAGGGCAGCGTGGCACCACCCGCCAGGCTGACAGTCCTGGCGTCCCGGTCGATGCCCACGGCCCAGTCATGCACCACGTTGACGCCGTATTGGCTGGCCAGCGTGCCATAGCTGTGGGCGATGCCCGCCAGGTCCTGGAAGCCGCCGATATAGAGGTTCGAGAAAAAGCAGGTGTAATAGGTCCGGGTCGGCTCCACCAGAGTAACATCAATCGCCCCCTTGCTGTCCTTGGCGATGTAACGCGCCGCAGTCGCGCCGCCGGCACCGCCGCCAACCACCACCACCCGCGGCTTGCCCGCACCCAGCACCGCGGGTGCCTGCAGCGCCGCCGCTGCGGCCGCGCCGGTGCCAAGAAACTTGCGTCTGTCTACAGCCATTTTACTACCCTCCCTTTCAAAACAACAAAACGCCGGAGCCTCACTCCAGCGCACCAAAATACGCGGCCAGTGCTGCAATCTCCTCATCCGACAACCGCCCCGCCATCATCTGCATCACCGGATGCGGGCGGATCTTCCGCTTGTAGGCGTGCATAGCGATGACAAAATCCTCCTGCGGCCAGCCGATGACCGGGGGGATGCCATCGTAACTTCCATCCGTCTGATGGCATGTGGTGCATTCGCTGGAGAGATATTCGCCGTAGTCCCGGTCCCCCGCGATTGCCAGCGTCTCTGGCGGCAGTGCCACCTCGACCTTACGTGCAGTCGGCGCGGCCTCCGGTATGTCCTGGGGGCTGTCGGAGAACTGGCGCAGGTAAGCCAGCACATCGCGGCGGTCCTGCGCCTCTTTCAGGCCGCGGAATGCCATCCGCGTGCCGCTCACCAGCGCCTTGGGGTTTTCCAGATAGGCGTCCAGATGCTCCAGGTCCCAGACCATCCCGTCCTTGCGGGCCCGAACGATGCTATTGGAATACTTGAACTCCCCGAACTGCGCCACCTTGCGGCCGAAAATCCCGTTCAGCAGCGGCCCGGTCTTGTGGCGGGCCCCTGGCCCGACTTCATGGCAGGACGCGCATTGCTCGAACACATCCTTACCGCGCAGGGCGTCTCCGATCGGGGCGGCGCCCTCGCTGGCCCGGGCCGCGCCAGCCAGCGCAGCCCAAACCGGTATCATCAACGCCAGATGGCGCAGCATGTTACTGGGAATAGGACTTGAGGTAGGCAATCACCGCCTCGATGTCCCCTTCCTTCTTCAGCCCTGCAAAGGACATCTTGGTCCCCTTCATGTACTTTTTCGGCTTGGCCAGAAAGGCCGCCAGTTCAGCCTCGTCCCAGACCAGCCCGCCCTCGGCCGCCGCCTTCATCGCCTTGGAATAGCGGAAGCCCTCCGCATGGCCCGCAGGCGCGCCGATGATGCCGTTCAGGATCGGCCCGGTCTTGGACTTGGCCCCATCGCCGACCTGATGGCAGGCCTTGCACTTTTTGAAGGCCTTCTCACCCTTCGCCACCAATGCCGGATCCAGCACCGCCGCAACCTCCACAGGCGCCTCCGCCTCCACTGCCGCTTCTTCGGCCGGCGCAGCTTCACCCGATGCAGCCGTGCTTTCCTCCTCCGGCGTCACATCCAGCACCATGGCCCGCATGGTGATCTCCGCGTTCTCCTTGCAGTTCTCCATGCACGGCTCCGGGTTCCAGAAGTGCTTCTCCGCCTCCAGCCGGTCATCCAGAATAAATCCTGCCGCATTCGGCAGATCCACATCCGCGAAAGTCTCTTCCGACAGCACAAACTCGTCATCCACCAGATCGTTGGAATAGAGGATATAGGCCACAATAGCATAAACCTCGTCCGGGGTCAGAGACTGCGCGTCGCCAAAGGGCATCGAGCGGTTCACATAGTCCCAGGTGGTCGAGAGATACGGCCAGTAGGAACCCACGGTTTTCAGCGGGTCGTCATGGTCCAGCGTGTCCTGCCCGCCCGCGAGCTTGGGCCAGTTGCCGACGCCTTCGGCAAAGTCGCCATGGCACACGGCGCATTTCTCGGCAAAGACCTCCTCGCCGGTGAACACATCGCCCGAGCCCGCAGGCAGGCCGGTGCCGTCTGGGGCAACATCCAGATCCCAGGCGGCGATTTCCTCCGGTAGTGCAGCGCGGCCCAGGCCGTATTTCTCTGCCGCAACTGGAGAAGCAATCAGACCCAGAAGTGCTGCGGCGGCCACTAAATTCCGCCTGGCCGACAGGCCGGGCAGCGCCCGTCCGCCCCCCTGGGCGGGCGCTACGCATCCCGCCCGCGGCCGGGCGCTGCCCTCAGCACCCATGCTCAACCCGTTAAGAAACTTCGACATTTTCCGCCTCCCCGTTTGCCTTGACCCACCAGGTCTGGATGGCGTTGTTGTGATAGATCGAATTCAGCCCCCGCACCTCGCGCAGCTGCGCCTTGGTGGGCTGCACATAGCCGGAGGCATCGCGCGCACGGCTTTGCAGCAGCATCTCGGAGCCGTCCCAGTTGATGTCCAGATAGAACCGCGTCAGCGCCTTGTCGGTGCCCGGCGCCGCCAGCCGCGCCTCAGACCAGCTCTTGCCGCCGTCCAGCGACACATCCACGCCGGTAATGGCTCCGCGCCCGGACCAGGCCAGGCCGGTGATCACCAGCGGCCCACGCCCGTGTTTGACCGGCGCCTGCGGGCTGGGGCTGGTGACAACGGATTTCGCATCCATCTCCCAGGTCCATTTGCGGCTGACGCCATTGGCCAGCGTATCGGTGTATTTTGAGGTCTCCTCGCGGCTCTCCACCGGCTGGTCCATGACCTCAACCCGGCGCAGCCACTTGACCCACATGTTGCCTTCCCAGCCTGGCACCACCAGCCGCACCGGATAGCCATGCTCCTTGCGCAGCGCCTCGCCATTGGCCTTAAAGGCCACCAGCACGTCGTCCATCGCCTTTTCCAGCGGGATCGAACGGCCATTGGACGACGCATCCGCGCCCTCGACGTAAACCCATTTGCCCTCGGGACTGACGCCGGCCTCTTCCAGAAGCGTCCGCAGGGAGACGCCAGAGTATTCCATGTTATGGATCATGCCATGGGTGAACTGCGCCCCGTTCAGCTGCGCGCCGGCCCATTCCATGCCGGAATTCGCGGCGCATTCGCAGAAATAAACGCGGTTCTCTCGCGGGAAGCGCTCCAGGTCCTCATAGGTGAACACCAGCGGCGTCTCCACCAGCCCGTTGATCATCAGCCGGTAGTCTTCCTTGCGCAGCTCGATCGCACCCGAGTGGTGCCGCTCAAAGGCACAGCCCTGCGGTGTGATCGTTCCATCCAGCGCATGGATCGGCGTGAAGTTGATCGACGAGATGGTGTCCGCCGTCAGCCACTCCACGTTGCGGCGCACCACGTCGCTTTCATACTGGATTGGCAGGCCGTAAGGCGTGGCATCCACCCCCTCGCCCAAACCGCTGGCCCAGTCCTGAACTTCGGTAATCAGCGGATCCGGCGTTGCGGCCCTGGCAGCCCCTGCCGCCACCGCCCCTGCCCCGGCAGCCGCCGCCCCGGTCAGGAACTGGCGGCGCGAGGGTGCCAGGCTCTTGGCGTCGTCACTCATATCTCATTGCCTCCTCACATAGATAAATTCACGTTCGTGAATTCAACTGCGTAAATTTTTTTGTCTTGTCAGCCCCGCCGGGGCGGGCGCCGTTTAAGCGCCCGCCACCTGCACGGAGGTGTTCGGATTCAGGGTCACGGTGCCAAGCTTGCGGATATGATCCTCGACCACATCCCAGATCATCGGCCCCTCGGTGCCTTCGTTCACGCTGGCCCAGCCGGCCACCACATAGGATTTCGCCGGATCAATCGCCTCGCCGGTCTTCAGCAAGGTCATTTCCGTGATCCGCTGCCCTTGAGGTTTGGTGATGTCGATCCGGTAGCCCATGCCGCCGATCCGCACCATGTCGCCGCCCTGCTGATAATAGGGGTCGGGGTTGAAGATGTTGTCGGCCACATCCTCAAGGATCACCTTGATGAACTCCCCTGTCATCTCCGACCGGTACGCCTGCCCATAAGACATCGAGGTCACGTTCCAGATGTCCTCACGCGTGATGTCGTCGCCCGGCACCAGCGACGGTCCCCAGCGCACGCCCGGCGACATGGCGATATCCGCCTCCCGCTCGCTCAGCAGCGCATCGCAGATCAGGTCGTCCCAGGTGCCGTTGAAGTTGCCGCGGCGATAGAGCAGCGTATCGGTCTGGCCGATCACCTCCTCCAGCTGTGCCTTGTAGGGTGCGCGTTCGGCGTCAATCAACTGCGCCACTGCGGGATCCGGCGCGATCACGTCCGAGAACACCGGGATCAGCTTGTGCCGCAGCCCCATCAGCTGGCCGCCCTGCACATCCAGATCCACGCGCGAGACAAACTTGCCGTTCGACCCGGACGCGATGATATGGGTCTTGCCGACCAGCACCGGCTCCGGCAGCGCGTCGTGGGTATGGCCCGACAGGATCACGTCGATGCCCTGCACCTTGCCCGCCATCTTCTTGTCGACGTCAAAGCCGTTGTGGCTGAGCACCACCACCAGATCTGCGCCCGCGGCGCGGACCTCATCCACCATGGCCTGCATGTTCTCGTCGCGGATACCGAATGAATACTCCGGGAACATCCAGCCCGGGTTGGCAATCGGCATATAGGGGAAGGCCTGGCCGATCACCGCCACCTTGGCGCCGCCGCGTTCAAAGAACTTATAGGGTTTGAACAGCTCGGCCGGCTCATCCCATTCGGCGTCAAAAATGTTCTGGCCAAGCGCCGCAAAAGGCAGGCCCTCGACAATCTCATTCACCCGCTCAGACCCCAGCGTGAATTCCCAGTGAAAGGTCATCGCATCCGGCTTCAGCGCGTTCATCACATTGACCATGTCCTGGCCCGCCGTGTGATGGCAGGTGTAGGAGCCATGCCAGGTGTCGCCGCCGTCAAACAGCAGCGCATCGGGGCGGTCGGCGCGGATCGCGTTGATGATCGTCGCCATCCGGTCCAGGCCGCCAACACGGCCGTAACCCTTGGCCAGCGAGGAAAAATCATCATAGGTCAGCGCATAGGCCGAAGGGCTGCCGTCCGCGATGCCATAGGCCTTGCGGAAGTCGGCACCGGTGATATGCGGCACATGGCCCTTGTTGGCACCGACGCCCAAATTGATCGACGGCTCGCGGAAATGGATCGGCTTCAATTGCCCATGAATATCGGTCACATGGATCAGGCTGATGTTGCCAAAGGTGTCAAACTCCAACAGCTGGTCCTGGGTCAGCGACTGCTGCGCAGCCAGCCGCGCCCAATTGCCAAAGCCTGACGCCCCCACCATGGCTGATGCTGCCATGGAAACCTGCAGAAAATCGCGGCGCGAGATCATGAGTACCGGTATCCTGTATGCCTGCGCGACACATTCGCGCAAATGAATGTTTCAAAAGAGACACGCCCCGCACCTGGACACAGGCGCGGGGCGCAAAGATCAGTTGCGGACAGAGGGGGCTTCGACCGACAGCCCGTTGCCGCGCGAGGCCACATAGAGCTCCAGTGCCACAAAATCCGCCGAGCCGGGTTTATAAGTCTCGGCGCGGGTGTCGCGCACGCAGCCCTTGAACCGCGCATGCGCCGTGTTCAGCTTGGTGTTCTTCAAACGGTACACCGGGAAGCCGTTGATCTGGCCCTGGCTCAGGTGGTCGGCACGGATCATGTTGCCATAATTGTCCTCATGGCAATTCGCGCAGGACAGTTCCAGCTGGCCGGTGCGGGTGTAATACATTTCCTTGCCCTTTTCCCAGGTGGGCTGGGCCGGGCCGTCGATGGCTACATTCACCGGCATGCCGCGGGATTGCACCGAGATCAGTGCTTCCATCGCCGACATCTGGCTGCCGGTGTATTTCCACTTCTCCGCACCCATGTGGTTCTCACGGCAGTCGTTGATCTGCATGTTCAGGGTGCGGACTTCGCCGGCGGCCTCGCTCCATTTGGGATAGACCGCGCGCACGCCCTTCATGCTTTCCTCGACATCATCGTGGCAGGAAGCGCAGGACTTGCCCTCGGAGCCTTCTACAGTGTTCCAAGCATCCAGAGCCTGATCAACAAAGATCATTGCCGGATTTTCAAAGTCGTCCATCTGCAGGGCCTGGGTTTCATCCTTGCGGAAGTGCCAGCCCGACATAATCTCATCAACCGCATCCGCGATATGCGCAGGCGCGGCGGCCTTGGTGACCATCTCGATTTCCTCGTTGACCACCAGCGTGTCGTCATCGGGGCCTGCACCTGCCGCCATAGGCAGCGCCAGCACAGCGGCAATTGCTGTGATTGCCTTTTTGTTCATTCCCTGTCCTCCCTTGGGTGCCTGCTCTGCCCGGCGCAAACCGGACAGAACGCGTGCCTGAGATCCGGAACGGATCAGCCGATGGCGATTTTCTTCTTGGTGTCGTAGACCGAGCCGTCGTCGTCATACCAGGTGAAGACAAACTCACCGGCTTCCGGCACGACAGCGTCGAACTCGAAGTAAGGGTTGGTGGAGATCGCGGGCTCCATCGCCACGTCCAGCACCGTCTCGCCATTGAAGGCGCAGGTGAAGCGGTTGATGATCGAGCGCGGGATCAGGTTGCCCTCTTTATCCTTGCGCTGACCGCTTTCCATCTTGTGGCTGATCAGGGTCTTGATGGTGACCGTATCGCCGGCAGCAGCGGTTTTCGGGACCTTGACGCGGGGTTTAACACCGGATGCCATGTCTTTAATTCTCCTTAAGAATTCCGTTCAGGGAGCGGACAGCCTCAGCCGCCGCAGCCGCCGATGGTCACTTTGACGGTGGCGCTTGCCTTGGCGAAGGAGCCATCGGCCAGCTTGGCAACCGCAACCACATCCTGGGTGCCTGCCAGGCGGATCCGGGTCGAGGCCGACTGCTGCGCCGCACCGGGGCCAAAGTTGAAGGTCGCCACACCCGGTTCCGGGTTGCCAGTGGCCAGCACCAGGATCGCGGTGGCGCCTTCGGCAGCCACGGACACCGGCACGGTGTTGCCGTTCTCGGCGATTTCCGGCGCGGTCAGGGTAACGCCGCCCTCGGCAATATCCGCCCCGCCGGTAAAGGCAGCGATCCGGTCATCCGCAGCCGCGTTCACCTGGAACGGCAGCACGGTAACCACGGCAGCACCCAGACCCAGGGCCAGGGTCTCACGGCGTGAGAACTCCATCATATCTCTCCTATTCATTCACATCGGCAGCAGGACCGGGCACAAGGTCCGTCCGGCGCCTCACTCTTCTTTCAGTGTCGCCAGGAACGCGACCACATCTTCGATTTCCTGCGCCGTCAGGATCGGCGGCAACGGCTCTGCCCCGGCATCACCGGTATAGGCATCGCCCGGGCGGGTGAAACCGTCGACCTTGTAGAAGGCCGGCATCATGGTGCCCTCGAATGTCATCTTGGCATTGGCCACCAGCCCGCGCAGCTCTTCCTCGCTCCAGCGGTCGCCTGCGCCATCCAGCGACGGGCCGATCTCGCCATGGAACGGCACATCGGCAAGTGCTGTCACCTGATGGCAGGCCACGCAGTTGCCCTTGGACTTGGTCCCGGCAATCACCGCACCGCTGGCGGCATCGCCCGCAACACCGGTCAGCGAGGAGGCGACCTCGCCGTATTCGCCATACTGCACCGCTTTCGGAGCAACCTCTCCGGCTATCGCCGCGGCACCCGCCAGGCTCAGCGCCAGTGTCAGAGATGTAAGCTTCATGTATCCTCCCAATGGCTGCCGCATCTGAGTGCGGTTGCTTAGCTGCTGCATACCGTAGGCCACAGCCGGACCCATACGCAACAACAAATTCATTATTGTGAATTTTTGCATTTTGTGCGCCGGACCCCTAGTCTGCGGATCCATTATTGCGCTCTTGGATCATGCGCGCGTGATAGCGCTGGAAATCTTCTCCGTTATCAAGCGCATAGCGCTTTTCATTGACCCATGTAAACATGTCCAATGTGGTTCCCGCGCCAAAAGCGCCCGGCATCATCGCCACTGCTGCCTCCGGGGCTGTGACGTTTTCGCTCACCTCCTCAGGCAGGAACAGAATCGTCGGCGTGAACAGCACGCCCCATTTGCGCGCCATCTCCTTCTCCGGCAGCGCCGCGCCGTCAAAGTCAGTGACCTCCACATCGCCATAGAGGTTCAGCTGCACGACAAAGAAATTCTCCTCAATGTACCGGCTGATTTCCGGCCGGGGAAAGGTCTCCTCGTGCATCTTGGTGCAATAGATACAGCCACGCTGTTCAAAGATCAGCGCCAGCCGTTTGCCCTCGCCATTGGCCTCTTCCAGGTCCTCGCGCAGATCCTTGAAGGTTTCCCGCATCCACGCGGTCGTGTGCAGCCCGTCATCCCCCAGTTCCGCCGCGGACAGAGGTGCAGACAGGGGGACAGACAGGGGCGCGGCCAGCACCGCCGCCATTAACACTTTCGCAAGACTTCTCAGCATGTTGGCCTCCACATTTCATTTATCCGATTGAGCTGAACCCCGGCATCCAGCGGATCATCGCTTCGGCGATCAGCCGCACACCGCCGGTGGCGATCAGCACCGCAAACAGCACCAGCATCGCGCCCATGCCCTTCTCGACCCAGGCAAAAGCCGCGCGGTGCCGCGCCACCCAGCCCAGGAACGGCTGCGCAAACAGCGCCGCCACCACAAAGGGCGCTGTCATCCCCAGCCCGTAAACCAGCAGCAGCACCCCGCCGCGCCAGATGTCGCCCATGCCCGACGCAATCATCAGGATCGACGCCAGCGCAGGCCCCACACAGGGCGTCCAGCCAAAACCGAAGGCCAGCCCCATCAGATAGGCGCCCAGCACAGTCGAGGGCTCCGCAGAACTCTCCACCCGCGCCTCGCGGTACAACAGCGGGATTTTTACAGCGCCCAGAAAATGCAGCCCGAACAGCAGCAACAGCGCCGCCGCGCCATAGGACAGCACCTCCAGGTATTGCCCAAACAACTGCCCCAGCGCGGTTGCGCCCATGCCCATCAGCATGAACACCGTGGTCACCCCGGCGGCAAAACAGCAGGCCGAAACCAGCAGCCGCCGCTGCGCGCCAGCGGCAATGGCCCCGTCACCGCGCAGCTCCGCCATCGACAGCCCGCCCATGTAAGACAGGTAAAACGGCACCATCGGCAGAATGCAGGGGGTGAAAAAGCTCAGCAAACCTGCGATCAAGGCGCCAAACAGGGTAATCTCCAGCATCTCTCCCCCTGGCTGGCCCACGCGAACGTTATCCGGGCCCCGCTTGTGTCATTCACATATTCGAATTACGTTGTATCAGATAAGGCCGTCAACAGGTGGAATGACACATATGCACGCAATCCGGCAACTGGCCGCAGCCGCGGCTCTGACCCTGACTGCCCTGCCCGCCTGGGCGGCGGAACTGGTGATGGTCGAACAGCCGGGCTGCGAATGGTGCGCCCGCTGGAACGAGGAGATCGCCCCGATCTACCCCAAGACAGCCGAAGGCAAGCACGCGCCGCTGCGCCGGGCCGACCTGCGCGCCCTGCCAGATGATGTTAAGCTGGCCCGCCGGGTCCTGTTCACCCCCACCTTCCTGGTGGTTGAGGACGGCAAAGAACAGGCCCGGCTCGAAGGCTACCCGGGCGAAGATTTCTTTTGGCCTTTGCTGGCAGATTTGCTAACCGCCCATACAGGCTTTGTTGATAATACGCACACTCAAGGCGGCAGCTGACGGCCCGCACGGGGTAAAGAAGAGGAGTGCGGCGCCAGCGCGCCGCTCAGGAGACAACAGATGGCACTACCGCAGTTTTCCGCGGACATGGATCCGGCAGAAATGGACAAGATGGTTGAGAATGCAACCAAAGCGTCCAATTTCCTCAAGGCGATCAGCCATGAGGGCCGATTGATGATCCTGTGCCATCTGGTTTCGGGCGAGAAATCGGTTACTGAGCTGGAGGAGCTTTTGTCCGCCCGCCAGGCCGCCGTCTCACAGCAGCTTTCCCGCCTGCGGCTCGAAGGGCTGGTCATTCCCCGCCGCGAGGGCAAGGCGATCTACTACCGTCTGGCAGACGACAAACCCCGCCGGATGCTGGAAACGGTCTATGACCTGTTTTGCAACGACGGCAGCTGAACCTTTTTGAATGTTTGACCTCCTGACAGAACACCAGATAGCCGCCTGTTTCGGGCTGCTGGGCGGTGTTCTGCTGGGACTGGCCGCGCGGCTGGGACGGTTCTGCACATTGGGCGCTATCGAAGACCTGCTCTACGGAGGTTCATCCCTGCGGATGCGGATGTGGGGCGTGGCCATCGGCGTGGCTGTCACCACCAGCTTTGCACTGATCGGGCTGGGTCTGGTGGATGCGGGCCAATCTTTTTACCTCTCGATCCGCTGGATGCCCGCCGCGTCCATCCTCGGCGGGCTGATGTTCGGCTACGGCATGGCGCTCAGCGGCAACTGCGGCTACGGCGCCATTGCGCGGCTTGGCGGCGGCGACCTGCGCAGCTTTGTGATTGTGCTGGTGATGGGCGTCTCCACCTATGTGGTGCTGGCAGGCCCCCTCGCCCCCTTGCGGAACTATTTCTTCGAACAGCAAGACGTCACCACCGACATCCCGCCGGGACTGGCCCATTACGCCGCCGCCTGGAGCGGCCTGCCGCTGGCCGCCATCGGCGTCACTGCCGGCGTTCTGATCCTGATAGCCTCGCTCGCCAGCGCCGAAATCCGCAGGGACAGACAGGCGCTGTTCTGGTCCGCTATCGTGGGTCTGGCCGTCACCTCCGGCTGGGCAGGAACCACTTACGTCAACGCCGAAGGGTTCGAGGCGTTGCCGGTGGTCTCCCACTCCTTCTCCGCTCCCTTGGGCGAGACCATCCTCTGGACCATGACCGGCTCCTTGCGCCCGCTGTCCTTTGCGGTCGGCTCCATCGCCGGGGTCTGGACCGGCGCCTTCACCGGCTCGCTGATCAAGGGGCATTTCCGCTGGGAGGCCTGCGAGGACCCGCGCGAACTGCGCCGCCAGATCATCGGCGCCGCGATCATGGGCGCCGGCGCGGTGATTGCCATGGGCTGCACCGTCGGCCAGGGCCTCAGCGCCATTTCCCTGCTGGCCGTTTCCGCCCCGGTCACTCTGCTGGCCATCTTTGCCGGCGCCGCCATCGGTTTGCGCCAGCTGATCGAGGGCTTCCGCCCGGCAGAATAACCCGCTGTCCCCGCGGGGACAGGCTGCAAAAACCGCTGCTGCCCCCAAAGGGAAAACGGCCTCATCTTCTTCTGGCGGGAAATATCCCGGGGGTCGCTATGGATGCGCTATTGGTTCAAGCCCCAATGGCGACGGGCAGCGCCCCTGGGCTGCAAACAGGCAGAACCGAAAGCCCGCCTCATGTGACAATTCAGTTAATCCGCATTAACCTTTAAACCTCTGTTACAAGCCTGCCCATGATGGCCCGGGTCCGCCGCGTTGCGGCATTGATCAAAATCATTTCTGGAGCCAGCCATGGACCGCAAGCAGATCATTGATGATGCGCAGACCGGCAACAAGGCCGAAGCCTTTGAGGCCTTTGACGATTTTCCCGCCAACCCGAACCTCAGCCGCACCATCGGCGATGTGATCGCCGAACGCTACGGCCGCCGGGAACTGCTGAAAGGCCTGCTCGGTGTCTCCGCCGCCGCCGCCCTGTTCGGCAGCTCTGCCCTGACTGCACCGCGCCGGGCAGGCGCCGCTGAAACAACGGCAGAAAGCCGCTATGCCTTCGGCGAATTGCCCGGAGGCATTGACGGCACCCACCACGTGGCCGAAGGCTATGACGCTGATGTGCTCCTGCGCTGGGGAGACCCGGTCACCGCCGAGGCTCCGGAGTTCGACGTCATGAACCAGAGCGCCCAGGCGCAGTTGCAGCAGTTCGGCTACAACAACGACTATGTCGGCTTTCTGCCGCTGAACGCCGATGGCACCCGCGGCCTGTTGTGCGTGAACCACGAATACACCAACGAAGAAGTCATGTTCCCGGGCCTCGGCCGCCAGGACAAGGCGGATTTCGCCGACATGACCAAAGATCTTGTGGACATCGAGATGGCGGCGCACGGCGGCTCGGTGGTGGAGATCTTTCGCGGCGCAGACGGCAAATGGTCCGTCGTGCGGGATGGAAAATACAACCGCCGCATCAGCCCGCTGAACACCGTCATGACCATCAGCGGCCCCGCTGCAGGCCATCCCCGGATGCAGACCAGCGGGGACCCCAGCGGAACGCAGGTCACCGGCACCCTCAACAATTGCGCCGGCGGCATGACACCCTGGGGCACCTGGCTGATGGCGGAGGAGAACTTTCACGGCTATTTCTGGACGGACAAGCTGGATGCGGACGGCAAGCCGGATCTCTCGGACCAGCCAGAGGCCGCGCAGATGAAACGCTACGGCGTGCCAGGCCGCTGGTACGCCTGGGGCAAATACCACAACCGTTTCAGCATCGACGAAGACCCCAATGAAGCCAACCGCTTCGGCTGGGTGGTAGAGGTTGATCCGCGTGCCCCCCATGCCATGCCGGTCAAACATACAGCCCTCGGCCGCTTCAGCCATGAAGGCGCCGAAACTGCCACTTCGAAAGACGGCCGCCTGGTGGTCTACATGGGCGACGACGCACGGTTTGAGTATCTGTATAAATATGTCTCGGCAGGCAGGGTCTCGGAGGATCGCGCCGCCAATTCGCAACTGCTGAGCACAGGCACGCTCTACGCGGCGCGATTTGACGGCGGCGGCGCGGTCCGCTGGCTGCCGCTGGTGCACGGGCACGGGCCGCTGACGGCGGAAAACGGGTTTGCCAGCCAGGCGGACGTGCTGATCAGCGCGCGCCTGGCAGCCGATGCCCTGGGCGCCACCCCGATGGACCGCCCCGAAGACGCCCAGCCCCGCGGCGACGGCACCGCCTATGTCATGCTGACCAACAACTCCCGGCGCAAAGCGGGCCAGACCGATGCGGCCAACCCGCGCGCGGATTCGCGTTTCGGCCATATCATCGAGATCAAGGAAGACAGCGGCGATCATGCCGCAACCACAGGCCGCTGGTCGATCCTGGTGAAATGCGGCGACCCTCAGATTGCGGACGTCGGCGCCGAGTGGCACCCGGACACCTCGGAAAACGGCTGGTTCGGCTCGCCTGACAACTGCGCCTTTGACGCCGAGGGGCGCCTGTGGGTCGCCACCGACCAGGGCAGCAAATGGGGCAGGACCGGCAAACCGGACGGGCTTTACGGGGTGGAGACCGAAGGGGAGCTTCGCGGCCATTCCAAACTGTTCTTCCGCTGCCCGGCAGGGGCCGAGCTGTGCGGGCCGTGCTTTACCCCGGATGGCGAAACCCTGTTCCTGGCGGTGCAGCACCCGGGCACCGATGGCACCAAGGATCTGGCAGGTTTCGAGCGTGCTTCAACCTTCGAGGACCCGGCCACCCGCTGGCCGGATTTCGCACCCGGCATGCCGCCGCGCCCCTCGGTTGTCGCGGTGACCCGCAAAGGCGGCGGCAAGATCGCGGTCTGATCCCGTAACCCGCCGGTATCAAGCGGAGCGCACCCCGGACGGGGTGCGCGCAGGTTTCAGCCCTGGCGGGCGGTTTGCCGCCTGCCGCACGCTATTGTGACACCGCAACGGCACCGCATGGCCTAGATAGGGGGCAAGGTAATTCGGAGGTTTGCCATGGGTTTCAAACGACTGACCGCAGCCCTGTTCCTGGCGGCCACTGCCGCCACCGCCGGGAACATCCCAGCGCGCGATGGCTGGGCGGTGCACGGCACCTCCAAACCCTACGAACAGCTGATCAAGGATGTCAAAGCCGCCGCCAAGGCCGAAGGCCTGGGCGTTGTGACCCAGGCCGGGCCGACCAAGGCGGCCGCCGCACGCGGCATCACCATTCCCGGCAACCGGGTCATCGGCCTGTTCAACAACGGCTTCGCAGTCAAGATCCTGGCGCTCTCCACCGCCGCGATGATCGAAGCGCCCATCCGTATGTATGTGACGGAAGAGGATGACGGCAGCGCCACACTGGCCTACAAACTGCCCTCGCATGTCTTTGCGCCTTACGCGGATGAGGGCGGCGAAGCGCTGGTTGCCCTGGCAGAACAGCTGGACCGCCGCTTTGCCCTGATTGCAGACCGGGCAATCAAATAGCTCTGCCAGCTTCTTTCTGGTCTTAAATACTCAAATCACCGTCCTTTGCGCCAAAATCCGCCGCAGCATTTCTCACACTGGCGTGAGAGGGCTTGCGCGCCGCCGTATCCTCGGCAATCTGGCGGCAAATCAACGGATTGGACACACATGATGACAGAGACCCTGCGCGCGGCCGATGTTCTTGCCCGGCGGCTGTATGAGGCGGGCTGCCGCCACGCCTTTGGCATGCCCGGCGGCGAGGTGCTGACTTTGGTGGATGCTTTGACCAAGGCAGGCCTCACCTTTCATCTCGCCAAGCACGAGAACTGCGCAGGCTTCATCGGCGAAGGCGTGCACCACGCCGGCGGCGCCCCGGTCATTCTGGTCGCCACGCTTGGCCCTGGCGCGCTGAACGGCATCAATGTGGTGGCCAATGCCCATCAGGACCGGGTGCCGATGCTGGTGCTGACCGGCTGCGTAGATGCCGCCGAGGAACAGAGCTATACCCATCAGGTGCTCGACCATCGCGCGGTGTTTGCCCCGATCACCAAGGCGACCTTCCGCCTGGATGCCGGGGCCGCCGATCTGATCGCTGACAAGGCTGTCGCCATCGCAACCGAACCGCGCAACGGGCCGGTGCATATTGACGTGCCGATCTCCACCGCAGACGCGCCGGCCAGGGATCGCGGCACCCGCCGCGCGCCTGCAAGTCCCAGCGCGCCAAGCGGCGAGGCATTGGCGCAGGCGCGTTCCTGGCTGGCGGCCGCCACGCGTCCGGTGGCGGTGATCGGCCTGGATGCGCTGCAGGAAAACGCTGGCAGCGCCATCCGCAGCTTTGTTGAAAAACACCAGATCCCCTTTGTGACCAGCTACAAGGCCAAAGGCATCATCCCCGAAGACCACCCGCTCTGCCTGGGCGGCGCGGGCCTGTCGCCGCTGGCCGACAGGCACCTGCTGCCGCTGGTGCGAGAGGCAGATCTGGTGCTTTCGATCGGCTATGACCCGATCGAGATGCGCCCGGGCTGGCGCGATGTCTGGGACGTGAAGACGCAAAACGTCATCGACATCGCCCCCGAAGCCAACACCCATTACATGCATCAGGCCGGCCTCAACTTTCTGACCGCCATTGCACCGGCGCTTGAGGCGCTCTCAGAAAGCACGGCGCCGCGTGAGACCTGGGCAAACGGCCGCCCCGCCGAGGTCAAAGCGGCCCTGGCCGCGGCCTTCCCCCATGACGATGTTTGGGGCCCGGCCGGCGTCATCGCCGAATGCCGCGCCACCCTGCCAGCGGAGACGCTCGCCACTGCCGACAGCGGTGCCCACCGGATCCTGCTGAGCCAGATGTGGGGCTGTTCTGAGCCGCGCGGGCTGATCCAATCCTCGGCGCTGTGCACCATGGGCTGTGCGGTGCCGATGGCGATCGGGCGCAAGCTGGCGCAGCCGGAACGCCCCGTGGTCAGCTTCTCGGGTGATGCCGGGTTTCTGATGGTGGCGGGCGAGCTGTCCACCGCCGCCGAACTGGGCGTGGCACCCATATTCGTGGTCTTTGCCGACGCCAGCCTCGCCCTGATCGAACTCAAGCAGCGCCAGCGCCAGCTGGCCAATGGCGGTGTCGACTTTGCCGAACATGATTTTGCCGCCATGGGCCGGGCGTTCGGCGGCAACGGGGTCACCGTCACCAGCCGCAGCGCATTGCGCGCCGCCCTGCAGGATGCAATGGCAGCAGACAAGTTTACCGTCATTTCAGCAGTGATCGACCGCGGAGGCTACGATGGACGGATCTGATCTTCTCCCCCATGGCGCGCTGAAGGGCGTCAAGGTTCTGGACCTGTCCCGCATCCTGGCCGGTCCCACCTGCACCCAGCTCTTGGGCGACCTCGGCGCCACGGTGATCAAGGTGGAAAACCCCAAGACCGGCGGCGATGACACAAGGCAATGGGGGCCGCCCTATGTGGTGGATGCGGAAGGTCAGCAATCCGACCTCTCAGCCTATTTCATGTCCGCCAACCGTAACAAACGCTCGGTTGCCATCGACATCACGACGGAAGAAGGCCAGCAAGCCATCCGCCGCTTGGCGGCAGAGGCTGACATTCTGATTGAAAACTTCAAACCCGGCGGGCTGGCGAAATACGGGCTGGACTATGCCAGCGTCAAGGACGATCTGCCCGGGCTGATCTACTGTTCGATCTCCGGCTACGGCCAGACCGGCCCCAACAGCCACAAACCCGGCTATGACATCATGGCGCAGGGCTTTGGCGGTATCATGTCGCTGACCGGCGAGCCCGAGGGCCAGCCGATGAAGGCAGGCGTCGGCATCGCCGATGTGATGTGCGGCATGTATGCCTGTATCGGTATCCTGTCGGCGCTGCACCACCGGGAAAAAACCGGCGAGGGCCAGCAGATCGACCTGGCGCTGGTCGATGCCCAGATTGCCTGGCTGATCAACGAAGGCGTCGCCTATCTCAACACCGGCAATATCCCCAAGCGCCGCGGCAATGAACACCCCAGCATCATGCCCTATGGCGTCTATGAAACCTCCGACGGCCATGTGATTCTGGCGGTGGGCAACGACAGCCAGTTCCAGCGCTTCATGGAGTTCCTGAAGCTGGAAGGCCTCGCCGGGGATCCGCGCTTTGCCACCAACCCTGCCCGGCTGCAGAACCGCGACGCGCTGAACGCCGTCCTGATCCCCACCGTGCAACGGTACACGACGGATGAGGTGCTGGCGGCGATGGAGGCCCGCAAGGTGCCCGCCGGCCCGGTGCAGAACCTGGAGACGCTGTTTGCCACCGGTCAGGTCGCAGCCCGCGACATGGCGATCCCGATGCAGACCGCCGCAGGCCCGGTGAAACTGCTGGGCAATCCGCTGAATTTCTCCCGCACGCCTGTAACATACCGGCACGCCCCGCCCCGCTGCGGCGAGGGAACGGAAGAGATTCTGGCCTCTGACACCCCGTTTGGCAGCGGCTAAGCCCCCAAAACACGGCAGTTTTCCGCCAAGTGTTACAATTTCCGGCAAATCACCGCCAAACCGGCGGTGGTTTCGCTGCCCCTTAACCATTCCTGTTGCAGGAATTTCGGCGGAAATCTTACACATCCGGCGAATTTCACGGTCAAACACACACAGGCCATCACCAAAGCGCGAGCGGGGTTCGCCGGCACCAATCTGATGATCTAATCTTCAGCAGGACACGGAAACCGCTTTTCAATTCGAGAACAAAGATTGGACTCCCATGACGCATGATATCTTCGGCCAAGACAGCAGCCTGACCGATGCAGCAGCCCTGCAGGATTGGAATGCCGTGCAGCTGGGAGTTCTGGCCCATGCAGCCGTGACCGCCGACCACCTGGGCGCGGTGCTGAAGGCGGCGCCGGAGTTTGCCCTGGCCCATGCGATCAAAGGCCTGTCGCTCTTGATGCTGGGCCGCCGGGAGCTGCTGCCGACCGCGCAGGACGCGCTGCGCGATGCCAAGGCGTTCTACGACGGTGCCCTGCCGCGCGAGCGCAAATATGTCGACGCGCTGGAAAACTGGCTGGCGGGCCGCCCCAGCCTGGCAATCCGCCGGATGGAGGAAGTGCTGGACATCTTCCCGCAGGACACGCTGGCGATGAAACTCAGCCATGGCATCCGCTTCATCATGGGCGACCCTGAGGGCATGCGTGCTTCGATCGAACGGGTGATGCCGGCCTATGCGCCGGACCACGCGGGCCGCGGCTACCTCCTGGGCTGCCACTCCTTTGCGCTGGAGGAAACCGGCGATTACGAACGCGCCGCCAACGCCGGCCGCCAGGCGCTGTGGATGGCACCGGATGATGCCTGGGGCCTGCACGCCGTGGCGCATGTGCACAACATGACCGGCAATGCGAAATCAGGGCTTGAGTGGCTGCATGGCCGCGAAGAGGCCTGGGCCCATTGCAACAACTTCCGTTACCACGTCTGGTGGCACAAGGCACTGATGCATCTGGACCTGGGCCAGATGGACGAGGCCGTCGCGCTCTATGACACCGAGGTCCGCAAGGACAAGACCGACGACTACCGCGACATCTCCAACGCCACTTCGCTCTTGGTCCGGCTGGAGCTGGAGGGCGTCGAAGTGGGCAACCGCTGGGAGGAGCTGTCCGAGCTTTGCGCCAACCGGACCGAGGACGGCAGCCTGATTTTTGCCGACCTGCACTATTTGCTGGCCCTGACCGGCCACCGCAAGGAAGACGCCCACAAGATGGTGCAGCGCATCCATGCCGACGCCGAAAAGGGCGGCTCGGAAGCCTGCGAGCGCATGGGCAGCCCCGGCTGCGCCGCCGCCGACGGGCTGGAGGCCTTTGGCGAGGGCAATTACACATCCGCCTTCACCCATCTGTCCGCCGCCCGCGGCACCCTGCAGCTGGCCGGCGGCAGCCATGCGCAACGCGATGTTTTCGAACGCATTACCATTGATGCAGGCCTGCGCGCAGGACAGCTTGACGCGGTCGAGGCAATCCTGGATGACCGCCGCAGCAAACGCGGCGGCGCCGAGGACAATTACGCCCTGGCCCGCCGCACCTTGATCGCCGACGCGCGGGACAATTCCGGCGCTGCCAGCGTTCCCGCCGAATAAGACCTCGAGGACGACCACACACATGTCCAGCGTTGCGCCCTTCCCCGGGCAACAGACAGACCAAGGCGCCGCCAACCGGGCCGCGCCGCCGCCGCAATCGGCGCAGCCGCGCGTGCGCGACCCCCGGCTCGACTTCTACCGCGGCATCGCCATGTTCATCATCCTGATTGCCCATATCCCGGGCAACCGCTGGACCGGCTGGATTCCCGCCCGCTTCGGGTTCTCCGACGCAACCGAGATCTTTGTGTTCTGCTCCGGCATGGCCTCGGCCATCGCATTCGGCGGCTCCTTCGCGCGGCGCGGCTGGTTCCTGGGCACCGCCCGGGTCCTGTTCCGCTGCTGGCAGGTGTTCTGGGCCCATATCGGACTGTTTGTCTTTATCGCTGTCTCGATGGCGGCCATCGACCTTTATGGCGGGTTTGAAAAAAGCTATGTGAACTCGCTGAACCTGGGCCATTTCTTCAAGGATCCGATGACCCAGCTGGTGGGGTTGTTCACCCTCACCTATGTGCCCAACTACTTTGACATCCTGCCGATGTACCTTGTCGTGCTGATGCTGATGCCGCTGTTCATGGGTCTGGAAAAGGCGGGCCTCTGGGCCGTTGGCCTGGCCTCGGTGCTGATCTGGCTGACCGCCAACCCCTATATCATCGGCCTTGGCCCCGACGGGTTGTCGCTGCCTGCCGAACCATGGTCGGAGCGCGAATGGTTCTTCAACCCCTTCGGCTGGCAGCTGCTGTTCTTCACCGGCTTTGCCTTCATGAAGGGCTGGCTGCCGAAACCGCCGGTCTCCAAACTGCTGATCGTGCTGGCCGCGGCCTTTCTGATCCTGTCGGCGCCCTATGGTTCGTGGAAAGTCTTCACCTGGGTCGAGGCCGCAAGCCCCGAGCTGGCTGACCTGATCAAGCCCGGCCGCGATGCCATCGGGGAATGGCGCGAAAAAACCGACTTCGGCCTCCTGCGCTATGCCCACTTCCTGGCGCTGGCCTATCTCGGCTGGGTGGCAGCCGGCGAGGGCGGCAAGCGGCTGATTGCTTCCGGCTCCTCCACCGCGGCGCGGGTCTGGGAAGTTCTGCTGAAAATCATCACCAAAGTCGGCCAGCAATCGCTTGCAGTGTTCGTTTTCTCAATGGCACTGGCACGATTTATCGGCTTTGCGCTTGACCAGACCGACCGCGCGGTTATGACCACCGCATTCGCCAATCTGGTTGGCTTTTCTTTAATCATTGGGTGCGCTTATGGCGCCGCCTGGTTCAAGTCTCAGCCCTGGAGAGCCAAGAAATGAGCTCTTTTTCCCGCCGTTCCTTCCTGGCTGCCGCGCTTGGCAGCACCGCCCTGGCCGCACTGCCCGGGGCTGCCAGTGAAGCGATGCCGTTCACCCATGACTTTGTGGTCGCCAAGGCCCGCGCACTGGCGGCTAAGGCGTACGCCGAACGCCCCATGGTGCCGCAGGATTGGCTGGATCAATCCTACGACGACTACAAGGCGCGCTGGTTCCGCACATCGGACGCGCTGTGGGCGGGGACCGATCGCAGCTACAACGTCGATTTTTTCCTGCCCGGCCTCTACTTCCCGCGCGCAGTGCAGGTGCATGCCGTCACCGACGGCATGGCGGAGCATGTGCCCTTTGACATCGACCTGTTCGAAAAGAACAAGAAGGCGCCGGATCTTACCACCGAGGGCAACCTCGGCTATTCCGGCCTGCGCCTGCGCACTGATCTGGGCCACCCCACCAAGAAGACCGAGTTTGCGGTTTTCCAGGGTGCCAGCTATTTCCGCGCCATCGGCATCGGCAACAACTACGGCCTGTCCGCCCGCGGCCTGGCCCTGAAAACCGCCGACCCCGAGGGCGAGGAATTCCCCGAATTCACCGACTTCTGGCTGGAGGCGCCGGCGCCCGGCCAACGCTCGATGGTGGTGCACGCGCTGATGGATTCGCCCTCCGTCACCGGCGCCTACCGCTTCACCATCACCCCCGGCACCAGCGCGGTGATGGATGTGGAGGCGACGCTATTTGCCCGCGAGGAGCTGACCCACGCAGGCCTGGCGCCGCTGACGTCGATGTTCCTGTTCGACGCCACCAACCCGGGCCGTTTCGACGATTTCCGCCCCGCTGTCCACGACAGCGAAGGTCTCCTGGTCCTCAATGGCAACGGCGAAACCCTGTGGCGCCCCCTGGCCAACCCGAACCGCTTGCAGGTCTCGTCCTTCGTCGACACCAATCCGCGCGGCTTCGGCCTGATGCAGCGGGCGCGGAAACTCTCAGATTTCAACGACCTGGAAGCCTTTTATCACAAACGCCCCTCGCTCTGGGTCGAGCCCAAGGAAGATTGGGGCAAAGGCGCCGTCACCCTGGTTGAGATCCCGGCGGACAAGGAAATCTACGACAATATCGTCGCCTACTGGCGCCCGCGCGAACCTTATGAGGCTGGCTCCGAGATCAAGCTGAACTACCGCCTCACCTGGGGCGAGGAACCGGTTCTGTCGATGCCGCGGGTGATCAACACCGCCACCGGCGAGCGGATCTTTGGCGGCGATGGCCGGATCGTGACCATCGACTTTGAAGCCCATCCATTGTTTGACGGCGGCCCGGACAGCCTGGACATCCATATTTCCTCGCCGCAGGCCGAAACCAGCGAGGGCGTTTTGCAGCGCAACCCGGAAACCGGCGGCATGCGGCTGGCCTTCTACTTCGACCCGGGCGAAAGCACCCACGCCGAGCTGCGCGCGCAGCTGCTGAAAGACGGCAAAGCCGCTTCCGAGGTATGGCTTTACAGGTGGACGTCATGAGCAATCTGGAGCTGATGCCGCCGGAACAGCCGCTGGCGATGCCCGCACAGGACTTCTCTGCCGATTTCCGGGATGCCGCCGCACCGGGCGGCCAGGCACCGCGGCAGGTGGCCCTGTGGCGCATCCTTGCGTTTTCGCCTGCCATGGTGGCCACGGCTGCGCTCACCTGGGTGATGCAGGGCTGGTTCATGGACGGCGGCTTTTCGGTTCTGGAGCTGGTGCTGCTGGCGCTGATTGCCTTCAACTTCTTCTGGATCGCCTTCACGGTTTCCACCGTGCTTCTGGGGCTCTACGGGTTGTCGCGCCGGGAAAAGACGACGGGCCGCGGCGCCGCCCGCCCGATGAAGGTCGCGCTGTTGATGCCGGTCTATAACGAAGTGCCCTGGTATGTGCTGGGCAACGCCCAGACCATGCTGCAGGAGCTGCACGGGCGCGGCGGGTTGCACGACTATGCGATGTTCATCCTGTCGGACACCCGCGACGACGCCATTGCCGAACAGGAACGCGCCAGCGTCGAGGCGCTGCGCAGCATGCTGCCGGAAGGCGCCGAACTCTACTACCGCCGCCGCCCCGACAATGAGGGCCGCAAGGTCGGCAATATCGCTGACTGGGTGCGCCGCTGGGGTGCGGAGTATGAGGCGATGCTGGTGCTGGACGCCGACAGCCTGATGACCGGCCGCGCCATTGCACGCCTCGCCGATGCGCTGGCGCGCGATCCTGGTGCCGGCCTTATTCAAAGCTACCCGCAGCTGATCGGCGCGCAATCGGTCTTTGGCCGCATGCAGCAGTTTGCCAATGGCGTCTATGGCTTGTCGCTGGCCGAGGGCCTGGCCCGCTGGGCCGGGCATGAAGGCAACTACTGGGGCCACAACGCCATCATCCGCACCCGCGCCTTTGCGGCCTGCGCCGGCCTGCCGCTGCTGCGCTCGCGCTTTGGCGGCGGCGAAAAGCTGATCATGAGCCATGATTTTGTCGAAGCCGGCCTGTTGCGGCGCGCCGGATGGTCAGTGCGTTTCCTGCCCCGCATCCGCGGTTCCTACGAGGAAACGCCGGCCACCCTGATCGACCACATCCTGCGCGACCGGCGCTGGTGCCAGGGCAACCTGCAGCACCTGAACCTGCTGGGCGCCAAGGGCTTCCGGGCGGTCTCGCGCTTTCATCTGTTCCATGGCGCCATCGGCTATCTGATGGCCCCGGTGTGGTTTGCGCTGCTGGTGCTCTGGGCGGTGATCGGCCTGGGTGAGGAAGCCTCGGTAATCAGCTATTTCAGCGAAGCCAACCCTCTGCGCCCAAGCTGGCCGGACATGACCGAGCCCAAGCATGTGCTGGTGATCCTCTTGATCTATGCCATGCTGCTGGCGCCCAAGATGCTGGCCGCCGCCGCCATGCCGCTGACCGGCGCGCGGTTCTCGGAATACGGCGGCGGAGTGCATTTCGTGCTGTCTTTCCTGTCGGAGGTGGTGCTGGCGATCCTTTATGCGCCGATCCTGATGGTGCAGCAGATGATTGCGGTGTTCCGCACGGCCTTGGGCCTGCAGCGCGGCTGGGCGCCCCAGGCGCGTGACGGCGGCAGCTATTCGCTGCGCACGCTGATCACCTGCCACGCGCTGGAAACCGTCAGCGGCGTGGCGCTCTGGGCCGGTATCCTCAGCGGCACGGTGTCGCTGTGGCTGGCCCCGATTGCGCTGTCGCTGGTGCTGGCGGTGCCGCTGTCCGCGCTCTCCGGTGTCAAGACGGTGAACCGCATCCGCAACTGGATGGCCACCCGCGAGGAATTCACCGAGCCGCAAATCACCCGCGCCGCCCGCGCAGCCCGTGCAGACCTCAAGGCTCTGCTTGACGGTGCCAGCGCCCGCGGCACTCCGGCCGAGTAAGCCCCAGCCGCAGCGGAAGGCTCCCGCGCCCGCAGGATGTCCCGGCTTACGCCGGGCCACACTTGGCGGCCTTGGGCCTGGCGCCGCGCTGAGGCGCGGCGCGGTTGCGCTCTGCCTGCAGCCTCAGCAGTCTATGTCCGCCAGTCCTGAACAAACGCCGCTGCAGCGCGCCCGCAGGGCGCGCTGCCGGGCCCAACGCTTTGCCGGAAATCTTTGATTTGCGAACAAAGGGGCGGGAGAACACCCCTGCCCCCGTTTGCGCGTCATCTCACCTGACCGCCTGCACCTGACCGGTGTCATCTGACCGCAGGCTCATCCTCGAACCAATCCGCCATCAAACCGGCCCAGCCTTCCGGCACCGCGTGGCCGCCGTCAAACAGCACCAGCTCGATTTCCGCCCCCGGGCCGCAGTCCCAGCGGCGGCGCAGCTGCCCGTCCTCAGCCCAGGCCCGGTCCGGTGCATGCGAGGCGCAGCCATTGGCCTCGCGCCAGGTTTCCAGCGCGGCAAAGACGTCGCCCTGCTCCCAGCGGCCGCCGCCAAGGACGCGCCCTTCCAGCGGCACCACCCCGTCGCGCCAGCCATGCACTTGCAACAGCCGCACCGGCCCTTCGCAAGTCCCGGGCTGCGGACGCCAGAAGGCGCCGGATACGGGGGCGTAGGCGGCAAAAGCCGCCGGATCGCGGCAGGCCAGGTAATGCACCATGAAGGCACCGGCTGAGAACCCGGCCAGCACAGTCCGCGAGGAAGACGTGCCGAAGCGCTCGGAGGCATCCGCCAGCACCGAAGCAAAGAATACGCCTTCGTCCCTTCCTTCATCGAAAGGACCAAAGCCCCAGTTCTGCGGCCCGGAGCCATCGCGTTTGCGCCCCTCCGGCGCAATCACCGCATAGCCGCGTCCGGTCAGACCCTCGACCAAAGCCGTATTGCGCAGCACCTGGCGGCCGCTGCCGCCATAGCCGTGCAGGAACATCACCACCGGCGCAGGCGCTGCCGCCGCCTCCGGCAGCACGATATGATAGCGGCCGTCCGCAACCTCGCACGCGCCGTCCTCGCCCTCGCAGCCGGCGGAAGCCGCACCGCCCGCAAGTCCCATCATCGCCGCAACCGCGGCTCGGGCTGTCCATCTAATCATCATCCCTCCCATCGGGCCACCGGCAGGTTGCCGGCAATCCAGCCGGGCCCCACGCTGGATCCCAGCATGCCCTCGGGCACATCAATCACATTGGTGAACCCCGCCTGCGCAAGCGCCAGCGTCAGCCGGGCGGAGCGCACACCGCGGGCGCAGATCAGCGCGACCGGCGCAGAGGGATCCGGCCCCGCAACCGCCTGCAGCGCCGCGATGAAATCCTCGCGCCGCATGTCGATCTGATGGCTGCCCACCGGCACGCCCGAGCTGCGCCATTCCTGCGGCGTGCGGATATCCACCAGCGTCACTTCCCCCTGCCGCGCCGCAGCAAAGGCCTCCGCCGCCGAGAGCCGCGGATGATCGTGATCGGGGGGCTGCCTGCGCTGCCACCAGAGGCCCGCAGCCGCCGCAGCAGCCGCACCGCCCAGCACTACAAACCGCCGGGACCGTCCCGGCTGCTCCGCTTGTGATCCGGCCATGCGCCCTCCACGCCCGTTTGCCGCCCCGGCCCGCGGCCGGTGCTTTCCATCTGCTCTAGCAGGCGGCGCGGATTCCTTCACCATCAGGCGCCGATTCCACCGGTCAAGTTCTTGTTATTGCGCGGCGGCTGCCCAATTATGCCGGTGAAAAGCGTAGTCTTTCCGCTCCAGCCTGCGGCAATCTTACCCCATCCCGGGCTGCGGGGGTGGCTCTGCGCAGAAAAATTGCTTAGCACTGGTTCAAAAACGACGCGCCAACCCGACAGGAGACCTGCACGTGTCCCTATTCCTGATTGCGGCCCTGCCATTTCTCGGAGCCGTTTTCCCCGCGCTGCTGATCCGCGCAGGCCGAAATGCGGCAGCCGCTTCCGCCGGGCTGACCACATTTCTCGCCTTCACCGGCCTGATGCTGCATATCCCCGCCATTTTCCGGGGCGAGACCGTCTTTGCCGCCGTCGACTGGCTGCCTGCCCTGGGGCTCAACGCCCATTTCTTCCTCGACGGGCTGGGCTACCTGTTTGCGGCCATGATCCTGGGCATCGGCCTCCTGATCATCCTCTATGCGCGGTTTTACCTCTCGCGCGAGGATCCGATGGGGCAGTTCTACAGCTATCTGCTGTTGTTCCAAGGCGCCATGGTCGGCATCGTTCTGTCCGACAACATCCTGCTTTTGCTGGTGTTCTGGGAACTTACCTCGCTTTCCTCCTTCCTGCTGATCGGCTATTGGAAGCACCTGCCCGAAGGCCGCCAGGGTGCACGCATGGCACTGACCATCACCGGTTCCGGCGGGCTGGCGATGATCGCGGGCATGCTGATCCTGGGCCATATCGCCGGTTCCTATGACCTCAGCGTCATCCTGCAGAACAAAGAGGCGATCCAGTCCTCGGACCTTTACCTGCCAGCGCTGATCCTGATCCTGCTTGGCGCCTTCACCAAATCGGCACAGTTCCCGTTCCATTTCTGGCTGCCGCACGCGATGGCCGCGCCGACGCCGGTTTCGGCCTACCTGCACTCTGCCACGATGGTGAAGGCCGGGCTGTTCCTGATGGCGCGCCTGTGGCCGGTTCTGGCAGGCACGCCGGAGTGGTTCTATATCGTTGCCACCACCGGTCTCGTGACCATGCTGGTGGGCGCGGTGATTGCGCTGTTCAAGGATGATCTCAAGGCACTCCTGGCGTTTTCCACCGTCAGCCACCTGGGCCTGATCACCATGCTCTTGGGCTTTGGCACCAAGATCGCCGCAGTGGCCGCCGTCTTCCACATCATCAACCACGCCACTTTCAAGGCGGCGCTGTTCATGACTGCGGGCATTGTCGACCACGAGGCCGGCACCCGCGACATCAAACGCCTTGGCGGTCTGCGCCACCTGATGCCGGTCACCTTCACCATCGGCATGGTGGCGGCACTGTCGATGGCGGGCATCCCGCCGCTGAACGGCTTCCTCTCCAAGGAGATGATGCTGGAGGAAGCCGCCCATACCGTCTGGAACGGCTCGCATCTGATCGTGCCGGTGCTGGCGGGGATCGCGGCACTGTTCTCGGCCGCCTATTCCTTCCGCTTCATCGCGCATGTGTTCCTGGGCCCCAAGCGCGAGGATTACCCCGGCCACCCGCATGACCCGACACCGGGCATGTGGATCGGCCCCGCCTTCCTGGTGGTGCTGGTGGTTCTGATCGGCCTGGCGTCGGCCAAGATCGCGGGGCCTATGGTCGCCACCGCCGCGGGCGCGGTGATCGGCGGGGGAGAGCTGCCCTATTACTCGCTGAAGCTGTGGCACGGGCTGACCCCGGCGCTTTATATCTCCATCGCAGCCGTCGTGGGCGGCGCGGTGCTGCTGGCGCTGCACAAACCGCTGCAGGCGGTCTGGAACGCCCTGCCCCGCCCCGAGGCCAAGACCATTTTCGAGGGTGCCATCCGCGGCTTTACCCTGCTTAGCCGCGGCCTGACAGAGGGGCTGCACAACGGCATGCTGACCCGCCACGCGACAGTGATGGTCACCTTCACCGTGGCAATCTCCTACCTTGCATACCAAAGCGGCATTCTGAGCGCCGCCACCCGAGCAGTGCAGGACCCTGGCATCCTGCCGGTGGTGGGCTGGTTCGTGCTGGTGGTTGCGACGCTGTTCATCGTCGCCAAGCACCGCAACCGCCTGCTGGCGCTGGTGCTGATCGGCGCTGTTGGCCTGGTGGTGTCGCTGTCGTTCAACTACCTCTCCGCCCCGGACCTGGCGCTGACCCAGATCTCGGTCGAGGTGGTCACCATCATCCTGATGCTGCTGGCGCTGAACTTCATGCCCAAAGAAACCCCGGTCGAAACCCCTGCCTTCATCCGCATGCGCGACGGCGCCCTGGCGATCGTGGCGGGCCTTGGCACCGGCGGGCTGATCTATGCGCTGATGATGCGCGATTTTGCCTTCCCGACGATCTCGGACTTCCACCTCGCCAATTCCTACAAGGGCGGCGGCGGCACCAATGTGGTGAATGTGATCCTGGTCGATTTCCGCGGTTATGACACCTTTGGCGAGATCATCGTTCTGGGCATCGCCGCGGTGGTGATCTTTGCCCTGACCGAGGCGGTGCTGGGCTCCAAGGTCCGCGCCTATCTCTTGAACCGCGAACCGGACCTGCCGCAGGCCGGCGATGCGCATCCGCTGATGATGGTGGTGGTTACCCGGGTGCTGATGCCGCTGGTGCTGATGGTGGCCGCCTATATCTTCTTCCGCGGCCACAACCTGCCTGGCGGCGGCTTTATCGCGGGCCTGATCGCGGCAATTGCCATCATCATGCAATACATGGCCTCCGGCTTCAGCTGGGCCGCCGAACGGCAGCGGTTCTTCTATCACGGCATCATCGGCTCCGGCGTCTTGATCGCGGCCGCCACCGGCATCGGCGCCTGGTTCAACCGCAAGCCCTTCCTGACCAGCGATTTCGGCTATCTGCACTGGCCGCCGCTGGAAGAGTTCGAATGGGCCACCGCAGCATTGTTCGACCTGGGCGTTTTCCTGGCCGTGGTCGGTGCGGTGCTGCTGGCGCTGGAAAGCCTGTCGCGCTTTGCCTGGCAGCCAGGCATGAGCAGCGAGCACGCGATGGACATCAACCCGGCCCGCGAAGAAGCGGCCAAGGCCGGCAGGGAGGGATAAGGCATGGAACTTCTCGTCGCTTCGGCCGTCGGCATTCTGACCGCGGCCGGCATCTACCTGATCCTGCGCCGCCGCAGCTTCCCGGTGATCCTGGGCCTGTCGCTGCTGACCTATGCGGTCAACGTCTTCCTGTTCGCCACCGGGCGGCTGGTCTCCGGCGCGCCGCCGATCCTCAACAAATATGAGGAGGTCGTCTATACCGACCCGCTGCCGCAGGCGCTGGTGCTGACCGCCATCGTGATCTCCTTCGGCATGACAGCCGTGGTGGTGATGGTGGCGCTTGGCGCTTACCTCTCATCACAGAACGACCGCACCAACATGCCAGGCCGAGCCCGAAGGCGCAGGAGACGACGAATGAACCACCTCCTGATTGCCCCGGTGCTGCTGCCCGCCATCGTGGCGCCCTTCATCATCATGGTGGTGCGCCACCACATGGACCTCACCCGGATCTTCTCGGTCGCCAGCACCGTGCTGCTGGCCGCGGTGACGCTGGCGCTCTGGGCGATGGCTGCAGACGGCACCGTGCATGTCTATGAACTCGGCGACTGGCCTGCACCCTTTGGCATCGTGCTGGTGCTGGACCGGCTGTCGGCAATGATGATCGTGCTGACTTCGATCCTGGCGCTGCCGATCCTGCTCTATGCCATCGGCTCCGGCTGGGACGCGCGCGGCGCCAACTTCCATGCGCTGTTCCAGTTCCAGCTGATGGGCATCATGGGCGCCTTCCTGACCGGCGACGCCTTCAACCTGTTTGTCTTCTTCGAAGTACTGCTGATCGCCTCCTACGGGCTGATGATCCATTCCGGCGGCGGCCGCCGTTTTCAGGCAGGCGTGCAATATGTGGTCTACAACCTCCTGGGCTCGACCCTGTTCCTGTTTGCTCTTGGCACGCTCTATTCCGTCACCGGCACGCTGAACATGGCGGATCTGGCGGTGAAAGCGGCGGAGATGCCAGCGGATGACACCGCCCTTCTGCGCGTCGGCGCGGTGATGCTGCTGCTGGTCTTTGCCATCAAGGCGGCCCTGCTGCCGCTGCATTTCTGGCTGCCCTCAGCCTATGCCAATGCGCCGGCCCCTGTGGCGGCGCTCTTTGCCATCATGACCAAGGTCGGCGCCTATGCGATCCTGCGCATGTTCACCCTGGTCTTCGGCCCGGATGTCGCGGCCACCACCGGCCTCAGCGAGGCCTGGCTGCTTCCCGCCGCGCTGCTGACCCTGATAGCTGGCGCCATCGGCGTGCTGGGGTCCAAGAAGATCGGCCGGGTCGCGGCCTTTGGCGCCATCGCCTCGATGGGCACGCTGCTGATTGCGATCTCGCTGTTCACCGAGACCGCCGCCGCCGCCGCGCTCTACTACCTGGTGCACTCGACCCTGGCCGCGGCGCTGCTGTTCTTGGTTGCCGACCTGGTGGTGGAACGCCAGGGGCCTTGGATCTTTGTCAACAAGCCGATGGCCCAGACCGGGCTGATCTCTGCCCTGTTCTTTGCCGCCGCCATTGCCCTTACCGGCATGCCGCCGCTGTCGGGCTTCCTGGGCAAGCTCCTGGTGCTGGACGCCACCCGCGGCGCCGATCTGGCAGCCTGGATCTGGGGCGTGATCCTGGCCGGCTCGCTGATCACCATCATCGGCATGGCGCGGGCCGGCTCCATCCTGTTCTGGAAAGGCCACGGCCTGCCGCAGGACGAAGAGGAGCCGGAAGAAGCCGGTGAGGCCGTTGCGGCAAGGCCCGCCCAGCTGCCCTTTGTGGCCTGCTTTGCGCTGCTCGGCGGGCTGGTGGCACTGACGGTCTTTGCAGGCCCCGCCACCTATTACGCTGAACAAACCGCGGCCCAGCTTTATGCCCCGGCGGAGTATATTCAGGCCGTGCTTGGGAAGGAGGCACAATGAAACTGCTCAGGCGGCTTGTCCCGCACCCCCTTCTGACCCTGCTCTTGACCGGCACCTGGCTGTTGCTGGTCAACGGCTGGTCGCTGAATTCGCTGGTGTTCGGCTTCATGCTGGGGATCCTGATCCCCTTTGTCACCCAGCCCTACTGGCCCGGCCGCCCGCGCATCAGCCGCCCGTTCAAGGCCATCGAGTATGTCTTTGTCGTGCTGTGGGACATCATCCAGGCCAATATCGTCGTGGCCCGCATCGTGCTGTTCAAACCCAATTCCGAGCGGCGCCCCAACTGGATCACCATCCCGCTGGACCTGAAAACCCCCGAGGCGATCACCACCTTGGCCGGCACCATCACCATGACCCCCGGCACCCTGTCGGCGGATGTCTCGGACGACGGCCACTGCCTGCTGGTCCATTGCCTCGACGCGCCGGATCCCGAGGCCGTGCGCGACGAAATCAAACAGCGCTATGAGCGCCGGCTGATGGAGATTTTCGAATGATCGAAACAGCTTCGCAATTCGCCTTCGGCTGCTTTGCCCTGGCGGTTCTCTTGAACCTCTGGAAAGTGGTCACCGCACCGGAAATCGCCGACCGCATCCTGGCGCTGGATACCATGTTCATCAATGCCATCGCGCTGATGGTGCTGTATGGCTTGGCGCTTGGCACCGCGATCTTCTTCGAGGGTGCGATGATCATCGCCATGCTCGGCTTTGTCTCCACCGTGGCCTATGCGCGCTTCATCCTGCGCGGCAACATCATCGAGTGAGGGACCCGCATGGACAGCCTGTTTGAATTCCTTGTTGCCGCCTTCCTGGTCATTGCCGGGATCTTCGGCATTGTCGGCTCCTACGGGCTGATCAAGCTCAACGACCCGATGTCGCGCCTGCACGCGCCGACCAAGGCCACCACCCTGGGCGTCGGCGGGGTGCTCTTGGCCTCGCTGCTGAACGCGGCGGCCTTCGGCAAATACTTCTCGGTGCATGAGCTGATGATCACCCTGTTCCTGTTCCTCACCGCCCCCATCACGGCGAATTTCATTGCCAAGGTGCACATCCACCGGCAAGAGACCCGCGAGAGCATGCCCTCGGCCGGGGAGGACCATCACTGGGCCACCCATGACACGCCCGGGGACGAGGAACAGAACACCGAAGGCCGCACCGACGCGGCCCAGTAAGGGCCCGCGCCTGACCGGCACCGGCCCGCCGCAGAGGCAGATAGAGATATGGACTCCTCCCGCTTGCCGCTGACCCGCGATCTGGTGCTGGTGGGCGGCGGCCATACCCACGCGCTGGTGCTGCGCAAATGGGGCATGAAGCCCCTGCCCGGCGCCCGGCTCACCGTGATCAACCCTGGCCCCACCGCCCCCTACTCCGGCATGCTGCCGGGCTTTGTCGCCGGCCATTATGACCGTGACGAACTGGACATCGACTTGGTGCGGCTGGCGCGGTTTGCCGGGGCAAGGGTGGTTCTGGGCGCCGCCGAACATATCGACACCGCAGCCCAGCTGGTGCATGTGCCCGGCCGCCCGCCAATTGCCTATGACGCGGCCTCGGTCGATGTCGGCATCACTTCCGCCATGCCGGACCTGCCGGGCTTTGCCGAACACGGCATCCCGGCCAAGCCTTTGGGCCGGTTCGCTGCCCAATGGTCTGCCTTCCGCGAAGGCGATGGCCCGGCTCATGCGGCTGTGATCGGCGGCGGCGTTGCCGGCGCGGAGCTGATCCTCGCCATGGCCTATGCTCTGAAGCAGTGCGGCCGCCTGGCCCAGGCAACCCTGATCGACAGCGATGCGGCGTTGCGTGCGATTGGCTCCAAGGCCCGCCATAAACTCCGCCGCGCCCTGGTTGAGCATGGCGTCCGGCTGGAGGAAAACATCCGGGTCGACTGCGTCGCGGATGGCTGCATCCAGTTGCAGGACGGGCGGGAGATCCTGTCGGATTTCACCACCGGCGCGGCCGGCGCGCGCCCCTACGGGTGGCTGTCAAACAGCGGGCTGGACCTGCAGGACGGCTTCATCCGCATTGGTGAAACGCTGCAAAGCTCAGCCCCCAATGTCTTTGCCACCGGCGACTGCGCCCATATGGACTTTGCCCCGCGCCCCAAGGCCGGCGTTTATGCGGTGCGCCAGGCGCCAGTGCTGTACCACAACCTGCGCGCCCTGCTGACCGGCGATGCGCTGCGCAAATACACGCCCCAGAAGGACTACCTGAAACTGATCTCCATGGGGTCGAGGGAGGCGCTGGGCGAGCGTTTCGGCACCACCCTCGCAGGCCCCTTGATGTGGACCTGGAAAGACCGTATCGACCAGGCCTTTATGGAGAAATTCCGGGATCTGCCGGCCATGGACAGCCCGCCGCTGCCACCCGAACACACGCTCGGCATGGAAGAGGCACTTGGAGACAAGCCCATGTGCGGCGGCTGCGGCGCCAAGGTGGGGCGCGGCGCACTGCTCTCCACGCTTTCCGGGCTGGGCAAGACAAACCGCAAGGACATCACTCCGCTGCCTGGCGATGACGCCGCGCTGCTGACCACCGGCGGCGCCAGCCAAGTCATCAGCACTGACCACTTGCGCAGCTTTTGCCAGGATCCGGTGACGATGGCGCAAATTGCCGCCGTGCATGCGCTTGGCGACATCTGGGCCATGGGCGCGGAACCGCAGGCGGCCACCGCCAGCCTGATCCTGCCGCGGATGGCGCCGGAGCTGCAGGCCCGCACTCTGCAGGAAATCATGAGTGCTTCATCAGAGGTGATGGAAGACGCCGGCGCCGCCATTATCGGCGGCCATACCTCGCTGGGGGATGAGCTGACTGTTGGCTTCACCGTCACTGGCCTCTGCCCCCGCCCCGCGATCACCCTGGCAGGCGCGCAGCCGGGTGATGCGCTGATCCTGACCAAGCCGATCGGCTCCGGCGTGCTGATGGCGGCTGAGATGGCGGGCGGGGCCAAGGGCGAATGGGTGGCCGCCGCGCTGGAGCTTATGCGCCAGCCGCAAGGCACCGCCGCCCGTATCCTGCAAACCGCCCATGCGATGACCGATGTCACCGGTTTTGGCCTCATCGGCCACCTGCTTGGCCTCTGCGAAGCCTCCGGCACGGGCGCCGAGCTGTTCACGGGCCGCATCCCATTGATGCCGGGCGCTGCCGCGCTGGCAGAGCTTGGTCTACGGTCTTCGCTGTTCCCGGACAATCAGGCTGCCGCGCCGGAACTGAAAACCCGGGGCTGGCAGGACCTGCTGTTCGACCCGCAAACCGCAGGCGGATTGCTGGCGGCGGCGGCGTCCGGGGAGGCCGAGGCGCTGGTAGAGCAGCTGCAAGCCGCGGGCTACCCCGCCGCGATCATCGGCAGGGTCACGGCGGCCGCGGGCGCAATCACCCTTTGCGCCTCGCCAGCGCCGGCGCAAAGGGCCGGCCCCTCTTGGCCCTGCGGGCCAATTCACCCCGGAGTATTTCGGACCAGAAAGAAGCCCGGACAGGCATTGCGTCTTTCTGGTTACAAATACTCCCCGCCGGAGGCGCGCTGCGCGTCAGCGCGGCGCCAGGCCCAACGGGAGCGGTGCATCTCTGATGCACCAGCGACGGGCGGGAGAACCGGCTACAGGCCTGCCATGACCTCGGCCAGGCGGGCCGCGGCGCTGTTCAGCCCGGCTTCGTCCAGCCTTGCTGTTTCCACCGTGGCAACCACCCCGGCTCCGATCGCCGCGCGGGACTTGCGGTAGGCCGGGTCGTAGTGCTCGGCCATCAGCAAGGCGGTCAGCCCAGGCTTGTCGCCTTCGGCGATCTTTTCAAACCAGCCATCGACCACCGCGCCTGAACGATGGGCGCGCAGAGGTCCGAGCTTTTCGCGCAGCCGTTCTGTGTCCGACAGGATATCGTCGTAGGCCTCTACCAGGTAGCGGCAGCGCGCCTCTGCCGGGACCTGCAGCTCAATCCGCGGCGCGGGCTTCATCGCGTCCCAGACCGCAGGCGGGATGATGCGCTGGCCGATCTTGTTCGATTCCGCCTCTACCAGCACCGGGCGCGCGGGATCCAGCCGCATCAGCGCCCCCGCCACCGCCGATTTAAACCCCTTCTGCGAGGGCTGCGGCGCCGGCATCTCCCCCAGAAGCGAGCCGCGGTGATTGGCCAGCCCCTCCAGATCCAGCACCTGCACGCCCAGCTGCCCGGCCCGCTTCAGCACCTCGGTCTTGGCTGAGCCGGTATAGCCGTCCAGCGCCACCAGCCTATGCGGCAGCGCGCAGTCATACATCGCCTTGTGCACCAGCCGGCGGTAGCTTTGATAGCCGCCCTCCACCACCTCGGCGCGCCAGCCGATCTGCTGCAGCATCCAGGTGAAAGAGCCCGACCGCTGGCCGCCGCGCCAGCAGTAGACCAGCGGTTTCCAGCCGCCCTCGTGGTGGCTCAGGCTCCGCTCGATGTGACCCGCCGCATTGCGGAACACCATCGCCGCGCCCAGCTTGCGCGCCTTGAAGGGGCTGTCCTGGACATAGATGGTGCCGACTTCGGCGCGCTCGTCATTGTCCAGCACCGGCAGGCTGATTGCGCCGGGCACATGGTCTTCGGCAAATTCCGCCGGGCTGCGCACGTCGATCACGGTATCAAAGCCGTGGGCATAGAACTCTTGCAGGGATGTGAATTTCAGCGCCATACCCCTGCTGTAGCGCGCGCCATGAGCAAGGAAAAGCCGCAAATGCCGCCGCCGCGGCAATAAGGCTTGCGCGCAATGCGCACGGCGCATTAATCAATCCCGGACAGACAGAGACCAGCCGGGGCAGAAGCCCCGCGGCGCCGCAGCGGCAAGGACCCGGATGCCATGGACATCGACCCTTTGGACATACATGCGCTTCCCGGGCATCTGATCCGGCGGCTGCATCAGATTTCCGTGGCCCAGTTCATGGAATGCATGGCTGCGGAAGGTGTCGACCTGACACCGGTTCAGTTCTCTGCCCTGGCCGCCATTCACCGCCATCCAGGGATTGATCAGGCCTCGGTGGCCGGGCTCATCGCCTATGACCGCGCCACCCTCGGCAAGGTTGTGGACCGGCTGGTCGAGAAGGACCTGGTGGCCCGCAAGGTGTCCAGCGCCGACCGCCGCGCCCGCGAGGTCAGCCTGACCCGCGCCGGCACCGCCCTGCTGAAACGCATCCTGCCGCATGTCCGCGCCGCCCAGCCCGGCATTCTGACCGGCCTCAGCGAAGCAGAACAGGAGACCTTTGTTGCCCTGCTGCAAAAAGCCACCCTGGCCGCCAATGAGCTGAGCCGGGCGCCGCAGCGCGATTTGCCGGGCGGCCGCAGGACCGGAAAACCCGCCGCCCAGGCCGCAGAATAACCTCAGATCAGCCGGCCGCGCGGGATGTCCCCCTCCTCGAAGGGTTCGATCAGATCCGGCCCCTCGGCCCGGTTGGAGTTCACCGCGGGATCCACCCTGTGATAGTCCAGCAGCCCCTCCTTACCCGGCTGCATCAGCGCCGCGGCGCCGCGGCCTTCTTCACCCAGCCATTTGCCCCAGTCCTGCGGCTCCAGGATCAGCGGCATCCGGTGGTGGACCGGCGATAGCCCCTCATTTGCCGCAGTTGTGACAATCGCGCAGGTCTTGACCGCTTCTGCTGCCCCCCAGCTCTGCCACACCGCGGCAAAGGCCAGCGGGGCGCCGTCGCTGCGATGGATGTACCAGGGCAGCCGGGCGCCTGCTTCCGACTTGGTCCACTCGTAAAACCCGGTGGCGGGGATCAGGCAGCGGCGGTTGCGGCAGGCATCGGAAAAAGCGGGCTTTTTCGCGATGGTTTCGGCGCGTGCATTGATCAGCAGCGGCCCGGCTGATTCGCTCGCATACCAATGCGGCAGGAACCCCCAGCGCATCTGCACCAGCTGGCGGCCGGTCTCTCCGGCCTGCACCGCGTGCACCGCATTGGTCGGGCAGACATTATAGTTCGGCACCTGCGGCAGGTTGTTTGCGGGCTGCGCTGCAAACAGCTGCGCCATCGCATCGTTCGGCAGGGTTATTGCAAATCGTCCGCACATTCCGCACTACTGGCCCGCACATTCATTGGAACGCCCGGCGGGCGCCCGCAAAAGGCTATACCGGATGCAGAAAAGCGAACAGGACCTTCTGGCAAAAATCTCTGCCCAGCTGAACGCCGGTCAGTTCGCCTCTGCGGCCAAGGCAGCCCGCAGCGGGGTCCAGAAGTTCCCCCGCAACCCGGCCTTTGCCAATTTCGCAGGCCTCGCCCAGGCGCAAGCGGGCAAGCACCGCGATGCTGCGGTGTTTTTTGCCAAGGCCATGAAGCTGGCGCCGCGCCATGAGGAGATCGAGACCAACCTGATCCAGGCTCTGGTTCTTTCCGGCCAGCAGGACAAGGCGCAGGAGCTGATCACCCGCTGCCTGCCCCGCCACCGCAACCCCGCCGGTCTGCACGATCTGAACGCCCAGTCCCTCAGCCGCAGCGGAGACCTTGAGGCCGCGCTGGCAGCCGCAACCGCCGCCAAAGAGGCCGGGCCGGACAATCCGCGTGCCTTCTATCTGCGCGCCTCGATCCTTACTGCGCTTGGCCGAACGGGTGATGCGCTGGCCGAGTATCAAGCGCTTGCGGCGCTGACCCCCAAAGACCCGCAGCCGCTGTTGGAAAGTGCAAATGCTCTGACCCGGCTGTCCCGGCTGAACGAGGCGCGCGAGGTTTTGAACGTGGCGCTGAATCTGGCACCGGATGCGGTCCAGGCCCATGCGCAGCTGGGTATGCTCTCTGCCATGCTTGGTGAAAGTGAAGCTGCGTCAGGACACTACCGGGAGGTTCTGAAGCGCGCACCGGCCCACGGCGGTGCTTACCTGCAACTGGCCAAGCTGCAAGATGCAGAGGCCAACCAGGCAATGCTGCCGCAGCTTGAAGCCGCCAAGGCGCAGGCTGGAGGCAACAGCCACAACCACGCGCTGATGTGCTTTGCCCAGGCCGCGATCTGCAAACAGGCAGGCAAGGCGGAGGACAAGGCCGGCCTGCTGAAAACCGCAAACCGGATCGAAGCGGAGCGCCGCCCCTATGATGCGGCAGCCGCCACCCGGCAATTCCAGGCGCTCATCCGGTCCGCTATGCCCGCAGAAGCTGAAACCGAAGCTCCGGCGCCCATCTTCATCCTCGGCCTGCCGCGCTCGGGCACCTCGCTGCTGGAGCATGTGCTGTCGGCCTCGGGCTCGGTCTTCGGCTGCGGGGAGCTGTCCGGCGGCGATGCCATCGCGGCGGCAGCCGCCGCCGGTGACGATGCCGCAGACACGGCCAATCTGGCCCGCAACTACCGCGCCGCCCTGCCCGGGCTTCCCGCAGACACCAGCCATTTCATCGACAAACTGCCCGCAAACTACAAGATTATTGGCCCGTTGCGAGCCGTCTTCCCGAATGCCCGCTTCCTGCACCTGCAGCGCGACCCGCGAGACGTGGCTTTGTCCATGTGGCGCGCCTATTTTGCCCAGGGCGGATTGAATTTTACCTTTGATCAGAAGGCGATGTCGCATGAGGTTAACCTTTACCGCCAATACATGGACCACTGGCACGCGGCATGCAGCGGCAGCATTCTGGACGTGCCCTACACCGCCCTGACCAGCGATCTGGAAACCACCGGGAAACAGGTGGCAGAGTTCTGCGGCCTGCCCTGGGAGCCCGCCATGGCGCACCCTGAAAAGAACGCCGCTTCGGTCCGAACCGCCAGCGCCCAGCAGGTGCGCGAAAGGGTGCACAGCCGCTCAGTCGGTGGCTGGAAACAGCAGGAAGCGGCGCTGAAGACTTTCCTGCGCGGCCTGAAGCCCGCCCTGTGGCCGGAACTGGAACTCTAGCGCCTAGGCCCGCCATTGCATCCCCATGGCGGGATATGGCACATCCCTTGCATATGCCGGACAGCTCCGCGCCGGTGCGGGTTTGCAGACAGATAGGTCTCATGACACTGAACAACGATCTCCAGGCCGCACACGGCTTTCTGAACCAGGGCAAATTCAAACTGGCGCTGAAGCAGTCCAAGGGCGGCATGAAGCGGCACAAGAACCATCCGGATTTCCCCAATATCGCCGGGATCTCCCTGTCGGGCCTGGGCAAGCACCGCGACGCCGTTCCCTATTTCAAGAAGGCCCTGGCCCTGGCGCCCGGCTTTCACGATGCGCGCAAGAACCTGGCCCAGACGCTGCTGTTCCTGCAGCAGGGCGAAAGCGCGATGAAGCTCTTGGAGCGGGTGCTGGGCGATCTGCCCGGCGACCCGGCGGCGCTCTATCTGAAAGCGCAGGCACAGCTGGTGCTGAACGAGACTGAAGCCGCCATCGAGACCGCCAGCGGCGCCTTGGCCAAGGACCCGCGCCAGCCGCGGATGCTGCGCCTGCGGGCCATGGCCTGGAAGACGCTGGGCGACGAGAAGGCGGCGCTGGAGGATTACCAGGCCACACTGCGGCTCAACCCCAACGACGTGGACGCGCTGGTCAACATCAGCCTGCCGCTGGCCCGCATCATGCGCCAGGACGATGCCACCGCCGCCGCGCAAAAGGCCGTGGCCCTGGACCCCGGCAATCTGGAGGCCCGCCGCCGCCTGGCCAGCCAGCTGATTTCCAACGGCGAATCCGAGGCTGCCCGCGAACAGTGCCTGGCGGTCATGCAACTGGATCCCAAGGACACCCAGGTGCTGGAGATGCTGGCCCGCCTCAACAGCCGCGAACAAAACACAGAGCTGATGCCGGTTGCCAAAAAGGCGCTGAAAGCCGCGCCGCCGCGCTCGCAGGACCGCGCCAATGCCGCCTTTGCGCTGGCCCGGATCACCGACCAGGGGGGCGACAAGGAGGCCTTTGCCGCCCATAACGACGAAGCCAATGCCTGTATGGCGGCGCAAAACCCCTATGACTACGAGGGCAGCGAGCGCCAGTTCAGCCGCATCATGGCCGCCTTCCCGGACGTGATCACCCCGGCAGAAACCAAGCAGGACGGCCCGCGCCCGATCTATGTGGTGGGGATGCCGCGCTCCGGCACCACGCTGACGGAAACCGTGATCGGCTCGCACCCGCAGGTGTTCCCGCTGGGCGAGCGTGGCGTGCCCAGCTTCCTGCTGCATTCCTTTGTGGACAAGGAACAGGACTTCACGGCCGAGGCGGCCCGGACCTTCGTCTCCGAGGACATCAGCCGCCTGCCCGAAATGCCCGAAGGCACCACCGCCTATGTCGACAAGATGCCGGACAATTACAGGCTGCTGGGCCATCTGCTGACCGCCTACCCGGAGGCACGCTTTATCCACCTCTGCCGCGATCCGCGCGATGTGGCGATGTCGATCTGGCGCGGCTATTTCTCCGGCAGCTCGCTCACCTATGCCTATGACCTCAAGGCGATGGCGCACCGGTTCAATCTCTACGGCCGGCTGATGCAGCACTGGCGCCAGGTGATGCCGGGGCGGCTTTATGATCTGCGCTACGAGGATCTGGTCGGCGATATCGACGGCGAAAGCCGCAAGCTGGCCGCGTTCTGCGGGCTGGACTGGGTCGAAGACATGGCCCACCCCGAACGCCACGAGGGCCAGGTGCTGACGCTGTCAAATACCCAGCTGCGCCAGAAGGTGCACAGCCGCTCTGTCGGAAAATGGGAGAAATATGCCGATGTTCTGGCGCCCTTCATCGACGGTCTGGACCCGGAAATCTGGCCGGAAATCAAAGGGTAACCCGGGCTACTTGGTGTAAGCCTTGCGCGCCAGCTCGATGCGGGCGTCCATCATCGACATCTCTTTCAGGATCTCCTGCCGGCGGCAGCGGTCGCCGGCCTCGCGCAGCTCGGCCCGCAGCCGCTGCAATTCGCGCGACAGGGTCACGAATTCCGGCACCCCGCCGCTTTCGCGCACCAACCGGTTGACCAGCTCGTTTTCCGGGTCATCACAGTCCGGCAGCGGCTTGCCGGCGCCTTCGAGGTTGTCAAAGGCACCGTCCTTTTCGGCGGCTTCGATACGGGCGTTGATGAGGTCGATCAGCGGATGGTCCATGGCCCGCATTCTGCCATGGCGGCGCGGCAGGTAAAACCCTTTGCGGCAGGCATCAGCCTGGCCAAGGGCCAGGCAGCGTTTGCCCCGGCAGCGGGGGGCAAACGCGCGCCCCCGCCGCTGGCGCGCCGGAGCCTGCAGGGCGTCAGGCTGCCCCCTCCTGCTCAGCCGCCGGGTTGGCAATCTGCCAGGCCTCCAGCGCCTCGATCCGGGCAATCCAGCGGTTGATATTGCTGTAGCCCTGAACCGGGTACCGGCAGGGCTCGCGGTAGCACAGGATTGCCCCGACCGAGACATCCGCCGTAGTCATCTGATCCCCCACCAGCCAGTCGCGCCCCTGCAGATGCCCGTCCAGCACCTTGGCGTATTTGTGAAAATCCGCTTCCGCCGCCGCCATATCAATGTCCTCGCGCCCGAAGAAATGCCGCGAGATGAATTTGCTGCAGGCGGGCGTCCAATGGCACCCCTCCCAGAACTGCCAGCGCATGATGTCGTAGCGCGCAGTCGAGCGCGGCCACAGCGGCGTGTCATGATCCGTGCACAGCCGGTTGATGATCGCATTGGATTCCCACAGAGAACTGCCGTCCTCCTCCTCCAGCACCGGCACCTTGGCATTGGGGTTGAGCGCCAGCAGATCCTCCTTGAACTGATCCCCGGCCTGCAGGTCGACAATGTTCTGGGGCAGATCCAGCCCCAGCAGGTTGCTGACCACCAGCAGCTTGCGGGAATTCGGCGACGGCGGAAAGACATGGAGTTTCATCAAGAGCCTCCCTGGCATCATTATTTAACACAATTGTTAAATATCAATATCCGCAGCACCCGTCAACCGGAAACCCGGCGGCACGCCCTTCCAGCCGCATTAACTAACCCGTAGCAAGGGTTTATAATCTATGAAGAAATTGCGTCAGCATCACTGTCCCAATGTTTCGCGCGCGAAACATTGGGACAGCAATTGCGACCTATTCAGACCGGCTGATCCGCCCATCGGTGTAAGGCATGTAAGCCCCTTGCGCCGCAAGATATTCTGCCACCACATCCGCCACATCCGGCCCGAAGTCATAGGCGTTCCTGCCATCGCCTTCAAACATCGCATAGCCATCGCCGCCGTTGCGCACATAGTCGTTGGTGACCACCAGATAGGTCTTCTGCGGGTCAATCGGCACAAAGCCGCCCCCCTCCGCCACTCTCACCTCGCGGATCCGCCCCGCATTGGGCGCAACCGACGCGTCCCAGGTGAAGGACAAACCCGCCACCTGCGGAAAACGGCCCTTCACGTCCTCCACCTGGCTGACCCCGTTCTCCAGCGCCGCGACCAGCACCTCCCCCTTGATTTCAAAGGTCGAGAGCGTGTTCTGGAACGGCAGCACGGTCAGCACCTCGCCCATGGTCACCGCGCCTGCATCCAGGCTGGCGCGGATGCCACCGGAATTGGCGATGGCAATGGTCACACCCTGATCCCTCACCCGGTCCAGCATCGCATCCGCCACCAGGTTGCCCATCTGGCATTCCTGCACCCGGCAAACCGCACGGTCCCCTTCAATGGCGGCAGCGGTTTCAGCCACCACCTTGTTGCGGATCTCATCCAAAGGCTGCGCCAGCTCGGCAATCCGGTGCAGCGTGCCCGCATCTTCAGAGACGCCCGCATCCATGATCAGCGGCTCCCCCGTGGCGTTGACAACATTGCCCGCATCATCAAATGTCACGTTCAGCTCACCCAGGAACTTGCCATAGGCGTAGGCCTGCACGATCGGCACCCCGTTGACGATGGTTGGATACGGCCCCGCGGCCTTGTCAGAGACATTGGACAGGTAGGTGTTGGTATGGCCGCCAACGATCACATCGACGCCGGAGGTCTGCGCCGCCACTTTCTGGTCGACGCCATAGCCCGAATGGCTGAGCACGATGATCTTGTTCACCCCATCCGCCGTCAGCCGGTCGACTTCGGCCTGCACCGCTGCCACCGGATCGGAAAACGTGACGTGCCCGCCCGGGCTGGCAAGTTCATGCATGTCCTCAGGGGTCAGGCCAATGAGGCCGATCCGCGCGCCGCCGCGGGTGATCACCGCGGATTTCCTCAGCACCCCGGCCAAGGCCGGCTCCGCCGACACATCCGCGTTGGACATCAAGACCGGAAAGCCCACCGCATCCATGAACCCGCGCAGCACCTCCGGCCCGTCGTCGAATTCATGGTTGCCCACGGTCATCCCGTCATAGCCCAGCTTGTTCATGAACTCGGCCGCGGCCTTGCCCTTGTAATAGGTGTAGAACAGCGAGCCCTGGAACTGGTCGCCGCCATCAACCAGGATCGAATTCCCGGCCCGCGCCCGCGCCGCGGCAATGGCCGTCACCAGCCGGGCGGTGCCGCCGAAACATTTGCCTTCGGCCTGGTCCTCCGCGTCGCAGGCGCTGTCGTATTTGTTGATCGGCTCGAACCGGGAATGGAAGTCGTTGGTGTGCAGGATGGTGAGTGTGTACTCCGCTGCCGCGGCGCTGGCGGTCAGGGCCAGGGCTGCAACCGGTGAAAGAATCCGCGCGATCATGAGATTTGCTCCCGTTGTTTTGGCCTGATGGTGCGCGCAACGGCCGTGCCCGTCAAAGGGGAAAAGCGGGTCTGCGGCCTCTCCCAGCGTCAACGGGCCTGCCCCGGTCCGCCTGCCAAAACCCGGGCGCGGGCCAATCCCCCTTGATTCATCAGCAAACGCAGGGCATCAGGCGCTCATGCTGATTTACAAGATTTTCCGGGCGGACGAATGGGCCGCTTTGCAGGCGGCGGGCGAAACCCAAGGCGCGCCAATTGATGTGGCGGACGGCTTTGTCCATTTCTCCACTGCAACTCAGGCAGCCGAGACTGCCGCCAAGCATTTTGCCGGCGCTGAGGGGCTGACCCTGCTGGCCTGCGATGCCGGCGCGATGGGGGAATACCTGAAGTGGGAGGTCTCCCGCGGCGGCGCCGAGTTCCCGCATCTCTACCGCAACATCCGCCTGAGCGATGTTGTCTGGTCCAAGCCGCTGCCGCTGGCGGGCGGCGCGCACCAGTTCCCGGAGGAAATGGTATGAAGCTGACCGAAAAGCTGGCGCTGGCCGCCCTGCACAAGCTGGATCCTGAGGCCGCGCATGGGCTGTCGGTCAAGGCGCTGACGATGGGTTTGACGCCGGCGCCCGGCCCGGTGACCTCCGCGCGGCTGAAGACCTCGCTGGCAGGAATTGAGCTGCCGAACCCTGTTGGCCTTGCCGCAGGCTTTGACAAGAACGCCGAGGCGCTGGCGCCGCTGTCAAAATCCGGCTTCGGCTTTATCGAGGTCGGCGCGGCGACGCCGCGCCCGCAGCCCGGCAACCCCAAGCCGCGCCTGTTCCGCCTGACCGAGGACAAGGCCGCGATCAACCGCTTTGGCTTCAACAACGAGGGCATGGAGGCAATCGGCGCCCGGCTGGCGCAGCGGCCGCGCGATGCCGTGATCGGGCTGAACCTCGGCGCAAACAAGGACAGCGGGGACCGTGCCGCGGATTTCGCCAAAGTGCTAGCCCACTGCGGCGCGCATTTGGATTTTGCCACCGTCAATGTGTCCTCCCCCAACACCGAGAAACTGCGCGATCTGCAGGGCAAGGCGGCTTTGTCTGCTTTGCTGTCAGGTGTGATCGAGACCCGCGAGGGCCTCAGCCGCCGGGTGCCGGTGTTCCTCAAGATCGCCCCGGATCTGGACCGTGAGGGGATTGAGGACATTGCCGCTGTCGCCGTTGAAACCGGCATCGACGCGGTGATTGCCACCAACACCACCCTGTCGCGCGACGGATTACGCAGCGCCCACAAGGGCGAGGCCGGCGGGCTGTCCGGCGCGCCGCTGTTTGAGAAATCCACCCGGGTTCTGGCGCAGCTGTCGGAGCTTTTGGACGGCAAGGTGCCGCTGGTCGGCGTCGGCGGCATCAGCTCGGCGGAGCAGGCCTATGCCAAGATCTGTGCTGGGGCTTCTGCGGTGCAGTTTTACACCGCGATGGTCTATGGCGGGTTGTCGCTGGCGGGCGATATTGCCCGCGGACTGGACGCGTTGCTGGCGCAGGACGGGTTTGACACCGTCTCGCAAGCGGTTGGAAGCAAACGGAAGGATTGGCTGTGATCACCTATTGGCATTACCCGAAATGCTCAAAATCCCGCGCAGGCCTGGCGCTGATCGAGGAGCGCGGCGCAGAAGTGCAGACGCGGGCCTATCTGGAAGAGGCGCCCTCTGTTGAAGAGCTGAAGGCGGTTCAGGCCGCGCTTGGTGTGTCCGCGGTTGAGATGATGCGGACTGGCGAGAAGGTCTTCAAGGAGCTGAGCCTTTCCAAGGACAGCGCCGAGGACGCGCTGCTGGCAGCGATGGCGGAGCATCCGATCCTGATCGAGCGCCCGATTGCCATCAAGGACGGCAAGGCGGTGATTGGCCGCCCGACCGAGGCGATCGAGGCGCTGCTGTAACGGGCCCCGTTTCCCGGCGCGGGAAACGGCCAAAAATCCTGCGAGGATTTTTGCGGTGCAAAGCACCGGTTTTCCGCGCCGGAAAACGGGCCGGAATTCTCGCAGAATTCCGGCGGGTTCAGGTGCCGACCTGCGCCTCCAGCCGCGGGTAGCGCAGGCCCAGCGTCACGCCGCGGGCGATGTTCAGCACAATCAGCGCAGCCCATAGCCCGTGGTTGCCAAAGGCCGGCACCAGAACCAGCAGCGCCGCCACGTAAATGGCCACCGATTGCAGCATCGCCCACCGCATGTCGCGGGTCCAGGTGGCACCGATATAGATACCGTCGAACATGTAGCTGGCCACGCTGAGCGCAGGCATCACCACAGCCCAGATCAGGAACATCCGGCCCGCCTCGCGCACTTCGGGAGAGGTGGACATCAGGTCGATCAGCCAAGGGCCGCCAAAGGCAAAGGCGATCCCCAGCAGCACCGCACCGCCAACACCCCATTGCGAGGTGATTACCGAGGCCCGGCGCAGGTCCTTGCGGGCCTTTGCCCCGACTGCACCGCCGACCAGTGCCTCGGCGGAGAATGCAAAACCGTCCAGCGCAAAGGCGGTGATCTCGACAAATTGCAGCAGGATCTGATTGGCGGCAAGGTTCACGTCCCCCACACCGGAGCCGATGAACAGGAAGGTGGTGAAGGAGCCGGTCAGCAGCACCGAGCGCACCATGATGTCGCCATTGACCTGCATCATCCGCTTGAGCCGGGCCCGGTCGAAGACCCTCCCCCAGTCGCGCCATTGATCGCCTGCAAAAGCATCGCGGCAGAGATACAGGCCCAAAGCCAGCCCGGTCCATTCGGCAATCAGCGTCGCCGTGGCGACGCCTTCGACACCCCAGCCGAGGCCGAGCACGAACCACAGGTCAAGCGCGATGTTCAGCCCGTTCATCCAGACCTGCAGCAGGAACACCCCGCGGGTGCGCTCGACTGCGATCAGCCAGCCGGTGACGGCGTAAAGCCCGATCGTGGCAGGCGCCCCCCAGATGCGGATTTCCAGATAGTCGCGGGCGAGCCCCTCGACTGCGGCACTGGCCGGCGCCAGCGCAAAGGCGCCCCAGAATACGGCCGATTGCGCGAGGATGAAAACGGCGCCTGCGGCAAAGGCCAAGAGCAGGCCGCGCATCAGGAGAGCGCCGGTTTCCGCCCAGTCCCCGGCCCCGCGGGCCTGAGCGGCGAGGCCGGTGGTGCCCATGCGCAGGAAGCCGAAGATCCAGTAAATGGTGGCCAGGATCACCGCACCGATGCCGACGGCGCCGATCGGAGCGGCCTCGCCCATCTGCCCCACGACGCCAGTGTCCACGGCGCCCAGTATGGGCACCGTCGCATTCGACAGCACAATCGGCAAAGCGATCTTGAGCACCCGTTTGTGGGTGATGTCCGTATCTGCGCTGGTCATGTGCTCAGCCTTCGCCGTTCTGGTCCTGCGGCATCAGGAAATGGCCGGTGGCCTGGGCAAAGAGCTTGTCCTTGTGATCCTGCCAGGCCTCCACATGCACCGAGGCATAGCGGCGCCCTGACCGGTTCACCCGCGCCCGCGCATAGGCGTCGCGCGGCAGGCCGGAGCGCAGGTAGTCGACGGTGAAATCGATGGTCTTGGGCTGGCGCGGCAGGTTGCCCTTGGCCATTTCCGCTGGATCAAGCGCGCCGCTTTCGATGCGCGGCCACAGGTGCGACCAGTTGAGCGTGATCATCGCGGTGATTTCCAGGAAGGCGGCTGTCACCCCGCCGTGGATTGCAGGCAGGAAAGGATTGCCGATCAGCTTGTCATCGAAGTTCAGCTGCGCCGTCAGCTCATCGCCGCGGCGGTCAAAGGTCACGTTCAGGAAGCGGATATAAGGAACCGAGTCGACCAGCGCCGACAGCGCGGCATCGCGGCGCTGCTTGACCACCTGCATGGGTTCGGGACGGGGGCGGCTCAAAACTTGCTCTCCACGGTAAAGGCGCCGGATGCTGTGGCGACGGGGCGGTCTTCGTCCTCGTCCATGGCCACGGCGCGGACAAAGGCAACGGTGCGGGTGATCTGGTGGCAGGTGGCGCGGGTGGTGATCGCCTGCCCCGGGGTTGCGGGGCGCATGTAGTCGATGCGCAGGTCGATGGTGGCGGTGCCGCCGGGCGCCGAAGGATGCGCCATCACCGCGGCGCCGCAGCAGGTGTCCATCAGAGCGGAAACCGCGCCGCCGTGGATCACCCCGGTGGCCGGGTCGCCCACCAGCTTCTCGTCATATCCCATGCGGATCTCGGCCGTGCCGTCGCCCAGCGCGGTCAGCTTCATGCCCAATTGCTTGGCATGGGGGATGGCTTCGATGAACTGGCGCGCGAACTCTGTCTTGTCGGCCATTTGGCTGTCCCTTCGGATTGTCTGCCTCATCTTTGGCCCTGGCATGGCCCGAGCGCAAGTGTGCCGCCGCGGGAGGTTGCCATGTTCGCTGCAAGTGCATAGGTTCCCGGCAAGGGAGAAGATGGATGGCCGACAACAGATTGTCATTCAAGGAAATGTGCGCCGAGTTCGAGGTCACGCCGCGGACGCTGCGCTACTATGAATACATCGAATTGCTGCAGCCGGACCGCGAAGGCCGGTCGCGGTTTTACGGTGCGCGCGAGCGTGCCCGGATGAAGCTGATCCTGCGCGGGCGCAAGTTCGGCTTTCAGCTGGAAGAGATCCGCCAGTGGCTCTTGATCTATGAGGAAGAGGGCAACAACGCCCAGAACCATGCCTTTATGGAAATGGCCGACCGGCAGCTGGTGGAACTGGAAAAACAGCGCGAGCAGATCAACGAAGCCATCGAAGAGCTGAGCGCGCTGCGCGAAAGCACCCGGGCGCTGCTGAAGTAGTCCAGCCCCCCGTTTCCGGACATGCAGCCCCGCCCGTTGAGGCGGGGTTTTCTGTTGTGGCTGGGGCAGCTGGATTCGCCTGATCCCAAGCCAAATCCCAGGTCTCCCCTGCTGCGGGAGCCGCCGGTTTTGCGGGCGGAGACAGCGTTACGTTGCGTCACTTTATGTGCGTTTTGCGAACCTCTCACAGTTTCGAAAGTGACGTGACGTACAACTTACGTAAACGTAAAGTCAGTCTTGCAAGCTGGCCGCCCTGCGCACAGCTTGTCTTTGCACCAAGCCGTAAGAGTAACGACGATGACCAACGAGACCATGACCATCCGGGAAATGTGCGAGGCCTTTGACGTGACCCCGCGCACCCTCCGGTTCTACGAGGCCAAGGAACTGCTGTTCCCGATCCGCGAAGGCCAGAAACGGCTGTTCACCAAGCGCGACCGCGCCCGGCTGAAGCTGATCCTGCGCGGCAAGCGGTTCGGTTTCAGCCTGGAGGAGATCCGTCAGCTGCTGGACCTTTACCATGTGGACGAACAGCGGCTGACCCAACTGACCAAGACCTATGAGATCGCCCAGGAGCGGCTCGCCGATATGGAACGCCAGCGCGAGGAGCTGACGGAAGCCATCGAAGACCTGAAGGAGCAGCTGGCCTGGGGCGAGAAGATGATCGCCTCGATGAAGGCCGGAGAGAAAGCCGCCGAATAGGCTGCCCTGCCCCGGCAGACGACCTGAAACAAGAAACCCGACGAGGACCGAGATGCCAGCCTACACAGCCCCTGCCAAAGACGCCCAGTTCATCCTGCACGACGTGCTGAAGGTCTCCGAGAGCGATACGCCCGGATACAGCGAGCTGGAGCGGGACTTCACCGGGGCGGTGCTGGAAGAAGCCGGCAAGGTGGCCAGCGAAGTGCTGCATCCGCTGAATGCGGTGGGCGACACCGAGGGCTGCCGGCTGGAGAACGGTGTGGTCTATACGCCCGCGGGGTTCCGGCAAGCCTTCGAGCAGATGAAAGAGGGCGGCTGGCCGGGCATCGACATGCCGGAGGCCTTCGGCGGCCAGAACATGCCCTATGTGGTCGGCACCGCGGTGGGAGAGTTCTTCTCGGCCGCTAACCAGGCCTTTACCATGTACCAGGGGCTGACCCATGGCGCGGCCTCGGCCATTCTGGCGCATGGCACCGAGGCGCAGAAGGCCACCTATCTGCCCAAAATGGTCAGCTGCCAATGGACCGGCACCATGAACCTGACCGAGCCCCATTGCGGCACCGACCTGGGCCTGATGCGCACCAAGGCCGAACCGCAGGGCGATGGCAGCTACAAGGTCTCGGGCCAGAAGATCTTCATCTCCGCCGGTGAGCACGACATGGCGGAGAACATCGTGCATCTGGTCTTGGCCAAGATCCCCGGCGGCCCGGACGGCATCAAGGGTGTGTCGCTGTTCATCGTGCCGAAGTACCTGGTGAATGCGGATGGGTCTCTGGGCGAGCGCAACGGCGTTGCCGTCGGCAAGATCGAAGAAAAGATGGGCATCCACGGCAACTCCACCTGCGTGATGAACTATGACGGCGCCACCGGGTATCTCCTGGGTGAAGAGCACAAGGGCATGCGCGCCATGTTCACCATGATGAACGAGGCGCGTCTGGGCGTGGGCATGCAAGGCCTGGCGCAGGCCGAGGCCGCCTATCAGAACGCGGCAGTCTATGCCAAGGACCGGCTGCAGGGCCGCGACGTCACCGGCGCCAAGAACCCGGACGGCCCGGCCGATCCGCTGATCGTGCATCCGGACATCCGCCGCTCGCTGATGGACCAGAAAAGCTTTACCGAAGGTGCGCGCGCGTTCCTCCTGTGGGGCGCCACGCTTATTGACCAGGCCCACCGCGCCGGTGACAAGGACGCCGACGGTCTGATCTCGCTGATGACCCCGGTGATCAAGGGCTTCCTGACCGATCAGGGCTACGACATGACCGTGCAGGCGCAGCAGGTCTATGGCGGCCATGGCTACATCGAGGAATGGGGCATGTCGCAATACACCCGCGACGCCCGCATCGCAATGATCTACGAGGGCGCCAACGGCGTGCAGGCGCTGGACCTGGTGGGCCGCAAGCTGGGCCAGCATGGCGGCAAATACGTGCTGGCGTTCTTTGACCAGGTGAAAAGCTTCTGCCAGGAAAACAAGGATGTTTCAGAGGCTTTCAGCAAGGATTTCATTGATCCCCTGAAGGCCGCCTCCAAGGATCTGCAGGCGGCGGGCATGTTCTTCATGCAGAACGGCATGAAGGATCCCAACCACGCGCTGGCGGGCTCTTACGACTTTATGCATCTGTTCGGGCAGGTTTGCCTGGGCCTGATGTGGGCAAAGATGGGCAAGGCGGCGCAGGAAGCGCTTGACGCGGGGTCGCCTGACGCGGCGTTCTATGAGACGAAACTCGTAACCGGCCGGTACTATATGGCACGGCGGCTGCCCGCGACCAAACTGCACCTGGCCCGCATCGAAAGCGGCGCAGATGCGGTGATGGCGCTGGACGCAGACGCCTTCTGACGCCATCGGGCGCCCTTCCCCGGGCGCCCGGTTCCAGCCCCGGCCGGTGCCTTTGACATTTTGAGGACCAGATATGCCGAAACGTTTCCGCCTGACCCGCCGCCTGCCGATCGCCATGACCGAAGACGGCTACCGCAGGCTCAAGCGCTTTGCCCATGAGGCCGGGCTGGATGAGGGAGAGGCGCTGTCGTTCCTGTTCGAGAACTTCGACAGCGTGACCGATCACGAAAACCTGGGCCACCGGCTGCGGCTGTTCAACGCCGAGCTGGAGGCCCGCAAGAGGTAAGCCCCAAAGGGCACCAAGGGAGAGCCATGACCAGCACGCGTTCCGCATGGATGACGGATGAGCACCAGATGCTCGCCGGGATGACCGCTCAGTTCATCAGCAATGAATGGGCGCCCAGGTTCGAGGCCTGGCGCAAGCAGGGCATGATGGACCGGGAGACCTGGTCTCAGGCGGGCGATCTGGGCCTGCTCTGCCCCTCTGTGCCCGAGGCCTACGGTGGTGCCGGCGGCGATTTCGGCCACGAAGCAGTGATCCTTATGGAAGGCAGCCGCGCCAATCTGGCCAGCTGGGGCCATGGCATTCACTCCGGCATTGTGGCGCATTACATCCTCGCCTATGGCACCGAGGAGCAAAAACAGCGCTGGCTGCCGAAGATGGTGACGGGTGAACTGGTCGGCGCCCTGGCAATGACCGAGCCCTCCACCGGCTCGGACGTGCAGGCCATCAAGACCAAGGCTGTGCGCGACGGCAACGCTTACCGGTTGTCGGGTCAGAAAACCTTCATCACCAACGGCCAGCACGCCAACCTGATCCTGGTGGCAGCCAAGACCGACCCGTCAGCAGGCGCCAAGGGGGTATCGCTCGTTGCGGTCGAAACCGATGGCGCCGAAGGCTTCAGCCGCGGCCGAAACCTCGACAAGATCGGCTGCCACGCGGCGGACACCTCCGAGCTGTTCTTCAGCGATGTGGAGATCCCGCCGGAGAACATCCTGGGCGGCGCCGAGGGCCAGGGGTTCTACCAGATGATGCAGCAGCTGCCGCAGGAGCGGCTGATCATCGCCTGCGGCGCGGTCGGCGCGATGGAAGGCGCGGTGGACCGCACCATCGCCTATTGCAAGGAGCGCGAGGCCTTTGGCGGGCCGCTGACGCAATTCCAGAACACCCGCTTCAAACTGGCGGAATGCCTGACCAAAACCCGCGTTGCACGGGCCTTTCTGGACGAATGCATCGCCGAGCATCTGCAAGGCGCGCTGACCGTCGAGAAAGCGGCGATGGCGAAATACTGGCTGACCGATACCCAGGGCGAGGTGCTGGATGAGTGCCTGCAGCTGCATGGCGGCTACGGCTACATGCAGGATTACGCGGTGGGAGAAATGTGGGCCGACGCAAGGGTGCAGCGGATCTACGGCGGCACCAATGAGATCATGAAAGAGCTGATTGCGAGGGCGCTGTGACACAAGGGGCGGCAGCGCAGACAGCAAGGCCGGGATGCCTCCGGCGGGAGTATTTGGAGAAAGATGAAAAGAGCAGGTCCACCCTGCCCCGCCTTACCGCTTGGCTATCGGATTTATCGAGGCAGGGTTTCACCTTTCGCGGCCATCGGCTCTCCAGCCTGTCCCGCACCGCCATTTTGCGGACATTAACCCTAACAAACCTTAAAACTCTTTCATCTTTCCAAAAATACTCCACGGGGGTGCGGGGGTGTGAAACCCCCGCTCCAACAGCAGAAACAGGGAACACCAGATGACCATCAAACTTCATTGCTTCGGTGAAAGCGGCAACTCCTACAAGGCCGCGCTTGCACTGGAACTTTCGGGCCTGGCGTGGGAGCCTGTCTTTGTCGATTTCTTCGGCGGCGCGGCGCGCACCCCTGAGTTCCGGGAGTTTTCCGCTATGGCCGAGGCGCCGGTGCTGGCGGACGGCGATCTGACACTGAGCCAGTCGGGCGCGATCCAGCAGTATATCACCGACAAGACCGGCAAGTTCGGCGGCGCGCCGGAAGACAAATACGAAGTTCTGCGCTGGGTGCTGTGGGACAATCACAAGATGTCCAGCCAGGCAGGCATGACCCGTTTCCTGATCAACTTTCTGCCAGAGAAGCACCGCTCTGCCGAAGTTGTTGCTTTCATGCAGGGCCGATTGAAGGCTGCCTATGCCACTCTGGAGAACCATTTGCAGGGGCGTGGGTGGATCGTGGGCGATGGCCTCACCAATGCCGACATCAGCTGCTGCAGCTATCTCTATTATCCGGAGCCCTTTGGCTTTGACCGCGCCGAGTGGCCCAATATCGACGCCTGGCTCACCCGGATCAGTTCACAGCCTGGCTGGAAACACCCCTATGACCTGATGCCCGGCAACCCGTCGGACCGCGCTTGAGGAGAAGACACATGACCGAAGCCTATATTTATGACGCTTTGCGCACGCCGCGGGGCAAGGGGCGCAAGGATGGCGCCTTGCATGAGGTGACCTCGGTGCGCCTGTCGGCCTTGACGCTGAACGCGATCAAAGCACGCAACAACCTGGAGGGCCACGCCGTCGAGGATGTGATCTGGGGCAACGTGACCCAGGTGATGGAACAGGGCGGCTGCCTGGCGCGCTCTGCCGTGCTGGCCTCCGATCTGGATGAGCGCATTCCGGGCCTGGCGATCAACCGCTTCTGCGCCTCTGGCATGGAAGCGGTGAACCTGGCCGCGAACCAGGTGAAGGGCGGCGCGGGCGATGGCTATATCGCGGGCGGTGTTGAGATGATGGGCCGGGTTGCCATGGGCAGCGACGGCGCGGCGATTGCGGTGGACCCGAGCCTCGCGATGGAGACCTACTTCGTGCCGCAGGGTATCTCTGCCGACATTATCGCCACGGAATACGGCTTCAGCCGCGATCAGGCGGACGCTTTGGCGATGGAGAGCCAGCGCCGGGCCGCCAAGGCCTGGGAAGAGAAGCGGTTCGACAAATCAGTAATCACCGTCACCGACCAGAATGGCCTGCCGATCCTGGCTCATGACGAATACATGCGCCCCGGCACTGACATGCAGGCGCTTGGCTCGCTGAACCCGGCGTTCCAGATGATGGGCGAGCAGATGCCCGGCTTTGATAAGGTCGCCATGCTGAAATACCCGCATCTGGAGCGGATCAATCACATTCATCATGCGGGCAACTCTTCCGGCATCGTGGATGGCGCTGCGGCGCTGCTGATCGGCAACAAGGAGTTTGGTGAACGCCACGGGCTGAAGCCGCGGGCGCGGATCAAGGCGACTGCCAAGATCGGCACCGACCCGACCATCATGCTGACCGGCCCGGTGCCGGTGACCGAGAAGATCCTGGCGGATACCGGCATGGCCATCGGTGACATTGATCTGTTTGAGGTGAACGAAGCCTTTGCATCCGTCGTGCTGCGCTTCCAGCAGGCGTTTGACGTCGATCCGGAGCTGGTCAACGTCAACGGCGGCTCCATCGCCATGGGCCACCCGCTGGGCGCCACCGGGGCGATCATCATTGGCACGCTGCTGGATGAGCTGGAGCGGCAGGACAAGGAAACGGGCCTCGCCACCCTGTGCATCGCATCGGGCATGGGCGCGGCCACCATGATTGAGAGGGTGTGATGCCGAAGCTGGACCTATCCCAATTGCCCTGGCGCACCGGCTCCGGCTATCCCGGAAAACTGGCTGAGCCTTGCGCCGGCCGCAGCGTGCAACCTTTGGGTGACCCCGGCGGGCTGACGCAATACGGGGTCAACATGGTGCGGCTCGAGCCGGGCGCGGCCTCTTCCCTGCGCCACTACCACATGGAGCAGGATGAGTTCGTGATGGTGACCGAAGGCATCTGCACGCTGATCGACGATCAGGGCGCGCAGGAGATGCTGCCGGGGGACTGCGCCGCCTTTCCAGCCGGCGAGGAGAACGGTCACCATCTGGTGAACCGTTCGGACAAGCCCGCGGCCTTTCTGGTGGTGGGTACCCGCACCGCAACCGAGACCGGCTATTACAGCGATTTGGACATGATGGTGAGGTTCGCGGGCGGCGACTTCACCTTCACCCGCAAGGACGGCAGCCCGTTGACGGCTGACCAGACCGGAGAAGACACATGAGCGATTTCAAATACGACGTGGACGCAGACGGCGTCGCAATCATCACCTGGGACGCGATCGGCAAGTCCATGAATGTCCTCACCCGCGAGGCCTTTGGCCTGGTGGAGGAATACGTGGATCGGGCGCTGGCGGACGAGGGTGTCAAGGGCATCGTCATCACCAGCGGCAAGAAGGACTTTGCCGGCGGCATGGATTTGAACGTGCTGGCCACCATCCGCGAGGAATCCGGCGATAACCCGGCCCAGGGGCTGTTTGATTTCACTATGGGCGGCCACCGCATTCTGCGCAAACTGGAACTCGCCGGCATGGACCCCAAGACCAAAAAGGGCGGCAAGCCGGTGGCCTGTGCCATCAACGGCACCTGCGCCGGCATCGGCACCGAGATTGCGCTGGCCTGCCACCATCGGGTGATGACCTCGAACCCTAAGGCCAAGATCGGCCTGCCGGAGATCATGATCGGAATCTTCCCCGGCGGCGGCGGCACCACGCGGTACTCCCGCATGGTGGGTGCGATGGCGGCGGCGCCTGTCCTGCTTGAAGGCAAGATGATGGACCCGAAGAAGGCCAAAGGTGCGCAGCTGATCGACGCCGTGGAGGATGATCCGGTTGCCGCGGCCAGGGACTGGGTGCTGAACGCCAAAGACGCCGATCTGGTCAAACCCTGGGACGCCAAGGGCTACAAAATGCCGGGCGGCGCTCCCTATCACCCAGCTGGCTTCATGACCTTTGTCGGCGCCTCTGCCATGGTGAACGGCAAGACCCAGGGCGCGTTTCCGGCGGCCAAGGCACTGCTGTCCTCTATCTATGAGGGCGCGCTGGTTGATTTCGACACCGCGCTGAGGATCGAGGCGCGGCATTTCACCTCGATCCTGATGAACCCCTCCTCCTCGGCGATGATCCGCAGCCTGTTTTTGAACAAACAGGCGCTGGAGAAAGGTGCCGTGCGGCCCAAGGACGTGCCGGACCAGTCGGTGAAGAAAATCGGCGTTCTGGGCGCGGGCATGATGGGTGCTGGCATCGCGCTGGTATCCGCGCGGGCAGGAATGGAGGTCGTGCTGATCGACCGCGACCAGGAGGCCGCCGACAAGGGCAAGGCCTACTCCGCCGCCTATATGGACAGGGGCATTAAACGCGGCAAGGCAACCGAGGACAAGAAAGAGGCGCTGCTGGCTCAGATCACCGCAACGCCTGATCTGGAGGCGCTGAAGGGCTGCGACCTGATCATCGAGGCGGTGTTCGAAGACCCGGGCGTCAAGGCCGAGATGACCCGAAAGGTCGAGGCGATCATCCCTGAGGACTGCATCTTTGCCTCCAACACCTCCACCCTGCCGATCACGGAACTGGCCAAGGCGTCCAGCCGGCCGGAACAGTTCATCGGTATCCACTTCTTCTCGCCGGTTGAGAAGATGCTGCTGGTGGAGATCATCAAGGGCAAGGAGACCGGCAGCCGGGCGGTGGCCAAGGCGCTGGATTACGTGCGCCAGATCCGCAAGACGCCGATCGTGGTCAATGATGCGCGCTTCTTCTACGCCAACCGCTGCATTATTCCTTACATCAACGAAGGCATGCGGATGATCACCGAGGGCGTCTCGCCCGTCCTGATCGACAACGCCGCGCGGCAGCTGGGCTTCCCGGTGGGACCGGTGCAGCTGACGGATGAAACCTCGATTGATCTGGGCGCCAAGATTGCCCGCGCCACCAAGGCGGCGATGGGTGAGGCCTACCCGGAAAGCCCGGCGGATGATCTGATCTTCTGGATGGAGGATGAGGGCCGTCTGGGGCGCAAGGCCAATGCGGGGTTCTTCGACTACGATGAGAAGGGCAAGCGCATCGAATACTGGAAAGGCGTGCAGGAGAAATACCCGCTGGCTGCCGAACAGCCCGATCTGATCGAGGTGCAGGAACGTCTGATGTTCGCGCAGGTGCTGGAAGCCGTGCGCGCGCTGGAGGAAGGTGTTCTGGAAGACATCCGCGAGGGCGACGTAGGCGCCATTCTGGCCTGGGGCTTTGCGCCCTGGTCCGGCGGGCCGCTCAGCTGGCTGGACATCCTGGGCACGCCCTATGCGGCAGAGCGCTGCGATGCGCTGGCGGCCGAACACGGAGAGCGCTTCGCCTGCCCGGCGCTGCTGCGGGAGATGGCGGAGAAAGGCCAGAGCTTCTACCGCCGTTTTGCCCCGGAGCAATCCGTGGCGGCCTAGGGGCGCCGGTCATACAGAAGGCCAGCCATCAGCGGCTGGTCTTTTCTTTGTTCAACAACAACTTGCCGCTCAAAGCTCATCTACATGGAGACAGAGGGACGCGCGGTCTCTGCCCCGGTCTGCGCCGGCAGGAACTCTTCCTCGGCGATCATCGACAGCACCAGCCCGCGCGCCTCTTCCGGCGGCAGGACGCGGTAGGCGCTTTCCTCGTTGAAGACCCGGCCGCACATCAGGTTGCGCGGCGCGGCGGAAAAGCCCAGCATGCCGGCCTCAAGATAAATCACCTGGTCCTGGGCAAACCGCGGCGTGATCAGATCGAGCTGCGCTCCGGGGTGCATCCGGCGGATGCCGCGGTAGCCTTCCAGCGTGCAGGCGGGCACCACAGCAAAGGGATCGCCCTGGGCATCCTCTACCAGTTCGCTTTCCAACAGCACGCCCTGATCCGGCATCAGCCACAGAGGCACCCGGTTCATCAGCGCGTCGCGCGGCACCAGAAGCGGGCAGCGGGCCGGGTCCAGCTCGCCCTCGCCCGGCACGATGGTTTCACGCTGCAGTTCCACGATCGGCTGCATACCATGGTCAAAAGTCAGCACCTTGTCGCCAACCGCCAGCGCCTCAACCTCGCGCCAGCCGAGGTTGGAGGCTACATGGGTGCCTGCCAGAAACCCGCCCTGCCCCGCGGAAACCAGAGGAAAACCGCTGTTCATTGCCCGTCCTTGCGGCATCTGCGAGCGTTTCAGGAGCCAATCCAGCATCCGGTGTCCTTTCCTGCGGCCGAGGCGGCGAGGCCCCAGGCAATTATGGTTAATGCTTCAAAACTGCGGCAGCATGGGCGCTGAATTGCGGCAAGAACCGGTCATTGTTCACGCAACAGTGCCAATCTGTGCAAGATTGGCCGGATTACCCGGCCAAGGCTGCGCAAAATCACCGTTCATGTCACCGGGATAGAACCGAATTGTTAAAAGAGTATTCAAATTGAGCGATATCGGCGGCGCAGGCCGCGGCAATCGCTCCGGCGGCGGCCTCGTCGTAATAGGGCCGCCAATCCCGTTCCCGCTCGGTTTCATTGACCCGCGGCAAATCCAGCGTGAAGCCCAGATGATCGAACAAAGGCTTGGCGTCCTGCTGAAAATGCTCCAGCCGGATGTACAGGCTGCACTGTTCGCGCCCGTCCGCATGGCGCAAGTAGCTGGAGGCCGGGCTGCCGCGGAAGGCCGCGATGATCTGCGGGTGCTGCACAAAGGCGCGGAACTCCAGGTCCTGCGCCAATCCGATGGCCGGATGGCTGAAGGCCTGCCCGCGCAGCCAGTGGTAATAGCTCACCGCCCGGTCCCAGGGGTTGCGCACCAGGGTAAAGGCAAACAGCCCGCGCAGCGCCTCGTCCGGCACCAGCCCGCCGATGTCAGCCAGCGTGGAGTGTTTCCAGAGCCGCCCGCGCGCCGCAGCCTCTTTCAGGCGGCGGCGGCGGCGCAGGGCTTTGGGGGTGTCGCCCAGCATCATGTCATCTGCCATGGCGCGCGCCTCCAGCGCCAGCGCCAGCGCCGTGCCGCCGGTCTTGGGGATATGGATAAAGACGTATTTGCGGCCCAGCGACAGGATCATGCCCCGACCCTAGGAGATTGAAGGCAGGAAAGAAACATGAGGAATGCGCCTGATAGCGCATGCCTCCGGCGGGGATATTTCCGGCAAGAGGAAAACCTGCGCCTTCCCGCTTCTTTCTGGTTCAAAATACTCCGGGGTGAATTGGCCCGCCAGGGCCAAGAGGGGCAGCGCCCCTCGTCCTTCAAACCTGCGGGGCAGCGCCCTTCCCCGTTACTTTGACCGCAAAGCGATGGTCGAGCCTGCTGCGATGATCAGGCCGATTCCCAGCACCTGCCAGAAATCCAGCGCCTGGCCGAAGACCAGCCAGGCGAAACCCGGGCCGACAATCATCACCGAATATTCGAACACCGACACAAAAGACGCCTCACCCAGTTGATAGGCCTTGGTGATCAGGAACACCCCGCCCACCGCAGCAAAGCCCTGCAGCAGCACCAGATGCCAGATCTCCCAAAGCGGCCAGACCCAGCTGCGGGTGATGAACCCCTCCGGCACCGGCTGCGGCCAGAGCTCCAGCCCGGCCAGTGCCAGCCCGCCAAACAAGGCCTGCACCAGCAGATAGGCAAACAGCATGGCAACTGTGCTTTCGCCCTGGCACATGCGGCCCGTGGCGATGGAGCCAAGCGCATAGAACAGCCCCCCTGCCACTGGCAGCAGGATCAGCCAGTCGAAATCCGCGGGATCCGGCTGCAGCACCAGCAGCACCCCCAGGAAACCGGCGGCAACCGCAGCGATCCGCACCCAGCCGATCCGCATCCGCAAAAACAGCACCGAGATCACCACGATCATGATCGGCGAGGTGAACAGCCCGGCCAGCGCCTGGGCAATCGGCATCAGAGCGACGGCCGAGAAATAAAACACCATCGACACCGCCAGCAGCATCGCCCGCAGGGTTACGGGCCAGACACGCCGCGGCGCCATGCCGCCAAGACCGGCCCGCGCCATCAGCCACAACAGCGGCAGCGCCACCACGGTGCGCAGGATATAGAACTGACCGAGTCCGATATGCTCCGCCATGGCCGGCACCGCGTTGTCGGTCATGCCGATGATGACCATCGCCGCGACCATGGACTGAGCTGCGGCAGTGTTTGAGCCGTTTGCGGCAGAAAGAACAGCTGTTTGTTTCATAGGCTTTCCATTGCCCGCAACTTTCCGCAATATCTGTTCTCTAAACGACACCAAAGTGATTCAGGGGAGGAAACTGATGGGGTGGATGGCGGATGAAACCGGTCTGGAGAAGACCGCCGCGAATTATGTGCCGCTGACGCCGCTCAGCCATCTGCAGCGCGCGGCGCAGGTGTTCCCGGATCATCTGGCGGTGGTTTACGGCAAGCACCGCAAGACCTATGGCGAGTACCACGAGCGCTGCAGCCGGCTGGCCTCTGGCCTGGTCAAACTGGGGGTAAAGCCCGGCGATGTGGTCGCCACATTGCTGCCGAACATCCCGGCACAGGCCGAGGCGCATTTCGGCGTGCCCGCCTGCGGCGCGGTGCTGAACACCATCAACACCCGGCTGGATGTGGGCACGGTTGCCTATATTTTCGACCATGGAGAAGCCAAGGCGGTGCTGGTGGATCCGCAGTTCCTGGAACTGGCCGAGGCCGCGGTAGAAGAGATGGAAGGTCCCGCTCCCGTCCTGATCGAAGTGGCGGATGACCAGGCCAGCTGGCACGCCACCGGCCGCCACATGGAATATGAGACGCTGCTGGCCAGCGGCGATCCCGCATTTGACTGGATCATGCCGGAAGATGAATGGGAAAGCCTGGCGCTGAACTATACCTCCGGCACCACCGGGCGGCCCAAGGGCGTGGTCTATCATCACCGCGGCGCTTACCTGATGACCACCGGAACGGTGATCTCCTGGCGGATGACCCTGCATCCGGTCTATCTGACCATCGTGCCGCTGTTCCACTGCAACGGCTGGAACCACACCTGGATGATGCCGGTGGTGGGCGGCACCCTGGTCTGCTGCCGCGACATCACTGCGCAGAACATCTACAACGCCATCCACTATGAGGGCGTCAGCCATTTCGGCGGCGCGCCGATCGTGCTGAACATGATCGTCAACGCGCTGGCCGAAGAGCGCCGGACATTCGATCACACCGTCGAGGTCTTCACCGCCGGCGCCCCGCCTGCGCCGGCGACCTTGTCCAAGATCGAGGATCTGGGTTTCAACGTCACCCATGTCTACGGCCTGACCGAGACCTTCGGCCATGTCACCGAATGCTATTGGAAAGCCGATGAGTGGGACGGGCTGGACAAGGCAGGCATTGCCGGCAAGAAGGCGCGCCAGGGTGTTGCCATGCCGATGCTGGAGCCGGTGGTTGTGCGCGACAGCGAGCACAATGTGCTGCCGATGGACGGCGAGAGCCAGGGTGAGATCGGCCTGCGCGGCAATGTGGTGATGAAGGGCTATCTGAAGAATCCGGAAGCCACTGCCGAGGCCTTCAAAGGCGGCTATTTCAACTCCGGCGACCTGGCTGTGCAGCATGCTGATGGTTACATCCAGATTGCAGACCGGGCCAAAGACATCATCATCTCGGGCGGCGAAAACATCTCTTCGGTTGAGGTCGAGGGGGTGCTGATGGCGCACCCCGATGTGCTGCTGGCCGCGGTGGCGGCGATGCCGGATGAGAAATGGGGCGAGGTGCCTTGCGCCTTTGTCGAACTGAAACCGGGTGCCAAGGAAGACGCGGCGGCGCTGATCGCCTTCAGCCGGGAAACGCTGGCAGGCTTCAAGGCGCCCAAGAAAGTGGTGTTCCAGGAGCTGCCCAAGACCTCGACCGGCAAGATCCAGAAGTTTGAACTGAGGAAAATCGCCAAGTCCTTGTAACTTTTCACGGCGAAACGGCATTTCGGGGCGGCAAGCAAATTGCCGCCCCTGTTTTATGTGATTATTCTGTCTCCAACAAAAAAGGATGGGGGCCGGGCTGGCTGCATGACGGCATTGAAGGAATTCGAGCGGCTGGAGGCTGCGGGCCTGTGGCGCGCAGATCCGGAAACGCAGCGGCGGGATGTGATCATCTCGCTGGGCGATGCGACGCTGACCATTTCCGGCATGAACGACCGCCCGCTGGCGCATTGGTCGCTGGCCGCGGTCGAACGGGCCAACCCCGGCGAGTTCCCGGCCCTGTTCCACCCCGATGGCGACCCTGGCGAAACGCTGGAGATCGCCCAGGATGAAACCGCCATGCTGGAGGCCATTGCCCGGGTGCAAAAGGCCATCGGCCGGTCGCGGGCGCGGCCGGGACGGCTGCGGGCAGTGAGCATCCTTGGGACATTGGCGCTGGTTCTGGCCCTGTCGGTTTTCTGGCTGCCCGGCGCCGTGACCCGCCATGCGGTCAGCGTGGTGCCCGACATCAAGCGCAAAGCCATCGGCCAGGCGCTGCTGGGGCGGATCGAGCGGGTCTCGGGGCCCGCCTGCGCGACGCCTGAGGCGGCGCCGATCCTTGCCAAACTGGCGCAGCGCACCGGTGTGCGGCAGCTGGCGGTGCTGCGCTCAGGGATCCCCGGCAGCCTGCATCTGCCCGGCGGCATCGTGCTCTTGAACCGGTCCTTCGTGGAGGATTTCGAGGATCCGGCGGTGGCTGCGGGCGCGATCCTGGCCGAGCGTGCCCGCGCCGAAGCCCGCGACCCGATGGCAGAGCTGCTGGAGGCCGGCGGTTTTCTGGCCACTTTCAAGCTGCTGACCACCGGCGAGCTGGACCGCCCGGCGCTGGATGCCTATTCCGAGGCCACCCTGGCCAGCCCGCGCCCGGACCTGCCGGACAGCGTGCTGCTGGCTGAGTTTGCCCGCGCCGCCCTGCCCTCCTCCCCTTACGCCTATGCGCTGGACATCACCGGCGAGACGGTGCTGGGGCTGATCGAGGCGGACCCGATGGCCGGGCGCGAGCTGGAGCCGGTGCTGAACGACCGCGACTGGGTGCAGCTGCAGAACATCTGCGGTTAGGCCGCCGGCCCGCAGTCCTCTGCGGCCGGCTGCCGGAGGCCAGGCCGGCTAGCCTTTCTGCCTGTCGAATTCCGCTTGCTTGAATTCAGCTTCCATCATGTGCGCCTTCATCGCGGGCAGGCCGATGGCCTTCAGCGCGATCACGGAAGCATAGATCAGCGTTGCGGTGGCCAGCGCATCCAGGAACCAGGCCAGCGGCACCGCAGCAAGGCCCAGGCCGCCAGACAGCTGCGCCAGCGCAGCAATGGTCCAGATCCCGGTCAGCGCATGCAGCGCCAGCGCGATCCAGAAACCGGCGCAATAGGGGCAATGCCATTGCTCGTAAAGCGCCTGCAGCGGCCGCGGCAGCAGTGCCAGCAGCCCGTTGAACCAGGTCCCCCACTCCGGCAGCTTATCCCAGATCAGCAGATGCAGCGCGGTTCCCATCAGAACAAGTTCAAAACTCATGCGTGTGTTCCTTCCAGAGTCTCTTTAGTTAGTTAGCTTGACTTACTTTTTTACTCAAATGAATGCCGCCCCTCAGCCCGGTCCGGCGGCTTTTGCCAGTGCAGCTTCCAGCGCCGGGCCGTCCAGGCCGGAGGCTTCCGACAGGAAACTCCTGGCCGCCGCCTGGTACATCTCCTCGCCTGTCTTCAGCATTTCCTGCCCGGCTTGGGTCAGCAGGATGTGCTGGGCCCGGGCGTCGTAGCGGCAGGGCAACCGCTCCACCAGCCCGCGTTCGGTCAGCTTGACAACCATGGCGCTGGCCGAGGCCTTCTTGACGCCCAGATCCGCAACCACGTCCTGCAGGTGCTGGCCGTGGTCTTCTTTGCAGGTCTTCCTGGCTTCCTGATCCTTGATGGCACGCAGGTATTCGTACTCGCTGTGGCTGAGTCCGATCCGCCCCCCGTCCCGGGCCCAATGCCGGTGGGCATGGCGGTGTGCCAGTTCGATCAGTTGCGCCAGGGTCATGCGGCCTCCACTTGGTATGGAAGGCTAACTAATCACTTTCCAGCGCCTGTCAAGAGGCCGCAGCCGAACCGAAGCAGGATTTGCCACTGCACCAGACAGACGAAACCCGGCCCTGCATCCGCCTGGGCCGGGTTTGAGATACCGTGTGAAGAGAGACTGGAAGGACCTATACAGCCCCCCCTCTGGATCACTTGCTGATCCTAGCGCCGGAGAACCCTGCCCCCTGCACCGCGCTCAGCGCTGCCGCAGCCTGTGCGTTGCTATGGAACGGGCCTGCGAGGACCACCTTGTAAGGCTGCCCCTTGCGGCTGAGGGTGCCAAGACGCACCGGCAGGCCAGTGCCGGCCAGCTTGCGGGCGGCGGCCTGTGCCTGGGCGGCATCCTCAAAGGTCGCAGCACGGACATAGCGCGCCGCTGCCGCCTGTTCGGGCGCGGGCGCATCCGGCGCCGAGCGGGTGGACAGCCGCAGTGCCGCCGGGGCCTCTGCCTCGGACGGGCTGTAGCGGGCCTCGCGCGGGAGAGTCACCGCGGGCCGGTCCAGCGGCAGCTCAACCAGGCGGCGCGGCACGCCGTTGGTCCAGATCTGCGCCATTTGCGCATCGCCCTCAGGCGTGCGCACACCGCGCATCGGGTTCAGGCGGTTGTCGGTCCGCTGAACCGTCTGATAGCCGGAGGGCGCCTGAGCAAAGCTGGTCACCACCGCCGGGCGCGCCGTGCGTTCGGCCCGCTGCGGGTTGAGGCGGCCGTCGGTCCAGACCGGGCGGTAGCCTGCCGGCACGGTGAAACTGTTGCTGAGACGGCGGTCCTGGTGGATGTGCTTTTGCACGATGCGGGTGTTCGGTGTCAGCCGCAGCGACGACTGCGGGCCGACATCCTGGCCGCCGTAGGTGACCGGCGAGGCGGCCTGCGGACCGCAGCGCGCGCCGGTTGCATTGGTGTACTGGCGGCTGATCTCCGACAGGCCTTCGCAGCCATCAGCTGCAGGTGCCTGAGCGGGGGCTGCCGGAGCTGGCGCGGGCGCTGGCTTGGGTGTTACCCGGACAACTTTCTTGGCTGCGGGCTTGGGCGCCGGGGCAGCGGGTGCCGGAGCGGCGGAGGTGGATTGCCGGGTGCGGCGCGGTTTTGCGGTGGTGACCACCTTGGGTGCTGCGCCGGCAGCGGCGGCGGGTTTCGCCGCGGCCGGCGCAGCGGGCGCCGGTTTGGCCGCAGTTGTCTGCGCGGGCTGCTGGCTGGGTTCCAGCGTGATCAGCTCCGGCGGCGGCGCCGTTTGCCGCTGCCGGGTCGTACCTGCCAGTTTGGTTGGTTCAAACCCGCAAACCTGCTTGCGCGAGCGGGTCACCCGCGGCACCCAGGTCACATTGCCGTCGATGCCCGCCCGGACATAGACACAGCCGCGGCTGTCCACGAATTGGCGCCCCTTGAAAGACGCCGGAGGATATTCGGCTGGCGGGCTTGTCGGGCGCAGGGTTTGTGCCTGTATACCTGCTGCGCCTGTAGTCCCCGCGATGATGGCCAGTGCAATAATTCTAGTTATTTTCATTCCTGCGCCCCACGAAATATGGGGGCAGGATGCCCAACTCTTGCCTGTGAGTAAAGATTCCGCGGCAACAATAAGGCAGCAACCGGGCAGTTTTTGCGCCAATTGGAACTAATTTGCGCTCATATCCGGAGCAGAAGCCAAGGCGCTGTGCGGCGCCTTGGCCGGCCATGGATCACTTGGTGCCGAACATCCGGTCGCCGGCATCTCCGAGGCCCGGCAGGATATAGCCCTTCTCATTCAGCTGGCGGTCCAGCGAGGCGGTGACGATCGGCACATCCGGATGCGCCTCTTTCATACGCTCAACGCCCTCGGGGGCGGCCAGCAGGCAGAGGAAGCGGATGTCGGTAGCGCCGGCCTCCTTCAGCAGGTCGATGGCGGCGGCCGAGCTGTTGCCGGTGGCCAGCATCGGGTCAACAGCGATCACCAGACGGTCCTTCAGCCCTTCCGGCGCCTTGAAGTAATATTGCACCGGTTTCAGGGTTTCCTCGTCGCGGTAGAGGCCGACAAAGCCGACGCGGGCCGAGGGCACCAGTTCCAGCACCCCGTCCAGCATGCCGTTGCCCGCGCGCAGGATCGACACCAGCGCCATTTTCTTGCCCGCCAGGATTGGCGCTTCCATTTCCTCCATCGGGGTGTCGATGGTGGTGGTGGTCAGCGGCATTTCGCGGGTGATTTCATAGGCCAGCAGCTGGGTGATTTCGCGCAGCAGGCGGCGGAAGCCCTGGGTCGAGGTCCCCTTGTCCCGCATCAGGGTCAGCTTGTGCTGCACAAGCGGGTGATCAACAACGGTCAGATGGTCGGTCATGGGGACACTCCTAAAATCTGGTTTTGCGCGCTTTTACGGGCTTGGCGGCGGCAGGCAAGCAGGTTTTGACCATCAGGTCAAAGAAATCGCTTGCCGGGGCCTTGGGCCGGGACATTCAGGTGGGCCGCAACAGACGCGGCCACATCGGCGAATTTGACCTGCCCGATACTGCCGGCGTCAAGCCCTGCGATCAGAACAGGCACCTGTTCGCGGGTGTGGTCGGAGCCAGGCCAGCTGGGGTCGTTGCCGTGATCGGCAGTCAGCAGCAGCATGTCGCCCTTGCGCAAGCGCGGCAGCAGGCGGCCCAATTCCGCGTCGAACCACTCCAGCGCGCGGGCATAGCCGGAAATGTCACGGGTGTGGCCGTAGTGACTGTCGAACTCGACAAAATTGGCGAAGGTGAGGCTGCCGTCCTCCGCCGTCTCCACCGCGTCAAAAAGGTGCTGCATCAGTTTGGCATCCGGGCCCTTTTTCAGGGTGTCGATGCCGGACATGGTGAAGATATCGCCGATCTTGCCGATCGCATGGACCTTGCGCCCCGCGTCCTGCACCCAGTTGGTCAGCACCGGCGCGGGCGGGGTAATGGCATAGTCGCGGCGGTTGGCGGTGCGGGTGAAGCCCTGCTCCGGCGTGCCGGTGAAGGGGCGGGCAATGACCCGGCCGACCTTCATCGCATGCAGCCGCGGGGCAACGGCCTCGCACAGGGCCAGCAGGCGGTCGAGGCCGAAGCTTTCCTCATGCGCGGCGATCTGGAAGACGCTGTCGGCTGAGGTGTAGCAGATCGGTTTGCCGGTCCGCATGTGTTCCGCGCCAAGGCCGTTGATGATTTTGGTGCCGGAGGCGTGGCAATTGCCAAGAATGCCGTCGGTGCCGGCCTGCCCGGCGACAAAGGTGGTCAGGTCTTCGGGGAAGGAGGGCGCCTGGTCGGGGAAGTAGTGCCAGTCCCAGGGCACCGGCAGGCCGGCCAGTTCCCAATGGCCTGACGGCGTGTCCTTGCCGCGGCTCAGCTCGCTGGCGCAGCCCCACATCCCCTGCGGTTCGGCGTTCAGCCCCGAAAACGGCACCGAGGACGCCAGCCGCATCGCGGCCCCCAGGCCGAGGCGTTCCAGGTTCGGCAGGTCAAGCGGGCCGCTGCGCCCGTCCTCGGCCTCACCCGCTGCGCAGGCTTGGGCGATATGGGCCAGCGTGTTGGCGCCGAGGTCCGGCAGGTCGCCGTTGAAGAAGGTGCCGGCATCCGGCGCGCCGCCGATGCCTGCGGAATCCATCACCACAAGAAAGGCACGGGGCATCAGCAGATCCTTTCGTGAACCAGCGGCGGCAGGGTGTCCGGCACATCGCCGATGGAGATGGCTGCAAAGGCTGCGGCCTCTGCCATGTCTGCCGCGTCATCGCTGGCGGCGTGGATGCGGGCAAGCGTCTCCCCTGCCCCGATGTTCTCGCCCAGGCGGACGATGTCCGAAATCCCGACGCCCGGGTGGATACGGTCGCTCTCGACCATCCGGCCGCCGCCAAGGGCGACAACCGCCAGGCCAAGCGCCTCTCCGTTCATGGCTGTCACATAGCCGGCAGAGGGCGCTTTCACCTCCCGCACCACTTCGGCGCCGGGAAGATGGTCCTGCCAGCTGGCGGCAAAATCCGCAGGACCTCCCATGGCGGCGATCATCCGGGAGAAACGCTCCGCCGCCTGGCCGTCGCTGAGGGTTGCTGCAATCTTTGCTGCACCTCCCCTTGCCTCGGCTGCGAGGCCTGACAGGGCCAGCAGTTCACCGCCCAGAATGGCGGTTATCTCAGCCAGCGGGCCTTGTGCGCCGCCGGTCAGCACTTGCATCACCTCTGCCACCTCCAGCGCGTTGCCAAGCGCGGGCGCCAGCGGCTGGTTCATGTCGGTGATCAGCGCCGAGGTCTTGCAGCCCGCCGCATTGGCAGTGTCGCACAGCGATTGCGCCAGCGCGCGGGCATCATCCGCAGTCTTCATAAAGGCGCCGGAGCCGATTTTCACGTCCAGCACCAGCGCGTCCGGGGAGGCGGCGAGTTTCTTGGACAGGATTGAGGCGGTGATCAGGTCCAGGCTTTCCACCGTCGCGGTCACATCGCGGATTGCATAAAGCCGCTTGTCCGCCGGAGCGATCTGCGCCGTGGCGCCAACGATGGCGCAGCCGGTGTCCTGCATCATGCGGCGCAGATGGTCTTCGCTGACGCTGGTGGAGACGCCGGGGATGGCCTCCAGCTTGTCCAGCGTGCCGCCGGTGTGGCCCAGCCCGCGCCCCGAAATCATCGGCACATAGGCGCCGCAGGCCGCCAGAGCCGGCGCCAGCAGCAGCGAGACGCAATCGCCCACGCCGCCGGTGGAATGCTTGTCCAGCACCGGGCCGTCCAGGTCCCATGCAAGCACATCGCCGGTGTCGCGCATCGCCAGCGTCAGGGCGCGGCGGCCTTCGACACTCAGGCCCTGAAGGCAGACCGCCATGGCAAAGGCGCCGGCCTGGGCGTCAGATACCGCACCGCTGGCCAGACCTTCGGCAAACCAGCGCAGCGCGTCCTCGCCGGGTGTATCACCGCGCCGCAGCTGTGCGTTGATGGCGCGGGCGTCCATCAGGTCCGCTCCATATGGCCCGCATCAAAGGCGCCGGGCAGCAGGTCGCCGATGGTGGTTTCCCGCTCGGCGCCATCGGTGGTGCCCATGGTCACCTTGACGCTGCCTGCGCCGAATTCCTTGAGCTTCTGGCGGCAGCCGCCGCAGGGCGGCACCGGCGCCGGGCTGTCGGCGATCACATAGACCTCGGCCAGTTCCGTCTCTCCAGCGGCCACCATGGCGGCGATGGCGCCGGCTTCGGCGCAGGTGCCCTCCGGGTAGGCCACGTTTTCGACGTTGCAGCCCACATAGATCTGACCCGAGGCAGAGCGGATGGCGGCGCCAACCTTGAAATTGGAATAGGGCGCGTGGGCGTTTTCGCGGACAGCGGTGGCGGCGGCTTTGAGGCTCATGGTGATTCCCCGGTTTTTGATCATTTGGTCAAGATGCCGCAGGATAGCGGCAGGTGCCGGGGAAGGTGAAGCCTCTTTCTTGAGGAGCGGGCCGGGCCGCGGGCGGCCCAGCGGTTCCGTGTCAGCCCAACACGGTATTGAAAACGCCGGGCAGCGTGACTTCCAGCAGTTCCACATCGTCAGACGGATCGCTGAGGCGGGTCTTCATGCCGGGCGGGATGACAAAGGCATCGCCCTGCTCCAGGCGGTACGGCTCGCGGCCTTCGCCCTCCAGCGTGACTTCACCGTTCATCACAAAGGTGAAGTCGATGTCGGTGTCATGCGCGGCCCATTGCGGATCGCCCGCGCCCCGGCGCACCACCTGCACGCCCGCGACGCCCTTGGTGTTATCCGCAATGGTGGTGTCGCGGCAGATGTAGCCCGGCAGGCGGAACGGCGTCCACTCGGCACCTTCGGCCTTGTTGTAGACGAACCGCTGTCCCTGCCATTCCCGTTCAGGGCGGTAATGCGGCGTTGGCAGGGTCATTTCGTGGTCGATTTCGGTGACATGCTCTGCCGGCACGCCGATCTCGATCACCTGCACGTTGTCGCTGGCCTCCAGCACCCGGTGGCGGATTTCGGGGGGCTGGATGAAGCAATCGCCTGCGGTCAGGCGCATCTTTTTGCCCTGATCCTCGTAGACCACATCGACCCAGCCATGGATGCAGAAGATCAGTTGGAAGCCGACCCGGTGGAAATGCACCATGTCGGGCACCGGGCCGCCGTCGGGAATGCGGATGTGGCTGGCGATGATCGAGCCCCCCAGCCGGTCCGGCACCAGGTCGCGGTAATGCATGCCCGCGCGGCCGATGATCCAGGGCGCCTGATCTTTCAGGCGGCGGACCACGAAACTGTGCACTGTCTCGGGCATCACCATCGGCGGGTGGCGTTCTTCGATCTCGATTTTGGTGCCGTTGGGGGCGGTCAGGCGGCGCTGTCCTTTGGCAAATCCATCAGGATCTTCCGTCAGAATGCGGATTGTGCCGGGGCCTTCCGCGGCGCCCTTTTCTACCCTGAGCCGCAGCCCGTGTCCGGAGAAGACGGCAGTGCGCGGGTCGTCCGCCGGATAGATCATATCCATCTTCATCCCCAAAACCTTGGTGTAAAACGGAATATCGTTGCGCAGTTCATCTGTCGGCAGGCGGAATTCGGCGATTACGTCGCTCATTTTTAACTCCCAATTCATTTGGCAGGAGAGTGGCCTTGCGGCAGTGTGATTGCAAGAACCCGCCGCCGCCTCTGCCGCCGCGTCCATTTGCGTCAGTTTGGGCTAGGTTTCCGGCAGAAAAAATGGTTTAACGCTAAACAATAGAGTTTCCGAGGAGCGCCTGATGTCCGATTCACAGAACCTGCGCCAAGCTGCGCTCAACTATCACGAGTTTCCGCAGCCCGGTAAGCTGGAGATCCGCGCGACCAAGCCGATGGCCAATGGACGCGACCTGGCCCGGGCCTATTCGCCCGGCGTGGCGGAAGCCTGTACCGAGATCAAGGCCGATGCGGCCAATGCCGCCCGCTATACTTCGCGCGGAAATCTCGTTGCGGTTGTATCGAACGGCTCGGCGGTTCTGGGGCTCGGCAACATCGGCGCACTGGCCTCCAAACCGGTGATGGAGGGCAAGGCGGTTCTGTTCAAGAATTTCGCAGGCATTGATTGCTTTGACATTGAAGTAAACGAAAGCGACCCGGAGAAGCTGGCGGATATCGTCTGTTCGCTGGAGCCGACCTTTGGCGCCATCAATCTTGAAGACATCAAAGCGCCGGATTGCTTCATCGTCGAGAAGATCTGCCGGGAGCGGATGGGCATTCCGGTTTTCCACGATGACCAGCACGGCACTGCGATTGTGGTGGGAGCTGCAGCCAAGAACGCGTTGCATGTGGCGGGGAAGTCCTTTGAAGACATTAAGATCGCGTCCACCGGCGGCGGTGCGGCCGGAATTGCCTGCCTGAACATGCTGGTGAAGCTGGGGGTGAAGCGCGAGAACATCTGGCTGTGCGACATTCACGGGCTGGTCTATGAGGGCCGCGAGGAGGACATGAACCCGCAGAAAGCGGCCTTTGCCCAGGCCTCTGACAAACGAACATTGGACGAGGTTGTGGAGGGGGCAGACCTGTTTCTTGGCCTGTCCGGCCCCAATGTGCTGAAGCCGGAAATGGTGGCAAAGATGGCCAAGCGCCCGATCATCTTTGCACTGGCCAATCCGACGCCGGAGATCATGCCGGAACAGGCGCGCAAGGTGGCACCGGATGCGATCATCGCCACGGGCCGCAGCGATTTTCCCAATCAGGTCAACAACGTGCTGTGTTTCCCGTTCATCTTCCGGGGGGCGCTGGACGTAGGCGCGACCGAGATCAACGACGAAATGCAGATTGCCTGTGTCGACGGCATTGCTGAACTCGCCCGCGCCACGACCAGCGCCGAGGCTGCGGCAGCCTATAAAGGCGAGCAGCTGAATTTCGGTGCCGACTACCTGATCCCGAAGCCCTTTGATCCGCGCCTGGTGGCAGTGGTTTCCTCTGCCGTGGCCAAGGCGGCGATGGAAAGCGGCGTGGCCACAAGGCCGATCGAGAACATGGGCGCCTATAAGCAGAAGCTGAACCAGACGGTGTTCAAATCGGCGCTTTTGATGCGTCCGGTGTTTGAGGCCGCCCGCGCTGCTGCCCGCCGTATTGTCTTTGCCGAGGGCGAGGATGAGCGGGTGCTGCGGGCCGCGCAGGCGATCCTGGAGGAAACCACCGAAACCCCGGTCCTGATCGGCCGGCCCGAGGTGATCGAGCGGCGCTGCGAGAAACTGGGGCTGGATGTGCGCCCGGGCCGGGATTTCCAGCTGGTGAACCCGGAAAACGACCCGCGCTATTACGATTACTGGAACAGCTACCACAAGGTGATGCAGCGCAAAGGGGTAACACCGGATCTGGCCAAGGCGATCATGCGCACCAACACCACCGCCATCGGCGCCATCATGGTGCACCGGGGTGAGGCAGACAGCCTGATCTGCGGCACCTTTGGCGAGTACCGCTGGCACCTGAATTATGTGCAGCAGGTTCTGGGCGGCAACAGCTATTCGCCGCATGGGGCGCTTTCGATGATGATCCTGGAGGACGGGCCGCTGTTCATTGCCGACACCCATGTGCGGATTGAACCGACCCCGGCGCAGATCGCCGAAACCGTGATGGGCGCCGCCCGCCATGTGCGCCGCTTTGGCATTGAGCCGAAAATCGCGCTGTGCTCGCAATCGCAGTTCGGCAATATCTCCTGCGACACCGGCTCGCGCCTGCGGGACGCGCTGGAGATCCTGGACGGCAAGCGCCGGGATTTCGCCTATGAGGGCGAGATGAATATCGACACCGCGCTGGACCCTGAACTGCGCGGGCGGATCTTCCCCAACTCGCGGCTGGAGGGTGCGGCCAACGTGCTGATCTTTGCCCATGCGGATGCGGCCTCTGGTGTGCGCAACATCCTCAAGATGCGGGCCGGCGGGCTGGAAGTGGGGCCGATCCTGATGGGCATGGGCAACCGGGCGCATATCGTTTCACCGTCGATCACCGCGCGCGGGCTTTTGAACATGGCCGCCATTGCCGGCACCCCGGTGGCGCACTACGGTTAACCCCGCGGCTGGGCAATTTCCGCTGGCCGCCCATCCCGGGAGGCCAGCAAGGGGGACCAGTCATGAGAGGGCATTGCCACTGCGGCGCCGTGCATTGGGAGAGCCAGGCCGAGGCGGCCTGGAGCTGCTATTGCCACTGCGCCGATTGCCGCCGCAACTGCGCGGCACCTGTCACCGCATTTTTCGGTCTGCCGCATGACGCGGTGGAATGGTCCGGCGCGGCGCCCGCGGTTTACAAGTCCTCGGAGACTGTCGAACGGCTGTTCTGCGGTGCCTGCGGCACCCAGATGGCCTACCGCAATGCGCGCGACACGGTGAACATTCACCTCTACACGGCGACGCTGGAAAGCCCCAGCGATATGCCGCCGCGGTTTCACGTCTTCCACTCCGAACATGTCACCTGGCTGGACCTGAAGGACAGCCTGCCCCGCTATGCAAAATCCGCAGGCGGGTGATTCCCGGTCACACGCCCGGGTTTGCAGCTGCGTTATTTGCAGATTTGCAAATCCGGGCCGTGAGCGCTGATTATTCTGCAGCAAAGCCCGGTTTGCAAAGCCGTCCGCCTGCTAACTGCGGCTTTGCTGTAAACATTTTACAGGCTCCCGGAGTCCAAGGCGTGAAGCTGTAAATTCCTTGACCAACCTTGCGTGGGACCGGCTGAAAACTTGCCCGTTTGCCGCATTCTCGCCTAGGCAGAAGGCAGGAGGAGATGAACACCATGGGATATCAGGACATTTACGCCAGCTGGCAGCGGGACCCGGAAGGTTTCTGGATGGAGGCCGCACAGGCGATCAGCTGGGACCAGGCCCCGAAGCAGGCGCTGTTTGACAAGGGCGACGGGCTTTACGAGTGGTTTGCCGATGCCAAGGTGAACACTTGCTACAATGCCGTTGACCGCCATGTCGAGGAAGGCCGCGGCGAGCAGACTGCCATCATCTATGACAGCCCGGTCACCCAGACCAAACGTGCGATCTCCTATGCCGAGCTGCGCAACCGCGTTGCCACCCTGGCAGGCGCCCTGCGCGCCAAGGGGGTGGAGAAAGGCGACCGCGTGATCATCTACATGCCGATGATCCCCGAGGCGCTGGAAGCGATGCTGGCCTGCGCCCGCATTGGCGCGGTGCATTCGGTGGTGTTCGGCGGCTTTGCCTCCAATGAACTGGCGGTGCGGATCGACGATGCCAAGCCCAAGGCGATCATCGCCGCCTCCTGCGGCATCGAGCCGGGCCGCACCGTGCATTACAAGCCGCTGCTGGACGGCGCGATTGAGCTGGCCGCGCACAAGCCCGACTTCTGCGTGATCTTCCAGCGCGAGCAGGAGGTGGCCGAGCTGACCCCAGGCCGCGACGTGAACTGGCACGGCTTCCAGTACGGTGTGGAGCCTGCGGAATGTGTCCCGGTCGAGGGCAACCACCCCTCCTATATCCTTTACACCTCCGGCACCACCGGTCAGCCCAAGGGCGTCATCCGGCACACCGCGGGCCAGCTGGTGGCACTGAACTGGACCATGAAGAATATCTATAACGTCGATCCCGGCGATGTGTTCTGGGCCGCGTCGGATGTGGGCTGGGTCGTGGGCCACAGCTATATCTGCTATGCGCCGCTGATCCACGGCAACACCACCATCGTGTTTGAAGGTAAGCCCGTCGGTACGCCGGATGCGGGCACCTTCTGGCGGGTGATTTCCGAGCATAGGGTGAAAAGCTTCTTCACCGCCCCCACTGCTTTTCGCGCCGTGAAGCGCGAGGATCCCAAGGGCGGCTACGTCAGGAAATACGACCTCTCCTGCCTGAGCCAGGTGTATCTGGCCGGCGAGCGCGCCGACCCCGACACCATCACCTGGGCACAGGAGCAGCTGAAGGTGCCGGTGGTCGATCACTGGTGGCAGACAGAGACCGGCTGGTCGATTGCGGCGAACCCCTTGGGGATTGAAGAACTGCCGACCAAGCTTGGTTCGCCTGCGGTGCCAATGCCGGGCTATGAGGTGGACATCCTGGATGAAGGCGGCAACCCGGTGGCGCCGGGCGAGCTGGGGGCCATTGCGGTGAAACTGCCGCTGCCGCCGGGTACATTGCCGACGCTTTGGAATGCCGAGGACCGGTTCAGGAAAAGCTATCTCACCACCTTCCCCGGCTATTACGAGACCGGCGATGCGGGCATGAAGGACGAGGACGGCTACCTCTACATCATGGCGCGCACCGATGATGTGATCAACGTGGCCGGGCATCGCCTCTCGACCGGTGGCATGGAAGAGGTACTGGCGGGCCATCCGGACGTGGCAGAATGCGCCGTGATCGGCGTCGCCGACAGTCTCAAGGGGCAGATGCCGGTGGGCTTTCTGTGCCTCAATGCCGGTGCGGACCGCGACCACGGCGACGTGGTGGCCGAGGTCGTGAAGCTGGTGCGCGAGAAGATCGGCCCGGTTGCCGCTTTCAAACTGGCGGTGGTGGTGGATCGCCTGCCCAAGACCCGCTCCGGCAAGATCCTGCGCGGCACCATGGTGAACATCGCAGATAGCACGCCCTGGAAGATGCCGGCAACGATCGACGACCCGGCAATCCTGGATGAGATCACTGTTGCGTTGCAGAGCATCGGCTACGCCAAGTAACGCACGCGTTTCCCGGCGCGGGAAACGGTCAAAAATCCTGCGAGGATTTTTCTAGGCTCCGCCCGAAGGCGGAGCCTGTTTTCCGCGCCGGAAAACAGGCCGGAATTCCCGCGGAATTCCGGCGCGCTGCCGTCCGGTTTCGCTTGCAACTCTGCCCTGCCCGCCTAGGCTGCGGACAAGGAGGCTTGCGCATGACATATCCGGACATCTGGCGCCTGAGCGCTGCAGAGCTGACGGCGCTGACCCGCGCAGGAGACCTGAGCGCGGAGACGGCCGTCGAAGCCTCTGTCAGCCGCATGGCAGAAGTAAATCCGGCCTTGAATGCGGTGGTCGAGGATCTTAGCACTGAAGCTCTGGAACGGGCCCGCGCTCTGGACAAGGCCCGTGCGTCCGGTGCCGAACCAGGACCTCTGCACGGCGTGCCGGTCACCATCAAGATCAATATCGACCAGGAGGGGCATGCCACCTCCAACGGTGTTACCGCGCTGAAGGATCTGATTGCCCCCGCTGACGCCCCGGTTGTTGAGAACCTGCAAAGGGCAGGCGCGGTGGTGATCGGGCGCACCAACACGCCGGAGTTTTCCTTCCGCGCCGATACCGACAATCCGCTGCATGGGCGTACCCATAACCCCTGGGGGCGGCATATCTCACCCGGCGGGTCTTCGGGCGGTGCCGGTGCCGCGGTGATGGCCGGGATCGGCGCGCTTGCCCATGGCAATGACATTGGCGGCAGCTTGCGCTTTCCAGCCGCCGCCAATGGCGCGGTCACCGTGAAGCCGGGCCTGGGCCGGGTGCCCGCCTGGAACCCCAGCCAATCAGCGGAACGCGGGCTGCTGGCGCAGCTGATGTCGGTGCAGGGGCTGATCACCCGTTCGGCAGAGGATTTGCACCTGTCGATGCCCAGCCTGATCGCACCGGACCCGCGCGACCCGTTCCATGTGCCCCTGCCCTGGCGCGGAAAGGCCTTGGACGGCCCGGTCAAAGTGGCCTTCACCCAAAACACCCACGGATATGATCTGCACCCCGAGGTCGAGGCGGCGCTGGATTTTGCCCGCGATGCGCTGACCGACGCAGGCTATGCGGTTGAGGAAGCGGAACCACCCAATGTGTTCGAGGCCGGGCGCACCGGTTACCGGGCGCTGATGGGGGAAATCTATGCGCTGATGAAAGGCGATGTGGATGCGGCCGGCTCGCAGACCGTGCGCGATATCTTTGCGGTCTATTTCCAGGAGTTCCCGCCCTTTGCCGGAGACGAGCTGTTGCAGATGATGGCCAAGCGCACGCATTACGCCAGGGCCTGGTCGCTGTTCCTGGAAGACTACCCGCTGATTTTGTCGCCCTTCCTGCCGCAACCCTTCTTCAAACCGGACCGCGACACCGAAGGTGCGGAAGGGGTGCATGAGGTGCTGGGCTGTGCGGTCTATTCCTATGCAATGAATTTCCTCGGGCTGCCTGCGGCCTCGGTTCCCGCGCGCCTTGCGCAGCTGCCGGCGGGCCCGCAGCCCATCAATGTGCAGATCGCCGCCCGCCGCTGGCGCGAGGATCTGGCGGTTGATGCCTGCGCCGCCATCGAAGCCAGAGCAGGCCGCATGTGCCTGCCGCTTTGGGACAAGATGGAGGTTTCCGGAACAGGCGGCGGCTGACAAATTCCAGCGCCTTACAGCAAGATCGCTGCCCGGCCGTCGGGTCCCCCCCCTGCGCCCCCCCTACTGAAATGGCAGGCGTTGCCGGAGTTTCCCGCCTGCCCGCTCAGGCCGTTTGCTCCTGCCGGCCCGTGCAGGCAAGGCCAAGTCTTGCGCTGGCTGGCCGTGGTGACAAGTGAAAGACGGGCAGGCACTTTCAGCCGCTTAGCCAGCACCCTGAAAACACAAGGTCCCGGGGAACGGACCGAACCGCCCCCGGGGATCTTCCTAACCCAGGTCACTCACTACAAAACGTGCTCAACTCGCCGCATTTAGCGGACCCGGCGTTCTGGCACAGGTTCCGTGGGCTTTACCGGCAAATAACGCAAAACTGGTACAACACAACATACCGGCAGGGCTCTTGGCTCTTTAGCCCCTGGCAGATGCCATCCACATCCGCCTGTGTATAAATGATCGCACAGAATTGTTACCGGGAAGTTCACAAGTTCGTGAATGGCGCGTTAAACGCTTACGTAAACTGCTCGGAAATAAGCCTTTCTTCCAGACCGTGACCGGGGTCGAACAGGATCTTGTGGCGGATGACCGGGTCGGTCCGGATCTCCACCCAGTCGATATCCGCCACCGAAATCGAGTCCGCATCTGCCATCACCGGACGTTTGCCCGCCTCCAGAACGTCAAAGCGCACCATTGCATTGCTGGGCAGCAAGGCGCCGCGCCAGCGCCGCGGCCGGAAGGCAGCGATGGCTGTCAGCGCCAGCACATCAGCACCAATCGGCAGGATCGGGCCATGGGCGGAATAGTTGTAAGCGGTGGAGCCCGCAGGCGTCGAGACCAGCGCCCCGTCGCAAACCAGTTCATCCATCCGCACCCGGCCGTCCACCGAAATTCTGAGCCGTGCTGCCTGCGGCCCGGCACGCAGCAGCGAGACCTCATTGATCGCAAGCGCCTTGTGGACCTTGCCGCGCCGGTCCATGGCAGTCATGGACAGCGGGTTGATGATCTCCTGCTCGGCTTCCTCCAGGCGTTCGATCAGCCCGTCCTCGCGGTATTCGTTCATCAGGAATCCCACGGTGCCGCGGTTCATGCCATAGACCGGCGCCGGGTGATTTACCATGGTATGCAGGGTGCGCAGCATGAAGCCGTCGCCGCCCAACGCCACGATCACATCGGCCTTTTCCGGCGTCTCCTGGCCATAGCGGCGGCTCAGCGTTTCGAGCGCGTCTTGCGCCACGTCCACGTCGCTGGCCAGAAATGCGATTCTCAAACTCATGAAATCTGTTTCCGGTGTTAGGCATGTGGTTCCGAAACAATCACAGCTTTCCGCCGATGGCCATAGTTGCCGTTCTGTCGCAGGGATATGTCGTTTTACGGGGTTCCGGCGCAATGAAGTTTCCGATAGGAAATCCCTCAATTCTGATCCCTACTCTAACGGAGCCACCATGACTGAAGCGACCCGTGACCCCGGCTTTTTCACCCAGTCCCTCTCTGAGCGCGATCCTGAGCTGTTTGCCTCGATCACGGCCGAGCTGGGCCGCCAGCGCGACGAGATCGAGCTGATCGCCTCCGAGAACATCGTCTCGGCCGCGGTGATGGAAGCGCAAGGTTCCGTGCTGACCAACAAATACGCCGAAGGCTACCCGGGGCGCCGCTACTATGGCGGCTGCCAGTATGTCGACGTGGCCGAAAACCTGGCGATCGACCGCGCCAAGGCGCTGTTTGGCTGCGAGTTTGCCAACGTGCAGCCGAACTCCGGCTCCCAGGCCAACCAGGGCGTGTTCCAGGCGCTCTTGAAGCCCGGCGACACCATTCTGGGCATGGATCTGGCCTCCGGCGGCCACTTGACCCACGGTGCGGCGCCGAACCAGTCGGGCAAGTGGTTCAACGCGGTCTCCTACGGCGTGCGCCGCGACGACAACCTGATCGACTACGACCAGTTGGAAGCGCTGGCGGTCGAGCACCAGCCGAAGCTGATCATCGCCGGCGGTTCGGCGATCCCGCGGGTCATCGACTTTGCCCGCTTCCGCGCCATTGCCGACAAGGTCGGCGCCTATCTGCATGTCGACATGGCGCATTTCGCAGGGCTGGTTGCGGCTGGCGAGCACCCCTCGCCCTTCCCGCATGCGCATGTGGCCACCACCACCACCCACAAGACCCTGCGCGGCCCCCGCGGCGGCATGATCCTGACCAATGACGAGGCGATTGCCAAGAAAGTGAACTCGGCGATCTTCCCCGGCATCCAGGGCGGCCCGCTGATGCATGTGATCGCAGGCAAGGCGGCGGCCTTCGGCGAGGCGCTGAAGCCCGAGTTCAAAGAGTACCAGAAACAGGTGAAGGCCAACGCGGCGGCGCTGGCGGATCAGCTGATCCAGGGCGGGCTGGACATCGTCACCGGCGGCACCGATACGCACGTCATGCTGGTCGACCTGCGTCCCAAGGGCGTCACCGGCAACATCGCCGACAAGGCGCTGGGCCGCGCCCATATCACCACCAACAAGAACGGCATCCCGTTCGATCCGGAAAAGCCCACCGTGACCTCGGGCCTGCGCCTGGGCACGCCCGCAGGCACCACCCGCGGCTTCGGCGAGGCGGAATTCCGCCAGATCGCCGACCTGATCATCGAGGTGATCGACGGGCTGGCGGCCAACGGTGAAGAGGGCAATGCGGATGTGGAAGCCGCGGTGCGCGCCAAAGTGGCGGACCTCTGCGCCAGGTTCCCGCTCTACCCGAACCTGTAAGGCCTTGCAGGATTGAGAGACAGAAACCGCCGCAGCCCAGCAGCTGCGGCGGTTTTGCGTTGACAGCCTTCTGTTCGGCGATCAGAACTCCCCCTTCGCGTGCTCTGGGCCAGGGGGGGGGAGTGATGGAAAACGGATGGGACACCTCTGCCGGGGCCTGGATCAGGCTGATGGGAGAGAATGGGGATTTCAGCCGCCAGCATGTTCTGGACGGGCCGATGCTGGAACGGGTGAAGCTGCGCGACAATCCGCGTGTTCTGGACGTCGGCTGCGGCGAGGGGCGGTTTTGCAGGATGGCTGCCCCCTATTCGTCCCAGGTTGCAGGAGTGGACCCGACAGAGGCACTGCTGAACCGCGCACGGACCCTTTCGGACGGTGCCTTTGTCAAAGGCAAGGCTGAGGCGCTGCCTTTTGAAGACGCCAGTTTCGATATTGCTGTCAGCTACCTGACTTTGATCGACATTGCAGATGCCAAGACCGCACTGTCAGAAATGGCGCGGGTCCTGGCGCCCGGCGGGCATCTGCTGATTGCGAACCTGAACGGCTGGGCCACAGCATCGCAGACCAAGGGAAATGGCTGGACCCGCGATCAGGATGGCGCGTCGCACATGTGCGTCGACCGCTACTTCGAAGAGCATTCCCACTGGGGCGAATGGAAGGGCATGCGGATCAGGAACTGGCACCGCCCGCAGGCCTTTTACATGCAGGCCCTGCTTGGAGAAGGTCTGACCCTGACGCATTTCGACGAACCGCTGGCAACCGGCGGAGCGCGTGCGGCCAGCTATAACCGGGTGCCCTACCTGTACCTGATGGAGTGGCAAAAGCCTTTGCCGCCAGTCTGAACGCAAAACCGCTCCGGCCGGTGGCCGGAACGGTTTGCCTGCTGGTGCTTCAGATCAGTAGGAGGAGCCCTGATCCTTCAGCGCGTCTTCCAGCAGTTTTTCGTTGCGGGCTTCCTCGATCTTGCGGATGCGGTCTTCGCTGGAGCGGTTGTCGAAGCGGTACTTCACCACGTTGATCAGGCTCAGTGTCAGCAAGAGCACGCCCATCGCCCAATAGCCCTTGGTTGCCAGCGGCACCTCAGTGGAGAGCCAGAGGGAAATCCCCAGCATCCCATAGGCCAGGCCCACGCCGGCCAGGTTCAGCAGAATGATCAGTTTGTTGTCGGTGTTTTCGTTAAGCATTGAATATCTCCAGGGTCAAAATCAGATTGGCGGGACTGCACGACAGGTGCGGTAAGCAGCTGTTTTTGCTCAGTTCTTGGATTGCAGCCGGCTCAGTACATCGGCGGCGGTGCTGCGGCTGCGGGGGCCGAAGCCTGCGTCGGCCAGATCGTCGGCGATGGTTGTGTTGTTCAGCTCGCCGTCGATTTCGCGCAGGATCTCGCCCTGCTCAAACGGGTCGTCGCGCTGCAACACTTCGCCAATCAGGGCTTCCGCCTCCTCCACTGGGCTGTCGCCGGCCGCATGTTTGCGGATGCGGCGCTGGATGTCCTGCTCGCGCCGGGTGGCGCGGGCGGCAATCGCGCCCTGTTTCAAGTCGGTGATCCGGCGGCTGGCGGTTTCGACCGACTGGCGCAGTTGCAGGATCCGCGTCTCCAGCCGGTCGAGGGTCTGGCGGCGCACCGTCAGTTCGTTCTCCATCTCGGCCACAGCCTGGGCTGCGCTTTGAGCCAGATCCTCGCGCCCTGCCTCAAGTGCTTCGCCGGCCCGGGCCATCAGATCCCGAATGCGCGCTTCCAGCGCCTCCACCTGGCGCAGCTCGCCGCGCTGGCGCTGGATCAGGCTGGCCAGGGTCAGCTTGGCTGCCTTCAGGTTGGCCTCAGCCTCGCGGATCTTCTGGGTGATCAGCTCGATCGAGAAGGTCTCGCGCAGTTGCTCTTCGGCCCGGGCATTGGCACCGGTGATCAGGGTCTTCAGAGTGTTGAACATCGCTTCCTCCGCTTCTTGAACATCGTTCACATGCAGAGTGATCGCACATCCCTGAACGACGTTCAAGAATTATTTTGAACGCCGTTCAAAAAAATCTATCTGTTTCCGATCTGGCAAAGAACCTGGGCAATCATCGCTTCGATTTGTTCCGGCGGCACACCGGAGATCCGCCGCTCCATCCCCAGCAGCACGATGCCATGCACCGAAGAGAACAGCGCCCGCACCATCAAGCCGGTTTCCTCGGGGCCCTTGTCCGGAAACAGCTCCGCCACCGGGCGGGCGATGTTGGCAAACAGTCCCTCCAGTGCTTGCAGGTACCAATCCGGCACCGGCCCCTCCGCCGTCATCTGCAGGTCGAACAGCGCCCGCCACAGATTGGTGTTTTCCACTGCAAACCGCAGGTAGGCGTTGCTCATCAGGATCAGGCGGCGGGTGGGCGGCTCCTGCCCCGCATCCGCAACCGAGGCTTCAACCGCGGCACCCAGGTGCTGGAAGGTGCGGCCGTTCACTGCCATGATGATGGCGGTCAGATCGTCATAAGCATTATAGATCGCCCCCAGTGCGCAGCCTGCGTCCTGTGCCAGATCCCGGGCCCGCAGCGCCCCTGCCCCGTCCCGGGCGATGCGGATCTCTGCCGCTTCCACCAGTTTTTCCCGCAGCGCTGCCTTGCGCGCTTCCACTTTGCCTGCCATGGCGCTCCGCCTTCACTTTTTTTGAACCGCGTTCAAAATACCGGCCGGAGCGGCGGCGTAAAGCGGGAATTCAGATCAGCCCGCGCCAGCGCAGCACGATAACAAGCAGCGCCAGCACCACGAGAACGGAGAACGCCATGCTGCCCAGCACGCCCAGCCAGAATCCTTTGCGGCGGTCGGCAAGGTCGATCTTCTCCAGATGCGCCTTCACTTCACGAGCCGCGCCGCGCAGCGGTTTTTCATCGACGGTCAGCCGCAGTTTGGGATGATCCAGCAGCGGCAGCGCATCCGCGATCTTCATGCCCTGCTTGTAGATCCGGCGGGGAATGCGGCGGCGGACGCGTTTCAACGCGGCGGCCAGGTCGCCCGAGGCATGCTCGCGCTCTTTCAAAAGCGCACGGATGTCTTCGATGTCCTGTTCCAGGCTGGCGGCCATACTGGCACTCTCCCTTTACTGCATTCTGCGCCACACTACTCCGCCAGCCATGCTGCCTCAATGGGGGTGGCAAGCCTTTGCCTGCGCGGCTATCAAGGCGGTATGCTGAACACGATCACACATGGCTCCGCCACGGACAAACCGCCGCTTCTGATTGCCCATGGGCTCTATGGCTCGGCCCGCAACTGGGGTGTTATTGCCAAGCGCCTGTCGGACGAGCGGCTGGTGGTGGCTGCGGATATGCGCAACCACGGCGACAGCCCGAGGACGGACAGCCACACCTACCCGGAGCTGGCGGCGGATCTGGCCGAAGTGATCGCTGCGCATGGCGGACAGATGGATGTGATCGGCCATTCAATGGGCGGCAAGGCGGCGATGACGCTGGCCCTGAACTACCCCGAAGCCGTGCGCCGGCTGGTGGTCGCGGACATTGCGCCGGTGGCCTATGGGCACACGCAGATCCAGTACATCCACGCGATGCGCTCGGTGGATCTGGAAACCGTTCAGCGCCGCCCCGAAGCTGCAGCGCAGCTGGCAGAGGCCGGGGTGGAACCGGCCCTGCAGAGCTTTTTCACCCAGTCGCTGGATATCCCGAACAAGCGCTGGAAGCTGAACCTGGACACGCTGGCGGATCAGATGCCGAACATCATGTCCTTCCCCGGGATGGAGGCGTCATGGGGCGGCCCTGCGCTGTTCCTGTCAGGCGCCGAGTCGGACTATGTGCTGCCGGAGCACCGCGATCTGATCCGCGCCCGCTTCCCCGCCGCCCGCTTTGCCAAGCTGCCCGGCGCGGGCCATTGGCTGCACGCCGAGAAGCCGCGGGAATTTGAGGCCGCCGCACGGGTGTTCCTGAACGCTTGAAGCGCGTCAGGCGCCGCGGGTGTAAAGCTGCTTGGCCACCAGCCAGGCCACCGGCAGACCCAGGACCGCGCCAATAGCTGCCGAGGCCAGAATTGCCGGAACCGTGCTCATTCCTGCAACCAGGACCACGATCACGCCAACGCCTGCCAGGCTGCTGCCGATCAGCGAATAAAGAACGGATGCAAGGCGCAACATGGGGTCTCTCCTATAGCTGCCGAGTCTCTTTGCGTACTTGCATAGGGAGAGCGGCCGGCCGCTGCCTTGATCAGGATCAGATGGCACACCAATCAAAAAAGACGGCCCCGAAGGGCCGCCAGCAGCTGACTATCCGGGGAGGAACTGGTCAGCCGATTTCCACAAAGACCCGGCCGCCTTCAACCCTTACCGGGTAGGTCTTGAGGTCTTCATGCACCGGCGCCGACAGTGCCTTGCCGGTGCAGATGTCAAAGCGGCCGCCGTGCAGCGGGCATTCGATGACGCAGTCGATCACCAGCCCGTCCTCCAGGCTCTGCTCCTCATGGGTGCACATCAGGTCAGAGGCAAAGAACCCCTTTTCGGTGTTGTAGATCGCGTATGACTTGCCCTCATGCTCCCAGGAGATCAGGTCTTCCTCGTCGATGTCATCGGTGGCGCAAGCGTCAATCCATTGGCTCATGCTTTTGGCTCCTGAATATTGTGTTTTGTTGCGGCGGGTTCAGGCGTGAACCGGCGTCCATTTGTCCAGCGCTTCGCGCAACCTCTCGTGCTCGCCGCCGGTCATGGCGACGGTGTGGGCCGCATCGGGGAAGGTTCCGGCCTTCACCTCGTCGCGGAAACCGGTGAGGCCTTTCTCGCGCTCGGCTGCCAGGGCTTTGCGCACCGACAGCATGTCGGCCCAGGCCTTGGCATGGCGCGGCGGGTTTTCGACGTCGCCGCAAATGTCCATCATGAAGGAGAAGATGATGTCGCCGCCCGAGCCCGCACCGATGGAATGCGTGACCAGCGAGGTACGCTTATTGATCTCCTGCAGCGCCTCCACCGCGACGCATTCGACCTCCGCCGCATAGGCGCCGGCATCCTCCAGCCGTTTGAAGTCCTGAAACAGGCGCATCGCCTCTTCCGCGGTCTTGCCGATGGTGCGCAGGCCGCCCACCCGGGTCGACAGCCGCGGCACCAGGCCGAGGTGGCCCTGCACGCAAAGCCCCTCGCCCGCCAGCCGCTCCACGGTTTTCAGTCCGCGCGGGGTGTAGATCGCATCGGCACCGTGTTCGGCGACCCGGATGGCAGCGCGCAGGGCTTCGTCCTCGGTGGCGTATTGCACCATGGTCTGCGAACCGGTGACAAAGGTGTTGGGCGCGCCGCGGCGGATGGCTTTGATATCCACATCGGCGATGGTGATCAGGTCGATCCCCAGCGCCTCCAAAGTGGCGGCCTCTTCCTCGGTCTGGGCATCCACCTGGGTCATCTTCACACCTGCGGCCTTGTTGGCCTGGATGCAGGAGACGGTCAGGTTGCGGCGGGCCGGCTGCCCGCCATAGGTATAGATGGTCTTCATCGCTGCCTCACATGGTCCGCTGCGCGACGCGCTCGACCGGGCCGCCGTCGGTGATCATATGCGGCGCCTGGCGGATGGTGGCGGCCTTAGTCGGGCGGCCCAGGCTGCGGCGCAGCACCACCGACATCACCTCGAGGTTGGTCTTGAAGAACCCCGGATCCGGTTCCGGCAGCTGGTCCTGCACCGCCTCTGCCAGTTTCGGCAGCGCGTGGAACGGCACTTGCGGATACAGATGGTGTTCGACATGGTTGTTCATCTTCATATAGAGGAACTCGGCCAGCCAGTTGCTGCGGAACGAGCGGGTGCTTTCCAGGATCGAGGGCGAGTTCTCCTGCAGCTCCACATGCTGGATCAGGGTGAACAGCAGCATGACAGGCGCGCCCAGAACCCGCGGGATGACGATCAGCCAGACCGGCCACCAGATGCCAAAGAAGGGTGCCGCAGCGATCAGCGCATAGATCGCCAGCATGATGCGCGCGTTGCGGGTCATCTTGGCGAACTCGCCTTCCGGCGTGACCATCTTCATGGTGTCGGTGTAATGGCCCACCGCCAGATGCACAAAGACCTGCATATGGAAGCGCAGCAGCGCAAAACCGGTGATTTCGGCCAGCCAGCCGCCAAAGCCCATTGGCGTGTCAAAGGGCATCTGGCTGTCCTTGCCCACCCACCAAGTATGGGTGTGGTGGTTGGTGTGGGTGTAGCGGCGGTGCAGCGGCTCCTCCATGTAGAGGAGCGATGTGATCCACAGCACCGCCTCGTTCAGCCAGCGGGTTCGGAAGGCGGTGCCATGGGCGGTCTCATGGCTGAAGGAATAGGCAGGCACTGTCAGGAAGATGCCGTGCAACAGCATTGCGGGCCACATCCACAGAGTGCCGAGCGTGGCCCAGACCAGCGTGCAGGTGGCGGCCAGGAAGGCAACCCACTGCGCGATATAGATCAGGCCGGGCTTGTCGCTGCGGGCGGCAATGGATTTGAGCGTCTTTTTGTCGAGTTTCACGCCCGAGGACGCAGCATTTGTAGGAACGTAATCAGGCATCTGGAACCTTCTGGATGGCTGAAGAGGTGTTTCGATTGGATGCAGCAAACCGCCGGGCAGCTGTCGCAACTGCCCGTGGCCTCATTGCCTGCATGGAGTGCCTGCTTAGCTGGCGTAGTTGGAGCCTTCGTCGTCCAGGATCGCCTTCAGCTCAGCCAAATGGCGTTCCGCCTGATCCGGGTAATCCTCCAGCTCCTGCGCGGTTTTCTCGGCGACCGCGTCGCTCAGCACCCGCAGTTTCTGGCCGGTTTGCAGAGCGCGGATAAAGGTCTCGGCGGCGCGCTCGAAGTAGTAGAGGCGATTGAACGTGTCCGCGACGGTATCGCCGATCACCAGCACGCCGTGGTTGCCCATGATCATGGTCTTGACCTTGGGGTCGGTCAGCATCGAGGCGCAGCGCTCGCCCTCGCTGTCAAAGGCCAGCCCGCCGAACTCATTGTCGACGACATAGCGGTTGTAGAAAGTGGCGGTGTTCTGGTCGATCGGCGGCAGGGTGCTGTCGGCAAGGCAAGCCAGCACGGTGGCGTGGATCGAATGCACATGCATCACGCAGCGCGCATGCGGGCACAGGCGGTGGATTGAACCGTGCAGGCCCCAGGCGGTCGGGTCCGGCGCATCGGGGCGGTCCATGGTCTTGGGATCGTTGGCATCCAGGAACAAGAGGTCCGAGGCCTTCACACGGCTGAAATGCACCTGGTTCGGGTTCATCAGGAATTGGCTGCCATCCTCGTTCACCGCCAGGCTGAAGTGGTTGGCCACCGCCTCATGCATGTTCAGCCGTTCGGTCCAGCGGAAGGCCGCGGCCATGTCGACGCGCTCCTGCCAATGGGTGAGGTTCGGGCTCAGGTCCGCTTGCTTGTTCATTCTGGCGCCTCCCAAAAGTTGCTGCACTATTGGTGCCAGCCGCAATCGCTGCTGACAAACGATTGATTCACGCGTAATGCATTAATTGAACTAATGCATAGGTCATGTGTCCATGTCTTCGTCGCTGTCTTCCCCCGGATCGCCCTCACCGTCCCTGCCCCCGCTCACCTGGCTGCGCGCCTTTGAGGCCAGTGCGCGGCACCTGTCGTTCACCCGCGCCGCCGGCGAGCTGAACCTGACGCAATCGGCGATCAGCCAGCATGTGCGCAGCCTGGAGAATTTCCTGGGGCGTGAGTTGTTCATCCGCAAAACCCGCGCCTTGGAGCTGTCGGAGGCCGGGGCCAATTACATGCCCATCGTGCGTGAGGCCTTTGACCTGATTGCGGCCGGCACCCAGGCCTTTACCGGCGGCGATCAGGGGCGGCATCTGGTCTTGCAGTGCAACATGGCGTTCTCGGTGTTCTGGCTGTCGCCGCGCCTGCCCCGTCTGTACGAAAGGTTCCCCTGGCTGGTGCTGAACATCGTGACCCCTATCTGGGATCCGGAGCGCCATGCCAGCTCGGCCGGGACCGAGATCCGCTTTGGCCGTCCGAATGACATGTCGGCGGCCGCGGTCCGGTTGACGCGGGACCGGTTCTACCCGGTCTGTGCCCCGGGCTATCAGGGCGGCGCGGTGGATTTCAGCACCGCGCATCTTTTGGATTGTGCCGGCGTCACAGGCTCTTGGGGCGCGTGGTTCAAGTCCCAGGAGCGGCCGTTAGAACGCAATCACGAGATCCAGCTGGCCTCCACTTATGTAATTGCCATGACCGCCGCGGTGAACGGCGCCGGGATTTCCATGTCGCATGACACGCTGGCGGGCGGGCTGCTGAAGAGCGGCCAGCTGGTGAAAGCCAGCGACCATTCGGCGGAGCTGCTGGAGAACTATTTCCTGCTGCCGCCGCCAAGCCATGCCAGCACGCCGGCCTCGCGGGCGTTTCTAGAGTGGCTGGAGGATGAATTACCGCCAGTGTGAAGCTGAACATCAGGTTCGCGCTCGGCCCTGGGTGGGTGCGAAGCGCCCTCCCGTGGAGAGGGTCGGGCGCGGACCGGGCCATAGGCCCGTCCCAAAGGACATTTTCAACTTTTCCAAACATCACCTGCAAAAAGTGCGCTAACCGCCCGCCTCTTGCGCGTTAAGCCGCGCGCGGCTATATGCGCGGCACCGGTCGCAGCCTACCCGGTCACCAAAACAAGGGTTCAAACATGAAGACTATCGTTATCTGCTCGGGCGGGCTGGATTCCGTTTCGCTTGCCCATCTGGTCGCTGAGGAGCATCAGCTGACCCGTCTTGTCTCCTTCGACTATGGCCAGCGCCACAAGAAGGAACTCGACTATGCCGCCGCCGCAGCCGAACGGCTGGGCGTGCCGCATGACATCATCGACATGCGCAGTATCGGCGCCGCGCTTTCGGGCTCTGCCCTGACCGACGACATCGATGTGCCGGACGGCCACTATGAAGAAGAGACCATGAAGGTCACCGTGGTGCCGAACCGCAATGCGATCATGCTGACCATTGCCTATGGCATCGCAGCCGCAAACGGCGATGACGCCGTGGCAACGGCGGTGCATGGCGGCGACCACTTCATCTATCCGGACTGCCGCCCCGCATTCACCGAAGCGTTCGACGCGATGCAGCGCGCCGCATTGGACGGCTATGCCGACGTGCAGCTCTACACCCCCTTTGTACACCGCACCAAGGGCGACATTGTCACCGCAGGTGCTGCGCACAACACCCCCTTTGCTGAGACCTGGTCCTGCTACAAGGGCGGCGACAAGCACTGCGGGCGCTGCGGCACCTGTGTCGAACGGCGCGAGGCCTTCCACCTGGCGGGCGTTGAAGACCCGACCGGCTATGCCGACCCGGATTTCTGGAAGGCCGCCGTTGCAGGCAAGGACGGCGCCTGATGTTCCGGATCACCAAGGAGTTCCACTTCTCCGCCTCGCATCAACTGACGCACCTGCCGCCCGATCATCAATGCGCCCGGATGCACGGGCACAACTATATCGTGGTGGTCGAGCTGGCAGGCAAAGAATTGAACAGCGATGGCTTTGTGCGCGACTATCACGAGCTGAAGCCGCTGAAGGACTACATCGACGGCACCTTCGACCACCGCCACCTGAACGACGTGCTGGATTGCCATTCGACCGCCGAGAACATGGCCAAGCACTTCTATGACTGGTGCCAGGCCCGCTGGCCGGAGGTGACTGCGGTGAAAGTCTCAGAAACCCCGAAAACTTGGGCGGAGTACCGGCCATGACCCTGCGCATCGCGGAAATCTTCGGCCCCACCATCCAGGGCGAAGGCGCCCTGATCGGGGAGCCAACGGTCTTTGTGCGCGCAGGCGGCTGCGATTACCGCTGCGCCTGGTGCGACAGCCTGCATGCGGTCGACAGCGCCTACCGCCACGATTGGGCGGTGATGGCACCGGAGGAAGTCATGGGCGAAGTGCGCCGCCTGTCCGGTGGCAAGCCGCTTACGGTGTCGATCTCCGGCGGCAACCCGGCAATCCAGGACTTTGCCCCGGTGATCGCCTATGGCAAGGCCGAGGGCTACCGCTTTGCCTGCGAGACGCAAGGTTCGGTCAGCAAGCCGTGGTTTGCGGATCTCGACACCCTGGTGCTGAGCCCCAAGCCGCCCTCCAGCGGTGAAACAGTGGATTGGAAGGCCTTCGACCAATGCCTTGAGGCAGCACAGGGCTGCGGCCAGGCGGTGATGAAGATCGTGATTTTCAACGATAAAGATTACGCCTGGGCCAAGGCCGCCGCCGAACGCCATCCTGAGCTGCCGCTGTACTTGCAGCCTGGCAACCCGGAAGTTGACCCGGAGCTGCCCGTCGACGTGCAGCAAGCCACCGACCGGCTGCTGTGGCTCATCGAAAAAGTAACCGGCGACGGCTGGTTCACCCCCCGCGTCCTGCCCCAACTGCATGTGCTGGTCTGGGGCAACAAGCGCGGCGTCTGAAGATTAGGAACCCTGACATGTCCGACAGCATCTACAGCAACCTGAAGCAACTGGGCGGCGATACCATCGTGCCGCAAAGCCCCGAACAGGCGGAACTGGAGCGGGTGCAGAACCCGCAGGCCGACGTGGCCTACAACGTGCGCTTCACCGCGCCGGAGTTCACTTCGCTCTGCCCGATGACGGGGCAACCGGATTTTGCCCATCTGGTGATCGACTATGTGCCGGGTGAGTGGCTGGTGGAAAGCAAATCGCTGAAACTGTTTCTCACCTCTTTCCGCAACCACGGCGCCTTCCACGAGGATTGCACCGTCTCCATCGCCCGCCGCCTGGCGGATTTCCTGGAGCCGCAATGGCTGCGCATCGGCGGTTACTGGTACCCGCGCGGCGGTATTCCAATTGACGTGTTCTGGCAGACCGGCCCAATGCCCGAAGGCGTCTGGATCCCCGATCAAGGCGTACCGCCCTACCGCGGCCGCGGCTGACGCGCCACAGCCGCAGGTTATCGCAGGCAGCCCGGCAGTATCCCTGCCGGGCTGTTGCATATCAAAGGAAGCCCGCGGCCGCAGGCTGCAAAACTCCTCCGGCGCAGCCGCGCTCTTAAGCATATCAGCAGGTTTCTGTTGCCGCCAGGCGGGCCCGGCCCCTAGGCTTGCGCTCAATTGCCCAGGGGAGTTTCAGGTTTGAGCGACACAGTCATCTATTTCGACGGATGCACCACCTATGGTCATGCTGGCGGCACCGTTCAGGTCGAATTGCAAACAAATATGCTTGACCCGATGCCCAGCGGCGGCGTCGAGGTGCGAAGCGAAGTGACCGCCCGCCTCAGATGCAGTGCCGCCGGAGCCCAGCAGCTGATCGAAGCCCTGCAACGCGCAGTCGCCATGGTGAACGAGCCCTCGTCCGGCACGGATCCGGTCAAGAACTGACACTTGCGGCTGCCTGGGCAGCCCTGGGCCAGATCATGGGAAGTCAATGGTGCGGACGGCGGGACTCGAACCCGCACGGCCATAAGGCCAGGAGATTTTAAGTGTCGAAGGTATTCTTTGATATCAGACTGTTGGTGACTCTAGAAACATAGTACCGGTGCCTCGAAGTAGGTGCTGGTACTTCACCCTCGAACTCGACTAGTCGCGGGACGGAGTTGCCTTTCGCTGCACATGCAGCCTGGAACCCCTGCGTGTCCGCTTCGTGCGCATACTGACGCAAGTAAACGCTTTGCTTTCAAGATGCACTCTAGAAGGGACTGGGGGGAATTCGTTCCCTCTCCATCTATTCAGATGATCCCTGCGGACGCCCGCCTCAGGCGCCCGCAGATCTGCATCAGAACAATGTGATATCGTTCTGGATGCTTTCCACGCTGGTCACATTCTGACCCATGATCGTCAAGGTGTCGCCGGAATCAAAAGTGAAAACGACAGCGCCATTTTCAAAAACGGCCTTTTCAAGAGCTTCGGAATGACTTGAGATATCCAGATCCAACTCTGAAAGTTTCAGGGTGTCGCTGCCATCCCCAAAGTCCGTGATGGTATCGTTGCCAGCTGCGAAGATGAACGTGTCGGCGCCGTCGCCACCGGTCAACTCGTCGCTGCCCTCACCGCCGTCCAGCGTGTCTTCTTTGGTTCTAAGAAGCGTATTGTCCATGCTGCCGCCGAACAGCTTGTCATCGTCTTTGCCGCCGATCAGAACGTCGGTTCCCACTCCGCCGATCAGCGTGTCGCTGCCGTTGCCGCCATCCAGGGTGTCTCCCCATTCGCCACCCATCAGCAGGTCGCTACCGTTGCCGCCATAGAGCTCGTCACTGAGCTGCCCGCCCTCCAGCGTATCGTTGCCAGCATTGCCGATCAGAGTGTCATGGCCCACACCGCCGATGAACCAATCGTTCCCTGACGCCCCCCCGGAAATTGCATCCCCCTGATCGGAGCCGATGACCGTGGCACCGTTAATGCCCTCAACCGTGATATCGGCCTGTACCGAGGTTAACCCCCTCTTGAAGATCACGCCGGAAAAATCATAGGTGCCATTTCCTTGGACAAAAAACGCCTCCTTGTTTGTATCAATGATTTCGATCCCATCGAAATCATTGGCAGGACCTCCATTGGCCGAAGTTCCGGACCCGATGGTGAGATTATCGCCAGCATCAATAATGAATTTCAGCGTATCAATCCCTTCACCGCCATCGATCACATCCTCAAAGATAAGGTCATCTGCGGTTCTATGAATGATCGTATCTTCGCCATCACCGCCGAGAACGGTGTCGATACCCTTGCCGCCATCCAATTCGTCAGCTTTGGTTCCCCCATCCAGAGAATCATTGTCTTTGCCGCCGATCAAAACGTCGGTTCCCACCCCGCCGATCAGCGTGTCACTGCCATTGCCGCCATCCAGGGTGTCTCCCCATTCGTCACCCATCAGCAGGTCGTTACCGTTGCCGCCATAGAGCTCGTCACTGAGCTGCCCGCCCTCCAGCGTATCGTTGCCAGCATTGCCGATTAGAGTGTCATGGCCCAGACCGCCGATGAACCAGTCGGCCCCTGAAGATCCGCCGGTAATCGCGTCCCCCTGATCGGACCCGGTGACTGTGGCACCGTCATTACCGGTAACCGTGATATCGGCCTTTACCGAGGTTAACCCCTTCTTGAAGACCACGCCGGAAAAATCATAGGTGCCATTCTCCTGGACCAAAAATGCCTCGTTGTTTGTATCGAAGAATTCGATCCCATCGAAATCAATGGCTGGGCCTCCATTGGCAGAGATTCCAGCCCCGATGGTGAGATTGTCGCCAGCATCTATAATGAACTTCAGCGTATCAATCCCTTCACCGCCATCGACCACATCCTCAAAGATCAAGTCATCTGCAGTTCTGTGAATGATCGTGTCTTCGCCATCGCCACCCATAATGGTGTCGACGCCCTTGCCTCCATCCAATTCGTCAGTTCCGATGCCGCCGTCCAGAAGGTCATCGTTGTTGCCGCCATTCAGCGTATCGGCCCCTTTGCCGCCCAGGAGGGTGTCATTACCTGCTTCGCCTTCCAGTAGATCTGAGCCGTTGTCGCCAAGCAGATTGTCCGTTCCTGCGCCGCCATAGAGTTGGTCGCTCCCGCCGCCGCCTTCCAGCTGATCGGCACCTTCAAGTCCGAAAAGCGTGTCTTTTCCACCAAGTCCTTGGAGAGTGTCCCCTCCCGTGCCGCCAGTGAGATAATCCGCACCGCCAGTGCCTTGCTGCACATTTCCAGTCGTCATAATGAGTCTCCAATCAAAAACATGACGAGTCCCACTAAGTTTAGGTTAAGAATTGATTAACCGGCTGCCAGATGCCTAGGCAGCATTCAACCAGGCGCACAGCATTAAGCCTATCGCGGTTTGATGGTGCTGAGCGTTGAAGCCTGAAAAGCAGTAGCCTCAATGAAATGCTCCGCGCTCCTTTGTTAGACGCTCCACAATGCCGCCGCAGCCCTTGTAGGCGACCATAGTCTATGGTCGGGACAAAGTAGCCGTTCGCTGCAAACAACGTCCTGATCGTGCCCTACGACCGCCTTGCGCAATATGCGGACTAGGCAATGGGGAGTTGACTGGTCAATGCAACGATTGGACGCATCTAAATACCGCTGGAGTACAGTAAAACAAAGAGTAACTGTTTGCTCTCACCGTTTAAATCATGCAACCTCTGGTCAGCCCAAACGATCCCCAAGCAAGGACAAAGCTTTGTCAAACTCAAGATTGAGAGTAAAAGAATTAAACTTAACAAACATCGGTCCATTCCCAGAGTTAAATATTAGCTTCAACGGCAACTCTGGCATTAATTTAATATGCGGAGATAATGGTGTCGGGAAAACGACTGTACTTGAAGCGATTACCGCATCATTCAGCATTGGAAGTAATCACCGATTGAAACGCCGGCAATCCGCTGTGCATGGATTGTTGAACCTGAAGTTTCAAGTGGACAGAGTGGAAAGAAACGTCAACTTCCAAATAAACGAACTGGATCCGAAATCGGGTGAGTTTATTAACTCGAGAATGCCGGAGGCTGTTAACTTAATTCACATAAGAGCTTCACGCGATCTTCAATACTTTCAACAGCAATCGATAAGTCGCGACCCAGACTTTGATTTGAATAATTTCAGCAAGCGTGTAACCTCGGACCCTTCGCCAAATGAAGTCAAGACTTGGTTAACGAACAGATATCTTTTGGCGCCTCACGCGAGCAAGAGTAGCTGGACGCCGCAAATGCTCGAGAACTTGGAAACAGCAAAGAAGTTCTTCGAATTATTAGATCCGAATGTTGCATTGGACCAAGTGGATGTAACTTCATTCGAAGTAATGGTGTCTACACCGAACGGCGTCATTCCATTTGAACTTATGTCTTCTGGCTTCCGCTCAACATACTTTCTACTTCTGAGCATATTAAAAGAAATTGAATTTCGAAAACTGGATGTATCAGCTAGTGAATTTTCTGGCCTTATACTAATCGACGAGATAGATCTACACCTTCATCCTACGTGGCAGCAAGAAATTGGACGTGTGCTCACTTCAGCTTTTCCAGATGCTCAAATTATCGCAACAACACACAGTCCGCATGTAATTCAAACCACTGATGCTAATGATGTAATTTCACTCAGGAGAAATCAAGACGGAAAAGTGGAACTTAAATCAATTCCAACTAGCAAGTATGGATACCTTGGGTGGACCGTTGAGGAAATATTAGAAGAAGTGATGGGTGTAGAAAATACAAGAACCATTCCCTTTCGCAAAGCTATGCGTGAATTTGACGAGGCCTTGGATCTTGAAAACTCTGAGAAGGTAAACGAAGCATTATCTACATTAAGAGAAATGCTTCACGCTCGAAACCCAATTAGAAAATTGCTGGAAATACAATCGGCTCCATTTGCCTTTGATCAAAGATCAGGTGGGTCGTTCGGTGATTAAGTTATCGCGCGGAGAGAAGCCAGATTTCCTGAGTGAACAAACAGTCCAAGACTTGACTAATCGCTTTAAGGAAACAGGAAAATCAGTCTGGAACACAAAGAGCATCAAGCTTCCTCTTCTCGAAAGTTCTGGCAATAAGTGCGCTTATTGTGAGACGAATATTAGTGAAGAGTCGAAATACATGGAGGTCGAACACTTCAGGTGCAAGGATCAGTTTCCGGATCGAGTCGTTGAATGGGAGAACCTCCTACCTTCATGCAAGCGATGCAACGGTCGTAAGGGTTCTTACAACGTTGACACAGATGGAGAGATTGTCAATCCGTATGATACCACCCCTGCCGACCACATGTACTTTCAGAACTATAGATTGCGTTGGCGTGATGAAATAGGCCGAAGAACCATAATTGATGCTCTGTATCTCAATGACTCCGAGAGATTGGTGAGTGTTAGAATGAATTTGGGTGAATCTGTCTGCACGGCTCTAGAGACAATTCGTAGCGATCTCGAAGACTACCAAAATGGCGACGCAACTGTTCGCAAATGGGCGAAAATTGTTCGAGGAACAGAAAGATTGCTGCAAGTAGCACAACCTGGGTCAGATTTCAGCGCGCTGGTCGCGACAGTTTTGCTCACAGACCCTGACTATTTATGGATTCGTGAAGAGCTCTCAAAGTTCCCAGATTGGGGAAACTTGGCCCAACTTGAGGAGATGGCGAGGAGCCTGATCTTGGTACCGTGATTCTGCCCTTCTATTTTTGAACCGAGGAACGGCTTTCCCCTAACAGGCTGCTGAAGAAGTCGGCTCTCGACGCGGCCTGAGGAACATGATTCACCCTCAGCACAATTTCGGCGGGGGTTGGTGATGCGCGGGACGGACGAAGCGAGCGGATCGCTTTTCAGCTATGTCGATCTGGAAGAGCGCATCCCAGCACGGCACCCTCTCCGCAAGATCAGGCAGGTGGTCAACGACGCGCTGGCCAGTCTGGATGCCGATTTCGAGGCGGTCTACACCGATTTCGGCCGCCCCTCGATCCCGCCGGAACGGCTGATCCGGGCCAGCCTGCTGCAGATCCTGTTCTCAATCCGCTCCGAGCGGCAGTTGATGGAACAGATGCAGTATAATCTGCTGTTCCGCTGGTTCGTGGGCCTCGGGATCGACGATCCGGTATGGGTGCCGACGGTGTTCACCAAGAACCGCGACCGGCTGCTGACGGCCGACATGTCGCGCAAGGTGATGGCGGCTATCCTGGCGCATCGCGAGGTCGCGCCGCTCCTGTCGGACGACCACTTCTCGGTCGATGGCACGCTCATAAAGGCCTGGGCATCGATGAAGAGTTTCCAGCCGAAGTCGGCGGGCACGCCGCCCGGCGATGATAGGCCGGATGACCCGCCCGCGACATCCATTGCCCCTGCCGCACAACCCGCCCAGACCGAACCCGAGACCGCTCCAATGCCCCGCTACAGCCGCCGCACCCGAAATCCCGAGGTCAACTTCAAGGGCGAGAAGCGTTCGAATGCGACCCATGCCTCGGTCACCGACCCGGACGCACGGCTCTATAAGAAATCCCCTGGCACAGGTGCGGTGCTGTGCTTCATGGGGCATGCGCTGATGGAGAACCGGCACGGGCTGGTTGTGCAAGGCGACCTAACCCACGCTGACGGCCGCGCCGAGCGAAAGGCTGCGCTGGACATGCTGCACCGCCACTCCCCCGGATCGACCCGGCGGCTGACCTTGGGAGCCGACAAGGGATACGATGCGGCCGAATTCGTCGCAGATCTCCGCCAGGCCTGCGTCACCCCGCACGTCGCCAGGAAGGCGCGGCATTCAGCAATCGACGGTCGCACAACCCGGCACAAAGGCTATGCCCTGTCCCAGAAGCACCGCAAACGGATCGAGGAGGCGTTTGGCTGGGCCAAGACCGTTGGCGGCATGTCCCAGACCGTCTATCGCGGCGCCGAACGGGTGCAGTCGCGCTTCATCCTGACGCTCGCAGCCGGAAATCTCGCCCGGCTGCCCCGGTTGCTGGCGGAATGAGGCTGGAGGGGGGGACGCAGGCCTGCTTCCAGCCACCCAATCCGGAAGACCGATGAGAGAACTCATTCCACCACGGAGAACAGCGTCCCACTGGCCTGACTAATTCAGCGGCCTGCTAATTCTAGCTTTCGCGCGGAGGGCCTGCTTCTTGCCCTGTTGTGGGCAAGAGCTATGTCTGCTTTGTGCTGTTCGCGCCATGCTGCGAGGGCGAAGGATTAGCAGGCGACCAGAGTCCGCTTAGGGCTCGGAGCGGCGGTTGCGCTTTCGCAATAGGCGAGTAAGCTGCGTTCAACAAAGGAGCAAGGCATGGCGAGGGAGAAGCCAGTTCGAGAACGTGCAGCTCGTGCACTCTGCGAGTTCGAGGGGTATCCGCCAGATATCACCATGGACGGAGCCCCAATGTGGGTTTCTTATTTGCCGGAGGTGGACGTCGTGCTTCGGGCGGCTTTGGGTGATGAGGTTTTGACGGCTATGAGGGCCGTAGATGAGAAACCAGAGTAGAAGGGCTCCTCAAGCCAACTGAAGAACGAACAGGTGGCCAAGCGCCGCAAGAAACTTAGCTAAGGAAATGGTTATGAAGAGGCCAACGGGCATTCACCGCACAAAGCGCCCATTCGATGTCGAAGATGACGTTCGGGTCGATGACAGCGGTATGGGGTACGACATTCCGGAATCTCGCTACCGGGCAAATCGTTATGAGCCACCAATTGAAAGTTTGCCCTGGCAGGCAGCAAAAGACGTCGAATAAATTGGTATATACTGTCCGAGGTCCGGAGCAGGCCATCTGTACGCTCCGTTGAGGCCGGACTTTCTGCTGCAACTGAAGGTGGGTTGCAGTAGTGTGGATTTGTGTGTCAGGTTGTGTAAATTTTTGGATTTGTCTAAAAGATTTTACGGAGGCTCAGATGGCCAGCAGGCTAGTCGACAACGGTGTCCTTGGGTATCAGCTATTAATTGAGGAAGGCGACACTGGCACAACCATCACCCTGCCTGTCAGTACGCAGAATTCCCACTCAGTGCAGGTCCTTATCGACACCTTTTCCAGCTCCCCGTACCGGTTGGGGCAGGAAATTCAGGTTAGCGCCGAAATCTCCCGCTTAGGCGTTAAGGGCGAAACTTACTCCTCCGCGCAGGACGACACATTTGAAGAGATCTTTCAAATATCTGTAACTGGCTGGAGCGCGGACAGTATCACGCTTCAGGTCACCTATCCCGAAGATCTTATTATCTCTGACGAGATCGGTGGGTATCTCAATTTCGGCTTCAACCTCAATATCGAGCGTTCGCTTGAGTTCCGAGGCCTAGTGGGTTTTTCCGACGGGCAGCCAGTTTATATGTGGCTGCCTACGGACCCGTTGACTTATAGCAGAAACGTGTCTGTCGAGGTGAAGCTCGAGGACAATGACAAGTTTGGCGGCAGCGGCTGGCCTGCAGTGCAGCAGGATTTCTATGAGCGGTACATGAAGTTCAAGCCGCAACTGGATCTCCTGGAGCGCCTGTCCCGTGACATCCGGCTCCTGAATGACCTCGCGGTGGAACAGAAGGAAAAAACCGGAGCGGCATGGACAAAAGCTTCGTATGATATTCTGGAAGTTGTTACCGGCATTACCGGCGAGATGATTGAGAACGCCCTGGAAGCGACCGGGCGGCAGAAGACCAGCCGGGCGGAAGCCAGAGTGCTTGAGAAATTCCTGCGGTCTGACCGTTCCTCTTCGGAAAAACTGGTGGATGCGGTGAAGTCGCTGAAGGAGGATCTTGAGGATCTGCCTTTGCATGGGGCTTTGGGAAGGCTGGCCAAAATTCTCAACCCGGTCGAACGTTTGGTTGACATCTATGATGTCGCGACTGCTTTGGTCGACCCGGTAAGCGAGACCTTGTCATTGCGCTACCTGAAACGAGAACTGGCTGCAGCGCAGAACGAAATCGACACGCTTTTTCAGGATCCTGACTTCGCCAGGGAAACGGTTGAACTTTTCAACTTCTTTTCAGAATACGGCGATGACGCAGTGAAGGATGTGGATCTGATCCGCAATCCGTTCATCGGGACTGGCTTTGAGGAATATCACGAACTGCGGGTCGGGACGTCGGTGTCAGGCGGCGGTGTGAAGTTTACCGATACGCTCAAGGTCAAGAACCCTCCTGGAGCGGATAAGGCCGACTTTTCAGAGGTAAAGGCCGATATGGATGTCCGGCTGGGCAGCGGCCGGGATCAGATCGCCACGGGCAGCGGCGCTGATGTGGTTAAAACGGGTAGCGGCAATGACACTGTCTATGCAGGAAGTGGGAATGATCTGGTGCGGGCCGGTGAAGGCCGCGACCACAGCTGGGGCGGGGGCGGCAACGACACGCTGATGGGGCAGAAAGGCAATGACCGCCTGTACGCCGGGGCAGGCCGCGACACATTGGAGGGTGGCAAAGGCAATGACACCCTGAAGGGCGGCAGTGGCCGGGATACTTTCATCTTCGCAAAGGGAGATGGCAACGATCTGATAGAAGACTTCTCAACTGAGTCAGACTTTATTCTGATCAGGCGCGGCGCCTCAGAATTCGATGATCTCAAGTTCAAAGCCGTAAAGGGAGATGTCGTGATTTCTTTCAGGAATGTTGAAATCCGGATAAATGACTCTGAGCTGGATGACGTCAGGGACGCAGACAATTTCCTGTTCTAAGCGGATTGGGGTTACTCTATCTGGGTGATCCAGTCTCCAAAGGCCATCTTCGAACAACCTGCGGCGCGGGTTAGTGTCAGCGAACTGACCTAGCAGGCCGCTGAATTAGTCAGGCCAGTGGGACGCTGTTCTCCGTGGTGGAATGAGTTCTCTCATCGGTCTTCCGGATTGGGTGGCTGGAAGCAGGCCTGCGTCCCCCCCTCCAGCCTCATTCCGCCAGCAACCGGGGCAGCCGGGCGAGATTTCCGGCTGCGAGCGTCAGGATGAAGCGCGACTGCACCCGTTCGGCGCCGCGATAGACGGTCTGGGACATGCCGCCAACGGTCTTGGCCCAGCCAAACGCCTCCTCGATCCGTTTGCGGTGCTTCTGGGACAGGGCATAGCCTTTGTGCCGGGTTGTGCGACCGTCGATTGCTGAATGCCGCGCCTTCCTGGCGACGTGCGGGGTGACGCAGGCCTGGCGGAGATCTGCGACGAATTCGGCCGCATCGTATCCCTTGTCGGCTCCCAAGGTCAGCCGCCGGGTCGATCCGGGGGAGTGGCGGTGCAGCATGTCCAGCGCAGCCTTTCGCTCGGCGCGGCCGTCAGCGTGGGTTAGGTCGCCTTGCACAACCAGCCCGTGCCGGTTCTCCATCAGCGCATGCCCCATGAAGCACAGCACCGCACCTGTGCCAGGGGATTTCTTATAGAGCCGTGCGTCCGGGTCGGTGACCGAGGCATGGGTCGCATTCGAACGCTTCTCGCCCTTGAAGTTGACCTCGGGATTTCGGGTGCGGCGGCTGTAGCGGGGCATTGGAGCGGTCTCGGGTTCGGTCTGGGCGGGTTGTGCGGCAGGGGCAATGGATGTCGCGGGCGGGTCATCCGGCCTATCATCGCCGGGCGGCGTGCCCGCCGACTTCGGCTGGAAACTCTTCATCGATGCCCAGGCCTTTATGAGCGTGCCATCGACCGAGAAGTGGTCGTCCGACAGGAGCGGCGCGACCTCGCGATGCGCCAGGATAGCCGCCATCACCTTGCGCGACATGTCGGCCGTCAGCAGCCGGTCGCGGTTCTTGGTGAACACCGTCGGCACCCATACCGGATCGTCGATCCCGAGGCCCACGAACCAGCGGAACAGCAGATTATACTGCATCTGTTCCATCAACTGCCGCTCGGAGCGGATTGAGAACAGGATCTGCAGCAGGCTGGCCCGGATCAGCCGTTCCGGCGGGATCGAGGGGCGGCCGAAATCGGTGTAGACCGCCTCGAAATCGGCATCCAGACTGGCCAGCGCGTCGTTGACCACCTGCCTGATCTTGCGGAGAGGGTGCCGTGCTGGGATGCGCTCTTCCAGATCGACATAGCTGAAAAGCGATCCGCTCGCTTCGTCCGTCCCGCGCATCACCAACCCCCGCCGAAATTGTGCTGAGGGTGAATCATGTTCCTCAGGCCGCGTCGAGAGCCGACTTCTTCAGCAGCCTGCTAGGCACCAAGCTATCCGAAATGATCAATGACAGCAGCTGAGACCAGCTAGCCAATCAGCACGACAAACAGCGTTTCTGACGCCGAAATGAGGTGCCTCACAGGGGATCGACAGAACGTAGAAGGCTACCAGAACGTCGGCCAGCAAAAGGTGTTTGACGGCTGCGCCGAACAGGTTTGCATCGGAGATAGAGCCGTCTCCGTCCGCTTGACCGCTGCCGACTGCCGTGGTGGTGATTGCCACCGAAGAAGCTGAATCGGTGTCGATTGCTGACCCGTCCGGGCCGTGGATTTTCTCGCTGGTAGCCCCCTTTGCTGGATTTCGGCAACCGGATCCGAGCCGTTGATTACGCCCCCTCCGGACGCGTCTTTTTTTGAATCCGCTAACAGGCAGCCCTACTTGACGGTACAACCCGTTGGGAAAGCGACAGATAGTTAAAGTTTCCCTAACTTGATGATCGCTTCAGTAACAGAAACTTCAACAATCGGGAGTACACCTTTAGGCGTAAATTTGCCCGTGAAACTATACGTATGCTGCATCGAAACTCTTCGCTCGTCAGCTACTATTCTTGACAGAACAGTCGAAACGGTTACCTATGGTGCTTAAATTTTCTAAATATTTCTCGCGCCCTCCATCGCCTGAGGATGGACAGCGCAGTCCACGCCGGGAAGCACAACTGATGTCCGAAGTTGATGAGGTTCTTTCGAACAAGACTCAGCCTTCGCCTGTTTCTGATGACCACACCTTTGAAAAGGCTGTGACTCAGGCAAGAATTAGCCATTCAACCCACACCCTTACGAACAGATCAATCCTTCACGCCCAGCATGTTGTGAAAGAGTTGTTACAGCTGGCTCTTGATCAGAAGGCTGATGTGTTTGTCAGTTCAGGGAGCCTGAACTCTGATTGTTTTACTGGGGATGTGCTAAGCCTCGGGGATAGATTGATCGCGCGAGGTCAGAGAATTCTTGCAGTTGTTGAGGAGACGAACCCAGAGAAATTGCGACAAAACTTGTTCGCAAAGTTGATCGCGTGCCAACCTGAAAAGTCACTTTTTGCGCCTGCCCCCGGCACAGACACTGAGCATTTCTCACACTTCATAGTAGTTGACGGTCACGGTTTCCGTTTCGAAACAGACCATCAACTCGCGAAGGCCGTTTTGTCCTTTAACCAACCCGACATTGCTGAAGATCTGAAATCCGAGTTTAATTACTATCTTTCGCTTTGCCATCCGATCCACTTAGAGTAGACCTACACTACTCGACGACAATTAAAGTTCTCCGCAAGCAATGCCGATTCAGTTTTCTGACGTCTCCCAGTTGTGCTCGCTTGGCCTTGCCGTCGCGGCACTAGGTATTGGCGTTGATTCCGTGATGGTTCCCCGCTTGGAAAAGTTGCGGGACAGCGCCCTGGCTCAGGCCAAAAAGGTCTGTGAATCTCAGGACCTCTACGATCGCATTTCACGGGCCAGAAAAGATGCAGAAAGTGAGAGGGACGGAAGATCTATTGAAAAGAGTCTCTCTAACTTCGATATTCTCGAGGGCCTGCGTGATGACCTCGCAGAACGTAAATTCTTTCAAGAGCTCTCATCAGGTGTTTTCTTCGGCGGGTCTATAGTCCGCTCTCTTTTGGCCACAATGATAGCATTTGTCGTTGTGCTCATCTTTGCTGTTTTGGGTGAACTGCAGGCTCCTGCTTCGGTCACCGCAAACAAGGCCGGAATTTTAACTTTTGAAGTCATGGCTTGGTCCATCATCGCCGCAGCTAAATTCAAGACGCAAAACCTTGCGTTGCTCACGACTTCAATAATAACCTACCAAGCCTTCTCTCTCAGCTGGTACACGAAAAAGTGGAGGAAGCAGCTCAGCGAACTCAACCAGAAAAACCAAACTATAAGCGAGATCGTGGGCAAGCTGGAAATCTACCAGAATTTGAAGCTTCCGGTTGGAAAGTGACTGCTCCGGAGCTTTAGCATTTGGCTTCCAGTTTGGGTGCGATGACTCTGGAGAGCAACTTTCTGATCCTACTTTTTTCAGAAGTGTTTAACCGGACTGCCTAGCCTGACTTGGATTGCAGGTCTGCGATTCTACGAATCTTATCAGCGTTGCATTTGGCCGTTGCTTTCCATTTCAGAGCCAATTCAGAAAACCCTCCCACTGTAGGTGGCCCCTTCACCGGCTCTCGGCATGGCGTGGTCAGATCCGGCGGAATAACGGGCTCGACAAAGACCGGTTCCGGCCGCAGCCACTCACATCCGGTCAAACACGTCGCGCAGGAAAGGAGAAAGAGGCGCATTGTAGCCCTCCTGTTGCCGCAGTCGGCTCAGCTCGGCATCCAGGCTTTGCTGCTCCTCCCGCATACGTTTCAAGTGGGCATTGTGAACTGTCCGTTGTCAGGGATTTTGGGACAGATTGCGGCGTGATCTAAGAGAGGGTCTGGCTCATCTGGTGGTCTGATTATGCTGCGGATTTGCGGTGAAGCAAGCGCCGCGTTTCGATGGTCTTTCGTTTGATCCTTTCTCGTTGTTTTAGAATGGCTTGCCCTCGCCCGAAGTAGACGTCAGCGGGTGTCAGGTTCAGCAGGCTCTCGTGATAACGGTGGTGATTGTAGTGCTCGACGAAGGTGCCGATCTTCTGCCTGAGGTCGCCCGGTAGGTAGTAGTTTTCCAGCAGGACGCGGTTCTTCAAGGTCTGGTGCCACCGCTCGATCTTGCCCTGGGTTTGCGGGTGATATGGCGCACCGCGAACGTGATGCATCTGCTGATCTTCCAGCCAGTCAGCCAACTCGCCAGAGATGTAGCTGGAACCGTTGTCTGATAGCAGCCGTGGCTTGTGCAGAACCTTCGCCTGGTTGCAGCCCGAGGCTTGCAGCGCCAGATCCAGGGTGTCGGTCACGTCGCCCGTCTTCATCGTCGTGCAGAGCTTCCAAGCGATGATGTAGCGGCTGTAATCGTCCAGGATCGTGGATAGGTAGAACCAACCCCAACCGATGACCTTGAGATAGGTGAAGTCAGTCTGCCACAGCTGGTTGGGACGCGTTGTCTTGTCCTGGAACTCGTCTGCCGCCGACAGAACCACGTAAGCCGGGCTGGTGATCAAATCATAGGACTTGAGGATGCGATAGACCGAAGCCTCTGACACAAAATACTTTTCCGTGTCAGTGAAGCGCACGGCCAATTCGCGCGGCGACAGTTCGCTTTCCTTCAGGGCCAAGTCCTTGATCCTCTCCCGGACCGCCTCGGGAATGCGGTTCCAGACCCGTGGCGGCCTGGGGCGGCGGTCCTCAAGCGCCTCAGGGCCGCCAGACAGATACCGGTCATACCAGCGGTAGAAGGTCGCTCTGGGGATGCCCAGTTTGTCCAGCGTGCGTTTGGTTGGCAAATGCGATCCTTCCACCAGCCGGATGATCTCCAGCTTCTCGGATGCGGGGTACCTCATTCGCCATCGCCCCCATCCCCGAGTATGCTTTTTTTCAGAAGGCGCAGTTCCAATGCCTGCTCGGCAACGACCTCTTTAAGATCGCGCGCCTCACTTCGCAGATCCTTGACCTCGCTCGACGTCGCTGCACGCGCCGTGTCGCCCGCCAGGCGCTTCTTCCCAGCCTCGAGGAATTCCTTGGACCAACTGTAATAGAGGCTCTGAGCAATGCCCTCGCGGCGGCACAGCTCAGCAATACTGTCCTCGCCCTTCAGGCCGTCCAGAACGATCCTGATCTTCTCTTCCGCTGAATACTGCTTGCGGGTGGCCCGGCGGATATCCTTGACGACCCTCTCGCCGTGGCTCTGCTTGGTTCCGGGTTTCTGTCTCATCTCCACTCCTTGGCGGTTACGATGTGCCAGAAACCCTCTCTTATCAAATCAGCCTAAACTGTCCCATTGGCGCTGACGTCAGACAGGAAGTTCGTACATCACGGCCAGCATCGGCAGGCGGATCTCGCCGTCCCTCACCGCCCTGGCCGTCTGCAGCTCATTCTCGAATTGCCCGGTTGGCCTCTCTTTCGACTGCGTCGTGATCTGCAGGAAGAAACCCTCGGGCCGGGACTTCAGCCCGCCCCGCAGCTCAATGAAGATCTCCGGCGCCTTGTGCTTGCTGCCCAGAACGTGGGTTTCATCGACCAGGATGTAGCACCCCTTGGAGCCGGTCACGACGTCACCGTCAGCCGACAGGATCATGATAACCGCCTCGGTAACCAGGTGGGTGATCTGTTTCTGATGCGTCTGGACCTTGAACAGCTTGGACAACTGATCATCCAGGGCGATGATGCCTCGCGCAGTCTTGAAGGCGATGCCGGCGATCTTCTGAGTGGGAGCAATCAGCAAGAGCTCGGCCTGCGGCCGCTCATTCATGATCGCCGCCGTTACGATTATCCCGGCCGAGATCGCTGATTTCCCGTTCTTCTTGGGAACCAGCAGGAAGAATTCCCGCAGCATGCGCCGTTTGGTTTCCGGATTATAGCTGCCGAAGATGACCCGAACGAAGTCCAGGACCCAGTCATCGCAGATCTCGCCGAAGGTAGGTGTGCCAGGCAGATCCGGAACCTTCAGCCGTTTGAAGATCCGGAGCGCTTTCTCTGCCACCTCGTCATAGAGCGGCAGCTCCGGAATGAGCGACAGACCTTTCAGGATGCGGTCTTCCCAGTCCGGAACAGCCGTGTTCCATTCCGGGTCGACACCCATCTCTTCCAGGTCGGGCAAAAGATCCAGCATCAGTGAAGACCCGGCTTGAGGTCATCACCCCAGCCATCATCTGAAGAGCCGTCGGCGACATCGCTGGCATCCCTGAGCGCCTGCTCCTTCTTGCCCAGCGGTTTCCTTCGGCCCGGCTTTTCTTGAGCGTCCCGGAGATAAGCAGCGCTCAGCATCAGATCGTTTTTTGCGATCATCTGGTCGAGGAGGCGCTGCGCACCGACATTCCCGTCCGCGGCCTGTTCCATGACCTTTTCAAACCGCCATGCGTTAAGCCGGTCCCGCTGGATGTCACGGCGCTTAAGCTCCGAAAAATAATACCTTTTTAGCGTAGGCACCGAGCAGTGAACGGCGTTTGCAATGCTCTCACTTCCCCATCCCAAAGCCAGTAACATCATGACTTTATTTCGGTTTTTCTGGGTCGGCTCATGTTTGGGCCTCCCTCTTTTTCCGCTGGGAAGCCGTACTGGATCGCCGAACAGGTCGAATTGTTCTTCGGGCAAGAAAAAAATCTCCGCGTGATTGGGGGGCGGGTCTGGCGTCCGGGGCGGTCGGAGGGATTTCCCCCCCTACCCCCCTACGCGAGGCCGCGGCGCTCGAGGCTTTGCTTAGTGCTGGCGTGCCAGGCTTTGCTGACCGACTGCAGGTTGTCTTCATCCCAGAACAGATCCCAGTCGCCGCGGTGCGGGACGATGTGATCGACCTCCGGGCTGTTGGGCTCAGGGTACTTGCCGACCAGGGCAACACCAGTCTGCTGGCAGATGTAGTCGTCGCGTTCCAGGATCTTCAGCCGCAGCTTCTGCCAGCGTGCGGTATTGAGCCAGTTCTTTGACCGGCGATCCAGATCATCACCGTGACCTGATCGTGGTTTACGTTTGAACCGGGAGGGCTCAGCCTTGAGCCTGGATGGCAGACCGCGCCCTTTCAGTACACCCATCTGGATACACAGCTTTCTTAGCTTACCTTGTCGAAGGACAGCAGGTATTCGCCACCCAGTTCGAACTGGTCAATCGCAGCAGGGTTGGTGATGCACATCTCGATCTTACCGCTGGGCGTATACTTGGCTCAGCCTTCATTGCCATCACAGAACACCGGCTACATTTCAATGGTGGCCACCTGGTCGCACTCTCCGATCTTGGGGCTTTGATGGTGGATCGCGCTGACCCAAAACTTTGCTTGGACAGTCATCTGCCTTCTCCTTCTTGTTGAACTGGTTGCGCGGGCAGGACTCGAACCTGCAACCTCCTGGGTATGAACCCGGCGAACTGACCAGCTGCTCTACCGCGGCATAGAAACACAAACGCCCGGCAGCAGGGTCTCTGCTCCGGGCGCAATTTGTGATGATGACACATGCCTGCCATCCGGGGAGGCTAACTGTCAACAGGATCGGCGCACCGGTATCCTTGCATGCGGTCCAACGCAGAGCACAGTGACAGCCTCAGTCCTTCCCTGCTCTTCTGATCAACGGACCATCCGTGCTTCTTCAAAACATCGGCGATCGCCATGTTTCCAAGGCACACCAGGTCAACCAGCCGTCGCACGTAGATAGCTTGGCGCTTGCGCCCTTCAGGCCGGATCCGCCTGACTTCCTTTGCCAGCCCGTTGCCGATCCGGCGGTGCAGTGCACGAAGTCTGGCAAAGTCCTGGAACACCGCAGCTTCCCGGTCACCGCCGTATGAACTTTGCCGCAGCGACTCGAGGGAGGAGCACTTGACCCCTGACGCATTGCAGCGCTCAGTCAGCGCAGCATAGTCACGGGCCGCAAAGATTTGACCATGGGTGAATGGCGGAACGAACGGCCCGGCTTTCTTGCCTTTGTCCGCATGGCTGCGCTGCGCCTGATCGGTCATCTTGTCGAACACATCGCGAACCCGGGCACCGCTTTTGCCTCTGTACCCCATGTGCTCCACCCGGGTTTGACCGGCGCCATGAGCTACCATTGCCATCGGATCAAAGGGCAGCAGCTCACCGCGTGCCGGCGCTGCTGGCATCTTGTCACTGCACCCTGCCGGTATGGCGCATCCGGACTTCACCATGCGTAGCGCGAAGTCGACGCGCGCCGCCTCTGTCATGGGAACTAGCTGCGCTACACCATCCCGATCGACTGCCACCAGGACGTCCCCATTGGCTGTACGATCACCTACCTTAACCGCGCTCGTAGCTTTCTGAGCCTTGGCTGCCATAGCTTCTGCCTCTTTCTGCGATGCGTAACGCTTCCTGCTGCACCGTTACGCCACCGTTACGCCCAGCGTTTCAGTGGCAAGTCTTTGTTTATTAATATCTTTCTTTCAATAAATAGAGTTGTGAAACAGCGTAACGCTTAGATCTGAATACATCCTCGCGCATGCGCGCGCCTCAGGAAGGCGCTGACTGCACCGTTACACCGTTACATGCATGAATTTTTCGGGTCTTTATCTAATAATATCAATTTCTTGCCCGCTCAACTTCAACCGTAACGATGGCGTAACGCTCACATCTTCACCGTTACGGATGCCCAACGATTTCACCCATCTGCCCCCTCTGTTTCAGCATCGGTCTTTTCCTCAAATCCCGGGAGGAAACGCGCGGGGACGATTAAGCCCCGTTGTGGTGGCTGGCCTCCCGTGCGCACAGAGCCCGGAGCGGGCTTGATATCGGGATCAGTGTCCAATGCATCCCGGTGGCTGCCACCGCGCCACCTGGTGCCTGCCAGAGCCTTGTCCAATTGCTGGTTCCGAGGATTGGCTATGAACAGGTCACGCTGAAACCTGTCCCCTGGCATGACCCTAAGCCCGAGCCGGGCTAGAAGCTTGTTCTCATATTCCCCGGACTTGGCGTCTTTGTATTCCTGGATGGCCAGGATGAGCTCATTTACCTGAACAAGCCCGCCATGGTCTTTGTGGATATAGGATGTGAGAATATGCCGCAAGCAACTCTGGGCCTCAGTCTCATCTTCGGAGGCCTGGTATTGCTCTATCAGAGGAGCTGCTATGGACCTTGCACGCTCGAGCCTGACGAGATCCTTTTCTCCGTTATCCGCATCTAGCAGCGGCGCTTCAAACAGCATCAGATCCCAACCGGCAAGCATCGATCCGATGGTGTCACCAACCCGAGCACTACCACCCAGACCTTGCACCATGGCGTTATATATCCTGTACGTCTGATCCCACCGCTGAGGAGCCAACCGGAGCATTCTGCGCCAGACCATTGGCCCAAACTTGGCTGCATCCTGCTCCAGTTCTATCAGACGCAGGGCATCATCCTCTGGCGTCCCAGAGGGTTCGCGAGATCCCATTGCCAGGACGACAAACCTGTTCTGGTCCTGCGGCTCCATTACACCGGGAATGATCGAGGCGAGCAGCCCGGCCCCATAAAGTTCAAACCGGATGCCCGCGTGATCGGAGGTCCCTTTAGCCACCCTGGCACCTTTGGCGCCAGACATCAGGCGGAAGAGTCCAATGACCTCTTCGATCTGACCATCGCCCTTTCTCTCTGATTCGTCGAACAGGCGGGCATAAGCCATCCTGTTCGTAAGCTGACGCACTGCCGCAGCAGAGGTGGTTTCTTCGACACCATTTGACATGCCGCCCAGCAGGCTCGAGATGATGTTCAGCAAGGTCGACTTGCCGCAGGAGGTTTGCCCCCGAATCCACATATGCGCGCGCCAATCCGGGTACTGCCCGAGCACGGCTTGACCGATCCAACCGATGACCAGATCGCCGGCACATGGAAGCCGCCAGGCCCACCCTCTTTGAATGCGCTCACGTATCCAGTCCAATTCATCAGCTGACACGATTTGCTCGCTTGGGCCGCTTCGCGACGGCACCGCAGGGTAAAGAGCGCCGCTCACCATTCGGCCCACCTGTTCCTCTTCTGGCGCGACTTCGAGCTTCTCGCCGAGATGAACGATTGGGTGGGCAGTTGCTCCTCTCCAGGTACCGAAGTGACGGATCGGCCGAGAAACATCGTAAAGCGGGAGTTCACTGCAGGCCCGCATCAGCTTGTCGGCGGCGATCGTGGAATTGAATTCGATATCTTTCGACTTCGGCGGGGCAAGATCCTTTAGATGCCGCAACGGTGTTTTCGAACCTGCTAGAAGGTTCACCAGGTTCTGCCGGTTAGAGATCGCGCCAGCACTCAACTCTGTGAGCTCCCCCCTGGCAGACAGGAAGTAATACCTGCCGCTGGTGGATCCCAGCGGTTGAACCGGGAAGTTGCCAGGCAGAATGCTGCTCTTCTTTGGACCACTGTCTGCGCCGCCACCCCCACTAACGCGTTTTCTGCGGTGCCCGCTGGAGGAAGCCGCGCTGGCACTCTTCCGGGGCGGGCTCTCAGAAGGCGCGCCTGAGGGAGGTTGCGAAGAAGATCCGCCGTCCATCGGTTGGATTATCTCCTCGCTTTCGAACGCGCTCTGCATTTCGTCATCACCGGCCATAGCTTGTCCCTTTCATTCTTGCTTATTGACCTGACCGCCGCGGGAAACGGCAGACAGACCTATTTCGCCCCGGAACCGATCCTGACGATCGAGGCGCGCAGCCCCGGCCGGAAGTACATCGCCCGCTTCAGCCCGCATTCCAGTTTCAGACGTTCGGCCGCGCTTTCCCCCGTCTGCAGAAACACAAGGCGCTTCACCCAGTGCGGAGGAACAAAACACTTGCTATCTTCCAGATCCGGGCTGCCGGAATACCGCTTACCCGCCTCCTTCAGCATCTTCCCGGCCATGTTCTTGAGATCGATACCCGCCCAGAAGGCCGCGGTCTCAATCCCGGAGGCACGCGCGGCGAACGCTCGCAGAGTGACCTCGATGCTGGCGCCCATCACCAGGGCCTCATGCTCTTCCGGCGTATCCAGCGGTATGAAGCCGCCCGACTTGGATCCGCACACCATGTCGGCCGGGAACGCCTGGCCATTGTGCTCGATCGGAGCCCGGCCGTGAGGCGGCGCCATATCCACCCAGGTTTGATGAACCCCCAGGATGCACCAGCCCTCGTCATAGATGGCTGCCGTCATGCACGGCCCCTTGTGCAGCTCCAGGTACGCACCGCCAATCTTTTTGATATATGAGTGCTTCAGAACGAACCGAAGGCAATCTGGGATCTCAGGCAGCTCGATCCCGCATGAAGCCAGGTAGGGTCCAACAATCCCGCGGTGACCACAACCAGACCGGCTCCAAAGCGCCTTGGCATCGGTAACCGCCTGCCTGCGCCAGGGATTGTCTTCCGGCGCGGGCGGTCGCGCCGGCGCAATCGGTGTAACAGTGTCAAAGGGGTCGCTACGGTCCACGAGATCTACTCCGTCCATTACGATTTCGCCTTACGAAACTTGCCGTCCGGATCGACCCGCTGCAGGAACTTCAGCCGGTCGCTGTCACCCATGGTTTCCCACAGCACCACGAACAGACGCTTGCGGGCGACGGACGCAAACTGCGTGCGCTCGATCCGCCGCAAGCCCTCTCCGACGTAAGCCTCCAGCTCTTGTGGAGTGGCGAGATCTGCCCACCACCTGGCATCTTCCCGGATGTCACCAAACGAAGTCAGTTCCGGTGAACCCGCCCCCGCTATGTCAAGCCAGGCGGCCAAAAGCTCGGCGACCGGTCGCCACTCCCGCTCCCGCACGTTGACCAGGCAATCATGCAGGTGGTTCAGCAGAGCCCTGGCTTCAGCGTCACGCTGATCGATATTTGGCCTCGCATTCAAACTCTTGCTCCGATGGCACCGTCGACAGCCCCTTTGCGCAGGAGCAGCCGGAATGACCTGACCGCCAGGGCGTAGTCTGAATGCTTAGCAAACTCCGGATCTTCGCGAAGCTCCCCTACCCGGTCGCGGATCCGCACCAAGTCGGTCCGTGAAACGAACGCTTCCAGATTTAATGCACACAGTCCCCGGTCTTCCCAGAGCATTGCGAGCCAGGGCTTCAGAATGCGGGCTTGGTAGAGTTGGACCTGCCCTGACCGCTCTGATCCTGCCAAGGCACGCAGCGCCCTAGTTATAACGGATTGCCCGTATTTCCGTTCAGCATATCCACGGATCAGTGCGATCGAGTAGATCTCCCCCGCGTCCCGCTGCCGGGAGGTCCTGTTGTATTGCATCAACCGGCAGCCCGCGGCCGACACGGCTGCATCAGCCTTCCTGGCCCATTCCTCCCCGGCCGTCAGGGCAGCCTTAAAGATATGGAACGCGCTGACATTGGTCCGCTCGCTGTTGATTGCTGAAAAGCAGGCTGCCTGCTGCTGAAGCGAGATCTCGGCAATCAGAACCGGCACCCGGGGTATCCCGGCCAGCGCTGCGCCATGCACCCTGTGCTGGCCGTCGATGATGGCAAACAACCTGCCGCCGCAAGGCGCTACTGTGACTGGCGTGAACTTGGCCCAATTGAACGTCTCTGCAATCTTATGGATCACCCGCCAGTTCTTTTCACCAAGCGGCCGCTGGTAGCTGTCGTCAACGACCATGCTGCTCACATCCAGCCAGCGCAACTCTGGCTCCGAGCGTGGAATATCCACTTCTATGGCTGGCCGCGCGGAAACATCGATCGGGCGAAGCGTCATTCCTGGTCCTCCTCCGGCGGCAATCCGGCTTCCAGTTCGTCAATTCTGTGGGCAAGGCGGCGCAGTTGAGTGCCCATGCCACGCTGAACAAACCCGGTGAACAGCGGCCGCAAGAGCTTGGGTTCAGTGGCCTCACCAGCAATCAAAGCGAAGGTTTTGCCGTGTTCCGGGTGGTTGCAGACCTCGAACAAGATATGCCCGACCCGGAAGCCTTCGCGCTTGTAGGTCGCGGGATCCGGATGCCGCCGGCGGGTTTTGACGCTGTGTGCACTCATGCTGCCTCGCCCGGAAAATGGGCGTGCGGTGGAAAGACCAACCGCACGCCCCTGTCTAACAGGGAGGTAAAGGGGGCTGCATGCAGGCGCGCCAGCCCCCGTTCAGCGCGTGTACCGGGGTACGGCACCCCGTCGCCTGCCGCATTACAGCAGGCAACCGGTGCTTGACACACGCCCCAGCTGCCTGCACCTCTCGCAAAACGCCAATATTTGACGAAAGGAATCCTTGAATGGATGGTCTCACCCCGGAAGAGCAGCGACTTCAGGACTTGGAGACCCGTGCGCACTCCAACAACATGCTGATTGCGCTGATGATGGCCTGCAACGCTCGAAATGAACCCCTGACACCTCAGCAACTCTCTGAACTGAAACCCTTGCTGTATAGGTGTTTCAACGAGACCGAGATGATGGAAGCAGTCTTTGAAACCGGCGAGTTCGCCGAGGAAATCCTGAACTTTGTTTTCAATACCTCCTCGGAAGAGATTACGCCGAATCCCTGACAAACTCCGCCTTTCCTTCGACACGGACAATCTTGGTGGGTTTGCATGCATGCCCACCGCTTTCGGCTGCCTTTCGACGCTGCCACTCGAAGATTTCCAGCCTGCAGCGGTATCCGATGTCGAACCGGTACCGAAACCAGTGAACAACCTTTTGGCGGAATGTCTTATGATCTGCTGGCATAGGCCTGCCTCCTCTTGAACAACGTGATTGGTGAAAGGAAAAACGATGTCTGACGCCGGAGAAAACCCACACAGCCTCCAGCGGGCCATGGAGCAGGAAGCCAAAATCAGCGCCTTGAAGCAGCAGGTCGCCACACAGGCAGCACGCATGGCAAAGGAAACCCGGAACCCGGAAGAGTTCATCATGACGCTCACCGCCCCTTTCCTACAAGGCCTGGAAGACGCCGAAGACCTCGACCCAGCCATGCAAATACTGCTGGAAGCCAGCGCAGAGCTGGCCGAGGACGTGGAGCAGATCGCTCTGTCACAACTGTAAGACGCAGCGTTTCAACCTCCAGCCTCCTGAGTGCGGAGAGGAAAGCTTGCTCTGTCGGGGGCGTCTGGCCGGTCATTTTCTGCCCTCCCGGCCGAGCTCTGCCTCGGTCGCGATACGCAGGTCCCGGAACCCTGCCTCGGCCTCACCGGCTTCCTTCGCAATCAATGCCGGATCGCCGGAACCGATTGCGGCAGCAACAGCCTCACCGGATTCCTTGGCAGCCCTGGCTGCCAGGACCGCGCGCGGGATTGATGGCGGAACATTTCCTTCCGGTATCTCCCCCAACGCCTGCAACACCCGCCGATCGCCGGTAAGCGCCATGAGTGCATAGAGATCGAAGATGTCCCAGGCGCGACTGCCGTTCATCTTGCGGGAAAACCCGCCGTAATCGACCTCCCGGTCTTCCAGGCTGCGCCCTTCCCAATACTCAGCGATCTCCCGGGCAGCGCAGTTCTGCTTGCCTGGGTAGTGGCGGGTCACCAGTCCGCGCATCAATGTGTGCAGGTAGGCGCGTTGGTTAGCCATGGTGCGCAACCCCATTGTTTTGGTGCGCCCAACATAGCGTGCCATCTAGTGTGAATGAACACGGCAAGATCAGATCAAGGGGCAACACCGGGTGCTTCATTCAGCGGTCTCCGCCCGTTTAAAGCGGAACAGAATATGTGGGCATTCAAGCCCACTCTCCCGGCACATATCGCTAACCACCCCAAACCAAGACGCCGGCATCGTGCCATCCCAGACCGCTTGGGAGATCGCTTTTTTGCCAGCTTCAGGCTTTTTATTCGCGTCAAAGATCCGCAGGCGTACATCTTCGCGTCCAAGCGCATCGAGCAGTTTTCCAACAGTCGGATTTCGAGGATCGAAGGTCATGAAACCAGTTATCTAAATTATTTAGATACAGTCAAGCCACCAAACCTTGGATAGTCTAATTTTTTTAGAGGAAGTAACCTCAGGCTCATGGAGCATAAGAGAGTCACAGGCAAGTTTTCGGAGATCTCAAATCGTCTTAGAGCAGTTCGAGCCTTCTATGAGATGAGCTCAAAAGACTTCGCTGAAGGCGCCGGGGTTCCGACGAAAAGCTACTCCCAATGGGAGAGCGGCAGTTTCCGGATATCTATCGACGGCGCGTTGAAAATACAGGAACGGTACGGGCTTTCCCTCGACTTCATATACTTGGGCAAGTTGGATGCATTGCCGAACAAGATAGCAATTGCCCTGTCATCTAGCCCCCTGCTCAAAAACTCGAGCGCATCTACAGAAAGCCCGGACTGAGCCGCAGCAACGAGCAACGCATCCAATAGTTCGTCTTCCACTTTCCGGCCTCCTCAACCGGGAGTAGCATCCCGCCTTTGCATCTGTTATGCAACAAAGTACACACTGTGTGGAAAATGTTAGACAGATGGCGAAAATTCACGACAAGATCGACGCCCTCCTGCACGACCTCGGGCTTTCACGAAGGGCCGCGGCTAAAAGGTGCGGCTTGAAGCCTGGCACATTCAATAGCGCCTTAAAAAACAAACGGGAAATCGGATGGTCAACGGTCGACGCCCTATCGAGAGGGCTTGGGGTTTCGTTCAGCTATTTTTCGTCCGCAGGCGTCGAACTTTCCCTTACTCAGGAAGCGCACGAGCAAGAACTGAAGCAGCGCGCCCACTCAATTCTCGACTCCCGGCTGAAATCGACTGCCCGAAGCCAACAATACGTCGGCACCGATGTTTCTTTGCAGGACTTCCTCGACTGGTGGTTTGCAAACAGCGGCCGCCTAGAGGGCTTTGATCAGTTAGCCCATCGAGTAGATACCTTTGAAGTTCCAGACAAAGAAAGCAACCGGATTTAACCGATTTCGGTCGGCCCCAACAGCTTGGCAGCAATATGTTTTGAGGTTTCAAACAGCTCTCGCTTAAAGCAAACGCTCAACGGCTTCAGTGAGAAGCTGAACGCCGACCTAGTGCTGGCTCACAGCGAAGCCATCAGCAAGGGCGAGCCAGTCATAACCCACCCCTCAATTGACGAACACCTGCTAAACGGGCGCAGATTCACCCGTCAGTACAGGCGCGTACTTGCGCCTGTCTATTTGCCCGACGGCAAGCTATTGGTTGTCAACTTTTCCCAAGACATCAAGTTCTAACAGATCACACAGCAACATGTGCTCCAACTCTGTTCTCGAAGCAGATACGAGCCACTCACTGCTACTTCGCACTTCGGGCTCCGGTTCGCGCCATCGCTGCGCCTTGGGAATGGATCTAGAGAAACCATAGACGAGATCCAGCCTCGCTTGCATGTGACTTTCCGGAATGAACGCATAGACCCAGTCGATGCTCCACTTCAAAACCGTCAGAGCGTGGAGCATGCGCATAAATGGCTTTAAGCGGTCGCCACGCCTGCCCCTATGCCCAGCTTTAAAATGCAACTCACCGATATAGGCCAAACGACCACGATATTCAGAAACTACCGTCTCCGCCACGGCCTCGACACCACCTCCAGTTTTACCGGGGAACTGATGGCGAGAAGTTCGCAACAGGTAGTCCGCGAGGCTCTCTCTTCCCAGATCCTGGAGCATTGCCGCTGCACCACCCACATAATTGCCACCCTCCTTCAGAAACAGCCAAAATGCTGTGTTTTCAGTGTGGTCTGCTCGGACCGCGGAAAATCCGGGCATCTGAAACGTTCGGCCAGTATCCATCGCAAGACTTGGAACCCGATCGAAGTCCGAGGTCATTTCTATTTCCAAGCCTTGCCCCTCCAAAGCCTGCAGATAACCCGAAACCACCCTTCCAAGTTCCAGCTCATTCATGGTCAACTTCCCCGCTAAGACATTGAGATAAATTCAATTCTGACAACTTAACCGATTTTTGGTTCGCACATCAGGCTCCTTAGATCTAAGTTTTTTAGATTTTCTTCTTGAACATCTAAATTATTTAGACTTTACTGCCTCCAGAAAGGGAGGCCCAAAATGCGTACAGCCAGAACCAGCCAAACCGTCAAAGACGCGCTTGAGATCTGCAGTAATCCAGATCAATTTTGCAATATCCCTTCGCTGTTCCAGTCATCCTGGGCAACGCTCAAGGAACAACGCGGCCAGCGGATGAACCTAGGCACACTGCCGCCGATGGCGCACCGCGTTGAGCCGAACTGCAGCCTGATCTCCCGCATCCGAAGCCACGCACAAGCCAATGGCTACCAGCTGCGGAACCACGGCCTGCCCCGCCCCAAGTAGTCTCTTCGCGCCGGCTTGCTTCGGCACGATCGCGCGGGCGGAACGCTCCCCGTCAAATTCCTCCTCCGCCCGCGCACTCAACATCCCAATCAAGAATTGCCAAGGCCCGAAACCTGCCAAGGCGAGCACTGGCCGGAGGGAAGAGGCACCCTCCGGCCCCTTTAATCACGCTCGCCCCGGGCGCAACGCCACCACTCACGACAGACGGAGCCAGGGCGGGATCAGGAGAACCGCATGCAACAGCAGTGCACACCCACACCGATGAACGCATACTCCGCGGCCCTAAACCTGCGGGACCTCGGCACCAACGGCCGGGCCGAGCTCTTCAGTGCCTTTGGCGGCAAGGTGCGCCCTGCTGACGAGACCCCGGTCGACCATGCCGACACCAGGTGGGTTGTGGAGTTTCAAGGGATCTCCGCCGAAGGGGCTGACTTTCCGGAGGCCATGGATGCCTGGATCACCAAAGTCATCCAGCACCACGAGAAGGCACGCACCTGGTTGGATCAGATCCAGGAACTTGCCCGCGACGGTGATGTGCATCACAGCATCTGCGAGCCGGAGTTTTCTGAAGAGGGTCGCGACCCTCAAGCCGCGAGCTGGTTGTGGATGGTCGTCCTGCTCCCCGCCGGCGCCCTCTTCTGGATCGCTCTCCACGCTGCCTGGCTGGGCCTCAGATCACTGTTTTAGCCCCGCCCTGGCCTTGATCCGTGAGTGAGCCAGGGCGGGAGAAAGGAGGAACCATGAACACCGTCGCCCCGCCAGAATTGGAGGACTGAAAATGAAGAGCCGCCGGCAGAAAGATCCCCTGATGCACGTTCCTCGCCCGTCGACCAACCGACGATCACAGCGGTCGGCCATCTCGCAGGCTCAAACAGCCAGTGCCAATTACAGGAAGAATATCCCAATCACGCTGAAACCCCTGCCCAACGAATTAAAGAAGGACGCCTAGGCCATGGAAAAGCTCTACGTCACGGACGCAGAAATCGCCAAAGCGCTTGGCATGAAGCTTCCGTGTTTCAAGGGTAAATCAACCATGCTCGAACAGCAGTACGGGTTTCCGCGGATTGACCCGGCTGTGGGGCTCCGCCATCGTGAGGCAGTTGAGGAATGGGCGCGCGAGCGCAACATGAGAAAAGCGACGACGCGTCCCGAGTGGTTGTCGAAAACCAACCAAGAGAACCCTAATGCCTTTTGAACAAAGCGTGTGGGATGACAGCGATCCCACTTATGCGCCGTGCTTAAAGCACCGCAAAGACCGCGGCACCTATTTCTGGAGACCTCCCAAGAAATACCTGGATGCTGGCTACTCCCTCAGGACTTACCCCTTGGACGGCAAGGAAGGTGACGGTCAGGATTTAGAGCGCGCCCGCCACTGTCGTGCCCTGACCCGCGAAATGCTGGAATGGTACGAAGGAAAAAGGAACGGCCGGCAACCTGGCACCTGGGGCTGGCTGATCGGCCGCTACAAAGCCGACGAATTCAGCAGTATATGGGAAGTCCAGCCTCAGACGCGGGAACAGTACCTTAAGATACTGCGGTATCTGGAGAATGCCATCGGCGAGGTTCTGATTGCCGACACCGACTATGAGCGCATCATGATGTGGAAGCGCCAGATGGTGGAGAACGGCCGCTCTGTTCACTACATCAGCAATTGGTTTCGTCACTGGAGCCTGATCGTTTCTCACGGGATCAAGATCGGCAAGGATGACGGCGTGCGAGAACAATGTCTGCAGATCAAGGCGATCCGCGAAGAGATGCGTATTCAGGCCCCGCCACGGCGCAGCACTTTTGCCACCCGCGACCAGATCGAGGCCGTTGTGCAAGAGGCCGACCGCCGCGGCTGGCGCCATGTTTCCTTGGCGGTACTGATCCGGTTCGAATTCTTGCTGCGCGGCGTGGACGTACAGGGCCAATGGGTCAACGCCGGAGGTCGGCGGGGCGGCATACAAGACGGCGGCCAAATGTGGGTCGACGGCCTAACCTGGGACATGTTCGACGCTGAGCTCAAAACCTTCTCGAAAGTCATCAGCAAGACAAGGAAGAGCCTGCCAGATCCGTACGAATTCGATCTGACCAACACGCCTAACATTCGCCGGCGTCTGCAGGCTGTTCCCAAGGAACAGCGGACAGGGCCTGTCATTGTTCTGACAACAGGGCGGCCGCCGAAGAACGGAGGGATAACTCGGAACTTCAAGAAAATCGTCCGCGACCTGAAGCTGCCGGAGAAACTTCAAATCCGCGACACCCGGTCTGGAGGGATCACAGAGGCGAAAACGCTGGTCGATCCGAAGACGCTTCAGCATGCCGCCCAGCATACGCAGGGCTCGACCACGGACATTTACACCCGTGACCGTTCAGGCGCCGCGAACAACGTTGTAGCGCTCAGGAAAAGGCGCTGAGAACGCAACGAGTACCAACTTGAGTAACCAACGAGTACCACCTCAATTTTCTGGAATGGCGCACACTGGAGATTTCCTTTTGAAATCAATGGTGCGGACGGCGGGACTCGAACCCGCACGGCCATAGGGCCAGGAGATTTTAAGTCTCCGGTGTCTACCATTCCACCACGTCCGCACTGGGCCCGGAACACGGCGCCCTAGCCGCAGGTCTAGCCTCCAGACAAAGCACGGACAATCGGTTTTCAGAGTTTACAAAAAATTTTTCCCGTCATGCGGTTGCCGCTACAGCTCCACGTCCCCGGACCCCGGCGGCGCAAGCGGTCCTCCGGGGGCCGCGAGATGGCGTTCCGGCAGCCAGGGATTCAGCGCCAGCGCTTCGGTGAGGGCAACGCGCGCCTCGTCCAGCCGTGACAAGCCATAAAGCGACAGCGCCCGCCCGCTCATCGCGGCGATGTGGCGGGGCGACAGCTCCAGCGCCCGGTCCAGATCAATCAGCGCCGCAGCAAAATCCCGGCGCAAGTAGTGCACGAAGGCGCGCTGGTTATATCCCTCGGCATAATCCGGGCAATAGGCGATCAGCTGGTTGAAGTCCTCCAGCGCGCCAAGAAAGTCAAAAGATGACCGGCGGGTCATGCCGCGGTTCAGTATTTCCTGCGCCTGCTCATCCGGGGCATCAGCCCAGAGTTCCCACATCCTGCCGGCAATCTCGCGCGCCTGACCTTCGGTTTCGGCCTGCTGGACCTCATTCAGCAGCGCGTCCAGCGGCGCGTTGTGGTCAGGTGCTGCCGGGCACTCCGCTGCGGCAGCAGAAGCCGTAGCCATGCCGCAAACAGCCGCTGCGGCGGCAAACGCGGATCGGAACGGGGTTTGGAGCAAGGAAAACAGCATACCTCTATGCTGGCACAATTGCGTCAGCGATCAAGTCAACTGGCCGTGCGCAAGGTTACAGCGGCCCCAGCGCGCCGTCCTCCTTCACCGCCTCCATCGCCACATAGGTGGAGGTTGAGGCGACATGCGGCAAGGAGGAGATCTTCTCGCCCAGCACCGCCCGGTAATCGGTCATCGAACGGGTGCGCACCTTCAACAGGTAGTCGAAATGCGAAGCCATCATATGCGCCTGCTCGATTTCCGGCAGTTTTGCCACCGCCGCGTTGAATTTGGCCAGAGCGGCTTCGCGGGTGTCGTTCAGTTTCACCTCGACAAAGGCCACATGGTCGAGCCCCAGCCGGATCGGATCCACCAGCGCCCGGTAGCCGGTGATGATGCCCTCCGCCTCCAGCCGCCGCAGCCGGGTCTGGGTCGGTGTCTTTGACAGGCCGATCCTGCGGGCAAGGTCGGCGATGGAGATCCGGCCGTCCTCAGCCAGGACATTCAGAATCGCGCGGTCGGGCCGGTCAAGATCTTCAGAGTTCATTCGGACTTTCACTTACGCAATTTTTCGCCATCCCGGACTATGCATAGCGCATCTTTAGGCGATTGTCCCGCCTGAAAGGATGTATTCTAAGCAAAAGCCCTGCACACCTTATGTGGAGTTACCTGCATGACCACCCAAGCCAAACTGCGCCACCGGATCGACGCCGGCACCTATGCCGACCAAGCAGCGATCCGCGACCAGCTGATTGCCCAGGCAGCCCTCTCCGATGCCGACCGCAGCCGTATCTGCGCCAACGCCGCCGCCTTGGTGCGCGACATCCGCGGCCATTCGGCGCCGGGGCTGATGGAGGTGTTCCTGGCCGAGTACGGCCTGTCGACCGACGAAGGTGTCGCGCTGATGTGCCTGGCCGAGGCGCTCTTGCGGGTGCCGGATGCCGACACCATCGACGCACTGATCGAGGACAAGATCGCGCCCTCCGACTGGGGCAAGCACCTGGGCAAATCCACCTCTTCGCTGGTCAACGCCTCCACCTGGGCTTTGATGCTGACCGGCAAGGTACTGGACGAGGAACGCAGCCCCATCGGTGCCCTGCGCGGCGCCATCAAACGCCTGGGCGAGCCGGTGATCCGCACCGCCGTCAGCCGCGCGATGAAGGAAATGGGCCGCCAGTTCGTCCTGGGCGAAAGCATCGAAAGCGCCATGGACCGCGCCGCCGGGATGGAGGCCAAAGGCTACACCTATTCCTACGACATGCTGGGCGAGGCTGCCCGCACCGAGGCGGATGCCGCCCGTTACCACCTGGCCTACTCCAAGGCGATCTCGGCCATTGCCGCTGCCTGCAACAGCGACGACATCCGCAAGAACCCCGGAATTTCAGTGAAACTCTCCGCCCTGCACCCGCGCTATGAACTGGCGCAGGAAGAGAGTGTGATGGAGCACCTGGTGCCGCGCCTGAAGGCGCTGGCACTGCTGGCCAAGGCCGCCAAGATGGGCCTCAATGTCGATGCCGAAGAGGCCGACCGCCTGTCGCTATCGCTGGAGGTGATCGATGCGGTGGTCTCGGACCCGGCGCTGTCGGGCTGGGACGGCTTTGGCGTGGTGGTGCAGGCCTATGGCCCGCGCACCGGCCTAGCCATCGACGCGCTGCATGAAATGGCCAAAAAGTACGACCGCCGCTTCATGGTCCGCCTGGTGAAAGGCGCCTATTGGGACACCGAAATCAAGCGCGCCCAGGTCGAGGGCGTCGACGGCTTCCCGGTCTTCACCTCCAAGGCGCTGACCGATGTGTCCTATATCTCCAACGCCCGCAAACTGCTGGGGCTGACCGACCGGATCTACCCGCAGTTCGCCACCCATAACGCGCATACCGTCTCCGCTATCCTGCACATGGCCGAGGGCATCGGCAATGAACGGTTCGAGTTCCAGCGCCTGCATGGCATGGGCGAGACCCTGCACGGCATGGTGCTGGAGCAGAACAAGACCAACTGCCGGATCTATGCGCCGGTGGGGGCTCACCGCGATCTCTTGGCCTACCTGGTGCGGCGCCTGCTGGAAAACGGCGCCAACTCTTCCTTTGTGAACCAGATCGTGGACGAGAACGTCCCGCCCGAAGAAGTCGCTGCCGACCCCTTTGCAGAGGTTGCGGACATCACCCGCAAAATCCCGACCGGGCCAGAGCTTTATGCGCCGGAGCGCCCCAATTCCAAAGGTTTCGACCTTGGCCATGCTCCGACGCTGGCGCGGATTGAGGAGGCCCGCGCGCCCTGGCGGACCCATTCCTGGGAAGCCGGGCCGCTTATCGCTGGCGAGGCACAGCCCGAGGAGCCGCTGGATGTGACCAACCCCGCAGACCTCAGCGCGGTAGGCAAGGTGCGCTATTGCTCCAGCGCCGATCTGGAAACCGCATTGGCCGCAGCGGCCCCATGGAATGCCCCGGCGGCCGAGCGGGCCGCCGTGCTGAACAAAGCCGCCGACCTCTATGAGGAGCACTTCGGCGAGCTGTTTGCGATCCTCGCCCGCGAGGCCGGCAAGACCATCCCCGACGCAGTGGCAGAGCTGCGCGAGGCTGTGGATTTCCTGCGTTATTACGCCGCCCGCATCCCCGACGCGGAACCCGCTGGCGTGATCTCCAGCATCTCGCCCTGGAACTTCCCGCTGGCGATTTTCACCGGCCTGATCTCGGCGCCGCTGGCTACCGGTAACGGTGTGCTGGCGAAACCCGCCGACCCTACCCCTCTGGTCGCCCACCGTGCAGTGCAACTGCTGCATGAGGCCGGGGTGCCGCGCCATGCGCTGCAGCTGCTGCCAGGCCGCGGCTCCAAGGTCGGCGCCGCCATCACCGGTGATGCGCGGGTGGCTGGCGTCAGCTTCACCGGCTCCACCGCCACCGCCATGCGCATCCGCGCCACCATGGCCGACACCATGCGCCCCGGTGCGCCGCTGGTGGCAGAGACCGGCGGGCTGAACGCGATGATCGTCAACTCCACAGCGCTGCCGGAACAAGCAGTGCAATCGGTGGTCGAAAGCGCCTTCCAATCCGCTGGCCAGCGCTGCTCCGCCCTGCGCTGCCTCTATTTGCAGGATGACATCGCTGACAACGTGCTTGAGATGCTGCAGGGCGCCATGGATCTGCTGCAGGTGGGCGACCCCTGGCACCTTAGTACCGACAGCGGCCCGGTGATCGACGACAAGGCGCGCGCGGGCATCCTGGCCCATATCGCCAAGGCCCGCTCGGAAGGCCGTGTGCTGAAAGAGATCCGGCCGCCGCAAGCCGGCACTTTTGTCGGCCCGACCCTGATCGAGATTCCGGACATCGCCTGGATGGAAGAGGAGATCTTCGGCCCGGTCCTGCATGTGGTGCGTTTCAAGTCCCAGGAGCTGGACAAGATCATCGGCGACATCAACGCCACCGGCTACGGACTTACCTTTGGGCTGCACACCCGCATCGACGACCGGGTGCAGCATGTCTGCGACCGGGTGCATGCGGGCAACCTCTATGTGAACCGCAACCAGATCGGTGCCATTGTCGGCAGCCAGCCCTTTGGCGGCGAAGGCCTGTCGGGCACCGGACCCAAGGCGGGCGGCCCCGACTACCTCAGCCGCTTCTGCGCGCCGGACCGGAAGCAAAGCAGCAGCCGGTGGGAAACTACCACCTCAGCGGTGCCCGCAATCAGCGGCGTGCCTGCACAGCCCGTAACCACCACTCTGCCCGGCCCGACCGGCGAGTCGAACCGCCTGACCCTTTCCGCCCGCCCGCCGCTTCTGTGCATGGGACCCGGCGCCGAGGCCGCCGAGGCGCAGGCCAAGGAAGTTATCAGCCTGGGCGGCACCGCGATGAAGGCCGATGGCATGTTCGACCTGCAGCGGCTGGAAACGCTGCAAGGCATAGCCGGCGTGCTGTGGTGGGGCGACGAGGCCACCGGGCGGGAAATCGAGCAGGCTCTGGCCAAGCGTAACGGCCCGATCACCCCGCTGATCCCCGGCAAACCCGACCGCGCCCGCGTCCTCGCCGAACGACACGTCTGTGTCGACACCACTGCCTCCGGCGGCAATGCGCAGCTCTTGGGCGGCATGGCCTGAGGAGCAGCCGATAAGTGCTTGACGCTGGGCCATTTCCGGCCCAGCGTTTCCCCATGTTTCCATTACGAGATCACAACCCCTCCGGCCGCACGCCCTATGTCGTCTACGCCCTGATGGCGGTGAACATTCTGGCCTATATCTACTATTCAGCCAGCTATGCCTCGCCCCGCGCGCTGGCTGTATTCTATGACGCCTACGCAGTGGTCCCGGCCGAAATCAGCCACGGTTACGGGTTCGAGACCCTGTTCACCTCCATGTTCATCCATGCAGGGCTGATGCACCTGGGGGGCAATATGCTGTTCCTGTGGATCTTCGGCGATAACCTGGAGGATGAGATGGGCCATCTTCCCTTTCTCGCCTTCTACCTCGCCAGCGGCATCGGCGCCGGGCTGATCCATGTGTACTCGGCCCCCGGTTCCTGGGTGCCCACGGTCGGCGCCTCCGGCGCGATTGCCGGGGTGATGGGCGGCTATCTTTTGATGTTCCCCAAGGCCCGGGTCGATATCCTGCTGGTCCTGATCATCTATTTCCGCATTTTCACCATACCCGCCTTTGTCATGCTGGGCCTGTGGCTGGCGATGCAGTTCTTCGGAGGCCTCGGATCCGACCCCGACCAGGGCGGCGTCGCCTATTGGGCCCATGCTGGAGGCTTTGCCGTCGGGCTGTTCCTATGCCTGCCCCTGTGGCTGCGGCGCGGCGGTCCTGCGTTCTGGAACAAAACCCACGGGCTGCCGCCGCATCCGGAAAACGAGTACGAATACTCCGCCAGCCGCATCCCCAAACTGCCGCGCAAGAAGCGCAATCCGGGGCCTTGGGGGAAGTAGGCAAAGCTCTATAATCTTGCGAAAATAGCAGTCATTTTGGAAAACAAAAAATGATCAAAACCTTCATTTACAGTTGGGCACTAATTTTGCCAACACTGGCTTTTGGAGCAAACTGGCATTCATTCGGCACATGCAGCTTTCACACCGATCCAGACGGCGACGAAGCTTTCCAATTGACAAGCCAATCAGGGTGCCGACAGGATTTCTATGGTGGCACAGGCTTTGGACAAAGCGTATTCACATGGGAAAACGGCAACGTGGTCAACCTTGTGTACGAGATTGATCAGTACGGCAGAGAAACTTGGCAGCTAAACAGCAAACCAGTGCTTTTGCCAAACGTGGAATTCGGACGAGACGGAACCTCCGCAACTTTTGGCAATTGCTACGTTACAAAAGCGGAAAATGGATTCGAGACAACTTGTTTCAAGAGAATTGGCAAGCAGTTCCAAGGCCACTAGCCCGGCGAGGAGACACCCAATGCCCCACCTGAAAGCCACCTGCCACTGCGGCGCCGTTGAGATCGAGGCGGAGTTCCCCGAAGGCCTCGCCTCTGCCGTGCGCTGCGACTGTTCCTTCTGCCGGCGCCGCGGGGCGGCTGCCGTCACCGCCATTGCCGCCAGCCTGAAGGTGCTGAAAGGCGGCGAGAACCTCAGCCTCTACACCTGGGGCAGCCACACGGCGAAACACTATTTCTGCAAGACCTGCGGGATTTACACCCACCACCAGCGCCGCTCCGATCCGAAGGAGTGCGGCGTCAACCTGGGCTGTATCGAGGGCGCCAATCCGCGGACGCATCCGGAAACCTATGGCGAAATTGGCTGGCACGACGGGGTGAACCACCCATCCGATCAGTAGTTTAACATGCTGAGGGCAGCGCCTGATCCTGGGGACGGGTGCAACAGCGCCCTCCCTTTGGGGGTGGGTCGGGCACTGCCTGGCCCACCGGCCAGACGAAACATAAAAACGCGACCCAAAGGCCGCGTTTCCATTGCTTCAGATTTCCGGGACTGGATCAGCCGCGGATCACCTTGGCGAAATTCTCGAAGATCGGTTCGTTCGAGCAGACAACGGAGCCGCTGTCGATGATGCCCGCGTCCGCGTCGATCGCCTCGGCCAGGCCGCCGGCCTCTTTCACGATGATGATGCCTGCGGCCAGGTCCCAGGCATTCAGGCGGCGCTCCCAGAAGCCCTCGTAGCGGCCAGCAGCCACATAAGCCATATCCAGCGCGGCAGAGCCCCAGCGGCGCACACCGGCGCAGGCAGGCATCAGGCGGGCCAGATCCTGCAGGGTCAGCGGCAGGTCGGCGCGGCCGCCAAACGGCACACCGGTTGCAAAGATCGACTCGATCATCCGGTGGCGGCCCGACACGCGGATGCGGGTGTCGTTCATCCAGGCGCCGGCGCCCTTTTCGGCAAAGAACATCTCGTCCTTGGCGGCGTCATAGACAACGCCCGCGACGATCTTGCCCTTGTGCTCCAGCGCGATGGAGATCGCCCAATGCGGCAGGCCGTGCAGGAAGTTTGTGGTGCCGTCCAGCGGGTCGACGATCCAGCGGCGGGTGGGGTCTTCACCTTCGATCTCGCCGCCCTCTTCCGCGATCCAGCCATAGGTCGGGCGGGCATTGCGCAGCTCTTCCTTGATGATTTTCTCAGCGGCGATGTCGGCCTTGGAGACGAAGTCGCCCGCGCCTTTCATCGACACCTGCAGGTTCTCCACCTCGCGGAAGTCTTTTACCAGGGAACGGCCTGCCTTGCGGGCGGCCTTGATCATCACATTGAGGTTTGCGCTGCCAATCATATCTGCAGAATCCTGTCACGTCGGGGAGATGCCGGGTCAATGCGTGCCTATACGCGCCCTGCCCCCGCTTGCCAAGGGGCTTTGCCGTATTGGCTTCAACTGCTTTGACGCCCCGTCAGGGTCCTTGCAGATGTTGAATTCCCGCCCTGCGGCGCCCAAACTCCGCGGCAAGCAATTGAAGGAATCCCCCCATGACCGGACAGATGCAGCGCATTGTACTGGCAAGCCGCCCCGAGGCGCAGGCCAGCGAAGAGAACTTCCGCCTGGAAGGCATAGACATGCCTCAGCCTGGCGATGGAGAAGTGCTTGTAAAAGTTCACTATATGTCGCTGGATCCCTATATGCGCGGGCGCATGAACGCGGGCAAATCCTATGCGCCGCCTGTCGAAGTGGGCGAGACCATGACCGCCGGCGGCGTGGGCGAAGTGATGGCCTCGAACAGCCCGGACTTCCAGCCGGGCGACTTTGCCCTGGGCATGTTCGGCTGGGCCAGCCATGCCTGCGCAAAGGCCGCGGAGATCCGTAAGCTGGATCCGGATCTGGCGCCGCTGACGACTGCGCTTGGCGTTCTCGGCATGCCGGGGTTTACCGCCTGGCATGGCTTGGATGCCTACGGGAAGCCCCAAGCGGGTGAGACACTGGTGGTGGCCGCCGCCACCGGCCCGGTCGGATCAATGGTCGGGCAGCTGGCCAAGCAGAAAGGCCTGCGCGTCGTCGGAGTCGCGGGCGGCGCGGACAAGTGCAAGCTGGCAGTCGAGACCTTCGGCTTTGACGCCTGCCTCGATCACCGCGCCTATGCCAGCGCCGAAGCGCTCAGCGAGGCGCTGGCGGCGGAGTGCCCGAACGGCATCGACATCTATTACGAAAACGTCGGCGGCAAGGTGCTGGAAGCGGTTCTGCCCTTGATGAACAACTTCGGGCGCATCCCGGTTTGCGGCATGATCGCCTGGTACAACAGCGCCGAAACCAGCCTGACCGCACCTGCCATCTGGCGCTCGGTGCTGACCAAATTCCTGTCCGTGAACGGCTTCATCATCTTCAACCATTACGACCGCTATCCGCAGTTCCTGCAGGACGCTGCCCCCAAGATCGCCAGCGGCGAAATCAAATACCTGGAAGACATCGCCGATGGCCTCGAGAACGCCCCCAAAACCTTCCTGTCGATGATGCAGGGCGGCAATACCGGCAAGCAGATTGTCAAGCTGGTTTGACCCCAGCCGTTACGCTGCAATTTCGCGTAACCGCGCGGAGCGGGCACGGAAGCCGGACCGGCGCCGGGCCGCTCCGCGCCGAGCCAGACGCTGCGCCTATTTCAACTGCAGCTTACGGGCTTCGACCCTGGCCAGGCGGATCAGCTCCTGCATGAAGGGCTTCTCGCGGTCCTCCGCCCGGACTGCCGCATAAAGCCTGCGGGTGATACCCGCCTTGGTCAGCGGCCGGGTCACATAGTCCGAGGAATATTTCACCTCCCGCACCACCCAGTCCGGCAGCACCGAAACACCGCGGTTCGAGGCCACCAGCAGCAGGATCACCGCCGTAAGCTCCACCTGCCGGATCGTGGCCGGCTCCACCCCCGCAGGGATCAGCAACTGGCTGAACACGTCCAGCCGGGTTTTCTCCACCGGGTAGGTGATCAGGTTCTGGCCAATAAAATCCTGGGCCTCGATATGGGGCTTGTCCGCCAAAGGATGCTGGGCAGAGGCCACAAACACCGCATTATAGTCAAACAGCTCGATAAACTCGACACCCGCAATGTCCTCTGGGTCGGAGGAGACCACCAGATCCACCTCCTCCTTTTGCAGCGCGGGCAGCGCGTCAAAGGCCAGGCCGGGGCGGATATCCACGTCCACGTCACCCCAATTCTTGCGAAAGCCTTCCAGCACTGGAAACAGCCATTCGAAACAGGCGTGGCACTCGATAGCAATATGCATCCGGCCAGTGTTACCCTCGCGCAGCGCGGAAAATTCCGCTTGCGCCGCCTCCACTTGCGGCAAGACCTGCTCGGCCAGCCTGAGCAGCCGCAGCCCCGCAGGCGACAGTTTCATCGGCTTGGAGCGGCGGATGAACAGCTCGACGCCCGCCTGGTCCTCCAGCCCCTTCACCTGATGACTCAAGGCACTTTGGGTGATGTTCAGCTGGTCAGCCGCCCTTGCCAGCCCGCCGGCCTCATGAATGGCCTTGATGGTGCGGAGATGGCGGAATTCGATGTGCATCCTATCACGTCACTCATGTTGTTCTTGAGAATTATGAAATTGTCTCACATTGCTGCAGATGCAACAAGAGGCGAAATCAACCTAGCGAGAGACCCCGAGCATGACGACGCCCAAGATTTCCTTTGAATTCTTCCCGCCGCAAACTCTCGAAGCCTCCTTCCGGCTTTGGGACACCGTGCAGGTCCTCGCTCCGATGGATCCTCGGTTTGTGTCCGTGACCTATGGCGCAGGCGGCACCACCCGCACGCTGACCCGCGATGCAGTGGCGACGCTGCACAAATCCTCCGGCCTGAACGTGGCCGCGCATCTCACCTGCGTGAATGCCTCCAAAGCCGAAACGCTGGAGATTGCCGACCAGTTTGCCGAGGCCGGCGTGACTGAGATTGTCGCCCTGCGCGGCGACCCGCCCAAGGGCGAAGGCAAGTTCACCCCGCACCCCGACGGCTTTGCCAATTCGGTCGAGCTGATCAAAGGGCTGAAAGCGCGCGGCAATTTCAACATCAAGGTCGGCGCCTATCCGGACCGCCACCCGGAGGCCGCCGATCAATCCGCCGATGTGGACTGGCTGAAGCGCAAGCTGGACGCCGGTGCAGATGAAGCCCTGACCCAGTTCTTCTTTGAAGCCGAAACCTTCTTCCGCTTCCGCGACGCCTGCGAGAAGGCCGGGATCGACGGCAGCAAGCTGACGCCGGGCATCTTGCCGATCGAAAACTGGAAAGGCGCCCGCAATTTTGCCAAGCGCTGCGGCACCATCATTCCCGATTGGGTCGAGAACGCCTTTGACAAAGCGCTGCGCGACGACCGCGAGGAACTGCTGGCCACCGCACTTTGCACCGAGTTGTGCTCGGACCTGATGGAGGGCGGCGTGGAAAAACTGCATTTCTACACGCTGAACCGGCCGGAGCTGACCCGCGACGTCTGCTTTGCCCTGGGAATCACCCCCAAGGTCGCTCTGTCGAACGTGGCGTAAGCATTGCACCCGTGGCCGCGCGGTTTCTAATGGAGGGAACTTCCCCGCCAAGGACCCGCGCGCCATGCACTACGCCACAAAACCCGCCGACCTCTTGACCATGGAGCAGATCACCCGGATCTCCGGGCTCGCGTTCATGCAAGGCATTCTGGACGGCCGCCTGCCCGGTCCGCCGATTGCACAGACTTTGGGTTTTCATCTGCACAGCGTGGAAGACGGCCAGGTCGTGTTTCACGGCACGCCGGAATTCCACGTCTGCAACCCCATGGGCACCGTGCATGGCGGCTGGTACGGCACGTTGCTGGACAGCGCCATGGCCTGCGCAGTGATGACCAAGGTGCCGCAGGGCTCGGTCTACACAACGCTGGAGTACAAGATCAACATCCTGCGGCCGATCCCGCTGGGCACCAGGATCAGCTGCACGGGCGCCATCGACCACGCGGGCCGCTCCACCGGCGTCGCTCATGGCGAGCTGCGCGGGGTTGAAGACAGGCGCCTCTATGCCACCGGCTCCACCACCTGCATCGTAATGCAGATCTCCCCTCAGTAAGGTGTGTTTTGCGGCCTTGCCGCCCGCCTGCATCCGGCTATGCTGCGGCGCACAACACGCCTGCCGGAAAAGGACCGTCCATGCCACCGAGCAGCTTCGCCCGCGCCGCCACCGCCCGCATCCAAATTCTGGCGCCAGCCAGCGAGCTGGACTTCCTGGACACTCAATCTGTTGTCCTGCCCAAGCCACTGACACCGCTGGAAGCCTGGAACCTGATGCACGCCCGCCCGCTGCCTGGGCTGAAGCTGGCGTTCTGGCTGCGGGACACGGTCTCGGCCTGCTTCGGTGTCAAACGCATCGGCGGATTTTCCGGCCAGCCGCGCACATCTGTGCAGGCCGGGGACAAGCTGGATTTCTTCCTGGTGGAAGCGGTGTCGGACACAGTCCTGACACTCACCGCGAGGGACAGCCATCTGGACGTGATGACCTGCATCACCTGCAACAGCGATGTGCTCTCCATCACGTCCTCCGTGAAGACGCATAACTGGTTCGGCCGCGCCTACATGATCCCTGTCCGCCCGGCCCATAAACTGATTGTGGCCAGGATGCTCAAACGGTTCTTACAATAGCCAGAGGAACTAAGACGAAAACCTACGCAGAGAACTTTCCTGTCCGCCCAACAAACCAGCGGGCTAACGAGACAGTGCGACCAGCAAGGGAACTCAAAGATTGAAGCCCAAAAGATTGTTCAAACACATCCTCTACTCCTTTAAGAAACCGACCTTACAGTTACTTTCCATTTCTATTTTGTCGTCAGCCTTTGCGCCGGCCAGCGCCTCGGAAAACGATTTATCGTTTGTCCAAGAGTTGGGCCGTCCCGCAAAAATTTCCTATTTCAATCCAGTTCCCGGACTACAGGAAAAGTTACATGAGATTGACGAGAATAGCGAGATTGACACCGACGCAGGTTGGCGCATGTTCAGTGAACCTGACGTGTGGCTGTTTTTTCTAGCAAACGGGGACGAAATTGAAATATTACCCGTTGAAATAATTTCCTTTTTAAGGCGAGAAAAACAGCGGCCAAGCGGGCCGTTTTCAAGATATGAGATTACCTTTCCGGATGGCAGCAAAAAGCTTCTGCTATTCACGATGATGGAACCGTTTCTGAAGCATGATCTGACCTCTTATCGCTGTAAAATTGCATTCACAGTCAAATGGGCCATTACGGCATCTCCCCAAGCGCTACAGCAGGACGTCCCAATGAGCTGTCCTTGAGAGGCAATTTGCCGAAAATTCAGGTCTTGGAAGCTGTCGCTCCCCAAGCCGCAGCCGCCCCCTTTTCCGAAGCGGCGCTGACGCTGCTGTGCAGACGCTCGCTGCCATCAAGACCAACGCGGCGGCGGCTGCGCAGCAGAAAGATCTTGCCCCAGCCCCGCCAGGTGCCGACCGAAGGTGCGCTGGGATCCACCGGGAACCGCATCCGCCAGTCCAGCGGCAGCGGCAAACCGCGGTCCTCTGCCTTTTCCAGCATCCAGACCAGGGAAAGATTGGCCTTGGGCCGGGCGTCCTCATATCCTCCCAACTGGCCGCCGATATCGCCATGGGCGCCGCGGAACCAGACCTGCTCCATCCGGCCGGTCCAGCCCTCAGGGCAATCCCACAGCACCGGTTTGAACACATCGCGCGTCTCATCCATTGCCAGCGCGTGGAAACCGCTTTTGACGTGGTGGCCCAGATGGTGATTGTGGAAATTGTGCCGGTTCTCCGCCCAGCGCCACAGCAGCGGCAGCCGCAGGCCCAGCGCCTTGACGGTATCCCAGACGCCGACCATTTCGATCTCCACCTCGTCATGGCAGTGCGCCTTGGTAAATGCCCCCGCAGTCCTGGACCGTCCGTTCAGCCGGTAATGGCGGTAGGCGGTGCGGATGTTGCGGACGGTGGCGTGCTCCGCCGTCAGCAGGCCGATGCGGTCAATGACGCCTGCCAGCGAGCGCACCGCATAGGCGCCGCGGGAGTAGCCCAGCAAATAGATCTTGTCGCCGGGCCGGTAGCGCGAGGCCAGATAGCCATAGGCGCGGCGGATCTGCCGGTTGATGCCGCGCCCCATCATCACATCCGGCGCGCTGCCCCAGCCTTTCCATTGCACACCGGATTCATAGAAAACCGAGACCTGCCCGCCCATCTCCCGGCACAGCTTGTAGGCTTGCCCGGCATGGGTTTCATGGCCTTCGTCCAGCGTCGACATGGTGCCGTCCAGGATGATCACATGGGCATGCGGCCCGCGCAGCTTGGTTTCGCCGGAATGCTCCGAGCGCAGCGGCCGTCCCAGCCACCCTAAAACCCGTTTACTCAGCTGCGTCAGAAACATCCCTAAGCACTTCCCAAATCTTCAGCGGGGTGAACGGCATGTCCACCTGCCGCACACCGCGGTCCCAGACCGCGTCCTGCACCGCGTTTGCCACAGCAGCCAAAGCGCCGACGGTGCCCGCCTCGCCGCAGCCCTTCATCCCCATCGGGTTCTGTGTCGAAGGCACCGGCTCGGAGGTAAATCCAATCATGGGGACGCCGTCCGCACGCGGCAAGGCATAGTCCATGAACGATGCCGTGAGCAGCTGGCCGTCCTCATCATAGACGACACGCTCCAGCATGGCCTGTCCCAGTCCCTGCGCAACCCCGCCATGCACTTGACCCTCGGCCAGCATCGGGTTGATCAGATTACCAAAATCGTCAACTACAGTGTAGCGCTCCACGGCGGAATGCCCAGTCTCCGGATCAATCACGACCTCGGCAACATGGGCGCCGTTCGGAAACGAGCGCCCCGGCAGCCGGGCCCGCGCCGCGTGACGCTGCAAATCGAGCCGCCCTTGCGCGCGGGCCATCTCTGCCGCTTCCAGCATTGTCGGCGTCAGGTTTGATCCCGGCGCCCGGAAGGTCACTCCGTCAAACTCGACTGCATCTTCCGCAACCCCCATCTCTTCTGCCAGGAAGGGCGTAAAGGCGGCAATCATCGCGTCTACCGCCGCAAGCGTGGCATTGGCCTGGGTGGTCACCGAGCGCGAGCCGCCGGTGCCGCCGCCCTGGGCGATGCGGTCGCTGTCGCCCTGGATCACCTGGATGTTCCCGGCCGGGATACCGCTCTGGTCGGCCAGGAACCGGGCATAGACGGTTTCATGCCCCTGTCCGTTGCTTTGCGTGCCGACATAGATTTTCACCCGGCCCTCCTCCAGAAACTCCACTTCCGCGCCTTCCGAAGGATCGCCCAAAATGCTTTCGATATAGTAACACAAGCCAACGCCCCGGTACTTGCCGCGTTTACCATCTGCGTCGCGCCGGGCTGCGAATCCTGCAATATCAGCCTCTTGCGCGGCACGGCTTAAGACTTTGCTAAAATCCCCCACATCATAGCTCTCCCCGGTCACAGTGGCATAGGGGAAGGCCGCGGGCTTGATGAAGTTGCGCCGCCGCAGCTCCCAGGGATCCACCCCCAATTCGCGCGCGGCCCGGTCCATCACCCGCTCCAGCACATAGATCGCTTCGGGCCGCCCGGCGCCGCGGTAAGCGTCTACCTGCGCGGTGTTGGTATAGATCCCCTCCACCTGCAGCCAGGCGGTCTGGATGTCATAGACCCCCGCCAGCACCCGGCTGAACAGCTGGGTTTGAATCGGCTGCCCGAAATGCGCGTTATAAGCGCCAAGGTTGCAGCGGGTGGTGACCCGATAGGCTGTGATCTTCAAGTCCGCGTCAAAGGCCAGCTCCGCCAGCGACGTCAGATCCCGGCCGCCGTTGTCGCTCAGCATCAACTCGGTGCGGTCGGCAATCCAGAACACCGGCCGGCCCAGCGCGCGGGCAGCATGGGCCACGGCAAAATATTCAGGATAGGCAAAAGCCTTCATGCCAAAGCCGCCGCCGACATCCGGGATCGTGACCTTCACATTTGCCGCTTCAAGGCCAAGCTTGGCAGCCAGCTGGTCTTTCATCCCCCACACGCCTTGCCCACCAAAGCAGAAATGCAGGCGGCCGTCTTCCATTTCAGCAAAACAGCCGCGCGGCTCCATCGAATTGACGATGATCCGGTTGTCCTCAACTTGCAGGGCCACGGTATGGGCGGCACTCCGGAACGCGGCCTCCGTCTCCGCCTCGTCGCCCATGCCCCAGTCAAAGGCCTTGTTGTCCGGCACGCCGCCATGCAGCGCCTCGCCGCCCGGAAAAAGATCCAGCTTGATCGGCAAGTCATCAATACCCAGCTCGATCAGCTCTCCCGCGTCGCGCGCCTGGTCCAGTGTTTCGGCAATGACAACAGCCACCGGCTCACCGACATAGCGCACCCGGTCCCGGGCCAGCATCGGCCGCTCCGGCGCAGCGCCGTCCGAGCCGTCCCGGTTCTTAACCGTCGCCCCGTCCATCGCAACGGTGATGCCGGCCGCTTCCAGGTCCGCCAGGGTGAGCACCAGATGGACGCCGGCGCTTTCCCGGGCGTCTTCAACGTTCAGCGCCGTAATTACCCCATGCGCAACCGGGCTGCGCAGCACCCAGGCACGCAAAGCATCATTGGGCGCGGCGTCCTCGATGTAACGGCCTTGCCCGGTCAGAAACCGCACATCCTCGACCCGTTTCACCGGCTGGCTTTTCCCGAATTTGTCCATGCTCGCCCCCCTGTCCCGCGCTGGCTGGTGTTCAGGGGGCCGAGACTACCCTTAGCTGGCCGGTTGTCCAGCCAGCTCTATCACCGTCGCCACGTCACTGAGCCCATAGCCGTTGAACTGCGTGCTCATCGCCGAGGAATAGGCGCCAAGCCCCGGGAACAGCACGTAATCCCCCGTTGCAGCGTCACAAGGCAGCGGCAGGCCGTCCGGCAGCCGGTCCAGGCTGTCGCAGGTGGGACCAAACACCACCCGCGGCCTGCGTTCGCCTGCCCGGTGCTTGCCATCGCCGGACACCACCTCAACCCGCCCCGGCAGGCCCATGTCGCGGATGTCGACCAGCCCGCCATAGATGCCGTCGTTCAGGAACACGACCCCGCCGTCCTTGCGCATCCCCTTGATGCGGGCCGCGAGGGTGAAGCTCTCGGACACCATCGCCCGGCCTGGTTCGCAGATCAGGGTGGGGCCGGCCGTGCCAAAGGCCTTGTCCGCCGCTTTTCCGATTGCAGAAAAGACCTTCTCCAGATCCGGCGCCTCGCCATCCCGGTTCGCGGCAAATCCGCCGCCGACGTTCAGCCGGGCAATCTGCACACCCGCGTCATCGACAATCTTCTTGGCCGCGTAGATATACTCCACCCAAGCTGCCTCATCCTCGCACTGAGTGCCGGGGTGGAAGCACAGCGCCGGAGTCCAGCCCTTGGCCGCTACTTGCTTGAGCAATTCCATCGCCTCTTCTGGCGCCGCGCCGAACTTGCTGCCGAAATCATAGGCAGCCCCTGCAACCGGCAAGGCAAAGCGCACCGCCAGTTCGCAGCAACGCGGCACCGCGTCCAGCTTCTCCAGCTCGCTCAGCTCATCCACCGACCAGCTGGCGACGCCATGTTCAATCCCGGCAGCAATCTCCGCCTCGGATCGCATCGGGTTATTGTAATGCATGACCGCATCCGGACTGGCGGCACGCACCGCCTCCATTTCCGCGGGCGAGGCCACGTCAAACGCCGTAATACCCGCGGCCACCAGATTGGACAAAACAGCGGGGTGCGGGTTTGCCTTAACCGCGTAGGTCACCAGTCCCGGAAACCCCTCACGGAACCGCCGCGCCACCTCATGCAGAACCCGCGGCGAGAAATACAGGATCGGATGATCCGGCGCGCTGCGGGCCAGGTGGGATTCAGGCGAAAGCCAAAGCGGAGGAATCTGCTGCATCGGGTAACCCTCATTCGTTTTACATATTTTCCAGAAGTTTCCCGTCGATATCGCTTGGCACTTCGCCTATAGTGCCGAAAACTTTCGTCAGATCGCAGGCTCCACATGCAAACCGACGACACCGATCAGCGCCTTGTCACCTTGCTGCGGGAAAACGCCCGCCGCCCGGTGGCGGAGCTTGCCCGCCATCTGGGGCTGGCCCGCACCACCGTACAAGCGCGGATTGAGCGGCTGGAGACCTCTGGTGTGATCACTGGCTATACCCTCAAATCCTCCGCTGCCGTCCGGCCGCCGCTGCAGGCGACGGTGCTGATGTCGATTGAGCCGCGCTCAGGGCCGGAAGTGCTGGCCCGTCTGCGCGGCCTGCCTGGTGTGGAGGTGGTGCACACCACCTCGGGCCGCTTCGACCTGCTGGCGCAGGTGGTGGCGCAAAGCACGGCTGAGCTGGACGAGACCATCGACCGCATCGCCGAAGCGCGCGGTGTGCGGTCCTCTGAAAGCCTGATCCATCTGGCAACCAAGCTGGACCGGACCGGCCAGTAGCCTTCAGACGCTCCGCACATAGTCCAGCAGCCAGTCCCGGAACAGCCGGGCTGCCGGGCGCATGGCGCCGCGGTCCGGGTAGACCAGGTGGTAGGCTTCCTGCCCTGGCACGGAAACCTCCGGCAGGCACGGCACCAACCCGGCTGATTTCATCGCGGCGTCAGACGCAGGAGCGCGGGCCAGCGCAATGCCAACGCCCTGCGCCGCCAGCTCCGCGGCCATCAGAGAATTGTCGGCAAAGAAGTACCGCGCCTGCCCATGCGGCAGCCGCAGGCGCTCAAACAGCTGCACCCAGCTGGCGCGGTGGGTAGATACTTCTATCAGAGGAAGTTGAAACAAGTCCTGCGGAGCCCGGATTTGCGCTGCGGTCTCAGGCAGCGCAACCGGGTAGAGGACCTCCCGCAGCAGTTCGTCGCTTTCGGTGCCAAACAGGGCCGGATTGCCGAAAACGATCTGCAAGTCGGTGAACCGGTTGGCAAAATCCGCCGCCATATTGCCCGTGCTGAGCGCCAGATTGACCTGAGGGTGCGCCGCCTGGAAGTCCGGCAGCCCCCGGGCCAGCACCCCATGGGCAAACAGCAGCACCGATTGCACAAACAGCCGTTGCTCGCGGCTCTCTCCGAACAGCCCCGTTGTGGCGGTCTCCAGCATCAACAGTGACTGCTGCACCGAGGGCAGATAGGCCCGCCCGGCCTCGGTCAGCGTCACCGCATGGGCGTGGCGGTGAAACAGCGGCGTGCCCAGCTGAGTCTCCAGCGCCTTCACCTGCTGACTGACGGCGGCCGCCGACATGTTCAGCTGCGCCGCCGCGCGGGCAAAGCTTTCGGTGCGGGCTGCCGCCTCGAACACGCGCAGCCAGTTGAGAGAGGGAATCCGTGTCGCCATCTGCGCAGGCTAAGCTGAACTTAGCCTTACCGGCAAGACATACCGTTCTGAGAAATTCTGCCTCCCGCGTAACCTCCGAGCCAGCGAACAGAGATGCGCGCCCGCGCAGCCTCTCCCACCAGCCAGATGAGAAACGAGACATGACAAGTCCCGCCAATGCACCGCGGCCCAAGCGCAAGATTTGGAATTTCACCCCGCAGCTGCCGATCCAGACCTCTCCCTATTGGGACTGGCCTTTGAGGCCGCTGGCCTCGATCAAATACCTGCTGCAAAGCTGGAACCCGCTGGCGCTGCGGGCGCTCTTGCTGGTCTTTGCGATCATCACCTGGAATTTCTTCACCCCGTCCCTGGACCGCATCGCCACGCTCAGCTGGGACTGGGTGGCCGAGATCTGGTTCCGCAACTTCTGCATCCTGATGGTGGTGGCCGGCGGCCTGCACCTGGCGCTGTGGAAGTTCCGGACGCAAGCCGATGAGTACCGTTACGACATGCGCCCGATGATGAAGGGCGCCAAGGTCTTTACCTTCAAGAACCAGGTCTGGGACAATATGTTCTGGACGCTTGGCCCGGCGCTCACCTTCTGGACCTTCTGGGAGAGCTTCATCCTCTATGCCTATGCCAACGGCTGGGTGACGATGATCACGCTGGAGGAGAACCCGATCACCTTCATCCTGATGACGATCTTCATCCCCATCTGGGCGGGCTTCCACTTTTACTGGCTGCACCGGCTGCTGCATGTGGGCGTGCTTTATACCAAGGTGCACGCCTGGCATCACCGCAATATCAACACCGGCCCTTGGTCCGGCCTGGCGATGCACCCGGTCGAGAGCTTCTTTTTGATGTTCGACACCATGATCTTCTTCCTGCTGCCGTCGCATCCCGTGCTGGCGATCTTCCTGCTGTTCCACCACGGCATCGGCGCCCCGACCTCACACGCAGGGTTTGAACATCTGAAGTTCGGCAACAAGGCGAAGTTCCTGGTCGGCGACTTCTTCCACCAGCTGCACCACAAGTTCTTCGACTGCAACTACGGCACCTGGGAGACGCCCTGGGACGAGTGGTTCAACACCTTCCATGACGGCACCGACGAGGGCAACGAAATGGTCAAGGAACGCCGCCGCAAGATCTGGGCTGCCGAGTAAGCACGCACCACAGCACACATTGCCGGGCCTGTATCGGCCCGGCTTTCCTATTTGAAAGACAGGGGAAAACGATGAAAAACATCTACACCTTCGGCCGCCGCCCGGCACAGCGCAATTACACCGTCCGGGACCTGATCGATCTCAAGAAAACCGGCGAACGCCTGACCATGTGCAACCCCGCCAACGAGGCCGAGATCCGGGCCTGCGTCGATGCGGGCATCGACCTGCTGACCCTCTGGGACGTGCATCTGGACATGGCGCGCGAAATCGCCCCCACCCATTTCGCGGGCACCGCAATGAACTGGGGCCAGTTCGCCACCAACGACGAGATCATGCGCCACGCCATTACCTGCATGGAAAATGGCGCCGACATGTATTTCACCAACCGCTCTTACGATGTGGTCGAAATGCTGGCCAAGGAAGGCATTCCGGTGCAGGTGCACATGGGGCTGGTGCCCTCGCTCAGCCATTGGTGCGGCGGCCTGCGTGCCTTTGGCCGCACAGCGGAAGAGGCGATGCAGATCTACGACACTTTCAAACGCTATGAGAACGCCGGCGCCTTTGCCTGCGAGATCGAATGCGTCGCCGAGGATACCCTGCGGCTCCTGAACGACCGCACTTCCATCGTCACCATCTCTCTGGGCTCGGGAAACGCGGGCGACGTGATCTTCTTGTTCATGACCGACATTTGCGGCGAAGCGGAAAACCCGCCGCGCCACGCCCACGCCTTTGGCGACCTGGGGCGGCTGCACAAGCAGATGTACCAGGAGCGGGTCGCGGCGCTGCAAGAATTCCATTCTGAAGTGCGCGCCAGAAACTTCCCCTACAAGGCACAGGCGATTGCCATGCATGACGGCGAGCTGGAAAAGCTGCACGAAGCACTGGACAAGCTGTAACAAGCTGTCAGCGGAGTTAACAGGTGCGCGCCCCTTGGGCGCACGCTGTACTTAGCGCCTTCGGCGCAGGTTTTGAGTATTTTCAACCAGAAAGAAGCGGTAAGATTCCATTAACCAGAATCGCCGCACTCTCCTTATGCGGTACAGGCTGGAGAGCCGATGACCGCACCAGGAAGAGGCTGCCCCTGCCGGAGGCAGGATTATCCCTTGAGCGGACGGACGGCCCGCGGCAGGGGCGCTTCGGACCTGCTTCTTTCTGGTCAAAAATACTCATATCGCCGCCGCCGGCCGCAAACGCGACGGTTCCGGCCAAGAAATCCCCATATCCTGCTTCCCCTTCCCTGAACCATTGGGTAATTGATCCGGCAGTTGCATGAGGGATGACGAGCGATGGCGATGGAAAAGACGTTCAACGCAGGCGAAGCCGAAAGCCGCCTGTACAAGGCCTGGGAAGACGCCGGCTGCTTCAAGGCGGGTGCTAATGCCAAGCCCGAGGCCTCGACCTATTGCATTATGATCCCGCCGCCGAACGTGACCGGCGTTCTGCACATGGGCCATGCCTTCAACAACACCCTGCAGGACATCCTGATCCGCTGGAAGCGCATGCAGGGCTTTGACACCCTGTGGCAGCCGGGCACCGACCACGCGGGCATCGCCACCCAGATGGTTGTCGAGCGCGAGCTGGCCAAGACCCAGCAGCCGTCCCGCCGCGAACTCGGCCGCGAGAAATTCCTGGAGAAGGTCTGGGAATGGAAAGAGAAATCCGGCGGCACCATTGTCGAGCAGCTGAAACGCCTCGGCGCGTCGTGCGATTTCTCCCGCACTGCCTTTACCATGGCAGGTGCTGCGGGCGACACCCGCACCGGCCACGAGAATTCCCCCAATTTCCACGACGCAGTGATTAAGGTCTTTGTGGAGATGTACAACAAGGGCCTGATCTACCGCGGCAAGCGGCTGGTCAACTGGGACCCGCATTTCGAGACCGCGATTTCCGACCTTGAGGTCGAGAACATCGAGGTCGCCGGCCACATGTGGCACTTCAAATACCCGCTCGCAGGCGGCGCCACTTACGAATACGTCGAGAAAGATGAAGACGGGAATGTCACCCTGCGTGAAACCCGTGATTACATCTCCATCGCCACCACACGGCCTGAGACCATGCTGGGCGACGGCGCGGTGGCCGTTCACCCCTCGGATGAGCGCTATGCGCCCATCGTTGGCAAGCTCTGCGAAATCCCGGTCGGCCCCAAGGAGCACCGCCGCCTGATCCCGATCATCACTGATGAGTACCCGGACAAGGACTTTGGCTCCGGCGCGGTGAAGATCACCGGCGCGCATGACTTCAACGACTATCAGGTTGCCAAGCGCGGCGGCATTCCGATGTACCGCTTGATGGACATGCGCGGCCAGATGCGCGCGGACGGCGACAGCTACGAGGCCGCCGCGACCCTCGCCATGTCTGTTGCCAAGGGCGAGAAGACCCTGACCGAGAATGAAGCCGACGCCGTCAACCTGGTGCCGGAGAACTTGCGCGGTCTGGACCGGTTTGAGGCCCGCAAACTGGTGGTCGAGCAGATCACCAGCGAAGGCCTGGCGGTGATGGTCAGCGAGACCAAAACTGTCAAAGGCGAGGACGGTGAGGAGACGCAACTTACCGAGACCGTCCCGTATGTCGAGAACAAGCCGATCATGCAGCCCTTTGGCGACCGTTCCAAGGTTGTGATCGAGCCGATGCTGACCGACCAGTGGTTTGTGGACGCGGAAAAGGTTGTCGGCCCGGCGCTGGATGCGGTGCGCAATGGTGATGTGAAGATCCTGCCGGAATCGGGTGAGAAGACCTATTACCACTGGCTGGAAAACATCGAGCCCTGGTGCATCTCGCGCCAGCTGTGGTGGGGCCATCAGATCCCGGTTTGGTATGGCCCCGCAGTGATCCACGGTACCACCGACGACGGCGAGTTCGATATCTGGCAGCCCGACGAGCCGGTCGCGTTCTGTGCGTCAAACTATGAAGACGCGCTGGAACAAGCTGCAAAATACTATTCTGAATCGAATGCCTTTGGGTATTTGATCGCAGAAGAAGCCGAAAATGCGTCAGCATCACTCGGCGACCAAGATGAAAACGGCCAGCCGATCAAGCTCTGGCGCGACCCCGACGTTCTCGACACCTGGTTCTCCTCCGGCCTCTGGCCGATCGGCACGCTGGGCTGGCCGGAATGGACCGAGGAGACAAAAAAATACTTCCCGACCTCGACCCTGGTCACCGGTCAGGACATTCTGTTCTTCTGGGTTGCCCGGATGATGATGATGCAGCTGGCGGTGCTGGACGAAAACCTGCCGGTCAAGGAGCGCATTCCCTTCGACACCGTCTACCTGCACGGGCTGGTGCGCGATGCCAAAGGCAAGAAGATGTCGAAATCCACCGGCAACGTTGTGGACCCGCTGGAGATCATCGAGGAATTCGGCGCCGATGCGCTGCGCTTCTCCTCTGCTGCGATGGCCGCGCTTGGCGGCGTGCTGAAACTGGATATGGAGCGGCTCAAGGGCTACAGGAACTTTGGCACCAAGCTGTGGAATGCGGTGAACTTTGCCCATTTCAACAAGGTCTATGACGAATCCGTCCCGGCCTATGCCTGCCCGGATGCGCAGGCTGCTGTGAACCAGTGGATCATTGGCGAGACCGCCAAGGTGCGCGTGGAAGTGGACGCCGCATTGGAAGCCTACCGCTTCAACGACGCGGCCAATGCGCTTTATGCCTTTGTCTGGGGCAAAGTCTGCGACTGGTATATCGAGCTGTCGAAACCCCTGTTCGGCTCCGAAGATGAGGCGGTGATCGCAGAGACCCGCCAGACCCTGGGCTGGGTGCTGGATCAGTGCATGATCCTGCTGCACCCGATCATGCCGTTCATCACAGAGGAGCTGTGGGGCAACACCGCCAAGCGCGAGAACATGCTGGTGCATGAGGACTGGCCGTCCTACGGCGCTGAGCTGGTCAATGCGGATGCAGACGCCGAGATGAACTGGGTGATCACCGCGATTGAAAACATCCGCTCCACCCGGGCGCAGATGCATGTGCCGGCGGGCGCCAAGATCCCGATGGTGGTGACGGAGTTCTCCGATCAGGCGCGCTCTGCCTGGGAAAAGAACCAGGCGATGATCCAGAAACTGGCCCGCATCACCGCGCTGGAGCAGGTGGAGAGCTTCCCCAAGGGCTGCGCTTCTGTTGCGGCGCCCGGAGCCACCTTCGGCCTGCCTCTGGCGGATGTGATCGACGTGGACGCCGAAAAGGCGCGCCTGGAGAAGACCCTGGGCAAGCTGGCCAAGGAGCTGGGAGGCCTGCGCGGGCGGCTGAACAACCCGAAATTTGCGGCCTCCGCGCCGGAGGACGTGGTGGCGGAAGCCAAGGCCAACCTCGCCGCGCGCGAGGAGGAGGAAGCCAAGGTCAAGGAGGCGCTCGCCCGGCTGGCCGAGATCGGCTGATCCCGCCAATCGCAGATTTGGGAACGCCCGCCGCTTTGGCGGGCGTTTTCATTTTCCGCGCAGGTCTTTGAAACAAGCGCAAATTCCGCACGGAACGGGGAAATTCTTAACAACCGCCCCATTGTCTTTGGCGCGGTTTTGTATCAGCCTGCTCACAACCATAAAATGCAGGGACACAAACGCCATGCCCAAGGGATACTGGGTAGCACACATCGACGTGGACGATACCGAGCGCTACAAGGACTATGTTGCCGCCAATGCTGCACCTTTTGCGCAATACGGCGCCCGCTTTTTGATACGCGGAGGCCAGAAGGAAATCCGCGAGGGACAAATGCGCGCCCGCACCGTGGTGATTGAATTCGAGGATTTCGCCACCGCAAAAGCCTGCTATGATTCAGTAGCCTATCAGGACGCCAAAGCCTTGCGCGATCCGGTGTCCGCTGGTGATATGGAAATCATCGAAGGCTACGGCGGCTGATGCCGCCTGCACTGCTGCCCGGGGTCCGCTAATGCCGCTGCTCAAGAAATTTTTCCAAGCTTTCCGCCCCTCCGAGGCCCCGGCGCTGCCGGATCCGGACGCCGAGCTGGCGCTGGGGGCGCTTTTGGTGCGGGTGGCGCAGTCGGACCGGGACTATCAGCTGGAAGAAATCAGCCTGATCGACCGGATTCTGGCGCGTCTCTATCAGCACAACGCGATTGAGGCCGCCAAGGTGCGCGCCACCTGCGAAAAACTGCATGCCGCGGCGCCGGAGACCGATACCTTCGGGCGGCTGATCCGCGAGACCACCGGGCTGGAGGAACGCCTGGCGGCGCTGGACGCCCTGTGGGAGGTGGTGCTCGCCGACGGCAATGAGCATCCGGGCGAAATCACCATTGTCGAGGATGCCCGCAAGGCCATGGGCCTGTCTTATGCCGACAGCCAGAAGGCCCGCGCCCGCGCCACAGAGAAATTCACCGGCAAGGCGGCCGGGCTGCAGGAGGGCAGCTGATGTTCAAGGAGCTGCTGCAACGTTTGATGGAGCCTGCCCCCGCCCCGCTGGACGACGAAGGCGCGCGGATGGCGCTGACCGCGCTCTTGGTGCGCATTGCCCGCTCGGATCACAATTATTCCGAAGTGGAAAAGGATCGCATCGACCGGATCCTCGGCACCCGTTACGGTCTGGATACGGGCAGCGCCCTGATCCTGCGCGAACAGGCTGAGGCGATGGAGGCCGAGGCCCCCGATACCGTGCGCTTCACCCGCGCGATCAAGGACGCGGTTGCCTATGAGGACCGTACCGGCGTAATCGAGGCGCTGTGGCAAGTGGCGCTGGCCGATGGCCGGCGCGATGCAAATGAGGATGCGCTGCTGCGGCTGTCTGCCAGCCTGCTGGGCGTTTCGGATATGGACAGCGCTCAGGCGCGCAAACGGGCAGAGGCTGCTTTATGATTGCTCACCTAGGAATGTACGACCGGCCGGAAACGGCACACGCAAATGACCGGTTCTGGGCTTCGATCCGCGACCATCTGGGCGGCGGGCCCGAGGCGCTCACCCGCGATGCAGACTTCTGGGAGGTTTGGAAATCGCCGGAACTTTTGCTGTCGCAAACTTGCGGCTGCCCCTACCGCACCCGGCTTTATGGCGAGGTCGAGCTGGTCGGCACTCCGGATTACGACCTGCCGGGCTGTCCGCCCGGCTATTACAACAGTGTCTTCATTGCCCGCAGCGAGGATGCCGGCATGCCGCTCAGCAGTTTTGCGGGCCGCCGCCTGGCCTATAACGAAGCCCTGTCGCAGTCTGGCTGGGCCGCGCCGATGGTGCATTTGCATGACCGCAGCATTTTGCCGGGCGCCCTGGTCGAAACCGGCGGCCACAAGCTGTCGGCAGAGGCGGTTGCGGAAGGCCGCGCCGATTTTGCTGCCCTTGATGCGCTGACCTGGGAGTTGATCAAGGAATACGATGAGTTCGCAAACGGGCTGGCAGAGATCGAACGCACCGTTCCGACCCCGACCCTGCCCTATATCACCGCGATCGGCGGTGATGCCGGGGCTCTGTTCACCGCCATCGAAGCCGCCATCCGCGGGCTTGATGACGAGACCCGCAGCCTGCTGCACCTCAAGGGTCTGGTGAAGATCACCCCCGCCGACTATCTGGCAGTCCCCACGCCGCCCGGACCCGTGCTGACCGAACAGCGCATCCGCGCCGCCGAGCTGACGTAACGCTCCCTTCCAAAATGGCGGCCTGCCCCGCCATTTTGACGCCTGCCCTGCCGGTTTGTGCGGTTTGAACGTTGCATTCGGTCTTTTTTTCGGTCCAATAAGAACGAATTTCCACTCACAGGGACAAAGACACCTTGACCGACACATCGCCCGTTCTGCAAATTCGCGGCCTTCATAAATCCTATGGCGAGCTGGAAGTGATCAAAGGCGTCGACATCACTGCCCACAAGGGCGACGTGGTTTCGCTGATCGGGTCTTCGGGATCGGGCAAGTCCACCCTTCTGCGCTGCTGCAATCTGCTGGAAGACAGCCAGCAGGGCGAAATCCTGTTCAAGGGAGAGCCGATCACCTGGACCGGCCAGGGCCTGAACCGCCGCCCGGCTGACGCCAAGCAAATCCTGCGCATCCGCACCAACCTTTCGATGGTGTTCCAGCAGTTCAACCTGTGGGCCCATATGACCATCCTGCAAAACGTGATGGAGGCCCCCGTGACCGTGCTGGGCCGCGACAAAGACGAGGTTGAGGAAAAGGCCCGCCACTACCTGACGAAGGTCGGCATCGGCGACAAATGCGACGTCTACCCGGCACAGCTCTCTGGCGGCCAGCAGCAGCGCGCGGCGATTGCCCGGGGCCTGTGCATGGAGCCCGAGGCGCTGCTGTTTGATGAGCCGACCTCTGCGCTCGACCCCGAGCTGGAGCAGGAGGTGATCAAGGTGATCAAGGACCTTGCCGCCGAGGGCCGCACCATGCTGATCGTGACCCACGACATGAAGATGGCGGCGGATGTTTCCAGCCACGTCGTGTTCCTGCACCAAGGGCTGATCGAGGAAGAGGGCTCTCCGGACGAAGTCTTTGGCGGCACCCGCTCAGAACGGCTCCGCGCCTTCCTGTCCTCGACCCGCCACGCACACTGACCGATAAACAACAAATCCAATAACCAATCAGAACGGGAGTAAATACATGAAATCTCTGATTCTTGGCACCGCCGCCCTGGCGCTGACCGCGGGCATGGGGCTGGCGGACACCGTGCGCCTGGGCACCGAAGGCGCCTATGCGCCGTGGAACTTCGTGAACGACGCCGGCGAAATCGACGGCTTTGAGCGCGAGCTGGGCGACGAGCTGTGCAAGCGCGCCGAACTGACCTGCGAATGGGTCAAGAACGACTGGGATTCGATCATTCCGAACCTGGTCTCGGGCAACTACGACACCATCATCGCCGGCATGTCGATCACCGACGAGCGCGATGAGGTCATCGACTTCACCCAGGCCTACACCCCGCCGGATCCCTCCGCGTACCTGGCCCAGTCCGCTGATGTGGACCTGGCCGGCGGCGTGATCGCAGCCCAGGCGACCACCATCCAGGCCGCCTTCATTGCCGAGCAGGGCTGGACCCTGGTTGAATTCGCAACCCCGGAAGAAACCGTCGCAGCCGTGCGCAGCGGCGAAGCGGATGCGGTTCTGGCCGATAACAGCTTCATTGACACCATGGTCGGCGACGGCCTCGTGAAGCTTGAGCGCACCGAATCCATCGGCGGCGGCGTTGGCATGGGCTTCCGTGAATCCGACGCGGAACTGCGCGGCAAGTTCGACGCGGCGATCCAGTCGATGAAAGACGACGGCACGCTGAACACCCTGATCGCCAAGTGGGAAGTGGCGTCCCAGTGGTAATCTGATCCTCAGACAGGATCTGCAGGCCCGCGCGCCGCGGCACGCGGGCCTCATTCATTCTCTTCCGGCTGCTCCGCTGCCGGGCGTGAACACAGAAAGACAGGGCACATATGTTTTCCTATTGCACGGACCCATCCACGCTTGAGGGGCTGAGCTGGCTCAGCTGCTACCTGACCACAGGCAAGCATATGAACCTTTACATCTCGGTCTTTGTGGTTCTGACCCTGCTGGCGATTACTGCTCCGGTGGCCCTTCTGTTCGGCTTTGGCGCCGCCAGTGCCGCGCGGTCGAAATTCCTGCCGCTGCGCTGGTTCGGCATGGGCTATACCAGCATCGTGCGTGGCGTGCCGGACATTGCCTTTTTCCTGTTCTTCGTCATCGCGCTCGACCAGGCGTTTGAGTGGATGCGCCACAAGGTGAAATGCCCGGACTGGGATCAGCCGATCCGCCAGGGCATCGATTTTGTCGTCTGCGACGCGGCCAAGCTGCCGCTGTCCACCGCGCCGCAATGGGTGCATGAAACCTACGGCTTCTTCCTCGCCGTGCTGACCTTCTCCATCGTGTTCGGCGCCTTTGCCGCCAATGTCCTATATGGCGCTATGCGCGCTGTTCCTCGCGCTCAGATCGAAACCGCCGAGGCCTATGGCATGACCAGCCGCCAGGCCTTCTGGCGCATCCTGGTTCCGCAGATGTGGGTCTATGCGCTGCCAGGCCTGTCGAACCTGTGGATGGTGCTGATCAAGGCCACGCCGCTCTTGTTCCTGCTGGGGGTCGAGGACATCGTCTATTGGGCGCGGGAGCTGGGCGGCACCAAGACCGCACGGTTCACCGACTACCCGCACCCGAACTGGCACGTCTGGTATTTTGCCGCGCTGCTGGTCTTCTACCTCTGCTTCACCAAAGTGTCCGAGGTCGCCCTGGACCGCATCATGAAGCGCCTGACCAAAGGCCAGGCCACCGCGGGCGGCGAAGCACAAAGAAAGGCTGCGGCATGAGTTGCGTTGAAACCATCCAGGCCTATGCCTTCCGCTCCCTGGGATTTGGCGAACGGCTGCTGCCGCGCGGCGAATATACTCTCTGCGAGCATTTCACCCTGATCGGTTCCGGCCTGATCTGGAACGTCTACTTTGGCGCGCTGGCGCTGGTGACCGGCTTTTTCCTGGCTGTGGCGCTGGCAGTCGGCAAGGCCAGCCCCAGCCCCAAGTGGCGCAAGCCGGCAGAGTGGTTCATCTTCATCTTCCGCGGCAGCCCGCTGTTCATCCAGTTCTTCTTTGCTTACGCCTGCTTCCTCAGCCTGAAAAGCGTCTCCAGTTTCTTTGACCCGTTCACCTCGGCCTGGCTGGGCGCGCTGATCGTGCTGTTCTTCAACACCGCCGCCTATTCGGGCGAGATCTTCTATGGCGCGCTGCTATCGATCCCCAAGGGCGATATCGAGGCCGCGGATGCCTATGGCATGACCGGCTGGACCCGGTTCCGCCGTATCACTTTCCCGACCATGATGCGGCTGGCCTGGCCCGCCTATACGAACGAGGCAATCTTCCTGTTCCATGCCACAACGCTGGTGTTCTTCTCGGGCTTCCCTGCCTGGCGGCAGAAGGGCGACGCGCTTTATTACGCCAGCTATTTCGCGGACAAGACCTTCAACCCCTTTGTCCCCTACCCGATCCTGGCCTTCTACTTCATCCTGCTGACACTGCTGATCATCTCGATCTTCGGCTTCGTGAACCGGCGGCTGAACAGGCACCTGCCGCAAGAGCGGCGCAGCAAACCCAAGCTGAGGCTGAACCTGATCCGCTAACCAAGAATGGCTCCTCCGGGAGCCATTTTTTTCGCCGTTTCATCCCGGTGGCGGGCAGCGGCGCGGATTGCGGCCGCCGGAAACGCCAATTTCTCCTGAGAAATCCACGCGAAACGGCAGTGCTGAAAACTTTTGATCAAATTATCTTGGCGAATGGATTTCCTTGCGCTAGGGTTGGCGCAACGCATTCATGGAGCCCCCAATGGACCTGTCCGCCCTCAAGACCATCCGCATTGCCGCCTGTGACATGAACGGCCAGATGCGCGGCAAGCGCCTGCCTGCGGATATGGCCGCCAAGCTGGACAAGGGGGCTGCGCGGATGCCGATCTCCACCCTCAACGTCGACCTCTGGGGCCGCGACGTTGACGACAATCCGCTGGTGTTCGAGACCGGCGACGCCGATGGGGTGATGCTGCCGACCGAGCGCGGGGCGGTGCCGATGCCCTGGCTCAAGAGCGCCTCGGCGCTGGTGCCGATGGCGATGTACTGGGAAGACGGCGCCCCCTTCCTGGGCGACCCGCGCCATGTGCTGGCCGAAGTGCTCTCCCGCTATGCGGCCCGCGGCTGGACGGTGGTGGCCGCAACCGAGATGGAATTCAGCCTGCTGGATGACAGCGGCCCGCAACCTGCGCCGCCGATCGACCCGTTCACGGGGCGCGAGCTTGACCAGCAGTCGGTGCTGTCGGTGGCAGAACTGGACGCGTTCGACGATTTCTTCACCGATCTCTACGACGGGGCCGAGGCCATGGGCATCCCCGCACAATCGGCGATTTCAGAGGCCGGCCTGGGCCAGTTCGAGATCAACCTCAACCACCAGGAAGCCATGCGCGCCGCGGATGACGCCTGGCTGTTCAAGGCCTTGGTAAAAGGACTTGCGCGCAAACACGGCTTTGCCGCGACTTTCATGGCCAAGCCTTATGCTGAAGAAGCCGGCAACGGCATGCACGTGCATTTTTCCGTCGAGGACAAGGACGGCAGCAACGTCTTCGATAACGGCGGCGAAGAAGGCTCGAACCTCCTGATGCACGCGGTGGCCGGCTGCCTGGCGGCGATGCCTGCCAGCTCGCTGATCTTTGCCCCGCACGGCAATTCCTACGACCGGCTGGTGCCGGGTGCCCATGCGCCGGTGAGCGCTGCCTGGGCCTATGAGAACCGCACCGCCGCCATCCGGATTCCCGGCGGCAGCCCAAAGGCGCGCCGCATCGAACACCGGGTCGCCGGCGGCGACATCAACCCCTATCTGATGCTCGCCACCGTGCTGGGCGCCGCCATGGCAGGGATCGAGGACAAGATGCAGCCCCCCGCCCCGTCCGACGGCAACATCTATGAGATCCAGGGCCTGCCGCAACTGGCCGCCGACTGGGAAACCGCAATCAACTGGTTCGACACCGACCCGCTGATTGCCCGCATCCTGCCAGACCTGGCAATCCGCAATCTGGTGATGACCAAGCGGCAGGAACTGCGCGGCTTTGCCGAACGCCCTAGGGAGAGCCATTGGCTGTCCTGGCTGGAAGCGGTATAGAGCCGCCTTGGCTAGGGGTCTTGCCTGCTCATGCCCCCTTAGCTAGGCTCAATTTGATCAAATCTGGTGACTTATGAAAATCGGCATCCTGCAAACCGGCCACTCCCCCGAAGACCTGTTTGGCCCTTTTGGCGATTATGACGGCATGTTCCGCGACATGCTGGATGGCAACGGCTTTGAGTTTCAGACCTGGGCCGTGGTGGACGGCGTGCTTCCGGACAGCGCCGATGACGCCGACGCCTGGCTGATCACCGGTTCCAAACACGGCGCCTATGAGGACCACGCCTGGATCCCGCCGCTGGAAGAACTGATCCGCGAGATCAACGCAAAGAAACAGCCGCTGGCCGGCATCTGCTTTGGCCATCAGATCATCGCCCAGGCGCTCGGCGGCAAGGTCGAGAAATACGCAGGCGGCTGGGCCGTCGGCCGTGTCACCTATCAAGTGGACGGCAAGGACCTGACCCTGAACGCCTGGCACCAGGACCAGGTGGTGGAATTGCCCGAAGGCGCCCGGGTGCTGGGCGGCAACGCCTTCTGTGAGAACGGCATCCTCGCCTATGGCGACCACATCATTTCCTGGCAGCCCCATCCTGAATTCCCCAGCGCCTTTGTCGGCGGCCTGATCGAAAAGCGCGGCCGCGGCGTGGTGCCCGACGACCTGCTGAACCGTGCAGCCGCTGAGCTGGACGCCCCCGTGGACAACCCTGAAATCGCAACCTTCCTCGCAGAGTTTTACAGGAAAGAGAGGACCTAATGTCAGCCTGGCTCGACACCCTTCCCGAAGCAGCACAAGCCTATCTGGAGGGGCGTCGTCTCGACGAAGTCGAATGCGTTATCTCGGACCTGCCCGGTATCGCCCGTGGCAAGGCGGTACCGGCATCGAAATTCGCGAAGACCGATTACTTTCATCTGCCCGACAGCATCTTCTACCAGACCATCACCGGGGACTGGGCCGATGCCGCGGATGACGACGGCTGGATCGAAAAGGACATGACCCTGAAGCCGGACATGTCCACGGCAACCGCCGCGCCCTGGACCGGCGACTGGACCCTGCAGGTGATCCATGACGCCTATGACCGGGATGACAGGCCGATCCCCTTCTCGCCGCGCAACGTGCTGAAACGTGTGGTGCAGCTCTACCACGACAAGGGCTGGAAGCCGGTTGTGGCGCCGGAAATGGAATTCTTCCTGGTTGCCCGCAACATCGACCCGGCCAAGGAGATCGAGCCGATGATGGGCCGCTCCGGCCGCCCGGCTGCGGCGCGCCAGGCCTATTCGATGACCGCGGTCGACGAATTCGGCCCAGTGATCGACGACATCTACGACTTTGCCGAGGCGCAAGGATTCGAGATCGACGGCATCACCCAGGAAGGCGGCGCCGGCCAGCTGGAGATCAATCTCCGCCACGGCAACCCGGTCAAGCTGGCGGATGAGGTCTTCTACTTCAAACGCCTGATCCGCGAGGCGGCGCTGCGGCATGACTGCTTTGCCACTTTCATGGCCAAGCCGATCGAGGATGAGCCGGGCTCGGCCATGCATATCCATCATTCGATCCTGGACATCGAGACCGGTGAGAACATCTTCTCTGGGCCCCAAGGCGGTGAAACAGATGCGTTTTATCATTTCATCGCGGGCTTGCAGAACCATCTGCCGGCCGGGCTTGCGGTGATGGCGCCTTATGTGAACTCCTACCGCCGCTACGTGAAGGACCACGCAGCACCCATCAATCTGGAATGGGCGCGCGACAACCGCACCACCGGCATCCGCATCCCGCTGTCGGGGCCAGAAGCGCGGCGGGTGGAAAACCGCATCGCCGGCATGGACTGCAACCCCTATCTGGGCATCGCGCTGTCGCTTGCCTGCGGCTACCTTGGCCTGATCAAGGAAGAGCGCCCGCGCAAGCAGTTCAAGGGCGATGCTTACGAAGGTGAAGGCGATATCCCGCAGGTGATGGGCCAGGCGCTGGATCTGTTCGAAGGTGCCACAGAACTGCACGAGGTGCTGGGGCCGGAATTTGCCCGCGTCTACTCCATCGTGAAACGCGCGGAGTACGAGGAGTTCCTGCAGGTGATCTCGCCCTGGGAGCGCGAGCATCTGCTGATGAACGTGTAAAGGCCCGGGCGCTGCCGCCCGCAGCCGGCGGCAGCGCAATTGAGTATTTATGGAAAGATGAAAAGGGAGCGCCGCGTGCTGTCCGCTGCGGCGGCGTTCTTGGCTTGAGGTGAAGCTATGGCAATGAACCTGCTCTATTCCAATGATCGCAAAGGCGAATATCCAAACAGCTGGTATGCGGCGACGGCCATCCCGATGCAGCCGTTCCCGGCGCTGGACGGTGACGTCAAAGCTGACGTCTGCATTGTCGGCGGCGGCTATACCGGGTTGTCGGCGGCACTCCATCTGGCAGAGGCCGGGATGGATGTGGTGCTGCTGGAAGCGCAGCGGGTAGGCTTTGGTGCCTCGGGACGCAATGGCGGCCAGCTCGGCAGCGGCCAGCGGATGGACCAGGAAGGGCTGGAAGCGCTGATGGGGGAACCCGAAGCGCAAAGGCTCTGGCAGCTGGGCGAGGTTTCCAAGGACTTGGTGAAATCGCTGATCGCGAAGCATGGGCAGGACTGCCACCTGAAACCCGGCGTTGCCTGGACCACGTTCTCTGAAAAGGAGTCCGCTGAACTGCATGACTATGGCCGCCACTTGCAGGACCGCTACGGCTATAGCGGCATCGAGCTTCTGGACAAGGAAGCCTGCTGGGCCATGTGCCCCTCTCCCGCCTATAAGGGCGGCATCCTGGACCACGGTGCCGCGCATCTGCATCCGCTGAACTATGCCTTCAGCCTGGCCCGCGCCGCCTCCGCTGCCGGTGCCCGCATCTTTGAAGGCAGCGAAGTGCTGGATATCCAGGAAGGCGGCAGGCTCCGCATCCGCACCGCGGGCGGCTCGGTTACCGCCGATCACCTGATCCTGGCCTGCAACGGCTACCTGGGCGGCCTCAATGGACAAGTCGCCGCGCGCGTCATGCCGATCAACAACTTCGTGGCCGCAACCGAGCCGCTCGGAGACGAGGCCGCCCGGGTGCTGGCCCGCGACGTCGCCGTGGCGGATACCAAATTCGTGGTGAACTACTTCCGCCTCAGCCACGACAAGCGGCTGCTGTTCGGCGGCGGCGAAAGCTACGGCTACCGGTTCCCGGCAGACATCTCCGCCACCGTGCGCAAGCCGATGACAGAAATCTTCCCGCATCTGAAGGACGTGAAGATCGATTACGCCTGGGGCGGCACGCTGGCGATCACCATGAAGCGGATGCCCTATCTGGCCCGCCTGGCACCCAACGTGCTCACCGCCTCCGGCTATTCCGGCCACGGTGTCGGCACCGCCACCCATGCGGGCCAGCTGATGGCACAAGCCATACAAGGACAGGCTGAAGGCTTCGACGCCATGGCCCGCGTTCCCACGCCGCGATTCCCCGGCGGCCCGCGGATGCGCTCGCCGCTGCTGGTGCTGGCCATGACCTGGTTTGCCCTGCGCGACCGGCTGGGGATCTGATCCCCGCCGGAAACTCAGCCGGAATCCGCGCGAACTCCGCAACAGTTCTGTGAAATCTTGCCTGCGGCGGCAATTTCCGCCGCGTTGCCTCTTGGCACGGCTCCGCCATAGTTTTACATTTCTTGAAGCAACAATTCAGGATTTTGAAATATGGCTCTGCCGCCCAACGTTCATGACGCTGAACCCATTCCCGCAGCTGCCCGCGACGCCATCGACGCGCTGATGCAATCCGGCGACCTGTTCCGCTATACCGCGCCCGAAAATGCCCCGGTCACGCTGCTGGAACAGGAATACGCCGCGCTTCTGGGCAGCAAATACGCGCTGGCGGTCTCCTCCTGCTCGGCGGCGCTGTTCCTGTCGCTGAAAGCGCTAGGCCTGCCCCGCGACGCCCGTGTGCTGATCCCCGCCTTCACCTTTGCTGCCGTGCCCTCCTCGGTGGTCCATGCCGACTGCGTGCCGGTGCTCTGCGAGGTGGGCGATAACTACCGCATCGACATGGCTGATTTCGAGGCCAAGCTGGACAGCGTCCAGGCGGTGATCATCAGCCACATGCGCGGCCATACGTCGGACATGGATGCCATCATGGCGCTCTGCGATGACCGCGGCGTCCCGGTGGTCGAAGATGCCGCCCATTCGCTTGGAACCACCTGGAACGGCCGCAACATCGGCACCATCGGCAAGGCAGGCTGCTTCTCCTTCCAGTCCTACAAGATGGTGAATGCAGGTGAAGGCGGCATCCTGATCACCGACGATGCCGATCTGGTCGCCCGCGCCGCCATCATGTCCGGCGCCTACGAGCACAACTGGAAAAAGCACAAAGGCCCGCACGGCGAAAACACTCCGGACCTGCAGCAGGCCTTTGGCAAATGGCAGAACCAGCTGCCGCTTTATAACCTGCGGATGAGCAACCTCTCCGCCGCCGTGATCCGCCCGCAGCTGCCGGAGCTGGAACGCCGGGTGCGACTGGGCCTTGCCAACCACAATTATGTGGCTGAGCGGCTGAATGCCTCGCCCTTCTTTCAGGTGCCGGAACCGCTGGCGCCGGAAAGCCGCGCTCCGGATTCCATCCAGTTCAACCTGGCAGGCCTCAGCGAGGAACAGACCCGCGCCTTTGCCATTGCGGCCGAAGCCAAGGGCGTCAAGGTGCAGGTCTTCGGCCTCTCCACCGACAACGCCCGTGCTTTCTGGAACTGGCAGTTCCTGCGAGATCAGCCCGACCTGCCGCAGACCCGCGCCATGCTGATGAAGGCCTGCGACGTGCGCCTGCCGGTGCGTCTCACCCGGGCCGAGCTAGACGTGATCGCGGAGATCCTGCTGGCCGCGGTGGAAGAGACCATGAGCAAGGCCGCCGCCTGACCGCCCCCTTTGCCTTGAGGCATGAAAGCTCCGGCCCCTGCGCCGGGGCTTTTTCGTGATTGCAATCCTGGCTTGTGCCATCCAACTTGCCGCCATGACACCGCTTCCCGAATTCGAACGGCGCCCGGCCACTGCGCTGGTCGCGATGGCCAATGCGCTCGGCATGGGCGATGCCATCCCGGACCAGGACCTGACCCGGATCATCCAGGCGGTTGTCTCCAGCCGGGCTGAGCGGGCCGCGCTGCTGGCCGCCGTCCGCGCCGCCAATGATCCCGGCAGCGGCCTCACCGTGGCCGACCTGCTGACCGCCTTTGCCGCCGGGGCCGGCGAGGCGGAAGCCCGGGAGCGCGACAGCGATCAGGTGCTTGGCCAATGGGCGCAGCGGCTGGCAGCCGGCGCCTTGCTCGCCAGCTTCGGTGCCGCCATCGCGGGCACCGTCACCGGCAGCGCCGCCTTCGGCCTCACGCTGCTGTCCTTCTCCGGTTTCATCTTCTCCACCGCCTCCCGCCTCGGCAGCCGCTCCCGCATGCGCCTCAAGGCGCAAGACCGCGAAGCCGCGGAAACCCTGGCCCGCCATGTGCTGGAAGCCGCCAAATCCGCCGGAGGCGAAGACTGATATGGAATTTTCACCCGTCCCCCCCTATATTGGTCCCGAACGCGGAATTCCGCATGATTGAGGCTTTGGGACTGTATATGGGACTGGAAACTGTCATCGTCAGCGCAATTGCCGGGGCTTGCACCCTGTCCTTTGCCGCCAGCGTCTATCTGTTCTACCGCGCCAAGCCGCAGCCCGAGGCCAAGGACATCGACGAGATCGTCCGCAACGCGCCCTACCACCGGCTGCACAACATCCTGAAAATCAAGCCGTAAACCCGGCTGCTGCCGGTTTCGCCGCTCTGGCCGGATGCCGCCGGCCGGAATGGAAAGGCACCGCGCCAGCGGTGCCACGCCCAACTGTGAACCGCATTCTTCGAATGCGCGTGAACAGGCGAGAGCCCCCCGGAACCCGGGAAACCCCGCCCGCGGATCACTTCATCTTCGACAGTTTCTCCTGCAGCTCGGCCAGCTGCTTCTTGATGTCGTCCAGGTCCTCGCCGCCTTCGGACTTCTCTTCCTCCGGTGCGCCGCCGGTCCAGCCCGCGGTGCCAAAGCCGCCGGTCATCGCCTTCAGAAACGCCTCCTGCTGCGCCTTCATGGCTTCGAACCCGGGGATCTGCGCCATCGGGTTCATCGCGTTCATATTTTCCATCATCTTCGACTGGCTTTCGCGCAGCATATCGAAAGATGTCTGCAGGAACTGCGGCATCACCCCGCCGCCGGGCACCATATAGCTGCGCACCAGGTCGTTCAGCACATTGACCGGCAGCACGTTCTCGCCGCGGCTTTCATGCTCGGCAATGATCTGCAAGAGATACTGGCGGGTCAGGTCATCGCCGGTTTTCAGATCGACGATCTGCACCTCGCGCCCGTCCCGGATGAACCCCGCGATATCCTCCAGCGTCACGTAATCACTGGTCTCGGTGTTATACAGCCTGCGGCTCGCATACCGTTTGATCAGCAGGGGCTTGTCCTGTTCCGCCATCCGTTCCCTCCCAGGCGATGATGCATCGCAGCGAAGCCTATGCCAGCGCAGAACAAAATGGAAGCCTCAGCGTCATTTCAGCAATATTTGTTCTCCCGGCCCTATGCGAGCGGACAATGCTGCACCTGCAGCCGGAGCTCTTGACCTCAACCCCGCTTCAGCTTTTACAGATGATCCCCGCAACAGAATCTGCAACAGGAGAGCGCGGGCAATGAAAGTCCTGATCCTTGGCGGCACCGGGTCCATCGGCACCGCAGTCACCCAAGAACTGATCCGCCACGGGCATGAGGTCACCGGCCTCAGCCGCTCGCAGCAGGCTGACAGCAAGCTTTCCGCCATGGGCGCCCGCCCCTTGCGCGGCGATCTGCGCCACCCCGGCGCCTGGGCGCGGGCGGTTTCCGGGGCAGACGGGCTGATCCAATTGGCCGCCGCATTCGATGAAGACATGGGCGCCGCCGACACGGCTGCCATCACCGCGATCCTGCGCCAGGCCGCACTGCGCCCCGGACCGCTGCGGCTGATCTACACCGGCGGCTGCTGGCTGTACGGCGCCACCGGCCGCCGGGTGGCGGATGAGGCCAGCCCGATGCGCCCGATCAAACCCTTTGCTTGGATGCAAAGGAACGCTGCAACGGTGCTGGCCTCTCCCGCTCTGTCCGCCGCTGTGATCCACCCAGGCATGGTCTACCATCAGGACGGCGGCGTATTTTCCCGCTACTTGCAGGCCGCCCGCAACGCCGCCCCGTTCGAGATCTGGGGCAGCATCTCCACCCGCTGGCCGCTGGTGCAGCGCGAGGATCTGGCCTGTGCCTACCGACTGCTGCTTGAAAACCCGTGCCTGACCGGCCATTTCAACGCCAGCGCCGAGGCCGGCGTGCAGGTCTCGGACATCACCGGCGAAATCGCCCGCCGCCACGGCCATGACGGCAGCTATGTGGTGCGCTCGCTGAAACACGCGCTGATCAAATACGGCGATTGGGCCGAGGGCCCCACGCTGGACCAGCAGATGGCCTCGCACAAGCTGCGCCGCCTGGCCGGCTGGCAGCCGCGGTTCACCAGCTTCCGCGACGCGCATTTCTAAGAGCCCTGCAAAACTCGCTGAACCTTCCGCAGAGCGTCTGTGGCAAAAGTCACAGAAAAAGATTCTCAATATGATATACTTCAGGGCAAGTCTTTTGAGTTTGTGGTGGCAAGGAATATGGCTGACCAAGGGGACAGAAAAAGACAAGCTGCCATTCTGATTGCTGACGTGGCGGGATTCTCCGCGCTGGTCGAGGCCGGAGAGCCCGATGCTGTTGCCGCAATCCGGCATCTGGCGGAGCACATCATCGCGCCTGCCGCGCAACGGTACTCCGGCGAGCTTGTCAAAACGCAAGGGGACGGCTTTCTGCTGGCCTTCCCCAATGCGGCGCAGGCGGTCAAGGCTGCCTTGCTGATCTCCAGGAAAACCGAAGCCCCGGCGCAGGGCAAGACTCTGACCCTTAGGATCGGCATCCACGCAGGTGCCGTGCTTGCAGCCGGGGGCGACCTCTATGGCAGCGCTGTCAGCATCGCCGCCCGTCTGGAATCCCTCGCGGCACCCGGTGAAATCTGCGTCTCCGGCACCGTGCAGCGGCAGGCCCGGGGCAAAGTCGGCGCCTCCTTCGAGGACCTGGGCTTGCAATTGGTCCGCAACATATCCGAACCGGTCCGCCTGTTCCGTGTTGCCCGAAACTCAATGCCCGCGCCCGAGGCCGAGGGCCCCGCTGCCGAAGTCTCCGCCGCGGTCCTGCCCTTCGTGAGCCGCTCGCCGGACGCGCCATCCGCCGCCGCCTTGGCGGAGTGCCTGACCGAGGATGTCACCATCGGCCTCTCCCGCTTCCGGGACCTGCGCATGGTGTCCTGCACCACGGCGCTCCGCTATGCCGCCGAAGCCGGCAACACCGCCCCCGCGGCGGTAGAACTTGGCGTCCGCTACCTGGTGGAAGGCAGCGTGCGGCAGTTGCCCGGCAAGCTGCGGGTCACGGTGACGCTGACAGAAGGCAGCAGCGGTTCGGTGCTGCTGAGCCAGCGCTATGACCAGGAGGCCGCGGGTTTCAGCGCCCAGGATGCGCTGGCAGCGGAAATCACCCAGACCCTTGCAGGGCAGCTTCAAGCGGAAGCAAAACGGAAATCCCAGCAACTGACAGCCAGCGCCGGAGTGGAAACGCCCCGGGAACTGGTCCTGCGGGCCAAGGCCCTTATTCTCAACTCGCGCGAAAGCCTGGCCCGGTGCAGGGCGCTGTACCACCAGGCCTGCAGCAGCGACCCGGGCAGTGCCGCAGCGCATTCCGGCCTGGCGCTGACCTACCTTGTGGAATGGATGAGCGGCTGGAGCATGTCCCCGGAGGACACTCTGGACAAGGCCTTCCCGCTGCTGCGCCGCGCCGCCCGCATCGACCCGCTGGACAGCGTCGCGCAGCGCCGCCTTGCCGTCATGCATCTGTGCAAGGGAGAGTTTGCCCTGGCCAAGGACCATTTCCAGCGTGCCCTGGAGCTGAACCCGAATGACACTGATGCCATGGCCTTCCGCGGCCTTTCATTTGTGTTCCAGGGCCAGCCGGGCAAGGCGATTGCCGAACTGGAGCGAGCCTCGGCCCGCAACCCGTTCCATCCGACATATTTCCACTGGTTCCGGGGGCTTGCGCTGTACATGTGCCGGGAATACCGGCCCGGCATCGCCGAAGTAAACAAGGCGGTTGCGCTGTTTCCCGGCTTCCCCGCTCCGCACCGCCACCTGGCGGCCTGTTATGCCCAGGCAGGCGACAAGAGCGCCGCCGCCCGGGAATGCGGGCGCATCCTGGACATGGAACCGGAGTTTTCCATCGCCAGCATCTGCAAAACGCTGCCCTTTGTCAGGGCCGAGGACCTGGAGCATTACTGCGACGGCCTGCAGCGGGCCGGGCTGCCGGCCTGATCCCCGCAACGCAACCCGCAACGCAAAAGGGCAGGCCTTGCGGCCTGCCCTTCTTCACGGTCCGGCACCTATCAGGGAGGAGAGCCGGGGCCGGTCCGTGGACGTTCTTACTTCGCAGCCGCTTTCTTGGCGGCGGTGGTCACATCAGCGGTGGCCTTCTTCACAGCGGCGGTGGCTTCTTCCGAGGCTTCCTTGCCGGCAGCCATCATCAGTTCCACGGTGTCCATCTGAACCTTCTTGGCAACTTCAGCAAAGGCAGCCAGGTTTTCGGCAGCCACTTCGGCGGAAGCGGAGGCGAAATCGGTTGCGGCCTTGGCGTAGTCTGCCGGATCTTCCTGGACCTTGGACACGGTGCCCAGCTTGGCCAGGGTTTCCTTGGTCCACTTGCTGGAGATCTCAGCGGATTTCTCAGCAGCGTCCAGCGCAACGGCGGACAGCTTTTCGTTCAGGGCAGCGGTGGTCTTGAACGCGTCTTCCATTGCCTTGGTGTCAACCGGGAAGGCGCCCATGAAGTCTTTCATCATCGCGGTGAAGTCTTGGGTCTTTGCCATAGTTCTAATTCCTCAGAAAGCTGCGGCAGGACCATCCTGCGCTCTTCAGCATGAGGGGAATATCGTTTCTGCACCGCAGCATTTCAAGAGTTTTATTGCTGCGCTGCAGAAAAAATCCGCAAAACATGTGAAATCAACGGTTTGCCTTGACCTTCACATAGGTGCCCGGTGCTGGAACCAAAGAGGGATAGCCCGAATCCCCCACCTCGCGGGCGGGAACCTGCTTGCCGGAGCGCTTTTTCAGCCATTCCTGCCAGCGCGGCCACCAAGAGCCCTCGTGGAACTCCGCCTGCTCCATCCAGGCGGCGCTGTCGCCCTTCAAATCGGTGTTGGTGTAATGGCCGTATTTCTTTTTGCTGGGCGGATTGACGATGCCCGCGATATGGCCGGATTCCGACACGATAAAGCTCTTGCTGCGCGAGCCCATCTGCTGCACGCCGGCATAGCAGTCTTTCCAGCGGGCAATGTGATCGGTCTCGCAGGTGATCGCCATCAGCGGCACATCCACATCGCGCACATGCAGCGTGTGGCCCATCAGCTCAAACCCCTCGCCGGCAAACTCGTTGTTCTGGCACAGGCCCCGCAGATACTGCACCGCCATACGGCCCGGCAGGTTGGCACCGTCGCCGTTCCAGTACAGCAGATCAAATGCCGGCGGGGTTTCCCCCATCATGTAGCTTTTGACGGCGGGGCCATAGATCAGATCCTTGGAGCGCAGGAACGACATCGTCCGGGCAATCACCCAGGACCGCAGCAGCCCCTCCTCTTCCACCTGCGCCTCGATCCCGTCGACAAAGTCGTTCTGCAGGAACGGCGTGAACTCGCCCTGGTCGCCGAAATCGGTGAGCGTGGTAAAGAAGGTCGCCGATTTCACCGATTTGTCACCGCGCTGTTTCAGCAGCGACAGTGTCAGGCTCAGCGTAGTGCCGGCGATGCAATAACCCACCGCGTTGACCTGCTTGACCTTGCAGATCTCCTTGACCGTCTCGATCGCGGTCAAAAAGCCCTCCTGCATGTAATCTTCCATGCCCACTTCGGCATGGCTGGCATCGGCATTGACCCAGGACACCACAAACAGCGTATACCCCTGCTCGGTCACCCATTTGATCAGGCTGTTCTGCGCCTTCAGGTCGAGGATGTAAAATTTGTTGATCCAGGGCGGGAACAGCACAATCGGCGTCTCATGCACGGTTTCCGTGGCCGGCTTGTACTGGATCAGCTCCATCATCCGGTTGCGGAACACCACATCGCCGGGTGTGGTGGCGATATTGGTTCCCAGTTCAAAGGCGCTCTCATCCGCCAGCCGCACCACCAGCTCGCCGTTGTTGGCCTCCAGGTCAGTGACCAGATTCTCCAGCCCGTCGATCAGCGACTGGCCTTCGGTCTCCACCGCCTTCTCCAGCGCATCCGGATTGGTCGGCAGGAAATTGGTCGGTGCCATCATTTCGATGATCTGGTCGGCGAAATAGGTCAGGCGCTGTTTGTCCTTGCCGTCCATCTCGCCGGCATCCTGCACCGCCTTGCGAATGGCATCGGCGTTGGTCAGGTACTGCTGCTTCACATAATGGAAATACGGGCTGGTTTCCCACAGCGGATTCGAAAAACGGCGGTCCTTGGGGCCGCCGTCATCCGTAGGTTCCATCTGTCCGGCAAGCGCCTTCTGCGCCTCGGCGAAATTCAGGACCGACTTGCTCCAGTACTCCAGTTGGTGCTCCAGCAGCTTGGCGGGGTTCTGCATCGCCTCCGCCCAATAGGCGGTTGCTGCGCGCGCATAAAGCTCTTGATTCGGGCCGTCCAGCGCCGGGTTATGCGGGACCTTCTGGGACAGGACATCGGCCAGGCGTTTACTCAACTGCTCCACCCGGCCCATGTTTTCTTTAAGTTTTTCAATACTCTCGGGGCTGGCCGCGGCGGATAATTCTTCACTTGTTGTCATAGAAAGGAATCCCTCATAGGCTTTCTGCTATGCAGAATAACGTTCTGCAAAAATAAGGGCAAAGCGGCGATTGGTCCGATAGTCCGGATTTGCCGGTGACGTTACGCCGGTTGGGAGCGCGAAGGAGGCAGGCATGCGGTACATGATGACCTACGATCTGATGGAAACCGTCCGGAACACCAACCAATGGCTGGGCGCCACGGCCCTTTCCATGGCATCTTACCCGGTCTTCTCGGCATTGCCAAACCCTGCCCTCAGCTGGATGGCCGCCTGGGGCGAGGTGACGGAACGCACCTACCAGCGCATGGTGGTAAAGCCCGACTGGGGCATCCCCTCCTTCACCTGCGAGGACGGCAAGGACCATCTGGTCGACATCACCACCGTGATCGAACGCCCCTTTGGCGACCTCATCCATTTCAAGGTCAACGGCCGCGAAGAACAGCCGCGCAAGGTGCTGCTGGTTGCCCCGATGTCCGGCCATTACGCCACCCTCCTGCGCTCCACCGTGCAAAGCCTGATCAGAAACTGTGAAGTCTACGTGACAGACTGGCACAATGCCCGCGACATTCCTGTTTCCGCTGGGAAATTCGATGTTGAGGACTACACGCTCTATCTGGTCGATTTCATGCGCGAACTGGGTCCTGACACCCATGTCGTCGCCGTCTGCCAGCCGGTGCCGCTAACGCTGGCCGCCACCGCCTACCTGGCTGAGCGCGACCCCAAAGCGCAGCCCTCTTCGCTAACCCTGATCGGCGGCCCGGTAGACCCGGACGCCACCCCGACTGAGGTCACCGACTTTGGCCGCCGCGTCACCATGGGCCAGCTGGAGGAGACCATGATCCAGCAGGTCGGCTTCAAATACAAAGGGGTGGGGCGCAAGGTCTACCCGGGCCTGTTGCAGCTCGCCTCCTTCATGTCGATGAACGGTGAGCGCCACACCAAGGCATTTGTCGATCAGATCCAGCGGGTCTCCAAGGGTGAGGCCTCAGACCATGACGCCCACAACCGCTTCTACGACGAATATCTGGCGGTGATGGACATGACCGCGGAATTCTACCTGTCGACGGTCGAGCGCATCTTCAAGAACCGCGAGATCGCCCGCAACGAATTCGTTGTGAACGGCCACAAGGTGGATTTCTCCAAGATCACCGATGTCGCTGTCAAAACTGTCGAAGGCGCCAAGGATGACATCTCCGCCCCCGGCCAATGCATTGCGGCGCTGGACCTCTGCACCGGCCTGCCGGAAGAAAAGAAAGCCAGCCATGTGGAACCGGATGCCGGCCACTATGGCATCTTCGCGGGCCGCAGCTGGCGCAACAACATCCGGCCGCTGGTGATTGATTTCATGAACGCCAACAGCCGCAAGACACCGGCCCGCCGCAAGCCCGCGAACAAGAACACCGCGGCCTGACCCGGTGGCCGCGGCGCAGACGTTCTCCTGCAATTGCGGAGCCTTATGCGGCGAAGTGTCCGCAGAAGGCATCCGGGGCGGCACCCGCGTGGTTTGCTATTGCCCCGACTGCCGCGCCAATGAGCTCTACCACGGCCAGCCGGACCCGGCACCGGACCCGGTCGACCTGTTCCAGCTCTCCCCCGATGCGATCACCATCAGCCAAGGCGCCCAGCACCTGAAGGCGATCCGTCTTGGCCCCCGCGGCCCCTTGCGCTGGTATGCCGCCTGCTGCGGCACGCCCTTTGCCAATACGCTGGCCAAACCCGGCCTGCCCTTTGCCGGCCTGCGCTCGGACCTGTTCAGCGGCAAGGACGCGCTTGGCAAGATCCGCGCCCAGGCCTTCATCCCGGCGCCCGGCAAACAATCCCGCACCAAAGGCGGCGGCGTCATGGCCTGGGGCATCATCAGCCGGATGATCACCAGCCGCCTTTCCGGCCGCTGGAGGGATACCCCGTTCTTTGACGCAGACAGCGGCAAGCCGGTCTCCGAGCCTGAACTTCTCAGCAAAGAACAGCGCGCAAGGCTTTATTCCTGATTTCAGGAGACAGATTCCGGCGCAGGTGCAGGAACCGCCAGCCAATGCAGCAGCGCGCGGTTGACCGCATCCGGGTCTTCCAGCACCGGGAAATGCCCGGCCTCAGGCAAGATCTCCACCCGTGCTTCCGGGATCAACTGCGCCAGCAGCTCATGTTTCGCAGACGGTACCATGGTGTCATGCGCCCCGCCCAGCACCAGCGCCGGCACATGCACCCGCCGCATGGTCGCCTGCTGGTCCGGCCGCCGCTGCAGCGCCCTGGCCTGCGCCACATACAGCTCCGGCCCCAGCTCCATTCCCATGTGGCAGAACAGGTTATGCACCTCCAGCCGCGACGGCCCCGGCGCCAGGCACTCCAACGGCAGCGTCTCGCGCAGCACATCCTCCAGCCGTCCGGTGCGTGCCGCGATAATCTGCGGTTCCCGGTCTGCAGCCTTCTCCGGCGTCTCCGCAAGCGGGCTCGCCCCCATGATACACAGACGGCTGATCCGCTCCGGCGCCCGCCGCACCAGCTCCATTGCCAGAATGCCGCCCATCGAAAGCCCGGCAAGGGAAAACCGCGGCGGCAGATGCGACAGCATCCTTGCGGCGATCTTCTCCACCGTGTCGCCGCCGGCCAGCGGCAGCACCATTACCGGCATACTGCCGGAAAATGTCCTGATCTGAGCATCAAATATCCGGCCGTCGCACATCATTCCCGGCAGCAGAACCAAAGGTTCGCGGCACGGTTGCTGGTCATAAGGCATGTCCTGCCCTCGCGGTTTTGCCTTCCACCCGTTGGTTCAACTCTGCGGAGAACAAATCCCGGGATCAAGAAAAACCTCACGCCAGCGGTGATTTAGAAAGCAATTGCCGCCGCCGGGCCACGCCTAATGGCCGTTCCAGCAAAAGGCGCCGTTCTCCGCCAGCCTGGAAAACGGATTGAAGGCAATCTCCCAGATGTGCCCGTCCGGGCTGCGGAAATAGCCGTGATGGCCGCCCCAGAACACATCCTGTGCTGGTTTCAGCACCTCTGCCCCGGAAGCCTCCGCCGCGGCCAGCAGCTCTGCCACCTCGTCCTTGGTGCGGGTGTTGTGGCTCAGCGTCATGGCTCCGGTGCCCAGCTCCTGCTCCGGCACCCCGATTTCCGCCGCCAGCGCCGCCAGCGGATATAGCCCCAGGGTCTGGGAAATCAGATCAAAGGCAATCACCCCGTCCGGGCTCTCTGCCCGCTGCCAGCCCAAGGCCTCATAAAAAGCAGCCGCCAGCTCCATGTCCGGCACCCCAAGCGTGATCAGGCTTATCCTCTGCTCCATGGCTCAATCCCTTGTTTTCTCGAATCTATTCATTTTCCATAACCGCCGCGAAATCGTGCCGGGCTGGAAAATATGCGTCAGCCTCCGTCCAGAACCTCCAGCACGGCATCCTCAATCATCTTCAAACAGGCCTCATCCGAGAACCGGTGATCCGCATCCTTCACCAGGCTCAGCCGCATGTCCGGACAATCCGCATGCTCCAGCAGCCGCACCGCCGTTTCCGTCGACACCGCCGTATCCGCCGTGCCCTGCAGGCAGCGCACCTTGAAGGGCAGGTTCAGCGGCGCCCGCAAGACCAGCTGCTGGCGGCCATCCTCTACCATCCGCTTGGACACATAATAGGGCTCCATGTAGTCGCTGGGCAGCTCCACATAGCCCCGGGCGTCCAAGTCTGCCTTCTGCGCCTCCGTGAAATTGGCCCACCAGCCATCCTCGGTGAAATCCGGCGCTGCGGCGATGGTTACCATGCCCTTGATCCGCTCCGGCATGGCGCGGGCCAGCAGCAGCGCCTGCCAGCCGCCCATGGATGAGCCTACCGGCACGATCTCCCCGCCGGTCAGCTTCGCCACAGCCTCCAGCGTGTCCTGGTGCCAGTCGCCGATGCAGCCCTCCTCGAATGTGCCAGAGCTTTCGCCATGGCCGGAATAATCGAACCGCAGAAATGCCTGCCCCCGCGCCTTGGCCCAGGCCTCCAGATGCACGGCCTTGGTGCCTTCCATGTCGGACTTCAGCCCGCCCAGGAACACCACGCACGGCCCCTGCCCCTCGCTCTTGTGATAGGCAATCCGGCGGCCTTGGGCGGTCTCAAGGAACGAAGTGGCGGGCATGTTTCAGGTCTCCTGTCGGTTTGCCCAAGATGTGGCACGGCTGCGCCTGCCCCGCAAGCCGCGGAACTGCCTCTTGCCAGCGCCCTGCCTGCTTCCTTATGGTCGCCGGAAATTTTCAGGGACCGCAGGGCATGTTCAAGTTTCTCAAAGGCATAGTACTGGCAATTTCAGCCGCCGCAGTGGCGCTGACCACCGCCTGGGCCGTGCTGGCGCTGTGGTACCGGCTGCCGTTCGGCACCCTGCCGCGCGCCGCTCTGGCGGGGGGCTTTGCCCTTCTCGGCCTCACCGTCCTCATCGCCCTGTTCCGCCGGAAAGCCCTGCGCGCCCTCACAACCTTCACCCTGGCGCTTGCGGCAATGATCCTGTGGTGGTCCACCCTGACCCCGCCGGCCAATGGCAACTGGTCCCCCGACGTAGCCCGCCAGGTCACCGGCCAGGTCGAAGACAACATCCTCACCCTCTCCGGTGTGCGCAATTTCTCCTGGCAAACGCCTGAGGAGTTTTCCGAAGCTTGGGAGGTCCGCAGCTACGACCTGACCACGCTCCAAACCGTGGACCTGTTCATGTCCTATTGGGCAGGCCCGCAAATGGCCCATATGATCGTCAGCTTCGGTTTCGCAAACGGCGGTCAGATCGCCTGGTCCGTCGAGGTGCGCCGCCAGACCGGCGGCGGCTTCTCCCCGGTGGCCGACCTGTTCAAATCCAACACCCTGGTGCTGATCGCCGCGGATGAACGTGACGTGATCGGCACCCGCACCAATGCCCGCGGCGAGGATGTGCAGCTGTTCCGCATCGATGTGAGCCCGGACACCGCCCGCGCCCTGCTGCTGCGCTATGTGGCCGCCGCCAACAGCCTTGCCGCCCGGCCGCAATGGTACAATTCGCTGACCACCAACTGCACCACCGTGGTGATGGACCTGATCCGCAGCTTTGCCGACGACGTGCCGCTGGACTGGCGGCTGCTGGCCAACGGCTACCTGCCGGACTACGCCTGGGAGCAGGGCGTGCTCGACCAGACCCGCAGCGTCGAAGAACTGCGAGCGCTTGGCAGTATCACCCCGATCGCCCAGGCCCATGGCGTCACTCCGGATTATTCCGCCGTGATCCGCGACGGCGTCCCGTCCCCGGCAGCAAACTGACCCTGCTTCTTTCTGGTCAAAAATACTCCGGGGAGCGCGAGGGGCCGGCCCCTCGCCTGCTTGACAGCTGCCGCTGCACCTGCGAAAGCAGCCGGACGACATAACCCGCAACCGGGCGTTCAGTGGGCGCCAAACCGACGAGGAGAGCCAACAGATGGCCGAAATCTCTCTCACCTTCCCCGATGGCAATGCACGATCCTTTGACGCAGGCGTCACCCCTGCGCAAGTGGCCTCCAGCATTTCCACCTCGCTGGCCAAAAAGGCCATCTCCGCCACCGTCAACGATCAGCATTGGGACCTGCAGTGGCCGATCGATGCAGATGCCACCATCGCCATCCACACCATGAAGGACGAGGTCCAGGCGAACGAGCTGATCCGCCACGACCTGGCCCATGTCATGGCGCGCGCAGTGCAGGAAATCTGGCCCGACACCAAGGTCACCATTGGCCCGGTGATCGAAAACGGCTGGTATTACGACTTCGACCGCGCCGAGCCCTTCACCCCCGAAGACCTCGGCACCATCGAGAAAAAGATGAAGGAAATCATCAACAAGCGTGATGAGGTCCGGACCGAGGTGTGGGAACGCACCCGCGCGATCCAGCATTACACCGACAACAATGAGCCCTATAAGGTCGAGCTGATCGAAAGCATCCCCGGCGATGAACCGCTGCGGATGTACTGGCACGGCGATTGGCAGGACCTCTGCCGCGGCCCGCACCTGCAGCACACCGGCCAGCTGCCGGGCGATGCCTTCAAGCTGATGTCGATTGCCGGCGCCTACTGGCGCGGCGACAGCGACCGCGCCATGCTGCAGCGGATCTACGGCGTTGCCTTCACCGGCAAGGAAAAGCTGAAGGCCCACCTGACCATGCTGGAGGAGGCCGCCAAGCGCGACCACCGCAAGCTGGGCCGCGAGATGGATCTGTTCCACCTGCAGCCCGAAGCGCCGGGCCAGATCTTCTGGCACCCCAACGGCTGGAAAATCTACACCCAGCTGCAGGACTACATGCGCCGCCAGCAGACCCGCGGCGGCTATGTCGAGGTGAACACCCCGCAGGTGGTTGACCGCAAGCTGTGGGAGGCCTCGGGCCACTGGGACAAATACCAGGAAAACATGTTCATCGTCGAAGTGGACGAGGAGCACGCCCGGGAAAAGGCCGTGAACGCGCTGAAGCCGATGAACTGCCCCTGCCACGTGGAGATTTTCAAGCAGGGCCTGAAATCCTATCGCGACCTGCCGTTGCGGATGGCGGAATTCGGCTCCTGCAACCGCTACGAACCCTCGGGCGCGCTGCACGGCATCATGCGGGTGCGCGGCTTCACCCAGGACGACGCGCATATCTTCTGCACCGAAGAGATGATCGCGGATGAGACCAAGCTGTTTCTCGACTTCCTGTCGAATGTCTACAAGGACCTCGGCTTTGAAAGCTTCAAGGTCAAGTTCTCGGACCGCCCGGAAACCCGTGCCGGCACCGATGAACAGTGGGACAAGGCAGACAAACTGCTGCAGGAAGCCTGTGAGGCGGCAGGCTGCGCCTACGATCTCAACCCAGGCGAAGGCGCCTTCTATGGCCCGAAGCTGGAATTCGTGCTGACCGATGCGATCGGCCGCGACTGGCAGTGCGGCACCCTGCAGGTGGACTTCATCATCCCCGAACGCCTGGGCGCAACCTATGTCGGTGCCGACGGCGAGCGCCACACTCCGGTCATGCTGCACCGCGCCTGCCTGGGCTCGTTCGAGCGTTTCATCGGCATTCTGATCGAGGAACACGCAGGCAAGCTGCCGTTCTGGCTGGCGCCGCGCCAGGTGGTAGTCGCCTCGATCACTTCCGATGCGGATGACTATGTGCAAGAAGTCGTCGCCGAGTTGCAAAAGGCCGGCGTGCGGGCTGAAGCCGACATCCGCAACGAGAAGATCAACTACAAGGTCCGCGAACACTCGGTGGGCAAGGTGCCGGTCATCCTCGCCGTCGGCCACCGCGAAGTGGAAGAACGCACCGTCTCCGTCCGCCGCCTCGGTGAAAAGCAGACCAAGGTCGAGTCCTTGGAAAATGTTACAAAGGCGCTGGCCCTCGAGGCCACCCCGCCGGACCTTCTGTAACATTTCGCTCCAATTGCAACACAAACGGCCTCCAATCGGGGGCCGCTTTCATTTTACGCACCGCGAAACCATATAAAAACAAGACCTTAACCTGGAATCCGGTGCAACCCTTGCTGACGCAGCTGTGAGACACGGCCTCGTGACTTAACCTCCTGAAAACCTCGGGTTAGTGTTTTCCTGTCATCACAACACCGCATGCTAAAACCGAAAGGAATTTACGAGATGTCGAACACCGCAAAATCCCTGGCCGTTGCTGGTGCCGTTGCCGCCGCTCTGACTGCAGCATCCACCATCCCCGCCGCCGCCGCCACCAAGGAAAAATGCTACGGCGTGTCGCTGGCAGGCCAGAACGACTGCGCTGCCGGCCCCGGCACCACTTGCGCGGGCACCTCGACCGTCGACTATCAGGGCAACGCCTGGACCCTGGTTGACGCAGGCACCTGCGAAGGCCTGGAACTGCCGGCACAGGCAGACGGTTCCGCACGCAGCGGCTCGCTGGAGCCGCTGGAGCGTGACCTGCCGGCATAATTGCCGCTAAAGTACCGGGCGGGAGTGCGAATTCCCGCCCCTTTTGCACCCTGATACAGGACCTGCCATGCTTGACGCCGCTGCACATGACAAACTGCCCGCCGCCCCCGGCGTGGGCTACAAGCCGCAGCATTTTGCCCAGATCACAGAGGATGCGGGCAGCGTCAAATGGCTGGAAATCCACGCGGAAAACTACATGGGGGACGGCGGCCGCCCGATCGCGCAGCTGCGCCATCTCTGTGAACGCTTTGCCATGTCGGTGCATGGCGTCGGCCTCTCCATCGGCGGCGAAGGCCCCTTGGATGCAGATCACCTGGCCCGGCTCAAGCATCTGGTTTCCTGGCTGAACCCCGCCAGCTTCTCCGAGCATCTGGCCTGGTCCACCCACGACAGCCATTTCTACAACGATCTGCTGCCGCTGCCCTATACGGACGCCAGCCTCCAGCGCATCTGCAGCCACATCGATCAGCTGCAGGACACCATTGGCCGGCGGATGCTGCTGGAAAACCCCTCCAGCTACCTCGCCTTTGCCGAAAGCACCTGGTCGGAACCGGAGTTCCTGGCTGAAATCTCCCGCCGCACCGGCTGCGGCCTCCTGCTGGACGTGAACAACGTCTTCGTCTCTGCCACCAATCTGGAGTTCTCGCCGCAGGGCTATATCGACGCCTTCCCGCTGGACAAGGTTGGCGAAATCCACCTTGGCGGCCATGACGAGGATGAGGACGACCACGGCCGCCCCCTGCTGATTGACAGCCACGGGCGTGAAGTGGTGAACCCGGTCTGGGCGCTCTTGGACCACACGCTGGCGCAATCCGGCCCCAAGCCGGTGCTGATCGAATGGGACAACGACGTCCCCGATTGGCCGGTTCTCGAGGCCGAAGCCGCCCGCGCCGCAACCGCGCTGGAGCGCGTCCCGGCATGAGCGTCACCCAGGCAGACTTCACCCGCGCCATGATGGATGCGGGCCAAGCGGTGCCGGATGGTCTGACCGACCACCTGGACCAGCCCGCAGGCCGCCGCTTCAGTGTCTACCGCAACAATGTTGCTGTCTCGCTGACCGAAGCGATGCACAGCGCCTTCCCCGTGATTGCCAAGCTCCTGGGCAAGCAGAACATGGACGGGCTGGCAGGCATCTACCTGCGCCAGCACCCGCCCTCCTCGCCGCTGATGATGTTTTTTGGCGAGCATTTCCCAGAGTTTCTGGAAGGCATGGAGCAGCTCAAACACCTGGGCTACCTCGGCGATACCGCCCGGCTGGAGCTTGCCCTGCGCGGTGCCTACCACGCCGCGGATGCCGCCCCGATCGCGCCTGAGGCGCTTGGCGCCCTGACGCCGGACGCGCTAATGAACACGCGCCTGACGCTGGCTCCTGCCGTGCAGGTGCTGCGCTCGCCCTGGCCGGTCCACGGCCTCTGGCGCTACAACACCGAGGACGGCGCGCCCAAGCCTGAGCCCCAGGCGCAGGACGTGCTGATCACCCGCCCCGAATTCGACCCCATTCCCCAGGTTCTGCCGCCCGGCGGCGCAGTCTGGATCCGCGCCCTGATGGGGGGCGCTGCCATTGGCGAGGCCCTGGAACAGGCCGCCGCCGAAGACGAAACCTTCGACCTGGGTGCCACGCTGGCCCTGCTGTTGCAGGGCGGCGCAATAACAGGACTGGATAGCAAAGGGTAAGACCATGCACGCACTTGTTTCCACTTACACATCCCTCCTCGGCAAGGCCGACCGGATGTCGGACTTCGTCATTCCGACACTGGCGCGGCTGGTTTTTGCCGCCGTCCTGCTGGTCTATTACTGGAATTCCGCAGGCCTGAAGACGGACGGCTCGATCTTCTCGCCTTCCGCCGGCGCTTTCGGCCAGATCTTCCCGCACGCGGCTGAGGCGGTTCTTTATGACGTCACCCAGCTGAACATCTTCCAGCGCCTGGTGATCTTTGCCGGCACCGTCGCCGAATACGTTCTGCCGGCACTGATCCTCATCGGCCTGCTCACCCGCCTGGCCGCGCTTGGCACCATCGGTTTCATCTGGGTGCAGACCATCGTTGACGTCACCGGCCACGGCGTGAAACTGGGCAGCCTGTTCAACAACGCTATTGAACTGGTCGACCAGCGTGTGATGTGGAGCTTCCTGCTGCTGGTACTGGTCTTCAAAGGCGCCGGCGCCCTGTCGGCTGACGCCTTGGTCCGCAAGGTCGCAGCACCAGCCGAAGCCTGATCCCGCAGCCATGACCGCAAAAGGCGCCCTGCCCCCGGGCAGCGGCGCCTTTTTCATGTTTTGAGATGTGGATCAGAAATGCGCTTTGGGCTCATCCGGCTTGCCTGCGGCCAGCGCCAGCAGCCCGGCCAAAGCAGCAAAACTCAGCGGGAAAACCGTAAATACGTTGAACCCGAACCCGGCGTACATTCCCGCGGCCGAGCCCAAGAGCAGGATGCCGCCCCAAAGGGCCCGCGCCCGTGCCATCGCACCGCCCGCGATTGCCAGCAGCGGCGACAGCACCGCCAGAAGCCTCAGCTGGCCCACATTGTCGACCTGCTCGGCCAGTCCTTCGACCTCGCCAAAATGTTCCACAGCTGTGGTGTAGACATAGCCGAAGAACCCGACCACCATGCCGAAAATCCCGGCGATAATTCCCAGAACTAGCGCTGCATTGCGCATCATGCGTCTCCCGAATGTACCGGTCTGACTTAGGCAGCCGGTCAGGCCGCACCAAGGGCCGCGCGCGTGTTCTGATCCCAACCCAGGAATAATTCCCCGTCGCGTTCAATCAGCGGCCGCTTCATCAATGCCGGATGCGCCCGCAGCAGCGCCAGCGGCTCGCCTGCGCGCTCGGCCTCATCCAGCCCGCGCCAGGTGGTTGATCGCGTATTGACCAGCTTGGCCCCGAACTGCCCGTAAGCCGCCTCCAAAAGACCCTCTGGCATGCCATCCGTGCGGATATCGACCAGAACCAAATCTGGAACCGTTTTCAACGCCTTACGGCAAGTATCGCAATTCTTCAGCCCGTAGATTTTCATGCTTCCCTCAATGTTTCGCAACGGAACTCACACAATTTATGGTAGAATTCATCACTTTCTCTTGATTTTCATCCAGCCCGTGCAAAACTCCAAGTTGTCCGGTCTCGCCCTGCCCACTACCTGCAGGGAACGGGCCGGATGCCGTGGGAGAACCCCAGGGCAAAGTGCAAAGTAGAAGGAGACACGGGAAATGCCAAGCGGCACCGTGAAGTGGTTTAACACCACCAAAGGGTATGGGTTTATTGAACCTGATGAAGGCGGCAAGGATGTGTTTGTGCACATTTCAGCGGTGGAGCGCTCCGGCATGACCGGCCTCGCCGACAACATGAAGATCGGCTATGAGCTGACCGAAGGCCGTGATGGCCGGAAAATGGCTGCAGATCTCAAGGCGATTTAAGTTTTCCAAGCCAGCGCTGCGCCCGGGCTTCAGCTGGGCGCAGGCTATTGCGCAGGCCTGTCAGGCCCGCCGCAGGTACTCAACCATCACGCAGGCCGGATCGCTGTTGCGAAGCTCCGTTTTTCCGGCCACGCTCCATTCGTCTGCCTGAAACTCCGGGAAAAACGCATCCGCTGCGTCGATGCTCAGATCCACCTCGGTGATCAGCAGCCGGTCGGCCATCTCCAGCATGCCGCGGTAGATCCCCTCGCCGCCGATCCCGTAAACCCGGCGGTAGCCCTGCGCATAGGCCGCCTCAACCGCTGCCCCAATCGACGGCAGCACCGTCTCCGCTGCCTGCGGATTGGAGGACACCACCAAGTTCAGACGGTTCTTCAACGGTTTCACCGGCAGGCTGTCCCAGGTATTGCGCCCCATGATGATGGCGCCGCCCAGCGTCTCGCGCTGGAACGCCTTCAGATCCTCCGGCGCATGCCAGGGGATGTCATTGTCCTTGCCGATGGCACCATTGCGCGCCCGCGCGGCGATCAGGGTAATCATCCGTATTTTCCTTTGAAATCAGACCGCAACCGGCGCCTTGATCACCGGTTCCGGGTCATAATTGAGGATCTCGAAATCCTCGTATTTGAAATCGAAGATCGAACTCACCTGCCGCGTAATCCGCAGCTGCGGCAACGGTTTCGGTTTGCGCGACAGTTGCAGCTTCACCTGCTCCACATGATTCGAATAGATATGCGCATCGCCCATCGTGTGCACAAAATCCCCGGCCTCATAACCGGTCACATGCGCCAGCATTGCCAGCAGCAGCGCATAGGACGCAATGTTGAACGGCACCCCCAGGAACATATCCGCCGAGCGCTGATACAGTTGCAGATGCATCTTGCCGCCCGCCACCCGCACCTGCCACAGCGTGTGGCATGGCGGCAGCGCCATATCGGGCACATCACCCGGGTTCCAGGCCGAAACGATCAGCCGGCGGCTGTCCGGGCTTTTGCGGATCATCTCAACCAGATCCGCAATCTGATCAACGGAACCAGCGCGGTACAGCGGCTCATCCCCGGTGGTGCCCTCCGCCAGCTCCAGGCGCGGAAACCGGCGCCACTGATGGCCGTATACCGGCCCCAGATCACCGTTTTCATCCGCCCATTCATCCCAGATCGAGACGCCGTTTTCCTTCAGATAGCGGATATTGGTATCCCCGGACAGAAACCACAGCAGCTCATGGATGATCGAGCGCAGATGCAGCTTCTTCGTGGTCACCAGCGGAAAGCCCTCCGCCAGCGGATACCGCGCTTGCATCCCGAAGCAACTGATCGTTCCGGTGCCGGTGCGGTCGCCCGAAGGCTCCCCGTGATCCAGAATATGCTGTAGCTGATCCAGATACTGCTGCACGGATTCTCCCCCTGTCCTGCGCCGGAAATTCACGGTCTGGAATACCCGCTGCACCGCCCGGCGCCAAGCGCTATTATCACCAGCGCAGCGTCTCTGAATACAACATATGCCACAACCTGGACCAATGCAAACAACATACAGGTAGCGCATTCGCCACGGTTGCGCCCAATTCCTTACGGCTCAATTGACTTTGCTGCCATCGCGGCCAAAGGTAGCGCAAAACGATAATACATATTGAGGTAATGGCAGATGAGGCGCTTTTGGCTAGGGCTTGCGGCGGCGTCCGCACTGTCCGCGTGCGGCGGGGGCAATCCCTTTGGCAGCACAACAACGGACGATCCTGAAACGGGCACCAGCCGCGAGGGCCTCCCTCCTGGAACAACCAGTCCTTCCGCCGGTTCGGCCATTTTCCGCTCCGAGCCCACTGAAGCCGACGGCGGGGCACGGGGCGACGGTTTTGCCACCGACATTTCCTACGATGCCGCAACCGACACCTTCTCCGTCGACAACCTAGGCTTCGACGGGGACAACTCCTATGCCCGCGGAACAGCTGTCAGCAGTCTTGGCCCGTATTCCGTGTACGAGGCCGACGCCACCTACCCAGACATCATTGACGGCGAGCCGATCAACCAGTTCACCCACCGCGCAATTTACGGTGTCAGCACGTCTGGCAACACTCAATTTGCGATCGTCCGCACCGGGCAATACGTGGACTACGGCTTCGGCGGTTTCATTTACCAGCGCGACAACGGCGTGACGCTCCCGACAACAGGCCAGGCGCAGTACAGCGGCACCATGGCCGGCATCCGGGACTTTGAGGGAGCGGGCGGCTTGGAATACACCACCGCGGACGTGACCATTGCCATCGACTTTGACGATTTCAATGACACCACCGGAACCCGCGGCGACGCCATCAACGGCAGCTTCACCAACCGCCGGATTCTTGACATCAACGGGAACGACATCACAACGGATGTCCTTAATCGCATCAACACGGAAAACTCGCTCAGTCTGACCGGCATTCCCGTCCTAACCTTTGATGTCGGGCCGGGCAATATGGATGACAACGGCGAAATCATCGGGACGCTGAACAGTTACTACACCGACAGCAATGGCGATCTTCAAACCTACGAAAGCGGCAACTATTATGCCGTCGTTTCAGGGGACAATGCGGAAGAAATCGCAGGGGTCGTCGTTGTGACCAACACAATCGACCCGGCCGGGGCAACCACGCGGGAGACCGGCGGCTTTATTGTCTATAACAACTGATCCGCAATGGCCATTCACCTCAAGGCCTGGCGCGGTGCAGTTCAGGCGGCACTGTTTGCAGCAGTGCCGCTGGCGATTTCGGCTGCGCCGCCGGAGCAGAAGCAGGCCGCATCTCCGCAGCAAGTACTGCAGACCGCGGCGCTGGCGCTGAAAGCCGGGGATTCCCGCAGGGCCTACACCTTTTCCGCGGCCCTGCTAAAGCGCGACCCCCGGGACCGGACTGCACTGCTGATAAACTCCCGCGCGGCCCGGTCGCTTGGCGATTTCCAGGAGGCTCGACGCGCGGCCAAAAAGGCTTGGAAACTGGCCGAGAGCGGCGAACAGAAATACGCAGCCTCGATGGTGATGGCCCAGGCACTGTCCTCCGGCGGCCACAAGACCCTCGCCCAATTCTGGCTGCGCCGGGCGGTAGAGCATGCCCCTACCCTGCGGCATGAAAGCCGCGCCGTCCGGGACTTTCAGTACCTGCGGGCAACCACCCCCTGGCATCATCAGCTTTCCTTTTCGGTGACCCCGGACTCCAATGTGAACAATGGCTCTAGGGAATCCACGATTTACCTTCCGATGGCCGGCGTGCACTTAGGCCTCACCGGCTTGGCCCAAGCCCTCTCCGGCATTGAATATGCAACCCGAATCAATTCCCGCTACCGGTTCAAAGTCAGTGAAACCCGGGCGCACGACCTGGTCCTGGCAGCCGAATACCGCACCTACACATTGTCATCCGATGCCAAGGCCCAGGCACCTGGCGTCAAAGGCAGCGACTTCGCATTCGGCTCCCTCCTGGCAGGCTATGCGCACAAGGGACTGAACCTTCGCCGGCAGGGCGAATACCGCTTTGGCGCTCAAGCAGGGCAAACCTGGTACGGCGGGGCTACTTATACGCGACTGCTGCGGCTCAATGCCGGGCAAAGCTTCAAGCTGACACCGCAGCGCACGATCGGCGCGCGCATCATGGGCGAACGCCAGTTCGGTGTCAGGACCAATGACCTCGATACGCTGCGCGGCGATTTTTCCTATAACTTCCGCCTGGGGTCCGGCCTCTCCGTCTGGAGCAATCTGTCCGTGGCCCAAACGTCCTCTGATAACCGGCAAAATGAATTCTCGGAGGTGAGCCTGCAGACGCAGATCACTTTGCCCAAACCAGTTCTTGGGGCCAGTGCGCGGTTCGGCCTGTCTGCGCGCACCCGGGATTATGATGTGTCCCTTTACAGCGTCAACGGCCGCCAAGACGACCGGCTCACTGCCGATTTCTCGCTAACGTTCAAGCAAATCGATTACTACGGTTTCAATCCAACCCTGCGGATTTCCGGATCCACCACGGACAGCAATGTCAACCTTTACAAATCCAACCGCTACGGTGTGAACTTCGGCATACAATCCGCCTTCTGATCCCTCTCGACATCATCGGGCTGAAGGTTAATCTGCAGCCGGAACTCGCGCATTCAGGAGACACCCATGCCGCTCACCTATCTGCACACCATGGTCCGGGTGAAGGACCTGGAAAAATCCATGGCTTTCTATGAACTTCTGGGCCTCAAGCAGACCCGCCGCTGGGATTATGAAGCGGGCCGCTTCACTCTGGTTTTCATGGCACCGCCGGGCCAGGAGGAGGCCCCGTTGGAGCTCACCTGGAACTGGGACGGCGACGAGGCGCTGCCCAGCGACAGCCGCCATTTCGGCCATCTCGCTTACGGGGTGGATGACATCTACGCCGCCTGCCAGCACCTGATGGACAATGGCGTCACCATCAACAGGCCGCCGCGCGACGGCCGCATGGCCTTTGTGCGCTCGCCGGACAATGTGTCGGTTGAGCTGCTGCAAAACGGCGAACCGCTGGCCGCAGCGGAACCCTGGGCCAGCATGGAAAACACCGGCCATTGGTGACCCCTTTGCGCGCGGCCACGCCTGCCGTATCCGCTCCGGCGGAAAAGTTTTAAGAAAAACTTTTGCCAGGACTTTTCGAAAAAGTCCTGCGCGCCGCTGGCGCGGCGCAAGCCCGCCTGCAGGGCGCGGGCCGTTATCCGGCGCAATGGGCGGCGTCCCGCTGCGCTGACGGCTGTGACGGGCCGGGTTGCTGACCGGGCTGAAATTCTGCCGCCCGCCCCGGGGCGCTCAAGGCCTGCAATTCCGGAACCGCCCCGGCGCCCGGCAGCACGCATCTGAAAGCAGCAGAACCGGAACCGGCAGCGCTGTCCCATTCCGAAACGCAGAAAACCCGGCGCAGCGCCGCCTTGGTGCTGCCCGTTCCGCGCGGCTGTCCCGCCGCTCTTTGGTTTCCTGCAACCATCAAACCAGGTAATAAGGGCGGCCGCTTCTGCAACCATCTGCCATGGCCCCTTCGCCCGGGTCCCGGCGCTTTGCCCTTCAATACGTCCAGAGCACGGTTTCCCTTCATGCCCTGTTTCGGCCCGCCGGTGTTCCCCCGGCCTGTTCAAAGCCCGTTGCCTGCCGGGACACGCCCCGGCCGGACACTTAGTAGATATAGCGGATCTGATCCGACCAGTAGCGCTCCACCCGCTTCAGCGACGCGGTGATGTCCTCGATCCCTTCGGACGAGATCACGTTCTTGCCTTCCAGACCTTCAGCGTGGCGGGCGAACAGGGCCGACACGATATCGCGGATTTCCCGGCCGCGCTGGGTCAGGCGGACCCGCACCGAGCGGCGGTCGATCTCGCAGCGCTGATGGTGCATATAGCCCATCTCGACCAATTTCTTCAGGTTGTAGCTGACATTGCTGCCCTGATAGTAGCCGCGGGTCTTCAATTCCCCTGCGGTCACCTCGTTGTCGCCGATATTGAACAGCAGAAGCGCCTGGACCGCGTTGATCTCCAGCACGCCGACACGCTCAAACTCGTCCTTGATGACGTCCAGCAGCAGACGATGGAGACGCTCGACCATTGCCAGCGCCTCCAGATAGCCAGTCATAAACCCTTTGCGGTCCGTCTGGCCGATTGGCATTTCCATACTCATTCGCATCTCCGACTCGAATTTGCTCTTGAGGCAAGATGCCAACAATTCCCGAAAAATCAGTTAAGCCGGGATTTTATTATTTTTGGTACGTTTGCGCTATGTCTCCGATCAGCTCCCGGAATTGTTCTGCAGGGGCTGCCTGGCCTGTAACCCATTGGTACAAATCCTGGTCGTTTTCATGCAGCAGCGCCTCATAGAGATCCAGCCGGCCATCGTCCATTTGCGCCAGATTGGCTGCGGCAAAACCCGAAAGGAGAATGTCCATCTCCTTGATTCCCCGCCTCATTGAGCGCATCTGCAGCCGTTTCAGCCGGATCTCGCGGGACTCGCTCATACGGCCGCCTCTGCGGTTTCAGCGGCCTGCAGCAGGTTGCGCAGCTTCTTCTCCAGCCGGGCGGCGCGTTCCGCATTGGTGCGCATCTCGCCGCGCAACTCGCGCATTTCTTTCAAAATGCCGGCAAAATCGCCCAGGTCCACTTCGCCCGAGGCCGGTTCCGGCATGCCTTCGCCCTCGCCGGTCAGGAGCCAGGACATCGACACATTCAAAACGCCCGCCATCATCGTCAGCTTATTGGCGCGCGGCTCGGACAGATCCTGTTCCCAGGCGGTCAGCGTCGCTTTCTTGATGCCCAGCCGCCGCGCCAGCTGCGCCTGGGTCATGGCCGCAGCTTCGCGCGCGGCTGCCACGCGATCGCCAAAAGTTGCTGCATCCGGGCCGTACCAGTCAGTCTCCTGCGCTTCCATCGTCAGTTCTCCATATCTGTTGCCAATGCAGCTTGATCGCTGTCTGGCGGCACCCTATGACAGTTCCGCAGAACATACAAACCAGGGCCAGCCTTATGTCTTTCCTGTCGGATACCCTCAGCCGCGTCAAACCGTCGCCGACCATAGCCATGACCGCAAAAGCGGCTGAATTGAAGGCCGCGGGACGCGACGTCATCGGTCTTTCCGCCGGCGAGCCGGACTTTGACACGCCGCAGAACATCAAGGACGCGGCCGTCGCCGCCATCGCCGCAGGCAAGACCAAATACACCGCCCCCGACGGTATTCCGGAGCTTAAGCAGGCCGTTTGCGCCAAGATGAAGCGCGACCACGGGCTGGACTACACGCCCGCGCAGGTCTCCGTCGGCACCGGCGGCAAGCAAACGCTGTACAATGCTCTGATGGCCACCCTGAATGCCGGCGACGAGGTGGTGATTCCCGCGCCCTATTGGGTCTCCTACCCCGACATGGTGCTGCTGGCGGGCGGCACGCCGGTGATTGCCGAAACCTCGATCCAGACCAATTTCAAGCTGACCGCGGATCAGCTCGAGGCCGCAATCACCCCCAACACCAAATGGTTCATCTTCAACTCGCCGTCGAACCCCACCGGTGCGGGCTACAGCTGGGAAGAGCTGAAGGCGCTCACGGACGTGCTGCTGCGCCACCCGCATGTCTGGATCATGACCGACGACATGTATGAGCACCTCGCCTATGACGGGTTCGAATTCTGCACTCCAGCGCAGGTTGAGCCCGCACTTTATGAGCGCACCCTCACCTGCAATGGCGTCTCCAAAGCCTATGCCATGACCGGCTGGCGCATCGGCTATGCCGCGGGCCCGGAAAAGCTGATCGGCGCCATGCGCAAGGTCCAGTCGCAATCCACCTCCAACCCCTGCTCTGTCAGCCAATGGGCCGCGGTTGAGGCGCTCAATGGCACCCAAGCCTTCCTGGCGCCCAACAACGAAAAATTCGTGCGCCGCCGCAACCTGGTGGTCTCCATGCTGAACGAGATCGACGGCATCTCCTGCCCAGTGCCAGAGGGCGCCTTCTACGTCTACCCCTCCATCGCCGGGCTGATCGGCAAGACCACGCCCGCAGGCAAGGTGATCGGAAACGACGAGGATTTCGCCACCGCCCTCCTGGAGGAAGCCGATGTCGCTGTGGTCTTTGGCGCAGCGTTCGGGCTGTCGCCGAACTTCCGCGTCAGCTACGCTACATCGGACGAAGCGCTGGAGAAGGCCTGCACCCGCATCCAGAAATTCTGCGCTTCGCTGACCTGAACAGGAGACAAAACATGAGCGCCGAACTGCCGGAATACTACTTCCGCGTCCGTGAGAACGGCGCTTTTGTCTTCCGTGTCGATACCGAAAACCGCCAGAGGCGGATCGAGATGGACCAGATTGCCGTTGTGAACATCCGCAACGGCGAAATCAAACCGCATGGCCAGCGCGCGCTTTCGGATCAGGACATCACAGAGATCAAATCCTGGATGGAGGCCCGCGCCGCCACCCTGGCGGCCCGCGATGTGGACGACATCCACCGCGCCATCGACCACCTGAACCTCACAACCCATTGGGCCAACAGCCGCGCCACCGATGAGCAGCTGGAAGAGGTCACCGACGCGCTCCTTCTGGCAATGCACGACCTGCGCAGCGTGCTGGTGCGCAAGAAGGCCGACCGGCTGATCAAGGCCCGCGAAGGTGAATAGGCGGCTTCAGCCGCAGAAGCGCGACCGCACCCTGTAAGAGCGGAAGCTCTGCCGCGGCAGGGGTTCAACCCTGTCTTGCGTTTGCAATGCCTGATACGGAACGGGCGGCTCCGGAACCGGCCGCCGGCGCAGCCCGCTGTCCTCCCCCGCCCGCGCAAGGTCCCGGCGCCTCTGCCGCTCTGCCTCCCGCCGTCTGAAACGCAGCTGTGCATTTTCTTGCGCCTCCAGGCCCAGTTCAAACAAGCGGCGGCCGGGCTGCGGATCCAGCAGCGCCGGGCCAGGCACCTCCAGGCGGGCGGTCTGGCAGATAAACTGCGCTTCCAATCCGGCCAGCCAGCTGCGGTCCGGGCGCGGCTTGCGCAGGGTCACGATATGGCCCGCCTTGCCCCCCAGCCCGCGGACCGCAAATTCCAACGGCTCCGGCATCTGGAAATGCTGCGTTCCGGGACCGAACAGCGCCTCTTCCCCCTGCCACTGCGTTCCGCTGGCAAAGCGCAGCACGAAACGGCCCGGCGGCACCAGCACCTTGAAGAAGCTCCCGCCCTCGATATAGGCGGCCAGCGCATCCTCCCCGCCCGCTTCCGCCTTGAGCACCAGGAAATAATCTGCGCCCGGCGGGCTTTTAACCTGCAGCGGAAAGACGGCAGGCAGCCCGGTGCGGTTCCACATCAGCCCCGCCGGCGGCCCGGCGGCGCCGGTTTCCGCCTGCAAGCCCCCGGTCAGCAAACAGGCCGCAACTGCGGACAGCATCAGCTGCCGCAACACAGCGGAAAACCGGAATTCGGGCAATGTGTCTGGCATGGCCGGTGCCTCCCTTCCGCCTATATGGGGGCTGCGGCGCGTTTACATAAGCCGGCTCCGGGTAACCTTCGGTTAAAACAACTATAAGCTGATTAATGACTCATTAATACAATCGAATTACCACTTCGATTGTACTGCCATCCGGCAGCCCGGCAGCCGCTTCGACGGCACGCGCCGCAGCACGTCTCACTTTGATTACCAGTTACAACAGGATGCCCCATGCAACACCTCTTTCTGACCTATGCCGCGACCGCCCTTGCAGCCCTGCTCACCGGCACCGCCGCCCATGCGGTTGACGCAGGCCACGTCGGCGATGACGTCATCGCAGCGCAGCGCGCCGCCCTTGCCGCCAGCACCAATGGCGCAGGGTTCGGGCCGCAATCGCCGCGCGACATTAACGCCGCCGCAGGCACAAACGGCCGCAGCTTCGAGGCCGCCCCCGCCTATACCGCAATGAACCTGTGCAACATCCACTTCCACGAAAACGCCGAGCACCGCGGCGGCGAATTCACCACCTACGCCGGCAATGGCGACGGCAAGGGTTATGGCACCGGCTACAAATACGACGGCACCTTGACCGCGGCAGAGCTGGCCCCGTTGGAGCATCCCATCGCCGACAAGGGCCATGGCGGCCTGCAGCCCGGCGACACGATCGAGGTCCACTACGTCCACTCCACCGCCCAGGTGCAGCCCGGCCCGACCCTGGGCGCCTGCCTCAGCGAGGCGATCATGAACCCGCAACTGCGGGTCGAGGCGCAGGTCTTTGTGCTGGTCAACGATGACACCGCGCTGGATTTCGGCGAACTGGCGCAGCTCGGCATGGCAGGCGGGCTGCATCAGGCCGCCAATATTCCCAGCGACACCGGCACCCCGGTGCAATATGCCGGCTCCACCACCGGCCCCAGCTATAACGAGGCCGGATCCCCCCTGCAGGTCAGCTGGAGCGTCCGCCCGCAGGTGGCCAAGGTGAACATCCACTCGGTCGGCAAATGGCTGGAGAACAACGTCTTTGACGAGGACCACGCCCACGGCGTGCGCAACCTGGTGAGCAATCCAAGTCTGCTGTCGCAAATCGGCAATTGACCCGAACGGCCGTGCCGGTGCTGCAGCGCCGGCCGCCTGTCCTGCGGCTGTCCCCCCTCGCAGGCCAGGCAAAGGGCTTCACGCTGCCCGCGTGAAGCCCTTGCTTGCTGCAAACGGTCAGGAAGCCTTGGCGCCTGCTGCGTCCTTCATGGCGTCGACACCCTTCTTCCACAGGTTGCCCTGCCACAGCTCTTCCAGCCCGGTTTCCCCGCTGGCCCCCTTGGTGGTCAGATAGTCATAGTAGGAGGTCGGCTTGTGCCCGGTGATGTTGTAAAAATCCGGGCTGCAGCGGGTGTAGAAACCGTTGGTCAGATATTCGAAGAATTCGGCGCGGGTGGCACCAAAATCCGCCTCGAACTGCTCCATCGACTGCGCCCGGTATTCGATCTCCTTGCCCATGGCACGACCGAGGTCGGCAGCGATCTCCGCCATCGACTGCGGCGCCGGGCCGGTGATGTCATAAAACTTGTTGCCGTGCCGCTCCGGCCCTTCCGCCAGCACCACGGCCGCCGCCTCGGCAATGTCGCGGGTGGCCACGAAGGAATTGCGCATGTCCCCCAAGGGGTTTGAGAACCAGCCTTCGGCCTCAATGGTTTCGCAGTCGGTCTTCAGCAGGTGGTTCATGAAAAAGTTGTTGCGCAGCGCGGTCACGTTCAGGCCTGCATCAATCAGCGCCTTCTCGCCCCACCAGTAGTGCTGCAGCATCAGCGGAATGCCTGCGCCTGCGCGCGAGGCATGGGTGTCCGCATCATAATCAGCGGTATTGGTGTCCGCTCCCATGCAGCTCACGCGCACCACATGTTTGATCTGGTCTTTGCGCGCGCCCAGCTCTTTGCAGAAGTTCAGGTGCCCTTCCAGCATCGGGTCCAGCGAGGCGGAGTAGACCGCCGAAACACCCTCCAGCGCCGCCTCCCAGGTGGCCGGCTCCGACAGGTCGAACTTCACCGCCTCATCGGCGCCCAGTGACGTCAGCATCTCCACCTTGGACTCGCTGAAGTAACAGGCCCGCACGGTGAATTCACCGGCCTCTGCCAGGCGTGCGACCAGTTCGCGGCCAATGCGGCCGGTGGCCGAGGTGATCAGAACAACGGGTTTGGACATAGGAAAGCCTCCGGCTGCCGCGCGCTACCCCAAAGCAGCCCGCGCATGATTTGCAAATCTGCGCGGACCCTACAGCGGCCCCCCTCTGCTGTACCCCCGAAACCCGACGCAAAATGCCACGGTTTCGCCAGCACAAGCTGTCACTCTGCGATGTCTTCCGCCCACAGCTCCGGCTTTTCACGGATGAACCGCTGCATCAGCGCGATGCAGTCCGGATCATCGGCAATCACCACTTCAACACCGCGCGACCGCAAAAACTCTTCGTTGCCGCCAAAGTTCTGCGTGTCGCCAATCACCACCCGGGGAATGCCGAACTGCACGATGGTGCCGCTGCACATCATGCAGGGCGACAGCGAGGTATAAAGCACGGTGTCCCGGTATGTCTTCTGCCGCCCGGCTTTGCGCAGCGCGTCCATCTCGCCATGGGCAATCGGATCGCCCTTCTGCACCCGCTGATTGCGCCCCTGCGCCACCACCTGGCCGTCCCGCGCCAGAACTGAGCCGATCGGGCAGCCGCCCTCGTCAAACCCCGCCCTGGCTTCCTCATAGGCAATCCGCAGCAGGCGCCTGTCGTCGTCGGTCATCATCGGGAACGGCCTCTTTGCTGAATGAATACAAACTCTTCAGAAACTTTGCCCGGGGCTGCGCAAGCGGTCAAGCCGCGCGCATCACGCGGCCTGCCCCACCAGCTTGATCGACTGCCGCCAGAACCGCAGCATCAGGAACAGCCCGGCAACCGACAGACCGGCCACCAGCCCCGCCCAGACGCCAACCCCGTCCCAGCCCAGCACGAACCCCATCACATAAGAAGCCGGAATGCCCACGGCCCAATAGCTCAGCACCGCGATCACCATCGGCACGCCGGTGTCCTGCACCCCGCGCAGCAGACCCAGCGCAATCGCCTGCATCCCGTCCATCATCTGAAACAGCGCCGCCGCCGCCAACAGGCCTGCACCGATCAGCAGGATCTCTGCCTTGCGCGGATCCTCCGGGTCCAGGAACAGCGACATCAGCGGGTCGGGAATGGTCAGGAACAACGTGACCCCCACCACCGAAACCGCCAGCGACATCGCCGTCACCACCTTGCCGCCGCGCGCCATATGCGCCCGGTCCTGACGGCCAAAAGCATTGCCCACCCGGACGGTGGCCGCATTGGACAGGCCCAGATGCACCATGAACGTCAGCCCCGCCAAGGAGATCGCAATGCCGTGGGCGGCCAGCGGCACCGTGCCCAGCCAGCCCATCATCATCGCCGAGGCGGCAAACAGGCTGGTCTCGGCCAGCGTCGTGAGGCCAATCGGCGTCCCCATGCGGAACACCTTGCCCAGCATCTCCCAGTCGGGGCGCTGGAAGTTCTTCAGCAGCTCATGCTCCGGCAGCACCTTCAGCGCATAGGCCAGCACCAGCGCGAACGACACGCCATTGGTCACCAAAGAGGCCACCGCCGCCCCGGTGATCCCCAGCTCCGGCGCCCCCCAGTTGCCGAAGATCAGCGCATAGTTCACTAGCGCATTCAGCACCGCCGCCAGCACCGACATCCACAGCACCACCTGGGTATGCTCCAGCGCCGCCAGATAGGATTTTGCCACCATGTACAAAAGCGCCGGGAAAATCGCCCAGCCGGCAATCTTGAGGTACTCCGCCGCATCATGCGCAACCCCTGCCTCCTGCCCCAGCATGAGCAGGATCGGCTCCGACCACCACAGCAGCGGCACCGCCAGCGCGCCATATACCAGCGACAGCCACAGCCCCATGCGGGTTGAACGGCGGATCTGCCGCTCCTCCCCGGCCCCGGCAGCGGCCGCCACCATCGGCATCACTGCAAAGGCAAAACCCGACCCCAAGAGGAAGATCGAGAAGAAATAGGTTGAGCCCAGCGTCACCGCCGCCAGCTCCGCCACCCCGTACCAGCCCAGCATGACGGTATCAGTGAGGCCGATGGCAAACTGTGCCACATGGCCGCCGATCAGCGGCAGGCCCAGCACGGCAATCGCACGGGCATGGCCGCCAACGGACATCCCGGAAACTTTGGTCGCTAACATACTCATACTGCCAGCCATATGACGGCCCGCAGCCCCCCGCAAGGGCAGAGTTCCCTTGCCAGTGCACAGGTCAGTGGTAGTAATCTGCACAAGGTCCACACCTCGCAGGAGCCCCCTTGATGACCGACGCTTTCGCCCAGCTGATCCCCGATGCCCGCCGCTTTCTGGCCGGGCTTCAGCAGAACAACAGCCGGGAGTGGTTCAAAGATCACAAGGAACAGTATGAGACACAGCTCAAATCCCCGTCGCTGCTGCTTCTGGACGAGGTCGCGCAGGCAATCTCCAAGCGCAGCGGCGCCAAGGTCGCAACCAAGCTGTTCCGCCCCCAGCGCGATGTGCGGTTTTCCAAGGACAAGCCCCCCTACAACACCCATCTGCACATGATGTGGACCGTGAACGGCGCCGGCTGCGCTCTGTTCTTCGGCATCGCCCCCGGTTACTGCACCGCCGGCGGCGGCATCATGGGCTTCAGCAAGGAGCAGCTCCCCCGCTGGCGCGAAGCCCTGGACGGCGAATGGGGCGACGAGGCCTCAGCGCTCCTCGGCGTGCTGGCGCTTGGCGGCTTTCCCGCCAAGGAGCCCGAGCTGAAGCGTGTGCCCTCCCCCTATGGCAAAGCGCATCCCCACGGCCCCCAGCTGCGCCGCAAGTCGCTGACCCTCTGGCACGAGATGACCAAGCAAGAGCAAGCCGCCCCGATGGCCGCGCTGATGTCGGCGCATCTGACCCTGTCGCCGCTGTTTGCGATGCTGGAGGGGGCTTTGTCGGAGTGAGGCTTCATGGATGGCTGCATCTATTTCAGCTTCAAGCCGCACCAAGCAAGAAACCGTTTCCACAACCAGAAAACTGGAACAAGGAAAACCAGCCCCAGATACCCTTCTTTGTAAGAGTTTCCAGGGACCACGGCAGAGGCAAGTGCAGTTCCTCCAATAGCGACCGCAATTGTTAAAACCAACAAGACGAAGACACCAAAAACGATAAATAGCGGCTTCGAGTTCAACTAAGCCTACTCCATAGGTGGATGCATTGGGCAAGGCCTAATTTCCTCGCCCCCGCTTCCCCACTGCGCGGCACGCCGATGAGATGCCCGCATATCAATCCACAAACGGGGTGGAACCGTCCCAACCCGCACTGTTCCCCGCTGGCGTCGCTACCGGTACCGTCGATACTGACGGCGCAGTCACAACGGTGTTCTGCCCTGTTTCCGCAAGTGCCAAGCCGCCTCCCCCTGAAGCACAAGTGCCGGAAAAAATCTTGTATTGCGGTGCAGACGGCAACACGGAGACGTTGAATTCCCCAACAGAACCATTGCCGCATACATGGCTAGAGGCGTGTGCCCTGATCTCCTGTGCCGTCCAGTCGGCACCAGCACTGCCGCTGAACCGGCCATTCCCGTCATTGTCGAATTGCAGCTCATTGCTGGCAGGCGCGCCGCCGCACGCCGCGAGCAACGCAAAACAGGCAAGAGACAGTACGGGGTTAATATTTTTTTTGATCATGAATTACTCTCTTCTATGCTTGATCCAGCCAACTAGTAAGCTGCTGCCCCGTCAGGCCTGTCCCGGCATCTCCAAGCCCCCCAAAGGCTCCCGGCTGCTCTACTTCCTCAACACCTTCGCCACTTCCTGCACTGAGGCCAAAACAAAGAGCGTTACAAACCCCCAGTTGGATGCTGAAAAGTCTCCACTTTCGTAAGGGAAAACAAAAAGTGTTATCCCGGCAAAGACGAACAGGTAAATCCATACCTTGAAAGGGATCTTCTTAATAATCCTCAGCACGTTTCTCACCAAACCTGGGATGGGTACACTCCTTACTTAGGCGTTGACTTCTTCGCACGTGGAAGTTGCCGGCCAGCCCTCCAGATTGTCAACCCTATTGCCAGAAGAATGCCAACAGCCATCCAGTTGGCTGCTGGCTCCAAAAGACGCGCCTCATTTTCCCCAAGAGGCGGGACCGGAAGTCGCTTGGAAATGTCAATGCCGGGTTCATCGGATGGACAGCCAAACCCATACCGCGCCCAAGACAAACGGCAAGGCGATCAGTTTCAAAAGGGCGCCGCTCGCCTGCGGCAAAGGCTCGACCCCCTCACAAAGCCCGCAGCATGATCTGGCTGGCCAGCACTGCCACAACGGCCCCGGCCAGGATCTCCAACAGTGCCGCCGCCCGCAGCGCGCCGGTGCCTTCCATCTGCGCCAGCGCCCCCTTGCGCATGGTGACGGCTGCAACGGCCACAGCCACGGTCACCGTCGCCGTGCCCAGCCCCATGGCAAAAGCCCCGGCGATCCCCGCCCACAGCACGCCCATGCGCCAGGTCAGCAGCAGCAGGAACACCGCCCCGGTGCAGGGCCGCAGCGCCACCGCGCCGGCAATCGCCAGCGCATCGCGCAGCGAATGGACACTTGCAGCCTCTTCCATCGTCGGCCCGTGCCGGTGCCCGCAGGAAGCGCAGACCCCGTCCCCATGGTCATGCCCGTGGTGATGATGGTCATGGGAGTGGCCAAGGTGCTGATGCCCGGCGTGCGCCGCCGCCGGAACCGCACGGCTTGCCAGCAGCCGCCGCACGCCGCGAACCAGCAGCCACACGCCAACCAGCGCAATCAGCCCGTAAGACAGCGGCGCCAGCACATCCTCGGCGGCGCTGGTCAGCTGCTCGCGCCCCCAGTCCAGCAGCATGAGCCCGCCCGCCACCAGCACCACTGCCGTGGCCGCCTGCGCCAGCGAAGACGCCAGCGCCAGCCCCGCCAGCCGCATCAAGGGCACAGGCTTGCCCAGGCCATAGCCGCCGATCACCAGCTTGCCATGGCCCGGCCCGGCCGCGTGAAAGAACCCATAGGCAAAACACAAGGACAACAGCGCCGCCAGCGCCCCAGGCTCACCCGTCCGCAAGGCCCTGAGGCCTCGTGCCATCGCATTCTGCGCCTCGCGCTGGCCGTCTGCGGCCCAGGCAGAGACCGCCCCAGCACCGCCAAAGCCCCAAAGCCAGACCGCCAAAGCCACCACGGCCAGCGCCGCTATTGTTAATAAAACCTTCACCTTACGCACCGCAGCTCAAGCGCAGAGTATCGGCAAAAGCTTCTCCGACTTTCGGATAGCTCTCCTCAGCCTGCTCCGCAGGCATCGCATAGAGCAGCTCCTCCACCAGGGTATAGGCCTGATCCAGGTCAGGCGGCGTGATACTGCCTTGGCAGCCGCCGCTGACTTCCAGCCCCCGGTTCACCGTATAGGCGGTGTAATAGGCCGGATCATAAGCCTTGATCACCATCCCGTCCGCCGCCTGCGGCCGCAACAGCGCCCGCCGGTGCCGGGTGGTGATCCGCCCGTCCGAAACCTCGGTCGACAAATGCTCCGGCGCGCCCAGCGCCAGCGCTTCACCGCCCAGCGTCAGATAGGTATCGCCCTCGAACCCCTCAACCCAGGCCATGTCAAAGCCCTGCAGCTGCGCCAGCTCCTCCGCCGTCAGCGCGCCGTCATAATCGCTGTCCAGCGCCCGGTCCTCGAAGATCAGCAGCGAATAGAACTCGTCATAGGCCCAGGTGATCTCCACCGCCTGCAACTCGCCCGCGTCCGAGACAACCGCCTTCACCGCTGTATCGACAAAGATATGCGGATGCGCCCCAGCCGCCGCCGGGACCAGCAGAGAAACCGCAAGCAAAAGACCAAAACGCTTCATGCCCAAAGGTCTACGCCCTGCACCGCGCGCCCGCAACAGCTAGCTGGCGGTGCAAGCAGGTTTCAGCACGCACAGGCCCGGGATGCAGCGCCTTGCCCTAGGATTTGACGGGACCGATGGATCACATGATACACCCGCCCGGCAACCCGCGGACCAGGTGCGCAGCCAACGGGCCGCCTGCTTCTTTCTGGTTGAAAATACTCCGGGGTGAGGCCCGCCAGGGCCGAGGGGCAGCGCCCCTATTTATGCCCCCAATCGTCCGGGTTCTCCGAATTGTTCGGGCTCAGCCCCAGCACATCGCCGCGGGTAGAGCATCCCAGCCCCAGAACCGTCCGGTTGGCATAGGAAAAATAGGCCGTCACCTGATTGATCTCCAGAATCTCGCCGTCCTCGAAACCAGCCTCCCGCAGCGCCGCCACATCCGCTTCGCTCACGCTGGCAGCTGCCTCGGTCAGCTTGCGGGCATAGCCCATCGCCAGGATTTGCGCAGGCTCAAGCGGCGCGCTTTCCGGCTTGCGCGCTTCGATCGCCGCCCGGATTGCCAGCCCGCGCGCCTTATCCCCCAACAGCCGCTGCAGCCCTGCAAAATGATGCTCGACGCAATAGGCGCAGTCGTTCAACGACGAGACCCACACGCCCAGCACTTCAAGAAACCATTTCGGCACCTTGTTGCCCGTGTGGTGCAGCACATTCTTGTAGATCGCCATATGGCCTTCCATCGAATGCGGCCGCAAGGAGTGCACCATCATGATGTTGTCGACGTTGTTTCCCGGCCCCGTCACCCGCTCATAAAGCTTCTTCAGCTTGCCGGTTGCCTCTTCAAACGGAACGGTCCTGATCCAGGCCATGTCTCTCTCCCTGATTGCTTGGCTGGGAGACTAACGCCTGCGCATTGCAAGGAAAGAAGAAACCGAACGTCACAATCCGTATGCCAGGCGGCACCGCCGCCCCGCGCCTGCCTGCCCCCCCCGGCAGGCGCGTTCAACGGTTCCGCTTGGGGAAACGTTGCTTCCCTATCCCGCCGGATGCCAAGCATCCCGGTTCCGCACTGCGCCCGCCCAGGCAGGCGCGGGGCTCAGCACTTAACCCGCAGCCTCCCGCGCTACCGCGGCAATGGCCGCCCGCACATCCGCCTCGCGGCTGCGATGGTTGGTGACCGCGGCCCGCAGCATCACCCGGCCCTGCGACCGCGTGGTCGAGAACACCGCCTCGCCGCTTTCCTGCAGGGTCTGGGCAATCCGCGCATTCACCTCCGACTGCGCCGCAGACGCCAGATCGCTGCGCGCGGTAAACACGCAGACGTTCGACACCACCGGCGCCCCCAGTTCCATCAAGGGCTGCGCCCCGACCTCGGCCGCCATAAACGCTGCCAGCGCGCAATTGCCGGTGATCGCCTCAGAAAACGCCGCCTCGCCATAGGTCTCCAGCGCGGTCCAGATCTTCAAAGCACGGTTGCCGCGGCTCAGATCAATACCGTAATCGCAGAACCACGGCTCACCGCCCGCCAGCCCGCGCTCGGCGCCCTCCAGGTACGAGGGCCGCGCCGCAAAGGCCGCCCGGTGCTCATCCTCATTGCGCAGCAAGGCCATGCCGCAGTCATAGCCCACATACATCCACTTGTGGAAATCCAGCGCAATGCTGTCGGCCCGCCCGATCCCGTCGCTGAGCGACCGGTAAGGCTCCGCCGCAATCCGCGTCCAGGCGCCAAAGGCCCCGTCCACATGCAGCCACAGCCCCAGTTCCGCCGCCGCATCCGCCAGCGCGTTCAGATCATCGTACAGCCCCAGGTCCACCGACCCGGCAGTGCCCACCACCAGGAACGGCAGCGCGCCTGCGGCCTTGTCCTCTGCCACCATGCGCGCCAGCGCACCGCAATCCATCTGCCCGCCCGCCAAAGGCACCTTGCGCAGATTGTCCGAGCCGATGCCCAGCAGCTCCACCGCCTTCAGCGTCGCATTATGCACCCCCTCGCCGGCATAGGCAGTCAGCCGCACAGCGCCCTGCCCCTCTTTGCGCAACGCCTTCAAAACCCGCAGCCGCGCCGCCTGAAAGGCAATCACCGTGGCCTGCGAGGTGCCGGTGACCAGCAGCCCGCTGGCCCCCTCCGGCATCCCCATCTTGCGGCGCGTCCAGTCCACCACCGCGCGCTCCATGTAATTGGCACCGTGATCGCGCCCGCCCATATTGGCGTTGACCGCCGCCGCCGCCAGTGAGCTGATCAGGTCCGAGGCCAGCCCCGATCCCTGCACCCAGCCCCAGAAGCGCGGATGGGTGTTGCCGCCATGGTAGGGCAGCACGTCACGGATAATCCGGTCCACGGTCTCCTGCGGCCCCCGCGCCTCCGCCGTCACCGCATAGCGCGCATCAATATCCTCCGGCACCGGCTGCCAGGGGCGCTCCGCCGCCAGCTGCATCTGATCCAAGGCCGCATCCAGCATCCGCTGCGCCTCAGCCCGGAACGCCGCCCAATCCTGCGTCCTGATCCCTTTTTCAGCCACCTCCGCGCCCTCCTCCTGCCGTTCGCTGGCCGCAGGTTTAGACTGCAGCAGGCCAACCTGCACGGAGAATATCGACGCAGGTGGAGAACCGAATTCTACATTCGCCTTTCTCCAATCGAGAGCGGCCACCCCAGCTGCGGCACAGCGGCAGGATCAAAACGCTTTGCCCGCCTTCAGTTCCGAGAACATCCGCTTGACCTTCTTGTCGCCAAAGACCTGATAGAAACTCTCAGCGTCGATTTTCTCAAAGCGGATGCATTCCTCCTCACCCCACATCTTCACGAAATAACAGACCCGCCCCCGCGACTTGACCTTCCAGGCCGTGGTTTCCGTCTTGCCATCCCACAAGACATCCAGGGTTCCATTTGGCGCGAAATACATTGCCCCCTTGCTCACTGGATACGTGTTTCCCGTCAGCAACTGCCTCACTTCCTTCTTGGAAAAGGACGGTCCTGCTGCAGCCGGAGTTGCCATCGCGATAACAACGAAGAAAACGGAAATTGCCCTTGCAAGCTGCATGGCTCCCTCCATTGGTTACTAGTTAAAGATGATTGGCTAATGCAGACGCACCTTACCACAGTTGCAGTTTTCATTCAAAGTTTAACCGTTCCGGTTGACGGGCTTCCCTTTCCGCCAGCTTATCCACAGCCCCTAGTGTCCCTCTTCCACCCGGCCCCAACACCTGCCATAATGGCTGCCAATCAACACCAAGGAAGAGCAGCTCCCGCACATGGCCGACGACCTCCTCAGCACGCCTGCAGCCGAAACTTACGACGCCTCCTCGATCGAGGTTCTGGAAGGGCTTGAGCCGGTCCGCCAGCGCCCCGGCATGTATATCGGCGGCACCGATGAGCGCGCGCTGCACCACATGGTGGCCGAGATCCTCGACAACTCGATGGACGAGGCGGTGGCCGGACACGCCAACCGGATCGAGGTGACGCTGCATTCCGACTACGCCGTCACCATCTCCGACAACGGCCGCGGCATCCCGATCGACCCGCACCCCAAGTTCCCGGACAAATCCGCGCTGGAGGTGATCCTCTGCACCCTGCATGCCGGCGGCAAGTTCTCCGGCAAGGCCTACCAGACTTCCGGCGGCCTGCATGGCGTCGGCTCCTCGGTGGTGAACGCGCTCAGCGATTCCATGGTCGTGCAAGTGGCCAAGAACAAGGAACTGTTCGAACAGCGCTTTTCCCGCGGCCTGCCTTTGGGAGGGGTCGAGAAAATCGGCGCCGCCCCCAACAAGCGCGGCACCTTCGTGACCTTTCATGCCGACGAGGAAATCTTCGGCCACCACCGCTTCAAGCCCAAGCGCCTCTTCACCCTGGTGCGCTCCAAGGCCTACCTGTTCTCCGGCGTCGAAATCCGCTGGAAATCCGAGATTGACGACGGCGAAACCCCGACCGAGGCCACCTTCCACTTTCCCGGCGGCCTCAAGGACTACCTGACCGAAGTCCTTGGCAAATCCTCCGTCTACGCAGACGTGCCCTTCGCCGGCAAGGTCGAGTTCCGCGAGAAATTCGGCGAGCCGGGCTATGTCGAATGGGCGATCAACTGGACGCCATCGCGCGACGGTTTCACCCAGTCCTACTGTAACACCGTCCCGACGCCGGAGGGCGGCACCCATGTCACCGGCTTCTGGTCCGCAATCCTCAAGGGCATCAAGGCCTACGGCGAGCTGGTCGGCAACAAGAAGGCCGCCCAGATCACCCGCGACGACCTGATGGCCGGCGGCTGCGCTCTGGTCTCCTGTTTCATCGCCGACCCGGCCTTTGTCGGCCAGACCAAGGACCGCCTGTCGACCGAGGCCGCCTCCAAGATGGTCGAAAACTCCGTCCGCGACCATTTCGACAACTGGCTCGCCGCCGACACCAAATCCGCCGGCGCCATCCTCGACTTTCTCATTCTGCGCGCCGAAGAACGTCTGCGCCGCAAGCAGGAGAAAGAGACCCAGCGCAAGTCCGCCACCAAGAAACTGCGCCTGCCCGGAAAACTCACCGACTGCACCTCCAAGGACCGCTCCGGCACCGAGTTGTTCATCGTCGAGGGCAACTCCGCGGGCGGCTCCGGCAAGGGTGCGCGCAACCGCACCAACCAGGCGCTGCTGCCGCTCAAAGGTAAAATCCTCAACGTCCTCGGCGCGGCCTCCAACAAGCTCGGCTCAAACGCCGAGATCAACGACCTCTGCGAGGCGCTTGGCGTCGGCCTTGGCACCAAGTTCAACCTTGACGATCTGCGCTATGACAAGATCATCATCATGACCGACGCGGACGTCGACGGCGCCCATATCGCCTCGCTGCTGATGACCTTCTTCTTCACCCAGATGCGCCCGCTGATCGACGGCGGCCACCTCTACCTCGCCTGCCCGCCGCTGTTCCGCCTGACCCAAGGGGCGAAACGCGTCTACTGCCTGGACGAGGCCGAGCGCGACACTTGGCTGGAAAAAGGCCTCGGCGGCAAGGGCAAGATCGACGTCTCCCGCTTCAAAGGTCTTGGCGAAATGGACGCCAAGGACCTGAAAGAGACCACCATGGACCCCGCCACCCGCAAGCTGATCCGCGTCACCATCGACGAGGACGAGCCCGGCGAGACCGGCGACCTGGTCGAGCGCCTGATGGGCAAAAAACCCGAGCTCCGCTTCCAGTATATCCAGGAGAACGCGAAGTTCGTGGAGGAGCTGGATGTTTGAGGGATACTTGATTGAAGTTATTTAAGTTTATTGGCGTTCGTTACGCTCTTGAAACCCTTGCCTTCCGTAGACTCAAGGTTTCGAAACCGCTTGAGACGAATGATCCGTTTGAAATGTGTCCGTTTCATTTCACATCAGACCAAAGCCGTGAACACTTTCGTAGAGTGATGAAATCTCACACTAGAAATCGCGGCTTCGTTTCATTTAGTGCCAACTGCGAGAGCCCATCAATGTGGGCAAATTACTCCGACAATCATCAAGGCATTTGTCTCGGCTTTGAAGCCAGCGAAAAATCGTTCTTCACTTCAAAGCCGCAAAACTTCCTCACAAAGATCGACTATGTAGAGGAGTTTAGAGCATTCAACTCAGCCGCCCTGTCTGGTGACAACACTAAGCTAATCAATGATGAAATTGATTACGCAATGCGCACCAAGTCAAACCACTGGGCATACGAAGAAGAGTATCGAGCGTTTACTGGCGACACCGAAAGCGATACCAGTTCAATAATCACTTTCCTTCCATTCGGAAGCAACATGGTTCTAAAGGAAATTATCTTGGGGCACCAATCTCGAATTGCACCCAGCGATATTCATATTCTAACCGAATCCCTCGAAGTACAGCTCTTTAAAGCAACGCCTTCCAAACTAAAGTTCGCAATGGAAAGAATCCCGCTGGAAAGAAGCTGATTGGGTAGCCGCCGCAACACAAGGCCCGTGCCTGACCTTGGGAGGGCGCGAATGCGCCTTCCCGGGGGAAGGTCAGGCGCGGGCCGTGCCGCTGCGCGCCACGTCCCAGGGGACATCCTGCCAGCGCCGCTCTTTGATTTGCGCGGTTCGGCGCGAAGGGCTCCGCCCGTCCGAACCTCAAACGCTCCCCCGGAGCGTTTGCCGCTGCGCGGACCGGTTCGAACTCCCGGAGGGAAGGTCAGGCGCGGGCCGTGCGGCTAACGCCTCACGTCCCCAATGGGCACACCGCCCCCCCCCCTTTCACCTTCCCAAAATACTCCCGCCGGAGGCATCCGACGACAGGTCCGCGGCTGCCTGGGCGGGCGCGGATGCGCCTGCCGGGGTGAAGAGGGACCGTCGCGCCAGCGGCGCGGCGAAAGCCCGATGAACGGCAGGCGCAGACCGGGCCGCAAGCGACCCGGTCAAGGGTGTTGCGCGAACCTATCCAACACCGCACGCCCCGCTTGCGCGCCCTTAACCCCGCTCTGCCATACTCCCACCCGTCGCGACACCGGTGCGGACTGACACCCCGCACCACCAGGAGATACGGGACCCCCCAAGACCACCTCTTCATCGAGTGCAGGGGTTTTCCGCACAGAGAGCTTTCGAGCGGACATGGGGGCTTGCGACCCCCGGCCCGGCCCTCCGCCACCGGCCCGATGGGGTCATGGCGGCGCCGCCACCTCTTACCGGCTTCGGAACATATGGCCAGACGGCCCCAAGCAGCAGACACCGGACGGAGCCGCCTTCCGCCCGGCCTGAAACCTGTTCGCGCACGGCCCCTGCGGCCCGCTCCATGACACATATGTGAAGCCTGTTGCCTGAAACCCCTTTCCCTTCTTATGGTTAGGCCGGAACCCTCAACGACGGAAAACAGGCATGGCCTTCATCGCAGACAACCAGCTGCCGCTGCTCTTGCTGTTCTTCTTTGCGGGCCTCGTTGCCACCGCCTTCCTGTTCCGCAAACCCGCAGGCCACCGCGCCTGGAAGCTCGCTGATCTGGTCTGGGTGCTGCTCGGCGGCTTTGGCGCACTGGTGGCGGTGATCTCGGGCATCTACGCCGCCAACTCATCCCGCCTGGAGCGCCAGATCGACATCGCCTATGCCGCCACCGCGGCCTTTGACCGCGACGCCGCCCGCTTCCGCCTGCGGTTCTGCGATCCCGCCTATGACGCCGACATCGCCGTCCTTTGCGAAAAGGTCGAATTCCTCTCCGCCTCCACCGCGGGCAACGCCGAACTGCCCCTGTTCATCGCAGTGACGGATGAGGTCGCCCCTTTGCGCGGCCTCAGCTTCCTGTTCGGCGGCAGCACGGAGCAGGACGAGATGGAGGAAATGGAGGCCAAGGCCAGCGCCTTCGACCCCGAGGCGTTTCTGGTCTTCACCTCGCTCGACGCCCCCGCCCAGGCCGCGGTCGACAACATGCGCCGCAAGGTGCCTGCGATTGCCGGCGACTATCTGATCATCGCCCGCGCCTATGACGACCTGATCGGCCATGTCGCCACCCTGAAAGAGGAATGGGAGTTCCTGCAGGACAACGCCCATATCCTTGTCTTGCAGATCATCGCGCTGTGCCTGGTCAGCTTCGCCGCCCCCTTCCGCCTCGGCAAATCCATTGTCGAGCTGCGCGCCCGCCGCTAACCTGACCCGGCACCCCACTGAGGCCTCTCCATGCGCAGCTTCGATGAAATCCACGGCATTTCCGCAGACCGCCACGGCGGCGCAGCAGCGCTGGAAGAAAAGCTCGGCAAACCCGACCCCAATATAACCAATCTGCCCGAAGACCGCTGGCTGTCGGTGATGACCAAATGCATCTTCCAGGCGGGCTTCAACTGGAAGGTTATTGAGGCCAAATGGGACGGGTTTGAGAAACTCTTCCACGGCTTCGAACTGGGGCCTTGCGCCTTCATGGACGACCGCGAGTTCGACGCCATCCTCGGCGATACCCGCGTGGTCCGGAACGGCGCCAAGCTCGCCACGGTGCGGGCAAACGCCAGCCTGCTGATGGAGCTGCGCGATCAGGGCGGCGCAGGCGCGGTGCTGGGCGGCTGGCCCTCCGCCGACTACACCGGCCTCTTGGAGATGCTCAAGACGCGCGGCGCCCGGCTCGGCGGCAACACCGGCCAATACGCCATGCGCTTTGCCGGGCGTGACAGTTTCATCCTGTCACAGGACGTCACCGCGCGCCTCATCGCTGAAGGGGTGATCGACAAACCCGCCAGCTCCAAAACCGCCATGAAGGCCGTGCAGGCTGCGTTCAATACCTGGATGCAGCAATCCGGCCGCTCGCTCACCGAAATCAGCCGCGTGCTGGCGATGAGCTGCTAGGGGACGGCGCGCACGGATGATCCGCCTCCTGCTCCTTGGCTTGCTGTTCCTCGCCGCTTGCGGCCGGCCGCTGACGGAGTCAGAGCGCGCCTACCTGGCCGGGATCCATGGGGCGGAGCTGAACGCGGACAGGGTGCGGCTGGTCAAGGGCGCACCGGTGGCCGCCATCACCTTCCGCCGCACACCCCGCCCCCGCGTCACCTGCCGCGAGCGCATCCTGCCGCCGGTCAAGGAGGAGATCGTCACCTCCAAACCCGCCGCCGTGGCCCTGTTCAACCGGATCTTCTTTGTCCGCGACTGGTACACGGAGAACTACCTGCCGGAGTATCCGGAGAAGCTGCACCTGGTGGAGGCGATGCTGCTGGCGCATGAGGCCACCCATGTCTGGCAATGGCAGAACCGCAGGCGCACCGGGTACACGCCGCTGCACGCCGCCGCCGAACACGGCAACAGGCGCGACCCCTATCTGTTCGACCTCGAGGGTGATCCGGATTTCCTCAGCTACGGTTTTGAACAGCAGGGCGCGATCATCGAGGAATACGTCTGCTGCCGCGCCCTGGCGCCGCAGGCCGCCCGCACCAGGCGGCTGCACCGGATGCTGGCGGCTGCGATGCCGGTCAGCGATCTGCCGCAAAGCCGCACGCAGGATGTCTATCTGCCCTGGAAAGATGCCGAGCTCGACGGCATCTGCGACTGACCCGCCGCCGTTTTCATACAATGAAAACGGCCATGAAAAATCGATTTTTCATGGCCGGAATTCGTGCCGAATTCCGGCACAGCGCCCTACCGCAAGCTGCGGACCACGCGAAAACCGATGTCCAGCGACCTGGTCTGCGGCGCAAAGGAGCTGCGGTTCGCCGACCGGGCGTAGGCTGCGCTGTAATGCGATGTTCCGCCACGCGCCACCCGGCGGCAGCCCGCCGCTTCGGGCACTGCCTGCGGATAGCCGGCAAAACCCGCATAGGCGCCGGCATCATAACAATCCTGCACCCATTCCGAGACGTTCCCGTGGATATCGTACAGACCAAAGCCATTGGGCGGATGTTGCCCGGCGGCCACCGCCCTTACACTCATCAGCGCCTGCAAATCACTTGCGCTGCGGGTATCAACATTGGCCGCCTCCTCCGGCAGCTCCGCCCCGGTGTGAAAGGCGGTTCCGGTTCCCGCCCGGGCAAAGAACTCCCACTCCGCCTCGGTCGGCAGGCGGTAGCGGTGGCCGGTAATCTCTGTCAGCCAGCCCAGATAGGCCCGGGTGTCCTCCCAGCTCACATGAATGACCGGGTTGCGCCCCCGGCCCCAGCCGGCATCGCCGGGCACATACTCGCAGCCGCCCGCATCCGCGCAGGCCTGCCAGTCGTCAAAGGTCACCTCGAACCGGCCCGCCGCCAGCCCCGGCGGCACCGTGACCCGGTGCTGCGGGCCTTCATCGCCGCCGCGCCCCGGCTCCTCCGGCGCAGAGCCCATCAGGAAGGTCCCAGCTGGCAGCTCCACCAGCTCAGGGCAAATGCGGCAATCCTTGAACACCCGTCCCTGCGCTGCCGCCGGGGCAGGCAAGGCCCAGACCGCAAGTGCCAGCAGCACTGCACCGCCAGCCAGCCCCTGCCCGTATGCGCCGATCATGATGCCCCCGCTGCCGCAACCCCTGGCGCCCATCTAGAGCGGTCCGTGCGCACAAGGCCACACACATTCTGGTGACGCCCCGCGACGGCATCACGGCCGCCCGCCGCAACGTAGCGCTTGCCGCCGCCCCGGTGCCTGGTCCACAAAGGCTGCAAAACACATCCGGGAGAGCAGGACCATGACCCAATACGCCCTGATCATGCTGGCCGCAGGGCTTGGCATTCCGGTGCTGGCAGCGCTGAACGCCGCCTTGGGCAAGCTCATCGGCTCGCCCGCCTCGGCGGCCGTGGTGCTGTTCCTGATCGCGCTGGTCTCTGCCATCGCCTATGCGCTGATTGCCGGCCCCCAGGCCCTGGCCAAGATCCCGGCGGCGCCCAAACACCTGTTGCTGGCGGGCGTTCTGGTGGCCTTTTACGTCTTGTCGATCACCCATGTGGCGCCGCATTTCGGCGTCGGCAACGCGGTGTTCTTCGTGCTGATCGGCCAGCTGATCTCCGCCGCGGCGATCGACCATTTCGGATTGTTCGGCGCCCAGATCAGCCCCCTGACGCTCACTCGCGCGGCGGGCATTTCGGTGATGGCGCTGGGGGTCTGGATCACCCAGATGGCCTGAGCCCGGCAGTGCAGGCTGCAGCCCGGCCAGCGGATTTTTTCCCGCATCACCCGGGCCGCGCAACCGAAAGATTTCAGGTTCGGCGGTATGTGTTCATCAGAACGCCGCCGCCCGTAACTGACGCCCCTTTCAGTTCCCATCCCGAGGATGGCATCCCAGGACCCAGCAGCCGCCGGCCATTTCCCAAAATAACCGGAAAGACGGCCAGGCGGAGTTCATCCACCAGGCCATGAGCCAGCAGCGCAGAAACCAGCTCGCAACTGCCATGCACCTGCAGCCTTGGCCCCTCCTGCCCCTTCAGGTCCCTGACCGCCGCCATCGCATCGCCCGGGAGCACTTCTGAGTTCTCCCAGCCAGCCTCACCCAGCGTGTTGGAGGCAACGTATTTCTTCGCCCCGTTCAACAGGTCTGCGACCGGGTCACCCTCAACACCGGGCCAGTGTGCGGCAAACGCGTCAAAGGTTTTCCGGCCAAACAAAAAGGAAACCGGCCCCTGCATCCATTCGCTGAAAACCCGCGGCATGACGCCGCCGGCATAAGGCGCTGCCCAGCCGCCCTGCGTGAAACCGCCGGACCTGTCCTCGTCCGGATGCATGGGCCCCTGGGCCACACCATCCATAGAGACAAAGGACAGCACCGAAATATCACGCATATTCAGTTCCTTGACTTGAGCCAAGGGCTGAGAGAGCCCGCTGCGGCGCGCGCCTCTATCCCTTGCCGGAGATCTTGATATTGCCCTGCAGCTGGGCGCCGCTTTCGGTGGCCATGGTCTTGGCCGAGACATCCGCCTGCACCTGCGAGCTGGCCGCCAGCCGCAGGTCGTCGCATTGGATCTTGCCCTTGTACTTGCCCTCGACGGTCACCGACTGCGCCGACAGGGCGCCATCCACGGCGCCGCCCGCATGCACGGTCACGGCCTGCGCCGACAGGTCGCCCGCCACCCGGCCGCGCACCTCGACACTGCCTTGGGACGAGGTGACATTGCCCTCGATGGTCACATCTTCTTCGATCACGGAGTTCGCCACGTCTCAGCCCTTTACCTTGCGCAATTGATGCCAGCCTAGCCCGGAAGCTAAGGCTTGGCCACCTGATAGCAAGGCCCGCCCCCGCGCCAAAGCCCGTCCGGCAATCCCGGCAGAGATCCGCTCAGCGGCCGCGGACAGCGCGGCGCGCGCCCCGGCAGGCGGGGCGCCTTGGTCTCAGGCCGCCGCAACTGCGGGATAGTCCTTCTCCGCAAACACCTTCAGCTCCTCCATGATGGTCCCGAAGTTCTTTGCCAGACCGCGCTTGAGCAGCGGATAGATCATGTACCCCAGGGCGGTCAGGGACACATTGGAGTCCCAGGTGATCTGGGACCGGTCCCGGCCCAGAGCCTTCACGGTCAGCGTCACCACATTGACCCGCACCGGGAACACCGGCGGCGTGTCGACGGGGACAACGTCAAACACAAGGCGTTTGTTTTCAGCCGAATAAGACAGGATCTTCTCGCGCGCCTTCAGGCCGTTGGGTTTGTCGGTGAATTCGCAGACCCGGCCCTCCATCGGAGCCCCCTGAACCGGTTCACTGCCCTCAGTCCGGTAGGATTTATGTACAAAACCCATCCACTTGTAGGCCTGGTCAAAGTCATCGGCGACGATCCTCCACATCAGATCTGCGCTGCGATTGACGGTTACTGATTTGATAATTCTCATAGATTTCTCCACTTCGTTGGCACATTGTGAACCCGGTTGAACGGCTGCCGGACTTGGCAGATCGTTTGATGCACCCCGTGTAACACTTGTTACACACCGTACAAGTGGCGGGAGATGTTTTTTTGAGAGGCCAGTTTGACCAAGGACAAGATGACTGAAGCGGACTCAGCAGCGGCCGGCGTGCGCGGCCGGCTGCTGCAGGCGGGAACCGAGCTGTTTGCCGAAAAAGGGTTCAAAGGCGCATCTGTGCGGCAGATCTGCGCGCGGGCCGGAACCAGCATGAACATGATCCACCACTACTTCGGCAGCAAGGACGGGCTGTTTGACGCCATCGTGCTGCAGTTTTCTTCCGACGTGTTTGAAGTCCCCAGCCAGATGATCGCCCGCCCGCCAAAGTCGCAGGAAGATTTTGCGGTGCGCTTCGAACTGTTTGTCGAGCAGACCCTGAACGCGCTTCTGGCGCACCGGCTGGTCTATGCGATCATTTCTCAGCAGCCGGAAACACCGCCGGCGCTGGCCAAATGCACCAACGGGTTTGGCGGGTTCCTCGCGGCGGCGTCGGAACAGGGGTATCTGAATCCGCGGCTGGACTGGGAAATGGTCACCGGCTTTGTGATGGACCGGCTGACAACGCAAGTGATGCTGGCCAACGGCGCCCGCAGCCGCGGCGAGCCCGCCCGGATAGATGACCCGGACTACCGCACCCGATGGCTCGCGGCCAACACAGAGCTGTTCCTGAACGGGCTGGCGGGCTGACGGGACCGCCCGCTGCCAAGCACGGCCTGTCCCGCTTTCACCTTTCCAAAAATACTCCCGTCCCGCTGCCCGGCAGGCAGCTTTGCCGCCGGAAGGGGGAGGCTCTGCGCCCTTGGGGCGCAGAACACTTACACTGCCGCCAGCAGCCCATCCTCCAGTTTCACCTGCCGGTCCATCCGCGCTGCCAGTTCCAGGTTATGGGTGGCAATCAGCGCCGACATCCCGGTACCGCGCACCAGCTCCATCAGCGCCGCAAAGACCTGGTCCGAGGTGCCCGGATCCAGATTGCCGGTCGGCTCATCCGCCAGCAGCACCCGCGGCGCATTGGCCAGCGCCCGGCAAAAGGCGACCCGCTGCTGCTCACCCCCTGACAGAGCCGCCGGGCGGTGATCCGCACGGGCACCCAGCCCGACGGTGCCCAGGAGTTCAGCGGCCCGCGCGGCGGCGGCTTTCTGCGCCGCGCCATTGGCCAGCTGCGGCAGAACGATGTTTTCCAGTGCGGTGAACTCGGGCAGCAGGTGGTGGAACTGATAGACAAACCCCACTTCCTGGCGCCGCACCCGGGTGCGGCGGCGGTCGCCTTTGCGGGTGATGTCTTCGCCCGCCACCCGCACCTCGCCGCCGTCCGGCGTGTCCAGCAGGCCCGCGATATGCAGGAGCGTCGACTTGCCCGCGCCCGAGGGGGCCACCAGCGCCACAACCTCGCCCGCCTGCAGGGTGAGGTCGGCGCCGCGCAGCACGTCCACCTGCCCCGGCGTGCCCTGCAGATAGGATTTGGTGATCCCCTTCAGCTCCAGCGTGATCTCACTCATAGCGCAGCGCCTCCACCGGGTTCAGCCGCGCCGCGCGGCGGGCCGGGAAAATGGTCACGAAAAAGGACAGCCCCAGCGACAGGGCAATGGCCGAGAGCACATCCGCCAGCTTCAGCTCGGCCGGCAGCGCATAGATGCCGCGGATCGACGGGTCCCAGACGCCGCCGCCCATCAGGTAGTTCACGAAAGAGAAGATCGGATCAATGTAAAGCGCAAACAGGCAGCCCAGCACCACGCCGCAGACCGTCCCCAGAACGCCTGTGAAGGCGCCGCAGATGAAGAAGACCCGCATGATGGAGCCTTCGCTGAGGCCGATGGTGCGCAGGATTCCGATGTCGCGGCCCTTGTTCTTGACCAGCATGATAAGGCCCGAGACGATGTTCATCGCCGCGATCAGGACAAGGATCGACAGGATGATGAACATCACATTGTCCTCGACCTCCAAGGCCCGCAGAAAGCCGCCCGAGGCATCGCGCCAGGTCCAGACGCCGGCGGTGCCGCCCACGGCCTGCAGGATGGCCGCCGCCATCGCATCAACACCCTCCGGGTCTTCGACCATCACCTCGATCTCATCCGCCACGCCTTCGCGGTTGAAGAAGCCCTGCGCCTCCGCAAAGGGCAGATAGACCCGGGTGCGGTCGATGTCCCAGCGCCCTGCGGTGAAGATATAGACCACCTCATAGGCATTGACCCGCGGGCTGGTGCCAAAGGCGGTCTTGACCCCGTTGGGGGAGATCAGCTTGATCTTGTCGCCAACCGTGACGCCAAGCTCGCGCGCCACTCCGGAGCCGATCGCCAGCCCCTCGCCGAACCGGGAGAGGTCGCCGATCGCCTCCTCGCTTTGCGCGACACCGGGAATGCCCTGAATGTCGGCGGTTGAGATGCCATAGACCTCGACACCCGCATTGCGCTGGCGGCGGCTGGCCATCACCTGGCCCTTGACCAGCGGCGCGGCCCGGGTGACGCCGGGCACCGCTGCCACCTGACCGGCCAGCGTCTGGTAATCCTTCAGGGTGCGGTCCACCACCCCGGCCTCGTTCACCTCGCCATAGGAATAGAGCGTGACATGGGCATTGGCGCCCAGAATTGTGCCGACAAATTCCGACCGGAAGCCCGAGCGCACGGCCAGTGTGGCAATCAGCGCGAACACCGCCAAAGTGATGCCAATGAGGCTGATCCAGGTCATCACGCTGACCCCGCCCTCGGCCTTGCGGGCACGCAGGTAGCGCCAGGCGATGATCCATTCGAAACGGGAAAACGGCGGAGGTGTCGTGGCCATATAGGGGTCCTGCCCGGAAATTTTGCGCTAACCTGTGCCGGCGCGCCGCCGGGGTCAAGGCAGGCCGGTGTTTTTCTGCGCAAACCGCCGCCGCCGGGCGCCAAATCTTTTCAGTAAAAGATTTGCCAAGAGTTTTCCTCAAAACTCTTGGGCGGGCCGCCGGCCCGCCGGACGCCCCCGCGTCACGGGCTGCCGCAAATCCCTCTTGCCTTGCATTCGCCCGGCAGCAAGGCTTTACCGGACGGGTTCCGGTACCAATGGGTGAAAGCGATGGACAGATACTTCAAACGCGCGCTGCCGCATCCGCCGCTGCGCGCCGTGGTGATGGCCGGGCTGGGCGCCTTTCTGGCGATTGCGGTTCTGTCGCTGCTCACCACCCACGCCAATCTGCTGCTGCTGATCGCCCCTTTCGGCGCCAGCTGCGTGCTGCTGTTCTCGGTCCCCGCCAGCCCGCTGTCGCAGCCCGCGCATGTGGTCGGCGGCCATGTGCTGGCCACCGCCGTCGCGCTGACGCTGAACGCGCTGCTGCCGGATACCTGGTGGGCGCTGGCGCTGGCGGTGGGGCTGTCGATTGCCCTGATGGCGGCGCTGCGGCTGACCCATCCGCCCGCGGGCGCCGACCCGCTGGTGGTCTTTGCCACCGATCCCGGGATTTCCTTCCTGTTGTTTCCTGTGCTCAGCGGCGCCGTGGCGCTGGTGGCCATCGCTGTGGTGTTCCACCGGGTCTCGGGCCATGAATACCCGCTGAAACACGGCTGAGCGCGCAGGCAGGCTCAGAGCGCCAGCATCGCCGCCACAGGCACCCGCAGCGCTTCGCCCAGGGCCCGCGAGTCCGCCGCCTCCAGGTGGTAGCCGTCTGCGTCCGAAGCCCGTGCCACCTGCGCCGCATCAAAGAAGCCGCAGCCCAGCCGGTCCGCCAGCGGCGCGATCACCGCGGCAAGCTCTTCGGATCGCGCCACTTTCTCCGGAGTGAGGTCCGGATCCGCGCAAAGGCTCATCGGCGGCGGCGCCACCAGCAGCACCTGCGGCGAGACCGCCTCCGGCATCCGCCAGGGGTGGTGGCGGATGATCTCCACCAGCCGCTCCAGCCCGTCGCGGATCAGATGGGTGGCGTGGCCCTCGTAAACATCATTGGTGCCCAGCATGACCGCCACCAGGTCCAGCGGCGCGTGGCTGTGCAAGAGCATCGGCAGCACCGCATCGCCGCGCATCTCCACACAAGCCGAGTTGCGTGCATGAACCGTGGTGCGCCCGCGCAGGCCTTCGGCAAAGACCATGGCGTCCGCCAGCCCCGCGCCCAGCGCCGCCGGCCAGCGGTCGCGGTAGCCGTGGCGCCCGCCCGTATGCGGGTCGCTGCCCCAGGTGATGCTGTCGCCAAAGGCCAGAATCTGCTTCATGTCATGTCCTCCCTTGCGCCTACCCTGTTGCCGCCGCCTTGCACGGACAAGAAAAAGGGAGCGTCACCGCCCCCTTTTCCGGAATTTTCAATCTGTTGCGCGCCGGGCTTCAGAAACCGCGGCCGGTGGGGTGGGCCTTGTAGACTTCCACAACCTTTTTGACCGCCTCTTCCGGGGACAGCTCCTCGCTCTCGCCGCTGCGGCGTGAGGTCAGCTCCACCACGCCGTTCTTCAGCCCGCGCGGGCCAACGGTGATGCGCCAGGGCAGGCCGATCAGGTCCATGGTGGCGAATTTGCCGCCCGCGCGCTCATTACGGTCATCATAAAGCGGGTCCAGCCCGGCGGCGGTCAGCGCCGCATAGAGCTGGTTGCAGGCCGCGTCCGCCTCGTCGTCGCCCTGCTTGAGGTTGACGATGCCGCAGTGGAACGGGGTCACGCCCTCGGGCCAGATGATGCCCTTGTCGTCGTGGCTGGCCTCGATGATGGCGCCCAAGAGGCGCGAGACGCCGATGCCGTGGGAGCCCATGTGGACCGGCACGTTCTTGCCGTCCGGCCCTTGAACGGTGGCGCCCATGGCGTCGGAATATTTGGTGCCGAAGTAGAAGATCTGACCGACCTCGATGCCACGGGCGACACGGCGGCGCTCCTCGGGGATCTGGTTGAACAAGGCCTCGTCATGGGTCTCGTCGGTGCGGGCGTATTTGGAGGTGAACTCCTCCAGCACGCTCTGGCACTGTTCGACGCTGTCATAGTCGATCTCGCGGTCGCCGAAGGTCAGATCGGTGACGGCGCTGTCATAGAAGACCTCGGACTCGCCGGTGTCGGCCAGCACCAGGAATTCATGGGTGTCGTCGCCGCCGATCGGGCCGCTGTCGGCGCGCATCGGGATCGCCTGAAGCCCCATGCGTTCGTAAGTGCGCAGGTAGCTGACCAGGTGGCGGTTGTAGGCGTGCAGCGCGTCCTCTTTGGTGAGGTCGAAGTTGTAGCCGTCCTTCATGTAGAATTCGCGGCCCCGCATCACGCCGAACCGCGGGCGGATCTCGTCGCGGAACTTCCACTGGATCTGGTACATGGTCAGCGGCAAGTCCTTGTAGCTGCTGACATGGGCGCGGAAGATGTCGGTGATCAGCTCTTCCGCCGTCGGGGTGAACAGCATGTCCCGGTCATGCCGGTCTTTCACCCGCAGCATCTCCTGGCCATAGGCCTCATAGCGGCCCGACTCGCGCCAGAGATCAGCGGACTGCATGGTCGGCATCTGCATCGGGATATGGCCCGCGCGGATCTGCTCGTCATGCACGATGCTTTCGATCTTCTTCAGCACCTTGAAGCCCAAGGGCAGCCAGGAATAGATCCCGGCGGCGGATTGCTTGATCATCCCGGCGCGCAGCATCAGCCGGTGGCTGACGATCTGGGCTTCCGAGGGGTTCTCTTTCAGAACCGGCAGAAAATAGCGGGACAGGCGCATCTTGGCTCCATCGGTGATGTGGGTTCGAGTTCCCGCCCGGTTTAGTGGGTGATGGGGGTGCGGGCAAGAGGAGGATCCAACTGCGGTGCCCTGGGTGGCAAGGGTGCCAGGCTGCACCCTTGGGACGTGGCGCGCAGCGGCACGGCCCGCGCCTGACCTTCCCCCCGGGAAGGCGCATTCGCGCCCTCCCAAGGTCAGGCCCGGGCCTCGTGTTGTGGCCGCTCTGCAAAAGAGCGTTTCAGCGGGCGGCAGCACCGCCCGCTGTTCTCTCAGATCACATCTTCGCCCGCTCGGCCCGAAGCGCCAGCCACAGGCAGTAGCACATGATCAGAACCACCAGCGTGAAGGGGATGCCGGTCGAGACCGCCGCGCCTTGCAGCGCCGACAAGCCGCCGCCGAGCAAGAGCGCAATCGCGACCAACCCCTCTAGCGTGCACCAGAACACCCGCTGGATCACCGGCGCGTCCATCTTGCCGCCCGCCGTGATCGTGTCGATCACCAGCGAGCCGGAATCGGACGAGGTCACGAAGAAGATCACGATCAGCACCAGCGAGATGGGGGCCACGATTGAATACAAAGGCAGCTCCTTCAGGAAACCGAACAGCGCGCCCTCAGGCTTGTAGCTGTCGATCACGGTCGCTTTGACGCCCTCGGCGCCGCCTGCGTTCAGCATGTCGATGGCGCCGCCGCCAAAGGTCGACATCCATAGCGCGCAAACGGCGGTGGGGGCGATCAGCGCACAGAGCACAAATTCACGCACTGTGCGGCCCTTGGAGATGCGGGCGATGAACATGCCCACAAATGGCGACCAGGCGATCCACCAGGCCCAGTAGAAGGTGGTCCAGCCGTGGAAGTAGCTGGTGTCCTCGCGCCCGAAGGGGTTCGACAACGCGGGCAACAGTTGAACATAGTCCACCATGACGCTGAAATAACGCGATATCGCGGCGCCGATGCCGGTGACCAGGATCACAAAGATGAACAGGCACACCGCCATCACCATGTTGATCTCGGACAGGCGTTTGACGCCCGCGTCCATGCCCATCAGGACCGAGCCCAGCGCGATTGCGGTGATGCCGATGATCAGCAGCACGACAACCGTCGGGGATGGCTCGATCCCGAACACCTCGTAAAGCCCCGCGGCAACCTGCTGCGCGCCCAGGCCCAGCGAGGTGGTCAGCCCGAACAGCGTGGCAAAGACCGCCAGCGTGTCGATGGCATGGCCCCACCAGCCCCAGACCCGCTCGCCCAGGATCGGATAAAACGCCGAGCGCAGAGTCAGCGGCAGATCGAGGTTGTAGCAGAAGATTGCCAGCGACAGGCCGACCGCGGCGTAAACCGCCCAGCCCTCCAGCCCCCAATGGTGAATGGTGCCGACGATGCCGATATATTCATTGCCCGGCTGGGTGGCGTCGATATTCAAGGGCCGCGCCGCGCCGCCTTCGGAGAAGTTGTAGTAAACCGGCTCCAGCACGCCAAAGAACAAGAGGCCGATGCCGATGCCTGCCGCGAACATCATCGCAATCCACCCGGCATAGGAATAATCCGGCTTGGCATCCTTGCCGCCAATGCGGACAGAGCCGACCGGCAGGATGATCAGCGCCAGGCAGAACAGGGTGATGACATCCACCGACAAGACCAGGAACCAGTCAAAAGTGCTGGTGAGCCAGGGCCTGAGCCAGCCAAAGAAGGTGGCTGCGGCCTCCTGGTTGGCGAGCGCGATCAGCACGAAAGCGGCAATCAGGATACTGGAAATCAGGAAGACAGGATTGTGGATGTCCAGGCCGAACGGCCGGATATTGTCCTGTCCCAGCTCATACTCCGTCTCGAAGTCCCAGACCCTCGGGTCCGGGTCGAGCATTTTCTTTGTCTCCGGCATTTTTCCTCCCCTTATACTTATCAACAACCTCCCCAGTGTCGCATCAAACGGCCAAATCACCTAATTCCGCGGGTCCGGCGGCAGTTTTGCACCTGCGGGGGCGCATCCCGGGCCTGGGTCAGCGGGGGCGGTGCCGCATGCCGCATTTGCGACAGCGCGTCGCAAAAGAACTTGAATCGCCATTCAAGATTCGGAACTGTTACCGGAAACACCGCTCTCAACAGGGATAAGGGAGAGAGACGTGGCGAAGACCATTACCGAACCGGCACGCGAGATTCCGGTCATTCATGAAACCGAGGTGCTGGTGGTGGGCTCCGGCCCCGGCGGGCTGGCGGCGGCCTTGGCGGCGGCGCGGGCCGGGGTGGAGGTCACCCTCATGGACCGTTTCGGCTGCTTTGGCGGCAATATCACCACCGTGGGGGTCGAGGGCTTTGCCTGGTACCGGCATGAGCAGACAGTGGAGGCGCATGGCATCGGCTGGGAGTTCGAGGAGCGCGCCAAGGCGATGGGTGCAGCGGTGCCGGAAAGCCAGTCGCTGTCTTATGAGCTGGACAGCGAGGGGTTCAAGCTGGTGGCGGACAGATTGGTCGAGGAGGCCGGCATCCACCCGATGCTGCACCGGGTCTTTGTGGCGCCGATCCGCGAGGGCAACCGGATCACAGGTGTGATTGTCGAGAGCAAGGCGGGCCGCGAGGCGGTGCTGGCGAAACGGGTGATTGACGCCACCGGCGATGCCGACATTGCCCATATGATGGGCGCGCCCTGCGTGAAAACCCCGGTGGAGGAAATGCAGGCGGCCTCGGTCATGTTCCACATCGCGGGCGTCGACAAGCAGAAATTCATGGAGGGCGTGAAGGCCGATCCGCAGACCTATGCCAATTGGTCGACCGGCGAATGGCAGGTGGAGACTTCCGGCAAGGAAGACGATATGTTCTCGCCCTTCCTGGCCAAGCCGTTTTCCCAGGCGATCCGCGACGGGGTGATTCCAGCACATTTGAATACCATCGGCGGCACCTGGGGCGCGGTGCATGACAGTGGCGAGATGACCTATATGAACCTGGTGCATCTGGCGGGCATCGACGGCACCGATCCCGACAGCATGACCAAGGGCGAGATCGAGGGGCGCAAACAGGCGATGCATGCGATTGATGCGCTGCGCGCCTATACGCCGGGCTGCGAGGGCGCACGGCTCAGGAATTTCGGCATGACCATCGGCATCCGCGACACCCGCAAGATCGACGCGGTTCATAACATCACCGAGGACGAGACACGGCATCAGGGCCGGTTCGAGGACACCATCGGCATTTATCCGGAGTTCATCGACGGCTACGGGGTGCTGATCCTGCCCACAACGGGCCGCTACATGCAGATCCCCTACCGGTCGATGCTGCCCAAGGGGGTTGAGAACCTGCTGGTCGCCGGGCGTGCCATCGGCGGAGACAAGATCGCCCATGCCGCCACCCGCAATATGGCCTGCTGCGCGGTGGCTGGCCAAGGCGCGGGCATTGCTGCGGCACTGTCGGTAAAGGCGGATTGCGGGTTTGGCGAAGTGAACATTTCGGATGTGCAGGCAGAGCTGAAACGCCAGGGCGTGAGGATCCATTGATGCAAAGCATTCCCACCATCGACATCACACCACTGCGGGAAGGTGGCCACCCGCAGCGGAAGCAAACCGTCGAAGCCATTCTGGCGGCGGCGGAGGACATTGGCTTCCTGTCGATCACCGGCACCGGTGTGGTGCCGGAGACCGTGGAGGCGGTGCGCAGCGCGGTGCGGGCGATCTTTGCCGTGCCGGAGAATTCCAAATGGGATCAGGCGATTACCCGGGAGAATTACCGCGGCTATATCCCAATGGGATTCTTCACGCCCAATGATGGCTCGGGCACCGCGGACAAATACGAGGGCTACAAGCTGCACCATGAGGTGGCGGTTGACGCCCCCATCCGCGCCGCCTGCCCTCTTTATGGCCCTAACCGCTGGCCGGTGGAGGTGCCGCAGGCGCGCGAGGTGATCCTGGATTACTGGGCTGAACTGGACGGGGTGTTCCATCTGCTGCTGGGGGCGCTGGCAGAGGGGCTGGGGCTGGACTCGGCGGCCTTTCAGGACCCGTTCCGCGATCCCCTGACCAACATGACCCTGCTGCACTACCCGCCGCAGGCGCCGGATGAGGAAGGGTTTGGCATCCACCCGCATAAGGACACCGACGCGCTGACCATCATCGCGCCGGACCCGGTCGGAGGACTGGAAGTGCAGACGCGCTCCGAAGACGGGACTGGCGGCTGGATCACCCCGGACTGCCCGCCCGGCGGCTTTGTGGTCAACATCGGCGACATGCTGGAGCTGTGGTCCGGCGGGCGGCTGGTCTCCACCCCGCACCGGGTGGTGAACAAGAGCGGCAAGGAACGCTACTCCTTCCCCTATTTCGCGGTGCCGCGCCATGACGTGGTGGTGCAGCCGCTGCTGCCGCCGGTTGCAGGTTTTGACCGGCCTTCGGTGCATTGCGGCCATTGGTCGGCAGAGATCTGGCGCACCAACTGGCCGGATGAGGACGCGGACGAAGACACGCCGGAACTGGGCACTTTGCACAGTTAAGGGCCCTAGCTGAAGCAGCGCCCCGCCCCGAACGGGGCGGAGCGCCCGCCCACACTGTGAGGGCGGGCGCTGCCCGGCCTGCGGCCGGGCGGGACCTCATCCACCGTTTGCCCCCCGTTTGCCCCCGGGGTTTTCCGCCTTATCCCCGTCTTGCCCACAGGGGAATGGCGCCGCCCCCTTGCATGACCCTGCCCCTTCGGGAAAGACTGGTGCCAAGATCCTGAACCACACGGACCTAGGACGGGCAGACAGTCATGGCGCTACCAGCGAAACAGCAGTTCAAGTACTGGGGCATTGCCGCCATCGTCTTTGCGGTGGTGATGTGGGCGCTTGGCAATGTGCTGATGCCCTTCATCCTGGGCGCCGCCATCGCCTATATGATCGACCCGGTCGCCGACCGGCTGGAGGCCTGGGGCATGAGCCGCACCGGCGCCACCGCCGCCATCACCGTCGGCACGCTCTTGATCTTCCTGCTGCTGCTGCTTGTGGTGGTGCCGACGCTGATTGCGCAGATGATCGACCTGGCGCAGGTGCTGCCGCAGCTGGTGCGCGACGCCCGGGCCTTTGCCACCGAGCATTTCCCCGCAATCTTTGAGGAAAACAGCCGCATTCACCAGGCCGTCACCTCTTTTGCGCAGACGCTGCAGTCGCGGGCCGTTGGCATGCTGCAATCGGTGCTGGGCGGCGCGGCGTCTTTCCTGAACATCGTGGTGCTTTTGGTGATCGTGCCGGTGGTGGCGGTCTATCTGCTTCTGGATTGGGACCGGATGGTCGAACGCATCGACGAGCTTTTGCCGCGCGACCACCAGCCGGTGATCCGCCGCATCGCGGGCGAGATCGACGCGGTGCTGGCGTCCTTCATCCGCGGCATGGGCACCGTTTGCCTGATCCTGGGCACCTATTACGCGGTGGCGCTGATGCTGGTGGGGCTGAACTTTGGCCTGGCCGTGGGCTTCATCGCCGGTCTGGTCACCTTTATCCCCTACCTCGGCGCCCTGATCGGCGGCGCGCTGGCCATCGGCCTGGCGCTGTTCCAGTTCTGGGGCGACTGGGTGTCGATCGGGCTGGTGGCGGGCATCTTTGCCATCGGCCAGGTGGCGGAGGGCAATTTCCTGACGCCCAAGCTGGTGGGCGGCTCGGTCGGGCTGCACCCGGTGTGGCTGCTGCTGGCGCTGTCGGTATTCGGCGCGCTGTTCGGTTTTGTCGGCATGCTGGTGGCGGTGCCGGTGGCTGCAGCCTTGGGGGTGCTCATGCGGTTCCTGACCGAGCAGTACCTGGACAGCCGCCTGTACCAGGGCCAAAGCCACCGCGATGCGGAAAAACTGTGACACGGAACAAGACGATGGCGCAGCAGCTCAGCTTCAAACTCCCTGCAAAACCCGCGCTCGGGCGGGAGGATTTCTTTGTCACCGCCAGCAACGCCATGGCGGTGTCGCTGCTGGAATCGGGCTTTGCCTGGCCCAGCGGCAAACTGGTACTGACCGGGCCCAAAGGGTCAGGCAAGACCCATCTGGTGCATGTCTGGGCGGACCAGTCGGGCGGCCGGATCGTCAATGCCACCGAACTGACCGAGGACACCGTGCCGGACCTGGCCCGGTCCCCGGTTGCTGTGGAGGACGTGCCGGTGATCGCCGCCGATGCCGCGCGGCAGAACGCTCTGTTTCACCTGCACAATCTGGTGCTGGCCAATGGCCATGCGCTGATCATGACCGGCCAGCAGGCGCCGAACCTCTGGGGGCTCAGCCTGCCGGACCTGCAAAGCCGGGTGCAGGCCGCCACCCATGCAGAGCTGCAGGCGCCGGACGACCAGCTTTTGGCGGTGGTGCTGGCCAAGCTGTTCAACGACCGCCAGATCACCCCGAAACCGGATGTGATCCCCTATCTGGTGGCGCATATGGACCGTTCCTTTGCCACCGCGGCGCGGGTGGTGCGGCGGCTGGACCACCTGTCGCTGGCCGAGAAACGCAACCTGACGCGGCCGCTGGCGGTGCGCGGGCTGACCGAAATCCGCGAGGCAGGCCCGGAAAATGACGCATCCGCAAGCGGTTGACCCCTGCCCGCCCTTCGCCCATCCTGTTGCCGGATCGCAAGACGGAGCCCTCATGGATATGATTCAGGACGCCTCGGACGCAAGCCTTGCCGAGTGGGGCCCCTTCGGCCGCCCGATCTTTGACGATCCCGGCGCCCGGGCGCTGTCGCGGGTCGGCGTGGTGGATGTCGGCTCCAACTCGGTGCGCCTGGTGGTGTTTGACGGCGCCGCGCGCAGCCCGGCCTATTTCTATAACGAGAAAATCATGTGCGCCCTGGGGGCCGGCCTGTCCGAAAGCGGGCGGCTCAATCCCGAGGGGCGCAGGCGGGCGCTGTCGGCGCTGCGCCGGTTCCAGCAGCTGGCGACGGGCATGGGGCTGCCGCCCTTGTCGGCGGTGGCCACGGCGGCGGTGCGCGACGCCGAGGATGGGCCGGAGTTCTGCGAGGAAGTCCTGCGCGAGACCGGCCTCAATATCCATGTGATCGACGGCCGCGAAGAGGCGCGGCTGTCCGCGCAGGGGGTGCTTTTGGGCTGGCCCGGCGCCTATGGCCTGATCTGCGACATCGGCGGCTCCTCGATGGAGCTGGCGGAGATCCAGGACAATACCGTCGGCAACCGGGCGACCTCGTCGCTGGGGCCGCTGAAGCTGCGCGACATCAAGGGCGGGCGCAGGGGCCGCAAGGAGCACATCAAGGAAGTGATCGAGCAGCTGAAGGCCGAGATGGGGCCGCAGCGCGACCGCCTGTTCCTGGTCGGCGGCAGCTGGCGGGCGATTGCCCGCGTCGACATGCACCGGCGCGGCTACCCCTTGAAGGTGCTGCATGAATACCGGATGAGCGCAGCCGACGTGCGCGCCACCGCGAAATACATCGCCGAACACGGCATGGACACGCTGCGCAGCGCCTGCGGCATCTCCTCCAGCCGTGCCTCGCTGGTGCCCTATGCCATCGACGTGCTGACCCGGCTGGTCAAGACCTTCAAACCCAAGGACATCGCGGTCTCCAGCTATGGCATCCGCGAGGGGCTGCTGTACGAGCAGATGCCGCAGCGCCTGCGCGAGCGCGATCCGCTGATCGAGGCCTCGCGTTTTGCCGAGATGAAAGACGCCCGCATCCCCGGTTTCGGCAAGACGCTGTATGATTTCGTGAGCCCCTTGTTCAGCGGCGCCCGGCACAGCAAGCGGCGGCTGATCAAGGCCGCCTGCCTGCTGCATGACGTCAGCTGGCGGGCGCATCCCGACTACCGCGCCGAGGTCTGTTTCGACAATGCCACCCGCGCCAACCTGGGCGGGCTGAAGCATTCCGAACGGGTGTTTCTGGGCCTGGCGCTCTTGCACCGCTACAGCAACAAGCGCCAGGGCAGCGCCTTTGCGCATCTTTACGGGCTCTTGGACGAGAAAAGCCAGCACGAGGCCGAGGTGCTGGGCAAGGCGATGCGGTTCGGCGCGATGCTGATGGTGACCGGCAAGGGCGAGATCGGCTCTTTGCGCTGGCAGCCGCGCAAACGGGTGCTGCATGCGGAGCTGCCGGAGCCTGCGCGCGCCTTGTACGGAGAGGTTGCCGAATCCCGGCTGCAATCGCTGGGCAAGGCGCTGGAGGCCGAGGTGCTGCTGACGTTCCGCAAAGCCGGGACGGCTGCGGCATCGTGAAAACGGCGGCAGGCGTCAGATTTCGGTGACGCCTTCCTCTGCCCCTTCCTCAATGTCGGCGGGCGCCTTGTCCTTGGTCTTCTTGCGGATGATGATGTCGCCGTTGGGCAGGATTTCGGGCAGCTCGTAAGCGCTCCAATCCTCCACCTCCTTGGCGATATCCGCCAGCGCGGGGCCCATTTCGGCCAGGAATTCTCCCATCGACGGGCCGATTTCCTCCATCAGCCCCTGCAGGTCCTCAAGCGCCGGCGCCATCTCCTGGCGCAGGCCTTCCCACAGCAGTTCCGCCCCGCGCTCCATCAGGGAAGAGCCATTGTCTTCCTCCCCTGCCTCCTGGGCAGCAAGCGGAGTTGAGAGGACGGCGGTCAGGGCGGCAGGCAGGAGGATCTGTTTCATGATGCCAATATAGGAGGGTCTGAAGGGCGGGAACAGAGGCGTTGTCCGGCAGCGGCCCCGCCGGGCGGGTGTCTGCCGCCGGACTGATCGTTGCGATCCCGGCCGGCAGCAAACGGTCTGCCGCAAAAAGCAGAGGTTGGGAAAACACTTGGCAGAGCAAAAACCTGCAGCCTACTCTGGTGCTGGGGTCAGGGACCTTAGGTCAACGGGTCCCGGCCCCAATGGTAGTTTGTATGTGTATGTAACCAGTTTTTGGGGTGTCTTATGGGACAAAAAATTAGCGCCTCCGTTGGAAAGGGAGGCAAAAACCAGCCAAACGACGTCAAAGCGATCCAATCGCTGCTCAATCCGTTTTCTGGCGATGCCGGGTTTTCAAAACTGAAAACCGACGGCAAGCCCAGCGGCAAATTGGACAAGGCCATCAGCAGCTTTCAGGAAAAGATCTGCGGTTTCCGGCCAGATGGGCGGGTGGACCCGGGGAAACGCACGATCAAGAAACTCCTGGCCGGACCGGCCAAGGCCAAGGCCGAAAAGAAAAAGGAGGAGAAAGAAATCCAGAAGGTGAAGTCGCAGGAGCACCAGAAGGCGCTTGCGGCGGTCAAGAAGAACTTGGAAAAGGCCGCAAAGACGCAAAAGGTCTCTTCTACCGCCTGGGGCGCCATGTGGGAGAGCATCGCCAAGGAAGCGGAAGCGCTTTACGAAACCTACTGGGCCAGCGGTGAAAAGAAGGGCGGCCTGGGGTCTGCCGACGAGGCAAAAAAACAGGCGAAAAAGATCTCTGACAAAATGAACAAGGAGATCAAAAAGAAAATCGACGACTCGATCAAGGAAGCCGACACCGGCGGCAATACCTATCCCGGCAAGGTGACCGGCAAAACGCAGGGTGTGAAGAAGAAGATCATTGAAGCTTTGCTTGCGGTCTCCTCTCATTACGAGGGCACGCCGATCGTTGTCGTCTCCGGCCTGCGCGACAAGAGAGGCCAGGCCCGGGCGATGTTCAAATACTGGGACAAGCATCTCAAGAAATACGGGAAGAACGGCGACATCTACTGGTTTGTCCGGCAGCCGAAATACCAGGAGCTGTGGAAAGAGCTGGATGATCTGAAAATGGTCAAGAAAGACCTGAGCGGCTTTGTGAAATGCATGCTGGAAAAAGCACCCTGGGGCAGCGTTTCCCGCCATCTGAGCGGCGAGGCGGTGGATATTTCGACATCGACCGACAAGAAGATCATCAAGGCCCTGTCGATGGTGATGAACTATTTGCCCGAAAAGGATGGCAATTCCGAAGGTGTCAAGTGCCACCACTTCGACAACAAGACAGGGATCAATTTCCCGATCACTGACGGCATGCGGGCGAAGTTTCCCAAGTAGGCCAAAGCCGCCGCCCTTTGCCGTACTGGCGCAAACCTGCGGGTACGGCGGCCGGGCTGCCTGCCGTTCCAGCGAAAGACCATGCGCCGGCCCGGCAGTATTCGCGATTCTCAGGCCACACTGATGTCCAGCGTCACCGGGAAATGGTCGGACGCGTTCAGCAGCGCGTTGCGCATGTCGTCATCCTGGTAGCATTCGCCATCTTCAAACGGATGCCAGATGCGCCACTGCGGCTGATGGCCCATCAGGCTGTGCGAGATCATCACATAATCCAGAAGCGCCCGGAAATAGCGTTTTGTTTCCGGGTTGTAGAAGCGGGAGGTGCTGGGCGGCGACGCCGCCCTGAGGCGGGTCAGGCTTTGCGCATGGGGGTCGTTCAGCAGATCGCCCATGACAATCTCGACCGAGGATTGGCCAAAGAGTTTTTCGTACTGGTCCAGCCCCGGCCCGTCGTTGAGGTCGCCCATCACCACCACATGTCCGCCGGCGGCAGTGTGCTCTGCCACCCGCCGGTGCAGCCAGATCGCCTGCGCCAGCTGCTTGCGCCGGTTGGCGATGGAGACGGCGGTGATCTCGTCGCGGGACTTGGCCCCATGCGGCGCCTTGGATTTCAGATGCGCGCCGATCATCCGCAGCTTGGTGCCGCCCTTGGTGGTGACGGCCAGTTCCAGCGGCGGCTTGGAGAAGCGCACCTCGTCCTCGCGCGCGTCGATATCCAGGTCGATGCGGAACACGCCGTCGAACTGCGGCGCCTCTGGCGTGGAGCGGGCGTCGTGCACCGCATCCAGCACGTCCGGGTCGTAGAGCAGCGCGATCTCCTGCTGGGTGTCGTTCGGAAAGCCGCTGACCGCCTCGCGCGCCCTGAGGCCAGCCTCGGCAGCAAAGCGTTCCAAGGCGCGGGTGGTGCGCTGGGTTTTGCCGGTGTTGGGGGCCTCCACCACCATCACCGCATCGGCATCGATGCGGCGCAGCACATGGGCAATGGCGCGGCCTTGGGTGTAGCGGTCCACCCCGTGGCGCGAGGACGGCGCGCCATCCAGCAGCAGGTTGTCCTGGCTGTCAAACAGGTTGGCGAACCATTCGATATTATAGGTGGCCAGCCGCATTGCCGCAGCATCCGTTGATCTCGTCCCAGGCGCGGTTGATGTCGATCATCCGTTTCTCGGCCAGCCTGACGGCCTCCTCGGGCACCCCCCGCGCAATCATTGCATCCGGGTGGGTCTCGCGCACCAGCTTGCGCCAATGCTTGCGGATCTCCTCCTTGGCCATATCCGGGGAGACACCCAGCACGGTAAAGGGATCCTTGGGCGCATCGGGCACAAACCGCGCCCTGAGCGCCTGAAACTGCTGCGGGGTCTGACCGAAGATGCGGCTGACTTCCTCCAGGAACTCATTCTCGCCCGGGTGATAGAACCCGTCCGCCATGGCGATGTGAAACAGCCCCTCCATCAGGTCGCAGAGCGTGGTGGGATCGCCTGCAAACATCCGCTGGATGCGGCGGGCGTACTCCTGGTAACCGGCGACATCGGTGCGCGCCATGTCAAACACCCGCGCAGCCCCAGCCTCGTCATCGCGGGCGATCTGGAACACTTCGCGGAAGGCGGTGACCTCGTCCCGCGTGACCTGGCCGTCCGCCTTGGCCATCTTGGCACCCAGCGCAATCACGGCGATGGCAAAGGCCACGGTCCTCTCGGGCGGCGCGCGCAACCGGTCGAAGACATCCGTCAGGCTTTCGCCCTTGGCAAGCGCGGCCAGCGCGTCGGAGATGCGGGTCCAGAGTGACATTGTGCCAGCCTAACGGTCTTTGCCGGGGCTGTCAGGGGCGGGAATTCCGGGCGTCAGGATTTTCTGCATGAAGATGGTGTCCAGCCACTGCCCCCATTTGCAGCCCAGTTCCGGCATTCTTGCCGTTTCCACATAGCCTAAAGCTGCGTGAAAACCGATGGCACCGGGGTTGGCGCTGCTGACGCTGGCGATCAGCACATGGATGCCCGCCTGTTTTGCCTTCTCCTCCAGCGCCTGCAGCAGGCCGCGCCCAATGCCCTGCCCTTGCGCCGCGGGATGCAGGTGGATGGTGTGCTCTGCGGTAAACCGGTAGCCGGGGCCGGAGCGGAAGGGGAAGAAATGCGCGTGGCCGAGGATCTCTCCGCCCTGCTCCGCCACCAGATAAGCGCCCTGGCTGGCGGCGATCTGTTCGCGCACCTGTTCTGGCGTCTTCTCAACGGTGTTGAAGGTGGCCAGCGTGCCGCGGATCACCTGGTTGGCGATGGCGCAGATGGCATCGGCGTCGGCCGGGGCGGCAGAGCGGATGATCATCTGAGCACCCTGGCCCCATGCGGGGTGTCGAATTCCGCCATCAGGGCCGGCGCGCCCTGCTCTACTGCGACACGCGGATCGCTCAAAATCCGGGTCAGCGCGGCTTGCAGATCTGTCGCCTCGGGGTGGCTGAGCACAAGGCGGCTGAGGCGGCAACCGGATTGCGGCAGCCTGGCGGCGGGCGGCTCTGCCTGCCACTGCAGCACCGCGGGGAAGATATTTTCGAACGGCAGCAAACCGTCCGCTGGCACTGTCATCAGCCAGCTGAGGTCGCCGCGCTGCATCTGCACATACCGCTGCGCATGGGGCGGCAGCAGAAGCTTCTCCGCTTCCAGATCCTCGCTGCGCAGGATCCAGTTGTTCAGCCTTGCCGGGCCTTCGAAGCGGTCCAGGTTGAACCAGCGCGGCTGCTCCTGCGGCTGGGTCCCGGGGTCGATGGCAATGGCCTCAAGGTACAGCCCGTCTTCCAGCCCGATGAGGCGGTTATGGGTGCCATAGCGCGCATGCTGGCCGCCGGGGCCAAGCGCGATGCCCAGAGCGTCTTCGGTATGCTCGACAGCCTCTTCCAGCGTTTCGCCTGCCACGGCCAGATGATCGAGTATCATTTGCGCGCCTCCCCGGTTTGCGGGCTGAGACTAGCGGGACAGCGGCGGGGTGCAAGGCGGGATTTACCGCCAGCAGGCACGGTTGAACCTTACAATGACGCAACTGGGCGGCTTAAAGTGCAGTCATCTCTAACGGGAAGACCAAAATGAACAGGCTTACACCGCCCAAGGACGCAGTGACCTACAAAACCAGTGACGGGCTGGAGTTCTGGATGGACTACCAGCATGCAGAAGAACCCTATAAGGCGCCCACCATTCGGACGGCAGATCCAGAAGTCCGTATCATTTTGTGCCCATTCCAATGCACGTCAATCAAGCGTATTTAATGCAGTATCATGGTACTTCGATTGTTTTTTCGCATCCAAACGATGCATCCCGCCTACACAACGATGTGCTTGACCGGTTAAGTGAGGCGAACCCAGGTACGGACTTGGTGATCACCAACATCGGCCATCATACGCAATGGACAGCTACGTTTTTTGATCTGGAAGCCGAAACCTGCGAAGATCGCACTTTTGATATCCCCTCCGATGACTACTTCAAGTCGTTTGAGGAGCAAGAAAAAATGACATTGCTGTTTCGAGAGTTAATGGCTTGGGCAGTCGACGGGGCCATTACTATGGCCAGAGGAATGCATGCTAATCCAAATTTTGAATTCAAGCAGCAGACTGTAGACTTTGACTACCGGCTGAAAAAACGCCTAGCTGCAGGCGGTTACATCGCCTGAGCTCGATACCCTCAGAATACTTTTGCACGAGCCCTCAAGTCCCAATTTTTGCGGGCACTCTCATTCGACGTTAGGTAATCCTTCCGGGCAACTCCAGACCGCCCCATTATGTGGCATCCCGTTTCTTTCTGGTAAAAATACTCCCCGGGGGGTCAGGGGGGCTGGAAGCCCCCCTGCTCTGCTCAGCTGCGCGCTTCGCGGATCAGGCGCAGGATGTCCTGGGCGGCTTCCGGGATGTTGGTGCCGGGGCCGAAGATGGCCTTGACGCCCTTCGAGTACAGGAACTCGTAGTCCTGCTGCGGAATGACGCCGCCGCAGATCACGATGATGTCGCCTGCGCCTTCGGCTTCCAGCGCCTCGACCAGCTGGGGTGCCAGCGTCTTATGGCCTGCAGCCTGGGACGAGATGCCGATCACGTGGACATCGTTGTCGATGGCGTCCTGGGCGGCCTCGGCGGGCGTTTGGAACAGCGGGCCCACGTCGACGTCAAAGCCGATGTCGGCAAAGGCGGTCGCGATCACCTTGGCGCCGCGGTCGTGGCCGTCCTGGCCCATCTTGACCACCAGCAGACGCGGGCGGCGGCCTTCTTCTTCGGCGAAGTCCTCGATCGATTTCTGGATCGCGGCAAAGCCTTCGTCGCCCTCATAGGCCGCGCCATAGACGCCTGCCAAAGTCTTCACTTCCGCACGGTGGCGGCCGAATTCCTTTTCCATCGCCATGGAGATTTCTCCGACTGAGGCCCGCGCGCGGGCGGCTTCGACTGCGGCTTCAAGAAGGTTGCCGCTGCCGGCCTCGGCGCGGCGGGTGAGTTCATCGAGGGCGGCCTGGCAGGCTGCCTCGTCGCGCCCGGCGCGCATTTTCTCAAGCCGGGCGATCTGGGCGTCGCGCACCGCGTGGTTGTCGACGTCGAGGATGTCGATCGGGTCTTCCTTGTCCTTGCGGTACTTGTTGACGCCAACCACAACCTCGTCGCCGCGGTCGACCATCGCCTGGCGGCGGGCTGCCGACTCTTCGATGCGCAGTTTGGGCATGCCGCTCTCGACAGCCTTGGTCATGCCGCCCATTTCCTCAACCTCTTCCATCAGCGCCCAGGCTTTTTCGATGAGGTCGTTGGTGAGGCTTTCGATGTAGTAGGAGCCGGCCAGCGGATCGACCACATTGGTGACGCCGGTTTCCTCCTGCAGCACCAGCTGGGTGTTGCGGGCGATGCGGGCGGAGAAATCCGTCGGCAGCGCGATGGCTTCGTCCAGCGCGTTGGTGTGCAGGCTTTGGGTGCCGCCCAGAACCGCCGACATCGCCTCATAGGCGGTGCGGATCACGTTGTTATAGGGGTCCTGCTCCTGCAAGGAGACACCGGACGTCTGGCAGTGGGTGCGCAGCATCTTGGAGCGTTCGGACTTGGCGCCAAACTCAGTCATCACCCGGTGCCACAGGGTGCGGGCGGCGCGCAGCTTGGCGATTTCCATGAAGAAGTTCATGCCGATCGCAAAGAAGAAGCTGAGGCGGCCTGCGAATTTGTCCACATCCATGCCGGCATTCAGTGCGGCGCGCACATATTCGCGTCCGTCGGCGATGGTATAGGCCAGCTCCTGCACCAGATTCGCGCCGGCCTCCTGCATGTGGTAGCCGGAGATCGAGATCGAGTTGAACTTGGGCATCTCGTTCGAGGTGTACTCGATGATGTCGGAGATGATCCGCATCGAGGGTTCCGGCGGGTAGATATAGGTGTTGCGGACCATGAACTCCTTCAGAATGTCGTTCTGAATGGTGCCCGCGAGGACCGATTTGTCGTGGCCCTGCTCCTCGCCTGCGACGATGAAGGAGGCCAGCACCGGGATCACCGCGCCGTTCATGGTCATCGAGACCGAGACCTTGTCGAGCGGGATGCCGTCGAACAGGATCTTCATGTCCTCGACAGAATCTATGGCGACGCCGGCCTTGCCGACATCGCCGACCACGCGGGGGTGGTCGCTGTCATAGCCGCGGTGGGTCGCAAGGTCGAAGGCAACCGAAACCCCTTGCTGGCCCGCGGCCAGGTTGCGGCGGTAGAAGGCGTTGGATTCTTCCGCAGTGGAGAAGCCCGCGTACTGGCGGATGGTCCAGGGGCGGCCTGCGTACATGGTCGCCTTCACCCCGCGGGTGAAGGGGCCAAAGCCCGGCAGAGTGCCCATATGGGGCAGCTCTTTGGTGTCTTCCTCAGTGTAGAGCGGTTTGACCTCGATGCCTTCCAGCGTCTGCCAGTTGAGGTCATCAACCGCCCGTCCGCGCAGCTCTTTCTCAGCCAGAGCCCGCCATTCGTCTTTGTTTGTCATCAGGTCTTCCTCTTGTCAGGTCGGTACGGGGCGGGTTCAGGCCCGCCGCCAGTTTATCCGGGTCAAAGACCAGCGAGGCGGCGCCATCGGCACCGGCTGCCAGCCACATCATGTCGTCGGCATAGCGTTCACGCAGGAGTGCGGCCTGCGTGTCGTCAAAGGGGCGCCAGCGGCCCGTTCCTTGGGGCAGCTTGGCGGCGGTGGACCCGGGCACGCTGGCCTTGAGGTCCTGCAGGCAGAGCGAGGCGTTGAGCCGCACCCGCGCATGGGTCTTGGGCGCCTCAGCTCCGGTCAGCGCCTCCAGCTGCGCCTCGGGCCGGGAGCCGAAGGTTTCGAACGGCAGCACCTGCAGGCGTGCATCCGGCACCGCGCAGGCAATATCGGTGATCACGTCGCGCCAGCTGCGCGGCGCCTGCGCCAGCCGGTCCAGCTGCGCAGGCGACGGCACCCGGTGGCCGCGGGCGACCGCATAGGCCAGCGCCGACGTCCAGTAGCTGTCCAGGCTGCGGATGCTGAGCGCCACATCGGAAACGGTGCGGCCAAACGCCTGGGAGAACCGCGCCATCCGCTCTCCAACGCCGCCGTAAAGGTCGCCGAGGCGCAGGTTCTCGCGGATTGTGCCCATCATGTTTTCTTCGCTGACCAGCAGCTGATGCACACCGTTGTCCCGGCAAGTTGCCAGCTGGATCTGCAGCCGCCCGCGGGCACGCTGCGCCAGGTTGCGGCCGGTCACGCGGGCGGGTCCTGGCTGAATGCCGTGGAACAACCCGTTCCGGGTGCGGAACGGGCCCCAGAAGCCGATGCCCTGTTTGCCAAGGCCTTGCGCGTTCTGGCGCATGTATTCCTGGAACGAGGTGGTGGCGCAGCGGTGGGCGCCAATATGAAGGATCACTTTCATCGTAGCACGGAACCTCTGATGGAGGGCCGCAGGCCGCAGCCCGGTCAAGGGGAATTGCGCAATCATGGCCGGCAACCCCTCATTATCCCGTTAACGATGATATTTTTTGACCAAGTCACGGATTTCTCAGTCGCATTTGCCGCCGCGGACCATATATTCAACACAACAGGAGAGATCATGAGAGCAATCCTAAGCGTTGTTTTGGCAGGTTTTCTTCCGGTGGCGGCTGCGGCTGCCGACGGCAGCACACCCGAATTGATCCAGCCCGGGTATGATGCGGCGCTGGCAGATTTCCAATGGACGCACCGCCCGGTGGTGGTGTTTGCCGACAGTTCCGAAGACCCGCGGTTCCAAGAGCAGATGGAGCGGCTGATACAGGGCGAGGACGCCTTGCGGGCGCGTGACGTGGTGGTGCTGACGGATACCGACCCGGCCGCGAAATCGGCCCTGCGCAAGAAACTGCGGCCGCGCGGCTTCATGCTGGTGCTGCTGGGCAAGGACGGCGGCGTCAAGCTGCGCAAGCCGCACCCGTGGACGGTGCGCGAGCTCAGCCGCACCATCGACAAATTCCCCGACCGGCTGCGCGAAGTGGAAGAGCGGCGCGGCGGCTGAGCAGTCAGCCGTTGCCGCGGACGTAGATCAGCGCCATCGCCTGTTTGTCCAGCACCAGCATGGCGTGGCCGTCGGGCACAAAGACCAGATTGGACGCCGGGTTGCGGATCGCCTGATAGTAGATTGATTTCACCAGATCCGACATGCAGTTGACCCCCGCGAGGCCGGAATTCAGCACCCCCAGCCCCTGCGGCAGGTTGCGGGACATGATGTCCTCGGTCACCGCGTTGGGGGATTTGCCCGAGACCGCAAAGACCACCGGCTTGCCCGCATCCAGCATCTTCATGCCGGTTTCGATCGAGCGGGCGCGGTCCAGCATCGAGGTGATGCGCGGGCTTTCGGCGGTGTGGAACACCGCTGCCGTGCAGCTGGATGAGGATTGGAAGAAATAGGTCTCCCCCAGTTCGACCCAGGCGGACAACTGGGCGCGCAGGGCGTCCTCCTTGTCGAGCGCGCAGCCGGACAGGATGGCCAATGCGGCCAGAAAGCAGGTCAGGAGACGTATCATGCGGCACCTTGAAGTCGTCAAACCGTGTCAGTGTCGCAGAAATTCCTGAAGATTTCGTGCATGCAGCCATGCGGAGAGGGGCAGGCACGCCAACGGGGGCGGGAAAACCCGCCTGCCCGTCTGCATATGTGCCTGCCCCAAGGTGCATTATTCGAATTCCATGATCACATCGTCGACCGCCAGGCTGTCGCCGGCGCCCGCGTTGATCTTGGAGACGACACCTTTGCGTTCGGCGCGCAGGATGTTTTCCATCTTCATCGCCTCGACGGTGCAAAGGGCCTGGCCCTCCTGGACCTCCTGCCCCACTTCGACGTCGACCTTCACAATCAGGCCCGGCATCGGGCACAAGAGCATCTTGGAGGTGTCCGGCGGCAGTTTTTCCGGCATCAGCTCGGCCAGTTCCGCCTGCCGCGGGGTGCGCACCTTGACGGTCAGCTCGGCACCGCGGGAGCGGACGCGGAAGCCCTGGGTCACTTTGCCGACCTTCAGCACCAGGGTCTCGCCGCTGACATCCAGAGTGGCCAGCTGGTCGCCCGGGGTCCAGTCGGAGGCCACCCGCAGTTCGGAACCGTCGTCAAAGCGCACGGTGGCGCCTTCACGGTCGGCATCGGTCACCACATTGAAGGACTGGCCCTGCAACGAAACAACCCAGTCGGTGCCCACCTTGCGCTCGTGGTTGTCCATCCGGCCGGAGACGCGGGTGCGGCGGATTTCGGCAACCCGGTGCATGGCGGCACAGGAGGCTGCGATCTTGCGCAGGTCGGCCTCGGGCAGTTCGACGCCTTCGAAACCGTCCGGGTATTCCTCGGCGATGAAGGCGGTGGTCATGTCGCCGGAGACGAATTTCGGATGGTCCATCACCGCCGCCACAAACGGCAGGTTGTGGCCGATGCCCTCCACCTCGAAGCTGTCGAGCGCCACGCGCATCGCTTCGATCGCCTCGCCGCGGGTCGGGGCCCAGGTGCAGAGCTTGGCGATCATCGGGTCGTAATACATCGAGATCTCGCCGCCTTCATAGACGCCGGTATCGTTGCGCACCGCCGATGCGCCGGTGGGCGCGTCGCCATGCCAGGTGCCGTTTTCGGCCATCGGGCCGGCGGCGACCTCTGCCGGCGGGCGGTAGCGGGTCAGGCGGCCGATGGAGGGCAGGAAGTTACGGTAGGGATCTTCGGCATAAAGACGGTTTTCAATCGCCCAGCCGGTGAGTTTGACGTCTTCCTGGCGCAAGGGCAGCTCGCCGCCATCTGCGACGCGGATCATCTGTTCGACCAGGTCGACGCCGGTGATCAGCTCGGTTACCGGGTGCTCCACCTGCAGGCGGGTGTTCATTTCCAGAAAGTAGAAATTCTTGTCGCCGTCGACGATGAATTCCACGGTGCCGGCAGAGGAATAGCCCACCGCCTTGGCCAATGCCACGGCCTGCTCGCCCATCGCTTTGCGGGTTTCCTCGTCCAGGAACGGCGACGGGGCCTCTTCCACGACTTTCTGGTTGCGGCGCTGGATCGAGCATTCGCGCTCACCCAGGTAAATGCCGTTGCCGTGTTTGTCGCACAGCACCTGGATTTCGATGTGGCGCGGCTGGGTGACGAATTTCTCGATGAAGATCCGGTCGTCGCCAAAGGAGTTCGCCGCCTCGTTCTTGGAGGACTGGAAGCCTTCGCGGGCCTCTTCGTCGTTCCAGGCGATCCGCATGCCCTTGCCGCCGCCGCCGGCGGAGGCCTTGATCATCACCGGGTAGCCGATTTCGTTGGAGATCCGCACGGCCTCGTCGGCGTCATCGATCAGACCCATGTAGCCGGGCACGGTGGAGACGCCTGCTTCTTGCGCGATTTTCTTGGAGGTGATCTTGTCGCCCATGCTTTCGATGGCACCGACCGGGGGGCCGACAAAGGCGACGCCTTCAGCTTCCAGAGCCTCGGCGAATTTGGCGTTCTCGGACAGGAAGCCATAGCCCGGGTGCACGGCTTGGGCGCCGGTTGCGCGGATCGCCTCCATCACCTTGTCGATGACGATATAGGATTGGTTGGCGGGCGGCGGGCCGATGTGGACGGCCTCATCCGCCATTTGCACATGCAGGGCCTGCTTGTCGGCGTCGGAGTAGATGGCAACGGTCTTGATGCCCATCTTGCGCGCGGTTTTGATCACGCGGCAGGCGATCTCGCCCCGGTTGGCGATCAGGATCTTGTCAAACATAGGCGGTCCCTTTGTATTCTGGCCCTTGGTCCTTGGCATTCCGGAATGCAAAACGCCGCGCCCGGGGCGAACCCAGGCACGGCGCATGCGCGATGTCACGAGCGGCCCCATAGGGCCGGCTGTTCAGATGTGCTGCGGCCGCGGCCTTAGCACTTGCGGGGGTTTTGCTCGCAGTAGACGAGGTTGGCCGCAACGCCGATTGCGGCGCCGGTGATCGGGTTGGCATCCAGCAGCAGCGCGCCCGCTGCGCCGGCGCCGCCGCCGTAAACGATCCGTTCGCCGGCGGTGTCGCCGCAGGCTGCCACGAGGCCAAGCAGCGAGACTGCCGCGATGAGAGTTTTTGCCCGCATGTCCAGTTTCCTTCTTCCGGGGACGTCAGTGTCCCGGCGGAATTTGCAGGCTTGACAGGCTGGGGCAACGGTTCCGTCGCGGGGGCGGAAAGTTGGGCGGAGGCTTGCCGCATTGGGGGGGGTATACGGCAAGCTTCCGCCAGTGCCTGAAGGGGATAAAAGACGGGCAGGCCGCGGATGGGGGCGCGAACCTGCCCGTTCAGGCGAAGGGGCCGGAACAGATGCTCGGCACTGCAGCGTGGCTGCGCTGCTTGACCCACGATGCACGGGCTTGCGCCCCCTGTAAGCCCCTGAAATGCAAGGCGCTTGATTTGGGCAAATTCCTGCTGAACTGGAAGGCCCATGTGCAATTTCACGCCGAAACTGCGATTGGTGCCGCAGCAAGTGGCGCCAGAGCGCAACGGCGCTGTCACATCGCCGTGACAGGCCTGGCGCGGATCCGGGCGGCGGGCGGCCAGCGGCTGATGCGCGCGTGAACAGAGGCGGTGCAGCGGCGCCGGAATTTGCCGCACTGGCAGATACTTGACCGATCGGTTCACAAACCCGGCAATGCCGCGTGATTTCTGATCACTTTTCCAAGCTTTGGAAGTCACGATGGCTCGCCTTGATGTCATTTCCCCCCGTTTGCGGTCCGTGAAAGCGTGTCCGCACACCATTGAAGGAGGAGGGATAACCCCATAAATCAGGTGCATAAAGGGCGTGTTGCCCTGGCTGCTGCTGCACTTGCCGGCAGCGCCGGGCTGGCGCAGGCGGACACAAGTACCGAATTGCAGGAACTGCGCGCGCGGGTCGAGGCCCTGGAAGCGGAGAACCAGCAGGTCACCGGCGCCCCCGGCGATTTCCGGCTGGGCAATACCGCCGTCGACATCTACGGCTACGTCAAGGCCGACTTCTTTTACGATTTCGATTTCACCCAGGGCGACACCGCCTTTGTCAACAACATCGGCGAGCCGGTCAACGCCACCGACGGCGAATTCGGCGCCACGGTGCGCCAGTCGCGGCTGGGCGTGCGCACCACCACCGAAAGCGATTTCGGCACCCTGCGCGGCCAGCTGGAATTCGATCTTTTCGCCTCGGGCGGCACCTCCGAGCTGCGGCTGCGCCACGCCAATGTTCAGATCGGCGACAACTGGCTGGTCGGCCAGTACTGGACCAACTTCATGCCGCTGGGCGAATACCCCACCAGCGTCGAGTTCAACGGCCCCGTCGGCATCGCCTTTGCCCGGGTGCCGCAGATCCGCTACAGCAACAGCTTTGGCGACGGCTTCGACTACAGCCTGTCGCTGGAGGAAAATGTCTCGGCGTCCAGCGATCCGGTGGCCACCGCGGCCTTCCAGTACAGCAATGACCTGTTCACCGCGCGGATTGCGGGCCTGGCCGGCACCGTCGAAAGCGGCGGCGTGGAGGTTGATCAGACCGGTGTGACCCTGTCGGGCTCGATCCGCCCCTGGGACGGCGGGCTGTTCCAGGCGACTTATGTGGACGGCGAGGCGCTGGGGCCGCTGCTGATCGGCCTTGGCGATGCGGTTGTCGGCGGCCAGGCCAACGACGTGGAGGGCTACACCCTCGAGTTCCGCCAGGACCTGGGTGAGAAATGGAACGTCGGCATCGGTTACGGGCGCGAGGATTACGATCTGGCGACCTCGACCGGCAGCCTGTCCTTCACCGAGCTGGAGACCGTTCACGTGAACGCCTTCTTCAACCCCACCGACAATCTGACGCTGAGCGCCGAATATATCTTTGGCGAGCGCAACGACACCATTTCCGGCAACACGTTTGACGGTGACCGTGTGCAGTTTGCGGTGCAGCTGAACTTCTAGAATGTGTCCCCCCGGACGCAGCGGCAGGCATCGCGGAGAGATCCGCGGTGCCTGTTGCGCTTTATTGGTCCGGGGCTCAGCCATTAGTCGAACGCCTCCGGGAAGGACGCGCGCGCAACCGCCTCGTCGATGACCAGCAGCGCCTCATAGCTTTCGGGATCAAAGGGATCCTCGGCCGGCACCACCTCGCGGCCGAACAGCCAGCTCAGGCGGCCGGCATCCAGGTTGCCGCGCTCGAACGGCTCGGTGCCGAAGTGCTCCCACAGCGCCGTCATGAAGGTAAGGTCGACGCGTTTGTCGACATTCTTGCGGTCGCGGAAGCGCTCGCGCCGGGTCAGCGGCGTCACCCCCTTGGGGTTCGGGCGGCGGATGGTGAATTGGAAATCGGTGCCGGGCATACGGCCCGGGAACCCGCGGTGTTTCAGCATTTGGGTGCCTCCTGTCCGGCACCCTGCGGGCGGGAAAGGGCCGGCCGCAGGGCCGGACCCTTATGGTCGTTACTTGTATTTGCCGGTGAAGGCCGGCTCTTGCGAGATCGGCTCGGGCTCGACCACGACGAATTCTTCTTCCTGCTGGGCGCAGGCTGCAACGGCGGCCAGCAGGCCTGCCATGGCGATAAGCTTGATGCTCTTGGACATCTCTGTCTCCTGATTACAAATGCGAAACCTGCGGGGGCCTCGCCGCCCGCGTGCCTCAACCTCAATGTGAAGGCAGCCTGATGGCTGCCCGCGCCAAGGATAGCGGGGTTTGCGCCCGAGTCACATGGCAATAGCGGCAAATGACAGGGTTGTGGCTGCAATGCCGCAAGAATCCGCCTATCTGAAGTATGCCGCGCAAGATGTTGTGGATGCATCAGAAAGCCTCCCACATGCAGCTTGCGTCTTGCGGGCGGTATGCTTCGAAAAACTGGGTGGCGGCGGGGTCCTGCGCGCCAAAGGGCAGCATCCGGTCGGACAGCGAAATCACCACCCGGGCGGGCTTCAGCCCGTGTTCCGCCAGGTAGGGCAGCGCCAGTTTCTCGCAAAGGTGGTCCATATCAGGTGCCGCAGCCTCATAGCTGACGGTGCCGGAGCCGCGGGCGATATCCGGCGCCACAAAGCGGAACCGCACCCAGGTCTGGCCTGGCGCGTCATCCAGCAATACCTCGGCAAGCGTCACCTGCTGGCCCGAGGGCACGGCAACAGGCTCGCTGGCATCCGCTGCGGCGGTGAACAAAGCGAATGGGAAAGCCGCCAAAAGTCTGCAGCCCCGGCCCCCGGTTTCCCGGGCTCCTCCGGCCAGGGCTGCAGGCGCAGCACAAAAAGCGCGCGCTGTCTGAATTTGACTGACGCGGATCATGAGGCTGATTCGCTCTTCATGTCAATTTTTGCCGCAATTTTGTGCGGATTCTTCGCTTTCGAACCGGTTTCAGGGCACAGGCCGCCCTTGCGCCTGGTGGCATGGCGCAGCCAGCGGGCGCGGTTGCCGGGGTGTTCCAGCACATCCGCGATCAACTGGGCCGCATTCGAAGGCACCCGCCCCATCACCTGCCCGCCCGCGCGGATCCGCAGCCCCTGCCCTTCCGCGGTGACGTTCACCACCGGAGAAAAGCCGCGCAACGGCTGCAGCTTGCGCCACATGTCCTGGCGGACCTGGTGGGCCAGCCGCAGGGGGTCACCGCCGGGCAGCACCGTCTCCGCCGCGACGTCGAAACGCGCCGGCAGACGGCGCGACAGCGTCAACCCATCTTCCTTTTGCGTGATATGCCAACGGCTGCGGGACAAGACCGGAGCGCCCTCTTCTTTCTGGTTGAAAATACTCTCGGGGGCGCGGGGGCAGACAGCCCCCGCTCTACAGCCGCAATTACAGCGGAATGTTGTCGTGTTTTTTCCACGGGTTCTTCAGCTGCTTGCCCCGCAGGGAAGCAAAGGCGCGGGCGACCCGGCGGCGGGTGGACTGGGGCATGATCACCTCGTCGATGAAGCCGCGCTCTGCCGCCACAAACGGGTTGGCAAACCGGTCTTCATAGTCCTTGGTGTGGGCCGCGATCTTCTCCGCATCGCCGAGGTCGGCGCGGTGGATGATCTCGGTGGCGCCCTTGGCGCCCATCACCGCGATCTCGGCGGTCGGCCAGGCGTAGTTGAAGTCGCCGCGCAGGTGCTTGGAGGCCATCACGTCATAGGCGCCGCCATAGGCCTTGCGGGTGATCACGGTGACCTTGGGCACGGTGGCTTCGCCATAGGCAAACAGCAGCTTGGCGCCGTGCTTGATGACGCCGCCGTATTCCTGGGAGGTGCCCGGCAGGAAGCCCGGCACGTCAACAAAGGTCAGGATCGGGATCTCAAAGCAGTCGCAGAAGCGCACGAAGCGGGCGGCCTTGCGGCTGGAGTCGATGTCGAGGCAGCCCGCCAGCACCATCGGCTGGTTTGCGACAACACCCACGGTCTGGCCCTCAAGACGGATGAAGCCGGTGATGATGTTCTTGGCGAAATCTTCCTGGATCTCGTAGAAGTCGCCCTCGTCCGCCACCTTGGTGATCAGCTCCTTCATGTCGTAGGGGCTGTTGGGGTTTTCCGGGATCAGCGTGTCGAGGCTGCTCTCGATGCGGCCGGGTTCATCAAAGAACGGGCGCACCGGGGGTTTTTCGCGGTTGTTCAGCGGCAGGAAGTCGACCAGGCGGCGCACTTCGGCCAGCGCCTCGACGTCGTTTTCAAAGGCGCCGTCGGCGACGGAGGATTTTTTAGTGTGGGTGGAGGCGCCGCCCAGCTCCTCGGCCGTCACCACCTCGTTGGTCACGGTTTTCACCACGTCCGGGCCGGTCACGAACATGTAGGAGGTGTCTTTGACCATGAAGATGAAGTCGGTCATCGCGGGGCTATAGACCGCACCGCCCGCGCAGGGGCCCATGATGACGGAGATCTGCGGGATCACGCCGGAGGCCATGATGTTGCGCTGGAAAATCTCGGCGTAGCCGGCCAGCGCGTCGACGCCTTCCTGGATGCGGGCACCGCCGGAATCGTTGATGCCGATCACCGGCGCGCCGTTCTGCACTGCCATATCCATGATCTTGCAGATCTTCTGGGCGTGGGTGGCGGAGACCGAGCCGCCGAGCACGGTGAAGTCCTGGGAGAAGACATAGACCTGGCGGCCGTTGATGGTGCCCCAGCCGGTGACCACGCCGTCGCCTGCCGGCTTGTTGTCTTCCATGCCAAAATCGGTGCAGCGGTGGGCGATGAACATGTCGAACTCTTCAAAGCTGCCCTCGTCCAGCAACAGCTCGATCCGTTCGCGGGCTGTCAGCTTGCCGCGCCCATGCTGTGCGTCGATGCGGCGCTGGCCGCCGCCCAGCCGCGCGTCTTGGCGGCGGTCTTCCAGCTCGGAAAGGATGTCTTTCATGGCACATGTCCCCTGTAGATTTCAGCGCGACCATATATTGCGCCGCAGCGAAGCCAAAGGACATTATCGCAAATTTGCAAATCGTTTGCATATGAGGTTGGCAAAGTTGGAAATCAGCAAACCCCGGCTGCTGCAACCGCAGCCCGGCAATGCACATAGGTGTCTCCCGGAATGCGCGATAGACACGGGCGGCGGGCTGCTCTAAGGCAGATGGTATGTCCACATATAAAGCCCGTGTTTCCGGCCAGCGGACCCCTCCGCGCATTTTCACTCTGATCCTGCTGGCAGGCCTGTCGGCGCTTGGCATGAACCTGCATCTGCCGTCGCTGGCGGGGATGGCGGAGTATTACGCGGTCGATTACCGGCTGATGCAGCTGTCGGTGGCACTGTATCTGGCGGGCAATGCGGTGGTGCAGATCTTTGTCGGACCGATTTCCGACCAGATGGGGCGGCGGCCCGTGATCCTGGCCAGCATTGTGCTGTTCCTGCTGGCGACGCTGGGCTGTATTTATGCGCCCACCGCCGAAGCCTTCCTGATGTTCCGGGTGGCGCAGACCGTCGTAGCCGCCACCATGGTCCTCAGCCGTGCTGCGGTGCGCGACATGTATGACACCGATCAGGCCGCCAGCATGATCGGCTATGTCACAATGGGCATGGCAGTGGTGCCGATGATCGGCCCGGCCATCGGCGGCTTCCTGGACCAGTGGATGGGCTGGAAGACCAATTTCTGGCTGCTGTTCCTGGTGGGCGCCGCCACGCTGGCCATCACCTTCACCGATTTCGGCGAGACCGCCCGCAAGAGCGGCAAGACGCTGACCGCGCAGTTCCGCGAGTATCCCGAGCTGCTGCGCTCGCCGCGGTTCTGGGGCTATTCGCTGGCCTCAGGCCTCGCCTCGGGCTCCTTCTTTGCCTACCTGGGCGGCGCGCCGTTTGTCGGCACCCAGGTTTATGGCCTCAGCACCGCAGAACTGGGGGTCTTTTTCTCCGCCCCCGCAGTTGGGTATTTCGCCGGCAACTTCGTATCCGGCCGCTATTCCACCCGGATCGGCATCAACCGGATGGTGCTGTGGGGCTGCATGGTCAATGGCGGCGGCGTACTGGTGTCGCTGCTGATCGCAGCGGCCGGCGCCGATACGGTGTGGACGTTCTTCGGCCTTATGTGCTTTGTCGGGATCGGCAACGGCATGGCCATTCCCAATGCCACCGCTGGCGCGATCTCGGTGCGGCCGCATCTGGCGGGCACCGCCTCGGGCCTGAGCGGTGCGATCATGATCGGTGCAGGCGCGGCGCTGAGCGCCTTTGCAGGCATGCTGCTGGTGCCAGGCTCCACCGCGGTGCCGCTGCTGGCGATCATGTTTGCCACAGGTGTCTGCGGGCTGATCTCGATCCTGCTGGTGGTCTGGCGGGAGCGGCAGATCGGCGCAGAATGAGCGGCACAGGCTTGCCGGCCGGACTTTGCAATTCTACAGTCTGCACGGATTGATTTTGCAAAGGCATGCCCCATGGCCACCCAGAAACTCTATGCCGGCGCCAAGCTGCGCGAGATGCGGCAGCGGCTGGAGCTGACGCAGAAGGACTTTGCCGCCAAGCTGGGGGTCTCGCTGCCCTATCTGAACCAGATGGAGAACAACAACCGGCCGGTCTCGACCACGGTGGTGCTGGCGCTGGCGCAGGAGTTCGGCATGGATGTGACCGAGCTGAGCGCCGGCGACAGCGAGCGGCTGGTCAGCGACATGCGCGAGGCGATGGCGGACCCGGTGTTTGCCGATGATGCGCCACCCTTGGCAGATCTGCGGCTGACGGCATCAAATGCGCCGGCCCTGGCGCGGGCGTTTCTGTCGCTGCACCGGGCCTACCGGCAGACCCATGAACGGCTGGCCTCCTTGGATGAGGCGCTGGGGCGGGAGGATGCGCGCATCCAGGCTTCCCCTTGGGAAGAGGTGCGGGATTTCTTCCATTACTGCGACAACTACATCGACGCGGTAGATCATGCGGCTGAGCGGTTTGCCGCGACCAGCGACATCCGGGCGGCGGCGGTGGCCGAGCTGGAGCGCGGCGGCATCACCGTGCGGCAAACCGAGATGGAGGGGCTGCGGCATTATGACGGCGCGGCCAAGGTGCTGCATCTGTCCAACCGCTCGGCGCCGCAGACGCAGCTGTTCCAGATGCTGTTGCAGGTGGCACTTCTGCGGCAAAACACTTTGCTGGAAGCGACGCTGGACTTTGCAAAATTCCAGAGCGAGGAGGCCCGGGCCATCGCCAAGATCGGCCTGGCCAATTATTTTGCCGGGGCTGCGCTGATGCCCTACACGCGGTTCCTGGAGGCGGCGCAGGCCTGCCGCCACGACCTGGAGCTGCTGGCAATCCGCTTTGGCGCCTCGATCGAGCAGATTGCGCACCGGCTGTCGACGCTTCAGCGGCCGGGCGCCAAGGGGCTGCCGTTCTTCTTTGTCCGCGTGGATCAGGCCGGCACCATCACCAAGCGGCACTCGGCCACGCGGCTGCAGTTTGCCCGGTTCGGCGGCGCCTGCCCGCTGTGGAACGTGCACCGGGCGTTTGAGACCCCGGGCCGGTTCCTGCGCCAGCTGGCGGAGACACCGGACGGTGTGCGCTATATCTCGCTGGCGCGCGACGTGTCAAAGCCGGGCGGTTCTTACGGCGCGCCGGTGCGCCGCTATGCGATTGCGCTGGGATGCGAGGTGCGCCATGCCGACGCGCTGGTCTATGCGGACAATCTGGATGTGAACAACGACAGCGCTTATGAGCCGATTGGCATCTCCTGCCGGATCTGTGAGCGCAAGGACTGCCACCAGCGCTCGGTCCCGCCCTTGGAGCGGCGGCTGACCATCAACCCCGGCCAGCGCGGCGTGCTGCCTTATGAGGTGAGCTGAGGGCGCCGCTTGCGGCGCAATTTTCTTAAAATAAGAAAATTGCCAAGGATTTTCAGAAAATCCTTGGGTCCGCCAGATTGAAGCCTGCTCAAACGAAGGCAGCCGTCAGAACCAATGTGTCAAGCGGGCCATATGGAATTGGAACAGCTGGCTCAGATTGCCGGCCGGGTCAGCCGTGGCATCCCTGGAAATCAGCCCTCTGATCAATTCCTGGCCGTGTTCCCTGTCATGATTGAATAACACAACTTCGGTCACACGGCTGCCTGGCAGCTCCTGTACCGAATGAAAACCCTGGAGAGCTCGGTACCGCGTAGAGGTGGTCCCAAGACAGCGTCCGGCCTGCTGCTGAACAAGTCTGGCGCAGTATCGCTCGCGTTCGGCTAAGTAGCGCTGCTTCGGGGAGGAAAAATCTCCGGCCGTGTAAGGCGCGATAACTTCGATAGACGCCTCGGCCCGCCCATCGCAAGACAAACAGCGGTAATCGGCGCGGGTGGCACCGAACTGAACCTCCCAATCGCCATCCCGCTTCAAACGCTCAATCAAAGGAGACTTAGCCAGCCAATCCATTCGGGTTTCCCCCGCAGCAGCTGGCTGCGCGAAGGCTATACAGAACGGAAGAAAACACTTCAGATAGAATTTCAACGATCCGCGCTCCGGAACAACCAGTACCGGGTCAGCCTAGGCAGCGCTTTTGAACAATTCAACCTGGGGGGAGATGGCGGCCGCAGGTCCACGCGTAGCCTTTTGGGCGATTCACACGGCCCTTTATCGAACAGATCGGGTGGTCGGCAAATTTTACAAATTGTACACAGGGTGTGCCGGGATCACCGTGGCAACCCGCAGTCAAGAAATGCGCCGGTCTTAGCCGCGCAGCTTGCTGAGCAGCGCCGAAACCAAGGAGGTTTTTCCGGGCTGTTCGATATCGGGATGGCTGATTTCCTCGGCGGTCAGCACCCGACGGACGGCTGCCAGGATTTCCGCGTCGCTGGCCTCCGCAGCGATGCCCTGAATGTCCTCACCGAAAGCGGTCTGGCAGGTCTGTTCCATCTGGCATCTCCTCAACTCGAAACTCAAGCGGCGGCCCGGATATAGGCGCATCCATTTGCTGTACCCAGACTATACCAAAGCGCGCGGGATCGCCCCATTTTAGCTAGAATTTGAGGAAATTGGTTAATGTTCGGCCACGCTACGGGAACAGTCCGCCTGCGGGGGCGCATTGTTTCCGGAAGCGGCGCAATGGCCGCCGGAAGAGCCAAAATCCGGCCACAGTCCGGCAGCGCCAACTGCTTCAAATTTGCAGCAAAGTGATTCTCTTCCGGGCGGTTTCCAGGCGCCGTTCCGCCTGCAACAACTAAGAAGGGCGCCCGAGGCGCCCGTCTGTCCGGTTTTGCAATGGCGGCTTCAGGCCTTGGACAGGATCCCCCAGATCTCATCCTTCAGCGCGGCGCGCTGCTTGCGCATATCGGTTTCGGCCTGGGCGCTCACCGGTTCCACGTTGGTTTCGGCCCGGTGCACGGCACGGTTCACTTCGTGGTACTCATCCGCCAGCTTGGCGAAATGGGCGTCGGACGTCTTCAGCTCGCTCATCAGCGCAGCCTTGTCCGGGAATTCCTGGGCCAGTTCATGGGGCGTGTTGGACACCTGTCCGCTCCTTCTCATTAGGGTCGTGAACAGGTTATGCGCCCCGCAGCGCCGCCACATTGACGCGGATCAAAAGATGCGGCATCCGGTCGGATTTTCAGGCGGAAAGTAAGCCGCCCGCACGGTGGGGAGGTGGCGGGCGGCTTGCTGGTGCGTCGCAGGTCAGCGCTGCGCTTCGCGCCAGTTCGGGTTGAACCACGGCTCTGCGTTCGACGACGGCAGACGGCGGCCCAGGATGTGGTCGGAGGCCTTCTCGCCGGTCATGATCGAAGGGCCGTTGAGATTGCCGTTGGTGATGCGCGGGAAGATCGAGCTGTCGGCGACGCGCAGGCCGTCAACGCCGATGACGCGGCATTCCGGGTCGACCACCGCCATCGGATCATCGGCCGCGCCCATCTTGCAGGTGCCGCAGGGATGATAGGCGCTTTCCACGTGCTCGCGCAGGAAGCCGTCGATTTCATCGTCGGTCTGCAGATCGGTGCCGGGCTGGATCTCGTGCTTGAGGAACGGTTTCATCGCGTCCTGGGCAAAGATCTCCCGCGTGAGGCGCACGCATTTGCGGAAGTCGATCCAATCCTGTTCGGTCGACATATAGTTGAACAGGATCTTGGGCGCGTCCTTGGGATCGGCGGAGGCCAGGGTGACCTCGCCTCGCGACGGCGAGCGCATCGGGCCGACGTGGGCCTGGAATCCATGGCCTTCTGCCGCGGCCTGGCCGTCGTAGCGGACAGCGATGGGCAGGAAGTGGTACTGGATATCCGGGTAGTCCACCCCCTTGTCGGAGCGGATGAAGGCGGCGCTTTCGAACTGGTTCGAGGCGCCCAGGCCGGTCTTGGTGAACAGCCACTGTGCCCCGACCAGGCCCTTGCCGACCAGGTTCCAGTATTTGAACAGGGTGATCGGCAGTTTGCAGGCGAACTGGAAATAGAACTCCAGGTGGTCCTGCAGGTTCTGGCCGACGCCGGGACGGTCAGCAACCACATCGATACCGTGTTCGGCCAGGTGCTTGGCCGGGCCGATGCCCGAGAGCATCAGCATCTTGGGGGAGTTCAGCGAGGAGGCCGCCAGGATCACCTCGGCGCCCGCGCGGATCACCTCCACCTTGCCGCCGCGTTCGATCTCGACGCCGACCGCACGGCCGTCCTCGATCACCACCTTGCGGGCGAAGGCGCGGATCATGTCGCAGTTTTCGCGCTTCAGTGCCGGGCGCAGGTAGGCATTGGCAGCGGACCAGCGGCGCCCCTGATGGACCGTCATCTCCATCGGGCCGAAGCCCTCCTGCTGCTCGCCGTTGTAGTCCTGGGTGACTGGGTAGCCGGCCTGCGCGCCCGCCTTGACGAAGGCGTCGTGCAGCGGGTTGTCGCGGGGGCCGCGGGTCACATGCAGAGGGCCGTCCTTGCCGCGCCAGTCCGGATCGCCGCCGTGGCCGCGGTCGTTCCAGGTTTCCATGCGTTTGAAATACGGGAGCACATCGGCATAGGACCAGCCGGCCGCGCCGCTATCGGCCCAGTGGTTGTAGTCGCCCGCGTGGCCGCGCACATAGACCATGCCGTTGATCGAGGAGGAGCCGCCGATCACCTTGCCGCGCGGGCAGACCAGCTCGCGCCCGCCCAGATGCGGTTCCGGCTGGGATTTGTAGCCCCAATCATAAAGCGGCATGTTCATCGGATAGCTGAGCGCCCCCGGCATCTGAATGAGCGGCCCGGCGTCGGTGCCGCCGTGTTCGATAATCAGGACCTTCTTGCCCGCCTCGCTGAGCCGGTAAGCCATGGCACAGCCGCGCCAGCTGGCACCGACGATCACATAATCGGCCACATAATCCGCATTCATCGCGTCTCTCCATTGCTGAGACCGGGTGCTGCCTTGCCTGCCCGGCTCTGCCTTGCTTTGCCTTGATGCTGCCCGCGCCGGCAGGCAGCACCTGATGTCATGCGCCCTGCCCTGATTGCCCTTTTGGGCAATGGGAGGGCGGGCGGGAGTTGCCCAAAAGGGCAATCAGAACGCCGCTTCGACGTCGCCCATGCGCACGTAGACGGACTTCACCTGGCTGAAGTGCTTGATCGCCTCTTTCGAGTTCTCGCGGCCCACACCAGACGCCTTCACACCGCCGAACGGCGCCTCGACCGGCGCGTCATTGTAGGAGTTGATGAAGCAGCTGCCGGCCTCCAGCCGGCCGATCACCCGGTGGGCGCGGGTGAAGTCTCTGGTGAAGACGCCGGCGGACAGGCCGAATTCGGTGTCGTTGGCACGGGCGATGACTTCTTCTTCGGTGTCGAAGTCGAGAACCGACATCACCGGGCCGAAGATTTCCTCTCGGGCGATGGTCATATCGTCGGTCACATCGGCGAACACAGTCGGCTGGATATAGTAACCGTCCATGTCTGCCCGTGCGCCGCCGCAGACAACGCGGGCGCCCTCTTCTTTGCCCTTCTCGATGTAGCCCAGCACGATGTTCATCTGGTTTTCGGTGACCATCGGGCCAAAGCTGGTGGCTTCATCCATCGGGTCACCGATCACGGCATTGCCAGTGCGCTCGGCCAGGCGGGCGAGGAACTTTTCCTTGATGCCCTTCTGGACAAACACGCGGGTGCCGTTGGAGCAGACCTGGCCGGAGGAGTAGAAGTTGCCGTTGATGGCGCCGCCGACGGCATTGTCCACATCGGCGTCGTCGAAGATGATCAGCGGCGACTTGCCGCCCAGCTCCATGGTGACGTGCTTCATGCCTTCGGCAGCGGCGGCATAGACCTTCTTGCCGGTCGGCACCGAGCCGGTCAGCGAGACCTTGTCAACGCGCGGATCGGTGACCAGCGCGCCGCCGACCTCGCCCATGCCCTGGACGACATTGTAAAGGCCCGCGGGCAGGCCGGCCTCGTGCAGGATCTCGGCCACTTTGAGGGCGCAGAGCGGGGTGGTTTCCGAGGGTTTGAACACCATGGAGTTGCCGCAGGCCAGCGCAGGCGCGCCTTTCCAGCAGGCGATCTGGGTCGGGTAGTTCCAGGCACCGATGCCGACACAGAGGCCCAGTGCCTCACGCACGGTGTAAACCCAGTCTTCGCCCATCGGAATATGCTCGCCGGTCAGCGAAGCCGCGAGGCCGCCGAAGTATTCCAGCGCGTCGGCGCCGGAAGTGGCGTCCGCGACCAGGGTTTCCTGCAGCGGCTTGCCGGTGTCGTAGGTTTCCAGCACGCTGAGCTCGTGGTTGCGCTCGCGCATGATGTCGGCGGCGCGGCGCAGGATGCGGCCGCGCTCGGTGCCGGTCATCTTGGCCCATTCTTTCTGGGCGGACTTTGCGGTGGAGAGCGCCTGTTCGACGATGGCCGGGGTGGCGGCGTAGACGGTGGCGATTTGCTCACCGGTCGCGGCGTAGATCACCGGGATCGGAGTGCCGGACGTGTCTTCGACGTATTCGCCATTGATGAAATGGCTGGCTTTGGGCTGTGCGGGGTGGGTCATAATATCATGCCTCCGGCGGGGATATTTGGGGCCAGAAGAACTGGCGGGATGCTGATTTCGGGTTATTCGCCGCGGGGAAAGCGTTTGCTTTCCTCGAGGTTGTCGAGATTCATGTGGTTGCGCATGTAGCGCTCGGAGGCCTTTTGCAGCGGCTGGTAGTCCCAGGGGTAATAGCCGCCCTGGCGCAGCGCCTCGTAGACGACCCAGCGGCGGGCCTGGCTGGCGCGGACGTCTGCGTCGAAGGTCTCCAGGTTCCAGCGGGCCTCTGACTTGGCGCGCAGGGTTTGCAGCGTGCCGGCATGGGCCGGATCGTCCGCAAGGTTGTTGAGTTCGTGCGGGTCGGCCTCCAGATCAAACAGCTGATCGGGGTCCAGCGCGCAGCGGTTGTACTTCCACTTGCCATAGCGCAGCGACACCAGCGGCGCATAAGACGCCTCAGCCGCGTATTCGATGGCGACCGGGTCGGTGCGCTCCGTTCCATTGGCCAGCGGCACCAGATTCTGGCCGTCGGTCCAGGGTTCAATCTCACCCATATCGACACCGGCCAGCGCACCCAGCGTCGGGGTCACGTCCAGTGTGGAGACCGGGGTTTCGATGAGGCCCGCGGGCAGGTCCGGCGCCGAGATCATCAGCGGCACCCGCGAGGAGCCTTCGTAGAAGCTCATCTTGAACCACAGGCCGCGCTCGCCCAGCATGTCGCCGTGGTCGGAGACAAACAGGATGATCGCCTCCTGCCGGGTGGTTTCCAGCACGTTCAGGATCTCGCCGATCTTGTCGTCCAGATAAGAGATATTGGCGAAATAGGCGCGGCGGGAGCGTTTGATGTCTTCTTCTTTGATGTCGAAGCTGCGCCAGTCGTTGGCGTCAAAGATCCGCTTGGCGTGGGGATCGTGGTCCTCGTAGTCCATGGCGGGAACTTCGGGCAGCAGGTGCTCGCAATCCTCATAGAGATCCCAGTACTTGCGGCGCGCCACGTAAGGATCATGCGGATGGGTGAAGGAGACGGTGACGCACCATGGGCGGTCGTCCAGCCCGCGCGACAGCTCATAGAGCTTGGCTGTGGCGTTGTAGGCCACCTCGTCGTCGTATTCCATCTGGTTGGAGGTTTCCGCCACCCCTGCCCCGGTGACGCTGCCCATGTTATGGTACCACCAGTCGATCCGCTCACCCGGTTTGCGGTAATCCGGAGTCCAGCCGAAATCGGCCGGGTAGATGTCGGTGGTCAGGCGGTCCTCGAACCCGTGCAGCTGGTCGGGGCCGACGAAGTGCATCTTGCCCGAGAGGCAGGTGTAATAGCCCGCGCGGCGCAGGTGGTGGGCGTAGGTCGGGATGTCGCTGCGGAACTCAGCCGCGTTGTCATAGACGCCGGTGCGCGACGGCAGCTGGCCGGACATGAAGGAGGCCCGGCCCGGTGCACACAAGGGCGACGCGGTATAGGCGTTTTTGAAGCGGGCGGAGCGTTCCGCCAGTTTCTTGAGGTTCGGCGCGTGCAGCCAGTCGGCCGGGCCATCCGGGAAGAGTGTCCCATTCAATTGGTCAACCATCAGGATCAGGATATTCGGGGCACTCATCGCGGACCTCCCAGTAAAAGCGATGTTTTCGTAAAGGCGCCCGGCGGGCCCGAGGGCACCGCCAGGCAGTTGAGGCTGGACCGACTATTCGGGGAAACAGAGATCCAGCCGGGAGACCGCCCTTAGTGGGCCGCCTTGATCTTGTCGAAGTCGAGCGTGTTTTCCTCGGGCGAGGCGTCGATGCTCATCACTTCGCTGCGCTTGGCGATCATGATGTAAGCCAGGCAAGCCACATAGATGCCGATCACCACGGTTCCAATCCACTGGATCTGCAGCCACTGGCTCTGGAAAGCCAGGGTCAGGCCGAACAGAACCACGGCGTTGCCGACAACATAGGGAATGGTGCCGAAGCGCTGCGCGGTCAGGTTCAGGTTGTCGGTGTACAGGCGGATCAGCGAGTCAAAGGAGTTGACCACGAAGATGATGCCCACCGCGACCATGGAGACATTGATCAGCAGCGTCGTTTCGATGCTGTTCAGGTGGTAGTAGTAGAGCACCGAGAACCAGATCCCCAGCGGGATCGACGGGAACACCAAAAGCGCCGCCAGAACCTGCCAGGTGCGCAAGCCGCCGACAAAGCGGGAGGTAAACTGGCCGATCATGATCGACCATGCGAACCACCAGAACAGGTAGAACTCGTGATAGTCGGTCAGCGGCAGCACGAACTTGTGGATGTTGGCAAAATAGCCGCCGATGTTGGAGGCGGTGTCCGCGAACGCGCCCAGGCCCATGCCGGCATAGGCCCACATGCCCAGGATCAGCGCCAGGAACAGGCCGGTGGAACCCACCGACAGGATGCGCACATACTTGATGTCGGTCGAGGAGAAAGCGGCAAACAGGATCACCAGGAAAGTGATGACATAGAAGGCCGGGATCACGCTCTCGCCGTCGCCCATGAAAGTGGCGTAATACGGCAGGTAGACCAGGAACAGCGCGCCGGTGAAGGCGCAGGTGCCGATGATGACGATGTTGTTGATCAGTTTCACCAGCGGGATTTCAAAGAACTTCACCCGCGGCTCGATCACACAGAAGTAGAAGGTGGTCAGGAAGTAGAAGCCCCAGATCAGGAAGCCCCAGAAGCCGAACTCCAGCGCCAGCGGGTTGGTGAAGCCATAGGCGGGGTTGTTCTCCACATCTGCGTACAGCGGGAAGTCCCAGGCCAGCGGGAACATGATCAGGCCCACGTCCAAGCCGGAAGTGAACAGGATTGCGATGAAGGTGAAAAGGTGAACGGGGGTCACGCCGACGTTGCGGACGTTCCACCACTTGATCACGCAGAACGCCACCAGCGCAAAAGCCAGCAGAATCCCGAATGAGATAATGTAGGTCATATGTCCCTCCCATTTGCGGGCGGTTCCCGCCCCAAGACATGGGACGGGTACATACCACAGCTATCTGATCCGCTAAACGGTTTTTTAAACGGTCATTCAAGAATTGATTTCACGCTAACAACAGTTGAAACGGCGGCCCAATTGCCGCACTACTTTATCATGAGCAGGAAACGCATCCGGGACATCCGCAACGAGGAACTGATCGAGGCAACCATCGTTGCTGTGCACGAGCGTGGCTATGGTGTTGTCACCATGGCGGAAATCGCCAGGGAGGCCGGGGCGTCGGCGGCGTCGATCAATTACTACTTCGGCTCCAAGGAAGGGCTGATGGAGGCCACGATGCGGCACCTTCTGAGCAAGCTCCGCACCGCGATGACCGAAGGTTATGCAACCGCACGGACCCCGCGGGAGCGGCTTTATGCAGTGATGGATGCGAACTTTGCCGATACGCTTTACACCGTTCCGCAGTGCAGTATCTGGATGCAATTCTGGGCAAACGCCCCCTATTCGACGCGGCTGAGCCGCCTGCACCGAATCAACCGGGCCCGGGTGCGCAGCCATGTTCTGGCCGAGCTGCGGACGGTGCTGCCGGAGGATCAGATTGAAACCGCCCGCCAGGCGCTGCAGTGCTACATGGACGGTGTCTGGCTGCAGGCGGCGCAATCGGAGCGCCCGCTGGACCCCGCCGCAGCCCGCGCAGCGGCGCACCGCGTGGTGGATCTGGTCATCCCCTGAAACGGACTTTGCCGCTTAGAAACCGTTCCGGCGGTAGACGAGCCGGGTGCCGCGCGGCAGGTAGTCCAGCGCCAGCTCCTCCCCGGTCAGGATCCGGATCCGGTAGCACAGGCTGCTGCCGCGCTCCCGGTCCCAGGCCATCAGGAAATCGCCGGGCTCCTGCCCGTTGCGGCAATTGCCCTGCACCGATACGAACTCTGGCGGCATCCGGCTGCCGTGATAGCTGGCGCGGCGGACCGATCCGGCGATCGTGAAACGGTCTTCGGGGTCTTCCACCGATGACCACTCCCCCTGCATCTGCTGCAGCATCTTGTCAAAGCGGTTAGGGGTACGGGGGGTGACACTGCGCAGGGCGAGCTCCCCATAGGCGCCGAAGGCCGACCTCAGCACCCCGTTGACCTGAAGCGGCGCACCGCGCTGCAGGCCTTGCAGAAAGGCGAACTGGGGATCGGCAAACCCATCCCCGCCTTCGGTGCTGATCTCCATGCCGTCCGCCACAAAGCGGCAGCGCACCCTGGCCCGGAGCCTGAGCCGGGCGCAGCCCTGAAAGATGACCTCAGCGGTATAGGTGTCATCGGCCCCGGCCGCCGCAGCGGAAACCGGTGCAGCGATGCGCAGCGAGCGGGCGCCCAGCATGACCTTGTGCCCCGCCGCATCCGCGCGGGCCTTGGCAAAGCCCTGCTCGGTGTAGCCGCGGCTGGCGCAATTCTTGCCGCCCTGAATGCGGAATGTGCCTGGCGCCGTGCAGAACCGGACGCTGTCGTCCCGGAACCTGCGCCCCGGGCTTTCGGCGCGGTAATAAAAGAACTTGCCGCGATGCCCTGCCAGCACTGCCGCGCGGCAGTCGCCCGGCCGCAGCGCATGCCAGCCGTCCGTCACCCAGCCCTCCGCGCCGCGGGAGCTGACCGCCAGCAGGTGAACGGCACCGGTATCATTGCAGATACTGGCGGCGGCCGAGCCGGCCCGCGGATCAAGAAGGGCAGCTGCCAGCAGCAGCGGCAGCCAAAGAAACAGCGCCATTCATAGCCCCCTGACAGTGCAGTAAGGGTGGGAGAGTACCTTGGGATTGTAACACCTATAAGAAGATTAAACACCGGTTGCGTTACCGGAAGGTGTAAGCGCTTTCTTTTTGATCCTGGCTTCACGCCAGGAGATGAAGCTGACCGCAGCCAGGATCAGCACGCCGCCGGAGACAACCCAGATGTCTGCGGGCTCGCCAAAGACCAGGGCGCCCAGCAGGGTTGCCCAGACCAATTGCAGGAAAGTGACGGGCTGCGTGACCGCGACCGGCGCGGCCGCAAAGGCGAGGGTCATGGTGTAGTGGCCGGCAGTGGCAAAACAGGCGACCCCGAACAGGATGGCGGTCTCGGCCAGGGTTGGCGGCACCCAGACCGCCCAGGCAAAGGGCGCCAGGCCGATAGTGACGAAGACGGAGAGCATCGCCACCACCACCGCCGGACTGTTGCTGCCGACGGTGAACTTGGCAATCAGGTAGGAGGCGCCGAAGGACACCGCCGTAAACAGCATGGCGATATGGCCGGGCGAGACCTCGCGGAAGCCGGGGCGCAGGATGATCATCGCGCCGATCAGCGCGACCGCGATGGCGGTGATGCGGCGGAAAGCCAGCTTCTCGCCCAGAAACAGCGCCGCGCCCAGGGTGACATAGACCGGCGACAAGTAGTTCATCGCGGTGACCTCGGCCAGCGGGATCTGGGTCATGGCATAGAACCACAGAATCACGCCCGCCGTATGCACCACGCCCCGGCCGGCAAACAGCGCCCAAAGCCGCGGCGTCAGGCGCGCCTTGCGCAGGGCGCCGATCATCGGAATCAGAAAGACCAGCCCCAGAAGATAGCGCAGAAAGGCGCTTTCGGCGGGCGGAATGCGGGTGCCGAGATGCTTGACCAGCGCCGTCACCGCCACGAAGCAGAGGCCGGTTACCACCATCCAGAACACACCCTTCAGAGGGTTCTGCGCAGCTTGGGAGGCGTTGGCGGTCTGGCTCATGGCGGTGACAGAACACCCGTTCGGGCGCAGGCGCAAGGCTTCACATGTGAATTATTTGCGCGGCCCGGGCAGCGGGGTGAACTCCTGATCATCGCCCGGCGGCAGCTGGAAACGGCCGTGCTGCCAGTCGCCTGCGGCCCAGGCCTGTTTGGCGGCCTCGATCCGGTCGCGCGAGGAGGCGACGAAATTCCACCAGATATAGCGCGGCCCGTTCAGCGTCTCACCGCCCAGCGCCATCAGGCGTGCACCTTCGGCGCCTGCGGTTACGGTGATCCCGTCACCGGGGCGGAACACCATCATGCGGCCCGCCTCGAAGGTATCGCCAGCGATTTGCACCGAGCCTTGCGTGACATAGAGCCCCCGGTCCTCATGATCGGAGGGCAGCGGCAGCTTGGCGCCCGGATGCAGCACCACATCGGCATAAAAGGTTTCCGAATAAAGGGTTGCCGGGGCTTTCTCACCCCAGGCATTGCCAAGGATCAGACGCACGGTCTTGCCCTCGCCCTCCAGCACCGGCAGCGCGTCCTTGCCGTGATGTTCAAAGGCGGCAGGCACATCCTCGTGGCTGTCGGGCAGCGCAATCCAGGTCTGGATGCCGAACAGGCTGCTGGGGTTTTGCCGGGTGGCGGTAGAGGTGCGCTCTGAATGGGTGACACCCGCGCCTGCGACCATCCAGTTCACCTCGCCCGGGTAGATCATCTGGTGCGTTCCCAGGGAATCCCGGTGCTCGAACTCGCCCTGATAAAGGTAGGTGACGGTGCCCAGGCCGATATGCGGATGCGGACGCACGTCGATGCCCTGACCGGTCAGGAACTCGGCGGGGCCGGCCTGGTCGAAGAAAATGAAAGGACCGACCATCTGGCGGCGCGGGGCGGGCAGCGCGCGGCGGACCTCAAAGCCGCCGAGGTCGCGGGCGCGCGGGATGATCACGGTTTCGATGGCGTCCAGGCTGCCCGCGTCGGGGCATTGCGGTTCCAAGGCCGGGTTCCAGCTCATCTTTCCCTCTTCTTTGCAGCTATAGAGGAAAGGTAGGCTGTTTGTGCGCGAACGTAAGGCCGGCCCGCGCACAGGCGGTGTTCACCGGGCGCTGCTCATCACATCAGCAGCAGCTTGGCCGCAATCGCCCACATAGTAAGGCCGACGATGGCGTCCAGCGCTTGCCAGGCGCGCGGGCGGGCAAAGACCGGGGCCAGCAGGCTGGCGCCGTAACCGAGGGTAAAGAAGAAGGAGAAGCTGGCGAGGGTGGCACCGGCGGCAAAGACCAGCGGCTCGGGGTATTGGGCGGAGATCGAGCCGAGGAGCACCACCGTATCCAGGTAGACATGCGGGTTCAGCCAAGTGAGCGCAAGTACGGTCGCAAGCACTGGCAGCAGGGCGGCGCCTGCCCCCTCTTGCGCGGCCTCCAGAGTTTCGCCGCCCTTCCAGGCCGCATGCAGCGCGCGGGCGCCGTACCAGATCAGGAAAGCGGCACCGCATAGACGCATAGCCTGTTCGAACCAGGGCAGCGCCACGGCGAGGGTGCCGAACCCGAACACGCCCGCGGTGATCAGCACCGCATCGGAGCCGGCACAGGTCAGGCAGATCCAAAACACATGCTGGCGCCGCAGCCCCTGGCGTAGGACAAAGGCGTTCTGGGCGCCGATCGCCATGATCAGGCTGAGGCCAAGGACAAATCCGGCAAACAGGCTGGGGGGCATTGCGGTCTCCTTCGTTGTTTCAGGATTTGACTACTGCCTGCCCTCACATTAATCCAGTTAAAGAAACTTATGTCAGATTAGAGCTACTAATGCAGATGGACCCCAGCCAGCTGGCAGCCCTCAGCGCGGTTCTGCGGCTTGGCTCATTTGAGGCAGCCGCGCATTCGCTGCGGGTGACGCCCTCGGCCATTTCCCAGCGGATCAAGGCGCTGGAGGACCGGATCGGCGCGGCGCTGGTGCTGCGGGGTGCGCCTTGCACGGGGACCGCAGCGGGGCTGCGGCTGGCCAAACACGCCGAGGACATCGGCCTTTTGGAGGCGCAGCTGGCGCGGGAACTGGCGTTGGAGGGCGGAGACGGCCCGGTGCGGCTGCGGATTGCGGTCAATGCCGACAGCCTGGCGAGCTGGTTCATCCACGCCATGGCGGGTGTTGAGGGGGTGCTGTTTGATCTGGTGGTGGATGATCAGGACCACAGCGCCGAGTGGCTGAAACGCGGCGAGGTTTCAGCGGCGGTGACGGCCAGTGCGCGGCCGGCGACCGGATTTGATGCCTGCCCGCTGGGCGCGCTGGCCTATGCGGCGACCGCCAGCCCCGCATTCGTGGCGCGCTGGTTTCCAGACGGGGTAACGGCAGAGGCCGCGGCGCGGGCGCCCTGCATGATCTTCAACGCCAAGGACAATCTGCAGCGGCTGTGGCTGGAGCGGAACGTGGCGCCAGGGCTGGCGCCGCCCGCGCATTTCCTGCCCTCGACCCAGGCCTTCATCGATGCCGCTGCCGCAGGGCTGGGCTGGGGCATGAACCCGCTGGCAATGGTGGCGGAAGACATCCGCTCCGGCAGGCTGGTGCCGCTGATTGCGGACACCGTGCTGATGGTGCCGCTGACCTGGCAGGTCTCGCGGGTGATGGCCCCGGCCCTTGCGGAGGTGACCCGGGCGGTGCAGAAATCTGCCAAGCAGTATTTGACACAAGACCGATAGGATGGCGCACAGATGTTTGCCAAGAACGCCCTGAGTTACAAGCCGCTCCCCCTGCCCGACAGGGCCGGGTACTCCGATACGCAGATGCAGGAAAAGGCGGCAGAGTTCCTGGCCCATATGCGGCGGCGGCATACGGTGCGGGATTTCACGGACCAGCCGGTGCCGCGGGAGGTGATCGCTAATTGCATCCGGGCCGCGGGAACCGCCCCCTCGGGCGCCAATCATCAGCCTTGGTTCTTTGCCGCGATCTCGAACCCCGCACTGAAGGCGCGAATCCGGGAAGAAGCCGAAGAAGAGGAGCGCAAGTTCTATGCCGGCGGCGCGGGAGATGAGTGGATCAAGGCACTGGAGCCGATCGGCACCGATGCGGACAAACCCCATTTGACCACTGCGCCCTGGCTGATTGTGGTCTTTGCCCAGCGCTGGGGCGAATTCGAAGATGGCACCAGGTTCAAGAACTATTACGTGCCCGAAAGCGTGAACATTGCCACCGGCGTTTTGCTGACGGCGCTGCATACCGCGGGGCTGTGCACCTTGACCCATACGCCGAACCCGATGAAATTTCTGAATGGCGCACTGGACCGGCCGGCCTCGGAAAAGCCCACCATGATCATTGCGGCGGGCCATCCGGCCGAGGATGCCACTGTGCCCTCGGTGGCCAAGCTGAAAAAACCGCTGGAGGAGATTTGCACATTTGCGGAGTGACACTGCTTAACGCGGCGAAGGCGGCAGGCGCCCGGAAAATTCGAATTTTCCGGCCAATTTTCTTGCCAGAAAATTGCATCGCCCCTGGCAGGCGGCGCGGCTGATGCCGCAGGCCTTCTCCCTCTCCCGCAGCCTGGGCCTGCAGGTTCTTGCACCGCGGGCAGCGGTGGTGGCGGGCTGGCTGGCGCTCAATCAGTGGGTCAAGCTGCCGGTGCCGCTGGCCTTTGCCCTGATGGCGGCGGACGGAGGGTTTCTTTGGTGGCAGTTCCGTGCCTTTCAGCGCAGCGCGGATGCCCATCTGCGCAGCACCGGGGCCATGGCGCCGGTCTGGGGCGGCTATCTGCTGATGCTGTTTGCAGGATTTGCCGCGCTCACGCTGTGGTGGGATGCCCTGCTGATTGCACGCCATGTGGAAGAGGCGCCCTATGCCGAGCAGCAGGCCCGGAACCGTGCCGCGCTCTATTCCTTGACCCTTTCCGAGGACGGCAGCACGCTTGTGTTCGCGGGCGAGGTGACTTTTGGCTTGACCCGCCGGATGCAGCAGATGGCCGAACAGGCGCCGGGGCTTCGCACGGTTGCGCTGGACAGTCCCGGCGGGCTGATTGCCGAGGCCCGCGGCGCCGCCCGGCTGATCCGGGACCGGGGGTTCGAGACCCGGGCGCAGGGCCTGTGCGCCTCGGCCTGCACCCTGATGTTTGCAGCCGGCCGCCGCCGCAGCCTGGGCGCTGCAGGGCAGCTGGGCTTTCACAGCTATGCATTGCAGTTCGAAAGCGGCCTGCCGCAGATCGACCTGCAGAAAGAACAGGCAAAGGACCGTGCGTTCCTGCTGGAGCAAGGCATCACCGCGAAGTTTGCCAGCCGGATTTTTGCAGCCCCGCACAGCGGCCTTTGGATCCCGGAGCGGCAAGAGCTGCGGGACGGCGGCGTCTTGACCGAGTGAGCCCGCCGCATGCGGCAGGGGGCAGGAAGGGGGCGCTGCCCCCTCGGCCTGGCGGCCACACCCCCGGAGTATTTTTAACCAGAAAGACGCAGCGGTTCAGACCGGTGCGGCCTGCGGCAGGCAGAAAAAAGGCCTGCCGGACAGGCAGGCCTTGATCGATTGCGTTCGGTGCAGGATCAGAGTTGCGCCATGACCTCGTCGGAGGCCTCGAAATTGGTGGTGACGCGCTGCACGTCGTCATCGTCTTCCAGCGCATCCACCAGCTTCATCAGCTTTTGCATGCCTTCCAGGTCCAGCTCGGTGGTGGTGCTGGGCTTCCAGACCAGCTTGGTCAACTCGGATTCGCCCAGCTCGGCTTCCAGCGCGTTGGAGACGTCGTTGAGGTCCGTATCGGCACAATAGATGATATGGCCGTCCTCGGAGCTTTCGACGTCCTCGGCGCCCGCCTCAATTGCCGCCATCATCACGGTGTCAGCATCGCCTGCGGAAGCGGGATAGGTCACTTCGCCCTTGCGCTCGAACATGAAGCCGACCGAGCCGGTTTCGCCCAGGTTGCCGCCGTTCTTGGAGAAGGTGGAGCGCACGTTGGAGGCGGTGCGGTTCTTGTTGTCGGTCATCGCCTCGACGATCACCGCGACACCATTGGGACCATAGCCTTCGTAACGGATCTCGTCATAATTTTCGGCGTCGCCGCCGATGGCCTTCTTGATCGCGCGTTCGATCACGTCCTTGGGCACGGATTGGCTTTTGGCTTCCTTCACTGCCAGGCGCAGGCGCGGGTTCTTGTCGGGATCGGGGTCGCCCATCTTGGCGGCCACGGTGATCTCCTTGGCCAGCTTGGAAAACAGTTTGGACCGCGCCGCGTCCTGACGGCCCTTGCGGTGCTGAATGTTTGCCCATTTTGAATGGCCTGCCATGGTGCATCCTTGCTGCTGAATTTGCGAATTTGCGCCCATATAGCCCGCGCCGGGGGGGGCTTTCAAGCGCCCCTGCCCTGCCTTCCCCCTTGTTCCGCGGGGTTTCACGGCTAAGCTGGCGGCATGACATATGATCAAGCCGTTTTGTTTGCGTTATTTGCTGCTGTCTTTGCCCTGCTGCTCTGGGGGCGTTTCCGTTACGATCTGGTGGCCTTTGCCGCGCTGATGGCGGGCGTCGTGCTGGGGGTGGTGCCCGCGGGCGAGGCCTTTGCGGGCTTTGGCCATCCGGCGACGCTGGTGGTGGCGCTGGTGCTGATCGTCTCTGCCGGGCTGGTGCGGTCAGGGGCCGTGTTCCTGATCACCCGGACGCTGGTGGACAGCGCCCGCGGCCTGGGCGGCCATATCGCGCTGATGGGCGGGGTTGGCGCGGTGCTGTCGGCCTTCATGAACAATGTGGCGGCGCTGGCGCTCTTGATGCCGGTGGATATCCAGACCGCGCGCAAGGCGGGCCGCGCGCCGGGGCTGAGCCTGATGCCTCTGTCCTTTGCCACCATCCTCGGCGGCATGGTGACGCTCATTGGCACGCCGCCCAATATCATCATTGCCGCGATCCGCGAGGAGACGCTGGGCGCGCCGTTCAGGATGTTCGATTTTGCCCCGGTGGGCGGCGCGGCGGCACTGGCAGGCTTGGCTTTCGTGGCGCTGATCGGCTGGCGGCTGATCCCGGCGCGGGAGAATGCAGCCGGCGCGTCGGAAGCGCAGCTGGCGCCTTATATGGCGGAACTGACGGTCGGCGCCGGCTCAGAGCTGATCGGCAAGCGGCTGGGGCAGCTGGATGAAGAGGCTGAGAAGGCGGATGTGGCCATTCTCGGACTGATCCGGGATGGCAAGCGGCGTTACGGACGTTCCGCCGCAGCCCTGCTGAGGGAAGGTGATGCGCTGGTGCTGGAGGCCGTGCCGGAGGCGCTGGACGAGTTTCGCAGCGCCCTGAAACTGGATTTCGCTGATGCCGCGCGGCAGGAAAAGCTGACCGCCGCCGGCGACGGGCTGGAACTGGCCGAGGTGGTGGTGCCCGAGACCGCCCGTATCCGCGGCCGCAGCGCCCAATCCATCGGCCTGGCCTGGCGGCAAAGTGCGGTGCTGCTGGGAGTGTCGCGCCAGGGCCGCCGGATCACCCGGCACATCCGGCAGACCGAAATCGAGGCCGGCGACATCCTGCTGCTGCTCTGCCCGCGCGGGCGCAGTGCGGATGTGACCGACTGGCTGGGCTGCCTGCCGCTGGCGGAACGCGGGCTGGCGGTGACGGCAAATGACAAGACCTGGGCGGCGATCGGGTTGTTTGCCGCCGCGGTGCTGGCGGCATCGGTGGGGCTGCTCTATTTGCCGGTGGCCCTGGGGCTGGTGGCCATCGGCTATGTGCTGCTGAAGATCCTGCCGGTGGCGGAGATCTATGACCATGTGGAATGGCCGGTGGTGGTGCTGCTGGGCTCGATGATTCCGCTGGGCGCAGCGCTGGATGCATCGGGCGGCACCGCCCTGATTGCGGGTGCGCTGACCGGGCTGACGGCCGGGCTGCCCGCCTGGGCGGTGCTGACCGTGCTGATGGTGGTCACCATGACGCTGTCGGATGTGCTGAACAACACGGCAACCGCCATTGTGGCTGCCCCCGTCGGCATCCAGATGGCGGAGACGCTGGGTGTCTCGCCCGACCCATTCCTGATGGCGGTGGCGGTCGCAGCGTCGGCGGCGTTCCTGACCCCTATCGGGCACAAGAACAACACACTGGTTCTGGGGCCCGGCGGCTACCGCTTTGGCGATTACTGGCGGATGGGGCTGCCGCTGGAAGCACTGGTCATTGCCGTGTCTATCCCGGCCATTCTGGTATTCTGGCCGCTGTAACGGGCGGCGCAAAACTTTTCCGCAAAAGTTTTGGCAAAATCCTTTTCAAGGATTTTGGCGCCTGCGCGCCGGCGGCAGCGCCGGGTCTCCCGCCGAAATGCGTGTTGCGGCGGGGCGGGTCTTGTCCTGCCCGGCGCAACCGCGTACCACGGCGCAATGCGAATTCTGTTTCTTGGCGATGTGATGGGTCGCGCCGGGCGCCGTGCCATCACCGAAACCCTGCCGCGGCTGCGCCAGGAGTGGCGGCTCGATTTTGTTGCGGTGAACGGCGAGAACGCCTCCAACGGCATGGGGCTGAGCGGCGAGCATGCCAAACTGATGCTGGATGCGGGCGTCGATTGCCTGACGCTGGGCGATCATGCCTTTGACCAGAAGGACATGCTGCAGTTCATCGAGAAAGAACAGCGCATCATCCGGCCATTGAACTTTGCCAAGGGCGCCCCCGGCCGCGGCTTCCGCCTGTTCCAGGCGCCCGGCGGGCGCAAGGTTCTGGTGGTGCAGGTGCTGGGCCAGGTCTTCATGAAGCGGGCCTTTGATGATCCCTTTGGCGCGGTCGAGGCGGTTCTGAAGTCGCACCCGCGCGGCGGGCTGGCCCAGGCGATCATCGTCGATGTGCATTGCGAGGCCACCTCCGAGAAAATGGCAATGGGGCATTTCTGCAACGGCCGTGCCTCACTGGTGGTGGGCACCCATACCCATGTGCCGACAGCGGATGCGCAGATCCTGTCCGAAGGCACCGGCTACCTGACCGATGCGGGCATGTGCGGCGACTACAACTCGGTGATCGGCATGGACAAGGCGGAACCGATGCGCCGGTTCCTGACCGGCATGCCGAAATCCCGCTTCACCCCTGCAAATGGCGAAGCCACCCTGTCCGGCGTGTTTGTCGAGACCGATGACCGCACAGGCGCCGCCAAGCAGATTCGCATGGTGCGCAATGGCGGGCTGCTGCAGGAGGCTGCGCTCTGAGCACGGCCCGGCTTCTCCTGAAGGCGCCCTTTGCGGGAGGATTTATCCGCCAGGACGCTGTTTGTTGTAAAAAGTCCTGAAACCGCCCGGCAACAGGCGGGGCTGCACGGAATTTCTTGCTCAGCTCAATGGTTTCAGGGAAACTGCGCGATGGCGGTGCGCCCTCGGGCCGTATAAACCCGCCGGAAACAATATGGGCATCGTCACGGTAAATGCAGTTCTTCCAATTTGGTGACACCGGCAGCGCGCTTCTGGCGATCGCCATTGTCCTGGCCATGTTTGTCGCCTTCCTGCGGGAAACCTATCCAACCGAAGTTGTTGCCCTGACCGGCGTGGCCGCGATGCTGGCCACCGGGGTCCTGCCCTATGACAAGGCGCTGCCGGTGCTGGCAAACCCGGCGCCCTGGACCATTGCGGCGATGTTCATCATCATGGGAGCTCTGGTGCGCACCGGCGCGCTGGATGCCTTTACCCAGATTGCCAAGAATCAGGCCGAGGTGAATCCAAAGCTGGCCATCGCGCTGCTGATGGGTTTTGTCGTGGCGGCCTCTGCCGTGGTTTCGAACACTCCCGTGGTGGTGGTGATGATCCCCGTCTTCATCCAGATTTCCCGCACCTTGAACCTGTCAGCCTCCAAACTGCTGATTCCGCTCAGCTATGCGGCGATCCTAGGCGGCACGCTGACGCTGATCGGCACTTCGACCAACCTGCTGGTGGACGGCGTGGCCCGGGCCCAGGGCCTGGCCCCGTTCAGCATTTTCGAGGTGACCCCGCTGGGGCTGATCCTGGTGGTCTATGGCATGGTGTACCTGAGGTTCATCGCGCCGCGGCTGCTGCCGGACCGCGACAGCATGGCGATGCTGCTCAGCGACAAGTCCAAGATGAAATTTTTCACCGAGGCGGTGATCCCGCCGGACAGCAACCTCATTGGCCGCGAAGTGACAGGTGTGCAGCTGTTCAAACGCCCCGGCGTGCGGCTGATCGACGTGATCCGCGGCGATGCCTCGCTGCGCCGCAACCTCAAAGGGGTGGAACTGCAGGTCGGCGACCGGGTGGTGCTGCGGACCCGAATGACCGAGCTTTTGAGCTTGCAAAGCAACAAGGAGCTGAAGCGGGTGGACCAGGTCTCGGCGGTGGAAACCGAAACCGTCGAAGTGCTGATCACCCCGGGCTGCCGCATGGTCGGCCGCTCGCTGGGCGCCATGCGCCTGCGCCGCCGTTACGGCGTCTATACGCTGGCGGTGCACCGGCGGAACCAGAACATCGGCGTGCAGCTGGATGATCTGGTGGTGCGGGTCGGCGATACCCTGCTGCTGGAAGGCGCGCCGGCCGATATCCAGCGCCTGGCGGCGGATATGGATCTGGCAGATGTCTCGCAGCCGACCCAGCGCGCCTACCGCCGCAGCCACGCGCCGATTGCCATCGCCTCGCTGTTTGGCATTGTGCTGCTGGCAGCCGCTGGGATTGCGCCGATCCTGATGCTGTCTGTCTTTGCCGTGGCACTGGTCTTTGTCACCCGCTGTATCGACGCGGATGAGGCGTTCTCCTTTGTCGACGGCAGCCTGCTGGCACTGATCTTCTCCATGCTGGCGATCGGGGCGGCACTGGAAAGCTCCGGCGCCGTCGAATTGATTGTCAACGCCATTGCACCGTTCCTGTCCATGCTGCCGCCCTTCCTGCTGGTCTGGGCGGTCTATCTGCTGACCTCCGTTCTGACCGAGCTGGTCTCAAACAATGCGGTGGCAGTGGTGGTGACCCCGATAGCCATCGGCCTGGCGCAGGCGATGGGTGTCGACCCGCGGCCGCTGGTGGTGGCGGTGATGGTGGCGGCCTCGGCCTCTTTTGCCACCCCGATCGGCTATCAGACCAATATGCTGGTCTATGGCCCCGGCGGTTACAAGTTCAGCGATTTCCTGCGGGTGGGCATTCCGCTGAACCTGAGTGTCGGCCTGCTCGCCTCGCTGCTCATTCCGTTCATCTGGCCGCTCTGATCCAGCTTCCGGCCGGGAACCGCGGCGGGTCTCCGCCCTTGTGCCCGCCCGTTTACGCGAATTTATGAAAGCCATGCCCAGATGACACGGGGAACGTGTTAACAGGAAGAGGCAATGGATTTCAGAAAGCTGTTTCTGGTCGCAGTGCTGGCCGGTTCCACAGCCATTGCGCTGGTTTCGCAGGCCTGGGCAGACCATGCGGTTCTGCCCGCACCGGCTGCGGCGCCGTTCCAAAATCCTTGCAAAGGATTTTGGAAAACTTTTTGAAAAGTTTTGCCAGGATTTTTCGAAAAATCCTGGCTCGCAGCCCGCCTTAGCGGCTGAATTGGAGAATGCGGCTTTCGGTGACCATCATGTCCAGCGGCTGATCCGTGGGCTCCAAGGGCAGATCTTCCGCTTCCTGGGCATCAAAGGCAAAGCCGATGGCCAGGGTTGCCCGCTTGCCGCGCAACAGCTCCAGCGTGCGGTCGTAGAAGCCTCCGCCATAGCCCAGCCGCCCGCCCTTGGCGTCAAAGGCGACCAGCGGCACCACCACGATTTCCGGCTCAAAGAAATCATCCGCCTCCGGAACCCGCGCGCCGAAGGGGCCGTCGCGCATCGCGCCGTCCGGCTGCCAGCGGCTGAATTTGAGCGGCATTCCCTCGCCCATGATCACCGGAACGCCGACGGGCCCATGCGCTGCCGCTTCGGCCATCACCGGCAGCGGGTCGATCTCGGTACGGATCGGCATATAGCCGGCCAGCGGCACACCGCGGTAACCCGCCAGCACCTCAGCCAGGTGGCCTGCCACGCCCGGCAGGTTGCGGGCATGCGCCTCCTTGCGGCGGGCAAAGGCAGCCTTGCGGGCGGCAGCTTTAATCTCGGTCAGATCCGTCATGGCTCTCTCCTACAGCAGTACGGCGGCGGCCAGGCCCAGGAAGGCGAAGAAGCCGACCACATCGGTCACGGTGGTTACAAAGGCACCGGAGGCCAACGCCGGGTCAATGTTCAATTTCTCAAGTAGAACCGGGATCACCGTGCCCGCCAGCCCGGCCACGACCAGATTGATCACCATCGCGACGGCAATCACACCGCCCAGCATCGGCGAGCCGAACCAGGCGATGCCGACGACCCCCATCACCACCGCGAAGATCAGCCCGTTGACCAGCCCCACAAGCACTTCGCGCCGGATCACCCGCCAGACGTTGGAGCCGGTGAGGTCGCGGGTGGCAATCGCGCGCACGGCAACGGTCAGCGACTGGGTGCCGGCATTGCCGCCCATCGAGGCGACAATGGGCATCAGCACCGCCAGCGCCACGATCTGGGCAATCGCCGCCTCGAACTGGGCAATCACCAGCGAGGCCAGCACCGCGGTCACCAGGTTCACCGCCAGCCAGGGAAAGCGGCGCTTGGTGGTCTCGATCACCTTGTCGGCCAGCGAGCTTTCCTCGCCGACGCCGGCCAGGCGCAGGATGTCTTCTTCGTGTTCTTCATCCAGCACCGCCATGGCGTCATCGATGGTGATGACGCCGACCAGGCGGCCCTCCTCATCCGTGACCGGCGCCGAGATCAGGTGGTACTGGTTGAAAGCATAGGCCACGTCTTCCTCATCCTGATCCGCGGGGATCACCTGGAAGGTTTCCTCGACCAGATCCTTCAGCGGCACCTCGCGCTTGGACCCCATGATCCGGCCCAGGGTGACATTGCCAATCGGATGGGTGCGCGGATCGACCAGGACGACGTGGTAGAACTGTTCGGGCAGATCATCGGAGTCGCGCATGAAATCAATAGCCTGGCCGACATTCCAATGTTCCGGCGCCATCACCACCTCGCGCTGCATCAGGCGGCCGGCAGAGTTTTCCGGGAAGCTCAGCGACTGCTCGACCGCAACCCGGTCGGCGTCCTCCAGCGCATCCAGAATGGCTTCCTGCTGCGGCTCCTCCAGATCTTCCAGGAGGTCGACCACATCGTCGCTTTCCAGCTCCCGCACCGCCTCGGCCAGAACCGCAGGGTTGAGAATTGCGATCACGTCCTCGCGGATGCTTTCGTCCAGCTCCGACAGGATTTCGCCGTCGAACTCACGGTCATAAAGCCGGATCAGGTCTTCCCGCTCCTGCGGGCTGACCTGTTCCAGAAGGTCGGCGATGTCGGCGGCGTGCAGATCTTCCAGCAGCGCCGTCAGCTCTGCCTGATCGCCGCGCTCCACCGCGTCGCGGACCTGCGCCACCAGGGTGCGGTCCAGATCATAGGCGTCGTCGTGGGACAGGTCACCGGTGATGTTGTCGCCGCTGCTCATGTGATGCCCCCCGGAGTGTTTTCTTGAGTGTTTGCCTGCAAAATAGAAGAAGCGCCAACCGGAAAACAACGGCAAAGGCCCAATTTACCGGAGCATGAGGCGCGGGTATCCTGCGCACGGCGGATTTGCAAGGAAAGGCTGGACGGAATGGCTGCAGATTACATTCTGAAGGGGCAAGTGCTGTCTTTTTCCCACTCTCCCTTCGGCGGGGGGAATCCTGAGGAGGCCGCCCGGCTGGACGAGGCCGTGGGCCTGAGCGGAGACAAGGTCGCCGGGACCGGCACCCTGGCAGAAATGCAGGCGCTGCTGCCGGGGGCGCTGATCGTGGATTACGGCGCCAAGCTGATCACGGCGGGGTTTGTCGATGCCCATGTGCATTATCCGCAGACCGCAATCATTGCCAGCTGGGGCAAGCGGCTGATGGATTGGCTGAACAGCTATACCTTCCCGGAGGAAATGCAGTTTGCCGACCGCACTTACGCGGATGAAATTGCCAATCGCTACCTGGACCTGACCGCGGCGCATGGCACCACAACGGTGTGCAGCTATTGCACGGTCCATCCCGAAAGCGTGGAGGCGTTTTTTGCCGCCGCGCAGGCACGCGGGCAGCGGGTGGCGGCAGGCAAGACCTGCATGGACCGCAATGCGCCGGAGGGGCTGCGGGACACGGCGCAGTCGGCCTATGACCAGTCGGAGGCACTGATTGCCCGCTGGCACGGGGCGCACCGGCTGGAATATGCCATCACGCCGCGGTTTTCGCCGACCTCCAGCCCTGAACAGCTGGAGGCGATGGGGGCGCTTTGGGCCAAACATCCGGAATGCCTGATGCAGACGCATCTGAGCGAGCAGACCGATGAAATAGCCTGGGTCAAAGAACTGTTTCCGCAGGCGCGGGATTACCTGGACACTTACGAAGAATTCGGCCTGCTGGGCGCCAAGGGCCTGTATGGCCATGCGATCCATCTGGAGGAGCGCGAACGGCACCGGCTGCGGGAATTCGGCGCCGCGCTGATCCATTGCCCGACCTCGAATACCTTCATCGGATCGGGGCTGTTCGACATGGCGGGGCTGATGGCGGAGGGACAGCGGATCGGGCTGGCAACCGACACCGGCGGCGGGTCGAGTTTCTCAATGCTGCGCACCATGGCGGCGGCCTATGAGATCGGCCAGCTGCGCGGCACGCCGCTGCACGCAGCACAACTGCTGTGGCTGGCGACCCAAGGGTCGGCGGCAGCCCTGCGGATGGAGAGCAAGATCGGCAATATCGCCAAGGGTTTGGAGGCGGATCTGGTGGTTCTGGATCTGGCCTCGACACCGGCGATTGAACAGCGGTCGGCGCGTGCAGAGGATATCTGGGAGGCGGTGTTTCCGACCATCATGATGGGGGACGACCGCGCTGTTGCCGCCGTTTGGATCGGCGGCCGGCGGGTTTAGGCGAGGCGCTGGCGCGCCTCTGCCTCCGGCGGGAGTATTTTCACAAAGAAGAAGAACGGCGTCCTCAATCCATTAGCCGTTGCGCCAGCTGGCCATGGCGTTCCAGAAGGCGCGGCATGTCCAGCGTGGCCATCTCTCCGTTGCGGACGATCTGCTTGCCTTCGACAAACAGATGCTTGACCTGGGTTGGGCCGGCCAGCAGCAGCGCGGCAGCATCCCAGCTGCCGCTGGAGGCCACGCCGGTGGTGTCCCAAATGGCAATATCGGCCCTTTTGCCCAGTTCCAGACGGCCGCAGTCGGGGCGGCCCAGCACATCGGCGCCGCCGCGGGTGGCGATCTCCAGCGCCTCATAGGCGCTCATCGCATCAGCACCGTTTGCCACCCGCTGCAGCAGCATCGCCTGGCGCGCCTCGCCGCTGAGGCTGGCCATGTCATTGCTGGCGGAGCCGTCCACGCCCAGCCCCACCGGCACGCCGGCATCGCGCATCGCGCGCACCGGCGCGATGCCGCTGCCCAGGCGGCAGTTGGAACAGGGGCAATGGGCAACGCCGGTACGGGTTCTGGCAAAGAGATCAATCTCCTGCCCGTCGAGCTTAACGCAATGGGCGTGCCAGACATCGTCGCCGGTCCAGCCCAGTTCCTCGGCGTATTGGCCGGGCCGGCAGCCGAATTTCTCCTCGGAGTAAGCGATGTCCTCGTCGTTTTCGGCCAGGTGGGTATGCAGCATGACGCCTTTGTCCCGGGCCAGGATGGCCGCGTCTCGCATCAGGTCGCGGCTGACCGAGAAGGGCGAACAGGGCGCCAGGCCAACCCGGCACATGGAGCCCTCAGACGGGTCATGAAAACCATCCACCACCCGGATCATGTCGTCCAGAATGGCGCGCTCGTCTTCGACCAGGCTGTCCGGCGGCAGCCCTCCGCCGCTTTCGCCGATGCTCATGGCGCCGCGGGTCGGGTGGAAGCGCAGGCCCACTTCGCGGGCGGCGTGGATGGTGTCCTCCAGCCGCGAGCCGTTGGGGTAGAGGTAGAGGTGGTCGGAGCTAAGAGTGCAGCCCGACAGCGCCAGTTCCGCGAGGCCCAGTTGGGCGGAGACGAACATCTCGTCCGGGGTGAAGCGTGCCCAGATCGGGTAGAGCCGCTGCAGCCAGCCGAACAGCAGCGCATCCTGGGCGCCTGGCACCGCGCGGGTGAGGTTCTGGTAGAGGTGGTGGTGGGTGTTGACCAGCCCCGGTGTCACCACGCAGCCGCGGCCAGACACGGTTTCGCCGGTTGTCTCCAGCCCCTGCCCTATCGCTGCGATCTGCCCCGCCCGGATCAGCACATCGGCGCCATGCAGCACTTGGCGCGTGCCATCCATCGTCAGGATGGTATCCGCATTTTGAATCAGGATTTCCGCCATTATCACACACTCCTATTGGCAGCCCGCTTCAGAGGAATGTGTGATGAGCCGATGGAAAACGGGCGAAGAACCGGCCTGCGGCACAAGTTATACGCAGGGGCTTCCGGTTTCAAGCTGCAGTGGACCGGCAGGTCAGGTCCGCCGCAGCAGCTCCAGCGCAACGGCGTGGATTTCAGGATTGGCAGCCGCCAGGGCCCGTCCGCCATTATGCGCCGGGTTGCCCTGCCAGTCGGTGACGATGCCGCCCGCCGCCTGGATCAGCGCAATCGGCGCTTGAATGTCATAGGCGTTGAGGCCCGCCTCGATCACCAGATCCACCTGTCCCGCCGCCACCAGCGCATAGGCATAGCAATCGGTGCCATAGCGGGTCAGCTTGGCCCGGGCCGCAACCCGCTCGAACCCGGCGCGCTCCTGCGGGGTGCCGACTTCCGGGAAAGTGGTGAACAGAATCGCATCTTCCAGTGCCGCAGTGGCCCGGGTCTGCAAGGCACGCTCGCCGAGCGGGCCGGTCATGACGGCAATCTCCGGGCCGCCGCAGAAGCGCTCGCCGGTGTAGGGCTGGTCGATCACGCCAAGGAAGGGGCCGTTTTCATCCGAGAGCGCAATCAGCACCCCCCAGGTCGGTGTGCCGCTGATAAAACCGCGGGTGCCATCAATCGGGTCCAGCACCCAGGTGCGGCCGGAGCTGCCCTGTTCGCTGCCGAACTCCTCGCCCAGGATGCCGTCATCGGGACGCAGTTCTGCCAGCACCGCCCGCATCGCCTGTTCGGCAGCGCGGTCGGCCACGGTGACAGGATCAAACCCGCCCTCCAGCTTGTTTTCGGCATTCAGGGAAGCACTGCGGAAATGCGGCAGGATGGCAGCGCGGGCTGCGTCTGCCATCCTGTGCGCAACATCAAGATCGGAAAATGCGGCCTGTGTCATGCCCTTAGGGGTGCCACCCGGCCGCCTTCATTGCAAGCGCAAATCCCGCGCCTGCCGGATTCGCACTGCAATCGTATTTTACTGGCTGTCCGGGTTTCAGGCAGCGTCGCTCAGCACCCGTGCCAGTTCGAACAGGCGGCGGCGCTGATTCTCCGGGATCGCGTAATAGGAACGCACCAGATCAAGCGCTTCCTTGTCGCCCATCAGATCCTCCGGCACGGCTGCCTTATCCGCAGGCGCCTTGCCTTCTTCCTGCAAGCCTTCGAAGAAGAAGCTCACCGGTACCTCGAGCGCATCGGAAATGTCCCAGAGCCGGGAAGCGCTGACCCGGTTGGCACCGGTTTCATACTTCTGAATCTGCTGGAATTTGATGCCGACCTGCTCGGCGAGTTGCTGCTGCGTCATGCCGATCAGCCACCGGCGGTGGCGGATGCGCTTTCCCACATGCACGTCAACGGGATGAGCCATGCGTTTCTCCTAGTCTCATAAAATCCGGCTTTGCCCGGACCGCTGTATTCCATAAACTGTTTCGGCGAAGTCAAATCCATACCAGAAACAAGTTCCCCATCAGAGCGATCTGAGCTCAACCTCTATGCAAAAGTGTACAACCCTTGCGATTGATTGCAAGGCTGCCGTCGCCCCGCCTCCGGTCTCGAAGGTCAAGCGCATGATTTCACGCAGCATTTTTCTAAACGTTTTATTGCCAATCAGCTGCTGATCGCGTACCTCCCCAGAAATAGCGAGGTGTGTTCTGCAGCAGCACCCCGCCAGTGTGACTGCGCGAATCACGCTGATTCCCGCAAAAGGTGAGGAAAAAACATGCAGGCTTATCAAGTTTCCGCCTTCGGCAGCCCGGCTGCCCTGACCGGTTTGGACTGTCCGCCCCCCGGCCCCGGCCAGGCCGCGGTCTCGCTGCGCGCCTGCGGGCTGAACTTTGCCGATCTGCTGATGCTCAAGGGCACTTACCAGGACACCCCGGAGCCGCCCTTCACGCTTGGTCTGGAGGCTGCCGGGGTGGTGACAGCGCTTGGCGAGGGGGCCGGAGGGTTCGCCACCGGCGACCGGGTGGCGGTGTTCAGCGGCTCCGGCGGGCTGGCGGAGGCCGGAGTGTTTGACTGTGCGCGGATGATCCGGATCCCGGACACAATGAGCTTTGAGCATGCGGCGGCGATGCAGATCGCCTATGGCACCAGCCATATGGCGCTGGACCATTGCGCCCGCCTGCAGCCCGGCGAGACGCTGCTGGTGACCGGCGCTGCGGGCGGCGTTGGCCTGACCGCGGTAGAGATCGGCAAACTGATGGGCGCAACCGTGATTGCGCAGGCCCGCGGCCGGGACAAGCTGGAGGTCGCGGCGGCCGCCGGGGCCGATCACCTGATTGATGCGGGAGAGGATCTGCGCAGCGCCGTCAAAGGCCTGGGCGGTGCCGATGTGATCTATGACGCCGTCGGCGGCGATGTCTGGAAAGCGGCCTTCCGCTCTGCCAATCCCGGCGCCCGGCTGCTGCCGGTGGGCTTTGCCGGCGGCGAGGTGCCGCAGATTCCGGCCAACCATCTGCTGGTGAAGAACCTGACTGTGATCGGGTTTTACCTCGGCGGCTGCATGACGTTCCGCCCGGAAGCGGTGCGGGCCTCCTTTGAAACCCTGTTTGCATGGCATGGCGAAGGCCGCATCAAACCGCATATCAGCCACACATTGCCGCTTGACCGGGCTGCGGACGGCCTGGAGCTGCTGCGCAGCCGCAAGTCGACCGGCAAGGTGGTGATCACCATGGGCGGCAACAGCTGACACCCCGCTCCGGGTCCAGCCCCCGGCGGCCCGGCGGCACTCCCGCCCGTCGCCGGCTCATTTAAAAAATGCGCCGCTCCCGTTGGGCCAGGCTCAGCACCAGCGGTGCTGAGCCTGGCCCAAGGCCGCCAAGGGTGGTCTGGCGCAGCCAGGGCATCCTGCGGGCGCGGGAGCGCTTTGCCTGCCGGCGCTGCATCGGATTGCCGCCGCAGCTGCAACCGCAAACCCCGCCCTTCCCGAAGACGTCAGCTTGCCGCGCGCAGCGGCACCGGGCGCATGGCTGAAAACCCCTGACGGATCAGGGCCGCCAGCTCTTCGACATAGGGTGCCCGCACTTTTTCGCCGCCATAGAGGTTGATGTGCTGCACCGGCAGTTCCGGCAGCGCTCCGCCGTGGTCGATCAGCTCCTGATGCGGCGGCTGGGTGCCTTCGAGCAGCACCCCCACCGCCAAGTCGGCGCTGACCGTTGCTTCCACCGTGCGGTCGGAATCGCTGTCCAGCGCCATCTCCCAGGCAGTGCCTGCCGCATCCAGCGCCGCGGTCGCCTCGGTGCGGAAAATACACTTGCGGCAAAAGCCCAGCCGCAGCGGCCGCTGCCGCCAGGCAGAGCCGTTCACCGCGCCAACCCAGCGCAGCGGCATCTGGTGGATGGTTTCGCTGCCCTCGCCCGCGCCGGTCTCGGTGGTCAGGATCAGATCCATCCTGCCGCGCGCGAACTCCGACTTCAGCTCGCGGGTGTTGGAGGTGCACAGGTTGACATTCACCCGCGGGAAGCTTGCGTTGAACCGCTGCATCACCTGCGGGATCACCGGATGCACCACGTCATGCGGCACCCCAAGGATCACCTCGCCTTCGAAGGCCTGGTCGGTCAGCCGGGCGATCACCTCGTCATTCATCGCCACCATGCGGCGGGCATAGGCCAGCAGCTGCTCGCCCGAGGCCGTCAGCGCGATGCCGCGCCCGGAGCGGTCCAGAAGGTCCAGCCCCAGCAGCTCTTCCAGCCGCTTCAGCTGCATCGACACCGCCGACTGGGTGAGATGCAGAAAACCCGCGGCACGGGTCACCCCGCCATGGTCCGCCACCGCCACAAAAGAGCGGAGCGTGGTGATATCAAGATTTCTAACCATCACAACACCTGATGAGTTCTATCAAAAACATTCGTTTTGAAAATATGGCACATGCCTCCATATTCATCAACAGAAATGATCACCCGAAAGGGAACCATCACAAACTTAACTGAAGGATCCACGCCATGACCTATCTGACCTCCACCCGCTCCGCCCATTGCGCCGCCGCCAAGCCGCGGCTTTCGCTGACCGCCCGCATCGGCCTGCACCTGGCCGCCTGGCGCCAGCGCCGCCAGCTGGCAAAACTGGACGCCCGGGCGCTGGAAGACATCGGCGTGACCCGCAGCGAAGCCGAAACCGAATCCCGCCGCAGCTTCTGGAGCGCGCCGGACCACTGGAGCTGCTGATCCCCAAAGGCGCTGCAGCTGCCAGGAATTGAGACGGGCCGCCCTGCCGCGGCCCGTTTACCTGTTTTTCCTCTAAATCTTTGCTTGAAATACTTGAACCACAGCGCGCTTCCCCCGATATTTACCGGGAAAGCTGCCGGCCGCGGCCCTGTTCGCACGCCGGCAGATAGGGAGTAGATTACGGAGACCATTGCAGATGGCACAATTCGACACCATCCGGTCTGCCGCCGGCGCCCGCGCCGCGCAGATTGACGAGGGCCTGCGCGCCCATATGAACAAAGTCTACGGCACCATGTCCGCAGGCACATTCATCACCTTCCTGGCCGCCTGGGCGATTGCCGGGCTGGCGGTGACCTCGGACCCGGCGGCTGCCGTGGCCCAGCTGAGCGCTGACAAGTATCTGACGAATCTCGGCTACACGCTGTATGCGACGCCGCTGAAGTGGGTAATCATGTTTGCCCCGCTGGCCTTTGTCTTCTTCGGCTTCGGCGCCGCCGTGAACCGCCTGTCGGCGGCCGGCGTGCAGACCGTGTTCTATTTCTTTGCCGCCCTGATGGGCCTGTCGATCAGCTGGATCTTCATCGCCTTCACCGGCGAGAGCATCGTGCAGGTGTTCCTGATCACCTCGATCGCCTTTGCCGGCCTGTCGCTGGTGGGCTACACCACAAAGAAGGACCTGTCCGGCATGGGTTCCTTCCTGATCATGGGCGTGATCGGCCTGATCGCCGCTTCGATCATCAACATTTTCCTGGCCTCTTCGGCGCTGGCCTTTGCGGTGTCGGTGATCGGCGTTCTGGTCTTCGCAGGCCTCACCGCCTATGACACCCAGCGGATCAAGAACGACTACCTGCAGATGGCCCACGCGGGCGACCAGGAGTGGCTGGGCAAGGCGGCCATCATGGGCGCCCTCAGCCTCTACCTGGACTTCATCAATATGTTCATGATGCTGCTCTCATTGTTAGGGAACCGAGAGTAAACCTCTCTAACGTCCACTCAGGACCGATGGAGCCTGCCAAGACCCAGTCTTGGCAGGCTTTTTTGCTTCTGAAACACCCCATCCTAAGCCCGCAAACCAAGGAAGATGGGCTCAATATCTTTCAGCCGAAAATAAAAAATTTCGTTTTCTGAGAATTAGCCAATGTTCTCAGCAAATTAGAACGAAAAACGGCTCGAAAGAAGTTTACAGTGTCAAAACCTGCCCCTTTACGTTTCCAGATTACATCGTGCATCTCAGACGGGCGCCAGAGGTATCTCCTGATAGATCGGGTGACGCACTCGTCCAATCTGATAGGCGGCCTATACGAATCTTACCTTCACTCGTCGTCCTACGCCCCAGCTTCATCATACAAAGCCCTCGAGCATGTCTCAGCACTTTTGACCTGGGATGCAGAAACGAAGGGCGAGGTGGCCAACCAGCTGACGTACGGTCAGCCGATGACCGAGCCTCAAATTCGGCAATTCAAGCGCTGGCTGGAATCCCGAGCTGCATGTGGAGTGTCCGTTGTCAGGGATTTTGGGACAGATTGCGGCGTGATCTAAGAGAGGGTCTGGCTCATCTGGTGGTCTGATTATGCTGCGGATTTGCGGTGAAGCAAGCGCCGCGTTTCGATGGTCTTTCGTTTGATCCTTTCTCGTTGTTTTAGAATGGCTTGCCCTCGCCCGAAGTAGACGTCAGCGGGTGTCAGGTTCAGCAGGCTCTCGTGATAACGGTGGTGATTGTAGTGCTCGACGAAGGTGCCGATCTTCTGCCTGAGGTCGCCCGGTAGGTCGTAGTTTTCCAGCAGGACGCGGTTCTTCAAGGTCTGGTGCCACCGCTCGATCTTGCCCTGGGTTTGCGGGTGATATGGCGCACCGCGAACGTGATGCATCTGCTGATCTTCCAGCCAGTCAGCCAACTCGCCAGAGATGTAGCTGGAACCGTTGTCTGATAGCAGCCGTGGCTTGTGCAGAACCTTCGCCTGGTTGCAGCCCGAGGCTTGCAGCGCCAGATCCAGGGTGTCGGTCACGTCGCCCGTCTTCATCGTCGTGCAGAGCTTCCAAGCGATGATGTAGCGGCTGTAATCGTCCAGGATCGTGGATAGGTAGAACCAACCCCAACCGATGACCTTGAGATAGGTGAAGTCAGTCTGCCACAGCTGGTTGGGACGCGTTGTCTTGTCCTGGAACTCGTCTGCCGCCGACAGAACCACGTAAGCCGGGCTGGTGATCAAATCATAGGACTTGAGGATGCGATAGACCGAAGCCTCTGACACAAAATACTTTTCCGTGTCAGTGAAGCGCACGGCCAATTCGCGCGGCGACAGTTCGCTTTCCTTCAGGGCCAGGTCCTTGATCCTCTCCCGGACCGCCTCGGGAATGCGGTTCCAGACCCGTGGCGGCCTGGGGCGGCGGTCCTCAAGCGCCTCAGGGCCGCCAGACAGATACCGGTCATACCAGCGGTAGAAGGTCGCTCTGGGGATGCCCAGTTTGTCCAGCGTGCGTTTGGTTGGCAAATGCGATCCTTCCACCAGCCGGATGATCTCCAGCTTCTCGGATGCGGGGTACCTCATTCGCCATCGCCCCCATCCCCGAGTATGCTTTTTTTCAGAAGGCGCAGTTCCAATGCCTGCTCGGCAACGACCTCTTTAAGATCGCGCGCCTCACTTCGCAGATCCTTGACCTCGCTCGACGTCGCTGCACGCGCCGTGTCGCCCGCCAGGCGCTTCTTCCCAGCCTCGAGGAATTCCTTGGACCAACTGTAATAGAGGCTCTGAGCAATGCCCTCGCGGCGGCACAGCTCAGCAATACTGTCCTCGCCCTTCAGGCCGTCCAGAACGATCCTGATCTTCTCTTCCGCTGAATACTGCTTGCGGGTGGCCCGGCGGATATCCTTGACGACCCTCTCGCCGTGGCTCTGCTTGGTTCCGGGTTTCTGTCTCATCTCCACTCCTTGGCGGTTACGATGTGCCAGAAACCCTCTCTTATCAAATCAGCCTAAACTGTCCCATTGGCGCTGACGTCAGACAGCCAGAGTTTCAGGAGTTTCATCGTGACGGATCAGGAGTGCATTTCCTTCCGTGCCCACTAAACGAAATGACCGATAAACTGCTTAATCTGCAGAGCGAGATGCCATCTGCGCAGATCATCAGCGCCGTGCGCGATGGGCCATGTGGGGTCAACACTATCAACGCCATCTTCCATGCTGACCGCACTCAGGGAATGCCTGAGAGGTTTGGTTTTTGCCCTGGTGAACCAGTGATCTGGACAGTCAACGACTACAATCTCGATCTAATGAATGGCACCTTGGGAACTGTTTTGACACTGGCAGAAGACCGGCTACTGATTGATTTTGAAGGGGAAGAAAAGTGGATCGAACAGGCTGATACAAATGCACTGGATCTGGCTTATGCGATCACAGTCCACAAGGCCCAAGGAAGTCAGTTTTCAAAGGTGATATTTCCGCACACGCGAAGCCGCATCAGCAGCAAGCAACTCATCTATACTGCAATAACCAGGGCAACATCCAAGGTCGTTGTTCTTGGTGAGCAGTCTCAGCTACGAGCGTCCCTCACGCATTCCTTTGATGCCTCCCGCCGCACGACGCTAATAACGGATTTGGCGCGAACGCAATTTGGCCATCACGCGAACAACCCAACCCGGAGCGCTTCACCGATCACATAGAAAATACCTCTATCAGAAAAAAACCTACTGGAACCTATGTGGTCAACTGATATGCCAAAAAACTGGTCGTTCTCCGCCACTCTTGCAACTACCATCCGGGCAAAGTCTCCTCTTGTGACGGGTTTGACCTTCTTACGATCTGGGCTGTTTTTGCAGCCAGAAAGGGCATCCGCCCTCATTGAAATCTTCGCGCCCCGCCCCCACTTTTAACGGGAATAACAGCCATTTAGATCTGCTTAATGATGATAAAACCTTCCGGAATAGATGATCGCCCAGAGCAACTTCGACCACCCGTATTAAAAGAGGTCGGGGTAACCGAGAGCGAAAGATACTTAGCAAGCCTCGCAGAAAAGTCCTTCCTAAATCTCTGGTCCTACCCAAGCCCGTACAGAGACCAGAAGACTGGAGGAAACGGGCGCGGTGATGGCAAAGAACTCTGCGATCTGCTCGTAGTGTGTGGCGATCATATAATCATTTTCTCGGAAAAGAGCATTGAGTGGCCATCTGGTGAATTACCCATTGCCTGGGTGCGATGGGTTAAGCGGGCAGTGATAGCTGCAGCCAAACAGGCCAAAGGTGCGGAAAGATGGATTGAAGAACATCCCAATCGTATCTTCCTGGATCGAAACTGCGAAAATCCCTTTCCGATTGATTTTCCAGAACCAGGGAAGCGTAAGTTCCACCATGTGATCGTAGCACGGGGTGCGTCGGATCAGTGCAAAGAGTATTTCAAAGGCCATTCTGGCAGCTTGATGATCCAGCCCAATCTGAAGGGGAACATGAATTGCCCAAAGGACCCAGGTGAAGCGGCCCCCTTCGCCATTGGCGATGTGACCCCGGATGGATCCTTCGTGCATGTTCTCGATGACGTGTCCCTTGATATCGTTATGCGGGAACTGGACACCGTCCGGGACTTCGCGGATTACCTCGAAAAGAAAGAAGAGTTTGTTCGATCCGGGCGCCTCCTATCCGCTCAAGGTGAAGAAAACCTGCTTGCTTACTATGCCATCAGAATCAATGAGGACGGAGACCATGATTTTGTCATAGATGACGAGACGCCAGAGATTTCGATTGAACGCGATCATTATCAAAACTGGATTACCAATCCCCAGTACCGTGCCAAAAAGTCCGCAGACAAGGTTTCTTACCTTTGGGATGCTTTTGTTACCTTGTTCACCGACCATATGCTGAATGGCACGTCTATCACGCTTGATGGTCATGACTTCGAACTGAGCAAGAACGAACTCGGTGTTCGCTACATGGCTTTGGAGCGGCGCTTTAATAGGCGCATTCATGGCGAAGCTATTAGGGGAGCCCTGGAGGCAAGTATCAAGGAAGATGCCTTTTTCCGCTTGATGATTGCACCGGCACAATCAGCAGAAAACGAAACCGCATTCTTCATAATGACATTCAAGTATCATGACTGGATGGATGCAAATGGTGGGTATGAGAAATATCGAAGAATTCGCACCGAACGGGCGATGATCTATGCCCGTGGTGTCCTGGAAAAATACCCTCACCTCAAGCGGATCGTTGGGATTTCCCGCGAACCTCCCCAGCAAGGACGCGGTGTATCTGAAGACTTGATCTATGCCGAACAATGCGATTGGACCGACGTAGAACGCGAGCAAATTCAAAAAGATTGCAAAGAAATCGGGGTTCTGCAACGGCCGCTGAAAATGCGGCATGTGGATGAAGAAGAGTATCCTGAGTTGACACAGATACTTTTTGAACGCCCTCACACTCCAAGAATAATAGTGCCCAATCGAAAACAAAGGCGAAAGCAGGCAGCAAACCAGCGAAAAGGCAAGCGAAGGAAGTGATACAGGGGACCCGTCCAATCGCTCTGACGAGGAAGAACGCACTTTTTGCTGACCATGATGAAGGCGGCCGTGCCTGAGGCCGCATCGCTTCGCTTATCGCCACGGGAAAGATGAACGACGTCGAACCCTTCGCCTACCTCAAGGCCACCCTCGATACCATCGCTGCAGGTCACACCGTTGAGCGGCTCGATGCACTCCTCCCCTGGAACCCCCAACTGTCAAGCTGATCCTGGGTGAGGTGGAAACGCCGCTTACTTATTGTACGAGAGTTCGACTTTCATTTCGCTCGCACGATCGTTGGTAGTTAGAGTCCAGCGTTGTTCACTGAGAATACTCCCGTCGTCGCAAATCTTCTTTGTTGATGTCGACGTTGAGGCCGGATTTAATACCATCCAGAGGACGCCAATAGCAGCGTCTCGCTTGCCATACTCAAGACCATGCTCATCCAATATTCTGTTGATTTCGGAAATCAGCGCTCGATCGTCCATTATTCATCTCTCTCCATTCAACCCGCGCAAACTATATCACCTGGACGATTCTGGGTAATGAGCTTTGCAACAGCGATGCGGCACGTTTCCTTGAGGATTTGCACGCGAACATTTTTTCGCAATGATCCCAAGAGCCGTTGGAAGAGGAGGATCCCGGTCGACGAGCTCTATGAACATGACCTTGGAATACAAACAACCAGATCAGGCCAGCCACGACAGCGATCAATGCGAGCCCCATTGCGGCCTCGACGCCCCTTGCCCCTGATCATCGATATCTTTTGAGCGGTGCCCTGCTCCGCTCGTATTCATGCATGAATAAAATTTTCTGTGCGCTCTGGACGACAAGTTGGTGTTGGCTTCCATTCGGGCAGGTCGAGCAATCGTTCGGCTCGCAGAGCCTATATCTCGCGTAGCGGGGCGGGCGATTGCGGTGCTAAGAGGCGCATGATCACCATGATTTTTTCCAGGTAAATTCGCTTACCCTTCCCTACTGCCTACCCAAACCAACAGTGTCCAAGCCTAACGCATTTCCCCCAGACCTTCCTGAAACCTCTCGAGGAAACTGACCATCTTTGCGATGATCCGCTCGGCAACAGACTTTCGCGTCAGAATTCCTGGCTGAGTACGCACCGCTTGTAGAACTTCGTCAGTGAGGGGAGCTTTGTTCGAAAACTGAAATGCTTCCAACAGCCCATTGAAACGATCCGGGTCCAAATCCTCCTCAGAGCACAGCGTTTCGAAGGCTTCAGTCTGCTTCTGTTTCCAGAATTGCCAAAAGGTTTCGATGGTCTCTTCCTCCGACTTCGACTTGGGAAGATAGGATGAGATAAACTCCTCGATCAGTTCGCGTTTGCTTCTCAAGCGCGGCTCCGACCCAAGCAGGTCGAGAACAGCTTTCTGTTTGGCCTCGGCTTCTTCTGCATCATCCGCATCCCCGGACGACATCGATGCCAACAGAGCGAGAATGTAGGCGACGTTGATGTTGTCGCGCCGGATCAACTCGAGCTCAAAATCGACTTCATCGACTATCGACGCCTTTTGATCATCATCTTTGTTGGCCTTCACACGATCATGGATGTCCAAGTATTTGCTCTTATAGTCCTCGAACCTTTGCGGATCGAGAACCAGGTCCTCTGTCGAGAATTCAGCGAACGTCGACAGGACGTTCCGGATCCGCATGAGCTCACGAAAGGCCCTGACAAAAGCAAGGATGTCTTCTTCAGATTCCAACTTGTCGACAGCATTCGGTGTAGCCGCAATCTGGAAGAGATCCATGGCGGCTTTGTTGAACTGATCGACATGAACTTGATACGGCTCGATCAGGATCTGGTCACTTGCATCCCGGTTTGAGAAAAGCGCGATGGCGTCATCGACCTTTTCCTTCAGGTTCCGGAAACATACAACATTGCCCTGTGATTTCACCTGCCCAAGAATGCGGTTGGTACGCGAGAATGCCTGGATCAGACCATGGTATCTCAGGTTCTTGTCCACATAGAGTGTATTGCACGTCTTGGCGTCGAAGCCGGTCAGGAACATGTTGACGACCAACAGGATATCGATGCCCTTCTCGGGCACGAAGTCCTTCTTGTCCCGCCATTTCATGCGCTTTGCCAAGCCTTTGTAATAGACGTAAAAGGCCTTGCCATCCTTGACGCTGTTGTTGGTGCCGAACATGGCATTGTAGTCGGAGACATAGGAGGCCAGCTTGTCCCGGCTATGCTGACTCTGCGCGTTGACAGGGCCGCCAGTCACGTCTGCTTCACCAATCAGACCGTTAGCCTCAGCATCCTCTTCATTCGCAGCGAACGTGAAGATGGTGGCGACCTTCAAATCATGCAGGCCTGCGTCCTTCCTGCTCTTGAACGCCTCGTAGTATTTGGTCAGGGCCTCTACGGAACCAACGCACATGATGGCACTGAACTGACGCTGGTGTGTCTTCCTGTCGTGGTTCTGGATCACCCAGTCGACAACGTTGCCAATCCGCCTTTCGTCGTCGAAGAAGCCTTTAAGATCAAGGCTTGCAACCTCCTCGTCGCCAATCAGAGATCCATCCTTGCGCCGAAGCTTGCCCCAGTACTCAACCGAGAACCGCAGGACATTCTCGTCTCTGATCGCGTCGGTGATGACATATTTGTGGAGAGGCTCATCAAAGAGCTTTCTCGTGGTTTGCTTGCCCACGGCGTTCTCTTTGAGGATCGGCGTGCCGGTGAAACCAAACAGCTGAGCCTTGGTGAAGAATGCAACGATGTTCCTGTGGGTGTCTCCGAATTGAGAGCGATGACACTCATCGAAGATGAAGACCACCCGCTGATCTTTCACGCCCTGGAGAGCCTTTTCATGACGCTCTCTGGTGATGGCAGTGTTCAGCTTCTGGATCGTGGTGACAATCAGCTTGGTTTCGCCTGAGAGCTGCCTGACCAGTTGATTGGTATTGTCTGTGCCATCCACTGATCCAGGTGAGAAGAAGTTGAACTCCTTCGTCGTCTGATAATCCAGATCCGCCCGATCCACGACAAAGACAACCTTGTCCACCTTGGGATTCTCAATCACCACCTGGGCAGCCTTGAAGCTCGTCAGCGTTTTGCCCGATCCGGTCGTGTGCCAAATACAGCCGTTCTTCCGCCCCTTCATGACCCGGTCCAGGATCCGCTCGACCGCGTAGTACTGATAGGGGCGCAGCACCATGAGGATCTTGTCGCTCTCATGCAGAACGATGTATTTGGCGATCATCTTCGAGACGAAGCACTTTTCCAGGAAACCGTCTGCAAACTTGTCCAGGCTCTTGATCGGTTCGTTGTCTTCCTCAGCCCAATAGAAGGTCTGCTTGAAATCCTGATGCCGGTTGTTGGCGTAATACTTGGTGTTCACGCCATTCGAGATCACGAACAGCTGCACATATTGAAACAAGGCGTTGCCGGCCCCAAAGCTGTGCCGCTGGTACCGGTTGATCTGGTTGAAGGCCTCGCGCAGTTCAATGCCACGGCGTTTCAGCTCGATCTGGATCAGCGGCAGGCCGTTCACCAGCAGCGTTACGTCATAGCGGTTCTTGTAGGCCCCTTCCTGAGTTACCTGCGTCGTGACCTGGTACCGGTTGCGGCACCACTCATGCTTGTTGAAGAACTCCACCCAGGCCGTGGTGCCATCATCCCGCTGCAAGGCAAACTGGTCGCGCAGGGTCTTTGCTTTGTCGAAGACATTGCCCTTCTCCAGATGATTCAGGATGGTGCGGAATTCCCCTGGGGAGAATTTCAGGCCATTGTGCGTTTCCAGCTGGGTTTGCAGGTTCGAGGCGAGGGCTACGCTGTCAGGAATGGAGACGGCCTGCCAGCCCAGCCCCTCGAGTCGTTTTACAAGGGCCGCTTCGAGCTGGGCTTCGGACTGAACGGACATAAAAAATCCTTTTGGGGAATAAAATCAGAGAAACATCTTTTGCAGGAGACCCTTTTTGAAGGTCTCCATTTCGGAAATCTGGGCGGATACAGCGTCGATCTTGGCGTCGATGGCGGAAAGGAAGTCCGCGATTTTGCGTTGCTCGTCTGGGTGGGGAAAGTGAAGGCAAATTTTCAGGAAACCCTTCTTTGAGATGTTGTATCGAGTGCTTCCTTGCGCGAGCTTGAATACACTTTCCCGATATTCGGCGCAGCGGAAAAGGTAACGTGAGAAATCTGGCAACACCTCAGAAAGGCTATTGGGCCTGTATCCAAAGCAGAAACTGTTCAGGTACATCTCTTTCGGATCATTCAAAACAACCGATGCAAAACCAACCTCTGTCGGTGTCTCTGATGACGTTGTAGCCAGGATATCACCTAACTGGACCTTGGATTGCCTCTCGTTGGGGGCGACCTGAACAAATCCGCACTTTCTTAGATCAATAGACGACGAATCAAAGACCTGCTTATAGGTGATGAAGGGCTTCCCCTGCCCAAAGTCGACAGAAGTTTTCCCGGACAATCCGCTATAGAGCGTCCCCATGTCGCTCAATTTCCGCTCCTCCCAATCCGGAAAAGCGGATCCGTCGTCTTGGGCAAAGCGCAGCGAGCGACTAAACAGCCGCTGCATCACCCCACGCTTGTACTTCTCCAACGCGGTTCTCTTTTCGGTGAGAAGGGTGAGTTTGCCATCAGTCGCTACAAACATCTTCGCCACACGCTCTTGTTCGTCGAGGGGTGGCAAATTGATGGGCCATTTGAACCATTCTTCCAGCTTGAAAATCATCTTCTCAATATGAACGCCAATGCTGGAGTGAAAGAAGGTCTGCTGCACATAAATCGAGTGAACAAGGTAGCGCAAATAGTCCAGGCGTAGCATCGGCTTAGGTGCCAAAACCGAATACTCGTTGGACACAATAGAACCATCAAACTCTTGGCCAACGAACCCGCATGCGCCATGCACGATCTGACGTTTGGAAATCAGGAAGTCTCCTTCCTGAATGTGAAATTGTGTTTTCACAGATATCTTGCGTCCCAGCATGCGACCGCGATGTTCAATTCCTCCACGCGAGCGCTTGACCGTCACCAAGTCATATTCCGCGTCGTCTTTCATCTCAACGGGTCGTTTTACAACGTCAAAAAGATCCCCGAAACGGTATCTCGCCCAGCCTGCAGGCGTGGCTGACAGGTGTGGAATGCCCGGCTGTACAGACTTAGGGAAAGTCCTTTGCACAGCACTCATACTGGTGCCTCCAATCCCAGTTCAGAACAGAACTCGCGGAGGGTTTCATCCACCTGCTTCATCTCAACATTCAGATCATGGATCCGCGCCGTGACGGCCTCCAAATCCACCTCTGGTTCCGGCTCAAACGTGTCCACATAGCGGGGGATGTTCAGGTTGAAATCATTCCCGCGGATCTCTTCCAGGTTGGCGCGATGGCTGAAACGCTCTTCCTCCGCCCGCAAACGATAAGCCTCGACAATCCGCTCCACATCCCCGTCGCTCAGATTATTCTGGTTCTTGCCTTTCTCGAAACAAGTCGAGGCGTCAACGAACAGAACGTTTTCGTGCTCCTTGCATTTCTTGAAAACCAGGATGCAAGTTGGAATTCCTGTGCCATAGAAGATGTTGGCCGGAAGGCCGATAACCGCATCCAGCCAGTTCTTGGTTCCCACCAGAAATTCACGGATCGCCCCTTCGGCCCCACCACGGAACAGCACCCCATGCGGCAGCACCACTGCCATGGTGCCGTCTTCGTCCAAGTGGTGCAGCATGTGCTGCACAAAGGCGAAGTCAGCCTTGGAACTGGGGGCAAGCTTGCCATACTCCGAGAAACGGTCGTCGCTTTCAAAAATCTTGCTGGCCGACCACTTTGCAGAGAACGGAGGGTTGGCCACGATGGCCTCGGACAGCAGCCCGTCATGCTGGGGATGTTCCAGCGTATCTTCCTGCCGGATGTCGAAATTCCGGTAATGCACCCCATGCAGGATCATGTTCATCCGCGCGAGGTTGTAGGTGGTTCGGTTCAGTTCCTGGCCAAAGAAATCCCCCACGTGCTCAACCTCGCGGGCCACGCGCAACAACAGGGACCCGGATCCGCAAGTGGGATCGTAAACGGAACGAAGGCGGGTTTTGCCTGTGGTCACGATCCGGGCCAGGATGGTCGAAACTTGCTGAGGTGTATAGAATTCCCCTGCTTTCTTTCCCGCCCCGCTGGCGAACTGCCCAATGAGATATTCATAGGCATCGCCCAGGACGTCAGACCGGGCGTCCTCAAGCTGGAAGTCGATTGCATCAAGGTGCCCCAACACCTTGGCGATAACCGTATTCTTGGCTTCTTCAGTGCTGCCAAGCTTGCTTGAACTCAGATCCAGGTCTTCAAACAGGTTGTCGAAATCATCCTCGGACTCAGTGCCCATGGTGGATTTCTGAATGTTGTTCAGGATCTTTGCCAGATCAGAGAGGATGAATGTATTTGGCTCAGCACCCTTGGCCGCGATGGCGCTGAACAGTTCGGAGGGCTTCAGGAAATATCCCAGCGCTTCGATCGTGTTCTCCTCGACCGCTTTGAGAATGCCACTATGAACAGCATCATTCTCATCAAGGCTTGCAAAGGTCAGGCCATCGGCTTTGAGGATCTTGTCGGCATAGAGATTCAAGCGTTCCGACAGGTACTTGTAGAAAATGAAACCCAGGATGTAGTCGCGGAAACCATCAGCATCCATCCGCCCCCGGAGAACATTCGCTATATCCCAGAGCTTTTGCTCAAGCTTCTTCTTTTGTTCGTCTGTCACGCTGTTGGCCTTTATAAGTCTTGGTAAGGTTCTACCAACAGTCGATTGGATTGAAACCTGAATTTCAGAAGCGAGTTCTTGAAGAAGCTTCGCATCCGGCTATGCGGGCAGACGTAGCATGACCGCTGCACGAGTTCCAACAGAAGTGGCTGAAAGCTTGGAAGGAACCTTCGAAATCCGCCATGCCATATTGGACAGGAACCCGCCTCTCTCGAGAAGATGTGTACCCTGCTCAGATAATAACGTTGCAGATCAGAGCTGTGCCTGCGGGTTGGAACTGGAGCAAGAACGAACGCCAAAGACTTTCCTGGCAACGTAGATGCAATGTACCCGGCTACATCGACTTTCCTCTGGAAGGCTCCAGAACTTCCGCCAATTTCCAGTAAGGAGCGTCCTGCCTGAACTTCTCTGCCAGCTTGGGATCAATGATGGGGTCCCGCCCAGAGGTTTTGAGCAGGAAATACAAACAAGACAAAGCCGCCCAGGTCACCAAAATCATGGAAGCAATGACAATCCATTGGAAACCGCTGATTTCGGCCGACAAGCTCATTGCCCCTCCGTTCGTGGTGATGGCGTTTACATGGTATCTCAGGATAGTTTAACACTACCTCCCCGTCGCGGCCACAATGCTTCTGACCCGCTACTGAGGGTGGCTTCGACCAATTGACTGAGATTAAGCCGGAAAACTGCACAATATAGACCATTACCCATTGAAAATGCTGCGAAAAACAGAACTACCTTTACAACTCCCGGAAAATCGCAGCCTTACAATCCGCCTCGAAGAACCAAGCAACCCTTTGGAAACACTGACTGATACAGATGACTTACGCTTTTTCACAATACATAATTGCTCCAGCTGCTTGGAAACCGCGAATAAGCGAAATCCACATTCCAAAGACAGCGGGGGCGGATCACAACGATCCGCCCCTTTTCATTTTGACACTCATAACAAGAAGGAATTCGCCATGAAGATCATTGAAATTCCCGCATCCGCCGCCGAGCGGCTGCTGCCGCTCCTGCAGGACCTGCATGCGCTGCACGCGGCCTATCAGCCAGAGCGCCACATTCCCGGGCCTGGCAGCGCCGAACTGGCAAGCTGGCTGCAGGAATGGCTGTCCGGGCCCACGGTCTGCGCACTGGCCGCAGAAAGCCCGCAGGGCAGCCTGCTGGGTTACGTCATCTTCGAAATCCAGAACCGCCCCGCGCTGCCTGTCCGCGCGGCTGAAACCCGTGCCATGCTGCACCACATCTCGGTGACCGAAGCCTGGCGCCGCATGGGTGTCGGCAAGGCGCTTTTGGAGGCGATGAAGGCACGGGCGCTGGAGGCGGGCGCCACGGTGGTCGCGGCCACCTATGCCCCTTTCAACACGGCCTCTGCCGCCTTGATGAAAGGCATGGGGCTGGAACCCGTGCTCACAATGGCGGAGTGGCGGGCATAAGGGTCAAACCATGAGCTGACGGCCGGTTGCTCAGGAACCGGCCGCAGTGCAGTCCAGACCGGCGGAAATGGCGATTGTGCCGCGCTGGCTGGCGACTTCCCGCACTTCGCCATCCGGGCGGCAGCCGGAGGCCGCCGTCACCAGGCCGAGGAATTCAGCCTCGGATATCTCTGGCAGGCTGGGCACCACGCTGTTTTCCGGAACGCTCAGCACCGCCATTCCGGCACTGCCGGAACGGACCAGGCACAGGGTCAGTTCCCGCCCCTGCAGCTGCACGATCTTGTCCACCACCGCCCGGTCCGCGGCCGCTGGCCCGGCATCCGGAATCGGCTCTGCCGCCTGCAAAGGCTTTGCCGCCACAACAGGCGGCAGAGGAACCGCGGTTCCGGCGTCAAAGGAACTCGAAACCGGCGCCCCGGCTGCGGCCAGCCCGGCCGCAAACAAAAAGACTCTCACAGCACATCCACCCACGTGTTCTTTAACCCACTGGTGTCAGCATAGGCGGTAATTGCGGCACAAACGTGCCCGGCCGCCTAAGCGGGGACAGCAAAACATTCCGCATTTTAACCGAATGCGAATTGGCCCGCCCCGGTTCCGGCCGCTCAAAAGAAAACGGGCCGCGGCTGGCGCGACCCGTTTCAAATCTGTGCCGAAGGCAAGGCTTACTTGATTTTGCCTTCTTTGTACTCGACGTGCTTGCGCACAACCGGGTCGTATTTGCGCACAACCATTTTCTCGGTCATGGTGCGTGCGTTTTTCTTGGTCACATAGAAGTGGCCGGTGCCCGCGCTCGAGTTCAGGCGGATCTTGATGGTGGTCGGCTTCGCCATGGTGCTTCTCCTGCGTCCGAAAAGGCAGGGGCCTCTCGGTAAATTCCTATCTGAAGCCCGGCTTTTACCCGCCCTGTGCCTCAAGTCAACAGCCAAATCGCTCCGAAGCCGCCCAGGAAGGCCAATTTAGACGGCCGGGTGGCTGCATAGGGGATTCCGGCTGCGTTCCCCCCGGTTGCGACGCGGTGAAACATCGCCTTAGCGGCCGTTTGCCCCATTTCATTGGCTATCCAGCCGCACGACAGCCCGAAGGCCCTGCTGATGCCTGAGCACAGGGAGACCAGTTCCAAAGAACCACAACCGAATCTTCTGGTGCGCGCTGTGGCCGCCCTGACGGTGTCCCTGCGCTATAAGCTGCTGGCGGCCTTTCTGACCGGAACCGGGCTGCTGATTATCCTCGCCCTTCTGGGACTGCAATCCTTGCAACAGGCAAATGAGCGCACCCGGCACCTGATCCGCGACCAGCAGCGGATCCACACCTACAGCCTGATCTACCAAAGCGCCAATAACGCCATGGCCTTTGCCTATTCCAGTGCACTGGAACTCCGTGATCCGGCAACACCTCCAAGCGAACAGTTGATGAATGAAGTCAACAACCTGGCTCTGTTCCTTGCCAGGGCCATCCGGAAACAGGACCGTGAAGGCACTCTCAAGGATCCCCACCTGGCAGAAATTCGGAAAGAGGCGCAGGCACTGCCATCCATCGCCTTCGAAATTTCCCGCAGACGGCACGCAGGAGATTTCGAAGAAGTCGCCGAATTGGCCAGACACAGCTTCGTGCCCCGGACCAGACGGATACAGCGCAGCGCTTATACGGTTGCCACCAGCATCAGGGATGAGATGGACCGGCGGGCAAGGGAAACCAGCCTGGCCTACAGCCGCGCGCGCAATTTGGTGCTGGGTGCCAGCCTGGCTGCGGTAGCGCTGTCGCTGCTGGCAGGCTACCTGATCTCTTCCTCCGTCCTGTGGCCGGTGGAACAGATCGGCCGGGCGGTGTCTGCCGTGGCGTCCGGAAACTTTGGCGCCCGGGCGAATGTGCCCAACCGGGACGAGTTTGGCGGGCTGGCGCGGAATGTGAACAGCATGAGCCGGGAACTGGGCACGCTCTATGAGGAGGTCAACACCCAGAAAGAGGAGCTGAAATCCTGGAACAGCGCGCTGGAACGCAAGGTGGCGCATCAGGTTGCCGAGCTGGAGCGGACCAGCCGCCTGCGCCGCTTCCTGCCGGAGCCGGTGGCGGCGATGATCGTGAATGCGGGTGCGGGCAGCACCCTGCTGAACAGCCAGCGCCGCACGGTGACGGTTCTGTTTGCCGATCTGCGCGGTTTCACCGCCTACGCCAGCTCAGTTGCCCCGGAACAGGTGATTGCCGCGCTCAACGCTTTCCATCAGGCCTCCGGCCCGCTGATTGAAGCGGCCGGCGGCACGCTGGAGCGGTTTCTGGGCGACGGCCTGCTGGTGCTGTTCAACGCGCCGCTGCCCTGCGAGGACCCAGCCGGGCGGGCGCTGGCCCTGGCACAGCAAATGCAGGCTGCCTTTCCGGCTGCGGTGCGCCGCTTTCAAACCGGCGGCAGCCGAATTGGCCTGGGGATCGGGATTGCCACTGGCGAGGCAACAACCGGCCAGATCGGCTTTGAGGGTCGGCTGGACTATGCAGCGATTGGCGCCGCGCCGAATCTCGCAGCCAGGCTATGCAGCAAGGCGGGCGGCGGGCAGATCCTGCTGTGCGAAACCACCGCACGGGCCATCGGCGCGGGCCTGAAAAAGGCCGGTGTATTCGACCTCAAGGGTATTCCCGGGCCGGCCACCGCCTATGAGCCAATGGAACGCGCAGAAGGCCTGTAAGCCGGATCCTGTCCCCCCTGCCCCGTAAGGCAGGGATCGATGGCCATTCATCTAGGCGGCGCATTGCTGCGCCACTCAAGCTGCCAACCCGGTCCCTCTCGGCTGAAGCGAACCTAGCGGCGGTTTTCCGGAGAACCGGAACCTGCCCGCGCGGGGACCCTATTTGGCATTGCTCCCGGTGGGGCTTGCCGTGCCGCCCCTGTTGCCAGGGGCGCGGTGGGCTCTTACCCCACCGTTTCACCCTTACCAGCCCGGAGGCTGGCGGTCTGTTTTCTGTGGCGCTTTCCGTCGGGTTTCCCCGCCCGGGCGTTACCCGGCACCGCTGCTTCATGGAGTCCGGACTTTCCTCCCGCGCGAGGAGATCCCCGCGCCGGCGGCCATCCAGCCTTCTGCGCGGGCCGAGGGGTAGAAACAAAGGCAGGCCGGGTCAAGCGGATAGTTGGGCAGCAGGGGCGCTGCCCCTCTTGGCCCGTGGCCAATTCACCCCGGAGTATTTGGGACCAGAAAGAAGCCAAGGCTGTGGACGTTCAAGCGAGGGCCCCGAGATCTTCAGCCGCCAGCGGACCGCGCGCCCAGGGGCGGAACCGAAGGCGCACAGCCGCGAGCAGCGTTTCATCATCTGCCGGGGCGGTGAAACCGGCTTTGCAGGCGGCTCTGCGGAACAGATCTGCCGACGGTTTGGGCGCGGGGCTGGCGCTGCCGGCAGGCCTTGCCAGCCCCTGGCGGGCCAAACGCGGCCAGTCAAACCGCGGGCCTGGATCGGATTTGCGCCCCGGCGCCATGCAGGAATGGCCGATCACACCTGACGGCGGGATGCTCCAGCGCTGCATGATCGCGCGCATCAGATCTTCGAGCGCTGCCATCTGCGGTGCGCTGAAGGGATGGGTGCCGAGGTTGTCGAGTTCGATGCCGATGGAACGGGAGTTGATGTCGTCCTGGCCCTGCCACTCCCCGGCGCCGGCGTGCCAGGCGCGGCTTTCTTCGGCGACCATTTGCCAAAGCGTGCCGTCTGCTCCGATCAGGTAATGCGCGGAGACCTCTGCCGCGGGGTCGCAGAGCCGCTCCAGGGCGGCCTGGGCGCTGTCCATTGCCGTGTAGTGAAGTACAATCAGGGACGGTGTCAAACCGTCCCTGCGGGCTCCGGAATTCGGGCTGGGGTGCCAGAGGGCGCCCGGATGATCAGGCTTCAGCTGATCCGGCGCCATCAGTTCTGAACGGCGAGCCGGTAGGGTGCCGGGTCCCAGCCGCAGGCAAAGCCGTCGCCATCCGGATCCAGCGCCTTGCGGTCGCGCTGCGGCCCGCCCTGTTCGAGAAACGCCACCTGGGCGGCGTCAGGCGAGGCGAACTCGGCGCAGTTCTTCTGGTTGCGCGATTTCAGGTTGATGCCCGAGCGGCTGTAGATCCGCACGCCCTTGGGATTACTGGTGCTGAGCGCATAGCGGACGATATTGGGGCCTGTGCTCTCGGTTCTTTGCGGCACTGCCACCGGCTGCACCTGCTGGTATTGCGCTTTTTGGCGCTGCAGCCTTTCCGCATCGCTTTCGATCGACTGGCGGGAGGACACTGCCTGAAAGTCGTTCTCGTCGGAAATACCGGGATTCCCGGCCTGCTGCGGCGCCGGGTTGGACGGGCTGGCCTGCAAGGGTGCGGTGCCGGAATTCGATTGCGACGCCGCCAGGGCCGCGGCGGCCTCGCGGGCGATATCCTCATCGCTGCTGCCCGCATCTGCGGTACGGAACGTGCCCGCCGCAGCGACAGACCCGGGGCTGCGCGGCGCCGGGGCAACCCGGTAGGGTTCGGTGGACACCCGCGCCGGCGGCACCAGGGGCTCGCCAATGATCGTGGTCCCGACTTCCGGCGGCGGTGCAAAGGGGTCGCCGTCGATGCCAACGCCGGCGGCGCTGTCGGGGACTTGCGGGGAACAGGCAGCCATAACCAGAAGGCTGCCTGCGGCGGCATAAGATGCGAAGACGCGCATGGGGTACCTGTCAGCTCTGCTCAATTGCTTGAGCAGAGGTTTACCACCATTGCTGCGGCTTGGCTACAAAACCTGCGGCATTCTCCAGCGCATAGGCAGTGTTCAGCAGATCGCCCTCTTCCCAGGGTTTGCCAATGAGCTGCAGGCCCAGCGGCAGGCCCTGGCCGTCCAGGCCCGCAGGCACAGCAACGCCGGGCAGCCCTGCCAGGTTCACGGTGACGGTGAACACGTCATTGAGGTACATCTGCACCGGATCCGCGTCCTTCATCTCGCCCAGGCCAAAGGCCGCCGACGGGGTGGCCGGGGTCAGGATGGCGTCGACACCGGCGGCAAAAACGTCCTCGAAGTCCTTTTTGATCAAGGTACGGACGCGGCGGGCGCGGTTGTAATAGGCGTCATAGAAGCCTGCCGACAGCACATAGGTGCCGATCATGACGCGGCGCTGCACCTCGGAGCCGAAGCCTTCGGCGCGGGTCTTCTCGTACATCTCGGTGATGCCGTCGCCTGCTTCCAGCGCGGCGCGGTGGCCGTAGCGCACGCCATCATAGCGGGCCAGGTTCGAGGAGGCTTCGGCAGGGGCGATCACGTAGTATGCGGGCAGCGCGTATTTCGTGTGCGGCAGCGAGATGTCGACGATCTCGGCACCGGCCGCCTTCAGCATGTCTGCGCCATCGGCCCAGAGCTTTTCGATCTCGCCGGGCATGCCGTCCATGCGGTACTCTTTCGGGATACCGATTTTCTTGCCCTTGATGTCGCCGGTCAGCATCGCCTCGAAATCCGGCACCGCCAGTTCGGCAGAGGTCGAATCCTTGGGGTCGTGGCCGCACATGGCCTCCAGCATAATGGCCGCGTCGCGCACCGATTTGGTCATCGGGCCGGCCTGATCCAGCGAGGAGGCAAAGGCAACGATGCCCCAGCGCGAGCAGCGGCCGTAGGTCGGCTTGATGCCGACGGTGCCGGTGAAGGCGGCGGGCTGGCGGATCGAGCCGCCGGTGTCGGTGCCGGTCGCCGCAAGGCAGAGATCGGCGGCGACAGCGGAGGCGGAACCGCCGGAGGAGCCGCCCGGGGTCAGCTGGGCATCATCGTTGCCGCGGCGCCAGGGGCTGACGGCATTGCCATAGACGGAGGTTTCGTTGGAGGAGCCCATGGCGAACTCATCCATGTTCAGCTTGCCCAGCATGACCGAGCCGGCATCGGCCAGCTTCTGGCTGACGGTGGATTCATACTCGGGCTTGAAGCCTTCAAGGATACCGGACGCCGCCTGGGAGGGCACGCCCTTGGTGCAGAACAGATCCTTGATGCCGACCGGCAGGCCGCACATGGAGGGAGCATCGCCCGCCTTGATACGTTCGTCGGCGGCCTTGGCGCGCTCCATGGCGATTTCGGGCGTCTTGTGGACGAAGGCGTTCAGCGCATCAGCGGCGTCAATCGCCTTGAGGCAGGCCTCGGTCAGCTCGACGGAGGTGGTGTCGCCCTTGCGCAGCGCGTCGCGGGCCTCCGCCAAGCCCAGTTTGTTCAGATCGCTCATGTCTCTTACTCCACAACCTTGGGCACTGCGAAAAAGCCTTCGCGGGCGTCGGGGGCATTGGCCAGCACTTTGGGCTGCTGATCACCGTCGGTGACTTCATCAACGCGGCGCTTGAGGCGTTGCGGGGTGACGGAGGTCATCGGTTCGACGCCGTCCACATCCACCTCGTTCAGCTGCTCGATGAAGCCGAGGATATTGTTGAACTCGTCTGCCAGCGCCGGAAGTGCTGCATCCTCGACCTTGATCCGGGCCAGTTTGGCCACCTTGGCGGCGGTGCTTTGGTCAATCGACATGGAAACCCTCATCTCGTGTTACTGAGGCATTTACCGCCGCACCGGCTTGCCTGCAAGCCTGCAAACCCCTCACCGCCCAAGGAACCTGGGACAGGCCAAATTGCCGGCACGTCCGCATTTCATTTCATCCTTGGCCTGATAGGCTGCAAGCCAGAACAACGGGAGGAGATTTTGAGATGAAAGTGATTTGGCTGGGCCATGGCTCATTCCGCATTGAAACCGAAGGACAGGTGCTGCTGGTGGACCCCTGGCTGACCGGCAACCCGGTGCTGCCGGAAGATCAGCACGAGGCCGCCATTGCGGGTGCAACCCATATCCTGCTGACCCATGTGCATTTCGACCATGTGGTGGATGTGCTGCCGCTGGCGAAACGGCTGGGGGTGCCGGTGGCCGGGCAATACGACCTGATGGGGCTATGGGCCGAGACCGAAGGGGTGGAGACCATCGGTTTCAACAAGGGCGGCACTGTCGATCTGAACGGGGTGAACGTGTCGATGGTGCCTGCCTCGCACAGCTCGACCTTTTCGACGCCCGAAGGCCTGCGCACCGGTGGCAGCGAGGTGGGGTTCATGATCCGGGCTGAGGGGAAAACGCTCTACCTGTCCGGCGATACCGATATCATGGCCGATATGGAGTGGATGGGCGATTACTACAAGCCGGACGCAGGCATCCTGTCAGCGGGCGGGCATTTCACCATGGACATGAAGGCCGCGGCCTATGCCGCCAAGCGGTATTTCAATTTCAAGACGGTGATCCCCTGCCACTACAAGAGCTTCCCGATCCTGGAGCAATCGGCACAGGAGCTGATCGACGGCCTGCCGGGGGTTGAAGTGATTGAGCCGGAGGTTATGCAGGCGATCGAACTCTGACAGGCATCCGGACGGCAGCGCGGGCTCTCCCGCCCGTCGCCGGATCTGCGGTGCAGATCCGCTCCCGTTGGGCCGGGCGCCGGGCCTGGCGGCCCGGCGCGGTTCCGTCAGACGGCGGCCTTCAGCGCAGGCGGCGAAAACGCTTGCCGTGCCGCCGCAGCTTTGGCACGGCAATGGCAGCCATGGGCATGATCATTGATCAGCCCCATCGCCTGCATGAAGGCAAAGGCCGTGGTGGGGCCCACAAACTTCCAGCCGCGTTTCTTCAGCGCCTTGGACAGCGCGAAGGATTCGGGGCTGGTGGAGGCGGTTTGCGGCTCAGGCAGATCCTCGGGCCTGGGCTCGAAGCTCCAGAAGAAGGCAGCCAGCGACCCCGCCTCCGCAACCAGGTCACGGGCACGGGCTGCGTTGTTGATCACCGCTTCGATCTTGCCGCGGTGGCGGATGATGCCTTTGTCCTGCAGCAAACGCTCCACATCCGCCTCGGTGTACGCTGCCATTTCGTTGAAATCAAACCCGGCAAAGGCGGCGCGGAAGTTCTCGCGCTTGTCCAGGATCGTGCGCCAGCTGAGGCCGGACTGAAAGCTTTCCAGGCAAACCTTCTCGAACAGCCGGATGTCGTCCCCAACCGGATAGCCCCACTCCTCGTCATGATAGCGCAGGAAATCCGGGGCCGAGCCCGCCCAGGCGCAGCGGGGCAAACCATCCGGCGCGGTGAACAAGCGGCTCATTCCGCGGCCCGCAGGAAATCGAGCCGCGGGTCCATCATGGTGGGCGCCACGCCGATGATTTCGGGCTCGACAACTCCGCCAGAGACAAACGGGTCCTGGGCGACGCGGGCAAACAGGGCCTCTTCGCTTTCGCCAACCGCAAGGATCGCGCCGCCCTCGCCATCGGTCATCGAGCCGGCGGCCAGGAACACCCCGTCCTCAAATCCCTGCCGCAACCAGGTCTTGTGGCCTTCGAGATACTCGGCCAGGCGTTCCTTTTGCGCTGCAAATGTCAGCAAAATGAAATACATGCATGTCTCCTTTGATGCGTATCAGCCGGAAGCCGCCGCAGGCACCTGGCCGGTGAGCCAGGCCTGCATCTGTTCAACTTCGCTTTCGATGAAAGCCGTGTCCCTGAAGGCCTGCGCCAGCGACGCCACGCCCTGGCTGCGGGCAAGCAAATGCATCGCCAGCGCGTCGGAGCGGTTGCCGCAGCCCAGCTCCTGAAACTGGCGGCAAAGCCAATCGCGGAACAGAGTGAAAATGGCATTGGCCTGTCCTTGCGCGCCGTGATCAAGCTTGGCCAGTTCCGAGACCAGCGTGCCCACCGGGCAGCCGTAGAGCGTGATCTTGGCTTGATTGGCGATCAGGATGCGGATGAAGCAGGTGATGCGGCCGGCCGGGCTGGCGCCCTGGGCCTGCCAGTCCTGCAGCATGGCACGCGTGTTGCCCAAGCGGCGGCTGATCACCGCGTCAAGAATCTCGTCCTTGGTTTTGAAATGATAGTAGAAGTTGCCGCGCGAGATACCCACGGCAACAGCAATATCGGCAAAGGACGTCGCCTCGAACCCGCGTTCATAGAACAGCTGGTCCGCTGCTTCGGCAATCCGGTCTTTGGTGGCTGGCTGCGGCATTTGCGACTCTAGGACAATTGACCTATTTTTTCAATTAGGACATTCGACCTAGAAAAGCAACAGTCAAGAAAGACGACGGCACGTCACCATCCGCCGAGTTAGCGTTTGGCAGCGAAGAAATCTTTGAGCAGCGCTGCCGCTTCCGCTTCGGCGATGCCGTCATAGACCTCGGGCGCGTGATGCGCCTGCGGGTGGGAGAACACACAGGCACCATGGGCCACCCCACCCGATTTGGGATCGGAGGCGCCATAATAGACGCGGCGGATGCGGGCGGCGGCAATGGCGGCGGCGCACATGGCGCAGGGTTCCAGCGTCACATAGAGATCATGGCCCGTAATGCGTTCGCTGCCCAAGGCCGCGCAGGCTTCGCGGATCACCAGCATTTCGGCATGGGCGGTCGGATCATTCAGCTCGCGCGTGCGGTTGCCCGCCAGTGCAGCCACCTGCCCGTCCGGTGCAATCAGCACCGCGCCGACAGGAACCTCGCCGCGCTCTGCTGCCAGCCGCGCCTGCTCCAGCGCTTTGTCCATATGCGATTTGAAAGCCATGCCCCTACCTGCCCGCGATTGCGCGCTTTCGCAAGGCGGCGGAATGCTCTATGGCAGCCTCATGAGCAAAACACCCGCATCCCCCAAAGGCAAACCCGGCCCGAAATCCCAGCCCCGCAAGGCCCCCGCCGAACCGGACACCGGCGCAGCCCCCGAAGGCGGCCGCATCGCCAAGGTGCTGTCGCGCGCAGGCGTCGCTTCGCGCCGCGAGGCCGAGCGCATGATCGCCGAGGGCCGCGTGTCTGTGAACGGCAAGAAGATCGACAGCCCGGCGCTGAACGTGACGGCCAAGGACCGGATCCTGGTGGACGGCCAGCCCCTGCCCGAGGCGGAGGCGCCGCGGATGTGGCTCTATCACAAGCCCTCGGGCCTGGTGACCACCAACAGCGACGAGAAGGGCCGCAAGACGATCTTTGACGCGCTTCCGGAGGAGATGCCCCGGGTCATGACCGTTGGGCGGCTGGACCTCAACTCCGAAGGGCTGCTGCTGCTGACCAACGACGGCGGCATCAAGCGCAAGCTGGAGCTGCCTTCGACCGGCTGGCTGCGCCGCTACCGGGTGCGGATCAATGGCCGCCCCAAGGACGAGGACTTCGCCCCGCTGCGCAAGGGCCTGGTGATCGAAGGTGAACGCTTTCAGCCGATGACGGTGACTCTGGACCGCCAGCAAGGCGCCAATGCCTGGGTGACTGTAGGTCTGCGCGAGGGCAAGAACCGCGAGATCCGCCGGGCGATGGAGGACATTGGTTTCAACGTGAACCGCCTGCTGCGCGTGTCCTACGGCCCCTTCCAGCTGGGCGACCTGAAGGCGGGCGAGGTCGAAGAACTGCGCCCGCGGGTGGTGCGCGACCAGCTAGGGCTGGAGCCCGAAGAGGAAAAGCCGGCACGGCCAACCCGCTCCCGCACCGGCAAGCCGGGCGGAAAACCGGCAGGCAAACAGCCGGGCAAACAGCCGGGCAAACCTGGTGGCAGGCCCGGCGCAAAGGGCCTGGGCGCATCCGGCAAGCCCGCAGGCAAAGGTTCAGCCCCACGCGGTGACCGCCCTGCCCAGCGCGGCGGCGCCAAGCGTCCGATCGGCAAGAATCCCCGGCGCTGAGGCATTTACACAAGACTTCCCCCTAGCAAGACCGCCAGCTATCCCCTAGATTTCCAATCAGTTAATCTTCGCTGGCCTTTGGGGGAGCTCGCGTGCAGAAAATTGCCTATGCCGCCCTTTTGATCCTGATGCTGGGCCTCAGCACCGGCTGGATTGTGGGAGGCTGACCGCATGGCACAGCGTTTCGGCGGCAAATACAGCCCGGACGGCAAGTCTGCCTCGCAGACAACAGCGCCTGCGCAATCATTCCGAAATGCCCAGGTCGACCCGGTGGGGGTGCGCGCGAACCTGATGTTCGTGCCGCCTGCCGTTCTGACCCTGCTGTCCTTGAACGATGGTGCAACTGGCCTCGCATTGGGGCTGGCTGGCGCCGGTCTCTGGACCGGCGCCGCCTTTCTGCTGCGCGAAGGACTGAAGGCGCAAGCCGCCTTTGATGCCCGTAAAGTGGCCCGCAAACCCGCCCTGCCCCGCAAGATCCTGGCAGCCCTGCTGGCCGGCAGCGGCGCGGCACTGGCGGCGTGGAAGGCCGAGCCCGGCATTTTGATTGCTGCGGTTTATGCGGCAGCCACAGCTGGATTGCATATCGCCGCCTTTGGCATCGACCCGCTGCAGGACAAGGGTGTCGAAGGGGTCGACGATTTCCAGCAGTCCCGGGTCGCCCGCGCGGTTGATGAGGCCGAACAGAGCCTGGCCGCGATGAAGGACGCCGCCCTGCGCGCCCGCGACCGCCGGGTTGAGGCGCGGGTGGAACAGTTCCAGGCCGTCGCCCGCGACCTGTTCCGCACGGTCGAGGAAGACCCCCGCGACCTGACTGCCGCCCGCAAGTACCTGACGGTCTACTTGCAGGGCGCCCGCGACGCGACGGTGAAATTCGCCGACATTTACGCCCGCAGCCAGGACGCCCAGGCCCGCGCCGGCTACATGGCGCTTCTGGATGATCTGGAACAGAATTTTGCCGCGCGCACCCGCAAGATGCTGGTCGAGGACCGCGCGGATCTGACCGTTGAAATTGATGTGCTGCGCGACCGGCTGCAGCGCGAAGGGGTCCAGCTGGACCGGAATTGATGAGTGAGGAAGCCTTTCATGTCTGAAGCCATTCAACAAAAAGCCGCAGAGGCCGAGGCCCTGGTAAAGGAAGTCACAGCCATTGAGCTGCCCGAACCCGTGGCCGAAGTGCAGCCGCTGGAACAGGCCGATGCGCAAGCCGGCGAGGCGATCCGGGTGCGGATGGACCAGATCGACATCGCCGATACCAACTCGATCATCCATTTCGGCTCCGCCGCGCAGGGTGAACTGCAGACCATCAGCCAGGCCATGCTCGCGGACGTGCGCAACAAGGATGTGGGCCCTGCGGGCGACTCCTTGCGCAATATCGTCACCGCCATCCGCGGCTTTTCGGTCTCGGAATTGGATGTGCGGCGCAAGCCGACCTTCTGGGAACGTCTCTTGGGCAAGGCGGCGCCCTTCGCCAAGTTCACCGCACGCTATGAAACCGTGCAGGGGCAGATCGACAAGATCACCGATGATTTGCTGGGGCACGAACACACGCTGCTGAAAGACATCAAATCGCTCGACATGCTCTATGAGAAGACACTGAGCTTCTATGACGAGCTGGCCCTGTACATTGCCGCGGGCGAGGCCAAGCTGGCGGAACTGGACGGCACCGCGATCCCTGCCAAGGAAGCAGAAGTACAGGCTGCGCCGGATGAGGATCAGGTCATGAAGGCGCAGGAGCTGCGCGACCTGCGGGCTGCCCGCGATGATCTGGAGCGCCGGGTGCATGACCTGAAGCTCACCCGGCAGGTCACCATGCAGTCGCTGCCCTCGATCCGGCTGGTGCAGGAAAACGACAAGTCGCTTGTGACCAAGATCAACTCGACCCTGGTGAACACCGTGCCGCTGTGGGAAACCCAGCTGGCGCAGGCGCTGACGATCCAGCGCTCGGCCCAGGCTGCGGCCGCGGTGCGCGACGCCAACGACCTGACCAACGAGCTTATGAAATCCAACGCCGCCAACCTGCGCCAATCCAATGAGATGATCCGCCAGGAGATGGAACGCGGGGTCTTTGACATCGAAGCGGTGAAACAGGCCAACGCGGACCTGATCGGCACCATCCAGGACAGCCTGCGCATCGCCGATGAGGGCAAGGCCAAACGCGCCGCCGCCGAAGCCGACCTGCAAAAGATGGAAGCCGAGCTGCGCGACACCCTGGCCGCCGCCAAGGCACGCCGCGACGGGGTCGGCGACACCGCCGGCACCGCGGTTCCGAACTGACCGGAGTGGCTTGGACGCAGGCACATACGGGAGCTCTGAAGACCGGCGCCGCCTTGCTGGCGGCGGCTGCCCTATCCGCGTGCCTGCCCTTTGCCCAGCCGGAATCGCTGGTGCCCCAGGCCCGCCCGGCGCAGCCTGAGCCGGCGGTTTACAAGCCCTCTGCCGACAGCGCCCAGCTGGCCTATTACTATAACGTCTTGCAGCGCGACCTGCTGACCCGCGGGCTGCTGCGCACCGATGGCGGCGGGCCGGACACGCCTTATGACGCCGAGGACCTGGCCGAAAGCTTTGAGGCACTGGCGTTTTACGACGAATACGGCGGTTCCGGCATTTCCGGCGGCTTGGGCCGCTGGGCCGGGCCGGTGCGGATTGTCTCCGAATTCGGGCCATCGGTGCCGCCCGGGCAGCGGGAGGCGGACCGGCAAACGGTCACCGGCTATGCGGCGCGGCTGGCGCGGATCACCGGCCATCCCGTCAGCACCGTGGCCGCGCGCGCCAATTTCCATGTGATCTTTGCCAGCCTCGACGACAGCGCCTTTGTGGCCGAACGGGTGCGCGAACTGCTGCCGGCAATCAGCGCCAGGGATCTCTCGTTGCTGGCCGCACCACCGCGCAGCTTCTATTGCCTGGTGGTGGCAGGCGGGCCGCAAAGCGATCCGCTCTCCTATACTCGCGGCGTCGCACTGATCCGCGCCGAGCACCCGGATCTGGTGCGCAAAAGCTGCGTGCATGAGGAAGTGGCACAAGGCCTGGGCCTCAGAAATGACAGCCCCCGGGCGCGGCCCTCGATTTTCAACGACGACGACGAATTTGCGCTGCTGACCAGCTTTGACGAAAAACTGCTGCAGATGCTGTATGATCCAAGACTGAAGACCGGGATGAGCCTGGAAGAAGCCCGCCCCGTGATCCGCATTCTCGCCCGCGAGGCGATGGGCCAGGAACTATAGGCCGCCACATGAAGAGGACCTGATGCATGGGTATTTTTGATTTTCTCAAAGGCGAATTCATTGATGTCATTCACTGGGTGGATGACACCCATGACACCATGGTCTGGCGGTTCGAGCGTGAAGGCCATGAGATCAAATACGGCGCCAAGCTGACGGTGCGCGAGGGCCAGGCGGCCGTGTTTGTGCATGAGGGCCAGCTGGCGGATGTGTTCACGCCCGGTCTCTATATGCTTGAGACCAACAATATGCCGATCATGACCACGCTGCAGCACTGGGACCATGCCTTCCAGTCGCCGTTCAAGTCGGAGATCTACTTTGTCGACACCACCCGCTTCAGCGACCTGAAGTGGGGCACCAAGAACCCGATCATCTGCCGCGACCCGGAATTCGGGCCCGTCCGGCTGCGCGCCTTTGGCACCTATACCATCCGGGTGGCCGATCCAGCCCGCTTCCTGACCGAGATCGTCGGCACCGATGGCGAGTTCACCATGGACGAGATCTCCTATCAGATCCGCAACATCATCGTGCAGGAGTTCTCCCGCGTTGTGGCCGGCTCCGGCATTCCAGTGCTGGATATGGCCGCGAACACCGGCGACCTGGGCAGGCTGGTCGCAGCAGAGATTTCCGGCACCCTGGCCGAGTATGGCCTGATGATGCCCGAGCTTTACATCGAGAACATCTCGCTGCCGCCCGCGGTGGAGGAAGCGTTGGACAAGCGCACCCAGATGGGCGTGCTGGGCGACTTGGGCCGCTACACCCAGTTTTCCGCAGCCGAAGCGATGACCGCGGCGGCGCAAACCCCGAACAGCGGCATAGGTGCCGGCATGGGAATGGGCATGGGGATGGCGATGGCCCAGCAAATGGGACAGATGGCAGCGGGTCAGCCCTCCGGTCCCTGGGGCGCCCGCCCCGCCCCCGCTGCCGCTGCACCGGCAGCGCCTGCCGCAGCCCCGCAGGCCGCCCCCGTGGCGCCGCCCCCGCCGCCGGTCGAGCACGTCTGGCACATTGCGGTAGACGGACAGACCTCCGGCCCGTTTTCCAAGGCCCGGATGGGACGGATGGCGCAGGAGGGCACGCTGACCCGCGAAACCCATGTCTGGACCCCCGGCCAGGACGGCTGGAAACGCGCAGGCGACGTGATGGAGCTGGCGCAGCTCTTCACCATCCTGCCGCCGCCTCCCCCGCCGCCGCCTCCGGCAGGCTGACCTGCGCCCGATTGCCCCTAACCTCCGCTGCACGACAGGCTTGCTCCCGTGACCATGCCCCCGCCGCCGCCCTCTTCTGCGGCCTCCAACAATGAAGAGAGCCACCGCTTCCCCTGCGAGCAATGCGGCGCGGATTATTCCTATGATCCAGCAAATGGCACGCTGACCTGCGGCCATTGCGGCCATACCAACAGCATCCGCAGCGGCCCCTGGACGGGAGGCGCCCTGCAGGAGCTGGATTTCCGCGCCGCTGTGGCCGACCAGCTGCCGGAAGCGGAAATCGAAGTGACCCGCGTCTCCGCCTGCCCCAACTGCGCGGCACAGGTTGAGTTCGCCCCGGACACCCACGCCAAGGAATGCCCTTTCTGCGCCACCCCGGTGGTCACCGGCACCGGCGAGAACCGGCACATCAAGCCCAAGGGCGTGCTGCCCTTTGCTATAGCGGAACGCGAAGCCCGCAAGGCCATGAGTACCTGGCTGGGGCAACTGTGGTTCGCCCCGAACGGCCTCAAGGACTACGCCCGCAAAGGCCGGCGCATGCAGGGCATCTATGTGCCCTACTGGACCTACGACGCCCAGACCCGCAGCAGCTATTCCGGCCAGCGCGGCACCGTCTATTACGTGACCGAAACCTATCAGCAGGATGGCGAGACCAAGACCCGGCAGGTCTCCAAGGTGCGCTGGACGCCGGTTTCGGGCCGGGTGCAGCGGTTTTTCGACGATGTGCTGGTGCTGGCATCAAAGAGCCTTCCCAAACGCTACACCGAGGCGCTGGAGCCTTGGGACCTGTCGCAGCTGGAGCCCTATCAGCCGCAGTATCTGGCGGGGTTCCGGGCCGAAGCCTATACGGTGGATCTGGAAGCCGGATTTGCCGAAGCCGGGCAGAAGATGGACCGGGTGATCGAACGCGATGTCCGCTTTGACATCGGCGGCGACCGTCAGCGCATCGGCCATATCGGCACCAAGATGTCCGAAGTAACCTTCAAGCACATCCTGCTGCCGGTCTGGCTCGCTGCCTACAAATACCGCGGCAAGACCTACCGGTTTGTGGTCAATGGCCAATCCGGCCGGGTGCAGGGAGAGCGCCCCTATTCGGCGATCAAAATCGCCGCCGCTGCCCTGGCCGCCGCGGCGGCGGTTGCTGCGGTTGCCTATTTCGCGGGACAGCAGTGACACTGCCCCGGCACGCCTGGGGCACCGCAAAGCTGATAGCAGCACCATCCCTGCTTCTTTCTGGTAAAAAATACTCCGGGGTGAATTGGCCGCAGGCCAAGAGGGGCGGCGCCCCTCTCTGCAACTCAGCGGCGGCACCGGGCGGCCGCAAACAAGACACATCCGGAGAACAGACATGCGCGCATTGATACAACGGGTCAGCGAGGCCTCGGTCACCGTGGACGGTGAAGCCATCGCAGAAACCGGTCCCGGCCTGCTGGTGCTGATCTGCGCCATGCAGGGCGACGGCGAGGCCGAGGCGGAGCAGCTGGCCGCCAAGATCTCCAGGCTGAGGATCTTCCAGGACGAAGCCGGCAAGATGAACCGCTCGGTTCTGGACACCGGCGGCAGCGTTCTGGTGGTCAGCCAGTTCACCCTGGCCGCCGACACCCGCCGCGGCAACCGGCCCGGCTTTTCCGCCGCGGCAGCCCCGGCCGAGGGGAAACGGCTTTATGAATATTTTGCCGCCCGGCTTGCAAGCCTGGGGATCAAAACCGCCACCGGGCAGTTCGGCGCCAGCATGAAGGTGCGGCTGCTGAATGACGGGCCGGTGACCATCTGGATCGACACCGGCGACGCTTGACCCCTTGGCGCCGGCACAGCCCCGGCTGCCGCAAAGATGCCGGAACCCCGGCGGCAGCAGGCCCCTGCAGCCCGGCACGGGCTTTGCCGGATGCGGCACGGGCGACGTTTTTTGGCCTGGAAGCATCGATTCTGTCACACAGGCAGGCTGTTTCCGGGCGCACCGGGGCAGATTCATAAAAAAACCGCCAAATGCGGGCACAAAAATTTCTTGTCGCATTCCAGATGTTTTTTTGATTTACAATTGGCACCAAACCCAAAAACGGCACCTCATCTCAAAAACGCGACATCAATCCAACGGAACTCACAGCCCCGTGAGCATCTGCGCCGCGCCCCCTGCGAATAACGCTTGCGAGGTTGCGGCAAATCGGCAAATCTTGAACCACCAATCAAGAAAAAGGTGCTGGAGGCACCACAACCAATCGGGAGAACTCCATGAACAGACACATGCAGTATCTGGCCAGTCAGGCTGCGGCAGGCAAACTGTCGCGCCGCGACTTCCTGGGCAAAGCCGCCGCACTGGGCTTTACCGCTGTTTCCGCAAACCTGCTGCTGTCCAGCGCAGCCCAGGCCGCCGGCCCGCAAAAAGGCGGCACCCTGCGCATGGCGCTGCAGGGCGGCTCCACCACCGACAGCCTGGACCCGGCGCTGACCACCAACCAGGTCGGCCTGATGCTGATCCGGATGTGGGGCGAACCGCTGGTCGAACTGGCGCCCGACGGCGGCATCGAAGGCAAGGTCGCCGAGAGCTTTGAAGCCTCCGCCGACGCCAGCGTATGGACCTTCAAGCTGCGCCCGGGCGTGATGTTCTCGAACGGCCAGGCGGTGACCGCGGACGACGTTGTCGCCACCATGGACCGCCACTCGGGCGAGGAAACCAAATCCGGCGCCCTGGGCATCATGCGCGGCATCAAGAACGTGCGCGCCGACGGCGACACCGTTGTCTTTGAGCTGGACTCGCCCAACGCCGACCTGCCCTATCTGCTGTCCGACTACCACCTGGCAATCCAGCCCAACGGCGGCAAGGACGATCCGGCAGCCGCCATCGGCACCGGCCCCTATGTGCTGAAAGACGTCAACATGGGCGTCCGTTTCGTGGCCGAGAAGAACCCCCACTACTGGGGCGATCTGGGCAACGCGGACACCCTGGAGCTGGTGGTGATCAACGACAACACCGCCCGTGTTGCCGCGCTGCAGTCCGGCCAGGTCGACCTGATCGACCGGGTGCCGCCGAAAACCGCCAAGCTGGTCGGCCGCGCGCCGGGCGTCACCGTGCACTCCACCGCTGCTGCCGGCCACTACGTGTTCATCGCGCATTGCAACACCGCACCGTTCGACAACAACGACGTGCGGATGGCGCTGAAATACGGCATCAACCGCCAGGAAATGGTCGACAAGATCCTGAACGGCTATGGCTCGGTCGGCAACGATACCCCGATCAACGCCTCCTACCCGCTGTTCACCGAGTTCGAGCAGCGTGAATATGACCCGGACAAGGCCATGTTCCACCTCAAGAAGTCGGGCCATGACGGCGGCATCCTGCTGCGCACCTCGGACAACTCCTTCCCGGGCGCGCCGGATGCGGCAGCGCTGTTCCAGCAGTCCTGCGCCAGCGCCGGCATCAAGCTGGACATCAAGCGCGAGCCGAACGACGGCTACTGGTCGGAAGTCTGGAACGCGCAGCCGTTCTGCACCAGCTACTGGGGCGGCCGTCCGACCCAGGACCAGATGTTCTCGACCGCCTACAAGTCGGACGCGGACTGGAACGACACCCGTTTCTTCAACGAGAAGTTCGACCAGATCCTGGTTGCCGCCCGCGGCGAGCTGGACACCGCCAAGCGGACCCAGATGTATGCCGACATGTCCACCATCCTGCGCGACGAAGGCGGCTTGATCTGCCCGATGTTCAACGACTTTGTCGATGCAACCACCGACAAGATCGACGGCTGGCAGGAAGGTGTCAAAGGCCAGCCCCTGATGAATGGCTACGCGCCGATGAAGATGTGGGTCAAAGCCTAATATGTCTCCGATCGTAAAACTTTTGGCTCAGCGCATTGCGCTGAGCCTTCTATTGTTGCTGCTCATCTCCGTGGTGATCTTTGCCGGCACGATCGTTCTGCCTGGTGATGTTGCTCAATCCATTCTCGGCCAATCCGCCACCCCCGAAGCCCTGGCCAACCTGCGCAAGGAACTGGGCTTGAACGAACCGGCGCTTGAGCGCTATTTCTCCTGGCTGTTCGGCGCGCTGCAGGGCGACCTGGGCACAGCACTGACCAGCGGACAGGACATCACCACCGCGATTGCCGGCCGTTTTGGGAACACTCTGTTCCTGGCCTTCTGGGCCGCCGTGGTTGCCGTTCCCCTCGCGATTTTCCTGGGCCTTCTTGCCGTCCGCTTCAAGGACCGCTGGCCTGACAAGCTGATCTCGGCCGTGACCCTGGCCTCGATCTCGATCCCCGAATTCCTGATCGGCTACGTGCTGATGTTCGTCATCGCAGTGAAACTGCGCTGGTTCCCGTCTGTTGCAATGGTCAACGACAGCATGAGCCTGTTTGAAAAACTGAACGCCATCGCCCTGCCGATCGCCGTGCTGACACTGGTTGTTCTGGCCCACATGATGCGGATGACCCGCGCGGCCATCCTCAACGTGATGCAGTCGGCCTATATCGAAACCGCCGAACTGAAGGGCCTCAACGCCTTTCAGGTGATCTACCGCCATGCGTTCCCGAACGCGATCGCACCGATCGTCAACGTGGTGATGCTGAACCTCGCCTATCTGGTGGTCGGCGTCGTGGTGATCGAGGTGGTCTTTGTCTACCCCGGCATGGGCCAGTACCTGGTGGACCACGTGTCCAAACGTGACGTGCCTGTTGTCCAGGCCTGCGGCCTGATCTTTGCCGCCGTCTATATCGGTCTCAACATGATCGCCGATATCGTCGCCATCCTGAGCAACCCGCGCCTGAGGCACCCGAAATGAAGAACATCCCTATTTCCGCAGTCATCGGGCTGTTCTTCACGGCCCTCTACTTCCTTGCCGCAATCTTTGCCCCGCTGCTGGCGCCCTATGGCGTTGGCGAGGTGGTCGGCGATGTGTGGGAGCCCTCCAGCTCTGAATACCTGCTGGGCACAGACAACATCGGCCGCGACCTTCTCAGCCGGATGATCTACGGCGGCCGCACCACCATCTTCATCGCCACCGCTGCGACTGTCCTGTCCTTCACCCTGGGCTCTGTCCTCGGCTTCTTTGCCGCGGTGATGGGCGGCTGGGTCGACCAGGCGCTGTCGCGCTTTGTCGACCTGGTGATGTCGATCCCGACGCTGATCTTTGCGCTGGTGGTGCTGTCGGTTGCGCCGGTCACCATTCCGATGCTGATCATCGTGATGGGCCTTCTGGACGCCACCCGCGTCTACCGCCTGGCCCGGGCCGTCGCGGTGGATATCGAAGTCATGGACTATGTCGAGGCAGCCCGCCTGCGCGGCGAGAAGACCGCCTGGATCATCTTCCGCGAGATCCTGCCCAACGCCCTGTCGCCGCTGATCGCGGAGATGGGCCTGCGCTTCATCTTTGCGGTTCTGTTTGTCTCCACCCTGTCCTTCCTGGGCCTGGGCGTGCAGCCGCCTGAGGCTGACTGGGGCGGCATCGTGAAAGAGAACAAGGAAGGCATCGTCTACGGCATTCCTGCGGCTCTGATCCCGGCCTTTGCCATCGCCACCCTGGCGATCTCGGTCAACCTGGTGGCTGACTGGGTGCTGAACCGGACCACATCGCTGAAAGGAGGCCGCGGATGAGCGATACCCTGTTGAAAGTCCGCGGCCTGAAAATCGGCGCGACCATCTTTCCGCCCGGCGAAAAGCCCCGCGACATCGAGATCGTGCACGGGGTCAGCTTTGACCTCGCGCCCGGCAAGGTCCTGGGGCTGATCGGTGAATCCGGTGCCGGCAAGTCCACCATCGGTCTTGCCTCCATGGCCTATGGCCGCGGCGGTGTGCAGATCACCGGCGGCGAGGTCTGGGTCAATGGCCGCGACATCCTGAAGAGCGGCCACCGCGACGTGCGTTCTCTGCGCGGCGGCGAGGTGACCTATGTGTCGCAATCGGCAGCAGCCTCCTTCAACCCGGCCAAAAAGATCATGGACCAGGTGGTCGAGGCGGCAGTGGAGCAGAAGAAATTCTCCCGCAAGGAAGCCGAAGACCGTGCCCGGGTGCTGTTTGCCAAACTGGGCCTGCCGGATCCGGACAACATCGGCGACCGCTTCCCGCACCAGGTGTCGGGCGGCCAGCTGCAGCGCTGCATGACCGCGCTGGCGCTGTGCCCGGAGCCGGATCTGGTGGTGTTCGACGAACCAACCACCGCGCTTGATGTGACCACCCAGATCGACGTGCTGATGGCGATCAAGGAAGCGATCCGCGACACCGGCGTGGCCGCGCTCTACATCACCCACGACCTGGCGGTTGTGGCGCAGGTGAGCGACGACATCATGGTGCTGAAGATGGGCAACACCGTCGAATACGGCAATGTTGACCAGATCATCAACAACCCGCAGGAGGAGTACACCAAGGCGCTGGTCTCGGTCCGCTCCATCGAGCACGAGGAAAAGGCCCCGACGCCGGATCCGGTGCTGAGCGTGCGCAACATCACCGCGCGCTACAAGGGCACCAGCTTCGACGTTCTGAAGAACGTGAATGTCGATCTCTACCCCGGCCAGACCCTGGCCGTGGTGGGTGAATCCGGCTCGGGCAAATCCACCCTCGCCCGGGTGATCACCGGCCTGCTGCCCCCGCGCGAAGGCGAGATCGAGTTTGCCGGCCGCAAGCTGTCGCCAGACCTCAAGGGCCGCACCCGCGAGGACCTGCGCGAGCTGCAGATGATCTACCAGATGGCGGACGTGGCGATGAACCCGCGCCAGACCGTCGGCACCATCATCGGCCGCCCGCTGGAATTCTACTTCGGCATGCGCGGCGCGGAGAAGAAGAAGCGGATCATCGAACTGCTGGATGAGATCGAACTGGGCGAAAAGTTCATCGACCGCTATCCGGCGGAACTGTCCGGCGGCCAGAAGCAGCGTGTCTGCATCGCCCGCTCGCTGGCGGCCAAGCCCAAGATGATCATCTGCGACGAGGTCACCTCGGCGCTGGACCCACTGGTGGCGGACGGCATCCTGAAGCTGCTCCTGGACCTGCAGAAGATCGAGGACGTGGCCTATCTGTTCATCACCCACGACCTGGCGACGGTACGTGCCATCTCGGACAACATCGCGGTGATGTACCAGGGCCAGGTCCAGCGCTACGGCGGCAAGTCCAAGGTGCTGAGCCCGCCGTTCGACGATTACACCGACCTGCTGCTCAGCTCTGTCCCCGAGATGCGGCTCGGCTGGCTGGAAGAGGTGATCGCCAACCGCAAGATGGAAAGCGCCGGCAACTGAACCGGCGGATATTCCGCAGCCTGGCCCCTGCCCGCATTGCGGGCGGGGGCTTTTTCTTATTCGGCTCCCCTGCAATTTGTGGTATTTTATTGCCACCGGGGAGAATGCGGCGGAACCAGCCGCAAGTAATAGTAATATAACTGAGCGTGGCTGTTTCCTCATGCAGGCCTAACCCAAATCCTCCGGGCAGTTTTGCTTTTGCGGCGGAACAGGAGGGACTGCCATGACGGACTGGGCCATTCACGGATTTGAAATCGCGAACTGCAACTGCGTTCCCGGCTGCCCCTGCCAGTTCTCGCAACTGCCCAATGATGGCACCTGCGAGGCGATGCTGACATTCCGGATCGACACGGGGCACTACGGGGAGACCAGCCTGGACGGGCTGCTGGCGGCAGCCATCTACAAATGGCCCGGGCCGATCCACGAGGGCAACGGCGAGATGCAGCTGATCATCGACGAGCGGGCAACGGCGGGTCAGAAAGCCGCGCTCGAGGCGATCATGACCGGCCAGGACACCGCCGAATTCGCCACCATGTTCTTTGTGTTCAACGCCATGTGCACGACCCGGCATGAAACCCTCAGCGCCGCGGTCAGCCTGACTTATGACACCGCAACCGGCAAGGGCCATGCCAAGGCCGGCGATATCGGCGAAACCTCGGTAGAGCCGATCCCCAACATCGTTTCCGGCGCGCCGCATTCGGTGCAGATCAAACTGCCCAACGGCTTCGAATATGCCGAGGCCTCGGTGGCTCGGGGCAGCACCAAAACCCCCGGCTCTGCCATAAGCCTGGAGAAGAACAGCAATACTCACGCCCACGTCGCCGAGCTGCACTTGACCGGTGCAGGCGTTCAGCGGGCGGCCTGACCTGCCATGGGCCGGCCGCAGCACACCGATGGGCAGGCCGAACGGCTGGCCCGCCATGACCGGGCCATAGTGATCGGCGCCGCCGGGTTTGTCGTGCTGCTGAGCGCGCTTTACACCATCTTCGGCGTTGGCATGGAGATGAGCGCTGTCGAGATGACCCGCATGGCCCGCCCGATCGGCGAACCGATGCAAATGGGCAGCGGCACTGTCTGGACGGCGTCCTATGCCGTGCTGATCTTCCTGATGTGGTGGGTCATGATGGTCGCGATGATGACCCCCAGCGCAGCACCGGTGCTGCTGCTGTTCACAGCTATCAAGAAAGCCGGATCCCGCCCGGACCAGGCCCCGCTGCTGGGCCTGGTGTTCCTCAGCGGCTATCTCTTGGCCTGGGGAGTGTTCTCAATCGCAGCCACCGCCTTGCAGTGGGGGCTGGAAACAGTTGGCCTGTCAAACGGCCCAATGATGTCGCTCAGCAGCCGTGCCCTTGGCGGTGCACTTCTGCTGGCGGCGGGCGCCTATCAGTTCACCCCCTACAAGCACGCCTGCCTTACCCATTGCCGTTTGCCGGTGCATTTTCTGACCGCGCACAACCGCACAGGCTTGGCTGGTGCTTTGCTGATGGGCGCCCATCATGGAACCTTTTGCCTGGGCTGCTGCTGGGCGCTGATGCTGCTGCTGTTTGCCGGCGGCATCATGAACCTCTACTGGATTGCAGGCCTGGCGCTTTATGTGCTGGCCGAAAAGCACTTTGCCCATGGCCGGCTGTTCACTGCTGCCACCGGCGGACTGCTGGTCCTGGCCGGCAGCTATGTTCTGGCCACTGGCCTGTAATGCCCTGCTGCGCCGAACCGGGACACGCAGTGGAAAAAACCGCTCCAAAATGACGGTTTCAGACCATTTGTCCGTTTTTTGAATGGCCCTTCAAGAAAGTGACACGTAGATGCCGCAGCTAGGCGTCCGCTAGGCAAAAGGATTCGGCGAATGGACAACAAACTCCTGCTCATCATTCTGGACGGTGTGCCGTGGCGCAATTTCCGCCGGCTGTTCGGAAACCTGGAAGGCTGGGTGGACAGCGGCGATGCCCGCGTCTGGAAACTGCGCTCGGTGCTGCCGTCGATCTCGGCCAGCTGCTATGCCTCGATCCACACCGGGGTTGCGCCCGCCATCCACGGCTCCACCGGCAACGCCAACGTCTTCCGCCTGAAGGAGAAGGACGTGTTTTCCCAGGTGCGCGAAGCCGGCGGTGTGACCGGTGCCGTGGCGCACAGCTACTGGTCCTCCTTCTTCAACCGCCACCCCTTCGATTACGTGCGCGACATCGAATATGACGAGCCGGAGAGCAAGACCATCAACCATGGCCGTTTCCACTCGATGACCGGCTACGGCAAGGACAACCAGATGACGCCCTCGGATGTCGATCTGTTCGGCACCCTGACCAATCTCTGCCTGCGCTTCGGCCTCGACTACGGCATGCTGCACACCTGCACGCTGGACTGCATGGGCCACCGGTTCTTTCACGACTGCCAGGAAATGGACCACGCCTGTTTCGTGATGGACGAGATGCTGGCCCCCTTCATCACCCGCTGGCGCGACCTGGGCTATGAGGTGATCGTCACCGCCGACCACGGCCAGGACGAGCGCGGCCACCACGGCGGCCGCGGCGCACTGCAGCAGGAAACCGCGCTCTATTACTTTGGCGAGGCCGACGGCCCCGACCATGACGAGGTGATCGACCAGCGGCAGCTGGCCCCGACCATCCTGAAACGCCTGGGTGCACCGGTTGCTGACACCATGAAGCACGAGTCCTTCCTGAAGTAACCCGGCACCACTGACACTTGCGCGGCGGCTTTGTGCTAGACTGGCACAAGGCCGCCGTTTTCATTTGTCAGGAAGGATTGCCATGAAGTCCCTTGTGTTTGCCGTTTCCCTGCTGGCCTCCCCTGCCGTGGCCAGCGATGCCTGCCATGACCTCTGGTTCACCCGCAACGCAGTGATCGACCGTGCCGGTTACTGCTTCGGCTCGCCGCTGGGCCAGGCGGTGTTCAACAACGGCGATTGCATCGGCAAATCCGTCTCGCTGCCGCCGCAGGCCGAACGCATGGTGGCGCTGGTCAAGGAGATGGAAGCGCGGTTCGCCTGCCGGGTAAACAACAAGCGGACCTCCCTGGATCTGGATGACCTGTTCCTGCGTTATCAGCTGTGGGACTTGCCGGTGCGCGATGAATACGAGAGCGCCTGCCTGGGCTGGCTTGGCCCGGTCATGGGCCTGCGCGCCGGACACCGCCCGGATGCGCCGCTGGTCGGGCAGATCACCCCCGGCGACTATGTGAACTACTCGCATATCCCGGTGGGCAGCTGGACCTATGTCACCACCTCCGGCCCCGACTGGCAGGTGACCAGCGGCGGCTGGCTGGATACCTCGCTGTTTCAGGAGCACTGCCAGGATTACGCAGGATAGTCAGTCCTCGTAGGACCATACCCCCTGCCCCAGCGCCTCGATCGCAACCGAGATCCGCTCGAAACTGTCGCGGGCCCGGCCGACGCTGTGGCGGGCGCGCAGGTAGCCGTGGATCAGCCCCGGCTCGTTGATCCAATGCGCCTTGCCGCCGGCCGCCAGGATGCGGTCGCGGTAATCGCGGGAATTGTCGCGCACCGGGTCGCAATCGGCGCTGACCAGCACGGTCGGCGGCAGGTCCGAAAAGTCGCTGTCCGCCAACGGCGCATAGAGCGGGTCGTTCTCCGGCGGCTCCCCGTCCGCCCGGATGCGATGGTAATACAGCACATCCTCGCGGGTCAGCATCGGCGCCTGGGCATGTTCGATATAGGAACCCTGGTTCATATCACCGCCAAAGGCTCCATAGATCAGCACCTGGCCCAGGATCGCCTCGGTGCGGCTGCGGCCATGATGCGCCACCGCGGCGCACAGGTTGGCCCCGGCGCTGTCGCCCATCAGCACAATCCCCTTGCCATAGGCCGCTTCGACCCAGCCCAGCACCACCCAGGCGTCCTCGAACGCCGCCGGATGCTTGTGCTCGGGCGCCAGCCGGTAATCCACCGCCACCACCCGGTAGCCGGTCTGGGCGCAGATCTCGGCGCAGACGTCGTCATGACTGTCGAGCCCGCCGACCACAAACCCGCCGCCATGGCAGAACATCACTGTCCGGGTCGGGTCGCCCGCGGTATAGATCCGCACCGGCACACCATTGGCCGAGATATCCTCGACCGAGACCACATCCGGCCGCGGCACCCGGAACTCCTGCGCCATGGAGTTGTATATCCGGCGCTGTTCTTCGATGGACATGTCGACAGCATCATCGGGATAGAGCTCTCCGGTCTTCTGGATGAAGTCCCAGGTCTCCTCGTCGATCAGCTTTTCATAGTCCATCTGCGAGCCTCCCAGTGCCAGTGTTTTTCCAGAGCCTAGGCAGAGTTTCCCGCAAATGGAATGCCTGAAAGAAAAAGCGCCCCGGAGGGCGCTCTTTATCTCACGTCAGTTCCGGGGCCTCAGGCTGCTGCGGCAGGCTCCCAGGGCCGGGTGAAATTGTTCAGCACGCCGTTGATCTCGGCTTCAGAGCTGCCATTGGCAGCGACCTGCGCCACCAGCCCGCGTTTCTTGTCGTCGGTGACACTGACAACCCGCGCCGCCAGCCCGGCCGCCTCCAGCGCGCCGTTGTAGACGCGGGTGATCGCGTGCTTGCGCAGGTCCGGCTTGAACACCTTGCCAACCGCGGTTTTCGGCAGCGCGTCCAGCACCGTCAGATGTTTGGGCACCGCAGCGCGTTCATGCACGTGCACCTTGCAGTACTCCAGCAGCTCCGCCTCGCTGACAGAGGCCCCCTCAACCAGTTCGACAAAGGCGCAGGGCAGCTCGCCCGCGTGCGAATCCGGCTGGCCGATGGCGCCGGCAAAGGCCACAGCCTCATGGCCCAGCAGCGCCTCTTCGATCTCGGCCGGGTCGATATTGTGGCCGCCGCGGATGATCAGATCCTTGGCCCGGCCGGTGATCCACAGGTAGCCCTCCTCGTCGATCCGGCCCAGGTCGCCGGTGCGCAAATGGGTGTCCTGATAGTAGAGATCCGCGTTCTTGTCGGCCTCGGTATAGGTGTTGCCGGCAAAGACACCGGGGCTGGAAACACAGATCTCGCCCACTTCGTCGGCACCGCATTCCAGCGGGCCATCATTGGTCTGCTTGACGATGCGCACATCCGTATAGGGGAACGGGATGCCGACCGAGCCGACCTTCTTCTCGCCGCCCGGCGGGTTGCAGGAAACCAGGCAGGTGGCCTCTGTTAGCCCGTAGCCTTCGACAATCGCCACGCCCGAGACTTTCTCAAACCGCTTGAACAGCTCCATCGGCATCGGCGCCGACCCCGAAAACGCCGTTTTCACCGAAGAAATATCCGCATCCACCTCCCGCTGCATCAGCGCCGAAACAGCGGTGGGCACGGTGATGATAAAGCTGATCTTCCAGCGTTCGATCAGCTTCCAGAAGTTGTCAAAGACGCCCTCGCCGCGGTAGCCCTGCGGCGTCGGGAACACCACATGCGCGCCCGAGGCAATCGCCGCCATCATGATCACATGCACCGCAAAGACATGAAACAGCGGCAGCGGGCACATGATGTTGTCTTCTTCGGTGAACAACAGCGTGTGGCCGATCCAGCCGTTGTAGATCAGGCCGGAATACTTGTGCTGCGCCACCTTGGGCATGCCGGTGGTGCCGCCGGTGTGAAAATAACACGCCACCCGGTCGCCATCACTGTCGGCAAAACTCAGCGTCTTGGGATGCTTGGCCATCTCCCTGGAGAAATTCAGGTAGTCCGCATGGCTCGGCCGGCTGTCCAGCTTGGGCCGCAGCAGCGGCACGATCCAGGATTTGGGCGGTGTCAAATAGCGGTTCAGGTCCACCTCCAGCACCGTGTTCACCCCCGGTGCATGGCGCACCGCCTCGGCCACCTTTTGCGCGACGTCCGTTTTCGGGAAGGGCCGCAGGGTCACCACCACCTTGGCCTTGGTCTCGCGCAGGATCGATGCGATCTGTTCCGGCTCCAACAGCGGATTGATCGGGTTCACGATCCCCGCCACTGCGCCCCCCAGCATGGTCACCAGTGTTTCGTGGCAGTTGGGCAGCACGTAGGCGACCACATCCTGCTCGCCCACTCCCAGCGCGCGGAACATGTTGGCGGCCTGGCTCACCTGATCCTTCAGGGTGCTCCAGGTCAGGGTTTCCGCCTTGTCCTGCGGGCCCGAGAAAATCTGATAGCTGACCGCCTTGCTGTCCGGGTATTTGCCCGCGGTGCGCGATAGCAGCCCGTACAGCGTAGCCGGAAGCTCCCGCGCCTCCCACGGCATTTCGTTCTGCAGCGCGTCGCGGTCCGCGATTCCGGAAAAACCCATAGATCTCCTCCCCGTTCCCCCGGTGCACAGCCGGTGTACGCCCGGTGCACGGAGTGTGTCCTGTTTTTGCCCAGACTATTGCAAACGCGCAGTTGCGCAAGCGCCGGGTCGGGGTCACGCCAAGGCAATTTGCCCGATGACGTGGCGCCAAGCCCGGATCCCGGACCGGTTCCAGGCAAAAACGCCCCGGAACCGGTCCGGGGCGCCAGAAGTCTTACGCAGTGCTGCGGCTATTCCGCCGCCAGCCCTTCAGTGAATTGCAGCTTGGCCAGCCGTGCATAAAGCCCGCCCGCCGCCACCAATTCGTCATGGGTGCCAGAAGCCACAATCCGCCCCTGGTCCATCACCACGATCCGGTCGGCCTTTTTCACCGTGGCCAGCCGGTGCGCCACGATCAGCGTCGTGCGGCCCTGGCTCAGCTCGTCCACAGCCGCCTGCACCAGCCGCTCGCTTTCGGCGTCCAGCGCCGAGGTGGCCTCATCCAGCAGCAGCACCGGCGCATCCCGCAAAATGGCGCGGGCAATGGCAATCCGCTGCTTCTGGCCGCCCGACAGCATCACGCCGCGCTCGCCGACAAAGCTGCCATAGCCGTCGGGCAGCTTCGAAATGAACTCATGTGCCGCGGCGGCCTTGGCAGCGGCCTCGACTTCCGCATCCGAAGCATCCGGCCGGCCAAAACGGATGTTTTCAAGCGCCGAAGCGGCAAAGATCACCGGATCCTGCGGCACCAGCGCAATGTGGCGGCGGAACTCATCGCGCTGCAGATCGGTCAGCGCCATGCCGTCCAGCTTCACCGCCCCCTGGTTGGGGTCGTAAAACCTCTGCAGCATCTGGATGATGGTGGTCTTGCCCGCCCCCGACGGGCCGACAAAGGCAACCGTTTCACCTGGCTGCACCTTCAGCGACACCGCCTCCAGCGCCGAGACATCGGGGCGCGAGGGATAGCGGAACGACACATTGTCAAACTCAATCGCGCCCTTCACCGGCGCCGGCAGCACCTGCGCCGCAGCCGGATCCAGCACGGTATCCTCGGCGTTCAGCAATTCCACCAGCCGCTCGGTCGCACCTGCGGCGCGCTGCAGTTCGCTCCAGATCTCCGACAGGGCAGCAACGGAACCGGCCACCAGCACCGAATAGATCACGAACTGGATCAGGGTGCCCTCGCTCATCAGGCCCGCGCGCACGTCATTGGCGCCCATCCACAGGACGCCGACAATGCCGGAGAACACCAGGAAGATCACAATGACAGTCAGATAGGCCCGGGTCTGGATACGGCGGCGTGACACGTCATAAGCGGTCTCGGTCATCTCGCCGAATTTCAAGCGGCTTGCTGCCTCATGGGTATAGGCCTGCACCGTCTGCACTGCCCCCAGCGCCTCGCCTGCATTGCCCGAGGAGGCCGCGATCCAGTCCTGGTTCTCTTTGCTGATCGCCCGCAGGCGGCGGCCCAGCACCAGGATCGGCACGATCACGGCAGGCACGATCAGCAGCACCAGCATCGTCAGCTTGGCCGAGGTCAGCAGCATCAGCACCATGCCGCCCAGGAAAATCAGCAGGTTGCGCAGCGCAATGGAGACGGAGGAGCCCAGCACCGACTGGATCAATGTGGTATCGGTGGTGATCCGGCTCAGCACCTCGCCGGTCATGATCCGCTCATAGAACTCCGGGCTCATGCCGATCACCCGGTCAAACACCGCCTTGCGGATATCGGCCACCACCCGCTCCCCCAGCCGGGTCACCAGCGCATAGCGCACACCGGTGCCAACCGCCAGCAGCGCCGCAATCACCAAAGCCGCGCTGAAATAGAGGTTCAGCAGCTCGGAATCGGAGACCCGGAAATTATCCACCACCCGGCGCACCGCCAAGGGCAGCGTCAGCGACAGCCCGGCCGTCATCACCAGCGCGCAGGTGGCAGCGAACATCAGCACCCGGTAGGGCCGCATAAACGGCCACAGCGCCGAAAGCACACCAATTTTCCGCGAGCTCGCCCGCTCCTGCTCCGCGTTCGGGGCCGCCTGATTTCGCGCCATTCCGGATCCTTCAAACAGTCTTGCGCCGTCACGGGCCCGCGCCCGCCGCATATGCCAAGGTTCATGGCCCCGCAGGCAATCGGCGTCAAGCGTTCAGCAGTTTAAATATATGCAAGAAAACAGGCATCCGCCGCGGCAGATCGTACCAGTTCAGAAGTTCCGGGAAGGTCTGGAGCGGGTAGCGGGAATCGAACCCGCACCTTAAGCTTGGAAGGCTCTTATGATACCATTTCACCATACCCGCTCAGGACATTTGCTGATGTATGGGAAGCGTCCGGCGAGGTCAACCATCTTGATTTCGATTATCCCCGCCCAGCCGGAAAAAACGCCGCGCCCCTTGCGAAAACCCGGCAAGCTGCTCAAATGACACTGTATTCCAGCCGCCTGGCTTCACCCTGCTTCCGGATCAGCGCCTTGACCTCAATCCCGCCCGTTGCCGTCATCACCGCCCATGGCCAGCCCTCTGACCCGGCACCCGCCGAGGCAGATCTGGCGCAGCTGGCTTTGGCGGTTGCGCCGCATCTGCCGGGCTGGGAGGTCCGCTCCGCCACGCTTTCCACCGCCAGCCGTCTCGAAAAGCAAACAGCCGATGGCGCCCTGATCTACCCGTTCTTCATGTCCCGGGGCTACTTCACCGCCAAGGTGCTGCCGGAGCGCCTGAACGGCGTCAGCTGCCGGATGGCAGCACCGTTCGGCTTGGATCCCGGCCTTCCGCAGCTTGCCGCCCGGGCGGTGCAGGACGCGGCCGGCAAACAGGGTTGGGACCTGCATGGCCTGCATCTGCTGCTGGCCGCCCACGGCTCTGCCCGCGGCCCCAAAGCGGCAGAAGCGGCCGAAGAATTTGCCGCCCGCCTGCGCCCTCTGCTGCCGGGTTGCGCGGTCTCGCCCGGCTATGTCGAACAAGACCCCCGGATCGCCGCCGCGGCGGCGCCCTTGCCTGCCCGCACCTTCTGCCTGCCGTTCTTTGCCCAGGCCGGCGACCATGTGAAACAGGATCTTCCAGCAGCCCTGGAGACGGCCCGGTTCAAAGGAATTGTGCTGCCGGTTGCCGGCGCCCTGCCCGGTGCGCCAGAACTGATCGCCGCAGGCATCCGTGCCGCGGCCGCCGGCAGCGCCCCTTGACCGAAGTCCACTCAAATGAAATTCTAGCCATCCAGAAAGAAAAGCAATTTTTGGCCCGGGCAGAGGCAAAACGCCTCTTGCACCGGCGCCGGGCATGTGATTAATCACGCCTACACCACGGATGGCGAGTTGGCGGAGTGGTGACGCAGCGGATTGCAAATCCGTGTACACCGGTTCGATTCCGGTACTCGCCTCCAAATAAAATCAGGCACTTACGCCGATTTCACGAAAGCGCCGCGAAACGCTCTCAACACACCTCTCAACATTCCTGTTTCGGCTCCGTTCTGTTCTCCCGGCGCGCACAGGGGATTTTAAGTTCCAGTTGAACCGCGCAAAATCAGCACCTTGGCCAATTCCACTCCCACAGACAAAGCGGAAACAAAGGGGGAAAGTGGGAGCGGCGCAACCGCTCCTTACCTGGACTGCTGCGCCAGCATAACCAAGGAAAAACCCATCTTATGAAGCGCCTGGGTCACCTCAGGCTTTGAGATGTCCACTTTGCCTTCCCGCCTCCAGACGCCAAGTGCGACTTCCACATCGTCAGGGAAGGAAATCCCCATGCCCTCTGAAATGATCAGCAAAGCAGTTTCCTGAGGCGAGAGCCCTGCTGCTTTTCCGACTTGCTGCATTTCAGAGCGCCATGACCCCTCGAATGTGTTTGGCGGCACAGCCATGGCCGCCAGCGCTGTATTCACCTTAAAGGGATAAAAGAAACTCAAACCCAATCTCCTTTGGCCAATCATTTCTTGGGCCGAGACTTCCCCCTTGCACGAGAAAGCCGCATAGCATTCGCGTTATAGTCGCGTTGGAACTGCTCAAGCAACCCGGTCAGATCGTCCCCCTTGCGATAAAGCAGGCTGCCAGCCTCGCCGCTGCTGTGGACATAGACAAGGCAGCCGCGGTCCCAAACCGTTCTGACGGCGGCTTCAGCGTCGGATTGCGATAGGCCGATGCACAAGGGCGTGTGAAAGAAGATCTGCTCATCTTTGGCCGCGTGCTTCAGATCCCTGAACAGGTACTCCCGGTCCACCAGGATCTTTTCCGGCTTGGTCGATCTGACCCCGCGCACGTCATCCTTAAAGACGCCCGCGTTTGGCCTATCAACATCCGCGCCCCAAGCTCTGGCGGCGGCCATTTGGTCGCCCAGTTCCGGGCGCCCTTCTTTGAGCATGATGTAGACGGTTTTTCCGGTCGTGTCGGGCACTTTTTATACAGCCTCACTGCGCGATTTCTTTTTATCGCTATCTAAAAAGCGTTGCCAGAGTCAAGCGACTCACTTATTATCAACGTTATAAAAGTTATCTCATTCTCTGGAGGCTTGAATGGCGACAATTGAGGTCACACTGACCGAAGACGAGATCCACGAGGCCTGCAAGTATTGGGCAACCACCCGCATTCTCAATGAAGGGCGGGCAATGTCTTCCCAACTCAGCGCCACTGTCTGCGAGGGAAAGCCAACCGGCACGCTCAACAGCTGCAAGGTCTGGGTAGAGACAGACCGAATGAAGAAATCCACCTAACCCCGGAGGGACCAATGCCCCAAGAATTGATCGACAAGTACATGTGGCCTGCGCTCGCGTGGTTCGGCGCGGTTGCTCTGGTGGCGTTCATCAGCATTTGGACGTCCAACAGTTTCGCATGGAAGATGAAGTGCATCGACGCTGGCGGCGATTACTTGGCCAGCTCAGGCGTATGCCGCCTTAGCGGCAAATCCAACTAGCCCCCGCCCCCCAGAACGACAAAAGCCCCGGTGATTGCCGGGGCTTTCTGTTTGCCTGTGCAGCAGCAGGCTCTATTCATCCAAGATGTCCACGCGGGAAATCGCCTTGGCCCAGGCGTCAATTGCAGCCAGGTCGGCGCCGGTTGGCGCGGCATCCCAAGCCAGAGCCGCCACGTGCGAGCCAAGGGAATACCGGTTTGTCTGACCGATGCGCCCGCCCCAAGCCAGCCCGGCACTGCCGTAGCTGAAGGCGTCCTCTGTCCCGGCGGCCTGAGCCGCGCCGTCGATCCGCATGCCGTTGGAGTCGACATAGTTGGCATAGAGGTTATAGCCCCGTGGGGACCCGCTGAGCGCTTCGATATAGTCGGGCTCAAACTCCTGCCCGGTCGCATATTTGTACTCCGTGGCGCTGCCCGGCGCATAACCAAGCAGTCCGCTTTCGTGGTAAATCGCCAGGGTGTCTTGAGCGCCGGAAATCTGCACCCTGTTTGAGGCGTTGGTGAATTGGCCAACAGCCAGGAGCGCGCCCGCGGCCAGCACGGTATAGGCGGTGTCTTTCAGCAGAATGTTGTTTTCATCGTAGCCCCAGGCAAACCGGCGCCCCTGGAACAGCAGGTCACCAGAGCTGATGATCTTCGCGCTGCCGGTGCCTTCGGGAACCATTTCGTTGCCGGTGCCCATCTGGTCGTAGATCTTGGTGATGGTGCCGGTGTTGGCGCCAACATGCGCCTCCAAGTCGCTGATAGCCAGATACCCTTCGGAATCAAAGCCGATGTCGGTCTCGGTGGTGCCGTTGCTGACCCTGATAGCGTTGCCGCTGTAGGTGGAAAGCATCCGGTAGAGGCCATAGGCCACATCCGGCTTGTTGGTCAGGCCGTCCAGCACATCCACCCATTCGTGCGGGGCCGAGGTCTTGGCGCTGGCGTGCGCAACCGCCTGGCCGCATTTGGTGCCCAGCAGGCGATACCCGGCGTTGTTGTTGTGGATGGCCTCGGTTGCGTGCTGGTTCTCCTCCTGACCCTCGACAAACACTGTGTAAGCCATTCGCTGGGCGAGCTGGGAGTTCACCGCCGTGATCTTCTCCCGGTTGGGGATGCCGGCATAGGTCCACTCCGGCGGGCCGCCGTGCAGAACCCACGGCGCGCTTGCGGCGCTCCAGGCGGTGCGGATGCCCTCAATGCAGCGCTTGGCCTTGTCGTAGAGGTCCGAGAAGTCGCCGCCGGTGTCGTTCTCGTTGCACGGATGCCCGAAGAAGATCGGCGTTTTGGTTGCATGGCCTGGGAAACTGGTGGCAATGGCAGCGTCAACGGCGGTTTTCCAGTTGCCGGATGTGTGCGCCTTGTAGAGCGCGCCGGAAACCTCGGTGGCCGAGGCGGCATCGCCGATGTCCCAAGCTGCGCCCGCCCCGTCTGGGTCCCATGGCCCGGAGCCGCCCACATCACCGCCATTGTAGACGCCGCGCCCGCCGACTGCCGTGTTGACAATCAGGTACTTGGTGTTCGGGTCCAGGCTGTTCAGATATTTGGCGAAGTTGATGGCCGGCGTGGTGCTGTCGGTCGAAAGCCCGCCCGGCCGGGGAATACCGGTGGACACGTCCAGCAGGCCAATCGTGCCGTCAGCGCTGAAGAAGTGATAGACGTTGCTGTGCTCGTCCAGCGAGGCGCTGAGCGCAGCGCCAGCGCTGTCATCGCCGCCAGTAGTGTTGGAAGCGCCCACCAAAACAATAGGCTGAACAGCAGGCTGCGAACCGGTTGCACCGCCTCGCGTTGACAAGCCCAGCCCCATTTTAAGTCCGATCATCCGTTATCCTTTCTTCGGCTCGCGCCCGGACAGGGTTTCCACCTTGTCGCCGCAATCCAGGAGGGCGTGCCGGTCTCGGGACCACATCGCCTCAATTTGCTGATCGCTCAGCCAGCCAGCGGGGATCTGGACCGGCTGGCGGCATGGGTCAGCGCCATCAACGGATGGCGTTAAGCCGGCGCACCCGGCTAGGGCCAAGGCAGCGCTCCACCGCAACAGGTTCCGCATAGGCTTGCTCCTCCAGTTTGCGGGACAGTTGGTCGCGCTCGCGGGCGATCAGCCGCCGCGCTTGCTCCAGTTTCCGCCCCGCCTCGATCCGGGCTAGGCGCTCAGCGTTGTGGCGGGCTTCACTCGCGGCAAAGCCCAGCCGGTAGCCCTGCCAGCCGGCGCCGCCTGCAATGACCAGCCCCGCAACCAAAAGGCCGAGTATTACCGCAGGCTTCATGCCAACTCACTGCAGAACGCTGCGGCACCGCAATAGATGGCCTCTGCGAGTTCGTCTTTGCGCGCGTCTGCCACATGGCAGAACCGAGCATTGCCTCCGAAATACGGCTCCACCAGGATTGCCGGGCAGCGGCCAGCCCACAGAGAACGGCCGCCCCGGTCACCGCGACCGCGCTTCAGAATGCCGTCATCTTGGTTTTGCATCACTGCCAGCATTCGTGATTGCACCTCCGCCGCCAGCATCATCGAGCCGGGCGTTCCGCTGGAGAGTGTCAGGCAACCTTCGGCGCGCGGATCAGCGCTCCCGTTAAAATGCAGCTCGATAGAGCAATCGGCGCCCCAGGCATTCACCTGCGCATAAACGCGATCAATCTCCTGGCTGTATCCTCGCCCCGATTCCCGCCGGAACACTTGCACATTCTTCGGCTCAATGTCCTGAATCAGTTCTGCAAGATGGCCGTTCCAGTCGTATTCTGTTCGGCCGTCAGTAATTCGCACCGCGCCTTGCGCACGGGCGTTATGACCGATAACGATTGCCAGTTTCATCTTTCTCTCTCCTCATGCGGGATTTTCGCAGCAGCTCTGACCAACTGCATCAGCAGCCGCGCAACGGCCCTGCCTTCGATGCCGAGCGCCAGCAGGCCCAGCACCAGATACGCCCACCGGGGCGGTGCCTTGGCCATGATGTTGAAAGCGTAATCGGCGATGAACAGGGCGCTGATTGCCACCACTGCCACCGCACGAAACCACGGAAATCCGGTTTCGGCCTCGTTCATGTCATCCATGCGCAAACAGCCTCACCAATCCCCAGGCCAGCAGGAACAGAAGTGCGAACCCGAACCCTTGAGGCGCCACAGACATTGCGAGGAGAAGCGGAGCGCCGACGTGGTACATATCAGCGTGGTTCCGGCGGCTATTCAGAAAGCGTTTCACGATCAATTCCCCGCCGAAATGCGCTTGCCGGTCCAGGTGATCCAGTTGATATCCTGGGTTGAGCCGCCGCCATGGCCGGTGATTTTGAGTTTCACCGATCCGGCTGAGGCGAATTTCACCTGCCCGGTAATGGCAATGAAGTCCGCCGCCTGCGATGCATCCAGATCCTTGCTCGCCTTGGCGAAAATCGTGGACCCATCCAGCTCGAAGTCAACGCGCATCGTATTGGCGCCGGAATTGCTCTTGAACTGCACCAGGGCGTAATACTCCCAGACCTCGCCCGCTGCGCCCGATGCCACCCCGGTTGACAGGTTCAGATTGCTGCCGATGTCAAACTCCGCAGCGGACAGCCCCGTGGGGTAGAGCGTGGACGCAGCCGTCGCCAGATCTATGTCGTTCTCATCGGTGACGGAGAAACACGGGATCTGGTACTGGAAGGTGCCAACAAGCGCCTTCGGGCCATCGGTCGGGTGCAGTTCCACCACGTCCACCCGGTCCGACTTCATGGGGCCGGTGGTGGCCGACAGGATCAGCGAGCAGGCCCGGCTGGACAGGTTCAGGAGCTTGGCCCACCACGCCGCGCCGAAACCGCGCTGTTCCACCAGATCGGCGGCCAGCTCGTCCTCGGTGCCCTCCCCGGCGCCGCTGTTGGCCGTGGCGTAGGGGATATAGACCGCGACGCCCGCGCCCATGCCGACAACGTTCGCGCCGCGCGGAGCATAGGAGGCCAGGCGCTGGACATAAAACGGCTCGCTGTCCAGAAGCTTCCACGTCCGGTTGCGCTTGACGCTGGAGCCGCCGCCGCTGCCGGTCGCTGTTGCGTCCTGGGCCGCCGTGAAGGTGTAGCTGTTCGCGTCCACCACTGTAACCCGGTGGGTGCGGTTCAGGTTCTGCGCCGGGATGCCGTTGGTTGCGTCAGCTCCGCGGATATTGACCTCGCGCCCGTCGTCGCTGCCATCGGTCGCCAGCCCGTGGCCGGTGTCCGTCACGGTGACAACCGCGCTGCCGTCCGTGGTCGCAAGCGGGTCCGTGCCAAGCGTCACGTCGTTTGCGGTGTCCACCTCGCGCGGGTGCTCGTTCACCAGCCATTCGCTTTGCCCTGGCAAAAGCCCCTCGCGCACACCGTGCCGGCTGTCCTGCTGCAGGCGACCGTTGAAATCGGGCTGGTGCGCAAGCTGGATCTTGTGGCCGTGCGTCAGGGTCAGGGTGTCGGCAACCACAAACTGCTGGTCGGTCTGGTTCCAGCGCTTGATCGACACATCCGCGCTGCCGTCTGTGAACTCCATCACCACATAGTGCAGATCGCTGGTCGGCACGCCGGAGGCGGCGTTATAGGCACCCGGAATCCGCATGTTGATGTTGAGGAACCGGCAACCTGCGAAGAGAATATCATTCGGGCCGTCCACGTCGTCGTCGGCTTCCCCGGCATGGCCCGAGAACCAGACATCGACCGAGTACCCCGGCTCCCGGATCAGGTTCAGGAACCAATCGCTTTCGGCATGGTTGCCGTTGCCGCTGGCGCCGACCAGGCCCGTGCCCTGCAGCGGCTGGTGGGTGCAAACCACGATGAATTTGCCATGGGCGTTGGCCTCGAAGACAACCCGCTTGAACCACTCGCGGACATGCTCCGGGATAACGCCGGCGGTCTGCGGCAGGTAATCGCTCATGTGGATGGTGCGGACGCTGCCCCAGTCCACATGGTAGAACCCGGGCGCCAGATACCGGCGGGCCTCGTGGAAGGTGCGGGCATGCTCCTGCTCGTCCCACTGGCCATAGTTGTTGTCGTGGTTGCCGGAAACCTCGAACACGCGGGACCGCGGCACCGGCAGGCGGGAATAGACATCGCTGATATAGTCCGGCAGGGTGTACTCAGGGTCTTTGCCGGTGTCCTTCTGCCGCCCCTCGTCCACCACGTCGCCGCAATGAAACACCGCCCGGGCATCGCTGAAGTTGGTGGAAATATCATCCATCACCCCGCGCCAAGCCGCCACCTGGTCGTGGCCGTGCGTGTTGTCGCTGGAGAACTGATGCACCGGCTGGCCGTCCGACAGGAAGATCCAGCGCATGGAAGCGGGCTTCAGGATCTTGCTTTCAAGGCTGGAAACCGTCTCCTGCGTGACATTGTCAGCCTCATACATGACCACATCAACAGCATCGGTGACACGGACCTTATAGCTGCCGTCCTTGGCATAGATGGCCGGGAAGTAGCCGCCGGAATCAGCGATGATCGGGTGCGCGTGCGCGGTGGTAAAGCCGCTGTCGGAATAGACCGTCGCCGCGGTCGTGGCCCCGGCCTCGAACACATAAAGCTTGGCGCCGCTGATCGGGTCGCCGTTGTTGTTGAGGGCGCGGGGAAACGCCTCGAAAGCAAATCTTGCCATTGGTGCCTCGTGGGATCAGAAAAAGGACGCTTCGCGCAGCCGGCGGTCGCGGTTCACGCCGTCATTGTGGGAAGCAAGAGAGGAAATCGCCGACCGGGCGTCACCGCCTCCGCGGACGGCATGCGCCACGCCAGCGAGATCATCGCCCCAAGCGCCAGCGCCGTAGTTATAGGCCAGCGAGACAAGCGCGGCCTGCTGCCTTGGATCGAGGGCATTGTACCGCTCCTCGCCAACAGCGCGGATCACGGAGGGCTCAAACTCAGAGCCGACGCGGCGCGCCAGATCCCGTTCCGCCCCAGCCCGGTCCACTGCCATACCCTGCCGCACCGGGATAACCCGGCCGTCTTCGGTCGTGATCGTGTCCGACCCATAGCCCAGCCGGTAAGCGTTCACGTCCCAATAGGGCGTTTCGCTGAACCCCTCGAACTCCCGCAGGAGCGCCAGAGTGTCCCCGCCGCCCCTCGTCGGGCCGCCATAGGCCGCCAAGGCGTTCTGCTGAGGCGTCTGTGGCAGGTCCGCCAGGGCGTTCTGCATCCGGCGCGCCTGCGCCATCTGCGCAAGCGCATTGCCCGCGACGTTCGCGGATTGCAGTTTGGGAAGCATGGGGCCTCCTGATTGTGCTTGAAATTGGAGGCCCCTGCGCACATCTTGAAAGGATGCGCAAATTCCTCATTCACGCGGCGATTGCCGCAGTCCTCATCAACGCCCCGCTGTCCGTGTTCTTCATGGGGTGGGGGTTGAAGTTGATCTATGAAGCCGCAGGCATGGTCGTATTCTTGGGCGCCTGCGCCTCGATCTCTATTGCGTCTCTAGGAGTTGCTGCCCTGTTTGATAAGAGCCAAGGCCAAGAGATCCTCCCACCACGCGCCCGATAAGAGCCGCTTGCGCGTCCTTGAGCGGCTGGCCCGCCATCGCCTGGCGCACGGCAGCAAGCGCACGCTGCGCCTCCTCGCTGCGAATATTCACCAGGCGGTCAGCGATTTCATCGAAAATGGCCTTTTCGCGTGCCGACATGCTGCGCGGGTCAATCCCGGTGATGGTGCGGGTGATGTCCTGCGCGGCCTCCAGCGGGTTGCCCATGTTGCCAGCGGTGCGCCGCACCATGCCGGGGGCCGCCTCATCGGACACTTGCCCCTGAATGGATTGGCGGATCGCGGTCTTTGAGTTGGTGGCAATGGCCGCCCGCAGCTCCAGCGCCGCGGCGGTACGGTCCAGCTCCTGCAGCAGCCGGTTTGCCCGCTGCGTGCCAAGGATCTGCTGCAGCTTGCCCACGTTCGCCCGGCTGGACATTTCCTTGACCAGCTGCATGGCCTCCCGCGCGTCAGTGTTCGGGTCGGTGATCGTGCGGCGCACGTTGGACAGCGCCTCCTCGATGCCTTCCCGCAGCCCCTGGCGCAGCGCCTGCTTGGCCTCAGCCGAAACACCTTGGCGCATGAACTGCTGAACGTCTTCCAGCGTGGTGCGGCGGGACAGCATGTTTTTCCCCAGCGCCAGTGCTTCGTCGCGCTGGATTTTGTCGCCGCCGATGCGCAGCGCCCGACCATACTCCGGCACCGCCTCGCGCACCGCATCGCGCAGCTGGGCAGACAGGCGCCGTGCGCGGTTCCCCGCCTCGGTGAAGCGTCCGAACTGGTCGGTATTGCCCCGCGCCACGTCGTCCAGAGCGCGCTTGAGAAAATCGAGCTGCTGCACGTTCGGCATTTCACGGAACGCCACGCTGCCATCGTCCGCGATTTCAGCCATGATCTGCTGATTGCGAAGGCCCGCCGCGGTCATGGCGTCGTTCGCCTCTTGCACTGCAGACTGCATGGTGCGCGCCGGGACGCGGGAAAGCACATCCTCGACCTTTCGGCCAGATGCCGCAGCGTAGTCAATCGGCTTGGAATAGGCGAGGTCATAGGCCGCCGTGCGCGCCGGGGAGGTTTCAGAGGCGATGTTGCGCGCCGCGGTCTTTACCCCGCCAGGCTTGCCAAGAAGCCCGTCGAGGGTTTGCCCGAGACGCTGCCCCACCTGTGCTGCACGGGTTTCCGCCGCATCGCGCGCAACGCGCAGCGCCGCGCCGCCGGTATTGGCGCTTGCGTCCAGAAGCGCCGCCGTACCCGGACCAGCGTCCGCCAGCATGGCATCATCCCCGAGCTGCGACAGCCGCGCCGCCGCCGCGTCGAGGTCGTCGTTAGCCAATGCCTGCTTGACCACGCGCGCCGCCTCCGGCTTGAGCCCGAACTCATCCGCGATGGTGCGGACGTCCAGGCGCTTGAAGCGGCGAGCCATAGCGGTTGCCCCCTCACCGATGAGGCTTGCGAAGGGGCCAAGCGCCGCCGCCATGCCGCCGCCAATCAGCGCGCCCTTGCCAGCCTCCGCCAGCCTGCCGCCATCCTCTGCCCGGCCTGCGAAGGAAGCCGCGCCTTCCGCTGCGCCCGCCGGGGCCGCTACAGCCCCGGTGCGCAGCGCTCGCATCAGGGCGTTCCCGCCTTTCATGATGAAATCGCCAGCCTTGGCACCTGCTCCGGCAATAGCCACCGGGGCCGCAGCAGCGATGCCCCCGCCGATGTTCAGGGCAACAGACTGCCCCGGCCTCTGACGCTCAAAGGCATCTGATACCCGGCGCATGTTTTCCGCCGTCTCCGGCTGCCCCAAGGCCTCGACTGTTTCGTCGGCCCATTCTCCAATGAAGGGGATGCCTTGAACCGCCTCCTGCACGCGGCCAGCAACCGGATACGCCGCAATCACGCGTTCATCCTGCGCGGCCTGCAATGCCGGGTCCACCACCTGCCCTGCCTCATTCGTGAACGCGCCCTCCGGCGGCTGGCCGTAGGTGCCATCCGGGTTCCGCTGGGCGCTCTGTTGCATTCGAGCCTGGGCGGCACGGCGCGCGGCGGCGGCCCTTGCCTTCTTTGCATCGCTCATTGCTGGCCCTCATAATCGCCCAAGATCGCCTGACGCTCCAAGGGCGTCATGTATTGCCAAAGGTCCATGTCCCCTTGGTCGAGGAATGCCGGGGGCTGCTCCGGCACGTCCGGGCCTCCTGTCTCGCGCTCTTTGACCTGTTGCCCGCTCTCGCGGGCTGTGTTGATCAGTGCGCGGTCGCGAACAAGCATTTGCTGCGGAGACATGCCCGCCTCGATGGCGTTCACGGCGCGCACTCGCGCCTGCCGTTTTGCCTCAATCACCGCTGGTCCATCGCCCGGCTGGGGGAGGTAGACCCGCCCGTAGCTGTCTTCTTCCTGCTGGGTGATCGCGGCGCCGGTGTCCTTGCGGAGAATGGCCTGTAGGAACTCAGTGCCGGCCTGCTGGGCAACCTGGAAGTCCTCGCTCTGGAATTCCCGGCCGATCCCGAGCGGAACCGACTCCGCGATGCGCTCCCCGCGGTTGGCAAGGTTGCCCGCCACAGGCTCCAGAACCTGCAGAGCGCCACGCGCACGGGTGGAGTAAACGTTGTCCTTGGACTGCCCCTCGGTGAAAGGCTTCATGCCCGCAGGGCCGCGCTGCACAATCGGTTGGCCATCAGGGCCATAGATGATTTCACTGCCTTTTTTTGCCTGGGCGTAATCAATCCGGCTCAGAGGCTCACGCCCGGCGGCCTGTTCTTCCTGCACGTAGCGCCCGTATTCATCCGGCGGCTTCGGCCCGGCCATCTGCTCCAGAATATCCGCCGCGGAGGCATAGCTGTTCAGCCACGCCTGCCGGTTCTCGAACTGGCCCACCAGATCAGGCGCTCCGAACTGCGTTGCAATCGCGTCCCACCGCTCCGGGGTTTGCGCCGACGACGCCGCGAACACGCCCTGTCTGATAGCCTCTGCCTGCTTGGCTGCCTCCGCCGCGTCCAGGCTGGCCGCGTATTTCTTCATTTCCAAGTCAAACACCTGCGCCTGCCGGTCTGCCCCCTGCTGCCGCAGATCCATCGTCTGCCGGGTGTCCTGCACGTTCAGTGCGGCCATCGGGTCCACCCCGGCCAGCGCCGCCAGGGCGTTCTGATTGCCCTGCGCGATGCCCTGCCCGTGCTGCTTATATACATCGTCCAGCCGCTTGTTGCGGTTGAACTGCGCCAGCGCGTTGCCGGTGCCGACAGCGCGCGCCACATTGCCAAGAACGTTCGGACCCATCAGCCAAATACCCCCATCTGGTTCAGCGTCATCAGCCCGGAAATATCGCCGATTGTGCTGTTGAGCGCGTTGCCCTGGTTGATGTAGCCGCTGGCCCGCGCATTGCCCGCCGCAAGGGCGTTCTGGCCCACTGCACCAGCATAGTTCTGCCCGGCGCCGATCTGCTGCTGAGTTGCTGTCTGGCCGATGCCCGCAATGCCTGCGAGGCGGTTGAAGGCGTTGCCGAACTCCTGAGACGCAAGGCCGCTGGCATAATCCGCGCCCGCCTTCAGTGTGGCGCCGGACAGGCTCATGCCGTTCGCGGCGGCCCGGCGGCTGATTGCCTTCTGCCCCTCATCGAGGCGGAACTGATAGCCCGGATCGTTCAGGAAGTTGACGCGCCGGTCGTCAAGGTGCTGCTGCGCGCCCGCCCGGTTGTCGTAGGTTTTCAGCACCCGGCCCGCGTCGTTGTAGACCTCGAAATCCCCGCCCTTGGTCTTGCGCTTGAAAATCTGGTGCCCGCCGGAGCCGAAGGACGGCCCGTCGCCAATCCCCGCCATGCCCATCAGCGCGGCAAGGGCGTTGCCACCGGCCTCGCGCTGTGGTTCGGTCAGGTCAACCGATCGGTCGAAGATATAGCGCTGGGTGGCGTTGGCCTGGTCTGCGGCCTGCGTCTGCGCGTCTGCCGCCTTGGATGCGCTCTTGGCGCTCACGGCGCCACCAATGAGGGAGCCGCCCACAAGGGCGCCAACTGTGCCGATAGCCATTATATCGCCTTTCTGTAGCCCGTTTCCACGCGCTGATAGCTGCGCAGCGCGCGCTCGGCGCCGGGAAGCGCCTCAAGTGTAGACATGCGGATCTCTGCCGCGCCGGAGGCCTCTGCCCACCGCTCGAAGCGGCGCAGCAACCGGAGGCCCTGGCCATCCTCGGCCCACCAAAACAGCTCATAGGCAATCAGGTGGCCGCGATTGAAAAATGACGGGGCAATAAGCCCGCCGATCATGCCCTGCCTGCTGCAAAACAGCCCGCCGCCCGCCGCAATCGTTTCCAGCGTGGCCCGGAAGTCCTCCGCGACAAACGGTGCCCCCGTGCTCGCCGCCGCATGGAACCGGCGGCCCAGCTCCAGGCAGCGGCCTAGGTCTTGATCTGCCAATTCACACCGGATCCGGACAGGCCCAAATTGGCCTGCGTCGGCAGCTTAAAGGTGGTCGAGGTGCTGCCGTAGGTGTTTCCCACAACCGCATAGAGCGCCGGGTACTTGTTTTTCTTGACCCACTGGCCCAGGAACAGCCACTCGCCGCCCTCTGGCTCACTGCTGGCCATTGTGGGGGCCAGAGCGCCCGTTTTGAGCCTCTGCGCCTCATGCTTATTCGCCCGGTTCAGCAGCATTTCCAGCCAGCGGACAAAGAGCTGTTTTAAGCCGGCGGATTGCTGCGGGTTCAGGTGCGGCAAATCAGCCATCAGCTATACTCCACCCCGTAGATGTCGCGCTGCACCGGATCTGTAATGCGGATGCGGAACTGAAACCGCCGTGCCGCGCCCAGCCCGTGCCAGGTGATCCGGCGGAAGAACTCGCCCAACGCGCCCAGCTTGCGCCACTTTTCGCCGCCCCAGGTGCGCCCGTCCTTGCTGACTTGCAGCATGACATTGCCCTGCGCGTTCACGTCGCCCGCCTCGATGTTCATATGCACCCGGTTGACGGTGAAATACTCCGCCCGCGCCACCGGCTGGGAAATCGCCTCCGCCTCCAGCACGCCGCCCAGGTCCTGATAGGTGTTTTCGTCCAGCGTGGCGATTTTGCCGCCGGTCGTGCCGACGTAGAAGGTCGATCCGACCCGCGCCGAACAGGTCGCTGCAAACGCCATTTCGCCCACGCCGGTTGAGAGCTCGCACCACAGGCCGGTTGTCAGGTCGTAGGCCAGCGCCGGGCGGTCGGTGAAGCGGATCACAAAGAACTTGTGCCCCCTATCATCCACGATGAAGGCGCGGCCCATGGTTCCGGCCTTGATCACGTCCTCAACCTCGCGGGTGCTGATCACCCCCGGGGTGTCGCCGCCGGAGCGGTAGGCCCGCAGGTCCTCGCCAACCCAGAACACCGAATTGTCCTCTTTCGCCATGGTGCCGGCGGTGGCGCCGCGCTCTTTCAGGGCCCCGGGGTTGCGGGCAAACGGGAACGCCGCCGCGCCGCTGTTGTACCAAACCTCAGTCGTGGTGCTGCCGAACATCCAGAGCTGGTTGTGGTCCTCGATGATGCCCACCAGCTTGTCGGGCGCGTTTTCCGCAAAGGCGAATTCCAGCGCGTCAAAGGTGGTGCCGTCCTCGGTGATGGTGATGGCGTCTTCCCGGCCGCCGGAGCTGCCAATGACGATGAAATAGCCGTCCATATAGGCCACGCCCACCGGATCGGTGATTGCGCCCGTGGTGTGGCCCGTGGTGGTGGTGCCGTCGCACACGTAATAACGCCCGCCTGCCACGATAGCGATTTGCGTGGAGCTGACGGCCATCTGCGTGTTTACGTCGTCCAGGACCGAGCCAACAACAGTCACGGCCCCATTCTTGATCTTGAACACATTGCCGCCCGCAACGGTGTAAAGCGCGCCGCTCAGCGCCACGGCATCCCGCACGGGGGAAGCATTGGGGGCGAACTGCTCCAGCATCCCGGAACGACCGATCAGCACGCCCGCGGCGTAGCCGTCAGACTGGCGCAGAAACAGGTTCTTCAGCCGCTCGCCGCTGTAGCCCGGGGCGCTCTTGCTCTGCCGTGCAAAGGGGATGATCGGCATTACTCAGCATACTCCCCGGCGAAGAAGACCGAGCCTTCCCGGTCAAACGCAAACGCCTTGTCGTACAGGACCTCTGCCCGGCTCACGACGGTTGGGTTGTCGAGGCCGTAGGTTTCCGTCAGCCTTGAGGCTAGGCCATACATCGCGGCTGCCCACATTTCCCCGGGCAGATCCAGGGTGTCATTCTCGCTTGCGATATCCTCAAGCTCACGCTGATAGGTGAACTCGACGGTTTCACCGGATGCGGTCGCCAGCACCGGCCACACATAGAGCAGAGCCGCTTCCCGCTGCCTGTCATAATAGAACTGGGTGGGTGTTCCGGTCGCCGCTTTCTGGGGCAGCGCGTCGTATTCCTCCCGGGTCATCCGGACCATGGGGGTTTCGATGCCGTTGCGCTTGAACCGCGCGCTTTCGATGGCGATAGGCCGAACCGGCGACAGGGTGTAAGAGGCCGCCGTGGTCAGGGCCAGGCTCCCCGAGGTCTTCGTCCAAACGCTGGCCGGTTCATTCTGCCAGTCCTTGAGCATCAGGTTCAGCTCATCAACCGCGGTCGCCATATCCCCCGCGTCCGGGGACTCGCCAATACCTGTGACCCTGGCCTTGCGCAGCGCGGTCGTGCAAAGCTGCCGCACAGTCTTGGTGCCATTCACTGCCATCAGAGATCCTCCGGGGAAACTTCATTGCCCGACCCAGGCGACACGTCAGTGCCTTCGCTATCAGGCCGAACCCAAGGCGCCGCCTGGCGGTCTTTCTTGCCCTTGACGCGGTCCTGCGGGTGGCGCGGCTCCCAACAGCCGTTGGTGCCGGGGCCGCTGCACACGCGGAACCCGGTCCATTCCTTGCGGAGCTGATGGTTCTTGAACTCAAAGCCGCAACGGTCGCAAACGACCTTCCAGGCACCGGGAGAGAAATTCATTCGCACGCACCCATGTAGTGCGGCGGGACAATCTAGCCCCGCCGCTGTTTAGCTTGCGGTGATCTGCGCCGCTTGCAGCGCGGCGTTCAGCTCGTTGACCTTGGCAGCCAGAGACGCGATTGCGTTCCGCACTTCTGCCTGGTCGTAGGTGGCACCGATGGCAGCAATGGTGTCCGCTGCGGTGCCGCCGCTGTTATCGGTCAGATCCACGATTGCCAATTCCTGCACCTCAGAGGCGTTCAGGATCGGGCCGCGGATGCCGTTCGGAAAGTTGGTTGCAGGCATTGTCTGCTCCTTTCATGCAGAGGGGGCAGCCGAAGCCGCCCCGCTCAGGTTATGCCCCGGGCGACCCGAACACGCCGCGCCAGTCACCCCAGCCAGAGGCGTAGCGCTCGGTGGCCTTCATGCAGGCGTTGGTGGTGTCGAAGTCGTTGTCCTGGGTCATTTCCAGCTTCCAGCGCTGCTGGCGGATCAGACCTTCCGGGCAGTCGGTCTTGATGAACCACGCACCCGCATCGGTCAGGTAGTCCCAGACCACAACGCCACCCGGCAGCATTCCCAGCTCCTTCATGGCGTTGATATCGTTGTTCGCGGTGCCGGACTGGTTCACCGAGGAGAGGATCCGGGTGGCCTCGAACTCCAGCTCCGGCGGGACGATCAGTTTCTGCCCCTTGAGCTGGATGCGCAGGCCGCGGCTGTCCTTGGCTTGGCGGATCTGCGTCAGCATGTCCTCGATGGACGCCTCGGACAGGTCCGCGGCGACGGCCAGTTCGTTGGACTGGGAGCCGCTCAGCGTCGGGTGGTCAGTCGCCAGAAGCTCCTTGCCATCGCCGCCGGTATAGGACGAGTTGAAGCCGCGGTTCAGGACGTTGGCGAACACGTTTTCCTTGGTCTGGCGCATGGAGCGCGCCAGCTTGGCGGATTTGCGCATCGCCACCAACTCATACTGGTTGTCGGAGATCGCCTCTTTGGAGATCTTCGCGCCCAGCCCGTAGGTGACGTTGGTCAGCCGCGAGGTGTAGCCCTGCGCGTCGGTGTCGTAGGAAACGCTGTCCGCTTCCGCCTTAACCGGCGCCAGGCCGTAGCCGGTTTCTTCGACATATTCCTCGTAGGCTTTGTTCGAGCTGTACTCGTCAAAGACCATGTCGCAGACCATCGGCTTTTCAGCGTAGGTCTTACCGAAGAATTTCTTCACACCCGGCCAAAGGGCCTTGGGATGCGAACCAGTGGTGGTAACAGCCATGTCTAGCCCTCCTTAGATGCCGATGGCGCCGTGCGCCTCGGTGTGGTTGTTGATGCGGACCAGGCACTTGGTGAACGCCGAACCGGCTTCATTGTCGGCGCGGTTGATCACGCTGAGAATGGTAAGCTGGTTGGAGGCGTCGGCCGCCGGAACGTCGGACGTGGTGTCCAGTTCCGCGCCGGACTGGCCGGTGTTGGTATCGCCGGTGTTGGTGTAGATCAGCACCGCATTCAGCCCGACCTGAGCAGCGGCGATTGCGCCGTCAGCTTGGATCTCGAACTCGGTTGCCGGGTCGTCATTGACGAAGACCACGCCGCCGGTCGAGGCCGGGATATACCGGCGGCCCAGAGCGTCCGGGTCAGCAGCCACAGCGACAATCACGCCGGTGATGGCGTTGCCGTCGCCTGCGGTAGCCTTGTTCACCTCGGCCAGAGTTCCGATGGGGAACTCGCCAGCGCCGGGCGCCGAGACCTGGGCGGTGTTGGCGGTGCCGGTCTTCACAACCGGGTCGCCAGGGAAGAGGGCCGTCGCGTAGCTTGCCGGGACGTGATAAGCACGCACCCGGGCACCAGACAGACCGCGGGGATGCCCCACGGGACGCAGCCCAAAGGGAGTATCTGCATTTGCCATTTTGATGGGTTCCTTGAAGGACGCCCCGTCAGGTCATCGAAATGCCTTCATGCGGGACGTAATCAGCTTGTGAGCTGCCGTTGCGGGCGTTGCCGCGGCGCAGCTCGGCGAGTTGCTTATCAAGAGCCGATTGCGCTTCGGCCCGGTCGTCTTCGTAAAACGTCTTCAGTTTGCGCGCGAGATAGGCCCGCTTGGGCGAACCATCCTTGTGTGCGCCCACGATGATGGACACCTTGCCGCCGAGGTCGGTGTTGTCTTCTTTCTGACCGTCCTCCGGGACCAGATCCCAATCGTCGTGCTGGGTCTTGAGTACAATACGCCCGTTCTGCTCGTCGTTGATCCAGCGGTAGGCGTATTTCGAGTGATCCAGAAGATCCGGGTTCACTCCAAGCTTGCCGAGCGTCTGCCCTGCCGACTTGCGGCGGCGGCGCTCAGCTTCGCGCTTCGGGCTGCGGTCTTCTTTTTGGCGGCCTGGCTCACGCTGCATTGAAGTCATTTGCGAATTCCTCTCGATCTTCTTTCGTGTCCTTGAAAACGCCCTGATCAACAAAGCGCTTGAACTGCGATTTCGCCTCAGAAGGCAGCTTGACGAATGCCCCCTGGGCATTGGCAGCACCTCCAGCGAGGCCGCCGGGGTCAACCGCCTGGCGCGGCTTGGGCCGGGGCTCCGGGTCGGCAGCCTTCGGAAAATAGGCCGGGTACATCTTGCGCAGCTCCGCCTCGGCGAATTCGATCTGCTTCTGCGTCGGCTGCGCCATGATATCCGGGCGGGCGTCGATCAGCTGCTTGCCGGTGTTGAACAGAACCGGGTTGCTCAGCCACGCGCCCTGCTCCGAGGCCTGGTACTGCGCCAGATACGGATCGGGCTGCGGGGCCGACGGCTGAGGCTCTTGCGGCTGCTGCTTCATCAGGCTTTGGCGCTCGCGCTCCAGCTCATCAAAGCGGTCCGGGTCCGCATCGGCGGCGGCCTGGCGCTGCTGCTGGGTGATGCGGCCCATATCGGCCTCATACCGTGCTTTCTGGCGCTCCAGGGCGGCGGTGTTCATCGCCTCCATGCGACGGGCGGTTTCGCGCGCCTCACGCTCCTGCGTTTCCAGCTTGTCGCTCATGGTGGAGAAGATGCGGGATCGCTTCACGCGGTCCAGGAACTCCTCCGGGTTGTCGATGTAGCCGGCGGGTTTGTCGCCCTGCCATTCGTCCGGGCTTTTCCAGCCGAACAGCCGGGCCTCGTCGGCGTCCTCATCGGACCACTGCGGCGCGGCGGGTTCAGGAGGCGGAGCCTCTTGCTCGCTGCCGGTGTCCAGATCGGCGCCAGCGTCAAGGTCTTCGGCCTCAGGGGCGTTCTGCAGGTCGTCGGTCATGCCATCACCCCCGCAATCGCCTTGTCCTTCATCAGCCAGTATTTCTCGCCATCAGCGCCCTTGATCTCGGTCGCCTGGTACTTCGAGAAAACCACGCGGTCGCCCGCTTTCGGCTTCTCCGAATGGTCCGGCCAGCCCTCGTAGTTGTAGGTGAATGCGGCCGGGGATACGGCGATCAGGTCGCCCTCCATCTGGCCGTATTGCTCGCGCTCCTTGGTGTCGTCGGGCAGGTACAGCCCCCCGGTGGTCTTTTCCTCAACCGCCTTGGGCTTCACCACGACGTTGTATTCAACGGGAATGATCCCGCTCGGGTTCTTCATCTGCTCTCTCCATGACTTCTTTCACGTCTTCTGCGGAGCTTTCAAAGAAATCCTCCGCCCATTGCTCAACCAAGAGCAAAGCCTTGCGGTCCGCCTCCGGCCACGGCTGGCCCGACAGATAGGCCTCCACCATTGCCGAACGGCGCCGACTGCATACCTTGCGCATTGCCTCCCGCAGCAGCTCCGTTACCGGATGCCCCTTCCAGGCTTCCAAATCCTCGGACAGCAGCTTCAAGTCGCGCACGGTCTTCCTCCAAAATCTTGAACAACGCATCCATCCGGCTCTTTTTCGCTTCGAGCTGGACGCGCGCGGTGTCGTTGTCGGCCTTCGTCAGGTTTTCGATGACCTGGCTGCGGGTTTCCTCAACCTGCGCCAGCTTCAATTCCACATCGGCCATTTTCAGGGCCAAGTCGGCCTGTGCCGCCTGCATCTGCATCATGCCCATTTGCTGCTGCATCGGGTCGGGCTGCGGCATCAGCGCCTCCACGTCCTCGATATCCATCGCCTCGGACATGCGGGACAGCGCCTCGCCCTGATCCACAATGCCCGCCTGCGCCCATTCGAACAGCATCTGCGCCTTGGCCGCCTGCTGCATCTTGGTCACGCTGCGCGGATCGGCCACCGGCTGCAGGTTCATGTCGGACAGGTCGAAGTCCCGCTGCGGGTCGGCGGGCTGCTCCTCGTCCAGGAAGGCGTTGTACTGCTCGGGGGAGACGGTTTCGGCGTTGATCCCCGCAAGCAGCGCGTATTCGCCCTTGAGCGCCCGGAAAATGCGTTTGTAGGCCGCGGTGAAGACCATCATACCCTGTTCGATCAGGGCGATGGTCGTGGTGGCGGTCTGGTTCTGGCGCGGCGCCTCTCCGGTCATCACGTCCTGAACGCTTGCCAGCTCGCGGCCCGCGTCGATCATCATGCCGAGCATCTGGAACAGGGTCGCGTCGGGGCCGGGGAAGGTCATCGGCACGATACCGTTGCGCACCTCCTGGCCGGAGCTTTGAACCATCTTCCATTCGCCGGGCCGGTGCCGCTGCGCCCCGCCCTTCATGCGGAACTCCGAGCCGATGAAGCCGCCGCCGAGGGACGAGTAGTGCCCCGCATCGAGCAGCATGTTGATAATGCTGTTGATGGTCTCCGAAATGTCGCCCAGCAGCAAGCCTAGGCCGGTGCCGTGGAACCCGCCATCCAGCGACGGCAGGAACTTGAAGGCCACGAAGTAGCTGCCGCGCTTGATGCTGCGGATGCCGGCTGCGTATTCCTCGACTTGCGTAGTGGTCGCAATGACAGTTTCCCCGGTGATGGGGTCTTGCATCGGCACCTCGACAGACACTTGGCGCTGCTCGGTAATGAATTGCACGTCAGTCTCGCGGAAGTCCGCCACCAACCGCACAACGGTCTTCGTCTCAACGTGGATCGTCACCACATACGGCTCTGGATAGCCGTCCTCGTCCAGATCCAGCCTGGTGTGCTGCTCTACAAACTCCTGCTGGCCCTGCGCGTCCTCCGGGTCGTCGGAGAACTCAAACTCGACAAAGCTGCCGGAGCGGATGCGCTGCTCGATCTCCACCGGGTACAGCGGAAGCTCCTCAGAGCAGCGCGGCGCGTCCGTCAGGTTCTTCACCTTGTCGTTGACGATGAACTTGCCGGGATCGACCAAGCGGCAACGGGCACGGCCGGCCGCCGGGTCATACCACCATTTGCGTACCATCGTGCCGACGATGGGTAGCTGGACCAGAAGGTTATCGGTCTCCTCCTCCCATTCCTCGATAGGGCCGGACAACTGGTAGCTCATGAAGGTAGAGACCCGCAGCGCACGGGACGCTTTCAGCCCGCCTTGGTCATTACCCCACACCTTGGCTTTCACCACCTGATCTGGTGTCACAATCGCCGGGTAGGCGCGGGCGTTGAACTGCAGCGCCGCCGAGGTGACCAGCGGGTATTTGACGTTAGCGGCGCCGCTGAACGGGTAGCTCTTATCCTCTTTCACCAGGGAAGCCAGCTTGATCCCGCGCTCCATCTTCTGGAACCACTCGGACATGCTGGCCTTATCGAGGTCGTAGTCGCGCATCACCTGCTGGGCGATCTCGCGCAACTGATCCTCGCTCATTTCCGCCGCGAGGTTCTGAGACTGGACGGCGAAGGCAACAAACTCTTCGGGAGAGACCGGAGGTTCCTCCTGGGCCTGTTCGTCCTGCGTCATGTCAGCGTCATATGCCATCAGTACCCCGTGATGTCGTTGCGGTCGTGGTCCGCTTCGTCGTTTTCTTCCCAATCGTCGTACAGATTGGGGGACTGGTAGCCGCAGGCGAAGGTCATGAACCCGTCCGCGCCGTGGCTGTTCACATCGTGGCGGGGCCTGTCTTTCCAGACTTCCCGCTCGTCGTCCCACTCCTTGCGGAAGTGGCGCAGGCGCTTGATGCCCGTGGCGCAGTCTGTTTCATCGAAATCGCAGGATGCGAACACCTGGCGCGCGGCGTCGATGGCATCCATCTTGTTCGCTGTCCGGCCTACAATCTTAGGCTTCAGCCCGTGGCGCTCAGCCTCTCCCAGGCGTCCATTTTCCAGGAACAGATCTTCGCGCTTTCCATCGTGCGGCCAATAGTGATCTCCGAAATATGCGTCACGCTCCTGCGCCCACTCCTTGAGCCAGCGCGCGTAGTGGCTGATATGCTCGCCGCTATTCTCATAGTAGCCTATGAACCTGTTGCGATCGCCAACGCGCTGGTGCAGCCAAATCGTGTTCAGGTCGTTCCGGCCCAAGTCCCAGAAGGTGTTGACCGGGTATTTCGGATCATATGGGAAGCGGCCGATATTACCTCGCTTGTCCGCGTGCGCGAGCTGTGCCGCGAAATAGGCACCCTCAATCGCCTGCTCAAAGGCCTCCTGCGGCGTTGACGGGTTCTCCCGCTTCATATCCCCGCCAAGAAGCTGCTCTTGCTTGACCCACCAGGCTTTCTGCCCATCGGTCAGGTCGATATCGTGCTCAAACCTCAGCTTTTCGAAGTAGGTCTTGTGCTCCGCCAGGAACCGCACCGCCGCGGCGTCATAGGTATACTTGGCGTCCTTCCACCACGGGAAGAAGTGGAACTTGAAGGGCCCCTCGCCGCGCATTGCCTTGTCGGCATATTCGAAGAAAAACCCTTCCTGCCCCTCTGCCGTGCTCTCAATCGTTTTCGGGTTCTTGCCGACAGCCGGGAAAGCACCGGTCACAATTTCCCGCGCCTTTTGCGGGTACTTCGCGCAAATCTTTCCGAACTCAGAGACGTGCAGCCGCTGCAGAGTCCCTGAGCGCGCCGAGGTCGCCACCCTGACGCTTGAGCCATGCTCGAACCTCAAGAGGCCGGCGCGATCATTCCTTGCAGGCCGCCTCTCTTTGATCAGGTCCGGCAGGTTGTCATATGGGTACTTGATCTTACTGTCGAAGATCTCGTTTGCGTCGTTCAGGGTGTGCGCGATGATCGCCGCCCTATGGTCATTCAAGAAAACCGCCTCATCCAGGCTGACAATGCACATCAGCGTTGTGAACCCGAGTTGACGCGCCTTCAGGATGATATCCTCGGTGCTGGCCTCCTGCAGGTATGCAAGCTGCGCCTCGTTCGGTGTGAACTTGACCCTCTGCCCGTCCTTGTCCGTGATGTAGTAGAGATTGCTCAGCCGCCAAAGAGGGTCGCAGAACTGATCAACCACTTTGGCATCAAGAGCCAATGCGCCTGCTCTCGCCTGAAACCAAACCAAGAAGCTCTGCCAACGCGTCACCGGCCTCAACCTTGCTTTCGGTCTTGTCAGCAAGGCCAATTTCACGAGCGATGATGTTGGGGTTCAGCAACTCAGCAGCGGCACCCTCGAACTTCTGCGCCCGGATGATCTGCTCCACACGCGTGATGACCTGAGATAAATCTTCCCGATTGTCACGCCACTCCTTCCAAGTGCGCTCTGCAATATCCAGAAACACGCACAACCCGCCGATAGTCATGGCGCGCATCTTGGATAACTCGATAACCGTCGGCTCGCCCTTTTTCTGCGCGACCCGGGCCTCTTTCAACGGGTTATCCTCTACCCACTCGAAATATTCCAGGCACGCATCCCAGAGGTCGCTTGCGTGCTCGAATTTCGGGTTTGCGCCGTGAGAGGATCGCGCCTCCCAGAACCGGTTGCCTTTTGGTGCCGCCATGCCGCCCTCTCTCGTCTTCGGGCGTGGCTGGTTATGCCACGTCTATGATACTTACTGTTCCTGCGTCGGTGCATTCGAACTCACGCTGCCCGCCTGCCGGGATGTAATGGCCGGTTGATGCCGTTGCCGCCGTACCGCCGAAGCGGATACGCATTGCCTCGTCTGCGTGGATCTGCAGAACGTCGCCAGCGGACAGGGTGATATCGCCGCCTGCGTCCTCAAGGTTTGCCGCGGTGGTGCTAGTGGTGAATGCGCCGGAGGTCTTCACGCTGGACGCCAGAAGGCCACCCGAGCCGATGCGGCGCCCGTAGGTGCCGACTGAAAAGCTTGCTGTGCCCATGGTTCAGGCTCCTGTTTTGACGCGCTCGAAATGGCCGGCAACGCCTTCGAAGAGGCGCTCCAGCATATAGGCACGGATCTCGGTGTTTTCGGCGTTCAGTGGGACGCCGTGATGATCCAGGATGAAATCCACAATGTGGCTGCACTCATGGACGATAGTCCCGGCCGCCACGCCTTCAGGCAGGTGCAGAGAGAACCAGTGGACGCCCTCGCTGTCGCTGTGCATGGAGGCCATCCCGTTCGCCGCACGACCGTGAAAGCCGTGGTTGTGGATGCCGAGCACCTTCTCGTGATAGCGGGCCATTTCGTCCAAATCGTGGAACAGCGCAACCTGCGCCCGGAACGGCAGCACGTCAAACACTGCATCAGCCATCGGCTTGCGCTTTGCCATATCCGCTCCTGTGTTGGGTTCCCGCCGTCCGCTATTCAGCAGAGTCTTCATGCCATGGGATGCCCCGCACCTACTGTTGACGCCCGAGGGCGCATAGCGGTGCTGTCCGGTGGCGGGAAATGCCGGTGAATGAGGACGTACGGGGCGAATTCGTGAATTGCGTAGCACGCGGCCAGGGTCTGTTGCCTTCGCTCACCCAAGCCCGCTGGCGCGACCGGCCATAGCCAGGTGCGCGCCGATATTCCCAGCAATATACCACATCTTGCGGATGTATCAAGTGGTTGTGCCGCATCACAGCGCGGTCAAAAGAAGCAACCCCCACCAGCCGCCAAACAAACATACGAGCAAGCCGTACCAGCCCGCCGCGCCCCACATGGCCACGCGGATAAAGTCCGGCTCCAAGCCAAGGTGCGGGGCAAGAAGCCATGCCGCTCCGGCAGCCAGCCACGAAATGACTGCCGGGACGCCCAGCAAGAGCCAAGCAATCTGACTTCCGCTCACGCTGCTCCAGTGGTTGAATGCGCTGCTATCCATCACGCCGCCCCCTTCACGTCCAGCGGGTCAATCCGCACCTTCACCGCGCGCCCGAACATCTCCGCCTCGGCCTCGATCATGGGGTGCATGTCATGGGCCGCCTGCACCATGCGCAGGAACTTGGCGGCGCGCTCCATGAACGGCCCTGCCAGAACCTCCAGCGCTTCGCCGGGCTGGTATTGGCACATGGCCGCCCGGTCCCGGCTTTCGATGATCCGCTGCGCCTCTGCGTTCTCCTGCTCAACCTTGCTGAGGAAGGGCTGAACATGTCGGCGGACCTCCTGCGGATTTACGGCCATCAGCGAGGAGCCGAGCCCGCGGCACTGGATGGCCTTGGCGAACATCGCCGCCGGGATATCTGCGAAGATGTAGCCAGGCAGATAGGGCGAGGTAATCGGCTCTGCGTGGCGCTTCTTGCCCTGGCGCTTGAATTCGATCTTGCGCGGCGCGAACGCCTCAAGGCCGAGGGCGCGCAATTGGCGCTCCACGGCGAATTCCCCGCGCTCTTTCTCGGCGCCCGGCTCGGGGGCAATGTGCCGGGTGGTCGTGATGCCCAGATACCATGTCATTCCTGCCTGTCTCCTGCCTGCTATGCTGCGAAGTTGCTGCGGATATCCGCAATGCTGCGCGGGCCTGTCAGTACCGCCCCCATGCGCTGGTAGATTTGCCGCTCAACTTCCCGGAGGTGCGGCAGGTTGGTGTAGGGCCGCGTCACCTCGCGCTGCGCCAGCTCCAGCGGGAATTGCGAGACGGTCGAGCCGATCCATGCGCCAGGCCAGAACCGGCATTCAGCGCGGGTCATGTTCGGGGCGCTGTCACCAGAGGACAGGGCCGCCGCCGTGACAGTGCCGTCAGCGATGCGCAAGACAACCCACGGGCGGACCTTGCCGCCGGTCAACTTGGCAATGAACACGTCGCCGCGGCGCAGTTCGTCAATGCACGCAGGGGCGCGGCAACCTTCATCGCTGATGGCCGGCTGGGCCGCCCTGCCCCGCCCTTCGCCAGCCTGAACCACTGTGTTCAACAGCGTCTTGACTTCGCCCTTGGCAAATGTGGCTTGCTTGCCGTTGCCGATCTCGTTCATCAGGCGCGCTGCGCATGCGGCAGCAGTTTCTTTCGGTGCTTCTGTCATGCCGCCCTCTATGCCTCATGCCGCGCTTTGGGTTTCGCCCGCCGGGTGCGCAGCGGCTGGCCCGCCGCCACCTTCACCAGTGCCGCCGCCAGGGCGTCCCGGGTGTTCGGGCTGTACCGCTGGCGCTTCATCACGTTCTCCAGGATGTACTCGGCGTTCAGCTCCTGCTGGCGCTGGATGCGCTCCAGGCGCTCGCCGGTCTTGCCGCTGGGATGTGCCATGCCTGCCTCCTAGAACGGGATCTCGTCGTCATCGATGTGACCGCCGCCGTAGCCGCCGCCATCGTATCCGCCGGAGGACTGGTCATAGCCGCCCCGGTCCTGCTGCTGGCCGCCGCCGTTCGGGTTGCCGTCCAGCATGGTCAGCGTGGAGCCGAAGCCCTGAAGCACGACCTCGGTGCTGTACCGGTCCTGCCCGCTCTGGTCCTGCCACTTGCGGGTCTGAAGCTGGCCCTCGATGTAGACCTTGGAGCCTTTGCGCAGGTACTGCTCGCACACACGCACCAGGCCCTCGTTGAAGATCGAAACGCTGTGGAATTCAGCCTTTTCGCGGCGCTCTCCGGTGTTCCGGTCCTTCCATCGCTCGTTTGTTGCGACACGGAGGTTGCAGACCTTCCCGCCGTTGGAGAAATTCCTCACCTCAGGATCAGCGCAAACGTTGCCAATCAGCATGACTTTATTCAGGCTACCGGACATATGATGCCCCCTCTTTGATTTTGCGAACAGTCTCGCGGTTGATGTCGAATGCGTCGGCAACTTGTGCCGGTGAATGGCCGCGATGCAGCCTGCGGCGCACTTCTTGGACGACCTGCTCCTTGAGATGCTTCCTTGTTCCCCCCTCCGTTCGCCCCTTGGCCTTTGCGTCCGCCATGTTCTCGGACCTTGTGCCAAGGAATAGATGCCTGGGGTTTACGCAGGCGCGATTGTCGCACTTGTGGCAAACATCAAACCCTTCAGGAATCTCCCCATGGAACAGGAGGAAAGCCTTTCGGTGGGCGCCCATGTTCCGCCCTTGGTGTGAGGTGTGCCCGTATTCGTTACCCTTACCGGCACCAGTCCAATTCCAGCAGGCGTCGTCGCTCGCGAAGCTATCGACCTTGCGGAGGAATTCGATTATTCGATCCAGGCTGCCGGCCATTACGCTGCCTTTCCGATTTGCTGCTCATATTGCTTGATGCCATGAGCGATTGTGGTGTGGTTGCGGTTGAAGAACTTGCCAATGTCCTCCTGCGAGAACTTGGCTTTGCGCGCCAAGGCCCAGCACTTCCGGCGGGCATGGATCAGCACCTTGTCCCGCAAGTGCTGGTGGCTGAGGATCAGAGCCGCCGTTGTCCCGGCCTCAGCCGCAACAGCCTCCACAATCCCGCCTAGCTCTTTCTGCGAAGGCGCAACCGTGCGCTGTTGGTACCAAGCCCGCATCCCGTCCTTGTGCGCTTCCTCGGTCATTTGGCCAACCAGAGCCGCGATTTCCTGCTGGTGGCGGGCCAGCATTTCGGAAAGGGTCTCGGTCATTCCGCAGCCCCCTGTGCAGAGGCGCCGAAATAGGGCAGGACGTGAGAGCCGTAGCGGTTCGCCATCAGGCGGGCCGCATCCTGGCCGTAGACGTGCGACCAGCGGCGCGCGCTGCCGGTGCGGTATTTCTCCAGCGTCTCAGCCGTCACCAGCCGCTCAGCGGTCAGTGCCGGGGCAGTGATGCCCCACAGCAGCGGTTCAGCCACCGCATCGCCGTTGTTCATCTTGTCCGCGGTATTCTTCAGGCGGTCGGTGCTGTAGCTCTCCTGCGCCCGCATTTCCTTGGTGCCGGGGAAGGTCATGCACTCGACAAAGGCGCCCTGCGGCGGCCAGGCATAACTGCTGTGGTTGTCGGCCACCCGGTCAAACGCTTTGCCGATGTTCTCGACGTAGCCCTCTTTGCTGGAGATAGGCAGCCGGCGGGCAAAGGCGTTAGCGATGGCCTCGATGGTTTTTTCCTGTGCGCCTTCGCTCAAACCATGCGGGGCCTTGTAGCGTTCCAGAAACCCGATCAACTCGACACTTGCCACTGCGATGCGTTCTGCGAAATTCATATCAGCCTCCTGTCCCGGTGTATTTGCTGAGAAGCCGTTGCTTCAGCTCCTCTGAAACCCCAAAAGAATTTTCATCCCTCCTCCTTCGCCCCCCTCTGGGGGGTTGGGGGGATAGGTTCTTTCCAGGTTCATTGGTGAGGTTCGTGTCGCAATTTGCGACTACCCCCGTCGCAGGGGTGCGACTTTTCCCGTCGCATTTTGCGACTTTTCCCCCCGTCGCATTTTGCGACTTTTCCTTGTGCTTGGATGAGGGGCCCAACACCACATCTAGATGCAGCTCGTACTGGTTTGACCCGCGCCCACCCTTGTCGTCACCCTTTGCGTGACGGGTGACGAGGCCAAATTCCTCCAGGGATTTGAGGTGCCGGAACACGGTTGCCCGGTCCATTTCGCACTCATCAGCGAGCCGCTGAGCGGAGGGATTGCAGCGCCCGGTCTCCTTGTTGTGGAAGTCCGCCAGCTGGATCAGCACCACCTTAGCGGCAGGCTTCAGGCCCTTCACATTCGCCGCCCAAATCAATGCAATGCCGCTCATTGGATCACCTCTCGATATTCGATGCCCAGAACCGCCAGAGCCTCGGCCACGCTCGAGACGACGGCCTTTTGCCCGGTCCATGTGGCGTGCCATTTCACCTGCGGCGGGGTCAGCTTGCGCTCGCTGGGAGGCTTGGCGCCGTCCTTCACCTCGATCAGGAAATTCTGCCCCCGGAAGCCAACGGCGAGATCCGGGAAGCCTTCACCTGCCGTGTGCGTCGGCGTGACGGTTGCGCCAGCCGCGCGCAGGGCCTTGACGATTTCACCCTGGTTGGCGTCCACCTTGGCTGCGTAACGTCTGCTCATGCTTTCCCCCAGATGCGCGCCCAGAGACGGGCAGCGAGCGATTTGCGGGGCGGGTTCGCCAGAATGGCATGCGTGGCGCGATAGGCGGCCTCACGGGCGCTGTGCTGGCCCCGGGTGTCCTTGCGGGCCTTGGCGGCCTTATAGGCGGTGATGGCGGCGGTGCGGTTCATTTCCAGTTTGCCTCCAGCTCTTGTGTCTTTGCGTCGAAGGCAGGGCCGTGCAGATCGTCGTTCCACTTGCCGTCCCGGCGCAGCACAATGCGGAGAGCGAACAAGCAGCAGGAGGCTTTCTGGCGGGCGATGGCAGCAAGAACCGGGTCAGACATAGCCGCGCTCCTTGTCCCATTTCTGGAAGGAGTAGCCGCGGCCCCAGTGGCAGACGATCTTGCCCCGGCAGGCTGGAATGCGCTTGCGGAGCCTGCAGATCAGCGCGCGGATGATCTTTGGGTCGGGCACGTCACCAGCCGGCTTGGTCGAATAGATCATGTCGAACAGCTCATCCCGGGCAACCACATTCGGCGCCCTGTCGAATAGCGTGGCAGCAATCAACCGCTCCGAGCGCGGCAGGTGAACGCCCCAACGGTCAACCGGATGATCTTTGGCAGCGAAGACCGGCAAGCTCTGCTCGATAACGCCGAGAAGATAATCCACGGCCTCAAGCGGCTTCATGTCATAGGCGGCTTCGCGGATCTGGGCGATGCTGCTCATGCCACCACCTTTTCGCGCAGGCCCTTGTTGTAGAGGCGCAGAATGGATGCGGTGCCATGGCGGGCAAGCTGGCCGCCCTGCAGCTTCACGAGCTGGCGGCAATCGTCCTTGAGGCTGTCAAAGTCGATATCAGCCAGCACTTTTTCCAGACGATCCAAGTCGGCCTCAGCGTCAACGAGTTTGGCAACCGCCGCGCCCGTCGCCTCTACAGCGAAGGCTGTCAGGAGGTTCGGCTGCGACGGCTGCGCATCCCGCAGCATTTCGAGCGTGGTGAAGGTCAGCCCCCGGCCAATCACCTTCACCAGCTTCTCAAGCTTGGCAACGGCGCGCGTTTGATGCGGGGCAAGCGAGCAGCCTACGGCAACGTCTGCGCTGATGCCGAGTTCATCCATGATTTCCTGCGCCTTAACCGCAGCATCATCGCCAGCCGCAACGCGGGCGCGGAACTTGTCGATGCTGGCAACAGAGGTACGGTTCACGTTGACGCCGACAAAGGCCTTGGCCTGGTCTGCCACATCCGCCTTGAAGGCCACCGCCGGCACAACCGAGGCGCCTGCGGACCAAGCCATGATCGCCCGGTGCTGACCGTCGATGCAGGCGTAAAGATCATCACCGACAGGGACCACGGAGATTGCACCGAATTTGCGCCAGTCGAAATCCTTGAGGGCGCGCTTGATCCGAACCAACCCGCCGTCAGAAACCCGGCGCTGATACGTGCGGTCAATCACGATCTGGTTGGGACGCAGCCAGAGGAGTTCCAGGGTGTCAGAAGGGTTGTCTACAAAGGAGGTGCGGGTAAGGCCGAAGCCTTCCGCCACTTCGGGAATTGGCTCAAAGCCCTTGCGGTCGCTCATCGGGAAATCACTCTTTGGGGGTCAATCTGGTGCCGGAAAAATTCAACGCCCGGCTTGTTACTGCTCGACTGACCACTGCCTCTGTTGGGGGTTCAGGGATCGGGAAGAACGGTCAGGGCGGAAATAGATGCGCAACCAAGGCTTTACTGCCGCCCTGGTTGCGCGCACCTTTCGCAACACGCCAATGTTGAACGAAAGGAGTCCGTGTGACCCTGCTAGAAGAGATTTCGGACCTAAGCGCCATAGCTATCCCTTTCCTTGCTGCACTCTTGTTTCTGCTGCAGTCCGGGACGCTCAAATGGGTAATCACCAAAGGCCGTCGGTATGTAACCAAAAAGGAGCGCGTGAAGCATGATCAAATGGAAGATGATCAGGACGAGCAGCAGTGAGTACAGCCGGGCAACCCAGATGCTCCGAGGGTCTGCCCAATGGTGCTGGCAGCCTTGGCTTTCTTTGGAATGACGCATCACCCTTCCCCCATCTTGCGGATGGCGGCCTCGGCCTTGGCCTTGAAGCGGACAAGGCGGCGGTAAGCACGGCGCGCGCGGGCTTCGTACCAGCGCGCAAGGAGGTGCCAGTAAAAGCTCACTTCGGCCCCTCCATGCGCTGAAAGACAACCTCTGCGCCGGCGATCAGCAGGACGGTGAACACAACCGTGCTGGGCGCGTCGTTCTGGCATTGCAGCCAGTTGGTGACGGTGCGCGGGGCAACACCCAGAGCGCGCGCCGCAATGCGCGACAGCTCGCTTTCATTGGAGGACGGGAACGCCGCCCAGAGCAGATCGGCGAACAGTTTGCGCGCCGATTTCTTGCAACCAGTCCTTTTTGCAAGATTTTTCCATCCCTCATGCACACGTCTGATACGTGCAGAGGAAACAGACATACCACCAGAAGCGGGAGCGCCGGTCATTGCTGGCGCTCCTCGCTGGATTTCTTCTTGCGGGCAGCCCTCAGCTCCCTCTGGTACGCTTTAAGCTTCGCCTGCCTTTCTTCGTCCTGCGCCTTCCTCTTTTTGGCGCGGGCATACAGCAGAGCATCACCGCAAGCGCGGAGGCCAATCGTGGACGCTTTCAGCCCACTTTCCTTGGCGATTTGATCGATCGTCTTGATGATATCGGTGTTTGGCATAGCGCCATTTTTTGGCATCTGCCAACTTTTGTCAATCGGCAAATGCCAAATTGCTCTTGGCAACTGCCAATATTAACATGGCAACATGACGAAAAGCGCATTCTATCAGAGACTTGAAGAACGCATTAAGCATCTCGGCATGAGCGTTGCCGAACTGTCCCGTGCGTCAGGCGTCCCGTACCATCAAATACACACATGGGGGCGGCGCGAGAACGCCATTCCAAACGCTGACGCGCTGGGGAAAGTCGCTACCGCTCTCAGCGTCCCGCCTGGGCATTTGCTGCACGGCGATCCGATTGATGATCCGGACGGCGGCCTCCGCGGCGAACTGCAAGATCTATTAGATCAGCTATCTCAGGAAGAGCTTCGTGTTCTGAAAGCCGCTGCAGAAGCGATGCGCGCGAAGGGCCAGCAGGAAGACCACTGATCTCCCGCAGTAAGGCCAAAACTTCCAACTTTCCTTTCCCACTTCGCATCTTATCGTTCACGATACTTCCCTATCAATTCTGCCCATTCGCGAGTACGGTTCGCGCTAAGATTGTTGTACCCCTATTGACCGAGTGTCAACTATTCCCCAAATAGTTGTCATATGTCCATTTCTTGCGGGTAGAAGCATGAACGAATTTAGGGCCATCGTTGGGGAGCGCATCAAGGCTGCCTGCGAAATCTCGGGCATCAGCCTGAAGCGCGCTTGCGCCCAGGCTGGCCTGAACTACAACACCACATTCAACCAAATCAGGCTGCAGCGGGATATCCCGGCCTCAACCGTCGCGCTTCTTTCCGAGGTCCTAGGCGTCCCCCTGAACTTCTTCTTTCCGCAGAGCAGCGACCCCGATAGCCAGCGCGGCGCCGAAGATACGCGCCTTGCCCGCAAGGTCAATCTCCAGCGCGCCAAAGTGACGCGGGCCGGCTTCGACGTGACCTCCGACCACATCCTGGACTGGTACAGGGAAGAAGGCGCGCAACTGAAAAACTGGCAGTGGTTTGCCGACCAGGTGGATCTCTACAAGCCAGTCGAGGCGACTGACCGCCTGATGCATCCGATCAGCTTTGGCAGCAACAGCATAACCATGGAGCGCCTCTTGTTCTCTTGCAAGGACGACTATTACCAGACGGTAGGCGCAATGAACCAAGCCAGATTGAACCATGCCATGGAATCACATTGGGCCGCACAGGGACGCGGGTTTGTTGTGACCGACGAGGTGATTGACGAGGTCATCAAGGGGCAAAAGGTGGTGGCCGGCTACAGGAAGATCACCATGAAGGTGACAAATGATGATGGGCTTCCTGTAACCGCCGTTTTCTCTAAGTTAACTTGGCTGAAGGGCTAGCCGCCCCTCGAAGGTTTCCCTGTCCTCCACAAGAAAGACCTGATTGTTCGCCAGCCCTTCCGGTATCGGCGAAACCCACTGCACCGCGTTGTCGATGATTTGCCCGAACTTGTACACGCGCGCCAGCGGCCGGTGCTCCAGATTGATGATCGTGTACAGCCGGTCAAAGCGCCACAGGCTCAGCGAGAGGAGTTTCGCATACTCCACGAGCGCGCTCAACTTCGAGATGTTGCCCTGCTCCGCCTCGGCGACCTGCACCCCACCGAAGTAGACAAGCTTACCGTGCAAGGCGTCTTGGACGCCCGGCGACACAGACGCCACTGGGCATTCGCGGCTTGGGTACTTGCTCGCGCACAGCTCCCGCCAGTATCTTTCGAACCTCTCGCCAGTCAGGTTCGCGAACCTTGCGGAGATGCAGGCCACAAAAACACCATCCCTCTTGAGCGCAAGCCAAAAGGCTGCCCCATTTTCTATCTGCCCGGGTTCGATCTCCGAGACCGGGTGGACGCTCCTTTTGCCAACGCCGGCCATCATGGCCTTTATCTCTGCCGGTTCACTGACCTGCACCGCCTCAAGGCCCCATCTTGCCAGGCGCCCATCAAGTTCCCCGAGGCGCGCTGAGATAGCATCTTCGATCATTCTGTCTTCCTTTCTTGACACGCCAAAACACACGCTTTGGCTGTCGGAAGACTGCACATTCGACTCAAGGGTGACTACGAATATCGGCCGCGTGCCGCAAACGCGGTTTCGGCAAAATTTGGCAAAAGCCAATTTTTCACTTGATGTTTGGCAATTGCCAAATTATCTTAGTTCTCAAGCAAAGGGAGAACCGAGATGAACAGCGCAGTCGAGACGATCCAGAACTACTACGGCGCCACCCGCGCAAACCTGAGCCTGGCCGGTCGCAAGCCGCGCCGCCGCTACAGTGAAATGCTGCACCTTGAGGATTTCGATATCGACAGCGGTTCTCTTGCGGTTGAGGCGGGTTTTACCTTCGACGTGACCCGCGAGGATGCGGACCCGTCCACCGGCTACCTGACCGAGACATGGACCGTGACCGGCGAGATTATCGCCGTGAAGGTGTCCGGCCACACCATCCGCCGCAATCTGGCTGATCCCTACAACTGCGACCTGCTGAACTTCATCAGCGAGGACACCGCAGCCGCAAAGGCGGATTTGGGCAGCTATGAGCTGTTTCTCTGCGAGCAGATCCAGACCGAATACGAAAACGGCGACCGCGCTCTTGGCAGCGCTCTGGCGGCGGAGTGACCGTCATGCATACCGACACCCCAATCATTCAGGAGGCGCGCCGCATGGCCACCTCCGCCCCGGCGGCAAGCAGCCACCACTCACAACGGACAGCCCGCCGGGATGAATTCGACGCCGAGAACCGGGGCCGCAGCGCGCAGGTCTTTGAGGACTACAACGGGGGCCAAGAGGAGCCGCAGCGCTGGCTGCACTCCTGGGCGGCGGCGGTGATCATTGCCGCCTCCCTCGCCCTCCTGGCCCTGTTTCTGGCCAATGCAGCCTGGGCGCATCTGTTCCCGCCCATCTGCCCTCACTGAACTCCCCTCGGGCGCCATACCGCCAACGTCCCGGCGCCCCACTCACCCCCGGCGGCAGCATTGCCGCAACTCTGCGCCGCTGGGGGACTTTTCTTAGGAGCGAGATATGAACCAAGTTGCACAAGTCCAGCCGCAAGAGGCCGCCCTGCCCGCTGCTGACCCGATGGTGAGCATGATCGAGCGGGTTGTGATGGACCCCAGCGCCGATTTGGACAAGCTGGAGCGGATGCTTGCCATGAAAGAGCGGATGGACGCGGAGTCCGCGCGCCGCGCTTTCAGCGATGCTATGGCAGCCTGTCAGGCCGAAATCACACCCGTAGCCAAGAACAAGAACAACGACCAAACCCGGTCCAAGTACGCCGACCTCGCCGCCATCTATGCGGCCTGCAAGCCCATTGTCGCGCGGCACGGGTTCTCATTCTCGACGTTTCCGGCGGCGACGGAGAAGCCCGGAATGATGGCGGTGCGCTGGACGCTGCGCCACCAGGGCGGCCATGAAGAAAGCGGCATCGCCGAAATCCCCCTTGATGACAAAGGCATGAAGGGTACGGCAAACAAAACTCAGACCCATGCATTCGGAAGCACGGCCAGCTATGCGCGCCGGTATCTGTTCAGCATGATCTTCGATGTCGCCACCAGCGACGATGACGACGGCCAAGCCGCCGGCCGCGGCGAGCCGATCAGCGCCAGCCAGTATGACGAGCTGCGCGAGCTGATCGAAGAAGCGGGCATCACCGAGGAAATCGTCTGCACTGCTGAAAAGCTCGGCGCGCTGCATGACCTGCCCGCGCAGCACTTCGCCCGCGTTGCTGGCCGTCTGCGCCAGACCATCAAAGACCGGAGCGCGCAGCAATGATACAGCAAGGCACCGACGAATGGCACGCCCTGCGCCTGGGCAAAGTGACCGCCTCCAAGGTCAACGATGCCATGATGGACACCAGCAAGGCCGGATACCAGAACTACCGCGCGCAGCTTGTTTGCGAACGGCTGACCGGGCGCCCTACCGAGACATTCAAGAGCGCCGCCATGGATCAGGGCAATGAGACTGAGCCGCAGGCGCGGGCGATGTACACCATGACCACAGGCCGGATGGTGCAGGAGGTTGATTTTATCGACCACCCGTCAATCAGCATGGCCGGCGCATCGCCTGACGGGCTGGTGGGCGAGCCGGGACTTGTCGAGATCAAATGCCCCCAGCCAACCGAGCATATCCGGGTCATGACCGGCGGCGTGATCAAGAAGGCATACCGCGAGCAGGTGCAGTGGCAGATGGCTTGCACGGGCCGCGAGTGGTGCGATTTCGTGTCGTTCTGCCCTGACCTGCCCGACGACCTGGCGCTGCACATTGTGCGCATCGAGGCTGACAGCGAGGCGATCAGCGACATGGAGGCCGCCGTCCGCGCCTTCCTGCGGGACGTTGAGGCGATGGTCCACAAGCTCAACGGAAAGGCGGCTGCCTAATGTCACAGCATCCCCTGAACTTCAAACCCGCGGCGATGGTGCTGGATGGCAAAGAGTGGGTGCCGGCCGATTGGGCCTATGCTCTGGCCGACGCCCTGCGCGAGAAGCAGCGCAGCCAGCAATCGCACAACCACCAGTTTGCGGAGCTCCATGACCTCTGGGCCAACTTGCCGCATCAGCACGGCAACGCGCCCTATGCTGCCTCGCCCGAAGCCTTCCGTAAGCACGGCCTGATCGCCACCGGCCACTGCGATGTGGACACCATTGACTGCGAAAGCCACGAGGTGGCCTGCCGGGTTGCGCCGGTTGTGGCGGCCAATGCCCGCAAGGCGCACGGCTACGCCCTGGTGGTGGTCCGCGGCCCGCTGGTGATCTGCTCAACCCCGCACAGCCAGTCCTTCAAGGCAATGGGCAAAGAGCGTTTCCACAAGTCCAAGGCAGACGTGCTGGATTGGGGACATGCCTTGCTGGGGGTGCGGCCATGAACATCGCCAACCGCGGGCCTTTGGGCCTCAAGCAGCCCAAGGCCAAGAAGGACGCCGAATACCTGCGCAAGGTCCGGTCCCTGCCGTGTGCGGCCTGCGGGCGGACAGGGCCGAGTGAAGCGCACCATTGCAGGGATAGGCCAGATCACGACGAACAGGGGCTGTATGTCCAGCTACCTGGCGCGGCTCAGAAGTCGGCTGATGCTGATGCAATCCCGCTCTGCTCGCACGACCACCGACTGTTCCATTTGCACCGGTCTGAGTTTCACAGCCTTTACGGCAAGGACTACTCGTACATCGCGCCAACGCGAGCCGATGTGTCTGATATAGAGGTGGATTTCTAATGAAAATCTCTGTCGAAGAATTGAAAGGGCGGCTTCGGTACGACCCTGAGACGGGAAACATTTATTGGCGCGAAGGGCAAAGATTGGCCGGGCGGCGAGCCTTCACCCACAAAGGGAAGCGCGGCTACCTTGTCAGCAACTTTAAGTGCAACGGCAAGAGCACAACGATTTCGGCGCACAGGGCGGCATGGGCATTGCATCACGGCGAATGGCCGACTGGTCAGGTTGACCATATCAACGGCGACCGGACAGACAACCGCATCGAGAACCTTCGTGACGTTGTGAACGCGGAAAACGCCAGAAATTCCGCCATGAACTCAAACAACACCTCCGGTGTGTGCGGCGTGTACCTGCACCGGCAAACCGGAAAGTGGTGTGCCCAGATCAGCGCCTTTGGCAAAACGGTTGGACTCGGCCTTTTCGCGGACAAGTCGGACGCTGTGATTGCCAGGAAGGCCGCTGAGCGAGTGCTTGGGTACCACCCGAACCACGGCCGCGCGCCAACGCAAGACAGGATCCGCTGATCCTCTGACAGTGACCGGGCACAGACCACAACCATACGTCCGAAGCCTCCGCATCCCGCGCAGGCCGCAGAGCACACGAGCGAAACGTTTGGTCGGGCTGACCTTTGCTACCGAAACGCGACGTTTCACCGCCCGGTCACTTTCTGAGAACCAGTGAGACAGGAGAAAGAGCAGTGAAGAACAAACTGACCGACCTGAATGACCACCTGTTCGCACAGCTTGAGAGGCTGTCTGATGAGGGTATGTCGGCAGAGCAGATCGACCAGGAGGTGAAGCGCGCGGGGGCTATGGTTTCCGTGGCAGACAAAATTACCAGCAACGCAGATCTTCAACTCAAGGCGGCCAAGCTGTTTGCTGAGCATGGCGCGTCTGTCCTGCCGCACCTTCCCCAGATTGGTGGCGCAAAGCAATGAAGGGCCGACAGATCGCATACAGCGCAGAAGAACTGGCGTGGGTCAAGGTAAACGCCAAGCGCCCCCGCAGAGACGCACACGCCGAGTTCTGCGCTAGGTTTGGGCGTTCCGACGTATCAGTCGATAACTACAAAGCCCTCTGCAACCGCAATGGGTGGAAAACTGGCCGCTCCGGCTGCTTTGGCCGGGGGCACAAACCGCACAATAAAGGCAAGCCGTTCAAAGTGGCTGGTTCTGAGAAAGGTCACTTTAAGCGCGGGCAGATCAATGGCCGCGCGGCGGATCGCTACAAGCCTATCGGAACCGATCGCACGAGCAAGGACGGGTATATCGAGCGCAAGATGCACGACGGCCAGCCTTCGAAAACCCGCTGGCAGCTGGTGCACCTGCTGCGCTGGGAAGAAGCCAACGGGCCACTGCCGGAGGGGCACTGCCTCAAGTGCCTGGATGGCGACAAAACCAACACTGAGCCGAGCAACTGGGAGGCCATCCCGCGCGCACTTCTTCCTCGCCTCGCTGGCGGGAGATGGAGGCGGCTCAACTATGATGATGCAGAGCCGGAAGTGAAGCCCGCCCTGCTTGCCATTGCGAAACTAGAGCATGCCGCCCGAGAGGCGGAGAAAGGAGACACCCATGCATGACACCGACACCACCGAGAGCCAGCGCGTGACCGCGGGCGAGTTGCGCGCCTTTATTGAGCGGGTGGAACGGCTCGAAACGGAAAAACAGACCGCCGCTGAGCAGCAGAAAGAGGTGTTCGCCGAAGCCAAGGGCCGCGGCTACGATACGAAAATCATGCGCAAGATCATTGCCGAGCGCAAGAAAGACCCGGACCAGCGCGCAGAAGAAGCCGCCGTTTTCGAGATGTACGCGGAGGCTGTCGGCCTGTGACCTTCTTTGCCCCCATCCCCTCGCTTACCGACCGCATCCGCGCCGACGAACAGGCGATGCGGATCATGCACGAGCTGAAGGACGCAGCGAACAAAATGCGCCGGCCGCCGAAGTCCTGGGATCTGCAGCAGAAGCTGGGGAGGGGCAACAAGTCCTTCCCGACTTCGCTCTACAGCCTGCTGAACGCGGGCCTTGTGGACCGCAAGGAGCCGTCAGGCCGCCTTACTCTCACCCATGCCGGGTGGGAGCTTCTGGGGGAACAGCCCCCGTTCTGGATGGAGGATGCAGCGTGAGCATCGACACAAGCACAGAGGCCGTAGAGGCCCGCTGCCAGCACCTTGATCACGTCGCCCATGACCGCCAGTCCGCGGATGCCGCGTTAATGCGGGCGCTGGCGGCCGAGCGGGATACCGCCGAGAACCGCGCCTATGATTTGGCCTATGTCATTTGCGGCGGAGAGGATGCACCTGGATTGCTGGAGAGCATCAGCACCCACGATCTGGCAGACATGATCACCCGCGAGCGCGCCGCGGCCCGGGACCAGTGGGAAGCAGCGCACAATGCCGGAAGAGAAGCCGGGCGCAAGGCGGCGCTGGAGGAGGCAGCGGAGCTGTCAGAGCATTACGCCAGCCACTACCCGCAGGGGTCGGATGGCCGAAACACCTTCACGATCCTGGCCGACACCCTGCGCAAGCGGAAGGATACCCCCAATGACTGATCAACCCGAACTGCCGACCATCCATAGCGCCGAAGCCGCTGCGTATTCATCAGTCGTGGGGCAGTCGATCCTGCTCCTCAATGAAGCTGGCGCGTGCATAGGTCAACTCGCAGTCCTTGGGACCGATGACCCGCAAGCCATCGCCCGCGAAATCGCTGCTGCAATCTCAGCACCAAACCGGCGTGCCTATCAAGTTGGTGTTGCCGTGGGCAAGGCATCCTCCCAGCCCCCACAGGTAACGCCGGAACAGAGGCCGATCACTAAAGAGCACGCACAGATGATCCTGCCGCATCTGTTGATGCTGAAAGAAACTCCACGAACCTTCTACGGCCCCTGGCTGGATGCGCATATCGAAGTCCTCCGTCCCATCGCAAAGGAGGGAAGCTGATGGGCAAGCATGAACCAGTCACCAAGCCGCTTTGGCGCCCGGCGGATCTGCGCAAGGCTGTGACCGAATGGGCGGCGCAGGGGTTTTCTGTGACCATCGACCCGGACGGGAAGATCCACGTCACCCCGCCGAGCGTCGAAGTGTCCGGCAACCCGATTGATCTTGTGGACTTCAAGCGATGAAACGCGACCTGCCGGCACATGTCTACAACAAGAAGGGCGTGCTGTACTTCCAGCGCCGCGGCTATCAGACCACACGGATTGATAGCCGCCCGGGGACCAAGGAATTCGCGCTGGAGTACGCCGCCCTGCTGAACGGGGCCCAACCCTCCCCGGCCACCGGCAAGACATTCTCAGCCCTTGTCGCGAACTATGAGCGCAGCCAGCGATACAAGCGCCTGGCGCCCCGCACAGCGCGGGATTACGACAAGGTGCTGTCATGGGTGCGGGAGAAGCTAGGGCCCATCCAGATTGACAGCGTGCGGCGCAAGGACGTGATCCGGGCCCGGGACGCAAACTCGGACGCGGTGCGCTTTGCCAACTACATTGTGCAGGTGGTGCGGATTCTGATGGAACACGCGATTGACCTTGGCTGGCGCGACGACAACCCGGCCAAGGGCGTTTCGCTGCTGAAGGCCGACACCAAACCGCGCGAACCGTGGCCGCCGGAGATGATCGAGAAATTCCGCACCAAGGCTGACGGCCGGGCGCTGCTGGTCTTCGAACTCTGCCTTGGCACCGGCCAGCGGATCGGCGACGTTCTCAAGATGCGCTGGAGCGACATAGAAGGCGATGGCATCAACGTGGCGCAGGGAAAGACCGGTGCGAAGCTGTGGGTGCCGTTCACCTCGCACCTGCGCGCCATCCTGGCGGACACGCAGAAGATTGGCCCGACGATCTGCGCATGGGGCCACGGCAAGCCGACCAGCTACCGCAGTGCGCATGAGGCAGTGATGAACGTGCGCAAGGTGATTGGCGCCGAGGAATTCGACCTGCACGGGCTGCGCTATGCCGCGGCGGCGGAGCTGGCGGCACTGGGCTGCGATGATGATCTGATTGCGGCTGTGACCGGCCACACCACCAAGGCGATGATTGCCAAATACGCAGGCTCGACACGGCAGAAGGTGCGGGCTTTGGAAGCGCAGCGGAGGCGCAAGTAGCCTTCGCAACTTTCACGGTTTGTTTCCGCTTTATTCCGCCTTTCTCTCAACACCACATTGTTTAAAATCAATGGCTTGGGTTCGGATTGCAAATCCGTGTACACCGGTTCGATTCCGGTACTCGCCTCCACTCTTCCCCGCAGATAATCCGTGCCTTGCCAAAGGCTTAGCGATCCAGCGGAAGCCTGTACCGCCGTTCGGCACTCGAGCAATCCGCTGCGCGGCGGCCATTCGGCTGCCGGTTGCCGCTGCTGCCGCGGCCTCCGGCAACCAGCGTGCCTACCCCTTCAGCCGGAACCGCTGTATCTTGCCGGTCTCGGTTTTCGGCAGGGCGCCGGTAAAGACCACCGACCGGGGGTACTTGTAGGGCGCAATCGCCGCCTTCACATGGTCTTGCAGCAGCTTCACCAGCGCATCTGACGGCACCTGACCCTCTGCCAGTACCACATGCGCCTGTACGATCTCGCCTCGCGCCTCGTCCCGCACGCCGACGACAGCGCATTCCGCAACTGCCTCATGCGACAGCAGCGCCGCCTCCACTTCGGGGCCTGCAATGTTGTAACCGGCCGAAACAATCATGTCGTCGTTGCGCGCAGCAAAATGCAGGTAGCCATCCGCATCCCGGATGAAACTGTCGCCGGTGACGTTCCAGCCGTCCCGCACATATTCGGCCTGCCGCTCGTCTGCCAGATAGCGGCAGCCCGTCGGGCCTTTGACCGCCAGCCGCCCGGCCTCGCCGCGGGGCGCCTCATTGCCGTCGCGGTCCAGCACTTTGACCTGATAGCCGCCCACCGGCTTGCCGGTACAGGCGGGCCGGTGGTCGCTGAACCGGTTGGTGATGAAGATATGCAGCATCTCGGTGGCGCCAATCCCGTCCAGCATCGGTTTTCCGGTTTTCTGCATCCACTCCTCATAGACCGGCGCGGGCAAGGTCTCCCCCGCCGACACCGCCGCCCTGAGCGACGACAGATCCGCCCCTTCTTCCATCGCCCGCAGCATGACGCGATAGGCCGTCGGCGCGGTAAAGCAGACGGTGGCCTTGTATTTCTCGATGATCTCGATGAGGTTCGGCGGCGTGGCATTTTCCAACAGCGTCGCCGCCGCGCCAAAACGCAGGGGAAAGATCGCCAGCCCGCCGAGGCCGAATGTAAAGGCCAATGGCGGCGAGCCGACAAACACGTCCTCCGGCTGCACATCCAGCACTTCGCGCGCATAGCTGTCGGCGATGATCAGCAAATCGCGGTGGAAATGCATCGTCGCCTTGGGCGAGCCGGTGGTGCCGGAGGTAAACCCCAGCAGCGCCACATCATCGCGCCCGGTCTTCACCGCCTCATAGGCCACCGGCTTCTCCAGCGCCAGCCGGTCCAGCTCAGCGTCATGGTTGGAGGTGCCGTCAAAGCCCACAACGGTCTTCAGGAACTTCAATTCCTTGGCGCAGGCCACCAGTTCGTCCTTCAGCCTGGTGTCGCATAGCGCGTGCGAGATCTCCGCCTTGTCGACGATCTTGGCCAGCTCCCCCTTGCGCAGCAGCGGCATGGTGTTGACCACCACTGCCCCCGCCTTGGTTGCCGCCAGCCAGCAGGCGACCATCGCCGGATTGTTGGCGGAGCGGATCAGCACCCGGTTGCCCGGCTTCACGCCCAGATCCTCGCTCAGCACATGCGCCAGCCGGTTGGTCCAGTCCGCCAGCTCCTTGTAGGTGCGGTAGCGGCCGTTGCCGATCAGCGCGGTATGGTCGCCGAACCCCTTCTCCACCATCGCATCGGTCAGCTCCACCGCGGCGTTCAGGTATTCGGGATAGTCGAACCCCTCCAGCAAAAACTCGGGCCATTGATCCGCAGGCGGCAGGTTATCGCGGGCAAAGCTGTCCGCATGGGCGGTTGGTCCCAGCATCTCAATTCGCTCCCTGAAAGGCGCCCAGCGCCTGGCGCGCGATTACCACCCGCTGCACGTCCGAGGCGCCCTCATAAATACGCAAGGCGCGAATATCGCGGTACAGTTCCTCCACCTTCTGGCCGCGGCGCACGCCATCGCCGCCATGCAGCTGCACCGCCTTGTCGATCACCGCTTGCGCCTGATCGGTGGAAAACAGCTTGGCCATCGCTGCCTCGCGGGTGACCCGCGCAGCACCGGAATCCTTGGCCCAGGCGGCGCGGTAAACCAGCAAGGCCGAGGCATCCACATCCAGCGCCATATCGGCGATATGCCCCTGCACCATCTGCAGATCAATGAGCGGCGCCCCCTGCACCTGCCGCGTGCTCACCCGCGCCAGAGACTCGTCCAGCGCCCGGCGGGCAAAGCCCAAAGCCGCGGCAGCCACTGTCGAGCGGAATACATCCAGCACCGACATCGCAATCTTGAAACCCTGCCCCGGCTGCCCCAGCAAGGCCGATTTCGGAATGCGGCAATCGGTGAACCGCAAGGTGGCCAGCGGATGCGGCGCAATGGTTTCCAGCCGCTCCGCCACCTCGAACCCGGGCAGGCCCGCGGGCACCACAAAGGCGCTCAGCCCCTTGGCCCCGGGTGCCTCGCCGGTGCGGGCAAACAGCGTGTAGACATCGGCAATGCCGCCATTGGAGATCCAGGTCTTCTCACCGTTCAGCACATAATGATCGCCATCGGGCGTTGCCGACATGGTGGAATTCGCCACATCCGACCCCGACTGCGGCTCGGTCAGGGCAAAGGCCGAGATTGCCTTGCCCGCCCGGGTCAGCGGCAGCCACTCCTGCTGCTGCGCCTCAGTGCCAAACAAGGAAACCGCCCCGGTCCCCAGCCCCTGCATGGCAAAGGCAAAATCCGCCAGCCCGTCATGGCGCGCCAGCGTCTCGCGGATCAGGCACAGGCTGCGCACATCCAGCCGCTCCCCCGCCATCGCCCCGGAATGCCGCGTCCAGCCGCCCTCGCCCAGTGCGGCCACCAGCGCCCGGCAGGCCGCATCGGTGTCCGCATGATCAATACCCGCCAGCTGCGCCCCAGCCCAGGCCTCCAACTCCTCTGCCAGCGCCCGATGCCGGTCCTCGAAGAACGGCCAGCTCAGAAACGTCCTGTCCGCCATGGCGCGGCCCTCCCGGTTTCATCTTTCCCAAAATACTCCCGCCGGAGGCTCCCGCGCCCTCCTCTGGCGCAGGTTCCAGCGGTGTCACAACTCAATCGCCTTCAAACAGCGGCTTTTCCTTGTTCACAAAGGCATGGTAGGCGCGTTCGAAATCCGCCGTCTGCATGCAGATCGCCTGCGCCTGGGCCTCGGCCTCGATCGCCTGTTCGATCGACATCGACCATTCCTGCGCCAGCATGGTCTTGGTCATCATGTGGCCAAAATTCGGACCAGCCGCGATCCGCGCGGCCCAGCTCTGCGCCTCCGCTTCCAGCTCGTCCGCCGCAACCAGCGTGTTGTGAAAGCCCCAAGCGTGGCCCTCTTCAGCACTCATCGACCGGCCCGTGTACAAAAGCTCCGCCGCCCGTCCCTGGCCGATGATCCGCGGCAGGATCGCGCAAGCGCCCATGTCGCAGCCCGCAAGCCCCACCCGGGTAAACAGGAACGCGGTCTTCGCTTCCGGCGTCGCAATCCGGATGTCCGAGGCCATGGCGATGATCGCCCCCGCCCCAACGCAGACCCCGTCAATCGCCGCAATCACCGGCTTGCCGCAGTTGACCATCGCCTTGACCAGATCGCCGGTCATCCGGGTGAAGGCCAAAAGCTCCTTCATGCTCATACCAACCAGCGGCCCGATAATGTCATGCACATCGCCGCCCGAGCAGAAATTGCCGCCGTTGGAGGCGAAGACCACCGCCTTCACCTCATCATCATAATGCAGATCGCGGAACCAGTCGCGCAGCTCCGCGTAACTCTCAAACGTCAGCGGGTTCTTCCGCTCCGGCCGGTCCAAGGACACAGTCGCGATGCCATCCTCTATCCGGCACAGAAAATGCTCAGGCTCCCGGTTCACCTTCATGCCTTGCCGCCTTTCTCCAGCCGCCGCACCACCGCATCCAGGCTTTCGGCAATGCCTTGCGCCTGATCCGCCGCCAGCCCGTCAAAGGCTGCATCGATCCAGCCCTCATGCGCTTCCGCCTGACGTGAAAACTCAATCCGGCCCGCCTCTGTCAGCCGCACCAGATTGGCGCGCCGGTCGCCCTCGACCTTCTCGCGCTGCACATGGCCATCCTCGACCAGCCGCTCGACAATGCCGGTCACATTGCCGTTGGAGACTTTCAGAACCCCCGACAACTCGCTCATCTTCAAGCCTTTTTCGTGCTGCATCAGCGCCGCCATCACGTCAAACCGCGGCAGCGTGGTTGCAAACTCCCGGCGCAGGTTCTCGCGCACTTCGCTCTCCACCGCCTTGGTGGCCTTCAGCACCTTCAGCCACAGCCGCAGCCGGTCTTTCGATGTCGTGCTCAAATTTCCCCTCCCGACACGCTCATTGCGTGCCCATTGACCGAAGCCGCGCCTTCGGAGGCCAGAAACACCGCCGTGGCCGCCACTTCCTCAGGCGTGATCAGCCGCTGCATCGGGTTGCCGCCAACCACCATCTTCAGCGCCTGTTCCCGCGAAATCTCCTGCCGGGCCATCAGCCCGGTGATCGCGCTCTCCGCCATCTCGGTATCCACAAACCCGGGGCAGACCGCGTTGCAGGTGATGCCGCGCTTAGCCACGTCTTGCGCCACCGAGCGCACCAGCCCCAGCACCCCGTGTTTGGAGGCCGCATAGGCCGGGATCTGCGCCCCGCCCTGCAAAGACGCGGTGGAGGCGATGGCAATCAGCCGCCCGCCGGGTTTCATCCCCGCCCGCAAGGCCGCCCGGAAGGTCAGGAAAGTGCCCGTCATGTTGACGGTCAGGGTCCGCTGCCAATCCTCCAGCTCAACATCCTCGATCCGCGCCGCCACACCGGTGCCGGCATTGGCAATGACCACATCATAGGGCGCATCAAACAGCGCCTGCACCTGCGCCTCATCGGTGACATCGGCGGTGCGGATCTCCAGCCCCAGCCCTTCCGCCGCCGCCTCCAGCGGTTCCCGCCGGCGCCCGGCGATCGTGACATGGCAGCCGTCCGCGGCAAAAGCATGCGCAATCGCCTTGCCGATCCCCGTGCCGCCGCCTGTGACCAGAACCCTGCGTGTCATGCCCGGATCACCTCCGCCTCACGGTCCGCCAGGCGCCAGGCCTGATCGCGGCCCGCGTGATAGGGCAGCGGCCAGCCGCCATGCCGGTCACCGATCCGCGCCGCCTCATGCAGCGTCCAATAGGGATCCGCCAGATGCGGCCGCCCGACGCAAACCAGATCGGCCCGCCCCGCCATCAGGATCGAATTGGCGTGATCCGCCTCATAGATATTGCCCACCGCCATGGTGGCAATCCCGGCCCCATTGCGGATGCGGTCGGAAAACGGGGTCTGGAACATCCGGCCATAGACCGGCTGCGCGTCCGTCGAGGTCTGCCCGGCGGAAACGTCGATAATATCCGCCCCGGCAGCGGTGAAGGCTCTGGCGATCTCCACCGCCTCCTCCGGTGTGACACCCTCATCGCCGACCCAATCGCTGGCAGAGATCCGCACCGACATCGGTTTGTCTTCCGGCCAGACCGCGCGCATGGCCCGGAACACCTCCAAGGGATAGCGCAGGCGGTTTTCCAAGGAACCGCCGTACGCATCGGTGCGATTGTTCGATTTTGGCGAAATAAAGGACGAAATCAGATAGCCATGCGCCGCATGAAGTTCGATCATGTCAAATCCGGCACGCGCCGCCATTTGCGCTGATGCAACAAATTCGTCGCGAATTTGATCCATTTCACCGCGCGTAATCTCCCGCGGGGCCGGGTTGTTATCAGACCACGGGATGGCAGAGGCCGAAACCGTCTCCCAGTTCCCCTCCGCCAGCGGCGCGTCCATTTCCTCCCAGCCCAGCTGGGTCGAGCCTTTGCGCCCCGAATGTCCAATCTGACAGCAGATCTTGGCACTGGTCTCGCCGTGCACAAAATCCACCAGCCGCTGCCAGGCCGCCTCATGCTCCGGTGCATAAAGCCCCGGGCAGCCCGGCGTGATCCGCCCCTCAGCCGACACACAGGTCATCTCGGTATAAACCAGCCCCGCCCCGCCCTTGGCACGTTCGCCGTAATGGATCAGATGCCAGTCGGTCGGGCAGCCCTCCACCGCCTTGTACTGCGCCATGGGAGAGACCACGACACGGTTCTTCAGCTCCATCCCGCGCAAGGCGTAGGGCGCAAACATCGGCGGCCGCACCGGTGCATCCGCGGGCGCGCCTGCCTTGTCCTGAAACCACTTCTCCGCGCTCTCAAGCCACTCCGCATCCCGCAGCCGCAGGTTCTCGTGGCTGATCCGCTGCGACCGGGTCAGCAGCGAGTAATTGAACTGCACCGGGTCCATATCCAGATAGCGCTCAACTTCCTCAAACCACTCCAAGGAATTGCGCGCCGCTGACTGCAGCCGCAGCACATCCAGCCGCCGTTCCTCCTGGTAGCGTTCAAACGCGCGCTCCAGGGTCGGCTCGCTGCTGACCAGCTCCGCCAGCGCAATGGCGCTGTCAAACGCCAGCCGCGACCCTGACCCGATGGAGAAATGCGCGCTGGCCGAGGCATCGCCCAGCAGCACCACATTCTCGTGGTACCACTTCTCGCACAGCACCCGCGGGAAGTTGATCCACACCGCCGCGCCGCGCAAATGCGCCGCGTTGGAGATCAGCGCGTGCCCCTCCAGATGATCCGCAAAAATCTCTTCGCAGGTGCGGATGATCTCCTCCTTGCTCATGCCTTCAAAGCCCCAGGCCTCCCAGGTCTCGGCAGAGCATTCCACAATCACCGTCGCGGTATCGGCGTCGAACTGATAGGCGTGAATCCACATCCAGCCGTGCCGGGTCTTCTCAAAGATGAAGGTGAAGGCGTCGTTAAACTTCTGATGCGTCCCCAGCCAGATGAACTTGCAGGGCCGCACGTCGATTTCCGGTTTGAAATGTTCCGCGAACTCATTACGGACACTGGAATTCAGCCCGTCGCAGCCGACCACAAGTTCATAGTCCTGCTGATACTCCGCCGCGGGTTTCGCCACCGTTTCGAACTGCAGGTCCACGCCCAGCTCGCGCGCCCGGTCCTGCAGCAGCAGCAGCATCTGCTTGCGCCCGATCCCGGCAAACCCATGGCCGCCCGACACCGTGCGGGTGCCGTTATGGACAACGGCAATGTCGTCCCAATAGGCGAAATGATCCCGGATCGCCGCGGCGCTTTGCGGGTCATTGGCGCTCAGGTTTTCCAGCGCGTCATCCGACAACACCACGCCCCAGCCGAATGTATCATCCGCTTTGTTGCGCTCGATCACCGTGACCTCGGCCTCCGGCTGGCGCAGCTTCATCGAGATTGCAAAGTAGAGGCCCGCAGGCCCGCCTCCCAGACAGGCGATTTTCATGATCATCCTCTCCCGCTTTGCGCACGTCTCTGGGTTCAGGATAAGCGGGGCAGCAAAAACTTCAAGCCTAAAGTTTTAAGCTTGAAGCAAACTGGCAAAACGACCCTCAGCGGCACTGCACCAGCGGCCGCCATCAAGTCTTGAAGTCCGCAAATGGCCGCGCGTCAGAGCGCGCGCAGGTATTGCATCACCGCAGGCCGCACCGCCTGGTCGCCGCGGTGGCGGGCGTCGGAAATGATCTTGCGCAGCTCGCCCAGGTCCACCCGCAGCAGCAGCGATTTCACCGGCCCGATCGAGGCCGGGCGCATCGACAGCGTACGGATACCCATCGCCGCCAGACAGACCGCCTCGACCGGGCGCCCCGCATCCTCGCCGCAAAAGCTCAGCGGCGTGCCGGAGATCGCGCAGCGCTCCACAATCCGTTCAATGAAGCTCAGAAAGCTGACGTTCAGCGTATCATAGCGGCGGCGCACCCGTTCATTCTCACGGTCAGCGGCAAAGAAGAACTGCTTCAGGTCGTTGCCGCCGATGGAGATGAAGCTCACCTCGTCAAAGAACTTCTGCGGCGCATAGGCCAGCGAGGGCGTCTCCAGCATGGCTCCGACCTTCAACTCGGACGGCAGCACATGGCCCAGGATGCGCTCGCGCTCGATGGTCTTGTCGACCTCGGCCTTGGCAGCGCGGTATTCTTCAAACTGGGCGACAAAGGGAAACATGATCGACAGCGGCCGGCCCTCTGCGGCGCGCAGCAGCGCCTGCAGCTGCATCCGCATCACCCCGGGCTTGTCCAGCCCCACCCGGATCGCCCGCCAGCCCAAGGCCGGGTTCGGCTCATCCGTCGGCGTCATATAGGGCAGCACCTTGTCCGAGCCGATGTCCAGCGTGCGGAACACCACCGGCTTGCCGTGCGCCGCGTCCAGCACCCGCTTGTACAGCGCCACCAGCTCCGAGCGCTTCGGCATCTGGTTGCGCACCAGGAACTGCAGTTCGGTGCGAAACAGCCCCACCCCTTCGGCGCCGGAGCCGTCCAGCGACGGCAGATCCGCCATCAGGCCGGCATTCATCACCATGTTGATGTGCTGCCCGTCGGTAGTCACCGCAGGTGTATTGCGGATCGAGGCATAGCGCTCCTGCGCCTGCGCATGCATCGCAATCTTGTCGCGGAAGGCGCCCACCACGGTTTCGTCCGGGCGCAGATGCACCACGCCCTGATCGCCATCCACCATGATGTGGTCGCCGTTCAGCGCCTCGGTGGTGATGCGCTTGGCATGCACCACCAGCGGAATCGCCAGCGCCCGCGCCACAATCGCCGCATGGGAGCCGACCGAGCCCTCCTCCAGCACAATCCCGCGCAAGCTGCGGCCGTATTCCAGCAGGTCGCCGGGGCCGATGTTGCGGGCAATCAGGATCGGGTTTTCCGGCAGCTCCGCCCCGGTTGAGGTCCCCTGCCCGGTCAAAATCCGCAGCAGCCGGTTCGACAGGTCGTCCAGATCGCTAAGACGTTCGCGCAGATAGGCATCCTGCACCTGGCTCATCCGGGCGCGGGCCTGGGACTGTTCCTTCTCCACCGCCGCCTCGGCGCTCAGGCCGCGGGCGATGTCCTCTTCCATCCGCCGCATCCAGCCCTTGGAATTGGCAAACATCCGGTAGGCCTCCAGAACCTGCAGCTGCTCCTTGTCGCCGTTGCGCGAGACTTCCAGCATCTTGTCGACACCAACCCGCAGCTCCTCAACCGCAGCGTTCAGCCGTTCCAGCTCGCGCTGCGGGTCGTCGGCAATCGGATTGGTTACGATCACCCGCGGCTCATGCAGCCAGACGTGACCCTCGGCGGCCCCCTCCTGGGCCGAGCCGCCATGGATCAGAACCGCCTGCTGGTGCAGCGGCGACAGCGCCGCGCCCTCGCCGACAAAGGCGCCCAGCTCGGTCATCTCGGCGATCACCATCGCCACCACTTCCAGCGCATAGACCGCATCGGCGGAAAACTCCCGCGCTTCCTTGGACTGCACCACCAAAACGCCCAGCATCTCGCCCAGCCGCTGCACCGGCACGCCGAGGAAAGAGGAAAACCGCTCCTCCCCCGTTTCAGGCATATAGCGGAACCCTTTGGCGTGCGGCGCATCCGGGGTGTTCACCACCTTGCCGTATTTCGCCACCCGGCCCACCAGGCCCTCGCCGATGCGCATCCGGGTCTGGTGCACCGATTCGCGGTTCAGGCCCTGGGTCGCACACAGCTCCAGCGTCTCCTCGTCGCGGAACAGATAGACTGAGCACACCTCGGTCCCCATGCTGTCGGCGATCAGATGGGTGATCTTGTCGAGCCGCGCCTGGCCGGCATCATCGCCCGCCATCGCCTCCCGCAAGCGAACCAGAAGCTTCCTGCTTTCGGATTCCGTCGTGTCAGCCATTGCCACCCTCTCCCGGGCATAGTCCCTGTACGCTGCCGCCCCGTCAGCCTCCGGGGCGGATTCCGCCCAGAGTAGTGCGCCAGCGCTCTCTCCTCACCCACTTGTCCCACCCCGGCGGGAAAAGTCCAAGTGTTTTTGCAGCATTGCCTGCAATCATGGCGGACCGCCGGGGTTTTGGGCAGATTACCGCCAGCGGCCCGGCACACACAACAAAGGCGCCCGAACGGCGCCTTTGCAACAATCGGAAAACTGTTTTCAGAAAAGCGCTTACGCGGCCTTGTCCAGTTCGAACGCATCATGCAGCGCCTGCACCGCCAGCTCCATGTACTTGCGGTCGATCAGCACCGAGATCTTGATTTCCGAGGTGGTGATCACCTTGATGTTGATGCCCTCATCCGACAGCACCTTGAACATCTTGGCCGCCACGCCCGACTGCGACCGCATGCCGATGCCGACCACCGAAACCTTGGCCACATCCTTGTCGGCCAGCAGCTCGGCGTAGTTCAGCTCGCCCTGCTCCTTGATACCCAGCAGCGCCTGCTCGGCACGCGCCACCTGGTCCGTCGGGCAAGAGAAGGTCATGTCGGTGCGGCCGTCCTCAGAGACGTCCTGCACGATCATGTCCACATTCACGCCCGCGTCGCTGAGCGCGGTAAAGATGGTCGCCGCGATGCCGGGGCGGTCGGCCACCGACTGCACGGTCAGCTTGGCTTCGTCACGGGAATAGGCCACACCGGCCACAACATTGGATTCCATGATTTCCTCCTCGTCGCAGACCAGGGTTCCGGCCTCGTCGGACTGTTCCTCAAAACTCGACAGCACGCGCAGCTTCACCTTATAGCGCATTGCCAGTTCAACAGAGCGGGTTTGCAGGACTTTGGCCCCCAGCGAGGCCAGCTCCAGCATTTCTTCAAAGGCGATCTTATCCAGCTTGCGCGCCTTGTCGCAAATCCGCGGGTCGGTGGTATAAACCCCGTCCACATCGGTGTAGATATCACAGCGCTCAGCCTCGAACGCCGCGGCAAAGGCCACCGCAGTGGTGTCCGAACCGCCCCGGCCCAAGGTGGTGATCCGGCCTTCCGGGCTGATCCCCTGGAAGCCGGCCACCACAGCCACCTTCATGCCCTCGGCAAACTTGGCGCGGATGTTCTCCGGCGGGATCTCCTCGATCCGGGCCTGGCTGTGCGCCGAAGAGGTCTTGAGCGGCACCTGCCAGCCCTGCCAGCTGCGGGCAGGCACATCCATCTCCTGCAGCGTCAGCGCCATCAGGCCGGCGGTTACATTCTCGCCCGAGGACACCACTGCGTCATATTCGCGCGCGTCATACAGCGGCGAGGTCTCGTCGACCCAGCCCACCAGCTCATTGGTCTTGCCGGACATGGCCGACACGATGACGATCACGTCATATCCCTTGGCCACCTCAACGCCGACGCGTTTGGCGGCGCGGCGGATGCGGTCCAGGTTGGCGACGGATGTGCCGCCGAATTTCATCACAAGTACGGGCATATGGAACGGGTCTCCCTGCCTTGCGGGTTTCGATCCTGTGCCTCATAGGCGAGCCGCCCCCCAAGGGCAAGTCCGCGTATTGTAGCAATACAAGGCGCCGCCCGGAATTCCCCCTCCTCCCTTGCGGTCAGAGCAGCGCCCGGCCCTCGGAGCAAGGCGATGAGCTTTGGGGCAAACGGAATTCGAACGCGAATTCCGTCCAGAAATCCTGCGAGGATTTCCGGCGGTCTCAGACTGCAGCCTTCGCCCGGGGGCAGCCCCCGGTTTCCGCGCCGGAAACCGGGCCGAATTCCTCGCAGGAATTCGGCTACCCCCGCAAACGCGATGACCTGACCCTTGGAGCAGGCGGACCAGGAACCAGCTCAGCCGCGCCAGAACCTTACTGTCAGGATCGCGTAAACCGCCATCAGCTCCAGCCGCCCGATCAGCATCGCCGCGCTCAGGATCCATTTCGCCGGATCGTTCAGTGTCGAGAAGTTGCCCGCAGGCCCGATGGTCTCACCCAGCCCGGGGCCGATATTGGCCACCGCCGTTGCCGCTCCCGAGACTGCGGTGATGAAGTCCAGCCCGGTCAGCGCCAGCGCCCAGGCCACCATGCCCAAGGTCACGATGAAGAACATGAAGAAGGAAATCACCGAGCTCAGCACCTCGGCATCCACCGGCCGCCCTTCATAGCGCGTGATGAACACCCCATGCGGCGAGCGGATCCGCTGGATCTGGCCGCGGATCGAGGCAAACAGCAGCTGGTAGCGGAAGATCTTCACCGAACAGGCGGTCGAGCCCGCACAGCCGCCGATCAGCCCGGTGAAGAAGAAGATCATCACCAGGAAGCTGCCCCACTGCATGTAATCGGCACTGGCATAGCCGGTGCCCGACATGATCGAGGTGATATTGAACAGCGCCGAGCGGACAGAGGCCTCCGCCCCATGCGACTGCGCGTAATACAGCACCCCCGCCGCGGTGGCGACCAGCAGCCCCAGCGTCAGCATGAAGCCGCGGATCTGGCTGTCCCGCAGCATCGGCGTGCCATGGCCGTTGATCAGCTGCACATAGCGCACGAACGGCAGTGCCGCGAGGATCATGAAAACCGCAGCCGCATATTCCACCGGTCCGGAAAAGGCCCCGAAGGAGGCGTCGTAATTGGCAAAGCCGCCGGTGGCGATGGTGGTCATCGCATGCACAAGCCCGTCAAACGGCCCCATGCCCATCACCATGTAAACCAGCATGCAGGCCATCGTCAGCGACACGTAGATCAGCGAGATCTGCTTGGCGATCGCCTGCGCGCGCGGCAGGATTTTCCCAAAAGTATCAAAGCTTTCGGACTTAAAGATCTGCATCCCGCCGACCCGCAGCTCAGGCAGGAACACCATCGCAACAACAATGATGCCGATGCCGCCCAGCCACTGCAGGATGCCGCGCCACAACAACAGCCCGCGCGGCAGATCATCCAGCCCCGAGATCACCGTGGACCCGGTTGTGGTCAGCCCCGACATCGCCTCAAAAAACGCATCGACAAAGCGCAGCTCGGTCGCCCCCAGCATCAGGGGGATCGCCCCGAACAAGGGCAGCGCCAGCCAGACGGTGGTGGTCAGAAGGAAGGTCTGGCGGATGCTCAGCCCTTCCTTGACGCCATTGGCGCAGCTCAGGGCCAGCAGCCCGCCCACCAGAATGGTAAACACCGCGCTTTCCAGGAACACATGCCATTCGCCGCGGCCATCCAGCAGATCGACCAGCAGCGGGAACAGCATCATCGCTCCCAGAATGACGACCAAAAGGCCGATGACATATCCAACCGGACGGAGATCCAACATGCGGCGCAGCGTTGGCCCTGCGCGCCGCAAGTGTCAAGCCTGCGGGATCAGTCCCCGCTGCTGCTGGTGCCGGCAGCGTTGCGCGCGGGCATCTGCGGCGGGCTTGAGGGTTTGCGCGGACGTTTGGAGGCAACCTCCGGTTTCCCGTCCGGCTTACCCTTTGCGGACGTTTCCTGCACAGGCGCCTTGGCCGCAGCAGGTTTCGCCGCCTGCGTCTCCCGGGCAGTTGCCGGCCTGGCCGTTTCCGCCCGGCGCGCAGAAGCCCCCCGGAACTCCGCAGGCTTTTCCCCCGCCGCATTCCCGGCTGCTGCGCCCTGCTGCGGTGCAGGCTGCCCTGCCGCCTGGGCAGGCTTTGCGGGCTTGGCGGCCTCCTTGGCGGGCGCCGCGGGTTGCGGGGCTGCCGGAGCCGCCGCCGGACGGGCCGCCTTGACCGGAGCAGCCTGCGCTGCCGGTTTTGCAGCCGCACGGGCCGGCGCCTTGCGCGCAGCAGGTTTGCGGGGCGCCGGTTTGCGCGCCGCGGGTTTCTTGGCGGCAGCCTTGGCCGCTGCCGTATTCCGGGCCGTAGCCTTGTCCCGCGGCGCCGCCTTGGCCTCCGCTTCGGGAGCCTCCTGCTGCGCGGGTTCTTCCGCAGCCGCCGGAACAGCCGCCCCCAGCAGCCGCCGCTGCGCCTCCGCCAAGGACTGCGCCAGACGCATCTGCTCATATGGCGTTTGCAGCACGGCCTCTGCCGCCTGCCGCCACAGCCTCAGCTGCAGGCCTGCCGCAAATCCCGCCCATTCATGCGCCCTGGCCGTCAGCCCGGCCATCTGGTGAAAGCTCGTCATCTGATACTCCTTAGGTCCTGCACTGGCCTTGCCCCGGATGCCTGCTGCATTGTCCGGGCAAGATTGACAGGGAGCAGGCGCCGGCAGCCCTGAGGGCCGGATGCAGCGGAAAACGGGCCGTCAAATGCAGACACCTGCGCACAAGCTCCCTCCTCCCCCGGAAAGACTTCCCAAGGGATTCGCCCAGCAGGCTAACATGCGATTCTGCACAGCAGCGTAAAACCTGCGGCAATGCAGCAATTGCCGCAGCTCAAACGGAGGCCTGCCCGGAATTCAGGCAGCCCTGCCCGTTTCAGTCACCCTTGATGAATCAGGGTTGAGAACAGCTTGGGGTCCAGGCTCATCGCCTTGAACAGCGGCCCTTGCGTCAGCACACTCACCGCATCATGGCTGTGCAGGCTTTCCTGATGGCTCGCCACCACCCGGAAGTCGCCGATCCGCGCATCGCCTTGCAGCGCCTCGCAGAACAGCCGCGCCGCATCCTCGACAAAGATCGGGTTCGCCGCGTTGAGCTCAGCAAAGGCCTGCTCATCCTCGCGCTTCACCATAACCTGGGTCTCGGTCGGCACCGCGCGGCGGCACAGGTCGATCAGGTCCTCGAACCACAGCTTGGCCCCGCCCGGCACCGCCTGCACCGAAATCCGCGCAACCGAGCGCTGCGAATGCGGCGTCGCCAGCTGGCCGCGCGCCTGACGCGCGTGTTCCGACAGCTCCAGCGAGCACGGGCAGGTCGAGGAATAGACATAGTCCAGATGCATGATCTTCTCACGCACGCCGTCATGGTCCACCAGTTCCAGCGCGATGTCATAATACTGGTAGCCGCTGAGGCCGGAGCGCAGGCTCTCCACCCGCGCCGGGAAAGAGAACCGCATCTGGATTCGCGCATCCGGGCTGTCCAGATCGCTCAGGTAATCATCCAGCGCCGCCGCCATCACTTCATAGCTGAAGGTCCGCTCCGCGTGTTTATAGAAGGTGCGCATGATCCGGGACATGTTGATGCCCTTCTTGCCCGCATCCAATGACACGGTGCCGGTCACGCTGGTTTCCAGCGTCAGGTCACCGTCGTCGCGGGTGTGAAAGCGGATCGGCAGCCGGAAGTTCGAGATCCCCACATGCTGGATCTGCTCCTGCGCACCGCGGATCAGGCTTGTCGGCCCGTTCTGCAGGTCGGGCAGCGTGGCGCGATAGGCCTCGTCCGACTTGAAATCCTCTGGGTAATGCCGCGACAAATCCGGGTAATTGCCCACCTCGCGGCCGGGCAGCAGCCGCGCCACCGCCGGGTCCAGCTGGGCAATCTCGGTTTCGGTCACAGTGCCGGCCCAGGCCCGCAGCACATCCAGCGCGGCGGCCGCAGCCTCGCGGTCCGGAGCCTCTGCGGCATCGCGGGTGTGAATGTTCATCAGCGTTTCCCCCAAGTCATACGGGCCCCATATAGGGTCCGGCAGGCCTTTCCCATATACTGTTACGCGGCAAAATTCAAAACGGATCCGCCATATGCGGCAGGATTCGCCCCTTAACGGACCCCCAGCGCCTCTGCAAGCGCTCTCAGACGCCGCGAGCGCGACTTGTAGTGCGCCGTGATCAGCACATAGGGCCGCGGCATCTCCAGCGCAGGCCCCGCCAGCCGGTGCAGCCTGCCGGCCCTCAGTTCCCCGGACACCACCTGCTCCGGCAGCAGGGCAACCCCCAGCCCCGCCTGCACCAGCGACACGGCGGATGGCACCGATGGCGCGACAGCCGCCGCGGGGTCCTCGCGCGCGATACCGTGCTGCACGAAATACTGCCGCCAGCCGGGAACCGAGGTAATTGTCGCGCCCCAGTTCACCTCTACCAGCGGCGCCGTCTGTAGATCGGCCCCGGGTTCGCTTCCCACCGGCACCAGCTGATCGGTGAACAGCTCCTGTGTACGGTAGTCCGGATGCTCGCCGCCATAAGACAGCCGCGCGTCGATCCCTGCCGCTTCCAGCTCGATGGTGTCATCCTCGATCCTGAGCTGCACCGGCACGTCAGGCCGCTCAGCCGCAAAGGCTTTCAGCCTATCCGGCAGCCACAGCTGCGCCAGCGCCGGCGTTGCCGAGATCACCAGCGGCCGCCGCTTGCCGCCCTCAGCCAGCGCCTGGGTGAAACTGGCAATCTCCGCCAGCGCCATAGCCGCCTTCTGGTAATAATCGCGCCCCGCATCGGTCAGCCGCACCTGATTGGCGCGGCGGGTGAACAGCTTCAGCCCCAGCCAGTCCTCCAGGTTCTTCACCTGCATCGACACCGCCGCCGAACTCACCCCCATCTCCTCCCCCGCAGCCGAAAAACTCCCGGTCCGGGCAGCACATTCAAAGGCGCGCAGGGCATTCAAGGGGGGCAGTTTCATACCCGCACACTGCAAGATTTTCTTATGCTCGCCAAGATATTTTATAGTGGTCAGAACATCGCCCAGCGCGCAGGTTTTCCAAGAAGACCCGAGGCAAAACCAAGGACAACAAAATGCACGATATTCTGGATCTGGAGCGCTACCCCCTCGACCGCCCCGGCAGCCCCGAATGGCAGGCGCTGGTGGACCGCTGCCGCGCCGAATTGGCAGCGGACGGCATGTTCAGCCTCGACGGGCTGATGAAGGCAGAGGTGGCCCAAGGCGCCGCAGATGCGCTGAAACCCAAGTTCGAAACCGAAAGCTTCCGCCACGAGCGCGAGCACAACATCTATTTCAAGGACGCAATCGACGGCCTCGCCCCGGACCACCCTGCCCTGCAGCGGTTCAAGACCTCGAACCTGACGCTCTGCGCCGACCAGTTCGCGGGCTCCCCCGTCCTGCAGCTTTATGAATGGCCGCCCTTTGTCGCCTTCCTGGCCGCCACCATGGGCAAGGAACAGCTTTACATCATGCAGGACCCGCTGGCACGGGTGAACGTGATGTCCTACGGCGAGGAGCAGGCGCTGAACTGGCATTTCGACCGCTCCGAATTCACCACCACCATGCTGCTGCAGGCGCCGGATCAGGGCGGCGAGTTCATTTACAGTCCTGAGCTGCGCAGCGACGATGACCCGAACTACGACGGCGTCGAACGGCTGTTGAACGGCAAGGACCCCAACATGCGCGCGGTGACCCTGTCGCCCGGCACCCTGAACATCTTCCGCGGCAAGAACTCGCCGCACCGGGTGGGCACTGTCAAAGGCGACAGGCACCGGGTGATTGCGGTGTTCTCCTTCTACGACCGCCCCGGCGTGATGTTTTCTGCCGAAGAGCAGATCGGCTTCTACGGGCGTGCGGCATGACTGAGCTGGCTGTATTCAAGGACGAACGCAAACGCACCTTCCTCAACGCGGAAGGCGCCGACAAACCGCTTAAATCACCACTGGGCCAGGACGTTCTGGACCGCGCCCGCGCCTTCCGCCTGCAACGGCTGCGCGATGAGATGGCGCGTCAGGATGTGGCGGGGCTCTTGCTCTATGATCCGGTCAACATCCGCTATGCGTTTGACTGCTCCAACATGTCGATCTGGACCGCCCACAATCCGATCCGCTATGCGCTGATCCTGAACGGCGGCCCCGGCATCATGTTCGAATTCAAGGGCTGCGAGCATCTGAACGACGGCCTGCCGGGGGTGGACGAAATCCGCAAAGCCATCGGCTGGATGTTCATGTGCGCCGGCGACAAGGCCACAGACCGCCTCACCCCCTGGGCCGCCGAGATCGCCGGTCTGGTCAAGCAATACGGCGGCGGCAACATGCGCCTCGGCGTCGACCGGATGGAGCCGGAAGGCGTGCACGCCCTGTCGGAACTTGGGCTCCAGATCCTCGACGGCGGCCAGATCACCGAGACCGCCCGCGCCATCAAATCCGCCGATGAAATTGAGCTGATGCGCTGGACCATCCGCGTCTGCGAGGCGGGCATGGCGCGGATCTACGAGCATTCGGTTCCGGGTGTGACCGAACAGGAGCTCTGGGCGCATCTGCATTTCGAGAACGCCCGTTCAGGCGGCGAATGGCTGGAAACCAAGCTGCTCACCTGCGGCCCCAACACCAATCCCTGGTACAAGGAATGCTCCGCCCGCGAATGCCGCGAGGGAGAGATGATTTCCTTTGATACCGACATGATCGGCCCCTACGGCTATTGTGCGGACCTGTCGCGCAGCTGGACCTGCGGCTATGTGCCGATGAACGACACGCAAAAGCGGCTGTATGCGGCGGCGCGGCAGCAGATCGGCCACAACATGGCCCTGTTGCAGCCGGGCCTGAGTTTCGCGGAATTCAACGCCAAAAGCTGGCAGATTCCGGAACCCTACCAGCCCTACCGCTACTCACTGGCGGCCCATGGCGTCGGCATGGCGGATGAATGGCCGGTGGTGCCTTTGCATGTGGACTTCGACGGCGCCCATGGCGGCCGGTTCGAGGAGAACATGGTGATCTGCATCGAAAGCCTGATCGGCGAGGAGGGATCCGAGTCAGTCAAGCTGGAAACCCAAGTGCTGGTCACCGCGGACGGGCCAGTGCGGCTGGACAGTTTCCCCTGGGAGATGTGATCCCCCGAAACAAAGAGAGGGGGCTGTCTGCCCCCTCTTGAGCCTCCGGCTCAATTCACCCCCGAGAGTATTTCAGACCAGAAAGAAGCAGCTTTCCGGCGGTTTCTCAGGCTTGCGCGGCCTCCAGCGCCGCGGTCAGGTCGGCGATCAGATCGTCGGCATCTTCCAGGCCGACCGAGAAACGCACCAGGCCCGGGGTGATGCCCAGCTCGTCCTTCTGCTCGTCGCTCAGGCGCTGGTGGGTGGTGGTCGCCGGGTGGGTGGCAATAGATTTGGCGTCGCCCAGGTTGTTGGAGATCACCGGAATGGTCATTGCATTGAGGAACTTGAACGCCGCCTCCTTGCCGCCTTTCAGATCCAGCGAGAACACGGTGCCGCCCTTGCCGTCCAGCTGGGTCTGCACCAGCGCGTTCTGCGCGTGGCCCGGCAGGCCCGGGTAGATCAGCCGTTCCAGCGTCGGGTGGCCTTCCAGAGTTTCGGCAATCTTCAAGGCGCTGTCGGCCTGGGCATTGACCCGCAGGGTCATGGTCTCCATGCCCTTCAGCATCACCCAGGCATTGAACGGGCTCAAGCTGCCCCCGGTGTGCTTCATGTAAGGCTCCAGCGTGCCGCGGATGAAATCCTTGGTGCCCAGCACCACCCCGCCCAGCGCCCGGCCCTGGCCATCAATGTGCTTGGTGGCGGAATAGATCACCACATCGGCGCCCTGCTCGATCGCCTTGGAGAACACCGGGGTCGAGAACACATTGTCGATCACTACGGTGGCGCCAACCGAATGGGCGATCTCAGAGACTGCCTGAATGTCGATCACTTCCAGCGTCGGGTTCGACATCGATTCAAAGAACACCGCCTTGGTGTCCGGACGCATGGCGGCGCGCCACTGGTCCAGGTCGGTGCCGTCGACAAAGGTGACCTCGACGCCGAACCGGGCCAGGATGTTTTCCAGGATATACAGACAGGAGCCGAACAGCGCCTTGGCCGAGACCACATGGTCGCCTGCCTTCAGGAGCGAGGTCAGCGCGCCATTGACCGCCGCCATGCCGGAGGCGGTGGCAAAGGCGTCCTCGGCGCCTTCCAGCGCCGCGATGCGCTGTTCGAACATCGCCACGGTCGGGTTTCCGTAACGGGCATAGATGAACTCATCCGGGCCGGTCTGAATAAAGCGGGCTTCAGCCTGCTCTGCGTTCTCATAGACAAAGCCCTGGGTCAGGAAAATCGCCTCGCTCACCTCATTGTACTGGCTGCGGCGGGTGCCGCCATGGACCAGCTTGGTGCGCTTTCTCCAGGTATCGCTCATCTTCGGTCTCCTCGCGCCCGCGGCGCATAAAAAAACTCCCGTCCGGCCAAGCGAAAGGGAGTCCTTCTCGTCCTGACCTCTTTAGCGGCTTGTTTAACGTGGCCCGCAATCCGGTTACAAATCGCCACAGGTAGTGGATTGCCTTTACGCCCGCATCGGGATTTGGTCAAGCCGCGGCTTGTCCGCGCCTGCCCCGTCACACGCATGTGTTCCGCCAGCCCCCTTGCCGGCAGCCCGGTCCCTGTGGTCCTCTTGGCGCAAACCGCAGCGGAGGCCGCAGATGCAAGACCCGGTTCACCTTTACTACTGGCCCACCCCCAACGGCTGGAAGATCTCCATTGCCCTGGAGGAAATGGGCCTGCCTTACGAGGTCACCCTGATCGATATCGGCAAGGGGGACCAGTTCGCGCCGGAGTTTCTGAAACTTTCCCCCAACAACCGGATGCCTGCGGTCACTGACCCTGACGGCCCCGGCGGCGCGCCTGTTTCGCTGTTCGAAAGCGGCGCCATCCTGCAGTATCTCGCCCGCAAGACCAAGCGGTTCTATGGGGCGGACGAACGCGCCCGGCTGATGGTGGACCAATGGCTGATGTGGCAGATGGGCGGGGTTGGGCCGATGGCCGGCCAGGCGCATCACTTCCTGAAATACGCACCGGAAGAGATCCCCTATGCCCAGGACCGCTACCGGGGTGAGGTTGCCCGCCTTTATGGGGTACTGGACCGGCAGCTGGCAGAGAATGAATACGTGGCAGGGCCGGACTATACGATTGCCGATATGGCCATCTGGCCCTGGGCGTCGCTGTGGGAAGGCCAGCAGCAGACGCTGGAGGACAAGCCGCATCTGGCCCGCTGGCTGGAGCTGATGTGGTCCCGTCCTGGCGTGGTTGCGGGCCGGGGGCTGCATGCGGACCTGCGGGCGGACCGCTCGGACAGCAAGGCGCAGCAGGTGCTGTTTGGCAAGTGACGGAATACGGCGCCATCGGGCGCCGTGCCTATGGCGATGGGGTGAGCGCCGTCGTGGAAACGCTCCGGGGGAGCGTTTCAGGCGCGAACGGGCGGAGCCCGGGACCAGAAAGAAGCGGGAACGCAGCCCGCCGCAGGCGGGCTGCCGGGCCCAAGGCTTTTTCTCTCATCCATGATGAGAGGCAAAGGCGCGGGAGCCCTTGCTTTCCTGTGGAACGCCGCGGGCTTACTCCGCAGGGCCGGCTTCTTCTTCCACGCCGTATTTCTGGAACAGCTGCCCCTGGAACATGAAAAAGGCAAACATCGCAACCGGCAGGCCGAAGGTCTTGAAGTAAACCCAGGTGTCGGTGCTCTGGGTGCGCCAGATCAGCTCATTTGCCAGCGCCAGGCCAAAGAAGAAACCGCACAGCCTGCGGGTCAGGATCATCCAGCCCTCCTGCTTGAGCGGCATCACCTCTTCCATCACCACCTTGAGCCAGCTCTGCCCGCGCAGGAGGCCAATACCCAAAAGCCCGCCGAACAGCACATAAAGCATCGTCGGCTTCATCTTGATGAAACGGTCGTCGTTGAACCAGACTGACATGCCGCCGAACAGCACCACCATCACCAGCGTCGCAAACTGCATCTTCGACAGATGCCCGGTCAGTTTCCACAAGGCCAGCGTCGAGGCCACCATCAGCGGGATGAAGGCGGCGGTGATGACGATGAAGCCCTTGTATTCGCTGCCGCCGATCAGGAAGATCCCGTCCTTCAGCTTCAGATAGCCGATGAAAAACAGCACGATGGGGCCGAACTCCAGCACCATCTTGAGGGTCGGGTTGATCTTCTTCGCCGTCATCGGGCCTCCGGTCTGCATTTCGCGCGGGCTCAGCCGCCCATTTCCACTATCACGGCGCCCAGCGCGATCAAAGCCATCAAGGCAATGCGGCGGGGGCCGACGGTTTCTTTCAGCACCAGCCAGCCGATCAGCGCGGCAAAGACGGTGGAGGTCTCCCGCAGCACTGCCGCTTCGCCCACCTTGTCCAGCCGCGTCGCCAGCATGATGGCGCCAAAGGAGGCAAAGGCCACCAGCCCGCCAAAGACCCCCTTCAGCATCAAGGGCCCGGGCGCAGGCGGCTGTGCCATCCGCCGCCACCGGGCCAGCGCAATGACCGGGAACACCAGCCCGTCGATCATGAAAAACCAGGCCAGGAAGGTGAAGGGATCCGCTGTCGCACGGATGCCATAGGCGTCATATGTGGTGTAAGCGGCCACAAACAACCCGGTGATGAAGGCAAACAGCAGCGCAACCCCGAAGGTGTCGCGGTTGCTTTCCAGGAAGACAAAGTTATAGGCCGCGAGGCCGAATATCCCGGCCAGCAGCACCGCCACCCCCAGCCATTGCACCGGTGTGAACACCTCGCCGAACAGGAAGAAGGAGCCGATCACCGTGAACAGAGGCCCGGTGCCGCGCACCACCGGGTAGACCACCGTGTAGCTGCCCTTGGTATAGGCCATCGCCTGGAACAGCTTGTAGAAAACGTGGATGATCCAGGCGATACCGAAGATCAGCCACATATGCGGCTCCGGCCAGGGCACCACGAACAGCGCAAAGGGTGCCGCCATCACGCAATAGGAAAAGTCGATCGCCCCGCGCGACAGCCAGGGGTCATGCCGCCCCTTCTGCAATGCGCCGAAGACCGCGTGCAGAAAGGCCGCCCAGATGGCCAGAAACAGCGCCGCCTGATGCCCGGCCTCGGTGCCTTCCAGGGAGATCAGCCAATCGCTCAAATCAAATGCCTTTGCTCAGCCGGGGGCGCTGCCCCCGGACCCCCGGAGGTATTTTGAACCAGAAAGAAGCTGGCCTCAGATTTTCTCCAGACCGGTCAGCGCTGCCGCAAATTCTTCCGGGTCAAACGGCGCCAGATCGTCGATCTGCTCGCCGACGCCGATGGCGTGGATCGGCAGGCCGAACTTGTCGGCCAGCGCCACCAGCACGCCGCCCTTGGCGGTGCCGTCGAGCTTGGTCATCACCAGCCCCGAAACATCCGCCAGCTGCTGGAAGGTGCCAACCTGGCTCAGCGCGTTCTGGCCGGTGGTGGCGTCCAGCACCAGCAGGGTGTTGTGCGGCGCGGTCTCGTCCTTCTTGCGGATCACGCGGACGATCTTGGCCAGCTCCTCCATCAGGTCGGCGCGGTTCTGCAAACGGCCCGCGGTGTCGATCATCAGAAGGTCGGCGCCATCCTCCTGCGCTTTCGTCATCGCATCAAAGGCCAGCGAGGCCGGGTCGGAGCCTTCCGGCGCGGTCAGCACCGGCACGCCCGCGCGGTCGCCCCAGACCTGCAGCTGCTCAACCGCAGCGGCGCGGAAGGTGTCGCCGGCGGCAATCACCACCTTCTTGCCCGCGCCCTTGAACTGGCTGGCCAGCTTGCCGATGGTGGTGGTCTTGCCTGAGCCGTTGACGCCAACAACCAGCACCACCTGCGGGCGCTTGGCATAGACCGGCAAGGGCTTCGCCACCGGCTCCATGATGCGCGCGACTTCCTGCGCCAGGAGCTCCTTGATCTCGCGGCTGGAGACCCGTTTGCCCATCCGTCCCTCGGCCAGGTTGGCAGTGACGCGCAGCGCCGTGTCCACCCCCATGTCGGCGGCGATCAGCAGCTCCTCCAGCTGCTCCAGCATGTCGTCATCCAGCGCCCGGCGCGGCTCGGCAGCCGTGCCACGGCCGATCAGGCGTCCCAGGAGACCGGGCTTTTTCTCCGGCTCCGGGGCTGGCTGGGGAGCGGGCGCAGGCTTGGCCACAGGCGCAGGCTGCGGCGCCGGGGCTGGATCCGCCTCCGCTGCGGGCTCCGGCACGGCAGGCTCCGGCGCCGCCGGGGCCGCGGGCGGTTCTGCCGCAGCGGTTTGCGCTTCCGCGTCCGCGCCATCCTCGACAATTGCGTCGAGCCCCTTCTCGAGCTTCGACGAGGATTTGAACAGCCGCTCCTTGAGCTTTGAGAAAAACGCCATCTTGGTCTCCGCGCAGAAGGTTGGCACTGGGGTTTGCCCCCCACCTAATGCGGATTTGCCCCAAGTGCAAAGCACCGGCGCCCTTGCGGCCGCAAAAAATGCAGGCCGCCTTCGGGCTTGGCCGCAGGCCGGGCGCTCTGGCACAATGGCACCATGCGCCTGATACTGACGATTCCCCTTCTTGGGCTGCTGGCCCTGCCCGCGCCGGCGGCGGCCGGCGCGCCGCTCACCGGCGAGCAATTCGACCGCTACACGCAAGGGCGCACGCTGTTTTACGGTTTTGGCGGCGCCCTGTACGGGGTCGAGCGTTACCTGCCCGGGCGGCGGGTGATCTGGTCCTTCCTGGACGGCAAATGCCAGGAAGGCAGCTGGTACGAGGACGCGGGCCAGATCTGTTTCCTCTATCAAGACCGCGACGATCCGCAATGCTGGAGCTTCGATCTGACGCCGGGCGGGCTGACCGCCCGGTTTGAAAACGACCCCGCCGCCACCGAACTGTACGAGGCCGAGGAGATCGGCGAGGAGATGCTGTGCTATGGCCCGGACGCCGGAGTTCTGAGGCGGCTGTCGCGCAGTGAGTATTTAGGACCAGAAAGAAGCCGCAGACGGCCGCTTAGAACAGCGAGCCCTGGCTGCCGCCGCTGCCCGGCGGTTTAGGGGCTGTCTTCTTGGCGGCGGGCGCGGCTTCGGGGGCGCCGAGATCCAAGGTGCCATCGGCGAATTCGATTTGCAGCGGGCCGGTTTCGGCAGCGGCAGCCCGGGTGGTGAGGATCTCTTCACCCGACCGCACCACCGCATAGCCGCGCTGCAGCGTTGCCTTGTAGCTCAGGATGTCCAGCTGGCGGCCTGCGGCGGCAAGGCTTTGACGCTGCTGGGCAAGGCGCTGGGTCTGCGCCGCGTCCAATCTCTGCGCCAGCCGGGTAAGCGCGTCCTTGCGGGCCGCCATCTCGCGTTCGATGGGGCGCAGGCTGAGGCGGGAAGAGAGGTTTTTCAGCCGGTCGCCGCGCGATTGCACCAATGTGCGCAGAGTGGCCGGGCGCAAGGAAGCCGCGGTTTCGCTGAGCCGCAGGCGGCGGCGCTGCACGCCCGAAATCAGCGCATTGGGCAGGCGGTCGGAGATCCGGTCAAGCCGCTGGCGCGGAGTTTCCAGGAGCGTGTCGGGCTTCGGCAGCGCCCGCGACAGATCACCCAGCCGCTGGCGCCTGAGCTGCACCGCCTGGCCCGCCGCACGGGCCAGCCGCGCGCCCTGGTTTTCTGCCCAGGCCATCAGCTCCAGCCGCACCGGCACCGCCAGTTCCGCTGCCGCGGTCGGGGTTGGTGCGCGGCGGTCGGAGACGAAATCGATCAGCGTGGTATCGGTCTCATGCCCCACCGCCGAAATCAGCGGGATCTGCGAGGCCGCCGCCGCCCGCGCCACGATCTCCTCGTTGAAGCCCCACAAATCCTCGATCGAGCCGCCGCCGCGGGCGACGATGATCAGATCGGGCCGCGGCAGCGCGCCGCCCGGCGTCAGGTGGTTGAAGCCGTCGATGGCGCGGGCCACTTCGGGCGCGCAAGTTTTCCCCTGCACGGCGACCGGCCAGACCAGCACCTTGCGCGGGAAGCGGTCGCGCAGCCGGTGCAGGATATCGCGGATCACCGCACCGGAGGGAGAGGTCACCACGCCGATGATCTGCGGCAAATAGGGCAGCGGCTGCTTGCGTTCAGGCGCAAACAGCCCCTCGGCCTGCAGCTGTTTCTTGCGCTTTTCCAAGAGCGCCATCAGCGCGCCCTGGCCGGCAACCGCGACCTCATCCACGTTCATGTTGTATTTGGACTGGGCGCCAAAGGCCGTCAGGCGGCCGGTGACCACCACTTCCAGCCCTTCCTCGGGCACCACTGACAAGCCGCTGACCTGCCCCTTCCAGGTGGTGCAGGCCAGCACAGAGCGGTCATCCTTGATGTCATAGTAGAGATGCCCGGAACGCGCCTTGAACACGCGCCCCACCTCGCCCTTCACCCGGATGCGGCCAAAGGTGCCCTCCAGCGTGCGTTTCACTTCGCCGGAAATTTCCGAAACGGTGAATTCGGGCGCGTTCTGCCCGGGCTGAGGGTCGTCAAACAGGTCGGACATCGGGGGCTGCTCTCCTGCGGCCTTTGGCCGGTCTTGTTTTGAACTCGCGCGCAGCATAGAACGCGCGGCAAGCAAGGCAAGCCCCGGGAGGCGATCCGGGGCCACAGGGCTCAGGCAGATCGGAGAATGCGCCAATGAACATCCTTATCCTCGGCAGCGGCGGGCGTGAACATGCACTGGCCTGGGCAGTGATGCAGAACCCCAAATGCGACAAGCTGATCGTGGCGCCGGGCAATGCAGGTATCGCCCAGATTGCCGATTGCGCAGCCTTTGACATTGAGGACGGCGGCGCAGTGGCCGCCTTTGCAGCCGAAAACGCCATTGACTTTGTGATTATCGGCCCCGAGGCGCCGCTGGCCGCAGGCGTGGCCGACCGGCTGCGCGAGGCCGGGCTGCTGGTGTTCGGCCCGTCCGGGGCGGCGGCGAAACTGGAAGCCTCCAAGAGCTTCACCAAGGAAATCTGCGACGCGGCCAATGCCCCTACTGCAGGCTATGGCCATTTCACCGATGCCGAGGCTGCCAAGGCCCATGTGCGCCAGCACGGCGCCCCGACGGTGGTCAAGGCCGACGGGCTGGCGGCCGGCAAGGGCGTGATCATCGCCATGACCGAGGACGAGGCCATTGCCGCCATCGATGACATGTTCGGCGGCGCCTTTGGCGGTGCCGGCGCCGAGGTGGTGATTGAGGAATTCATGGACGGCGAAGAGGCCTCGCTGTTTGTGCTGGTGGATGGCGAGGACGTTCTGGCGATCGGCTCCGCCCAGGACCACAAGCGCGTCGGCGAAGGCGACACCGGCCCCAACACCGGCGGCATGGGCGCCTATTCGCCTGCGCCGGTCCTGTCGGCAGAGGTCGAGGCGAAAGCGATGGACGAAATCGTGAAGCCGACCATGCAGGTGATGGCGGAGCGCGGCATGCCCTATCAGGGCGTGCTTTATGCGGGCCTGATGATCAAGGACGGACAGCCCCGGCTGGTGGAATACAACGTCCGCTTCGGCGACCCGGAGTGCCAGGTGCTGATGATGCGCCTGGGCGCCCAGGCGCTGGACCTGATGCACGCCGCCGCCGAGGGCCGCCTGGGCGAGGCACAGGTGAACTGGGCCGGCGACCATGCGATCACCGTGGTGATGGCGGCTGAAGGCTATCCGGGCTCTTACGAAAAAGGCACTGTGATCAAGGGGCTGGACGCGCTTCCCGAGGACAGCAGCAACATGGTGTTCCACGCGGGCACCAAGGCTGAGGACGGCAAGGTGCTGGCCGTTGGCGGCCGGGTGCTGAACGTGACTGCCCGCGGCGAAACCCTGCAGGAGGCCCGCGACCGCGCCTATGCGATGGTGGACGGCGTGGACTGGCCCCAGGGCTTCTTGCGCCGCGACATCGGCTGGCGGGCGCTGAAATAGCGGCCGCACCGCCGGCAGGCGGGGCGCTCCCGCCTGTTCCCGGCCGGTCAGAGACCGGCCATCACAGTTGGGCGCGGCCGGGCGCAAGAGCGCCCGGCGCTGCCGTGCAAAGGCCCGCGCGGGCCGGCTGCCCCCGGTGAAGTGCGTTTTGCAAGCTCCGTCCACCGCGGCGCGGCACCCGTTGCCTTGCGCGGTGGCTTTTGCGGCGCTTGGTGCAGCACCGCCCCGGTCCGGATGAGGGCGCTGCGCGGGCCCAATCCCTGACGGCGCGTGCCCAGGAGACCGCAACCGCCCGCCCTGCCCTTCGCCCGGCGGGCTTGGTGCAGGAAAACCGCAGATCAAGCGGGGATGAGTCCCCGTCCCGCCCCGCCTCCTTTTTTGAATGAGCCCCCCTGAACAGGCCAGCCGGGTTTCCGCCGGCCCGCCCGCGCGGACCCGGCGCCCTACAGGGTGTTCAGATCGCTCAGCACCAGGAAGCGGCGGCGGAACTGATCCAGCATATCCGGTTCCAGGAAATCGGCCGGATGGGTGGTTCCAAAGGCGGCAAAGCTGCGTTCCTTCATCTCCGCCAGCTGGCGTTCGATATCAAGCTGGCCAATGCCGGGCGGCAACCCCAGCGCGGTTTCGAAAATCGTGCGCAGCGGCGGTGAGCCGATGATATTGTACCAATGCGCATTCTCACTGCCGCCGGCATCGGCGACATCCTGCAATTCGCGCTCCAGCGCCAGCGCCAGCCGCATATTGGGGTCGGAATTTCCGATCTCAACTTCAAACTGCCGGGTGGCATAGAGATCGGCCAGCTCCTCGGCGAACCCTTCCGGATACTCCCGGCCAACCTCTCCCTTGTTAAAGGAGAAGGCCCCCACCATCGCCTTCAGGCCAGTGTCATAATGGAGGTTGGCAAAGGAGATATCGGAGGACAGATCTGATTCAAACGCTCGGATCACGGTGTCGAAATCGGTGCTCCGCTTGCTTTGACCAAAGACATCCAGCGTTGCCTCAAACAGGTTCAGGTCAAAAACCAGCTCGCGGGGGTTGGTGAAAGTGCCCAGTTTACTGGTGATTTCATCGGACAGCACCTGGATCTTGCTGGGCTGTTCCGGCCATTCGTTCTGGAAGGCGTCGGCAAAGTTGCGATAGGCCAAATTCTCTGTCTGGTTCACAAAGGAATCCGGGTCTGACAGATCGGACTCCAGAACCTGGCGCAGGAAATCCTCGCCCGGGTTGCTGAGGAAGAAGGCATCCAGAGACTCCTCCAGCAGCTTGGGGTTCGACAGCAGCTCCTCCGGATCGGTCATCTCGTTGATGTCGGGCCAGCCAAAGCCGAATGCCTCGGAGACGGCGAGATAGCGGGTGTCCTCCAGCTGGTTCACAAAGGAATCGGGATCGGTGGTATCCAATTCCAGCACCCGGCGCAGGAAATCCGGGCTGGTGCGCTCCAGGTCAAAGGTCTCGATGACCGCCTGCAGCAGATTTTCATCGGCCAGCAGATCGTCGGCACTGGCCAGCCCCTCCGTGTGCTCGTTGAACTCCGAGATCAGCGCCTCGATGCTGTTGTCATATTCCGGCGGCGCGCCGAAATTGAACTGGGCGGCAAAATCGGCGTAGCGCGGATCGCTCAGCTTATTGGCAAAGGAGGCCGGATCGGTGGGGTCGGATTCCAGCACTTTCTGCAAGAAAAACTGATTGTTTTCCAACCCTTCCAAACCAACGTTGCTGAGCGCCTTGGTCAGCAGTGTGCGGTTGGACAGCAGATCATCCGGCGTGGTGATGCCCGCAAACTCATTCTCCGCCCTGGCGCTGGGAAGCTGGGGGCCGTCCGCGCTGCCAAAACCGAAAGTTTCCGCCAAGGACAGGTAGCGGCTGTCGTTGAGCCGGTTTGCCAGCGACAGCGGATCGTTCATATCTGATTCCAGCACCTCCTTGATGAACGCCCTGTTGTTGATGTCCTCATCAAGGCCAAAGGCGCCAAGCGTCACCGACAGCAGGTTGAAATCATCCAGCAGCTGGTCCGCGGTCTGGACATTGGTGATCTTCTGGCTGAAGTCCTGAACCGCCCGGTCAATGACCGGCGATTTCTCGAACACCTCCTGCTGCTGGTCGCGGGTCCGCTGCAGAAAGGTCCACCCGCTGATGCCGGTGCCGAACACATAGGGGGTAAAGCTCACGCGCCTGTCTCCTGTAAAACCGGTCCAGGCAGGCGCCTGGAACTGCTCATCCGGCACAGGGTAGCCGAAAGCGGTGAACAAATCTGAAACGCCCGGCACGTCTGCTGCGGCACGGGCCTGCACTGCGGGGGAAGGAGGCAGAAGCAGGCCGGCGCTCCCGCCTGTTCCCGCCCCTCCTGCCGGAGGGGCCTCACAGTTGGGCATGGCGCCGGGCCTGCGGCCCGGCGCGGGCAGCGCTCAGCGGCAGGCCAGCGCCGCCTGCAGCCCGGTGCCCGGGCGGAACGGGCCGATGCCGCGGCTGCGGATCCGGCCGCCCTCCAGCCGGGATGCCATGATTCTGAGCCAGCCGCCGCTGACGGTGATCAGCTCGGGCCCCTGGCCGCAGTCGCGGATGCCGGAGGTGATGAACGCCTCGCCAATGCGGTGATTGGTCAGCCCGGGCTTGCTGGCCACCTCGTGCAATGCGCCATCCCGGAACCGCCAGATGCGCAGGGTCTTTGCCAGATGCGGCCGGTCGACATAGGCAATTTCCACATGCCCGTCGCCATCCAGATCCGCGGCGCCAATGGGCGCCAGCCAGCGGTTGCGGGTGCCGATATGCGGGGTTTCGGCGATCTTCACGCCGCGCGCGTCATAAACGGCCAGCTGCGCCCCCAGCGCCACGTCGGTCTCGACCGCCAGCACCTCGGCCCTGCCGTCGCCGTCCACATCCGCCAGCCGCGGCGCGATGTCCTCGAACACATGATCCAGGGGCAGGCGAATCAAAATCTCGGATGTCTGATAGACAGCCTTGGCCGGCAGCCCGCCGGAGCCGGTATCTTCCACCGTCAGCACCAGCGCGCCGTATTCCACGTCATCGCCCAGCACCGCATGGCCATAGCGGGTGGTTGGTTCGCTGTAGCGGGCCGAGACAATCCTGTCTTCAGCCGCCAGCGCAGAAGGGCCGGCCAGGGCCAGCCCCAGGCACAGCGCCCGCCAAACGCGGCGGGCAAAACGGGGCCGGACGCGCAACGGAAGACGCCGCGCCGCCGCCCCCGCAGGCATCAGATCTGCTTTTCGGGCATATGCACGACGAGGCCGTCCAGCGCCTCGCTGACCTTGATCTGGCAGGTCAGGCGCGAGCGGGCCGGATCGGGCTCATAAGCAAAGTCCAGCATGTCCTCTTCCATGTCGTCCTTGGCCGGCAGCTTCTCGACCCAGTCCGGCGCGATATACACATGGCAGGTCGAGCAGGCGCAAGCGCCGCCGCAATCGGCCTCGATGCCGGGAATGTTGTTGTCGCGCGCGCCTTCCATCACGGTCAGCCCGTTGGCCACATCCACCACGTGCTCGGTGCCGTTGTGCTCGATGTAAGTGATCTTTGCCATTGTCAGCTCTCTTCCCTTTTCCGGTACTTGGGCGACTGTGTAGCCAAGCGCCTGCGGCGGTGCCACCCCCAATTGCGACCCGATGCTGCCGCTGCTGGACTTTCCGGCACAATGTTCTATGTTTGTTCGCACCCAATAATTCTCACCCGCGGAGCCCGTTTCCTCATGCCAGCCCCCGCCGCTGCCGGTCCGGACACCCCTCAGCCCGCTCCTGCCCCTCAGCCCGCTCCCGCACCAAAGCCCTGGCCGCGCCCGCCCCATTGCCTGCCCGCCGCCCGGCTGCAGGAGCCGCCCCAGAACGCCCGCATCACCGTTGCGGGCCTGGTGATCCTGCGCCAGCGCCCGGGCACCGCCAAGGGGGTGATCTTCGTCACGCTGGAGGACGAGACCGGCGTGGTCAACGTAATCGTCTGGCGCAAGATCTACGAGGCTTTCCGCCGCGCGGTGATCTCGGGCCGGCTGCTGCGCGTCACCGGGCGGCTGCAGCGGTCCCATTCGGTCAGCCACGTGATCGCCGAGGCGGTCGAGGACATTTCGCCGATGCTCGACTTCCTGCTGGCAGAGCAGGGCCGCCAGCACGATCCGGCCTTTGCGCAGGGCTCCGAACTCGGCTAGGCTGCCGCCAAATCACAAGCGCTCCGCAGCAGGCCAACAGACCGGCAGCGGCGCCGGCAGAGGCACCCGGGCATGACGCCATCCACCTTCAAGACCCGCCGCAGGCAGGCGCCTGCGCTGCTGCTGGCGGCGCTGACGGCCCTGTCCGCCTGCGTCCAGCCGCAGCCCGGCGGCGAGGCCGCCCGCGACGGCCGCTATGCCCCGCCCGGTGCAGCCCCCGGCACCTGCTGGAGCAAGCATACCTCCCCGGCGGTGATCGAGACCGTCACCAGCCAGGTGCTGGCAGAGCCCGCGCAGCTGGACAGCAGCGGCCAGGTGCTCCGCCCCGCGGTCTTCCGCACCGAGACCAGCCAGCAGATCGTGCAGCCGCGCCAGGAACGCTGGTTCGAAATCCCCTGCCCGGCCTCGATGACCCCTGACTTCATCCGCACCATCCAGCGGGCACTTGCCGCCCGCGGGCTCTACCGCGGCCCCATCCACGGGCAGATGGACACGGCAACCCGCACCGCCGTGCGGCACTACCAGGCCCCGCTGGGGCTCGACAGCGGCACCCTGTCGCTGGCCTCCGCCCGCAAGCTGGGGCTGGTCGCGGTGCCAGGCTGAACCAGACGGTTCAGTTGCCCGGTTCCCCGCTGCCGAACCCTCTGCTAAGGTCCCGCCAAGGGCCCGGCTGACCGGGCTGCCAATGCTAAGAGACCGGCCATGCTGAAAACCCGCCTGCCCGATACCGGCTTTCTCTCCGGCGCCTCCGGCCCGTTGCGGCGGATGCTGGAAAGCCAGGCCGCCGAGGTGCGGCTGCGCCAGGGTGAGGTGCTGTTCGAACAGGGCGACCCGGGCGACGCGCTTTACGCCATTGCCGAGGGCGCGCTGGAGTTCTCGGTGCTCTCGGCCTCGGGCCGCAAGCTATCGCTGGACATGATGCGCCCCGGCGCGGTGTTCGGCGAGATCACCCTGTTCGACCCCGGCGAACGCACCGCCACCGCCATTGCGGCAGAACCCAGCCGGGTGCTGCGCCTGCGCAGCGGCGACGTGCTGGCGCAGATCCGCCAGCACCCGGACCTGGCCGCCGACCTCTTGCGGCTGGCCGGCCAGCGGATGCGCTGGATGAACACCCAATTGAACGAGCAGGTGTTCCTGCCGATGCCGTTGCGGCTGGCGCGCAAGCTCTTGTATCTTGCGCCTGAAGGCCGCGACGGCCGGGTGGCCCTGTCGCAGGCGGAACTGGCGGAATTTGTCGGCGCCACCCGCGAGGCGGTTTCCAAGACCCTGGCGGCCTGGAAACGCAGCGGCCTGGTCGGCATCAGCCGCGGCGGCGTGCAGATCCTAGACCGCAGCGAGCTGGCGGTGCTGGCCGAACCGGATTCCATCTGAGTCCTTCGCTTTCTGCGGAAATCTCCCGGAAAATCAGCCTTCTGTAATCCCGGTCACAGAAACCGCAGCCGCCCTGCGGCATAACCATCCGCAGACGGCCATTATCCGTTCCATCCCAATGGCCGCCTGTCCAACAAGAGCCATGTGCCCGCCAGCACATGGCTCTTCCCTCTTGCGCACCGGCTGCCCCCGGCGCAGCGGAAAACATCTGTTTTCCGGGCCGTTTCCCGCGCCGGGAAACGGCATCCGGCCAGCCGCAGCCCCTCCGGCGGCGGACCGCAAAAGTTTTCTGAAAACTTTTGCCCAAGACTTTTCAGAAAAGTCTTGGGCCGCATCTCCGCCTCAAGGCGCCATCCTCCGGGCCATCCCGCCCCTCTGGTTCAAGAAATATTCACTTAGCCATTCCCCGGCACGGCCGCTACGGTGCCGCGCATGGCATATGATTACGACAAACTCTACCGCGGCACCCCGGAGGCGCTGGGGCCGCCCTCTCCTGCTTTCACCACCTTTTTTGAACAGCTGGGAGCGAGCGGGCTGGACGTTCTGGACGCAGGCTGCGGCCAGGGGCGCGACGCGCTGTTCATCGCCCGCCTGGGCCACCGGGTCACTGGTATCGACCTGTCCCCGCATGGCATCCGGGACATGCTGGCCGCCGCCCGGCGGGAAAACCTGGATGTGGCGGGGCACACTGCCGATCTCACCAGATGGGCGCCGGACAGGGGCTATGACATCCTGCTGTTCGACCGCACCCTGCACATGCTGGCCGCGCCCCAGCGGCTGGCGCTCCTGACCCGCTGCCTGCCGCATCTGCGGCCCGGGGGCTGGGTGCTGATCGCGGACGAGCCGCGCAATCTGGAGGGGTTCCGCCAAGTCTTTGCCAGCCAGCCCGGCATCTGGCGCCGCGAAAAGGACAGCCGCGGTCTCCTGTTCATGCAGCGCGCCTGAGCCGGGCAGCAAAAAAGGCCGGGCATCCGCCCGGCCTTCGCCATGATTTCAGGCAATAACTGTGCGGATCACTCCGACAGGTTCAGCGCCACAAAGCGCGGCTCGCCGCCGCGGCGCACCAACAGCAGCAGCGACTTGCGCCCCGCCTCCTTGGCCTCAGACACGCGGGCTTCCAGCTCACTGATCGAGGCAACTTTCTGCTGGCCCGCCTCGGTGATCACATCGCCGGCGCGCAGGCCCTTCTCCCAGGCTTCCGAGGTCTCGTCCACCGACAGGATGGCCAGGCCCTCAACCCCCTCTGCCACGTTCAGTTCGCCGCGCAGCTGGTCGTTCAGAACGCCAACCGACAGGCCCAGCAGCTCTTTCTCGGAGACATCCGGGCCGCCGCCGCCGTCCTCGGGGCCGGTGGCCACACGCTCGGCATCCTCGCGCCGGCCCAGGGTCACGCGCAAGGTCTCGGTCTTGCCTTCGCGGTAGACCACCAGGCGCACGGTCTTGCCCACCTCCGCATTGCCGACCTGGCGCACCAGGCCGCGGGTGTCCTTCACATCGATCCCGTCAAAGCTGACAATCACGTCTCCGGCCAGAACCCCTGCCGCCTTGGCCGGGCCTTCCGGCACATCGGTGACCAGCGCGCCGCGGGCCTTCTCCAGCCCGATCGCTTCGGCCAGATCCGCATCCACATCCTGGATCTTCACACCCAGCCAGCCGCGCCGCGTCTCGCCGTATTCCTTCAGCTGGTCGACCACCTTGACCACCACGTTGGAAGCCATCGAGAAGCCGATGCCGATGGAGCCGCCATTGGGCGACAGGATCGCGGTGTTCACCCCCACCACATCGCCATCCATGTTGAACAGCGGCCCGCCCGAGTTGCCCCGGTTGATCGCCGCATCGGTCTGGATGTAGTCGTCATAAGAGCCCGACAGCTCGCGGTTGCGGGCGGAAACGATGCCCGCGGAGACCGAGAACCCCTGGCCCAGCGGGTTGCCCATCGCCACCACCCAGTCGCCGACACGGGCGGTGTCGCTGTCGCCGAATTTGACCCATTTCAGCGGCATCGGCGCCTGCACCTTCAACAGCGCAATATCGGTGTTGGGATCGGTGCCGATCACCTTGGCCGGCAGCAGCTCCTTGGGCTGGCCGTCACCGGGAAAGAACTCGATCTCGATCTCGTCGGCGCCTTCGATCACATGGTTGTTGGTGACGATATAGCCATCCTCGGAGATCACGAACCCCGACCCCAGCGCCGAAGACCGGCGCGGCCGGTCGCCGTTGCCATTGCCGTTGCGGTCCTGGAATTCGCGGAAAAAATCCTCAAACGGCGAGCCTTCGGGAACGATCCCCTGCGGGCCGGTGCGCCCCTCCACCACGGTGGTGGTGGTGATGTTGACCACCGACGGGCTGACCTGTTCGGCCAGCGGCGCCAGGCTCTCGGGCCGGGCCAGCGCGGCGGCCGCCTGCACCAGCAGAACCGCCATGCTCAGCACGGCCAGCCACATCAGGCGCATCCTCGCGCCGCTGCCGCGTGCCTGGCGGGTAATTGCAATTGCCTGTGGCTGCACGGAACTACTCCTTGTCATCTTTTCGTTCTTCTAATTTTTCTCCCCCGCCCGGGCGGGCGCAAAGGCCGGAAATGCCGGGAGGAGTCTTATGGACCCAATGTAGGAACTTCCGCCCGTCCCGCAACAAATGTTGCAAGGAATAAAGCCGCTGTGACCCGCAAACCGGGCCCCGGCGCCGGACATGCGCCCCGCTGAGGCCATCCTAGCAGGGAAAGATTACCTTTTCGCTGAAAATCTGCGTGTGCCGCGGCCCAATGGAGCCAGACCATCCGAAACGGATTGCACCGGCCTGTCCTTGGGTTCCCCGGCAAGAATGTTCTGCCCGGCCGCAGGCCGGGCTGCGCCGGCCCGCCCCCCGGGGCGGCGCAATTGCGCCTTCCCGCGGGCCTGCGCAGCCCTTTCCGCGCAACCTCATCAGTTTGAAAAACCTGCGGCCTGCCAGGCGCCAGCCGCAGCGCCGCCTCAAAACCCGAACCGGAACGCCAGCCAGACCAGGATCAGCCCCAGCGCCAGCGCCGCCAGGCCGGCATTGCGGCGTTCCGCCTCGCTCAATGTGCGCAGGATCTCCAGAAGCCGCTCCACAAGCGAAGGGGCCAGTGCATACACCAGCCCCTCTGCAATCAGCACCAGCCCGAGGGCCAGAAGGATGAACCCCATTACCGGGATGCCTTCCCGTCCGAGGACTTCAGGTAGTTGAAGAACTCATTGTCCGGCGACAAGACCAGCGAGGAGTTCCCGGCCAGCAGCGAATTCGCATAGGCATTGAGCGAGCGGTAGAATTCAAAGAACTCCGGATCGGCGCCATAGGCCGCAGCAAAGATCGCGTTGCGTTCGGCGTCGGCCTCACCGCGGATGATCTCGGCTTCGCGCTCGGCCTCCGACACCAGCTCGACCACGGTACGGTCGGCCTGGGCCCGGATCCGCTGCGCCGCCTCGTTGCCGCGGGCGCGCTCGTCAGTGGCTTCGCGCACACGCTCGGCCCGCATCCGCTCAAAGGTCGCGTCCAGGTTTTCCGCCGGCAGGTCGGTGCGCTTCAGGCGCACGTCGATGATGGCAATGCCCAGCGCGCGGGCATCGGCAATCGCGCCATTGCGGATCCGCAGCATCAGTGCGGCGCGGTCGGACGACAGGATGTCGTTGGAGCTGACCGAGCCCAGCACTTCGCGGGTCTGCGCCCGCAGGATCGAATCCAGACGGTTTTCCGCGGTGGCGATACCGCCGGCACCCACCGCCTGGCGGAACCGGTTCACGTCCACGATGCGGTACCGCGCAAAGGCGTCGACCACCAGGCGGCGGTCGTCCGACGGGGTGATCTCCAGCGGGTCGATGTCACGGCTCAGGATGCGGTCGTCATAGCGCACCACCTCCTGGATCACCGGGATCTTGAACGCCAGGCCCGGATCCTCCTTGACCGAAACCACCCGGCCGAACTGCAGCACCAGCGCCTTCTCGCGCTCGTCCACGATAAAGACCGACGACAGCGCAGCGATCACGCCGATCACCAGCACCGGTAGCAAAAGAGTTGTCTTACGCATCAGTTGCTTCCTCCGCGGCGCAGTTCATTCAGCGGCAGATAGGGCACGACGCCCTGGCCTTCGCCGGATTGCTCATCGAGGATGATCTTGTCGACCCGGCCCAGGACCTCTTCCATGGTCTCCAGGTACAGGCGCTTGCGGGTCACTTCCGGTGCCTTCTGGTACTCTGCCAGAACCGCGGTAAAGCGGCTCGCCTCACCCTGGGCTTCGTTCACGACCTGGGCGCGGTAGCCTTCGGCCTTTTCCAAAAGCTCCGCCGCCTGGCCGCGCGCTTCGGCCAGCGCGTTGTTGGCATAGGCGTCGGCTTCGTTCTGGCGCCGGTCGCGTTCCTGTTCAGCGGCCTGAACATCGCGGAAGGCCGCAATCACTGACGCAGGCGGGTCCGCCTTGTCAAAGTTCACCCGGATGATGTTGATGCCAGAGCCGTAATCATCCAGCGTGAGCTGGATCAGCTCCTGCAGCCGCGAGGCGATAATACCGCGGTCGCGGTTCAGGATCGGCGCCAGCTCGGACTGGGCGATGATCTCGCGCATGGCCAATTCCGACACCGCCCGGATGGTGGTGCGCGCATCGCGCAGGTTGAACAGGTATTTCGCCGGATCGTTGATGTTCCAGACCACCTGGAAGTCGATGTCGACGATGTTCTCGTCGCCGGTCAGCATCAGCCCCGCATCCGAGCTGCGGCCGCCGCCCACACCGATATCCTCGGTCTGTTCGCGGGTCACCGGCAGGACCTCCCGGGTCACCAGCGGCCAGGGAGCAAAGTTCAGGCCCGGCTGGCCGGTGGCCGAATACTCGCCCAGGAACAGTTCAACCGACTGTTCTTCCGGCTTCACGGTATAGAAACTCGCCAGCCCCCACAGCACAGCCGCGGCAATGGCGCCCAGGCCCAGGGTGCCCTTGGTGAACAGCGGCGCGCCGCCGCCTCCGCCGCCGCGTCCGCCGCGGCCGCCGCCGGATCCGCCGCGGCCGCCCATCAGGACGCGCAGCTGCTCCTGGCCTTTCTTCACCAGCTCATCGATTTCGGGGATCTGGGGATCTTCCGGCTTGCGGCCGCCGCCGCCATTGTTGCCGCCGTTGTTGCCCCGGTTGCCTCCGCCGCCGCCAGAGGAACCGCCGCCCCCCCAGGGGCCACCGCTATTGCCCGCCATAAGTCTCCTATCTGTTTGCTGCCGCCCATGATGCAGGATGACGGGCGGCATGAGTTCTGGTTCTTGCCGGAACGCCCGATCAGGTCGAACGCACCGGAGTTTTCAGGGTTACCAACTCTTCCGACATTGTCGGATGCACTGCAACCGTACGGTCGAAATCTTCCTTGGTTGCCCCCATTTTTACGGCGATTCCGGCCAGCTGGATCATCTCTCCGGCTCCGGGTGCGACGATATGGCAGCCCAGCACCTTGCGGGTTGCCTTGCTGACCACCAGCTTCATCAGCACTTTCTGGGCCCGTCCGGCAAAGCTTTGCTGCATCGGCTTGAAGGAGGTGGCGTAAACCTCGATCGCCTCCTGCGCCGCCGCCTCTTCCTCGCTGAGGCCGACGGTGCCCATCTCCGGCTGGGTGAAGATCGCGGTCGGGATCAGGTCATGGTCGGGGCTGGTCGGGTTGCCTTTGAACACGGTCTCAACGAACGCCATGCCTTCGCGGATCGCCACCGGCGTCAGGTTCACCCGGTCGGTCACATCGCCCACGGCAAAGACCGACGGCACCGCGGTCTGGCTGTAGGCATCCACCACGATGGCGCCGCCCTTGCCGCGCTCGATGCCGATCTCCTCAAGGCCGAGGTTATCCGCATTCGGCGCCCGGCCCGTGGCATACATCACCTTGTCAAACAGATGGCTGTTGCCATGGGTGTCGGTCACCCGGATCTTGCCGCCTTCTGCGCGCATTTCGGTGACATTGGTGTTCACCTGCAGGTCGACGCCCGCCTCCACCATGCCTTCGGCCACCACGCCGCGGGCCTCCTCGTCAAAGCCGCGCAGGATCTGCGGGCCACGGTAGAATTGGGTGGTCTTCACGCCCAGCCCGTTCATGATGCCCGCAAACTCCGAGGCGATATAGCCGCCGCCGACAATCAGGATCGATTCCGGCAGTTCGTCCAGGTGGAAAATCTCGTTCGAGGTGATCGCCAGTTCCGAACCCGGGAACTCCGGCACTGTGGGCCAGCCGCCGGTGGCGATCAGGATATGCTTGGCGGTCTTGCGGGTGCCGTCGGCCAGCTCGACGGTATGGGCATCGGCCAGCCTCGCGCGCTGGTCAAAGCTTTCGACGCCGTTGTTTTTCAGGATACCCCGGTAGATGCCTTCCAGCCGGTCCAGCTCTGCGTGCAGCTTGCCTTTGAAGGCATCCCAGCTGAACGCGCCGGCCTGAATATCCCAGCCATAGGCCTGCGCGTCCTCCACCATGCCCGAATATTCGGAGGCAAAAACCATCAGCTTCTTCGGCACGCAGCCGCGGATCACGCAGGTGCCGCCATAGCGGTCCTCTTCGGCCAGCGCCACCTTGACGCCTTCCTGCGCCGCAACGCGTGCTGCGCGCACCCCGCCCGAGCCGCCGCCGATGACAAACAGATCGTAATCAAAGCTCATGTATTTCCGCCCTTTGCAGTTCTTGTGATGGTATCCCACAACCGGAGACCAAACGCCATATGCCCAAGTGGGCCTTCCTGCGCCGCTTTCAACCGTCCGCGCTGATTTCACACAGGGTTGTGCGGCGGAAAACTCTCATTTCGGTTAAAGCGGCCGCCGCAGCCGCCGGAAACGGAATTCACACGCGAATTCCGTCCCGAAATCCTGCCAGGATTTCAGGCCCGCCCAGCCGCGCCCAGGCCCGCCACCCCGGTTTCCGCGCCGGAAACCGGGCCGAATTCCTCGCAGGAATTCGCACTGCCGCACACAGATCAATCCTGCAGATCGGTGAACAGGTTGTCGGACTCGGCAAAATCCAGCTTGTCCTTCTCGACGGTGCCCTCGTTGATGTCGCGCACCTCGACCCGGCCGTCGCCATAACCGATCACCACGGTGTCGCAGATGTCGATGAACAGCCCGTTTTCGACCACACCGGGGATCTGGTTCAGCACCAGCGCCAGCTGGCGGGCATTGCCGATCCGGTTCAGATGCAGGTCCAGGATATAATTGCCTTCATCGGTCACAAAGGGCGCATCGCCGTTCATCCGCAGCGTGGTGCTGCGGCCCATCACATCCATCGACACCAGGGTTTCTTCCAGCAGTGCCTGGCTGCTCTGCCAGCCGAACGGCAGCACCTCCACCGGCAAGGGGAAGGCGCCCAGGGTCTCGACCGACTTGCTGGCATCGGCAATCACCACCATCTGGTCCGAGGCGGTGGCCACGATCTTTTCCTGCAGATGCGCGCCGCCGCCGCCCTTGATCAGGTTCAGATCGGTGTCGAACTCATCGGCCCCGTCGATGGTCATGTCCAGCCATTTGGCCTCATCCAGCGGCACCACATGGATGCCCACATCCCGCGCCAGCGCCGCCGTGCGGCTGGAGGTCGGCACCGCGGTGATCTTCAGCCCGTCGCGGCTCACCATCTCGCCCAGGCAGCGCACCAGCCAGGCGGCGGTGGAGCCGGTGCCCAGGCCAACCCGCATCCCGTCCTCCACCATCTCGGCGGCGCGCTTGGCGGCCACGAATTTCGCCTTGTCGATGGGGGATAGTTCTCCGGTCATCCTCTGGCTCCCTGAAGTGGTGTTTGCACATCTTATAAGGGGTTTACCCGGACCGCGCGAGAGGGCTTGGCGCGGATTTAACGGCAGCCTGGCTGGAAATCATCCGCCCCCGGACTATAGCTCATCTTCCTAGGGGACCATTATTCATGCTGAACTTCGACGAAGAAACAACACGCTTGCTCGAAGACGCCTATCAGGGCGCCGATGTATCGCGGCGGCGGCGGGCGACGTTTGACGCACTGGCGCCGGAGCCGGGAGAGCACATCCTGGACCTGGGCTGCGGCAACGGGCTCCTGACACTGGAGCTGGCCCGCGCCGTCGGCCCTTCCGGCCATGTCACCGGGCTGGATGCCAGCCCGCAAATGCTGGCCGCCGCCCATCAGCGCATCAATGGCCGCGCCAATGTCACGCTGGTTGAAGGCCACGCCGCCCAGCTGCCCTTTGATGCCGCCAGCTTCGACAAGGCGGCGGCGCTGCAGGTGTTCGAATACCTCACCGACCGCCGCCCGGCCCTGCGCGCCCTGCACAAGGTGCTGAAGCCCGGCGGGCTGCTGGCGGTGGGCGACATCCACTGGGACACCCTGGCCTGGCACAGCGACAACACCCGCCGCATGGAACGCATGCTCGAGGCCTGGGGCCGCCACATGGCCGTGCATGACCTGCCCGCCCTGCTGCCCGCAGAGATGAGCACCTGCGGCTATGAGCCATTCTCGATGCAGCCACTGACCATCTGCGACACCACGCTGCGGCCGGACGGGCTGGCGGCAATGATGATCCAGCTGATCCGCGCCTTTGCCGTCGGCACCGGCGCCGCAGACGAAGACGACGCCGCCGCCTGGGCGCAGGAGCAGCAGGAGCTGGCAGAGGAAGGCCGCTTCTTCCTGTCGCTCACCCATTTCGTCTGCACCGCCCGGCGGATCTGACCCGGCGCGGCACCCCGCCCAGCCCGCACCCGGGGCCGCGGCAGCGCTCCCGCGCCTTTGAACCTCATCAAAGATGAGCCGCAAAGCCTTGGGCATGGCAGCCCGCCTGCGGCGCGCTGCGCCCCCGCTTCTTTCTGGTCCCAAATACTCATTCCGCCAGCCGCCGCAGCCGGCACCGCCCGGGCTGGCGCGCGCCCCAGCCTCCGCCCGGAAACGGTATGCCGCCGCCGGCAAAGAAAGCCTCTGGCAAGCGGCCCGTTTGCAGCCTAAGAAACATGCATCACAAAGGCGGGTTTCCTATTGGAAACGCCGGAAATGAACACACCCCGCGACGCTTTGCGACATAATATTGCGCCATGACACCAGAATACCGCCTGCATTACGCCCCCGACAACGCCTCGCTGATCATCCGCCTGGTGCTGGAGGAGCTTGGCCTGCCCTATGAAACGGTGCTGGTCGACCGCGCGTCAAAGGCGCAGCGCAGCCCCGGATATCTGGCGCTCAATCCCAACGGGCTGATCCCGGTGCTGGAAACGCCGGACGGTGCGCTGTTTGAGACCGCCGCCATCCTCCTGTGGCTGGCCGACCGTCACGGCGCCATGGCCCCCGCACCGGACAGCCGGGAGCGCGCCGCCTTCCTCAAATGGCTGTTCTTTGCCTCCAACACGCTGCACGCCGATCTGCGGATGCTGTTCTACCCGGAGAAATACATCGGACCAGACGCGGCCCAGCAGGACCAGCTGCAAAAAGTGCTGCGCCAGCGGCTGCACCAGCATCTGACCAACCTCGACAGCGCCGCCGCAGACCGCCCGGCCTGGCTCGGCGCGCCGCAGCCTTCGGTGCTGGACTATTACCTCGCCTGCCAGATGCGCTGGATGGCGCTCTACCCGGCCAACACCGGCAAATCCTGGTTCGTGATGGCCCAATACCCGCATCTGCAGCGGCTGTGTTCCGCGCTGGAGCACCGCCCCGCCGTTGCCGTTGCGCGCGAGGCCGAGGGCCTCGGCGCCACCCCGTTCACATCCCCGGCCTACGCCAATCCCCCAGAAGGATCAGCCACCTAATGTTCCTCTCCGTTTTCGACATGTTCAAAGTGGGCATCGGCCCGTCCTCCTCCCACACCATGGGGCCGATGGTCGCCGCCGCGCGCTTCCTCGGCATGATGCGCGCCTCGCCCTTTGAATTCCACGGGTTGCGCGCCTCGCTGCACGGCTCGCTCGCCTTCACCGGCGTCGGCCACGCCACCGACCGCGCCACCATTCTGGGTCTCGGCGGCTTTGTCGCCCATGACTATGACGACGCCAAGGCCGAGGCCTTCCTGGCCGAGCTGGACAAGACCCATACCATGCACCCCGAGGGCCTGGGCGAATTGCACTTCGACCCCAAGGCCGACATGATCTTTGATTACGATCACACGCTGCCGGGCCATTCCAACGGCATGATCCTGATGGCCACCGACGCCCAGGGCGACGTGATCCTGAAACAGGTGTTCTACTCGATCGGCGGCGGCTTTGTCGTGACCGAGGAAGAACTGGCCGCAGGCAAGGCCACCGACGAAGGCGAGCCGGTGCCCTTCCCCTTCAAATCCGCCGCCGAAATGCTGGAGATGGCCAAATCCAGCGGCAAATCCATTGCCGGCATGAAGCGCGCCAATGAGATCGCCCGCGGCTGCGAGGACAGCCTGGCCAAGGGCACCGCCCGCATCTGGCAGGTGATGAACGACTGCATCAACCGCGGGCTGGAGCGCGACGGCATCCTGCCTGGCGGCCTCAAGGTGCGCCGCCGCGCCAAGGGCATCTATGACGCGCTGATGGCCGAACGCGGCATGAACCTGACCGCGCCGCACACCATCAACGACTGGATGAGCGTCTATGCGATGGCGGTGAACGAGGAAAACGCGGCCGGCGGCCAGGTGGTGACCGCACCCACCAACGGCGCCGCGGGCACCCTGCCCGCAGTGATCCGCTACTACCTCGACCACGTGCCGGGCGCCTCGGAGAGCCATGTCGAGGACTTCCTGCTGACCGCCGCCGCCATTGCCGGCCTGGTCAAATACAACGCCTCGATCTCGGGTGCTGAGGCCGGCTGCCAGGCCGAAGTCGGCTCCGCCTCCGCAATGTCCGCCGCAGGCCTCTGCGCCGTCATGGGCGGCACGCCGGAACAGGTGGAAAACGCCGCCGAGATCGCGCTGGAGCATCACCTGGGCATGACCTGCGACCCGGTGAAGGGCCTGGTGCAGGTGCCTTGCATCGAACGCAACGGGCTGGCGGCGATCAAGGCGGTCTCCGCCGCCTCTCTTGCATTGCGCGGCGACGGCCAGCACTTTGTGCCGCTGGACGCCTGCATCGAGACCATGCGCCAGACCGGCGCCGATATGCACGACAAATACAAGGAAACCTCGCTCGGCGGCCTCGCCGTAAACGTGCCGAACTGCTGACGCAATGATGTTCCGTCTTTCCTGGGACGTGGCGCGCAGCGGCACGGCCCGCGCCTGACCTTCCCCCCGGGAAGGCGCATTCGCGCCCTCCCAAGGTCAGGCCCGGGCCTTCTGTTGCAAGACGGCGGCAAGAAAACGCACCACATCCTTTGCCGGATGGCGGCGTTCCCCTCCATTCCCCGCAACTCCAGCTTGCGCTGCACACCGCGCAAGCCTAGCGTGGCGCCATGACACAGGACCGCCCCCTCCTTGGCATCGCCCTGATGCTGGGCTTCTGCGTGACCATCCCGGTCTGCGATGCCATCGCCAAGCTGCTGGGCGCCCACATCCCCGTCGGGCAAATGGTCTTCGCCCGCTTCGGCTTTCAGGCGGTGCTGCTGGTGCCCTTTACCTGGATCCTGGGCCACTCGCTGAAAATGCCCCGGCATGTGCTGCCCTACGTACTGCTGCGCACCCTGCTGCAAATGGGCGGGGTCGGCGCCATGTTCACCGCCTTCAAGTACCTGCCGCTGGCCGATGCGGTGGCAATCGCCTTTGTGATGCCCTTCATCATGCTGCTCCTGGGCAAATACGTGCTGAACGAACAGGTCGGCCTGCGCCGCCTCGGCGCCTGCGTGGTCGGCTTCACCGGCACCCTGCTGGTCATTCAGCCCAGCTTTGCCGCGGTCGGCTGGAATGCGCTCTGGCCGGTGCTGGTGGCGGTGATCTTTGCCCTCTTCATGCTCGTCACCCGCAAAATCGCCAAAGAGACAGAGCCGGTCCCGCTGCAAGCGGTCTGCGGCCTTCTGGCCAGCCTCTTCATGCTGCCGATGCTGTGGTTCGGCGACAGTGCCGGCCTTGCGGGCCTCAACCTCAACGCCCCGCCCAGCCACACCTGGAGCCTGCTGGCCGCCACCGGCGTGCTCGGCACCATCGCCCATCTCCTGATGACCTGGAGCCTGCGCTATGCCCCCACCGCAACGCTCGCCTCGATGCAATATCTGGAAATCCCGGTGGCGGTGTTCTTCGGCTGGCTGATCTTCTCCGAGCTGCCCAACACCCTCGCCGCCTTCGGCATCCTGCTGACCATCAGCGCAGGCCTTTACGCGGTGCTGCGCGAGCGCAGGGCATCGGAAACCGAAGAACGCATCAACCCCGCCTGAGGCCCCGCCCGTCAGCCCTGCCCGTCAGTCCCGCCGCAGCGCCCCCAGCACATCCCGCAGCAGCCGCCGCGGCACGATCACCAAAAGGCCAGGCCCCTCCGGCTCCAGCCGCACCATCCCCGTCGCCCGGTTCGAGGTGCCAATCCGCCCCATCGGCGACATGCGCAAACCGTCAATCGGCCACTCCAGCCCCTCGGACCGCCCCTGCACCGCCTGCATCGGAAACAGCGAGATCACCTCCCCCGCCTGTGCCGGCAGCACCACCGGATGGGTCAGGTGAAAGATCACCTCACGCTCCCCCACCAGCACGCAAGGGCTGTCATGGCCCTGCACCAGCGTGTTGAAGGCCGCCAGCTGGTGATCCACCCGCGCGCCCAGGAACCCCACCGCCAGCACCGCCGGCGCCGCCACCATCCGCAGCGCCTTGTCGAAATCGGTGCTGTCCTGCTCCGCCACCCGGTGCAGGCTCTCTGCCGGCAGCTGCGCCCGCACCGCCTCCGGCAGCGAGTTGAAATCGCCGATCACCGCCTGCGGCACATGCCCCGCCGCCAGCGCCGCCGCCGCGCCGCCATCCGCCGCAACCAGCACCGGCGCCAGCGCCAAAGCCTCCTCCAGCGCCCCGGCAGCGATCTCGCCGCCGCCCACCAGGGTGATTGGTTCGATTTGGTCAACAATCTTCGCGGTCATAGGCGCAATTCCTGCCAGTTTTGGAAACAGGTCACAATGTGAACACAAAATGATACGATCAATTGCACGGATTCGAGCAAAATTGGTCCTTCTAGCCAATATGGTGAACGACAACAGATGTGACGAAGACGAGCGAGCTGATGGTACATAACAACAAAGTCTTGACCGTATCCTATGGAACCTTTTCCTGCACATTGGAAGGGTTTGAGGATTCCTTCGGCACGATGAAGGCGATTGCCGAATATTTCCGCGACCTGGCCGCGGATGACCGCTACTTCGGCGCCGAGCCGCCGCAGCCCGATGCCGACATGCTGGCCCGCATTGCCCAGCGCGAGATTGCCCGCCAGGTCGAGGCCCGCACCAGCGACGGCGGCATCCACCTGCGCGCCGCCACCCCGGCACTCGGCGCAGCCGCGGCCGAAGCTCCCGCTCCGGCCCCCGCGCCCGCAGCAGCCCCGGCGCCCGCCCCCGTAGCCGAACAGCCTGCCCCGGCCCCTGTTGCGGAAGAGCCGGCAGCAGAAGCCCCCGAAGCCCCCGCAGCCAAGGCCGTGGAACCGGAAGCCCCGGCCCAGGAGACCGCAGCAGAAGATACTGCAGAACCGGCAGCAGAATCAGCAGAAGACACCGCGCCAGAGATTGAAACCGCCGTTGCAGAGGCTGCTGCCGAAGCGGAAGCGGAAGCGGTAGAGGCTGAGGTGACCGAAGCCGCCGCGGCAGCAGAAGAAGCCGCGGAAGAGATTGCCGAAGCCGAAGCCGAAGCCGAAGCCGAAGCCGAAGCCGAAGCCGAAGCCGAAGCCGAAGCCGAAGCCGAAGCCGAAGCCGAAGCCGAAGCCGAAGCCGAAGCCGAAGCCGAAGCCGAAGCCGAAGCCGAAGCCGAAGCCGAAGCCGAAGCCGAAGCCGAAGCCGAAGAAACCATCACCGCTGTGATGGAAACCGCAAGCGAAGAAGCCGCTGCCGATGCAGATGCTCCGGAGGTTGAGCTGCTGGAGGTCAATGAGGCAGAAGCGGAGGCAGACCAGCAAGAGGATGCCGCGGAGGCTCCGGCCGCCGCCGCCGAAGACACCGTGCCCGCCGCCGACAGCATCGCCGCCAAGCTGCAGCGCATCCGCGCCGTGGTGGCCCAGGCGCCCGAAGAGGACTTCAGCGAAGACGAGCACGCCGATGACGTGCTGGAAAACGCTGCCGAGGACATCTCCAGCGCCCTCCTGGACGACGACAGCGCAGGCGCACCGGATTTCGACGACGAGGGCGACGACGAGATCGCCAAGGCGCTGGACCGCCTGGACCTGACCTCCTCCGCCGCGCAGGACCCTGCCGAAGCCTCTGATCCGGCGGACGCCCTGGGCAATCCGGACGAAACGCTCGGCGGCAGCCTGTTCGAAAACCTGCGGCCTGACAGCGCCGAAGCTCCGGCCGCAGAGGAAGACACGGATGCAGAGGATCAGGACAGCGGTTCGGAAAACCTGCTGACAGAAGAAGCCGCGCCCGCGCCGGAACGGCCGCCGGTGCGCGTGCGCATCGCCAAGGTCAAGCGCAGCGATTTCGAAAAGGCCGTTGCCTCGGGCCGCCTCCAGGAAGCCCCCGGCACAGCGGAAGCGGCGGCGGGCGAAGCAGCAGCAGCCGAAGACGCGCTCTCGAAAGAGGATGAAGCCGATCTGATGCGCGAGCTGGCCGAGGTCGAAGCGGAAATCCTGGCCGCCTCCGAACGGCCCGAAGACAGCACCGCCCCCGGTTCCGCCCCCGGTGCCGAGGCAGAGACCGGCGCCGCAGACCCCGCCGCCTCCAGCCTGGCCGACAGCGATGTCACCCGGCTGATGGCCGCAGCGGACGAAAAGCTCGAAGACCCGGATGCCGCCTCCTCGCGCGAGGCCTACAGCCAGCTGCGCGCCGCGGTTGCCGCCACCAAGGCGGACGGCCCCGCAGGCACCGCTGGCAGCGACGAGGCCAAACCCTACCGCGACGACCTGGCCAGCGTGGTGCGCCCGCGCCGCCCGGAAGCCCGCCAGGGCGGCTCCGAACGCCCGGCCGGCGCCGCAGCCCGCCCGGCGCCGCTGAAACTTGTGGCCGCCCAGCGCATCGACGAAGGCACAGCAGATCAGAAGCCGGTGCGCCCGCGCCGGGTTTCGGCTGCGGTCCTGGGCGAAGATGCCGGCGATGCGGGCAACGGCTTTGCCGCCTATGCGGCTGAGCGCGGCGCCGCCGAACTGCATGACCTGCTGGAAGCCGCTGCCGCCTACATGAGCTTTGTGGAAAACCGCGACCACTTCTCGCGGCCGCAGCTGATCAGCAAGGTGCGCAGCGCCGGCGGCGGCGACTTCAACCGCGAAGACGGGCTGCGCTCCTTCGGCCAGCTCCTGCGCGACGGCAAGATCGAGCGCTCCGGCAACGGCAAGTTCACCGCCTCCGGCGACATCGGCTTCAAGCCTGGAAAACGCGCCGCGGGCTGATCGCCCGGACAGATCAAAGACAAAAAGGCGGCCTTGCGGGGCCGCCTTTTTTTGCAGGACCGGGCCCGCTTCTTTCTGGTCCGAAATACTCCGGGGTGAATTGACCGTCAGGTCAAGAGGGGCAGTGCCCCTGTTCCAATCAAGCCTGCGGGGCAGCGCCCCTCCCCCTAGTCGGTCCCGGCGTCCGGATCTTCCTTGCCAACGCCGCGGAACACGAATTTGAACGGCAGCACCCAGACCACGCCCAGCGCCACATAGACCAGCAGCTCCAGCCACAGCGGCGGCCGGTCCAGAAGGTTCATCACCGTCACCGCTGCCACGATATACAGCGGCATCCCCACCAGCAGGATCACCAGGGCCCAGCGCCGCCGGGCCTTGTAGCTCAGGCCTTGCTTCTCAGCCATCAGTCGGCAAACGGGTCGGTCACCAGGATGGTGTCGTCCCGCTCCGGGCTGGTGGACAGCAGCGCCACCGGGCAGTCGATCAGCTCTTCCACGCGCTTCACGTATTTGATCGCATTGGCCGGCAGGTCGTTCCAGCTGCGCGCGCCCTCGGTCAACTCGCTCCAGCCCGGCATTTCCTCGTAGACCGGCTTGCAGCGGGCTTGGCTGTCGGCGGCAGTCGGCAGGTAGTCCAGCCGTTCGCCGTCCAGATCATAGCCAACGCAGATCTTCAGCGTCTCAAAGCCGTCCAGCACGTCCAGCTTGGTCAGCGAGATCCCGTTGATGCCGGAAGTGGCGCAGGTCTGGCGCACCAGGCAGGCGTCGAACCAGCCGCAGCGGCGCTGGCGGCCGGTGGTGGTGCCGAACTCATGGCCGCGGGTGCCCAGGCGCTCGCCATCGGCATCCGGCTTGCCTTCGCCGTCCAGCAGCTCGGTCGGGAACGGGCCTTCGCCCACACGGGTGGTATAGGCCTTCACAATGCCCAGCACATAATCGATCGAGCCCGGGCCGATGCCCACGCCGGTTGCCGCCTGGCCCGCGATCACGTTGGAGGAGGTCACAAACGGGTAGGTGCCGAAATCAATGTCCAAAAGCGCGCCCTGCGCCCCTTCAAACAGGATCCGCTTGCCGGATTTGCGCTTCTCGTTCAGCACCTTCCAGACCGGTGCCGCAAACGGCAGGATCTGCGGTGCAATCTCTTTCAGCTGGGCAATCAGCGCGTCGCGGTCGACCGGGTCAACGCCCAGGCCCTTGCGCAGCGGATCATGGTGCTGCAGCGCGCGGTCGACGCGGGCAATCAGGGTCGCCTCATCGGCCAGGTCGGCAACGCGGATCGCCCGGCGGCCCACCTTGTCCTCATAGGCCGGGCCGATGCCGCGGCCGGTGGTGCCGATCTTGGTGCCCTTGGAGGCCGCCTCTTCGCGCGCCCGGTCCAGCTCGCCATGCAGCGGCAGGATCAGCGGCGTGTTCTCGGCGATCATCAGGGTTTCCGGGGTGATCTCCACGCCCTGTTCCTGAACCGTCGCAATCTCTTTCATCAGATGCCAGGGATCCAGCACCACGCCATTGCCGATGACCGACAGCTTGCCGCCGCGCACCACACCCGAGGGCAGCGCGTGCAGCTTGTAGACCTTGCCGTCAATGACCAGCGTGTGGCCGGCGTTATGGCCGCCCTGGAAGCGGGCGATCACATCCGCGCGCTCGCTCAGCCAATCCACGATCTTGCCTTTACCCTCGTCGCCCCACTGGGCGCCGACTACGACGACGTTGGCCATATCCGGTCCTTTACAGTCTTTGGTTCAAACCCACGCTCATATAGCGATGCCGCGCAGGCAGGGGAACCGCAAATTCGCCGCAGGAGAAGGCTTAGCCAAGGATTTCGCCCTATCACGGAGGGCCGCGCCTGCCTGGGCGGGCGCGAATGCGCCTGCCGGGGGGCAGGCAGGCGCGGCCCGGCGGTGCCGCCGGGCGATTCCCTTTCCCCCTGCCTCCCAAAAAAGGCGTCCGGTGTTGCGCACACACCGTACGGTGCCTTCATGCGATGCTCATTTCCCTATGCCACATTCCCAAATGATCGCGATCCCCCGCCATGGCCCCGCGCGCGGGGCCATGACACGAGGCGCAGGCATCTGTGTGGCTGGCTGCGCGACACCCCGGAGACCGGCCCCGATAAAAAGGGGGTCGTCCAGGAGCTTCTGTCCGAGCAGGCCCCGCGGGGCCTGTCCACCTCCACCCGGCGGCGCCGCCCCCTTAACTGGGCTTCAGCGCAAAACGGAAACGAAACAGCAGATACGGCAAGAAAAACCGCCCCGGCCCCAAGCAGCCCCGGCGGGCGAACCTGCTGTCTGTTCAGTCCCTTAACTGAACAGGCGCGCCATGCGGTGTGCTGAGATAGGCCTCCTCCCAGCGGCTGCGCATCACCTCGGCCTCGGCACGGCTGGCCGCGCTGTCCTCGGCCAGAAACATCTCCAGCGTTTCCAGCCAGGCGCGGAAATAATCCTCGCCGCCGTCCAGCTCCCGGCTGAGGCCATGGCGCTTGAGCGTCGCGGAAAACCGCGTCACCCACTCGCCCCAGCTGAACCGCCCGGCTTCATTCAGATGCACCGTCAGGGCAAACACCTGCGCATGCCAGGGCTCGGCAAAGACCGGCTCAGGCGCTGCAACGTCAGGACAGCCGCTCATAACGGCTCCAGATAGCTCTGCCACAGATCCAGCACCACCTCATCCTCCGGGTGTTCGGCATGCGCCCACAAGGCGCGGGCATGAAACCGCACCGCATAAAGCGGCTCCGGCGCCTCGCCCAGCCCATGGGCGCTGCTGTCGGGAAACACATGGGTGCCATGCAGCCGCAGAATATAGCCCTGCGCCCCCGCGGCGTATTGCGGCAGCCGGGTATGGCCGCCGTCAACCAGCGCATTATCCGCGGGGATTCGCGCCCGCACCGCCTGGCCCGGATGGAACCGCGGCGCCGGCCCGCCGTCGCGGTCCGCAGGCCCGCCCTTGGCCAGCGCAGCGGCAACATTCTCTGCCTTCAGGGCCCGCTCCGCCAGCGCATGCAGCCCCGCTGCGCCCTTGCCCTGCAGGTCTTCGCGCGTCAGAACGCCCTTCTCGACCAAGAGATCCGCCAGCGCCGAAATCCATTTCTCATAATAGGAAAAGCGGGTGTAATCCTTCGGCGACAGCCGCTCGCGGGCATGGCGCGAGGTGTCGATATTCCACTGCCCCAGCGCGCCGCAAGCCAGCGTCACCGCCAGGGCGCGCGCGTGCCAGTCCTCGGCAAAAACCGGCGCGTCTTCCGCCTCCGGGCTCACCGGCCCGTCGCCGAATTGCCCGCCCATGTCATGCACCCGGGTCATGCCGGCGCCTCCCCCGGCACCTTCGCCAGTCCCGTGCCGATCATGCTGTCGCGGGTGACCAGCGCGGCCAGCTCCGCTTCGCCCAAGCCCTCGCTGCCCTCAGGCCGCATCGGCAGCACCAGATAGCGGACCTCCGCGGTCGAATCCCAGACCCGCACCGCGGTCTCCGGCGGCAGGCTCACCCCGAAGTCCGCCAGCACCTTGCGCGGCTCGCGCACCGCACGGGCGCGGTAGGCGTCGGATTTGTACCAGCCCGGCGGAATGCCCAGAAGCGGCCACGGGTAGCAGCTGCACAGGGTGCAGACGACCATATTGTGCTGGGCGGGGGTGTTCTCCACCACCACCATATGCTCGCCCTGACGCCCGTAATAGCCCAGCTCCGCCAGCACCGGATCCGCATCCGCCAAGAGCGCCGCCTTGAAATCCGGATCGCTCCAGGCCTTTGCCACCACCCGGGCCCCGTTCTGCGGGCCAATTCTGTTCTGGTAGGTGTCGATGATCTCCTCCAGCGCGGCGGGGTCGATCAGGCCCTTTTCAGTAAGAATTGTCTCCAGCGCCTTGACCCGCAGGGCGGGATCAGGCGGCAGAAGGGCGTGCGGGTGGTCGGAATGATCATGAGGCATGCCCCATGCTGCTCCGCCCGCCGGGCTGCTGTCCAGTCACGTTTCCTGATGCAAACAATCACGTTGCGTGACCTTCCGCCTGTGCTGCCCCCTGTTCTGGCGCCTGTGCTGCCGTCCATTCCAAGGCCCTGAAAGGAAACTCCCGGCCCCCGGCCAACTCCGCCCTTGCCCCCCCGGGCAATCTTGCCTATTTACGCCCGGTACTCAGCCAACCGCCGCAGGGACCCATGGAAAACGTTGTTCTCATCATCCATCTTCTTCTGGCTCTCGGCCTTGTTGCCGTGGTGCTGCTGCAGCGCTCCGAAGGCGGCGGATTGGGCATGGGCGGCGGCGGCGGCGGCGGTGCCGTCTCGGGCCGCGCGGCGGCAACCGCGCTTGGCAAGCTGACCTGGATCCTGGCCATCGCCTTCATCTGCACCTCGATCACCCTGACCGTGATGGCCGCGCAGAAATCCGCGGGCGCCTCGGTCACCGACCGACTGGCGGTTCCGCAGGCCGAACAGGGCGAGGCCCCGGCCGCGCCGGCACTTGGCAGCGATCTTCTGCCGCCGGGCGAGGGCGACAATGCACCGCTGGTGCCAGCCCTGGACTGATCCACTATACCTTGACGGGTTCTTAGGAACCGCAACAGCATCTTGCGGTTCCCTTGCGCTGCGCGCGCGAATCCTTTATATATGAAGTCCCGTGATGCAGCGGTTTTTGGAGCCTATTCCAACCTCCGCCGGGCAGCTTGATTCTGACTTCTCACGGGGGCAGCCGAACAGACATGGCGCGATTCATCTTTATCACTGGCGGTGTGGTTTCATCCCTGGGCAAGGGCCTGGCCTCCGCCGCTTTGGGCGCGCTTCTGCAGGCCCGCGGCTATTCGGTCCGGCTGCGCAAGCTGGACCCTTATCTGAACGTCGACCCGGGCACCATGAGCCCGTTTGAACATGGCGAGGTGTTTGTCACCGACGACGGCGCCGAGACCGACCTGGACCTGGGCCACTACGAGCGCTTCACCGGGGTGCCTGCGCGCAAGACCGACTCGATCTCCTCGGGCCGGATCTACACCAATGTGCTGGAGAAGGAACGCCGCGGCGACTACCTCGGCAAGACCATCCAGGTCATCCCGCACGTCACCAATGAAATCAAGGACTTCATCTCCATCGGCGAGGATGAGGTCGATTTCATGCTCTGCGAGATCGGCGGCACCGTCGGCGATATCGAGGGCCTGCCCTTCTTTGAAGCCATCCGCCAGTTCGCCCAGGACAAGCCGCGCGGCGAATGCATCTTCATGCACCTGACGCTGCTGCCCTATATCAAGGCCTCCGGCGAGCTGAAGACCAAGCCGACCCAGCACTCGGTGAAGGAGCTGCGCTCCATCGGCCTGGCACCGGACATCCTGGTCTGCCGCTCCGAAGGGCCGATCCCGAAGAAAGAGCGCGAGAAGCTGGCCCTGTTCTGCAACGTGCGCCCCGACAGCGTGATTGCCGCGCAGGACCTGAAATCGATCTACGAGGCGCCGCTGGCCTATCACCGCGAAGGCCTGGACCAGGCGGTGCTGGATGCCTTTGGCATTGCCCCCGCCCCGAAGCCGAACCTGGAGCGCTGGGAAGATGTGGCCGACCGCATCTACAACCCGGAAGGCGAAGTGAAGGTGGCCATCGTCGGCAAATACACCCAGCTGGAAGACGCCTATAAATCCATCGCCGAAGCGCTGACCCACGGCGGCATGTCGAACCGGGTGAAAGTGAAGATCGAATGGGTCGACGCCGAACTGTTCGACGAGGAAGACGCAGCCCCGCATCTGCAGGGCTTCCACGCGATCCTGGTGCCCGGCGGCTTTGGCGAGCGCGGCACCGAAGGCAAGATCAAGGCGGCGCAATATGCGCGCGAGAACAACGTGCCTTACCTGGGCATTTGCCTCGGCATGCAGATGGCGGTGATCGAAGCGGCGCGCAACGTGGCGGGCATCGCCGAGGCGGGTTCCGAGGAATTCGACCACGAGGCCGGCAAGAAACGCTTTGAACCGGTGGTCTACCACCTCAAGGAATGGGTGCAGGGCAACCACAAGGTCAGCCGCAAGGCCGATGACGACAAGGGCGGCACCATGCGGCTTGGCGCCTATGACGCGGCCCTGGCCGAAGAGTCGCTGGTCGCACAGGTCTATGGCGGCACCCATATCGAGGAACGCCACCGCCACCGCTATGAGGTGGACATCAAATACCGCGAGAAGCTGGAGGCCTGCGGGCTGCACTTCACCGGCATGTCGCCGGACGGCCGCCTGCCGGAGATCGTCGAGTGGCAGGACCACCCCTGGTTCATCGGTGTGCAGTTCCACCCGGAGCTGAAGTCCAAACCCTTCGCGCCGCATCCGCTGTTCGACGATTTCGTGCGCGCCGCCAAGGACACCTCGCGGCTGGTATGATCTGCAGCAGGCGGGGCGCTCCCGCCGGCTCCGGGCCAATCAGAGATTGACCCTCACCTGTTGGGCCTGGCGCCGCCAAGGCGGCGCTGGGAGAAAACGGAAAAAGGCGGGCCGCAGGCCCGCCTTTTGCATTTTGATTGATTGGATTGGGCCGGGTCAGAACCCGTGCATCCGCTTGGCCCATTGGTAGGCCACCACCAGCCCCTTCATCCGCGGCAAAAGGTACAGCGAGGCCCCCACCGTGATCACCGACATGATGATCGCCAGCGTCCAGGGGTCCGGGCGCAGCTGCATGTAGACGATGTGCAGCGCAAAGCCGAGGATGTGGCCGACCACCAGGATGGTCAGATAGGCCGGGCCGTCATCGGCGCGCTGATGGTGCAGCTCCTGACCGCACTCGGTGCAGCTGTCGTTCACCTTCAGATAGCTGTGCAGCAGCTTGCCCTCGCCGCAGTTCGGGCAGCGCAGGCGCAGGCCCTTCCACAATGCGGGCTTCATCTCCCGCTGCTCCTCTTGCACCAGATCAGTCCCGGTCATTGCGCATCTCCTTGGGTTTGGCTGCCTGATAGCGTGATTCTGATATTGAATGCAATCAATATGCATACATTGATGTTGCATTTATTGTAGCACTCTGACATTGAACCAATCAATCACGGTACAATGCGCCGGACACCCGGCGGGAGACACAGCAGATGAAACAATGGGCCCCGACCCGGCTGGAAGGCGAAAAGCCGCGCTACCTGGAAATTGCCGAGGCGATCAAGGCGGACATTGACGAGGGCGTGCTCTCCCCCGGCGACCGGCTGCCGCCGCAGCGCCGGGTGGCGCAGGATCTGGGGGTGGATTTTTCTACCGTATCAAGAGGTTACGCCGAGGCGGTGCGGCGCGGCTACATCGAGAGCTTTGTCGGCCGCGGCACCTTTGTGAAGGCGCTGGACGCGCTGCCGGAGCGCCCCGACCCGCGCCGGGCGCTGGAAGAAGACCCGATGATGAACATGCCGCCGGAACCGGACGACCCGGCGCTTTTGGCGCGGATGCAAAAAGGGCTGGAGCATGTCTCCGCCAACCTGCTGCCGCTCCTGCGCTATCAGTCGGTGACCGGCAGCCCGCAGGACCGCGCCACTGCCGCCGATTGGATGCAGGCCAACGGGCTGCACTGCGCGCCCGAGCGGCTGGTGATCACGCCGGGGGCGCATGCCAGCCTTTACGCGGTGCTGACGGTGCTCTGCGAGCCGGGCTCGACGGTCTTGTGCGAGGATGTGACCTACCCCGGGCTGCGCTCCATTGCGGCGCGGCAGGGGATCCGGCTGGTCGGGCTGACCAGCGACAAGGACGGCATCCTGCCGGAGGCGCTGGAAAAGGCCATCACTGACCACTGGCCCGCGGCGCTTTACCTCAACCCGACGCTGCAGAACCCCACCACACGCACCATCCCGGCCAAGCGGCGTCAGCAGATTGCCGCGGTGCTGCAAGCGCATGATCTGACGCTGATCGAGGATGATGCCTATTGCTTTGTCGACAATGGCGCGCCTGCGGCCATCAGCAGCCTGGTTCCGGATCTGGGCTGGCATATTGCGGGGCTTTCCAAATGCTTTGGCGCCGGGCTGCGGCTGGCCTATACCACGGTGCCGAAACGGGCGCTGCTGGGGCAGTTCAGCCAGGCCCTGCGGTCGATGCATGTGATGGTGTCGCCCTTGAACCTGGCGCTCTTGGGCCGCTGGATCGAGGATGGCACCGCGGCAGAGATCCAGCGGTCGGTGCGCAAGGCCGCCGTGGAGCGGCAGGCGCTGGCGGCGGAAATGCTGCAGGAGTGTTTCACCGACAGCGACCCGCTGGCCTTCAACCTGTGGCTCACCCTGCCCCGCGGCACCAGCCGGGCCGAGGTGATGGGCCGGATGGCGGGCCGCCAGATCGGCATCATGCCCAGCGATGCCTTCACCGTCACCGGCCTGCCGGAGGAAGCGGTGCGGGTGTGCCTGGGCGGGCCGATCGGCCTGGAGGAGCTGCGCGCGGATCTGATCGCGCTGAATGACGCGGTGACGCGCAAAGACTGGCTGGGCTAACGCCGAACCGGCGTCTCGGGCCAATGGGTGCCTTTGCCTGATTTCCCGCAAAGCAGAAAAGCGCGGACAGGCCATTGCCCTTTGGTTGAAAATGATGTTGTTCCAATGCGTTAAGTATTGAACGGAGACTACTATGAAGCGATTTTCTTTTCTGGCGCTGGCACTTGCCTGGACCGCGCCTGCCTGGGCAGAACCTGTGCCCCGGTTTGATGAATTTCTGACCATCATGCGCAAGCACAACTGCAGCTTGACGTGGGCCGAGGCTCAGCAAGTCCTCCTGGCAGATGCCGGGTTTGAACAGGATGGTCTCAAGACCATCGTCAGCTACGCCCGCAAGAACGGAATTGCCAGCCTGGAGAACAACAGCAAAGGCGGCAGTGCTGACGGGGAATCCCTGGTCTTGTCAGAGGCCAGCTGCAAAGGCTGAGCTGAAAACACCGGCAGGCTTCAGGCCTGCCGGAAACCCGCAAATCACCGGTCGCAAGGCACCGGAGCCTGGCCTGGGGAGCGCGCGGATCTGACCGTGCTGAATGACGCGGTGACGCACAAGGACTGGCTGGGCTGAGCCGCGGCTGGTAAACTCAGGCTGATGAACAGGAAACTCCGATGATCCGCGCCTTCCGCAACCTGATTGAACGCCAGCTGACCAAGGCGCAGGCCGAGGGGCAGCTGCAGGGGCTGGAGGGCGAAGGCAAGCCGCTGCCCGACCGCAGCGGCGAGGCGCATGTGGACGCCGGGATGGCGGCGGGGATGCGGATCATGGCCGAGGCCGGCGTGGTGCCGGAGGAGTTCGGGCTGAAGGAACAGCTGGCCCAGGCGCGCAAGGACTATGCCGCGCTGACGGACCCGGAGCAGCGGAAGTCCGCCATGGCGCGCATCTCGGAACTGGAAATGCGCTACAACATGGCGCGCGATGCCCGCAAATCCTTCTTCCGTTAGCGCTACACCCCGTTGTTTCCCGGCGGATTCGCGCTATAGACAGCGCCAAGACAGACCATTCCCAAGAAGAGTGACGCATTATGGCAAAAGACGCTTCCACCCGTCAGGAACAACTCGACCGTATCGCCACCGGCCAGGGCTTCATTGCTGCGCTGGACCAGTCGGGCGGCTCCACCCCGAAGGCGCTGGCGCTTTATGGCGTGAACGAGGACGCCTATAGCGGCGATGACGAGATGTTCGCCGAGATCCACAAGATGCGCACCCGCATCATCACCTCGCCGAGCTTTGGCAAGGACCGCATCCTGGGCGCGATCCTGTTCGAGAAGACCATGGACGGCGAGATTGAAGGCAAGCCGACCGCGGATTTCCTGTGGGGCAACTGCGGCGTGGTGCCCTTCCTGAAGGTCGACAAGGGCCTGGCCGATGAGGCCAATGGCGTGCAGATGATGAAGCCGATGCCGGAGCTGGACGCGCTGCTGGCGCGGGCCAACGACAAGGGCATTTTCGGCACCAAGATGCGCTCGGTGGTGAAGGAAGCCAATGCCGGGGGCATCAAGGCGGTTGTCGCCCAGCAGTTCGAAGTGGGCCGGCAGATCGTTGCGGCCGGGCTGGTGCCGATCATCGAGCCGGAAGTCGACATCAACTCTGCCACCAAGGCCGAGGCCGAGGACATCCTGAAGGGTGAGATCAAGGCGCAGCTGGACGCCCTGCCCGCTGACAGCAAAGTGGCCCTGAAGCTGACCATCCCGACCCAGGCGGGCCTGTATGACGATCTGGCCGATCACGCCAATGTGGTGCGGGTTGTGGCGCTGTCGGGCGGTTACACCACCGACGACGCCTGCGCGCGCCTGTCGCAGAACGCCAAGATGATCGCCTCCTTCAGCCGGGCGCTGACCGAGGGGCTGAACGTGGCGATGTCCGATGCGGAATACGATGCCGCCCTGGGCGCCAACATCGGCAAGATCTACGACGCCTCGCTGTAAGCCTGGTGGGGAGAGTTTCCGAAGGGGCCGCGCGGCTTGCGCGGCCTTTTTCGTTTGCAATCAAAGGCCTGAGCGGCCGGCGCAGCAGACCGCCAGCACCAGGCCTGCGCCGCTGAGAAACGGCAGCCAGAAAAACCGCAGCGCGGTCAGGGTGAACCATCCGGGCTGCTCCTCCGGCGCCTGGCCGGCACCGCCCAGCCAGGCCCAGAAAATCAGGGCAGAGGCCGAGATCAGCACCCCAGACAGGGCCAGCAGCCAGCGGGCGGAACCGGGCATCTGCGCCTCAGCCGCCTGCCGCCTGCCGCGGGCTTCCAGCCATCCGCTCACGCCGCTTCGGTCAGCGACGGGCGCAGGCCGGTGCAGCTGACCCGGTTCTCGTTCGAGGCCAGGTAGCGCTGCGCCTCCTCGAAATCCCGGAAGCTCAGCGCCTCGTCGTAGAAATAGGTGACCCGATCCCCGGTCCGGGACAGCAGGCCGCCGCTTTCGAACAGGATGAACCATTTCTTGCGCACCAGTTGCATCAGCCTCACTCCTTTCTGAAGCCCGGATGAAGCGGTCTTTGCCCCAGCCGGTTCTCTTGCGTTTCCATGGGGTGCAAACAGCCGTCCGGAGGCCGCCATGGCCGTCCCGGTGTTGAAAATCAGTTGCTGATTTGGCCTGATTTGCGCCCTCCTGATGGCAGGTTTCGCGCCCAGATATTGCCAAAAGGTTAACAGGGTTTTCTGCTGGATTTGCGCGGCATCATTCTGCCGCCGGGCGGCGGTTTCCCGCTTGTATCGGCGGATTTTCGGAAGGTTTGGCGAAAATCCGCTGCTGCCGGAAGCGGGCTGCAAAAGGAGTGGTGCGCCCGTGCCGGGCGCGGCCTGCGGCCATGAGTATTTGAGACCAGAAAGAAGCCGGAAGGCGGCACTCAGCCGGCATCGCGCGGGGGTTTCTGCAGCCCTGCTGCCACCGCCTGCATCTGGTCCGGCTTGCCGATCAGTTCCGCCTGTTCGGCGCTTTCGGCCAGCAGCACATCGGCCTGGGCGGCGCCGCTTTCGGCCTGGGTGATGAGCCGTTTGGCGGCGCGGATGGCGGAGGGGCTTTGCGCGGCGATGGTTCTGGCCAGCTCATTGGCGCGGAACAGCGGATTGGGGGCAAGCTCGCTGACCAGCCCCCAGTCCAGCGCCTGCGGCGCCTCGACCGTCTCAGCCGTGTAGGTGAGGCGGCGCAGGATGTCGGAGCGGACCAGCCGCGGCAAGAGCGCCATGCCGCCCATGTCCGGCACCAGCCCCCATTTCATCTCCATCACCGCAAGCTGCGCCTCCGGGTGGGCGACGCGGATGTCGGCGCCCAGCGCGATCTGCAGCCCGCCGCCGAAACAGGCGCCGTGGAGGGCGGCTATCACCGGCACCGGCAGGCGGCGCCAGATCATCGCCGCCTCCTGGAAGTCATTGGCGTCTTCGTGGGTGCGCTGCATCAGCCAGCTTTGCACATCGCGCTGCGCCAGTCCTGCGAGGGCGGCCAGGTCCATCCCGGCGCAGAAGCTTTTGCCGGCGCCGGAGAGCACCACGGCGCGCGCCTCCGAAGCCGCCACCTCCCGGCCTGCGGCGATGAGGGCGGCGATCATCTCTTCGGTCAGCGCGTTGTGCTTGTCCGGGCGGGCCAGCGTGACATAGGCGATGTGGTCCTTGTAGCCGGTGGTGACTGTGGCCATGCTCTGCTCCCCGCTGCTGCTGCCTGCCCAGCTTGCCCCGGTTTAAGGCCGCAGGCCAGAGCAACGTGGGGGCAGCGTCAGGGCTGCAGCGGCATCCGGGCGAAGAACGGCGACTCGAGGGTCATGATGTAGAGCTGCCCGTCCATCACCTTGCCGCCGGTGGTGACGCCGAGGCGGCCGTCCGGGTCTTGCAGGCTGCGCAGGATGTTTCCTTCACCGTCGAACTGGATCAGCATGCCGCGGTGGATGGGGGCTGGGCGCACCAGCGGGCCGAGGCGCCAGATGACTTTGCGCAGGAACGGATAGGGCATCAGTTTTTCCGACGGCACCCGCGGGCTGGCGAAGGCGAGCCAATAGGTGCCGTCGCCCTGGGCCTCGAGGTTGTCGGGGTAGCCGGGGAGATTGTCCAGGAACACCTCCTGCTCGCCCTGGCGCGGCCCCTTGAGCCAGAGCCGGTGAACGCGGGCGCGGCCGGTCTCGTTGATCAGCAGGAAGTCTTCGTCCGGCGAGAGGGCGATGCCATTGGTGTAGATAAAGCCGGCGGCGAGTTTTTCGGCGCTGCCATCGGGGCGGATGCGGGCCACATAGCCGCTGTCCGATTGCTCCCAGATGGTCAGGATAGAGGTGGGTTTGGTGCCGCCCATGGTTTCCGGGTCGAAGCGGTCGGAGGAGTTGGAGATATAGACCGTGCCGTCGCGGGCCACGTCGAGCTGGTTGGCGTAGACGATGGGCGCGCCGTTGATGTCTGCGGCCAGCGTTTCCAGCGTGCCGGGGCCGGTCCAGCGCATCAGGCCGCGGAAGCTGTCAGCGATGTAGAGCGCGCCGTCCGGCCCGGCCTTGAGCCCCAGCGGGCGGCCGCCGAGGCGGTCCTCCAGCACCGGAACCTCCCCGTCGATGCGGTAGAGATTGCCGGCAAGGCTGGTGGTGTAGATGGCGCCGTCCGGGGTTTGGGCGATGTCCTCCGGCCCTAGGTCCCCATCCGGCAGCGTAATCAGCGCGGCCGCGTCCAGCCCGTTGTTTTCAGCGTAACCGCCGGTGAACCCGGGCGGTGCCGGCGGGTGATAGGCCACCGGATCGACCGGCACCGGCCAGAACAGCAGGTAAGCCAGGGCGGCGGCGGCAAGGGCAAGGAAAAGGCGCATCTGAAAAATCTCCGGCAAACTCCCGGCCTTCTTCGGCCTTATGGCACGGCGGCGCAAGCCTTGCCCTGATTTGCGCCATGGGGTTATCTGCCGCCATGACTGGTCCCCGCTATACCCCGCTTGCGCAATCGCTGCCCGCCACCGTGCCCTTTACCGGCCCCGAGACCCAGGAGCGCGCCTGCGGCCGCGCATTTGCCGCGCGGCTGGGGGCGAATGAGAATATTTTCGGCCCCTCGCCCAAGGCGGTGGCGGCGATGGCGCAGGCGGCGGGGGATATCTGGATGTATGGCGATCCGGAGAGCTATGACCTGCGGCAAGCGCTGGCGGCGCATCACGGGGTGGCGCCGGAGCACATCATGGCGGGCGAGGGCATCGACGGGCTGCTGGGCTATCTGGTGCGGCTGCTGGTTGGACCGGGCGATGCGGTGGTGACCTCGCTGGGGGCCTATCCGACCTTCAACTATCACGTGGCGGGATTTGGCGGCGTGCTGCACACGGTGCCCTACAAGGATGACCGCGAGGATTTTGAGGCGCTGTTTGCCAGGGCGGCGGAGGTGGATGCAAAGATCGTCTACCTGGCCAATCCGGACAATCCGATGGGCAGCTGGCACAGGGGAGCGGAGATTGCCGCGGCGCTGGATCATCTGCCCGATGGGAGCCTTTTACTGCTGGATGAGGCCTATGTGGAATGCGCGCCCGCAGGCACCGCGGCACCCGTCAGCGCCGATGACGCGCGGGTGGTGCGGATGCGGACGTTTTCCAAGGCTTACGGCATGGCGGGCGCCCGGGCGGGCTATGCCATCGGCCATCCGGAGCTGATGGCTGCCTTCAACAAGGTGCGCAATCATTTCGGCATGAACCGGGCGGCACAGGCGGGGGCGCTGGCCGCCCTGCAGGATCAGGATTGGCTGGAGCATGTGGTGGCTGAGATTGCCGCGGCGCGGGTGCGGATTGCCGGGATCGCGGCACAGAACGGGCTCAGCGCCCTGCCCTCGGCGACCAATTTCGTGGCCATCGACTGCGGCCGGGACGGCACATTTGCCAAGGCGGTGCTGGAGGGGCTGGTGGGCCAGGGGGTTTTTGCGCGGATGCCGTTTGCGGCGCCGCAGAACCGCTGCATCCGCATCAGCTGCGGGCCGGAGGCGGAGATGGAAGCCTTTGCCGCCGCCCTGCCGCGGGCGCTGGCGGCGGCGAGGGCCGGAACGGGCGGCGGCTGAAACCCGCCAGCAGCGCCCGGATCGCGGCAGTTTTACCGGACATTCACCCTTGCTGGACTACTATTTAGAAGTAGAACCGGGAGAATTGTCATGCGTGACCCTGAACTGCCGGCCGGTATGCCGGATTTCTTCACTGCCGCAATCACCTTTGCCGGAATCAACCTGATGTGGATCTTCTTTGTGGTCTGGGTGATGTACGGGCTGGCGCCGGTGCTGGTGCTTGCCGTGCTGATCAACCACTTCATCACCAGGCTGGACATCCGGCTGAACTCGCAGAAGGCATAACGCTGCCTCCTGCCGGGCTGCGGGGGCTGCTAGCGGCCGGCCAGTGCCGCCGCTGCGGCCTCCAGCGCGCCTGCCCCATGCGGAATGCCCAGGGCCTTGAGGCCGGTTTCGACGCCGCCCAGGAGCCCCATCACCATATGCCCGTTCACGTGGCCCATATGGCCCAGCCGGAAGAACCCGTGCCAGTCCGGGCTGTCCGAGGGCGCCATGCCGAGGCCGATGCCAAGCGTCAGCCCCAGGTGCTGCTCCAGCCATTCGCGCAGGCGGGTGCCGTCCGGCGCCGGCATATGCAGCGCCGTCACCGCGGTGGAGCGCAGGGTCCGGTCCGGCACATTCATCCGCAGCGGGCCTTCGGTGCCCCAGGCCTCGCAGGCCGCCCAGATGGCGCCGGCCAGATGGGCGTGGCGGTTCCACACGTTTTCAATGCCTTCGGCGTGGATCATGTCCAGCGCCGCGCGCAGGCCATAGAGGTGGTGGGTGGGCGCGGTGCCGCCGAAATACTGGTAGAACTCCGCTGGGCTGGCGCGCGGCTTCCAGTCCCAGTAGCGGCTGATCCGCGGCAGGGCCTCGCGGGCGGCGGCGGCCTTGCCGTTGAAGAACACAAAGCTGAGGCCCGGCGGCACCATCAGCCCCTTCTGGCAGGCCGAGACCATCACGTCGACGCCCCAATCGTCCATCTCGAACCGCTCGCAGCCCAGCGAGGCGATGCAATCGGCCATCAGAAGCGCCGGGTGGCCGCAGGCGTCCAGCAGGCGGCGCAAGCCCGCCACGTCGTTGCGGATGGAGCTGGAGGTGTCCACATGCACGCCCAGCACAGCCTTGATGCGGTGTTCCTTGTCTGCGGCCAGCCGCTCGGCGATCCGGTCCGGATCCCAGGGCGCGTGGTTGCCGAAGTCCAGCACTTCGGTTTCAATGCCCAGCCCCTCGGCCATTTCCGACCAGCCGATGGCAAAGCGGCCCGAGGAGGGCACCAGAACGGTATCGCCGGGGCGCAGGGTGTTTTGCAGCGCGGCCTCCCAGGCGCCGTGGCCGTTGGAGATGTAAATCGCCGCGTGATGATCCGTGCGCGCCACCCGGCGCAGGTCCGGGATCAGGGTGGCGGTCATGCCGATCAGCTCGCCTGCGTAGATGTTGGGCGAGGCCCGGTGCATCGCCTGCAGCACCTGGTCCGGCACCACCGAGGGGCCCGGGATCGCCAGGTAGGGCCGTCCGGCCGACACGTTCACTGATCCGCTCATCACTGATGCTCCTGCCCATCGCTGTGCTTGAGGACACACTACCCGGCGCGCCTGCGGGGTCAATTCCCGGCGCCGCAGCGTCACGGCGAATTGCTTGCACCCTGATTTTTAGCTGCTTAAATGGCTCGGGCATGTCAAAAAGGCCTGAAATGACCCGAATTCCCTGCCGGACCCTCCCCGCATGAGCCAGCCCCATAAATCCTCCCGCGAGCTGTTCGGCTGGCTGTGGCGCGGTTACCTGCGCAAATACATCGGCCTCTTGGGCGTTGCGGTGATCTTCATGCTGATCGAAGGCGCCACCATGGGCGCGCTTGGCTACATGATGCAGCCGATGTTCGATCTGGTGTTTGTGGCCGGCAATACCAATGCGCTGTTCTGGGTCAGCCTGGCGTTCCTGGCGATCTTCTCCTTGCGGGGGATTTCCAGCGTCACCCAGAAGGTGCTGCTGAGCAAGGTCTCGCAGACCTCTGCCGCGCATCTGCGCAAGGACATGCTGGCCCGCCTGATCCGCCAGGACCCGGCGTTTCACCAGCAGCACCCGCCGGGGCTGCTGCTGCAGCGCATTCAAAGCGACGTGGGCGCGATCAATTCGGTCTGGCAGGCGGTGATCACCGGTGCGGGCCGTGACCTGGTGGCGCTGGTGGCGGTGCTGAGCGTCGCCTTCAGCATCGACTGGCGCTGGACCCTGATCCTGCTGATCGGGGTGCCGGTGCTGCTGCTGCCGATCTCCACCATCCAGCGCTATGTGCGCAAGAAGGCGTCGCGGGCGCGGGATCTGGGGGCGGATCTGGCGACACGGCTGGACGAGATTTTCCACGGCATCGTGCCGGTGAAGCTGAACCGGCTGGAGGATTACCAGGTCGGCCGGTTCTCCGAACGCACCGACGAGTTTGTCAAATCCGAGGTGAAGGCGGCTTTTGGCACCTCCTCGATCTCGGGCATGACCGATATCATGGCGGGCGTCGGTTTCATGGCCGTGCTGCTTTATGGCGGCAACGAGATCATTGCCGGCGAAAAGACCGTCGGCCAGTTCATGAGCTTTTTCACCTCCATCGGCCTGTCGTTCGAGCCGATGCGGCGGCTGGCCAATATCTCGGGCGTGTGGCAGGCGGCGGCGGCGGCGCTGGAGCGGATCAAGGAGCTGCTGGATGCGCCGATCCTGCTGACCGAGCCGGAGCATCCCAAGCCCGCGCCCGAAGGCCTGCCGGACATCCGGCTGAGCGGTGTGGACCTGAGTTATGGCGATGCGCAGATCCTGCACGGGCTGGATCTGGTTGCCGAGGCCGGTAAGACCACGGCGCTGGTCGGCGCCTCGGGGGCCGGGAAATCGACGATCTTCAACCTGCTGACCCGGATGGTGGACCCGCAGCAGGGCGCGGTCACGGTGGGCGGGGTCGCAGTGCCGGACCTGCACACCGGGGCCTTGCGCGGGCTGTTCTCGGTGGTGACCCAGGAGGCGCTGCTGTTTGACGAGACCCTGCGCGAGAACATCGTGCTGGGCCGCACCGATGTCAGCGATGAGGAATTGCAGGCGGCGCTGGAGGCCTCGCATGTGGCCGATTTCCTGCCCAAGCTGGAGCACGGGCTGGAGACCCGGGTGGGGCCGCGCGGCTCTGCCCTGTCGGGGGGCCAGCGGCAGCGGGTGGTGATTGCCCGGGCGCTGTTGCGCAACACGCCGGTGCTGCTGCTGGACGAGGCGACCTCGGCGCTGGATGCGCAATCGGAGAAAGTGGTGCAGGCGGCGCTGGACAAGCTGGCCGGCGGGCGCACCACGCTGGTGATCGCGCATAGGCTGTCGACGATCCGCAATGCCGACAAGATCGTGGTGATGGACCGCGGCCGGGTGGTGGACCAGGGCAGCCATGACGAACTGCTGGCGCGCGGCGGGCTTTATGCCGATCTCTACCGGCTGCAGTTCCAGGACGGTAAGACGGTGGTGGACACCGCAGGCATCGCCGCCCAGGCGGAACAGGTGCCGGAGGGCGCGGCCAGCAGCAAGGAACGCTGGTTCCGCCGCTTTGCCAGGAAGGTGTTCGGCTGAGGCGGGGCGGGCGCCCTCCCGGATGATGGCCGGGCACGGCCCGGCCTTGGGGCCGGGGGCGGGCGGCGCTATTTCCGGTAGCTGTCCGCCAGTTTTGCAGGCGCTGCGCCGCAGAAGTATTTTGCCAGCGTCCAGAGGTTCCGCGCCCCGCGCCTGAGCCAGCCTGCCCGCTGGTAGCGCGCGGCGCTGGTCAGCGCCGCTGCGGGCAGCAGCGTTACGGTGCCGAGGCGGCGCACCAGCGCCACATCCTCCATCAGCGGCTGATCGGGGTAGCCGCCCGCAGCCTCGTAGTCTGCGCGGCGGATCAGCAGGCCCTGATCGCCATAGGGCAGCCCGAACAGGCGCGAGCGCAGGTTGGCCCAGCCCGCCACCCAGGCAGGCATCAGCCCGCGCGCCCGGAATTGCAGGCGGAAACAGGCGGGGCAGCCCTGCCCCTCTGCCAGATGCTGCGCCACCGCCGCAGCCCAGCCCGGCGCCAGATGGGTATCGGCGTGCAGCACCAGCAGCCAGCCGCCCTGCGCCGCCGCGCAGCCCCGGCGCAGCTGGCCGCCGCGGGACGGCGCGCCGCTGATCCATTCGGCGCCTGCGCCTTCGGCGATGGCGCGGGTGGCGTCGGTGGAACCGCCGTCGCTGACCACCAGTTCGCGGATCAGCCCGGCCGCCAGCCCCTCCATCAGGTGCTCCAGCGTGGCGGGCAGCTCTTCGGCCGCATTGAGGGCGGGGATCACGATACTGACCGGCGCGGGCATGGAGGCGTCCTTTGCGGATTTGCTGTTTTCTTCCGCTCTGCTTCCTATATCACTGGGCGAAACAGTCCAATGCCCCCCAATACCCCAACTGCCCCATGCGGGCCGACAGGAGACAGACATGAGCGAGCGCCGCATCCTGCGCCTTTCCGGTGCCGACACCCGCAGCTTTTTGCAGGGGCTTGTCACCAATAATGTGGACCGCCTGGAGGGCGGCCTGGTCTATGCGGCACTGCTGACGCCGCAGGGCAAGTATCTGGCGGATTTCTTTCTGGCCGCTGATGGCGATGCGGTGCTCTTGGATGTGGAGGCCGCGCTGGCCGAGGACCTCATGAAGCGGCTGAACATGTACCGGCTGCGCGCCGATGTGCAGGTGGAGATGACGGACCTGCAGGTCAGGCGCGGCACCGGCCCGGCGCCGGAGGGCGCGCTGGCGGACCCGCGCCACGGGGACATGGGCTGGCGGCTCTATGGCGCTGAGGGCGGTGATGACGGCAGCGACTGGGACGCGATCCGGGTGGCGCATTGCATTCCGGAAACCGGCGTCGAGCTGGGGCCGGAGAGCTATATCCTGGAGGCAGGGTTCGAGGCGCTGAATGGCGTTGATTTCCGCAAGGGCTGCTATGTCGGCCAGGAGGTCACCGCGCGGATGAAGCACAAGACCGAGCTGCGCAAGGGCTTCCGGACTGTGGAGGTCGAGGGCGCGGCGCCGGTTGGAACGGAGATCACCGCCGAGGGCAAGGTGGTTGGCACGCTGTTCAGCCAGTCCGGCGGCAAGGCCATTGCCTACCTGCGGTTTGACCGCGCCAAGGGGGAGATGCAGGCGGGCGGCGCCCGCGTCACCTGGCCCGCGTGAGCGGGCTGGCGGATACGGTTCTGTCCCTGCTGGGCGCGGAGGTTGCGCGCGCCCGCCCGCTGCATGGCGGTGATTTGTCGGAAGTGCAGCTTCTTTCCTTAAGCGATGGCCGCCGGGCGGTGGCCAAGACCGGGCCTCTGGTTGCAGCGGAGGCTGCGATGCTGCGCGCGGTCCGGGACGCAGGTGTGCCCGCACCGGAAGTGCTGGGCGTTTCCGGCCCAGTGCTGCTGATGGAGGCGCTGGAGGAAACCGCGGCCAGCGCAAAGGGCTGGCAGGCGCTGGGGCATGCCTTGCGGCAGCTGCATGCGGCCACAGGTCCGTTTTACGGCTGGGCGGAGAATTACGCCTTTGGCCCGGTGGCGATTCCAAACGCACCAGCGGAGAGCTGGGTGGAGTTCTGGGCCAGCCGCCGCCTGCTGGCGGCCCCGGACGCGCTGCCCCGCGATCTGCGCCTGCGGATCGAGGCGCTGTGCGCACGGCTGCCGGAGCTGCTGCCCGATACGCCGCCCGCCGCCCTGCTGCATGGCGATCTGTGGCGCGGCAATGTGCTGTTCAGCGGCAAGGCCGCCTATCTGATCGACCCGGCCTGCTACCATGGCGACGCCGAGGTGGATCTGGCGATGCTGCATCTGTTCGGCGCCCCGCCTGCGGCATTCCATGACGCCTATGGCGATCTGGAGCCGGGGTTTGAAACCCGCCGCCATATCTACCAGCTGTGGCCCGCGCTGGTGCATCTGCGGCTGTTCGGCACCAGTTACCGCAGCATAGTGGTGGCGCGGCTGGAGGCACTGAATGCCTGACAAGCCTCTGTTCATCCCCTTGCGCTACAGTCGCGGGCTGAACCTGCGGGTGATTTTCTGAAAGGGTATATGATGCGACTGATCTTTGCCGGGTGCCTGGCGGCGCTGTCTGCCTCTCCCGCGCTGGCGGGCTACTGGGGCTACAAGGACTGGCATGTCACCGTTGAACCGCATGAGACGGAGCAGGACAGCTATCTGACCTGCCGCGCCTGGACCGGCGGCGATGGTGATCCGCTGCTGGCGCTGGAGGTGTTTTCCGGCGATGCCGGCCCGCCCGCCTTTTACCCGATGGCGCAGGTGCAGGAATATGCGCCGCGCCATTACCCGACGCTGATGCAGCAGGGCGGCACGGTGGACTTCCTCTTTGACTTCGACCGGACGTTTTCCATCGCCGCCGGCATCACCGCCTGGATCAATGAGGAAGGCCTGGCCGAGGCCGAAAGCGCGCTGCGGTTCCAGGACCATCTGCCAATGCTTCAGGCCATGAGACAGGGGCGATGGGTGGAGATCTGGGCGGGCAGCGACATGCTGTATGAGGCCTCGCTCAGCGGGTTTACAGCAGCCTATGGCAAGATGATGGATGAATGCGGTTTCAGCCTGGCGCTGCCTGCGGGGTAAGTCCATAGGCCGGCCGCACGCAAAAGTTTTGTGAAAACTTTTGCCAAGACTTTTCTGAAAAGTCTTGGGCGTTGCGTTGAAACAGAAAAAGCCGCCCCGAGGGAGGGCGGCTTTTCCGTCTTCCGGGACGCGGGCCGGATCAGGCGCGCTCGGAGTATTCCATGGTCTCGGTGTTGACCACAATCATCTCGTCCTGGCCGACAAACGGCGGCACCATGACCTTGACGCCATTGTCCAGGATCGCGGGTTTGAAGGAGTTGGCCGCGGTCTGGCCTTTGACGACCGGCTCGGTCTCGACGATCTTGCAGGTGACTTTCTGCGGCACGGTGGCGTTCAGCGCCTCGCTCTCGTAAAACTCGACCACGATGGTCATGCCGTCCTGCAGGAACGGGCGGCGGTCGCCCAAGAGGTCCGCGGGCAGTTCGATCTGCTCGTAGGTCTCGGCGTCCATGAACACCAGCATGCCGTCGCTCTCATAGAGGAACTGCTGGTCCTTCTGCTCGAGCCGCACGCGCTCGACCTTGTCCGCGGAACGGAAGCGTTCGTTCAGCTTGGAGCCGTTGCGCAGATTGCGCAATTCGACCTGGGCAAAGGCGCCGCCCTTGCCGGGCTTGACGTGATCGACCTTCACCGCTGCCCACAAACCGTCATTATGTTCCAAAACGTTGCCGGGACGGATTTCGTTGCCGTTGATCTTGGGCATGGGAAAATGCCTTTCGGATGGTTGTTGAAAACTTGCAAGCCCCTATATCTGGCAGGCCGGCTGCTGGCAAGACAAGGATATGGTATGGAGGATCTGTGAAGAAGGTATGCGCAATTTGCATGAAAGCTATGCATCTGCGGCCTATCCGAATCGTCACAATTCCGCCATAAGCAGCGCTACGCCGAAAATTGCAATAGCAAGAACAACAAGGGATACGAGATGCGAGATTTCGTAGACGGCACCGCTTATAATAACGAACAGGGCAACCGCGCCCGCAAATTGTTTGCAGCGGTTGTGCTGGCCGCACTGGATGATGCCATCGCCGACGACAAGAAATACGGCAATGGCCCGGAACAGATCGCCCGCTGGGCACGCTCGCGCGATGGCCGCGAAGTGCTGTCCTGCGCCGGCATCGACCCGAACGAACGGGTTGTGGAAGGCCTGATGGACTTCGTGGGCCGCGGTGTGCGGACCTCGGTTGCACTGTCGCGTGAAGAAAGCGAACGCCGCAACGCTGCGCAGGCTGAAGCCGCCTAAGGCTTCCCTTGCGCATTGCTGAAAAGCGCGCCCTTAGGGGCGCGTTTTTCTTTTGCCCGCGCCTGCTTGCCGCCAGGTCAGCCTGTCGCGCGGCGGCTGCTGCGGGACGCTTGCGGCACAGCCCCCATGGACGGCTGCGTCTAACCTGCTATGCAGGCCCGTGACAGACGGGATGCAGGCAGGGAGCGGACAGCAGGATGACACGGGCGCGTTCAATCATGATCCAGGGCACCGGCAGCAATGTCGGCAAGTCGCTCATCGTGGCGGGGCTGGCGCGCGCCTATGTGCGCCGCGGGCTGAAGGTGGCGCCGTTCAAACCGCAGAACATGTCCAACAATGCGGCCGTGACGCCCGAGGGCGGTGAGATCGGCCGCGCGCAAGCCTTGCAGGCGCGCGCCGCGATGCGCCCGCCCCATACCGACATGAACCCGGTGCTTTTAAAGCCAGAGACCGACACCGGCGCCCAGGTGATCGTGCAGGGCAAGCGCCGCGGCACCCAAGGCGCAGGCTCCTTCATGCGCGACAAATCGGGCCTGCTGGAGGCGGCGCTTGAGAGCTACCGCCGCCTGGCAGCGGATGCCGATCTGGTGCTGATCGAGGGCGCGGGCTCGCCAGCCGAGACCAACCTGCGCAAGAACGACATTGCCAACATGGGCTTTGCCTGCGCCGCCGGGGTGCCGGTGGTGATTGCCGGCGACATCCACCGCGGCGGGGTGATTGCGCAGATCGTGGGCACCCATGCGGTGCTGGAACCGCAGGACCTGGAACGCGTCGCAGGGTTCATGGTGAACCGCTTCCGCGGCGACCTGAGCCTGTTTGATGCGGGCCGCGACGATATTGCGGCGCGCACCGGCTGGCCGTCCTTGGGCGTGGTGCCCTGGTTCTGGGATGCCTGGAAGCTGCCGGCCGAGGACATGATGGACATTGCCTCACGCCAGGGCGGCGCCTGCAAGGTGGTGGTGCCGCAGCTGGAGCGGATGGCGAATTTCGACGACCTGGACCCGCTGGCGGCGGAGCCGGAGGTGACGGTGGAGATCGTGCCGCCGGGGCGCGCCCTGCCCGGCGATGCGGATCTGGTGATCCTGCCCGGCAGCAAATCGACCATCGGCGACCTCAATTACCTGCGCGCGCAGGGCTGGGACATCGACATCCTGGCGCACCACCGGCGCGGCGGCCATGTGCTGGGCCTGTGCGGCGGCTATCAGATGCTGGGCCAGACGATCGACGACCCCGAGGGCGTTGACGGGCGGCCCGGCAAGTCCGAAGGGCTGGGCCTGTTGGATGTGCACACGGTGATGGCAGGGGAAAAGCGGGTGACGCTGACCGAAGCGGTCACCCGCGACGGCAATCTGCCCGTCAGCGGTTATGAGATCCACATGGGCCGCACCACCGGCGCCGATTGCGCCCGCGCCTGGCTCAGCATTGACGGGCGGGCCGAGGGGGCTGCCTCTGCCGATGGCCGGGTGAAAGGCTCCTACCTGCACGGGCTGTTCTCCGCGGATGCCTTCCGCGCCAGCGTATTGGCAAGCCTGGGGCATGAGAGCCAGGCCGGGTATGAGGATGGGGTCGAGGAGACGCTGGATGCGCTGGCAGAGCATCTGGAGCGCTATATGGATCTGGACCAGCTGCTGGCGCTGGCGCAGCCTGTCAAGGCCTGAGCCCCGGTTCCGGCGGCACTCCCGCGCCCGCCGCCCTGCCCTGGCCACAGCCAGGACCGTCCGCGGCCTTGGGCGTGGCGCCGCGCAGGGCGCGGCGCCACGCCCAACGGGCGGGAGGCTTTGTCAAAAGCCGCGCGCCGGGCGGGAGATCCTCCTTTGCTTTGGTGCTTCGCCTGCAAGGGGCTGCGGCGCCTGGCAGCGCCCTGGCTGAGATTCTGGCCGGCTGAGATTCCGGCTGCCACTTTGGCTGTCGTGAAAGCGCGGCCGGACGGCCCCGGCACCCGGCGGCCGCCGGGCGGCACAAAAAAGGCGCCCCTTGCGGCGCGCCTGGCCGGTGGCTGAAGCTCAGGCTTCTGCGCTCAGAGCAGGTCGTGCGCGGCCAGCGCGCGGTGAATTTCACGGCGCACCAGCTTGCGCACATTGCGGGTGATCCGCTCGCCCAGCGGACCCTGCAGCTCTTCCCGCACGATGCTGGCCACCAGGTCGCGCAGGCTGTCTTCATCCAGATAGGTCTCGCCGGCCTCGGCCAGCGTTTCCAGGGCCGCGCCGGTGAAGGCGGCCTCAACCACGGTTTCCGCTGCCTCTTCCTCAGCCCCGGCCGGGATTTCAGCGCTGGAGACCGCAGCCGAGGCGCCGCCTTCATCCCGGGCGGCGGCGTCCGCCTCCGCAGCGCTGTCCAGCGCCGGGCGGCGGGCGGCCAGCGGCGCGTCCCGCCATTCGATGGTATCGGGTCCGGCGCCGGCAAACGGCGCCTCGGTCTGGCTGTCCGGCTCCCAATGCTGCTGGACCGTATCCTCGGCGCGGGCGCCGCGGGCTTCGAGTTCGGCAATCTTGCGCACCACGGATGCCGCGCGGGCGCCAGCAGTGACGGCCTCGGGAGGGGCCACGGGAGGGGCTGCGGCTGGCGCGTCTGTCTCAGGGCCTTCTGAAGTCTCATCCGCCCAGGCGGCGTCCGCGGCGGCAGCATAAAGAGTCGCCTTGGGGTCGGCCCAGGGCGCATCCGCGGCCTCCAATTCCGCCCCGGCCTCCGCTGCGGGGTGCTGCTGCTGGTCCTCCGGCGGGCCGTCCCGCTCCGGTTCCGTCTGCTCAGCCGGGGTTTCCACCTCGTGGGCCGTACGGTGCCGGAAGGCAATGGGCGGGTCTTCGGCGATGGCGTCGGAGACATCCGGGGTCCCGGATGGCTCCGCTGTGTTCTGGAGGTCCGGTTCCGGCAGATCTGCCGCGATGCTGGGCGTTTCGGCACCCTGCGGCGCGCCGGTGGAGGTGTCTGGGGCGGCGTCTGGGCCAGTGTAAGCGCCCGTGTATGGGCCCGTGTCTGGGGCGGCCCCGGCTTCTAGCGCGGTGCTGTCTGCGGGTTCGGCCTCCTGCACGCGCAGCGCAGGGGTCAGCACCAGCCGCGCAGCCGGCTCGGGTGCGGCAGGCTGCGGGCGGGGGTCATCGCTCACCAAGCGGCGGATTGACGACAGGACATCTTCAATCTCGGCGTGGGTAACTGGGTCGGACATTTTTTAAACCACTCTTGCCTCTTGTCACAGAGTGTAGCGGCCTTGCCGCCACCGCACAACCGGTAGCAACAATTGTCAGTTCCGCCCCAAGGCCTTGAGCACCCGGTCCAGATCCTTGCCGCGCTTGCTGTGCTGGGCGGGGGCGTCCTTGACCAGATTGTAATAGAGAGTCGGGTCGTAGATCTCGACCGCCAGCCCCAGGTGCTCGGCCGTCAGCAGTCCCTGCGCCTGCAGCAGCTGATAGGCGGCAATCGCCTGGTTGGCACGGGAGTTGACCTGTTCGGTCTGGGCGTCGAGGTATTCCTGCTCGGCCTGCAGCACGTCCAGCGTGGTGCGGGCGCCGAGAGTAGCTTCCTCGCGGATGCCGTCAAAGGCCACCTTGGCCGCGCGCACCCGCTCGTTGGAAGAAATCAGGCTGACGCGGGCGGTTTCCACGTTGAAATAGGCAGAGCTGACGTTCTGGCGGACAATCCGCTGGGTGTTGATCAGCAGGCCGCGCTGCGCATCGGCGCTGGCAATGGCACGGCGCCGGGTCGCCGCGTTGCGCCCGCCCGCATAGAGATCCTGGCTCAGGGTGATGCTGACACTGGAGTTGCTGTCCAGGCCAAAGGAATCCTGAATATTCTCGGACACGCCGGCAGCGGCCCGGAAGTTCACCGACGGCCCCAGCGCCTTGGTTTCGGCCTCTACCAGATAGTCATTGGCCTTGACCCCGTGCTGCTGCTGCAGCAGGTCCGGCTGGTTGCGGGCGGCAATGGATTGCGCCTGGTCGAGCGAGGCGGTCTGCCGCGGCAGGGCCGGCTGGCCCGCGATCGAGCGCGGCGCGTGGCCCACCACCTGCTGGTAGGTGGCCTTGGCGGTCAGCAAAGTGCCTTCGGCATCGGTCAGGTTGGCGCGCGCAGCCGCCACCCGGCTTTCCGCCAGGGCGACATCGGTGCGGGTCACCTCGCCAACCTCGAAACGGTCTTGCGCCGCCTTCAGTTCTTCTTGCAGCAAACGCAGGTTGTTGCGGCGCAGCGCAACGTTTTCCTGGCCCTGCAGCACGCCCACATAGGCCTGAACCGCGTTGAACAGAACGGTCTGCTCGATCCCCAGCAGCGCCTGGCGGGTGGCCAGGACGGTTTCCTGTGCCGCCCGGGTGCGCAGCCGCAGCTCGCCGCCGTCATAAAGCAGCTGGTTCAGGACAATTTCCGATTCCAGCGTATTGTCGGTGTTGTTGAAAAACTGGCCGGTCAGGCTGCTGGTGGTGCGGGAATAGCTGTGCCGCGCGGTCACGGTCCATTGCAGCAGCGGCCTGAGCTGGGAGACGGCAATCGCCACATCCTCGTCCGCCGCCCGCAGCAGCGCCCGGTTCTGCTCCAGCAGGCCGCTGGTCTTATAGGCGCCGATCATCGCATCGGACAGGTTGTCGGCCGCAGCTTTCAGCGGCACCAGCGCCGTGACGGCCACGCCGCCGGCAAATACAAAAGCCTTAAACACACTCGCCGGAAATTTCATTCGCATCGGTTGCCTTATCTTTTGCCGCGCCGCCAGCCGCGGTGAGTTCATCTGCACACCGGGCGCGCAAAAAACCTGCGCCCGGCCTCTCCCCTTCACATCCGGCTGCACCCCCAGCCGCCGCATCCGCCCCCGGAAAGGGTCAGAGCGCAAATTCCCGGGCCGCGGCAAAGCCCGGCAGAACCGGCGCGCCGGCATTGAAGGCAAACCGCCAGGAGACCTGGGTGCCGCTCTTGTAGCCGATCTTCACCTCGCCCAGCGCGCCCGTCACCATCAGCGCCGCAATCCGGCCGCCGTCCTTGAGCTGCGCCAGCAGCGCCGCGGGCAGTTCTTCGGCCCCGCCCTGCACCAGGATCACGTCATAAGGCCCGTGCTCGGCTGCGCCTTCCGCCAGCAGCCCGGTGTGGACAATCGCGTTGTCCGCCCCGGTCTCGGAAAGCAGCGCCTGCGCATCGGCGGCCATGTCTTCGTCTTCCTCGACGCCGATCACCATCTGCGCCACCCGGGCCGCCACCGCCGTGGAATAGCCCAGCCCGCAGGCCACATCGAGCACCAGTTCGTCGTTCTGCAGATCCACCGCATCCAGCATCTTGGCCAGGGTGCGCGGCTCCAGCAGCACGCGGCTGCCGTCAAGCGGCACATTCTGGTCGGCATAGGCCGCCTCTGCCTGCGCATCCGGCACAAACTGCTCGCGCGGGACTGCCAGCATCGCTTCGATGATCGGGTATTTGGTCACATCCGACGGACGGATCTGGGTGTCCACCATCATGCGGCGGCGCTCAGTGAAATCAGGCATCTGCTAAACTCATGTGTTCAGTCGGTCAGGCAGGTTGTGACATATCCCGGCCACCTCGGCAACGGGCCTGTGGCGCGAATGGCTAAAGTAGTGCGGTACGGCAGCGGGACAACTGCCGGCCGGGGTTTCCCGCCTTTCCAAACGGCAAAAAGCCAGCCCGCCGCAGCGCTGCCAGCTTCAAGACGTGCAAGGGCAAAAGCCCCGCCGTTACAAAGCCCCGCCGCTACAAGGCGCAGCTTTTGCAGAAAGGCGATGCCGGGCGCTGGTCCAGCCAGTCGTCGCTCATATTGTCGCCGCAGATCTGGCAATAGCCGTAAGACCCCTCGCGCAAGCGGGCCAGCGCCGCGTCGATGCGGCGCAGCTCATCCAGGCTGGCCTTGGCGGGGCCATCGCAAGCGCCGCGCCCCCGCGGCAGCTGCCGCTGGGCCGGCCCGGGCAGTCCTGTGCCCAGCTCAAGCCCGGTATTGGCCAAATGTCCGGCAAGCTCCAGCCGGCGCACCTCAAGTGTTTGCTTTCTATTGGAAAAGTCCATCTGCACACTCTCCAGCTCACGTTGCGCGCAACCTGCCGCCAGGTCAAGGTTACGGCATTGATCCAGATCAAAATACTCGCGATTTATGGGGGACTCACTACCCTATAAGTTGCAAATTTTTGGTAAATGCCGGCGGCCGGGCAACCGCCGCGCCTGCGGTCACGGGGCGCAGGCCTTGCAGAACGGGGGTGGCGGGCAGCAGATCCAGGCGCGCATCGGAAACCAAGGCGCCGCAGCCGGCGCAGATGCCATAGCTTCCTTCGCGCCGATGCGGTGCAGCTCGTCCTGTTCGGCCAGCCCGGGGCTGTCCGGCGCCTGCTTGCGGATGGCTGGATCCAGCGGGCGCCCTCCTGCCCGGTCCGTTTCCCAGGACCAGGAGAGCCCGCCGCGTTACCGGGTCACAGCAGGCATAGGATGAACTGCTCGATCCTGCCGGAGCCGAACAGCACGGCCAGCGCATTCAGCAGCAGCGCCGTCCCCACCACCCAGTGGATCACCCTGTCGCCGGTCACCCAGGGGAAGCGGTCCGCGCTGGCAATAAACCCCTCCGCCTGCTGCCCCTCGCCCTGCTGCCCCTCCCCCTGCTGCCAGGTGAACCTGTCCTGCAAATAGCGGTCAATTCCGGGCAGGAAGCGGTTGCGCACCTCGATGTCGCGCCGCATCACCAGCAGCACCGCCAGCATGGCCAGGAAGCTCACACCATTCAGCAGCCGCTCCGTCAGCCCCGGCAGGTCAAACCCGTAGGTGCCCGCCAGCACCGCAAGCTGGATGGAGATCACATGCTGCACCCGGCTCCACAGCAGCCCGTTCTGGTGCCGGTACTGGTTCAGAAGCTCCTGGAAAACGACGGCATTTTCCTCTGCTCCGCCAATGAACTGCGGGCCTGCCCCGTCTCTCTCCTGTGCCACAAGCGCCCCCTCCTCTGGTCCGGACTGATGCGCGCCCCCGGCAGCAGGCGCACTGCAGCAGGAGATAGCCCGGCCCCCGGCGCCAGCAACCGCCGCGCGATTCCGCAGCGCCCGGACCGCCGCAAAAAGGAGGCTCTGGCGCAGGGCAGTGCGGCTTGCTAGACATCTGCAAACGGGTTTGAGCAGACATGAGGAGCCGTTACCGATGATGCGGATTTTTGCCAGAGGGTTTGCCAGAAGCCTTATCTGCGGGCTGATGCTGCTGGGGCTTGCGGCCTGCGAGACCGCCAAGGGCGCGGGGCGCGACATTTCCAAGGCCGGCCAAGCGATCAGCGGCGCCGCGCAGGACGTGCAGGACGCGCTGTAAGGTTTTTGGTTTTATGCGGAACGCCCGGCCCCCCGTAGTGCGTTTCCGGGCCGGGCGTTTTCATTTGCCGGGTTATTCGATCCCCAGCATCGCCTTGGCCTCGGCCAGAATGGCGACCGAGGAGGCATGATCGCCGCCTTCATGCAGGGCCTCGCCCTCGTCGCGCAATTCCTGAACCGTGGCCAGATCGGCCTCGCTGAGATCGGTTCCGGCAGCAATCGCCGCGTCGATCTTGGCCATATCCGCCGGGCACTGGCCGGAGAGCGCCGGGGACGCCAGCAGGCACAGCGCCGCGGCCAGGGTGGTGAGTTTCACTGTTTTGGTGGTCATGGGGCCATCCTCCGAAAGTTTGGCTGGAGGGAGGATAGCAGTTTTGCGGCGGGTTTTCAGCCGGAGGGGTGGTGGATGGGCGGAACCGGCGGAGGTTGGCGCATCGGGTGAGGCGGGTTTTGGCCGGGGCGGTCCACATCGACCTACTTAGCCGCAACGGGGTAAGCACCAGAAGCAATTGTGGGCACCACAGAACAACCCTAACAGCTCAACACTCGCTGCCGCGCAACAGTCAGTACCGCGCATCTCGAATTAACACTCGACAAAAGGTCACCTCATCGCGCAGAGTCACCACTAGGTTGAAACAGGTACACTCAAGTTTTCAAACACCACAGGTTAGTCCACCACGATGCCAAATCGAATTGATAGTTTTGATGACGTAACCATCCTCAGACTGTTCGGCGCGCAAGCCGCCGAAGACGAAAAAGCAGAGCGCTTAAAAAACTACTTCGTCAAGAACAAGTCTTATGAGAGACTCAAGGCCGACATCCCTCTTCGGCTGGTTGTTGGCCACAAAGGAATTGGCAAAAGCGCTCTATTAAAAATTGCCTACTTAGAAGATGTAGAGGACGACATCTTAGCGATTTGGCTACAACCTAATGATATTGCTCGTGCCTGGTCAGTGGATGGCTCGTTCGTCGATCGAGTCGAAGCAATCAAACAAAACGTTCTGAATATAATAGCGGAAAAATCCCTGGATGCACTGGACGTTTTCGGACGAAAAGTAGAAGACAACATAGCTCTTTCAAGCGTCCGCCATTTATTTTCATTTGTTGTTAGCAAACTAAAAGAGCAAGGAGGGCCTTGCCTTGATAGCGAAATCACCTCACGCTTCCTACAAAACAAGATCATCAGAATATATATCGACGATATCGATAGAGGCTGGTCTGCCACTGAAAAAGACATTCAAAATATCTCCGCCTTAATTAATGCCGCACGTGACTTGCAAAACGAAGACGAACGCCTTCAATTTCGCCTGGGGATACGAACTGACGCCTACAACCTTGTTAGAAGTGACAATGAGTTTGGGGACAAGTTTGACCCCTACAAAATTGAAGTTCGATGGACCAACCATGACATTCTTGTCGTAATGGCAAAGCGGGTTGCGGACTATTTTGAAATAGATGTTTCGGCAGACGAACTACTACGCATGAAGCAAAATGACATTGCTCGCTACTTTGAACCTGTTCTCGTCGAACGATTTGAAGGTGCTGGACACTGGTCGAATGCTCCCATTCACAAAGTACTTTTGTCGCTGACAAGAGAGCGCCCAAGAGACTTGGTCAAACTACTTTGGGGCGCAGCCCAAAAAGCGGAATCCCAAAGCAGCCCCAAGATATACACCATTCACCTGACAGACAGTTTCCCTGAGTATTCCAAAGGAAGAATTTCAGACTTGATTTCAGAATTCAGAAGCGAACTTCCAGAAATTGAAAGAGTCCTATACTCGATGAAACCCACTGCCAAAGAGGTCAAAGAAAAGGAAAAGAAGTTTCTTTACACGAACGACGAACTCATAGCTAAGCTCAATGGGATAGCAAAAAATCAAAACATCTTTTTCAAAAATGGATCAAAAGCAACAGGCCAAAAACTAGCAGAGTTTCTATTCAAGATTGATTTTGTCGTCGCTCGCAGAGACGAAGAAAACATAGTTCGCAGGTATTATTACAGCGATCATAGCAAACTTCAATCCAACTATACTGACTTTGGCTTTAAGTGGGAAGTCCACCCAGCTTATAGATGGGCTTTAAACCCCATTGGAGTTACGGAGCTTTTAAAGTCCATCGAGCTATGATCAAGAAGTAGCTACGGGGCACCTACAATCGCCACCCACATATTTTTTGGAAACACTCGGCAGTATTCCCAGACAGCAGAACAGTACCGGGCGGGCACGCAACCGGCAGCCAACCGCTTCAGCCCGCGCGCCCTCGAAAATGGCCAGCTTCAGCTGTCCATTTTGAGGGCGGAAATGAACGCCTCTTGCGGGATATCCACCTTGCCGAACTGGCGCATCTTCTTCTTGCCCGCTTTCTGCTTGTCCAGCAGTTTCCGCTTCCGGGTGGCGTCGCCGCCGTAGCATTTCGCGGTCACGTCCTTGCGCAGGGCGGAGAGAGTCTCGCGGGCGATCACCTTGCCGCCGATGGCCGCCTGGATCGGGATCTTGAACATGTGGCGGGGAATGAGGTCCTTCAGCTTTTCGCACATGGCGCGGCCGCGCATTTCGGCCCGGTCGCGGTGGACCATGGTGGAGAGCGCGTCGACCGGCTCGTCGTTCACCAGCACCGACATCTTGACCAGGTTGTCCTGGCGGTAGCCGGTCATCTGGTAGTCGAAGGAGGCATAGCCCTTGGTCACCGATTTCAGGCGGTCGTAGAAGTCGAAGACCACCTCGTTCAGCGGCAGGTCATAGACCGCCATGGCGCGGGAGCCGGCATAGGTGAGGTCTTCCTGAATGCCGCGGCGGTCCTGGCAGAGCTTCAGCACGTCGCCGAGGTATTCGTCGGGCACCATGATGGTCGCCTTGATGCGCGGCTCCTGGATGTGGTCGACCTTGGAGGGGTCGGGCATGTCGGCGGGGTTGTGCAGCTCGATCATCTCGCCGGGCTCGTTGTCCTTGCCCTTCATGTAGATGTGGTAGATCACCGAGGGCGCCGTGGTGATCAGCTCGATGCCATGCTCGCGCTCGATCCGGTCGCGGATGACTTCGAGGTGCAGAAGGCCCAGGAAGCCGCAGCGGAAGCCAAAGCCCAGCGCGGCGGAGGTTTCCATTTCGAAAGAGAAAGAGGCGTCGTTCAGGGCCAGCTTGTCGATGGCGTCGCGCAGGTCTTCGAATTCCGCGCTGTCCACGGGGAAGAGGCCGCAGAACACCACCGGCTGCGCGGGTTTGAAGCCGTCCAGCGCCACTTCGCAGCCGTTGCGGTCATTGGTGATGGTGTCGCCGACGCGGGTGTCGCGGACCTGTTTGATCGAGGCGGTGAGGAAGCCGATCTCGCCTGGGCCCAGGCTGTCGACCATCTGCATCTCCGGGCGGAACACGCCGACGCGGTCGACGTGGTGCAGGGTGCCGTTGGACATGAACTTGACGCGCATGCCCTTCTTCAACGTGCCGTCCATGATGCGGACCAGAACGATCACGCCGAGGTAGGCGTCGTACCAGCTGTCCACCAGCATGGCCTTCAGCGGCGCGTCCAGCGTTCCTTGCGGTGCGGGCAGTTCGGTGACGATGCTTTCCAGCGTTTCGCGGATGCCCTGGCCGGTCTTGGCCGAGACCTGAATGGCGCCGGTGGCGTCGATGCCGATCACATCCTCGATCTGCTCTGCCACCCGGTCGCAGTCGGAGGCCGGCAGGTCGATCTTGTTCAGGACGGGCACGATCTCATGATCCGCCTCGATCGCCTGATAGACATTGGCCAGCGTCTGCGCCTCGACGCCCTGGGTGCTGTCGACAACCAGCAGCGAGCCTTCGACCGCGCGCATGGAGCGGGAGACCTCATAGGCAAAGTCGACGTGGCCGGGGGTGTCGATCAGATTGAGCACATAGGTTTCGCCGTCGTTCGCAACATAGTCGATGCGCACGGTGTTGGCCTTGATGGTGATCCCGCGCTCGCGCTCGATGTCCATCGAGTTGAGCAGCTGCTCCTTCATATCGCGGTCCTTCACCGTGCCGGTCTCCTGGATGAGCCGGTCGGCAAGGGTGGATTTCCCGTGGTCGATATGGGCCACGATGGAGAAATTGCGGATCTTTGAGAGCTCAGTCATGGTGAGGCATATGATTTGGAATCACGTATTGGTCAAGCGGGCGCATCGAGTCCGCGTAAGATAATCAAAAACAGGGCATTTGGCTTGGATAACTTGAGTGCGTTCTCAAACTTTGAGCAACTAGAGGAGTGGCTAAGAGATCAACCAGCTTCAATGTGGCAGGCGATGTCTGGGAGAGCCTCATTACGCAGCCTACCGGCCGTTATGGCAGCGGTCGAAGCACAGCTTGGCCAGACGACTGGTTCTCACATCCTGTTGCATTGTCTGTGGGCGACTCTACGCAGCTTAACCTTCAGTAAGTTTTCCATCGAAACTGACCTAAACTTACAGCGCCCGCTCCTAGATAAATTAAAGAGTATGAACCGGTTAGCGGCTCCTATCACTGGGCTTCAAGAAGCAATTTTGGCGGCTACATTTCCACTAATCTCAGGAATGCAATCAGAAAACGCCTTGTGGGCGCTAGATCACTCAGCAAAGTCCGTCGGCTTCATCCATATCGGCGCACTCTTTGCGACGCCTGATAGCCCTATTGACCAGTCGCCAGCGTTTTTTGCCGCCAATGTTACGCTTACTGCGGATGCTCAGAACACCAGAGGCCATACGTCTGTTGAGTTGCTAAACTTACCGCTTTGGACGCGTGAAGACTACTCTCAGCTTGCACTGGAATTGTGGGAAAAGTTTAGAACCCTGCATGGAAAGAGCCCCATTTGGTCCTTTTGGTGCAATTGGTACCAAGGCTTCCTAGATGGCAAGCCTCTCGATTGGGAACTTCAACGCCGAGTTGCCTTGATCGACGACGCAATCTGGGACGCAGGCCCCGAAGCCGTCGCCGCCGAAATCGAGCGCATCAGGGCAGAGATGCTCTCCGAAAAGCTGCCGATGGCCGAGACCATCGAGCTGAACCCGGATACCGGCAAGTTCCGCGCGGTTCCGCTCGACATCGCCAAGCCAAGCCTGCTCGCGGCCACCCTCACCCGGGTTGAGGATACGCTTGAAGACGTGCTTGCCAGCCCCTCCAACGGGCTGCACGAACGATCACGGGAGGTTCGCGATCTGCGCCGGGCCGTGGCCAAATACGGCAATGATCCGCAGCAAATCGAAATGGGTTTTGTCAGCGCTTACAAGTCGCTTACACGGCAAATTCTGAATGATGACCTGCCGCCTAGCGAAGAAAACCTGGCTTTGCAGGATGCCCTGGAAGAAGGCGCGAGGGGGATCAGGGCCACGCACCCGGACGTCGCTGCAAACCGCAAGATACTGTCTGAACAGGCAATCCGCGAGCTTCCCGAGACTGCGGCGGAGCAACTCAGGGAGGCACTTCCTGAACTGGTGGCAATCTCCGATCCAGAGCTGGCAGAAGACTGGCAGCATGATATTCCGCAGCTGATAAACGATGCGACACTCCCTCTACCCTCCGGCGCGCCGGCGCTGCCAGGTGCCGACGAGGCAACCAGGATTTTCAGCCGCGCTGCAAAGATCAGTCTGCTGCTGAAAGCAAGCGAGGTTGTCCACAAGATCGACGGGAGTGCGGGCTACAAAGGCGCCCGCATTGTTCTTACAGTGGCGGGCCTGGTTACTTTGGGACTTGCTATTTTTTAACCCACCCGCCCGGCGGCACGCCGGGCCGCGCCTGACCTTCCCCACGGGAAGGCGCGATGCGCCTCCCCAAGGTCAGGCGCCGCCCTCCGCGATTTGTCACTCCGGGTACGCCCCTGCCCTCCCCGCCCCTCCCAAACGCCGCAAATTCTCCGCTCTCCCTGCGCAGGTCTCCGAAATGCGCTATACTCGCCCTATTCCGCGAAACGCGCAGACCTCTGGTGGGAGTCACGAGCAAAGGAGGACAACCCGCATGGATGCCATCAAAGCCAGTGAATATGCCCGCGCGCTTTATGCCGCGCATGGCGACAAGGCCGAAGCGGAGGCCGCACAGAAGATGCGGGCCTGCGAAGAGGCCGGCAAGGACGATGAAGCGGCGGACTGGAAAGCCGTGCGCCAGGCCGTGCGCGCAATGCGCGGGCCGAACCAGGCCTGAACAACGGCCCTGAAAACTGCAGGGCTGGAGGGCCGCCGGCGCGGCGCTCCAGCCCGCGTGATCCTCCCGTTCACCATGATTGAAACGCAGCCCCGCTTGCGCCATAGTGCGGGCAGTTCCGCGGGCGTCAGACCCGCTTTTTCAAGATACGGGGCTCGAGCCAGATGAAACTCCTCCTCACCGCGGCGCTTTGCGCCGGAACCCTGGGCCTGATGGCGCCGGTTCAGGCAGAGGCCGGCGCGATTGAGCGCGCCTGCCGCCAGTCGGACCGCAATGCCGCCACGCCGTCCTTGTGCAACTGCATCCAGAAAGTGGCCAACCGCAGCCTGTCGCGGGCCGAGCGCAAGACCGTCTCGAAATGGTTCGGCGACCCGCATCAGGCGCAGGTGGTGCGGCAGTCCTCCAACCGCAGCGACGAGCGGCTGTGGGAGCGTTACAAGCTGTTTGGCGACCGCGCCGCCCGCACCTGCGGCTGAGCCCGGACAGGTTTTGATCGATATCCAGGGCGCCCTCCCCGGGCGCCTTTTTTCCTGATTTGATGCATTTTCTCTGCGGCATTTTCGCAGGCAGCGGCGCAGCGCGTTTTGTCCCCTTGACCGGCCCGCCGCTTGGCTGAAAAAACGGCGTAAGCTATTGGAGCAGTTCATATGTTGATCAAGGGCGTTTCCTTACGCGGGCTGGAAGTGTTCGAGGCTTTGGCCAAGACCGGATCGGTGGCTCAGGCGGCAGAGATGACGGGGCTGAGCCAGCCTGCGGTCAGCCAGCAGATGCGCAACCTGGAGAAGGCGCTGGACAGCGAGCTGATCGACCATGGCCGCCGCCCGATGGTGCTGACGCCCGCCGGGCGCAGCTTTCTGGCCCGCACCGAGGCGGTGCTGGGCGAGCTGCGGCTGGCCCAAAGCGAGCTGACGGTGATGGATCTGACCCATCTGCAGGCGCTGTCGATCGGGATGATCGACGATTTCGACAATGATCTGACACCGCGGCTGGCAACTATTCTTGCGGATAGCCTGACCCAATGCCGGTTCAAGATGATCACCGCCTCCAGCCATGACATCGTGCGCGCGATGGAAGCGCGCGAGCTGCATATCGCAGTGGCCGCCACCGCCGGGGGGCTGCACGAGGGGCTGGTGGAATATCCGCTGGTGCGCGACCCGTTCATCCTGGTGGCCCCCAAGGGCGCGCTGAGCGACGCAGCCCGGGCAGCCGAGCAGCTGCGCGACCTGCCTTTCCTGCGTTATGCCCGCGAGCAGCTGATTTCGCAGCAGATCGAGGGGCTCCTGGCGCGGCAAAAGCTGGAATTCGAGGACCGCTTCGAGGTCGGCTCGCATCTGGCGCTGATGGCGATGGTGGCGCGGCGGATCGGCTGGGCCATCACCACGCCGCTGGGCTATATGCGCGCGGGCCGCTTCCACGGCGAGATCGACGCCTTCCCGCTGCCCTTTGGCGAGATGTCCCGCACGATCTCCCTGTTCACCGCGGCCGATTGGGCCGACCGGGTGCCGCGCGATGTGGCGGAGACGGTGCGCCGCTTGGTGCAGAGCCAGATGATCGACCCGGCGGTGCAGCAGATGCCGTTCCTGGCGGGTGGCTTCCGGGTGATTGCAGAATAGGGTCTGAACCCTTCAGAGCGCCGCCTTGAGCCCCTTGGCAGCCTGTTCTATCAGATCCAGGCAGCCGTCGAAATCGCGGGTGTAATAGGGGTCCGGCACGTGATCGGCACCGGAGTCGGGCGCGTATTCGGTGAACAGGCGCACCGGGGTTCCGCTGCCTGCGGGACGCAGGGCTTCGATGTTGTCCAGATTGCTGGCATCCATGGCGATGATCAGGTCGAAGCTGTTGAAATCACCGCGCTGGAACTGGCGCGCGCGCAGGTCCGAGATGTCCAGCCCGCGCGCCCGCGCCGCCGCCTGCATCGGACCATAGGGCGGCTCTCCCACGTGGTAGGACGCGGTGCCGGCACTGTCGGTTTCCACGTCCGGGCAAAGCGCGCGGAACACGCCTTCAGCGGCCGGCGAGCGGCAGATGTTTCCTAGGCAGACAAACAGAATACGGGTAGGCATTGGGTCATGGCTCCTGCTGGACAGGGGCAGTGATAGGAGGTTCCGAGGCTTTGGGAAAGAGGACTGCGGGAAAGAGCGCGAAGATCGTGATCCTGACCGGCGCCGGGATTTCTGCTGAAAGCGGGCTCGGCACTTTCCGGGATGAGGGCGGATTGTGGGCGCAGCACCGGATCGAGGACGTGGCAACGCCGGAGGGCTTCGCGCGCAATCCGGACTTGGTGCACGGGTTCTACAATGCGCGGCGCAGGCAGGCGGCGGGGGCGGCGCCCAATGCGGCGCACCGGGCGCTGGCCCGGCTGCAGGCGGAGCACCCCGGCGAGGTGGTGATTGTCACCCAGAACGTCGACGGCCTGCATGAGGCCGGCGGCGCCCAAGCCGTGCTGCATATGCATGGCACGCTGGCAGGCGCGCTCTGTGCCGCTTGCAGCCACCGCTGGACAGCACCGATGGAAATGCAGACCGGCCAGCCCTGCCCCGCCTGTGCGGCGCCGGCAGGCCGCCCCGACGTGGTCTGGTTTGGCGAGATGCCGTATTTCATGGAGGAGATCTATGCCCATCTGGCCGGGGCGGATCTGTTTGCCGCCATCGGCACCTCGGGCGAAGTCTACCCCGCCGCAGCCTTTGTCGATGAGGCGCAGCTGGCCGGCGCCCATACGGTGGAATTGAACCTGGAGCCGTCGGCCACCGCCTCCCGCTTTGCAGAGCGCCGCTTTGGCCCGGCCAGCGAGATTGTTCCGGGCTGGGTGGCCGAGCTGCTTACCTAGCCTCAGGCGGCAAAAAGCCCGCCACAGGGGCGGGCTTTGGGCGCGAAGGAGGGCTGCGGCGCAGTCTGACGCCGCGCCCGCCCTGTCCTGCGGTTTTAGTTGGAGTGGCCGGAGTGATCCGTGCTGCCGTGGCCTTCGGCCTTGCGCTCCAGATCCACCGGGATCTCGATCTCGACCTCGCCGGCTTTCTCGAACACCAGCGTCACTTTCACCACATCGCCATGGTTCAGCGCCTGTTTCAGGCCCATGAACATCACATGGTCGCCGCCGCGCTGCAGCATATGGGTGGCGCCGGCGGGAACGGCAAAGCCTTCCTCCACATGCATCATCTTCATGACGCCGTCATCGCCTTCCTTGTGGGTATGCAGCTGCACCCGCGCCGCCACATCAGAACGCACATCAATGAGCTGATCATCGGCTGCGCCCTTGTTCATGATCTGCATGAAGGCGGCCCCGGCCTTTGCGGTGGGCGACGAGACGCGCGCGTATTGGCCGTGCACCATGATCATGGCATCGCCTGCAAAGGCGGAAGTGGCAAAGGCGGCAGCAGCCGCGGCTGCAAAGACAACAGACTTCAGGGACATGTTCTGTCTCCTCATACTTGGGTTTTCAATTTTCAGATGGGTATGGGGGCCGGTCAGGCGGCGGCTGGCGGCGCCCGGGCGGTGGCCTGCAGGACATGCTGCACCGTGGCCAGGGCGGCCCGCTGACCGGCCGGCGCTGCGCTGCAGACCGCAACCGGCAGCACCAGCCCCGCGGGCTGCACCACCGCATCCAGCACATGCATCACGCAGTCGGGGCAATTGTGCGGCGGTTTGACCGGCTGGCCCTCGTTATCCACATAGACAACCACCGCGCCAGTACCGGTGCAGATCACCATCCGGCCTGCGGCGTCACGCTCCCCCTGCCGGGCGGCAGCGCTGTGCGCCGTCAGGGCGACAGTCAGGGCCAGGAACAGGCCAAGGAATATGCGCAGGGCGTGCATCATCACCGGCAGGTATGCCCACAAGCCAAGCCGCCTGCAAGGCGCAACCCTGCGGCAGATTGCGCAAACGCAAACACCGCGCAGAGTTGCCTCTGCGCGGTGTGTGTAATCCGATCCGGTGAAGGGATCAGGCCAGGATTATCAAGCCTGTGCGGCTTGTGCCTTGGCGATCTCTTTCTTCACTTTCAGCGCGGTGGCCGACAGCTCTTCGTCCTTGGCTTTGGCCAGGAACGCGTCCAGGCCGCCGCGGTGGTCGACGGAACGCAGAGCAGCTGCGGAGATGCGCAGCTTGATGCCGCGGCCCAGAACTTCGGACTGCAGGGTCACGTCGTTCAGGTTGGGCAGAAAGCGGCGCTTGGTTTTGTTGTTGGCGTGGCTGACATTGTTGCCAGTCATCGGGCCTTTTCCGGTCAGTTCGCAACGGCGCGACATATCATCATCCTTCGTTTTTTGGTGGCTCCGGCAGTCCGGCGCCAAATCACAAGGGGCGCCGCCATTGGCTGCGCCCGAAAACTGGTCCGCTGCTCTTACGCTCAACCGGCAACAGCGTCAAGTGATTCAACTCAGCTTTCTTGCGGGCCTTACTGCCCCTTTTCCAGGGCCGCCGCAAGCCTCTCCAGACCGGCATCCGCAGCCGCCCCAAGCTGCGGCCGGCCGCGCTGGCGGGCCACCCGCGCCAGCTTCTGCCAATAGGTGCGCGACAGGCGGCGGCGCTGCCGGTGCAGGTCCAGCACCCGCGCCGCGTTCAGCGGCCCGTCGCGCAGCAGCGTTTGCAGGTCCCAGAAGCTGCCGCCCTCGCGGATCACCTGGCTGGCCGGATGGCCGCCGCAGGACAGGCGGCACAGCTGCAGGTCCGGGAACACCGCCTGAATGAACCGCGCGTGGTTCAGGTCCATCTTGCGGAACGGGTCGAACAGCACCACCCCCTGCACGTCATGGCGGCCATAGCGCACCAGATCGCCGAGTGCTGCATCAAAGGCCTTTGCCTCCTTGCGGCGCCGGTCATGCGGCACTGCGCCTTGGGCAATGGTGTATTGCGGCGAGACCGCGATCAGCCGTTTCAGATGCAGGGCCGCGGAGAACCGCAGCGCCGCGTAGCCGCCCATGGAAAACCCCATGGCGGAGACGTCGCTGTAGCCCTTGGCCAGATCCTTCAGGCTGCGCGACAGCGCCCTGGTCTCGCTGTTGATGTACCAGTCATTGTTGCGCGGCTGGATATGCAGATGCGCATAACCGTGGCCGGTCATGTTTCTGACCGGGCCGCGGTCTTCGAATTCCCCTGCGGCAGCAACCCGCTGACGGAAAGTCACAAACAGCCGCTCCGCGCCCGGGTTGAACAGCGAGGCACGCAGCTTTTCGCCGTCAAAGACCCGGGTTTCCTGCATCGCTTCAGCCTTTCAGGTGGTCCTGCAGCATCTGCTGCGCCGCCGCCGCGGGGGTCAGAGCGCCCTTGGCCACCTGGGTGGACAGCTCTGCCATTGCGGCCTGGGCCGCGCCCGTGTGCAGCCGGGCCAGCAGCGCCTGGCGCACCTCCTGGTCGAACCAGTAACAGGACTGATCCGCCCGGCGGCGGTCCCAATGGCCGTTTTCGCGGCGCCATTCGGTCAGCGCCTGCATTTCCTCCCAGGCCTGCTCCAGCCCGTGCTCTTCCACCGCCGAGACCATCAGCGCCTTGGGGAAGCCCTCCGGGTCCTGCGGGCGCTTGCGCAGCAGCCGCAGCGCGCCGGCATAGTCGGCGCAGGTGCGGGTGGCGACGGGTTTCAGCGGCCCGTCGGCCTTATTCACCAGGATGAGGTCGGCCATCTCCATGATGCCGCGCTTCACCCCCTGCAGCTCATCGCCGCCCGCAGGCGCCAGCAGCAAGAGGAACAGGTCCGACATCTCTGCCACCACGGTTTCCGACTGGCCGACGCCGACGGTTTCGATCAGCACCACGTCAAAGCCTGCCGCCTCGCACAAAGCAACGGCTTCGCGGGAGCGGCGGGCGACGCCGCCCAGGTGGCTCTGGCTGGGGGACGGGCGGATAAAGGCGTTCTTCTCGCGGCTCAGACGTTCCATCCGGGTCTTGTCGCCGAGGATCGAGCCGCCGGAACGGGCCGAGCTGGGGTCCACCGCCAGCACCGCCACCCGCAGCCCGAGGCCGGTCAGCAGCATGCCGAAGCTTTCGATGAAAGTGGATTTGCCGACGCCGGGCGTGCCCGACAGGCCGATGCGCAGCGACTGGCGCTTGTGTTTGGCCAGACCCGACAGCAGTTCGCCCGCCTTGGCGCGGTGATCTTCGCGGCCGCTTTCCACCAAGGTAATCGCGCGGGCCAGCGCCCGGCGGTCGCCGTCGAGGATCTTTTGTGTCAGCTGTTCGGTGTCCATGCGCGTCTTCCTGTCGTGTTGGGCGGACCTTGGCGCAAGCCATGCCGCAAAGTCCAGCCCCTGCCGTCTGGCGGGCACCCTACATCAGCAGGCGGTGCAGGAAAGGCGGCAAATCCGCCGCGGTTGGTGCGGTTTGCGCAGCGAAAGAATGGCGATTTGGCGCCGGAGAACCAAATTGCTACTGCGATCTACCGCCCGGCGGCACCGCCGGGCAGCGCCCGTCCGCCCCCACGGGCGGGCGCTTTGCTTCCCGCCCTCGGACGGGCGCTGCCGTAAGTGGAGATTTCAAAGGCAGTTATCACAGACACACTGCTAGACCTCCCGCCCCCCTTTGGCGATAAGGCGGCATGACCAGATTGCCGATCGAAGACGCCCTCCCCGAACTGCTGGACGCCCTGCGTACCCGCGGCCGTGCCGTGCTGCAGGCGCCGCCAGGTGCGGGCAAGACCACCCGGGTGCCGCTGGCAATGCTGGAGGCCGGCCTCACCCAGGGCCGCATCGTGATGCTGGAACCCCGCCGCCTCGCCGCCCGTGCCGCGGCGGAGCGGATGGCGGAGACTCTGGGCGAGAAGCCGGGCCAAACCGTCGGCTACCGGGTGCGCGGCGATGCCAAGACCTCCAAGACAACCCGGATCGAGGTGGTGACCGAGGGCATCCTGACCCGGATGCTGCAATCGGACCCGGACCTGCCCGGCGTCGGCGCGGTGATCTTTGACGAATTCCACGAACGCTCGCTGAACGCCGATCTGGGGCTTGCTTTGTGTTTGGAGGTGGCAGGCGCCTTGCGCGATGACCTGATGCTGCTGGCGATGTCGGCGACGCTGGACGCCGGGCCGGTGGCGGCGCTGATGGACGCGCCGATGGTGACCTCTGAGGGCCGCAGCTTTCCGGTGGAGACGCGCTGGCTGGACCGCCCCCTGCCCGCTCAAGGACGGCGTGTGGATGCGCTGGTGGATCTGGTGGTGCAGGCGGAGAGAGAGACAAAGACTACAGGCGGCGGCATTCTGGTGTTCCTGCCCGGCGAGGGCGAGATCCGCCGCGCGGCGGGCGCGCTGGAGAAACGCCTGCCCGGCCATTGCCATATCCGGCCCCTGTTCGGCGCGCTGCCCTTTGCCGAGCAGCGCGCAGCGATCCAGCCGGAACCGCAGGGGCGCAAAGTGGTGCTGGCGACCTCGATTGCCGAAACCTCGCTGACCATTCAGGACATAAGGGTGGTGGTGGATATGGGCCAAGCGCGGCGCGCACGGTTTGATCCCGGCTCCGGCATGTCGCGGCTGGTCACAGAAAAGGTGACCCGCGCCGAGGCCACCCAGCGCCAGGGCCGCGCGGGCCGGGTGGCAGAGGGCATCTGCTACCGGCTGTGGACCAAGGGCGAGGAAGGCGCGCTGATGGCGTTTCCGCCGGCTGAGATCGAAAGCGCCGACCTCACTGCGCTGGCGCTGGAGCTGGCGCTGTGGGGCGCCGCGCCGGAGGACCTGATGTTCCTGACCCAGCCGCCGGCGGGCGCGATGGCAGAGGCGCAGGCACTTTTGCACATGCTGGGTGCCTTGGATGCGCAGGGGCGGATCACTGGCCACGGCAAGGCGCTGGCCGCCCTGCCGCTGCATCCGCGGCTTGGGCATATGCTGCTGCAGGCAGGCCCCGAAGCCGCACCGCTGGCGGCGCTCCTGGGCGAACGCGATCCGCTGCGCGGCGCGCCTGCGGACCTTTCGTTGCGGATGAAGGCGCTGCGGGACCCCAAGGGATTTCAGCGCGGTCACCCGTACCAGCTGAACCGGCCCGTCGTGGAGCGCATCAAGAGCGAGGCGCGGCGGCTGGAGAAACAGGCAGGCCGCCGCGATGCGGGCCTGTCTGCCGCGGCAATGGCAGCGCTTGCCTATCCCGACCGCGTGGGCCAGCGCCGCAAGGGAGATAACCCGCGGTTCGTGTTGTCCGGCGGCAAGGGCGCCATTTTGGACGGCGGCGACACGCTGGCAGGCGCGCCGTTCATCGTGGCGCTGGATACCGACGGCAACCCGCGCGAAGCGAAGATCCGCATGGCGGCGCAGATCCCGCAAGGCGAGATCCGCGAGCTGTTTGCCGGCCAGATCGCCTGGCACGACAGCTGCGATTGGTCCAAGCGCGACCGCCGGGTGGTGGCGCGTCAGCAGGAGCGGTTCGGTGCCGTGGTGCTGGACGACCGGATCTGGAAAGACGTGCCGCCGGACGCGGTGGCCAAGGCAATGCTGGACGGGGTGCGCGACCTGGGCCTGCGGCTGTCAGGAGCCGCAGCGAGGCTGGCCTCGCGGGTGGAGCTGGTGCGGGCGGAAGGCCATGGCCTGCCGGACTTCTCCCTTCCCGGCCTGACGGAAACGCTGGAGGAGTGGCTGCTGCCGATGCTGGACGGGGTGAAATCGGCCGAGGACTGGAAACGCTTTGATCTCCTGCCCGCGCTCAAGGCAGCCCTCAGCTGGGACCAGACCCAGCTTTTGGACCGCGAGGCGCCGGGCAGCTTTGTCACCCCTTTGGGCCGCAAGATCCCGATCGACTATGCGCTGGAGGTGCCGGAGATCTCGGTCCGCCTGCAAGAGCTGTTCGGTGTCAGCCGCCACCCTTCCGTAGGCGGTGTGCCGCTGAAGATCACGCTTCTGTCGCCGGCCCAGCGGCCGATCCAGATTACCCGCGACCTGCCCGGCTTCTGGGCGGGGTCTTATGCGGATGTGAGGAAGGACATGCGGGCGCAATACCCCAAGCATCCCTGGCCCGAGGACCCCACCGAAGCCGACCCGACGCTGCGCGCAAAACGCCGCAAGTAGCGGACCGCAGCGGGCCGCAGGCGCGCTGCCCGGCCCAACGGCTGGCGGCGCATCTTTGATGCGGCGGCCAGCGGGCGGGAGCCCCGGCCTGCGCGCCGGGCCGGCCGCAGCCCCTGCCTTGCAACCCCGGCCGATCAGGCGTAGATTCCGGCACTTACATATAAAACACGGGATCAACCCCAACAACGAAGGCAGACACCCCATGACAAGCCCCCTGTCCCGCGCCTGGGAAGCGATCATCAAACCGATGCTGCAACGGCCCGCCCGGGTGCAGGTTGCGGCCCTGTGCAGCCGTTCCGGAACGGACGGCAAGGAAGTGCTGATGATCACCAGCCGCGGCACCCGCCGCTGGATCCTGCCCAAGGGCTGGCCGATCGAAGGCATGGACGGGCCGGAATCGGCGCTGCAGGAAGCCTGGGAGGAAGCCGGGGTCAAGGCCGCCAGCATTTCGCCGCAGCCGGTTGGCGAATACCATTTCACCAAGCGCCACGACAACGGCACCGAAGAGCCTGTCACCACGCTGATTTTCGAGGCCGAAGTGGAGCAGCTTGAGGATGATTACCCGGAATCCTCCGAGCGCACCCGCCAGTGGATGAAACCGGCGGACGCGGCCACCCTTGTGGATGAGCCCGAGCTGCAGGACATCCTGCGCCGTTTGTAAAAGTTCTGTGACATTTTCATGTCAGAAGCTTGATCCGTTTCCTGAGCGGGGGTAGGCGCGTGCGCAGACCCCGGAATCAGGAATGCATCGATGAGCCACGAAGATCAGCGACCGCAATGGAGCACGCTGGATAAGGATCTGAACAGGATCTCCCAGCTCGAACTGGCCACAACCTATGCCTCCCGCCCGCTGGTGGCGCCGGGCATCGCGCTGGCCTTCATCGTGCTGGCGGGCCTTGCTGCCGGCGTCTTCTTCGGCGGCTCGGCGATGAGCATGGTGGTGATCGCGGCGGCCGCATTCGGCGCCTATATGGCGATCAACATCGGCGCCAATGACGTGGCCAACAACATGGGGCCGGCGGTGGGCGCCAATGCGCTGACCATGGGCGGCGCCATCGTGATCGCCGCTGTCTGCGAAAGCGCCGGCGCGCTGCTGGCGGGCGGCGATGTGGTCTCGACCATTTCCAAGGGCATCATCGATCCCGCCGCGGTCTCCAGCAGCAGCATTTTCATCTGGGCGATGATGGCGGCGCTGATCTCCTCGGCGCTGTGGGTGAACCTGGCCACCTGGGTCGGGGCACCTGTTTCCACCACCCACTCCGTCGTGGGCGGCGTGCTGGGCGCCGGTGTGGCCGCCGCAGGCACCGCCGCGGTGAACTGGCCCACCATGGGCAAGATTGCCGCCAGCTGGGTGATCTCGCCGGTGCTGGGCGGGGTGATCGCCGCGCTGTTCCTGGCCTTCATCAAGGCCAAAATCATCTATCAGGACGACAAGATCGCCGCCGCGCGCCGCTGGGTGCCGGTGCTGGTCGGCATCATGGCCGGCGCCTTTGGCGCCTATCTGGCCCTCAAGGGCCTGAAGAAGATCGTCAAGATCGACCTGCAGACCGCACTGCTGATCGGTGCCGCCGCCGGTGCGCTGGCCTATGTCATCACCGCGCCGCTGATCAAGCGCCAGTCCGAGGGCATGGAGAACCGCAACAAGTCGCTGAAGGCGCTGTTCGGCCTGCCGCTGGTGATCTCTGCGGGCCTGTTGTCTTTTGCCCATGGCGCCAATGACGTCGCCAATGCGGTCGGCCCGCTGGCCGCCATCGTGCATGCCACCGAGTTTGGCGATTTCGCCTCCAAGGTGGCAATCCCGACCTGGGTGATGGTGATCGGCGCCTTCGGCATCTCCTTCGGCCTGTTCCTGTTCGGCCCCAAGCTGATCCGCATGGTCGGCAGCCAGATCACCAAGCTGAACCCGATGCGCGCCTATTGCGTGTCGCTGTCCGCCGCGATCACCGTGATCGTCGCCAGCTGGCTGGGCCTGCCGGTCTCCTCCACCCACATTGCCGTGGGTGCGGTGTTCGGCGTCGGCTTCTTCCGCGAGTGGCACATGGAGCGCCGCCTGAAGAAATCCGCCGCAGGCCGCCCGCCGGAAAAACGCATCGCGCCGGAAGAACGCCGCCGCCGCAAGCTGGTGCGCCGCAGCCACTTCATGACCATCGTGGCGGCCTGGGTGATCACCGTGCCCGCCGCAGCGCTGCTGTCCGCGGTGATCTACCTGCTGCTCAACACCTTTGTGAGCTGATAGGTTCCGAAGCCGGAACAAAGACCCCCGCGCCATCCGGCTGCGGGGGTCTTTCTTTGACTTGCCAGCGGCCCTCTAGAACCGCTCCACCCAGGGCCGCAGCACCAGTTCGTCACTCCAGGCGGAGCGGTGCTGGTTGATCAGGTGCATGTATTCCTGCGCAATGGCATCGGGGTCCAGCATGCTGTCGGGGCTGTCCGCCGCCTCCACCCGCTCAGGGCGGGCAGCATTGCGGATGCCGCCGTCGATATTGACCCAGGCCACATGGATGCCCTTGGGGTGCAGCTCCCGCGCCATCGCCTGCGCCAGCCCGCGCTGCGCAAACTTGCCCATGGCAAAGGGCGCCGATTGGGCAAAGCCCTTGACCCCGGCCGAGGCGCCGGTGAACAGGATTGTACCGCGCCGCCCTTCGGCGGGCTGCTGCGCCAGCATCCGCCTGGCCGCCGCCTGCCCCAGCAGGAAGGCGCCATGGGCGGTGACCTCCACTGCCTTGCGGACCGCCTCCGGATCCAGCTCTGCCAATGGCCCGCGCACCCGGGCCGAGGGGTTGTAGCAGGCGACGCGTAAATCGCCCGGCAAGCCCTCCACCAGCCGGGCCATCCCCGCCGTATCGGTGCCGTCCAGCTGGTGCAGCTCCGCGCCGGTCTCCGCCGCCAGCGCCTCCAGCTTGGCGGTATTGCGCGCGCTGAGGTGCAGCGCATAGCCCGCCCCCGCCAGCGCCCGCGCAAAGGAGGCCGACAGCCCCGCCCCTGCCCCTGCGATCAGGGCAACTGGTTTTGATGATGTCTGTGCCATGGCAAGGCCTCCGCTGTTCCGACATTAGAAAGCTGGCGGCAAAGGGGATCTGGTTCAAGAGGCGAGAGCGCCGCCGCACCCAAGCAAAAGACGGCTTACCTGCCCCCGTTCTCTGCTGGCGCGCGCTGCAAATCCCCGGCTTTCTGCGGGGATTTCAGCACTATCGGCACAACAGGTGCGCCATCGCTGGCAAGGGCGTGTTGCATGAACACCGGTGTATCCGCAGGGATAAGTGTTTCGCTGCGGGCCGTTTCCAGAAAAATGTGTTTGCTGTTTTCCGGGCTGATCTCAAGCCAGCCGGGGTCATCCAGCGTGCCGCTGAACAATCCCACCGCCCCCGTAAAGCGTTCGAAGGTTTGAAACAGCTTGGTGCCGCAGGTGCCGCAAAAATTGACCTGTATTTCCTTGCCGCTGCCCTCCGAGACATGAGTGAAACTCCTGGGCGCGCCTTTGCACAGCTTGAAGTCTGCCGAGGCAAAGGCCGGTTGAACCATATAGGCGGCACCGGTGGAGCGCTGGCAAAACGTGCAGTGGCACATGGTCACTCTGGCAGGCTGGCGGGCGATTTCGTACCGGATCGCACCGCAAAGACAGCCACCTTGGGTTCCTGGCATGGACGTATCTCCTGTCATTGGGATCAAGTACAGTGCAAGGCAGGGCCAGGACGCGAATGCGGACCGTCACCGCGAAAAACTGCAATCAGACCGCTGCGGAACCTCCGGCCGTTTCATTGAACGGAGGCTGCTTCCACCTGATGCCCGGCTGCCCGCCAGGCGTTCCTTGCCGCGGCCAGCTCCGCCTGCCGCACCAGCAGATAGTCCCGGCAGAAGGTCGAGATAGCAAAGACCCCCAGGCCGGCCTCTGACACCGGCCGCACCGCCGACAGCACCACCCCCGGCGCGTCGAAATCATAAAGGTCAGAGACCTGAAACGCCGCCCAGCCGGCAGAGCTTTCGCTGCCCTCCGGCACCCGCTCCGCCAGGCAGACCACAGAGATTTCATCCCCGGCATGGGTCGCATTGACCAGCCCCGGCCCGCTCACCCAGGCAGGCAAAGCGGTGCCGGGCGCAAGCCGGGACACGGCGTATTCACCGGGCAGCCCGCGCAGCAGCAGCTTGACATGCATCGGTCCGGATCAGCCTTCCAGGCACCAGCGCATGATGGCCTTCTGCGCGTGCAGACGGTTTTCCGCCTCGTCAAAGATCACCGACTGCGGTCCGTCCATAACGGCGGAGGTCACCTCTTCCTCGCGGTGGGCCGGCAGGCAGTGCATGAACAGCGCATCGGGTTTCGCATGCGCCATCAGCGCATCGTTCACCTGATAGGGGCGCAGCATATTGTGGCGGCGTTCCTTGGAGGACTGGCTGTCATGCATTGACACCCAGGTGTCGGCGACAATCAGATCGGCGCCTTCCACGGCCTTCGCCGCGTCGCGCTCAACCACGATCTTGGATCCCGCCTTGCGCGCCAGCCCCATGAATTCTTCCTCCGGGTCCAGCTGCGCGGGACCGGTGAAGGTGAGGTCAAAGCCGAACTGACCGGCCGCATGGATGAAGGAAGCACAGACATTGTTGCCATCGCCGCACCAGACCACTTTCTTGCCCTTGATCGGGCCGCGGTGCTCCTCGTAGGTCTGCACGTCAGCCATGATCTGGCAGGGGTGGGTGCGGTCGGTCAGGCCGTTGATCACCGGCACGTCGGAATATTCCGCCATTTCGGTCAGCACGGTCTCGTCAAAGGTGCGGATCATGATCATGTCGACATAGCGGCTGAGGACGCGGGCGGTGTCGGCGATGGTCTCGCCATGGCCCAGCTGCATGTCCTTGCCGCTCAGCACCATGGTCTGGCCGCCCATCTGCCGCACGCCGACGTCAAAAGAGACGCGGGTCCGGGTCGAGGGTTTTTCAAAGATCAGCGCCACCATCCGGTCCTTCAGCGGCAGCTCATCATCCAGCGCGGCCCTGGGGCGGCCCAGGCGCGCCTGCTTGGTGGCCTTGGCCTGGTCGATGATCACCCGCAGGTCGGCGGGGGCGGTTTTGTGGATGTCGAGGAAGTGTTTCATATCGGTATCGCTTTTGGCTGGCGAAGGCCGGGGGCGCTGCCCCCGGACCCCCGGAGTATTTCGGACCAGAAAGAAGCTTAGGCGGCTTCAACCTGGGCGGCGGTTTTGTCCAGGCGGCTGACGGCCTCGGCGATGTCCTCATCACTCAGGGTCAGAGGCGGCAGCAGGCGGATCACATTGTCCGCTGCCGGAACGGTGATCAGCTCGTTCTCATAGCCTGCATTCACCACATCCATGTTCACCGCCTTGCACTTGAGGCCCAGCATCAGGCCGGACCCGCGCACCTCTTCGAAGACGCCGGGATGGTCTGCGATCAGCCCTTCCAGTTTCTGCCGCAACAGGCCCGCCTTGCGGTTCACCTCCGCCAGGAATGCCTCATCAGCGACGTGGTCCATCACTGCACAGCCCACCGCGCAGCCCAAGGGATTGCCGCCGTAGGTGGAGCCATGGGTGCCCGCGGTCATGCCGCTGGCGGCCTCTTCCGTGGCCAGCACCGCACCCAGCGGGAAGCCGCCGCCAATGCCCTTGGCCGACATCATGATATCAGGCGTGACACCCGCCCATTCATGGGCAAACAGCTTGCCGGTGCGCCCGACGCCGCATTGCACCTCATCCAGGATCAGCAGCAGCCCGTGCTCATCGCAGATCGCCCGCAGCGCCTTCAGCTCCGCATCGGGCACCACACGGATGCCGCCTTCGCCCTGCACCGGCTCGATCATGATGGCGGCGGCGGTCTCAGAGATGGCATTGGTCACGCCATCCAGATCGCCAAAGGCCAGATGCACGAAGCCGGGCAGCAGCGGGCCGAAGCCCTTGGTCATCTTCTCGGACCCCGCCGCCGCAATCCCCGCCGACGACCGGCCATGGAAGGAGCCGTCAAAGGTGATGATCTCCACCCGCTCCGGCTGGCCCTTGTCGTAGAAATACTTGCGCGCCATCTTCACCGCCAGCTCGCAGGCCTCGGTGCCGGAATTTGTGAAGAACACGGTATCGGCAAAACTATGTTCCACCAGCTTGTCCGCCAGCGCCTGCTGCTGCGGGATCTGGTAGAGGTTGGAGACATGCCACAAGTTCTGCGCCTGCGACGTCAGCGCCTCCACCAGCGCCGGATGGGCATGGCCCAGCGCATTGACCGCAATGCCTGCCCCCAGATCCAGAAAACGTCGCCCGTCCGCCGTGGTCAGCCAGGCGCCTTCGCCTTTGACGAACTCAAGCGGTGCACGGTTGTAGGTCGGCAGAACGGACGGGATCATCAGGATCATCCTTTTTCAAAGATAGAGGCCAAAGCTGTGACGCAAGCCAGGCCATAGGTCAACGGAATTGGGAAGGAATGTGCCCAACAGCGGCACAACAGATCAAAGGGCCGGTTACGCCAGGCGGCGTCGGCGTCGCGAGATGGTGATATTTACGCGTTTGATCATGGGATGGCTCCATAACGGAGGTTTCCCCGAAAGAAAACCCCTTCCGGAGCCTTTTGCCGCCATTTCGCCGTTCCCGCCCGGCCCCTGCTTCTTTCTGGTCAAAAATACTCCGGGGTGAATTGGCCGCGAGGCCAAGAGGGGCAGCGCCCCTCTTCCCTTCACACCTGCGGGGCAGCGCCCCTCGCCCTGCCTGCAAATTACCTCAGCGGCCGGCGCCTTTCCCCTTGCATCCCGCGGCGGCTTGCCGCACCGCTGGGGCCATGAGCATCGCCACACCGCAGAACCCGGCCCTGGCCGCCGCGCTGATCCTGGCGGCAACCACCTTCATTGCCGCCACCACCCTGCTGGCCAAGGCGCTGGGGACCGAAGCCCTCGGCGCGCCGCTGCACCCGATGCAGATCAGCCACGGGCGGTTTCTGTTTGCCTTCATGGGCATCTCAACGGCGGTCCTGATCCTGCGGCCCAGGTTCATCCGGCCGCATTGGGGCTATCACATCGGCCGCACCTCTTTCGGCTGGGCGGGGGTTACGCTGATGTTTGCCTCGGTGGCCTATATCCCGCTGGCCGATGCCACCGCGATCACCTTTCTGAACCCGGTCTTCGGGATGCTGCTGGCCATTCCGCTCCTGGGCGAGCGGGTCGGCCCCTGGCGCTGGGGAGCTGCGCTGATTGCCATGATCGGCGCGATGATCCTGCTGCGCCCCACGCCTGCCAGCTTCCAGCCTGCGGCGCTGCTGGCGCTGACCGCCGCCGCGGTAATGGGAATGGAGCTGATCTTCATCAAGAAACTGGCAGGCCGCGAGGCGCCCTTGCAGGTCTTGTGGTTCAACAATCTCCTGGGCCTGGCCATCGCGACCTGCGCGGTGCTGCCGGTCTGGCAGATGCCTACGCCTTCGCAATGGGGGGCGCTGGCAGCGCTTGGCCTTTTGATGGCCTGCGCCCAGGCCTGTTTCATCAACGGGATGGCGCGGGCCGATGCGTCTTTCGTGGCGCCGTTCAGCTATGCCACGCTGGTCTTTGCCGCACTTTATGACTTCCTGGGCTTTGGTGCGGTCCCGGATGCCATCACCGTGCTGGGCGCGGTGATCATCCTGGCGGGCGCCGCCATTCTGGCCTGGCGGGAGGGGCGGCAAAGGCCGCAGGCGCGCGCCTCAGTCCCCGCCGCGAAATAGCGTTCACGGAAAGTTTCTCCCAGCCCCAGGCCCGGCAGCGACCGCCGCGTCGAAAACCGGCATTTTCCGCATATGTTCCGCCGCCACCCTGATCCCCAGCAGGACAGGAGGGACAGATGCACGAGCGGCGGATACCTGATTGGCTGCGCCATGCGCCGGTGCCCTCGGTGCAGGACTTCGGCATTCTTGCTGGGCTGGAGGCGGTGGTGCGCGGCATCCTGATCTCGGTGTTTCCGCTGATCATGTACCGGGCGCTGGGGGATGCCGGGCTGGTCTCGGCCTCATATTTTGCCGTCGGCGTCTTGTCGCTGATTGCCGGGATGATGGTGCCAGGGCTGATCCGGCTGCTGCCGCGCCGCTGGGCCTATTCGCTGGGGGCCGCGATGTTTGTCCTCTCCGCCGGATTTGCGATCGAGGGCAGCCCGGCCTCGGTTCTGGCGGCGCTGGCGCTCAACACCGTGGCCTCCGTTGTCACTTTCATCTGCTTCAACGCCTATGTGCTGGATTACATCGCCCGGGTGGAGCTGGGCAGATGCGAGACCTCGCGGATGTTCTATTCCGCCGTGGGCTGGACCGCCGGGCCGGTGGCGGGCGTGCTGCTCCTGGAGTGGCGGGCGCCTGCCCCCTTCCTAATCTCGGGCGGCGCGGCGCTGATCCTGCTGGCGGCCTTCTGGTGGATGCGGATGGGCAACGGCAAGCAGATCGCCCGGGCGCGCGGACCGGCCTCCAGCCCCTTGAAATACGTCCCCCGTTTCCTGGCCCAGCCGCGGCTGGTCACCGGCTGGCTGTTTGCGGTGATCCGCTCGGCGGGCTGGTGGATCTATGTGGTCTACCTGCCGATTTTTGCCATCGAACAGGGCCTGGGAGAGGAGCTGGGCGGTATCCTCCTGTCCGCCACCAATGCCGCCCTGTTTGGCGCGCCGCTGCTGCTGCGGCTGGTGCAAAGGCACTCGATCCGGCTGGCGGTGCGCGCCGGATTTCTGGGCGTGACATTCTGCTTTGGCGCTGCGGGGCTGGCCCAGGGCTGGCCGATGGTGTCGATTACGCTGCTGGTCGCGGGGTCTGCGGCGCTGATCCTGCTGGACATCTGCGCCGGGCTGCCCTTCCTGATGGCGGTGAAACCTTCGGAGCGGACCGAGATGTCGGCGGTCTATTCCAGCTACCGCGATATTTCCGGCATCCTGACGCCGGGGGCGGCCTGGCTGGTGCTGCTGGTGGCGCCGGTGGCGGGGGTTTTCACCGCAGGCGCCGCCGCCACCGCGGCTGCCGTCTGGCTGGCGGGCAAGCTGCATCCGCGGCTGGGGCACCGCAAGCTGGCACCGGCGGCGGAACCGCTGCCGGCGGAATGACGGTGTCAGGGTTTCAGGCGGTAGCCGCTGCGCAGCATCACCCAGGCCAGCAGGCAGACGGCAAAAGTGGCGCCGCTGCACACCGCCAGCCCCAGCCAGGGCGAGCTGTCGGAGGTGCCGATCACCCCGAATCGCACCCCGTCGATCAGGTAGAACACCGGGTTCACATGGCTGATTGCCTTCAAAACCGGCGGCAGCGCCTCAACCGAATAGAAGGTGCCGGACAGGAACGCCAAGGGCGTCACGATGAAATTGGTGATCGCCGCCATCTGATCGAACTTGTCGGCAAAGACCCCGGCGACGATGCCAAGCCCGCCCAGGAAAGCCGCGCCAAGCACGATGAACACCAGCGCGACCAGCGGATGCGCGGGCACGATCTGCAAGACCGCCATCAGCCCCAGCCCGATCGCCAGCGCCACCAGCGTGCCGCGCGCCACGGCGCCGGCCAGATAGCCCAGCAGGATCTCCAGCCCCGACAAGGGCGGCATCAGCGTGTCGACGATATTGCCCTGCACCTTGGCGATCACGATCGATGACGACGTATTGGCAAAGGCGTTCTGGATCACCGTCATCATCATGATGCCCGGCGCCAGGAAGGTGAGGAACGGCACCCCCATCACATCGCCGCGCTTGGGGCCGATGGCGATGTTGAAGATCATCAGGAACAAGGCCGCGGTCATCAAAGGTGCCAGCAGGGTCTGGGTCCAGACCGCCAGAAACCGCTTCACCTCACGCCAGGCCAAAGCCTTCAGCCCCATCCAGTTCACATGCCCGAACCGGCGCGCGCCAAGTTCGACCTGATAGCCCTGATCCGCCATGCTGTCTCCAATTCCTCTGCCTTGCCTGCATAACCTCTGCGGCTAGGGGCGCAAGATGCCTTGTAACTCCGCCCGGAGTGATTAAAATAGGAGATCACACGGAATTTAATGGCGGCCCGCAGAACCCCTGGGGCCGCTATTGGCTTGGAAAGGCAACATATGTCCTGGACAGACGAGCGCGTCGAACTGCTCAAGAAAATGTGGGGCGAGGGCCAGTCGGCCAGCCAGATCGCCAAGGAACTGGGCGGCGTCACCCGCAACGCCGTCATTGGCAAGGTGCACCGCCTCGGCCTGTCCAACCGCAACAGCGGCGGCGCCAAGGCCGCCGAGCCGAAGGAAAAGCCCGCAGCAGCCCCGGCCGCCGCGGCGCCGAAACCTGCGGCTGCGCCCAAGCCCAAGCCGCAGCCCAAGACTGAACCGGCGCGCCCCGCTGCCGCACAGCCTGCGGCTGAAGCGAAACCGGCAACGCCTGCACGGCGCCAGATCATCCCGGCCGGCCAGCCGCTGCCGCCGCAGCCTTCGGCCAATGAAATCAGCCCCGAGGCGCTGGCCAAGGTCAACGAGATTGAAAAGAAAGCCAAGAAGCTCACCCTGATGGAGCTGACCGAGCGCACCTGCAAATGGCCGGTGGGCGATCCGGCAACAGAGGACTTCTGGTTCTGCGGCCTGCCCGCACAGCAGGGCAAACCCTATTGCGAGGCACATGTGGGCGTGGCGTTCCAGCCGATGTCCTCGCGCCGCGACCGCCGCCGCTGAGGCGCCGCGCCGCACCGCATCCGAAACCCGCGCCCCGGCGCGGGTTTTTTGTTTGACAGGCGCCCGCTGCAATCATCAGCCGGCGGCTGTGCGGCCCATGGGTCTCAGGCCGGAAGTGTTGCAACGCTGGTGATCACCGCCGTTGCAGCCAGAATGCCCAGCATAAGCCCCGCTTCCGCTTCGATGGAGCGGGCCAGATGCCGCCCGGCCCGGGGCTCTCCGGCCTGCATTGCCGGAACAAAGCGCAGCTTGTTTGCTGCCGCCAGCGAAAGAAGCGCCGCCACCAGGCCCAGCTTGACCAGCAGGGTCCGGCCATAGCCGGTCGAAACCAAAGCTGCCGGGGTCCCCACCAGCTTCCAGGCCATCAGCAGCCCGGCCAGGATCAGCACAGGGACAATCACCATGGCCGCCTGGCCGAACCGGTGCCCCAGCAAAGCGGCGTTATGCAGTTGCCCGGGCTGCCGCGACAGCCAGTGAAGCGGCAGCAGGATCCCGATCCAGAACGCCGCCCCCGCAAGGTGGAGCATCAGCAGCAGCCGGGCACCGGTCAGCTCCAGCGCCGGAACATGGCCGATCCCGGTCAGCGACCACAGCCCCAGCCCGCCGCCGCACAGTGCAGCCCAGCGGCCGGAACCGGGCCAGAGCAGCCCGGCAACCAGCAGGGCAGCCCCTGCGAGCCGCCACAGCAAAGCGCTGCTGGCCGGGGTCTGCCACAGCAAGCCCAGCATTTCCGGGTCGGTCATCCCGCCGGCATCCCCGGTCAGCGCAGCCCCGCGCAGCAGAAAGCTCAGGACAGAGGCGGCCAGGGCCAGGCATGCCAGCGGGACCGCTTGCCTGCGGAGCCGGCCATCAAGCGGCGACAGCAGCGCTGGAAAGGCAACCCGCGCCAGCATCAGCCCGGCCGCGCCCGCAAAGCCTGCATAAAGCGCCAGCTTCACCAGGATCGCGGCGAGTTCCCAGCTATCCGGAAGGCTCATTCGACTTCGAACGAGAACTGGCCCTTCATGGTGTGGCCATCGGCCCCCAATCCGCGCCATTCAACACGGTAGGGTCCTGCCCCCATGCCCTCCAGCGGCAGGGTGAACGACTGCGCAAAACCTGTCTGCCGGCCCAGATCCAGCTGCACCGGCGGCTGATCCCGATGCACCAGTTCCACCCGTGTCAGCCGGATGCCGCCGGCAAATTCGAGGCTGAGTTGTGCCGGAAGCGCGCTGATCACCGCGCCATTTGCAGGGGTTGTGCTGTCCAGCGGGGAATGCGCAGCCGCACCGCTGCCGATTGCAGCAATCCAGACAGCGGCGGCAAGATTTTTCATTGGGCCGGCCCTCAGTTGTTTCCATTGCAGCCCGGGGGGTCGCGGACAGCGGGCGCATCCGGCGCAGAACCGGCTGCGTGCCGCCAAATTGCCAGCAGCGAAATCCCTTGCCAAGCGCAATTGCACGCATTTTCAGGCTGCTTTGCCCGCCCGTCTCCAGCGCGCCTGCCGCCCTGCCGGCCCCTGCAGGCTGCGAACCGGCAAAAAACCCGCGCTCGCCAGCGCGGGTTTCCTGTCTTGCCTGTTGTTATGGCAGGAGGCCTGCGTCCTGGAGCCCTTGCAGGGCCTGAACCAGTCCTGTGCCGGATCAGTTGGTGACCGGGCCTTCGGAGGTGAACTTGGGGATCACATTGCCGGAGGCGTCCTTGGGCTCGATGCCCGGCCAGTTGCCTTCGGCGATGTTGATGTTGCCGGGGATGTCCTCTTCCCAGAAACCCACGACCACATCGGTGATGTTCAGATACAGCTTGTCATCAACGATGCGCCACAGGTTCGGGTTGGCCGGAACCTTGCCGCCCTTGGACACGCCATAAGCGCAGTGGCCATCGTATTGCGGCGCGTAATAGGCCGGGTTTTCCAGGAACTTGTCGCGGTTTTCCGCGGTGGAGAAGGCCCAGGTGGCGCCGTTGTAGTCGGCGGTGAAATCCGCATTGCCGCGCACGGCAGCCGTCTGCGGCGTGCCCACCGGGTTCATCTCGAGGCTGCGGTAGGCCACCACGTCATAGCCCGACACGGCATAGCCGGTGCCGTCGACATACTGCTCGCCCGCAAAGGCGGGTGCGGCAAAGGTCAGCGCTGCCACGGCAGCAAGTGCAAAACGCTTCATGAAATCATCCCTTTCATCGGTGATCGCTTCAACTTGGGCACCGGCATCCTATCCGGCCTCGGGTCTGACATTATAGGCCCTGAAACAAATGCGAAGGGGGGCTCACGCCTCTGTGTCCGCAAACGAGTCCCCGTGAGCATTTTGAAAAATTTCCGCCGCCCATACCTTCCAGTCATTGGAATTTGTAAATATCCCCTTATCTCAGCCTGAGCCAATTGCCGCAGCGCGTGCGATTGACCGCAAACAGGAAACAATCAGAACAAGGCCCGACAGATGAGCGACACCCCCTACACCCCGCCCAAGGTCTGGACATGGGACCAGGAAAACGGCGGCGAATTTGCCTCCACCAACCGCCCCATTGCCGGTGCGACGCATGACAAGGCGCTGCCCGCGGGCAAGCACCCGCTGCAGCTTTACTCGCTGGCGACCCCGAACGGGGTGAAGGTCACCGTGATGCTGGAGGAACTCCTGGCCAAGGGCCATACGGGCGCCGAATACGACGCCTGGCTGATCCGGATCGGCGACGGCGACCAGTTCGGCTCCGGCTTTGTGGAGGTGAACCCGAACTCCAAGATCCCGGCGCTCCTGGACCGCAGCGGCGAGGAACCGGTGCGGGTGTTTGAAAGCGCCTCGATCCTGATGCATCTGGCGGAGAAGTTCGGCGAGTTCCTGCCCGCAAGCGGTGCAGCGCGCACCGAGACGCTGAACTGGCTGTTCTGGCAGATGGGCAGCGCGCCCTACCTCGGCGGCGGTTTCGGCCATTTCTACGCCTATGCGCCGGAGAAATTCCAGTACCCGATTGACCGCTTCGCGATGGAGAGCAAGCGGCAGCTGGACGTGCTGGACCGGCAGCTGGCAGAGCGGAGCTACATCGCGGGTGAAGACTACACCATCGCCGATATGGCGATCTGGCCCTGGTACGGCCAGCTGGTGCTGGGCCGCCTTTATGATGCGGCCGAGTTCCTGGACGTGGAAAGCTACACCCATGTGGTCCGCTGGGCCAAGGCCATCGACGCCCGCCCGGCGGTGCAGCGCGGCCGCATGGTGAACCGCTCCTTCGGCGATCTGGAGATGCAATTGCACGAGCGCCACGACGCCAGCGATTTCGAGACCCGCACCCAGGACAAGCTGGAACCGGCGGCGGAGTAACCGCCTGGCCGCAAACATCCCGGCCCTGGCCTTGCCGGGTGCTCCCGCGCCCGCGCACCCCCGGGCAAGGCCCGGGCTTGCTTATGCGGCCTTGGGCCCGGCGCCGCGCTGACGCGCGGCGCCTCCCCGATTGCGGGCCGCCCCTGCCAGTTTCCGGGTCAAGGGCTGCGCCAGCAGCCGCGCATCGCGCGGTTTACCCTTGACGCGGCAATTGGCAGACACAGCCTTGCCAGGGCGCTTAAGGGCAGGCCTGCCCTTAAGCGCTTCCCAGCAGGCTTCCTTGCGCTGTGCGCAGCACAGCGCCACGCCCAACTGTGAGGCGCATTCTGCGAATGCGCTGGAACAGGCGGGAGCCTCCCCCTTCCTGTTCTTTCAACCGCTAAACCAGCCGCGGCGGCTTGTCCGGGTTGCTGCCCGGGATTTCCGGCTGATAGCTTTGCGGCTCCGGCGGCTGCGGCAGGTCGAACCGCAGCCCGACCCGGGCCAGGCTGGCGGCCACCAGGTCCTCGGCCTCGAAAAACGCAACATCCATCGCCCCGGCCTCAATCCCGGAGAAGGTCAGCGCTTCGCCCGCCGCCTTGGCAAGCGAGGCCTGCGCGGCCTCCTTGGCGCCGACAAAACCCAGCAGATGCCCCTGCCCGCCGCCGGCATAGCGCACGCCCGCCAGATAAGCCGCCGCCGCCAGCCCGCCTGCAGTGGCAAGCTTGGCATCCAGCGCCGTCAGCAGCGCCTCCGGCAGGCCCTTCGGCGGGGTGAATTCGGTGACGCCTGCCTCCACCTCTTCCGGCGCATGGCCGAGGGTCTGATCCAGCCAGGCGATGGCCTCTGCCGGGATCAGCAAGGCTGAGGGCGCCACCTCTAGGTTCAGCCCCAGGCCAATTTCCTGCCCGCCCCCCTGCCCGGCCAGCATCTGGCATATCACCCGGCCCGACAGCGCCGCGTAGGGAACAGGCCTGCCTGCAAATTGCGCCAGCCGCTCCTCACGGTCGAACACCAGCACAAAAGCCCCCTCCGGCGTCTCGAACAACTCGGGCGAGATCTGATCGCCGTCCGCCTCGGCCGCCAGCATCAGGAACAGCTCCGCATCCGCCAGCCGCTCATAAAACCGCAGCCGGGCGGCATCGTCCCCGGGCGCGGCCTCCATCGCCGCATGGGCCAGATCCAGCGGGGTCTCTTCTGTCATCGCATCAGCTCCTTCACCCTGGCCTGCAGAACCGGCAGCAGCTCCGCCTCGAACCAGGGGTTTTTCTTCAGCCATCCGGTATTACGCCAGGAGGGATGCGGCAAGGGGAAGACCTGCGGCGCATGATCCCGCCAGCCCTGCACCAGCGGCGTCACAGAGCCTTTCCAGCCAAGGTGATAGCGCTGCGCATGGGCGCCGACCAGCACCTTCAGCTGCACCTGCGGCAGCTGCGCCATCACCCGCGCGTGCCAAGTCCTGCCGCAGATGGCAGGCGGCGGCAGATCGGCCTTTTTGCCGTTGTAGCCGGGAAAACAGAAGCCCATCGGCACCACCGCCACCCGCTCCTTGTCGTAGAACTCCGCCTCGCTCAGACCCAGCCAGGCGCGCAGCCGGTCGCCGGAGGGATCGGTGAAGGGGCGGCCGCTTTCATGCACCCGTGCCCCCGGCGCCTGGCCCGCAATCAGGATCCGGGCAGCGGGGCGGAACCACACCACCGGCCGCGGTTCATGGGCGGTGGCGGTGGCGGCAAACCGCTCTGCACAGATCCGGCAGGCGCGAATCTCTGCCTTCAGCTGCCGCGCCGCTGCCATTGTTTCCGCTTCGGAACCAGTCATCTGCTGCCCCGCTTTCCGGCTCAGCCGGGAAAAAACCTGCGCCGGCCCCCGGATACACGCCAATTTGGTTAAGACTTGGTTGATGAATTATGTCACAATTCGACATAATAAGGCCAAATTCCCCGCGTAGGCCATTAACACTCTTTTGATATCAAAGAGGCACGGGCGCGTTTGAAGGCGCTTGGACAATGAGGCAGACAGAGCCCGCAATGGGCCGCACGGGCAGCACCGGAACCAGCGATGCTTGAGTTTGAAAACGTCAGCAAGTCCTTTTGGACGGGAACCCAGCGCAAGGTGATCCTTGACCGCGTGTCGTTCCGTATCGAGCCCGGCAAATCGCTGGGTGTGCTGGCGCCAAACGGCACCGGCAAGACAACGCTGATCAACATGATGGCCGGATTGGAAAAACCCGACGAGGGCGAGATCCGCCGCCATTGCAACATCTCCTTTCCACTGGGCTTCATGGGCGGGGTGATCAGCCGCCTGTCCGCCATGGAAAACAGCCGCTACATCGCCAAGCTCTACGGCCTCGACCCGGATTATGTGGAGGCTTACTGCCGCTGGCTCTGCGGGCTGGGGGAGTATTTCGACCAGCCGATCGGCACCTATTCCTCGGGCATGCGGGCGCGGTTCAGCTTTTCGCTGATGCTGGCGCTGGATTTCGACATCTACCTGATCGACGAAGGCATGCCCAGCACCACCGATGTGGAGTTCAACCGCAAAGCAGGCGAAATCCTGCAGGAGCGGCTGGCCACCACCACCATCGTCATTGTCTCCCACCAGGCCAAGACGCTGGAGAAATTTGCCCGTTCCGCGGCTGTCCTGCTGCAGGGACAGCTGCATATGTTTGACACTTTGGAAGAAGCGAAACAGCTCTATGACTACGAAACCGAGAGCTAAGAAGTTCCGCATCCGCCGCAGCCCCGCCGCTGCCGCCGAAGCGCCGCCGCAGGCCGCAGGCCCTGCCGCCGCCGCGGAGCCCTCCGCGCCGCAGCAGCCGCCGCGCCCGGCGGGCAATGCCGCCGCAGCGGCAGCGCAGCCGCAGGCGCAAGCACGGACCCAAGCTCAGGCCCAGGGTCAGGCACAACCGCAGGCTCAGGCTCAACCTCAGGCAGCGGACCGCCAGGCCGGCGCCGCTGCGCCGATGGCGGGCATGGTCAGCTCGCCCCGCGAAAGCAAGATGGAAACCGACATTGAGGCGATCCGCCAGGAGGGGCTGACCGGCCGCCAGCTGCGCCTGGCCCGCCGGATGGCGCAGAAGCACAACCTGGCCGCCACCTCGGACTTCGAGGCGGTGCGGATGCTGCGCGAGCGCGGCATCGATCCGTTCAAACGCGCCAACATGCTGGAGCTGGTGGTGCCGCAGAACAAGGCGCAGCCCGCGGGCACCCCGCCCGCGCCGGGCTCCGTGCAGCTGCCGCAGACCGTGCCGGCCGCCAAGACCACCCTGCCCTCGACCGAGCTCAGCCCGGCAGAGCGGCGCAGCCGCGAAATCCAGGAAATCCAGCGCGATATCGCCCGCCGCCGCCGCCGCAAGCTGACGCTGCTGGCGGCACGGCTGGCGTTCTTCGTGATGCTGCCGACCCTGGCCGCGGGCTATTACTTCTACTCGGTGGCGACACCGATGTTCTCCTCCAAGTCGGAGTTCCTGGTGCTGCAGGCCGACGGCGGCGTCGGCGGCGGCGTCGGCGGGCTGCTCAGCGGCACCCAGTTTGCCACCAGCCAGGATTCCATCGCCGTGCAGGGCTATCTGCAATCCAAGGAGGCGATGCTGCGGCTGGACCAGGAGGCCGGCTTCAAGGCGCATTTCACCCAGGACATCCTGGACCCGATCCAGCGGCTGGAAGAGGATGCCTCCAACGAGCAGGCCTATGCGACCTACCAGCGCAACGTGAAGATCGGCTATGACCCGACCGAAGGCGTGGTGCGGATGGAAGTCTCCGCCGCGGATCCGGCCGTCGCGGCAGAATTCTCCCGCAAGCTCATTTCCTATGCCCAGGAGAAGGTGAACAACCTTTCGCAGCAGAAACGCGCCGACCAGATGTCCGAATCCGAAGCCGCGCTGACCGATGCCGAGGCCAAGCGCCGCGCCGCGCAGCAGAACCTGGTGGTGCTGCAGCAGCAGGGCGCCGTCCTGGACCCCGAAGGCGTGGTCGCCTCGCTGCGCCAGCAGATCAGCACCTTTGAAATCCAGCTGGAGGAAAAACGGCTGGAGCTGGCCGCACTGCAGGACAACGCCCGCCCCAACCGCGCCAAGGTCTCCGGCGCAGAGGCCGACATCCGGCGGCTGGAGGCGGTGATCGCCAGCCTCAACAACCGCATGGTCGATGCCTCGGCCGGCGAAAACTCGCTGGCCAATCTGCGCATCCAGATCCAGATGGCCCAGGCCGACCTCGCCACCCGCGACCTGATGCTGCAATCGGCCTTGCAGCAAATGGAAACCACCCGCCTGGAGGCCAACCGCCAGGTCCGCTATCTGACCACCGCGGTGGAGCCGGTGCCCAGCGAGGAACCCTCCTATCCGCGCAAGTTCGAGAATACCGTTTTGGCATTCCTGATCTTTTCCGGTATTTACCTGATGTGTTCGCTCACCGCGTCCATCCTGCGCGAGCAGGTCTCCTCGTAAAGCCATCGGAAGCCACGATCGGAATCCCATGAAAAACGTATCTGTCGCCGGATTGAACATCGGCAATGACCGCCCGCTGACCCTGATTGCAGGCCCCTGCCAGCTGGAAAGCGCCGACCACGCGCAAATGATTGCAGGCCTGCTGAAGGAAGCCTGCGGCAAGGCCGGCGCCCAGTTTGTGTTCAAGGGTTCCTTTGACAAGGCCAACCGCACTTCGCTGAATGCCAAGCCCGCCCTGGGCCTGGACAAGGGCCTGGCGGTGCTGCAATCCGTGAAGGACAGCATTGGCGTGCCGGTGCTGACCGACATCCACGAGGCAGAGCAATGCGAACCCGTCGCCGAGGTCTGCGACATCATGCAGATCCCCGCCTTCCTGTGCCGCCAGACCGCCCTGCTGCTGGCCGCGGGCCGCACCGGCGCCGCGATCAACGTCAAGAAGGGCCAGTTCCTGGCACCCTGGGACATGCCCAATGTGGTCGCCAAGATCGAAAGCACCGGCAACGAGAAGATCCTGCTGACCGAGCGCGGCGCCTCCTTCGGCTATAACCGCCTGGTGGTCGACATGCAGTCGCTGCCGGAAATGGCGCGCACCGGCTATCCGGTGGTGATGGACGCAACCCACGCGGTGGCCCAGCCCGGGGGCCTGGGCGGCGCCTCTGGCGGGCAGCGCGAATTTGCCCCGGTCCTGGCCCGCGCCGCCGTGGCCACCGGCATCGGCGCCGTGTTCACCGAGACCCATCAGGACCCCGACAACGCCCCCTGCGACGGCCCCAACATGATCTATCTGGATCAGATGCCGCAGTTGATTGACACATTGATGCAGTTTGATGCATTGGCCAAAGCCAATCCGATCCGCATTTAACAAAGAGATTTCGACATGACCAAACCCCTGCCCGAGGTGACCCCGAACACCTGGAGCTTTCTGCGCGACGCGATGATCACGCCGACCGGTTTCCGCGAATACGACGCCCGCTGGAAATACCCGGAGGAGATCAACCTCCCCGGCATGACAGCCCTGGGCCTCGGCCTCGGCACCCAGATGCGCAAGCGCGGCATCGACCCGGTGATCGCGGTCGGCAACGACTACCGCGACTATTCCCTGGCGATCAAGAACGCGCTGATCCTCGGCCTGATGCAGGCCGGCATTCAAGTGAAGGACATCGGCCCGGCGCTGTCGCCGATGGCCTATTTCGCCCAGTTCCACCTGGATGTGCCCGCGGTCGCCATGGTCACTGCCAGCCACAACCCCAACGGCTGGACCGGCGTCAAGATGGGCTTTGACCGCCCGCTGACCCACGGCCCCGACGAGATGGGCGAGCTGCGCGGCATCGTGCTGAACGGTGAAGGCCAGGCAGCACCGGGCGGCTCCTACGAATTCGTCGATGGCGTGAAAGAGGCCTATCTCGACGACCTCGTTGGCGATTTCAAAATGTCCCGCCCGCTGAAAGTTGTCTGCGCCACCGGCAACGGCACCGCCTCCGCCTTTGCGCCGGAGCTGTTCAAGCGCATCGGCGTCGAGGTGGTCGAGAGCCACAATGAGCTGGACTACAGCTTCCCGCATTACAACCCGAACCCCGAAGCGATGGAAATGCTGCACGACATGTCGGCATCGGTAAAGGCTTCGGGCGCCGATCTGGCGCTTGGCTTTGACGGCGACGGCGACCGCTGCGGCGTGGTCGATGACGAGGGCGAGGAGATCTTTGCCGACAAGGTGGGCGTGATCATGGCGCGCGATCTGTCGAAGCTCTACCCGAACTCGACCTTTGTGGCAGATGTGAAATCCACCGGCCTCTTTGCCTCCGACCCGGAGCTGCAGAAGAACGGCGTGACGGCGGATTACTGGAAGACCGGCCACAGCCACATGAAGCGGCGGGTCAAGGAAATCGGCGCGCTGGCAGGGTTCGAGAAGTCCGGCCACTACTTCCTGGCCGAACCGGTGGGCCGCGGCTACGACTGCGGCATGCGGGTCGCGGTCGAGGTCTGCAAGATGCTGGACCGCAACCCGGGCCAGTCGATGTCGGACCTCAGGAAGGCACTGCCCAAGACCTGGTCCACCCCGACCATGTCCCCCTATTGCGCCGACACCGAGAAATACACCGTGCTGGAACGCCTGGTGCAGAAACTGGTGGCCAAGCATGAGGCGGGCGAGCAATTCGCGGGCCGCGCCATCAAGGAAGTTGTGACCGTGAACGGCGCCCGGGTGATCCTCGATAACGGCTCCTGGGGGCTGGTGCGCGCCTCCTCCAACACCCCGAACCTTGTGGTGGTCTGCGAAAGCTCCGAAAGCGAGGCGGAAATGCGGGCAATCTTTGCCGATGTCGACGCGGTGATCCGCACCGAACCGCTGGTGGGCGACTACGACCAGACCATCTGACCTTGGCCAAGAGGTTTTTCGCCTGCTGTCGCAGGCGATCCGCGCCCGCCTTCGGCGGGCGCTTTTTTCTTTGGCTGAGAAGCGATCTAAGGTCAGGTCTGCCCTTAGATGCGCGTTCTCCAGTGTAAAACGCCTGCAGCCGCGTCAAGGACACGCCGGGCCATGCCCGGTGGCCTTCGGCCATCCTTGACCCGGCCTCCGGCTTGGGCCCGTTAATCGCCGCCGAGCAGGCGCAGCAGCTGATCCCGGGCCTCCTGTTCGATGCGCTCTTTCAGCACATCGTTCAGATCCTGCTCCGGCGCGATCTCCGTCTCCAGGTTCAGTTCCTCGCCCAGCTTCTGGCGCAGCCGGTCCTTGGCTTCCTGTTCGACGTCATCGATCCGGGTCTGCAGCGCCTGGCTCAGATCCGGGCGGATATCCGGGTCCGCCCAAGGGCCGGTGACCCGCACCGGGATGGTCAGCACCTGGTCGCTGCCTGCCCGCACGATCTGCGGCGTGAACAGGTAATCCAGATCCCGCGCGCCCAGGCCGATCCGCCCCTTGCCATCCGCCCGGAACCCCTTGAGCAGCACCAAGAGGTCCTCATTGCGCAGGTTGCCGCCCTCGATCGTGTAGCTGGCGGTCAGCTGGTCGAATACGGTGCTGCCGCCATTGCCCCCCGAGCGCATCAGCTGCTCCAGATCAAAGCCGGTGAAAAAGCCCTGATCCGCCTCCAGCCAGCCCTTGCCGCTGAGCGAGCGCATCACCGCATCCACCGAATTGCCGGAGCCGAGAAACTCCAGCTCGCCCAGCGCTTCGCCATTCAGGCGGCTGTAGCCCGCCGTCTCGCCCAGGGCCCGCTCCAGCCGGATGCCGTTGAAATTCAGCTTGCCGCCCACCGACAGGCCCCCCCGGTTGTTGGCCACCACCTGCCCCTGCACCTGGCCGCCGAACATCGCCGCGGGCAGGAACTTCAGCACCGCCCGCGATCGCTCCACCGTCAGGTTCAGCTTGCTGGCGCCCAGCTGGATGCCGCCGGTGTCCAGACTGTCAAAACTGAGATCAATGACAGCATCCGCCAGCCCCAGCGCCGAGGCATCGATCCTCTCCCGGGACCAGCCCTCTGCCGCCGCCCCATCGCTGCCGCCGCCACCGCCTGCCAGCGCAGAGAAATCCAATGCCCCGCCCTGCAGCTGCGCGGTGATCTTCGGGCGCTCCAGCAGCACCGCATCCGCCGCGCCGCTCAACCTGTTGGAGCCCAGCTCCACCGCCATGTCCCGCATCGACAGCCGCCCGTCCGCGGTATAGGTCACATCAGCGCCGAACACCGACTTCTGCGCAAACCCATCCGGCAGGAACACCCCCAGCGCCACCGCAGTCTGCAAGGCATCCTCCGCCCCAAACGTCAGCCGCCCGCCGGCCTCGCCGCGGATATCGGCGTGGCCGTCAAAGCGGCCCTTGCCGCCGGGCACAGCCACCGTCGCCCCGACCGAGGAGACCTCCCCGGCCAGGAACGCCGCAAAGGTGCCGATCTCGGCGTCCACCTCCACCGGCTCGCCCGCCGGGCGCAGGGTCGCCTTCACCTGCACCGTGCCATCCGGCTCCGGCCACAGCAGGCTGAGGTCGATATTCTTCATCTCCACCGGTGTTTCCCCATGCGCCGCATAGCGCAGCGAGGCGCCGGTCAGCGCCACCGCCTCGATCCGCAAAGGCAGCGCACCGCTGCCGCCGCCAGAGCCGCCCGCAGCCGCCGTGCCCCCGTCAAAGACCCAGTTGCCGGTGCCATCCTCCCGCGTTGCCAGGTTCAGATGCGGCAGGATGGCGGAAATCTCGGTCACCCGCACATTGCCCTGCAGCAGATCCGCCGCCGCCACCCCGATGGTCAGCCGCTCGGCGCTCAGCATCGGCTCCGGCCCGGCCCAGCCGGCATTGGCCAGCGTCACCGCATCGGCCTTGACCCCCAGGGTGGGCCAGAAGGTAAACCGCGCCTTGCCGCCGATCTCCAGCTTGCGCCCGGTCTGCGCCTCCACCTGATCGGCGGCCAGCTGCGCAATCTTCTCGCCCGGCAACAGCAGCACCAGCCCCAGCAGGACCGCCACCGTCAGCACCAGCGCCGTCGCAATCCGGATAATCAGCCTCATCACCCCACTCCTCATGTCTTGTCCCCCATTCCGGCAGCCTGCTCCGGCAAGGGTCTTTTCCCCAGCTTACCGCGTGGAGGGGCAGGCGCAATGCGGGATGTGGTTCCTCAAACGAGAGGTTCGCGCCCGTCCCGGGGGGGGGGCGCTCGTCGCGCCCGCCGCCGTGCTGCCAGCACGCCTCCGGTATGACGGGGCGGGCCGGGCGCGAACCGGATCGCTTTGCGATCCGGGAAGACTGTCCTGCTACCGGAGCCTAAACCGCTGGCGCAAGCCAAGCCCGAGGAAGAACAGCAATGGCAGGCTGGCGACGGTCTGGACGCCGGAGAAGAATTGCAGCACCGCAGGAAGCGCCTTCAATTCCTCCAGCAGAAACGTCCGCCCGAACCCAAACAGCGGAAACAGATTGGAGAAGCTGAGCGCCATCGCCGATCCCATCGGGCGTTCGATCACCTCATGCGGCGCCGGCACGCAGCAGCCGGAGAAATACCCCCAAAAGGCGGCAAAGCCCAACGCCCAGATCCCCAAGAGCCACAGCGTCGGCCGCAGGATGGAGTAGCCGTATTCCGAGAACAGGCCGAACAGCAGATAGGGCAGCCGCTGCCAGATGGAGCCGATCTTGCCGGCAAAATGCATCTCGCGGCGGAAGAAGAAATGCTCGTCTTCGGGCAGGCCTTGTTTGGCAAGGATGTGGCGGATGGTTGCGCAGCTGTCGCGGGCGACTTCTGAATCCTGTTTTGTCTGGTAAGGCCAGTAGACAACACCTTTCAATTTACTGTTGGCCTTAACCTCACTGTGGGTCGGTTCTCCACGAGCGGTGAATGTAGTTCTGTCGTCCAGAATGGCACCCGAAAAATCCGGATAGGCATTTAGAAATCTGGACTGGCGAAAAGAGGTCGGGTTCTCAAAATGACAATCTCGAAAGCTGGGGAAACTGACCTTATCTCCGCCGGGGTCACCAAACACAGCATCTAGAAATCTAGCTCTCCCATGAAACCTCACCATCTCAAACGAAGACCTGCTTAAGAAAATAGTATCGAAAAAATTCGCATCCTCAAAAAATTCTACTCTACCGAAAGAAACGTAATCCTTGAATGTAGAATCATGAACAACAACTGATTTGTGAAATTTAGCTTCAGAAAAAGATACATCATCGCCGAAAGTAGCGGAGAAGCTCGTGCGACCAAAGAAGGATACTCCTAGAAAATTTAGATCGTTCTCAAAAACAGCTCTCCGGATTGAAAGATCACCCAAGAACAGCGCGTCACTAAAGTCGACATCCTTTTTGAAACGAACTTGTGAAATGTAGACTCCACTCGGAAAGCACCAGCGCTGAAACTCCAAACTATCTTCAACAGTGATTTTGGACAAACGTATGGGGTGACGTGGGTCGGGAAAGTTTGGTACTGCACAATGTGGACTGTTTCTTTTTCTGTACTCGGTCTCAAATTTGGAAACAATCTCACCATGGATACTTTTCCAATCCAGCAAATCGGCAGAAGTAATTGCGCCGACGTCAGAGAGTTTTTGCCTTTCCTCCTTTGTCAGTGCTTGCCACGCCCAAGCATTCCAAATCGCCCTATTGTGGTCATGATCATCCCCATAAAGCGTCATCAGAACATACCAGGGGTTCTCATTGGCGGGCTTCAGTTCGGGCTCCGGAGCGGCCGGGGCCGGCGCTTCTGTCTCGTCACGCATCAATCGCTCTCGTCATGCAAATTTGCTTTGCCGCAGGCTACGGGCTTTGGGGCTGCCGCTTCAACCTCTAACGGAGGGCAGCGCCTGACCTTGGGGAGGCGAGTAGCGCCTTCCCAGGGGGAAGGTCAGGCGCTGCCCGGCCTGCGACCGGGCGATAGAAAAAGTGGCAAAATGCACCGCCCCGGTGCACAGGGGGTGCACAGGCGGTGCACGGCCGGCACCGCCCGTTTTCCTTGCCTCCTGCCGCATTCCTGATATATGCGCGCGCATGACCCGTACCCCGTCCAGCAACCCGCCCAGCCTCCGCCCTGACCTTGCTCCGGAACCGCAGTTCCGCGACGCGCCCCGTGACGGCCAGCCGACCCTCGGCATGGTGTCGCTCGGCTGCCCCAAGGCGCTGGTGGACAGCGAGCGGATCCTGACCCGGCTGCGCGCCGAGGGCTACGGCATCTCGCCCGATTACGCCGGTGCCGATGCGGTGATCGTCAACACCTGCGGGTTCCTGGATTCCGCCAAGGCGGAAAGCCTGGAGGCGATCGGCGAAGCGCTGAAGGAAAACGGCAAGGTGATCGTGACCGGCTGCCTGGGCGCCGAGCCCGACTATATCCGCGAGCATCACCCGCGCATCCACGCGGTCACCGGCCCGCATCAGTACGAACAGGTGCTGGACGCGGTGCATTCAGCAGTGCCGCCCAGCCCGAACCCTTACGTGGACCTGCTGCCCGCGGCGGGTGTGAAACTCACCCCGCGCCACTTCAGCTACCTCAAGATTTCAGAGGGTTGCAACCATAAGTGCAAGTTCTGCATCATCCCGGACATGCGCGGGCTACTGGCCTCCCGCCCGGTCCACGCGGTGCTGCGCGAGGCGGAGAAGCTGGTGGAGGCTGGCGTGCGCGAGCTGCTGGTGATCAGCCAGGACACCTCCGCCTACGGGCTCGACCGCAAGTACTCAAGCCACCCCTGGAAGGGCGCCGACGTGCGCAGCCATATCCTCGACCTCTCCCGCGAATTGGGCAGGCTGGCCCCGGCGGAGGACCTCTGGGTGCGGCTGCATTATGTCTACCCCTACCCGCATGTGCGCGAGCTGATCCCGCTGATGGCGGACCCGGACAACGCGCTGCTGCCGTACCTGGACATCCCCTTCCAGCACGCCCACCCGGACGTGCTGCGCCGCATGGCCCGCCCCGCCGCCGCCGCCAAGACGCTGGACGAGATCAACGCCTGGCGCGCCACCTGCCCCGACATCACCCTGCGCTCCACCTTCATCGTCGGCTACCCGGGTGAGAGTGAGGCGGAGTTCCAGCATTTGCTCGATTGGATGGACGAGGCGCAGCTGGACCGAGTGGGTTGTTTTAAATACGAAAACGTCGACGGCGCCCGTTCCAACGATCTGCCCGACCATGTGCCGGAAGAGGTGAAGCAGGAGCGCTGGGAGCGGTTCATGGAGAAGGCCCAGGCGATCTCAGAGGCCAAGCTGGCGGCCAAGGTCGGCCAGACGATGCAGGTGATCGTGGACGACATCGACGAAGACGGCATCGCCACCTGCCGCACCAAGGCCGACGCACCGGAGATCGACGGCAACCTGTTCATTGACGAGGGAACGGATGGGTTGCAGGCGGGTAAACTGGTAACCGTTGAAGTTGATGAGGCCGGGGAGTATGATCTGTGGGGTAAACTTAGGTAACCCTTGAGAATATAGTGAAAATTCGTTTTCTTTCAAACTTTGCCCTAGGCTGTTGTGTAGGCGCAGTCTCTGCCTTCATTCTTGCTTGGGTCACCGACGAAACTGTGAGCGAAGCATACCAGAAGAACTGGATTTACCTGTTCTCTGCTTTGGTTACCTTATTTGCAGCATCCCTTGCTCTAATGGGAACTTTGTCCGTAATTTCCAACCAAAGCAAAATCGCTAAAGATCAAAAGGACGCGTCTCATCGCGCTGCAAAGGCAACTCTGCCTTTAGCACTTTCCGAAATGGTAAGAGTGTGCGACGCCGGCATTGCATACGCGAGCGAAGACCCACCATTCTTTAAGACTGTGGGAAACCGCTCGAGATATGAAAAAGACACAGCAATCTCAGCTGAAGTTCTGGCAACAATACGATCCTGCATTGAGTTTTCCGACCATAAATCTGCAAAATGGTTGTCAGTTCTCGTACAGCACTATCAAATTGCAAATGTGCGTTTTCTTTCCAACTTTGACATCCTTCCGGCCGGATTTGACGACAACGAAAAAGCAGATCACATTGTAGATTGGATCGTAGTGAAAGCGTTAGTCGAACATCTTTTCGACTACTCTAGGGGTGCGGAAACAGCGCCGGAAACCCTCAACTCTTCGTATTTCAGACTGCCACTCTTTGCTTCATGGTATCACAAGCCACTGGGGGAAAAAGTGAATGAGCGCATTACGGAAACAATGGGTTTTCACACCCCGTTCACCGCAGAAAGGTTTCTATTGTCGAGGAACTAAAGCCTTTTCAGTTCACGATCAGCGCCTGACCCTGGGTGGGTGCGAAGCGCCCTCCCGTGGGGAGGGTCGGGCGCTGCCCGCGCTTTGCGCGGGCACTTGGCTTCCCTACAACCCAACCAGCACCACCACCCACGTCACGCCAGCCGCAACCGCTGTCACCGCCACGCCGGCGCTGCCGGCGTCCTTGGCGCGGCGGGCCAGCTCGTGGTGGTCCTTGGAAATGTAATCCACCGTCCGCTCAATTGCGGTGTTCATCAGCTCGGCCGCCAGCACCAGAATGCCCAGGGCCAGGATCAGCGCGCGTTCGGCGGGCTCCAGCGGCAGCCACAGGGCCAGGGCGGCGGAGGCCAGGTTGGCCCAGACCCAGGTGCGGAAGGAATGCTCATTGACCCAGGCGTCGCGGCAGCCGGCCCAGCTCCAGATGGTGCGCCGTTTCAATTGGTTCAGAAAATACGTCATCGCGGCACTTTGGCGGCAGCACCGGCGGGGTTCAATAGGCGATGCTGACGGAAATGCCGCGGCGGATGGCCGGACCCGGACTTGACCGCCTCGTGCGCGGAGGCCACCCTTTGCGGGAGACACCAGCCAGGGAGAGCCCCCAGCCATGCCAAGCGACAACACCGGTGCACCGGAGATTGCCCAGAAAGCCCCCTTCCCCGTCGAGGTGAAGGCGGGGAAATCTTATTTCTGGTGCGCCTGCGGCAAGTCCAAGAAGCAGCCGTTCTGCGACGGCTCGCATAAGGGGACCGGGTTCGAGCCGGTGAAATTCACCGCCGAGAAGGATGGCAAGGTGTTCTTTTGCGGCTGCAAGCAGTCGCAGAAGACACCGCGCTGCGACGGCAGCCACTCGAAGCTGTAACGCAGGCCAAGCTGTAACAGGGCCAAGCAGTAACAGGGCCAAGCTGTAAAACGGTCCAAGCTGCAGGACGGGCCGGGCGGCACCACGGCTGCGGCGCGGTCAGCCCATCAGCCGTTTGAAGATCTTCGCACTGGGGCAGAATTCCGGCACCGCGGGCGCGTCGCTCTCGCGGCGGGCAGAGTTCCACAGCGCGCAGGACTTGCTGCAACCGGCGCCGCGGCACTGGGTGACCATCTGCGCATGTTCCAGCCCGCTGAGACGGCCGGCGCGCATTTCTGCGGTGAGGTCCACTCCTGCCGCTTTGGCCACGGCCTGCAGCAGCCACAGGTGGCGGAAGATATTGCCCAGGCCCTCAGCCTCCGCGGCCATGTCCTTCATGGGGTAAGGTCTTTCAGCTGCATCAGGGCGTCCGCATTGCGGCAGCCCGGCATCGGGGCCGCTGCGGTCCGGTTGGCGTCCAGGAACGCCTCGCAGCGCTGCGGCGCATCACAGCCGCGGCAGCGGGTGATCATCGCCGCCCAATCCTCGGGGCTGATGGTGCCGGCATCAAAGGCGCCGGACAGATCGGCGCCCACGGCCTGGCCCATCCGGGCCACCAGCCGCAGGTGGTACAGGGGGTCTCCCAATGGCTGCATGTCACGCACTCCTGAATTGGCAAAGGCTCAGCCGTGCTGCTCGTTCAGATAGGAGAGCAGGTCGCGGTTGCGGCAAAAGTCAGGGGCCTCCGCACCCGGGCGCGGGCCTTGCGCCAGCCAGTTCTGGCAGGCGCCGACGCCGCCGCAGCGGCTGCAGCGCAGCACCGCTTCGGCGATCTCGTCAAAGCGCAGGTTGCCTTCCACCGCGTCCTGTTCCAGGTCGAGGCCGACGGTGGCGGCCATCCGGTCGAACAGCTCGGCGTGTTTCTTCAGCTCGGCTTGGGTGGTCATCGCGCGCATCCCCTGTAAATCATTCATCTGGGGTGCAGATTACCCGCGCGGCGGCAGCGTCAACTTGATGCAGGTCAAACGGGACCGGATTTATGCGGATTTCCCGCCTAGGTGGACCATATACGCACGCACTGCATCCTGAACGCGCCGGAACCGGTCGCCGCCCAGCTTTTTGCCGCCATACCAGCGGGTGACGATGATCACGTGATCCTTGAGGCCCTCGCGCTCCATCATCCGCAGGATCACCATGCCGGCCCCGGTCTCGCCGTCATCCGCCTTGAGCCCGCCGGCGGGCAGCACCGCCGCCCAGGTGTTGTGGGTCGCCTTGGCATAAGAACGGTCGGTCTTAAGCTCGGCCAGTACCGCGTCGACCTCTTCACGCGAGGTGGCCCGCGCGCCGGTCACCGCGTATTTCGAGCCGCGGTCGGTCAGAACCACGCCAAGCATGGTCAGCGCGGGTGCAGTCTGGTCTTTGGCCATGCTCAGTTCAGCCCGTGGCGGTCGATGGTGGCCTGCACCACCCGCACCCGGTCCGGGTTGGCGGGGTGGGTGCCCAGGAAGCGGTCGCCCGGGTCCGGCAGCCGGTTGAAGAAGCGCACGCCGACGCTGGGGCGGTAGCCGGACTGATGGGTGATGATGGTGCCCAGCTCATCCGCCTCCAGCTCGAAATCCTTGGAGTAGGTGCGCGAGCCGACAAAGCCGCCCAGGTCCTGTGCGCTGGACACCGTGGCCGCGCTGCCGCCTGCCAGCGCGGTGATCAGCCCCGCGCCGACGCTGACCAGCGCCGAGTTCTGCGCCTGCCGCGCCAGATGGCCGCGAATGTGGTGCGCCGCTTCATGCGACATCACAAAGGCCAGCTCGTCGTGGTTGGCAATCTGCCCCAGCATCCGTTGGGTAAAGGTGATCACCGGCCGGCCGGAGCGGTCGAGGCTCTGGTAGGCGTTGGGCGGCGCATTCGGGTTCGGATCGACCCGGATCAGGAAATCGCAGTTCAGGCCTTGGGTGCGGCGGCGGCATTCGCGCTCGGCCACCGGCTCCACCCGGCGGGTGACCGAGGCAAAGGCCTGCCGCGCCTGGGCCGGTGCCATCCCCTTCACCCGTGGCGTCTGCACAACGGGCGCGGCCTGCGGCGCGGGCTCTACCGCCACATCGCAGGCGCTGACAGTCAAGGCGAGCAAACACAGAAAACGGCGCATGGCGGATCCTCTTGCGGTTCGCCGCCACTCTATCGTGCAAATCCGGGGGATAGCAATCGCACAGCGGCGGAACATTGCCGCTGCAACAGCGTGATAGTCAGCAATTGCAAGGCCTTGCCAGGCAGCGCCCCCAATGGCAGGCTGGAGGCATGTTTACCATCGAACATGAATTCAACTCGACGGTCATCACCCTGGTGGACGAGGACAGCACCCCGCTCAACGAGGATGTGACCATCAATTCCTTTGCCGAATGCGTCACGGTCGAGCAATTCGACCCGCGCACCGACAGCGTGCAGAAGATCACCCTGTCGCATAACCAGGTGCGGGATCTGGCGGCGGCGCTGGATCTGCCCGAGGGCGTCTATAGGCTGGTGCCCGACGAGGATTAGGATCAGCCCACGGCAGTCAGGCCGGGCCGGTATAGACAAACAGCTTGCTGCGGGAGGTGCTCCCGCGGTGCAGCTCCAGGTTTGAGGCCGCCGTGCCCATCGCCAAGGCCAGCAGCTGGCGGATGGCGTCATTGGCCTTGCCATTCTCCGGCACGGCAGTGACCGAGACCTTCAGCACGCCCTCCGCCCCGGCAATAGCGTTGCGGGCCGCCTTGGGCGTGGCCCGGACTGCAATCTCTGCGCCCGGCACGCATAGATGCGTCAAATCCGGCAGGTCTTTCTTTTTTGGCTTTCCCATACCGCCACACATGCTTTGTTCACCCCGGAAAATCCATAGACATTGCCGGTTTTGCGCGGCTATCACACGGTCTGAGAAACCCCAGCCCGCCGCCTGCTGCATCCGCAGCACACCTGCGGCCCGCAAGCCCAGACGGCTCTTGAATAATCCCCCATGGCCGCCGAAATAGGCGGCACCAGATGTAAAAAGGTTTCACATATGCCCGCACGCAATGATGCTGCCCTGGAGTTCCTGCTGTCGCGCCGTTCCCGCCCGGCCAAGACGCTGGTGGCGCCCGCGCCCACACGCGAAGAATTGCGGCCGATCCTGACCGCTGCCGCCCGCACACCCGATCACGGCAAGCTGGAGCCCTGGCGCTTTATCGTGGTGGAACAGCCCGCCATGACCCGCCTCGCCGCCCTGACTGAGGAGGCCGGCGCGCGTCTTGGCAAAAGCGCCGAGGACATTGCCAAGGGCCGCAGCCAGTTCGACATGGGCCAGCTCGCCGTGGTGGTGGTCGAAGTGCAGAAGGACAGCGCCAAGATCCCGGCGCTGGAGCAGACCTATTCCGCCGGCGCCGCCTGCCTGGCACTGCTGAATGCGGCGCTGGCGGCAGGCTGGGGCGCCAATTGGCTGAGCGGCTGGGCCAGCCACAACGCGGGCTTTGCCAAGGCGGCCTTTGATCTGGCGGCACACGAGCGCATCGCCGGCATCATCCACATTGCCACCGAAAGCACCGCCCCGCCCGAACGCCCGCGCCCGGACCTGGATGCGGTCACAACCTGGATGAGCGAATGATCTTCACTGCCTTTTTCAAGACCCTCGGCCAGACCGGCGACCCGCGCTTCCGCAAGGTGCTGTTCCTCGGTATCGGCCTCAGCATCGCGCTGCTGTTTGCCGCCTATGCCGCCTTCCTGATGCTGATCCAGTGGCTGGCCGGGCCGCAGGTGACCCTGCCTGTGCTGGGCGAGGTCACCTGGATCGATGACCTGTTGTCCTTCGGCTCGCTGTTCTTCATGCTTTTCCTGTCGGTGTTCCTGATGGTGCCGGTGGCCTCGGCCATCACCTCGATGTTCCTGGAAGAGGTCGCCCAGGCGGTGGAGGACAAACATTATCCCGCGCTTCCGCCCGCCGCCAAGGTGCCGTTCTGGGACGCGGTCAAGGACACGGTGAACTTCCTCGGCCTGCTGATTGCGGCCAATGTCATGGCGCTGTTCCTTTATGCGCTGTTTCCTCCCGCCGCACTGTTCATTTTCTGGGGGCTGAACGGCTTCCTCCTGGGGCGGGAATATTTCACCCTCGCCGCCGCCCGCCGGGTCGGCACCGCAGAGGCCAAGAAGCTGCGCAACCGCCATTCCGGTACCATCTGGGCCGCCGGCACGCTGATGGCAATGCCGCTGTCGGTGCCGCTTTTGAACCTGGTGATCCCGATCCTGGGCGCCGCCACCTTCACCCATATCTACCACGCGCTGTCCCGCCGCTAGGTGCGCGCCCCCGGCCGCAGCCGGGTCAAGGCCGGCGCCAGCCGCCGCGCGGGACGCGCGGTTCAGCCTTGACGCGGCGAAGGCCGGAATACACTCGAACCGGCGTCTTTAAGGGCAGACCTGCCCTTAAAGCGCTTCTCAGCAAGTTTTTCTGATTTCAATTTTGCGATGCAGCCCGCTCCAGCCCGCAAGGGCTGGCCACCGCCGCGCCGCGCGCCAGCGCGGCGCCACGCCCAACCGGCGCGGAGGCATTTTCAATGCCTCCCGCTCCGGGCGGGAGCGCCTCGTTTCCGATCAGCCGGGGCCGGTGCTTCACGGCTGGTCCGGCAGCATGCCCATCCAGTCGAAATCCCGCACCGAAATCACCTCAGAGATGACGATGCCGCAAATGACGGCCCACAATACAGCGGCCACGCCAGTGGTGATCCAGGCCTTCTGCTTCAGAAAGTGCTTCTCCGGCGCGCCCGCATGGGTGCCGGGCACCACCTCGCCCTTGTCGCCCTGGGTCTGCAGCCGGATCGGAATCACCACCAGGAAGGTCAAGAACCAGATCACCGCATAAAGCACGATCGCTGAGGTAACACCCATCTTGCTGGTCTCCCGGAGTTGCCCTGCCCCGCATCGGGGACAGGGTGCTCATAGCCTCAAACTTCCTCGAGTTCCACCAGGCAGCCGTTGAAATCCTTGGGATGCAGGAACAGCACCGGCTTGCCATGGGCGCCGATCTTCGGCTCGCCGGTGCCCAGCACCCGCGCGCCTTCCGCCTGCAGGTGATCGCGCGCCGCCAGGATGTCCTCCACCTCATAGCAGACATGGTGGATGCCGCCCGCCGGGTTCTTCTCCAGAAACCCGTTGATGGGCGAGTTTTCCCCCAGCGGATACAGCAGTTCGATCTTGGTGTTGGGCAGTTCGATGAACACCACGGTCACCCCGTGATCCGGCTCATCCTGCGGCTCCCCCACCTTGGCGCCCAGCGCGTTGCGGTACTGGGCCGAGGCGGCCTCCAGATCCGGGACAGCAATGGCAACATGGTTCAAGCGGCCAATCATTTCCTTGTGCTCCTCTCACAAATGGTCCTCCGCCCCGGTTATGGGGGCAATGCTGCGCCGCGGCAAGTGCGCCATTTCGCGCGGGGGCTGCTTTGCCCGCGGCGGCGCGCGCGCCGTTAACCTGTAATTAGCCTCGAATCCCTAGCGTCGGAACATATCCCGCAAGGAGCATATGTTATGGACGATTCGGAACTGTTTGCTGCCGCCCAGCGCCTGCCCACCACCCGCCGCCCGCTCTTGGGCCTGACCATCCTGGTGGTCGAGGACAGCCGCTTTGCCTGCGAGGCCTTGCGGCTTTTGTGCCTGCGCAGCGGTGCCCGCATCCGCCGCGCCGACTGTTTGAAATCCGCCCGCCGCCATCTGCAGGTCTACCGCCCCTCGGTGCTGATCGCCGACGTGGGCCTGCCGGACGGCTCCGGCCTTGACCTGATCCGCGAACTGGCCGAGGCCAGCCCCCGCCCCAGCGTGATCCTTGCCACCTCCGGCGATCCGCTGCTGGAGGGCGCCGCGCTTGAGGCCGGCGCTGCGGGTTTCCTGGAAAAACCGATCACCTCGCTGGCAGCGTTCCAGCAGAAGATCCTGTCGAACCTGCCCGCCGACCGCCAGCTCTCCGGCCCCCGCGCCCTGGATGACGAGACGGTGGAACCCGATTTCCTGGCCTACCGCGATGACATGGCGCATGCCGCCGATGTGCTCAGCATGAACCAGGAAGAGAAAACCCTGGCCTATCTGGCGCAGTTCCTTGGCGGTGTTGCCCGCAGTGCCGGCGACGATCCCCTGGCGGAGGCTGCCGACCGTCTGGCCCGCGCCCGGCGCAAGGGCAAACCGCTGAGCCAGGACACCGCGGCCATCGCCGGCCTGGTTCAGGAGCGGCTGGAACGGCGGGCGGCGATCTGACATGGTGGAAGCCTTTCTCATCGCCCTGACCACCCTCGCCATCGTGCTCTACGGCCAGACCCGGCTGGACGCCCGCGGCATCCGCCGCAACCGCCGCCAGTCCGAAGACCGGCCGCTGATCCTCCGCCCGCGCCAGCGCTAACACCCGCCCGGCAGGCTTTGGCCCCGGTTCAAGGGACCCGGGCTTTAGAGACTCAGGTTCAAGCGGCAGATGAACGGCAGGTCTGCGGACGCGCGCTGAACGACTGCCCGGAACCCGCAGCCGCTTCCCGGCCCAATTGCAGATCAGGCGCCTCCCAAAGTGCTGACCGCCTTAGCAGTCCACGCCCCCGCCCGGTGCTGCAAACGCGGCGCACGGCAAGCGCCGGGCCGCCCCATCCCGCAGGCCCCGGCAATACAGCAGCGAAAACATGACCAGGCCGTCACACCAGGCCCCCAGTCCGGGCCGCCAAACCAAGTCGGCAGACCCAGGCAGCAGCAGCCCGCCCCCTCTCCTTTGCATCCAGAAACCCTCCCGCGCCCGCAGGTGCGGCTGCTGGCGCAGCCACCCCTTGGCGGCCTTGGGCCCGGCACCGCCTGAAAGGCGGTGCCGGGCCCAACGGGAGGATGCCTGTTCGCAGAACAGGCGGACGACGGGCGGGAGCACCTTCTGCGCGGGCCGCCAACTTCAAGAAACTGCAGCCCTGCTGCCATCCTTCCGGCTTGCCGCAGGCCGCCAGGCGGCTGCGGGCCGGGGTCAGGACCCGTTCACCCTGCACCGCTGGTTTGCCTGATTCTGCTTCTGACAAAACACAGCCCCGCTGGAATGGCGGTTCTCCCGCACAGCGCTGCAGCGCGGCTCAGGGAAGTTATCCAGCAAATCCGCCCCCCTGAACCGCCGTAAAGCAGCGGCTTTGACCATTTAGAACCGCCGCCAGCCCGCGCACGCCACCCTGCTCTGTTGCCGTTTGCGTGCCAGCGGCGCAGGGCACCGCCCTAACAGGCCGCTGAATTAGTCAGGCCAGTGGGACGCTGTTCTCCGTGGTGGAATGAGTTCTCTCATCGGTCTTCCGGATTGGGTGGCTGGAAGCAGGCCTGCGTCCCCCCCTCCAGCCTCATTCCGCCAGCAACCGGGGCAGCCGGGCGAGATTTCCGGCTGCGAGCGTCAGGATGAAGCGCGACTGCACCCGTTCGGCGCCGCGATAGACGGTCTGGGACATGCCGCCAACGGTCTTGGCCCAGCCAAACGCCTCCTCGATCCGTTTGCGGTGCTTCTGGGACAGGGCATAGCCTTTGTGCCGGGTTGTGCGACCGTCGATTGCTGAATGCCGCGCCTTCCTGGCGACGTGCGGGGTGACGCAGGCCTGGCGGAGATCTGCGACGAATTCGGCCGCATCGTATCCCTTGTCGGCTCCCAAGGTCAGCCGCCGGGTCGATCCGGGGGAGTGGCGGTGCAGCATGTCCAGCGCAGCCTTTCGCTCGGCGCGGCCGTCAGCGTGGGTTAGGTCGCCTTGCACAACCAGCCCGTGCCGGTTCTCCATCAGCGCATGCCCCATGAAGCACAGCACCGCACCTGTGCCAGGGGATTTCTTATAGAGCCGTGCGTCCGGGTCGGTGACCGAGGCATGGGTCGCATTCGAACGCTTCTCGCCCTTGAAGTTGACCTCGGGATTTCGGGTGCGGCGGCTGTAGCGGGGCATTGGAGCGGTCTCGGGTTCGGTCTGGGCGGGTTGTGCGGCAGGGGCAATGGATGTCGCGGGCGGGTCATCCGGCCTATCATCGCCGGGCGGCGTGCCCGCCGACTTCGGCTGGAAACTCTTCATCGATGCCCAGGCCTTTATGAGCGTGCCATCGACCGAGAAGTGGTCGTCCGACAGGAGCGGCGCGACCTCGCGATGCGCCAGGATAGCCGCCATCACCTTGCGCGACATGTCGGCCGTCAGCAGCCGGTCGCGGTTCTTGGTGAACACCGTCGGCACCCATACCGGATCGTCGATCCCGAGGCCCACGAACCAGCGGAACAGCAGATTATACTGCATCTGTTCCATCAACTGCCGCTCGGAGCGGATTGAGAACAGGATCTGCAGCAGGCTGGCCCGGATCAGCCGTTCCGGCGGGATCGAGGGGCGGCCGAAATCGGTGTAGACCGCCTCGAAATCGGCATCCAGACTGGCCAGCGCGTCGTTGACCACCTGCCTGATCTTGCGGAGAGGGTGCCGTGCTGGGATGCGCTCTTCCAGATCGACATAGCTGAAAAGCGATCCGCTCGCTTCGTCCGTCCCGCGCATCACCAACCCCCGCCGAAATTGTGCTGAGGGTGAATCATGTTCCTCAGGCCGCGTCGAGAGCCGACTTCTTCAGCAGCCTGCTAAAGCAGCAGCCCTGGGTCCTCCGCCATGTCCAGACCGGGAAAAACACCGCTCTCCAGACCGGATTTCCCGGCTTGCATCAAACCATGCAGCAGCCAGGCAAGGTGGCGCCTCACATCTCCTGTCGGCATCAGGTCGCGCCGCGCGTAAAGATCCGCCTCGGCCAGCCCTGGCCAGCGCCCGAATACCCGGCCGCCGCGCACCGCGCCGCCTGCCAGCAGCATCGCGCCGCCGGTGCCATGATCGGTGCCGCCGGTGCCGTTTTCCCGCACCGTCCGGCCGAACTCGGTCACCGCCACCACCGCCGTCTTGCCCCAGACTTCCGGCCCCAGGCCGCTGTGCAGTTCCATGACACTCTCCGACAGCCGCCCCAAAGCCGCCTTCAGCCCCCGCGCCTGGCCGGAATGGGTGTCCCAGCCATTGATGGAGAATGCCGCGATCCGGGCGTCGCCGCGCAGCTGCCGGGCCGCGTATCCGGCAATCTCCGCATGCGCCTTGCCCGCCGGGGGCCGCTGCATACCGCTGCCACCGGCTTCACCGCCATCAAGATTCAAGGACATGTCCTGGCGGGTCAGCTCCAAGGCCTCGTTCAGTGCCCGGTGGAACAGGGGATCCTCCTCCATCAGCAGGCCCGCCAGCCGCTCTGCCTGCGGGCTCATCGCCAGCCCGGCGCCCGGCGCCCATTGCGAGACCGGTGCCGCCCCGTCCATCAGCAGCATCCGCTCCCGGCCGATGGCAAAGGCAGTGCGCGCCTCTGCCCCGGGCATCTGCTGCAGCAGCCGGTTCAGCCAGCCGCCTTTCGCTTCCCCCAGTCCTGCAGTTCCGGCTTCCAGCAGGTCCTGGCCGTCGAAATGGCTGCGCCGGTCGCGGTAGGGTGTGGACACGGCCTGCACAAAGGCCAGCTCCCCCTTGCGCCAAAGCGGCAGCAGCGGCGCCAGCGCTGGATGCATGGCATAAAACCCGTCCAGATCCGCCGCCCCGGCCTCCGGCCCGCCGGAGAGGCTTTGCCGCAGCCCGGCAAACGCCGGGTCGCCATAGGGCTGCACCGCATCCAGCGCATCCATGCCGCCGCGCAGGATGATCACCACCAGCCTGTTGTCCCAGGGCGCCGCAGCAAAGGTGACCGGCGTGATCAGCGGGCTGGCGGCCAGCGAGCAGCCCATCGCGGCAGAGCGTGTCAGAAGGGAACGTCGGGTCAAGGGCATGGAAATTCCTCCGGTCAGCGGCGCTGGAAGGCAGGCGAGGCCAGCACCAGGCCGACCCCCTCAGCGCCGGTTTCGGCGGCACTTGCGGCAAATTGCACCCGCTCATTGGCATAGCTGCCCAAGGCCGAGCGGGCAAACTCACGCGGGTCCGGCAGCGCTTTCTGCAGACGCTGCGGCACCGCCATGGCCCAGTGCAGCCGTGCCGCCAGCGCCTGCGGCGTCACCCAGGCCGCATCTTCCTCCGGCCAGCCATCCGGGCCGCCGGAAAACTCCCATCGCTGCCCCATCGGCGTCAGCGGCGCCAGCAGCAGGCGGCGGATTTGCCTAGGCTTCAGCGCCGCCATGCGCGCGGCCGGCAGGTTCAGCGCACGGCAGGCCGAGGCCACATAGCCGAACGGCGGCTTCACATTGGCCAAGTCCGGCTGCCAGGCCTCCGGGTGCTCCAGCAGCGCTGCATAGACCGGCATCAGCGCCCCGCCGGATTCCTCAAACCGGTCCGCCAGATGCGAGACCAGTGCGGGCGCAGGCGTGTCAGAGACGAAATGCACTGCAAGCTTCCAGGCGATATGCCGGGCAGTGGCCGGGTGGCGGGCCAGATTCCGCAAGGCTGCGTAGACCTGGTCCAGCCGCGGCTTGCCGCCGCCATAGGTTTCCCCCAGCACGGTTTCGGGCCCCGGTTCCGCCATGCCGGGACGGTACGTGAATTCAACTTCGCGCGAAATCGTCAACCCGGTGAACAGCTCGGCCAATTGCCGCACATCTGCCTGACTGTAGGGACCGCCCACCCCCAGCGTGTGCAGCTCCAACACCTCCCGCGCGAGGTTCTCGTTTAACCCGGCCAGACGCTTCCGGCGCTTGGCAGCCCGGCTGCCCGGCCCGGCCGACCGGTTCTGATCCAGGTAATGCAGCATCATAGGGCTGGTAACAGCTGCAACCAGCATGTCTTCAAAGCGCCCGCCTACATGCGGCCGGATCACGCTTTCGGCATAAGGCGCAGCAAGCACACGCATAGCGGGTGTCTTGCCCTGGGCTGTAAAATGATCAGCCCAAAACAGCACCAGCCGCTCGCGGAACGCATCCTGAGTATGAATATGGCGCAAGAGCCTTTGCCCATGCCAGCCATCGCGGGCACGGTAATAATTGCGCCGGTAGTTCTTGAACGCTTTGTCAGCGGCCGGAAATCCGTCTTGACCGATTTGCCGTTTGCGCTCCTTGCTCAGCCTCCGGAATTCAAGAACACCCGCAGCGGCCTCATCAAGGCCACTGATCGGAAACTTAAGCATCATTTCATCGATGCCCTGCAGCCGGTTCAGCATCTCCTCGGCCGCCCCCGGCGGCGGCACCAGCGGCGACAACCCGGCCCCGAACCGGATTTCCGCCAAGTCTCCATCAAACCGCATCGCCTCCCCTTCCCTGAGCCGCTGTGATGCCCGCAAACTAAAACAACTCCGCCGGGACCCACAGCACAATCTGAAATCATACGCAGGGATTTGCCGGATCCGTCGCTGTTATTCAAAAACACCCAGGCGATATGTGCTAACCGCTGCCACAAAGAACCGTTTCTTCGCGGCAAGAAAAAGGCCCGGCAGAATACCGGGCCCAAGAGCAGTCAAGTGCTGGCGCTTACTGATCCTGCGGGATCACGCGCAGGCCCAGTTCCATCAGCTGTTCGCTGAGCGGCTCGCTTGGCGCTGACATCATCAGGTCTTCGGCGCGCTGGTTCATCGGGAACATGATGACCTCGCGGATGTTCGCCTCATCCGCCAGCAGCATCACCATGCGGTCGATGCCCGCCGCGCAGCCGCCGTGCGGCGGGGCGCCGTACTGAAACGCGTTGACCATGCCGCCGAACCGTTTCTCGACCTCTTCCTTGCCGTAACCGGCAATCTCGAAGGCCTTGAACATAATCTCCGGCTTGTGGTTCCGGATCGCGCCGGAGACCAGCTCGTAGCCGTTGCAGGCCAGATCGTACTGGAAGCCCTTCACCGCCAGCGGATCGGACAGCAGCGCGTCCATGCCGCCCTGAGGCATCGAGAACGGGTTGTGCTCAAAGTCGACCCTGCCGGTTTCCTCGTCCTTCTCGTAGATCGGGAAATCGACGATCCAGGCAAAGGCAAAGCGGTCCTTGTCAATCAGGCCCAGCTCTTCGCCAATGACGGTGCGGGCCTTGCCGGCAACGCCTTCAAACGCCTTCGGCTTGCCGCCCAGGAAGAAGGCCGCGTCGCCAACACCCAGGCCCAGCTGCTGGCGGATAGCTTCGGTACGCTCGGGGCCGATGTTCTTGGCCAGCGGGCCTGCGGCCTCGATGCCTTCGCCCTGGTCACGCCAGAAAATATAGCCCATGCCCGGCAGGCCTTCGCCCTGGGCAAACTTATTCATCCGGTCGCAGAACTTGCGGGATCCGCCGGTGGGCGCCGGGATGGCGCGGATTTCGGTGCCTTCGTTTTCCAAGAGGTTTGCGAAGATCGCAAAACCGGAACCGCGGAAATGCTCGGAGCAGTCCTGCATCTTGATCGGGTTGCGGAGGTCCGGCTTGTCGGTGCCGTACCATTTGGCGGCATCCTTGTAGGAGATCTGCGGCCAGTCCGCTGCGGCGTCCACCTTGCGGCCCTGCCCGAATTCCTCGAACACGCCTGCCATCACCGGCGCGATAGTGTCGAACACATCCTGCTGGGTGACAAAGGACATTTCCATGTCGAGCTGGTAGAAGTCCGCGGGCGAGCGGTCAGCGCGCGGGTCTTCGTCGCGGAAGCAGGGCGCGATCTGGAAATATTTGTCAAAGCCCGACACCATCATCAGCTGCTTGAACTGCTGCGGCGCCTGCGGCAGCGCATAGAACTTGCCCGGATGCAGGCGCGAGGGCACCAGGAAGTCGCGCGCGCCTTCGGGGGAGGACGCGGTGATGATCGGGGTCTGGTATTCGTTGAAACCGATATCCCACATCCGCTTGCGGATCGACTGGATCATGTTGGCGCGCAGCACCATGTTCTTCTGCATCTTCTCGCGGCGCAGGTCCAGGTAGCGGTAGCGCAGGCGGGTTTCCTCAGGGTATTCCTGCTCGCCGAAGACCATCAGCGGCAGTTCCTCGGATTTGCCCAGCACTTCGATGTCGCGGATGAAGACTTCAACCTCGCCGGTCGGGATCTTGGGGTTCACCAGGCTCTCGTCGCGCGCCAGCACGTTGCCATCGATGCGGATGCACCATTCGCTGCGGACCTTTTCGATCTCGGCAAAGACCGGGCTGTCGGGGTCTGCCATCACCTGGGTCACGCCGTAGTGGTCGCGCAGGTCGATGAACAGCAACCCGCCGTGGTCGCGGACGCGGTGGACCCAGCCCGACAGGCGGACGGTTTCACCGACGTTGGATTTGTTCAGTTCGGCGCAGGTATGGCTGCGGTAGGCGTGCATGGCTCGGCCTTTCGTTATGCGGGTCGCAGGTCCTTGGGGACCGTCATTCGGGAAATGCGCTAAGGGCGCGGAATTCGTCCGGGGTGGTACACAAGGTTGCAGCGCGCTTGTCAAGCAAACAGGGGTATTTCCGCGCGGTCTGACGTCTGAAATCGGCGGTTCCCGGTGCCAGCGGGGATCTCCCGCCCCTTCCCGCCCCATCGCTGGCGCGATCAGGCGGCAAGCGTTGGGCCGGGCGCCGCGCCTGCGGCGCGGCGCGCAGCGCACCCCAGGGTGCGCTGCCGGGCCCAAAGGGCAACGACCCGCTGGCGCCAGCCTGCGGGCCTGTTGTCCGCGGGAGCGCCCCGCCTGGATCAGGTCCCGTTACACCAGCTTTGCCGGGATCAGCCCGCGCAGGGCGTTGCCCATGTGCAGGGCCTGCGCACCGTGCAGATCTTCGAGCCGCAGCACCGCCTCCGCGCATTGGCCGCTCTCCAGCAGCACCTGCCGCAGGATGCCCGGCAGCAGGCCGCAGGACAGCGGCGGCGTGACGACCCGGCCATCCGCAAGGGTGACGAAGAGATTGGTGATGGTGCCTTCGCAAGCCTCGCCGCGCTGATTGAGGAACAGCAGCTCGTCCGTGCCATCCGGCAGCTCAGCCCGAGCGGTGTCATAAATCGCACGGCGGGTGGTCTTGTGCTGCAGCCAGATGTCATCTGCCTCAAGCCGGGACTCTGCAACGGCCAGTCTCCACTCAGACGGCGTCTGTCCCAATGGCACGGTGGTCAGCTCCAGCTTCCCCTGCGCATCCAGCGTCAGGCGGCAGCGCAGCGGCGTACCGCCGTCAGCTTCAGCCAGCACGCTCTGCGCCCGTCCCGCGTCAAAGGGAATGCCAAACGCCGCCGCACTGCGCGCCATCCGGGCCAAGTGCTGCAACGGGTGCCGGAACCCCTGTTCCGGATGCCAGCCCAGGGTCTCGATCAGGCGGAAAGCGGGATCGTTCTGGACGGCGTCACGCGAGCGAACCGGGCTTTCCATAGCGCTTCCTCATATTCGGACTCGGCCGTGCTGTCCCAGACCACGCCGCCGCCCACATTGAGCGTCGCGCGGCCCTCTTCCAGCATCAGGGTGCGGATTGCCACATTGAACTCGGAGGCGCCGTCCGGTGCAGCCCAGCCGATAGTGCCGCAATAGATGCCGCGCGCCCAGGGTTCCAGCTCCGCCAGGATCTCCATCGCGCGGATCTTGGGCGCGCCGGTGATGGAGCCGCAGGGGAACAGCGCGGCAAAAATCTCTGCCAGCCCCGCACCGGGCCGCAGTTTTGCACGGACCAGGGAGACCATCTGATGCACGGTGGCATAGCTTTCCACTGCAAACAGCTCCGGCACATGTACGGAACCGGTCTGCGCCACGCGGCTGATGTCATTACGCAGCAGGTCCACGATCATCAGGTTTTCGGCGCGGTTCTTTTCATCCTGGCGCAGGAAGTCGCGGCGCCGCGCGTCCTCCACCGGATCATCGCTGCGCGGCTGGGTGCCTTTCATCGGCCGGGTTTCGATCATGCCTGACGCATCGGTGCGGAAGAACAGCTCCGGCGAGCGCGACAGCAAGTCCGGCAGCCCGTCCTGTTCGACCAGCACCCCGTGGCCCACCACCTGTTTGGCTTGCAGCGCGGCATAGAGCTCCTCAGCGGTGCCATATGCCTGCGCATCAATCGGGAAAGTCAGGTTGGCCTGATAGATGTCGCCCTTGCCGATGTTGCGGTTCACCTCGGCGAAGGCCTCGGAGTAGCGCTCATAGGTCCAGCGGGGGGTAATGCCCTCAAGCCCCGCTTCGCCTGGCCGATAGGCCGGGCATCGCCCGTCCGCCCCCCCGGGCGGGCGATACTCGCCCCCCCGCGGCCGGGCGCTGCCCTCAGCGTTCTGCGGCAGCGGTTCCTCATAAACCCCGAAACACATCAGCGGCAGCCGCCGGTCCTTTGGCATCCGCCCTGCCAGCTTCGGCTCCAGCGCATAGCCCAATTCATAAGACGCATAGCCCGCCAGCCAATGCCCCTCAGCGCGCGCCGCGTCCAAAGCGGCCAGCGCGGCAGGCACCTCTTCCGGCCCGTCGGCGCGGATCACGCGCAGCGGCTGGTCGAAACATGTGCCGGCCCCCAAGGGCCCCTGATCAAAGCGAATCCGCACCGGAATTGACTCCCTGAGCTGTTGGGCTCCACATATATCCGTTCGCTATGCGAACAAAAGGGGTGGATGCGGCATTTTCATTTCCGTTTCCGATCCCCCTTGAACCTTTCTGCGCGGTCCCTATAACGCAGGACAATTTGGGCGCTCGCCAGCGCCCCTGATTCAAAGCCTGCCCGCGCGAAAACCGAAGGAAGCCTGCCATGCCCAAAAGAACCGACATCCAGTCGATCATGATCATCGGAGCGGGGCCCATCGTCATCGGGCAGGCCTGCGAATTCGACTATTCCGGCGCCCAGGCCTGCAAGGCCCTGCGCGAAGAAGGCTACCGGGTCATCCTGGTGAACTCCAACCCGGCCACCATCATGACCGACCCGGGCCTGGCCGACGCCACCTACATCGAGCCGATCACCCCCGAAGTCGTCGCCAAGATCATCGAGAAAGAACGCCCCGACGCGCTGCTGCCGACCATGGGCGGGCAGACCGGCCTCAACACCTCGCTGGCGCTGGAAGAGATGGGCGTGCTGGACAAATTCGGCGTTGAGATGATCGGCGCCAAGCGCGACGCCATCGAAATGGCCGAAGACCGCAAGCTGTTCCGCGAAGCGATGGACCGCCTGGGGATTGAGAACCCCAAGGCCACCATTGTTACCGCACCCAAGCGTGAAGACGGCTCTGCCGATCTGGACGAAGGTGTCCGTATCGCGCTGGAAGACCTGGATGAAATCGGCCTGCCGGCGATCATCCGCCCTGCATTCACCCTCGGCGGCACTGGCGGCGGCGTGGCCTATAACCGCGACGATTACATCCATTTCTGCCGTTCGGGCATGGATGCCTCGCCGGTGAACCAGATCCTGGTCGATGAATCGCTGCTGGGCTGGAAAGAATACGAGATGGAAGTGGTGCGCGATACCGCCGACAACGCGATCATCGTCTGCTCCATCGAAAACGTCGACCCGATGGGCGTGCACACCGGCAACTCGATCACCGTGGCCCCGGCGCTGACGCTGACCGACAAAGAATACCAGATCATGCGCACCCACTCGATCAACGTGCTGCGCGAGATCGGCGTGGAAACCGGCGGCTCCAACGTGCAGTGGGCGGTGAACCCCGCCGACGGCCGCATGGTGGTGATCGAGATGAACCCGCGGGTGTCGCGCTCTTCCGCGCTGGCGTCCAAGGCAACCGGCTTCCCGATTGCCAAGATCGCCGCCAAGCTGGCGGTGGGCTACACCCTGGACGAGCTGGACAACGACATCACCAAGGTGACCCCGGCGTCGTTTGAGCCGACCATCGACTATGTCGTCACCAAGATCCCGAAATTTGCTTTTGAGAAATTCCCGGGCTCCGAGCCGTACCTCACCACCGCGATGAAGTCGGTCGGCGAGGCGATGGCGATCGGCCGCACCATCCACGAGTCCCTGCAAAAGGCGCTGGCCTCGATGGAATCCGGCCTGACCGGTTTTGACGAGGTGGAAATCGACGGCGTCAATGCGGGCACTTGGGAGCCTGCGGGCGACAAGGCGGCCGTCATCAAGGCGATCGGCCAGCAGACCCCCGACCGGATGCGCACCATCGCCCAGGCGATGCGCCATGGCTTGTCCGACGATGAAATCCAAGCCGTCACCAAATTCGACCCCTGGTTCCTGTCCCGCATCCGCGAGATTGTCGAGGCCGAGGCAGAGATCCGCGAAAGCGGCCTGCCGGGTGACGAAAAAGGCCTGCGCGCGCTCAAGATGCTGGGCTTCACCGACGCCCGCCTGGCCAAGCTGACCGGCAAGTCCGAGGCCGAGGTCCGCAAGGCCCGCCGGGTGCTGGGCGTCAACGCCGTGTTCAAGCGGATCGACACCTGCGCCGCCGAATTCGAAGCGCAGACCCCATACATGTACTCCACCTATGAAACGCCGGCCTTCGGCGACGTGGAATGCGAGGCCCGCCCCTCGGACAAGAAGAAAGTCGTCATCCTCGGCGGCGGCCCCAACCGGATCGGCCAGGGCATCGAGTTCGACTACTGCTGCTGCCACGCCTGCTTTGCGCTGACCGACGCGGGCTATGAGACCATCATGATCAACTGCAACCCCGAGACCGTGTCGACCGACTATGACACCTCGGACCGGCTGTATTTCGAACCGCTGACGTTCGAGCACGTGATGGAAATCCTGCGCACCGAGCAGGAGAACGGCACCCTGCATGGCGTCATCGTGCAGTTCGGCGGCCAGACCCCGCTGAAACTGGCCAACGCGCTGGAAGCCGAAGGCATCCCGATCCTGGGCACCTCCCCCGACGCCATCGACCTGGCCGAAGACCGCGAGCGCTTCCAGGCGCTGGTCAACCAGCTGGGCCTGAAACAGCCGAAGAACGGCATCGCCTCCACCGACGAGCAAGCGCTCGCCATTGCCGAGGACATCGGCTTCCCGCTGGTGATCCGCCCGTCCTACGTGCTGGGCGGCCGGGCGATGGAAATCGTCCGCGACATGGACCAGCTGAAACGCTACATCGCCGAAGCCGTTGTCGTCTCCGGCGACAGCCCGGTGCTGTTGGACAGCTACCTGGCCGGCGCGGTTGAGCTGGACGTGGACGCGCTCTGCGACGGCAAGGACGTGCATGTCACCGGCATCATGCAGCACATCGAAGAGGCCGGCGTGCACTCGGGCGACAGCGCCTGCAGCTTGCCGCCCTATTCGCTCGACAAGGCCATGATCGAACAGGTCAAGGAACAGACCAACGCCCTGGCGCTGGCGCTGAACGTGGTCGGCCTGATGAACGTGCAGTTCGCCATCAAGGATGATGAGATCTACCTCATCGAGGTGAACCCGCGCGCCTCGCGCACCGTGCCGTTTGTGGCCAAGGCAACCGACAGCGCCATCGCCTCCATCGCCGCCCGCGTGATGGCCGGCGAGCCGCTGTCGAACTTCCCGATGCGCGCGCCGTACGAGCCGGACGCCGGCTATGACGTCAACACCCCGATGGCCGACCCGATGACCCTGGCGGACCCGGACATGCCCTGGTTCTCGGTCAAAGAGGCTGTGCTGCCCTTCGCCCGTTTCCCGGGCGTCGACACCATTCTGGGCCCGGAAATGCGCTCCACCGGCGAAGTCATGGGCTGGGACCGATCCTTTGCCCGCGCCTTCCTGAAGGCGCAGATGGGCGCCGGCATGGTGCTGCCCGCCTCCGGCCGCGCCTTCATCTCGATCAAGGACGCCGACAAGGGCCAGCTGATGCTGGATGCTGCCAAGATCCTGGTGGAGCAAGGCTTTACCCTGGTCGCCACCCGCGGCACCCAGACCTGGCTGGACGGCCAGGGCGTCGCCTGCGAGCTGGTCAACAAGGTCTATGAAGGCCGCCCGCATGTGGTCGACATGCTGAAGGACGGCGGCGTCCAGCTGCTGATGAACACCACCGAAGGCGCCCAGGCGGTCGAGGACAGCAAAGAAATGCGCTCGGTCGCGCTTTATGACAAGATCCCCTACTTCACCACCGCCGCCGGCGCCAACGCCGCAGCGCGCGCGATCAAGGCCCAGGCCGAAGGGGATGTTGAGGTGAAGAGCTTGCAGGGCTAAGCCAGCCTTCCTCTGTACCAGAACAGCCAAAGCCCCGGGAACTCCCGGGGCTTTTCTTTAGCCTGCTGGACCGCTTAACCCGCCTTGCGCATCAGGTCCTGCAGCGTGTGGCCTACGCCCGTTGCAATCGACACCTTCTTGCCGCCCATCTGCGCCTTAGCAGAGATCACCGACACCAGCCGCGGCGGGCGGCCGGGCTGCAGCTGCAGCAGCGGCGAGCCCGAGGCTCCGAAATCCACCAGGCAGGTGGTGACCAGCATGGCCTGCCTGGCTGCCAGCACCTGGCAGGCGTTCTGCCGGTTCAGGGTGGTGGCCTTGTGATAGGAGTAAAACAGCACATCAACCTGATCCCCCCGCCCCGGTGCCGCGGCCAGGGTCAGCGGACGGATCTTCTCGGGGCTGATCGGCCGGTCCAGCCGCAGCACCGCCAGGTCGTATCCGGTCTGGGCGCGGCCGCTGGTGCGGTGCTCATAGCCCGGATGCAGAACCGCCTTCACCACCTTGCGCGCGGCCTTGGCGCGGCGGCCGTTCAGCCCGGCCTCAAACCTGATCCGGCGGGGGTTCACCTTGCGCCCGTTCTGCGGGCTGTAAAGGCAATGGGCCGCCGTCAGCACCAGATCCGGCGCAATCAGGCTGCCGGTGCACATGCTGCGTCCGGAAATGTTCAGCCGCCCGACAGCCTCCCAGCCCGGCACCGACTGCACGGTGGCCGGCCCCGCTGCGGCAGCTCCGGCGCCGCATGTGATCAAGGCCGCTGCGGCAAATCCCAGTAATCGTCTCATGACCCACTCCATGTTCCCACGCTGCCAATCTGGGTGAGTCCTGGGGCCGGAATGGGGCCTGCCGCGGTGCCGCGCGGGCAGAAAGATGGGCAGAATGAGGCAGGATTAACAAAGGCTTAATGCAACCCTAGAGGGTGGCATCCGGGCCGCCAAATCCCCTTGTTTTCTTAACAGTCCCGGACGGTTTTCGGAAAAACCCTTTAAAAATCCCGGAAAAGCTTAGAGGCTTTGTTAGGAGGCCAGCCCGGGGTTTCCCCTGTTTCCCCGGGATTTCCACCCCCAGCGGTAACTTCGGGTCCCAAATGCGGCACAAATGAGCCTTAACAAACGCCTAACCCGCGCAGCGGGTGCTGCCCAATTCTTTAACGCGGCCCGGCCGGTTTCTGCCGGACCGGTTTGCCGCAGGGCTTGCCTGGGACTGCGCCCCGCGGCACAGTTGCCCGGACCCGAGCAGCAACAAGGAGCGCCCAAAATGCGCCTGCCCATCCTCCTGACAGCCCTGCTGGCACTCGCCGCCTGCGACGTGCCGGTGATCCCGCTGATCTGAAACCCAAAAAAGCCCCGGCAACAGCGCCGGGGCTTTTCTCATTCGAACCGGACAGGCCTGCCGCGGTTATTTCTGCGACACCCGCTTGTGCACCTCTGCGGCGCTCTCCACCCGCTCTGAATAGCGGTCGGTCAGGTAATCCTTGCGGCCGCGCACCAGCCAGGTGAATTTCACCAGCTCCTCCATCACATCCACCAGGCGGCGGTAGAACGGCCCCTCGGGCAGGCGTTCGCCTTCCGCAAATTCCAGCCAGGCCTTGGGGATCGAGCTTTGGTTCGGGATCGTCACCATCCGCATCCAGCGGCCCAGGATGCGCATCTGGTTGACCGCATTGAAACTTTGCGAGCCGCCCGAGACCTGCATCACCGCCAGCGTCTTTCCTTGCGTGGTGCGGATACCGCCCTGCAGCGACAGCGGCAGCCAGTCGATCTGCAGCTTCATGATGCCGGTCATCGCGCCGTGGCGCTCCGGGCTGGACCAAACCATGCCCTCGGACCAGACAGCCAGATCGCGCAGTTCCGCCACCTTGGGATGCTCTGCCGCGCCCGCATCATCGGGCAAAGGCAGGCCGGAGGGGTCAAAGATCCGGGTCTCGCAGCCCAAGGCCTGCAGCACCCGCGCCGCCTCCTCCGCCGCCTTGCGGGAATAGCTCACCTCCCGCAAGGAACCATAGAGCAGCAGGATGCGCGGCGCATGGCGCGGATCGCCGGGTGCGGCCAGCGCGTCAATGTCCACCGGGTGCAGCTGATCCGCCGCCACCGCGGGCAGATCGCTCACATCAGGGGCCTCAGGCACTCTCTTCTTCCAGGTGCAGTTTCATGTCCAGCAGGACCTGCTGCAGCAGAACCGTCTCGCGCAGCAGCCGCTTGGCCTCGTTGACGGTGATGATGCCATCCTCGATCGCTTCCTGGTATTCGCTCATCAGCTGCGCAAAGCGCTGGCTCAGCGCGATCACATCCGCATTCACCCCGCCGCTGCGGCCGGTTTCCTCGGCGCTGCCGTTGCCGTTATAGGACAAGGTGATGTTTTTCAGATCCGCCAGCGCGGAGGTGACATGCGGATAGGACGCCGCGCCCTCCAGCTTGGCCACCGCATCCACCGGCATGAACCGGTCCGCGTGCTCGGCATTGTCCGAATAATAGCGCCCCAGTGTTGCCTTGGACTTGCCGGTGATCTGGCATGCCGCCTCGATGCCGACATCCTTCACCAGTGCCTCGGTGTGTTTCTTCAGATACGTCCCGATTTCAGCCATATACTTCCTACCTGGCTAGACCGCCGCTCCCATGGGGAACGAACTGGTTAATTTCCCATGTCCGAGTTGTAGAGGAATTGCGATACCTTATCCATCCCTCAGGTTTTCAGGGATTTAGCGAGTGACATGGTGCAATTGGTGCCTGTTGTCCAGTGCAAAGCAGGGCTGGTGAGTGAAGCCCTGCTGTTAGGGTAATTGGTCTGCCCGGAACCTGTGCTCTCCGGGGCATCCGGCCGCGGCTGTTTTTTTCAGGGTTAGTTCCGCCCTTGCCGCGCCTGCCCCGGCGGGCCTTCCTGCAAAGCCTTTGCAGGCTGGCCCGCTGCCCGCCGCGGCAGGCAAATGCCCCGGTCCGGCATCATCCCCGACGAATCCGGTTTTCCCCGCGCCCCGGCGCAGGTAAACCCAGCCCCATGGCCAAGCTCTATTTCAACTACTCCACCATGAACGCAGGCAAGTCGACGGTGCTGCTGCAGGCCTCGCACAATTACCGCGAGAACCATATGGATACCTATCTGCTCACCGCCCGGCTGGACAACCGGGCCGGCACCGGCAGAATTGCCTCCCGCATCGGTATCGGCGAAGAGGCAGACATGTTTGCAGCCGGCGACGATCTCTTTGCCCGTATCAAGCGGCGCCTGGCCCAGGGCCCGGTGGCGGCGGTCTTTGTCGATGAGGCCCAGTTCCTGGAACCGGACCAGGTCTGGCAGCTGGCCCGGGCAGTGGACGACCTGCGGGTGCCGGTGCTGGCCTATGGCTTGCGGGTGGATTTCCAGGGCAAGCTGTTTCCCGGCTCCGCCACCCTCTTGGCACTGGCCGATGAAATGCGCGAGGTGCGCACCATCTGCCACTGCGGCAAGAAGGCCACGATGGTGGTGCGCCAGGATGATCAGGGCCGGGTCATGACCGAGGGCGACCAGGTGCAGATCGGCGGCAATGAAACCTATGTCTCGCTCTGCCGCCGCCATTGGCGCGAAGCCGTGGGCGGCCTGCCCAAAAGCAAAACAGCAGCGAAATAATCCGCTGCTGCTTCTTTCTGGTTGAAAATTCTCCGGGGTCCGGGGCAGCGCCCCGGTTCCGAAGGCCCGCCTCAGACCCGGTTCGGCAGCGCCTCTCCCGCCAGGTAGGCGGCAACATTGTCCAGCGCCATATGGCCCATGTTGCTGCGCACCTCCTCGGTGGCGGTGCCCAGATGCGGCAGCAGGGTGGCGTTGTCCAGATCGATCAGCGCCTGCGGCACCTTGGGTTCGAACTCATAGACATCGAGCCCCGCACCGCCGATGCGGTTGTTTTGCAGTGCTTCAATCAGCGCCGCCTCCTCGACCACTTCGCCGCGGGCGATGTTGATCAGATGCGCATGGCTCTGCATCGCGTTCAGCACCCCGGCGTTGATCAGGTGATAGGTCTCGGGCCCGCCCGGCACCGCCACCACCAGGAAATCCACCTCAGCCGCCATCGCCGTCAGGCTTTCGGCGCGGCCGGCCGGGAAATCCAGTTCCTTGGGCGAACGCGCCACATAAGACACATCCATGCCAAAACCGAAATGGCAGCGCCGCGCGATTGCCTGGCCGATGCGGCCCATGCCGGCGATGCCGACGCGTTTGCCGGTGGCGTGCAGCCCCAGCATCTGGGTCGGGTGCCAGCCCGCCCAATCGCCCTTGCGCAGCATCCGCTCGCCTTCCGAGGCACGGCGCGCCGACATCAGGATCAGCGTCATCGCAATATCGGCGGTGGCATCGGTCACCGCCCCCGGCGTGTTGGTCACCTCGACGCCGGCCGCCCGCGCGGCCTCCACGTCGATATGGTTGTAGCCAACACCGAAGTTGGCCAAGAGCTTGCAGCGGGGCGTGCCCGCCTTGGCAAAGATCTCTGCCGAGAACTTGTCGCCCAGCGTCGGAACCACAATGTCGAACTCGGACAACGCGCGCAGCATCTCTGCCTCGCTCATCACCGCGTTGGTCTCACGGATCTCCAGATCCCCGAACGCCTCCCGCGCCCGGGCCTCCACCGCTGCCGTCATCGGCCGCGCAATCCAGATTTTCATCTCAGTGCATCCTCCCGCCCAGCGGGACCTTTCCGTCAGGCCCGGCCAGGAATATTTCTCCATCCTCATCCGGCAGGCCCAGCACCAGGATCTCTGACATGAACTTGCCGATCTGCCGCGGCGGGAAGTTTACGACGGCCAGAACCTGCTTGCCCACCAGCGTTTCCGGCATGTAATGCGCCGTAATCTGCGCTGAGCTCTTTTTTACGCCAATATCCGGCCCGAAATCGACCCAGAGCTTGATTGCCGGCTTGCGGGCCTCGGGAAACGGCTCCGCACGGACCACTTCGCCGACCCGGACATCGACCTTCAGGAAGTCGTCAAAGGAGATCTCAGCCACGCGACAGCTCCTTGGAGCGGTTGGTGGCCGCCGCCACCGCGCGATTCAAGAGTGCCGGGAAGCCGTCGTCATCGTCCATCAGCACTTCCAAAGCGGCCTGAGTGGTGCCGTTGGGGCTGGTCACATTGATGCGCAGCTGGCCGGGGCTTTCCTCGGCCGCTTCCGCCAGCGCGCCCGCGCCCGCAACAGTTGCTTTGGCCAGCTGCATCGCCAGCTCTGCCGGCAGGCCCTGCGCCTCGCCCGCAGTGGCCAGGGTTTCAATCAGGTGGAACACATAGGCGGGGCCAGAACCGCTGACGCCGGTCACCGCGTCCATCTGGCCCTCATTGTCCAGCCGCACAACCTGCCCCACCGCCTGCAGCAGCCCTTCGGCGCGGTCCAGATCGGCGGCGCCGGTATGCTCATTGCCGATAATCGCGGTGATGCCGCGCCCGACCGCAGCCGGCGTGTTCGGCATCGCCCGCACGATCGGCGACTGCGCGCCCAGAACATCCTCAAAGGTTGCGATCGAAGTGCCCGCCGCCACGGAAATGAACAGGGTGGACCCGTTGCCGTAGCTCTGCAGCGTCGGCAGCGCTTCGCCCATCATCTGCGGCTTCACGGCGATCAGCACGATACCCGGCGCCGCCGGCAGCTCTGCATTGATATGAACACCGGTGCCCTGCAGCCACTCCGAGGGGCGCGGGTCGATCACCCAGACAGAGGATGCGGGCAACCCGCCCTCCAGCCAGCCGGCCAGCATCGCCGACCCCATCTTGCCGCAGCCCAGCAGCACCAGCCCGCGGGCAGCGATTTCCGTCATGTCCATTTTGGCCCCTCCCCAAATCTTAAGGTCAGGGCAAAGTCTTACGCCCGGCCGTAGGCCTCTGCAATGGCGACCTGCATCGCCTCATCGGCGCTGCGCTGTCCCCAGACCGCCAGCTGGATCGCCGGGTAATAGCGTTCCGCATTGGCGACGGATGCATTGATCATCGCGTCGATCTGCTGCGGGCTTGCCATCTGCCCGCCGGCCAGCATCAGCCCATAGCGGAACAGCATCAGCTTGTGGTCCTCCCAATAGGTGAAGGACCCTTCCCAGCACTGGTCGTTCATCCGGTTGATCAGCTCATACAGCCGCGGCAGCTCCGCTTCCGGCGGCTCCATCTCAAAGCTGCAGACCAGCCGCAGGCATTCCTCGTAACCGGACCAGGCCAGCGTCAGCGAATAAGTCCGCCACTGCCCCTCGACCGACATGGCGATCTGGTCATCGCCGACCCTGTCGAAGTCCCAGTCGTGGCGCGAGGCCAGATGTTCGACAATGTCGATCGGGTGGATGTCTTCTTCCAGGTGAAGCTCGGATAGTGCCATGATGCCACCTCTCTTTTTGCCTAGCACAGCAGGCACAGAGGTGCCCAACAGCTAGGTTTTTCTGCTATGGGCCGGGGAGGCATCCCCGCTCCCATACCAGATATGGTGGGCCTGAATTCAGGATCTGGCAACCCTTTATTTTGGGGATATCTGCAATAACTTGTGGATGAACTATCCACAGCCCTCAAAATGCCGGCCTAGCGACTATGGGGCGGCGGCCGCCGCAGGTAAAGCCGGAATTGCCTGGCCAGCGTTGATTTCCGCCGTTCCCGCCCCCATACCTTGCGGCGGAGGCATGCGCATGACGATCGAAGACATCTGGCCCAAGTACCAGGCCCGGCTGCGGGCCTTCCTGCGTTCCCGGGTGGCAAACCCGGAAGACGCCGAAGACCTGCTGCAGGACATTTCGATCAAGGTCTTCACCGGCCTGCCCGCGCTGCAGGACAGTGCCAGGCTGCAGCCCTGGCTCTTCCAGACCGCCCAGCGCACGATCATCGACCACTACCGCAAGAGGGGCCGCCAGGCGCCGCCGCACCCTGATGACCTGTGGTACGCCAAGGACGATCCCGGGATCCGCCAGGATCTGGAGGCCTGCGTCGAGCCCTTCATCCAGTCGCTGCCGCCGGAAACCGCCCGCATCCTGACGGCCGTGGACCTCCAGGGGATCCCGCAGCGCGACTACGCGGCCGCAGCGGGCATCCCCTACTCGACCCTCAAATCCCGCGTGCAATCGAGCCGCACAGAACTGCGCAAAGCCTTCGAGGCCTGCTGCGGCTTCACCCTGGACGCCCGCGGAAGCATCGCAGAATACCACCCTAAATCAGACAGTTGCAAAAAATGCTGAGCTAATCGCCGTCTTTTCCCTTTGCCGCGCGTCTTACAGGGCGAACCATCGGAAAAAGGAAAACACGATGATCCGGATTATCAGCTTCAAAATCTGCCCGTTTGTACAGCGGGTGACGGCGCTGCTGGAGGCCAAAGGCGTGCCCTACAGCATCGACTACATCAGCCTCAGCGACAAGCCGCAGTGGTTCCTGGACCTCTCCCCCACCGGACAGGTGCCGCTGCTGGTGACTGAGGACGGAACCGCGCTGTTTGAATCAGACGCCATCACCGAATACGTGGACGAAATCACGGCCCCGCTGCAGCCCGGCCTGACGCCCGAGCAGCGCGCCCTCAACCGCGCCTGGAGCTATCAGGCCAGCAAGCACTACCTGGTGCAATGCTCAACCATGCAAAGCGCGGACAAGACCGTCCTGGACGAACGCATGGCCAAGCTGCGCAAGGCTTTTGACAAGGCGGAAAAACAGCTTGGCGAAGGGCCGTACTTCTCTGGAGGAACCCTTGGCAATGTGGACATCGCCTGGCTGCCGCTGCTGCACCGCGCCGCACTCGTCCGGGCGCACAGCGGTTATGACATGCTGGCAGGCCGCCCCAAGGTGCAGGCCTGGCAGCAGGCGCTGCTGGACACCGGCCTCGCGCAGAAATCGGTGCCGGAGGATTTCGAGCAGAAATTTGCGGAGTTCTACCTGGCAGAGCGCACCTGGCTGGGCCGCGGCGCCAATCTGAACGAGGCACCGGCCGAAACGCCCGCAGCCGCCAAATCCGGCTGCTGCGGCTGACCCCTGACGCAGACCGGCCAGCCTGCCGCCCAGGCTGGCTGGCCACTCCCTCAGCGGAAGGCCGGCCCGTGCGCCCAGACGGTCAGCGACCTGCGCTCGCCGCGGGTCACCGGCGTCACCTGATGCAGCAGGAAACTGGGATACACCGCAGCGCTGCCCTGCACCCGGCTGGCCGTCACCACATGGGCACCCGGCATGATCTCCAGATCGCCGCCGTCATAAGACCCGGGCTTGCTCAGCTGCACCACCAGGCTCAGCTTGCGCTTGCCCGCCACCGGCCCGTCGCCGATATCGGAATGCCAGGCAAAATGGCCCCCGTCCTCCTCCTTGTAGCTGGCGGCCTGCGGGCTTTCGGCAAACTCGCGCAGGTCAAAGCCAAAACGCTCCTTGTTGGCGCGGCGCACCAGCGAGATCAGCCGGTCCATCACCCAGCCGGTGCCCGGCACCTCATCCAGCCACACCACGCTGGAGCGGCGCAGGTTATGATCCCTGCCCTGCCCCAGCAGCCGCGCCTCGCTGTCCGGCGCCGCCTCCGTCTTGCGGATGATCTCCGCGCATTCCTGTGTGCTGAAGGCATTGGGTACCGAGTAGACAGACACCATGCTGTGATCCCTCTGATGAAGCTGAGGCAGCATGCACCGCGGGCCGCGCCCTGCGCTGCGCCGATTTCGACCATGCGGGCGGAAAGCGACCTGTTTTTATCCACAGGCCCGCAGGGCAGCCATGCGCAGATTGCAGACCTGCACAAGGCACAAAAAAGCCCGCCGCGGCACACGCCGCAGCAGGCCTCATAACACCGTAGAGCGGGCAATCTGCCCGCCGCCCGCCCCGGGCAAGCAAACCGCCCGCCGGCGGTCTTACTTCTGCACCGCCTCCAGCGCGTCCAGACGGGCCTTCAATGCCTCATTCTCTTCCCGCGCCTTCTGCGCCATCGCGCGCACCGCGTCAAACTCCTCGCGGGTGACAAAATCGCGGTCGGCCAGCCAGCGGTCGATCATGCTCTTCAGCGCGGTGTCGGCCTCATCCTTGGCGCCCTGGGCGACGCCCATCGCATTGGTCATCAGCTGGGAAATATCGTCCAGGATCTTGTTCCGGGTCTGCATCGTCTTCTCCGTATCAGGCTTAGCCTCTATATGGGCAAGCAAAGCCGCGGCGGCAAGCCGTTGACTCTTCTTAACATGCAGAGGCATTCAGACGCATATGCAGGCCCTGATCCCATTTCCCGACCTCTCGCCCGAGATTTTCACCATTGCCATCGGCGGATTCGAGTTTGCCCTGCGCTGGTATGCGCTGGCCTATATCGCAGGCATCGTCATCGCCTGGCGCCTGGCGGTGGCCGCGTTGCGCCGCCCGGCGCTGTGGCCCGCCGGCCAGCCGCCGATGAAGCCGCAACAGGTCGAGGATCTGCTCACCTGGGTCATCCTTGGCGTCATTCTCGGCGGGCGGCTGGGCTTCGTGCTGTTCTACCAGCCTGCCTATTACCTGGCCAACCCCGGCGACATCATCAAGGTCTGGCAGGGCGGCATGGCCTTTCACGGCGGCCTCATCGGCGTGATCCTGGCGTCCTGGATCTACGCCGCGCGCCATAGCATCCCGCGCCTGCAGATGGCCGACCTGGTGGCCCATACCGTGGCGCCGGGCCTGCTGCTGGGCCAACTCAGCAACTTCATCAACGCCGAACTTTGGGGCCGCCCCACCGATCTGCCCTGGGGCGTCGCCTTCCCCGGCCCCGCGGCGCAAGACTGCGGCCAGGCATTGGGAGACCTCTGCGCCCGCCACCCCTCGCAGCTTTACGAGGCACTGATGGAGGGGCTGATCCTCGGCGCCCTGCTCTTGTACCTCGCCTGGCGCCGCAACGCCTTCCACACCCCGGGCCGTCTCTTGGGCGTGTTCCTTGCGGGCTACGGTGCCGCCCGTTTCATCGTCGAGTTCTTCCGCCAGCCCGATGCCCAGTTCGTCTCCCCCGGCAACCCGCTGGGGCTGGCCTGGCATATCGACGGCATCGGCCTGACGCAGGGCCAGGCGCTGTCGCTGCCGATGATCGCGATCGGCCTCTGGTTCCTGATCCGCGCCCGCCGCGCGGCCCGGAGCACCGCATGAGCCTGCTGGACCACCTGACCGCCCGCATCCGCGCCGATGGCCCGATGTCTGTGGCGGACTACATGGCCGACTGCCTGCTGCACCCGCAGTTCGGCTATTACACCACCCGCGACCCGCTGGGCGCCCAGGGCGATTTCACCACCGCGCCGGAAATCAGCCAGATGTTCGGCGAACTCCTCGGCCTCGCCCTGGCGCAGGCCTGGCTCGACCAAGGGTCCCCCGCCCCCTTCACCCTGGCGGAACTCGGCCCCGGCCGCGGCACCCTGATGGCGGACCTTTTGCGCGCCACCCGCGGTGTGCCGGGCTTCCACGCCGCCATGCAGATCCGCCTGATCGAGGCCTCCCCCGCCCTGCGCGACGCCCAGGCCAAGACGCTGCAGGGCTATGCGCCCGAATGGCTGGACAGCGTGGCGGCCCTGCCGGAGCAGCCGCTGCTCCTGATCGCAAACGAGTTTTTCGACGCGCTGCCCATCCGCCAGTTCCTCCGCGCGCAGGGCGGCTGGAGCGAGAAACGCATCGGCCTTCAGGACGGCGCCCTGGCTTTCGGCCTCAGCCCCGCCGCGCCGCAGCCCGCGCTGGCACACCGTCTGGAAGACACTCAGGACGGCGATCTGGTCGAACTCTGCGAAGCCGCCGCCCCCGTCACCCAGGCCATCGCCACCCGAATCGCTGCCCGCGGCGGCGCCGCGCTGATCGTGGATTACGGCGACTGGCGCGCACTGGGGGACACGCTGCAAGCCCTGCGCGCGCATGAACCCGCCGATCCGCTGCAGGCGCCGGGCCAGGCCGACCTGACGGCGCATGTGGATTTCGAAGCCCTGGCATTGGCTGCAAAAACCGCAGGTTGCGCCCACACCCGCCTCACCCCGCAAGGCGTGTTCCTGGAACGCCTCGGCATCACCGGCCGCGCCCAGGCGCTGGCCGCGCCGCTCTCGGGCGAAGTTCTGGAAAACCTGATCGCCGCACATCGGCGGTTGACGCACCCGGATGAAATGGGAAACCTGTTCAAAGTGCTCGGCCTTTATCCTTCTGAGGCCGCCTCTCCGCCAGGATTGAACCCATGATGGTTAACAATGACGCTTGAAATTCTCACGTCCGATCTGCTTGCCCCGGTGCGGCACGGGTTTTTCACCCGCAAGGGCGGCGCCTCGTCCGGCATCTACCACGGCCTCAACTGCGGCCTCGGCTCCACCGACCAGCGCGAGGCGGTGCAGATCAACCGCGCCCGTGTGGCCGCGGCGATGGAGGTGCCCGCGGAAAACCTCAGCGCCGTGCATCAGGTGCACAGCGCCGATGTGCTGGTGGTCACCGAACCCTCGCCAGAGCGGCCCCGGGCCGATGCGATGGTCACCAATGTGCCCGGCCTGGCGCTGTCGATCCTGACTGCCGACTGCCAGCCGGTGCTGTTCTGCGACGCTGAGGCCGGCGTGATCGGCGCTGCCCATGCGGGCTGGCGCGGCACCCTCGACGGGGTGCTGGAGGCAACATTGGAAGCGATGGAAGGCCTCGGCGCCCGGCGTGAAAACACCGCCGCGGTGATCGGCCCGTCAATCTCGCAGCGCGCCTATGAGGTCGGCCCCGAGTTCTTTGACGACTTTGTCATGCAGGACGACAGCTATGCCCGCTTCTTTGCCAATGGCGAGAACGGCCGCTACCAGTTCGACCTGCCCGCCCTCGGCCTGCACAAGCTGCGCCAGGCCGGCGCTGGCCACGCGGAATGGACCCGCCATTGCACCTATTCCGATGCCGGGAAATTCTACTCCTACCGCCGCGCCACCCACGCCAAGGAGGCCGACTACGGCCGCCTGATCTCCTGCATCCGGCTTTAAGCCCGCGTTAACCCGCCCAATTGCGGCGGATTTTCAGAAAATCCGCCACAATCTGCACATGCCGCGGCGGAAGCCGCGCCGGATCGCGCCAGTTTTCCACCCGGAATCAACACCCTAACCTCCGTCTTCCGGCTGCTGCCAAGCCCGGGTTCCAAACCGCTTGCGCCTGCAAAAATGCCCGCCGCGGGTCACATTCACGGCGCAAAGCTTACCCATAAAAGAGGCAGAACAGATAACAGCAGCAGCCTCCGCACATGGGCTCAGCTGCCGGGCGAAGGACTAGTGAAAATGAACAAACGCTTCATTGCCTCCATCATCCGCTCTGCCAAGAGCGAGACCGTAATTCTGCCTTGGGCCGCCAAGCACCGCAGCGCCGCCCGGGCGCCGGCGCAGCCGGCCCCGCGGGCAATGCCCGCGCCCAAGCGGAAACTGGGTTAACGCCGGGGACGGGTGCCCGGGCGGCGGTTCTCCCCTGGCGCTGCTGCGCCAGCCCGGCCGGCCGCCGCCGGGGCACCTGACCGGGGTGAAAGGGCCGCGCCGCCCCGCTTGACGTTTCCTTAGCCGAATCGCCTTAGGCCCACTTCAGCCAGCCGCTGGGACCCGCCCGCAGCGGCAAAGGGCCGACCGCATGTTAACCAGTTTGCTTCAGATTTTTTGACAATTCGAATTAAATCCCGCCATTTTACAGTCACACATCGTTCAAGCGCGTCTGTGTTGCCGGTGGGGGCCGATGCAAACGGGCAGTTTGAAAGGAGAGGTCCGGGTATGACCATCCCTCAGTCGCTGCAAAGGGCTGCAGCCAATGCCGTCGAGGCCAATGCGTTCCTGCAGGATCCGGCCGCGCTGCGCGCTGCCGTCAAACCGCAGCTGCGCCGCTATGAAGTCTGCAGCCTGCTGCCCAGCGGTGCCATTTCAGAAACCCGCCATATCGCCCCGGCGCTGCCGCTGTTCGAAGACGCCTTCTGCGCCTTCTCCCGCGGCTCGCTGGTGGAAACCGCGCAGGGGCCCATCGCGGTCGAGGACCTGCTGCCCGGCGACGAGATCCTGACCGCCGCCGGCGGCAGCCAGCCGCTGGTCTGGATCGGCCGCACCAGCCTGCTGCCCGCCCGTCCCGGCAGCCAGGGGCGCAGCCACCGGCTGACCAGCTTCATGGCCGACAGCCTGGGCCTGCAGAAACCCGCCTCCAGCCTGGTTGTGGGACCCGCCGCCCGGCTTCTGCGCACGCAGCCGCACCTGCAGGGCGGCGCAGACGGCGGCCAGCTGCTGACACCGGCCGCCGAATTCCAGGACGGCATGAGCATCTTTGAAACCGCGCCGCCGACGCCGGTCGACATGTACCACCTCTGCCTGCCCCGCCATGCGGTGATCAACGCCGGCGGGCTGGAGTTCGAGACCTACCACCCCGGCCCGGACGCGCTGAAACTGGCAAGCTACGCCATCAAGACTCTGTTTCTGAACCTCTTCGCCCACGCCGACAGCATTGCCGATTTCGGCCCGCTGGCGCATCCCAGGGCCGATGGCGGCACCCGGACCGGACCCGCGGTTCTGTAAACCGGCAGCCGCGCAAGCAACCAAAAAAGCCGGGCAATTGCAGCCCGGCTTTTGCATTTTCCACCGGCTTGGACGCCGCGGCGCTCAGGCTTCGCGCGCCAGCCGCTCCTCCAGCACCTCAAACGGCACGCCCGGTTCATCCTTGGCACCGCGGATCACCAGCGAGGTTTTGACGCTGGCCACATTCGGCGTGGTCAGCAAATCGCCGGTCAGGAAACTCTGGAAGGTGCTCAGATCCGGCGACACGCATTTCAGGATGAAATCCACCTCGCCGTTCAGCATGTGGCACTCGCGCACCAAGGGCCAGCTGCGGCATTTTTCCTCAAAGGCGCTCAGCTCCACCTCGGCCTGGCTCTCCAGGCCCACCATGGCAAAGACCTGCACCTCGAATCCCAGCTCGCGGGAATTCACATCCGCATGGTAGCCGTGAATCAGCCCGGCCTCCTCCAGCGCCCGCACCCGGCGCAGGCACGGCGGCGCCGAAATGCCGACCCGCTTGGCCAGCTCAACATTGGTCATCCGCCCATCAGCCTGAAGCTCCGACAAAATCTTGCGATCGATCGGATCAAGACGGGTTGTGACCATGCCGGAAACTCCTGTGGATTTTGCGTTTCTTATAGCACCGCAACCGGTGCGCGCAATAATGTTTCATCGCCGCGCAATATTCTTTGCGCCTGCCGGGCGCAAGGCGCAATCCCCGCCAAAGCCGCATATTTGCATCCCGCCGCATGCAGCCCCTTGGGGGTTTAAGCCAGCGGGTCCTGCCGCTATATGCATTGCCTGACGGCGGCACGCCCGCCAGGCTGCATTACGTGGGGAACACACATGAGCGAGACGCGCCACACCAAGGTTCTGATCATCGGCTCCGGCCCTGCCGGCTATACCGCGGGGGTCTATGCGGCCCGCGCCATGCTGGAACCGATCCTGGTCCAGGGGATCGAGCCCGGCGGCCAGCTGACCACCACCACCGAAGTGGAAAACTACCCCGGCTTCACCGAGGTGCAGGGCCCCGACCTGATGATCAAGATGCAGGAGCACGCGGCCGCGATGGGCACCGAGATCATCGGCGACATCATCACCTCGCTCGACACCTCCGCGCGCCCCTTCGTGGCCAAGGGCGACAGCGGCACCACCTACACCGCTGACGCGGTGATCCTGGCAACCGGTGCGCGCGCCAAATGGCTGGGCCTGGAATCGGAAGAAAAGTTCAAGGGCTTCGGCGTCTCGGCTTGCGCCACCTGCGACGGTTTCTTCTACCGCGGCCAGGAGATCGTGGTGATCGGCGGCGGCAACACCGCCGTGGAAGAGGCGCTGTTCCTCACCAACTTCGCCTCCAAGGTGACCCTGATCCACCGCCGCGACGAGCTGCGCGCCGAGAAGATCCTGCAGGACCGCCTGATGAAGAACGAAAAGATCGAGACCCTGTGGTTCCACACCCTCGAAGAGGTTGTCGGCACCGACAACCCGCTGGGGGTCGAAGGCGTCGTGGTCAAGAACGTGCAGACCGGCGAAGTCAAGGAAATCCCCTGCAAGGGCGTCTTTGTCGCCATCGGCCACGCGCCTGCGACCGAGCTGGTCAAGGACGTGCTGGAGCTGCACAACGGCGGCTATGTGAAGGTGAAACCCGGCTCCACCGAGACCTCGATCCCCGGCATCTATGCCGCGGGCGACCTCACGGACCACAAGTACCGCCAGGCGGTCACCTCGGCCGGCATGGGCTGCATGGCGGCGCTCGACGCCGAACGCTTCCTGGCAGAGCAGGACTAAGCGCATGATCGAGTTCTCCAGCACCGTCTGGAGAATTCTGTTTCAAGCGCAGGCAGACCGGCCCTTTGTCAGGTGGCAAAGTATTTGTCCCTTTGTGACAGGGTTTTGTCCATTAGCGACAGATATGTTGTCCATTGGTTCAGAATAATCTCATGTTACCTAAACCACCCATTAGGAAAAGTGCCGATGCGGTCACCAGAATTTTTGGGCTGGGTCCGGCATGAGTGGCTTCCGGATGTCCTCTGCAGTTGCCTGAATGTTGCCAATGATCTTGAGAATCCGACATTCACGGCCAGATGCACGGTAGGAGTGGCTAGTTCGAACTTAGTAGTGAAAAAGCCTTCTGCAGGTCCTGAGGCTCAAGCATTGCCACTCCTTTGAGCTGAACAGTCTCAGTCTTCATATTCATTACCTTTGCGAGTTGACCGAACAGTCGCGCGCCGAAGCCGCCGGGACTATCTCGCAACCGCTCAACAATCGGTTCTACAGCGAAGTTCGCAGTCGCGCTGCGACGCGTCCTGCTTTGGGCCTTTTTGAACTTCTTTTCTAGTAGCTTCGTCCCATGCGTGCTGAGTTGCCGGACCTGCTCGGGGCTAAGTTGGGTCGGAAGGTTTGTCACAAAATCCAAAAACGTTTCAATTTCATTGGCCGCGCTGGCGGCACGTACCATGTAGGTGACCACGTGCTCGGTTCGCCCATACTTGCTTACCATTTCTTGGATTAATCGAAGCCGTCTCTCTGACGAAGAGGTTGCTTCTATTTCCTGCATTTGCTGCACAATAGGCAGCGTTTCCGATTGAATCCAGTTGACCTGTGCATCGTCCAGAATTGTCGATTTATCAATGATGGTCTGCGCGTCTATTACACTCTGGCGCAGGTCAGAACCGGTAAAATCAAAGCCGCGTAAATCTGCGCCGCGCAAGTCGAGACGTTGTAGCTGAGAAAACCGAAAATCTTTGCTTGGCTCCAGACCTGCAAGGCGCACGAGCACATCAAACCGGGTAGAACTGCTTTGGTGAACTGCGTCGATTGCCGCAAGTTCCTCCGATGAGAGAATATCGTCAAACAGCTTGTTCATTCTTCAGCTACTTCGCAGCGCGATGCCACAAAAACTCTCGCCGAGGTGCGAATTGTTTCTCGCTCAAGCGCCTTTTTCAGAACCTGGCCAATTACAGCATCTTTGTTACCCCAGACTGCGAAGTCCTTGCCCCACTTGTTTCCACCTTTTGCTGAGACGTTCAATGCCCCTTTTGAGGCGTGTATTTCGCCTGTCACTGCCAAACGATTGCCGCCTTCTCTTCGTTGTATGGTGCAGAGCCGCTGTCCGGATATTGCGGTTCCATCCAAATTGGCCTGGGCTGTGCCGTCGACGGATTGTGCAACCACTTCCCAGGAATTGTTCGGTTTGGCCGTCATAGGCAGGCGTGTAATGCTAAGGCTGCTTCTGCGAGCGTTTTTCGCATCCACTCCCGCGCTCAGTCCTGCACCCGCGCTCGGAGGGCTTTCAGTTCCAGCGTTGGCCTTGATGCCGCCCGCAGCGTGTGAGGCTATTTCGAGCGTGGCCTCGTCAGTTGCAGACGCAAGTTCATTCTCACCAAAGACTGGATCGAGTGTGGTTTCACAGCCTTCAAGGTTCAGGCGCAGTGAAGCTCTCTTCAACCCAACTGTGTATTCGCGCCCGTTGTGTTCGTGGCGCATAACACTGAACCGTATTCGGCATTTCACCTCAAATTGGTCTTCGTCCGAGGCGTTGAGCTGTAGGCGTAGTTCAGACAACTCGTTAAACGGGTTCTGATAAGTTTCCTTGAAATTTGGTGCGGTCATCATGGCCTCCACTAAATCCAGTTTCCACATGTAATGTGCGTGAAGATTTCGTTCAACCTGAACGGGGGAAAGTTACAAAACACTCGGTCTGCGTGTGGCCATATTTGTCTAAAACTATGGCAGCAGCTATTCGGCTGTAAATGTTGAACGGCAGGTTTGGCCTTTCTGAACGGCATTTGTGCTCTCGACCAAGTGAATACCGCGATGCATTTCAAGGTAACTCGAGCATCTGCTACCATCACCTCATTGCTTGGTTGCCGCAGGCGCAGTTGACAGCTCGCAGCCCGCAACGGGCTTTGATCTAGCAGGCCGCTGAATTAGTCAGGCCAGTGGGACGCTGTTCTCCGTGGTGGAATGAGTTCTCTCATCGGTCTTCCGGATTGGGTGGCTGGAAGCAGGCCTGCGTCCCCCCCTCCAGCCTCATTCCGCCAGCAACCGGGGCAGCCGGGCGAGATTTCCGGCTGCGAGCGTCAGGATGAAGCGCGACTGCACCCGTTCGGCGCCGCGATAGACGGTCTGGGACATGCCGCCAACGGTCTTGGCCCAGCCAAACGCCTCCTCGATCCGTTTGCGGTGCTTCTGGGACAGGGCATAGCCTTTGTGCCGGGTTGTGCGACCGTCGATTGCTGAATGCCGCGCCTTCCTGGCGACGTGCGGGGTGACGCAGGCCTGGCGGAGATCTGCGACGAATTCGGCCGCATCGTATCCCTTGTCGGCTCCCAAGGTCAGCCGCCGGGTCGATCCGGGGGAGTGGCGGTGCAGCATGTCCAGCGCAGCCTTTCGCTCGGCGCGGCCGTCAGCGTGGGTTAGGTCGCCTTGCACAACCAGCCCGTGCCGGTTCTCCATCAGCGCATGCCCCATGAAGCACAGCACCGCACCTGTGCCAGGGGATTTCTTATAGAGCCGTGCGTCCGGGTCGGTGACCGAGGCATGGGTCGCATTCGAACGCTTCTCGCCCTTGAAGTTGACCTCGGGATTTCGGGTGCGGCGGCTGTAGCGGGGCATTGGAGCGGTCTCGGGTTCGGTCTGGGCGGGTTGTGCGGCAGGGGCAATGGATGTCGCGGGCGGGTCATCCGGCCTATCATCGCCGGGCGGCGTGCCCGCCGACTTCGGCTGGAAACTCTTCATCGATGCCCAGGCCTTTATGAGCGTGCCATCGACCGAGAAGTGGTCGTCCGACAGGAGCGGCGCGACCTCGCGATGCGCCAGGATAGCCGCCATCACCTTGCGCGACATGTCGGCCGTCAGCAGCCGGTCGCGGTTCTTGGTGAACACCGTCGGCACCCATACCGGATCGTCGATCCCGAGGCCCACGAACCAGCGGAACAGCAGATTATACTGCATCTGTTCCATCAACTGCCGCTCGGAGCGGATTGAGAACAGGATCTGCAGCAGGCTGGCCCGGATCAGCCGTTCCGGCGGGATCGAGGGGCGGCCGAAATCGGTGTAGACCGCCTCGAAATCGGCATCCAGACTGGCCAGCGCGTCGTTGACCACCTGCCTGATCTTGCGGAGAGGGTGCCGTGCTGGGATGCGCTCTTCCAGATCGACATAGCTGAAAAGCGATCCGCTCGCTTCGTCCGTCCCGCGCATCACCAACCCCCGCCGAAATTGTGCTGAGGGTGAATCATGTTCCTCAGGCCGCGTCGAGAGCCGACTTCTTCAGCAGCCTGCTAGGTGCCGAGCGCCCTTGGGCACTCATGCAGTTGAGGCGAGAAGCAGGAGGTCGCTGCATCATGCGCGCCCAGGTCCGCAAAACGCAGATACACCCGGTGAGCTGTACTTACCGCATTTCGTTGACTAACAACATAGTTTCTATGCAGCTACGATAGAGGTTGAGGCCGAGGAGGACCAAATAGTGCCGTATGCGCCCTTTCTGTTTAAAGACATTGAAAAAAACTTCATGAAGAGCTTCTCAGAAGACGTAGGAAAGAGGGTCACAAAAAAGCAAGCAGCGGTGATGTCCCCTGAAAATGTGCTGACGTTCCAACATGGAAGACATTGGGATACTCCGGCGAATGAACTGGGGGACAAGTCGGGTGAGATGAAAGAGTTGAGTACCCTTAGTGACCTCCCACTGAAGGTTGTTGTTGCAGGCAACCCAATGGCGATATTTGAGTCCGCCGAGGGTATTTCAAATGAGATGCATGAGCAGATGATGGAGGTCGTAATCCACACTCTGTCCGTCAGCACTGAGAACTCAGGCAATGTGATCAACTCGGCGGGCAGGCCAATCCAAGAAACCTTTCTGGAGATGGTGGAAAACATGCCTTTATCATTGGACGAGAGCGGAGAAGTTTCGATGCCCTCATTGATGTTGCATCCCAGTCAAGCCTCAAAAGTGGTTGCAGAACTGGAGAGTGCCGGGCCGGAGTTCGAGGCCAAAATGGAGGACATGAAAGAACGCAAGAAGGTGGAGGCGCAGGAAAGGGAAAAACAAAGAATGGCAAGGTTTGAGCAAAGAGCAGTGTAGATGAACAAGGTTTGTTTGTGTGTCGGTGTTGGAAATTACGAAGTTGGGATTTTAAGAGAGAAGCCGCTACCCGGCACAATTACTGATGCGGAAAGGATGTTTGCGGCGCTCACGAACCCTAAAATCGGTGAGTGTGATCCGGCAACCTCAAGAAAGCTAATTGACCCGAGCCTCGCGGATGTACGTTCTGCGCTCGGCGATCTCATCTACGATGGTGGTGTAGATACGCTAAATTTGTTTTTTGCCTGTCATGGTGGAGTGCAAAACTCTGGTTATTTTCTAACTTGTCGGGACACTAATGCCGAACGGCTTGCGTTGACCGGTTTGTCATTTTCAGACTTGTTTCAGATGCTGAACGACGGCTGCATTAATCACACGAACATCATCATAGATGCATGTCATGCCGGAGGTATGGCCAGCGATCTGCCGAATTTGTTCAGGGCGCAGTCGCAGGGTCTGGCAGGGGCATTGAGCGTTTCTATTCTGACTTTGAGTGCCAGAGATGAATTCGCCGGTGAATATCGCGAGGGTGGTGTCGGCTCGACGGCGGTTCTGGGTTTCATGAACGGAAGTCAAGATGCGGGATCAAACAAGTCCCACCTTTCTCTGGATGACATCGGCAAGTGTTTAGAATTGGAACATGCAGAGCAGTCGGCCCGGGTTTGGTCCTTCAATATTTCGGGGACATCCAAGTTTTGTAGAAATGTTTTTGCGGCCGAAAACCGATCTGAAAAGGTATTTCCGGTTCCGAGCATTCAGCCTGAAGCTGTCGGTGAGTTGAGTGAGCAATCTCTCGAACAGTTGCTGGAAGCATATAAATCGCTCCCATCCCTTCTTGATTGCAGGAAGCTCCAGAATGCATCTGAGGCCGCACTCAGCGAGCTGTCGAATAGTTCCAACCAAGCGAGTTTTCTGTTGGGGATGTGCGACAGCACGGTTTTACGAGTTTCAGATCACGACGATGCGTTTGCCAAGGTCTATGTAATCTCAACATTTCTTTTTTTGTCGCAGCAGATTAGGTGCGAAAGTGAACGAGGTATCGTGCAGTCCTTTTTTTGGTCTCGGCTCGGTGAGGAATTGGATATTTCACTCACGTTTGTGTTGGATCAGCTCGGTGAACATGAGTACTTTCTTGTGTACGGTGGGGGAGGTTTCAGCGAATTTTTTTCATTGCCTATACGAATAACCCGTTTGGCAGCATGGGCTTTGTTCTACCTTGAAATCTCCGGCGACGACATGAGTGCTTTTCCAGCCTGTCGAGAAAAGGTTGAGAAAATTCTTGCGCATATTGAGGAAAAATACGCTTCGGCTTTTGATCTGGTTTCAGAGGAGCAAGCACCAGATTTGCTGTTGGTGAGCTCATTGGCAAAACGCCACGGGTTTTCTGATTGGGCAAAAAGGTTCGTAGGGTCGTTCTACAGCAACTACTTCTTCTTTGAGGGAAGGGTTGCAAAGTCAAGGCTTCCACCGGAGGACGTGTACGACTTCATGAAATTTCGCTGCGGGTCCACAGAGATTGATTCCAAACGTTTCAAGGCTAAGCCGAGTGAGCTTCTGTTTGTGCTTCTGCTCCACTACTTCAGCTATGACGACATGGAGACCATTAGATACGATTTCGTTGACTTAGACGGCGAACATGTCGGAACCTATGTTCCGGATACCTACTCTGACTTCACAGCGGAGGTTATCAGCCATGGCCGTAATCTCGGTTTCCACGTTGGGTTTGATGTCTTCACTTTGGGTGAGTTTGAGAGTTTTGTATATGATCATCTAAAGGGGGCAATCACCAGCGGGGCGCGAGATTGCACCAAACTTGATTTGTATATTTCGGTTATGGCTTCGCTCATTTATCCAGACAGGATGCCGTGGCATATTGTTGGCCGTTTGACCGAAGAAGTTCACTAGTTGAAGGAGTACCCGTTAGCGCGACTTTGCAAGTCGGTTCTTTTGCTCGTAACTGCATTGGCGCGTCGCGCGGCGAACGATAGCAAGGTCGAGAATACTCCATGCTGTAACTGCGTCAACATCTTGTGAAAACTCTTGGGTGTCCCCATTTCTGATGTATGAAAGACGAAGCCCCGTATTTTTGCGAGATCGGGCGCGAGAAGGCACGGTGGACCGATTTAACTCTGCGGGCTCACTATCCTTGCGCGCGAACGGAACTTTGGCAAATTGCCAAGCACAGCTACCTGCTCTTTGTGCCAATCGAGGATCTTGATGCGGATAAGCATCGAAGCTGGTTCGATGAGACTGTACGGCAGGTGGGGTGTCAGATCGCTCTTACCAACCTGCGTGTAGAGAATGCTATTCGGGTTCCGATCATTCAGGACGAGGATATTGGTGGGGCTCTGGCGGCGATGCCGCTGACCCGGGCGGATGTGGAACTCGTCCTTGCAGGGCGTTTTCCTGCGCTGCCACCAATCCGTCTCGCAAACGAGGGGCCTGGCAGCCGCCACTATACTTGCGACGGCCCCTTAGAGCCTGAACTTGGCGTGGCGGTGCAGGACATGCTGCAGAAAATACTGCCAGGCTTCGATGTAACATTGGAGGGCAAGGAACAATCTACCGAGACACCCTCCAACTCTCCCGATTCCAGAGATGGTCTCCGAACACAGCCATTGTCCCAGCGCCGTGATCTGCCTGAGTTCGTGGGCGATGAGGAAGCGGCATGGTTTGCGAATTTTGAGGCCATGATAGCCGGAGAGTTTAAGGCTGCGGACTTTCCAATCTGCCGCCGGGGGAATGCGACTGCCTGCTTCTTGCCGAGTTCGGTTGGCCAAACCGCCGACTTGCGGCAGGTGTTGATGGCCTTTGACGTCGTGTATCTCGAACTTCCGGTAATAGATATTCCTACCCCTGGCAGTGTCGAGGGGACCTTCGGTATCTCCAGGGTGGATCTGTTTGAACTTGTTCAATGCGGACGTGCCCGGATCGTAACACGGCAACCCGAGGAGCGTATCGATCGTGGCCTGCTGCGTGAGCTGCATGAGGTTCGTTCTGATGCGGTCGCCGGCCGACGGGCAACCGCGGGGGTGGTGGTGTCGGACCTCGTTCGTACAGTGCGGAACTCACTTTTTGCTCAGCCAGAGGTACGTTCCGTCTTGCCAGCGTTGTCAGAAGCGATTGCACGGCAATCCGGGCGCGATAACGCAGAAGAACTGCGCCGTCTTCTCTTGCCAGAAACCATGTTGCGGAGAGCGGTTCCATCCTTCCTGTCGCAAGGAATCTCGATGATTGGATCCGTCGGGGTAGGCGAGACTATTGCCAAAGACCTGGAGCGTTTGAAAAATAAAGATTTCCGGGTCGAGGCCTACCACTTTGCGGGCGATATTCACCTCGCCCACGCGCTCGGTGCGACACTTCTGCCGCGACCTGAGCAAGAACTTACGGAATCCTGGCTGCCGCTCATGAGGGGAATGGGCGAGATGCTTAACTTTCATGCTGGCTGCACGCCAGAAATGTTCGAAACATGGCAAGCGAACTCACGTGCGAGAGACCATGGCGAAGTCGTTTTGCCGCCTGTCCCGGTCTTCGCCTTCGAGGACCCTTGGCGGAACGATACCAGTTTGTGCGATGTACTTGATGTAACCACACGTGGTTCCGACCGGACCCGAGCGCTTGCTCTGATTTCCCGCCTTGCGAATTTGCCGCCTGAAGCACGGGTAGCGGAGGCTGATCGGCTCGCATCTGAGATGGGAACTTGGTTTGGAAAACGTCGCGGCCAAATCAATCGGATCGACTTCGCGGGCGAGGCAGCCGGAGTTTTGGGTATTCCCCTCGCTGGGTTGTTGCTCAAGGCTCTGTCGTTCGGCACAGAGCGCATTGCTTCACATTTTCCCGCGATTGATCAGTTCGCCGACGCCGTTTCCCGCACGGTTCGCCGAGGTCGGAATGAGGATATCGATCTGCTTGCAAAGGTTCACCGAGTAGCGCGCCTTCGTGTGAGTAAAGACAGCTCATAGTAGGATCGATGTTTGCGGACCTGCGTTGGGCGATTAAGTTCTAATACTATTCGTCAATGTTGAAAGGCGCGCGCGATGTCTCATGATCGGTCTCTTACACCGCTAGAGTTCTATGCCGTGCGGTGTTCGATCAGCTACGGAGAGGTTTGGATGACGCCTGATCGCCTCGCAGCAATCCTTCGCGACGGTGCAGAGCCCACCGACAGTGAAAGGGCGCAGTTGCTTCAAGGGCTGACGGAGACGCCAGCGACTTCCCTCAACAGAAACTCAGCTCAGGATTTGGCAGAAGTGTTGGGAGTGACACTGGACCAGCTCGACGCGCGTTGCCGGGCACTTTGCTATGGAAAAGGTATGGGTGAAAACGCCTTTTCAGTTCTCGAGCAGTTGATCGAAATCGGGATAATTGCCCGTTTCGGCAATGACCCAACAGGCCAAAAAGCCGTGCGAAAACTTGTGACTGAGGAGTTGCGAGCGCGGGGATGGTCTTTACCTCTCTATACCAGTCAGGACGGGTGAAGAGGGGTATATACTGTTATTGACTATTCCGCAGTAAAGCTATTCTCGATGTGAAATTGCCCCGCCCCTGATTGTTGCGTTTGAAACGGATATCCGGAAAAGGCCTGTGGACATTGCTATTTCATTCTTCAGATTATTTTGTCTGTTATTTTTGCGCGATCAAAATAAAACAGCCGTATACGTCTGATAAAAATCTATATATAGGATCGCCTGCCTGGATTTGCGCTTTATATTGATTTTTCGATCTCTAAATGCGATTCGGGAAAGGCGAATCAGCCTGTGTATGCGTAGTTCTGGAGATCGAAGATCGCAGCGGTCGGCCAAAAGTCGCGCTATCTGCGTGCTTTATCTTTCTCCAGAAACGCACGCCTGGCTGGCGATGCCGCCAAAGTTGATGCGAGGGGGAGTAATCATGATTTAGAGAAATCGCCTAATCCCGTGTGAAAAGGCAAAGGCCCGGAAGCGCCAACTTCCGAGCCCTTTGTGAAGACCGATGATCCCCATTGTTGGCCCATTGGTCGTCTTTTCCAAAGCAAAAGTCAACAGAAAACGCGTGCAGCCGCTGCTCGCGAACACTTCAACTTGGTTAAAGGAAACACCAATGAGTAGCTTTGAAAGCGCGGAGAATATCTCTGGCGTCAGCCTTCCCCTGATGTCACGCGCTACCCGCAAGATTGCGATGCGCTCCAGATTCAGCTGCCGCGGCTGGACAACCATTGTCAGGAAACAAGACGGTCGCCGATTTCGTGTCCAATTCGAAAGCCTGCTCGAATTGATGACCATCCAGATGGCAGTAACTCACCCAAGATTTGTAGATCTGATCGAGCAGCCATTCGAAGTATCATTTGTTGATGCGGTTGGCAGGAGAGCTCGGCACCACATTGATCTCCTGGTAGTTCTGGCTGATGGGCGCAAGCTTGCGATTGCAGTAAAGCCCGCAGCCAAAATGACCGCTGAATTCCATGAGAGGCTGGCTGCCGTGAAGCGGCACCTGACCAGCGATCAGGCGGATGATCTGATACTCGTTACGGATCAGGACTTTACACGGGCACAAGCGCAAAACGCCCGCCGCTATATCGACTTTTCCAGGAAACCTGATCCTGATGCCGACCGAGCGTTAGAGCGAGTGTTGGGCACCTTCTGCGGTACGATGAAGATCGCCGATCTCGCAGCTATGACAGGTTTAGCCGGAAGGGGGTATCGAGCGGCGTTTCGAGCTGCCTTCAGCGGTCACCTCCAGGTCTTGAGCGAGGGTATCATTGGCCAGCACAGCCTCGTGAAAGCGAGGGCAGCATGACAATACCATCCATACCGAAATCACGGCCTATCCTACGTTCGCTGCGCCCAGGGGCTACTGTCAGGATTGGATCTACGTCCTACACTCCTGAAGTCTCGGACTATAGCGGCACCACTCTCCGGCGGCTCGATCAAACTGAAATTGCTGAGTTTTTCAGCTGGGAAGATGTCGCCAAACTGCGAGCAAGCGGACAGTGGCGGTATACGCCACCCCCAGCCATGCGCACGGGCCCGGCTACCTACAATTGCGATCTGACACTCATCAAACCTAAAGAGCGGGCAAAGGTTGTTTTCATGGGACGGATTCTTTGCGCCATCCACGAACTTGAAACTGAATCCAGGCTTACGTTCACCGATAAGGGGCTTGAAGCGGCCTTGGCCGAAGTTCTTCCCAAGCTGTCAGAAGCGTTCAGAAACCAGCAGTTCCCTGATCGCGCGCCGAGATTTGGTGACCGCATCGAACTGCCTCAAGCGCCTTCGACCCGCTCTATTCGCCGGGTCTACCGCAAATTTGTCAGCGCAGGCTTTGATTTGCGCGTCTTGGTCCGCAAGAGGCATCCAGGCAAAGAGGCAAACCATTTCGAACCAGAGGTAGAAGAGCTCCTCCAACAAGGTATTCGTGAGTTCGCAAAGGAGGGCGGCAGTGACGCCCGAACCGTTGCAACGAATACCAGGCACATGCTCAAACGTGTCAGCTCAGCCAGAGTTGAAAAAGGGCTGCCAGCGTTTCCGGTCCCCAGTATCCGCACCATTGAGCGGCGCATTTCCAGCCTGGATCAGTTTGAAATGGTTGCCATGCGCGAAGGTATTGACGCCGCCCGGCGACGGTTTGTTTCCAGTGGTATCGGCATTCAGGAAATGGCACAATTTCCTGGGGAGCGCATTGAGATTGATGAATGGGAAGTCGATCTCTGGAGCTACTTTTCGCGCATTGGTTTGATGAGTGCGCTTCCTGCTGAAATCCGTTGTAACATCCCGAAAGGCCGTCGCTATCTGTATGCGGTCATTGATAGTGCGACGCGTTGCATCTTGGCTCTGGCAGTTGTCAAAAGCCCCAGTGCAGAAGCGGCCATGAGGGCCCTCCGCATGGCGTCCGTCGATAAGACCGATTTTGCACGCGCGTTTGGGGCAAAAAGTTCTTGGTCGTTTTGTGCCGGGTTTTCGACTGTGTGCGCGGACACCGGGGCAGCGTTTGTTTCCAATGATTTTATGGCAGGGGTGAACAGTATAGGCGCGACGATGCTGTTTCCGCCGGTGAAAATCCCGGAACTCCGGGCGCATCAAGAAAGGTTCTTCGGAAATCTAAGTCAGAACCTGATGCCATACCTTTCTGGCCGCACGTTTCACAACCCGCAGGCACGGGGGGATTATCCTACTGAGCAGCGTACCGCGCTGGATGATGAGGATCTAACGCGCGTGCTGACGCTCTATGTCGTAGACTATTATCACAATCGCCCGCATCGAGGCCTGAATGGTCAGACACCAGCCAATCGATGGCGGGAACTAGAGGAGCAATTCGCGGTTACAGAACCCGCCGATCTCCACACATTGCGAGCAGCGCTAGGCGTGGAATTCACACGCAAACCGTCGAAAAAGGGTGTTGAGCTGTTTTCGCATCATTATTCTTGTGATGCTCTGCGACAGCATTGGGCGCGCGGAAAACGGGCTGCGCTGCGGGTAAAAGCTGACCCGGCGGACATTGGTGCGGTTTCGATTGAGATTGACGGCAAGTGGGAGACTGCTGAAGCACTTTCTGCCACGCCTTTGTATGGCATTTCTTTGAACGAATGGATCACACAGTTCCGAGAAATTAAGCAGCGCTTTTCTCATGAGGCGGAACTCACGGAATCCATTCGTGATCGGGCCATCCAAGAAATCTGTGCGACCGACAAGGCCGCACGCATCCGCTCAGCAGTTTTGCCTGGGGAGCCATCCTATAAGCAGATCAAAGCTGTCCAAGCCAATTTGTTTAATGGCACCTTTTTTCGAACTGGCCCCGCGATCCTTGAAACTCCAGCAGAAGATTTCTTCGGTCAGAAAATCACGCTTCCCGAAAACCAAGCAAACTCTCTGGAGGCTTCTGTGGACGCTGCTGCCGGCGATGCGGGCGAAACAGATGAAACCATTTCAGACTCTGACGGCAGTGAATGGGGGTTCGATGATGAGTAAGAAAACCTCCATGATGACCGGTACGGGCGTTGATGATATTGACCGAAGACTTGCCACCCTTCGCGCACGGTTCTTCGCTCACCGGAACTATCGTGAACTGCAAGGCGCTTTCACTAGATTGCTCAATCGTCGTCGTGCTGATCTGGAGCTCGGCACGCAAAAGGAAACCCCTGGTATTGCAGTGATAGGTGACTCAGGATCGGGAAAGACCACGGCTGTGAGGCGTTTGTTTGCTACTCACCCAAATTTGCAGACTCTGCAGCCGGGCATGGAAAAAGCGGAAGCCGTCAGCTTGAGCGTTCCTTCGCCTGCCAGCGTCAAGTTTGTCGGCCTCGCCTGCCTGAATGTATTGGGATATCCTCTGCGCCGAGATCGGACTTCAGCGATCATCTGGGACTTGGTTCAGAAAAATCTACACCTGCGTCAGACGCTTGTTCTGCATTTTGATGAGGCCCAGGATTTCTGTGTCAACCAGAATCCACGAGAAATTCAGGCCGTCATCAATACGCTGAAGGCGTTGATGAACAACCCAAACTGGCCGGTCAGCACGATCTTAAGCGGCATGCCGCAGTTGTGTGACTTGATTAACAAAGATCCGCAGTTGGCTCGGCGCTTCACGCCTGTTCAGTTCACAAAGCTCGACCCTGCTCAGGACGGATCACCTATTAGGAAAATGGTGGTCAGTTACGCTGAGGCTGGCGATCTTTCAGTCGGTAGCGACTTGCAAGACGGGCAATTTGTGAGGCGGCTGATACATGCTGCGGATGGTGAGTTCGGCTTGACTGTTGAATTGCTTCTATCTGCTCTGGAAATCGCCATGCGTGCCGGGACAAATGAACTGGGTGCGTCCTGTTTTGTGCAGGCTTTTGCACAGCGGTCAGGTTGCGTTGCGGATTTCAACCCATTCCTGCGCGAAGACTATACATCCATCAATGCCCGCTTGCTGCTGCTTGGACGAGAACCTCAGGATGATGGCAAGGGGTTGGGCACATGAAGCATAGAGCCGTGACACCGCTTCAATTGACACTGCCTGCATTCCCCTACGAGCCTGCGCTTAGCCTGGCCTCCCGCATTGCAATGAAACATGGAATTGCCCCAGTTTCTGATTTGGTGAGCGATCTCGGGGCCAACTGGACCAATATAAATCGGGGGCGCACATCCGCAATAGAGCACTTTGCGAGAATTGTCGGAGCAGATGGTTCCCAGCTCGTACGTGAAGCCTTTTTGCCTCGTCCCGAGAGGCGTTTTGAGTTCCGCAGCCACCTTCTTGATCGACCTGTAAAGAACCGGAGCTACGTGCGTCTCTGTCCGCGTTGCATCGTCAACGATTATGAACAGGGTGGGCGGCTTGCTCGCCACAGCAGGGCACACTGGCAGCTAGCTCAGTTCCGAACTTGCCCGGAACACAATGTACCAATCTTGGCTTTGCCGTCTGGATCAGCGTTGCGTTACACTGTGGATTTCGCGCAGATCATTGCAGACCAATTCCAAGTCATTCAAAGCGCGGCGGAGGGGGCCGAAACCCGTTCAGCTGACTTTGAAACATGGCTACTACACCGGTTGGCAGGGCAACGAACCGGCCACTGGCTGGATCAGCTCGAAATCAGTGTTGTTGCGTTACTTTGTGAAAAGGCTGGCGCAGCGTTGACCTTCGGTGCTCAAGCGTCTCCTAGTCGGCTTGATGAGGGTGAACTATCAATTGCGACCGAAGCCGCGTTTCATAGTCTCTTTCGCTCGGATAAAGGATTGGAGCCTTTGCTCACCGAGATATGGGAAGAACGCGCTTCTGATCGTTCTGGCCACTACGCTGCGTTTGGAATTTTCGGGCGCTGGCTCGAAAAGGTAAAAGCGGACCTGCGCTATGAAAGTATTCTCGACGAAGCGGCCGAGTTTGTTTTCAACCATCATCCGATACCGGAAGGGGAAACTATTTATGGGCGAAACTGCAAGGAGCGCAAATTTCATACTGTAAGCAGCGCCGCAGCCGAATACGGGCTAAATATCTCCCGGGCGGAGCGAATTCTGAAAAAGATGACAGGAAACAGCAGATCTCTCGCGGTCGAAGACGTAGATACGCTGCTGTCAGGGATCAGTTCGCATTTACCACGGGTACAGGCTGCTAAGCGGCTTGGTGTTTCGGGGGAGATGTTCGACCGCTTTAAGCGCATTGATTTGGTTCGCTCCGTCGTGAGAATGGAAAACGTGGCGGAAATCTTTGATGTGGGCGAGCTTGATAGCTTGCGTGAAGCTGTTTTCCGCCGGGTACAAATGCTGCAAAGCCTCCCGCCTAGATGCTCACCTATTGCCGCTGCCGCAGGTGCCGTGTCACTTCCGTCTGAGATGATCATAGAGATGCTGGCTCAGCAAAAAATCGAGTTTGTTGGCCAACTGCCTGGCAGCGAAAATATGTACGACTTGATTGTAAGTCGGGACGAACTGCGCCGCATCGTTTTTGGTCCTGAGATTTGGCCCCCAGAAGGACAACTGACGCTCTCACAAGCAAGGGCTGCCCTGAAATTGAACGCCTCAACAGTGGCGTGGCTTGTGCGCGAAGGGTATTTGTTGGGAACTCAGTGTTGGCGCCCGAGCCGCCGTCAGCATTGTCGATTGTTCGCTTTCACGGAAATTGACCGGTTCGCCGGCAAATATGTGTCGCTCGGCTCGCTGGCTGCCGAGGCAGGAATTCAAGCCAACCACGTTGCCCGCAGGTTGGAGAGGCAGGGCATCTATCCGCTTGGCTTCCCAAGCCATTTGAGCAAGATCTACCTCAGAGAAGCTGTCCACCCACCTGATCATGTTGGCAGGCCGACGCATTCTCCTTCGCGTGAATGAGATTCGTCAGTCAAAAACAGGACAAAGTGATGAGCGAGAGATTCTGGGAAGCACTCACGGCTGGAGCGGCAGCCACTAGAAAGTTTACGGATGAGCTTTGGAAGGTTTGGAGATGGTTCGGCATCGGGATGCTTGGCCTTCACACTTATGACGCCACAGCGGATGTCAGGGCCCTAATTTTTGGGCTCGGAATGTCTGTTGTTGGGGTGGTTGCACTCGCAAGCTGGATCTTTGGCAGTATCGTCCCTGGTGTGACAAGAAAAGGAAGGGTATCTGGGGTGGCAGCCGGTGTAGCGATCTTCTTGGGGATCTTCCTTATTTCCGTTTACTTTGCCGTACAGCTCTGGGCCGTCGTAGCTCTGCTGGCACTGCCTGTATTTTCGATGCAGTAGTCTTACGCCAACGTCTAAATCGGGAAAGCACCGCTTCACCAGCGGTGCTTTTTCATTGCGACTGGTTCATTTTGTTCGGAAGCAATGGACAACATTTCTGTCAACAATGGACAGTTGCTTGTCACGCGAGAGCATGCCTATCTAATGATTTCAATACGTTGCTGAGCTCGCAATGGACAACTATCGTGTCACCTGACACCCTTGGCCCCTGCCCGCGCGCCCGAAGGGCGGTTCCACCATTCCGGCCAGGCCGCCCTTTACACCTCCCTCACGGCTGAAGGCGCAGGCATCGCCATCAAACGCTGCCTTGCGCCCGGCGGCCCGCCCCGGATCATCCAGCCGCTGCGCGTCACGGCTGAGCGGATCCTCGACCTGCGCGGCCGCCCCGAAGCCTCCGCCATCTGGCAGGAGATCCGCGCAACCGGCGCCCCCTCCCCGACCTGGGCATTCTCGGACAGCGCCCGCAGCGGCGGTGCGCAGGGGTTGCTTTATTCTTCGCGCTCCCGCCCGGATCTGGCCCATCTGGTCCTGTTTGCAGACGCTCCGGCAGTGGCAACCACCGCAGGCCCGGCGCAGCCCTGGCATCCCCCAGCCTGACAGCTGCGCCCGGCAAAGGCCTGCCCGCGTCCGAATGACACAGCCCCGCTTAACGCGCTGGAAACAGGATATTTTCAAGCTTTCCCCGCGTTCTTTGCGCCGCCCGTCCGGCAGTATCTAAAATTCGAACCAAACGCAGCGCAGCCTTAATCCGGCATTAGGCAAATCACCGCAAAACCACCGGCAGAACATCACAAATGATTACTGGTCCGCCGGGGGGCTCACATGGCAATTCGTACCTTAAGCGCGTTCAACGCAAACGCTTTGACCGTGGACGCCAGCTCGCCCCACATGCCCTCAGGCAGCGCGATCATCAACAACTCCGACACCCCGACCGGCACAATCTTTGTCTATGATGGCAGCTATCAGATCGAGCAGGTCACCCTGGACGACACCGCAGGCGATGCCGACACAATGGAAGACGACATGGCGGCGGGCCATACCATCGTCGATGGCGGCTCCATGGTGGACAGCGGCACCCCGGTCGAGGCGGAATCGCACCATTACGTGCAGGAGATGGACAGCTCCGGCAATCTTGTCGGCCCGGTCATCACCATCACCGTGTTCTCCCGGAATGGCGTCACCCAGGATGTCTGGGGGTTTTCCACCGACACCGCCCTGAAGGACGGCGCGCGCTACAAGAAGGTCTCCGGCAGCAACACTGGCTCCTCGGCCTATGACAGCTTTGTCCCCTGCTTCACCGCCGGCACGGAGATCTGCACCGACACCGGCCTGCGCCCGGTAGAGCGGCTGCGTCCCGGCGACCGGGTGCTGACCCGCGACAACGGTTTTCAGCCGGTGCTGTGGGCCGGCATCCGCCAGATCAGCCCGGACTGGCTGCAGGCCTGCCCGCACCTGCAGCCGGTGCGCATTGCGGCCGGCGCTTTCGGCCCCGTCCAGCCTGCCCGCGACCTCTGGGTATCGCCGCAGCACCGGCTGCTGCTGAAAGGCGCCGCCTGCCAGATGATGTTCGGCGAGCCCGAAGTGTTTGCCGCCGCCAGCCATCTGCAGCCCCGCTGCGGCGTCGCGCAGCAGCAGGTGGCGCGCACAACCTACGTGCACCTGCTGTTCGAAGACCACCAGGCGGTGTTCTCCAACGGCATGTGGACCGAAAGCTTTCAGCCCGGCCTGCGCACGGTCCGCGGCAGCGGCAGCGCCGCCCGCGCCGAAATCCTGGCCCTGTTCCCGGAGCTGGAGCACGGCCTGGGCAGCGCCTATCCGCCCGCCCGCATGGTTCTGAAACAAAAGGAAAGCCGGCTGCTCGCAGCCCTGTCCGCGGCCGGCACCGCATCTTGACCGCAGCGCCCGCACCCCGCAGTCTGCCACCTGAACACCGCGAACAGGAGACCCCGGGTGGCAAGCGCGCTCTGGCAGGGCAATTGGATCAGCCGCACCCGGATCATCACCGGGCTGGTGCTGTTTGCCTATGCCTTCTTTCATTTCCTGAACATCGGCCTCGGCCTGCTGTCGCCGGTGTGGATGGATGAATTCCAGGATGCCCGCCAGGTGATCACCCGCAGCCTGCCGGGCAGCCTGATCCTCTATGCCGCACTGATCCTGCACGCAGGCCTTGCGCTCTGGAACCTGGCCCGCCGCCGCACCCTGCGGATGCGCTGGGGCGAGGCGCTGCAAACCGTGCTGGCCCTGCTGATTCCGCTGCAGCTCATCGCGCATCTGGTCTTCACCCGCTACTCGCACGAGGTCTACGGCACCAATGACGAGATGCCCTATCAGATCATCCTGATGTGGGCCTCGCCCGAAATCTGGCAGCAGAGCCTGCTGCTGCTGGCGGTCTGGATCCACGGCTGCATGGGGCTGCACTACTGGCTGCGGCTCACCCGCTGGTGGCGCGCGCTGATCCCCTGGATGGCCGGTATCGCGGTCTTCATTCCCGGCTTTGCCTTCGCGGGCCTGCTGACCGAGGGCCGCCGCATCTACGGCCTGTTTGTCGAAGGCACCGAGCGCGCAGCGCTGATGGAGGGCTTCAACTGGCCCAGCCGCGAGGCCTTTGCAGAGATGTTTGCGGTCGAACAGCTGTGGCTTTCGATCTTCTTTGCGCTGCTGGCCCTGACCGCCGCCGCCTTTCTTCTGCGCAAGGCCCTGCGGCGGCGCCGCGCTGTCACCATCCGCTATGCCTTCGGCCCCGAAATCCGCGCCGAACGGGGCATGACCCTGCTGGAGATGTCGCGCGCGGGCGGCGTCCTGCACACCTCGCTCTGCGGCGGCAAGGGCCGCTGCACCACCTGCCGCGTTGTGGTCGACGAGGGCGCCGAAACCCTGCCGCCGCCCTCCCCCGCCGAGGCCCGCAGCCTGGCGCGCGTCAAGGCGCCCGCCAACATGCGGCTGGCCTGCCAGATCCGCCCGCAGGCGCCGCTCGCCGTCACCCGCATGTTCCGCCCCGACGGCAGCAAGGGCCGTGCCCACGCCAGCCAGGGCAGCGAACAGCAGCTGGCGGTGCTGTTCCTCGACATGCGCGGCTTCACCGCCCGCACCTCCGGCCAGCTGCCCTATGACGTGGTGTTCCTGCTGAACCGCTTCTTCGACGCCATCGTCCCCGCCATCACCGGCGCCGGCGGCACCGTCGACAAATACCTCGGCGACGGGCTGCTGGCGCTGTTCGAAGCCCCCGCCCCGGCCCGCTCTGCCCGTGCCGCGCTAGAGGCCGCCGCCGCCGTCGGCACCGCCCTGCAGGACTTCAACGCGGCGCTGGCGGACGGCGAACCCGACATCCGCATCGGCATCGGTATCCACCTGGGCGAGCTGGTGCTGGGCGAGATCGGCAGCGCCGCCCATGCGCCCCGCACCATCATCGGCGACTGCGTCAATACTGCCAGCCGGCTTGAGGCGCAGACCAAGGAGCTGGGGGCCGAACTGCTGGTCTCCGCCCGGGTGCTGCAGGCGGCCGGCTATGAGCCGGAGGGATTCGCCCTGCAAACCTTCCAGCTGAGGGGCGTTGCGGCACCACTCGCCGCCCTGCCGGTGGAACAGGCCGCAGCCCTTCCCCGGATACTGGCCGCGGGACAGCGTTGAGCCGCAGCCCGGCCTGGCGGAACGGGCGTTTTCCCGTTCCCCTCCGCTGCCGCACAAGGGAACGGCTGAGGCAAGCACGAGGGGAACAGCCTGCCCCGCCACCCGCTCCCGTTGCAGCGATGCCACGGCGGCAGAAATCCGCAATTTGACCGATTTAGGGCTTTGCTTCCGGGGCGATCCATGCAATGCGTTCACACGTGAACACACTTTGAGACAGTGAACAGTGCCCGCCGAATTTTCCCCTTCCACCCCGGATGAGGAAGACCTGCTCTTCCGCCTCCTGCGCCAGCTCGACACCGAGCCGGATGCCTCGCAGCGGACCACCGCCGCGGCGCTGGGGATTTCGCTCGGCCGGCTGAACACTCAATTGCGCCTCGCCGCGGATTCCGGCCTGATCACCATTAGTGACCGTCCCGGCCCGGACAAGCGGCAGCGGTTTGCCTATTCGCTGACCACCCGGGGTGCTGCGGAAAAAGTGCGTCTCACCGATCAATTCCTCGCCCGCAAGCTCGCAGAATACAACGCGCTGCACGCGGAACTCACAGGCACGGCCAGCGGCCTCCCCCCTCTCAAACACAGGAACAACCCGATGCAAAGCAATCTGGCTCCCATTCCCGAGCTCTATGTCTCTTACGAAAGCGCGCAGAAACTGAAGGTCGAAGCAGCCGACCTGGTCAGCTGGGACCTGACCCCGCGCCAGATCTGCGACCTGGAACTGCTGATGAACGGCGGCTTCAACCCGCTGAAAGGCTTCCTGACCGAGGCCGACTACAACGGCGTTGTCGACAACATGCGCCTGGCCGACGGCAGCCTGTGGCCGATGCCGATCACCCTGGACGTGTCCGAAGACTTCGCCGCATCGCTGGAAGCGGGCCAGGACATCGCCCTGCGCGACCAGGAAGGCGTGATCCTCGCCACCATGACCGTCACCGACAACTGGACCCCGAACAAGTCCAAAGAGGCCGAGAAGGTCTTTGGCGCCGATGACGACGCCCACCCGGCGGTGAACTACCTGCACAACCAGGCCGGCAAGATCTACCTGGGCGGCCCCGTGACCGGCATCCAGCAGCCGATCCACTATGACTTCCGCGGCCGCCGCGACACCCCGAACGAGCTGCGCGCCTATTTCCGCAAGCTGGGCTGGCGCAAGGTTGTTGCGTTCCAGACCCGCAACCCGCTGCACCGCGCCCACCAGGAGCTGACCTTCCGCGCCGCGCGCGAAGCCGAAGCCAACCTGCTGATCCACCCGGTTGTCGGCATGACCAAACCGGGCGACGTCGACCACTTCACCCGCGTGCGCTGCTACGAGGCGGTTCTGGACAAGTATCCGGCGGCCACCACCTCCATGTCGCTGCTGAACCTGGCGATGCGCATGGCCGGCCCGCGCGAGGCGGTCTGGCACGGCCTGATCCGCAAGAACCACGGCTGCACCCACTTCATCGTCGGCCGCGATCACGCGGGCCCGGGCAAAAACAGCCAGGGCGAAGATTTCTACGGCCCCTATGACGCGCAGGACCTGTTCCGCCTGCACCAGGAAGAAATCGGCATCGAAATGGTCGACTTCAAGCACATGGTCTATGTGCAGGAGCGCGCCCAGTACGAGCCCAACGACGAAATCGCAGACCGCGACAACGTCACCATCCTGAACATTTCCGGCACCGAACTGCGCCGCCGCCTGGCCGAAGGCCTGGAAATCCCGGAATGGTTCTCCTTCCCGGAAGTGGTGAAGGAACTGCGCAAGACCAAGCCGCCGCGCTCCAAGCAGGGCTTCACCGTGTTCTTCACCGGTTTCTCCGGCTCCGGCAAATCCACCATCGCCAACGCGCTGATGGTCAAGCTGATGGAAATGGGCGGCCGCCCGGTGACCCTGCTCGATGGCGACATCGTGCGCAAGAACCTCAGCTCCGAGCTGGGCTTCTCGAAAGAGCACCGCGACCTCAACATCCGCCGTATCGGCTATGTGGCGTCCGAGATCACCAAGAACGGCGGCATCGCCATCTGCGCCCCGATCGCGCCTTACGCCACCACCCGCCGCGCCGTGCGCGAGGACATCGAAGCCTTCGGCGCCTTTGTCGAAGTGCACGTTGCCACCTCGATCGAGGAATGCGAGCGCCGCGACCGCAAGGGCCTGTATAAGCTGGCCCGCGAAGGCAAGATCAAGGAGTTCACCGGCATCTCCGACCCCTACGACGTGCCGCAGAACCCCGAGCTGTCGGTCGAGACCGAAGGCACCGACGTCGACAACTGCGCCCACCAGGTTCTGCTGAAACTGGAAAGCATGGGTCTGATCTCCGGCTGATCCGGAAAGTAGCGCGATACAAGAAAGCGGCCCGCCAATTGGCGGGCCGCAACCGTTTTTCTGCAAGAAAAACGGCTCGGAAAACACATGTTTTCCGGGCCGGAATTATCGCATAATTCCGGCGCGCCGGCCGCTGCCTATTCTCCCGCCAAAAAGGTCCGGGCCAGCGCCGGGTCCCTGCGCAAGGTTTCGAATGCGCTGGAATACCCGCCAAGCGACATTCCAAAGGCCGCCCTGAACGCCGCTTCCCAGGATTTCCCCTGCCCCAGGTAGCGCCAGTAGTTCAGCACCGCCTCCTCGCCGAACCGGCCCGCCAGAAGATACACTGCAAACCGGGCTGTCAGATACTGTTCCCCGCCTTTCACGGTCCCGTAGTTTTGCATCCCGCGCAGACCCTTGCTGTTTTCGCGCGCAGGCTTTTGCAGCTCTTGCAAGGACAGTTTCCGGCCGCCGCCGCGCTGGACGCGCCAGTTGTATTCCCCCAGCTCGGCGCCGCCCTCGACCATCCAGGCAGGCCCCAGCCGGCGGCGCGGCCGGTAATTGCTGTTCAGCACCTTTTCATGCGCCAGCTCCCGCTGAATGTGATGCATGAATTCATGCGCCATGATGGATCCGGCAATCCGCCGGACCTTGTTCGCCCAGGCCCCGTCATAGCGCGCCTTCAGCGGCCAGCAGATCAGCAGCTGATCCAGGTAGGCCTGGCCGCCATAGCTGGTGCTGGGCGTCTTGCAGATTTTGGCGACATATGAGGCCATCCGCCCGTAAGACCGGCCGCGCTGGCGCTGCAGGCCTACCGCCAGCTGCGCCAGCGCCCCGCCGCTGTCCGCGCCGGCAACATCGACCCGGCTGGCCGGAAATATGCCGTAATGCGTCTGATAAAAGCGCTCGACATCCAGAAAGGCCTGGCGCAGCAAACGTGTCTGTTCGCTGCCCGCCCCGCCCTGGCCGGTCACTATCGGCGCGGCCGATCCGGGCATAAACTCCCGCAACGCAGGCTTCAGCGCCCCAATCTCACGGCACCAGCCCACCGCACTTCTGTCACTCAGCTTCGGCAGCATCGCAAGACCGTGCGCCGCCGGATTCTGCGCCTGCAAGGCGTCTGCTCCCTGGCGGGTGGCCCCGTTGAGCTTGCCGGTCGCGGCAACGCCCGGCACCCCCATCGCGGCCAGCTGATGCTGCACGCAGCTGATGTAAGACCGTTTGGCGGGTTCAGCCGCCTGCACCGCAGCAGGGGCGAGAGGGAGCAAAACAGCGGCGAGCAATCGCAAGCTGGCTTTCATGCAATCAATCCTTGGAAGTTTAACTTTTATGCAACCCAAAGCATTAAGCAAAAGCCGGGCATCGCGCCAGCAGGAACCAACCGGCCGGCCGAAAACCCAAGCATTTTGCAGTTGCCGCCGGGTTTCAGCGCGCGGCCCTCCCGGCGCCGGCACCGCGCTGTCTGCAACTGTCTACTGCGCCTCCGGCAAATCCACCGTGCCGCGCATCAGCACGAACCCTTCGCCGGCCACCCGCACGCCCTCAATCGCATCCGGCGCGCCAACCCGCGCCACCCGCGCCTGGCCGGGGCGGCCCAGCCCGTGGCCCTGCTCGGCTGTGAACCCGGCCTTCTCCATCAGCCCGTGCTTCCAAAGATAAGACGCCATCGCCCCGGTTGCCGATCCGGTGAACGGATCCTCCGGAGGGCTGGGCGGCGCCATCAGCAGCCGGGAAAACGTATCGCCCGCGGCCGTTGCCCCCTCCAGCGCCACCAGGAACGGCTCCATCATGTCGATGCCGTCTGCCCCCAGCGACTGGCCCAAGGCCGCCAAAGCGTCAATGTTCAGTTTCGCCGCCTCCAGCGCCGCGCGGTCCTTCAGCACGGTGACGCAGAACGGCAGCCCGGTGGACACTTTCTGCGGCCGTCCCACGATGGCCTCCACCGGCAAGGACACGGCTGCTGCCACCAGCGCGGGATCGGCAAAAGGGCCGAATTCCGGCGCAACTTGTGTCATCTCGATCAGATCGCCGTCCAGCGCGACCGGCACAATCCCGGCCCCTGTTTCCAGGGTGATGCTGTCTCCCTGAAACAGCCCCCGGTCCCGCATCGCCGCCACCGTGGCGATGGTCGGATGGCCGGCAAAGGGGATCTCGCGGCTGGCCAGGAAGTACCGCACCTTCACATCCGCCACGTCCGAGGGTCCGGTAAAAGTGCATTCCACCAGCGAGGTCTCCCGCACGTAAGCGGTGCAGACTGCCTCCGGCAAATGCGCCCCGCCATGCACTACAGCACAGCCGTTGCCGCCAAAGGCGCGGGCAGAGAACGCATCCACCCAGTCGAAATCAAATTGTGCCATTATGCTCTTCCCCGTTTGACGTCCCGGATGAACTTTCTCGCCGCACCGGGTGTGCCCTGTATCTCCATGACCTTCCTTTCAAAGTCCTGCAGCTCCAACCCGAAAGTATCCCGGAAGGCTTGCTGCCAGCTTTTGCCATAGCCCAGCTGGCGCCAGAAATCGAACAAGGCGTCCTGACCTTTGATTTCGGCAAGAATTCGAACCGCAAAGAGCGACAGAGAGTAGTCTCCCCCGTTCTCCACGCTATCCGCCCCCCGCAGCGCGCTGAGGTTTTTCCCCGAGTCTCCGGCGCGAACCCTTAGCTCGGACAGGCTGTACGCCCTGAATCCCCGGACTTCCTTCTTTAGATACTGTGCGGCGATCACCTGCGCGGCGCCCTCCACCATCCAGAGAGGCCCATACAAGTGATTCATCGCTTGAAGACTGCGGGCATTTGTTCGGGCCCCGCTCAATTCACCCTGAGCAATATGGACGTATTCATGCACCATCAGCGCCCCCATGTCGACCTTGGCGCCGGTGAGCCAGGCCTGGGTCATTGCCTTGGGCCTCGCCCAGCAGACAAACAGCCAGTTCTGATAAGCTGCCCCTGCATAGCCCTCCACCTTTGAGCACAGCCTTTTGATGTCCGCGTCAGAATCTGACCGTAATGCAGATACATCCGCCTTGATACGGCGCGTCAGCGCTCGCAGGGTTTTGGGATCAGCAGATGCCGCAATGCCGATATTGCCCGCCAGAACAAGCCCGTATTCCTTGCGCAGGAACTTGCGTGCCGACTCATAGGTCCAGGCGACTGCCTTTTCCGCCAGTCCGGGATCGCTGAGCATATTGGTCTGCTGTGCAGAAGGGAGGTGCACGGCCAAGCCCCCGTCAAGTGCCGGCAGTTCACGGCACCAATGGATTGCCGATCCCCGTTTCAGCGCCGGCAGTTCCGCCAAATTCCTGAAAGAACCCACGGCAAGTGCCGCTGTCATTTCCTGCCACGCACGCTGCGTTGCGCGGCCCAATGCCCCGTCAGTCCGGCCCGGATCAAACCCCAGATCAGCCAGCTGCCGTTGCACGCAGGCGACAAAAGGATCGGCCGTCACCGGCGCAGTGGCGGCGGAGATCAGACCGAAAGCGATCGCCAGACGGCGGAATACAGTAAAAATCATATGCCAGTCTCCAAACCGGTCTCCTGAAACAAAACAGGCCCCCAATTGGAGGCCTGGCATCTGTTAAATCAAGCTCTTTCCGGCAATGGCGCCAGTTGGTGCACCGGACCCTAGTGCACCGCAACCGGCGTCATGTCGTTCTGCCGCGCCAGCACGAACGCCATGCGGCGGTCCGCCACCAGCGCCAGCCGGCCGCCCTCGGCGTCATGCACGGCATAAAGCCGGTCATGGCCGGCAGCACTGTCGCGCAGCTCCTTGGGCAGATCGGCCACCGCAACCGGTTTCACATAGACGGTGCGGTCCGCGCCTGCCTTGAAGTCAAACGGTGTATGCATTGCTCTTACCCCTTTCTGATGCTGATCGTCTGGACCACGGTTTCAGGCCGTGCGCGTGTCAGATCCACATGCAAGAGCCCGTTTTCCATCACCGCCTCGCCCACTTCGACGCCATCGGCCAGCACGAACATGCGCTGGAACTGGCGCGCCGCGATGCCCCGGTGCAGGAACACGCGGCCTTCGCTGTCGTCGCGCTGGCGGCCGCGGATCACCAATTGCCGGTCCTCGACGGTGATCGCCAGATCCTCCTCGGCAAACCCGGCCACAGCCAGGGTGATGCGGTAGGAATGATCGGAAGTCTGTTCGATATTATAAGGGGGATAGCCTTCGTTGCCCGATTTCGCCGAGCGTTCCAGAAGGCGTTCCAGCTGCTCGAACCCCAGCATATGCGGGTAGGAGCCCAAGGTAAGTTTCGACACGTGTGTTCGTCCTTTATGCCAAAGCGACGGATGCGCGCGGCCCCGGTCCCGGCAGCCGCTTCCCTTGGAATATGGGAAGTTCCTGCTGGATTCACAAGAGCATGTCCCCATAGGTCTAGCGGAAAAGCCATTAACGAAGTATCTTCACTCTCACTTCATTCATCAGCTTTGCAGAGTCGCCCATGAATGCACCCACAGATGTGTCGATGAAGACCGATGAGGTCCTGAAAGTTGAGCTGGAGGTTTTCCGCAGGCAGCACCGTGATCTGGACGAGGCGATCAGCGCGCTGGAAGAGCGCGCCACCTCCGACCAGCTGACCATCCGCCGCCTGAAGAAGCAAAAGCTCATCCTCAAGGACAAGATCGCCTTGATCGAAGACCGGCTCACCCCGGATATCATCGCCTGACGCCGCGCCGGCCTGCCCGGCGCCGCCAGCCCGTGCCCAAGCTGCGCGGGGACACGCTGCAGAAGGCAGCGGCTTCACACGGAAAACAGGCCCTCCCGCCCCCTGCTCTGCGCAGCCAGCTGCGCCGGACAGGCGTTGGGCGCGGCAGCGCGCCTGACGGCGCGCTGCGGGTCCCGCTGCTTCTTTCTGGTTTCAAATACTCCCGCCGGAGGCACCGCGCGCCAGCGCGGTATCCGGCGGCGGTGTCAATGCGCGGCCGGGCCGGGCTCCTGCGCCTTGCGGTAGGCGGCCGGGGTCAGACCGTAGACGCGCTGAAACTCGCGGTAGAAATTGGACCGCGACAGGAACCCCGACCGGGCAGCGATATCTGCCACGCTGCCGCCGCGGCCCGCCAGCAGCTCTGCCGCATGGGCCAGGCGGAACCCGTTCACATATTGCGACACGTTCATACCCTGGCTCCGGTTCACTGCCGCCGAAAGCTCCCGTGCCGGGATATGCAGCCGGCGGGCCAGCCGCTGCACCGACAGGTCCGGATCCAGAAACAGCTGCTCTTTCTGCAGCAGCTGCCGCAGCCGCGCTTCCGTTGCCGCAGATCCCGCCTCCTCGGGCGCGCCCCCCGGCGCCGCAGCCTCCGCCGGCCGGCGCGGCGCGGCAAAGACCGCAGGCAGCACACACAGCGCGGCCAGCAGCATCGCCAGCAGCGGCACCGTTCCGGCAGAGATCAGCGCCGGAACATGAACGCCCCCGTAGAAGGCAAAATCAGCCGCAATCGCGGTGTCGAGCAGCAGCACAAAGGCCAAAAGCCCGACCGCCCGCAGCATCCACCGGTGCAACAGGCCCGCCCGCTCCAGCCGCGCCTGCGCCAGCGCATCCGGCCCCCTGCGCCACAGCCGCACCAGCGCCGCCGCATAGGCCAGATAGCTGGCGCTGATCAGCCAGTCCAATTGCCGAAGGTCCGCAATCAGCAGCCCGAACAGGACCAGCGCCGCAGCCGGCCCCGCCAGATGCAGCAGGGCCTGGCGCCGGAACACCCGGCCCTCCGGCACAAGGGCCGCAAACCCGAGATACAAAAGCGGCCCGAAAAAGAGCGGCAGGATGCGCTGCAGCGGAATTGCCGCGCTGACGCCATAGCCGAACCGCAAGCCAACCAGCAGCGACGACAGCGCGCCGAGCCCGAAACAGGCGGCAAACAGCAGATTCGCCCGGCGGCAGCCAAACTCCGCCCGCCAGATCAGCACCGCCAGCGCACAGCACAGGGCTGCAGTCATCACCGGCAGCGGAAAGGAGATCATTGCGCCGCTGTCCATCTGTCCTCTTTTCCTGCGATCCTGTCCTGCATCAGGTTTCAGGACAGCTATAAGCCGCTGACGCCATTGCTGCAATTGTGCGCAGCGCTCAGGTTCCGGTGCATCTGAAACACTCCCGGAGCACATCATGAAACCCCTCCTCCTCGCTCTCGCCTTCCTCTGCAGCGCTGCCGCCGCCACGGCGCAATCCTATCTGCCCGGCCTGCGCGATCTGACCATCCCCGCCGCCGAAGGCACCCGCCCGCTGCACGGGCTCTTGTGGTATCCCGCAACAGGCGATGCCCCGCTCACGCCGCTCTATGACAGCAAGGTCTGGCAGGCCCCGCAGGCCGCAAGGGAAGCTGCCCCCGCCCCCGGCCCCTTCCCGCTGGCGGTGCTGTCGCACGGGCTTAACGGCAATGCCCTCAACCAGGCCTGGCTGGCAGAGGCCCTGGCGCGCCGGGGCTACGTGGTTGCCGCCATCAGCCATCCCGGCACCTCCACCTGGTCGCGCGAGCCCGACCTCAGCCGCCAGCTGTGGGAGCGGCCGCGCGACATTTCCCGGGTCATCACCCACCTGCTGAACACGCCAGAACTGGCCGGCCTCACCGATCCGGACCGTATCTATATGGCGGGGCACTCGCTCGGCGGCTTCACCGCCGCCCTGCTGGCAGGCGCGCGCTATGACGCGGACAGGCTGGCCGAAACCTGCAGCCAGATGCCGGACGAACTGGCCTGCGGCGTTCTGAAAGGCTGGAAGGTCGCTGAAACGCCAGAGGACCGGGCCCGCATGGAGGCAGACCTGTCCGATCCCCGCATCAAGGGTTTTGCCCTGTTCGACCTGGGCGGCACCCAGAGCTTTGCCAAGGACAGCCTGGCCCGGATCACCCGCCCGATGCTGGTCTACGGCGCGCCCGTCATGAACTCCGGCCTGACGCTGGACATCGAATCCCGGGCTCTGGCGCGAACCCTGCCCAGCGGCAGCAGCCGCTATATCGAACCGGAAACCCTCTCGCATTTCGACTTTCTGGGCCAGTGCAAGCCGGGCGGTTACGCGCTCCTGGCAGAGGCCGAGCCCGGCGACGAGATCATCTGCGCGGCCGGCGGCGCGGAACGCGCGGCCAAGCACCGGCAGATTATCGAAGAGGTTGCCGCCTTCTTCGGGCAGCCCTGAGCGGTGCGGACGGGGCTCTCCCCGCCGTCCGGTGCAGCCAGGCTGCCCCGCAGGGCGTTGAGCATGGCAGCACGCCTGACGGCGCGCTGCGGGGGCTCTGCCCCGTCCGGGCCAAAGGCCCGGACTCCCCGGAGTATTTGTCCCCAGAAAGAAGCTGCCCGCTGCGCCCCGGCGCGGCCTCTTACCGGATGGTCAAATCCGGCGAAACCGTCTAGGAGCACTGCGATTGATTCCGGGCGGCGCAGGACAGGCCTTCCGGGGCAAGCCTCTGAACAACAAGACGAGCCTGGACATGACCGCTGCGCGCGAACAGATCCCGGCGCCTGATGCACAGGCCGCCGGTTACACCTTCTCTCCGAAACAGGCGCTGGCCGGCGCCCAGATGCTGTTTGTCGCCTTTGGCGCGCTGGTGCTGGTGCCGCTGCTGACCGGGCTTGACCCCAGCGTCGCCCTGTTCACCGCAGGGCTTGGCACGCTGATCTTTCAGATCGTGACCCGAGGCCAGGTGCCGGTGTTCCTGGCGTCGTCCTTTGCCTTTATCGCGCCGATCATCTACGGCGTGCAGACCTGGGGCATGGCCGCGACCACCGGCGGCCTGGCTGCCGCGGGCCTGCTGTATGTGGCGCTCTCCTTTGCCATCCGCGCCTTTGGCCCCGGCTTCCTGCACCGGCTGCTGCCGCCCGTGGTGGTCGGCCCCGTCATCATGGTGATCGGCCTGTCGCTGGCGCCGGTTGCAGTCAACATGGCCACCGGCCTTGCAGGCGACACCCAGGTGATGCCGCGCAATACCGCATTGCTGCTCGCCGCCATTTCGCTTGGCACCACCATGCTGACGGCGATCCTGGGCCGCGGCATCATGCGCATCGTGCCGATCCTGGCGGGCGTCGCTGCGGGCTGCATCGCGGCCGTGATCCTGGGCGCCGTGACCGGCGAGACGCTGCTCAGCACCGCCGCCATCGCGGACGCGCCCTGGTTCAAACTCCCCGGCTTCGTCGCGCCCGAGTTCAACCTCGCCGCCATCCTGTTCATCCTGCCGGTGGCCATCGCCCCCGCGATTGAGCATTTCGGCGACATCCTGGCAATCTCCAATGTGACCAAGCGCGACTACATGGAAAAACCCGGCATCCAGAACACCATGCTGGGCGACGGCCTGGCCACCGCCGCCGCGGGCCTGCTGGGCGGGCCGCCCAACACCACCTATTCCGAGGTCACCGGCGCCGTCACCCTGACCCGCGCCTTCAATCCTGCAATCATGACCTGGGCGGCGCTGTTTGCCATCGCGCTGTCTTTTGCGGGCAAGCTGTCAGGCGCGCTCTCCACCATCCCGATGCCGGTGATGGGCGGCATCATGATCCTTCTGTTCGGCATGGTCACCGTGGTTGGTCTGTCGGTGCTCGCCAAACTGGGCGGCGAGCTGTCGGAGGCCCGCAACATGGTGATCATCTCCACCGTGCTGATCATCGGCCTCGGCGGGCTGACACTGCAATTCGGCGAAGGCTTCACGCTGGCAGGCATCGGCCTGTCGGGTGTTGCGGGGCTGGTGCTGAACCTGATCCTGCCGAAGCAGCGGGGCTGATCCCGGAACAAAAAGCCCTGAGCCCCCAGCCCGGCGGCTCAGGCAACCGTCCGGGTGCCGGCCTCCGCGCCCGTCTCAGCTGTGCCTGCCTCCGCTGACAATGGATCTCCGCGCCGCAAACGGCTAAAACCGCAGCACGCCGCCCAATTGGCGGGCCCGTGTCAGGAGAGTGTCGTGGCCGGTTCTCCGCTCCGGTGACACTGTCAGCATGTGAACAGCAGGACTACTTACAGTGATTGTCAGAAAGCTACGCCTCGAAAAAGGCCTGTCCCAGGAGCAGCTTGCCGGCATGGCAGGCATCAGCACCCGCACGCTGCAGCGTATCGAACGCGGCGCCAAGGCCAGCCCCGAAACCCTGAAATGCATTGCCGCTGTTCTGGAAACGGAGTTCTCCAGCCTGCGAAAGGAACAGGACATGCAGACCACCCCAGCAGCCGCGCCCGAACTGAGCGAAGAAGAACGGAACGCCATGCAATACGTGCGCGACATCCGCGCCTTCTACACCCATGCCATCCAATACGCCGTGGTGATGGCCGGGCTGCTGGTCCTGAACCTGCTGACCAGCCCCGGGTATTTCTGGGTGGTCTGGCCCGCGCTCGGCTGGGGCATCGGCCTCGCCATGCACGGGCTCAGCGTTTATGAAATGATCGACCTGTTCGGCCAGGACTGGGAAAAACGGCAGATCGTCAAGCGCCTGAAGTCCCGCCGCGGCGGAGGCTGAGAATGCTCACCTCTCCTCCGGCTTCAAATGCCGGATCCGCGCCACATGCGCGGTAATATCGGCGCGGCTGAATTTCGAATGCACCCGCTCTGTACTGGCCGGATGGTTCTCCAGCCCCAGCTTCAGCGCCTCGCGCCAGGCGTTCCTAGGCCGGATCGGGCGCGGCGCAAAACCGCCGCCGCAGGTGGGGCAGACATTGTGCAGCACGCGTTCGGCGCAGTCTGCGCAATAGGTGCACTCATAGCTGCAGATCCGCGCCTCCACGGCATCGGGCGGCAGATCCTTATCGCACAGCTCGCAATTGGGGCGCAGTTCCAGCATCCTGTCCTCCCTGGTCCAGCCGCCACCCTGCACCGGCCCCTGGAAGCGCACAAGCCCCGACGCCCGCGCCGTGCGCCAGCACGGCGCCACGCCCAACCGCGGGGGCGGTGCAGCCCCGCTGCATCCCCGCGCGGGCGGGAGCCTCCCCCTGCGGCAAAGCGGCATCGCCTGCAAAACAAGGCAAACCGGGCTGAATTCCGGCCCAACCCGGATTGCGCCGAATGCCAATTTCCCTATAGTGCGCGCTCCACAAGCCGCGACAGGAGCCACCATCCATGGGTGACATCAAAGTGGGCATCATCATGGGCAGCCAATCCGACTGGCCCACCATGAAGGAAGCCGCCAATATCCTCGATGAACTGGGCGTCGAATACGAGGCCAGGATCGTCTCCGCCCACCGCACCCCGGACCGGCTGTGGAGCTACGGAAAATCCGCCGCGGACCGCGGCCTGCAGGTGATCATCGCAGGGGCTGGCGGAGCGGCCCACCTGCCCGGCATGGTCGCCTCCAAGACCCGTGTGCCCGTCGTGGGCGTGCCGGTCCAGACCCGCGCCCTCTCCGGCGTCGACTCGCTTTATTCCATCGTGCAGATGCCCAAGGGCTTCCCGGTCGCCACCATGGCCATTGGGTCCGCCGGTGCCGCCAACGCAGGCCTGATGGCCGCGGGCATCCTGGCGCTGCAGGACCCCGCCCTGGCCCAGCGCCTGGACGCCTGGCGCGACGCCCTCTCTGCCTCCATCCCCGAGGAGCCCTCCGATGACTGATGTGCTTGCCCCCGGATCGACCATCGGCATCCTTGGCGGCGGCCAGCTCGGCCGGATGCTCTCGGTTGCGGCCTCCCGCCTCGGCTTCAAGACCCATATTTTTGAGCCAGGGCTTAACCCGCCCGCAGGCCATGTCGCCGAACAGGTGACCACCGCCAGCTACGAGGATGCAGCCGCACTCGCCGCCTTTGCGGCCTCCGTCGATGTGATCACCTATGAGTTCGAGAACATCCCGACCTCCGCCCTCGACCTGCTGGAATCGCAAAAACCGATCCGCCCGGGCCGCGAGGCGCTGCGGATCAGCCAGGACCGGCTGACCGAGAAGACTTTCCTGCAAGACCTCGGCCTGCAAACCGCGCCTTTCGCGGACATCACCGATCAGGCCAGCCTCGATGCCGCGCTCGCAGAGATCGGCGCCCCCTCGATCCTGAAAACCCGCCGCTTCGGCTATGACGGCAAGGGCCAGGCCCGCATCAAGGCGCCGGAGGACGCAGGCGAAGCGCTCGCCGCCATGGCTGGCGCGCCTTCGATCCTCGAAGGCTTCGTGAATTTCAGCCATGAGGTCTCGGTCATTGCCGCCCGCGGCGTAACCGGCGAGATCGCCTGTTTCGACCCCGGCGAGAACGTCCACCGCGACGGCATCCTGCACACGACCACCGTGCCCGCCAAGCTGACCACCTCCCAGCGCATGGACGCGGTGCTGATGGCGGGCAAGATCCTGAACGCGCTGGAGTATGTCGGCGTGCTGGGGGTTGAGCTGTTCGTCACGCCCCAAAGCCTGATCGTCAACGAGATCGCGCCCAGGGTGCATAACTCCGGCCACTGGACCCAGAACGGCTGCACCGTGGATCAGTTCGAACAGCACATCCGCGCGATTGCGGGATGGCCTCTAGGCGACGGCCAGCGCCATTCCGATGTGGTAATGGAAAACCTGATCGGCGATGACGTGGACCGTGTCCCGGAGCTGGCCAAGGAGGCGGACTGCGCCATCCACCTCTATGGCAAGGCCGAGGCCAAACCAGGCCGCAAAATGGGCCATGTGAACCGGGTGCAGAAACCGCAAAGCTGAGGGTCAGGCCGGCAAGGCTGGGGGCGCTGCCCCCAGACCCCCGGAGTATTTTCAACCAGAAAGAAGCAGCAGGCGGCGTCAGGCGAGGGTGTTTTTGATGATCTCCGCGTTCATCCAATGCACCTCTGTCTGCACGTGATCCGCGCGGACGTATTTGGCCAGCAGCCTCTGCATGTCTGCCTCGCCAAACTCTCTGGCAGCGCGGACCACAAACCCTTCCTGCGTTTCAAGGTCCAGCGCGGCAATGGTCTGCTGCAGCACCTGTTCAGAGGGCGCTCCGCGGTACAGCACCGGCACGCTGGCAATCCCCAGTTCACCGAACCGGGCCAGCGTCTCCTCCCAGGGCTGGATCACGCCATCAATGATCCAGGCAAACCCCAGGAAATAGCTCGGCAGTGCTGCATATACGATGGCATGGCGGGCAAACAGGTATTCGCCCGCAATCCGCTCACCCTCGGCCAGGGCCGGAGAAATTCCCGCGGCACAGGCTTTCATCCAGCCGCGCGACGGATGATACTGCGCATCCGGGCTGCACGGATGGCAGCCGCCCGGGTGAATGGAGGTGTTTTCCCCATCCATCTTTTCGGTGATCACCACCTCAGGCTCAGCCAGCAGAGCGGCGGTATCCGGCAGGATCTTATCGTCACTGGCAGCACCGGGAGAGTGCGGCAGGTGAAAGGTGCGGCCGTATTTCCGGGTCCTTTCCATCGCTTTGCAAAGGTCTGAATTCAATCGCCCTGACCCTAGCCAGCCCCGCCCGTTGCTGCAAGGCAGCCCGGTGAAAGCGGCCCCGCCGGTTTCACGCGCCGCAAGGAGGGCCTTTTGGCCTGACGCGCGGCGCAGCTACCCCAGGAACCTGGAGGCAACCGCCCCGGACATATAGCTGACCCGGCCGCCGGACAGTGTCGCCGCGACCCTTTGGCTCTCCTTGTCCAGCACCACGATATCCGCCCGCTTGCCTGCCTCCAGCCGCCCGCGATCGGTCAGGCCCAGGACCTGTGCCGGGCCGTCCGAGACCAGCCGCCAGGCGCCCGCCATGTCCATGAGGCCGGAGCGTTCCAGCATCAGCGCAGCACGGCGTGGGCTGGGGTAGTGGTAGTCAGAGGCCAGCGCGTCGCACAGCCCCATAGCGATCAGCTCCACGGCGGAGGCATTGCCCTTGTGCGAGCCGCCCCGCACCACATTGGGCGAGCCGAGGATGATGTGGTCGCCTGCCGCCCGTGCCGCCTCTGCCGCTTCCAGAGTCTCGGGAAACTCGGAGATCCGGGCGCCGCGTTCACGCCAGATGGCGCGGTCCTCAGACGTGTGGTCGTCATGGCTGCCCAGCCGCACTCCCAGGGCCGCCAGCTCCGCACAGAGCATCCCTGCTGCTGCGGCCACGTCATCCCGGCGCGCATGCATGTCCTTCAGCATCTGCCAATGCACCTCCGGGTTGCGGCCCGCCTTCAGCGCCTGGCCGGTCAGCCGCGGCGGCTTCTTGCCCTCAGCCAGCCTCTCATGCGGCAGGTGGTCGTTGAACACCACATAAGGAACCCCCCACTCCGCCACCTTGGCGGCCAGCCCGGCATAATCCTCCAGCATGTGGATCTCGAACCGCAGCTGCGGCAGCAGATCGGTGACCAGGCCCGCGCGCACCGCCTGGATGCCCTCGAACACCTGGCCCGCAAACTCCGGCCCGCGCAAACCCCCTTCCCAGGAATAGAACTGCGCCAGCACCGCCGTGGTGATGCCATTGGCGGCCAGCTCCGCCTCCGCCGCCACGATGCCCTCGCCCATCTGCTTCATCGCGCCGCGGCGCGGCGCCAGGTGGCGCTCGAAGCCGTCGCCATGCAGATCCACGATTCCCGGCAGCACCAGATAGCCCGACAGATCCACAACACGGCCCGCAGGCGCATCCGCCACCAGACCATCCGCAATGGCAATCCCGCCGCCGCGCTCCAGCCCGCCAGGGCGCAGTACATCGCCGCCCTGCAAGGTCAGTTCCAGCGTCATTTCCCTGCTCCCCCGCAGCCGCCGTTCAGCTGGCAGGCCTCTGTGATAATCTCTTCCACCGCTGCCAGCCAGGTCAGCGACGGCTCAAACCGCCCCTCCTCCAGGAAATGCAGCGCCTGCGCCATCACCTGCGGGCTGTTCATCATGTAAGTATGGGTGACCGGCAGCGTCAGATGCGCCGCCATGCCCTCAACACGGGTGCTGCCGACCGAGACCTTGCCGTCATCCGCCCCGGGGATGAGGTTCGAGAACACCGGGTTCAGCGTCTCGCTGCCGGCAATCACCCCCAGCTCGAAATCCACCGGCGGCAGGCGTTTCGGCAGGCTGTCCGGCCCGGTGCCCAGCTGCAGCCCGGCAGGCCCGTTCAGATAGCCGAACACCTCCCAGTCCCCCAGCTTGTCCACCAATTCGCTGCCCTGGTTGGGCGGCCCCATCATCACCACCCGTCCCAGATTGCGCGGCTGGCTGTCCTGCAGCCAGTAGCGCAGCAATATGCCGCCCATCGAATGGGTCACCACATGGGCGGTCTGGGTCCCGCAAGCGGCAAAAGCCCCGGGCAGCACGCTTTCTGCCAGAGCCTCCACCGGTTCCTCGGTGGAGGGATAGCCGGGCCGCACCACGGTGTATTGCCGCGATTGCAGCACTTCTTCCATCACCGCAAAAGACGCCTCAGAGCGCGCCAGCCCATGCAGCAGGATCACGCACTCAGCCGCCGCAGGCAGCGGCAGCAGTGCTGCGGCACTCAGGATCAAGGATTTCAAACCAATACGCATGGCCCCCAGATAAGCGCAAACCCAGGGCGGGAAAAGCCCTACTGCGCCGTCTTCGGCCGCACCGCGGGCGCCCGCAGCACCACCAGCGCGATGCCGCCCAGCACCGCCGCGGTGCCAAAGACCAGCCGCAGCCCGATGGGTTCACCCAGCAGCGCAGCCCCCGCCAGGATGGCGATCACCGGCACGCTCAGCTGCACCGTGGCAGCAACCGCAGGCAGCAACTGCGGCAGCACCCGGTACCACAGCGCATAGCCCAGCCCCGAGGTGACCGCCCCCGACAGCACCGCCAGAAACACGCCGTACAGGCTCACCACCGTGCCGCCCCCCGCCACCAGCAGCACCGGCAGCATCATCACGCTGGACCAGGCAAAATTCACCGCCGTCGCTGCCAGCGGCTGCCGCGCGCCGCGCCCCAGCAGGCTGTAGATCCCCCAGCCCAGGCCGCTCAAGGCCATCAGCAGCGACGCCGCCAGCGGCACCCCCGCCCCCTCCTGCGGCCAGACCGCATAGGCCAGCCCGCCAAAGGCCAAAACGGCCCCCGCCACCTGCAGCCCGGCCGCCGGGGCGCCCTTTACAGTGCCCCACAGGAACATGGAAATCTGCACCACCCCGAACAGCACCAGCGCGCCAAGGCCCGCATCCAGATCCTGGTAGGCCAGGGTGAACCCCGCCATATAAAGCGTCAGCGCCGCCCCGCCCCACAGCGAAGACGGCCGCAGCAGCCGCTCAGCCGTCCAGGTCTGCAGCCCCCGCAGCCGGCACAGAACCGCCAGCATCAGCGCGCCCGACACCAGCCGCCACAGGCCAAAACCGGTGGCATCCATATAGCCGCCGCCAATCGCCTCCCGCCCGAGGATCGAATTGGCAGCAAAGGCAATCATTGTGAAAGAGACAAGACAGAACAGGCGCATGACATGCCAGCTACATTGCCCGGCCCGGCCAGGCCAGTGGTTTCTGCCCCCCGGGCACCGCAATCGGCCATGCTTCTTTCTGGTGATAAATACTCAAACTTCCAAGGCCCGCAGGCACCGCCGCCGCCAAAAGCCGGGCGCCGCCCGCCCAGCACGGCCTCAGCGCCGCTCCGGCACAAAGTCCAGATCCAGATCCGGCAGCCGCTCCAGCGGGTAGTCCGGGTGCAAGGTCCAGATGTTGTCCTGATCCAGCGCCAGCGGCCGCAGGGTGCCGCCGGGAAAGGCGCGGGTACGCAGCGCCAGCGCAATATCCGACATCGCCCCGGGATTGTCGCGGAAATAGGAATGCCCGGCCCCGCCCGCGCCCTCGACCCGGATGAAATGCACCAGCCCCACCTTTTTCAGCGAGGCCAGCTCGCCAGGCGCAAAATCCTCTGCCTCCAGCCGCCCGAAGCGCGCCTCCTGGGTCAGGATCGAGGCAAAGGCCAGCGCCTGGTCCTCCGGGTTGATATAGACATTGACCTGCTCGAAGGCGGCAAAGACGCGCTCGCTGATCAGCCGCTGCCGCACGATGCCCACATCCAGATCCGGCGCCGCCAGGATCAGCGTGCCGGTCTTCAGCGCCACCTTGGGCCGCACGCCCCGCCCGCGCTCGCGGATCACCAGCTCGCGCAGGGCAGCGGCCGCCACATCTGCGCCGCGCGAATGCGCCACGATGTCGATATCCTCGACCTCCGGCACCGAGGCCAGCAGATCCAGCGTCTCCTTCAGATGAAACACCGAGAACTCCCCCGCCTCCCGGTCGCGGAAATACTTGAACACTCCGGGATTGCCCGCAGGCCAGGAAAACGCCATCGGCACGGACCGCCGCCCGGCGTAATGCCAGATATTGGCCAGCGTCGTCAGCGCCTCCTCGAAATCATTGTTGAACCCATGCACAAACAGCAGGATGCGCCCGCTGCCCGCCCGCCGCACCTCTGCCGCGATCGCCTTGCGGAAGGCGGCAGCATGGGCGGCGTATTCCCGCTCCGCCTGCGTTTCGGTCACCACCCGCCCCAGCCGCCGCTCCGCCGTCAGCGGCGTCTTGGCAAAGCGGATGCTGTCGCGAAACCCCGCCACCTTCAGCCGCGGCAGCCGCCCGGCGCCATCGGCATGGGTCAGCGCCACCAGCTCCGGCCAGTCCTGCACCCCGGCAAACTGCACCTCGGCGGCGCCAAAGGCCATCGAATCCGACCGCTCCGCCAGATAGGTGACCGACCCGTCCCCGTTCAGCCGCTGCGAGCGGTTGGTCACATAAAGCAGCCGCGGCGCCACCGTGCGCTGTGCCTGCGGCACCTCCTCGGCCTGATAATTGCGCCCGGTCGCATAGAGGTTCGGCGGCTTCGCCAGCCGGTCCACCGGCGACACTGCACAGCCGGCAACAGCCAGGCCAGCCATCAGGGCAAACAGCAGACGGGCCAGCATCCGCCCTGCCAGTACCGCCATCTGCCGGACCCTCCCTGTCGCGCCTATTCCTCAACAGCTAATGCGCCGGCTTTGGCCCCGCCAATGAACTCTTCGTGTCAGCCGCCGCCGGAAAACGCCCGCGGATAGATCAGGTCTTCCTCCGGCACGTCATCGCCAGGTGCCGCCAGCATCGTATACCCGGCAGGGTAAGGCGTCTTCAAGCGCGCAGCCCGGGACCCGAAGAATCCGCATTTTTCATAGAACTCCGGCTGCCCCAGAACAACAATTGCCGGAACCAGATCCAAACCGGGAATCTCAGCAGCCAAGGCCAGCTCGGAAACCAGCCTCTGCCCCACCCGCCAGGGGCCTTTGCCCTGCCCGGGCGGCGTCAGCGCACCGCGCTGGAATTCTGGCAGAACGGCCACCGGCGCCAAACAAAGCCAGCCTGCGGGTGCCGCCATCCGCGACAGCGCCGCATAGCCCGCAATCCGTCCCTGCCACGGCTTCACCATCTCGCAAACCATATCTCCATCGCGGCGCAGCGCATGCACCAGGCGCACCTCATCCTCACCGCCGAAGGCTGCCCGCAGCAGCATATCAACCTCGCCTGCATCCTCCGGCTTCGTATCCCTGCTGAAGTCCGGCCCAACAACCATTTACTGGCTCCTGCATTTTCATCTTTCCAAAAATACTCCCGCCGGAGGCAGGCCCGCAAGGCGGGCCACCCTTGCCGGAAAACAAAAAAGGGGCCGCCTTGATAGGCAGCCCCGAATCTTGCAGTCATTAGCGGTGGGCTTCCGGCAGATTGGCCTGTCCCGATACTGGTCCGGGCCAATCGCCTGCCGCCCATCACAAATCCCGTTGGGATTTGTGATTACATCATGCCGCCCATGCCGCCCATGCCGCCCATGTCGGGCATGCCGCCGCCGGCGCCTGCGCCTTCTTTGGCGGGCTTGTCAGCAACCATGGCTTCGGTGGTGATCAGCAGGCCTGCAACCGATGCCGCGTCTTCCAGAGCGGTGCGGGTCACTTTCGCCGGGTCGATCACGCCGAAGGAGAACATGTCGCCATATTCTTCGGTCTGCGCGTTGAAGCCGAATGCGCTGTCGGTGCTTTCGCGGACTTTGCCCGCAACCACGGCGCCGTCGACACCTGCGTTTTCAGCAATCTGGCGCAGCGGCGCTTCGATGGCTTTCTTGACGATGGTGATACCGGCGTTCTGGTCGGCGTTGGCGCCTTCCAGGCCTTCCAGCGCCTTGCCGGCCTGGACCAGAGCCACACCGCCGCCGACGATCACGCCTTCCTGCACAGCTGCGCGGGTGGCGTTCAGAGCATCGTCCACACGGTCCTTGCGCTCTTTCACTTCCACTTCGGTCATGCCGCCGACGCGGATCACGGCAACACCGCCTGCCAGTTTGGCAACGCGTTCCTGCAGCTTCTCACGGTCGTAGTCGGAAGAGGTTTCTTCGATCTGGGTGCGGATCTGAGCCACGCGCGCTTCGATCTCGGCCTTCTCGCCGGCACCGTCGACGATGGTGGTTTCGTCTTTGGTGATTTCGATCTTCTTGGCGGTGCCCAGCATGTCCATGGTGACGGACTCGAGCTTCATGCCCAGATCTTCGGAGATCACCTGGCCGCCGGTCAGGATCGCGATGTCCTGCAGCATGGCCTTGCGGCGGTCGCCGAAGCCCGGTGCCTTGACGGCTGCGATTTTCAGGCCGCCGCGCAGTTTGTTGACAACCAGGGTCGCCAGCGCTTCGCCTTCAACGTCTTCGGCGATGATCAGCAGCGGCTTCTGCGACTGAATCACCTGCTCCAGCAGCGGCACCATCGGCTGCAGCGAGGACAGTTTCTTTTCGTGCAGCAGGATCATGCAGTCTTCCAGATCTGCAATCATCTTGTCCGGGTTGGTCACGAAGTAGGGCGACAGGTAGCCGCGGTCGAACTGCATGCCTTCGACAACGTCGGTCTCGGTGTCGAGGCCTTTGTTCTCCTCAACGGTGATGACGCCTTCGTTGCCGACTTTCTGCATCGCGTCTGCGATCTGCTGGCCGATTTCGGCTTCGCCGTTGGCAGAGATGGTGCCAACCTGCGCAACCTCAGCGGAGTTTTTCACTTCGCGGGCCATGTCTTTGATGCCTTCGACGACTTTGGCGGTTGCCAGGTCGATGCCGCGCTTCAGGTCCATCGGGTTCAGGCCCGCTGCAACCTGCTTCAGGCCTTCTTTGACGATCGCCTGCGCCAGAACGGTGGCGGTGGTGGTGCCGTCGCCGGCTTCGTCGTTGGTGCGGGAAGCAACTTCCTTCACCATCTGGGCGCCCATGTTCTCGAACTTGTCTTCCAGTTCGATTTCCTTGGCAACCGACACACCGTCCTTGGTGATGCGCGGCGCGCCAAAGGATTTGTCCAGAACCACGTTGCGGCCTTTCGGGCCCAGGGTCACTTTGACAGCATCAGCCAGCACGTTCACGCCGGCCAGCATGCGGTTGCGCGCGTCAGTGGTAAATTTGACGTCCTTAGCAGCCATTTTTCACTCTCCTAGAGAAATTCTGTAATTGTCAGCGAGTTAGGGGATCAGAGAAGCCTTAAGGGCTTACTCGATGATGCCCATGATGTCGCTTTCCTTCATCATCAGCAGCTCTTCGCCGTCGACGGACACTTCGGTGCCGGACCATTTGCCGAACAGGATCTTGTCGCCGGCTTTCACAGCCATTGCGATCAGCTCGCCGCTGTCCTTGCGGGCGCCTTCACCGGTTGCGACGACCTGGCCTTCGCTCGGCTTTTCCTTGGCGGAATTGGGGATGATCAGGCCGCCAGCGGTTTTTTCTTCGCTTTCGGTGCGGCGCACCAGCACACGGTCATGAAGCGGTTTCAATGCCATCTTTGCAGCTCCTTAAAGGCTCAAAGGTTGTTATCTCGTTCCACCCCCGCTCCCTGGCAGGGGCCGTTATCACTCACACCCGGCGAGTGATAACGAGGGGAAGCTAGGAATGCCCCGCGGCCTTGTCAACAGGGGAATCGGCAAAAAATGAGGGGCGCCGCAGCGCCCCCTGTTTTTCCTTGATTTAGCGGCTCAGGCCGCCTTGCCGTTCAGGTGCGGAAAGCTGTCCTTGAAACGCCCGAACTTATGCGTGCCGCAGGTCACCGGCGCATAGCGGGCCGGGTTTTCCGCGCTGACGCAGCTCTCCAGCGGCTGGAACACCGCATCCGCATCAGCGTCGATGAAGAAGGGAATCGAATACCGCTCCCGGCCCGAGGCATTCACCACCCGGTGCAGGTTCGCCAGATAGAGATCATTGGTCAGCCTTTGAATCAAATCGCCGATATTGATCACAAAAGTGCCCTCGATCGGCGGCCCCTGGATCCAGGCGCCGTCACGGTTCATCACCTGCAACCCGCCCACATCGTCCTGCGCCAGGATGGTCAGGCTGCCGTAATCCGTATGGGCGCCGATGCCCATCACGCTCTCGTCGATCTGCCCTTCCTGCGGCGGGTAGTGCAGCAGCCGCTGGATGGTGATCGGGTCCTGCATCCTGGGCGCAAAGAAATCCGCCTCCAGATCCAGGCTGACCGCAATCGCCCGCATCAGCCGCTGCGCCAGGCCCTTCATCTCCTCATGGTAGCCATAGACCGCCTGCTGGAATTGCGGCCGCGCCGCGGGCCACAGGTTGGGGCCAAAGAACGGCGCGTCGCCCGACGGGCACTCCGGCCCGATGTCGAAACACTCCTTCAGATCCTTGGTCTTCTTCGGATCGGTGTTTTCGCCAAAGATCTCGATATAGCCGCGCAAGGCCATCCCGGACTTGGAGATATGCAGGTCCATCTTGTCCTGCAGCGGCAGGTCGAAGAACGCCCGGGTCTCGTCAAAGGCGCCGTTCACCACCGCCTCCGGCACCCCGTGGTTCTTGACGTAAAAGAACCCAGCGTTTGTCAGCGCCCAGCGGATTTCCTTGGCCACCTCAAACAGGCTGCCGCCCGTGTTCAGCGCGCTGATGTCGATCACCGGGATCTTGTCGAAGCTGACCCGCTGCGCCCGCAGGCGGTCCTGCAGCCGGTCGATGTCCTGAGTTGCCATTGCTGTCTCCCCTCGTGCAAAGCTGGCGCAGTCATCGGCGCAGGCCGGGCTTTGCTCAACAGGGAAAAAATGCGTCTGACGTGAGGTGAATTAATCCGAACCCTTCAGCAAAACCTAAAAACAAGACAAACACGGAAAGGTACACATTAGCACATCAATGGCGCACCTGCGGGAGATCAGTCCTCTTCCCAGCTTCCGGCCCAATGCACCAGGCCTGCGCGGCCCGCATCAGTCAGCTGGTAGATGCCGGTCTCCACCCGCTCGAACCAGCCATAATGGTTCCTGCCCATCAGCTGGGTGGCCCGCGCCACGCCGGTGGCCTTGGCCACCTCCGCCCCCTTGCAGGCCCCTGCCCCGGCCAGATGCGCGGCGCAGGCCAAGGCATCCTGGCGGTAGGCGGTGACGATCCCGTGCCTTGTGGCGCCGCCCGCGTTGGGGTCGCCGCGCAAGGCCTGGAACTCCCGCAGCAGCCGTGCCTGCTTTTTCTTCGACTTGCGCGGCGCATATGGCCCGGGGTCGCAATGCACCTCGGCGCGGCCGTCCCCGCGTACAGTGATCAGCCCCAGCCCCAGCCGCCGGCACATCGCCAGATTGTCCTTCAGCATCCGCCGCGCCTGCCTGCCGCCGGGCCGCGGCACCGCGATATAGACGTGATCGGTGACTGCCAGCCGCGCGACCGCCTGATGAAACAGCGACAGCGAAAACTTCAGCTTCAGCTCGACAATCACCGGCGCCTCATCGCCGCGGACCGCCACCACATCGGCAGCCCCCACCTCGCCCTTGACGCCATAGCCCTGCGCTTCCAGCAGCGCTTTGACGGGCGGGTAAAGCTGATCTTCGCGGTCCATGCCCAATCCCTCGCAGGATCCGCCGCCAAAGGCAACTCTGCCGCAAACCGCCACGCGCGTCCAAAAACCGCCCGCCTCACAAGGTTTTACATTGCCGCCCCCCGGCCGCGGACCTAGGTTCATAAGTCCAGGCCACAGTTCCGCAACCGGGGAAAGGGCACGTGATGAAACGGATAGCACTGGCGCTTGCCCTCACCCTGCAGGCCACGGCCGGCTTTGCCGCCTGCCGCGGCCTCGACTACCGCGCGCATCTGCCCGCCGCAACCGAGGCCCGGCTGGAGCGCGAGATGGCCGCCACCCCGTTTTCCCGCGGCAACCACTGGGTCGCCACCAAGGGCGGCCGCACCATCCATGTGATCGGCACCATGCACGGCGGCGACGCCCGCATGGCCAAGGTGATGCGCACCCTGCGCCCGGCTCTGGCCTCGGCGCAGGCAATCTACCTGGAAACCTCGCAGGCGGACATGGAGCGGCTGGACGAGATGCCGCCGTCGCTGGCCCGCAGCTTTCTGCTGCCCAAGGGCCAGGAACTGCGCCACCTGCTGGGCCAGGAGGCCTGGCAGCGGTTCGAACTGACTGCCCGGATCAGCGGCGCCAACCTGGACCGGGTGAACCGGATGCAGCCCTGGGCGATCTCGATGTTCCTGGTGCAAAGCGGCTGCCGCCCCTACGGCTTTGGCCTGCGCCGCGGCCTCGATGACCGGATCGCCGATTTCGCCCGCCGCAAGCGCATCCCGCTCGGCGCGCTGGAAACTCCGGAACAGGCGCTGGCAGCAGTGGCCGGCCTGCCGCTGCGCGACCAGACCCGGATGCTGGAGCTTGAACTGGAGCTGATCCAGTCCAGCAGGCCCGAGGACGCCACCCCGGTCGAGGCCTATTTCGATCAAAGCGTCTGGAGCGCCTTTGTCCTCGCCCCCTGGGTCAGCGCCCAGTACAGCAGCTTTTCCAGCGCCGAGACCGAACGGCTGTGGCGCCAGTACAACCGCCGCCTGCTGGACCTGCGCAACAGCCGCTGGATGCCGGTGATCCTGAACGCCGGGCAGGACCGGATCGTGATCGCCGTCGGCGCGGCCCATCTGCCCGGCAAGAACGGCGTCCTGAACCTGCTGCAGGCCCGGGGCTTCACCCTGAACCGCGCCCCGTGGTAGACAGGGGCCTGACTGTTTATTCGTTTCAGGACCTTTCCTTCATGCGCCTTTTCCTTTCCGCAGTTTTCCTGCTGCTGCCCGCCGCGCTCTGGGCCGCCTGCACCGGCACCGATCAAAGGCATGCGCTGCCCGCCGAAGAACGCACCAAAATCGAAGCCCAGGTTGCCGCCACGCCGTTTTCCGAAGGCAATCACTGGATCGCCCGGCGCGGCAGCCGCACCCTGCATGTGATCGGCACCATGCACATCAGCGACCCCCGCCTGGACGCCATCGCAACCGCCCTGGCGCCGCTGATTGCCAAGGCCGACCTGCTGCTGCTGGAAGGCACCAGGCAAGAAGAGGCAGAGATGCTGGCCGCCATCGGCCGCGACCCCTCGCTGACCCTGATCACCGAAGGCCCCAGCCTGATCGACCGGCTGCCGCAGCAGGAATGGGAAAACCTGGCCGAAAAGGCCCGCGCCAACGGTGTGGCCCCCTGGATGGCCGCCAAGATGCGGCCCTGGTTCCTGGCCGTCTCGATGGCGGTGCCGCCCTGCCTGCGCGCCTTGCCGGACAGCACCAACGGGCTCGACAAACGGCTGGAGCAGGCCGCAGAGGACGCCGGCACCGAAACCCGGGCGCTCGAAGGCCCGATGACCCTGTTTGAGGTGTTCAACAGCGAACCGCTGGAGGAACAAGTCCGCCAGCTGCGCGCCTATCTGGCGCTGCTCGGCGGCGAACAGGACGCCTTCTTCACCATGGTCGAGGCCTATTTCGACGAGCAGTCGCAGACCTATTTCACCATCTACGAACAGGACTTTCTGCAATCGGATATTCTTCCAGCCGGGGAAACCCGCCGGATCTGGCAGGACTCGATGCGCGCCATGCTGGACAACCGCAACCTGGCCTGGATCCCGGTGATCGAAGCGGCACGGGGCGATCTCATCGTGGTCGCGGCCGGCGCGCTGCACCTGCCCGGCGAAAACGGCGTGCTGAACCTCTTGCAGCAGCAGGGCTACAGCCTGGAACGCGCCCCCTTCTGAACACAACGCCGCATTGCAGAAATTGCAGAAGCTGCGGGGTGACAAGCCCGCCCGCCAGCCCTATAAGGCGCGCAATTCTCCCCTTTTCTGACCTCATGAGTGAACAGGACAGCCCCATGACCATTCAAGTTTTCGGCCATAAATCCCCCGACACCAATTCCACCGGCTCCCCGATCGTCTGGGCCTGGTACCTGAACGAGGTGAAAGGCGTTGCCGCCGAGCCCAAACTGCTGGGCGAGCCGAACACCGAAGCGGCCTTCATGCTGCAGCGCTGGGGCTTTGAGAAGCCCGCCATCATCGAGGACGTGGCCGATGACGCGGCTGTGGTGATCGTCGACACCAACAACCCGGCAGAGCTGCCCGCCAACATCAACGGCGCCGATGTGCAGGCGATCATCGACCACCACAAGCTGGTCGGCGGCCTGGAAACCAAAGGCCCGATCGACATCACCATCCGCCCGCTGGCCTGCACCGCCACCATCATGCACGACCTGATGGGCGACGATGCCGCCAAGATGCCGGAAGCCATCAAGGGCGCGGCGCTGACCTGCATCCTGTCCGACACCCTGGAGTTCCGCTCGCCGACCACCACCGCCCACGACAAGGCTGTGGCCGAAAAGCTGGCTGCCGACCTGGGCATCAACATCGCAGACTATGCGGCTGAAATGTTTGCCGCCAAATCCGACGTCTCCTCCTTCTCTGACGCCGAACTGCTGCGCATGGACTCCAAGGAATACGAAGTCGACGGCACCAAGTTCCGCGTCTCGGTTCTGGAAACCACCGCTCCGGCCGTTGTGCTGGACCGCAAGGCCTCGCTGATGGACACCATGGCCACCGTCGCATCCGAGGACGGCGTTGATCAGGTGCTGCTGTTCGTGGTCGACATCCTGAACGAAGAGGCCACCCTGCTGGTCCCGAACGATCTGGTGAAAACCGTTGCTGCCAAATCCTTCGGCGCCGATGCTGCGGGCGACACCGTGGTTCTGCCGGGCATCATGTCCCGCAAAAAGCAGATCATCCCGAACCTGAAAGTCTAAGTCCGCCGCCGGACCGGACAGCAAAGGCGCCCTGCGGGGCGCCTTTTTCTTTGCGGGCGGCCCTGGCTCTCTGGCCGGACCGCCCGTGCTGCACCCCGTGCTGCACCCCGTGCTACAGCCCCAGGCGCTTGCTGATCTTGCGGAACAGGCGACTCTGGCTGTTGCCGCTGACCTGCTTTCCGGCGTTGTGCCGGTACCAGCCGCCGTCCTCGCCCAGGTAGCGTTCCCAAACGGTGCCGTCCGGTGCGGTGACAAACTGCCAGCAGCTCTTGAAGGGATGGACCTTCACTGTGCCGTCAACCGCCTTGTGCCAGTTGGATTCGTGGCAAAGCTTGCCTTTGCGGGTCACATACCATTTGCCGGTGCCGACCGCATCGCCGGTCTTGTTGATGCCCTGAAAGCTGCCGTCCGCAGCCCAATAGGCATGGCCGCCCCGGCTCCAGTTCGATGTCTTGCCCGCATAAAGCTGCAGGATGTCCTCCGGCGGCGTTGCCTTGGCGCCTTTTGGCTTGGCGCCCGCCAATGCCCCGCTGCCCGGCAGCGCCGCCAGGGCCAGAGCGGCGGCGGCGGCCCAAAAAATCTGTTTCACTGATGTCATCCTGGATACCTCTTGAGCAAACACGCTGCGCGGCGGCAGCGGAAGGGTTTCCGGCAAATGCGCCGCCGGCGCCCCCGCGCATCAGGCCTCAGTCTAACTGAAACCGCGGGAAATCAGGGCTGCCACCACTCACTCATCAATCGCGCACCTGCCGGAAACAGCCGCCCGGTCCAATAGCCGGGCGCGAAAAAGACATTGCCTGATCGCCTTAGGCGGGCCAACCTAGGGATATTTATAGGGGTGTGACGTCCCCCAGGGGCAGACAATCTCCGTTTGGCTGGGCCCGATTGTTATTGGCGGGTTTGCGATTGAGGCAGGCATGAAGAACGAGCTGATTGATACGCTGGACACGCTTTTGTACCCGCAAGAGCCCGGCACGCGCTGGCAGGCCGCGCAAGACGTGGCGGAGCGGATGGGCGTCAAGAGCATCCTGGTGGCCCGCATTAACCTGCCCGCGCGCGCTGTTGCCTGGGTCAGCACCGACATGCCCGCGTCCTGGATGGAGGAATACCTGAGCGAAGCCTACGTCGAAGTGGACCCGTTTATCGAAGGCCTGGCGGAGCGCCCCGGCACCATGCAGCTGGACTGCGGGGTGCTGCGCCGCGATGAGGCTGCCGGCCGCCGGGAGTGGGCGCTGAACCATGGGATGAAGGACGCAGGCTTTGGCGGCATGCAATGTTCGCGCTACGGGGCAAGGTCCGGCCCGGGCCGGTTTGTGACCCTGGCCTTTGAAGAAAGCACCGCAGATGCCAGGGCTGCCTCACCGCTTGAGATGCAGCTGTTCTCGGCCCTTCTGGCCAGCACCATTGATCAGGACACACCGCCCGGCAGCAACCGCTATGCCGCCGCAGCGCCGCCGCTGCTGACCCTGCGCCAGCGCGAGGTGCTGTCCTTGCTGGCCGAGGGCATGATGACCGCCCGCATCGCCGAAAAGCTGGGCCTGTCGGAGGCCGCGGTCTCCCTGCATTTTGCCAATGCCCGCAAGGCGCTGGGGGCCAGCACCCGCGAACACGCCCTGGCGCTGGCGCTGAAGCAGGGGCTGATCTCGCTCTAAACACAGCAGCGGCAGCCCGTTTCCGGACTGCCGCTGGCTGTCTGCTCCCGTCCCTTGCGGAGCACCCGCCGGGCGCGCGCCTCAGGCTGAGCGGGGCTGCGGTTCGCTGTCTTCCGGGAACACTTCGCTGCCGTCGTTGAAGTCCTCCCAGATCGTGCCGCCGGCCGCGGCCGCCGCGGGTTCCGGCTCCGCCCAAAGCTGCTCTGCCGCAGGCTCCGGCACCGCCGCCGGCTGGCCCTGCCAGCCGTCAGCGGCCGGGGCCGCGGCAGGCTCCTCGCCGCCGCGCAGGGTGAACTGGCCGACCAGCTCGTTCAGGCCCACGGTCTCGTTGTTCATGACCCGGATCGCATTGCCGGATTCCTCCACCATGGAGGCATTCTGCTGGGTCACCGAGTCCAGCTGCGAGACGCCGAGATTGATCTCGTTCAGCCCCTGCGCCTGTTCGGCAAATTCGCTGGAGATGCCATTGACCAGCTCGGCGATATTGGTCACCTGGGTGACCACGGTGGTGAGCGCCTTGCCCGCGCCGTCCACTTTTTCCACCCCGTCCTGGACATGCATGGTGCTGGCGGTGATCAGCCCCTTGATCTCATTTGCGGCATCCGACGAGCGCTGCGCCAGCGCCCGCACCTCGGAGGCCACCACCGCAAAGCCGCGGCCGACCTCGCCCGCCCGGGCTGCCTCGACGCCTGCGTTCAGGGCCAGAAGGTTGGTCTGGAAGGCAATGTCGTCGATCACCGTGATGATCTGGCTGATCTGGTTCGAGGAGGCCTCGATCTCGTTCATCGCGGCAATGGCGCCTTCCACCACCCGGCCGCTGGTCTCGACATCGTTGCGCGCGGTCTCCACCACCGATTGCACCTCCTGGGCGTTGCGGGCGGAGTTGTTGACGCTGGCGGTCATCTGCTCCAGCGCCGCGGCGGTCTGCTCCAGCGTCGCGGCCTGGCTTTCGGTGCGGCCCGACAGTTCTTCGGAGGCGGACTGGATCTCGCCCGACTGCTGCTGGATCCGGTGCCCGGCACGCACCACATCGGCCATCAGCTCATTCAGCTTGTCGACGGTTTCGTTGTAGTTCACCCGCAGCGGATCATAGTCGCCGCTGAAGCTGGTGTTGATGCGGTCGGTGAGATCGCCCGCGGACAGCCGCTGCAGCGCCGCCCGCAGCCGGTCGATCACCTGCTCGCTTTCCTCGCGCAGCGCGTTCTGCTCTTCCAGCGCGTTGATCACCCGGGCAGAGACCGCATCAATATCCTTGGCAATCTCGCCAAAGTCATCCGCCCGCATCCGGTCGGCAACCCGCAGCCCCAGATCGCCCTCGGCCACTTCGCGCAGGGCGGCGCGCAGCCGGGCGATCGGCCGGGTGATGGTCAGCGTCACCTGGCGGGCGTTGCGGGCCATCACCACCAGCGCCACCAGCGAGAATCCGATCAGGGTGTACAGCAGCTGCATGTCATGCGCCCGCGCTTCCTTTGCGGTGGTCTCGGCAAAGGTCTTGATCTCCTTGCCAAGCGGCACCAGCGCGTCGCTGAGCGCCGCATAGCGTAACTGCAGCTGCGGCAGCGCCGCCTCGGCCGCGGCGGCATCCTTGAAGGCCAGGTCCATCACCTTTTGCGCCGCTTCGGCAAAGGCTTCGGCAACCGGCGGCAGCGCATCCACCTGCCGGCGGATTTCCCCCGACAGATCCACCTGCTGCAAGGCCGCCACGGAGTCCCGCATGACGCGGACATCATTGCCGAACTTGGAGCGCAGATGATCCTTCTTGGCTTCGGCGCCGTCCGGCCCGAGCAGCAGCGCATGCACCACGCTGGTTTCAATCGCGTCGTGCATCTTGTCGGCCATCAGCTCATGCCGGATGGCGGCGGTAGCGTTGATCTGCCGCTCCAGCTCCAGCTCGCTTTGCCACAGGCTGTAGACCGCCGCCGCCGACAAGATGACAACGGAGGCAATGGAAATAACACCGGAATAGAGCAGCCGGGTCTTCATCGGGAGATTTCGGAACATCGCTAACATACCATTCTATTGCACGCCAACTCACCCTAGAGACGAGTCCTTAAGAAAAGCTTGGACTTTCGATGTTTAACGATCGTATTGCGATTTCAAATGGTTGCGCGACCTGGCGAGGCAGAAGTTCTGACCGGAGCCGCCGCGCGCTCCGTCCCAGGATGCAACCGGGCCGGCACATATGCATGCACCGGCCCGGCGGCAGGTCAGAAGCCCGGATCAGAGGAGGGTGATATTGCCGTTCAGGTCCTGCAGCTGCAGGTCCTCCAGCGTCAGCACGTCGCCGCCGCCGAAATCAAACACCACATCGGCGCCGGTCTGGCTGGCATTGCTGAGGGCGTCAGCCTCTGAGGAGAAGCCAAAGCCGGTCAGGGTCAGCATGTCATTGCCATCGCCAAAATCGGTGATCACATCTGCATCATTGCCCTGGCTAAAGATGAAGACATCCGCATTGCCCCCCCCTTCAAGCCTGTCATTGCCGGCACCGCCGGTCACCTCATCATTGCCCTGGCCGCCGTAGATCGTGTCGTTGCCGTTACCGCCGAACAGGGTATCGTCCCCATTCTGACCACTCAGGTGGTCGTGGCCGTTGTGCCCATGGACCGTATCATGGCCGCTCCCGCCTTTCATTTCGTCATTCCCCAGGTTGCCTTCCAGCTTGTCGCTTCCGCTGCCGCCCAGGACGGTGTCATCGCCGTCGCCGCCAATCAGCCGGTCGTTGTCGTCCTCACCGCGGAGGCTGTCGTCACCGGTGTTGCCATAGAGCGTGTCGTTGCCGGTGCCGCCGTCCAGGGTGTCAGCCCCGTCCTCACCGCGCAGCGTATCCGCGCCGCCAACGCCATAAAGCCTGTCGTTGCCGGTGCCGCCCGTGACGTCGTCCTTGCCCTGGCCGCCGTAAACGGTGTCGTTGCCGTTGCCGCCGAACAGGGTGTCATCCCCGTCCTGGCCGCTGAGGTGGTCATGGCCGCCGTGCCCGTTGAGCAAGTCATTGCCATCCCCGCCCGTCATGCTGTCATTCCCCAGGTTGCCTTCCAGCTCGTCGCTTCCGCTGCCGCCCAGGACGGTGTCGTCGCCGTCGCCGCCAATCAGGAGGTCGTTGTCGTCCTCACCGCGGAGGCTGTCGTTACCGGTGTTGCCATAGAGCGTGTCGTTGCCGGTGCCGCCGTCCAGGGTGTCAGCCCCGTCCTCACCGCGCAGCGTATCCGCGCCGCCAACGCCATAAAGCCTGTCGTTGCCGATGCCGCCCGTCACGTCGTCCTTGCCCTGGCCGCCGTACATGGTGTCGTTGCCGTTGCCGCCGAACAGGGTGTCATCCCCGTCCTGGCCGCTGAGGTGGTCATGGCCGCCGTGCCCGTTGAGCGTGTCGTTGCCATCCCCGCCCGTCATGCTGTCGTTGCCCAGGTTGCCTTCCAGCTTGTCGCTTCCGCTGCCGCCCAGGACGGTGTCATCGCCGTCGCCGCCAATCAGCCGGTCGTTGCCGTCATCACCGCGGAGGCTGTCGTTACCGGTGTTGCCATAGAGCGTGTCGTTGCCGGTGCCGCCAGAGATCGTGTCCTGGCCACCCTCTCCCCGCAGGTTATTGCTGGCCTGGTTGCCGGTGATCATATCGTTGCCGGAACCGCCAATGGCGTTTTCGATCAGCGAACGCGTATCGCCGTCGTGCAGCAGCGCGTTGTAGATGTTGCCGCTGGCCTTGTGCCCGTTCCCCAGATCGGCCGTTTGTGCGGAACTGAATTTGGAGGATTCGCCTGGATTCAGATTGATGTTCAGATTGCTGGAGTAAGCCGACAAGTCATAGGTGTCAGTGCCGCCGCCATCCCAGATGGTCGCAAAGATCCGGTTGCTGCCTGCATCAATTGCAACCTGCCCGTTAACCAGCGTGTCGCCGGAATTCGGGTTCCACTTGTAGACCGTGTCACCGCTGTTGGTCGTGTAATCCGCGCCATACATGTGCTGCAGCGCGGCGATGTCCAGCGTCATGTAGGATTGCGGATAACTCCAACTTCCGGTGCTGCTGAAGCCTGCCGATCCTTCATAGCTATTGTAGCTCATGACCGTATATTCCATATGGTCGTACTGAGCAGGCAAAGTCCCGAAATTGTTCAGATTGTCGTGCGGATGCGAAAGCCCCAGTGTATGCCCGGTTTCATGCAGGATGACCCAACGGCCAAGACTGCCAGCGCCCGTTGTGGCAATTGCTGGCGCGTAATACCAGCTGTCTCCTTCCAATTCCAATCCTGACCGGGATCCGGGCGCGTATCCCAGTCCAAGAACAACCCCCCCACCAGGCTGGTCAAAATCCTGGGAAGAACTGCTAGCAAACCGAAGGTCGCCATCGCCCGTGGTATTCTCGGAAAAACTAAGATTGGTAAACCCTTCCACAGAAAAGCCGTCGTTCGCAGAATTGCCATCCTGCATTTCCAACGCAAATTTGACTGCAGCGCGCTGAGCAGAATTAAACTCCGAAAACCCATCGAAAACGTCCAGGTCAGAAAACCTATAACCGTAGTCGCCTTCGGCTACTTGCAGCGAGTAGCTAAGAGACCCCGTATCCCATTGGGTTCCCCACAAAATACCTGAGAAAATTTCGCCATTGGCAGGGGTTGTATTCTTGTAACCAGTCATAGGTCCTAATCCATTCTCAAAACCGGGTTTTTTTGTTCCGCTGCGCTTGTGAAATCCGGCAAACTGCCTCTGCAAAAAAAGACGTAAAAACTACCACCCTGCGCAAAACTCACGCGCATGCGGCACACAGATGCAACCCTGGGAAAATCAAAACACAGAAAACTCGCCCAATGACTAACCTCCGCTGCAGGACCGTGCAATAGGGGTTTCCCGACCTTGCACCCGGCGCCGCAGCCGTTCGTGCCGCTGGCCATTGCCGCCGCCCTCTGCCATAGCTGGGCGCGCAACAGATCCACGCGCAAGAAGGCCCGGCCATGACCCAGATCATCTCCTCGCTCTCCGATGTTTCCAGCCGCTACAAGGCGCTGTTTGTCGACCTCTGGGGCTGCGTGCACAATGGCATCACCGCCTTTCCCGATGCGGTGGCGGCGCTGCAGGCCTACCGCGCGCAGGGCGGCATTGTGGTGCTGGTGACCAACTCGCCGAAACCGCGGGCCGGCGTGGCGGCGCAGCTGGGGCAGTTCAACGTGCCGGATGACGCCTATGACACGATCTCCACCTCGGGCAATTCTGCGCGGGCGGCAATGTTTACAGGCGCAGTAGGAAACAAGGTCTATTTCATGGGCGAGTGGCAGCGCGATGCGGGGTTCTTTGAGCCCTTGCATGTGATCCATGAGCCGGTGGAGATCACAAGGGTGCCGCTGCAGGAGGCGGAGGGCATCGTCTGCTGCGGCCCTTTTGACACCATGGCGGACCCGGAGGTGAACCGGGCGGATTTCCTTTATGCCAAGCAGAAGGGCATGAAGCTGTTGTGCGCCAACCCCGACATCATCGTTGACCGCGGCGAGACGCGGGAATGGTGCGCTGGCGCGCTGGCGAAGCTTTACACGGAGATGGGCGGCGAGAGCCTGTATTTCGGCAAGCCGCATCCGCCGATCTATGATCTGGCCCGGCTGCGGCTGCAGGAAGTGGCGCCGGGGATTGCCGATTCCGAGATCCTGGCGATCGGCGACGGGCCGCATACGGATATTGCCGGCGCCATGGGTGAAGGCATCGATTCTCTGTTCATCACCGGCGGCCTTGCGGCCAGAGAGACAAAGACATCGGTCCAGCCGGATGCAGAGGCCCTGGCGGCATACCTGGCGCAGGAGCAATCCGCCCCCAGCTATGCCATTGGTTTCCTGCGGTAAACCGGCCTGAGACACTCCCTGCCCCAGCCCCGGCTGCCTTCTGCTGGCTTTAAACCCCGTCCGATGCGGCGGGGTTTTTCCATGTCAGAATTCTCTTGATTTTCTGCACCTGCAAAGTAATAAAGTTGCGCAAGCGGGCAATCGGGCGCGCAAATGTTACAACGGCACCTGAGGTCAGACAGGTGAACGGAGGATGAGATGTTGGACAACATGCCGCGCGGAACCATCTGCATCGAAGACATCGAGATGGGCATGGTGCGCTACCTGCGCAAAACCATCACCGATGAGGACATCCAGATGTTTGCCGAGGTCTCGACCGACCATAACCCGGTGCATATGGACGACGATTATGCCCAGGACACCATCTTTCAGGGCCGCATCGCCCATGGGATGCTGACCGCAGGGCTGATTTCGGCCGTCATTGGCGAGCAGCTGCCGGGACATGGCACCATCTACATGAGCCAGTCGCTGAAGTTCCTGGCGCCGGTGCGCCCGGGCGACATGGTGCTGGCCGAGGTCGAGGTGACCGACATCGTGATCGACAAGCGCCGGGTCAAGCTGGACTGCCGCTGCATGGTGGACGGCAAGAAGGTGCTGGTCGGCGAAGCCATGGTGATGGCGCCCTCGCGCAAGTTCGATTGAGGCAGAAGGTCCGGCGGGGCCGGCAGGTTTGCTGGAAGGGGGCGCTGCCCCCTCAGGCCTTGCGGCCTTCACCCCCGGAGTATTTCTGACCAGAAAGAAGCGGCATTGGCCGCGGTTCGGCGCCATGCGCGCAGCAGTATGAGCCGCCGGGGCGTCCTGCCCGGGCGGTTTTGCTTTTGGCGGGTGCTGTCTTTTGCTTCGGTCTGCTGCTGCGCTGGGTCCCATTTAAGGGGGCGGCGCCGCCTGGTGGAGGTGGACAGGCCCCGCGGGGCCTGCTCGGACAAGCATGCTTGCACGACCCCCTTTTTATCGGGGCCGGTCTCCTTGGTGTTGCGCAGGCGGCCACACAGTTCGCCTGCGCCTCGTATCATGGCCCCGCGCGCGGGAACCATGGCGGGGGATCGCGATCGGGGGGAGTATGGCTGAGGGCCATGAGGATTGCGTGAAGGGAGCGTACGGCGGGGGGGCAACGGGGGGCGGCCTGAAGAAGGCGTCAGTCAGGCGGGTGGTGGCATACGGCCTCAATGTTATGGCCGTCCGGATCGCGCACAAAGGCGGCGTAGTAATGCCTGTGGTAGTGCGGCCGCAAGCCGGGCGGGCCGTTGCAGGCACCGCCCGCTTGCAAGGCCGCGGCATGGAAAGCCTCGACCGCAGCGCGGTCCGGCGCCGCCAGCGCGACGTGCAGCATGCCGGCCGTTGCATTCTCCTCTGCCAGCCAGAACCAGGGCCGGGCATCGCCAAAGCCTGCCAGATTGACGCTGCCGGGGTCAGTCTTGGGCGCCGTGAACAGCCGAGTAATGCCCAAAGGGCCGAACGCCCGGTCATAGAATGCCACAGATTTTGAAAAATCTGCCACGCCAAAGGTGATGTGATCAATCATGGGCCGTTCCTGGATCCGCCGCAGGGTAAGGTGTAGCCGGATTTGCCAAGGTGGGGAACCGGCTCTGCCCTTCCCCTGCCACTGGCCGCTTGAACCGCTCGCGCCATGGCGCTAGGCATGCGGCATGCGTATCGTCAGAGATTATGAATTCGTCGAAGACCAGGACCGGGGCGCCACTGTTGCCATCGGCAATTTCGACGGCGTGCATCTGGGCCATCAGTCGGTGATCGAACTGGCCCGCAAGGCCGCACCCGGGGCGCCCCTGGGGGTGATGACGTTTGAGCCGCACCCGCGGGAGTATTTTGCGCCCGATGCGCCGCCCTTCCGCCTGATGCGCGCCGAAACGCGGGCGCACCGGCTGGAGAAGCTGGGGGTCAGGCGGCTTTATGAGCTGAACTTCAACACCGCGCTGTCGAGCCTGAGCCCTGAGGAGTTTGCCCGCGACGTGATTGCCGAGGGGCTGGGGCTGCGCCATGTGGTGGTGGGCGCCGATTTCTGCTTTGGCAAGGGCCGCGCCGGCAATGCCGCGGACCTGCAGCGCTTTGGCGCGGAGTACGGGTTCGGCGTCACCATTGCGCCCTTGATGGAATATTCCGAACACGCCGTGTCGTCGACCGCGATCCGCAATGCGCTGAGCGAGGGCCGGCCTGCGGATGCCAAGGAGATGCTGGGCCATTGGCACCGCATCGAGGGCGTGGTGATCGGCGGCGAGCAGCGCGGGCGGGAGCTGGGCTTTCCCACTGCCAACATGTCGATCGACGGGCTGCATCAGCCGCGCTTCGGGGTCTATGCGGTGCTGGTTGACGTGCTGGACGGGCCGCATGCGGGCAGCTATCACGGCGCGGCCTCCATCGGGGTCAGGCCGATGTTTGACGGCGAGGTGCCCAATATCGAGACTTTCCTGTTTGATTTCTCCGGCGATCTTTACGGCGCGACGCTGTCGGTGGGGCTGGTGGCCTTTCTGCGGCCGGAGCTGAAGTTTGACGGGCTGGATGCCTTGATCGCGCAGATGGATGCAGATTGCGCCACGTCGCGCGGCCTGCTGGCGGCGCTATGAAACCGGTGAAGGACGTCATTGACCGCACCGGACTGGGCAAGCGGTTCTGGGAGAAGAAGCCGCTTGCGGACCTGAACCAGAAGGAATGGGAAGCGCTGTGCGACGGCTGCGGCAAATGCTGCCTGAACAAGCTGGAGGATGAGGAGAGCGGCGAGGTTGCGCTGACCCGGGTCGCCTGCCGCCTGCTGGATGACGCGACCTGCCGCTGTGCCCAGTATCCGATCCGGCATCAGTTCATCCCCGAGTGCATTGTGCTGACGCCGCAGAACCTGGATACCCACGCCTATTGGATGCCCGAGACCTGTGCCTACCGGCTTTTGTGGCAGGGCAAGCCGCTGCCCAAGTGGCACCCGCTGCTGACCGGAACGCCAGAGAGCGTGCATGAGGCCGGCGTTTCGGTGCGCGGCTGGACGGTGTCGGAGTTCGAGATTTCCGAAGACGAGTGGGAAGACCATATTATCGAAGAACCCACCTGAATTTCCGCCACCTGATTTCAAGGAGCCTGCGCCCCATGCATTTTGCCTCTGACAATTCCGGCCCGGTGCCGCAGCAGATCCTGGATGCGCTGGCCAGGGCCAACCAGGGCTATGCCATGGGCTATGGCGCGGATGCGGAAATGGCAGAGGTGACAGCGCGGATCCGGGAGATCTTTGAGGCGCCGGAGGCCGCGGTCTATCTGGTGGCGACCGGCACTGCGGCCAATGTGCTGGCGCTGTCCACGCTGGCGCAGCCCTGGCAGACGGTTTTCTGCACAAGGCCTGCGCATATCCTGCAGGATGAGTGCAACGGGCCGGAGTTCTATACCGGCGGTGCCAAGCTGACGCCGGTGACGGATGCGGACAAGATGACGCCGGACACCCTGCGCGCCGCCATTGAAGGCGAAGAGGGGCGCGGCGTGCATGGGCCGCAGCGCGGGCCGGTGTCGCTGTCGCAGGTGAGCGAGTTTGGCACTGTCTATTCACTTGCGGAACTGGAGGCGCTGTGCGCCGTGGCCCGCGAGTACGGGCTGCCGGTGCATATGGACGGGGCGCGCTTTGCCAATGCCTTGGTCCCGCTCGGCTGCACGGCGGCGGAGATGACCTGGAAGGCGGGGGTGGATGCGGTCTCTTTCGGCGGCACCAAGAACGGCTGCCTGGGGGTGGAGGCGGTGATCTTCTTTGATCCCGGACACGCGCAGGAGTTCGAGTACCGGCGCAAGCGCGGCGCGCATCTGTTTTCCAAGCACCGCTATCTGTCGGCGCAGATGCTGGCCTATCTGAGCGGCGGTCTGTGGCTGGACAATGCCCGCGCCGCCAATGCCAGGGCCGCGCTGCTAGCGGAAGGCCTGGGCGCCGCGGGGGCGGAGTTCAGCCATGCGCCGCAGGCCAATATGATCTTTGCCGCCCTGCCCCGCAGCAGCCATCAGCGGCTGTTTGCGGCCGGGGCGGCCTATCACCTGTGGGACGGCGGGCTGCAGGGGCCTGCGGATGAGATGGTCACCGCGCGCTTTGTCTGCGACTGGTCCCTTCCGGAGGCGCAGATCGAGGCGTTTCTTGCCCTGCTTTGAGGCCTGAGAGGGGGCTTTGCCCCCGGGGCCTGGCGGAATGGGCTCCGCCCGTTCGGGCCTGAAAGGATCCCCCGGATCCTTTCCAGGACGGCCCTCGCCCCCCAGAGTATTTTCGACCAGAAAGAAGCAGCTATGCGGCGCCTGTTCCGGGGTCTTGCGCCCACAGCAGCGCGTCCTCCAGCCGGTCGTCGCCCCAGAAGATTTCCCCGGCCACAGCAAAGCTGGGGGCGCCGAAGATGCCCAGCGCCATCGCCTCTTCCGTTGCATCCGCGAGCATTTTCACGGTCTTTTCCGACTGCGCCTCTGCCAGCACGCGGGCTGGATCCTGGCCCGCGGCCTGCAAGCTGGCTGAGAGGTTCGGGTCCTCGCCCGCTGGCTGGCCGGCCTCGAACCAGCAGCGGTAGGCGGCCTGGGTATAGGCCTCTCCCCAGCCTTCTGCCGTGCCCAGCGCCGCGACCTGGTTGGCCAGCACCAGTTCCGGCAGCGGGTATGGCGCGGGCAGCCTGGGGTGGAGGCCATAGCGCGCCGCGCGGCGTTCGATGTCGCGCCACATATAGGCGGATTTTTGCGGCTTGTCCTTGAAGGGGATGTTGTTCTGCACGGTCATCACGTGCCGCACGTTGAAGGGGCGCCAGCGCAGCAAGACGCCTGCGCGGGCGGCCTCATCTGCAATCCGCATCACCGTCAGGTAGCTGTATGTGCTGCCGATCGAATACCAGAAATCCAGTTCAGCCATGCTGCCCTCCATCTGTAAACATCCGGCCTCCGGCCGAGGGCCGGGACCCCGTCATTCTGCGCCGCCGGCGCGCGAACGGCAATAAGGCCGGGGATTTGCGCGCAGCCGGGAACCGGCGGGGCCGCTTCCAAGCGGCCGCAGCCGCTGCCGTGCCGCGGTCCGCGTGTCCGCAGGGGGAGTGCATCCTGACCCCGGATCCTGGCCCCGGATCCGGGCAGGCTGAACAGAGACCGGCGGGATCAGAACTTGCCGTTGCTGTTTTTCCATTCGCTTTGCGGCGGGATGGTTTCGACGGTGTCCCAATGCTCGGCGATGCGGCCCTCTTCGATACGGTAGAGGTCGTAGAAACTGGTATGGACCCCGCGCAATTGGCCTTCGCTGACGCAGAGCGCGAAGTTGCCTTCGGCGAGCACCCGGTGGAGATGCTGGTAGCGGATGGCGGGGGCGCCGTTTTCCTGTGCCTGCAGCGCGGCCTGAAGGGCGCTGCGCCCGTCCGCCAGATCCGGGCTGTGCTGGATGAGATCTTTGGCCACCCAGGTTTCCAGCTGGTCCAGCTGCCGGTTGATCAGCACCGTTTCGGTATAGGCGCGGGCCAGCGCCCGGGTGTCCTCTGTCTTGTCGAGGTCCGTGATGCCTGTGGCACCGTCCAGCATGCCGCGCCCTGAGGGGCCCGGCCCGCGCAACGGCTGGATGTTGTCCCAGTGTTCCACCGCCTGGCCGTTCTCAAACCGGAACACCTCAAAGGCCGCGCGCAGGGAGGAGAAGTCGTATTCGATATGGGCAAAGGCAAAATCGCCGTCTTCGAATACCCGCTTAAAGGTGACTTTGGGCGCGGTTTTTGCGAGGCGGGCAAACAGGGCCGCCAGCCCTCCGCTGCCCGCATGGGTCTGCGGGTTGTGCTGGATGTACTTAGCCTCATTGACCACGGCGGCAGAGGCCGGGTCGCCGGTCTCGAGCCCCTTGAGAAGGGTTTTCAGCAGCTCCTTTTTTGATGCCATCTGTGCCGTCTCCTCCCTCCGGGCTGGTGCCCGCCTATCCTGCCGTGTCCTTGGCGGCAGCGCAAAGGGTCAGTGTATCTGCCAGAAGCGGCGCAGCAGCGCGGCGGTCTGCCCCGGGTGGGTCACAGGCAGCATGTGGGCAGCGCCCGGCACTGCGGTATGTGCGGCGTTGAGGCGGCGGCAGAGGGTGCGGGCGATGGCGGGGATGACAGCCGGGCTGTCCGCGCCGGACAGAATCTGCACCGGCATCGTGACCGCATCCAGCGCACCGGGGGCCAGGGTGCGGTTTTCGTCCTCATGCAGCGTTTTATGGCTGGCCATCACCGCCGGCATGGCGCGCAGCATGGCGGCGCGGGCCGGCTCTGGCAGGTCCGGCCATTTCACCGCGCCAGTGCCCCACATGCGGTTGAACAGCCGGGTTGCCAGTTCGCGGTCGCCTCGCGCCCAGGCGGCCTCTCCAGGCTGGCTGGCATCCTCCAGCGCGGCGAAGGCGGCGGGGTCTTCCGCCCTGGCCGCCGCAAACAGCACCGGTTCGATCAGGGTGAGGCTGCGCACCAGGTTCGGGCGCGCCATCGCCATCCGCAAGGCGACAGTGGCACCGAAGGAATGGCCCACCAGGTCGGCAGGTTCGCGCAGCAGCTCCAGCCCGGCTGCGGCATTCAGCAGCTGATAGTTGCCCTGGCCGTCCCAGTCCGGGCTGCGGCCGTGGCTGAGCATGTCGAAACCGGTAAGGGTGATCTCCTCCGCCAGTTCTTCGGCCAGGCCGCGCCAGGCGCCGGAATGGGCCAGCGAGCAATGCACCGCCAGCACCGGCCGCGGCCCCTGGCCGAAGCTGCGGGCGAAAATGCCCTGAGGCTGGTCTTTCACACCGCCTGCCCCGCCAGATGCGCGTCCAGATCCTGCAGCCGGTCCTGCCCCCAGAAGCGGGCACCGTCCGCAGTGACCCAGAACGGCGCCCCGAACACGCCGGCTGAGACGGCGTCCTCGAGGTTTTGCGCATAGGTCTCCGCGCCGGCCAGGAGGCCGCTGTCCGCCAGCGCAGGGTCGAAGCCGGCGCTCTCGAGGCAGGCGCGGATCACGCCGTCTTCGGCGATGTTCTTCTCCTCCGCCCAGCAGGCGCGCAGGATCGAAGAGACCAGCGCCGCCATGTCACCGCCGCCCGCCCGCTGCGCTGCGATAATGGCATAAGAGGACGGTGCCGCATTGGTGGGCCAATGCGCAGGTTTCAGGTTCATCGGCATCCCCAGCTTTGCCGCCTGCCGCTGCATCTCGATCAGCCGGTATTCCTGCCGCGACGGGTGCCGCTCACCCGGTGGGGTGCCGCCGGTGCGGGGAAACAGCGCGAGGATGTCCAGCGGCTTGCAATTCACTGTGGCGCCGCGGCGGGCGGCGATCTCCCAGGGCCGTGTGCCGGCCAGATAGGCAAAAGGCGACAGGGTTGAAAAATAGAAATCCACAGCAGTCATTGGTTGTTTCTCCCGCTAATAACTTTGCGTGAAGGTATGTGCGTGCTAAGCGGGGTTCAATATCACGAATCTGACACATAGCCATTGCTGCCTGGGGATATCAGCCAATGCCGACCTTGAACGAACCCAAGCTGATTGCTGGGAACGCCAACCTTCCTCTTGCCCAAGCCATCGCCCGCCGTATGAGCATGCACCGCGGTGTCGACCAGGGGCTGGTGGACGCCCGCGTCGAGCGGTTCAATGACGGCGAGATCTTCGTCGAAGTCTATGAAAATGTCCGCGGCGAGGACATGTTCATCATCCAGCCGACCTCAAACCCGGCCAATGACAACCTGATGGAGCTCTTGATCATCGCCGACGCGCTGCGCCGCTCCTCGGCCCAGCGGATCACTGCAGTCATTCCCTACTTCGGCTATGCCCGCCAGGACCGCCGCACTAAGGCGCGCACGCCGATCTCGGCCAAGCTGGTCGCCAACATGCTGACCGGTGCGGGCATCGAGCGGGTGCTGACCATGGACCTGCACGCGGCCCAGATCCAGGGCTTCTTCGACATTCCGGTGGACAACCTCTATGCCTCGCCGATCTTTGCGCTGGACGTGAAGGACCAGTTCAAGGACCGGATGGACGAGCTGATGGTGGTCTCCCCCGACGTGGGCGGCGTGGCCCGGGCGCGCGAACTGGCCAAGCGTATCAGCGCGCCGCTGTCGATCGTCGACAAGCGCCGCGAGAAGGCTGGCGAAGTGGCGGAGATGACCGTGATCGGCGATGTGAAGGACAAGATCTGCCTGATCGTCGACGACATGTGCGACACCGCCGGCACCCTGTGCAAGGCGGCGCAGGTTCTCTTGGACAATGGCGCCAAGGAAGTGCACGCCTATATCACCCACGGCGTGATGAGCGGCCCGGCGGTGGAGCGCGTTACCAATTCGGTGATGAAATCGCTGGTGCTGACCGACACCATCCAGCCGACCGAAGCGGTGAAGGACGCGCCGAACATCCGCATCGTGCCGACCGCGCCGCTGTTCACGCAGGCGATTCTGAACATTTGGCACGGCACCTCTGTATCGTCGCTGTTCGAGGACAAGACGCTGGTGCCGATCTACGAGAGCCTCTATTCCAACGGCGGCTGAGACAGCCCCGTTTCCCGGATCTGAGAAAGCCCCGCAGTTTGCGGGGCTTTTTGCTGTTCAAACGCTGGCGCGGCGGCGGCCGGTCAGCAGCGTTGCCGCAAGCGCCGTTGCTGTCATCAGCGCCAGCAAGGCGGCGGCGGCCGTGAAGGTGCCGCCGTAGCCCCAGTGCCCGATGGCGGGCGTGCTGGCAAAGGGCGACAGGAACTGGCCGCAGAACACCGAGGCAGTGAGGATGGCGCCTGCGGTGCCGCGCCGGGCGGAGGGAGCCAGTGCCAGGGCGATGGCGACAAAGCCGGGGGAAACCAAGGCATAACCGGTGCCGACGGCCATGGCGCCCGCAAGGGACAGGGCGGCGCTGCCTTGCTGTGCCAGCACAAGGAAACCAAGCGCCAGCGCACCGTAGCCAAGGGCGAAGATCGCGGCGTGGGGCAGATTGGATTTCAGGCGCCCGTAGAACAGCGCTGCAATACCGCCGCACAGGGACAGCAGACCCAGCCCTGCGCCGGTCATCAGCGCGCTGTTGAGGCCTTGGGACGCAAAGAAGAACGGCAGCTGGGTCGGCATCATGAAGAAAAGGCCGTTGGTCAGCATTTGCAGAGCTGAGACGGCAATCACCAGCGGCAGCCAGGCTGGGTGGCCAGGTGCCTCTGCCTGGCCAGCCCCGCTGCCGCCCTTCCGGGGCTCAGGCGCGTGGCGCCAGACGGTGTAAAGGCACAGCACTGCCAGCCCGTAGATCAGGAACGGCAGCCGCGGCGACAGGGTGGCGGCCAGCCCTGCGGTGCCGATGAAGACCAGCCCGCCGAAGTTGCGGGCAGAGATTTGCAGGCCGGTCAGCGCCTGACGGCCGGCACCGGTGAAATAGTCACCGATCAGCGCGGTCTGCGCGGTCATGATCAGCCCGACCGCAATGCCGAGGCCAAAGCGGCTGATGAGCATCAGGTGCAGGTCCGGCAGATAATATCCGGCGGTGCCGCACACAAGGAACAGCCAGATGCCTGCCAGCAGCACGCGCCGCCGCCCGCTGCGGTCGGTCAGCCAGCCCGCCAGCGGCGCCGTCAGCATCACCCCCAGCGAGGGCGCGGTGACCAGGAGCCGCACCAGAAAGCCCGCGTCAGGCACCTCTGCAAATTCCTGCTCAAGCCCCGCCAGCGCCGGGCTGATGGTGGCATTGGCCATCACCGTGAGGCTGGCCGCCATCAAAAGCGCGCGCGCCTTGGGCTGCCGCCAGAGCGTCATGTTTTTGGTCGTCATCGGGGATTTTCCTTGTCCAGACTGCGGAAGGCTGGCAGCCTGCCAATTCAAGCTGGCTTGAGGTCAAGAATGAAACTTCTGGATATTGGCGAGGTTGCGGAACGCACTGGCGTCGCGGCCTCGGCGCTGCGGTATTACCAGGATCTGGGGCTGATCACCTCTTCCGGGCGCAAAGGGCTCAGGCGGCAGTTCGGGCCGGAAACCCTTTTGCAGCTGGCGCTGATCACGCTGGGCAAGGCGGCGGGGTTTTCGCTGCAGGAGATTGCCGGCATGTTCGGCAAGGATGGCCGCCCCGATCTGCCGCGCGCTCAGCTGCATGCCCGCGCCGATGCGCTGGAGGCGCAGATCCGCGAGCTGTCCGCCCTGCGGGACGCGCTGCGCCATGTGGCCGATTGCCCGGCGCCCAGCCATCTGGAATGCCCCAAGTTCCGCAAGCTGCTGCGGGCACAAAGCCTTACGGCAGAGGTTTAGTCCACGTCCCAGTCATCGGCATGGGGCAGCTCGCCGATTGCCAGCCAGGAGGCGCGCAGCCGGGCGGCGCGGCTGTCGGCCCAGGTGCGGAACACGATCTCGAAGCCGTCGCAGGTGATGTTCTCTGCCACCAGCTCGGCGCGGATCGCCGCCGAGGTGTCCATATCCCAGAGCGACACCGCGACCTGCACTGCCGGCGGGCTGGCAAAAGCCTCGCCGAACAGCACCGCGCGGCGCCGCTCGCGCGGGCCGGAACCGGTCCACATCTCGCCGCCGTCCTCGAAATCCGAGAACACCTCGGCATCGCCCTGATGGATCCCCGTGCGGGGGTTGCGCAGTCGTCTCATCCGCCGTCCCTAGCGTCCTGTCCCTGGCCCAGATTAAACTTGGCAGCAGGGAATGAAAGAGGCCTGAACGCGGCTGCGGCCATTCACGTCAGGTTTCTTGGGCCCCGCGGTGCTGCCGGCGCAAAGCCCCGCTGGAAACGGAGCCCTAGCCCTCGCCGCTGAGTGCCGCGCTGAGCCCGGAGATCTTTTCCAGCCGCACCGAAATCCGGTCCTGGAACAGGCCCAGTTCGTCGATGATCGAGTTGAGCGATTCCCCGACGTTGCCGAGCCGGGCGCATTCGATCTTGCACAGCACCCGGGTGGTGGTGAGCGCCATGAAGTGGCGGTGCAAGGTCAGGCAGGCCTTCTGGATGCGCTCAGCCTCGAAGCGGACGTCCTGGAGGCTGGCGCTGGCCTTGGTGAACTGCACTTGTGTCAGCTGCGCCAGGATGGCCTGCTCGCGGGCGATGTCGATGCCCGCGGCGCCTTCCTCCTGGTCGAGCTGGCGGCCGCATTCGGTGAGAATGCGCGCAAGCCCCTCGACAAAGGTCGCGGCGGTGACGGTGCCGCGGATGGCGCGGAAGTTGCTGTTCTTGCCCCAGACATGCGCCTCGAACCAGCCCGCCATTTCGCGCGACATGGCGCTGTAGTTCTGCGACAGCACGGTGACCGGCCCGCCGGCCGGTTCGATCCGCGAGGCGATGACCCGCAGGTTATGCGGTATGGTGCGCATGGATTCAAACTCCTGCACCAGCGCCTCGGTCTCCTCAAACAGCTTGCCGGCCGTGGCATGCATGGCCCGGCGCTCGGCGATCCGCTCATCGGCGGGCAGTTTCAGCCCGGCGTCGCGGGCCAGAAGCTCTTCTGCCAGCGCGTGGCCTGCGAAGTCATTGTAACTGGCGAACCCCAGCTCCTGCAGCCGCGCCAGCAGCCGGGCGGCACTGTCCTCAGGGCTGAGATCCCCGGCCTGCTCGGCCTGGCGCAGCCGGGCGTATTCGTCTTCGATTGTCTTGAGCAGCGGGCTGGATGGCTTGATCCGGGCCGAGAGATAGCCGCCGTCACAGGGGGTGGCGACCGCAAACACCCAGTAGTAGCTGCCGTCGCTGGCCTTGTTCTTGACATAGGCGCCGATGGTCTCGCCGCGCTTCAGGGTATCCCAGAACAGCTGGAACACGCCGCGCGGCATATCCGGGTGGCGGACCAGCTTGTGCGGGGCGCCCAGCAGATCCTCCATCGGGTACTTGGCAACCCGGCAGAACACCGCGTTGCCGGCCGTGATCACGCCCCGGCTGTCGGTGCGGGAAAAGAACACATCTTCCAGAGAAAACGGGGCGGCCCTGCCCCCGGAATGCACAGCCAGCGTGCGGTCTTCAAATGACACGGGTCAAGGTCCTGTCAGCGGTTAACGGTATTGGATTCTGTTTAACCGGCAGTGCTTTTCAAATTGCTAACTCCGGCGGCAGAGGCAAAGGATTCGACCGCCTCCCCGTGCAGGCAGGTTTCCCTGCAGCCGGGCCCGCAAAACGGGCCCGTCAGGTGCGGTCAGGCCGCGGTCTCCTGTGCTCCGGCCTGCGGCAGCGTCCGGGACGGCGCCTCCAGTGCCAGCCCCAGGGTTTCGCACAGCGGCAGGCGGCGGGCGGCAAAACGGCCGGCCCGGGCCCGCAGCAGCGCCAGATTTTCCTCGTCGGTCTCCAGCACCCGGCCTTCGTGGGTCAGCCGCTGCCCCTGCGGCGCCAGGATGCGCCAGGCCAGGGCGGCCCATTCTTCCGGCGTTTCCAGTCCTTCGCTGCGGGCCAGCAGGAACAGTTGCTCGAACCGGTCCAGCTCCACCCCGCCGCCGGTGACCGGCGACGCCAGGAAGCGCAGCGTATCGCTGTCCTCGGCCCGTTTGCACACCGCGAGGTTGAAGGCGCGGCAGGCGGCAGCGCGGTCTTCCAGGCCTTCCAGCGGCAGGCATGGGGCGATGCAGCCGGTTCCTGCCAGCACCTGCAGCATCAAGGAGATGCTGCCCCAGTCCATGGCGCCGAACACCCCCTTGTCCAGCAGGCTGCGCACCGTTGCCGGACCGTCCGCCAGAGCCTGCAGAACCGGTGCATACTGCGGCTGCTCCAGCGGCACCTGCCTGCCCCGGTGCTGGAACTTCAGCGCGCCGCCGTTGTAGGGCCGGAGCAGCACCAGCGGTGTCGCAAACCAGGCGCCGATCTCTCCGCGCGGCGTGTGGGCCAGCTTGCCCTTCACAAAGATGTCGGTGCGGAAATGCTCGTTCAGCAGAATGTCCCGCAGCGCCTCGCGGCGGACCGGGTCCGCCTCAGCGTCCAGCAGCGCCTGCTGTTCGGGCGTGAAGCGCAGGAGGTCCAGGTTGTCCAGCGGATGCACCGAGCCCAGGAAGCTCAGCTTGGCCTGGCCAAGTTCAGCCGCCAGATCCTCGAAATCGAACGGCGTCCAGTCCTTGTTGAAATACTCATGCGCCAGGTAGCTTGGCGGCATTTCCTTCATTTGCGCAAGCCGCTGGCCAACCGGGGGGTTCTTGCCGAAATAACCGGCCCCGGCCTGCTCCAGCTCCCGGGCAAAGGCCACCGCCTCGCTGATCCTGCCGGGCAGCGGGCCGCTGCCTTGGGCGGCGCGGCTGGTGAGAAGACGGCGCAGCGGCAGCGCAGCGGCCCAGCCGGGCAGCGCATTATAGCTGACATAGACCAGCCCGCCCGGTTTCAGCCTCTTGGCGATGAAGGCGTTGATATGGGCCCGGTTTTCTTCCGAGACCCAGCTGTAGACGCCGTGCAGCGCGATGATGTCGAAGGCCGCGGGCAGCCCAGGGGTCTCGCCGAAATCTTCGAAGCTGCGCTCGTGGAAATGCATGTTGGCCAGCCCCGCCTCCTGCGCCAGCTCCGCAGCGCCGGCCATATGGGAGGGGCTGAAGTCCATGGCGTGGAACGCGATATGCGGGTTGGCGGCCGCCAGCAGATTGGCCGAGAATCCCTGGCCGCAGCCCAGTTCGCAATAGGTGACACCGTCCCCGTTCAGCCGGTGCCGGTGCCCCTGGCTCATGGCGCCGAAGCCCAGCAGGGCCGGTGTCAGCTGGCTGTGGAAGTCAAAGGTGTAGTCTACGGCGGCCACATAGCCGGAGGTCCAATCGGTCACGGAGAATCCTGCTGGTTAGGAACATGTCATGCAGGGCAATTTCGGAAAATTTGGTGAGAATTGGGTTAATGGGCAGGAGGGATCGACGGCAGATCGCAAGAAGGTGAGGTTGACAATGCCGGAAAAAGAAAATGAGCGAACAGCCCGGCCGCGCAATTCGGCTCAAGGCAAGGCCGGCTTCGAGCCCTTTGCGGTCACTGACCACCACCTTGACCCTCACACCTGCAGCGCGGAGCGAAGGGCGCTAAGCAACCGTTCACGGACCAATTTATGAAAGACCACGGTCGGGACCAACCGGACTTTCGCTGCGGGCGCAGCCTAGACTTCCTCGCGTGCTCGCTTCATGCAGAAAATTGACTTTGCACAGTTTGGCGCGCGGCCCAAAGCCGTCGTTCGTACCAGGCCAAGAAAATGGCCATCGTGAACCCAAAACAAACTCTGGCAGTTGGCAAGGCGCAGCGTCGACAGGATTGAATTTATCCTTAGCATTTCAAATGGGCGAGCTCCCGCTTTGATCTTCTATGCTCAAACAGCGCAAACCAAGCGGCCCTCAAGAGGGCATCGACTTGTACAGTGCTCCTCTCAGCCAGGAGTTTGATGCTGCCTGTGGTTGGGCTGTATGCGAGATGAGCGCCGTGCAAATTGGAATGGATATTCATGGATTCGGAGAGTAGGGTGAGCGTTGCATTACCCTAGGGTGATTGGACCATCTATTTTGCTAGAGTGATAAAACTGAATGGCTTTGAAAGTTTGGCTTACCCGGCGCATTCCAGCCATGTCCAAGTCAACAGCTGCAAAACTGCGTGGCAGCAATGAAGGTAGCCTCGCGGTCGATGAGTTGCCTCCAGTTCCGCTTGATGACCTGATTCAGGAGTCTCAACAGAAGGTCGAAGCCTCGATCCAGAAGTTACACCCTGACCAAATGCCGCCGCTTTGGGATGTTCAGAATGTCTCACAAGCTGAAGACACCAGTACTGATCTGCCTCAAGAAGACCTGTTTGGCCTCTTGCCTCCACATTCGATTGGTCTGTTCGAAACGGTGCGTGATGGTATCTTGGATGACCCCGAGGCGCTCAGTCATCATCCCGTGCCAACTGCCGACACCCTTTTCCCAGAATACTCGTTAGACGGCCCACCTCCACCACCAGAAGTAGACCTCCCTGCGGTCCACCAATCGTTGGAGGACTTACCTCCACCGCCGCTGATGCCGCCGGTCGATCTTCCCCCTCAAGGACAAGACGACATCCGAACCGGCGCTGATCGGCCCCAGTCAGCGCCCAAATTGCTCGATCGCGATGAACGCGGCGCCTACATAAGGGCGGTGAACCTGTTCCATAGGCTTCATCGCGTTGGGAACGAAGGGCGTAAAGGTGCGATCAACCGTCTATTCGAAATCGTAGTGGCGTTTCCCCATGGCACATCTGTCCGTGCGATCGGTGGACTGTTTGACAGTGGCTGCGACCTGCATGAGATCGAAGACGCTGCGGCGCTGAAAGAACATTGGCGGTCCGATAGTTCCCTATGGCTGCGCCGTTACCTTGGAACCCTTGAACTTCACAGTGACAGTAGGCACCAAACCCATCTTTCATGGGCAGCCGCCCATGCGCTGTCCTATTCAATGGGACGTGAACGCGCTCTTGATGCACTTCAGGGGATTTTGCTTAAGGAGTGGCTCACGATGAAGCGGGATACATATTCCAGATCAGCAATTGAGTTCTGCTTTTATCACCATTTCGTGCTGAAACGCGCTCAGGAAATCTTTGAAGGCAGCATGGACCCGATCCTGCAAGTCTACGAAGGCACCATCCATGATGACCCTGTAATGCCAACTTATATCCAGGTCAGAAATACCGCACCGAATTTCACAGGACAGGCAACTGAGAAAGTCTTCCTGCCAAGCATGCAAAACATCGATCAAATTTCGTCGACATTCGGGCGACAAACCAAGAAAGAAAAGGAAATCGCGCAGGATGCGAAAGGAGCCACTGATGCTGGATAACTCAAAAATAGTAAATGGTGGTTTGCCTGTGACGAACTGCCTGATCAAACTTGATGGCTCTAGCGGAAACGTTGTCGAACTGGTTCCTTCGGCTGCCCCCACGCATGCTCGCGTTCGCTTTCGCGATGGTATCAAATCCGTGCCACTCCAAAACGTCCGATCTGGCTACTTTCCAGGATTGGAAGTGGAGCATTTGCCGCAGATGCGTAAGGGCTTTGGTCCCGGGCGGATCGAGGCAACGCGCGAGTTGGCCGGGTTCGAGCAGTGCCTCGTATTGTTCTTCGATGATGGGATCTCACGTTGGGTCCCCTTCCAAAGTCTTGCCTATTGTGCTGATGTCACATACCGAATGACAGGTGGTCTTGTTGGACACCACGCGGATGACCATGCCGAAAGATTCCGCATTCGGACGTTGGGACTGGCGCTGTCCGCGTGGGCCGACTCCACTGGTGCCTTCAGCCGTCTCGATATAGATCCGCTCCCCCACCAGATCCACGTTGCACGGCGCGTTGTCGAGGAAAGTGTTCCCGGCTGGATGATCGCAGACGACGTTGGCCTAGGAAAAACCATAGAAATGGGCCTGATCATCCACGCGCTGCGTCGGCAAGGTCGAGCACGACGGGTTCTGATTGTCTGTCCATCCTCTCTCGTAACGCAATGGAAGGATGAGATGCGCAGGCGCTTCGGGCAAACCTTTGTGATTTATGGGCGCGACTTTTCGCCTGAATACCCAGAGGAGATTGCGATCCATGACGGCGTGATCATTTCAATGGATCTCGCCAAACGCGATCCACACATCTCGCTGCTCACGAACTGTGGCGGATGGGATCTGATCGCAGTAGACGAAGCTCACCGTCTTGGTGTCAGCGAACGCGGCGAGCGCACAGAGCGGTACGCGATGGCTGAGATGCTTCGCGCTGTTACCCCCCTCATGGTTCTCCTTTCCGCGACCCCACACCAAGGCAAGACACGACGCTTCGGCGCGCTGCTCGAGCTGGCTCGCCCCGATCTGGAGCTGGAGATTGCACAACTCGAAGCCATGCCGGAGGTTGTCGGAGATATTGTGATCAGGAACCCAAAAAATTGCGTAACTGATGCTTCTGGCACATTGCTGTTCAATGGTCACGATACCCGCCGAGTTGCCGCTGAACCAAGTGCCGAAGCTGTGGCATTTGATCGCGCGCTGCAGCGGTACATTCAGCACGGCTATGGCGCCGCGGCTCGCGCATCCGGCGCCCGGGGTCGAGCAATCGGCTTTGTGATGACGACCTACCGGAAACTCGCGTCTTCGAGCCTCGCGGCAATTGATCGAGCGCTTAGGCTTCGAAAAGAACGTATCGCACTGGAAGGCCTTGGGCTTACGGCAGAAACCAGAGCCGAACAGCTTGAGCTCGGCTTCATTCATGAAGAAGACCTTGGATCCTCCGAGGACCTTTTCGACGGCCCAGAATTCTTCACTCATGAAGAAGAGGAGATCGAAAAACTCATTCAACTGGCGGCTGAAGCGCGGCAGACCGATGAGAAAGGCAAGCTGTTCCTTGAACAGATCCTCAAACCACTCGGCGAAGAAAATCAGTCGCTATTGGTATTCACGGAGTATCGAGCAACCCAACAGTGGCTTGCCGAGTTGATTGCTCTGCATCAGCCTGGGATAACAGTCGCTCAGATCAACGGCTCCATGAAGATTGACGACCGGGCAAAAGAGGTTGAGCGTTTCAACGAGGGCGAAGCGCATGTAATGATTTCGACCGAAGCTGGTGGTGAAGGTTTGAACCTTCAGCAGAATTGCCATGTTATGGTGAACTATGACCTGCCTTGGAATCCTTCGCGTATCGTACAGAGGATTGGTCGTCTTTATCGATACGGGCAAACCAAACGGGTCCAAGTAATCAACCTCAGCGTCAACGACAACTTTGATGCCCACGCAATCGACGTCCTGGTCGATCGTGTCGAGACCATCGCTCGAGAACTGGCGACAGTTCAAAAGGACTCAGCCGAAAGCATGGAGTCAGAAATCCTGGGGTCCCTACTGCAACAGATTGACATGGAGGAGATCCTGACACGAGCGGAAGGAATCAACATCGCACGAACAGAGGAAGAAATCGAAGCCGCTCTCGAAATTGCCAAATCGGCCCGGCTCGCCGAAGAAGAAATCCTCAGTTTCGCTGATGCAGCCGGTTCGACGATGAAGACCGATTTGGACCACCGGCATTTGGCATCGTTTGTCGCAGGAGCAGCTGAACGGCTCGGGATGAAGCTGCGCCGATGGGATCAGGACAAGGGGCGTGTTGAAATCACATTGCCCGACGACTTGATCAATAAATTTCCGCACTACGGGCGCGCAGAACACCTGACATTCGTTGCGCCGCGTGCTGGCGCGCAAGTGCCAAAGCACGCGTTTCCACTCGATTTGGAAACGCCACTTGTCAGCTACATGCTGCGCCATGTTTCTGAACGCATGTTCGATGGCCTCTACGCCTGCTCTGACACGAACTCTGGCGGGAGCATTGCAACCTTACGAACACGCACCCAAGACTTTGATGGTCGCCCCATGGCCGAGAAGATTTCGCTTTGCGAGATGGGCGCGAATAATGAATGGAATGAGATGAGGCACGAGGATGTATCGGAGTTTCTCCTCGTCCCGCTTACGGCTGATCAACCCAGACATATCCCACAGACAGGAGTAGAAAGCCTGAAAGCAGTCGCTGAAAGTATTCTTGCGTCTGACGTCTATCGACGCGGCAGCCCATTATTCTACCGAGTTGAAGCTGCACTCGCGGTTTGAAGACCCATTTTGTCCGGTTCCGACGGCCAACGCTGGAGCATTTTGACATTTTGGATCTAACCTGGACGACATAGTCCATCCTGCTACGCGGCTCGATGATGGGGATGGCTTGGTGAACAACCCCATTGGACCTGCAGCAGCTGACAATATTCTATTTAGGTAGAATGAGCGGGCAACGAAACGAAGCAGGCGGGCCTAAATAAAATAGGTAGCTCATACGCAATTTCTTCGACTTGCGTTCTAATCATCTGGGCCATCGATGCCTTGCTCAGCGAAAGTTCAGTTTCCGCCAGGCCTGTCGAGCCGCCGTGTCCGCTCCGAGCTGTGAGTGGCGCACTGCGCCCGCCACATCCGAGCTGGTAGGCAAAGGCAGCTATGGGCTCGATCCCGCCTTCCGCTGCGGTACTCACTGACCGCCGGTTCATCCCGCAGGATGACATAGGTTCTCCAGGCGTTGGAGCTAAACAGAGCGCATTCCACAGCGCTTCTCCGCTGGCCTAAGCGCTCCTGCATCCCAAGAAAAAACCGGCCCCCAAACGGGAGCCGGTTTCTTTTCGTCCAATCCGCGCTTGGATCAGAGGGACATATGGGTGCCCAGGGCTTCCATGTCGGCGAGCAGCTTGGCTGCGTCCTCGACCAGGCCGTGGGGCTGGTCTTCCTCTTTCGCGGTCTTGTACATCTCGCGGGCTTCCTCGATCAGCGCGTTCATCTGATCGCGGGTCATTTCAGCCATCGGGATCGCGCGCTCGGCCAGAACCGACAGGCTGTCGCCTGCGATTTCGGCAAAGCCGCCGGTGACCAGATAGTCCGCGTTGCCTTCCGGGCTTTCGACCTTCAGCACGCCGGGGCGCAGGGTAGTGATGGTCGGCGCGTGCTGAGGCATCGCCGTCATGTCACCCTCGGCTCCGGGGATCTGAACCGCGCTGGCCTGCAGCGAAGCCAGGCTCCGCTCGGGGCTGACGAGGTCGAATTGCATCGTTTGTGCCATTGGGGCCTCCTTTCAGGGTTCCCCTGCCCCGCCAGCGGCGCAGGGGAAAATCCGTGCTTAGGCGGCTTCCGCAGCCATCTTCTCGGCTTTGGCCAGCACTTCGTCGATGCCGCCAACCATGTAGAAGGCGCCTTCGGGCAGGTGATCGTATTCGCCGGCCACAACCGCCTTGAAGGAGGAGATGGTGTCTTCCAGCGGAACCTGCACACCGTCGGAGCCGGTGAACACCTTCGCAACGTCGAACGGCTGGGACAGGAAACGCTGGATCTTACGCGCACGCGCAACGGTCAGCTTGTCCTCTTCCGACAGTTCGTCCATGCCGAGGATCGCGATGATGTCCTGCAGCGACTTGTAGCGCTGGAGGATCTGCTGAACGTCGGAAGCCACTGCGTAGTGCTCTTCGCCAACGATCTGCGGGTCCATCAGGCGCGAGGAGGAGTTGAGCGGGTCCACAGCGGGGTAGATGCCGAGCTCGGAGATCGCACGGTTCAGAACGGTGGTCGCGTCCAGGTGGGCAAAGGTGGTTGCCGGTGCCGGGTCGGTAAGGTCGTCCGCGGGAACGTACACAGCCTGGATCGAGGTGATCGAGCCGTTCTTGGTGGAGGTGATGCGTTCCTGCATGGCGCCCATGTCGGTTGCCAGGGTCGGCTGGTAGCCCACCGCCGAAGGAATACGGCCGAGCAGAGCCGACACTTCCGAACCCGCCTGGGTAAAGCGGAAGATGTTGTCCACGAAGAACAGAACGTCGGTGCCGGACTGGTCGCGGAACTGTTCGGCCAGGGTCAGGCCGGTCAGTGCAACACGGGCACGGGCTCCCGGAGGTTCGTTCATCTGACCGTAAACCAGGGCCACCTGGGATTCTTCCAGGTTGTCCGGCTTGATCACGTTGGATTCGATCATTTCCCAGTACAGGTCGTTGCCTTCACGGGTCCGCTCGCCAACACCCGCGAACACGGAGAAGCCCGAGTGCACTTTGGCGATGTTGTTGATCAGTTCCATGATGAGAACGGTCTTGCCCACGCCGGCGCCGCCGAACAGGCCGATTTTGCCGCCTTTGGAGTAAGGGGCCAGCAGGTCGATGACCTTGATGCCGGTCACCAGGATCTCGGACTCGGTGGACTGTTCGTTGAACTCAGGCGCGGGCTGGTGGATCGCGCGGGTCTCGGTCGCGTTGACCGGGCCCTTTTCGTCCACGGGCTCGCCCACGACGTTCAGGATGCGGCCCAGGGTCGCGTTGCCGACCGGGATCGAGATCGGCGCGCCGGTGTCGGTCACTTCCTGACCGCGGACCAGGCCTTCGGACGCGTCCATCGCGATGCAGCGGACGGTGTTTTCGCCGAGGTGCTGAGCCACTTCCAGAACCAGGGTCTTGCCGTCGTTCGGGGTGTGCAGTGCGTTCAGAATTGCGGGCAGGTGGTCGTCGAACTGGACGTCCACAACGGCGCCGATGATCTGAGTCACCTTGCCTTTTGCTTGTGCCATTTGTTGGTCTCCGGTTGTCTCTTAGAGCGCCTCAGCGCCCGAAATGATTTCAATCAGCTCGTTGGTGATCACGGCCTGACGGGAACGGTTGAACTCGATGGTCAGCTTGTCGATCATATCGCCCGCGTTGCGGGTCGCGTTGTCCATCGCGCTCATCCGGGCACCCTGTTCGGATGCGCCGTTTTCCAGCAGACCCGAGAAGATCTGAGTCGCCACGCCGCGCGGCAGCAGGTCCGCCAGGATCCGCTCTTCGCCGGGCTCGTAGTCATAGACCGCAGAGGTGGTCTCGGCTTCGCCGCCCTCGTAGGAGGCCGGGATGATCTGCTGAGCGGTCGGGATCTGGGTCACGACGTTGACGAACTCCGCATAGAAGATCGTGGCAACATCGAATTCACCAGCATCGAACCGGGTCAGGATGTCCTTTGCGACAGCCTGCGCGTTGGCATAGCCGATGCGCTTCACTTCGCTCAGGTCCACATGGCCGACGAAATCATCGCCCAGGTCGCGCTTCAGGGCGTCGCGGCCCTTCTTGCCGACGGTCAGAACCTTGACCGTCTTGCCCGCGGCCTTCAGCTCGGCCGCCTTCTGGCGGGCGAGCTTGGCAATGTTCGAGTTGAAGCCGCCGCACAGACCGCGCTCGGCAGTCATCACGACCAGCAGCTGAACCTGGTCCGAGCCGGTGCCGCGGAGCAGCTTGGGCGCGGAGTCGGAGCCGCCGACCGAGGCCGCCAGCCCTGCCATCACGGCATTGAACCGCTTGGTGTAGGGCCGGGAATCCTCGGCAGCTTCCTGGGCGCGGCGAAGTTTCGCCGCGGCCACCATTTGCATGGCTTTGGTGATCTTGCGGGTCGATTTGACCGACTCGATCCTGTTTTTAAGGTCCTTGAGAGAAGGCATGTCCCGTCTCTCTCCTTATGCGAAGGTTGCGGCGTATTCGTCGATCGCAGCCTTGAGTTTGTCAGCGGCGTCGCCCTTGATCTTGGGATCTTCGTTGGTGATCCAGTCCAGGGTTTCTTTGCCTTTGCCGCGCATGTGGGCGATCAGGCCTGCTTCCCAGCGGCCGACGTCTTTCAGCTCAACACCGTCCAGGTAGCCGTTGGTGCCTGCGAAGATGACGCAAACGATTTCGGCGTTGGTCAGCGGCGAGTACTGCGGCTGCTTCATCAGCTCGGTCAGACGGGCGCCACGGTTCAGCAGCTGCTGGGTGGCGGCGTCCAGGTCGGAGCCGAACTGGGCGAAGGCTGCCATCTCGCGGTACTGGGCCAGCGACAGTTTCACCGGGCCTGCAACGGTTTTCATTGCGTTGGTCTGAGCCGAGGAGCCCACACGCGAAACCGATAGACCGGTGTTCACGGCGGGGCGGATGCCCTGGTAGAACAGTTCGGTTTCCAGGAAGATCTGGCCGTCGGTGATCGAGATCACGTTGGTCGGAATAAACGCGGACACGTCGCCGCCCTGGGTTTCGATGACCGGCAGAGCGGTCAGCGAGCCGGCGCCGAAGTCTTCGTTCAGCTTGGCCGAACGCTCCAGCAGGCGGGAGTGCAGGTAGAAAACGTCGCCCGGATAGGCTTCACGTCCCGGCGGACGGCGCAGCAGCAGGGACATCTGGCGGTAGGCCACAGCCTGCTTGGAGAGGTCATCATAGATGATCAGCGCGTGCTTGCCGTTGTCGCGGAAGTATTCGGCCATCGCGGTTGCGGCATAGGGTGCCAGGAACTGCAGCGGGGCCGGGTCGGACGCGGTTGCGGCAACCACGATCGAGTATTCCATGGCGCCGGACTCTTCCAGCTTTTTCACCAGCTGGGCAACGGTCGAACGCTTCTGGCCGACAGCCACGTAGACGCAGTACAGTTTCTTGGACTCGTCGTCGCCCGCGGCGTCGTTGTAGACCTTCTGGTTCAGGATGGTGTCCAGAGCCACGGCGGTCTTGCCGGTCTGACGGTCGCCAATGATCAGCTCGCGCTGGCCGCGGCCGATCGGGATCATCGCGTCAACCGACTTGAGGCCGGTTGCCATCGGCTCGTGCACCGATTTACGCGGGATGATGCCCGGCGCCTTGACGTCAGCAACCTGACGCTGGGAGGCGTTGATCGGGCCCTTGCCGTCCAGCGGGTTGCCCAGACCGTCGACAACGCGGCCCAGCAGCTCGGGGCCGGCCGGAACGTCCACGATGGAGTTGGTGCGCTTGACGGTGTCGCCTTCTTTAATGTCGCGGTCGGAGCCGAAGATCACGATACCGACGTTGTCGGCTTCCAGGTTCAGCGCCATGCCCATGATGCCGCCCGGGAATTCGACCATTTCACCGGCCTGAACGTTGTCGAGGCCGTAGACGCGGGCAATACCGTCACCAACGGACAGCACGCGGCCGATTTCTGCCACTTCGGCTTCTTGACCAAAATTCTTGATCTGGTCTTTAAGGATCGCAGAAATCTCTGCTGCTTGGATACCCATTTATCCGACCTCTTTCATTGCATTCTGTAGGGAGTTGAGCTTGGAGCGGATCGAGCTGTCGATCATCTTCGAGCCCACTTTAACGACAAGACCGCCGATGATGGAGGCATCGACGGAAGCATTGATGGTAACTTTCTTGCCCACGCGCTCGGCCAGGGTCTTGGCCAGCTTTTCGCTTTGGGTCTTGGTCAGCGCCTTGGCAGAGACCACTTCTGCGGTCACTTCGCCGCGGGCATCGGCCAGGCGGGCGCGCAGCGCCTCGATCAGCGCGGGCAGCACAAACAGGCGGCGTTTGTCGGCCATCAGAGCCAGGGTATTGCGCAGGACGGGATCAATGCCCATCTTGTCTGCCACCGCGGTGATAGCGGCGCCCTGCTCTTCGCGCGACACCAGCGGCGAATGGATCAGGCCGTTGAGGTCGTCGCTGTCAGCCAGCGCGGCTGCCAGGTCATTGATGCTGGATTCAAGGCTGTCGAGCGCCTTGTTTTCTTCCGCGATGTCGAACACCGCCGTGGCATAGCGCGCAGCAATGCCTGCAGAAATCGAAGCTGGTTCGGACACGTCCACCCTTCCGATATGTTTTTGGCCCCGGTTGGCATACCTGGCCACAGGCGGCGTCCGGGGGCGTGAGTCATCCCCCATTGGCAGCGGGGCGTTGAAATCAGCGTGGGTCTAGCAGAGCGGATGCGACCTATCAACTCTCTATAACGGTAACATTGGAAAGCAAGTTTCACATGTTTTCAAAGACTTGCGAGAAGTGCGGCCCTTTGACCACAGTATATTATTAAAAAAGTGCGGCTGAACTGCAGGATTTGGCGATTCCGGAAAGCGGCATTTGCACCAAAAAACGTCACATATGGAGGGAAAACCACCCAAACGGGCGGTGCGGGCAGATTTCGGGAATCGAAATGCAACGGCGTTTTACCGCCCCCTGGCCCCTTGGAGGGAAAGACCTGCCCTTTCTTGCGGCGGAGCGCCCCGGATGCTGGACAAACCCAAGTTTCAGCGCAATTGTGACGGTTATCGTGAAAATTACATTCAACTGAAAGATTGGTCGTATGCTTGCCGTAATCCTGATGGCCACAGCCGGTGTCGCCGCCGCAGCCGCCGTCATCGACACCATCAACGACGAAGACGATACCCCCCTCGCCCCAGACGAGCCGGAACCGCAACCTAGGCCGGAACCGGAACCTGAGCCGCAATCTGATCCCGAACCGGAGCCGGAACTCGAACCGGAGCCGGAACCCGAGCCTGAGTTTGAGGAAACCGTTCTGGGTACGGCCGGCGACGACACGCTTGAGATTTCCAGCGGCCAGACCGGGTTCGGCCTGGACGGCAACGACACGCTTGGCAAACGGTTTGAGGACAACGTCACGCTGCATGGCGGCGGCGGGGATGATTACCTGTATTCCGGCAGCAACGGCATCGCGTCTGGCGGCGGCGGAAACGACACGATTGATGTTGCCTCCTTCGCCCAAGCGACCGGCGGCCAGGGGAACGACCAGATCAGTGCCGGCCGGGAAGCAAGCGTTGACGGCGGCACAGGCAACGACACGATTGACGTGTCCCTGCAAGGCACCGTTACGGGCGGCGCCGGGAATGATCTCATTGATGGCAACCGGGAGAGCGAGGTTTCAGGCGGCACGGGTGACGACACGCTGCATGGCGCAAGCGGCAGCACGCTTGAAGGCGGCGCTGGCAATGACGAAATCCATCTCCGGCCCTTGTCCGGCGAACGCGCTTACGGCAGCGGCGGTGAAGGTGCGGATCTTCTGACCGGCAACGGCCACGCAGATCTTGATGGCGGTGAAGGCAATGACACATTGACCTATACCCATGCCTTCGACCGGAGCGAAGGCCCCGGCCTTCTGACCGGTGGCGCTGGGGAAGATGTGTTCAATATTGGAACGACGCATACAGGCCCGGCGGTTACGGAAGATGAAAGGACAACCGCTGTCATCCGGGACTTTGATCCCGGGGAAGATGTCCTGGCGCTTTATACAGGTGAAACCGACGGACAGGGGTTTGGCAGCATACTGGAATTTGAAACCCGCCCAGCCGGGGACAGTACCGAGGTGGTGGTCCGCTTTACCGGCTCTCATACCGGCGCTGACGCCTATGTGAAGACTGCGGTGATCCTTGTTGAGGGGGTCAGCGACCTGCCGGCGGATCAAATCCGGCTGATCGACAGCGGCGGGCCGGAGCTGGATCCGGTGTTCGGCGATGACACCGGCGAGGCCTACGGCAGCGGGGTCTCCTCCTATTATTCCACCTTCGGCGGTGATGACACTGTCGCGGCCGGCGGCATTCATGATGTGGCGCGGCTGGGGGATGGCAATGATGTGCTGACCGCCACCAGCCACAGCCTGGCGGTGAACGCCGGCAACGGCGATGATGCGATTGCCTGGACCCCGGCCGGCGCTTCGGACAGCAGCAGCATCATCGACCTGGGCGACGGCGACGACACGCTGACCGCCAGCGGAGACAACCTTGAGGTCCGCACCGGCCTGGGCACGGATGTGGTTAACATTGCCCGTGACGCCGGGGCAGACGTCGAAGTCCAGAGCCAGGGCGGCAATCAGCTCAGCGTTGGCATGGGCCACGATGTGCATATGGCGGGCGATGGCGACCGGATGACCGTGAATGTCTACCCTGAGCATCTGGACCGGGACGCGGGGCTGCTGACGCTGGACAGCACCAGCGTCACCGGTTTCACTGTCACCTTGAACCTGCCTGCGGAGATCGAAGGCCCGCTGGAAATCACCCGCGAATTCGATGGGCGGTATGAGCAGCAGGAAGTCTTCCGCTACACATTCTCCACCCAGGACGGTACAGACCTGCTGGTGATGGACATTCCGCAGGGCAACGCCTTTTCCGCGGATGATGTCGTCGTGAACAGAGACGTGGTGTTTACCTGAGTGCCGGAGCCGGGCGGTTCTGATTGCCCGGCTTCCGCTTCAGGCCGGTTCCGGCATCGGGTTGGAGAGGCCTTCCAGCACCCGGATGCGGCTGGGAGTCTTGCTGCGGATCATCTGGCCCTTTTGCGGGTAGGTCTGCTTGCTGACCTCGACCATGAACACGCCGCCCGCGATCATCGCCGGCAGCTTGCGTCCCATTTTCTCGAGCATACCGCCGGATTTCAGCCAGAACCGCTTGTGGCTGGGCAGCCGGTAGAGCGCCGCGGTGTGCTGCTCGATGGCGAACTGGTGGTCGCGCAGCTGGCCCTCGAGCTGGCGCAGCGTGTAGGGGCGGCCAAAGCCGAAGGGCGTGCGGTCCGAGCGCGCCCAGAAACCCGCCCGGTTCGGCACCACGAAGATCGCCCGCCCCCCGGGCCCCAGCGCCCGCCAGCATTCCTCCAGCAGCCTGGTCGGCTGCTCTGATGTTTCCAGCCCGTGCATGACCACCAGCCGGTCGATGCGGCCGGTGTCGATGGGCCAGCTGGTCTCCTCGCACAGGACCGAGACGTTGGGCAGGCCCGCCGGCCATTGCATCACCCCCTGCGGCCCCGGCATCAGCGCCATCACCCGCCGCGCGCCCGTCAGGTAGGGGCGCAGCAAGGGGGCGGCAAAGCCGAAGCCTGCCACAGTCTGCCCCTCGGCCTCCGGCCACATCTCGAGCAGGCGGCCGCGGATCGAGGCCTGCGCGGCGCGGCCCAGCGTGCTGCGGTAGTAGAAATTCCTCAGATCCTGAACATCAAGATGCATTGCGGGCGCCCGCTCCTTCGGCCAATCTGGGCGCAGTTTAGCAATGTAAAGGCGAATGGCCATGCCTCTTGAGATCATCACCCTGCCCTGTCTGTCGGATAACTATGCCTTTTTGATCCATAATCCGGCTTCGGGCGAAACCGCGCTGGTGGATGCGCCCGAAGCGGGTGCCATCAAGGCTGCGCTGGCGGAGCGCGGCTGGGGGCTGGATTGGATCCTGCTGACCCATCACCACTGGGACCATGTGGACGGCGTCGCGGAGCTGCGCGGGGCCTATGGCGCCAAGGTCATTGGAGCGGCCGCAGATGCCCACCGCCTGCCGGAGCTGGACCTGGCGGTCGAGGACGGCGGCACATTCACGCTGCTGGGTGAAGACGTGCATGTGATGGATGTTTCCGGCCACACCGTGGGCCATATCGCCTTTCACATGCCCGGCGCTGACGCGGTGTTCACCGCCGACAGCCTGATGGCCCTCGGCTGCGGCCGGCTGTTCGAAGGCACCCCGCCCCAGATGTGGAAAAGCCTGTCGCGTCTTGCCGCGCTGCCGCCGCAAACTATGGTTTACTCTGGACATGAATACACCCAGGCTAACGGTGCCTTTGCGGTGACCGTGGACCCGGGCAACCCGGCGTTGCAGGCGCGTGTGCGCGATATCGCAAAGGCCCGTGAAAACGGTGTGCCGACGGTGCCGTCTTCCTTGCAGCAGGAGCTGGACACCAACCCGTTCCTGCGCGCCGGTGACGCCGCCGTGAGAGCAAACCTGGGCATGGAAGACGCTGAAGACGCGGATGTTTTTGCCGAAATCCGCAAGCGCAAAGACAATTTCTGAACAAATCAAGGGGTCCAGAGGGCAACAGGGAGAAAATATTTGTGACCCCAAAATGCAGAAAAGCCCTTGAAGCCGGCGCTCTATCAACCAAACTCTAACCTTATAAGCACATGGTTGAACTGAGGGGATGGTTAACGCCGACCCCGTACCGGCCAACCCAAGATCAGAGGAGCACGCCCGTGCCTTCATTCTCGAGCACCCTGGAACAGGCCATTCACGCAGCGCTGGCGCTGGCGAATGAACGCCGTCATGAATTCGCAACCCTGGAACATCTGCTTCTGGCCCTGATCGACGAGCCCGACGCGGCCCGCGTCATGCGCGCCTGCAGCGTCGACCTATCCGAATTGCGATCCTCCCTGGTGGAATTCGTGGATGAGGATCTGGCCAACCTGGTGACAGACATTGACGGCTCGGAGGCGGTGCCGACCGCCGCCTTCCAGCGCGTCATCCAGCGCGCCGCCATCCATGTGCAAAGCTCCGGCCGCACCGAGGTGACCGGCGCCAATGTGCTGGTGGCGATCTTTGCCGAGCGCGAAAGCGACGCGGCCTACTTCCTGCAAGACCAGGAAATGACCCGTTATGACGCGGTTAATTTCATCGCCCACGGCGTTGCCAAGGACCCCGCGTTCGGTGAGTCCCGTCCGGTGACCGGCGCGACCGAGCAGGAAGAGGACAATCTGACCGCCGCACCGGAGGGCGAAAAGAAAGAGTCCGCGCTGGCGAAATACTGCGTCGACCTCAACGCGAAATCCCGCGACGGCGACATTGATCCGCTGATCGGCCGCGACCACGAGGTCGAGCGCTGCATCCAGGTGCTGTGCCGCCGCCGCAAGAACAACCCGCTCTTGGTGGGCGACCCCGGTGTCGGCAAGACCGCCATCGCCGAAGGCCTGGCGCGCCGCATCGTCTCGGGCGAAACCCCGGACATCCTGTCGGAAACCACGATCTACTCGCTCGACATGGGCGCGCTCTTGGCGGGCACCCGCTACCGCGGCGACTTTGAGGAGCGGCTGAAGGCCGTGGTCTCCGAACTGGAGGACCACCCCGACGCGGTGCTGTTTATCGACGAAATCCACACCGTGATCGGTGCCGGTGCGACCTCCGGCGGTGCCATGGACGCCTCCAACCTGCTGAAACCTGCGCTGCAGGGCGGCAAGCTGCGCACCATGGGCTCCACCACCTATAAGGAGTTCCGCCAGCACTTTGAGAAGGACCGCGCGCTGAGCCGCCGGTTCCAGAAGATCGACGTGAACGAGCCGTCGGTGGAAGATTCCATCGAGATCCTGAAGGGGCTGAAACCCTATTTCGAGGAGCATCACGGCATCAAGTTCACCGGCGACGCGATCAAGACCGCGGTGGAGCTGTCGGCGCGCTACATCAATGACCGCAAGCTGCCGGACAAGGCCATCGACGTCATTGACGAGGCCGGCGCCGCGCAGCATCTGATCATCGAAAGCAAGCGCCGCAAGACCATCGGCGTCAAGGAGATCGAGGCCGTGGTGGCCAAGATCGCCCGCATCCCGCCGAAGAACGTGTCGAAAGACGACGCAGAGGTGCTGAAGGATCTGGAGAAATCGCTGAAACGCGTGGTGTTCGGCCAGGACGATGCGATCACCGCCCTGTCCAGCGCCATCAAGCTGGCCCGTGCGGGCCTGCGCGAACCGGAAAAGCCGATCGGCAATTACCTGTTTGCAGGCCCCACCGGCGTCGGCAAAACCGAGGTGGCCAAACAGCTGGCAGACCAGCTGGGTGTGGAACTCTTGCGCTTTGACATGTCGGAATACATGGAGAAACACGCGGTCTCCCGCCTGATCGGCGCGCCTCCGGGCTATGTCGGCTTTGACCAGGGCGGCCTGTTGACCGACGGTGTCGACCAGCACCCGCACTGCGTGCTGCTGCTCGACGAGATCGAGAAGGCGCACCCGGACGTCTACAACATCCTGTTGCAGGTGATGGACAACGGCCAGCTGACCGACCACAACGGCCGCACCGTCAATTTCCGCAACGTGATCCTGATCATGACCTCCAATGCCGGCGCATCCGAGCAGGCAAAGGCTGCCATCGGCTTTGGCCGCGACCGCCGCGAGGGCGAGGACACCGCTGCGATTGAGCGCACCTTCACGCCGGAATTCCGCAACCGCCTGGATGCGGTGATCTCCTTCGCGCCGCTGGGCAAAGAGGTGATCCTGCAGGTGGTCGAGAAGTTCGTGCTGCAGCTGGAAGCGCAGCTGATGGACCGCAACGTCTCGATCGAGCTGACCCGCAAGGCCGCCGAATGGCTGGCCGACAAGGGCTACGACGACCGCATGGGCGCGCGCCCCCTGGGCCGGGTCATCCAGGAGCACATCAAGAAACCGCTGGCCGAAGAGCTGCTGTTCGGCAAGCTCACCAAGGGCGGCGTGGTGCAGGTCGGCATCAAGGACGGCAAGCTGGATCTGCGCCTGGAAGGCCCCAGCAAGCCGCGGATCTCCGGCAACAAGCCGCCGCTGCTGACCGCAGACTGATGCGCCTTGCCGCACTGATCACAGCAACATCGCTCGCCGCGCCCGCCGCGGCGGGCGATTTTCTTTTGCAGTTGCCGCTGGAGTGCACCCTGGGCGAGGACTGCCACATTCAGCAGTTTGTCGACCATGACCCGGGGCCGGGCGCCACGGATTTCACCTGCGGCACGCTCAGCTATGAGGGCCACAAGGGCACCGATTTCGCCCTGCCCTACCTGTCGGACATGCAGGCCGGCACAAAGGTCCGCGCCGCCGCGGACGGGGTGGTCCTGGGCACCCGCGACAGCATGGCCGACACCTATGCCACGGCAGAGAACGCCGCGGACATTGAGGGCAAGGAATGCGGCAACGGCGTGATCCTGCGCCACGCCGATGGCTGGGAAACGCAGTACTGCCACATGAAACGCGGCTCGGTTCAGGTGCAGAAAGGCATGAAGGTCGCGGCGGGCGATGTGCTGGGCGAGGTTGGCCTCTCCGGCAAGACCCAGTTCCCGCATCTGCATCTTTCGGTGCGCAAGGACGGCGCGGTGGTGGACCCGTTTGCACCAGAACGGCAGGGCACCTGCGGCGCGGCGCCTGCGGACACGCTCTGGGCCGACCTGCCGCCCTATCAGCCGGGCGGCCTGCTGGGGGCCGGATTCAGCACCGCTATCCCGGACTACGCCGCGATCCGGGCCGGAGCCGCCGATGAGGCGCCGCTGGCGCCCGATGCGCCGGCCTTTGTTTTCTGGGCCTACGCCTTTGGCGGCCAGGCGGGCGACACGCTTGAGCTGACGGTGACCGGCCCCGGCGGCGAGCTTGTCTCCCACAGCGAAGCCCTGCCCAAGAACCAGGCCCAGTTCTTCCGCGCCGCCGGCCGCCGCCTGCGCGGCGATGCCTGGCCTGCAGGCAGCTATTCCGGCACCGCCCGGCTGCTGCGGGACGGCCAGGAGATCGACCGCTTCCTCAGCAGCATGGATATCGCCCCGCAAACCGGCGCGGCCTCGCAATGAGGCGCTGCCGCAGCCGCCGGGGCGCAAGCCGCGGCGGCTGCGCGGCCCAACGGGCGCGGGTGCCCCTTGGGGCGGCCCGGCGCCGGGCGGGAGCATTGCGGCTGCGGCCCCTGCACAGCCCCGGCCCGCCGCCGGTTTGAAACCCTCCGCATTTGCAATAGTTTAATAAGGGCCCTACTGCCCGGTGGGGCAGCAACCCGTGTGTAACTAGTAGCTTGTCTCCTTTAGTGAAGCGGGTTGCACCCGCCGCCCCCGCACTCCCAAGCCAGCCGTACACAGCAACCGGCCCGGACATCGCAGCCCGTCCGGAGGCGGCACCGGCTTATTTTTCGGTGAACTTCAGCTCGATCCGCCGGTTCTGGGCCCGGGCCTCCGGCGTGTCCGCCAGATTGACCGGCTGGAACTCGCCAAACCCGTTGGCCGCCAGCCGTGAAGGCGGCACGCCCAGTGCCTCCACCATGTAGCGCACCACCGACAGCGCCCGGCCCTGGCTGAGCTCCCAGTTGTCGGCAAATTTCGGATGCGCCCCCAGCGGCGTGTCATCGGTATGACCGTCCACCCGGATCACCCAGTTGATCTCCGGCGGGATCGCCGCCACCACGCTTTGCAGGATCGAGACCACCTTGGCGATCTCCACCTCCCCTTCCGGCGATAGGGTTGCGCTGCCTGGATCGAACAGCACTTCGGAGGCAAAGACAAAGCGGTCGCCCTGGATTTTCACCCCTTCCTGGGTGCCCAGGAGGTCGCGCAGGCGGCCAAAGAACTCCGACCGGTAGCGCGCCAGGTCCTGCGCCTCATCCGCAAGCCGGCCCGCCTCGGCTTCCAGCCGTTCGGCCTCCGCCTCCAGCCGCTTGCGTTCCTCTTCTTCCAGCAGGCGGCGCTTGCGTTCCTCAGACGCCGCGCGGGCCAGCGCTGCGTTCAGGTCCTGGCCCAGGTTCTGCAACTGCACCTGCTGTGCCGCGTCGCGGGCCTGGTAATCGTCCAGGATCGCCTGCAACCCGCCAAGCTGCTCGCGCAGCGCCGCCACCTGCTGATTGAGCAGCGCGGTCTCACGGCGGGCTTCCTCGGAAATGGCCTGTTCATCAGACAGGGCGGAGCGGGCCTGGGCCAGCAGCGCCGCACGTTCTTCGGCCAGGCTCAGGCGCTCGGAGGCGGCGGCCTCGGCCGTTTCCAGATCCGACACCACCGCCAGCAGGCGCTGGCGCAGCACATCCGCATCCGCGGCTTGGAATTCCGCCGCGGCCAGAGCGGCCTGGGCCGCCGCAAGTTCGGCTGCCAGCCAGGGCCTCGGCATCTGCCCCGGTCCGCGCCGCCTCCAGATCGCTCAACTGCGCATCCAGCTGTTTCTTTGCCGTCTCGGCAGCGGCCAGCAGGGTCAGCGTGTCCTCCGCCTCCTGCCGCTGCGCCTCCAGCGCCAGGGTCATGGCCGTGAGCTCTGCATCGGCGTTCTGCAGGCGTTCGCGCAGGGCCTCGGCGGTGGCGGCCTCCAGCAGCCGGGCCGCTTCTTCGTCGCCAAGCTGCTCCTGCAAATCGGAGATTTGCCCGGCCTGCGCGGTGCCCTCAGCCTCCAGGCTGGCGATCAGCGCTTCCATCGCTTCGCGCTCTGCTGCGGCCAGCCGTGCGGCCTCGGCCTGGGCATCAATCTCGCCGCGGGCCTGGGCCAGCGCCAGGTTCAAAGCCTCCTGCTCGCTCAGCAGCGCAGTGCGGGCGGCTTCCAGGCTTTCGCGTTCGGCGCTCAGGTCCGCGACTTGCGCCTGGGCGGCATCGCGGCTGGCAATCAGCGCCGCGACCTGCGCCTCAAAACCGGTGATGCGGCTGGCGGCCTCGGCCAGCTCCCCCGCCTGCCGGTCGCGTTCAGCGGTCAGGGTGGTGATCAGGCTGCGGGCCTGCTCCAGATCCTGTTCGGCCGTGTTCAGCGTCGAGGTCAGCGCCCCGAGCCGGGCGTTCAGGCGGCTGTTTTCGCGTTCTTCCAGACCCAGCGCGGAGGCCAGCGCGCTGACTTCGGCGGATAGTTCATCCAGCTGGCTTTCCTGCCCCGTGATCGTCTCGCGCAGCACAAATTGCACCACCATGAAGATGGTCAGAACAAACATCAGCACCAGCAAGAGCCCGGTCATCGCATCGACAAACCCGGGCCAGATCGAGGCCTGGAACCGCTGTCCTGTGCGCCGGGAGAGGGCCATGGCTTACGCCCCCGCGTCCCGGCCCGGCACACCGCCGCGGGACAATCCGCGCGGCCGGGCAAAGGCCTTGACCAGCAGGTCGATGTCCTTGCGCAGTTCGGTGAGGCTTTCCTGGCGGCCGGCCGAGATTTCCTCGAGGATGCGCAGCATCTGCACATCGATCGAGCGCAGCCGCATCCGGCTTTCGGCGTCGATGCCGCCATGTTCGCCCTGCGCCCGCAGGATCTCGGTCAGAGCCTCCTGCCCCACTGCCACCCGGTCAAGTGCTGCGGTGATGGTGCCGGTCTGCTCCTGGCGGCGGTTCATCTCCTGGATGGTCTCGACCAGCGCCCCGAGTTTCTGATCCACTGCGGCGCGGCCTTCGGAAGTTTCGGCAAACATCATCTGCAGCGCGTCCATCTGCTCTGCCATGTTGTCGAGCACCTGCGAGACCACACCGCTGTCGCTGGCGCCGTCCTCACCCGAGGTAAAGCTGACCCGGGTGATCGAGGAGAGCCATTCCTCCAGCTCGCGGTAGAACCGGTTCTGGCCGTGGCCGGCAAACAGCTCCAACAGGCCCACGATCAGCGATCCCGCAAGGCCCAGGAGCGAGGAGGCAAAGGCCACGCCCATGCCGCCCAGCTGCGCCTCAAGCCCGGTCATCAGGCGGTTGAAGACCGAAAGCCCTTCTTCGCCCTCTTGCGGGGCCAGGCTGCGGATGGTGTCGACCACCGCCGGAACCGTGGTGGCCAGACCATAGAAGGTGCCCAGAAGACCCAGGAAAATCAGCAGGTTGACGATATACCGGGTAATCTCGCGGTCTTCGTCCACACGATTGGCAACCGAGTCGAGGATCGAACGGGTCGAGGCCGAGCCCAGCTGCATCCGGGCAGAGCGCGACCCCAGCAGCGAAGCCAGCGGCGCCAGCATCGACGGCGGGCGGCGGTGCTCCTGATTGTCGCCGGCGGCGAAGCGTTCGATCCAGCGCACCGAGCCAATGAGCTGCACCACCTGCCAGAAACAGGCCAGCACGCCGATCACGAACACAAGGACGATAAAGCCGTTGAGCCAGGGGTTGGCCTGGAACACCGGCAGCACCCGCGGCAGGGCGACAAAGGCGCCAAAGCCGGAAAGCCCCAGCGCGATCAGCATCATGATGATCTGCCGCACCGGCTGGGAGAACTGCGGCCGGGTCTTGCGGTCTGGCTGCGCCATCTGGTCGGGCTCCTGACACTTTTACTGCTCGTATTGCGTTTGCAGCCTATAAGCAAAGTGTCAAAAGCGCCAAGGCTTTATGCGGTGATTTCCCGTACCCGCCCGGTCAGCCAGTCAAGGTCGCGGTCCGCCAGGCCGATCTCGGACAGATGCTCGGCGGTGTTATAGAGGTACTCGGTATTGGGCCCGCGCCCGCCAACCGCATGGGCGATCATCTGCGCCTGCTGTTCCAGGCTGAGGCCGCCGCAATATTGCACGTGGTGCGGGTCGATCACATAGGTGACGGCAGTGACCAGCGAGCCGTCCGCCAGCTCCACCTCCAGGTCGCGCTCCAGATAGGCGGAGGAGATCAGCTCGCGCTCGCGCAGCTCTGCCAGGGTCTGTTCCTCGTGGCCGGCTTCGACCGACAGCGCCAGGCCTTTGCAATGGGCGCCTTCGGCCGCGTCCAGCGCCAGCACCAGTCCCGGGTGATCCTCGGTGCCGCGGTGGTGGATCGAAGTCATGCAGAAGGAGCGCGCATAGCCGTGCAGTACCGCCACCTCGCGCCGTGCCACCGGGAAACCGGGATTCCAAAGAAGCGATCCGTATCCGAATACCCACATGGTCATGTTGTCTGGCCCTTTCTGCTCCCCCCCTATAAACAGCAATCCTGCTGCGGACAAAAGAGGCTATCCGATGCGCCTGGCAAAACTGCTGATTGCCGCCCTGGCGGTGTGGAGCCTCTATTGGGCGGCTGCGGCCTGGGGCCTCAGGACCGGCATCGCCGCCTGGTTTGCCGAGCAGGAGCGGCAGGGCTGGCAGGCGGAATACGCCGGGCTTGAGACCAGCGGCTACCCGGCGGCGCATTTGACCCGGATTTCCCGCCCTGCCCTGGCCGATCCCGGCACCGGCACCGCCTGGCGCGCGGATTGGCTTGAGCTGGCCAATCCGGCCATCTGGCCCGGGCAGCTGACCTTGCGCTTTCCGGACACGCCGCAGCGGCTGTCCTATTTCGACCGCACCGCGGTAATCACGGCCCAAGGCTTGCAGGCCGGCCTGTCCCTGGCGCCGGGCGCGGCGCTGGTGCTGGAGGATCTGGCACTTGCCTCCGGCCCCTGGCAGATCGCCCGCAGCGGCGAGGCGGTGCTGAGCGGCCGCGCGCTGGACCTGCGCATGGCGCAATCCGGCCCGCCCGAGGTCTACCGGATCACCGCGACCGCTGCGGAGTTCGCTCCGCGGGCGGCCTGGCGGCGGCTGCTGGCCGCCAGTTCGGACCTGCCGGAGGCGTTTGACGCCCTGAGCGCAGAAATGACCGTTGCCTTTGATGCGCCCTGGGACCGCAGCGCGCTGGAACAGCAGCGGCCGCAGCCGCGGCGGATCGATCTGAAACTGGCCGAGGCCCGCTGGGGCGGTCTGCGGCTCAAGGCGGCCGGTGCGCTGACGGTGGACGAGCGCGGCCTGCCAGAGGGGGAGATTGCGCTGCAGGCGGAGAACTGGCGCGGGCTGGTGCTGATGGCGGAACGCAGCGGTGTGCTGCCGCCAGCCTTGCGCGGCTCGGTGGAGCGGGTGCTGGGGCTGCTGGCCGAAGCCCGCGGCAACCCGCGCAACCTTGATATCACCTTGGGGTTTTCCGGCGGCTATGTGAGCCTGGGCCCTCTGCCCCTGGGACCGGCGCCGCGGCTGATCCTGCGCTGACACCGGCGCACACCGCCTGTCAAGGGCCGCGCAGCGGCGGCGTGCCAGCGCCGTTTACCCTTTACAGGCATATTTCCTTACACTTGGCACGGCGCTTCAGGGCACACCTGCATCTGAAGCGCTTCTCAGCCATCACTTGCGCGCGCAGCGCGCCCGGCCCAAGGCTGTAATCTGCCCCTTGGGGCAGCTTCAGGCGCGGGAGACCGCCGGGGCGGTTATTCCCAAGCGCCGGGATCCGGGGCAGCGGTTCGGATGCGAGGCTCTGCCTCGCGCTCCGGGATATTTTTCGCCAGAAGAAGATCAGGTCTCCAAGACCGCCTAGCGGCAATAGGCGCCGCCGCGGTGGCGGGCGATGTCGAGGTGGAAGTGATCGCGGTGGTAGCGGTCGGCTTCGGGGCCCAGCACGGTGCCGAAAGGGCCGCAGGCGGCTTTCCAGATCTTCCTCAGCTTGCGCCGGGTCTTGCGCTGTTTCCAGCCCTCAAGGACGGTGATGGTCTCGCCGCTTTCCAGAGTAAAGCCGGAAATGTCGATGGCCTTGCCCCTGCCGTGCTCCGAGATCTTCGCGCCCGGCCGGTTGTTGCGGGTGCGGCAGGCGTAATGGGCGGCCACCCGCAGGGACACCACCTTGTTGCGCCGCCCGAAGGCGGTTTCGACCTCGCGGTTGATCCAGGTCTTCAAGGCCCGCGCGGTGTTGCACGTCATCAGCGAGGACTGGCTGAGCCGTACTCCGGAAATCTCACGCACCCGCACCGCATCCCTTGCACCGCAGCCGGGCAGGCTGCCGGCGATGTCACCGGCTTCATCGCCCTTGATGTCGATGTCGCCGCAGACGGCGCCCTTGCGGCGTTTGCGGCGGCCGAACAGCACTTCGGTTTCCAAGCCCTGCCCGCGGGCCTGCGGCAGCGGCACCGGCGGCAGCTGAGGCAATGCAGCCGCGGCCGGGCTCAGGACTGCAAACTCCAGCGCCTCAGTGGAATACACCTGCGGGCTGTCTGCTGAGGCAGAGGCGCCGCAGATCAGGAAGGCCAGAACAGCGCACGCCCGGATCATTTCTTTTGCCCCCGGCCAAAGTCGGGCGCATCGGTATCCTGGCCGGCCTCGATGATGCCGCGGCGGATGGCGCGGGTGCGGGTGAAGTAATCGTGCAGATGTTCGCCGTCGCCGGTGCGGATTGCCCGCTGCAAGGCAAACAGCTCCTCGGTGAAGCGGCCAAGGATTTCCAGCGTTGCGTCTTTGTTGGTCAGGAACACATCGCGCCACATGGTCGGGTCCGAGGCGGCGATGCGGGTGAAGTCGCGGAAACCGGCGGCGGAATATTTGATCACTTCGCTGTCGGTCACCCGGCGCAGGTCGTCGGCCACCCCTACCATCGTGTAGGCAATCAGGTGCGGTGTGTGGGAGGTGACAGCCAGCACCAGGTCGTGATGGTCGGCGTCCATGACGTCGACATTGGCGCCCATGCCCTCCCATAGCTGGCGCAGCTGCGCCACGGCGTGCGGATCGGTGCCTTCGACCGGCACCAGCAGCGACCAGCGGTTGTCGAACAGTTCGGCAAAGCCGAATTCGGGGCCGGAATGCTCGGTGCCTGCCAGCGGGTGGGCCGGCACAAAATGCACACCGTCGGGGATATGCGGCTGCACCGCGTCGATCACGTGGCGTTTGACCGAGCCCACGTCCGACACGGTGGCGCCGGGTTTCAGCACCGGCGCGATGTCTTCCATCACCGGGCCCATGGCGCCGACGGGCACGCAGAGCACCACCAGATCGGCGTCCTGCACGGCGTCGCGGGCGCTGTCGCAGACCCGGTCGCAAAGACCGATGCGGCGGGCGGTTTCGCGGGTTTCCTCGCTGCGGGCATAGCCGGTGACTTCCCCCGCCAGCCCGGCGCGCTTGATCGCCCAGAACATCGAGGACGCGATCAGGCCCAGCCCGATCAGCGCCACGCGGCCGTAGACTTGCCCGTTTTCCTGGCTGCTCATGCCTGCCCCTCTTTGAACGCTTTCACCCCTTCCGCGATGCGGCGGCAGGAGGCTTCGTCACCGATGGTGATGCGCAGGGCTGCGGGCAGGTTGTAGCCCGCCACCCGGCGCACGATCAGCCCCTGCGATTGCAGGTAGCTGTCGCAGGCCTCCGCCTCTGCCTGGCTGGCAAAGCGCGCAAGGATGAAATTGGTGCTGGAGACGTCCGAAGGCACGCCAAGCTCTGCCAGGGCATTTGCCAGCCAGGCGCGCCATTTGGCGTTCTCGGACCGGCACTGGTCCACGTAGTCCGCATCGCGCACCGAGGCCTCTGCCCCCGCCAGTGCGGTGCTGGAGACGTTGAACGGCCCGCGGACCCGGTTCAGCACGTTGATGATGTCCATGGGGCCGTAGCCCCAGCCGATGCGCGCGCCGCCCAGCCCGTAGATCTTGGAGAAGGTGCGGGTCATGAAGACATTGCTGCGGGCGGCAATCACCGCGGCCCCGGCATCGAAACCTTCGACATATTCCGCATAGGCGCCGTCCAGAACCAGCAGAGCGCCTTCGGGCAGGCCATCGGCCAGCCGCGCCACCTCGGCCTCGCTGATCATGGTGCCGGTGGGGTTGTTGGGGTTGGCGATGAACACCAGCTTGGTCTTATCGGTGCAGCCTGCCAGCAGCGCATCAACATCGGTGACGCGCTCGCGTTCCTTCACCTCAACCGGGGTGGCGCCGGCGGCCAGCGCGCTGATGCGGTACATGGCAAAGCCGTGCTCGGTATAGAGCACCTCGTCGCCCGGGCCGGCATAGGCCTGGCACAGAAAGGCAATGACCTCGTCACTGCCCGCGCCGCAGATGATCTGCTCCGGCTCCAGCCCGTGAACCTCGCCGATCGCCTGCCGCAGCGCCGCGTGGTCCGAGCCGGGATAGCGGTGCATATTGGCCGCCGCGTCCTGCATCGCCTGAATGGCGCGCGGGCTGGGGCCAAGGGGGTTCTCGTTCGAGGAGAGCTTCACAACATTGCTCACCCCTTTCACATGGGCAGCCCCGCCCTGGTACAGAGCGATGTCCATGATACCGGGCTGCGGTGTGAGTTGGGTCATAATTACGGGCTCCTTAATTCCAGCCCGTCATAGCGGCCCAAACGCCGGTGGGGAAGCGCCAAGATGACGCTTCCCCAATGCTGCCGCCCCCTCCCGGCAGCCCCCGGCGCTGGCAGGGCGTATCAGGATCTGGCTTCCTAGTGCGCGCCTGCTGTCTTGGGCATCTTGCGCTTGGCCTCTGCCATAATGATCTTCTGGATCTCCTTGCGCAGCTCCATGTCCTTGCGCATCGCCTCGTTGGCCTGTTTCTGCATGGTGCCGGCCGACTGCGAGCCGTCCGAGCTGTTCAGCGCCTCGCCCGCATATTTGCTGAGCGTCTTGCCGGAGATCTGCTTGGCAATCTCGCCATAGATCGCGTCGCCATGCAGCTTGATGAAATCCTCGGTGGCCTTGGTGCCGTATTTTGCGATCAGCTCCTTCTTGACCGCGCCTTCCATGGCGGCCGGTGCCAGTTTGGTCTTGAGGAATTTTTCGGCCGCCGAGGTGAAACCGGAGGAGAATTTCTCCAGCGCCTTGCCAGCACCCGCCGACATGATGCCCGCAGTCAGGATCTTGGCGATGCTTTCCTTGATCTCCTTGGTGTTCGGCGGGCGGCCTTTTTCAATCAGCGGTTTGGCGAGGCCAATGGTTTCCTTCAGCGCCTCTGTCACCATGGTCTCGCCGGCCTTGGACTTGAGGAACTTCTCAAAGAACACCTTCACCGCTTTCTTGGGCAGCTCGCGGGAGAGCTTCTTGGCCGCCGCCTTGGCCAGATCGTCCGCCAGGCCCGCCGAGAGCTTGGCCGTCAGCTTGCCGCCTGCGGCGCCTGCAAGGCCTGCGATGAAACTGTCGATGAAGACCTTCTTGGCGGCGCCGTCCCAGGTCACCTTGTTGCCCGCCAGATGCTCGCCCAGCTGGCCGGCGCTGGATTTCAGCGCCTCGGTGCTGGCAGCGGCGATGGCGTGTGCCTTGGCCGGCGACATGCCCTTGGTCGCAACCAGGCGCGCGGTCATATAGGTTTCCACCACCGCAAAGGACACCTCGCGCACCACTTCCAGCTTCCAGACGATTGCTCCTGCGGTGCTGATGCGCTGGTCGATGAACTTCTTGAAGGCCTTGCCGCCGGTGTTATAGGCCTTGGAGGCCTTCACATCCTGCTTGTAGACCTTTTTCCAGTCCGGTTTCTTCTTGCTGGTCAATGTCTTCAGGAGGCTCGCCTCGGAACGCGCGTTGAGGATCGCGGTCCAGGGCGGATCGGTCTTGCTGTTGACCATGCTGACGGCAAATTCCGTCAAGGCATTCAGGAAAGTCTCGTTGCCTTGGCGGGTGTTTTCCACCTCGTTGCAGAAGTCGACCCAGGATTCCGCCTGGCCGTACATCATCTCAGCCTTGGCCAGAAGCTTGCGGCGCAGCTCCTCCTGGCCCGCCTCATATTCCGCCACGGTGATCAGCTTGGTCTTGCCGTTCTCGACAACCTCGACCCGTTCGATCTTGGTGTCGGCGGCATATTGCGCGGCCAGTTTGGGCAGACCCGCGTTCCAGGTGCGCATGCCGGGATCGACAATGCCGTCCGGCTTGCGGAAGCCCAGTTTCTTCTTCTGAAAATCCCGGATCGTCTTGATCAGCCCGGCATCGCATTTGGTGCTGATGTCAACGGAATAGCCATTGGCCTTGAGCATCAGGCGGACCAGTTCGACGTCTGCGGGGTTGTTCTTGACCGGTTTGAATTTGCTTTCGCCGGTCTTGGGATCCGGCTTGGTAATGCGTTTCTTGTCGCCCACCGGGGCGGACAGCTTGAGGGCCATAACACAGCTCCAACTCTTTACTACAGTCAAAGCCTGCCATGGCCCGTTAGCGCTGTCCCGGGGGATTTAGGATAGAGTTTCCCCCTTTAATTGGCCGCTGCGGGTCCCTACATATCACGTGCGTGTGAGGTGCTTTCCCCACCCCGGGAAAGCGCCCGTTGCATATGCTTCAGGCCACCAGCGCCTTGAACCGTGCGGTTTCCGGATCAACGTTGTAGCGCGGCGCCAGTTCCGCCACCCGTTTGGTCAGGTCATTGACGCTGGCGATGATGTATTGCGCTGTCTGCGGCTCCATCAGGTAAGAGAAGTTGAGCCGCACCCAGCCGGGTTTCTTCATCTCCTCGCCTGCTTGCAGTTCCGAGAACAGAACCTCCAATTCCGGCTGGCTGATGTCCAGCAGCCGGTGCGCGTAAGGCCCGGCACAGGCGCAGCCGCCGCGGGCCTGGATGCCGTAGACATCACTGAGCATCCGGGTGAACAACTGCTGGTGCACAGGACGGCCTGCGCTGTCCGAGACCAGGAAGGAGAAGATCGGCAGCCGGTGCGCATCGCGCTGGCCTAGGATGCGCAGGCGCGGGTTGGCGGACCAGCCGTCCCAGGCCATTTGCGCAAACTGGGCCTCGCGCGCCTCGATCTGCTCCTGGCCGACCGCCTCCTTCACCAGAAACGCCAGCGCCGCGCGGATGTCGCCGATCACATTCGGGGTGCCTGCCTCCTCGCGAGTCGCCAGGTCGCCGCTGTATTCATGCCGCCAAGGGGAAACAAAGCTGACAGTTCCCCCTCCCGGCCAGGAGGGGCAGCGGCGGCGCACCGCCTTGGTGTTGACGATCAGCACGCCCGAAGCGCCGGGGCCGCCGGGGAATTTATGCGGTGAGACCACAACCGCGTCTTTGCGCGCAGCGCCGTTGCCCCCCATGTCGACCGGCAGATACGGCCCGCCGCCGGCATAGTCCCAGACCGCCAGCGCGCCGTGGACGTGCAGCAGCCGGCTGACCGGGCCCGGATCGGTGAGGATGCCGGTCACATTGGAGGCCGCCGAGAAGCTGCCGATTTTCAGGTCGCTGCCCGCATGGTCCTGCAGCGCCTGCTCCAAAGCCGCAAGGTCCACGCCGCCGCCGGGGGCCTCGGGGATTTCAACCACCTCAGCCTTGCTTTCGCGCCAGGGCAGAATGTTGGAGTGATGCTCGTAAGGGCCGATGAAAACAACCGGCCGGCCTCGTTCACGCCGAACAGGCTGACCAGCCGGTTGAGGCCCGCGGTGGCGCCCGATCCGGTGAAAATCACCGCATCATCCCCAGTGGCGCCGGTCATGCGGGCGATTTCAGCACGGGCCTCGCGGCGCAGACGGGTCATCTGCGTGCCGCAATAGGAGGCCTCGGTATGGGAGTTGGCATAAAACGGCAGCACCTGCTCCGCCACGAAGTCCTCGACCTGGCGCAAGGCCCGGCCGGAGGCGACGTAGTCGGCATAGACCAGCGGCACCCCGCCATCGAGGCCCGGGATCATCACCCCGTCGCCTATCACGCTTTGGCCCAGGCTGCCGTTCTGGGCTGCCTGTTGGATTGTCTGTTTAAATGCTGCCAGGGTCATACCGCGCCTCCGTCACTTGCTGCAGACATGGTGAACGGGTGAAAGCGGGATTGCTTAATCAATTACTGGGTAGATTGTCTATTTTTTGTGTCATATGATTGAGCATGAGTAAAAAAGCCGATCAAATTGACCGCATGATCCTGCGTGCGCTGCAGCAGGATGCCAGCCTGTCGCAGCGGGAGCTGGCCGATCAGGTCGGCCTGTCGCAAAACGCCTGCTGGCGGCGGTTGAAGGCGCTGAACGAAAGCGGGCTGCTGCAGGGCTCCACCGCACGGCTGGACCGCAAGCAGCTGGGGCTGGATCTGGTGGTGTTTGTGCTCTTGCGCACCCGGCATCATTCGGCGGACTGGCTGCAGACCTTCCGCCGCCATGTGCTGGCAATCCCGGAGGTGGTGGATTTCCACCGCATCGGCGGTGATTACGATTATCAGCTGAAAGTGGTGACCCAGGACATGGCCAGTTATGACCGGGTCTACCAGCGGCTGATTTCCGGTGTCGAGCTGGACAGCGTGACCTCCTACTTTGCGATGGAGGCGATAGCCGAAGGCCGGCCCTTGCCGCTGTAGCCCCGCGCAAGGGGGCGCTGCCCCCAGCCCTGCGGGCTTCCCCCGGAGTATTTGCAACCAGAAAGAAGCCGCAGGCCTTCCAGGCCGCCGCCGCCCGCAGGAAGGCGGGTATGCCCGCAGCACAGCCAGGCGGGGCCGGGAACGCAAAAGGCCGCGCAAATTGCGCGGCCTTCCGGGTAATCTGTGGTGCGGCGAAGATCAGTTCTTCGCGTAGAATTCCACGACCAGGTTCGGTTCCATCACAACCGGGTACGGCACGTCGCCCAGAGCGGGAGTGCGCACGAAGGTTGCTTTCATCTTGGAGTGGTCGGCTTCGATGTAATCCGGCACGTCGCGCTCGGCCAGCTGGGTGGCTTCCAGCAGGGCAACCATCTGCTTGGACTTGTCGCGGACCTCGATCACGTCGCCTTCTTTGACGCGGTAGGAGGGGATGTTCACGCGCTTGCCGTTCACGGTCACGTGGCCGTGGTTCACGAACTGGCGGGCGGCAAAGACGGTGGCCACGAACTTGGCGCGGTAGACGACAGCGTCCAGGCGGCGCTCGAGCAGGCCGATCAGGTTTTCACCGGTGTCGCCGGACACACGCACGGCTTCGCCGTAGATGCGGCGGAACTGCTTTTCGGTCAGGTCGCCGTAGTAGCCCTTGAGCTTCTGCTTGGCGCGCAGCTGGATGCCGAAGTCGCTGAGTTTGCCCTTGCGGCGCTGGCCGTGCTGGCCCGGGCCGTAGTCGCGGCGGTTGACCGGGGATTTCGGACGGCCCCAGATGTTTTCGCCCATGCGGCGGTCGATTTTGTACTTGGCAGACGTGCGTTTGGTCACGGCTGATCTCCTTCTAAAGTGGCATTGCAGCTGTTTCCGGAAACCGGTTCCCACTTTTCGGGCTGCAATCGCGTCTGCCATTGCACCGTCCGTGTTCACCTGCTCAGGAGCACCTGCAACAAACGAAGGGCGTTGTCCTCTTGAGGTCTCCCCCATGACAGGCATTCCCTTGCGGGAGCCACCAACACCAATGAAGCCGCGCTTATATAGGGGGATGGGACGGAGTCAACATGGGACGGACGGGTTTTGCGGCGAAATTTGCAGAAACCGCCGGGGCCTGGGGCGTGTTACCGCCCCGGCCGGATCGGGTAAAGCCTCAGGCCGCTTCGTGGCCGAGAATCGCCGCCTCGGAGGCGCTGAGGTTGCGGCGGGCATGGGCGCCGTAGGAGAGCGGGTTGCGCTCCAGCTCCGGCCGCAGGCTGAACAGCCGCGCCCGGTCACTGTCGCCAAGCGCCGTAAGGGCTGCGTTGGAGGGGTGGAAGCTTTCGGTTTCAACCCCATTGGCCCAAAGCACCTGGTGGTTTGCCAGCATGATATGGATGTAGGTCACCTCGCGCACCGATGCGTCCGGCAGGATGGTGCGGCCGTTGACCAGATCGCCGGCCGCGACCAGCACCTCGGGCGTGTTGAACAGCGCCTGCACCCGGCCGCCGCGCAGCAGCATCCGGTGGTCGGGTGACACCAGCAGCTCCTGCTCGGGGCGGTCGATGCCAAGGGCGCCTGCATGAATGCGGACCGGTCGCAGGCGCGGCATCACGAACAGCCGGGCGCCGCTGATCCGGCGCGAGCCGATCCACAGGATTTCCTGGGCGCCATTGTCGCGGGTCTGCACCTTTTCGCCTTCGCGCAGCTGCTCTACCCGTTTCGGGCCGCTGGGGGTGGCGATCAAGGTGCCGGGTGTAAAGCAGATCACCCCGGTTTCGCCCTGAGGCCGGTCTGCATGAATGGTGCCCAGCGAATGGTGCACGACCCAGAGGTCGGCCCCGCGCGGCGGCAGCTCGTCCACGAACATCAGCAGCGGGCGCTGGCCCGGCCCCACTTCGATCAGCGTCACCGTATAGCTTTGCACCCCGTTGGTGACCACAAAGCTGCTGTCCATCAGCGGTTCATCCACCCGCACCGCATCCACATCGGTGCGGTTCTGCACCGCCGCGCCCACCAGCCTGCGCACCGAGCGGGCCGCCCGGCGGCGCAATTCTGCCTCGCCGTCTGCCATGTCCAGCCGCAACAGCCCTGCCGGCCCGTCCACCCGCACAGCATCGCCGTGCCAGGACCAAGCCGCCCCCACATCCAGAGCATCCACCGGTGCAGCCTTGAGGCCGTCTATCTCGGTTTGCGACCAGGAAATAACAAACGTGCCACGAAAGCCCGTTTTCATCTGCCTGTATGCCTGCTTCAAGTTTATCTTTATTAACGAAACGTTAACAAAGCGTCTTCAAGCTGGAAACGGATAGAAATTCAAATCGATGTGAGCGTGTTTTTTGCGCACCAATCACGCTAAAGGCGATTGACATTCGCGTACTTGGAGATAACTGCGCCGATTTCCCAGCCCGGCGCAGGTCTGACAGTCAGGCCTGCGCAGCAAGCCTCCGGCGCAGATCTTCCGCGGTTTCCTGAACCACCGAGGCAACCTGCATCAGCTGCCGCGCCAGCGGATTGCTGCGCCGCCAGATCATGCCGATTGTGCGCGAGGGTTGCGGGTCGCCGAAGCGGGCAACCGAAACCACCGCCGAGCGGGTCTCCACCGGCACTGCCATTTCGGGAATCAGTGTGACCCCGATTCCGGCGCTGACCATCTGCACCAAAGTCGACAGCGAGCTGCCGTCCAGCAGCTCGCGCGGGGCGGCGGATTGCATGTTGCAGAACGACAGCGCCTGGTCGCGGAAGCAGTGCCCCTCCTCCAGCAGCAGGAGCCGCATCTCGCGCAGGCCTTCTGGCCCGGGCACTGGCTTGCCGGTATCTTCGCCGGGGCGGACCAGGACAAAGTCCTCGGAAAACAGCGCAACTTCCTCAAAGGCGGGCTCGGAAACCGGCAGTGCCACAATGGCAGTGTCCAGCCGCCCCTCGCCCAGTTCCTCCAGCAGCTTGGGCGTAACCGTTTCGCGGACGCGGATATCGGCTTCGGGGTACTGGCGGGTCAGATTGCCGACAATCGCAGGCAGCAGATAGGGCGCGATGGTGGGAATCACCCCCAGCCGCAGCCGCCCGGCCAGCCCGTCGCGCGACGCCCGCGCCAGCTCACCCAGTTCATCCACCGAGCGCAGGATGCCGCGCACCCGCTCCGCCAGGTCCTCGCCAAAGCTGGTGAGCCGCACCTGGCGTGCCGCGCGCTCCACCAGTTGCACCCCAAGCACTTCCTCCAATTCCTTGATTTGAACAGACAATGCCGGCTGGGACACGGCGCAGGCCTCGGCCGCGCGGCCGAAATGGCGGTGCTGGGCCAGGGCCTCGAAGTAGCGCATTTGGCGGAGGGTCACGTTTATCATAGGTTTCCCTTATCACCGCGATGAAAAAATGCAACTTAAGCCAATCAATTTTCCCTGCTAGCCTCAGATTCAGGAAGACAGGGAGGACCGGCATTCGCAGCCTTGGCCCGCTTTTATTGCAAGGCGGTGCATTGGCTGCGGTTTCGCTGCCGCACAGGTCCCAAACGCCTTCTGCCACGTAGCACATCAGAATTTGCAGCCACGATCGGAGAGAATAATGGACGGAAATAATCCCGCAGGAAAATGCCCGGTGATGCACGGTGCGGCGCTGAACACCGACAGCGGCGGAACCTCGAACCAGGATTGGTGGCCCAACCAGCTGAACCTGAAGATCCTGCACCAGAACTCGGCCAAATCGAACCCGATGGGCGCGGATTTCAACTACGCCGAAGAATTCAAGAAACTTGACCTGAAAGCGCTGAAGGCAGACCTGACGGCGCTGATGACGGACAGCCAGGACTGGTGGCCGGCGGACTACGGCCATTACGGCGGGCTGTTCATCCGCATGGCCTGGCACAGCGCCGGCACCTACCGCACCGCCGATGGCCGCGGCGGCGGCGGCACCGGGCAGCAGCGCTTTGCACCGCTGAACTCCTGGCCGGATAACGGGAACCTCGACAAGGCGCGCCGCCTGCTGTGGCCGATCAAGCAGAAATACGGCAACAAGATCTCCTGGGGCGATCTGATGATCCTGGCGGGCAACGTTGCCATTGAATCCATGGGCGGGCCGACCTTTGGCTTTGGCGGCGGACGCGCGGATGTCTGGGAACCGGAAGAAGATGTCTACTGGGGCTCTGAAACCGAATGGCTGGCCACCAGCGATCAGGCCAACAGCCGGTATTCGGGCGACCGCGAGCTGGAAAACCCGCTGGGTGCGGTGCAGATGGGCCTGATCTATGTGAACCCGCAGGGCCCCGACGGCAACCCGGACATCCTCGCGTCGGGGCTTGATGTGCGCGACACCTTTGGCCGCATGGGCATGAACGACGAGGAAACCGTGGCGCTGGTCGCCGGCGGCCACACATTCGGCAAAGGCCATGGCGCCGGTCCCGAAGAGGACGTGGGCGCGGAACCCGAAGGCGCGGCAATGGAAGCGATGGGCCTGGGCTGGGCCAACGCCTATGGCTCTGGCAAGGGCGACGACACCACCACCTCGGGCTTTGAGGGGGCCTGGACCGCGGACCCGGTCAACTGGGACAACGGCTATTTCGACCTTCTGTTCGGCTATGAGTGGGAACAGGCCACCACCGGCACAGGCAGCATTGTCTGGCATCCGGTGGACGTGAAGGAAGAGGACATGGCCCCCAAGGCGCATGATCCGTCGGTCAAGGTCACCACCATGATGACCACGGCCGACATGTCGATGCGCTTTGACCCGATCTACGGGCCGATCTCCAAGCGGTTCCACGAGAACCCGGAGCAGTTCGCCGACGCCTTTGCCCGCGCCTGGTTCAAACTGACCCACCGCGACATGGGGCCTGTTGCGCGCTATCTTGGCGATGAAGTCCCAAGCGAAGAGCTGATCTGGCAGGATCCGGTTCCGGCGGTGGACCACGCGCTGGTTGATGCTGCCGACGTGGCGGATCTGAAGGCCAAGGTGCTGGCGTCCGGCCTGTCGGTCTCTGAACTGGTTTCGACTGCCTGGGCCTCCGCCTCGACCTACCGCGGCTCGGACCATCGCGGCGGCGCCAATGGCGGCCGCATCCGGCTGGCGCCGCAGAAGGACTGGGAGGTGAACCAGCCCGAACAGCTGGCCCGCGTGCTGGGCGTGCTGGAGGGTATCCAAAGCGGGTTTAACGGCGCGGCTGCCGGCGGCAAGAAGATCTCGATGGCCGACCTGATCGTGCTGGCGGGCTCTGCCGGGGTTGAAGCCGCAGCCAAGGCGGGCGGTCATGAGGTCGAAGTGCCGTTCACACCAGGCCGGACCGATGCCAGCCAGGAGCAGACCGACATCGAGGGCTTTGCCGTGCTGGAGCCGGAGGCCGATGGCTTCCGCAACTACCAGAAGGCAGCATACAGCGTGCCGGCCGAGAAGATGCTGGTCGACCGGGCGCAGCTGCTGACACTGGGCGCGCCGGAGATGACGGCGCTGGCCGGCGGTCTGCGGGTGCTGGGCGCCAATCATGGCGGCTCTGCCCATGGTGTGTTCACTGACCGGGCCGGCGCTCTGAGCACCGACTTCTTCGCCAATATCCTGGATATGGGCGTGGAATGGAACCCGGCGGAGGACGGCACCTATGAGGGCCGCGACCGCGCCAGCGGCGACGTCAAGTGGACCGGCACCCGCTGCGATCTGGTGTTCGGCTCCAACTCGCAACTGAGGGCGCTGGCCGAGGTTTATGCGCAGGACGGCGGCGAGGCGGCCTTTGTCCGCGACTTCGTGGCAGCCTGGGTCAAAGTGATGAACGCCGACCGGTTCGATCTGGCGGCATAAGCCAGCCCGCAGGAAGGCACAGAGCGCTCCGGGAAACCGGGGCGCTTTTCTTTGTGCCTTTGCGATGGTTGGCGGGGGGGGCGGAGCCGGAAAAGAAGCGCCCGCCCCGTGGGGGCGCGGGACGGGCGCTGCCCGGCCTGGCGGCCAGGCGGGGGTGAATATGACGTTCGGGCTTACTCCTCTGCGGCGGCTGTGCCCTGGCCGAATTCGATCACCCGGGTTTCAGCTGTGTAATCCAACTCGATGATCAGGATCGCCAAGAGGCCAATCATCGCCAGGGGGGGCAGCAGGATCGCATAGATCAGCGCCAGCCGCTCCCAGGCCATATGCATGAAGACGGCAATGATCAGCCCGGCCTTCAGCGTCATGAAGATCAGGATCAGGCTCCAGCGCAAGAGCCCCTGCAATTGCGCGTAGTCCACCCAGTAAGACGCGGCACTGAGCACGAACAGCAGTACCCAGACGACGAAATACAGCTTGATCGGATGCTGTTGCCCCTCGTCATGACCCACGGTGCCGGTCTCCATTGTATGCGGTGTGTCTGTCATGGCGGGCCCCTACCACAGATAGAAGAATGCAAAGATGAAGACCCAGACCAGGTCGACGAAGTGCCAGTAGAGCCCCATGATCTCCACCGCCTCGTAATCGCCGTTGCCCGCCGACATCCAGCTGCGCTGGTCACGGTCAAACTCGCCGCGCCAGACCTTGAGCGCGACGATGATCAGGAAGATCACCCCGATGGTCACATGGGTGCCGTGAAAGCCGGTGATCATGAAGAAACTGGCGCCGAATTGCTCTGCCCCCCAGGGGTTGCCCCAGGGGCGCACGCCCTCGGAGATCAGCTTGGACCATTCAAAGGCCTGCATGCCGACGAAAGCCGCCCCCAGCGCGGCGGTGGCCAGCATCAAAAGCGCAGTGGCCTTGCGCGCCTTGCGGTAGGCGCAGTTCACCGCCATCGCCATGGTGCCGGAGGAGGTGATCAGCACAAAGGTCATGATGGCGATCAGAATCAACGGCAGGTTGGCACCGCCGATATGCAGGGCAAAGACCTCGCTGGCGTTGGGCCATTCCACGGTGGTGGAGCTGCGGGCGGTCAGATAGGCGACCAGGAAACAGGCAAAGATGAATGTGTCGCTGAGGAGCAGGATCCACATCATCGCCTTGCCCCAGGAGACCTTCTTGAACACCCGCTGGTCAGAGCCCCAGTCGGCGGCAAAGCCGCTGTGCCCCTGCTGCAGCAGCGTCTGGTCCTGGCCTTGGTACTTGCCTTCCATCTCTCCCCTCCCTTATCCCACGGCGGCGCGGCACAGCGCCAGAAAGGCGTTGCCCCAGCCCTGCAGCAGCGCAAACAGCATCAGCCAAAAGGCCAAGAGCCCGTGCCAGTAGAGCGCGCAGAGCCGCACGCCCGGCAGCAGCGCCTTGACGTCCCCTGCCCCGGCGTGGCGCAGCGCCACCCATGCCAGCGCGACGATGCCGCCCAGCATGTGCAGACCGTGCAGGCCGGTGATCAGATAGAAAAAGCTCGCCGCCGGGGTGCCGCTCAGCCGGTAGCCGCCCGCAGTCAGTTCAATCCACACCTGCGCCTGCCCGGCCAGAAAGGCCAGTGTGGCGATGCTGGCGGCGATCAGGCTGGCCTTCAGCCAGCGCGCGGTCCCGGCACGGGCAGAGGTCACCACGAATTGCAGGAAAACACTCGCCAGCAGCAACAGCGCCGTGTTCAGCCAGACCCGGCCGGGCAGCGGCACCAGCTCCCACGGTGTTTCCTCGATCTGCATGACAAAGGCGCTGCCCAGCATCGCGAACAGCCCGCCGACCACCGCCAGGAACACCGCGACAAAGATGATCCCCGGCGCCTTGCCCGGGCCGTGGCCTGCCAGCGGCGCAATGCCGGTTTCCAGCCAGGGCTTGGAGGCCAGGTGCTGCTGCGACAGCCACAGGCCCGCGGCCAGGGCGACCAGCGCCAGGAAGGCGAGGATGACCGTCACAGCCGTGTGTCCTCGCTGTTTGAGACCCAGGGGTCGTTCTGGGCAATGTAATCTTCGGGTGCGCCGGGCACGCTGTAGTCATAGGCCCAGCGGTAGACATTGGGCAGCTCCTCCCAATTGCCGTGCCTTGGCGGGGTTTCCGGCGTCTGCCACTCCAGCGATGTTGCGCGCCAGGGGTTGCCGCCGGACGCGCGCCCGTGGCGCAGGCTCCAGAAGATGTTGAACAGGAACAGCACCTGCACCGCGCCGACAATCAGCGCCGCGGAGGAGATGAAGGCGTTGAGGCCGTCCACCGGGGCGGTGAGGAAATCGGGCTCGCCAATCTCGAAGTAGCGGCGCGGCACGCCGACCAGGCCGACGTAGTGCATCGGGAAGAACACCGCATAGGCGCCGATGAAGGTGACCCAGAAATGGATCTGGCCCATCGCCTCGTTCAGCATCCGGCCGGTCATCTTGGGGTACCAGTGATAGATCGCGCCAAAGATCACCATGATCGGTGCGACGCCCATGACCATGTGGAAATGGGCAACCACGAACATAGTATCGCTGAGCGGCACATCGACCACCACATTGCCCAGGAACAGCCCCGTCAGCCCGCCGTTCACAAAGGTCACGATGAACCCCAGCGCAAACAGCATCGGGATTGTCAGATGGATGTCGCCCTTCCATAAGGTCAGCACCCAATTATAGACTTTGATCGCGGTCGGGATGGCGATGATCAGCGTGGTGGTGGCAAAGAAGAAGCCGAACCAGGGATGCATGCCCGAGACATACATATGGTGCGCCCAGACGATGAAGCTGAGGGCACCGATGATGACGATGGCCCAGACCATCATCCGGTAGCCGAAGACGTTCTTGCGCGCATGCACCGCAATCAGGTCCGAGACGATGCCAAAGGCAGGCAGCGCCACGATATAGACCTCGGGGTGGCCGAAGAACCAGAACAGATGCTGGAAAGCAATTGGACTGCCGCCGCCGTAGCTGAGCTTTTCGCCCAGCTCGACCAGGGTTGGCATAAAAAACGAGGTGCCCAGAAGCCGGTCAAACAGCATCATTACGCAAGCCACGAACAGCGCCGGGAAGGCCAAGAGCGCCATGACGGTTGCGGTGAAGATGCCCCAGACCGTCAGCGGCAGCCGCATCATCGTCATGCCGCGGGTCCGGGCCTGCAGCACGGTGACGGCATAGTTCAGCCCGCCCATGGTGAAGCCGATGATGAACAGGATGAGCGAGACCAGCATCAGGATGATGCCGCTTTGCGCACCTCCGGGCGTGCCGGAAAGGACGGCTTGCGGCGGGTACAGCGTCCAGCCGGCACCAGTGGGGCCGCCGGGAACAAAAAAGCTGGCAACCAGCACGAGGACAGCCAGCAGGTAGACCCAGTAGCTGAGCATATTAACGAAGGGGAACACCATGTCGCGGGCGCCGACCATCAGCGGGATCAGGTAGTTGCCGAAGCCGCCCAGGAAGATCGCGGTCAAGAGATAGATCACCATGATCATCCCATGCATGGTGACAAACTGGTAATAGGCCTCTGGCGTGATGAAGTCGAAAGTGCCGGGAAAGCCCAGCTGCAGCCGCATCAGCCAGGACATCACCAGGGCCACCAGGCCGATGGCCACGGCGGTGCCGGAATACTGGATGGCGATGTATTTGGCGTCCTGCGAGAAGACATATTTGCCGATCCAGCTGTGCGCGTGCGGCGGCATCACATCTGCCACCTCGCGCGGCGGCAGATTGCTGTCGTGGTCAGGCAGGGTGTCGGTCATTACAGGACTCCATCCAACTCCGATGTATCGCCCGGCCGATAGGCCGGGCAGCGCCCGGCCCTCCCCATGGGAGGGCGCTTCACGCCCACCCAGGCTCGGGCACTGCCCTCAGCGTCTCGCGAGCCTGGTTTCGGCCCCGGTTTCAGAACTCGCTTTGGCGTATTCCTCAAACGTCAGCTGCTCCTGCAGCCACTCCTGGTATTCCTCTGCCTCGACCACGGTCACATAGCCGCGCATGAAGGGATGGGCGGTGCCGCAGTATTCCGCACACAGCACTTCGAACGCGCCGGTGCGGGTCGGGGTGAACCAGATGTAGGTGACCATGCCCGGCACCATGTCCATCTTGGCGCGGAACTCGGGCACGTAGAAATTGTGCAGCACATCGATCGAGCGCAGCAGCAGCTTTACCGGCTGGTCCACCGGCAGATAGACCTCGCCTCCTTCGATGATGAGGTCGTCCTTGCCGAAACGGTCATGCGGGTTGACGCCCAATGGGTTTTCGCCATCCACCCATTCTGCATCCGCGGTGCCCAGAACCCCGTCTTCGCCGGGCAGACGGTAGGCCCAGCTCCACTGCTGGCCGAAGACTTCGAGTTCTGTAGCCTCCTCCGGCACGGTGACGAACTGGTGCCAGACAAACAGCCCGGGCACCAGCATCGCCGCCACGCCCAGGGCAGTTACGCCGGTCAGCCACCACTCCAGCCGTTTGTTTTCCGGATCGAATTCCGCCCGGTGCCCGGGCCGGTGCCGGTATTTCAGCACGCAATAGGCCATGAACAGGACGACCGCCGCAAATACGGCGCCGGTGATCCAGAAGGTTATGACCAGCGTGTTGTCGATATAGTCCCAATTCGACGCGATCGGCGTCCACCACCATGGGCTCAGCAGATGGAACGCGACAGATCCCGCCACGATCAGCACAAGCACGACCGCAATCAGCATCCCGCCCCCTTTCCCCACCGCCCGGGCACTCCCACGCCCAGGCTGCAGGTTCATTCGGCATGAGAGGGCAGTATATTACGGTTTCACATTTCAATCCAGAAACCGGAAGTTGTACGCCTTTTGCGGCGGCAAATTGCCAATTTCCCGCATTTCCGGCCAGGACAAAGGGGCGCCCGGCCAAAGCGCCCCTGCTTTCTTGCAGCCAGAGGTCCCGGCTTATTCGGGCATGTATTTCTCCGACCAGCTGAGGCCCGCGGCGCCGCTGGCGATCATCGCGTCGGCCTGAACTGCGGAATAGCCCAACCGCGCCAGGATCGCCCGCGTGCTCTCGCCGTATTTCGGCGCCGGGCCGGGAATGGTGATGCGGCCTGCCTGCGGGCGCACCGCATTGGGCGCCACCAGATCGCACCAGCGGCCCATCGGGTGCCGGTCGTGGCGGATCACCCGGAAGGTGGCCTCGGACAGGTCGATCCCCCCTTCGCTTTCCAATTGCAGCGCCGCGTCGCGGGTTTCATGCAGCGAGGACAGCGGCACCGCGGTGGCAGAACTGCCGGCAAAGGCGGCGCGCCAATGGGTCAGCGGCTGGGTGGCAAAACGTTCATACAGCGCGTCGTGCAATTGCCCTTCCGGCAGCGCGGCCAGGTCCGCCAGCTCCGGCACCCGCGCCAGTGCCGCGCCGCGCTCGGTTGGGGCGGCGAAGAAGAACCAGGCATCCGCAGCCTGATAGCAGTGGTAGAACGGTCCCCAGCCCAGCGCCTCGCGGCCCGAGGGTTCGTCAAAGGGCACCCGGTCCTCGTGGTCATACATGAATTGCGCCTGGATCAGGTTGCCGGCGCCTGCCAGCGAGGCGCGCGCCACGCCGCCTTTGCCGGTTTCCCTGAGCCGCAGCAGCGCGCCGCCCAGGGCGACACAGGCGCAGAAGCCGGTCAGCACGTCGATGGTGCCGAAATGGGCATGCTCCTCGGGCGTCTCCATGCCGCCGCCAAAGCGCACCATCACGCCGGTTGCCGCCTGCGCCAGGTCGTCATAGCCGAGGTGATCCGATTTCGGGCCCCGCATGGGGCCGCCGAAGGCATCGAGCTGCACCAGGATCAGGCGGGGATTGATTTCGGCCAGCCGGTCCGGTGACAGGCCCAGCTTGTCGCGCTGCTCATCGGTGCCGTTCATGGTGATCACATCGGCGTCAGAGATCAGCCGTGCCAGCGCCTCCTGGCCTTCCTCGCTGCGCAGGTTCAGCAGGATGCTCTCCTTGCCGCGCTGCGCGTGGATGCCGAAGACGACGGTGTTCCAGGGGTCCACCGACGGCTCCACCGCCTGCACCAGCGTCACCTCGGCGCCGTAGCGCGCCAGGGTCGAGCCGATGGTCGGACCGGCGATCACATTGGTGAGGTCGACGACCTTGAGCCCGTCGAGCCAGCCCCTGCCCTCCCAGCCGCCGGAACCGCCGCGTTCAGGCTCCGCCAGGAGTGCCGCCAGATCGGCCTCCACAGCGCTGGACTTCTGCGCCGCACCCTCGTCGCCGGACAGCCAGGCCACATTGCCCATCTGCCGCATGGGCCCGTGTCTGGCGTCCTCCACCTGCAGGATCAGGCCAGAGGCCAGGGCGTGCGGGTCATGCAGCCATTCTTTGGTGAAACGCTGCGCCGTGGCGGGGGCTTTGGCGGTGCCGAACAGCGCCTCCCACTCATGCGAGGGTTTGGTCAGAAAGGCCTGTTTCATCGCCGTGGAGACACGTTCGCGGTCGGACGGCCCCACCGGGTAGTTGCGCATCGACCACTCGGCGGGCCAGTCCTTGGTGTCGAGATAGGCGGAGAAATCCGGCAGTTCATCGGCCAGCGCTTTCAGCCCCAGGGTCTCCAGCACCCGGCGCGGGTGGGTGGCGACCGAGCCGCTCACCACATAGAAACCGCGTCCGTCGGCACAGGTATAGGTTCGGTAGAACGGGTCGAGGAACTCCGACAATTCCTCAAACGCCAGGTTCATCGGCAAGCCTTCGGCTGCGCGGCGGTCCAGCTCCACCTCGCGGGGGGATTTGTAACGCTCGGGATAGTGCTCGATCTGCTCGCAATTATAGACCAGCCCCTCTAGCAGCGCGGCCGCCAGCGGCACCTCGATATGGTCGCCGCCGTTCTGTTCCCGGGCGTTCAGCGCGAACAGCACCGACATTGCACCAAAGCTGGCGCCATAGGCCGAGGCCAGGGTCAGCGGCGAGAACGAGGGGTTGATGCCCATGAGGCGACGGTTCAGCCCCATGTCGGTGAACTGGCCGGTGTACGCGGCAATCACCGCCTCCCACGCGGGCAGGTCCGCGAGTTCCGCATCGGTGGAGGCAAAGCCCGGCAGCGACAGGTACACCAGCTGATCATTGGCAGCGCGCAGCACCTGCGGTCCGAGGCCGAGGCGGTCCATCACGCCGGGGCGGAAGTTCTCGATCACCACGTCGGCACGTTTGGCAAGCGCGATGGCGGTGGCGCGGCCCTCGTCCGATTTCAGGTCCAGTTCCAGCGTCTGCTTGCCCCGCGACAGCATGTCGAAGGCCGGGCCGTCAAAGCCGGTGCCGCCGGGCGGGGTGATGCGGATCACCTCGGCGCCCATGTCGGCCAGCATCATGCCCGTCAGGGGGCCGGCCAGGTAATGGCCGAAGTCAAGAACGCGAATGTGGGAGAGAGGGCGCTGCGGCATGGGGTGGTCTCGCCTGTTGTCCGTTGAAAGGGTAAGTCCGGCCCAGATTATCTTTGCACCCGCCAATATCCACTGGTCAAAACCGCATGGCCTCCCTAACATTTCCTGATGGAACGCTCGATACGCCCCACTGCCGGATCGCTGAATGCCCTTTTGGTGCTGGAGGTGGCGGTGCGCCATGCCAGCCTGTCGCGTGCCGCGGCGGAGCTGGGGCTTAGCCAGCCTGCGGTCTCGCGCCATATCAAGGCGCTGGAAGACCGGCTGCGCCAGCCGCTGTTTGAGCGCAACAACAACCGGATCACCCCCACCGCCAATGCCGCCCGGCTGGCCGATGCCATTGCGCTGGGGCTGGGCCATGTGGATCAGACATGGACCGAAATTCTCGCGGCTCCGGACACCGGCGAAGTCACGCTGGCCTGCACCTTTGGCTTTGCCGACCAATGGCTGATGCCGCGGTACTCGGACCTGCGCGCTTACCTGGATGGCAACAGGGTGCGGGTGGTGACCACCGACCAGCTGGGCGATATCGACCTCTCCCAGCTGGACGCTGCGGTGGTCTGGGATCCGTCCCGGATGCCCGACCGCCCCTATTTTCCGCTGATCCCGGCTGAAGCGTTCCCCATCTGCAGCCCCGGCTTCCTTGAGGCGCATCCCGAAGCAGCCACAGATATCTCGCAATTGCCGCCGGAGCTGTTTTTGCATTTCGACCCGGGCTTCCTGACCTGGCAAAGCTGGTTTGAACAGGCGGGCCTTGCGCCGCCGCAATTCGGCACGGCAGCCGAATTTGACGCCTACCCGTTCCTGCTGCAATCGGTGCGCCGCGGCGAAGGCATCGGCCTGGGATGGACCGGCATTGTCGACAATGCGCTGGCCTGCGGCGAGATCGTGCGGCTGGGGCCGACGGTGTCGGACCGCGCCCACAGCTATTTCCTGCAGCACCGGATGCCGGGCAGCAGCGGCAGCGCGCTGGAGCGGATGCTGAAATGGTTCAAGCTGGAGGCCCAGGTCGGCTAGGCGGAACGGAAGAGGGCCGGAGGATGTCTCCTCCGGCCCTTTTTGTGCTTTTGCTGCCAAGCTGGCTTTATTCGGCAGGTGCGCCTTCTGCGGCCTTCTCACGCTGACCGTCGCGGAACAGCGCCTTGGCCAGCGACACGCACATCAGGCCCATGACCATGGTGAAGGGCAGCGCGCCGATGATCATCGCGCTTTTCAGCGCTTCCATCGGATCGGCGCCGCCGTTCTGCTTGCCTGCGAACAGCAGGGTGCCGATCACCGCGGTCAGGATCAGGCCCCAAACGATCTTGTGCTTGTTGCCGATGTTCTGGTCGCCGCCGGACATGATGGTGTTCATCACCAGGATGCCGGAGTCCGCCGAGGTGACCAGGAAGGTCATGATCAGCACCACGCACATGATGGTGATGCCGGACAGCAGGCCGCCGTCGATCATGCTTTGCAGGGTCACGAACAGCTTGGCGGTGTTGGAGGCGCCGATGATGGCACCCTCGGCCGCGCCGTTCAGTTCCAGGTCGATGGCGGTGCCGCCCAGGATGGTCATCCAAGCAAAGCAGACCAGCGCCGGTGCGAACACACAGCCGATGATGAACTCACGCACCGAGCGGCCGCGCGAGATGCGCGCCAGGAACAGACCCACGAAGGGCGAGAACGCGATCCACCAGGCCCAGTAGAAGGTGGTCCAGCCTGCCTGCCAGCCGAACTGGCGCTGTGCTTCACCGGCTGCGTAGGATGCTGCCAGAACGTCGTCGGACAGGGCAGCCGCTTCGCCTTCGAGGCCGGACTTGAAGCCGTCGAAGGAACCCCAGGCGTTGGTTGCACCGCCGCGCAGGGCGTCGGCATAAGGTGCTGCTTCCGCCGGAAGCGCTGCTGCGAAGTCAGCCGCCGATTGCGGGCCGTAGGCGCCGAAGCTCAGCGAGGTGAAGTGCAGGATGTAGTCCACGAGTGCCGAAGCGTAGGAGCTCATGGCGAACGCAAAGGAACCGAACACCACGAAGGTCAGCAGCAGGATGATCGACAGAACCAGGTTCAGGTTCGACAGATACTTCACGCCGCGGCCCACGCCGGAGACAGCCGAGATGATCGACAGGCCCATGATCGCAAACAGGCCGGCCAGCAGGCCAACGGTGCCCGGTGCAGGCGCGTCGCCGCTCATGTCCATCATCCATTCCATGCCGGTGATGGCATAGACGCCGTCAACGAACTGGGAAACCCCAAAGCCGATGGTCACGGAGACGCCCAGGATGGTGGCAACAACACCCAGCACGTCAACGACGTGGCCCAGGAAGCCGTTCATCAGCTTGCCGAACAGCGGCGTCAGCGCGGTGCGGATGGTCAGCGGCATGTCGCGGGTATAGGCGTAGTAGGCCAGCGACAGGCCGGTCACCACGTAGATCGCCCAGGCGTGAAAGCCGTAGTGCAGGAACGTGTAGCGGAAGCCCGACTGCACGGCTTCTTCGGTGTTGGGCGCAACATCCTGCGCCAGCACCACCGGGTTGGAGCCCCAGAGGCCCAGCGGTTCAGCGGTTGCAAAGACCATCAGGCCAACGCCCAGGCCGGCGCCGAACATCATCGAGAACCAGGAGAAATCCGAGAACTCCTTGCCCTGGCCCGGGCCACCCATGATCCGCTTACCGGTTTGCGGCAAGGCTGCGACCACAAACAGGAAAAAGGCGAAGAAGCCGACGATGATGATGTAGAAGGCGTTGAAATCCTCCAGGATCCGCCAGTTCAGGCTGCCCAGCACGCCGGTGGCGTTTGCCGGCCAGACCAGCGCCCAGAGAACCAGCGCAACCATGATCCCCTTGCTGAGCAAGGCAATCTCCAGGCTGTGCCCTTGATAAAACCCGCTTGGAGACGTCTTGATCTCCAAGTCGGTAAACGGTTGTTTTACTGACATGCGTTTCCTCCCATTCGCACGTGCCGCACCGGGGTGCGGGATTTCCGGCGGTCTTGCGGAACCGCCGGGGTTGGCGTCAGCCCAGCAGGGCCTTGATCTTTTGCAGCGTTGCCGCGTTGACCGCGACGCCCTCTTCACGGGCCAGCAAGCGCTTTGCCCGCCGCCCGTCTCCGGGCAGATGTGCGCCGGCCTGGCCGCGCACCGCTTCCACGATCCCGGCCAATCCGGCACCAAAAGCGTCATTTGATGTCGCTGACGGGTCGATTGCGATGAACATTTGGCCGGTTTTCGGCGGGCCGCCTGCCGTGCCCGAGAAGGGCGAGGCGTTGATGCCGAGGGTTGCGCCGGTCAGCGCGGCGGCCAGGACTTCGGTCAGCAGCGCAACGCCCACACCCTTGTAGCCGCCCGAAGGCGCCATCGAGCCCTTGAGGCCCGCATCCGGGTCGGTGGTCGGGTTGCCGTCGGCATCCAGCGCCCAGCCCAGCGGGATTTCCTTGCCCTCGCGGGCGTGTTTCATCACTTCGCTTTTGGCGATGGTGCTGGCGCTCTGGTCGATCAGCAGTTCCGGCTCGCCGTCTTCGCCGGGCACTGCGATCGAGAACGGATTGGTGCCAACCACCGGTTTCTTGCCGCCCGAGGGCGCGATCGAGGCCGGTGCGTTGGTGAAGCCCAGGCCGACCAGCCCGGCACGCGCCAGGCGGGCGGTGTGATAGCCCAGAACACCGCAGTTATAGCTGTTGCGGATGGCCAGAACCGCGATGCCCTGCTCGCGGGCGGCGGGGATCAGCGCCTCAAAGCCCTGGTCGATGGCGGAATGGGCAAAGCCGGTGGCAGCATCCACCGCCACCACGCCGGGACGCGGGCGTGCCAGTGCCGGAACCGCCTGCCCGTCCACCTTGCCGCATTGCACATGCTCGGCATAGATCGGGATATAGGCCAGGCCGTGGCTGGCGACGCCATCCGCCTCGGTCGCCGCAGTGGCAACCGCCAGCGGCCGGGCGTTGGCCTCGGAGGTGCCGGCAGCGACCAGGGCGCGGAAGGCGATATCCTCGATCTCGGCGAGGGACAGGGTTTTGGTTTCGGTCATATCGGGGCCTCTTCAGTCGTTGTCGGACAGACCGGCACCCGCGCCGAGACGGCGCGACTCCTCGGTCGCCGGAGCGTAGGTTTTATGGGCAAAACGGTTGAGCACGGCCCAGGCCGCCTCATCCGGTTCCGCGCGGGTGTGGAGCGGGCGGGCGGCGGTCACGCTGCCTGCTGCACGGACGGTCAGGCTGGCAGCGGCCTCCGCAAGGGTGCCTTCGATCTGCAGCGCGCTGCCATCGGTCACCGCCTGGAACCCCTCGCCCTCTACCGCGACGCAGGTGCCAAGCCGGCGTGCAGCCAGGGCCGCAAAGGGCAGGATCATTGCAGGCTGTGCAACCGGCCCCATGGATTGCGGTGCCTCTTGCAGGCGCCCGGCACAATCCGACAGCGCAGCGCCGGTGGCCAGCGGGCAGAGCGGCGCGTCAGCCGTCCAACCGCCTTGCAGGCTGTGCGGCGCGTGGGCCGTCAGCTCAGCGGCAAAGCCCGCGTCCAGCAGCCCGGCCAGCACCGCAGCACCGTCCAGCCCCTGCGCGCAGAGCCAGCGGGTGGCCTTGGCGGCTTCCTCAGCCAGGCCCCAATCGTATCCGGCCCCGCGCGCGGCGCGTTTGGCGGTGGCTTCCACTTCGTTCAGCGCATAGCTCATTGGTCTGCCTCCGGGTACACCCACAGGTCCGCATTGGCGGTGGTCAGATCGTCGGGGTAAGGCGCGCCCGCATACATGCAGATCCGCACCCAGCGGTCCGAGCGCGGGTCGAAATGGGTGGCGCCGAAGAACGAGAGTTTCGCCCGCAGCATGTCGATCGGCAGCACCCGGTCGCTGATGGTGTTGCTGCGGATTTCGCCGTAAGGCGCCACTTGGCTCATCTGCGCCCGGCGCACGGTGTGGCGGTGTTCCGGGTGGCGCAGCAGGAAGGCTGCAACGGGTTCATCCCCGTCCCAGTCCGCCAGCGCCGCGTGCGCCAAGGCAGCATCGCGGGCCGGGGCCAGCGGCTGCTCATATTCTGAGATGGGCTCTTCAAAGCGTTCGCCCATGCGGGGTTCCAGCTTCTCTTCGGAGACATACCAGGCGCGGGCACAGTTTTCGCGCTCCGCCCAGTCCAGATCCAGCGCCCAGGCAAAGCTGCCCTCGATCAGTTGCCGCACCTGTGCAACAGGCATTGCGCCGTCGATGATGAAGGCATCTTTGTTGGCATCGGCCATGCAGTCAGCGAGATCGTCGACCAGCCCCGCATAAGGTTCCAGGATCAGCGAGGCCGCCAGTTCCTGGCCCTCCAGGCTCAGCTCGGCCTCGCTCCAGCGGATCAGCCGGTCCCAGGGGTGATCGTTCAGCAGATCATCTGTGGCGACCCAGGCCGCCAGCGCCTCAAGGTCCTTGTGCAGGCTTGCCAGCTTCTCGATCTGCACCGGATGTTCGGAACGCCAGCGCGCAGCCGACAATTCACTCCGCCGCAGCATCCGGCGGAAGCAGGCTGCTTCGTCAGCCGATGCGGTTTCGACCGAACGCACCCGGGCAATCGCTTCTTCGCGGGCCATGATCCAGTTGTTGAACAGCACCGGGTGGTTGACGATGTAAGGCGCCATGCCAAGGCCGGTGGAATTGCCGATGCCCAGCCGCCGCGCGGTTTCCGGCGCCAGCGGCACGGCATTATCGCCGCCCTTGGCACGGGCCATGTACTCGACCAAATCGCGGACAAAGGCGCGGGTCAGGAAGACAGAGAGCATTTCGGCCTGGAACGGCGCGTTCAGCTCTTCGCGGCCGGCAATCACCTCGCGGTCTGCGGCGCCCAGCTTGCCTGAGCCATAGACGGCGGTGGTGCGCATCAGATAGCCGACAGCCTCCACTTGTTCCGGGTCCGGCTGCCGGCCCTGCGACAGCGCGTCGACAAAATGCGCCCAGAGACGCACAGAACGGTTGGCGCGGGAGACGGACAGGGATTTCTCGTTGACCCGGCCTGCCTCCTGGTACGGCACATTTTGCGAGAGCCGCTCAATATCCGCATCCGTGGGCACCCCGTCAAACAGGGTAAAGGTCGCATCCCAAGCCGTGGCAATCACCCGGTCCGAGCGCATTTCCGGCGGCAGGTCGTGGGCGAAGGCAATCAGGGAATAGGTCCGCGCAGGGCCGGTGGCGGTATAGACTGCCACGCCGACGCCCTTGGCATCAATATCGAACTTGGGCCGCGCAAAGCTCCAGTTTTCCCGGGCCATGCGCCGTGTCAGCACCCGCATGAAGCTGAGGCGGCACTGATGCAAGGAACCGAGCCGGCTGAGGCGCATCACCTGCGCCGGATCCCGTCGTGATATTGTTGTCTGCGCGGATGTTTCCATGACCTATCCCTTTGGGCCAAAGTTTTCGGCAAAGAACCGGTACCAGTTCCTGCCCATGATGCCGCTGACCTCGTCATCGTTCATGCCCGTCGCGCGAAGGCCCTCTTCGATGTTTCCAAAGTCGCGGTTGTCCTTGAACCAGCTTGGCATTTCCGGGAAACCCGGAGCGGCGGCCGATCCTTCGCCGTAATCGATTTCCTTGCTCCAGCGGCCGACGCGCATCCATTCCACGACGCTGTCGGGCTGGTCCTGGCAGAGGTCGGTGCCGATGCCGAGGTGCTGCACGCCGTATTTGTCGGCAGTGCGGGCAATCATCTCGCAGAAGCTTTGCAGGGTGCAGGCGCCCTTGTCCTTGAGGTGGTGCGGATAGACCGAGAAGCCCAGCATGCCGCCATGGCCGGTCACCGCGCGGATCACATCGTCCTTCTTGTTGCGCAGCGCGGGCGACCATTCATGCGGGTTGGCATGGGTGATGGCGATGGGGCGGGTGGAAATCTCCGCCGCCTCGATGGTGGAGCGGTCGGCGGAGTGGCTCATGTCCACCACCAAGCCCACCCGGTTCATTTCCTTGATCACCTGGCGCCCCATGCGGGTGATGCCGGGGTCCTCGGCCTCGTAACACCCCGTGGCCAGCAGCGACTGGTTGTTGTAGGTGAGCTGCATGAAACGCGCACCCAGGCTGTGCAGGATCTCGACCAGGCCGATGTCATCCTCCATCGGCGAGGGGTTCTGGAAACCGAAGAACACCGCGGTGCGCCCCGTTTCGCGGGCCTTGTCGATGTCAGAGGCCCACTGCCCCTTCATGATCAGGTCCGGGTACTGCTCGAACCAGCGGTTCCACTTCTCGAAGTTCAGAACCGTCTCGCGGAAGTTTTCGTGATAGGCGATGGTGACATGGATCGCGTCCACGTTGCCCTCACGCAGCTGGCGGAAGATCTTTTCCGACCAGTTGGCATATTGCAGGCAGTCGATACGGTATCCGGTCATTCATGCACCTCGGTTTTCAAATCCAGCGCCCGGCCTCTTTCAGGCAAGGGGCAAGTGGCGCCCGCCCCGGGGGAGAGGCAGGACGGGCGCTTCGGTAAACTGGCAGGCCGGCTGCACGGCGCTGCCAGGGTTCCTTGATCAGACCGGCTTGCCGGCGCTGATGTAGGCGGTCTTGACGGTGGTATAGAATTCCGCCGCCGCCTTGCCCTGCTCACGGGGCCCATAGGAACTGTCGCCGCGGCCGCCGAAGGGCACGTGGTAGTCGGTGCCTGCGGTCGGCAGGTTGACGGTCACAACACCGGTGCGCGCATTGCGGCGGAAATGGGTGGCGCGGGCCAGCGACTGGGTCACGATGCCGGAGGTCAGGCCGAAGTTGGTGTCATTCACCACAGACAGCGCTTCGTCATAGCTGCCGACCTTGATCACAGAAGTCAGCGGCGCAAACATTTCCTCGCGGTTGATGCGCATGTCGTTGGTGGTGTTCAGGAACACGCCCGGGGACATGTAGAAGCCCTCATGCGGCATCTCCAGGCGCTGGCCGCCGCAGGCCAGTTCCGCGCCTTCGGAGGTACCCAGATCGACATAGGCCAGGTTTTCGTTCAGCTGCTGCTCACTGACCACCGGCCCCATCTGCACGCCCTCTTCCAGCGCGTGGCCCACTTTCATCGCCTGTGCGCCCGCCACCAGTTTCTCAACAAAAGCGTCGTGCACGGCTGCGTGGACCACGAGCCGGGAGGAGGCGGTGCATTTCTGGCCGGTGCCGCCAAAGGCGCCGCCCAGCGCCAGGGTGACGGCCAGATCCAGGTCGGCGTCATCCATCACGGCCAGCGCGTTCTTGGAGCCCATCTCCATCTGCACCTTGGTGAGGTTCTGGATAGCGGCAGCCGCAATGCCCTTGCCCACCGGCACCGAGCCAGTGAAGGAGATCGCGTTCACCTTGGGGCTTTCGACCAGGCGCTGGCCGATAGAACGACCGGACCCCATCACCAGCGAGAACAACCCTTTGGGGATGTCCTGGCGCTCGATGATCTCGGTCAGGGCGACGGCAGAAGCCGGGGTGATGTTGGCCGGTTTCCAGACCACGGCGTTGCCATAGCAAAGTGCGGGCGCGATTTTCCAGGAGGCGGTGGCGGTCGGGAAGTTCCAGGGGCTGATGATCGCCACCACACCCACCGCCTCGCGGCGCACGTCTACCTCGATATCGGGCCGCACGGAGTCGGCGTTTTCACCGATCTGGCGCAGGCACTCGGCGGCGTAATAGGTAAAGAACTGGCCGGCACGGTAGACTTCGCCCTTTCCCTCAGCCAGCGGCTTGCCTTCTTCGCGCGACAGCAGCGTGCCCAGTTCCTCGGCGCGCGCCATCAGCTCGTTGCCGATGTTCATCAGGACCGCCTGTTTGCGCTCCAGACCGTAAGCCGCCCATTCGCGCTGCGCGACTTGAGCCTGATCCAGGGTCGTTTCCAGCTGATCGGCGCGGGCCTGGGCAAACATGCCGACCAGGTCGCTCAGATCCGACGGGTTGCGGTTTTCGATTTCGCTTTCGCCAGCCAGCCATTCGCCGGCAATCAGGTTCAGTTTGGTCACGGTACGGGCCCCAGATGCTGAAATTCAGGTTTGCAGCAGGATGGACTTCCGCCCCCGCATCAGTCAAACTCAATAAACTGAACGCAATTTCAATATTTCTGAAGTCATGGCCCTGAAGATCGAAATGCTGCGCGCCTTTTGCACCGTGGCGCAGACCGGCAACCTCTCCGAGGCGGCCAACAGGCTGGGGCGCACCCAGTCTGCTGTCTCGATGACACTGAAACAGATGGAGGACCATCTGGGCAAGAAGCTGTTCGAGGGCGAACGCAAGAACCAGCTGTCGCCGCTGGGGGAGCAAGTCTTTGAACTGGCGCAGAAACAGGTGCGCCAGTTCGATCAGACCGTGCAGAGCATCGAAATGGCAGCGGAGGCGATCCACGGCCTGATCCGCATCGTCTCGGTGCCGTCGGTCGCAGCGCTGGTGTTTCCATCGGTGCTGGAGCACATGACGGAACGCTACCCGGGCCTGAAGGTCGAGCTGCGCGATACCGACACCCAGCAGGTGCTGGACGCGCTGGCCGAGGGCAAGGCGGATATCGGCATCGCCTCGGGCTATCACCCGGTGAACGGCGTCAAGGCGGTGCCGCTGTTCGAGGACCGGTTCGGGCTGGTCTGCTCCACTGACCACCCGCTGGTGCTGCAGGAGCACCCGCCGGTGATTGCCGATATCACTGGTGCGTCTTTCGTCCGCAATGCGCTGTGCGATCTGATCCGGAACGAACGTTTTGTCGCGGCCAGCGGCTCAGCCGATGTGACGATCCACAACACCCACTCGCTGATCACTATGGTGCGGACCGGCAAATGGGTGACGGTGCTGCCGCAGACCGTGGCCCGTTTCATGCCGGAAACCACCGCCTTCCGCCCCATCGCCGACCTGCCGGACAAGCGCGAGGTGTATCTGTACCAGCGCGAACGCAGCCGCTTTGCGGCGCTGACAGAGGAATGCTGCGCCTTTATCCGGTCCTGCGATCTGTCCACGGACCTGCCGGCCTGAGGTACAGCAGTTTAGTTCTTGGCTGCCCGCAACCGGGCCGCAATACTGTCCAGCCCGTCCGTCAAAGCTCTGCTGCCACCTGCGCTGTCGAAAACCCGGAACAGCTGTTCGTTCAGCCCGCCCGGGGTTGAGTGCCCTTCACGCAGGGCGCTGAAACTGCTGCCGGTATCTGCCTCAGCCCGCTTTGCCAGCCCGCTAAAGACACCCGTCAAATAGGCCTGTGCGCCCTCTTCGGAGCAGCCTTGCGCCGCCAGCCAGCCCGCCGCGGTTTCCAGCACGCCGAAATAGGCACCCATCAGGGCGCTGGCTGCGGCATAGGCGTCAAATTCCTCAACTGTCTTTGCCGTGACAGCCGTTCCTAGCCCGGCAAACAATCCGGATAGCACCCGGTCCCGCGGGTACAGCACCGTCACCCCGCGCCGCTCAGCCACTGCGGGCAGCGGTATGGCGCGGGTGAGCTCCACCTCCGCACCGATCCACTCGCGCAAACGCTCATGAGTGACGGTTGCAATCAGGCTGACCACCTTCTGACCCGGGCGGAAGGTCAACGGCCGCAGCACCTCCTCTGCCACTTGCGGCAGCACCGCGAGGAACAGAATGTCCGCCTGATCCGCAATCTCCTGATTGTCCGCTGACACTTGCACCTGAACTGAGGCCGCCGCCAGCCGGGCAGAGACCGCGCGGCTGCGCTCGGACAGCAGGAACTCATGCGCAGCATCTTCCTGTTTCAATAGGCCTGTTACGATGGCTTCGGTGATCACACCGGTACCGATAAAGCCGAATTTCATGCCCCTGCCCTCCTCAAATCCGTCCGGTGGTGCCGCGCATAATTGGCTCCAGCTCACAGCACAGTTTGAACGCCTCCGGCGCCTCTGAGGTGATATAGCTGGTGAAGCGTTCGCCTGCGAGTGTGCCGATGGTTTCCGCTGGGATCCGCACCGTGGTGAGGCCCGGCTCGATGTCCGCCGAGCCTTTGAAGTCGCCGATCCCCATGATGGACAGTTCATCCGGCACCCGCAGCCCGCATTTCTGCGCCCCGTAGAGCGCGCCCTGGGCGATCACGTCATTGCCGCAGAGCAAGGCTGTAGGGCGCGACGGGCCGGATAGCAGCTCCAAGGCCGCCTGCTTGGCCTGGGAAACACTGTAGGGGGCCTCGGATTTCCGCTCGCCGGGCACGGAAATACCATGGGTTTCAAGCACTTCCATTGCCGCCGTCAGCCGGTGCCGGGCCCGGTCATTACCGCGGGTGTCGGGAAAGATCAGACCAATGTCGCGGTGGCCCAGCCCTAGCAGATGCTCTGCCGCCATTCGGCCCGCCTGCCGGTTGTCGGCGCCAACGCAGGGCAGCTCCGCATCCTCCGCGTAGTTCCAGATCGCCATAGCCGGGGTTTCCTGCTGTGCGATCAGCCGGGCGGTGGCGTCGGAATGCTCCAGCCCGATCAGCGCCACCCCGTCGACCCGGTGCTCCATCAGCTTGCGCACCATCGCGTATTCCCGGTCCAGATCATAGCCATGCGAAGCCAGCAGCAGGGTAAAGCCGGCCCGGTCAATGGCATCCGAGAACGCCTGGATCACCTCGGCGAAAATCGCGTGGTTGATGGTCGGCACCACCAGCCCGATGGTGCCCGAGCGTTTGCCATGCATCATCTGCGCCGCGCGGTTGCGGACATAGCCCAGTTTCTGCACCGCGCGGGTGATCTTCTTGCGAGTCGCGGGGCTGACCAGATCAGGGTGGTTGAAGGTGCGCGACACTGTCGAAGGCGACACTTTGGCCGCCTTTGCCACCGCGATGATATCCACGTTACCCTTTTGTTTTGGCGCCATAATCCCCCCTCCTCCGGCAAGATTTATGAAAACGTTTGCAATACTATTTTCATGGCCTAACCTGTTTTGTCAACAAAAGCAAAAGCGCGATCAGCCGGGTTGGGAGGCCCCGAATGGACTTCATATTTTACTTCGGAGACGTATTCTCACCGCTGTCATTCCTGCTGCTGCTGGGCGGCACGATTGGCGGGCTGATCCTAGGGGCAACCCCGGGGCTTTCCCCCACTATGGCAGTGGCCCTGCTGATCCCCTTCACCTTCCACTTGGAGGCGGTTCAGGGCCTGATCCTGCTGGGCGCCGCCTATACCTCCACCGTGGCGGGCGGCGCGGTCAGTGCGATCCTGCTGAAGATCCCCGGCGCGCCTGCAAACATTGCCACCACGCTGGACGGCCACAAGATGGCCAAACAGGGCAAAGGCGCCAAGGCTTTGCAACTGTCCTTCCTCGCCTCGGCTGTGGGCGGCATCTTTGGTGTGCTGCTGCTGATCTTCCTGACGCCGGTTCTGGCGGAGTGGGCGTTGGCCTTTGGCCCCTCGCATCTGTTCTGGCTGGCCATCCTAGGTGTCACCGTGATCGGCTCGCTGGACTCGGCCTCGGTGGTCAAAGGCCTGCTGTCCGGCTGCATCGGGCTGTGGCTCGCCACAATCGGCTTTGACGACATCATGGGCGCCCAGCGCTTTATCTTCCACCCGTCGCTGGGTGGCGGCATCAATATCATTGCGGCGCTCATCGGCCTGTTTGCCATTCCGCAGGTGCTGACCATGTTCGCCAAGGGCCGCCGTGCACAAGGCGCTGAGGTGATCGAGGTGCAGAAACACTCGGTCCTGGACGCCACCCGTGAGCTGCTGCGCCGCCCGCGTGCCCTGGGCATCGGCACCATCACCGGCTCCATCATCGGGCTGATCCCCGGTGTGGGCGGCCAGATTGCCGGGCTTGTGGCCTATGACCAGACCAAGAAATTCTCCTCGGAGAAGGAGAAATTCGGCCAGGGCCACAGCGAAGGCGTGATCGCCGCGGAATCCGCCAACAACGCCATGGTCGGCCCCTCGCTGGTGCCGCTCTTGACCCTGTCGATCCCCGGCAGCCCCACCGCCGCCGTGCTGCTGGGGGGCTTGCTGATCCACGGCATCTTCCCGGGCTCCGACCTCTTTGACAATCACCCGGATGTGGCCTGGACCTTCATCAACTCGATGCTGGTCGGCCAGGTTCTGATGTGCCTGTTCGGTCTCTATGTGGCGGGCCTCGCCGCCCGCGTTGCCCAGGTGCCGCAATCGGTGATGGCTGCCATCGTGCTCGCCCTGTCCGTCTTTGGCGCCTACTCGGTGCAAAGCTCTATGGGCGACGTCTATGTCATGGCCTGCCTTGGCATCGGCATGTATTTCCTGGAGCGTTTCGGCTTCTCCGCCGCGCCGCTGGTGCTGGGGCTGATCCTGGGCCCGATCGCGGAATCGAACTTCATCCAGGGCGGCATGATTGCGGATGCCACCGTCGGCAAGGCCAGCTACTTCCTGTCCGGCGGGCTGAACATCTTCCTGATCGCCGTGGTCGTCGCCTCCATCGCCTACTCGGCCTGGATGGAGCTGCGGACCCGCCGCCACACCACCAAAGAGGAGGCGCAAGCATGAACCGGTCTCAGCATGTTCTTGGCTCCGGCCTGGTCTTTGCCGTCGGCATCTGGGTCGCCTGGGTCAGCTATACGCAACAGCCCGCCGAAGCTTTTCTGTTCCCGCGCCTGATCGCCTCGGTCTTTGTGGTGCTGGCAGGCTGGACCTTCGGCAAGGCGGTTCTGGGCCTCAGCAAGGTCGGTTCCGGCATCTCGCGCACCTTGTTTCTGAACATGGTGCCGGGGCTGGCCGTGATGCTGATCTATGTCTTCTGGGCCGCCAAGGCGCTGGGGTTCTACACTGCCACCGCCATCGCCTTTTTCATCCTGCTGTCGCTCTACGACCCCGCACCGCATTCCGAAGGCAAGACCTGGGTCAAGCGGGCGCTGATCACCGTGGTGTTCGTGGCGGTGATGTACGGCCTCTTTGCCAAGCTGCTGAGCGTCTACACCCCGCGTGAAATTCTGTTCTGACCGGCTTGAGAACGGTCCGAAACCAATAGGGAGGAGAAGAAAATGAAGAAACTGATTGCAAGCGCCGCCATAGCGCTGATGGGCCTGGCGAGCATCGCCATGGCTGAGGACTACCCGGAACGCCCGATCATGATGATGGTGTCCTACGGCGCCGGCGGGGCCACCGACTTCCAGGCCCGGATCGTCACCATGACTGCCGGCAACGAGGACGCGCTGGGGATGCCCATTGCCATCATCAACAAGCCCGGTGCAGGCGGCCGTGTCGGCTGGAACTGGTTTGCAACCCAGGCCGAGGCGGACGGCTACACACTGGCGGCCTACAACGTGCCCCATTTCATTGCCCAGTCGATCAAGGGCGGCGTATCCTATTCCGCAGACAGTTTCGAACCCATCGCCAACTGGGGCGCTGACCCCGCTGTCTTTGTCGTGGCGGCTGACAGCCCGTTCAACTCGATGGCGGATGTGGTCGCCCATGCCAAGGAGAACCCGGGCAAGCTGACCTTCTCCGGCGCCGGCCTGTTTGTCGGCCACCACATCGCTGCGCTGCAGATCGAAAAGGCAGCTGGCGTGAAGATGGCCTATATCCCCACCAAGGGCGGCGGCGCGGCGGCGATGAAGGCCGTCATCGCCGGTGAGGTGATGGGCGGCATCAACAACCTGTCCGATGCCTTCCGCGCGCAGGAAGCCGGCAACGTCAAGATCCTCGGCGTCGCCGACCTCGCCCGTTCCGACTTTCTGCCCGACGTGCCCACCATGCAGGAGCAAGGTCTGGACGTGGACAATTCCTCGGTCAATTTCCGCGGCGTGATGGTGCCCAAGGGCACCCCGCAAGAGGTGATCGACGCGCTTGCCGCTACCGTGCCTGACATGTTCGCCAATCCGCGCGTTGCCAAGAAGATGCAGGCCGGCGGCTCGCCCATGCACATCATGACCCGCGATGAGGTCAAGGAGATGTGGGCCGCGCGCGAACAGACGCTGAAGGAACTTCTGGCCGGGCTCTGATCCCCACCCCTCCGGCCGAAACCCTCCGGGGCAGCGCCCCTGCCCCGGACAATCAATCGAGGAAAGACATGACCGCTCAGGACGCACTCGCCTCCGGCATCGCCGAGGTGGAACAGATCGTGGCGCGCGCCCGCACCGCCCAGCAGGCTTTCGAAGCCAGCGGCAGCCAGGCGCTTTATGACAAGGCAGCTTTGGCGGCAGGCTGGGCCATCATGGAACCCGCCCGCAACCGGAGCCTGGCCGAGCTGGCAGTGGAAACCACCGGCCTCGGCAATGTGGTGGACAAGATCACCAAGAACCACCGCAAGACGCTGGGCCTGTTGCGCGACATCGCCGGGGTGCAGACACACGGCATTGTCAGCGACGACCCGGAAACCGGCATCACCGAGATCATGCGCCCCATCGGCGTTGTTGGCGCTGTTGTCCCCTCGACCAACCCGGCCGCCACACCCGCCAACAACATCATCAACGCGCTGAAAGGCGGCAATGCCATCGTCGTGGCCCCCTCGCCCAAGGGCGTCGCCTCCTGCGAGTTGCTGCTCTCCTACATCCATACGGAGTTCGCCAAGCTGGGATTGGACCCCGACCTGGTGCAGATGATCCCCGCGCCCGGCTCCAAGGCCAAGACCCAAACGCTGATGGAGGCCGCCGACCGGGTGATCTGCACCGGCAGCCAGAACAACGTCCACCGCGCCCAGTCCTGCGGCACCCCCGCCGTGGCGGTCGGCGCCGGCAATGTGACCGTGATCGTGGATGAGACCGCGGATCTGGCCGAGGCCGCGGCCAAGATCACTGCTTCCAAGTGTTTCGACAACGCGACCTCCTGCTCCTCGGAAAACTCCGTTGTGGTGGTGGATGCGATCTATGACCAGTTCATTGCAGCGCTCGCCCGGGAAGGCGGCGCGCTGGTGCCTGAAGCCGAGGCCGGCGGCATCATCGCCAAGCTCTGGCCGGAGGGACACCTGAACCGCGAAGTCATCGCCCAGGACGCCGGCAAGATGCTGGCCGCGCTTGGCCTGGATGGCAAGGTTCCCGCCGACACAAAGTTCCTGGCGGTGGAAACCAAGGGCATCGGCCCGGACCACCCGCTGTCCGGCGAAAAGCTGAGCCGTATCCTGGCTGTCTACCGGGCCGCGGATTACGCAGAAGCAAAAGCCACCGCTGCCTGTATCCTTGACTATCAAGGCGCAGGCCACTCCATCGGCATCCACACTGCTCTGGACGAGCGCGCCGTCGAGATGGGCCGCGAAATGCCCACCTGCCGGGTGATCGTCAATCAGGCGCACACCTTTGCCACCGGCGGCGCCTTCACCAACGGGATGCCGTTCTCGCTGTCGATGGGTTGCGGCAGCTGGGGCGGCAATTCGATCGACACCAACCTCAACTGGCGCCACTTTGTGCAGAGCACCAAGGTCGTGCGGGAAATCCCCTCCCGCGAACCAGCGCTGGAGGAGATATTCTCCAGCTACTGGGCGGAGGCGGGCCAATGATGGAGCCGCCCAAGGGAACCATCCGCGACTGGCTCGACACACGCGCAGAGGAAGGCGGCACCGGCTTTGTCTTCCCTGACGGCGCGCCGGATCTCTGCTGGCAAGAACTGCGCGATACCGCCCGGGACATCGCCCGCGCGCTGACTGCCAAGGGCATTGCCAAGGGCGAAAGCGTCGCCATCCTGCACCCGAACGGGCGCGAGGCATTGGAATGCCTGTTCGGCGTGCTCTACGGCGGTTTCCGCGCCACCATGATCAACCTGGTCGCAGGCAACAGCGCCGTCGCCTATGCCCTGCAGCACAGCGGCGCCCGCATTGCCTTTGTGCACGCCAGCCAGGCCGAACTGTTCGAGCAGACTGCCGATCCGTCCATCCTCTCCCCATTGGACAGGCCGGCAGCCCCTGGTGGTCCGCCGGCAGGGCTGCACCCGCTCTCTGCCGGCGACCACGCTTTGCTGATGTACACCTCCGGCACCACCGGCCAGCCCAAAGGCGTGGTGCATACTCACGCGAGCCTCTTGGCGGGCGGCTGGACCACAGCCGTGGCACATAAGCTGAACCCCCAGGACCGCGGCCTCTGCGTGCTGCCGATCTACCACATCAACGGGCTCTGCGTGACGGTGATGGGCGCGCTGATCTCCGGCGGCTCGCTGGCGATGTGCGAACGCTTCTCTGCCAGCCGCTTTTGGGCCCACGCGGGCTGGTCGCAAGCCACTTGGTTCTCGGTGGTGCCCACCATCATCTCGCACCTGTTGCATTCGGAACTGGACCCGGTCGACAGCACCCGCGCCCGCATCCGTTTCGGCCGTTCGGCGTCCTCGGCGCTGGCTCCGGATGTGCAGCGTGCGTTTGAGGACCGCTTCGGCATTCCAATCATCGAAACCATGGGCCTGACTGAAACCGCCGCCCAGATCCTATCGAACCCTTTGCCTCCCGGCACCCGCAAAATCGGCTCCCCCGGGGTCGCCTATGGTAATGAAGTCGCCATCCTCGACGCAAACCAGCACCCCGTAACCGATGGCAGCGAAGGTGAACTGGCGGTGCGCGGGCCCAATGTGATGCTGGAATATCTCAACAACCCCGAAGCCACCGCCGGAACCTTCACACCGGATGGCTGGCTGCGCACCGGCGACCTGGGGCGGATCGACGCTGACGGTTACGTCTTTGTCACCGGGCGCCTGAAGGAGCTGATCATCAAGGGCGGCGAAAACATCGCCCCGCGCGAGATCGACGAAGCGCTCTATTCCCATCCCGATGTGATTGAAGCCGCCGCCTTTGGCCGCCCCTGTGCAAGCTATGGCGAGACAGTGGAGGCGGCAGTGAAAATCCGTGCGGGCTCCAGCCTGACGCCGCTGGAGCTGATCGAGATCTGTCACAGCCAGCTTGGCAAGTTCAAATCGCCGGACGAGGTGCATTTCCTGGCAGATCTGCCCAAGGGGCCCTCCGGGAAAATCCAACGAAACAAAATCCTCGGTGCGATCGAAAACCGCTGATGGCCCTTAGAAAAAGGTCAGCGCCCCTGCCCCAATGTTTCGCGCGCGAAACATCCGGTCAGCATTGCTGACCGGTCCGCCGCGCCGCAGCGCGGCGCCGGGCCCAACCGGTGACGGGGTTCCAAAGGAACACCGGAACCGGGCGGGAGCGCTTCCTTTCAGTTGTGCCGGAAGACCTCAGTCCAGCCCCTCATAGCGGGCATTGGCTTCCTGCAGCGCGGCTTTCAGCCCCTTCTCGACAGTCAGCTTTGAAAACGCCTCATATTCCGGCACCGGCTGCGCCCCCAGGATGGCAACCTGTTCCAGGTAATAATCGGTGGCGGTCTTCAGCCCCTGCATCTCATAGACCCGGTTGAGGTACATCTTGTGCATCCGCTGCATCTCCCGCGGCATCCGCGCCATCAGCAGCGCCTTTTTCTGCGTCGCTTCCTTCAGCTCCTCCAGCGGCACCACATCGGTGATCAGCCCCATCTCCTTGGCTTCAGCCGCAGTCAGCTCACGCCCCGTCAGCAGCAGGTCCTTGGCGGTCTTCATGTTGACCAGCCATGGCAGGAACATGCAGTGGCCGGAAATGCCATAGCGCACCTCGTTATAGCCGATGCGGGTATCATCGGAGGCAATGGTGATGTCGCAGAACAGGCTCAGCTCAAACCCCTTGCCGATGGCGATGGAGTTCACCGAGGCAATCACCGGCTTGGTCACCCGCCAGGGCGTGGTGAACTCATCAAACTGCTTGAAGTAATGGGCGCGGTATTCGTAGATCGAACTGCGGTCCTCCTCCGCATCCTCATCAAGGTCATGCCCGGCACAGAAGCCGCGGCCTGCGCCCTGGATCACGATCACATTGACATCGTCATCGGCATCGGCGCGCTCCAGCCCGGCTTGCAGTTCGGCAATGAGTTTCAGGTTCATCGCATTCAGCTTTTCCGGCCGGTTCAGGGTCAGCCAGCAAATATGGTCGGCGTCGACCTCGTAGATCAGATGGGTGTAGTCGGTCATGGCTCAGCCTTTCAAGGTCAGGACCGCGTCGGCAACCACCGCGCGGGTTTGGGTGAGCAGCAGCGGGTTCACTTCCAGCTCTGCAACTTCAGTATGTTCAAAGGCGAAGGCGCAAAGCGCTTCGATGGCATCCAGGGCTGCGGTCAGGTCCGCCGCAGGCCGGCCGCGGTAGCCAAGGATCAGCGGCGCCAGTTTCAGGCTTCGCAAAGCCGTTTCGATATCCGCACGCGGCGCGGGCAGGATCAGGGTGGCGGTGTCCTGCATCAGCTCCACCGCGATTCCGCCAATGGCCAGCGTCAGGGTGCAGCCGATGTCCGGCACATGGCGGATGCCAGCCAGCAGCTCTCCAACAGGGTCCTGTATCATTTCCTCGATCAGGAAGCCTTCTGCTTCAAGATTTTGTTCAGCGAGGCGGTCTGACATGGTGCTGAGGGCAGCAGGCAGGTCATCCGGCGCAATGTTCAACGCCACGGCGCCTGCCTCGGTCTTATGCAGCAGACCCGGCACAATGGCTTTCACCGCGCAGGTGCAGGGGATCTCCGGCAAGCCGTCAGTGCCTTGCACCACCCACTGGCGCGGTACATCGAGACCACTCTCCGCAAGCCAAGATTTGGCCTCCGCTTCACTCAGCGCCCCGTCCGGCGGCAACGCCGGGCTGCCCCCGTCCGCCCCCCCGGGCGGGGGCAATACCCCCACCCGCGGCCGGGGGCCGCCCTCAGCACACATGAGCATCGCCTCGGGATCCTTTCTCTCCCGCGTCGCGCCATAGCGCGCCGCATGAGCAACCGCCCGCAACCCGTCCTCGATCCCCTGCAAAGGTGCCATGCCGCTGGCGATCATCCGCTCCCGCACCGAACGCGGCAGCGCCTCGGCCAGGGTATTGACAAAGGCCGCCGGGCGGTTCCCCTTGGCCGCGGCCAAAGCGCCGGTGGTGGCGTCCCAGGTCGACATGTCCCAGCCGCCTTCGGGCGGGTAGCACATCACCTGGGCAAAAAGGTCATAATCATCCCGCGCAAAGGCCTGGTAGATCGGCAGCTGATCGCCTCGCGGCCAGCCATGGGCATCGGAGATATCCAAGGGGTTCGCCGGGCCGACATAGGCAGGCAGGACCGCATCAAGCGCGGGCGCGGTCTCAGCCGAGGGCGGTACCATCTGCAGCCCCGCCTTTTCAGCAATATCGCCGCCCAGCACCGCATAAGAGCCTGATGAGGTGATAAATCCTGTCTTCATGCCTTTGGGAATGGGGGTGTAGCTCAGCATCTTGACGGTTTCGATGGCTTCTGAGGGCGTCGTCGCCTCGATCCAGCCGAAGCGGCGGAACAGGGCCGAAGCGACCTGCGCATCCCCTGATAGAGAGGCAGTATGGGATTGTGCTGCCCGAGTCCCGGCCTCGCTACGCCCGCCCTTGATCGCAACAACCGGGATCCGGTTGCGCGCTGCCTTGGCGGCGGCCTGCGAGAGTTTCGCAACGTCAGCAATGCCCTCGAAATAGACGTTCACCGCGCTCACCCGGGCATCATCCAGCACCGCGTCCAGCATGTCGGCAACGCTCACCATCGCCTGGTTGCCGAGCCCGATCATATAGGCGATGGGCTGCGAACGGTCGGCGCAGCCAAGATCGCTCAGGTAGGCGCCGCCGTTGGAGATCACCGCCACGCCTTTCTGCGGTGCGTGATTGCCGAAGTGATCCATCATGAAGGCGCTGCCATCCAGGAAATTGGCAATCCCCGGACAATTAGGGCCGATCACCGGCATCTCTCCGGCGGCCTCGATCATCTCTACTTGCCGCGCCGCGCCATCGGCGCTTTCGGAGAAGCCGGAGGTGATGCAGACCACCCCGCCGCAACCGTTCCCGGACAGGGCGCGCACGGTTTCGATGACCGCCTCCTTGGGGATCACCAGGATGGCGAGATCCGGCACCCAAGGCAGGTCCGCCGCTGACGGCACGCAGGCCAACCCGGCAATTTCTGCCCGCTTGGGGTTCACCGCCATGGCCTCGCCAGTGAAGCCATTGGCCTTCATGTATTCGATTGCGGGGGCAATGCCGCCGCCGCCGAACCAGGCCACGCGGGCCGGGTTCAGCATCCGTTTCAATCGCTCTGCCTTGGTCACAGGCTGTACTCCGCCACTGGTTCGCCCAGCACGTCCGGGTTGACCTCAACGCCAAGGCCAGGCGCGCAATCATCCGGCACTTTCACCCGGCCGTTAACCACCGGGAACGGGTTCTTCACCACCGGCACCGCGGGCAGGTGGTAGTCGTAAAGGCCAAAGGTTGCCGCCGCAGGCAGCCCCTGCGCCAGGTGGGACACAGCCGCCAGGGTCAGACCGGTGCCGTAGAAATCCTCAATCCGCATCGGGATGCCCAGGCGCAGGCCGGTTTCTGCCAGATGGCGGTGCTCGGAGATGCCGCCGGTGCAGCCCATCTTGAGCACCGCGGCATTGATCACCCCATCCTCAGCCGCGCGGATAAAGCTGTCCTGATCCTCGATCGCCTCATCCAGCATCAGCCCCAGCCCCGTGTGGCGGGCAACGGTGCGGCATTGTTCATAGGTCTCGCAGGGCTGTTCGATCAGCGGCGCCAGATCGCGGACCAGCGGCATCACCTGCATTGCCTGATCGACGGTCCAGGCGCGGTTTACATCGAACCAGCAACGCTCATCCTCGCGCATGGCCCGCTGACAGGCACGGATGCGGGCGATCTCCAGCTGCGGGCTGCCGTGGCCGATCTTGATTTGGAACAGCTTGTAGCCTTGGGCGCGGAACTCCTCGATCTGGGCCACCTGCTCCTCAGGCGAGGCGGTGTTCACCAAGCACAGAACCGGCATGTCCTCAACCACGCGGCCGCCCCAGAGGTCGACCAGCGGAAGGCCGCGCGCCTTGCCCGCGAGATCCCACAGCGCCATGTCGATCACCGATTTCGTCGGCTTGTGGCCGCGCATGGCAAAGCGGATGTCTTCCATCCGGGCGCGGTGGTTCAGCGGGTCCTGCCCCAAAAGCGCCGGTGCAATCAGCTCAAGCCCCGCGCGGGCAGATTGCGGCGAGGTCGGCAGGTAGTAGGAGGGTGCGGTCATGGTTTCGCCCCAGCCAGACACGCCTTCGTCGGTGTCGACCCGCAGCACGGTGGTTTCCAGCGGGATCTCCATGTTGAGGGTCTTGGTGTAGCGGGTCTCGACCCCCCATTTGTCCAGCACCACGCGATAGACGGTGAGTTTGGTGATCTTCATGTCAGGTCCTCCCCGGACGCGTCCTGTGGCGGGATCAGCACCATGCTGCCCACATGGTGTTTCTGCAGGAATGCCTCCTGCGCGGCAGCGATTTCAGACAGCGGCCGGGTGGCCGCCACAGCTGGTTTCAGCCCGCCCGCGTGCAGGATCTCGATCAGCCGCGGGAAGGTCTCTTGCAGGTAGGCGGTGGAGCCGAAGAAGCTGAGGTTCTTGAGGTAAAGCGTGCGCAGATCGAGAGTCACATTCGGCCCGGCAATGGCGCCTGCGGTGACATAGCGCCCGCCGCGCCTCAAGAGTGAGAGGTACTCGGCAAAGCGCTCTCCGCCCACCACATCGGCGATCAGGGTGAATTTTCGCCCCTCCGTTGCGGCCAAAGCGGCGCCTGCGTGATTTTCAGCGTCCCGGCCGATCACATGATCCGCGCCAATGGCCCGCACGTCCTCCGCTTTAGAGGCACTGCAAACGGCCACCACTTCGGCACCGCAATGCTTGGCGATCTGAATGAGGAAAGTGCCAACCCCGCCGGAGGCACCGGTGATCAGTACCACGTCGCCGGCCTTGAGGCCTGCCATCAGCATCATGTTCATCGCGGTGCCGCCGGAACAGGGCAGCGTCGCCAGCTGCGCGTCCGTGAACGGCAAGTCATCTGCCACCGTTACCGCATTGCGGGCGGGCAGCCGGGTGAACTGGGCAAAGGCGCCGTCGTGCTCCGAGCCCAGAAAGCCTGCATTCTCCAGCCACTCCGGGTCTTCCGGGTCATAGATGTACGGCGCGCAAACCACACGCTCGCCAATGCGGGCCGGGTCCATTCCCTGCCCCACAGCGGCGATGCGGCCGACGCAATCGGCCCCTTGGATGCGCGGGAAACGAACGTCCCCGGCCCAGTCCCCCATGCCGCCCTTATCGACACCAAAGCCCGCCTGCCCGCCGGCTTCGGTGGTGCCGTCGCCGACACCTGAGTTATACCAGCCGGTGCGGGTATTGATGTCGGTGTTGTTCATGCCTGCGGCAGTGACGCGGACCAGCACTTCACCCGGCCCCGGCTGAGGCACCGGGACGTCGGTACGGTACTGCAAGCAATCCAGCCCGCCATAGCCGGTCAGATGCACCGCCGCCATTTGTTTGGGGATCATGACTTTGCCTCCTGCTCTGCTTCCGCCCGGAACTGGCGCTGGAGCGTGCGGATGCGCGAATGCAGGTCGTCGCGGTCGGCGTAGATGCCCTCGATGAACCGCGTGCCGCCCTTGGCGTCATACCCGGCCCGCCCGTGCAAAGCGCGGCGGTTGTCGAAGGCCAAGAGGTCGCCAGGTTCATAGCGGAACACCATCTCGTAACGCGGATCCTGCGCCCGGGCGCAGAAAGCGCGGTAGGCCTTGTAGGCGCGGGCCTGCACTTCCAAGGGCGCCTTCAGCGGTCCACGCAGGAAGGTGTTGTAGCGCACGCCGGTGATGTTGCCCCTTGCATCGGTCTCCACCACCGGGCCGCGGGCGCGGTAGTCCGAGCGCCGGGCGCGGTTGCTGTATTCCCAGACATCCGTCACCAGCGAGTGGAAATGCTCTGGCTCCTCCTCCCGCATGTCCTCGGCGACCTGGTAGGCGTCCACATAGATACCCTCGCCTCCCGTAGTGGTGTTGTCCCGTGTGTAAAGAAACTGCAGCCCGTGCGGGGTTTCCCGGGTCGGCATGTCGATATGCTGCAGCAGCTTGTCCGGGGTGAAGGCCTGGCTGTCGGGGTCGTCCTTGATCTCCAGCACATACTGGCGGCCGAAGTTGCTTTCGCGGACTGGACCGATGCGGGTGACGATCTCCTCCAGCAGCCCGTCCCGCTGCGGCAGCCCGCGCAGCCGGGCCACGCCATAGTCGCGCAAGGCCTCCAGCCATTGCAGAAAGACACGCGGGTTTTCCAGCGCCTCGGGGCCATCAAACGTCAGCGGCTCCATCAGATCCTCGCCCCGCCACAGGATTGGCGGTGCAGGCTCCTCCTCGCCGAACCAGGCGGTGCCGCGCAGCCAGCCGGGATGATAGGCGCTGGCGGTGCCGTCGGAGAAGTGCACTTCCACCGCGCCGCTGCCCAGGATCGCCGCGGCAGTGATCGCCACCTCCGCCGCAATCCCGTTCGGAGAGATACACATCTCCCGCGCCTTGGGATGGATCGTCGCCGGATCGGGGCTGTTTTCGCGCAGCAGCAGCACGTGGTGCCGGCTGGTCAGGCCATCCGACCAGGCCACCTCCAGCGCCTCGCCCGTGTGGTGCAAACGCCCGGCAGTGTGGTCGATCGGCCAGACGTCAAAATCCGGTGTCCAGGGCAGCTCGGTCATGTTCTCTCCTCCACTGCCAAAGGATGTTAGGAACAGTGCAGCAAAACCGCTTGACCTGTTTTAGCGATTTTCTAACGTAAATTGACAAACTGCCGCGAGCCGCCATGCCCCAAGCCGACATTGTCCTGACCGGAAACTTCCCGATCCTGTCGCTGACGCTGGTGACCGAACCGCTGCGGGTGGCCAACCGCGAGAGCGCGGGTACGCTGTGGCGCTGGCGGTTCCTGTCGGTGGAGGGCGGTTCCCTGACCAGTTCCAGCGGCATTGAAATCCCCACCGAAGCGCTGGACAGCAACAGCGCAGACGTGGTGCTGCTGCTGTCATCCTACCACCCTGAGACAGCAGTCGCCGGGCCATTGCTCAGCTGGCTCAAACGGCGCGCGCGCGAGGGCGCGGTAATGGGCTGCGTCGACACCGGGGCGCTGATCTTTGCCGAGGCCGGGCTGCTGCGCACCCGCCCGGCCGCGGTGCATTTCGAGGCGCTGCGCGGCTACCGCGAGAAATTCGGCGGGGAAATGTTTGCCGACCGGCTGTTCGATGTCTCCGGCAACCGCTGCTCAAGCGCCGGAGGGGTGGCCACCTTCGATATGACTCTGGGGCTGATTGAGCATTTCAACGGGCGGCAGCTGGCGGACCGGGTGGCCGAAATTCTCACCTACCGGCCAACCAAGCACGGCGGGCCGCAGCAACGGCTGCTGACCGATACCTCGCTGGCGCGGCTGGACCGCAATCTGGCCAAGGCGGTCGACCTGATGATCGCCACCCTTGACCAGCCTATTCCCATTGCGGTGATCGCCGCCCGCGTCGGCGTGCCGCTGTGGACCCTGGGGCGGCTGTTCAAGCATCACCTGAAAGAGACGCCGGCAGGCTATTACCGCAACCTGCGGCTGGCCGAGGCGCGCAACCTGCTGCTCAATTCCAGCCTGCGCATCGGGGAGATCTCCAGCCTCTGCGGCTTTGAAAACCCCGAAAGCTTTGCCCGCGCCTACAAGCGGAAATTCGGCAAGTCAGCTTCCGCCGCGCGAACTGCACAGCCGTCGCCGGGGACCGCGGCGGAGGTCCTTGGCAGCGGCGGCTGTCAGGAATAGCTGGCTGCCGGTGCGCCCAGTACGCCGAAATCCGGGACGATCCCCAGACCGGGCGCATCCGAGGCGGTCATCTTTCCGTTCACCCGCTGCGGTGCCCCCGAGGCAATCGTCACCGTGCCATAGCTGTTGAAATCGGTGGCCGAGAAACAGAACTCCTCCGGCGTTGAGCGCGCCAGATGGGCAATCGCCGCGGTGGTGATGTCACCGCCCCAGGTGTCCTCGATGGTCATCGGAATGCCGGAGGCGACACAGAGGTCGCGCATCAGCTTAGCCCGGGTCAGGCCGCCGACCTTGGAGATCTTGAGGTTGATCACGTCCATTGCATCCTCGGAAATGCCGCGCACCAGCATGCCGGCACCGTCGATCACCTCATCCAGCACAAAGGGCAATCCGGTGCGGCGGCGGATCGAGACGCTTTCCTCGTAGGTGGGGCAAGGCTGCTCGATATAGACATCAAGATCCTGCACCGCCGCGACGACCCGCGCCGCCTCGTGCCGGGTCCAGCCGGTGTTGGCATCGGCCACCAAAAGGTCCGACGGTTTCAGCGCGGCGCGGGTGGCCCGGATGCGGTCAATATCGTCATTGGCCGCGCCGCCTACTTTGAGCTGGAACTTGGTGTAGCCCTCAGCCGCATAGCCTTCGATCTTGGCGGCCATCTGCTCCGGGCTTTCCTGGCTGATCGCCCGGTACAGGGAAATCTCGCCCTGGGCAGCGCCGCCCAAAAGGGTATAGACCGGCTGGCCGGTGGCCTTGCCCAGCAGGTCCCAGCAGGCGATGTCAACCGGCGCCTTGGCATAGGGGTGGCCGCGCAAGGCCGCATCCATCCGCCGGTTGATGCCGCCGGTATTCAGCGGATCCTGCCCGATCAGATGCGGCGCCAGTTCCTGCAGCCCCGCCCGGACGCCCAGCGCAAAGGACGGCAGATAAGCCGAGCCCAGCGGGCAGCATTCGGCATATCCGGTCAGCCCCTCATCGGTTTCGATGCCGACAACCGTGCTGTCGAAGACGTCGATATAGTTGCCATTGGACCAGCTGTAGCGGCCTTCCTTCAGCGGCAGGTCAACCTGCCAGACCTTGATCGCGGTGATTTTCATGAACGTTTCCTCACTTCACCTTGGACAGGAATTTCTGCAGATGCTCCGACTTCGGAGCGCCGAACAGCTCTTCGGGCGGGCTGATTTCCTCCATGATGCCCTGGTGGAAAAACGCCACCCGGTCCGAGACTTCGCGGGCAAAGCCCATCTCGTGGGTGACGCAGATCATGGTCATGCCCTCCTCGGCCAGCAGCCGCATGGTGTCGAGCACCTCGCCCACCAGTTCCGGATCCAGCGCCGATGTGGCCTCGTCGAACAGCATATAGCTGGGCTCCATCGCCAGGGCGCGGGCGATGGCCAGGCGCTGCTGCTGGCCGCCGGACAGGGCCGAAGGGTAGTTGTTCAGTTTGTCGCCCAGGCCGACATGCACCAGCTGTTGCTCGGCAATTTCGCGCGCCCGGGCCTTGTCCAGCCCGCGCACGATGCGCGGCGCCAGGGCCACGTTTTCCAGCACAGTCAGATGCGGGAAGCTGTTCCACTGCTGGAACACCATGCCCAGGTTCTGGCGCAGCGTATTGACGTTGGTGCCCTTGCCATGCACGTCGGTGCCGTCCACCAGAACACAGCCCTGCTGGATCATCTCCAGCGCGTTGATGCAGTACAGGAGTGTGGATTTGCCGGAGCCCGAGGCGCCGATGACGCTCAGCACCTCGCCTTTCTCCACATCCAGATTGATGCCTTTCAGCACATGCAGAGCGCCGAAATACTTATGCAGATCGCGGATTTCGATCATTGGGTCCACCTCTTTTCAAGCCGCGCGGCGTAGTGGGAAATCGGGTATGACAGGGCAAAGTAGAACGCCCCTGCGATGGCCAGGATCAGGAAGGTTTCCTGGGTGCGGGTAATCAGGATCTGGCTGGCCTTAAGCAGTTCCACATAGCCCAGCACCGACACCAGGGCGCTGTCTTTCATGACGCCCAGCGCGACGCCGATCCAGGCCGGGAACACGGCGCGCAGGCCGATCGGCCAGACCACATACCGCATGTCCTGCCAGTAGCTCATGCCAAGGCTGCGGGCGGCGCGGCGCATCGGGCCGCCGACCGCCTCGATGCCCGCCTGCGCCACTGTGGCCACATTGGCCGAGGTGTAGACGATCAGCACGATCAGCCCGGCCTCGAACGGGTTCAGCCGCAGGCCGATCATCGGCGCGAAGTTGAAGAACAGCACCAGCTGGATGATCAGCGGCACCGAACGGAACACATCCAGCACCGGCGCCAGGGTCAGCGCCCCGGCCCTGCGGCTGACGCTAAGCAGCCAGCCGAAGACAACGCCCATGGCACTGCCGAAGGCAATGGCCAGGATGGAAATCCACAAGGATTTGAGTGCGGCTTCGCCCAGGAACCAGAGGTCGTTCAGCGTGAAGCCGGAGAAGAAAGTTGCGGTAGGTTGCATGCCGGCCCCTCCTCAATATCTGAACAGGCGCGCGGCCAGCAGCCGGGAGGCACCCAGGATGAGCTTGACGATCACGTAGTAGATCACCGCGGTGACTGCGAAATACTCAAAGATCCGGAAGGTCTTGGAAGCAAAGAACTGGGTCTCACCCGACAGCTCACGGAAGCCCACCAGCATGCCCAGCGAGGAGATCAGCACTGCCCAGACCATCTGGTTGGTGATCGGCAGATAGACGATGCGCAAAACCTGCGGGATGATGATCCGGGTATAGGCCTGAAACGCCGTCATGCCGAGGCTGCGGGAGGCACGGATCTGGGTCTGGGGCACGGCGCCGAAGCCGCCGCGGAAGTTTTCCGCCAGATAGCCTGCGTTGTTGAAGCTCAGCGCCAAGAGCACGATCATATAGGGGCTCAAATGCAGCCCGAAGGAGCCGAGGCCGAAGCCGAAAAAGAACAGCTGAAACAGCGCAGGCGTGTTGCGGGCCAGCTCGACCCAGGCCGAGGCCAGCCATTTGACCGGCCCGGTCATATGCAGCCGGATCAGCGACAGGCCCAGGCCGATCACGATGCCGAAGACGATGGAAATAGCGGCGACCTGCAGGGTCAGCAGCGACGCTTCCAACAGCTCGGGCAGCGCCTTGATCACCGGCCGCCAGTGAAAGTTGTAGTCCACGGGTCTACTCCCTTTGGAACCGCTCCCCGGCCCATGCAGGAGCCGGGGAGCGCGGGTGCCGGATCAGTAGTAGACGCCGGGAATGCGCAGCTCGGGCGCTTCACCGCCGACATATGTGCCCCACAGCTCCTGATAGCGGCCGGAGCGCACCTGATGGGTCACAAACAGGTTGAGGTAGTTCAGCCAGGTGACATCGGTGCGCGGGCCGACAACCGAGGTGTAATCGGTGCCCCAGGGCATCCGCGGACCGGCCACCAGGCTGTCATACTGCTGGGTCACCGGCAGCACCGCGGTGTTTGTGGTGATGCCCGCATCCGCCTTGCCCTGGGCCACTGCCAGAAAGACCTCGTTTTCGGACTGATAGCCCTGGTAGTTGCCCTCTTCGCCCCATTCCTTGGCGATCTTCAGCCACTCCTGCTCGGGGACCGTGCCGACGGCCGCCGCCACCCGCTTGCCGCGCAGGTCCTCAAAGCTTTGGATGCCGGTGTCTGCCCCGACAACAACCTGGGCGTAATAAATCGCATAAGGCACCGAGAAGCCCACGGTCTTGGCGCGCGCCAGCGAATCCGAGGTGCCGCCGAACACCACATCGGCGCGGTTGGTCACGATCACCGGCAGGCGCTCGGCCCATGTCACCGGAATGATTTCCGCCTCAACCTCCAGCGCCGCGGCCAGATCCTTGCAGTAATCGACGTCATAGCCCGCGGGTTCGTTGTTGGCATCGCGGTAGCCGATCGGCGGGAAGTCCAGCACCACACCGCAGCGCAGCACGCCCTCGTCAATCACATCGTCCAGCTTGTCCGCTGCCGCGGCGCCAGCACCAAGCCACAGCGCAGCGGCGGCTGCGGTCAGGATCTTTGTTGCCTTGATCATGTCTCTTCTCCCTGTGTCCACCGGCGTTCCGGCGCAATGGGAGCCTGTGTATCAACTCGAGTTTAATTTGTCGACATTTTAGTCGACAAATAAGTCGACAGAAAACCGGCAAAATCCAAAAGCAATCACTTACACCTTGATACAAAACAGAAAAACGCGCCTAACGGCGCGCTTTTCCTTGTTCCACTTCGTAGGATTTACATTTGGCGGGTCCTAGTATTCCACAGAAAACCCGGTCATTTGCCTGCTGCCAAGATAGCTGAGGAATCGCTGCTGCATCTCGATGGTGTGCTCGCGGGCATAGCGCTCGGCCCGCTCTGGATCCCGGGCTTCTATGGCGGCGATCAGATTGTCATGGCCGCCCAGCAGCTCGACCGGCAGCACATCACCGTAGGATTTGAAATACAGCCGCAGGAACCTGCGCCCGTCGTCCAGCAGCTGGGCATAAGCCTCTTCCAAGTACTTGTTGTTGGTGGCCTGGGCGATGGCGACATGGAAATCACGGTTGCTGAGGATCATGCCCAGCACATCATTGGCCTTCACAGCGTCGACAAAGCGCTGCTGCGCCTCCTTGATCAGTTCCAGCCCGCGTTCGCTGCGCACCTCGGCGGCCAGCCGCGTGGCAGCGCGCTGCACCAGATCCAGGGTGTCGACATATTGCGGAAACTCCTGGATCCGCAGCTGGGCAACAATGGTGCCCTTGTTGGGCAGGGTCTGCAGCAGCAACTCTGACACCAGCCGCACCAGCGCCTCCCGCACCGGCGACCGCGACACACCGAATTGGGTTGCCAGACGCAACTCATCGACCAGCTCGCCGGGCTGCATTTCCAACGACAGGATTTCGTCCCTGAGCGTCTCGTAGATCGTCAGGGCACCAAAGCCGCGCGCATTTTTCCGTTTGTCTGTTGCCATTTATCCAACCCGCCTTTCGGCTTCACTATCCCATCTGACAGGCTTGAATTCAAGCTGGACATCCACGGCTGCCTTTACTGTATACTGATTGTCGGCAAATTTGCATACAAACCGCCGGCATGGCGAACAGGAGATACAGCATGCGCTTCACCGGAATCTACACCCCGATCATCACCCCGTTCCTCGACGACGGATCGATTGATTGGAACGGCTACGCAGACGTCATCGAATGGCAGATTGAAAACGGCGTCGCCGGGGTTATCGTGGGCGGCTCCACCGGCGAGTTCTATGCGCTGTCCAAGGAAGAGCGGATCCAGCAGTTCCGCTTTGCTGCTGAGCGGATCAACGGCCGGGTGGAGCTGATGGCCGGCGTCAACGACATCCGGGCCGGGGAATGCCTGGAGATCGTTGCGGCTGCAAAAGCCGCCGGTGCCCAGTCGCTGCTGGTGGCCGCACCGCCTTATTCGCTGCCCTCCGAGGCGGAACTGGCGCATCATGTCCTCAAGATCGCCGAGGCCGGGCTGCCGATCATGCTTTATAACTACCCGGGCCGCACCGGCATTGAGATGGGCGGGGAGTTCCTGTCGATCGTGTCGCAGAACCCGCTTGTCTGCGCGATCAAGGAATCCAGCGGCGACTATACCCGCCTGCCCTATCTTGCCCGCAACTACCCTGGCATCGAGCTGGTTGTCGGCGGCGAGGAGCAGGTGCTGGAATTCGCCGCCTGGGGCGCCAAGGCCTGGGTCTGCGCAAGCGCCAATATCTTCCCGGCGGAATGCGTGAAATTCATGGAGATCGCCGCCAGCGGCGCCGATCAGGCGCAGGCACGGCAGCTGATGGCGGCCTTCATGCCGCTGATGGGCATCCTCGAACAGGGCGGCAAGTTCCTGCAATGCGTCAAGCACGGCTGCGCCGAACAGGGCCGCCCCTCGGGCATCGTGCGGCCGCCGCTGCTGCCGATGGACGACACGCTGAAGCAGGAGATGAGCAGCATCGTTGCTGCCACCCGGCAGGACGTGAACGCAATCCTCAACGCAAAAGGCTGATCAGATGTCCGATCTTTTGACCAAGGAAGACTATCAGGCGGTGGCCGCAGGGCTCAGCCTGCCCACCGACCCCTTCATCAACGGCGCCTTCCGCAAGCCCAATGCAGGCAAGACGATGGAGACCGTCAATCCGGCCACTGGCCAGGTGCTGGCGCAGATCTCGGCCTGCGACGCCTCCGATGTCGACGATGCCGTGGCCGCCGCCAAGGCCGCTTTTGACAGCGGCAGCTGGTCACAGCGCCATCCCGGAGAGCGCAAGGCGGTGCTGCTGCAGCTGGCGCAGCTGATCGAGGATAACCAGACCGAACTTGCCGTGCTGGAAAGCCTGGAAAGCGGCAAGCCGATCAGCGAATGCGTGCAGACCGACCTGCCAGAGACTATCAGCACCATCCGCTGGCACGCCGAGGCGATCGACAAGCTGTATGATCAGGTTGCCCCGGCCAATGCGGACGGCATCGGACTGATCGTGCGCGAGCCCCTGGGCGTGGCCGGCTGCGTGCTGCCCTGGAACTTCCCGCTGATGATGCTGGCCTGGAAGATCGGCCCGGCGCTGGCGGGCGGCAACAGCGTGGTGGTGAAACCTGCCGAGCAGACCTCGATGACAGCGCTGCGGGTGGCTGAACTGGCGCATCGGGCGGGCATCCCCGCGGGTGTGCTGAACGTGCTGCCGGGCCTGGGTCCCGATGTGGGCGAGCCGATGGGCCGCCATCCGGACATCCAGGCGCTCTCCTTCACCGGTTCGACCGAGGTGGGGCGGCTGTTCCTGGAGTTCTCGGCGCAAAGCAACCTCAAGAAGGTGATCCTGGAATGCGGTGGCAAGAACCCCGCGGTGGTGCTGTCCGATGCAGGCAATCTGGACGCGGTGGCCGAACACGCCGTCTTTGCCGCGCTGTGGAACATGGGGCAGAACTGCACCGCAAACTCACGGCTGATCGTGCACAAGGATCTGGCGGGCGAGCTGCTGGTGAAAGTGCAGGAGAAACTGGCGGAATGGCACACAGGCGACCCGCTGGACCCCTCGAACCAGCTCGGCGCCATCATCTCGCAGGAGCAATACGGCAAGATCCTCGGCTATATCCAATCGGCCAAGGACCAGGGCGCCGAACTGGTGGCAGGCGGCAAGGCCATCGAACGGGACGGCGGATTGTTCATCGAGCCGACGCTGTTCACCGGCGTTACCCCCGACATGACCATCGCCCAGGAGGAGATCTTTGGCCCGGTCTTTGCGATGATGGTTGCCGGCAGCGACGCGGAGGCCATCAAGCTGGCCAATGACACCTGCTACGGGCTGCAGGCCTCGCTTTACACCTCCAACGTGACCAAGGCGCATAAGTTCGGGCGGGCGCTTCAGGCCGGCACGGTGTCCGTGAACTGCTATGGCGAAGGTGACATCACTACGCCCTTCGGCGGCTACAAGCTGTCGGGGTTCGGCGGCCGCGACAACTCGCTGATGGCGCATGACCAGTACACCGAGACCAAGACGTTGTGGATCGACATCAGCGCCGATCCGGCGGCGTGATCCAACCTCATGCCGGCAGCCCTGCGCTGGCGGCATGACCCCCAAAATTGCAAACACTGACCCAGCCAAAAGGACGTCAGCATGCGCTGGAAAAAGACAATCACAATGGTCGAGGCCCATGCCGAGGGTGAAGTCGGCCGCATCGTCACCGGCGGCGTCTTGGACGTGCCCGGCCGTACCATGCTGGAGAAGATGAACCACATCAACCAGGTGGACGACAGCCTGCGCCGCTTCCTGGTGAACGAGCCGCGCGGCTGCGCGCAGATGAGCACCAACCTGCTGCTGCCCAAGACCATCCCCGAGGCCGACGCCGCCTATATGATCTTTCAGGGTGATAAGGCGCATGCAATGTCCGGCTCCAACAGCATCTGCCTGGTCACGGTGCTGCTGGAAACCGGCATGATCGAGATGGTCGAGCCGGAAACCATTGTCACACTGGAAACTCCCGCCGGGCTGGTACGGGCGCGGGCTGCCTGCAAGGACGGCAAATGCGAGCGGGTGAGCCTGGACATGCCGCCCTCTTACGCCGACCAGCTGGATGCGGTGGTCGAGGTTGACGGGCTGGGCAAGGTCACTGTCGACATTGCTTTTGGCGGCATCTTCTACGGTCTGATCGACCCGACGCAGTTCGGCCTGCGGATCACACCAGAGAACGCGCGAAAGCTGGTGGAAATCGGCTGCCGGGTGCACCGGGCGATCAATGCCCAGCTTGTGGTGCGCCACCCACAGCTGGAAGGGCTTGAGGGCATCTCCTACACGATGTTCGTCAGCCACGATGATGACGGCACCATGAAAGGCGCCACCATCCTGCCGCCCGGGCGCATCGACCGCTCGCCTTGCGGCACCGGCAATTCGGCCCGGCTGGCCTGCATGCATGCGCGCGGCCTGGTTGCCGAAGGCTCCACGCACACCGCCCGCTCGATCATAGACAGCACATTTGAGGTGACTGTCACCGGCACAACTGAGGTTGCGGGCCGCCCGGCGATCCTGCCGCGGGTGTCCGGGCGCGGCTGGGTGCATGGTCTCCACCAGATCGGCCTGGACCCTGCCGACCCCTACCCGCTTGGCTATATGGTTGCCGACTGCTGGGGCGACGCCTTTGATTTGCTGAGCTGACATGATGAGCACGGAATTCGGAAAAGGGGCGTCCATCGCGGTGATCGGCGCCGGCATCATTGGTGTGGCAAGCGCCTTGGATCTCGCCCGGCGCGGCTATGAGGTGACGGTTTTCGACCCGGAACCGCCCGGCCAGGGCGGGCCATCCTGGCGCAATGCGGGGCAGATCGGCGCCTCCGACCTGCAGCCGCTCAGCACACCTGGCATTGCCCTGACTGGGCTGCGGATGATGCTGCAAAAAGACAGCCCGCTGCGCATTCCCGGGCTTGAGAAGCTGCGGCTGATGCCCTGGTTCAGGCAGTTCCTGGCCACTTCGCGCGGAGAAAACTACCAGCAGGCCTGCGCAGCGATGACCGCACTGGCGCGGCACGCCTTCGCGGATATGTCCGAGATGCTGGCTGCGGCTGGCATCGCTGGCAAAATGCGCCGCTCGGGCGCGGGCTTCATCTATGACAGCGCCCGGAGCTTTGCTGCCAGCCAGGCCACCTGGGCGATGAAGGCCGAGGCCGGCTTTGCTGCCCATCCGATGACGCGGCAGGATATTGCCGCCCGGCTGCCGGACATCGATGCCAGGTTCAGCCACGGCATGCTGTCGGAGAACTGGGGCGGTGTGACCGACCCGCTGGAAATCGTCCAGGACATTGCCCGGGCGCTGCAGGGCTGCGGTGCGGTCCTCCGGCGCAGCAAGGTCATTGGACTGACGCCTGTGGCCGAGGGTGTCTGCGTGGAAACGGATAGGGGCAGCCAGGTCTTTGACGGGGCAGTGATCGCAGCGGGCATTTCCTCTAAGCAGTTTGCCAAGGCGCTGGGGGAAAAGCTGCCACTGGCTGCGGAGCGCGGATACAACCTGACTTTCCCAACCCCCGGTTTCCGTCTGGAGCTGCCGCTGATCCTGCCGGACCGCGGCCTTGCCATCACCCATCTGGGCGAAGGGCTGCGGATCGGCGGCTGGGCGGAATATGCCGCCAATCCTGGCCGTCCGGAAAATAGGTCTTTTTACAAGGCCCTGTCGCGGATCAGTTCTGAGATCTTCCCAGGCTTGGACCAGACCGGCGCCATCGCCTGGATGGGCAACCGCCCCTCGCTGCCGGACTCAGTTCCGGTAATTTCGCGCTCCCTGCGCACCCCCCGTGTGTTCTACAATTGCGGGCATGGCCACTACGGCCTGTCCAACTCTGCCACCTCGGCCCGCATTCTGGGCACCCTGATTGCAGGCGGGGCGCAGCCCCGGGCTCACCGGGCCTTTGCCATTCAGCGCTTCAATTGAGGCCGCGCCAAACCGCAGACGGGACCTCAGGCCGGGAGAATGAGCCGGGAGAATGGGCCGCAGCCATCGGGAACCGTCCGCATGACCTGTATCGGCAGCTAGGGCTTTGGCCTCAGCTGCCGTCTATTCAGCCGGAGTACCCGATCCGGTAAGGAAATATCTGGGAGGCCGGGTGCATATCCGCACCAATGATGCCAGGCTTGTGGTGGCGGAAAAGGCTGCGCCAATAAGGCTGAATGGTTACGCCTTCCTCCTGCATAATCTCCTGCAGGCGTTTTGATATTGCACGCCGTTTGCCAGCATCGGCAACCGCCAGGGCCTGATCGAGAAGACCATCGAACTCGGCGTTGCTGAAGCCGGATTCATTCCACGAGGCGCCGCTTCGGTACGCAATATTGAGCACCTGCACTCCCAAGGGCCGGTGGTTCCAGTTGGTGGCCGAGAACGGGAACTTGTCCCAGTCGTTCCAGAACGCCGCCGAAGGCACCACGCTGCGCTTGACCTTGAGGCCTGCGTCCCGCAGCTGTGCGGCGGTTGCATCGGCAGTGTCTTTCATCCACCCTGTGTCGATCGAGAAGAGCTCATGCTCGAAATCTGCCATCCCGGCCTCTTCCAGCAGGCGTCGAGCCTCTGCGGTGTTCCTCGAAATCGGCGGCAACTCGGCATATTCCGGGTGGATCGGGGAGACATGGTGGTTCTCGCCCGGGGTCCCCAGCCCGGCATAACCCAGCTCCAGCACCGTGGAATTGTCGACCGCCAGGGCGAGCGCCCGCCGGACCCTTACGTCTGAATAGGGGGCCGTGCCGTCCACTTCCGCCAGCTGCTGGGGCCGCAGCACAATGGTCTGGCCTGTCACGGCTTCGGATTTCGTCCAGCCGAGATCGTCCAGGATGGCGATGAATTCACCGGTGGATTCATAGAGAACATCCACCTCGTCGCTTTCGACAGCCGAAAGAGCGGTGACCATTTCCGTTCCGAAGTCGATGATTTCGACGCGGTCCAGATACGGGCCGCCATAGACAGCGGTACCCCACCATTCTGAATCCTGGATGCGCTCTATCGCCATTTGCGTGCCGACCGCATGTTCCACCAGGCGGTACGGGCCTGTGCCGATGGCGGTGGTGATATCATCCGGGTCAAAGGATGGATGCGCGATCGCGGCGGCATAGTCAGCCATGGACGGGATCAGGGTGATGTCGGAAATGCGCGGCCGCAGCACGATGGTCTGCGGATCCGCGATGCTGACCGCCCCCTCCGCTGCCTGGCCCGTTTCCGGATCGATCAGCGAATTGACCCGGTTGGGCATTCCGTTGCCTTCAACGGTCTTGTCGCACCAGCCCTCGATTGCGCGCGCCACGTCTTCGACGGTCAGATCGTCGCCATTGGACCATTTGACACCCTGGCGCAGGTGAAGGGTGTATTCGGTGGCATCCTCATTGACCTCCCAGCTTTCCAGCAGCATGGGGCGGAACGTGCCATCGGCCTGATACTCCACCAGGCTTTCGAAGAACCCGGTGGTGAGATTGCCCATTTCCACCGTGTCATACATGCGCGGCACACGCAGTTCGCGCACCGGCATCGCAATGCGGACCGTGCCGCCCTGTTTTGCAGCGGTTTCCGCCTGCGCCGGGGCAGGCAGCCCGATCATCGCATAGGCTGCACCTGCGGAAACGCCCATGGCAGTGGCCCGGGAGAGGAATTCGCGGCGGCTCATATCGCCGCCCGTGCATTCCTTTGCCCATTGTTTGGCGGCCGGATGGGCGGCACTGGTCGTTGTCATCTCATTCTCTCCTGTCGGGAAGTGGCTGGTTTTTTTGTTTTCTTTCCTGTGCTTCAGGCGAGTGCCTGATCAGCGGTCCGTTCCTGTTCGATCAGCACTTCAAGCTGCCGCCGGAAGCGCAGCTGGCCGCCGTCGATGGGCAGGTCGATATGGGGGCTTGTCTTGTTCGCCATGCCCTTTTGCACTTCGTTGAGAACTTCGCGGTCCTCTTCAAAGGCGTGTTTCACATCGTCGCTCATCATCTGCGACAAGGCTTCGTCATCGGGCCGGATATTGCGCATCTGGAACCAGTAATACCGGGTGCGGCTTTCGGTTTCCGGTGTCATGAAGTTGTAGCTGTTCATCACAAACGTCTTGTCATCCAGCGGCCCGTCTTCGCCTCCGGTGCCGGCAGGCGTGAACACCGCCCGGATGATGGCATGGCAGGGATAACGCACCTCGTAATGCTGGAGACGGTCGCAATTGCCCTCAAACTCCACGATCTTCTTGTAGAAGGGGGCCGGTTCCACATCCATCATCCAGCGCCAGACCGTAACGCCGTGGTCCTGTTTGGTGATGCGCAGCGGCGTGTCTTCAGTCGCGGCCTGCCCGAAGGAGGACTGGTGAACCCAGGCCACATGAGTGGGGTCCAGCAGATTGTCCGTCACAAACAGGTAATTGCAGTCGATCTCCAATGCCTTGCCGCGGTTCATGCCCCAGGCCGGATCGCCGAATTCCGGAATTTCGAAGATCTCCGACGCGTCTGCAAGCGCCGGATTGCCCATCCAGATCCACACCAGGCCATAGCGCTCCTCAACCGGATAGGCATGGACCTTGGCGTTGGAGGGAATGCCGCCCTTGCCCGGGGCACGCACGCACTGGCCGGTGCAATTGAAGGTCAGCCCATGATAGCCGCATTCCACATCGTCCCCCTTCCGGCGGCCCTTGCTCAGCGGCAGCTTGCGGTGGGGACAGGCATCCTCCAGCGCAACGACCGCTCCGCGGGTGTCGCGGAACATGCAGATTTTCTGTTTCAACAGAACAACCTGCTGCAACTCAGCGGTGATTTCGTCGCTCCATGCTGCGACATACCATGCGTTTTTGAGGAACATTTTCGACCAGGGTCCTTTCAGTGTCGCGCGATCGTTCATTGGGGCTTGCCCATATCCCTCGGCCGGCACCCGGCGCAAAGATTTGGGCTGGCCGCGACGGCCTATTGCCTCTATCTGTGATCACAGTTCGATTCTTCTGTCAAAGGATTTCTGCGATGAACGACGCCAAAGCAGATCAGCTGCATAGCCTTCGCACCCGTCTGGGCGAGCTCGGCCCGCTTGCGCCGGAAGACGGCTATGCGATGCCTGCCAGCTATTACACCTCACCGGAATTTCTGGAGCTTGAGACCGAAGAAGTGCTGCGCCGGGAATGGATGTGCGTCGGCCATATTGGAGAGATCGCAAACCCCGGCGACTACTTCACAACCGATCTGGCGGGCGAGCAGCTCATCGTCTCGCGCGGCATGGACGGCCAGGTGCGGGTGCTGTCCAATGTCTGCCGCCACCGCGGCAACCGGGTTGCCGAAGGGGCGGGAAACACCCGCAAGTTTGTCTGCCGCTACCATACCTGGAGCTACAACACGACGGGCCAGCTGGTCGCTGCGCCGCATATGAAGGGCCAGACCAAATTCGACAAGGCCCGCTGCGGCCTGCCTGAATTTGCCAGCGAGATCTGGAAGGGGTGGATTTTCGTCAACCTCGACGGTCAGGCGCCGCCGCTGGCGCCGCGTCTGGAGGGGTTGAACGGCATCGTCCGGAACTATCACCCCGAAGACCGCTTCCTGGTGTTCATCGAAGAGGACAGCTGGGCCTGCAATTGGAAGGCACTGTTTGAAAATTTCATGGAAGGCTACCATCTGAGCGCCACGCATTTGCACACGCTGCACCCGATTACGCCGACCAAACTGTGCAAGAAAATGAAAAGCGGCGAAGGATGGACAGGCTACCACGCATTCTACGACCCAGCCTATCCGCCGCGCGGCCCGTTTCACCCCGACATGACCGAGGAAGAGCGGAACAATTCGCCGATGTACGGGATTTTCCCGAACCTTGTCGTGGGCATGGCAACGAACTTCACCCTGTTCATGTGCCTGCGCCCGGACGGGCCGGACCGGGTCAAGATCCGCTGGGGCGTCACCGGGCTGGAAGATGACCCGAAGTCGGACAAGGTCCGTGACTATGTGGCCCTGTGCCGGTCGTTCAACGCAGAGGACAAGGAAAAGCTGGAAGCGCTGCAGGAGGCATTGAAAACCCGCACGTACCAGGGCGGGCCATTGGCGCCGGACGATTTCGAAGGCACGATCCGGGACTTCATTGCCTACATGGCGCGGCATTTGGGGCAATAGCCTGCACCTGTTGCACACTCAGCTGTTTCGGGTAAACAGGTGGGTATGTTGCTAACGGTCCCGGCAGAGCCTACCCAGGCAGAAATGTTCTATAGTCAGCTCAAGGAAAAGCTGATGATCGGGGCGTATCTGCCTGGCCAGAAACTGTCGATCCGCACGCTTTCCGAAGAGGTCGGCGTTGGTATGTCGCCGGTGCGCGAAGCGCTGAAACGGCTGGCCTCCGAGCGCGTGCTGAGCAGTCTCGCGAAGCGGTCCTATATCGTCCCCGTCCTGGACCGCAAACGTGCGGCCGATTTGTTCAACCTGCGGGCGCTTCTGGAATGCGAGGCGGCAGTGCAGGCATTGGACCGTATCGACCCAGCTGCGATAGATGCGCTGAATGCCACCATCCTGCGGATGCAGGCTGCGATCTCTCAGCGCCGGTTTGATCAGTACATGATCGAAAACCACCAGTTCCACTTCCTGATTTACCGTCTGTGCGGCAACCTCGACATGATCGCGGTGATTGAACAGTTGTGGATGCAGACAGGCCCGTCGCTGCGTCAGGGGCTGGATGACGGACAACCCGATGGTTCCTGGAGTGATACGCATACGTCTTTGGTGCGCGCACTCGGCAAAGGTGATGCCGTGGCACTGAGATCATGCCTGCTGCGCGATATCCGGTGGGACTGGCTGGACAACGCCAGCTAGACGATTTGGTCTTCACCGCCACCTTAACTACAAAGCCAGCCAAGCCTCCGGGATTTGGAACGGGCAGACGGCACTTGCCCGATAGCCTGCGTGCCTCGCCTGCTGATGCGCCGGGCCGCATCGGGGATGCTGCCAAACGGCCATTGGGCCGTGGCGAAAGGCTGGGTTGCCCCCCTTCTTGAAGACGCCTGTTGCGGCTTAGTCGCAATAACTTAAGAGGCTTCTTGGGCGTATTCCACACCCAAGAAGCCTCATCTTTGCACAGCAAAGGCAGTTCACCGGCTCATGTTCCTACCATAGGTTCAAGTTCTACTGCCGGCAGCCGTTCACCGCCCACTGTCTGAGGTTCACTTTCAAACCTCCGCCGAACGGGTGCTCCTTCACCAGGCTGACAGCCGCCGGGTGATCGATGTAGGTCCGGGCCTGCGCGCACAGGGTTTCAGGCGTCCACTTATGGCAGCTGGCACAGGGTTTTTCCTTCCATACCGCATCGGGCAGATCCGGGACCGGCGGAAACTGCGGGCTTTGGGTCAGCAGATCTGCGATGGTTTGGCCGCGGACATGCTGGTTGCCCAGGAGAAGCCGGGACGTGAAAGACACTGGGGCCGGCGCTTCGGCCTCCTGCTGCGCCATCGCTTGGCGCCGGGCCTCTGCCCGGGCCCGCTGCAAGGCCGTAATGCGGTCTGCGGCCTCGGCGGCAAAGCTGCCCTGCGGGTAGCTGTCCAGATACATCTGATACGCCCCAACCGTGTCATCCAAAGCAGCCATATCGAATATCGCCTGTTCCTCGGTTTGCGCCGCCTGGATGGGCTGGCCGGCGGGCGGCAGCGGGCTGGCCGGTGCGGACGGAGCGGAGGTGTGCATCGTTTCCGCAATCACTGTTTGCAGCAGGCTGCGGGCTTCGGGTTCAAAGCTGCTTCTGGGGTAGGCCCGCAGGAACAGCATCAGCTGAACCGCGTCGCGCGCGGCAGAAACGGTTTGCCAGGCCAGCGCTTCGGCCTGGGCATCGGTTGGCTCAAGCTGCGGCATGAAAGCGAAGTTGCGCACCAGGGAGGATGTGTCCCAAGGAATTTGCAGCCCGCTTGTCTGCTGCAGCACCTCAACCCTCACGCGTTTGAACAGCTGCTCGACCGGCAGGCCTGGCGCGGTCAAATGGCTGGCCAGGCTGGCTGTGAACGGGCTGTTGCCCGTCTCGCCATCCAATGCCACCCCGCCGGGTTCAGTGGAATAGGCCAGGAAGGTGCCAACCGGCGCCTTCATCTCGGCCAGGCCATTGTCGTCCAGTCCTGGCAGTCCCTGGAACGGGTTGTCGCGGCAGGCATCCAGGATCACGATATTGGTGGTGTTCTGCGCCGACGCCATCTGGTGCAAAACGGATTTGGCCTCGATCGCAAGCAGATCCAGATCGGCGGCATCGGACAGGGCAATATCGGCCGGCAGCAAGTAGTTGGCGCCAAAGCTCTGCACCCCGTGGCCGGCATAGTAGAACAGCCCCGTTGCATCCCTGCCCGCAGAGCGCAGCTTGCGGCCGAATTGCGCAATTGCACGTTTCATCTGGATCTGGCTGCCATCCGTGACCCTGGTGACGTCAAAGCCCAGTTCCGCCAGCTTGGCAGACATCAGCCGGGCGTCATTGACCGGATTGTCCAGCGGTGCGACCGCATCATAGGCAGAATTGCCAATCACCAGCGCGATCCTGGGTTCGGCCCAGGACATGGTTGCCAGCAGCAGCCCGGCCAGGCTGCTCAGGATCTTCAGGAAGTATGCCACAGTGCCCAGTATTCCAAGTGAGGCTTCATCAAACTGCGGCTCAGGCGGCAGTCTGGCGGCCGATCTCGTTCAAAGCTTCTTTCAGCGGCTTGCTGATCTGCAGCACAACACCCAGAGGGTTGTTTTCCATCAGGCTGATAAACCTGTTTGCATCCAGATGCGCGGACAGCCGGTCTGCACATTGCCTGACGTCCTGCGCCGCCTTCTGCCGGTCTGCGCCTTCGGCGCTGCCCCAGGCCTTGACCGCCTCGAAAAGCGCCGCGTCCAGCCCATCCAGCACCCCGCCTGAGCCGCCAAAGACCTTTTTGTGGCCGTCAGAGGCAATCCGGCGCAACCGTTCATCGCTGTGCTTCGAAAGCTCTGCCAGCAGCCGTGCGTAATCTGCCTCGACCTCCGTTCGCAGCGTCAGCAGTTTCTTGATCGAGGCGCCAACACCCTTGGCCGCGCCGTTCGAAGCGGGTTGTTCCGCGCCCGCCGGTTGCTGGAGCGCTGCCAGCAGCTTGACCATGGCTTCGCGCGCCTGAGCGGTGCGGCCTTGTTCCAGCAATTTGCCAATGGCGCTTGCCTGGGCGGACAGTTCCTCGTTCCGGCTGGGGTCCTGCTTGATAACCCCCTTGGCTTGTCGCACCAGCACGGTGAACTTCTGCCTCAAATCTGCCAGCCCGGGATCCGCTTCGGCGCCGGTCCCGGTCATGGGCGCTGCCGCCGTGCTGTCATCCAGATCCAACGCCTCGTCGCTGATCATCAGCGTGCCGCTTTCGTCGAAGACTTGCACTTTGCTGAGTTTCGTATTTTTGCGCAGGAAGTCACGCAGCAGCTTCACCACCTTCTTTCCCGGGAGCTCCGTGCAGGTAACGCTCAGCAGCGGCCCCTTAACACTGGCCAGGCCGCTGATGATTTTGGTGCCGCCCACCTCGCGCTTGACGTCCAGGTACAATTTGTCTGCCCCCCTGGTCTTGTGCAGCAGGCAGGCGTCTTCCTTCTTGCCTGCTCCGGCAGCAAAGGCGAAGTTCAGCGTCTTGGTTTTGGCCAGATTCAGGTCTGTTTCCAGCTCTTTGATCTTTTCAGCGTCCATTTTACCTCTCCGTATCTTCGACCGCCCTGCGAAGGGCCCTGGCGCGGTTGGTTACAGGTCCAGCTGCACGTCGCGCAGGATCAGCTCGGCTTGCGCCGCCATGGCATCTGCAACCGCCGCCATTTCATGATGCGGCATCCCGGCCGTCCATTTCTGATCCTTGGGGTTCTCCGGTTCGGATGTTTTGGGGCGGTAGCCATTCAGTGCCTTGATCAGCGTCTCCAGCTGGCTGCTGACTTCGCGGCTGAAGGCCGCGGAGCCTTCGGGGTTCCTAGCTGTCACGGCATCGCGGGCTGCGGGATAGCCGAAGGGGTCGCCGTTGCACAGCTGATGCAGGGATTTGAGAGCAGCATCCGCTTCGGGCGTCAGGCAGCTGTCCTTGGACAGACGCGGGTAGGCATGATCTGCCGCCGCCTGTTTGAACGTTATCCAAGACTTCAGCGTCAGATCCGGCACGCCCGGGTGCCAGTCCTCGGTTTTCGGCACCCGGCGCAGCACCACCGGGTCGTCGCTGTAGAGGGTCTCGAAGTATTTCACCACCGCCGCGCAGACCTCGCTGTCCGAAGCCAGCACCGTGGGCGTCAGGCCGCAGTTGCGGGCAACCTGGCGGGCCACCGGATCCTTGTCCTCGACGATGCCATAAGCCAGCACGCATTTCGCCAGCGTCGAGTTGCCCGAGATCGCCGCCCGGGCCGCCTTGCGGTTGGCCGGGTTCTTCCGCGCTTCGAGATACTTCTTCCAGCCATTGGCGATGCGGGCGCGGCCATGCATCTTGTAACCGAAGTCGGTCAGTGCCTTGGCCATGGAGGTGCCGGCGCTGATACCGGTAGCCGCGCCGGTGGCATCAGCCAGCCGCGCCGATTCCGCGGCGACACCCAGAATTGAGAAGAACGTATTGAACGTCTGCTGGCTGACCTGCACCCCGGCATTGTAAAGCCGCTCGTTGATGGCGGTTGCATAGATCGAATTGCTGCTGGCTGCGAGCGCGGCGTTCTTGCGCCATTTGTCCACCTCGGCGGATTTGCGGGCCAGTGCCACCGCGTCTGAGCCAAGCTGGCGCAGCGCATCGGCAAGCCCTGTCACCGGAAAGATGCGGGTCAGCACCTTGGTGCCGCCCTTGGCGATGGTCTCAATCAGCTTGAGCTTCATTTCCGAAGCTTTGATATCCGCAATCAGCGCCTCCACAGCGTCCACCGATTTCTTGACCGCATCAGGGTCATTCGGGTTGGCAGGCGGTTTGGCGGCCGCGATGACCTGCTCCAGCCGCATCATCTCCTCGTCCAACTCCGCCTTGATCTGCGCCAGAAAAGCCTCGCGCGCCTCGGGCTCGCTCAGCTTTTTCTTCAGCTCATCCAGCGCCGCACCGGTTTTCTCCTGCTCGATCTTGTCCAGCGCCGCCTGAGTATTGGCCTTGACCGCGTCGCTGCCTTCCTTCTTTTTCTCGGCTTCTTGCAGACCTTCAACGATTGAGCGGATTGCGGAATTCACATCCGCCAGATACCCGGCGTGGCCAAAGGCCGCGAGCCCCATCTCGCTTTCGGTGCGCGAAAAACTCGAGCCGGACAGCGCGATCCGGCGCTCAAGCAGGTCTTCGGTGCTGAGCTTCGACAGCTCTTCGGATTCCTCCTCGCTCAGCAAGGTTTCCTTGGTGAACAGGCTGTCCTGCCCTGCACCGGTCGCAGCAGCAGTGCCCAGATGCGCCAGCCCGGCGGTCAGCGAGGTGACAAAGGCCGTCATGTCCGGGGGATCGGATTTCAGCGCCTTGGCAGCGCCACGGACGTTGAGACCCAGAACAAAGACACCGCGGATGCCTTCGGCAAACAGTTCTGAAGTGCCGGGATGCTCGGCCCAGAGGCCGGGGCGGTCGCGTCCTTCGACGCTTTCGTCGGTATGCTCGGTCACAGGATTGTCCGGATTACCGCTGCTGACATTGCCCACGGTCTGGGTTGTCGAGGCCGCCATCGCGGCAAAAGTATCCCCGAGCGAAGCGGCAATGGTCAGGATCGCCTTCTCCCGCGCCTCCGGCGTCTTGGCCTGGGTTGCTGCCACGATCTTCTCGGCGAGCCGGTTGCCCTGGATCAGCGCCTCCAGCACTGCACCGCCGGAGGCGAACCCCTGGCGGTGATCAAAGGAACCGCCGCTTTCCTGGTTGCGCTGACGGTCGGACAGGCCAGCTGCGCTAAGGGCGGAAGCGACGATGTTGCTGGCCACTGCATCGCTGGTCTGCAGCGCAAACTGCAGCGTCTTGGTTTTGCTCTTGTTGTCGTCCTCGCCGTATTTGATCCCCTTTTCGGTGATCGTCAGCCCGGTCGACAGCAGTCCTGAAGACGCCGTCAGCAGCGCCCGCTGCTCGGCCACCCAGCGCGGGTCAGTGAACAGCTGGTCCGACAAACCGCCGATTGCCGCGTCGAGGTTGTTGTATTCGGCGACCAGATGCTTGTGCTCCTTGCTGGCGGCTGCGGCCTCCAGCACCTGTGAGGCGGAGGCATCATCCGGCAGGTTCAGCCCTGTGCGGGCTTCTTCCAACGTGGCGCCCTGGCGGGCGCCCAGCACTTCCTGCTTGGCCTGGATGTTGCGGGTTTCCTCGACGCTGCGGCCGGCAGTGTCCAGATTTCCAAAGGTAATCCCCGCAGAGGCGATGCTGGTTGCCAGCGCCACCGTGTCCTTGGCGATTCCGATCCCCTCCAGCACGGTCTCATACTTGGAGGCACCCAGGCTATGCTCCGCCAGCTTGTCCTCATAGATCTTCGACGCGCCGTCGAACATATGCTTGAAATCGCTGTAGCGGTCCGGAACCAGGTTGGCCGGGATCACCCCCTCACGCACCAGCGGTGTCCAGAGTTCCTGCATGATCTCCTTATCGGTGAACACGCGCTTGCCGCCTTCCTCCACCAGCATTTCGTCCTGTCGTTCCAGGATCTTGGCCATAGCTTCGTGCAGGTTTTTCAGATCATCCGCACCGATCTTGGTGGTGTGCGAGATGTCCGCATAGGTGTCGACCTCGGACTTCATATCGCCGGTCATCCACTTCATCTTGCCGCTGCCCGGCAGTTTGAAGAAGGAGCTGTTGCGGGCCAGCGTCACCTGAAACTGCTGCGCACCGGCGATGAACTCCTTGTCGGCTTCCAGCCGGTCGAGAATGCCTGTGAGCTCGGCGGATTTTTTCTGCGCCTTCTGTTCAGCGGCGGCAAAGTCCGCAGCCCCGCCCTGGGCTGTTTCGAGCCATTCGATCTGCTTGCCGGTATATGCCATTTCAATTCCCTCTTCCGGCAGCAAGGCCGGAGCTTTGCTGGTATCAGGACGCGAGCTGCAGCAGCCGCAGTTCAAGCTGGGTGAGTTCCGTCTGCGCCATGCGCAGATCTTTGGGAGGCGGGCTGAAAGGATGCGCAAGGTAATGCGTCACGGCGGCATTGCCCTCCAGCGCAGCCAGAACCGGCCGCACCAGGCGCAGCGCCTTTTCGCGCGCCGCCTTGCGCTCTTCCAGCGGCTTCTTGGCATCGGCGATGATCTCCACCTGCGTATCCAGACCGTCCAGCGCCAGCGGCGCGGCGACGGTGTCCAGGAAGCTTTGCAGGGCCGCGGCGTCCAGCACGTGCTGCCCGTCTCCTTGCTCCTTGGCGACGGCTGCGGCGAATTGCCCGCTGATATAAGTTTCGGCCTGTTTCAGCCGAGCCGTGCAATTGGCGCTGAATAGGCGCAGCTTTTTGGCGACATCCTCGCGGAAACCGGTGATCTCGCCGCGGATCGCAGCCAGAGACTCGCCCACTGCTGCCAGCCGGTCCATGTTCTCTGCGTGGCTGTGGCTGGCTGCGCTTTCCTTCTTCAACAGCTGCAGCTCGGCCACCAGCTCCCGCAGCCGGCCATGGTCAACACTGTCGGCATCCGCACGCTTGAAACCGCGGCTTTTGTCCTGCACGCGTTTCAGATCGAATTTACCGCGCAGCATCGCCTCCAGCTCTTGCACCATCGGCTTCATTGCCGCTGCAAAGGCGCTGGCATCCTTCTGCTGCTGCTCGAAACGCTCCCGGCCTTTTTTATAGTCTTCGACCATCTTGCCGAAGTAGGCCTTCAGCGCATCGCTGGCACCGCCGCCCCCTGCGCTCATTTTTGCGTATTCTTTCAGCTCAGCCAGTTGCCGCTCGGAATTGCTGACGACACTGCTGATTTTCAGAACCGCCTCGGTAAGCGTTTCGTGAGTGACCGCATTATCCGCCAGCCGGACCGCCTCGTCGCGCGCACGGCTCAGATCGCCGCTGTACCGGGTGGCCTCCTTGTCCAGCATGCCAGCCTCAACCAGGGACTGCAGCAGCCCGTCGGCATGGCCAAGGTCCGCCATGGCGCTGGCAATGCCATCAAACAACGGATCCGCCTTGGCCGCATGCTTGTCGAACTGCTTGCGCTTTTCAACCGCAAGCACGGCATCCTTCTTGAGCGGTTTGTAGCGGCCGGTTTCCAGCTCTGTCAGCTGCCGCAAGGCCTGATTGATGTTGGTGGTCAAATAGGCCGTTGACAGTGTATCAATGTCCCCGGCCAGGCGCAGGCGTTCTTCGATGTAATAGCCTTTGGTGCCGCCGGTTCCCAGTTTGGCCACTTTCTCCGCCAGTTTGGCCAAGCCCTTCTTCATCTGCTCGTATTCACTGGTCTGGCCCTGAATACCTTTCAGAAGCTCTTCGGCCTTGAGCAGTTCTTCTGCTGCGATGTCTTCGACCCCTGCAACGCCTGCGTCCCGCAGACCGTCCAGGAATGTCACGGTTTCCAGCAGCGCCTCCATCGTGGCGCGGGGGATCTTCTTATCGGCTCGGCGCGGGATCTGCACATAGACGTCATGGTCCAGCCCCGCCGCACCGCCGGCCCGTTTCTCCACCCGGCTGTCGTCATTGCGGGTCAGGATGCTGCCCTCCGCATCCGTCCGGAACAGGGTTTTCAAGGCATCCCGCAAGGCCTCGGAGCGTTCGGTAAACTCGGCTTCTGTCCACTCCTGCCGCTTGGCAAACTTGTCCTTTTGCGCCGCCTGGGCATCAAGCTGAACCAGCACGCCAAGGCTGCCCATGACCGAGCGCGCGGTGCTGTTGCGGATCTCTTCCAAATCGTCGCGCAGGCCGTCTGCGGTGTCTCCCAGCCCTTCATTGCCGAGGCTGGTGCAATATGTCCCGATCCGGGCCGCCAGGGAACGGAACTTGCCCGCTGAATTGACCGCAAGCGCTGCCTCCTTCCGCAGCGATTTCCAGGCCGGGTCGTCAGCGGCACAATGCGCTGCAAGCAGGCCGTCGCGCGCCGCGGCCAGCGTCTTCGCCGGGCCGCCGAAGCCCGCACCGCTCAAGGCAGAGACGCCCTTGTCCACAGCATCGCAAAGGGCACGCACCGCCGGGCCGGGCTCTGCCTGCGCATCTTGCGCGGGCAGCGACAGGCGCAAGGCGCGCAGATCGCTGAGGGCGGCCTCTGCCTCGGCCAGGGTGGCCTGCGCGGCGTCGAAACGGCCCAGCTCGCGCTCGGCCTCCGCCTTTTCCAGCAGACGGCTGATCCGGGCTGCCGCTTGCACCAGGGCAGGCTTTGCCTCTGCGGTGTCAGCCAAGGCAGAAATCATGTCCTGTTCTGCCTGCAGATCGGACCCGGCCCGTGCCAGCAGCCGTTCCAGCAGTTCTGGCAGCTGAGACGCGTCACGTTCTTCGGGTCCGCCGCGTTCGGCAAGATCCGCGGCCAGTTCACTCAGATCCATTTCGGTTGTGTCAGACTGCAGGCTGTCCCGGATCTCCTCTGCCACGGTGCTGGCAACGGCCTGCCGTTCGGCCCTGGCACCGCCGTCCGTGCCTGCCCCATCCTGCAGCGGATCCTGCGGCGCCTCTGCCGCTTCGATTTCCTCCAGCGTCCAGCCAAGGGCGCGGTAGACCTCGTGTGCCCAGCTCAGATAGGCAGAGTGTTCCGTGTTTTCAGGCATTTGGCGATCCCGGTAGAGTAAAGGCAACCCGGCAGGCCGCCGCGGGCGGGCCTTCCTTTGCGGATTGCACTGGCAGAATGAAATCAAACGGAGCGGGCCGGGCTTCCTGGCATGGAAGCAGCGCTGGCAGAGATCTAGTGTTTCATGCGTCCGGCACCTTTCGGCATTTCTATTCGCGGGGTCCCCAGGGATCCCCCTTGCCCAAGGCTTAAATCAGAGCAGGAGGCCGCAGCAATTAACGTTCCTCTACGAATGCGTGTATTTTGTTACATTCCCTGGCAGCGGAGAGCGCTGTCTTTGCCCCTCACTGTGGGCCAATGCCCCTCTGACACTTGGGGGAACCGCTCCATGATGCGCAACGCCTCATCGGTGATGCAGTGGCCTTGTTCCGGCATAGGCGGCTCTTTTTCTGTTGATGGGGCGCAGGAGGAAACTGCGGGCTCAATGGAGGATTCCACGGCCTCCATCACGGCACCCCAGGTCATCATCCGGGTAACATCCCCCAATCCAGCTCCGCGCCCCGGCTGGCGGTGTCCAACGCCTCAGTTACTGCCACTACAGGCGCCTGCGTCAAAGGGGCTGCCTTCTTAGTGCTCCGCTTCAATCCAGGGACGCCAAGCTTTCGCGGCACCCTCTTCACCAGCAAGCGTGACTGCTTGGCAAGTCGGATGATCGCAAGTTTCTCCGGCGCGGGATACCTCATATGTGGCCGCCCCATCCCCAAATCCGCCATTTTGAAGCATGTTCGCGAACACGGTTTCCCGTCTCGCCGCAACACGCCATATAGTTGCATACGTCGCAAATTAACACTTTTTAGCCGCAATTAACCGGATCGCCCACCAGATCCATGATTACTACTTATAGGATATAAAATCATTGAGCTGCATCCATGGGTGACATTCTTGTTTGACGTTACGCCTTTCCTGCATATCACACCAAACTCCCGGATCATTTCCCCCGCCAACGATTCAGCACTGGAAAGGCGCATTAGTGAAGATCGGGAAAGTCTTGAAGCGCACTTTGGCGACCTAAAGCTCCACTCAGAAGAAGATGCAGACCTGATCAATGATTTTTGGAAGGCAAGAAGTTTTCCGGTTCTTTCCATCCTATCTCCGGCTATGATCAGTCACGAGGGTAATATCGAATACCCGGGCGACCCCGTCTGCCTTTATCACGGGATATCAAAATCGATTCAGGAAGCGCATGCTTCATTTTCGAACCCGCTTTCAGAAGCAGACGCATATGCCACCTATTGCCCTCAGCTGGGCCGCCTTCCGGATACCGCTTACAGGCTTCGGCAAGGCAGTTCCACGCGCCGCAAACTGACCGGCGAAAGCTGGCAGCTGAACACCGACCAGACGGTCTTTGACCCGCGCGCCTGGAACCCCGGGACCAGGGATGAACTGCTTGAAACACTGGCCGTGCTGAAGCCGGCAATCGTGCTGATCAGCTCGGTCTCCTGCGCCCACCGTTATGCGCTGGCAATGGCCCGCGAAATCAAGGCTTTTGCTCCGCAGACTGTGATCATTCTGGGTGGGCGCCATGCCGACGAGACCGTCAGGTACGACGCGGCGCAGGACATGGTGCACTATGCCTATTCAAGCACCGTCAGGGCGGTTTACGAAGGGCGCGCGGCAGCGGACATCGACTTTGTTGTCTCCCGCGACGGCGCCTATGCTCTGGACTACCTGCTAAAGGCACTGTCGCTGATCTATGACCCTGCAACCGGTGCCATTGACCAACTGTCCATCGCCGAAGCCCTGATCAGCATGGCCGGACGCCATACTCAGGTAAGGGGGCAGTCCGTCATCACCTGGCTGTCGCCGGAGGGGCCGCAGGCGGTCACCTTTTCCGGCCCGCGGTACAGCCTGTCCGATGTGCCGCACGCCTATTACGCCTTTGCTATCCGGGCCCGGTTCCCGATCTTCCTGGACGATGCCGGTGAGGTGATGCGCACGGCGCATGTGCTGACCGCCGACGCCTGCCCCTACCAGTGCGCCTTCTGCTCCGAAGGCATCGGTGTCATGGGCCGCATGAACAAGCTGTCCCGCACCCCAGCGGACACCATGATCGAACGGCTGATGACCCTTGCGGACTATGGGGCGCAGGCCCTGTTCTTTGACGACAGTGTCATGTTCGGCGGCAACATGGCAGCGATACGGGACTTCTCGGCACGGCTCGCCTCAATCAAATCCAGCCTCAATTCCGGGGGCATGCCGCGCCTCCCCGAACTTGCGGGTGTTTCTTCGCAAGGCCATGAAAACCTGCGCAATATGCAGTGGGGCGCCCAGCTCACCGGCGAGTTCCTGTCAACCTTCCGCAGCGAGGAGCAAGGCAGGGATCTGTTGTCTCTGATGGCCGCGGCCGGCTGCACATACGTCTATTTCGGCATCGAAAGCCTTGCCGAGGACGTGATCGCAAGCATCCACAAGCACCGGAAGAAGGGGGAAGGCCAGCAATGGACGGACAAGATCCGGACCTCTCTCCGGCAGGTGAAATCCGCGGGCATCCGCGTCGGCTCTTCTGTCCTGTTCGGCCTGGACGGTGAAAACCGCAGCACCATTGACGAGACCATCAACGGCGTCGCCGCGCTGATCCGGGACGGGCTGCTGGACCTCGCGAGCCCGAACATCATGACCTACCACCCGGGAACGGAAATCACCCGGCTGCACCAGATGAGCAGCAAGCTGGACTACCACTCCACCAAACACGATGTCCGCCCGCCCTACAGCTATTTCGAACAGGCCTTTCCCGGTGTTGTGTCCAAGCACCTGACGGAAGCCGACATTTGGTACATCCACGAGCGCTGCGAGGCCATGTGGGGCACCGTGCGCAATTCCAGCGAAACCACAAAATATCAGGAGGAAAGCTATGGAAATGTCTGAGGTGGGCGTGAAGGCCCTGATGCAATCCAACGGATCGCACGGGGAATGGGCCGGGCTGCATCTGCTGATCGATTTCTGGGACGCGGACAACACCGAAAGCCTGGAACTGTGCGGCCAGGCCCTGCGCGACGCAGCCGAGGCATGCGGCAGCACCCTGCTTGACATGTCGATCCGCAAATACGGCGAACTCGGCGGCGTCTCGGGCATCGGGCTGCTGGCCGAATCACATATCAGCATCCACACCTGGTCAGAATACCGCCGCGCCTCCTGCGACGTCTATGTCTGCGGCCAGTGCGACCCCTACCTGTGCATCCCGGTTCTGAAGAAACTGTTCAACACCGACCAGATCAAAGTTTCGGAAATCAAGCGGATGCTTGAATTCAAGGCATAAATGAAAGGCCGGTAAATTGAAAAAATCTATTTCGGTGGTTAAAGAAACGCGGGCGGGCGAAATGCGGGTCGTCATGATGCCGCGCGAAGTGAATGCATTTGTCAAAGCGGGCTATGATGTTTTTGTCGAACGTGATGCAGGCAAAAACTCTGCCGTTTCCAACAAAGATTACGAGGATGCTGGAGCGCGGCTTGTCGACACTAAAACAGCTTGGTCGGCAAGCCCCTTTGTGGTGAAATACAAATGCCCAAGCCCGGAGGAAACAGGCTTTCTTACGCCGGATACGCACCTGGCAGCGTATCTTCATGCTGAAGGCTCACTGCCCATCTCCAAGGCAATTGCAGATACACGGGCAACCGCATACTCGTTTGAGTTGTTTCAATTGGATGACGGCCAGTATCCGATGCCGGTCTGCGACAACGAAATCGCCGGCAAGCTGGCAGTTTTCCAGGGTGCTTATCACCTGCTGGCCCATCAGGGGGGCAGCGGCACGCTGCTGGCAGACATTCCCGGCAGCAACCGCCCCAAGGTGGTCGTGATCGGCTATGGCAACGTCGGCGGCGCGGCGGCGCGCATGGCAGCCGGACTCGGCTGCGAGGTGACCGTCTTTGGCACCAATCCCTACTGGCTGCGGCGGTTTGAAGCGACGGTGCCCGCCGATGTCGCCTGCCTGCTGAACGAGCCCGAAACGCTGGCAGCCAAAGTCCGGGAAGCCGACCTTGTGATCGGGGCGATCCTGATCTCGAGCTACGACACCCCCACCATGATCGCGCCGGAACTGGTGCAGCAAATGAAACCGGGGTCGGTAATCGTTGACGTAACCTGCGGCTATGGAGAGGGTTACATTCCCAGCGGAACGGAATTCACCAGCTTTGCCAAGCCCGCCTACAAGGTCCACGGTGTTCAGCACATCCTGATCGACGCCCTGCCCGCCACCGTGCCGGTGACCGCCAGCCAGGCCGCCAGCCGCCACATGGCGCCCTACCTGCTCAACATGGGGTCAGCGATTTTTGACGGTGCGGCAGATCCGGTTTCAAACCGCGGCATGATCATCCGCAACGGTGAGTTCGTGCATCCATTGCTGCTGGACACCTTCAAGATGCTGGAACCCGGCCAATGAGCCCGGACACGGTCCAAGGCACCTTCGGATATGCGGACCGGGCCCAGTTCTATGACGCCGAATACCCGGAAACCCGTGACCACGGGTTTCTGGCCTCACAGATTGCGGATCCCCGCAGCAGGGTGCTGATCGCGCCAGGCGGCACCGGCACCACGGCACTGGCTTTGGGCACCGCTTTTCCGGACTGCGTCATACACAGCCTCGACATCGAACACGAAATGGTGGCAGCCGCACGCAGCCGGTTTCAGGCCTCGGGCAACAACAACCTGATCTCAGCCTGGGGCGACATGACCCGGTTGGAAATTGACGGCCCTTTCGACCGTATCTTCGTTGCCCGGGAAGCGTTTCAGATGCTGCCCGATGACAGCAAAGCCCTGGATTGCCTTAAAGCCATGAAGCGGCAGTTGACGAAGGGCGGAAAAATCATACTGGATGTCGCGAATTTTGATGCCCCGGGTGCCCGCTCCGATTTGAACTACTATGACGAGAATCGTTCCAGCGGGGTAAGGTATATGGATTGCAATCGGGAATTCGATGGCGGCTGGGTGACACGCCATGTCACCCAGTTCCGAGACCCATTGGGCCAGAGGCGGTTTCAGTTCGACTACCAGCTGCAGCCCCGCTCCGGCGGATCCGCTGCCGAGTTCAGCGCCCAGCTCACGCTGCGCAAGTACACCCTGCCGTCGCTGGCAGCTCTGTTCGACACGGCCGGATTGTCGGTTTTGCAGGTTCTCGGCAACTACGACGGTTCGGCGTTCACCCCGGACGCCCCCCGCATCTGCTGTCTCCTTCGCTAGTGTAACCGGACCGCACCCATGGAAGCACATCTGCCGTCGCGCCCCTCCGCCAAGGCGCTTGGAACCGCCATCACGGTCATTTTCAGCGGGTTCCTCGCTTTTGCCTACGGCTTCGGGATCTACCTGTTTCCGGTCCTCGGCCCCGACATGCGCCAGGACCTGGCCTTTAGCTATGCCGAAATGGGTTATGTCGCAGCAGGCATACAAGCCGGCTTCATCCTGTCATCAGTGCTGTCGGGCATCCTGGCCCCCAAAGTAGGCGAGCTCCGCTTCATCTTTGCCTCGATGCTGTTTTGCGGAATGTGCCTGATGGCGCTGTCCCAGGTGAGCAGCTCGCTGGAAGCAGCTGCGGTGCTCACCCTGATCGGTTTTGTTCCGGCCGCGACCTGGGTTCCCATGGTTGCCGTCATCAGACGTTACATCCCCTATGAACGGCGCGGCACCGTCTTCGGCTTTCTGTCCGGCAGCGGCGGCTACGGTGCAATCATTAATGGCCAGATCGTGCCGGTGCTGCAGCAGGATCTCGGCTGGCGCGGCATCTGGATGGCCACCGGTTGCACAGTGCTGCTTCTGACAGCTGTCAGTATCTTCCTGTTCCGGGCCATGGACATCACCGATTCCCGCGAGACAAGCGAGGCGCCGGCGGCGGCAGACCCAAACGAGATCAGCAAGCTTGACCGCTCGACGCTGAAAACGGCGGCGCATCTGTGGCTGATCATGATGCTGGGCGCCGCCATTACGATCTCTTTCCAGACGTTCTTCACCGCCTTGATCCGGGACCATCTGGACATCGGCCGCATGCAGGCCGGCAGCATGACCTTCCTGCACGGCTGTGTTGGCATCGTGGCGGCACCGATGATCGGGTTCATGACCGACAAATTCAATGTCCGGGTCTGTTTCATTGCCGTGGCCGCTTTTACCTTCACCGCATGCATGCTCATGTATCTGGCGGACTCGATTGCCTATGTCGCCGTCAGCGCCCTGTTCTTCGGCTTTGCCTTCTATCCCTTCTTCGCCCTGCCCCCGGCCTATGCCAGCAAGACGATGGAGACCAGAACGGCGGTGCGCATCTTTGCCGTCGGCAATATCTTCGTCGGCCTTGGCGCGCTGCTGGGCAACATGTCGGGCAGCGTCATCCTGCGCAGCTTTGGCAGCCTGCCCGCGGTGTTCGCCTGGCTGGCTCTCCTGACGGTCGTTCTGGCGGCTCTGATCATCGCACTCCCAAAAGAAAGAAAGGCGGCCCATGTCCGAACATCCTGATCCTGTCGGCGGCTACATCCAGGGTTTCGGGGCTGGATTTGTGAACCAGCCCGGCAGCCGCCCGCTCGATTTCGCAGGAATGTCGCTGGATGAGGAGCGGGCGGCCTATTTCCAGCGCTATCTCGACGGTTATTACAACGCCGCCTTTATCTATGGCCAAGGCACAGAGCATATCCTTGCCATGGCCGCGCGGTACGCGCCCGGCGGCCATTGGCTGGACATCGGCTCCGGAACCAGCGCCCTGTTCTGGGCCACTGCCTTCAAAGGCATTCGGTCGGTCACCTGCGCAGACCTGGTGCCGGAAGCCCTGTTTGTCTCCGATCAGTTCCGGGCCTCTGGCGCGGTGCCGGCCTGCTATCAGGAAGCCCTCAAGATTGCAGGCAACACCGAAGACACCCTGGCCCGAACCCGGTCGGTTCCCTGGCACTATCATCAGTGCAACATCCTGAAACCCTGGGCACCCTGCTTCCAAGAGCGCCGTTTTGACATGATCACCGCCTATGCCGTCTTTGGGCTGGCCCCGGATCTGGCGGGCTACAAGGCCTGCTTCCGTCACCTTGCCGAGGCCGCAACACCGGGGCAGACGGTATTGGGCGCGGATTGGGTCCGCAGCGGCAGTTTTGTCGCACAGGAAGGTCACGACAACCGCTACGTTTCGGTGCAAACATGCCAGGAAGCAGCGCACGAGGCCGGCTTTTCGGTGATCGAATGCGCCTATCATCCCATCGCGGGGGACCCGCTTTACACCGGTGTCGTACCGTGGGTTTTGAAAGCAGGCGATTGACGGGGAAACAGTTCAGACATGCTCACCAACGGCTTTGCAGGCGCATTTGCAGAAGATCCCGGCGCCTGGATCCAGCAGATCAAACAATCTGCCGATGCCATTCTCCGCGACCTGGGAATTCAGTTTGAAGGCGACCCCGAAACGCTGGAGGCGCTGCGCGGGATTGGCGCCTCCGTTGACGGCGAACGGGTCCGGCTGGACGGAGGGGCACTGCGCGCCATCATCCGCGCATCGGCCCCGGCCCGCTTTGGCCTTCGTGCCCGGGACCCTGCCTTCGACTGCAGCGTCGGCTCGGGCTGCCCGCCGGTCTGCGCCCCGGTCTATGGCCCGCCAAATGTTCTGCTGGCGGATGGCAGGCGCACCATGGGGAGCCGCCAGATCTACCGTGAGCTGGTCTCCATGGCCGATGCCTGCGGCGGCCTGGCTAACACCGGCCACATGCTCTGCGTGATGAACGACATCCCGGAACAGGAGCGCCCCGCGGAAATGGCGCTGGCGCATCTGGAATGCTCGCGGAAACCCTTCATGGGCAGCGTTGCCTCGCCCGAAGCTGCCCAAGAGGTCATCGGCATGCTGCAAGCCGCAATGGCAACCAGGCCTGCCCTCCCAGCCGGGCCGCAAGAGGAGCCGTCCTGCAACCTGCTCCATCTCATCAACTCCACCCCGCCCCTGACCTACAAAGACAACCCGCTGAAATGCCTGCGCACGGTGGCCCAGGCTGGTGAGGGCTGCATGATCACCTCCTACATGATGCTGGGCGCTACTGGACCGGTGACCCCGGCAGGCGCTTTGGCCCAGGGGTATGCGGAATGCCTGGCCGGGCTGGCACTGGCACAAATCTGGCGTCCGGGAACACCGGTGGTCATGGGGCTATTCGGAACTCCGTTTTCGATGCGTTCCATGCAGCCTTTCTTTGGCGACCCCTTAACTCAGCTCATCCAGATCCATGCCGTCGCACTGGCCCGCGATCTCGGCGTTCCCGTACGCGGCGACGGCGGCATCACTTCGGCGCCGGTTGACGATGCCCAGGCTGGATTTGAAGGCGGCCGCGCCACGAACATTGCCCTCACCGCAGGCTGTGATTTTGTGCTTCATGCCGCCGGCTGGCTGGAAAGCGGGCGCAGCGTCTCGATCGGTAAATTTGCCCGGGAGGCGTCGGCCTTGGAAATCTTGTCTAGGTGTTTGATCCCAAGGTTTGATGGTGCGGTCCATTCGATGGAATGGAAGGATGCCCGCCGCTCCGCCAGCCTGCTTACCCGGCGGTCCACGCGGTCCTGACCTTCGCACCCGAGACCAACCTGCTTCAATTCGTTTTCCCACCGAAGGCAGTCATCACGATCCTCCGGGTCCGGAGGCACGATACCGCGCTCAAGCGCGCGGCGTGTTTTCAGGAACCGTTCCAGGCGCTGCCGAATTGCCCGCCGGTCTTTGTCGGCATTGTGGAACTCTGCTTCGATAAACTTGATCTTGGACATGGCTGGCCCTTTCCCGGCGCGCGGCGCCATCTGGCCCCCGATTGCACACAGTGCGTTCGGGAAAATGAAGGAAAGAACCTGGCCAGGTTTGAGTTTCAGTCCTGCTCAATATGGCCATTTCAGTCAACAGGCGCTGCTGATCTTTGGAGGGAAAAGGCACCCCCTCAGCATGCAGAAAGCTAAGGACGTATAAGCCATTGTTTTAAAACAAAACCACCGGCCGAATTTCGGCCGATGGCAATTAACCTTGTGTCAGAATGGCAGACCCCCCCCATCAATGGCAGTTATTTCATGGGTCCGACAACTGACGTCCGACACCAGAACTACGTCTTGTCCGCGTTACTGGTTGTTTAATTTCAATAACTTAGCTTCGCATGCGACAAACGTAAATCCGCCTTCCGACACGCCCAGACCGTTCTGCGGCATGTCCAGACCGTCTTGACCAAGAAGACTTAAATGCGGCTCCGAAACCTGAGCACAAAAAAACCGCCCCTAGGGGCGGTTCGGTTTGGAAAACATGGCGAAGGTCAGCTGCTTTTGGGCCGCCGCCGCTTCCTGCGCTCTTCCTCGTATCTCTGCAAGGCGGTGCCAGTAGCTATGGGCTCACTCCCAACTTCCTCCTGGGCAGTGAACAACTTCTCAGACCCACCATTGGTCGATGGCTGCGATTTCTTCGTCAGTCCATCCGAAGTGATGGGCGAATTCGTGAATAACAACATGCGCGATCAACTCGTTCAGCTCGACATTGCCGCGATCGCGCCATTCCGCCAGGATCGGCTGACGGAAGAGCCAGACAACATCCGGAGGCGGCCCCATGTCGAGAATGGACTTCTCGGTCATGGGAATTCCCTCGTAGAGCCCCGTCAGCTCGTGCGGATCCGCAAAACCAAGATCGTCCAGCATGGTCGGCGCAGGCCACTCGGCAATGCGCAGAATGACGTTTTCTGCAGCAGGCCGGAATGCTCCCGGTAGGGAAGCAATAGTGGCGCGCGCGATCTTCTCGAAATGCTCAAGGTCCTGGTCCATGCACTATATATGGTTTCTTGAAACGGTGTAGTGAACCGCTAAGACCGAGGGGGGAGTCCATATGTCTGGCGCGAACAGTAGCCTCGGCCCAAAGTCGCCATTGGTCACGTTGTCTCGTTGCTGCGGTCGCAGCCCGCTTAACAGACATTCGCTGCGGCAGCGAAGTCGAGCACTTTCTGAACTGGAAGTTCGCGGGACATTTCTGCCGTTCTATTTCCCCTAAACGTAAGCGGCCAGCCAGATAGTAGGTTCGTGGGAAAAACCGCAACTCGCCAAACGTTCGCGCCATATAGAACTCTCCCGTGCTAGAGCGTCTAAGGTTCCCTAGGTTTCAAGCGCCCGTCTTCGGTCAGGTCGCTTTCTCCGTAACCCACGTCCAGCATCATGCGCCGCCGCGCCGTTGGTCGGAGATCTCCATTCGGCATTAGGTCTTCCGGGTCGTACCCTAGGTCCACCACCATCTGGCGCCGCGTCGCAGGTAATGGTGCAACGTCGGGTGTCCAGTGAGGACCGGGACCCCGTCTAATTTGACTTCGATACAAGCGCGGTGCGAGGTGGAACCCAACACACCTCCGCCGCTGTCGTCGTAGTCAAACGGCAGACCATCGCGTTCTGTCACAGCCTCGTAGCAGAGATAGCAATGCCCTATGAAGTCGGCGGGCAATTCCGGCTTTGGCTCTGGCGGGGAATAGGGCTCTGAAGGGTTAAGACGGACCAGCAACGCATCAAGCGCATTGTGCCATTCCTCTGCGTCATCCTCCCACAACTCCGCCAAATCCGACGTGAAGCGAACATGCTTTACCAAAGCCTTGGCTTGGTCCAACGCCTCCCCCGACACGGCACGTAATTCGAGATCCGGCAACTCCGGCAGGTCCGCAGGAGGCCGTCCCAAACCCGCTGCGAGCAAGTCGCAGGCCGCGAGCGCCGCACAGGCCTCGTCGACCTCCAACCTTTCTGGCCGGGCCGAGATCCGTCTCAAGCACTGAGTCGAAATTCGACAGGGCGTCCACATAATCTAAGGCGTCATCGTTGCCGAAACTGCCCGCGCTCCAAGCTCCCATCTGTGTCCTCATGCTGTCGCTTAGTCTCAAAGTTGCACACAAATTCAGGCGCATTTGTGGCGCTTGCTTGGCCCCTGGCTTGCCAGTGAGGTTGCGTGGGCTTGACGGTAAACGCAGGCGGCCCATTGCGGTCCCTCGCCTCAGTAGCTGGTTTCCGCGGCACGGCCCGTCAGAGAAAACATTCGCTGCGCTTGCAAAATCACGCAAACTGCGAACTCACACAGTCGAGGCTTTGCCGTCATTCACGGTTTCGGCTTGAACGACCGGTGTGCTATCCAAGTGACCAACGTTTCCTGAACAGCCCAAGACTGTCTCCTAACCCTGAACTGGCGAACGCAGAGAGTTGACCGGGCCGGTTTTGGCCCGATCTCAAGACAGGCTTCAGCCCGCTCTCAGATAAGGTATTGCGCCTGCGACGTCCGTGTCGTCGATAACGTGGAAATTCGAAATGCTTCCCGATTGTCGGGCCTGACCGTAAGGCGCATAGGCGGGATCTGAGGCGAACCCGTCTAATGCCGCCCGGGACGGAAATTCTAGGATAGCAATCAGAGTGCTGTCCTTCGCGTCGCCTTCGAGGGTCTCGATATTTCCGCTGCGCGACAGATAGCGGCCGCCGTGCTTCTCTACCAGCTTGTGGACGTTTGCGGCATACTCCAGGACCCAACCATCGTCAGTGACCTTGATGTCTGCAATCAGATAAACGCTCATGTTTTCTCTCCTGTTCAGTGGCTCACCAAGTGGTTGCGCCATGCTCTCGAAGATTGCCCGAAGCAACAAAACCGCCGCCAGTCCTGGAACTGGAGCGGACGGTACAGTTCCAGGACTGGTCGCATAGGGAATATTTTTTTTCAGGCAATGGTCTTGAACTTTCCCCAAAGAAGTAGCCTGACCTATGATTAGGAAACGGAAGACCATAGATGGCGACAAGAGGACCAAGCTTCGCTGCGCAGAATCTTCCAGGATTATGCCAAGGGCCTGTCCCCCAAGAAAATCGCAGAGGCGCTCAATAATGAAGGCGTGCCTGCGCCTTCCGGCCGCCATTCGAGCGCCATGGCAACCGCCAAAGGGGCACCGGCGTCCTGAACAATGAGCTCTACAACGGACGGCAGATCTGGAACCGGCTGTGTTACGTCAAGGTCCCCAAACTGGAAAACGTATCTCCCGCCTGAACCCAGAAAGCGATTGGACCATCACCGAGGTGCCAGAGCTGCGGATCATTGACCCAGACCTCTGGGAAGCAGTCCACTGCCGCCAGGGCACGCTGAAGACAAAAGGCACATCGCCCCCGGTCTAGGAACGCCGCCGCCCGAAGACGCTGTTTTCCGGACTGATGGCCTGCGGCTGCTGCGACAGCGGCTTTGCCAAGATCTCCAGGGACAGCTTCGGCTGCTCCCCGGCGCGGAACAAGGGCGCCGCGGTCTGCAGCAACAAGCGCACGATCAAGCAGGCCGATCCTCGAAGTTTGAACGCCTTGTCATGCTGTCTCGTGGCAACTCCTACGATCGGAGTTCCATCTGAATGTCGGATTTGCTTGCGCTGGCAATGCTCTTTCGCGCCTGCCGAGAAAGTCCGCTTCCCGCCCACCTGCACGTGCTAGCCCGCCTGAGTGGTCACCAGGCATGGGACCGCTTCGGGCTGCCTGTCGTCATTCACGCCAGGTGCGGCGAATGCCCGGTCAGAGCCCATTTTACCGAGCGAGCAGTTGCAGCATTTCGCAGCCGCAGCGAATTCCCGCGAGAAAGCCCGGCCCATTGCTGTCCTTCGGTCAAGCAAACGCCGATGCATTGCAGCTTACCGAGAACGGACGTTGGCATTGGTACGCAGCAATTGGGGGTGCCGAAGGCACCTTTGTGGACTTAGTAATCTTTCCCACTTTTCCTCTCAGCATCCAACGCCTGGTATTAGTGATCGGACACCCCTATTTCGAATGCTCCCGAAACTATCGTTAAGGACTGTAGTAAATCGCATCCAGCATGGCTACGCGCGCATCCCAAAGCTCCATTTCAGGACCTGACGGGCGTTCGGAATTGAACCAAGGTGCCTGATGGACGGGTTCGATAATCCTGTCCCAATAGTTATCAAGCGATAGTGTAGTTGGCGAAAAGTTGAGCGCCTTCGCTAGGCCTTTTTTGTTGGGACCATCTACGCAAACAAACAAATCTGGGCGTTTCATCGTGATTAAGCGTGTCGCAGAGCCAATCGGATCCCTGGCCGCAAGAGTTTTTCGGAAAGCTCCGACATACTTCTCAAATTGATGTCGAGTGACGTCACCTCGTTTTGGAATTTGATCCAAGGCTTCCGCAATACCCAGCTTTTTTCGCTCAATAGCCTTTGAGAACACAGTGGCCCGATTCATCGAACCGAACCACCCCCAATCGTGTCCCTCCAGTTTTGCCTCAGCAGCTTCCGCGTTACGGAGAATTCCAGCAACACCTTTCCACTCCGCGACCGAAAGATCCATGAAGGAGCCGCTCTTCGCAAACATCGTTTGGATGACCCGAATCAACTCAATGCGTCTTGCATAATCATGAAATTTGTCTTCTTGCGCGCGTTTGGAAAAATCGTCCCACGACATGGAGGCAAGCTTCGAATCCAGTCGGTCCCATTGATCCTTTTCATTGGGCAGAACTGGATTTTTCGGCCTTGGTTTTTTACTTGCGGCCTTAGCTTGCAGTCGGTAGCTCGTGGCTAGTTCTTTTGTAATGCTACAACGAAACTGTTTATATGCCGCAAGCTGATCTCGAATTTCCTTGAAAACAGTCTCATCGGCATCCCCGTGCATGTAAATGTTCGCTTCTAAATTTCCGCCTAGGCCGCCACGAGTGAAGTTGGCGCTGCCGACGATCGCCGCAGCCGATTTGCCTGTTTGAAAGTAGTATATCTTCGGATGAAAGCATCCAGGCCTGTTTTTCGCGACGAAAGCGTTGGGGACGCCCACCAGCTTATCAATTAGATCAGGGTCGCTCGCTGAAAAATCAACCCCAAATATCACGTTGTCAAATTTTGACTTATTTCTTAGCAATGTTTTCGAAATGGGGGTCCAATGCCCCCAGGCTACGGCCATTGAGATAAGTTCGTGCTCATCGATTAATTTCTTGAGGTGGTGAGATAATTGACTTGCGTCTAATAATTTGACTTTCATCTTCGATCCCATTACGTCACCATCGATTCAGCTTAGGCAATTTTAGAGGCAAGAGAGTCGATAGATCGCACGTGCTCAAGGCCTCACTTCGGCTCCGATCTGCCGTTCCTCGACCTTCCTGTGGCCGCTGCGCGGCATCACCAAAACGGTCATTCGTACCTTTAGTGAGAATTTTCACAATTGCTCATTACCCTTTGGTATCGTTGTTCCAACCAATTTGCTTCCAATCGTGTCCGTCGAACCAAACTGCACCCTCGGATCAACGTGCAGATCAGTTAAGTCCGTTAGTCCATCGCGATCCGAGTTTGAGATCGCTCAGCGTTCAGTTCGATGCCGGACGCGGCTGAAATTGCCTCTCGCGGACAGGGCGCTTCAAAATCCGGTCGAGATCGGCATAGGTGAAGGCCGGCGCGCGGCCGATCAGGAAGGATGGCGCGAATAAATCGATCACCTTCTGACCTGGCTTGAGAGCTTCTCGTATCTCGCGCCGGGCCTGTTTCAGTTGTGTGCTGGAAGGGTTTACGATGCCGTCACGTTGCAAAACAGCCGAGACCATTCGCTCCAGGCGATCCTGCCGCATGCGCCCGATGCAGTAGGTTCTGATGTATCGCAATAGGGATTGAAGAAACAAACCCTGGCAATGAAACAACTGCATGACCCCGCCAAAAGTCGCCTCGAATGCGGCCGTCACATTCGAGGTTCGGTTCATCTCCCGATAGAAGGCCAGGGTTTGCGCCTCGAGGAAGCCGACGCTGATTTCTTTAGGTGGGGCACAGAAGACATAAGCCGGCACGGGTCGTTTCAGGCTCACCTGCCTATATAGATGCAGGCCAAAGCACAGCGCAAAGATGCAGATGAGATTGTTGGCCGTCGCAACATTGAGGGCCCGCAGGTCTTCGATGATCTCGCTCCAGCCGACACGTTCGCCGCTCGGCGCAAGCAGGAGGCCCTCATCGACCGAGCCGTGAGCATCGACGTGGAGCACGGGCCTCAATCCCTGCTCAGCCTTGGCCGACAACTGCAAAAAGAGTTCGCTCAATTCGGCACGATTGCGAACGGCATACACGAAGACGGGGAAACCGCCGGCGGTGGTGGCGAAGCCCTCAAGATCTTCGAGGATGCGTCGACTGGGACCCATTTCCTGTTCCGGCAGTGAGTGGACCCACACGATCGCGTTGGTCTGCAACGTTTCTGAGATCGTGAGGGCGGTGTCCGAGTAGCATATCATTCTGTAGTGTCTCGCCTTGCTCTGGTACCTGCTCTTTGGGCATCAGACATATCGGGGTTGGCCGAGAAGGGTGGAAAGCTCAAGGCGATCGCTGAGCCCGGCGGCTGCTACATGTTGAGCGATGGTGGCGCGCTCGGCTTCTGTAGTGGTCGAGCCAAGCACGATGCGTTCGATTAAAACGGAAAGATCGACGTCTACAAGGATACCGTGTTCGGGAACCAGAACGCCGAATTCCTCGGCTGTTCGAACGGAGATTGCGAGCCGATACTCCCGCTCCCACTCAAAGGCCCTATGCTTGAAGAAGAACCGATCGAGCATAGCAACGCCACGCAAGCGAACCTTGGTCAGGTCGACATATTGGACCGGACCACCCCACAGATCTTCAACGCCATATTCCGGTTTGAGCCGGAAGGGCTTGAAGGCGGCACGGATGCGATCGGGCGTGGTGCAGATCGCTATGCCTTTGTGCTCTCCGGCGTAGAGCTTCCACATGGCATCGCTCTCGTAGGCTGCGCGATGCCAGCAGCTAATCTTAGTCAATCTCTTCAGTTGGAAAAAGGCGTGCTCGGCGCTATCCATTTCGGAGTAGCGCGGATCAGGTGGCGGTGCGTTCAACTGAACGGCGACGGCGCCTTCGAAGGAATTGATGAACTGGTTGGCCGATGCAAAATACAGCCAACTCTCCGCCAGTGTTGAAAGGAAGCGCTCGAAGCGAAAATACTTCCAGAGCGTCTCGTTGCCCTCGGCGGCAGCATCGCCAATCTTGCGCAAAATATACTCCCAGTTTCAGCACCGCTTACGTAGTGTTCAGCTCTCAAGTAGACTTCCCGTAACATACTGGAGGAAAAGCGCAATGCTCCACTTATGGGGTGACGATTCCCAGTGATCTGCGTCTGGGGAATCGGGTGGTTGCGCAGTCGCCCGCTGATGCTTCGGGGAAGCCGTAAGCAGTCGTCAGTAAGACAATGTCAGTGACCGCCTTCTTCGCATCTCGGTCATTCATGCGATCCGCAGCGAACGACTGGTATCCGCCCTGTTTACACGAGTACCGCGAACGGCTCTTTGCCATTTTCCAAATCAAGCTTTCGCTTGTTTCCATGCAGCTGCCCCAAATCAACCTTTCCCATGACAGTTACCGGTGCAGCCTCTATTTTGGGGGCAGGGAGACCCGGATGACACGTTTCGAAGCTTTGCAGGAGCAGCGCAGGCAACTGCATCTGAAGGCGGCAAAAGCCGCCTGGCAGACAATTCATTCGGAATTGGCACACAAAGGGATCGCACATGAGCTTTTCGGATCCCTCGCTAAGGGGGACTTCCGAGAGCACTCGGACATTGACCTAATGATCCTGGGCAAGCTGTCTTGCGGGGAGCGCGCAATGGTCCGCAGGTTCGCGGAAGACACCGCTTCAAACGCCCGGGTCAAACTGGACCTGCACTTTGCGGAAGACCTCACTGAAAGGACGCTGTCGGCCCTTCTTGAGCATTGAACTTCAGGCTAGGTCGCGTTGACAACAGGAGGTCATACTGGGTTGAGCGGCAAACAATATTGGGCTCAAGGAATTGCAAATGACTGCGGAAAGCAATCCAGTTTCGCATGTACCCACCCAGAAAGCGAGGAAGGCGGAGCACTAGCTCCGCCTTCTCTGATTGGTGAGGTACTTTGCCGCCCAAACGGACAGTTCTACAGCGCCGTAGAAGCCTAGATCAAAAACCCGTTTTTTGTCGCAAAGACGCAGTTCCGCTGTCGGACGTCATCAACGACAATCAGCTGCGTCCCAAATCACCCGCATTTCGAATGGCCGCAGCTGCGGCAGGTCATGCAGCCTTCGACCATTTGCATGTCAAACTGGCCACAGCTGGGGCAGGCCTTGCCGCGCGGGGCGTTCAGGTTCACCACTTGCGCCTGCGGGTCGGATTTCAACCCCATGCCCTCGCCTTCAAGGAAGCCGGTCTTGACCATGTGGGTCTCGATCACACCTCCGATGGCTGCCAGAATTGAGGGGATGTACTTGCCCTGCACCCAGGCGCCGCCGCGCGGATCGAACACCGCTTTCAGCTCCTCGACCACAAAGGACACGTCGCCGCCGCGGCGGAAAACGGCAGAGATCATCCGCGTCAGCGCCAAAGTCCAGGCGTAGTGCTCCATGTTCTTGGAATTGATGAACACTTCGAACGGGCGGCGGTGGCCGTTGATGATGATGTCGTTGATGGTGAGGTAGATCGCGTGCTCGCTGTCCGGCCACTTCAGCTTGTAAGTATGGCCTTCCAGCGACTGCGGGCGGTCCAGCGGTTCGGACATGTAGACCACTTCGGCGCTGTCGCTTTCGTGCGGTGCCTGCGCGGTTTCGCCCGGCGCGGTGTCGGCGCTTTCGCTGACCGACAGTACCGAGCCGGTCACATCGTTCGGACGGTATGTGGTGCAGCCCTTGCAGCCTTGGTCCCAAGCCTGCATGTAAACGTCCTTGAAGTCATCAAAGGAGATATCTTCCGGGCAATTGATGGTCTTGGAGATCGAAGAGTCGATCCACTTCTGCGCCGCCGCCTGCATTTTCACATGGGCCGCAGGGCTCAATGTCTGGGCGTTCACGAAATAGTCCGGCAGCTTGGCGTCCGCGCCAAACTTCTCACGGTACATCTGCACTGCGTAGTCGACCACTTCCTCTTCGGTGCGCGAGCCGTCCTTCTGCAGCACCTTTCGGGTATAGGCATAGGCAAACACCGGCTCAATGCCTGAGGACACGTTGCCTGCATAAAGCGAGATGGTGCCGGTCGGCGCGATCGAGGTCAGCAGCGCATTGCGGATGCCATGCTCGCGGATCGCGTCGCGCACGTCCTCGTCCATGTTCAGCATATTGCCGGATTTCAGGTACGCCTCAGCGTCAAACAGCGGGAAGGCGCCCTTTTCCTTGGCCAGGTCCACCGACGCCAGATAGGCGGCGCGGGCAATCGCGTGCAGCCATTCGTCGGTTTGACGCGCCGCCTCGTCGGAGCCGTATTCCAGTCCCAGCATCAGCAGCGCATCAGCCAGGCCGGTGACGCCCAGGCCGATCCGGCGCTTGTTCTTCGCTTCCTGCGCCTGCGCCTCCAGCGGGAACTTGGAGACGTCCACCACATTGTCCATCATCCGGACTGCGGTGGCGACCAGCTCCTGCATTGCGGCCTGATCCAGCTGCGCGTCACCCTCGAACGGGTTGGACACCAGCCGCGCCATGTTGATCGAGCCCAGCAGGCAGGCGCCATAGGGCGGCAGCGGCTGCTCGCCGCAAGGGTTGGTGGCGCAGATGTTCTCGATATAGTTGAGGTTGTTGGCCTTGTTGATGCGGTCGATGAAGATCACGCCCGGCTCGGCATAGTCATAGGTCGCCTGCATGATCTTGTTCCACAGGTCGCGCGCCTGGACAGTATGATAGACCTTGCCGTCGAACTGCAGCTCCCAGGAGCCGTCCGCCTTCACCGCTTCCATGAAATCATCGGTGACCAGCACCGACATGTTGAACATGCGCAGCCGCGCCGGATCGGATTTGGCGGTGATGAACTGCTCGATATCCGGGTGGTCGCAGCGCATGGTCGCCATCATTGCGCCGCGGCGCGAGCCTGCCGACATGATGGTGCGGCACATTGCGTCCCAGACATCCATGAACGACAACGGGCCGGAGGCATCCGCCGCCACCCCTTTTACATCCGCGCCGCGCGGCCGGATGGTCGAGAAATCGTAACCGATGCCGCCGCCCTGCTGCATGGTCAGCGCTGCCTCTTTCAGCATGTCGAAGATGCCCGACATGCTGTCCGGCACGGTGCCCATCACGAAGCAGTTGAACAGGGTCACCTGCCGCGCGGTGCCCGCACCTGCGGTGATCCGGCCTGCGGGCAGGTATTTGAAATCCTCCAGCGCGCCAAAGAACTTCTCTTCCCAAGCCGCCGGCTCCGTTTCCGCCCGCGCCAGATCCCGGGCAATCCGCCGCCAGCTGTCTTCGACAGTCACATCGATCGGCGTGCCGTCGGCCTGCTTGAAACGGTACTTCATATCCCAGATCTGCTCGGCGATGGGGGCGGCAAAGCGGCTCATGTCGTGGTCCTTTGAGTCGTTTAGGCGTCTATGGGTCGCAAACGGCAGAGGCGCTGCACCGGAGGTCCTCCGGCAGCGAATCCGCCATTCGTTAAGGCTTTCTTGCAGCAAAAGCGTGGACAAACACAATACCTTGAAGTCAGGGATCCGTAAACTACTATATACTGACGAAACTATGGACGACTCTGTGGGGAACCTGTGGATAAGCGCGTGAACCTTGTGAAGCTTTCCGTGGGCACTGAAAGTGTCGACGGCCTGATGGCCTGGCAGCAGATGCGCCGGCGCGAACTGCCGGAGGGGCTGCCGCGCCATGTCACCCGCATGTGGCCCAAGCGCGAAGAAGAGATTCTCAACGGCGGCTCGATCTACTGGGTGATCAAGGGGCTGATCCAATGCCGCCAGCGCATCCTGCGGATGGACGAAGTCACCGGCGAAGACGGCATCCGCCGCTGCGCCATCATTCTGGATCCGGAGCTGCACCGCACCCACACGGCACCGAAGCGCCCGTTCCAAGGCTGGCGGTACCTGAAGACCGAAGACTCGCCTGCCGATCTGCCCGCCGGCAAAGGCCAGGAAGACCCCCTTCCCCTGGAATTGTCGCAGGCCCTGGCCGAGATCGGAGTGATCTGAGGCAGCTTGCTCCCCCCGCGGCAGCCTCGCCAGCGCCGGGCGTCAGCCCGGCGCCCGGCCCAACCGGGGCGGAGGCATCTTTGATGGCTCCAGCCCCGGGCGGGAGCACACCGGCAGGTGATCTTTGAAAGAGACCAGGAAGTGTCGTTTCGGCGGCAGCGTGCCCGTCCTCGCTTCCCGCCCGAGGCCAGTGTGGTGCACTGAGTATTTTTACAAAGAAGAAGCCTGAAGGGACCAGCGCTTCTTCTTTGCTCAAATACTCAAAACCACCGGGCGCCGCGGGCGATGGCAGCGCTTACTTGCGGTGTTCCAGCAGGTCCAGCAGCGTGTTCAGCGCCGCCTTTTCATCGGCTGCATATTTCGCCACCCGGCTGCGCCACAGGGTGGCCTGCGACTTCAGCACCAGACCGTCGTTCAAAAGCTTCAGGTGGTTGGCCCGCAGCGTCTCGCCGGTCGAGGTGATATCCGCCACCATTTCGGCGGTCTCGTTCTTCACCGTACCCTCGGTTGCCCCCTGGCTGTCGACCAGCTGATAATCCGCCACCCCGGCCTCGGTCAGAAACTCCCGCACCAGGCGGTGGTATTTGGTGGCAATCCGCAAGCGGTGGCCGTGCTGCACCCGGAAGGCGGAGGCTGCCGCGTCCAGGTCATCCAGCGTGTCCACATCGATCCAGAACTGCGGCACCGCCAGGATCAGATCGGCATGGCCGAAGCCCATCTCCGCCAGGCCTTCGACCTGCTGTTCGAACCGCGGCAGTTTCTCCTGCACCAGATCCGTGCCGGTGACCCCCAGGTGAATGCGCCCCGCCGCCAGCTCGCGCGGGATCTCCCCCGCCGACAGCAGCACCAGCTCCATGTTCGATACCCCTTCGACCGCGCCGGCATATTCCCGGTCCGACCCGGTGCGCGACAGCGTTACGCCGCGCTTGGCAAACCAGTCAAAGGTCTTTTCCATCAGCCGCCCCTTGGACGGCACCCCAAGCTTCAAACTCATGCCCGGGCCTCCTCAAGCTGCAGCATCAGGTCGGGACGGATCACGCCGCCCACGGCCGGGATCTCTTCGCCCTCCCCCAGCTGCCGGGTCAGCGCATCGTAGCGCCCGCCGCCCGCCACCGGCGTCAGGTCGGGCCGGGCTTCGGCGTAAAAGCCAAAGACAAACCCGTCATAATACTCCATCGAGGTGCGCCCGTAGGAGGCCTCGAAATCGAGGTTTTCCACATCCACCCCGCGCGCTTTCATCGCCGCAGTACGCGCATCCAGCCGGTCCAGCGCCGGGTTGATCTGCGGCAGGTCCACCGCGATGTCGCGCATTTGCTCTGTGGCAAAGGGCACAGTCTCGCGCACCGCCATCAGCGCTTCCAGCGCCAGCAGTTCATTCTCGGCAATCACCGGCGCCTTGGAATCTTCGCGCAGCGCCTCGATCCGCGCCTGCACTTCCGACGCCCGGCGTTTGCCGATCTCCACTGCCGAACCGGTCAGGTCGCCCTCGGTTTCAAGCAGCTTCTTGCGGCTCTCCGGCACCGGCGCCCGGCCCGCAAAGCGGTCCAGCAATGCCCGGAACCGCCGCGGCCGCCAGATGTGGCGCATCAGCGCGGCCTTGCGTTTTTCCGTGGTGTTCAGCCCCTGCACCGCCGCCATCAGAATGCCGATGTCGCCGGTTGCCGCCCGCAAGGGCAGCCCGCGCACCTGCAGGGCAAACAGGGAAAACACCTCGGCATCCGCCGCCGCTGCATCATCGCGCTCAAACACCTCATAGCCGACCTGCAGGTATTCATTGGACCGGTCCGGATCCATCTCCTGACGGCGGAACACCTCGCCGGAATAGGTATAACGCGCAGGCTCGGCGCCATGGCGCATATGCGCCTCCACCACCGGCACGGTGAAATCCGGGCGCAGCATCTGCTCACCGCGCAGCGCATCGGTGGTCACATAGGCGCGGGCACGGATGTCCTCGCCGTAAAGATCCAGCAGAGTTCCCGCCGGCTGCAGCAGGGGCGTATCCACAACTTGGGCGCCCGCGGCCTCGAAGCGGACCCGCAGCTGTGCAGCGCGGGCCTGAATGTCAGAACGAAGCGCCATGATCAGCCCTGCCCGTCCAGGATGTCCCGCACCTTGGCAACCAGCCCGCTGCGCGGCACTTCGAACTGGCTGGGGCGTTCCTTCCACTCTTCCAGCGTCGCGCTTTCGGCGATCTTGGCGCCCAGGATCAGGTCCTTGATCTGCACCACGCCGTTTGCCTTCTCGTCGCCGCCCTCAATCACGGCGACCGGAGAATTCCGCTTGTCCGCATATTTCAACTGGTTGCCGAAGTTCTTGGGGTTGCCCAGATAGACCTCGGCCCGGATGCCCGAATTGCGCAGCTCCGCCACCATCGCCTGGTAATCCGCCATCCGGTCGCGGTCCATCACGGTGACGACCACGGGACCCGTTGCCTCGGCACTCAGCCGGCCTTTGGCATGCAACGCCGCCAGCAGCCGGTCGACACCCACCGAGACGCCCACCGCAGGCACTTCCTGCCCGGTGAAGCGTTTGACCAGCCCGTCATAGCGCCCGCCGCCCGAGACTGAGCCGAACTGCCGCTTGCGGCCTTTCTCATCGAGGATCTCGAAAGTAAGCTCCGCCTCAAACACCGGCCCGGTGTAGTAACCCAGACCGCGCACCACCGAGGGGTCGATCTCGATCCGGTCCTTGCCATAGCCGCCCGCAGCCAGCAGCTCGCCGATCTGCTCCAGTTCGGCGATGCCCTCCTGGCCGACCTTGCTGTCACCAACAGCGGCCCGCAGGTTGGCGATGGTCCCAGCTGCATCCGCCGCCTTGGAGGTCAGGAACGCCAGCACCGGCGCGGCTTGGTCGTCCGACAGGCCAACGCCATCAATATAAGCGCCAGAGGCATCCAGCCGGCCCTTGCCGAGCAATTCACGCACACCGCTTTCGCCGACCTTGTCAAATTTGTCGATGGTGCGCAGCACGTTGTCTTTAGCTGCCTGATCCTCACCAAGCCCCATGACGTCGAGCACGCCATTCAAGACTTTGCGGTTGTTGACCCGCACCAAGTAATCGCCGCGCGGAATGCCAACGGTCTCGAGCGTGTCCGACAGCATTGCGCAGATTTCCGCATCCGCCGCCATGGACGCCGTGCCCACGGTATCCGCATCGCACTGATAGAACTGGCGGAAGCGCCCCGGCCCCGGCTTCTCATTGCGCCAGACCGGCCCCATCGCATAGCGGCGGTAAGGCGTCGGCAAGTCGTTGCGGTGCTGCGCATAGACCCGCGCCAGCGGCGCCGTCAGGTCATAGCGCAGCGCCATCCAGTCGCCGTTGCCGTCCTCTTCGGTTTCCTGCCAGGCGAACACGCCTTCGTTCGGGCGGTCCACATCGGGCAGGAACTTGCCCAGCGCCTCAACGGTTTCCACCGCCGAACTTTCCAGCGCTTCAAACCCGTAATGATGATACACACCCGCGATGGCCCGCAGCATCTCGCTGCGCTGGGTCACCTCCGCACCGAAATAGTCACGGAACCCCTTCGGCGTCTGCGCCTTGGGGCGGGGCTGTTTCTTCACTTTGGCCATCTGAGGCCTCCTCACGGGTAGCGGTTTCACTCGCGTGGCGGTCTAACGGAAGCGGGTCGCAACAGCAAGACAGAGCCGCCGCTGCCCGGCGCCGCACCTCTGGGAAAACACCACGGCATACGCTCCTTCTTCTGGCTTTAAATATCCCTGCCGGAGGCCCGCAGGATTTCCGCAGGAAAACCTGCGCCTGCAGCATCCGCCCCATGGACCCAGGGCCGCAATGCCCCTATGACAGAGCCGCACCCGCAGGAGACACCCCATGCAGCATCTGGAAGAGCAAATCGCCCATCTGACCCGCAGCGTGGAGGAGATGAGCGACGTGATCGCCCGCCAGCAGCAGGAGATCGACCTGCTGACCCGCCGCGTTGCCATGCTGATGCAGCGCGAGGCCACCCGCGAGCAGGACGGCACCGGCGGCGTGGTCTTTGCCGACGAACGGCCGCCGCATTACTGATCCCTGCCCCGCAAACCACGGTTTTCCTTGATCCCTGCGCCCGCCCCGCGCAGGCTGTCACTTAGGTATTTTGTGACAAGTGATTGGGGGACACGGCCATGGCACCGTCCAACGACCCGGTGGAATTCGTCGAAAAGGGCGTCGGCAAACTGCATGCGCGCATGCTCTACTACCTGAAAACCATCTGGAAGCGCATCCGCGCCCTGCTCACCCCGCTCAGCAAATTCCTGAAAAACCTGATCTCCGGCGCCAAATCCCTGGCCAAGACCGTCGGCAAGGCCGCGGTGAAACAAGTCACTTCCGCCGCGCAGTACATCCTGAAGCTGATCGACCGGGTTGAGCAGACCCTGAAAAGCCTGGTGAAGCTGGGCAAGCGCATCCTCGACACCATCCGCAAGAACGCCGACCGCACCCGCGTCATCCGCATTCTGAAAACCGTGATCCGCAAATATGTCGAGATGATCCGCCAGGTCTGGGGCTGGATCCGCGAGATCTGGGACGAGCTTGGCGTGCTCGACACCGCGCTCTCGGTGATCAGCCGCTTTGCCTCTGTCCTGCAAATGGTCTTCCGCTGGATCCGTGACCTGACCGGCATCCTGGGTGCAGTGAAAAAGGTGAAGTCGCTTTTGAAAAAGGTCCTGAAAACCCTGCGGCTGGAGGTGAAGGAAGCGATCCGCCTGCTCAAGGACGTCGCCAAGCTGCCGGTGCCCAAGGAGGCCTAACGCCTGCGGCGGGCGGGGCAAAAATTTTTAAGTAAAATTTTTGGTCGGAAAATTTGCAATTTTCCGGCGCCGCAATCCTGAGAGCCCCCGCCCAGAACAGGCTGCCGCAGGCCCAGGGCGCTACGCGCCGTTGTTCCGGCCAAGGTTTATCCAACTGACTCAAACATCACATCCGTGCGCAAAGCGTATTTCACGCCAGACTGCACGGGATCGCCCCTGTGGGACAACGGATGATGAAAGAACAGAGCCTTGCCGGTTGCAGGCCGAATGATGAAGTCTGCAAATCGGAAAGGCGAGAACACATCCGCAAAACTGGTACCGCCTCCCTCAAAACCTTCGTTGAGGTACACCATCATGGTGAAACGGCTGACAGCGCCGTCAGCACTGCAGTGCTCACCATCCTGATGCCAGTCAAAAAAATGACCTGGAAGATAACGGTACAGCCGAAACCGCTCGTTCAGCCCTACAGCGACCGCACCATTGAATGGTACGGAGAAGGAAGGTTTCACTTTCCACCACAAGGAACCGGCAAGCGTTGGGTCATCAAAGATCACCCGGTCATTGTTCCGGATATCCGGAACAGTCTCGACACCACGTTCAGTGTTGATCGTCGCATTTTCGAACCCAAGTTCATGAGCCCGAACGATCATCTGCTTGCAGAAATCAGCCGATACGAATTCAGCCGCTTCAAAGACGCGGTCATACAATACTTTTGGAATGCTCACAGTTCTTACTCCGGAATGACACTACGAAATCTCGTCAAAGTCATGCCGGAGGCATCAATGATGCCGACCCCGTAAAGGAACGTGGTGGCAACAAGGTTTATGCACTAGCTGTTTCATGCCGCCACCGCTATCCGCGCTCAGACCTTCTGTCAATCCTCGCGTAAATCCTAGATCTCCTCCACGTCCAGCACACCTTCCAGCGACTTCAAGGCACCCTTGATCTGCGGGTTGATCGGGAAGGCCTGGCCCAGGTCCATCTCCACATCGCCGGGCAGCGCGGGGTCCTGCAGGTACATGTAGACCTCGCCGCGCGCGGCGTTGCGGGCGGCGGATTTGGCGTCCTCCAGCACCTGGGCCACGGTGCCCACGGCGGCGGCGTCACTCACATAGACCCGCAAGGAACTGCGCCCGGCATCGGCAATGGCGCTGTCCACCGGACCAACCGAGCGCACCAGCAGTTTCAGCTGGTCGCTCTCCATCGTCGCCTCGGCGGTGATCACCACCTTGGAGCCGGTCTCCAGATACTCGCGGGACTTCTCCAGAACCTCAGAGAACAGCGTCACCTCAAAGGCGCCGGAAGGGTCCGATAGCTGGGCAAAGGCAAAGCGGTTGCCGCGCGCCGACTTGCGCTCCTGCCGCCCGGCCACCACGCCGGCCATCTTGGCAATGCAGGCGCCGCGCTCTGCCTTGGCGGTGACCTCGTCCAGCGTCATCACATCCTTGCGTTTCAGCGCGGGCATATAGTCGTCCAGCGGGTGCCCCGAGAGGTAAAAGCCGATCGCCTTGAATTCCTCAGACAGACGCTCGGCCGGCAGCCAGTCCGGAACCGACGGCAGGCGCGGCTCCGGCAGGTCCTCACCCGCCTCGCCGAACAGCGACACCTGGCTGGAGGCGCGCTGATCATGCACCGCGGCGGAGTAATCCACCAGCGCGCCAAGGCTTTCGAACACCCGGCGGCGGTTTTGATCAAGCTGATCAAACGCCCCTGCCCGCGCCATCATCTCCAAGGGCCGCTTGCCGACCTTTTTCAGGTTCACCCGGCGGGCAAAGTCGAAGAGGTTCACAAAAACCCGTTCGTGACCGTCCTCATTGCGCGCCTCGGTCACCAGCCGCATCACGTCGACACCGACGTTCTTCAGCGCGCCCAGCGCATAGACCAGCTCGCCCTTCACCACATTGAAGGTCGCCATCGAGCGGTTGACGCAGGGCGGCACGTATTTCAGCTTCAGCCCCTTCTTCACCTCTTCGAAGTAGATCGCCAGCTTGTCGGTGAGGTGAATATCGCAGTTCATGACGCCGGCCATGAACTCCACCGGGTGGTTTGCCTTGAGCCAGCCGGTCTGGTAGCTGACCACCGCATAGGCCGCCGCGTGGGATTTGTTGAAACCGTAGTTGGCGAATTTCTCCAACAGGTCGAAAACCTCAGAGGCCTTTTTCTTGTCGACCCCGTTCTCCGCCGCGCCCTTCTCGAATTTCGGGCGTTCGGCGTCCATCGCCTCCTTGATCTTCTTACCCATCGCCCGGCGCAGCAGGTCGGCGCCGCCAAGGGTATAGTTCGCCATCACCTGGGCGATCTGCATCACCTGTTCCTGGTAGACGATGATGCCCTGGGTTTCTTCCAGAATGTGGTCGATGAGGGGATGCACCGAGGTGATCTCGCGCATCCCGTTCTTCACCTCGCAGTAGACCGGGATGTTCTCCATCGGGCCGGGCCGGTACAGCGCCACCAGCGCCACGATGTCCTCGATGCAAGTGGGTTTCATGCGCTTCAGCGCATCCATCATGCCGGTGGATTCCACCTGGAAGACCGCCACCGTCTTGGCCCGGGAATAGAGGTCATAGGTGACCTTGTCGTCCAGCGGAATGGCGTTGATCTGGTTCTTGGCGCCCTCCGGCGGCTCATAGAGCTGGGTGCCATCCTCGGCGATATGCAGGTCGCGGCCCGACTGAAAGATCAGGTCCATGGCGTTCTGAATGACGGTCAGGGTTTTCAGGCCCAGGAAGTCGAACTTCACCAGCCCCGCCTGCTCCACCCATTTCATGTTGAATTGGGTGGCCGGCATGTCGGAACGCGGATCGCGGTAGAGCGGCACCAGCGCGTCCAGCGGCCTATCGCCAATCACCACGCCCGCCGCGTGAGTACCGGCAGAGCGCAACAGCCCTTCCACCTGCATGCCGTATTTCAGCAGCCGGTCGACAACCTCCTCGTTCTCCGCCTCCTCGCGCAGCCGCGGCTCTTCCTTCAGGGAGTCCACGATGGACATCGGCTTCACGCCCTCAACCGGGATCAGCTTCGAGAGCCGGTCCACCTGGCCATAGGGCATCTGCAAGACCCGCCCCATGTCGCGCACCGCCGCCTTGGACAAGAGCGCGCCAAAGGTGATAATCTGGCCCACCTTGTCGCGGCCGTATTTCTCCTGCACGTATTTGATCACCTCCTCGCGGCGGTCCATGCAGAAGTCGATGTCGAAGTCGGGCATCGAGACCCGTTCCGGGTTCAGGAAGCGTTCGAACAGCAGCGAGTATCGCAGCGGGTCAAGGTCGGTGATGGTCAGCGCATAAGCCACCAAGGAGCCCGCACCGGAACCCCGCCCCGGCCCCACCGGAATGTCGTGGTCCTTGGCCCATTGGATAAAGTCGGCAACGATCAGGAAGTAGCCGGGGAAGCCCATGCCCTCGATGATGCCCAGCTCGAAATCGAGCCGCTCCTGGTATTCCTCGACACTCACCGCATGCGGGATCACCGCCAGACGCTGCTGCAACCCGTCGTTGGCAATACGGCGCAGCTCCGCCACTTCGTCATCGGCGAACTTCGGCAGGATCGGGTCGCGCCGGTAGGCCATGAAGGCACAGCGCCTGGCGATCTCCACCGTGTTTTCAACCGCCTCCGGCAGGTCGGCAAACAGCGCGACCATTTCCTCCTGGCTTTTGAAGTAATGCTGCGCGGTCAAGCGGCGGCGCGGCTCCACCTGGTCGACATAGGCACCTTCGGCGATGCAGATCATCGCGTCATGGGCCTCGTACATTTCCGTGTTGGGGAAATAGACGTCATTGGTGGCGACCAGCGGCAGGTCCAGGGAATAGGCCATCTCCACATGGCCGCGCTCGGTCGCCTTCTCCGCCTCCGGCTGGCCGTGCTCGCCCGGATGGCGCTGGAGTTCCACATAGAGACGGTCCGGGAAGACCGCCTTCAGCCGCTGCATCAGCGCTTCCGCCGCCGGGCGCTGGCCCATTTGCAGCAAGCGCCCCACCGGCCCGTCCGGCCCGCCGCTGAGGCAGATCACGTCGCCCGCGTTCGCCTCCAGCTCCTCCAGCGTCACATAGGGCAGCTCCCCCCCTGCCGCAGATAGAGGCAGGAGTTCAGTTTCATCAGATGCTCATACCCCGCCTCGCTCTGCGCCAGCAGCACCAGCGGCGCCGGCGGCTTGGGGCGTTCGCCCGGTGCAGGTTCGGTAAACCGCAGGTCCACCTGGCAGCCCATGATCGGCTGCACACCTGCACCGCTGGCGGCCACCGAAAACTCCAGCGCCGAGAACAAGTTGTTGCTGTCCGTGACCGCAATCGCGGGCATTCCGTGCTTCTTGCACAGGTCCGGCAGCTTCTTCAGCCGCAGCGCCCCCTCCAGCAATGAATATTCGGTATGGGTGCGCAGGTGTATGAATCGGGGAGAGCTTGTCATGCCGCCACGCTATCTTATTGGCGGCTCAGGGCGAAAGAGCCAACTGCCCCGCGGCCTATCGCAATAGCGGAACAGCCCCGCCGATTTTCAGGATATTTTTGAAGCTGTTTCGCCCCTCCGGAGCAGCCAAACAGAAACATGCAGGTAAAAAGCATAAAAAATAATGGGCTACCCGCTGCATCCGCAATTTTCTTGCGCCGCGGCATACTGCACTGCAGCGCCGGTTTTCCTTGCTTTGACAAGGACCTGCTCCCTAGGCTGGTCTCAGCAAGCAACAAACAGCCCGCCTCTCCTTCTACGCCGCATCGAAGGGAGGCACATCGGGTCAACAGGGTAACGCGGCGGGTCCCGGGAAGATGGCACTCACCTTTCGTCCGAACGGTGAAGACGTCCGTATCGCTGACGCAGACCCTTCAGCCATGCCGCTGGACTGGTTGCGCAAAGAGAAGGGCCTCACCGGCACCAAGGGAGGCCGCAACGAAGGCGGTTGCGGCGCCTGCGCCGGCATGGCGGCGGGGGCGCCGCCCTTGATGCTGGGCACCCCAGCCCGGCCGGCCCTCAGCGATACGGTGCCCGCCTCTTGTGAGGCCCACCCTGCGCTTGACGCCGGGATCATCGCCCGCCCGGCTTCTCCGCCCCCGATATCAGCGCCCATGCCAATGTCCGTGAAACGCATCCTTGCCAGTGCCCGCAGCCAGGGGATCGCCCCCGAACCGCAGCTGGCGGACGGCTGGATGATCGAGCCGGTCCACCGCGCCTCCTGCCCGGTCTGGATCTGGGGCGCGGGCCCTGCCGGCCGGGCGCTGGCGGATGTGCTGGCGCCGCTGCCGGACATGGAGATCACCTGGGTGGACACCGGCATGGACCGCTTTCCGGCGCAAATTCCGGAAAGGATCACCGCGGTTCCTGCCGCTGAACCTGCGTTACTGGTGCCCCATGCGCCTGAAAACGCGGCACATTTGGTGCTGACCTATTCCCATGCGCTGGATCTGGCGCTATGCCACGCGCTGTTGGAGCATCATTTCGCCTTTGCCGGGCTGATCGGCTCCAGAACCAAATGGGCGCGGTTCCGCTCGCGTCTTGCCGCCCTGGGGCATGCGCCCGGGGCAATCGCAAGGATCACCTGCCCGATCGGCGATCCGCAACTTGGGAAACATCCGCAGATGATTGCGGCCGGCGTGGCAGCCCAGCTGCTGCGGCAAGGTGAAAGAGACGAACAGAGAGAGGGCGCACGCGCGTGACTGTACCATTGCTGAGCCTGCAGGGCCTGACCAAGGCCTACCCCGGAGTGGTGGCCAATGACACTGTCTCCTTTGACATCGGCGAGGGCGAGGTGCATGCGCTCCTCGGCGAGAACGGTGCTGGGAAATCGACGCTGGTCAAGATGATCTATGGCCTCGTGAAGCCCGACAGCGGCCAGATGCTGTTGCGCGGCGAGGCCTTTGCCCCGGCCGAGCCGCGTGCCGCACGCGCCGACGGCATCGCCATGGTGTTCCAGCATTTCTCGCTGTTCGACGCTCTGAACGTGGCCGAGAACATCGCGCTGGGGATGGAGAACCCGCCCGAGATGCGCGACCTGGCCGCCCGTATCCGCGAAGTTTCAGAAACCTACGGCCTGCCGCTGGACCCGTTCCGCACCGTCGGCGACCTGTCCGCCGGTGAGCGCCAGCGGGTCGAAATCATCCGCTGCCTGCTGCAAGATCCGAAACTGCTGATCATGGACGAACCCACTTCAGTCCTGACCCCGCAGGAGGTCGATATCCTGTTCGAAACACTGCAGAAACTGCGTTCCGAGGGCACCTCGATCCTCTATATCTCCCACAAGCTCGAGGAAATCCGCACCCTCTGCGATCACGCTACCATCCTGCGCCTGGGCAAGAACGTGGGGGAATGCACGCCCTCTGAGACCTCAGCCCGCGACATGGCGGAGATGATGGTCGGCAGCACCCTGCAAACACCGCAGCGTGAAGCCCGCGAGTTCGGTGACGTGGCGATGGATATTTCCGGCCTGTCGGTGCCCGCGCCTTCGGCCTTTGGCACCGCGCTCAAGAATGTGCATCTGACCGTGCGCAAGGGCGAGATCCTCGGCATCGGCGGGGTGGCTGGCAATGGCCAGGACGAGCTTCTGGGGGTGTTGTCGGGCGAAACCCTGACCGAAGCCGACGCGGTGAAACTGCATGGGCAGCCCATCGGCAGGCTGGGCCCCACCGCGCGGCGCCAGCTGGGCGTGCTGGCCGCGCCAGAGGAACGCCTCGGCCATGCCGCCGCACCGGACATGAGCCTGACGGAAAACGCCATGCTCACCGGCTCGGTGCGCGAAGGGCTGGAGAAGAACGGCTTTCTCGACTGGGGCAGGACCAAGGACTTTGCCGAGCGCATCATCAAGGCCTTTGACGTGCGCACCCCGGGTGCCGGCAATGCGGCGCGGTCGCTGTCCGGCGGCAACCTGCAGAAATTCGTGATCGGCCGCGAGGTGCTGCAGGACCCGGATGTGCTGGTGGTGAACCAGCCGACCTGGGGCGTCGATGCCGCCGCCGCCGCCGCCATCCGCCAGTCGCTGCTGGATCTGGCCGCCAAGGGTGCGGCGGTGATCTGCATCAGCCAGGACCTGGATGAGCTGATGGAAATCTCCGACAGCTTCGCCGCCCTGAACGAAGGCCGCCTGAGCGCGCCGCGTGAGGCTATGGGCCTCACCGTGGATGAGATCGGCCTGATGATGGGCGGCGCCCACGGCATGGAGGTGGCGCATGTCTGAGAATTCGGAACGCCTCCGGCGGGAGTATTTTGGGAAAGATGAAAAGGGAGCCGCTTCATGATCCGGCTTGAGAAACGGCCGCAGCCGTCGCGCGCCTGGTCGATGGCAACGCCGCTGGTGGCGGTGCTGGCAACGATGCTGTTTGGCGGGCTGCTGTTTGCCGCGCTCGGCAAACCGCCGGTGGAGGCGATCCGCACCATTTTCTGGGAGCCGCTGTTTGGCGAATTCTCCTTCTATTACCGGCCGCAGCTGCTGGTCAAAGGCGCGCCGCTGGTGCTGATCGCCATCGGCCTGTCACTGGGCTTCCGCGCCGGCATCTGGAACATCGGCGCCGAAGGCCAGTATATCATGGGCGCCATTTGCGGCGCCGGTGCGGGCCTTGCCTTCTATCCAGCCGAGTCCTTCTTCATCTTCCCGCTGATGGTCCTGGCCGGCGCGCTTGGCGGCTGGGCCTGGGCAATGATCCCGGCGGTGCTGAAGACCCGCTTCGGCACCAACGAAATCCTGGTCTCGCTGATGCTGGTCTATGTTGCCGAGCAGTTCCTCGCCTCGGTCTCACTGGGCCTGTTGAAAAACCCCGAGGGCTTCGGCTTCCCCGGCTCGCGCAACCTGCAGTCCTGGGACAGCGCCCATAACGCCGAGCTGATCGCAGGCTCCGGCATGCACTGGGGCGTGGTGGCGGCGCTGATTGCAGTGATCTTTGCCTATGTGCTGTTGAACCGCCACATGACCGGCTACCACATCCGCCTGACCGGCGAGGCGCCGCGGGCTGCCAAGTTTGCCGGCGTGAACCCCACCCGGCTGGTGCTGTTCTGCCTCGGCACTTCCGGCGCGCTGGCAGGCCTTGCCGGATTGTTCGAAGTCTCCGGACCCTCCGGCCAGATCACCATCGATTTCAATGTGGGCTACGGTTTCACCGCGATTATCGTCGCTTTCCTGGGCCGCCTTCATCCGGTGGGCATCCTGCTGGCGGGCGGGCTGATGGCGCTGACCTATATCGGCGGCGACATCGCGCAGTCGAACCTGCAGCTGCCCGCCGCCGCCATTCAGGTCTTCCAGGGGATGCTGCTGTTCTTCCTGCTGGCGTTTGACCTGCTCACAAACTTCCGCATCGCAATCGGCAAGCCGGAGGTGGCGTGATGCCGGGACCCGTTTTCTGGTGGGGGGCCGCCGCCGCAGGCACAATCCTGCCCTGGACGTTCTTTGCGTCGTATTTTGTGCAGAACGGCCTGTCGCCTGTGCATTTCCTCCTGAGCCTGTTCGAAAACGGCGCGGCCGCAGGCTTCTCGGTGGACGTCATGCTGTCAATTCTTGTGTTCTGGATCTGGTCATTCTTTGACGCCCGGCGCGAAGGGGTGGCCCGCTGGTGGCTGACCCTGCCCGCGGGTTTCTGCGTGGGCCTTTCCCTGGCCCTGCCCGTCTATCTTGCCATGCGTGAATTGAGGAGCGCCTGAAATGGATCTTTCTGCAATCAATCCGGTCCTGCTCATCGCCTCGCTGATGGTGGCGGCAACCCCGCTGCTGCTGGCGGCCATCGGCGAACTGGTGGTCGAGAAGTCCGGCGTCCTGAACCTCGGGGTTGAGGGGATGATGATCGTGGGCGCCATCGCGGGCTTTGCCACCGCGGTGGAAAGCGGCTCGCCGCTGCTGGGCTTCATCGCTGCGGCCATCGCAGGCGCCGCGCTATCGATCCTCTTTGCGATCCTCACCCAGTTTGCCCAGGCAAACCAGGTGGCCTCCGGCCTGTCGCTGACACTGTTCGGGCTGGGGCTGTCGGCGCTGATGGGGCAGTCTTATGTCGGCATCAAGCCGCCGCAGATGGGCGACATCCACATCCCGGTCCTGAGCGACCTGCCTGTCGTTGGCCCGATCCTGTTCGGCCATGACATCATCCTTTACTTCGGTATCGCGCTGACCGCCGCTGTCTGGTGGGTGCTGAAATATTCCCGCATCGGCCTGGTGCTGCGCGCGGTGGGTGAGAACCACGATGCCGCCCATGCGCTTGGGTACAAGGTGATCAAGATCCGACTGCTGGCGATCATGTTCGGCGGCGCCTGCGCGGGCCTTGGCGGCGCCTACATCAGCCTCATCCGCGTCCCGCAATGGACCGAGGGCATGACCGCCGGCATCGGCTGGATTGCCCTGGCGCTGGTGGTCTTTGCCAGCTGGAAACCCTGGCGCGCGCTGCTGGGTGCCTATCTCTTTGGCGGCGTCACCGTTGTGCAGCTCAATCTGCAGGCCGCAGGCGTTGCCATTCCGGTCGAGTATCTGGCAATGTCGCCCTATCTGATAACGATCATTGTTCTGGTTATCCTTTCCGCGGACAAAAGCAGCGCACCTGCCGCGCTTGGCCGCAACTTCCACGCCTCCCGCTAGCGGGGGGCTTTTCACTGCCCCGGGAGCCCCGGGGCCAATAGATCCAAACTGGGGAGCAATTTGATGAAACTGACCAATCTTCTGACCAGCGCCGCCGTGGCGCTTGGCCTGACCGCAGGTGCGGCGATGGCCGACACCACCAAGGTGGGCTTTGTTTATGTCGGCCCCGTCGGCGACGGCGGCTGGACCTATGAGCACGACCAGGGCCGCAAGGCGGTTGAGGCCGAGTTCGGCGACAAGGTCGAAACCGTCTACGTTGAAAACGTCGCCGAGGGCCCGGATGCCGAGCGCGTGATGACCCAGATGGCGCTGGAAGGCGCCGACCTGATCTTCACCACCTCCTTCGGCTACATGGACCCGACCATCAATGTCGCCAAGAAATTCCCCAATGTGAAGTTCGAGCACGCCACCGGCTACAAGCGCGCCGACAACGTCTCGACCTATTCCGCCCGTTTCTATGAGGGCCGCGCCGTGCAGGGCACCATTGCGGGCCACATGACCGAGAGCAACATCGTCGGCTACATCGGCTCCTACCCGATCCCGGAGGTCGTGCGCGGCATCAACTCCGCCTATATCCACGCCAAGAAGGTGAACCCAGACGTCCAGTTCAAGATCGTCTGGGCCTTCACCTGGTTCGACCCGGCGAAGGAGGCTGACGCCGCCAAGGTGCTGATCGAACAGGGCGCTGACGTGATCCTGCAGCACACCGATTCCACCGCGCCGCAGGCCGCCGCTCAGGCCGCGGGCAACGTGATCACCTTCGGCCAGGCCTCCGACATGGCAGAATACGGCCCGAAACCGCGCGTATCCTCGATCATCGATGACTGGGCGCCCTACTACATCGCCCGCACCAAGGCCGTGATCGACGGCACCTGGGAAAGCAAAGACACCTGGGACGGCATCGGCGCCGGCATGGTGGGCATCGGTGAGATTTCCGACGCGGTTCCCGCTGACGTCAAGGAAGCTGCTTTGGCAATCAAGGCCTCGCTGGCCGACGGCACCTACCACGCCTTCACCGGCCCGATCAAAAAGCAGGACGGCTCCGACTGGCTGGCAGAGGGCGAAACCGCCGATGACGGCACCCTGGCCGGCATGAACTTCTATGTCGAAGGCCTGGAAGGCGACATCCCGCAGTAACCTCTGCGGTTTTCGGACATGGAAAGGCCCGCCATCCGGCGGGCCTTTTCTGTTGCGGGCAAGCCGCTGATTTTCCTAACGGACTGCTGACACACCCTGTCACGGCTTGCAGTTAGACCCGCCCGGTAATCAGCCGGCTGCATTATTGGCCCGGCTGCCTCACCAGCGGATTGGAGATTGCCCATGAAAATGAATTACTTTGTTGTTGGAACCAACGACATGGACGCCTCAGTCAGATTTTACAGCGCACTGTTCGAAGAGACTGGATTTACACAGGTATGCCCAAGCGAACGAATGACCTACTGGCTGCGGGACGATTTTGCCTTTGCAACCGCCCTGCCCTTTGACGGCGGGCCTGCCAGCAATGGCAATGGAACCATGGTGGGGTTCAGCGCCGGCTCAGCCGAAGAAGTAACTCGTCTTTATGAAAAGGCGCTCAGCCTGGGCGGCACCTGCGAAGGGGCTCCAGGCCGGCGCGGACCGCGGTTCTCAGCATATGTCCGGGATCTGGACCGAAACAAACTCTGCTTCTCGGACTGACCCCTCGGCCTTCTGACGGGGCCGCGGCTGTTCACAAACCGCGGCCTCTCTGTTTCAAAGTCACGAACAGGCGACCGGGACTGCAAGCTGCACCGCAACGCCGTCCTGCCGCTCGATCCGGGCATTGCCGGGCACTTTCGGCCCTACGCCTCAGCTGCAGCTGTTCAAAACTCCGGACATGATTGTTTCGTAGTCAGACTGGAAAGAGCTGCTCTCTGGATCCAGATCGAAGACCCTAAGGCTAGCTTGAGCGAATCCCAAACACTCATACTCCCGGAATGCTCCGAACATGTTGGCGCGAATACTCTCCTCGGACTTCGATGGCCTTTGCAAATGATACGCCTTAACAACAAGATCTCTTTCTGCGGGTGTCATCGTTAGGCATGCCGACAGATGGTATCTGGCCTTGGCTTTGTCGAAACTCGCTTGGGATCGTGTGGAGCTGTCGGCCAAAGCCAGAACCGATCCGACATGCTCAGCCTGTGCCATGATCCAAAGAAAGTACTTGTTGAATGCGTCGGTTTCAGCCTGAGCAAACACCGGGTCGATGCCGATCGGATTGGTATCCGCCCAAAGGTCCGGTTCAAACGCGGTGAGAGCTGACCATTCAGCCGGACAATTAGCTGCAGCGATGTCGGTCCGGCTGATTGTATCCAAGCCCTGCCCGTACGAAGCGGTACTTGCTAACAATACAGCTGCCCCCGTTGCCCAGAAAGCAACTTGATTTTTCATGACTCTGTGTCCGTTGTGCCAGATGAAACCAAGGGGCAGAACACCCACCGGTTTTCACTCACGAACAGGCGACCGGGACTGCAAGCTGCACCGCAACGCCGTCCTGCCGCTTGATCAGGGCATTGCCGGTCACCTGGCAGCCCGACAGCTCTGCCACATGGGAATAAAGCTGTTTCAGCGCCTCCTTGTCGGAGACCACCAGATATTTCAACTGCAGGCTGATCTTGAACAGCACCGCAAAGCTGCTGCCGTCGACGGTGACAATCCGGAACCTGGCTCGCGACTTGCCCAGGTGGGTTTGCGCCGCATAGGGCGACTTCCGCTTTGAGCTCATATACCCCATCGCCGTCTGCGCCGCCGCCCGTCCCGACGCAGGCGACCCGCCTGCCTGGTAGCGCGCGCTATGGGCGACCAGCCAGGGCGCGCCGGTCCGGGTCTTGTGCAGGCCGGGCCGCATGGCGGTGGTGAACTGCCCGGCCTCGGCCAGGGCTGCGGTGCGGTAATCCGGCGTGCCCGCTGCAGAAGCCTGCGCTGCCGTCTGGGTGCCGTACCCGGTCCGGGTCGCCGACCAATAATCGGGCTGCTCCGGCGCCGAACAGGCTGCCAGAACCGCCGCAACTCCAATTGCCAGTATATGTCTCACGCCTGCCGCTCCATTGTCATGCAGGGATAGGCTGACAGGTAAATCGGGCTGCAATATGGCGAACCGCCGGCCGGAACCGAACGCTCTTCAGACCACCCGGTCAAGCGGCGCATTTCGGTACAGCATCCCGACCTCATCAGCCGCGCCCCCAGGACCGGCACCAATAGCTGCGGCCTGGCTGAGATTGCGCAGTGTGACCGCGGAACCGTTGGCAAAACGCACTGTCATGCTGTCGCCCTCACGCGCAACGGAATAGCCCGCGGACCCGTCTGTCTTCAGCATCACCATGGCGCCCGCGGCCAGATCCACAGTGTCATGGCCCTGCCCAGGCGCGCTGTAATCCAGCGCCACCGTGCCGCCGTCAATTGTTATGCTGTCATCCCCGGCCCCGCCGCTGATGGCAAAACTGCCGGCCGTCTTGATATACATCCGGTCATTGCCCGCGCCGCCGTCTGCACCTGTCAGATGAACCGCTGCAAAGGCCAGGCGCTCCGCTGCAGTTGGCGGCAGCCCGCCGCCTCTGTTCATCATCTGCCATTCATACCCCGCATACGGGCGGGACAGGTCGCCGCTGGCGGCCACGACAGAGATCGCATCATCCCCGGCGCCGCCGGAGATCCCCGAGGCGACCACGGCCTCCACCGCGATGGCATCATTGCCGTTGCCGCCATCTATCTGCGAGGCATAGCCCGCGCGCAGGCTTATGGCGTCATGCCCATCGCCCGCCTGGATCTGATGCGCCTGGCGTGCCTGAATGGCAATGGCATCATCGCCGCCGCCGGTTGACACCTCCAGCACCCGGCGCGCCGACACCGACAGGCTGTCCGCATTGGAATATGTGTTCATGTGCGCCTTTACATAAGCTCCATTCCCGCCGGAGATCGTCGTCACAACAGACGGGTCGGCATCGGTGTAAACCCTGCGCACCTCGTCGCCGCTCAAGCTGACCGCATCCGCCCCGTCACCAGTGAAAATGCCGGTCAGCTTCTTCCCGCGGGCGGAAACCGCATCCAGCCCGTGCCCGGTATCGATCATGCCGCGTTCGAACGCCACTGACAAACCCAATACATGGGCGGGAATCTTGTGAATTTTCTGCAGAACCGAATTCGCCAGCGCATCACCGGTGTCCTGCATCCCCAGAAGCTGCGCGGGAATGCTGCGTTCCTCCTGGCCATTGGACAGGCGGACGATGGCAGCCCGCATCGCCTTGGCCTGTTCGCGGTAGTGCTCTACGTTTTTACTGACACCGGCATCCGCCGGCGCATTCGAGATGACAACAGCATCAGATGGCTGCCGGGCCAGCCATTCCGCATGTTCCTTTTCGCGCAGGCGCTTTTCCGGATCCCGGAACTCAGCATCCTCCGGATCAAGCGCCAAACGCCCCGTAACCCGCGCCGAGGCGGACTGCGTTTGGGCAAGCAGAAAACTGACACCAGACACCTGGTCATTGCGAATGGCGGACATAACACACTCCAGCTACGGAAAAACAAAATCAATCCAGAGGCGATACTGTCAAACACCCCTCCCTCTCAGGTTAATGCTGCCGGCACAGGGACGCCGCCCATTCATTCCTGCTTCCCTGCCGCCCGCCCCTATGCCAAGCTCCGCGCCATGACCCAGATTCTGACCAGTCCCGACGGAACCCCGGCCAGCCGCTTTGCCTTTGGCTGCATGCAGTTCGGCGGCCGCGCCGATGAGCGCCAGTCGGCAGAGATGTACGCCGCCAGCCGCGCCGCCGGCATCACCCATTTCGACACCGCCTGGGTTTATACCGAAGGCCGTTCGGAACAGCTCCTGGGGGAGCTGATCAAGGCTGAGCGCGACCAGCTGCTGATCGCCACCAAAGTGGGTTATGAAGGCGGCGCAGGGGCTGCCAACATGCGTGCCCAGCTGGAAACCTGCCTGAAGCGGCTGCAGCTGGACATGGTCGACGTACTCTACCTCCACAAGTTCGACCCGGACACCGGCTTGCGTGAAACCATGGATTGTTTTGCCGCCCTCAAAGAGGAGGGCAAGATCCGCTACACGGGCCTGTCGAACTTTGCCGCCTGGCAGGTGATGAAGGCGCAGATGGCCGGTCTGGCGTCCGGCACAGCCGTGGACATCCTGCAGCCGATGTATTCGCTGGTGAAACGCCAGGCCGAGGTCGAGATCCTGCCGATGTGCGCAGATCAAAGCATCACCGCGGTGCCCTATTCCCCCTTGGGCGGCGGGCTGCTGACCGGCAAATACGCCGCGGGCGGCACCGGCCGCATCACCGAGGACAAGGGCTACAGCACCCGTTACAGCCCTGCCGTCATGCATAAAACCGCCACGGCCCTGGTGGAACTGGCCGCCCGGCGCGGGGCTGATCCCGCCACCCTCGCCGTGGCCTGGGCCGCCGCCCATCCAACCGCACCGATGCCGATCATCTCGGCCCGCAATGCACAGCAACTGCGGCCCTCGCTGGCCGCGCTGACCTTTGAAATGGACGCAGATCTGTACCGGGAGATCGAGGCGCTCAGCCCGCGCCCGGCCCCCGCCACCGACCGTCTGGAAGAACAGGAGCGCTGACCCCATGCAGGATTTCCTCGTCATCGGCGGCGGGCTGGCGGGCACCGGCACGGCGGCAAAGCTCTCGGAACTCGGCAGCGTCACCCTGCTGGAGATGGAAGAGGCGCTTGGCTACCACGCCTCAGGCCGCTCTGCCGCGATGTTCGCCGAGACCTACGGGCCGCCGCCGGTGGTCGCCCTCTCCCGTGCCAGCGCTGGGCATCACCAGGCCCTGGGCTGCCTGTCGCCGCGCGGCTTCATGCTGGTGGGCGGGCCGCAGAACGCCGAGGTCTATGCTCATGGGCTGAAGGAGCTGGATCTGGAGCCCATTTCCGGCGCCGAAGCCCGCGCCAAGGTGCCGGTCCTGCACCCCGAACGCGTCACCATGGCGGGTTTTCACGCCGATGCCCAGGACCTCGACGCTGACCTGCTGCTGCAAGGGTTTGCCAAGGCGGCACGCGCCAATGGCGCGGTGTTCCGGACCCGCGCGCCTGTCTCCGCGATCACCCGCACGGCATCAGGCTGGCAGGTCACCGCAGGCGGCGAAACCTATGACGCCAGGCAGCTGGTCAACGCCGCCGGCGCCTGGGCCGACCGGATCGCCATTCTGGCCGGCGTGACCCCCATCGGCCTGCAGCCCAAGCGCCGCTCGATGGCGCGGCTGCCTGCCCCCGGCGGCCATGACGTCAGCACCTGGCCGATGATCATGGGCGCGGGGGAAACCTGGTACGCCAAGCCCGATGCCGGCAAACTGCTGGTGTCTCCGGCCGAGGCCGATCCGGTTGATCCGCATGACGCCTATGCCGACGACATGGTGCTGGCCGAAGGCCTGGCCCGCTACGAGGAAAACGTGACCGAGCCGGTCACCCGGGTTGAGACCAGCTGGGCCGGCCTGCGCAGCTTTGCCCCCGACGGCGCGCTGGTGCTGGGGCCGGACCCGGCCCACCCCGACTTCATCTGGAGCGCAGGCCAGGGCGGCTACGGCGTCCAGACCTCTCCCGCTGCGGCGCGGCTGGTGGCGGATCTAGTGGCTGGGCAGCAGCCGGAGCTGGACGCGGGCACTGTTGCGGCCTTGTCGCCTGCGAGGCTGCGCTGATGCCGGTGCGGTCAGTCCCCGGCGCGGCGTCCGTCGCCGCGCCCCAGGACGGCAAGCTTTTTGCCCCCGCTGCCGCCCGCAATGCAGAGGTGCTGTGCGATCTGCTGGCAGAGGTTGCCCCAGAGCAAGGCAAAGCGCTGGAAATCGCCAGCGGCACCGGCCAGCACGCCGTGGCCTATGCCGCCCGCCTGCCCGGCCTGCAATGGCAGCCGACAGAAGTGGACGAAATCCGCTGCGCCAGCATCCAGGCCTATGCCGCCGAAAGCCGGCTCGGCAACATTTCCCCGCCCCTGCCGCTTGATGCCACCGCCCCCGGCTGGGGCGCAGAGCACCCGGGCCAGGATCTGATTGTGCTGGTAAACCTCCTGCACCTGATCAGCACGCAAGAGGCCCGCACCCTGATTTCCGAGGCCGCCGCCGCCCTCGCACCCGGCGGGCGCTTTGTGATCTACGGCCCCTTCATGCGCGGCGGCGAGCTGACCAGCGACGGCGACCGCAATTTCCACGCGGCCTTATCCGGCCATGACCCTGCAATAGGCTACAAGGACGACTTCGACACCATCGGCTGGCTGCAAGCCGCCGGGCTGGAGCTGTTTCAGGCGGTGGAGATGCCCGCCAACAACCTGGCGCTGATCGCTGCAAAGCTTGGTCTCTGACCTGTATCAAAGCCGCCGCCTCAACAGCCGCATACACATTTGGAAACAAGAATGTGAAAACAGGAGGCACAGGGCATGACCATCCAGAAAAACTTGCAGGGACCCGCAGCTGGCTGCGCAACCTGAACGGGGCAATCCCCGAAACTGCTCAGGCCTGTGGCGCGTTTGGCAAAGCGGTAAAGCAGGGCGGTGTGCCGGCAGCACCCGGTCAGTTTGCTCATGATCTGCCTCCCTCTCTATCTGGCCGGCTGAATTCCGGCACGGAATTCAGCCCGGAAAACACGTGTTTTCCGGCTAAAATTCCGCGCCGGAATTTTACATGCTAGCCGCCGGCGCGCACCTCACGCAGCCCCTGCAGCACCTGGCGGATCTGCTCCAGCGCCGGGTTGTCCGGGAGGTACAGAACCTTGCAACCGAGATGGATCTGCGGCGCACCCTCGACCCTATGGATCTGCCCCGCCGCCAGCGCCTCTGCCGCCATATAGGCGGGAAAATACCCCATGCCGCCGCGTTTCATCAAATAGCGCAGGCCCATCGGCGCATTGCCCAGCACGATATGCTGGCGGCTGCGCTGCGGCAGCACCTGCTGCAGCCGGGCGGTGTATTCATTGCCAAATTCCAGATTGATAAACAGCGGCAATTCATCCCTCCCCAGCCGCAATGGCCGGTCCGACACCAGCACCAGTTCCTCCGGCGGCAGCTCCTCCACCCCCAGCCTTGTGCCCGCCGGCGCCTCGTTCACGATCGCCAGGTCCAGCAGCCTGCGCGCCACCGCCTCTGCCATGTTCAGCCCGTGGTCATAGTTCAGCGTGAACGGCACTGTGCCCTGCGAACGCTCCAGCCACACCGCCACATCGACCAGCAGCGGATCCCAAACCGACAATTGCGCTCCCATCCGCAACGACACCCGCCCCGCCAGGCTGGCCCGCAGATCGCCCGAGACAAACTCCCAGGTGCGGATCATCTGCTCGGCATAGGGCAGGAACTGCCGCCCCGCCGCACTGAGCCGCGTGCCCCCCGGCCCGCGTTCGAACAGGCTGGCGCCCAGCGCCTCCTCCAGCGCCTTGATCCGGGCGCTGACCGCGGTCTGGGTGATGTTCAGCGCCCGCGCCGCGCCGTGAAAACTGCCGGCGGCTTCGATGGCCAGGAAGGTCTCAAAAGCGTTGATTTGCATAGTGATCATTATTTCTGCTCAGATTGAGCAAATCAATTCGTTTTCCTGCTCAAATCGCTTCCGCTACGCTCCGGCCAGATCAACCAAAGGACTCGCGACATGCTGGACAAAAGCCATAAGCCAACCTGGACCAGTTTCGAAGACGCCACGGCCGAAGACTGGGCCGCGGTGGAAGCCTATGAGGAGGCCTATAACGCCGCCCTGCCCGACCGCATCCTGGACGCCATCCGGTCGCTGGACGAGGACTGGACCCCCTACCCGGTGAACCGCTACCAGCACAGCCTGCAGGCCGCGACCCGTGCCTATGAGGACGGCGCCGATGATGAGATCATCGTGGCCGCCCTGGTGCATGACACCGGCGACATCCTGTCCCCCTACAACCATGGTGAGCTGTCGGCGGCAATGATGAAGCCCTATGTCAGCGAGAAGACCTACTGGATCCTCAAGCACCACTGCGTGTTCCAGGGCTTCTACTACAACCACCATTTCGGCGGCGACCGCAACGCAAGGGACAAATACCGCGACAGCCCCTATTGGGAAGACTGCCGCTATTTCTGCGAGAAGTATGACCAATGCGCCTTTGACCCGGACTACCCGACCAAGCCGCTGGAGTTCTTCGAGCCGATCCTGCGCAAGGTGCTGTCGCGCGGCTGGGGCCATATGGAACTGGCCGAGACCGCAAACGGCAAAGGCTGAGACACCGGGGCGCCTCCTCTCCGTGCCCCGCCTGGCATGGGCCAGGCCGCGCCCCTCCCGGCTCCCCGCTGGGGGGGCGTTTTTCTTTGGCGGCAGGGACTGTCCCGCACTCAGGTCTCCTCGTCCTGCCAGTTTCTTGCAATCTCGCGCACCTGCGCTCGCCGCCCGCGGGCCACCGGCACCCGCACCCCTTCCTGCAGCAGCAGAATGTCGCCCTGGCTGCCGCGTTTCAGCCCTGCCACCGCCGCACGGGCCACCCACCAGGAACGGTGAGGCTGAATGCCCGCCTCCTCCGGCACCTGCGCCAGCAGATCGGCCAGGCGCCCGCGCAGTGTCAGCTGGCCGGTCCGGGTGGCGATCCGCAGATAGTGCTCTTCCGACTTCACGTAACGCAGCTCCTCAAGGGCAAAGGCCTTGCCCCCAAGGACCACCACCCGCGGCTCTGCGTCCGCCGTGACGGCGGGCTCTGCAGCCGGAGGGGGCGCCGCAGGCGGCTGCGCAGGTTCCGCCGCCTCTTTCTGGCGCTCGGCAGACCGGTGGTACAGCCCCAGCCTCAGGCTGGCGTCGATATGGGGCAGAATGAACAGCACCAGCAGCGATTCAAATGTAAAGCACAGCAAAAGATTATAGGGCATGTGCCGCATCAGCTCCGGCACGCTGAAGGCCTTCAGCGTATATTGCGCGGCCATTCCCATCACCACAACCGTGGTCAGCAGCATTGCAATCACCGCCGGAACCACCCGGAACAGCCGCACCACCCGGCCGCCCGGCGCAAACGCCAGCCAGGCCGTCAGAACGGTTGAATAGACGGTGACATAACAGGCCACGCACACCAGCCACAGCAGCACATTGGCGGCCATGTGCATACCATCGGCCCGGTACCCATGGGTGTCAAAGGCCGTCAGCAGCAGCACCACCGCCGCGGTGTAATTGAGGAATATTCTGGTCCGCAGGACCTGTTTCATTTCATGCAACGTGAACTGCGGCGGGTCCCCGTACATGTCAAAAAGCAGCACTTCGCGGCTTTGCAGGTTGTTCTTAATTTTTCCCAAACCTATCAAACCCTTGTAAATGGTTGCATTTTCAAGAGTGGCCGGGGGCGGTTTCTTCAATCCTTGTATTGCCGCACAAGAAGAGATTGCCTCCGCGCTCAATCTCGCCTGGTCATCAGCACCTCCCTGTTCCGCAAGACGGTTTTCCTATGCGCCAGTTTGTTCCGGCAGATTTCGAAAAAGCCTCCAATGACCTGCAGCAGTTGCAGAAACACTATTTTACCGCCGGCTGCCGAGAGGAGCGCGCCGCTGCCGAGGCCGCCATTGCTGCAGCCCTTCGCTGGATTGAAACCGCATTGAGCAGCTTTGAGATGCCCGGGGACAGCGGCCGCTAGACCGCCGCCTGCCTGCGTTGCTGCCCGCTTTGGCAGGACGCTGCCGGCATTGGCCCGCCAACTCCCGTCCTGACCCCGGGAGCCACCCGGATGTCCGGCGATCCCCATCCGCCTTTTGACACATGAGATGCTCATAAATTCAGCATAGACAAAGGTATTCCCAAAAAGGAATGGATGAAAACCATGCTGGATGCGGGAAAATTTTCCCGCCATTCCCCTGGGCTTACGGACGGATTGCGCTAGGTGTGCCGGAATTCAACGCGAATTCCGGCCATGAAAAATCGATTTTTCATGGGTGTTTCCCTCGCAGGGAAACGGCGCCGCGGTCCGTCCGGGCTCCGCAGCCGCGTGACCAAGAGCCGCCCCGGACGGGCATCCGGAGCGGCAGGGGTCACGCATACTGCTGGGGATTGGCTTCAGCTGCGCGCCATGGCGGCCTGGTAGTGCTCCAGAAACGCCATGATCGGGTGTTCCGATTGCGAAGAGCAGATGGCATCCACCACCAGCGGCCCGGTGTCGAAACCGCCGGATTCCAGCCCGCGCTGCACCGAATCCACGATCGGCCCGTCCTCGGCAAAGGTGGTGGTGCGGTGCTGCAGGATGATCTCTTCCTCCACCGGGTTCGGGGTTGCCTCGGGCAGCCACCAGTCGACCTCGATCCTGGTCCTGTTCACCCCCATCGGCTTCCAGCGGTAGGTGTTCACGATACCGCCCGGGTAAACCTGCAGCGCCACCAGCGGGAAAAACCACCAGGTCAGGAACTTGTCGGTCTTGGCCTCCGGGTCGGCGACATAGGAATAGCTCTTCTTTTCGTCGGGCCGCGCAGGCGAGACATGGCGGATGCCGTAATCATAGCCGCGGGTGCGGTAGGCCTCCGGGTCCACCACGCCGGTGGTCAGCGTCTTGTGCACCACTGCGCAGTGGTAGCATTCGTTGAAATTCTCGGCGACCACCTTCCAGTTCGCGCTGGCCAGCCGCTCGGTCCGCGCCGCCCGGTGATAGCTGGCCAGGTTGGGCGCATAGTCCTCGATCTCCGGGATTGCCTCAGCCGCCAGCACGGCAAAGGGCACAGCCTCTGCATCCAGGTTGACCAGCACCAGGCCAAAGAACACTTCCACCCGCACCTGCCGCAAGCGGTGCTGCGATTTGTCGAAACCTGGGAAGTTCGCCGCATTGGGCGCCGCGCGCAGCTGGCCCGTGGTGTCGTAGGTCCAGGCGTGATACGGGCAGGTCATCTTCCTGGCGCAGCCCTTGCCCTCCAAAAGCTCGTGTCCGCGGTGAATGCAGACATTGTAAAACGCCCGGATCTCCCCGTCCTGGCCGCGCATCACGATGACGGAGGTGCCGGAGACATCCTCCACCACGTAATCGCCTGCACCCGGAATATCATTGGCATGGCCGATCAACTGCCAGGAGCGGCGGAAGATCTTCGCCTTTTCCTCGGCAAACAGCGCCTCATCCGTATAGCTGCGGGCCGGAAGGGTGGTGTAGACACCGCCGGCAAAGCTCATTTCCCCCATTTTTTCTCCTCCGGGCAATCTGGCTGAAGGGGAATCTGCCGTCCCGGCCGGACGGCTTCGCCTTCAATCCCGTCCAAGGCGTCGGAAACAGAAGGCCTGTTTGCGGCGCGCGCGCCGGTTTTAGACCCTGATATCAACGGCTTGTGAGGATTGATGACGCATGCGTGAAATCCGCCGGATTTTTGCGCCGGAAATCCGGGGCGGCTCCGTTTCAAAAGGGACACACCGTCGCAGAGAATTGACCAAAGGACCTGACCATGAAGACGCAAATCCTCATCACAGCCATGATCACCGCCGTTGCCCTGCCCGCTTATGCCGGCGGCGGCCGCCTCAAGGCGATGGATCTGAACGGCGACGGCAAGGTGACCGTCTCCGAAGCGGTGGAGGCCCGGGTGGCCAAGTTCGACGGCGCCGACACCGACGGCAACGGCGCGCTGGACAAGGCAGAGCACACGGCGATGCTGGACGCCCTGAAAAGCCAGCGCAAACGCGGCGGCGGCAAGCGGGCGGAGGGCGCCGATCCCTTCGCCATCACCGACGCGGACGGCAATGGCAGCATCTCCAAGGCCGAATTCCGCTCGGTCGCGGAGCAGTTCTTCACCCGCGCCGACGCCGACGGCAACGGCGAGCTGACCCGCAGCGACTTCCGCGCCCTGCGCAGCCGGAACAGCGGCTGACCCCCGGCCGCCGGTCCAGGCAGCGCCGAAGCAAAGACAGCAGGAGGCCTTGCGCCGCACTCCGTGCGCCGCCACGGGGGCCAGGCAGGCCGCGCCGGAGGCGCGGCCTGCCTGGCCCAACCGAACCCTTCGGATTTCATATCCGAACGGGGCCGGGCGGGAGCGCCGCGCGGAGTGTCCAGCCTGACGGTGCAGCAGGCCCTCCGGAACCATCCGCAGACTGCAAGCCTCACCCCCCGGGCAGGCGGGCGGCCAGGAAATCCACGAAGGCGCGGATTTTCGGCGCCAGATGGCGGCGGCCGGTGTAAACGGCGCTGACCGGGGTGCTGGGCGGATCAGACGGAAAGTCCTCCAGCACAGGCACCAAGGCACCGCGCTCCAGTTCTGCCTGCACGCTCCACTCCGGAATCATGATGATGCCGCAGCCGGACAGCGCCATTTCCTTCAGGAACATCAGGCCGTTCGCCTGCACCGGCCCGGTGACTGCAACCTCGTGCACCCCGTCCGGCGCAGCAAACCGCCACACGGCCTGATCCGCGCCGGTGCGGAACGACAGGCACTGGTGGCCGGCAAGATCCGCAGGGTGGTGCGGCGCTCCGTGGCTTTCCAGATAGGCCGGGCTGGCGCAGAGCTGTGAACGGCTGGTGAAGATCCTGCGGGCCACAAGACCGGAATCCGCAAGCTGCCCCATGCGGACCGCCAGGTCGATCCGCCCTTCCACCAGATCGGCAAGCGAAGCAGAGAACAGCAGCCTGGTTTTCACCTCTGGGTACAGGCGCAGGAATTCCGGCAGCAGCGGGGCAATCAGCGCCACGGCCAGGTCCGGCTCAACGGTGATGGTCAGCACACCCGACGGCGCTGCGGCCAGCCGCGCAATGCCGCTGCGGGCCGCGGCCATCTCTTCGGCGGCGCGTTTGGCATGGCGATAGTACAATTCGCCGGCTTCTGTCAGGCTTTGCTTGCGGGTCGTGCGCTGAAACAGGCGCGTGCCAAGATCCTTTTCCAGCTGCTGGATCTGGCGCGCCACAGACGAGGGCGCCACCCCTAGCGCCCGCGCAGCCGCCGAGAAACTGCCCGCTTCGGTCACGCGGACAAACAGGTTATCGGCAGCTTCCGGGTTCATCTTTGCACTTTTCGCACAGATCCTTTGCAATTCAACATCTTTTTGCAAGAATGGGCCTTTGCCATATCCCTCCTGCAAACCGTTACCCCGGACAGGAGACCCCGGACCATGACCAAACTGCTGTTTATCAAAGCCTCCCCCCGCGGCGCCGAGTCAAAATCAGGCGCGCTGGCAGAGGCCTATCTGGCCAGGCTGCAAGAGACGTCGCCGCAGATCGAGACGGACATCCTGGATCTGTCCCTTGAGACCCTGCCGGACTACGGCGGCGACAAGGTGGCCGCCAAGATGAATGTCATCACCGGCCAGGATCAGGACGCCCCGCAGCGCACCGCCTGGGACCAGATCGCCGCCATGGCCCAGCGCTTTGTCAGTGCCGACATCTATCTGATTGCCACGCCGATGTGGAACGGCGGGATCCCCTACAAGCTGAAGCAGTACATTGACCTGATCCACCAGCCGGGCCTGCTGTGGGGGCTGGATCAGGAGACCGGTTACTTTGGCCTGCTGGAAAACAAGAAGGCCGTGCTGGCCCTGACCAGCGGCGCCTATGGCCCGGACATGCCTTCGCCTGCCTTTGGCGTCGATTACCAGTCCTCTTACCTGCGGTTCTGGCTGAACCAGGCCGGCGTGCAGGACATCCGGGAGCTTCGCTTTCAGCCGACTTTGCTGACCCAGGACCCGGACGGAGAGTTCCAGAAAGCCGCCGCCGCAGCGATGGCGCTGGCGTCCTAGACCATCCTGGGAAGCGGAAACAAAAAAGCCCCGGCTTGCAGGCCGGGGCTTTCTTGGTTTTCGGGGTCAGAGATCAGCCGTTCTGGCGGATGGTCTCGTTCTTCGGGTCATAGGGGCTGTCGCAGGTGACGACCGCATCCCACAGCTTGTCCTGGATCTTGACCTGCAGCTTGGTGCCTTCCACCGCGAACTCGGGCTTCACATAGCCCATGCCGATGGATTTCTCGAAGGCCACCGAATAGCCGCCGGAGGTCAGGCGGCCCACACGGGTGCCGTCTGCGGCATAGAGCGCCTCGCGGCCCCAGGGATCGGCATCTTCCGGTCCGTCGATCAGCAGGGTGCAGCACTTCACGCGGACGCCGGTCTCGACCAGCTTGTCCTTGCCGTGGAAGTCCTTCTCCAGATCGACAAAGCGCGGCAGGTCGGCTTCCAGCGGGGTCGCGTCGCGGCCCAGCTCGTTGCCGAAGGCGCGGTAGGATTTCTCCTGGCGCAGCCAGTTCTGGGCGCGCGCACCCACCAGCTTCATGCCGTGCTTCTCGCCAGCCTTCTCCAGCAGGTCGAACAGGTAGTTCTGCATCTCGATCGGGTGATGCAGTTCCCAGCCCAGTTCACCGGTGTAGGCAACGCGGATCGCATTCACCGGGCACATGCCCAGTTCGATCTGCTTGGCCGACAGCCAGGGGAAGCGCTTGTTGGACAGGGCGGTTTCCGGATCGGCGTCGACGATCACCTCTTTCAGCACATCGCGGGACTTGGGGCCTGCGATGGCGAAGACGCCCCACTGGCTGGTCACATCCTGGATCTCGATGTAGCCGAACTCCTCCATCTTGTCCTCAGCCGCCTTGCGCAGGAAGTCCGCGTCATATTCGGACCAGGCACCAGCGGAGACCAGATAGTAGTTGTTCTCGCCGTTGCGGACGATGGTGTATTCGGTGCGGGTGGTGCCATAGACAGTCAGCGCGTAGGTCAGGTTGATGCGGCCGACCTTGGGCAGCTTGTTGCAGGTGAACCAGTCCAGGAACTGGGTGGCACCGGGGCCTTTGACGACGTGCTTGGTGAAGGCGGTTGCGTCAATGAGGCCAACGCCTTCGCGGATTGCCTTGGCTTCGTCCACGGCATGCTGCCACCAGCCGCCGCGGCGGAAGGAGCGGGCGTCGTGGTCGAAGGTTTCCGGTGCGTCCAGCGGGCCGAAGTAGTTCGGGCGTTCCCAGCCGTTGACCCAGCCGAACTGTGCGCCGCGGGCCTTTTGGCGGTCGAACGCAGGCGCGGTACGCAGCGGGCGGGCTGCCGGGCGCTCTTCGTCCGGGTGGTGCAGGATGTAGACGTGCTCGTAGCACTCTTCGTTCTTGCGCGCGGCGAACTCGGTGGTCATCCAGTTGGAGGAGTAGCGTTTCGGGTCGAGCGACGCCATGTCGATCTCGGCTTCGCCGTCCACCATCATCTGCGCCAGGTAGTAGCCGGTGCCGCCAGCGGCGGTGATGCCGAAGGAGAAGCCTTCCGCCAGCCACATGTTGCGCAGGCCCGGCGCCGGACCGACCAGCGGGTTGCCATCGGGGGTGTAGCAGATCGGGCCGTTGAAGTCGTCCTTGAGGCCGGATTCGGCGCAGGACGGAACGCGCTCTGCCATCGCCATGTACTGCTCTGCGATCCGGTCCAGATCCAGCGGGAACAGGTCGGCGCGGAAGCTGTCCGGCACACCGTGCTCGAACTGTGCAGGCGCGCCGCGCTCGTAGATGCCCAGGATCCAGCCGCCGCGCTCTTCACGGGCATAGGATTCATTGTCGGCGTCGCGCACAACGGGGTGCTCGGGGTTGCCGGCTTCGCGCCATTTGACCAGCTCGGGGTCCTTGTCCATGACGATGAAGGTGTGCTCGACCGGGATTGCCGGCATCTTGATGCCCAGCATCTTGGCGGTGCGCTGTGCGTGGTTGCCCGATGCGGTCACAACGTGCTCTGCGGTGATCACCACCTGCTCGTCGGAGGGCACCAGGTTGCCGCCCTTTTCCACCATCTTGGTGCAGGTGACTTCCCAGTGGGTGCCGGTCCAGTGGAAGGCATCGGCCTGCAGCTTGCGCACGATCTCGACGCCGCGCTGACGGGCGCCTTTGGCCATCGCCTGGGTCACGTCTGCCGGGTTAATATAGCCGTCTTCGGTGTGGTAGATCGCACCCTTCAGGTCGCCGGTCTCGATCAGCGGCCAGCGCTCCTTGATCTGCTCCGGGGTCAGCCATTCATAGGCGACATCGCAGGTTTCTGCGGTGGAGGCGTAGAGCATGTACTCGTCCATGCGCTCCTGGGTCTGCGCCATGCGCAGGTTGCCCACCACGGCGAAACCTGCGTTCAGGCCGGTTTCCTCTTCCAGGGTCTTGTAGAAATCGACCGAGTACTTGTGGATGTGGGTGGTCGCATAGGACATGTTGAACAGCGGCAGAAGGCCGGCCGCGTGCCAGGTCGAGCCGGAGGTCAGCTCGTCACGCTCGATCAGCATGACGTCGTCCCAGCCGGCCTTGGCGAGGTGATAGGCAATCGAGGTGCCAACGGCGCCGCCGCCAACAACAAGTGCTTTGACTTGGGTTTTCATTCTCCGGCTCTCCAGCTTTATGAGAATTCTTGGCTTTGGTTTATGCCGGAGCGGAAGGAAGCGCGCAAAATCCATCCGACGCAAAAACCGCAAAAACCGACCTGCTGCGTCGCAGAGCGAGGGAATTCACGCCGGTTTTGCCGGAAATGGCATTTTCAGGCAGCAAAAAGGGGGCAGCTGCCCCCTGCTGGTTTTCCACGTCTGCCGGCGGCTGTGTCAGCAATCGGCCACGTTGCCGCGGCGGATGCAGATGGGTTGCGGCTCCTCGGGCTGCGGCGCCTCGGCAACCTGCTCGCCGCCTGAAAGCAGGCTCTTGCCATAGCTGGCCACCTCGCCCCAGACAGAGCTGCCGCCCGCAGCACCCTCAGGCGTCTGCTCCGCGCGCAACCCGGCCCGTTCGGTGCGCACCCGGGTGATGCGCTCGCGGACAATCTCGGCGTATTGCGCGCTGCTCAGCTGGCCCCAGCCAAGACCTGCGTCGCGGGTCTGGAAGTAATAGTCGGCGCCGACCACGCCCTGAGTGCAGAACACCACGATGCCCGCTGCCTTTTTCAATCCCATGGCCGCTCTCCAGATCTGCGAAATGACCGGGTTTTACCCCAGCTTGAATTCTGGCGCGCAATTGCGGCAGATTTCCGGCATTTCGGGGGAGGTTCAGGGCAATGCGCCTGATCCGGCCCGGGACCCTGCCCTGCCGGTTGCTGCTGCATCTTGTTTGCTGATCTTAAGCGGGGTGCCTGTCAGCGGTAAGGAATGGCGGCGCCGCCAAGGAGGCGGAGGCGGGACGGGAGGTTCCTCCCGCACGCTGAACGTTGTCTCTGCGTGCCCTTGCCAAAGGGCCCTGTTCCAAGGTGCCGGGGGTGTCAGTCCCGGCGGGGATCGCGATCGGGAGAGATCATGGCACAAGCGGCTTAACCTGGCGTGAGCGGGGCGTGCGCCGGGTCCGCAACGGGACGAGTTTGCCGCAGGCGGCGGGCTCCCGCGCCTGAAGATGGCCCCTGCGGGACCATATTACAGCCTTGGGCCGGGCGCTGCTTGCGCAGCGCAAGGGGAGAGGAGGCTGAGACCCGCTTAAGGGCAGGTATGCCCTTAAGCGGGTTTGCACTTTTGAAGAGGGTTGCGCGACAAGGGCAGACGGTGCTGCGCGGCCTTGACCCGCGGACTGCCGGGCGCTGCCGCGCCGTGCGCCAGCACGGCGCCCGGCCCAACGGGAGCAGGCGCATCTTTGATGCGCCTGGCGACGGGCGGGAGGTTTTCCTGCCTGCAGCCCTGCCACTCACATCTCCAGGATTTTCCCCGGGTTCATGATGTTCTCCGGGTCCAGCGCCGCCTTGATGGCTGCCATGTAGCGGGTGGCCTCGCCCAGCTCCTGCTGCAGATAGGGGCGCTTGCCCTGGCCGATGCCGTGCTCTCCGGTGCAAGTGCCGTCCATCGAAATTGCCAGTTCATTGAGCCAGCCGACAAAATCGTCCGCCTTCTGCCGCTCAATGCCGCTCTCCATGTCGATCAGCAGCAGCGCGTGGAAGTTGCCGTCGCCCACGTGGCCGACCACCGGCGCCATCAGCCCCATGCTTTCGGCCTTTTCGCGGGCGGCGCCGACGCATTCCGCCAGCCGCGAGATCGGCACGCAGACGTCGGTGGAGATCCCCTTGGCACCCGGGCGCAATTGCAGGCTGGCCCAGTACATGTCGTGGCGCGCCTGCCAGAGTTTGCTGCGCTCCTCAGCCGTTGAGGTCGCCTCGATGTCGAAGCCGCCGAATTCCTCCGCGATAGAGGCGAACATGTCCGCCTGCTCGACCACGCCTGCATCCGAGCCGTGAAATTCCAGCAGCAGAAGCGGGTTCTCTGGCAGGTCGAGGCCGGAATAGGCATTGGCGGCGCGCACGCTGAGCGCATCCAGCAGTTCGATGCGGGCCACCGGAATGCCGTATTGGATCGTCATCATCACCGCGCGGCAAGCCTCATCCACCGAGCGGAAGGAGCAGCGGGCGGAGCGGATCGCCTCGGGGATGCCCTGCAGCTTCAGGGTCAGTTCGGTGATCAATCCCAGGGTGCCTTCGCTGCCGACCAGCAGCCGGGTCATGTCATAACCCGCCGAGGATTTCCTGGCCCGCTGGGCAGTGCGGATCACACCGCCGTCGGCCATCACCGCCTCCAGCGCCAGGACATTGTCTTTCATGGTGCCATAGCGCACCGCATTGGTGCCGGAAGCCCGCGTCGCCGCCATGCCGCCCAGCGAAGCATTGGCTCCGGGATCAATCGGAAAGAACAGGCCCTGGTCGCGCAGATAGGTGTTGAGCTGCTCGCGGGTGACGCCGGGCTGCACCACCACGTCGAGATCCCCGGCATGCACCGCCAGGATCTTGTCCATCCGCATCATGTCGATGCAGATGCCGCCGGCGGGCGCGTTCACATGGCCCTCCAGCGAGGTGCCGGTGCCAAAGGGAATGACCGGCACGCCAAACTCGGCGCAGGTCTTGATAATCTCCGCGACCTCTTCGGTGGAAGTTGGGAAGATCACCGCATCGGGGGCCTGGTTGGTGATCCAGGTGGTGGTGTGGCCGTGCTGCTCGCAGATTGCCTGGCCGGTTTGCAAACGGTCGCCAAAGCGCGGTTTCAGCGTCTCGATGGCGGCCGCGATTCCGGCTTCGTTGCGCGGCAGTGAGGTGGCTTGCACCATGGCGGGTCTCCTTGGACGGCAGGCGTCCGTTGGGGAAGTTTACGTGTTAACCTACGCGCCGCAACGGTTGTGCCGCAATACCCACAAGCGGGTAGGATTTTACAGAGCCCAAAGGGCTGCGCCTGCCCGGCCTTGCGGCCAGGCGGGACTGTGTCAGCCGCCTAGCGCTATCCCCTCACGCCGGGGATCGGCGGCGCCTTTCAGCACATCGCCGATCTCAATTGCATGCAAGCCCGAGTTGAGGTCGCGGATATTCACCTCATAGCCCATGCCGGACAGCGCCTCTGCCAGCCCTTCGGCGCTGGTGCCTGCTTCCAGATCATAGGTGCCGAAGCGGTTGACCAGATGCGGCAGCGCCAGCGCTTCCTGGATGTTCAGCCCCCAGTCGGCCCAGGCGACGATGGATTTCGCCACATAGCCGATGATCCGGCTGCCGCCGGGGGAGCCGATAGCCAGCACCGGCTTGCCGTCCCGCAGCACAATGGTGGGCGCCATCGAGGAGCGCGGCCGCTTGCCCGGCTCCAGCCGGTTGGCAATCGGCACCCCGTTCACATGTGTACGGAAGGAAAAATCCGTCAGTTCATTGTTCAACAGGAAGCCGCCCGCCATCAGCCGCGAGCCAAAGGCGTTCTCGATGGTTGTGGTCATAGACAAGACGTTGCCGTATTGATCCGCAACGGAAATATGCGAGGTCGAGGGCAGCTCTATCGACTCGTCATCGGCCAGCAGCGCGTGGTCGAACTCAGGCGATCCCGGCGCCACCTCCGGCAGCGCATCACTGCCTTGCAGCAGCTCTGCCCGGCTGGCCAGGTAATCCGCCGCCACCAGCCCATGGGTGGGCACTGGCACAAAATCACTGTCTGCCATGTAGCGGCCGCGGTCGGCAAAGGCGAGGCGAGAGGCATCGCCAATCAGCCGCCAGGCCTCAGCGCTTTCGGGACCCATCTCAGCGAGGTCATAGTTCCCCAGCATGCCCAGAATCTGCCCCACAGTCAGTGCCCCGGAGGACGGGGGCCCCATGCCGCAGGCCTCGAAATCGCGGTAGGCGGCGCAAACCGCCGGGCGTTCCTTGACCTGATAAAGCGCCAGATCAGTGGCCGACAGCACGCCTGGGTTGCCGTCGGCAGTTGAAACTGTGCGGATGATCTCTGCCGCGATGGGGCCTGAGTAAAACGCCTCTGCCCCGTCCTCCGCCATAGCCCGCAAGGTGGCGGCGTAATCCGGGTTCAGCAGCACGGCCCCGGCTTCGATCGGATCGCCATCGGGCAAGAAATACCCAGCCGTGGCCGGGAAACGCGCCAGCCGCTCGGCGTCGCGTTCCACCAGCCCCGCGAGGCGCGGGGAGACGGCAAAGCCGCCCTCAGCCAAGGCAATCGCCGGTTCAAACAGCGATGGCCAATTGGCACGGCCCCAGCGCCGGTGCGCGGCTTCCAGCAGCGCCGGCGTGCCCGGCGTGCCGACCGAACGGCCGCCCACCACGGCGTCAAAGAACTGCAAGGGCTCGCCATTTTCATCCTGAAACAGCGTCGGTGTCGCCGCCAGCGGCGCGGTTTCGCGCCCGTCCAGCGTGGTCAGCTCGCCGGTGGCACCGTCATACCAGACCAGAAAGGCGCCGCCGCCCAGGCCCGAGGATTGCGGCTCCACCAGCCCCAGCACGGTCTGCACAGCCACCATCGCATCCGCAGCCGTGCCGCCTGCGCGCAGCACCCGGGCACCAGCCTCCACCGCATGCGGATTGGCCGCTGCAACCATCCAATTTTCCGCCGCAACCGGCTGGCCTGCGTTCCTGGCCGCCAGTGCGGCTGCGACTTGCTCTGAAACCGCCTCAAAGCTGCCGGCAGTTGCTGCCTCGGGTGCCACGGAATCCGCGGCTTCCTGTGCATTGGCCGCGCCTGCAACGGCAAGGCAGGCCAGAATCAGATGTCTCATGGAAATTCCCTTTCTCAAATTCCGGCCCGGCCTTGGAGCTGCTACAGCATCGACGGCACAACCTGGTCGGGCGGGCGGTGGCCGTCCTCGAATGTCTTGATGTTGAGCAGCACCTTCTCACCCATCTCGATCCGCCCTTCGAGGGTCGCCGACCCCATATGCGGCAGCAGCACCACATTGGGCAGCTCGCGCAGGCGCGGGTTGATGTCGGTGCCGTGCTCATAGACATCAAGGCCGGCACCGGCGATCTCGCCCGCCCGCAGCATCCGGGTCAATGCGTGCTCGTCGATCACTTCGCCGCGCGAGGTGTTCACCACCACCGCCGAGGGTTTCATCAGCTTCAGCCGCCGTGCGTTCAGCAAGTGGAAGGTCGAGGGCGTCGACGGGCAGTTCACCGAGATCACATCCATCCGCGCCACCATCTGGTCGAGGCTCTCCCAATAGGTGGCCTCCAGCGCGGCTTCCGTCTCGGCCCGCAACCGGCGGCGGTTGTGGTAATGCACCTGCATGCCAAAGGCCGCGGCGCGTTTGGCCACCGCCTGGCCGATCCGCCCCATGCCCAGAATGCCCAGGCGCCGCCCGGCAATCCGCCCGCCCAGCAAGGCGGTCGGCGCCCAGCCCTGCCAGTCGCCTTTCTGCATCACGGCCAGCCCTTCGGGCATCCGCCGCACCACCGCCATGATCAGCGCCATCGCCATATCGGCGGTGTCGTCGGTCAGAACGCCCGGCGTGTTGGAGACCAGGATGCCCCGCTGCCGCGCCGTCGCCACATCGATGTGATCAACGCCTGCACCGTAATTGGCAATCAGCCGCAGCTGTTCGCCCGCCTGGCCCAGAAGCCCCGCATCAATGCTGTCGGTGACGGTCGGCACCAGTACATCGGCCGCTTTCACCGCCGCCACCAGCTCCGCCCTGGTCATCGGCGTATCATCCTCGCGCAGCTGCACGTCGAACAGCTCGCTCAGCCGCGTCTCCACCGGTTCCGGCAACCGTCGCGTAACAACAACACTCAGTCTGTCTCTTGCCACTTGCGCTCTCCCTCGGGCTTTTCATTACCTGCGCCGCCATGGCATCATGGCGCTGGACGCGGGCAGGCACAAGAACCCGCGCGCATTCCCCTGACCGCAACCGGAAAATTGCCGGGGCCGCCAGGGAAAATACGGGCGCAGGACCGGAACAAAGAGGCTGGGCGCAACCCGGCTGGGCAACGAAGAGGCGAGCAGGCAGTGAGAAAAGCGGCAATGGCACTCCGCCATCTGGCAGCGGCAGCGGTATCCCTGGCGCTGGCGAGCGCCGTTTGCGCCGCCGAATCCCGCGGCCCTGTCACCAACCTGCCGCTGCCCCGCTATGTCTCGATGAAGGCGGCCAAGGGCAATGTGCGCCGCGGCCCCTCGCTCACCCACAAGATCGACTGGGTGTTCAAGCGCCGCGGCATGCCGCTGGAAATCACCGCTGAATACGGCCACTGGCGCCGGGTGCAGGACCGCGACGGCGCCGGCGGCTGGGTGCATTATGCGCTTCTGTCAGGCGTGCGCACGGTACTGGTGGAGGAGGACATGCTGACTGTGCATGCCCGCCCCGATACCAGATCGCCGGTCAGCGCAGCCTTCGAGCTCGGTGTGGTGGCCCGCCTCGGCGAATGCGGCAGCGAGTGGTGCGAAATCTCGGCCGGCGGCTACAGCGGCTGGGCACCGAAGAAAAAGCTCTGGGGCGTCGCCCCGGGCGAGCTGCGCGAATAGCCCTTCAGCTCTTTCATCTTTCCGCAAATACTCCGGGGGAGCTTGCCGCCAGGCAAGCGGGGGCAGCGCCCCTCCCCCGTCTCACCTACTGCCGCGGCAATCCGCGCGGACCCGGAAATGCACCGCACCATTGCACCTGCAGCAATCCTGTTTTACATGGGGGCGATACCAATGGCTTCCCAAGCCGGTTCCGGCCCCGTTTGATCGCGCCGGAGCACCACTGGAATAACCCTCCGGCGCGGGCCTTCCTTGCGCTGACGTCATAAACGCCTCCGAGATCGCTGAAAGGTTGTGAAACATGGCAGAAAACAAAAACCCGGATATATTGTATACCATTGTAGACGAAGCGCCTGAGCTGGCATCGGCCTCTTTCCTGCCGATCATCCGCAAGTTCGCGTCCGCCGCCGGCGTTTCGGTCGGCACCAAGGATATTTCGCTGGCGGGCCGCATCATCGCCGCCTTCCCGGAGAACCTGTCTGAGAATCAGCGCCAGAACGACGACCTGGCCGAACTGGGCCGGCTGGTGAAGACCCCGGACGCCAATGTGATCAAGCTGCCGAACATCTCTGCCTCGGTGCCGCAGCTGACCGCGGCTATCGCCGAGCTGCAGGGCCAGGGTTTTGACATTCCGAATTACCCGGACGAGCCTGCCAATGACGCCGAAAAGGCCGTCCGCGCCCGTTACGACGCCATCAAGGGCTCGGCGGTGAACCCGGTCCTGCGCGAAGGCAACTCCGACCGCCGCGCCGCCAAGGCCGTGAAGAACTTCGCCCAAAAGAACCCGCATTCGATGGGCGCATGGTCGGCAGACAGCAAGACCAAGGTCTCGTCGATGCCGGGCAACGACTTCTATGCCAACGAAAAATCCGCGACCATCACCGCCGCGCAGGCCGGTGAGGCGAAGATCGAATTTGTTGCCAAGGACGGTGCTGTCACCGCGCTGAAAGACGCCTGGCCGCTGGAAGAAGGCACCGTGGCGGATGCGACCTTCATGTCGGCACGCGCGCTGGCCGCTTTCCTGGCAGACGCCATCGAGGACACCAAATCCGACGGCACCATGTTCTCGCTGCACATGAAGGCCACCATGATGAAGGTCTCCGACCCGATCATCTTTGGCCACGCGGTCAAGGCCTGGCTGGCGCCGGTGTTCGACAAATTCGGCACCGAGCTGGACGCGCTGGGCGTCAACCCGAACTCCGGCCTGGGCGACCTGCTGGCGCGGGTCAAGGACAACGCCGGCATCATGGCCGCCATCGAGGCCGTCACCGCAGAGCGCCCGTCGATGTATATGGTCGACAGCGACAAGGGCATCACCAACCTGCATGTGCCGTCGGATGTGATCATCGACGCCTCGATGCCCGCGGTGATCCGCGCCGGCGGCAAGGGCTGGGACCAGACCGGCGCCAAGGGCGACACCAACTGCGTGATCCCCGACCGCTGCTATGCGTCCGTCTATGACGAGACCATCAATTTCTTCAAGGCCAACGGCGCGCTGGACGTGACCACCGCAGGCGCGGTCGCCAACGTCGGCCTGATGGCGCAGAAGGCAGAGGAATACGGCTCCCACCCGACCACGTTTGAGGCCCCCGCCGACGGCACCATCCGTATCGTGCTGGCCAACGGCGAAACGCTGCATTCGCATGACGTGGAGGCCGGCGACATCTGGCGTTCCTGCACCGTCAAGAAAGCCCCGATCGAGAACTGGATCGAACTGGCGCGCGACCGCCAGCGGCTGACCGGTTCCGAGGCGATCTTCTGGCTGGATGCAAACCGCGCCCATGACGCCGAGCTGATCAAATACGTGCAGCCCGCGCTGGAGGCGGCCGGTGTGGCAGACAAGTTCCAGATCATGGCGCCGCGCGAAGCGACCCGCCAATCGCTGGAAACCATCACCGCAGGCAAGGACAGCATCGCCATCACCGGCAACGTGCTGCGCGACTACCTGACCGACCTGTTCCCGATCCTGGAGCTGGGCACCTCGGCCAAGATGCTCTCGATCGTGAAGCTGATGAACGGCGGCGGCTTGTTTGAAACCGGTGCCGGCGGCTCGGCCCCGAAGCACGTGCAGCAGCTGGTCGAGGAAAACCACCTGCGCTGGGATTCGATGGGTGAATTCTGCGCCCTCGGCGAGTCGCTGAACTTCCTCGCCGACAGCAAGGGCAACGCCAAGGCCGGCGTGCTGGGTGCCGCGGCCGAGGACGCGACCCAGGGCATCCTGGACCACAACCGTTCGCCCTCCCGCAAAGTGGGCCAGCCCGACAACCGCGACAGCCACTACTGGTTTGCCCGCTTTTGGGCCGAAGCGCTGGCGGCCCAGGACGGCGACGCCGAACTGGCCGCCTTCTTTGCCCCCATCGCCGAAGAGCTGGGCGCCAAGGAAGAGCAGATCCTGGCCGAACTGGCCGCGGCGCAAGGCCCGGCAGCCGAGATCGGCGGCTACTACCGCCCGAATGTCGAGCTGAAAGCCAAGGTGATGCGCCCTTCGGCAACGCTGAACGCAATCATCGGCTGATAAGCGGCCAAATCACAGAAACTGGAACGCCCGGAGCATGCCCGGGCGTTTTTCTTTGCCCAGTTCTTTCTTGACCTGCAGCCCCGTTCGCGCCCAGACAGGGCTGCAGAGCAGACAGAGAACGCAAAACCCATGCCCAAACGGGGAAGTTTCCGCAAACTCAACCACCTGCGGCAGCTGGACAGCGCCAAGAAGCCGCTGATCGTGCATGCCGAAGAGGCCTGGTTCCGCCACATCCTGGAAGGCGGCAACCAATTCTTTGAAAAGATCGGCGCCAGCGCTGCTGCCTATGGCTACAAACCGCTGCTGCTGCATGCGGAGGACATCCTGTCGCTCGGCCTGCTGGCCTCGGACCATTTGCAGATCGTCATCGGCCCCAAGCGGCCAAAGGGCCCGCGCATCTTCCATGCCCAGCCCGGTTATCTGCGGGGGTTCTGGTATCTGGACCCCAAGGGCTATTACTGGAACTCAAGCGTGGCCGGGCTGGCATTCCGGCCGGACGACGCGGATGCCGAAGCCGCGCGCGCGTTTGTTGAGCGGCTGCGCGCCCATTTCATCGGCCGCAACAAATCGAAACGGGCGCAAATCCCGCGCAGCAGTGCTCCCCTGCCGCCGGCTGCGGCGGCGGTTTTTGTCCAGAACATCGAAGGCTACAATCCGCCGGTGCATTATCTGACCACGCAAGAGATGATCACGGCCGCCTGCGAAGCGGTGTCCGGCCGGGTCTATGTCAAGCCGCACCCGCTGCAGGACCGCGCCGCGCGGCAAAGGGTTGAGATGCATTGCGCCGGGCTGGCCAATGCCGAGCTGAGCAATGCCAGCGTCCACGACCTGATCGCAGCCTCGGACGTGGTGGTCTCGCAGAATTCGGCAGTGGGGCTGGAAGCGCTGATGCAGCAAAAAGCGGTGGTTACCTGCGGCCGCAGCGACTACCACCACGCCGCCACTGTCTGCCGCCGCCCGGAAGACATGCGCAAGGCCCTTGCAGCCGCGGGCGAAAACGCCCGCAGCTTCCCCCATGCGCAATATCTGCATTGGTTTCTCGGCCGCTGCATGCTGGAGCCCGGCAAGGCGGATTTTGCCATTCGTGCCTGGTCGCGTCTTGTTGCGGGGGTTTCAGGCGCCGTGGGGTGATGGCGGGCTTTGCGCGGTGCCTGCGGCGGGGCGTATTTGGAACCGGAAAGAACCAGGGCCTCCGGACCCGCGGCCGCGCCGGAGGAACAGTTCCGTTTTCACGCCCGGGGCAAAAGAAACCCCGCCGCTGCGGAGGCAGGGCGGGGGTTTTCTGTTTCATCGTATAAGAGAGTTTTTTGGATTTTACTAGGTTTGGCGGTGACCTACTCTCCCAGGGCTTGAGCCCAAGTACCATCGGCGCGGCAGTGCTTAACTTCCGGGTTCGGGAAGGGACCGGGTGTTTCACTTGCGCTGTAGCCACCAAACCGAGAAAAATCCAGATGCCTTCGGCATTTGGATTTTCTCGGTTCGCGGTCGGCAGCGTGTTTACGAAGTAAATACGCGAGAGACCGCCCAGGAGTTATGTCACGAAGACGTTTCCAAATGCAGGAGGCAATACAATCAACATGTCCAAGTGTTTGTTAGGGATGTGTTTGCTTGTTTGGTTTTGAGTAACACTGTCTGTTACTGGATCAAATCAAGCCTATCGGGCGATTAGTACCGGTCAGCTGAACGCATTGCTGCGCTTACACCTCCGGCCTATCGGCGTGGTGGTCTTCCACGGCCCTCAGGGATACCTTGTTTTGAGGGGGGCTTCCCGCTTAGATGCCTTCAGCGGTTATCCTGTCCGATCATAGCTACCCTGCACTGCTGCTGGCGCAACAACAGGTCCACCAGTGGATCGTTCACCCCGGTCCTCTCGTACTAGGGGCAACTCCTCTCAAGTATCCTACACCCACGGCAGATAGGGACCGAACTGTCTCACGACGTTCTAAACCCAGCTCACGTACCTCTTTAAACGGCGAACAGCCGTACCCTTGGGACCTGCTCCAGCCCCAGGATGAGATGAGCCGACATCGAGGTGCCAAACACTGCCGTCGATATGGACTCTTGGGCAGTATCAGCCTGTTATCCCCGGCGTACCTTTTATCCGTTGAGCGATGGCCCTTCCACGCGGGACCACCGGATCACTATGGCCGACTTTCGTCTCTGCTCGACTTGTCAGTCTCGCAGTCAGGCTGGCTTCTGCCATTGCACTCAACGAGCGATTTCCGACCGCTCTGAGCCAACCTTCGCGCGCCTCCGTTACTCTTTAGGAGGCGACCGCCCCAGTCAAACTACCCGCCACGCAGGGTCCCGGATCCGGATAACGGACCGCGGTTAGACATCAAGAGTGCGAAGGGTGGTATCTCAAGGGAGGCTCCACCGGGACTTGCGTTCCGGTTTCGATGCCTACCACCTATCCTGCACATCACAATCCTGATGCCAGTGCGAAGCTGTAGTAAAGGTGCACGGGGTCTTTCCGTCTAACCGCGGGAAGCCTGCATCTTGACAGGCAATTCAATTTCGCTGAGTTGATGTTGGAGACAGCGGGGAAGTCGTTACGCCATTCGTGCAGGTCGGAACTTACCCGACAAGGAATTTCGCTACCTTAGGACCGTTATAGTTACGGCCGCCGTTTACCTGGGCTTCAATTCGGAGCTCTCACCCCTCCTTTTAACCTTCAGGCACCGGGCAGGCGTCAGACCCTATACGTCGCCTTGCGGCTTCGCAGAGCCCTGTGTTTTTAATAAACAGTCGCCACCCCCTGGTTTGTGCCCCCGGATCCAAGTTGCCTTGAACCCGGGCCTCCTTCTCGCGAACTTACGGAGGTATTTTGCCGAGTTCCTTCAACATCGTTCTCTCAAGCGCCTTGGTATTCTCTACCAGTCCACCTGTGTCGGTTTAGGGTACGGTCTGACAGGAGGGCTATTTCCAGGGACTGATCAGCAGCCCGCTCAATCCGATAAGAGCGAACTACCTTCACAATCCGTCACCACTCCACGGCCCAGGAATATTAACCTGGTTCCCATCGCCTACGCCTTTCGGCCTCGGCTTAGGGGCCGGCTTACCCTGCTCAGATTAGCTTTAAGCAGGAACCCTTGGACTTTCGGCGAGAGTGTCTCTCACACTCTTTGTCGCTACTCATGTCATCATTCTCGCTAGTGATCTCTCCACCGGATGGCTCACGCCCCGGCTTCATCGAAAGCCTCTCTCCTCCAATGTATCCGAAGATACTAAGGAGGAATGAGACTATGTCACACTACGCTCTGCTACCATGCACTATGTGCATCCTCGGCTTCGGCTCATGGCTTGAGCCCCGTTACATCTTCGCCGCAGGACGTCTTATTTAGACCAGTGAGCTGTTACGCTATCTTTAAAGGATGGCTGCTTCTAAGCCAACCTCCTGGTTGTTTTGGACATCCCACCTGCTTTCCCACTTAGCCATGAATTGGGGGCCTTAGCCGGAGGTCAGGGTTGTTTCCCTCTCCACTACGGGCGTTAGCACCCGCAGTGTGTCTGCCATCCAGTACTCCCGGGTATTCGGAGTTTGGTTAGGATCAGTAAGCCTGTGGGGCCCCATTACCCATCCAGTGCTCTACCCCCCGGGGTATTCGGATGACGCTCTACCTAAATAGATTTCGCAGAGAACCAGCTATCTCCGAGTTTGATTGGCCTTTCACCCCTAGGCACAGCTCATCCCGATCTTTTTCAACAGATGTGGGTTCGGTCCTCCAGTGCGTGTTACCGCACCTTCAACCTGGCCATGCCTAGATCACTCGGTTTCGGGTCTGATCCCACGAACTCATGCGCCCTATTAAGACTCGCTTTCGCTGCGCCTCCGCCTAGCGGCTTAAGCTTGCTCGTGAGACCAAGTCGATGACCCATTATACAAAAGGTACGCTGTCAGCCCTCAAGGGGCCTCCAACTGATTGTAGGCGTTCGGTTTCAGGTACTGTTTCACTCCCCTCGCCGGGGTGCTTTTCACCTTTCCCTCACGGTACTGGTTCGCTATCGGTCAGTAAGGAGTACTTAGCCTTCGGAGGTGGTCCTCCGGTCTTCGAACAGGATTTCACGTGTCCCGCCCTACTTAATACGTCCCTCAGAGCTTCCCATACGGGGCTGTCACCCGCTCTGGCTGCGTTTCCCAACGCATTCTGGTCACTCATCAGGCTCGGCTGGTCCGCGTTCGCTCGCCACTACTAACGGAGTCTCTATTGATGTCCTTTCCTCCGGGTACTTAGATGTTTCAGTTCCCCGGGTTTGCTCTTAAAGACCTATGTATTCAGTCCTTAAGTACCTGGTTAAACCCATTATTGATCACCAAAGGTAACAATAACGGACTTTCAGGTGGGTTCCCCCATTCAGAGATCCTGGGATCAAAGCCTATTCCCGGCTCCCCCAAGCTTATCGCAGGGTATCACGTCTTTCATCGCCTCTTACTGCCAAGGCATCCGCCAAACGCCCTTCTCGCGCTTGATTTGATCCAGAAAAAGACAGTGTTTCATGCCACGGTGCGGAAGCTGGTAAGAAACCGCACCCTTATTCTGAACCAAAAAGCAAACTATCCCGCTCCCGGTCATGTCGGTGACCAGGAACTTGTTGCATGATCGTCAGATCATGCGGGTTAGTGTACTTGACTTGGACAACACTGCCGTTTCAGCAAGGCAAACCAAGGGGCGTCTGAGGAAAGCGACGCGGTCCAAGGCTTGCATCATACCCGAAGGTAATCAGCACCTCACTGAG